>CAXXDC010000002.1:0-874360 GCA_963662695.2 Clostridia bacterium | reverse complement strand
GCGAATTACTGAAGGAACCAATGTACTCGATAATACATCAGTACATCCAGAATCCTATAAAGCAGCAGAAGAATTATTAAAAAAGATGAATTATATGGTGGATGACGTGAAGGCGAATCAATTACAAGGACTGAAAGATAAAGTTGCAGAAGCAGATCGCAAACAGCTTTGCGAAAATTTAGGCATCGGATTACCCACGTTGAGAGATATTGTGGATGAGTTACTAAAACCAGGTAGGGATCCGAGGGACGAGCTACCTAAACCAATATTATTGAGCGATGTCATGCATTTGGAGGATTTGAAACCGAATATGGTACTTACGGGGACAGTTCGAAATGTAATTGATTTTGGCGCTTTTGTGGATATAGGGGTACACCAAGATGGATTGGTACACATTTCTGAGCTCAGTGATAAATATGTAAAACATCCTATGGATGTGGTAGCGGTAGGTGATATTGTGCAGGTTAAGGTGCTTGAGGTGGATGTAGAAAGAAAACGAATATCACTAACTATGAGAGCGTTATAACGAGGCTGAAGATGTCCCCATGTTATAAAAAATAAATGGAGGTAGATTATGAGCATACATATTGGAGCGAAAAAAGGACAAATTGCAAAAACAGTATTGTTGCCGGGAGACCCATTAAGGGCAAAATATATTGCAGAAAATTTCTTTGAGGATGTAGAATGTTATAACAATGTGAGAGGAATGTTAGGTTTTACTGGTTCTTATAAAGGGAAAAGAATTTCTGTACAGGGCAGTGGGATGGGAATCCCTTCGATGGATATTTATATTAACGAACTAATTAGTGAATATGGTGTGGAGAACTTAATAAGAATTGGTACATGTGGCTCATTTCAAAAAGATATTGGGCTTAGGGATGTAATTTTAGCTATGAGTGCATCAACAAACTCTAGATTTAATCAAAGAAGATTTGATGGGGATTATGCCCCAACAGCGAACTTTGAACTATTAAATAAAGCGTATACAATCGCAGTAGAAAAAGGACTTCAAGTGAAATGTGGTAATATTCTATCAAGTGATACATTCTATGAAGATGACACTGAAGGTTGGAAACAATGGGCGAGATTTGGAACACTAGCGGTTGAAATGGAGACAACAGCTCTTTATTCAACAGCGGCTAAATTTGGTGTAAAGGCATTAGCAATATTAACAGTGAGTGATAGTTTGGTCACACATAAGGAAATTAATGCATTAGAGAGAGAACAAACGCTTAATGATATGATTAGTATTGCGCTAGAAACTGCTGAGTAAAAAAATATATTTATGTTAAAGAACGATGAGAGATAAAAAACAACCATGGAAAAAGAAAAATATTTACTTATCCATGGCTATCTATCTCTCAATCGTTCTGTATTTTTTGGTCTGTGAATTCTACGATTATTAACATTTCCGAATTCCATATCTGTCATAGTATTATACATCTCATCGCCTCCTCTTTCTTCTGTTTTTATTATTTGTCTATATTATACGCTTAAATGGAATTAAAATCTATTTGTAAAAAGCACAAAAAAACAATGTTGCATATTGCATTTATTATTTAAATTGTCTAAAAATAAATAATATAGAGATTAAAATTACTAATCCTATCATTGCGCAGAAAATGAGAGAAAATAAATGGGGCATATTGAAAGATATAAAAGCACTGTATAATAGTCGTATGGTTAGCCCCATCAATAAACAAGCAAAAGCAGGTTTAAAGATCCATTCTATCCACCGAAGTTTTGCAGCAACTTTACATATAGCTAAGCTTGAAACAAAGTTATACCAATTGTTTCAGGCTTTATTTTTTTTATTTTTCTTTCGTGTTTTTGTAGTCTTTAGTATCATTTTATGCTATAATAGTAATATACTATTAAATCTGGGAGATATTTATGTATTTAAAAAAATCAAAAAATAATAAAACTGGAAGAACATATTTAGCTATTGCTGAAAGCTATAGAGATAAGATTACTAAGAAACCTAGGGCTAGAACGATCCAATCTATTGGTTACTTAGATGAACTTATTAAAGAGTACGATGACCCTATCGCTCATTTCACTCAAGTTGTCGAAGAAATGAAGATACAAAAAGCTATTGAATCTAAACCTATTAAGCTTGAATTTAGTCATGATGAGAAACTTAAAGTCGGAACTAACAACCGGAAGAACTTTGGATATGCTGCTTTTAGTTCACTATATCACACGCTTCAAATTGATAAGTTTTTGATTAACAGACAACGCTCTACTAAAATTGAAGCGAATACAAATAACATTATGAAGCTATTGGTCTTCTCTAGACTTCTGATGCCTTCTTCTAAGAAAAAAGCTTATGAAAACAGAGATATGTTTTTTGAAAGAGTAAATTACTCCCTCGATGATGTGTATAGAGCTCTTAGCTTTTTTAATGATAAGGGATACGAATTACAACAGTGGATTAATGATCAAATCAAAGACCATTATGGTAGAGATACCAGCCTTGTTTATTATGATGTCACAAATTATTATTTTGAATCTGATCATGAAGATGATTTTAGACGTAAAGGTGTTTGTAAAGAACACCGACCAAACCCTATTATTCAAATGGGACTGTTTATGGATACTAATGGAATTCCTATTACCTATGACTTATATGCTGGTAATACTAATGATTGTCTGACTTATCGCCCTACTTTCTCTAGGATGAAAAAAGAGTTTGATCTTGGTAAAGTTATTGTGGTTGCTGATAAGGGTATGTCTACTGGTGATAATATTTACTATACTTTGTCTGCTAAGGATGGTTATGTTTTTAGTCAATCTGCACGAGGTGCAAATAACGAATTAAAAAACTATATTACTGATGATACAGACTACGAGTGGTACGGACAGGATTACAAGTGGAAAGAAAGATTATATCCCAGAGAAATTTGGGTTACAAGTATCACTGGGAAAAAAATTAAAAGAACTGTTCATGAAAAACAAGTTGTTTTCTATAGTAAGAAGTATGCTAAGAAAGCAAGGTTCGAAAGAGAAAAAGCTCTTGAAAAAGCAAGAAGGCTTATTAAGTCACCTGCAAGCTACAATAGAGCAACTGCTTATGGTGCAACTTCTTATATTAAGAATATCAGCTTTGATAAATCAACTGGTGAAATTGTTTCAGGAAAAGTTTTAGAACTCGATGATGATAAAATTAAGACTCAAGAAGCTTTAGATGGATATTATGTACTTGTAACAAGCGAATACAAAGAATCAGCAAGCAGAATTATTGATATTTATCGTGGTTTATGGAAAATCGAAGAATCATTTAAAGTAACAAAGAGTGATTTAGAAACCAGACCAGTTTTTCTCTCAACAGAAGAGCATATCAAAGCACATTTTCTAACTTGCTTTATTGCCCTAGTTCTAGCGAGAATACTTGAACACATTACTGATGGTAAACATAGTATTACAAAAATGATTGAGAGCTTAAAGAGCTGTACATGTACTAATATTGATCAAAACTATTATTTATTTGATTATTATGATGAGGTATTAAAAGATATTGGGGAAGCTACAAACGTTGATTTCTCAGCAAAGATAAGAACATTACAACAAATCAAAAAAAATATTTCAAAAACTAAAAAAAGGTAATTTTACGCTACAAAAAAACGAAAAAATGCAAACCCCGCAAATTCACTATTCTCAGTGGCTTACGGGGTACTTTTCTGCTTTTCTACTGCAAAACTTAAGATATTATACGCTTAAATGGAATTAAAATCTATTTGTAAAAAGCACAAAAAAACAATGTTGCATATTGCATTTATTATTTAAATTGTCTAAAAATAAATAATATAGAGATTAAAATTACTAATCCTATCATTGCGCAGAAAATGAGAGAAAATAAATGGGGCATATTGAAAGATATAAAAGCACTGTATAATAGTCGTATGGTTAGCCCCATCAATAAACAAGCAAAAGCAGGTTTAAAGATCCATTCTATCCACTCAAAATCTAATTTTGCTGTTTGAATGACTACATATAAATTTAATGATGAAACGACAATTGTTGAAATAAAAAATCCAAAAGCAAATCCATAAATGCCATAATTGGGATTCGCAACTAAAAAGTTAGTGCATAAAATTTGTATGATCCCACCAAACATAAAATGTATTGCAGCTCGAATTTGTTTGCCTAGACCATTAAGGATACTACTTAAATGATGTTGGAGACACAAAAAAATTATTGACGGAGCTAAAATTATAAGATATTTTCCAACCGATGGTTGCTGGTAGAGAATAATACCAATTGGATGAGCTAGAGGAATCAACAGACCCATACTGGCAAAAGCAGTTAATGAGGTCATAAAAATACTTTTTGAAATTTTATCTCTAATATTATGCCAGTTATTAAGCATTTTATCTTCAGAAAGATTTGGGATGATTACAACAGATAGTGCACTAATTAAAGTGAATGGAAGAAAAAGCAAAGGTGTAACCATACCAGAAACAATTCCAAATAAACCAATTGCATCATGACTAGATAACCCACTAGCCATTAACCTCTGTGGGATGAGGATTGCGTTGGCGGAGTTAATAGAAGAAGAAGCTAAGCGTGTAAGTGTTACAGGAATCGCTATTGCAAGCATCTGATTAGATAAACCAAATGTTGAAAGTGTCTTATTGGACTGACTATAGATTTTTTTTGTAGATTTTCGATAACGATGGTGCAAATAAAGCGCACTTGATAATTCCCCAATCACCATTCCTAAGATAACAATAGATGCAGCTGTTTGTTCATCAAAGGAAGAAATTTTCAATAAAATGGTCACTACTAATACAATTCTTACTATTTGCTCTATTATTTCTGACAGCGCAGAAGGGCGTACATTTTTAGTCCCATAGAAATAACCTTTAAAAACAGCACCTATGCCAGTAATTAAAATGCATGGGAAAAATATAAGAAGAGGGTTACGTGTTCTAGCTTCATGAAGTATATTATTCGCAATGGAATCTACATTAAAAACAATAACTACTGACAATAGCAAGGCTAAAAAGGCTACAAAATAAAGCGCAACACTCACTGTTCGGCGGATGCCACTTTCATCATTGATTGCTCTGCGCTGAGCAATAATACGAGAGACAGCGAGTGGGATACCTGATGAAGTTATAGTAATAGTAATCATATATACAGGAAAAATTAATTGATATAATCCCATTCCCTGTGGGCCTATCGTTCTGCTCAAAAATATTCTATAAATAAATCCTAGCACACGGACAAAAAAGTTAGCGCTGGTTAGGACAAGTGCGCTGTAAAATATGGACTTGTTATTAAGTCTCATTATTGATTCCTCCAAGGTGCAATAAGTTATAGGGATATCTTTACATTTTTATTCACTTAATAATGAAAGTAGAAGTATATAATTAAATAGCTAGTAAAATATAGAAGTTTACATAAAAGGTTAAGTAGAAGTACATTAGTGGCGATACATATATTAGGTCTGTAAAAGATTTTATGTAAACAAATTAACGGGAGGGATTTTGTGAAGGGAAAAATGAAAAGAGGGTTAGCGATCGCAGGTATTTCAGCTTTGTTAACATTCGCTCCTATGATTACATCAAATGCTACTGGTGATGATTTCACTAAACATACAGTTGCATTAGGTGATTCTTTATGGAAGATAAGTGTACAGTATGACACAAGTGTTCAAGAGATTATTGATGCAAATGCAATTGAAGACACAAACAATATCTTAGTAGGGCAGGAGTTGAAAATTCCTATTGCGGTCTTAGATAAGGACAATATATATGTAGTAACAAGTGGAGATACTTTGTGGAAAATCGCTGACGCCTATAAATTGAGCATACAGGATATTATAGAACTTAATCAATTGGACGCAAATCAGTACTTATATATTGATCAAAAAATAAACATACCTACCCAAGAAAATCAAGTACCACTAGAAGAAATTTCAAATCAAGAACAAAAAATTCATGTAGTCGAAGCGGGCGAAAGCATATGGAAAATAAGTGTAAAATATGATGTTTCTATCCAAGATATTTTAGATGTAAATCAATTAGTTGAAAGTTCTATTATATATGTAGGTCAAGAATTAATTATTCCAGAGCAACTACCAGTGGAAGAAAATCTGCCAGTAGAAGAATCACAACCCTATATCACGTATGAAGAATATTTAGTTCAAAAGGGAGATAACATATGGGAGATAAGCATTATGCATGGCATACCAATGACTGAATTAATGAAAGCTAATAATCTCACGGACCAATCAGTATTAAATATTGGTCAAAAACTCACTATTCCTGTTCATAATGTTCCTGTAATGTCTACATTAGGGCCAGCATACGGGGAGTATCTAGACTGGTGGACGCAAGCACAATATGTTTTTCCAATTGGTGCAAAGGCAAAAGTAACAGATATACAGACAGGCAAAAGTTTCAACGTTATCAGAAGTTATGGTGCATTTCATGCGGATTGTGAACCTTTAACTGAAGAAGATACAGCTACAATGTATGAGATTTGGGGATATAAATGGAGTTGGGTTGCACGAGCTGCAATAATCGAATATGATGGACGAAAAATAGCTGTTTCAGTAACAAATATGCCTCACAGTATTCAGCAAATCACAGATAATAATTTTGATGGACATTTTGATATCCATTTTTTAAACAGCACACGCCATAAAGATAACCTAATATCTGAGGATCATCAGGAACAAATTAAAAAAGCAGCTGGAGTTGGAAATTGATTATTCAGGAAATAAAAGGAGAAAAATAGAAAAGGATAGGGAGTTGATGTTTTGTTCAACTCTCTATCCTTTTCTATTTATGCAAAGTTACTAAAATTATATCTTTTTTTTGTACAAATATGTACTAACATGATAAGATTGAATATGGTATATTATCTTTATGTAAATAAAAATAACAACTGGATAAAAGAATATAGGGGTGTGAATTAAATGACAAGCTTGAAGTTAAAGGATGTTTGTAGAACAATATCAGGAGGCATTATTCCTATCAGTAATTTTAATTTGGAAGTTGATGAAAAAGAATTATTGGTTCTAGTCGGGCCAACTGGAAGTGGTAAGTCTGTTATATTAAGAATAGTAGCTGGTTTAGAGGAAGTAACGGAAGGTGAACTATACATTGGTGATAAACTAGTTAATAAAGTTGCACCAAAGAATAGAGATATAGCGATGGTTTCTCTAAACTCTGCCCTATATCCAGATATGACAGTTTATGATAATATTGCTTTTGGATTAAAACTTAGACAAATGCCAGCCAATGAGATTGAAAAAAGAGTGAGTGAGGCGGCTAAACTATTAGAAATTGAACACCTATTAGATAAGCAACCGAAAGCCTTATCAGATGTTGAAAGTCAGAAAGTTGATTTAGGTCGTGCAATTGTAAGAAAACCAAAGTTATACCTCATGGATGATCCGCTTTCAAATTTTGACGATAAATTGAGAAAGCAGATGCGTACGGAAATAAATAAACTTCATCAAAAACTTCAAGCTACGTTTATATATGTTACTAATTCGCCTTCAGAAGCGATGGCAATGGGTACGAAAATAGTTGTTATGAAAGATGGATGCGTATATCAAATTGGCACACCACAATCCATTTATGAAGAACCTGCTAATATGTTTGTAGGTGGATTTATAGGAAGTCCAGAAATGAATTTTATCCCTACTAAAATCGAAAGAAGAGATGATGACATTTGGCTCAAATTTGGTAAGAATGCAGTAAAGATACCAGCTGGACGAGCTAAGAAAATAGAAAACGCTGGATATATTGGTAAGGAAGTTATTATTGGTATAAGACCAGAAGATATTCATGATGGAGAAATCTATATTTCATCCATGCCAGATGCGATTGTAGAAGCAAAAGTTGATGTTGCTGAAATGATGGGTTCGGATACATTTTTATATATGTCTACAAATAGAATCAATTTTACGGCAAGGGTTCATCCGAGAACAACGGCTCAGTCAGGTACAATGACGAAGGTTGCATTTGACGTTAACAAAATACACATTTTTGATAAAGAAACTCAAAAAAATATTATAGACTAAAAAAAATAAGAAAAAAAAGGAAAAAATGTATCAGAACAATATATTTTTCCCTTTTTTTATTGTATAATAAAATATATATAAAAAAATTGAAAATAGTTTAGGGAGAAAAATTACTTATACAGGGAGGAGAATCACTTTTGATAAGTACATTATTTAGAAATGTAGTATACCAAATGAAAGACATAATTGATAAAGAATTTGGAGTAATAGATTTTACAGGATTGATAGTAGCATGTTCTAATGTGGTTAAAGAAGGCGGTCAGATAGAATTGGTTTTCTCTAAATTCACCAATCAGGAAGAACCGATCATAGCAAATGGTTTCACGTTTTTGCCGATTGGTAAGGGTAGTAGCGTAGAACATATTGTGTTTGTATCAGGTGAAGATGCAGAGGCCAAAAAAAATTGTCTACTACTGACCATCAGTTTTGCGAATATTAAAAAGTATTATGATGAAAAATATGATAAAGACAATTTTATAAAAAATATTTTACTGGACAATGTACTTCCAGGAGATGTTTTTATCAAAGCAAAAGAATTTCATCTAAACCCAAATGTTAAAAAACTTGTTTTAGTAATACGTACGTTCGAGAATAACAATCTTTCGGTACGAGATATTATTCAAAATATGTTTCCAGAAAAAGACAAGGAATTTGTGATTGTGATTGATGATCGAAATATTGCATTAGTAAAAGAGTTAAAGGAAGATTATGAACCGAGCTACATTGAGAGAATTGCTAAAACCATCATGGATACTTTGAATACTGAGGTATTGATGAAAAGCCTTATCGGTATTGGTAGTGTCGTAGACAGTATCAATTTATTAGGAAAGTCTTATAAAGAGGCGCAGATTGCTTTAGAGGTTGGAAAAGTATTTGACACAGAAAAATTCATAATGAATTATGAAAATCTGGGTATAGGCAGATTGATTTATCAACTACCTACCACCCTATGTGAATTATTCTTAGCTGAAGTATTTAAACAACAATCAATAGATTCATTGGATAGTGAAACTATCCTGACGATACAGAAGTTTTTTGAAAACAATCTTAATGTTAGTGAAGCATCTAGACAATTATATGTTCATAGAAATACACTTGTCTATCGATTGGATAAAATACAAAAGCTTACGGGGCTAGATTTAAGAAATTTTGAGCATGCTGTTACATTTCAAGTAGCAATGATGGTCAAAAAATACTTAGACACAAGTCCTATGAAGATATAAGGAATATAGTAACTTATACGAAAAACGTAATGAAGTAATACGAAGGGAGCTGCCCAAAAAAGGTGGCTCTTTTACTTTTGAATGATTTATTTACTTAAGCGAAAAAAGTATTGCTATTCAAAAATTAAAGGAGTAAGATTAGATTGTTTGGTATGTAGCTACTACTTAAAATAAAATACATCAGAAAGAAGTGGATCAAATGTCAAAATTACAACCTAAAATCATTTCTACATTAAAAAATTATAGTAAAGAACAATTTCTGAATGATTTAACTGCTGGTATAATTGTTGCGATTATTGCGTTACCATTATCAATAGCATTAGCAATTGCTTCAGGGGTCAATCCAGAAAAAGGTTTATATACAGCTATTATTGCTGGATTTTTTATTTCTTTACTTGGAGGTAGCAGAGTTCAAATTGGGGGGCCAACAGGAGCCTTCATGGTTATCGTATATGGAATTGTTACTGAGTTTGGAATAGAAGGGTTAACAATCGCAACAATTCTTGCTGGCATGATAATGATTTTACTGGGGGTAATGAAACTTGGAGGAGTAATAAAATATATTCCATATCCTATAACAACAGGATTTACAAGTGGAATAGCTCTAGTGATTTTCTCTTCTCAAATTAAAGACTTCTTTGGTTTATCAATTAAAAGTGTGCCAGTTGAATTTATAGAAAAATGGATTGTATATTTTAAGTCATTGAATACAATTAACATTCAGACAACATTCATTGGATTATTAGCGCTTATCATTATAATTGGGTGGCCTCGAATTAACAAAAAAATTCCTGGAGCTTTAGTAGCGTTAATAATAACTTCAATTATTGTATATGCTTTCAATTTGGAAGTCGCAACCATCGGAACAAAATTTGGTCAAATATCATCTGAACTCCCAAAATTTCAAATACCGCTATTCTCGATTAGAAAGATAAGATATTTAATAGCACCAGCTTTTACGATTGCTATTCTCGGCTCAATTGAATCATTATTATCAGCTGTTGTATCTGATGGTATGATTGGGGGAAAACATAGATCGAATATGGAATTAGTTGCACAAGGGGTAGCGAATATGATGTCTGGATTATTTGGTGGGATACCTGCTACGGGGGCAATAGCAAGAACTGTTGCGAACATTAAGAATGGCGGTAAAACACCTATTGCTGGAATCGTTCATTCAATAACGCTGTTATTTATTTTAGTCATGGTTATGCCATTAGCAAAGATGATTCCATTAACCGCATTAGCTGCTATTTTAATTATTGTAGCGTATAATATGAGTGAATGGCGTGAATTTAAAATGTTATTAAAGTCGCCTAAAAGTGACATTTTAGTTTTAATAATAACATTTACCATTACAGTTTTGATTGACTTAGTAAAAGCAATTGAAATTGGAATGGTGTTAGCAGTATTTTTATTTATGAAAAGAATGAGTGAAGTTACAAATGTAAATATTGATAATTTGGATATAGCAGAAGAGGGGGATGATGAAGCAACCAATACTGAAGAAAACTTAGTTAAAACATTTGACAGGATAAAAATTTATGAGATAAATGGACCTTTCTTTTTTGGAGCAGCAGATAAATTTCTAGATGCACTTAATGAACTTGGAGATGAGACTAATATTCTAATTCTCCGAATGAGATATGTGCCTGCAATGGATGCAACTGCATTAAACGCATTTAGAAGAATGATTGAAATCTGTCATCATAAGCATATAGAAATATTGATTTCAGGAATTAACGAACAACCATATAATGTTCTTGAAAAAGCAGAATTGGTCAGAGTGATAGGGACTGAGAAATTCTTCAAAACAATAAGAGAAGCAGTTGATTATGCCGAACTAAATGAAAGTATATTCATTTAAGGTTAGCTTAAGGTTATCCCTTTAATAAATAAGAGAAAATGGGGTCAAGATTAGAATATAAATTATTTTAGCGTGACCCCAAAAATTTTGTTATAATCTATTCACTTACCCATAATCCATGTTGAGTACAACCAAAGTAGAATTTTTTACCGTACATTTTGGGGAAACGTACTTCGCCACTTTGCTCTGGGTACAATTTTACAAAAAGTACTCTATCCCATGCAACATATGCTATAAAATTAAGATAATGCTGTTTACTCATTTTATGTTGGAAAGTGATGTAGAAATCATTCTCAATTTCCTGCACAGATAATTGATGTTTCTCATCAGCTGGCTTTGGAACAAGTGGCTCGAGTTTTCGACCACAACAGGAAATGTCAGCTTCCCCGATAGCGGTCATTATATTTCCACAGTTTGAACATACAAAAAAACTTATTCTCTTCATATTCCCTCCGTCTACTTCATTGGGTTCTAAATCCCCCAATAATATTTGTTCGATGTTTATTTCTAATACTTGAGAGAGCTCACTGAGTAAGGAGATATCAGGGCAACCCAAGCCACGCTCCCATTTAGAGATTGTTTTATCACTAATATTTATTGCATTGGCAAGTTGCTTTTGTGTCAATCCTTTTTCTTTCCGTAAACCAAGTATCAGTTTTCCAATCTTATCACAATCCATATTGTACACCTCCATCTATTAAGAATAATTGAAGATGAATAAAATTTCAATAAACGTTCCGTAGAGTTTGGGTCTTAATTCCTATGAAAAAAATCAAAAATAGGAAGGGTTTTTGACGAGTTATGTAGAAATAAGTCAAGTAGAAGTTATCCTAAAAGTGAAGAGGTGTTACTTTTGATATTACTGACAAATGTGTCAAAGACATATCCAAATGGCACAGTGGCTCTAAAGAATGTCAATTTATATATTGCAAAAGGTGAATTTGTATTTGTTGTAGGTACAAGTGGTGCAGGAAAATCAAGTTTAATAAAATTATTAATGCGAGAAGAAACTGCTGATTATGGCAGTATCATCATAAACGATTATCATGTCAATGATCTTACACGTAAGGATATTCCTTATCTAAGAAGGAACTTGGGAACCGTGTTTCAAGATTTCAGGTTATTGCCTAACAAAACAGTTTATGAAAATGTTGCTTTTGCCATGCAAATTGTAGAAGCCTCCGCTAAAGAAATACGCAGACAAGTACCATCTATATTAGGGATGGTTGGGCTTAGCAAAAAGGCAAAGATGTATCCACACCAACTATCGGGAGGCGAACAACAGAGAGTATCATTGGCTCGAGCACTCGTGAATAATCCTGCAGTATTAATAGCAGATGAGCCTACGGGAAATCTTGATCCAGAAACTGCATGGGATATAGTGAAACTTATGTATGACATCAACAGAAGAGGGACAACGATTGTGATGGCTACACACGCAAAGGAAATTGTAAATGGTATGAAAAAAAGAGTCATTGCGCTAGAAGATGGCAAGATTGTGCGTGACGATGAGAAGGGCGTGTACGGCTATGAAGATTAGAACGGCAGAATATTTCATAAAAGAGGGATTTGGCAACATATGGAAGAATCAGATAATGAGTTTGGCTTCTATTGGTACAGTTGTTGCGTCGCTTATTATTTTTGGTATATTTATCTTGTTTAATACGAATGTCAATTATATAGGTCAGCAAATACAAGACCAACAGGTGATTAAAGCATTTATAGATGAAAGTATGACAGAAGAACAAGTAAAGGCAATAGGACAACAAATTAATGCGATAGAGAATGTAGAAAAATGTGAGCTAGAAACAAAAGCGAAAGCGTTGGAGAACTTTAAAGAGAAACTAGGGGAAGACAATGAAGTCTTATTAGAAGGATTAGAACAGGACAATCCTTTACGTGATTCTTATACTATTACAGCGAAAGATATAAGCCATACAGAGCAGATTATTACACAGTTGGAACAAATGGAGGAAATTGTAAATATTAAAGGTGAGATCGAAGTTGTAGATTTATTACAGAAAATCACCAAATCTATTCAGATGGTAAGTATGGGTATCATGGTGATTCTGGTATTGATTTCAATCTTTATTATTTCAAATACAATTAAGTTAACAGTATTTGCAAGGCGTAAAGAAATCAATATTATGAAATTTGTAGGTGCAACTGATTGGTTTATTCGTTGGCCATTTATTGTTGAAGGAATTATAATAGGATTCACAGGCGCCATTTTAGCGCTTATATTAATTGGATATGGATATAGTTATACCATTAATTTTATTTATCAAAACACGATGATATTTCAATTACGTAGCTTTAGTAGCCTTTTACAAGGATTGATGCTGATTTTTATTGCACTAGGTATTAGTATAGGTACAATTGGTAGTGCTATTTCAATACGAAAATATCTAAGAGTATAAAATGGTTGTGCGTTTATTATTTTATAAGAACAGGAACAGGGGGATCTCGTGATGAGAAAAAGATTTTTTACATTTTTATTTATGATTATCTTATTATTTAGCTCAGCAGTTTCTGTAAGTGCTGTTGACATGAATGATTTACAGAATCAATTAAATAAAGTGAATAAGGAAATGCAAGATGCACAGGAAACATTAAAAAAAGTAGAAAAACAGAAAAAAGGAATAATGAATGAAAAAGAAGTCTTAGATCGCCAAATTGACGTAGTAAGTTATGAACTATCACAAATAGATTTGTTAATAGAACAGTCGAATCAAGAAATTAGTGAGAAAGAAAATGAATTAATAGAGGCAACACAAAATGTTGATGAACAGTATGAGCAATTGAAGCAAAGAATACGAATTATGTATGAAGAGGGTAGTACATCCTATGTAGAAATCTTATTAGATTCAGAAAGTTTTTCTGATTTTCTGTCACGATATGAGATTGTAAAACAAATAATGAATTATGATAAAAACCTCTTCGGGGAAATGATGGATAATAAAAACAATATTGCAGAGGCAAAAGAGCTGTTAGAAGAAGAAAAGGTCGCTCGTGAAGACTTGAAAAGTCAAGCAATAGTAAAAAAACGAGACTTAAATGTTAAGCTAACATCGAGAAGTCAAGTATTAGTACGGCTTAACAGAGAACAAAAAGCTGCTGTTGCTGAGCTGGATAAATTAGAGGCAACATCTAAAAAGGTAGAAGAACAAATTAGAAAGTTACAGGCGTCAAATAATATGGCTTATGTTGGAGGGGAACTTGCTTGGCCAGCACCAAACTACTCAAGAATATCATCACCGTATGGGAACAGATGGCATCCTATTGCGAAAGTATATAAATTTCATACTGGAGTTGATTTAGCCGATAATAGAGGGGATACAGTAGTCGCAGCAAATGATGGGGTCGTTATCATGGCAGGTTGGAACGGAGGATACGGAAAATGTGTCATTATTGACCACGGGGGTAGCACATCAACATTATATGCACATAATGATACACTTTTAGTGAAAAATGGTCAAAGCGTGAAAAAGGGACAAGTGATTGCAAAAATAGGAACAACTGGATATTCCACGGGGCCACACTTGCATTTCGAAGTCAGAAAAAATGGAGGGCATACAAATCCATTGGACTATTATCCGAATATAAAATAAATAAATATATAAGAATGGAGGGTGTTATCCTCTGTTCTTTTTTTACTAGTACTTTTGTAACGATTCAGGTATAATAATATAGTGATGCAAATAATATATAGATATGTAACTCAACTATGACATAAGGAGCTGAATTCTTTGAGCAAACGTAAGATGTTTTTTGTAGCTGTGATATTGGTAATGTGTACAGCAATTGTAACATTCGTTGTAACAAGTATAATGTTTTTTTCTACAGATAAATTAATATTCACACAATATATGAAAATGAACCAAGTTAAAAAGATATTGGACAAATATTATATAACACCACTTGATGATGAAAACATACTGGAAGGTGGTGTCAGAGGTATTGTAGCATCACTCAACGACCCATACTCACGATATATGGATAAGGATGAATTTGCAGAAATGTCTGAAGAAACATCAAGTAGCTATGCTGGTATAGGTGTAGTTGTAACTGTAGATCCAAAAGACAATTTAATTACAGTCATATCCCCCTTTGAAGATAGTCCGGGTGAAAAAGCAGGTATACTGCCAGGGGATAAAATTATAAAAGTGGATGGACAAGAAGTATGGGGTGACACATTAAACGAAGCAGTTAAGATGTTAAAAGGACCACCGAAGACAGAAGTAATGGTCACAATTATGAGAGCTGGTTTACTGGAACCTAAGGAAGTTGAAATCATTCGAGATACGATTACATTAATAACAGTAAAACATGAAGTGATAGATGATAACATCGGTTATATTCGTATTACACGTTTTTCAGAAACAACGAGCGAAGAATTTGATGAAGCATTAGATGCGTTATATGCGCAAAATATTAATGGATTAATTATTGACTTAAGAAACAACCCTGGAGGGCTATTGGACGAAGTAGTAGAAGTTGCAGATCGTTTAGTGCCAGAGGGTACAGTTGTTTATATGGAAGATAGGGCAAAACATAGAAAAGATTTGTATTCCGATGCTGAAGAGATTGAGATTCCACTCGCTATACTAGTAAATGAGGCAAGTGCAAGTGCATCAGAAGTGCTATCAGGAGCCGTAAGAGATTATGAAAAAGGCTTATTAGTCGGCACAAAAACGTTTGGAAAAGGTGTTGTGCAAACAGTTATTCCACTAGGTGATGGTTCGGCAATTTCTATCACCACATCAAAATATTATTCACCTAATGGTATATCTATACATGGGATAGGTATTGAACCCGATGTGCTTGTCGAATTGCCGACAGAACTTAGGATGAGTATTACGAAAATTGAAGAAGATGATGATGTTCAACTTCAAAAAGCAATTGAAGTGGTGAAAACAGAAAGGTAGAGCAAAGATATGAAAAAACCACATATGATAGGCAGTTTTTCTCTGATGAAAAAGATGAATACCTCACTTATTTTGAATACAATTAGAGAAGAAGGACCTATATCAAGGGCAGATATTGCAAGAAAAACAAAGCTAACACCAGCAACTGTTACAAATATAACGTCTGAACTTATTAAATACAATTTAATTCTTGAAGCTGAAAGAGGATTATCGAGTGGTGGACGTAAGCCTGTGATGCTGAGGATTAATTCAAATGGTTATTATGTCATTGGAATTTATATAGGTTCGAAAAATGTTGATATGATAATGGCTAATTTGAATGCTGATATCATTTGCTCAAATAGTATTGAGAACGATAGTTCTATTTCTGGTGAAGAAGTATTAGAGAAAATTAAATGTAAAGCAAAGCAATGGCTACAGGAATATACAGACAAGAAAATTCTAGGAATAGGTGTGGGGGTTCACGGATTGGTTAAATCTCAAGACGGTATTTTGGTTTATGCACCAAACCTTGGATGGGAGAATTTACCCATAAAAAATGAACTAGAACAGGCATTAAATTTACCTGTATTTATAGATAATGATGTTAGAACCATGACATTGGGTGAAAGCTGGTTTGGGTCAGCCCTAGAAGTATCAAATTTTATTTTTGTATACATTGGTTATGGCATCGGCGGAAGTATTGTCATTGACAACCAACTATATAGAGGGATTGCGGAAGGCGCTGGTGAAATCGGACATACGACAATAGAAGCCAATGGTCCTAAATGCAGTTGCGGCAATTATGGTTGTTTGCAATCTTTAGCATCGGAACAGGCAATGCTGAGTAGTATAAAAAAACACATTTCTGAAGGTAGAGAGTCCATTATTAGCGAATGGATTAATGACGATATATGTCGTATTTCCCCTGAGATAATCGTAAAAGCAGCACTTCACAATGACAAATTAGCATTAGAAGTAATAAAGGAAAAGTCAAAATATCTAGGGATAGGAATAGCAAATCTTATCAATACATTTAATCCATCTCTTGTTATTATCAATGGGAGAATCTCTAAATTAGATAAGATTGTTTTAGACTGTATTCAAGAAGAGGTGGGAAAGAGGAGTTTGAAATATATGCAACATTCTACAAGTATAACTTTTTCACGACTCAATGAAGAAGCAGTATTAAAAGGAGCGGTGGCATTAGTACTTAGTGAGACATTTCAAAATCCCGAGATTGCATATAATACTTGCATTACATATGCATAAAATATTACATTCTCCATATGCTACCATTGAAAGGAGATGGTATAGGGAGATGCGAAAAAGCGCTAAGAAAATAAATGAAGCGAATGAAAAGCTAAAATATGAAATTGCAGAGGAACTAGGACTATTAGAAAAGGTAAATGAAAATGGATGGAAAGGGCTTACAGCCAAAGAAACCGGAAGAATAGGAGGAATAATGACACGACGCAAAAAAATGGAAAAACAAAAAGATCAACAGGCATAGGCAGAATTCAGATGTGGCAGGGGGACGTTTTGTTTGCCACATCTGCAAACTATTTGTAAACGCCTTCAATATGAATAAAGCGTATATGCTCCCAGTTATAATTTTTAAGAGGATAATTATCACGGTCAATTGTATGTGATGCGATTCTGATATTATCAATATCTGGTACAGCGCCTGTTTCAATAATGACAGGTGCATGATCATAACTATCTTCTGAGTTAAATGCAAGTTGTACGATATCTCCAGGCTTTACATCTTTCACATCCACCTCTTCGCCAAAGGGACCTTTACTCATATTGTGAACTAAAAAATTATATAAAAAATCTACATCTGTCCAAGCAGGTGCCCGTTGGTTCGCATTCACATAGTACCATCCTACATCTGATTTGTAATTCATAATGTTGCTTCCAGCATATATAACTTGAGAAGCAAAATTTGTACAATCTCCACCAAGATCTGAAAAATCATAATATGCTGGATTTCTATCAAGAGCCCATATGTGAGCATAAGAGATAGCTTTATTTCTATTATATTGCAAAATTTCTTTTTTGTAAGCTGTTGTTATATACATGATATCTCTCACCCTCTTTTTTGAAGAAGTATAACGGTAGTCACGTAGTATATAAATATATCTGTAATATATATATGAGTTTAATAATAGTATTATTAATATTTATTACAAATTACGAGTACGGTGAGGGGGTAGTATTATGGAAACATTAGGTGTAATCACTTTAACGGAATATGTGAATTCTAAGGGTATTACAAAAAAGATATATCCGTTTGTACCACGAAAAATTTTAAATTTTATTATTGATAAATTTATATCTATAGAATATCAATATATAGATATATCTAAAATTGATATGAATATATGTATAGCAAAGCTACCATTTAATAAAAAACAATTAGATATGTTAGATGAAAAAACATTATACAATATGTGTGAAAAAATTAGCCATCAATTCAAATTAGAAAATATACAATATGTTATTTTACCAACATGTCTTTCGCGGAACAAAAATATATTGAAGTTCCTATATACTAAAGGGCAATTTAACAAAAGTGATGACCAAAATCTTTTTATATCCCTAATACCAGATATTCTTATAAAAGTATGTAAAATTGCTGGACTTGAGCTGAAACAATTGAGTGTAGGAATTGTAGAAAGTCAATTGACTAATATTTCGACATATCTCATCGAAAATTTATCTTCATCACTAAAATATGCTACATTAGTAACGAAAGATATTGAAACAGCAACGACCACCATGGAGAAAATTTTTGAACGTACAGGTCTATCAATATGGATATCCAATGATATACGTAGTGCATTAACAGATTCAAATATTATTTTTGTATTAGATGATTTTAATGAGTTTATGAGAAAAGCGTTAATAGATAAAAAGAGCATTCTTTTTAATCTCAAGGGGAAAGTAAATCATTCTGAAAGAAAGTTAAGAAACATTGTTATAGATAGTATTGATATTTCTATACCAGCAATATCAAAAGAAATAAAAATATTTGAACAAATAGGGATTACAAATAAGCGAGAATTAATAGAATATGTTTTATCAGTTAAGGTAGAGAAATATAAAGAACAACCAGATATGCAACAATATGAAAGTATGCGCCGTATTTTCTATGAATTAGGATGTAAAATAAATCTTTTAAGAGGTTTTAACAGTCCGATTAATATAGATCAAATTAAAAAGAATAGAAAAAAATTAGAAAATTGATAATATTTAATTGACAAGGAATAATCAGTTGATTTATAATATTAAAAGTCAACTTACCACATAGTGGGTGAATAATAATGCTTTAATAGCATATATTATCAACAGAAAATATTATGTTCATACTAAGCATGAGAGCCACAGAAAATGGGTAAAAGGAGAGCATGGAATGGGAAATAAACAAATTGTATTAACGTATGAGGGTCTTAAGAAACTAGAGGATGAACTTGAACAACTGAAAACAGTAAAACGTAAGGAAATAGCTGGGAAAATCAAACAAGCATTAGCTTTTGGTGATTTGTCTGAGAATGCTGAATATGACGAAGCCAAAAACGAGCAAGCACGTGTTGAGGCTCGTATCGTGCAATTAGAAAATATGTTGAAAAATGCAAGAGTTATTGACGAAGACGATATTGATACTGAAGTAGTTAGCATAGGTTCTAAAGTAAGGGTTTTAGATGTGGAGTTTGATGAGGAAGTGGAATATTCTATCGTAGGCTCTACGGAAGCAGATCCAAGCAATTACAAGATTTCTGACGAATCTCCTGTTGGGAATGCACTCATAGGTAATAAAGTAGGTAGTACGGTTGAAGTAGAAGCTCCTGCTGGGATGATACAATTTAAGATTTTAGAGATTCATAAATAAGTATATAATTAATAGTCAAGCAGGGGGCGGCTCTTTGGAATGCATACAAAGAGCTGTCCCCTGCTTTGCTAAAGCCGTACCAAATGTTAATTTTTGTTTTACATTAGAAGAAATATAATATATAATATATTTCACAGAATGATACACGTAGGAGGTAATAAGATGTCAGAAAACATACAAGAGATGGAATTAAGTGAAATACTTAAAGTTCGTCGAGAAAAATTACATGAGCTACAAGAGGTAGGGAAAAATCCTTTTGGAATAGTTAAATATGATAAAACAAATAATAGTAAAGAAATTATTGATAACTTTGAGGAAATGGAAGGCTCCGTTGTTTCGATGGCAGGTAGATTAATGTCAAAAAGAGGGATGGGTAAAGCTTCCTTTTGTGATTTACAGGATAGAGAAGGCAGAATACAACTATACATTAAAGTAAATGAAATTGGTGAAGAAAGCTATAATTTAGTCAAAAAATTTGATATAGGTGATATCGTTGGTGTAAAAGGAGAGGTTTTTAGAACCCGTAGAGGTGAAATATCTATTAAGGCACAAGAAGTTGAGCTTTTATCAAAATCTCTTCAACCACTACCAGAAAAGTGGCATGGTTTAAAAGATGTGGATTTAAGATATAGACAAAGATATGTAGACTTAATTGTCAATCCTGAAGTGAAGGATACATTTATTAAAAGAAGTAAAATAATTAAAGGTATAAGAAAATTCTTGGATGATAGAGGATACTTAGAAGTAGATACTCCAATATTAAATACAATTCCTGGTGGTGCTGCTGCTAAACCATTTATCACGCATCACAATACATTAGATATAGATATGTACCTTAGAATTGCGACAGAACTACATTTAAAACGTTTAATTGTTGGTGGGTTAGAAAAAGTATATGAAATGGGTAGGATTTTTAGAAATGAAGGGATGTCCATTAAGCATAATCCAGAGTTTACCACAATTGAATTATATGAAGCCTATACCGACTACAAAGGTATGATGGAACTTACTGAGCAATTAGTTTCAACAGTAGCTATAGAAGTGTTAGGAACAAGCCAAATCACATATCAGGATGAACAAATCGATTTAACGCCTCCGTGGAACAGGATGACAATGATCGAATCTATTAAAAAATATACTGATGTTGATTTTAATACAGTTACAACAGATGAAGAAGCGATAGCTACAGCAAAAAGCCTTCATGTTCATGTAGAGAATAATGATACAAGAGGGAAAATTATTAACACCGTGTTTGAAGAATGTGTTGAAGAAAAATTAGTACAACCAACATTTATTATGGATTATCCTGTTGAGGTTTCTCCATTGGCAAAAAGAAAAGCAGATGAACCTGAATTAACTGAAAGATTTGAGTTGTTTATTACCCGTAGGGAAATGGCAAACGCATTTACTGAGTTAAATGATCCTATTGACCAAAAAGAAAGATTTGTAAAGCAGGTAGAGGCGCGAGAAGCTGGAGATGAAGAAGCAAATATGATGGATGATGATTTTATCAATGCATTAGAATATGGGATGGCACCTACAGGTGGTTTAGGAATCGGCATAGATAGGTTAGTGATGCTTTTAACCGATTCATATTCTATACGAGATGTATTACTGTTCCCAACAATGAAACCAAAAGAGTAATTATGTTATTATGAGACCTGGAAGAGTTTTTTCTTTCGGGTTTTTTCAATTATGTATTATTCTTGTTTTGGATTGTATAATATGTTATTATTAATGTTAAGCAATAAGAGTTAGTAAGCACTATCAAGAGGAGGGGGCACAATGGCATCAAACTTGTGCATTACACACGAAAAAAAAGATGATGTGATTAATGTAAAACTAAATGGTGAGGTAGATATAAATACGGCTGATGATTTAAGAGAAAGCCTGTATAGCATTATAGATCATACTGCAGATCATATTAAATTGGACTGTTCGGATTTAAACTATATTGATAGTACTGGTCTTGGTGTTTTAGTAGCGGTGTTAAAAAAGGTTAAGGGTAACCAGAAAAATGTTTATATAACAAATATTAAAAAAACCATTAAAAAATTATTTATAATAACTGGACTGGATAAGGTTTTCATTATTGAGGAGTGAGATAGGGATGGATATGGAGTTAATTGTACCGTCTTCGCCAGAAATGGTGAGGGTTGTGAGGTTAACAGTTTCAGGGATAGCGAGTACAATGGGATTTGCAATTGATGAAATAGAAGATATTAAAGTTGCTGTAGCAGAAATATGTAATGGTATCATAAAAAAATCAAAAATAAAGGCTGATAGATATATTATAAAGTTGAATATTAATGATGAAAAGCTAAGCATACAATTTTTATTTGAAAATAAAAAACCGAAAGGGTTTGAATTATTTAATAAAGATGATATGTTTGGTGTATCTATTGTGAATGCTCTTGTTGATGAAGTAATATTAGGCGATTCAGATGACAATGAAATTATTACTTTAGCTGTTTCTTTAAAGGAGAATACAATATGAGTATCCATCAAGAAACAGAACAACTTTCAGAAGAGAAACTTTTTGAGGAATATCTTCGTACAAAAGATCGATTTTTGAGAGATCAGATTGTGAATCGATACCTTTATATGGCAGAAATTCTTGCTAAAAAGTTTTTGAATAGGGGTGTTGAGTACGATGATTTGTATCAGATAGCCTGTTTAGGTCTCCTCAATGCTGTAGAACGGTTTGATATCAATAAAGGAGTGAAGTTCTCTAGCTTTGCTACACCGACTATCATAGGTGAGATCAAGCGATATTTCAGAGATAAAGGAAATACCATAAGAGTGCCTAGAAGGATATATGAAACCTATCATAAGGTCAATCATGCTAGAGCTACCTTATCTCAGAGCTTGAGGCGAGCACCAAAGATAGCAGAAATTTCTCAACATCTTAATATGCCTGAAGAAACAATTCTTGAAGTGCTGGAATCTGCAAATGTTACAAATATACAATCTTTAGAACAATCTGCATACTTGGAAGACGAGACAACTTTGTATGATTTGGTTGGCAAAGAAGATACCACATTCAAAGATATTGAAAATCAAGATTTCATAGAAAGAAGCCTTAATAATTTTAATATGGCAGAACAGGAATTCATTAAACGGAGATATTATCAACAGAAAACACAAAAACAGATTGCAAATGCATTAGGTGTATCCCAAATGTATGTATCTAGGTTAGAAAAGAAGATTTTAGAAAAACTAAAGAGGTTATATTATAAAAGTGTTAATTGAATTAACACTTTTTTTGTTTGTATATGTGGAATAGTGGTAAATAATTAGTATAACATTTGTTATAAAGAAATAGGATGAAGGTGATAAAAAAGTGGAAACGGATTGTACATTTAAAACTCACATTACTACAGATACTACCATCATATGTGAGAGCGTTCAAAACATACTATTTTTTTTGCAGAAACATATTGCGATACCTGATGATCAAATATTTGAAGTGAAAGTTATATTAAATGAATTGCTTATAAATGCAATGATACACGGAAACAAAAATAATCCTTCTAAAAAAGTATATATAGAGGTCTGCATATGTAATAATCAAATATATGTAATCGTAGAAGATGAGGGGGAAGGAGTATATGAGACAAAAATTGAGAAGCTGAGTAGTAAGCACCTGCAGCAAAATGATATCTTATACTTGGATGAGTGTGGAAGAGGTCTTAAGATTGTATCATCATTGTGTAGCAGTATAAAAAGAAATGAAAAGGGTAATAGGGTAACAGTAGTAAAGAAAATTACCAACTAGTAAGTATAACGGAGCATAGTAACGAAAAACGACAAAAAGACATACAATGATGAATATAATTTAATCTAAAAGTAGAAAATAAAGATTAAGCGAGTTGAACAATATAAAGGTTGTGTGTTATATTGTTATAGCTGTCGCAAACGGCGTGAACAGCTGTTTGAAAAAAATTAAAATTGTTATTGACAAAAGAAAATTTATGTGATAGCATAGTAAAAGTCGGCGATAAAAACAGTGTGCTGACAACATGAAGTAAAATTGGTCTTTGAAAAGTAAACAGCGTAAGAGGTTCTCGTTAATAAAACGAGGTTAAACTTAGCGAAACAAAACTTAGCAAACAAAGCTAGTAAAAAGTAATGAGCTAAACGAACGAACATGCTAGTACTACTTAATGAGCTTAGCGAATTTTAGTAGTACTGTACATCTTCGGTGAGAAGATGCACATATATGTATTGAGAGTTTGATCCTGGCTCAGGACGAACGCTGGCGGCGTGCCTAACACATGCAAGTCGAGCGGGGAGACGACAGTGATTTATCACAGTCTGATCCTAGCGGCGGACGGGTGAGTAACGCGTGAGTAACCTGCCTATTAGAGGGGGATAACACATCGAAAGGTGTGCTAATACCGCATGAAATGTAATTATCGCATGATAAAAACATCAAAGGAGCAATCCGCTAATAGATGGACTCGCGTCCCATTAGCTAGTTGGTAGAGTAAAAGCCTACCAAGGCAACGATGGGTAGCCGACCTGAGAGGGTGATCGGCCACATTGGGACTGAGACACGGCCCAGACTCCTACGGGAGGCAGCAGTGGGGAATATTGCGCAATGGGGGAAACCCTGACGCAGCAACGCCGCGTGAAGGAAGAAGGCTTTCGGGTCGTAAACTTTTGTCTTCTGGGAAGAAAAAAATGACGGTACCAGAGGAGGAAGCCACGGCTAACTACGTGCCAGCAGCCGCGGTAATACGTAGGTGGCGAGCGTTGTCCGGAATTACTGGGTGTAAAGGGTGCGTAGGCGGGTATGCAAGTCAGATGTGAAATACCGGGGCTCAACTCCGGGGCTGCATTTGAAACTGCATATCTTGAGTGCAGGAGAGGAAAGTGGAATTCCTAGTGTAGCGGTGAAATGCGTAGAGATTAGGAGGAACACCAGTGGCGAAGGCGACTTTCTGGACTGTAACTGACGCTGAGGCACGAAAGCGTGGGGAGCGAACAGGATTAGATACCCTGGTAGTCCACGCTGTAAACGATGGATACTAGGTGTAGGGGGTATCGACCCCTTCTGTGCCGGAGTTAACACAATAAGTATCCCACCTGGGGAGTACGACCGCAAGGTTGAAACTCAAAGGAATTGACGGGGACCCGCACAAGCAGTGGAGCATGTGGTTTAATTCGACGCAACGCGAAGAACCTTACCAGGGCTTGACATCCATAGAATCCTGTAGAGATACGGGAGTGCCTTCGGGAACTATGAGACAGGTGGTGCATGGTTGTCGTCAGCTCGTGTCGTGAGATGTTGGGTTAAGTCCCGCAACGAGCGCAACCCTTATCGTTAGTTGCCAGCATTAAGTTGGGCACTCTAGCGAGACTGCCGGTGACAAATCGGAGGAAGGTGGGGATGACGTCAAATCATCATGCCCCTTATGTCCTGGGCTACACACGTGCTACAATGGCTATTAACAGAGGGAAGCGAAATAGTGATATGGAGCAAATCCCCAAAAATAGTCCCAGTTCGGATTGCAGGCTGCAACTCGCCTGCATGAAGTTGGAATTGCTAGTAATCGCGGATCAGAATGCCGCGGTGAATACGTTCCCGGGTCTTGTACACACCGCCCGTCACACCATGAGAGTCGGTAACACCCGAAGCCTGTGAGCTAACCATTTATGGAAGCAGCAGTCGAAGGTGGGGCTGATGATTAGGGTGAAGTCGTAACAAGGTAGCCGTATCGGAAGGTGCGGCTGGATCACCTCCTTTCTAAGGAGCGGAGCTTGAGGTGGTAATGCAAATTAGCACAACTTAAGCCAATCCTATGGTCGATACATCGATTATTGATGTAACAAAAAATCCTCTTACGCTGTTTAATTTTGAAAGACCAATGTTGTCTAATCTTATGATTAGAGAAATTGGACTTTTTAAAATTAGCAGAATTATTAGATATATAGCATATAATGATTCTGAATGTACCTTGAAAACTAAACAATGTAAAGACAATGAGGTGTAAGAAAAAACATCTTTTAACGAAGATGTAGCGTACAACGTAAAGTTGTACAAAAAAAGGGTAACACAGTAAAACTGTATTACAGCAAATTCTTACTCATATAATTCGAGAACAAGTTTAAAAACTTGGACCGAGATACTAAAATTGATAACACAATTTTAAAGGTCAAGCTAATAAGAGCACAGGGTGAATGCCTTGGCATTAGGAGCCGAAGAAGGACGTGATAAGCTGCGAAAAGCTGCGGGGAGGCGCAAATAGCCATTGAGCCGCAGATGTCCGAATGGGGAAACCCGGCTGGAGTAATATCCAGTCACCGTATCGTGAATACATAGCGATACGGAGGTAACCCGCTGAACTGAAACATCTAAGTAGGCGGAGGAAGAGAAAGAAAACTCGATTCTCTGAGTAGCGGCGAGCGAAAGGGGAACAGGCCAAACCTAACTCTCTTAGAGAGATAGGGGTTGCGGACTGAGCACGGTATTTATAGAAGCTAACAGAACTACCTGGAAAGGTAGACCGAAGAGGGTAACAGTCCCGTACGTGAAAGCAGAAATAAGCCATCAGGATCCAGAGTACCACTGGACACGAGAAATCCGGTGGGAAGCCGGGAGGACCACCTCCCAAGCCTAAATACTACCTAATGACCGATAGCGTATAGTACCGTGAGGGAAAGGTGAAAAGAACCCCGGGAGGGGAGTGAAAGAGAACCTGAAACCCTGTGTTTACAAGCAGTCAAAGCACGTTAAGGTGCGATGACGTACTTTTTGTAGAACGGTCCGGCGAGTATATGTATGTAGCAAGGTTAAGGTGTTAAGCACTGGAGCCGAAGGGAAACCGAGTGTTAATAGCGCGCATAGTTACATGTATATGACCCGAAACCGGGTGACCTACCCATGGCCAGGTTGAAGCGGAAGTAAAATTTCGTGGAGGACCGAACCCACCGATGTTGAAAAATCGGGGGATGAGCTGTGGGTAGCGGAGAAATTCCAATCGAACCCGGAGATAGCTGGTTCTCCCCGAAATAGCTTTAGGGCTAGCCTCGGATTAGTTTAGCGGAGGTAAAGCACTGAATGGGCTAGGGGCCTTATACGGTTACCGAACCCTATCAAACTAAGAATGCCGCATAAACGATGTCCGGGAGTCAGACTATGTGAGATAAGTTTCATAGTCGAGAGGGAAACAGCCCAGACCAACAGCTAAGGTCCCCAAATAGACTTAAGTGGAGAAGGATGTGGAGTTGCTAAAACAACCAGGATGTTGGCTTAGAAGCAGCCATACATTTAAAGAGTGCGTAATAGCTCACTGGTCTAGTGAATCTGCGCCGAAAATGTAACGGGGCTAAAGTCTATACCGAAGCTTTGGCAGTAGCAATACTGGGTAGGGGAGCATTCTATTATAGGAAGAAGCATGATCGTAAGGACATGTGGACGAGATAGAAGAGAGAATGCCGGAATGAGTAGCGAGAATTATGTGAGAATCATAATCATCGAAAACCCAAGGTTTCTTGAGGAAGGTTCGTCCGCTCAAGGTAAGTCGGGACCTAAGGTGAGGCCGAAAGGCGTAGCCGATGGACATACGGTTGAAAATCCGTAACCACCGAAGCCGTTAATATATTAAGGGACGCAGGAAGCAAGCCTGACCCCGCCGTTGGTTGAGCGGGGCGTAAGGGAGCGAAAATAAGTAGCGAAGCAGGCAGCCCTACACTGACAAGAAAAGCTTAATATATAGGTTAGGTGCCCGTACCGTAAACCGACACAGGTAGGTGAGGAGAGAATCCTAAGATGATCGGGAGAAGCGTTGTTAAGGAACTCGGCAAAATAACCCCGTAACTTCGGGAGAAGGGGTGCCTGGGCAACCAGGCCGCAGTGAATAGGCCCAAGCGACTGTTTAGCAAAAACACAGGTCTCTGCTAAATCGAAAGATGACGTATAGGGGCTGACGCCTGCCCGGTGCTGGAAGGTTAAGGGGAAGAGTTAGCGTTCGCGCAAAGCTTAGAACCGAAGCCCCAGTAAACGGCGGCCGTAACTATAACGGTCCTAAGGTAGCGAAATTCCTTGTCAGGTAAGTTCTGACCCGCACGAAAGGCGTAACGATTTGGGCACTGTCTCAACAACGTACCCGGCGAAATTGTAGTACCAGTGAAGATGCTGGTTACCCGCGACAAGACGGAAAGACCCCATGGAGCTTTACTGTAGCCTGATATTGGATTTTGGTATTTCATGTACAGGATAGGTGGGAGGCTTAGAAGCGAGCACGCTAGTGTTTGTGGAGCCGCTGTTTGGATACCACTCTTGGAGTACTGAAATTCTAACCTGTAGCCGTAATCCGGCTAAGGGACACTGTCAGGTGGACAGTTTGACTGGGGCGGTCGCCTCCTAAAAAGTAGCGGAGGCGCTCAAAGGTTACCTCAGCGCGGTCGGAAATCGCGCAAAGAGTGCAAACGCATAAGGTAGCCTAACTGTGAGACAGACACGTCGAGCAGTAACGAAAGTTGGAGTTAGTGATCCGGCGGTTGTGAGTGGAAATGCCGTCGCTCAACGGATAAAAGCTACCCTGGGGATAACAGGCTTATCTCCCCCAAGAGTCCACATCGACGGGGAGGTTTGGCACCTCGATGTCGGCTCATCGCATCCTGGAGCTGTAGTAGGTTCCAAGGGTTGGGCTGTTCGCCCATTAAAGCGGTACGCGAGCTGGGTTCAGAACGTCGTGAGACAGTTCGGTCCCTATCTGTCGCGGGCGCAGGAAATTTGAAGGGAGCTGTCCTTAGTACGAGAGGACCGGGATGGACGTACCTATGGTGCACCAGTTGTCGTGCCAACGGCATGGCTGGGTAGCTAAGTACGGAAGGGATAAACGCTGAAGGCATCTAAGCGTGAAGCCCCCCCTAAGATAAGATTTCCCTGTAGACATAGTCTACTAAGGTCCCATGAAGACTACATGGTAGATAGGCCAAAGGTGTAAGTACAGCAATGTATTAAGCTGATTGGTACTAATAGACCGAGGGCTTGACCAAAAAAACAGATATGAGTAGGAAAAAGTTATTCCTAACACAATCATTTCTTTACATTGTATAGTTTTGAGGGTATATACCCTTATTCGGTGGCAATAACGTGAAGGTCACACCCGTTCCCATCCCGAACACGGTAGTTAAGCTTCACAGTGCTGATGATACTTGGAGGGTGACCTCCTGGGAAAGTAGGTCGTTGCCGGAACAAACGTTCCTCAATAGCTCAGTTGGTAGAGCATGCGGCTGTTAACCGCAGGGTCGTAGGTTCGAGTCCTACTTGAGGAGCCATAAGAAAACTGATTGGAATTTCCAATCAGTTTTTTTTATCCATTAATGAACCATATGTCAGATTTTATAGGAACTATATTTATCAGTATAATGTAATCTGATGAAATATTTTTAATTATCGTTCATCCATTTATAAAATTCTCAACGTCATGTAAGATATTCTTTCCACCTACAACAACAATAATATCTCCTTTTTCTAACATAGCAAGTGGTCCAGGGGAGATGATAATATCATTATCCTTTCTAAGTGCGACAACTGTACCACCAGTATTCTGCCAAAATTTTATTTGTTCAATTGAACTTCCAATATATTTCGAATAGTGTTTTACTTCTACCTCAATTGGATTGTAAGGCGTAAGATTTTTTAGCTTATCTGAAAAATCAATAATATTATTTATAATATCTGAAAACTGTTCATCAATTTGTTTTTTTTGTTCCACTAATTTTTGAAGTTGATTCTTTAAGGAATTTACTGTGTCAAGACATTTAAATTTCTGAATAAAATCATAAGCTCTATCAACGGAGTTGATTACAATACCGCTTCCTTTATTAACTTTGAGCACATTACTCTCTTGTAATAATGCAACAGCTTTACGAATTGTTTCAGGGGAGACATTATATAAACTTGAAAGTATAGATCTACCATGAACTTTTTCTCCTACTGCAAACTCTTTATTAACTATTCTTTGAGCGATATCTAAAGCTATTTGTTGATACTTTGATGGTAAGCCATTTTTAGGCATAGTTTCCCTCCGAATGATTATTATAATTATACAAGGATCATAGATAATTGATTTTAATACCTATATTATATAGTATGTCATGCATTTATAGAAGGAAAATGTAATAAAAAATATTTTTCTAAGACAAAAAAAATCACATAAATTGACAACTAACAACTTATAATGTATAATAAAGTTGTTACATACATATAATAATATAAGTAAAATTAAATAGAAGCAAAGGAGGGATACAGATGATTCGTGTATGCTTAATCGGTCTGGGCAGGACAGGTTCAGAAATTGCAAAAGTATTGTTAAACCAGAATGATATTGAATTAGTAATGGCTGTCTGTGGAGATAATAGTGAAAAAAAAGGTAAAGACTTGGGAGAAATTTTGAATACACGAGATACAGGAATTATCATAGATAGTTCTAGCAATCTAGAAAAGAATATATTTAAATATAAGCCCGATGTTGCTATTGATTTTTCAACACCTGAAGCCACAGTTAATAACGCTGTAGTTTTAGCAAAAATGAAAGTGAGAATGGTGATTGGTACTACAGGCCTTAATGAAATTCAGCTAAAAAAGCTAATGACTATACCAAAGAATAATAAAGTTGGGATTGTCATTGCGCCTAATGTAACACTAGGTGTTAATGTAATGATGGTATTGACTAATTTAGCTGCTAGTATCTTGGAAAGCTATGATTGTGAAATTACAGAAGCTCACTTTAGAGAAAAAAAGGACAGTCCATCAGGTACAGCTAAAAAAATTGCTAACGAAGTACTTAAAGGGATGTCTAATAATAATAATGAAATTAATATCCATGATTTAGATTACAGTGAGATTCCTATTCATGCAATAAGAGCAGGAGGTATAATTGGTCAGCATAAGACAATTTTAGCTGGAGAGTATGACAAGATTGAAATTACGCATGAATCTTTTTCGAGAACAGTTTTTGCATTGGGTTCTTTAAAAGCAGTACGTTTTATCTATGACAAGATTGGATTCTATGAAATGAGTGATGTATTAGATCTCCGTCGTGTAATGACTAGATATCTTGAAAGAGAAGCATATCTAAGAAAACAGAGATATTATAATGTTGAACATCAGGAAGATCAATTACCAAGTTAAGATGTTTATTGCATCATTAAATAAAAAAGTTGGCATTGAGGGTATATCGCTAGAAACTTTGTAATAATTATGTTTCTAGCGATTTTTTATTTATTTCTATCATTTTTTTATATGCTTTTGGCGTTAAATTGGTATTTTTTTTAAATATATGAGCAAAATGTGTATAGCTATTGAACCCTACTTTATAAGAGATTTCAGATAAAGTACATTTTTTTTCTTCAATAAAATATTTAGCAAGTTTAATTTTTTCATTATTTATATATTGTGTAATAGAGTATCCTGTTTCTTGTTTGAATTTTCTTGATAGGTAGGTGGGGTTAATATATAAATGTTCTGAAATTCTATCAAGAGACATATCTAAAGTGATATTACTTAATATATAATCAATTGCATTCTTAATTAATTTGGAATATTTAGAGTTAGAATACTCATGAACATAAGTACAATATTCCTCCATAATTTCACCCGGCAAATTTCTTAATATCATAAGGTTATTAGTTTTTTCAATCAAGACAGCATTTTTATTGGATAAATAATGACCTAAAATATAGGGGAGTCCACCTTTTAATGCTGCTCTAAGATATATAGAGTTAGTAGTAATACAAAAATCTTTAAGATTTCTAATATAATTTATATTTGCACGCTTTTTTAATATAAATTCACTGTTCCTGCCTAAATATTGAGTTCTTGATTTTAATTTATCTATATTTCCTGTTTTAACGATTTCTAATATTTGATTCTCCACATCAAAATTGTGTTGCAGAAATAATGAAAAATTATACTGATTATAATAGGGGGCGATATGAGATGTTTCAGTAGTATTTGGATTAGACCTTATCTGATTACTTACAATTTTAGGTTCTTTGAAATTGTTGCTCATCGTATTATAAATAAAACTACTAAGCATTTTATATGAATCGATGGAATAATAGTCAAGAGTTTCTAAAAAAGCATTTATTATTCTTTCTTCTTCAGTATTATTATCTTGAATATGAGATTCAAATTCTGAAAAATCCACATTTGATAACGCTATGGGTCCTAAAACTAAAGCACCATAGTACTCCTTTTTCTCGGTATAAATAGTACCATATAAATACCTAAAACCTAAGTCACTAATAAATTCATATACTTGTTCCACAGAATTTTTTTCATATGGTTTAGGTACTATTTTTGAAAAAACTAAATTAATATCTTTTTTTATTAAATGTGGATATTCAATACTTATTAAATTCATTTCAATTTCTTTATCTGCATTTAATAAATAGGTATCGACTTTTGTTAATTGGTGAATCATAGTTAATTTTTTTTGTATCATTTTTTCCATAAAACATCACCCTTTTGTTTATAGCACATTAATTAAATTATATAACAAACAGGTAAAAAAATATATAGTTAAAGTAAAAAAATATATAGAATCTATAGATAATAAGGTATATTATTTAATTAAGTGAGCTTACTGTATGGATTAGAGAAATATGATAAAAAATTATTAAGGGTTAAAATGAAAGGGGAAAAAATGATGAATAATGAAACGCAGAGTATGGGGAGAGCAAAAACTTGGCAATTATTATTATTTAGTATGCAATCTATAGCAAATAATCTGCCGCACATCTTTATATTAGTATTCTTTTTGATTTATCACACTAATGTAAATGGATTAGCGGCTGCAGCTGTAGGAATATTAATGACTGCAGCACGAATGTTTGACGGAATAACAGATCCAATCGTAGGACTAGTATTTGAAAAAATCAATCCTAAATATGGAAAAGCAAGAATGTTTCTTATAGTGGGAAATATCATGTTAAATATTTGTTGGGTATTAATGTTTTTAAATATCACAAACATAAGTAGTGCACTTAAACTAATATGGGTATTTGTTTTTTATGTCTTGTATATAATAGGTTACACGATACAGGGTGTAGGTATTCGTGCTGGATGGAATATCATTACAAAAGATCCTAAACAAAGAGCGACATTACCGATTTTCGCACAATATGTATCTATGCCAGTTATAATCATTATTGGTGGATTCACCCCAAAAGTGCTTGGTATGCTAGGCGGATTTTTTAATGCAGATGCATGGTTAAAAGTTATTATTGTATATGCTTTTATGAGTTTTATATGTGTAGTTTTTACAGCTGTTTCACTACATGATAAAGATAATGCGGATGCCTATGATGATATTAACCTTAAAACTGAAAAGTATAAATTAAAAGACTATGTGAACGTAATTAAACAAAGTAAGCCGTTACAAATGCTTGTTATCGCATTTTCTACAAATAAATTAGCACAAACTATTACAACAGCAATGAGTATGTATCTTTATATGTATGTTATACAAGATATGGAAATCAGAGGAATAGTATCAATTGCATCGATACCATTTACACTAATATTTGCAACTTTAGGTGGAATGATATCTAGAAAAGCAGGATTAAAGAAATCATTAGTCATTGGATCATGGGTTTGTATTGCGGCAGGGATTATCGCATTTATTATGTTCCCGCTCCTTCCAATAGGAAAAGGGTTAATAACCGCATCACCAGTAATACTTATGAGTGCAGTTATTATGCTAGCTACAGTACAAACCAATGCGATGGTATCCGATGTAACAGATGACTATAAATGGAGAACGGGAAACCATGTACCTGGAATGGTAGGAACAACATTCTCGTTTGTTGATAAGATGGTTAGCTCATTAGGAACAACGTTGGTAGGATTTTTGCTTGCAGCATTAGGCATTAAAGCAGGAATAGAGACAAATGCAACGATATATTGGGGAATATTATCATTCTTTATCATGGCGCCAATTTTGGGTCACTTAGCATCTCTATGGGCAATGAAACATTATGAAATTGACAAAGCACATATGGAGACGGTACAGGCTGAATTGTCTGAAAGAAAGTTGGCTGAGTCAGAAGCGTAAAAAAATCAAAGGAGTGAAAACCAATGAAAGCAATAATGTTGATGTTTGATTCACTGAATAGACACATGTTACCCAATTACGGATGTGACTGGGTGAAAGCAGCTAATTTTGAAAGGCTTGCTGAGAAGACAGTAACTTTTAATAATTGTTATGCTGGCAGTCTTCCATGCATGCCAGCACGAAGGGAGCTTCATACGGGAAGGTATAACTTCCTTCATAGGAGTTGGGGTTCATTAGAGCCATTTGACGATTCCATGCCTGAACTATTGAAGAAAAATGGTGTATATACCCATTTAGTAAGTGACCATTTTCACTATTGGGAAGATGGTGGTGCTACGTATCATTCAAGATATAACTCATGGGAGTTTTCAAGAGGACAGCAGGGAGATCCATGGAAAGGGCATGTGAAAGAGCCAGATATTCCAGAATGTGAAAATCCAAGAAAGATTAGTCTAGACAATTGGAAACAAGATTGGGTCAATCGTGAATATATGAATTCGGAAGATAAACAACCTATGGCGAAAAGCTTCAATAAAGGGTTAGAATTTATTGAAACAAATTGTGAAGAGGATAATTGGTTCTTACAACTAGAAACTTTCGATCCCCATGAACCATTTTTCACACAGCAAAAGTATAAAGACTTGTATCCCCATGATTATAAAGGGAAGCATTTTGATTGGATTAATTATAATGTAGTAACAGAATCGAAAGAAGCAGTAGAGCATATGCGATATGAATATGCAGCCCTTGTCAGTATGTGTGATGAATATTTAGGTAAAGTGCTAGATATGATGGATAAAAATAATATGTGGGAAGATACAATGCTAATAGTCAATACCGATCATGGGCTACTTTTGGGTGAACGTGAATGGTGGGGTAAAAACATTCAGCCATACTACAATGAAATTGCACAAATACCTTTCTTTGTTTGGGATCCGCGAAGCAAGGTAAAGAATGAAAGAAGAAATGCTTTAGTACAGACAATTGATATTGCGCCAACGCTATTAGACTTATTTGGTGTAGAAATTCCGAAAGATATGGAAGGAAAGCCATTAAAAGAGACAGTAGAATCTGATAAAAAGATTAGAGATGCGGCTTTGTTTGGTGTGTTTGGTGCACAGGTCAATTGTACAGATAGCAGATATATATATATGAGAGGTCCAGTTAGTCGACAAAATGATCCGCTGTTTGAGTATACGTTAATGCCTACACGTATGCGTAGTATGTATTCCGTAGATGATTTGTCAGATATTCAGTTGCAAGAACCATTTGATTTTACAAAGAGTTGCAGAGTAATCAAAACGAAAGCTAAAGCGTGGGTTAGTCCTTTCAATTTTGGATCACCACTTTATGATTTAGAAAATGACCCTATGCAGGAAAATCCAATTGAAAACTTTGAAGTTGAGCAAAAAATGATTGAGTACATGGCAGCGTTGATGAAGAAAAACGATGCTCCTCAAGAACAATTTGAAAGACTGGGAATACCAAAGAATGGTAAAATTACGATAGATGAACTTAAAAAGCAGAGGGAAGCAAGACAAAAAGCTAATGAGGTTGATTTAGGTGTAGATGTTGAATGGGAAGAAAGTGCTAAGCTTATATATTGGGCGATAATGCGTATGATGCCTAAACAAAGAGTAATGTCTATGCAACAGGGACTTGTGAATCTTGTTAAAAAAAGCAATATACAAGTAATAACTGAAAAATCAATATTAGGTTTTGCAAAAAATATTTTCCCACCAGACAAGTTTTCAATATTATCCGGATTTTTAAAAAACGCTACAAGAACAAGATAGTAGTTTAAATACAAGAACACATTAGTCGCGTAAATATTGAAAAAAAGTTTTGGATAGAATATAATATAAGAAATAGTTAAAAAAAAGGAAGGTATACTTCCTTTTTTTGTGCATTTAGGAGGCAAATTATGCAGTATAGAGAATATGGAAAAACGGGAAAAAAAGTATCAGTTGTTGGTTTCGGTGGAATGAGATTTATAAAAGAGGAGTATGAAAATGATATTGGCAAGTGTGCTGAAATAGTGCGAAAGGCGAGTGAATTAGGAATTAATTACTTTGATACAGCACCTTTTTATTGTGAGGATAAGAGTGAAGAGATAATGGGTGAAGCTTTCAAAGATATGCCTAAACCATTTTATGTTTCCACTAAGAGCGGTTTACAACATGAGCCTACAGCCGATGATGTAAGAAGAAGAGTGGAAAAATCTCTGAAACACTTAGGTGTGCAAAAGATAAATTTTTTTCATATGTGGTGCATAATGAATCTTCAACAATATGAAAAAGTGATGGCAACCGGTGGCCCTTATGAAGGTGCACTTAAGGCAAAAGAAGAAGGTCTAATTGAACATCTTGTAATTTCCACCCATTGTAATGGTGAAGAGATAGAGAAAATTGTAAATGATGATGCCTTTGAAGGTATAACGTTAGGTTACAATGCGAGTAATTTTGCCTTTCGTCAGCAAGGAATTAAAGCGGCATATAAAAAGGGAATAGGTGTAGTCACAATGAATCCTCTTGGTGGAGGTATTATACCTCAGAACCCAGATTATTATTCTTTCATAAAACAGGACGATGAGGATACACTCGCCCAGGCAGCTTTGAAATTTAATATATCACATCAAGAAATTACTGTTGCTCTTGCAGGAATTGGAAGTTTTGAGGAATTAGAAGAAAATATTAAAGCTGGTGAAAACTATGGTAAAATGACACCAGAAAAGCTAGAAAAAATGGCAATAATGTTAAATCAATCATTAGATTCACTTTGTACAGGGTGTTCGTATTGTAAAGGATGTCCGCAGGATATAGAGATTCCAAAATTGATGGATGCATACAATATGTATTTGCTTAAGAAGGATAAAAAAGAAATTATTGATCGTCTTCAATGGCATTGGGGAATGGATAAAAATTATTCAATAGAAAAAGCCAGTATATGTATTGAGTGTGGAAGATGTGAAAAATTATGTACACAACACTTGCCTATCATTGAACGATTAAGCTACATTGCAAGTTTATGATATATATAATTTGAAATACAGCCACGATACTTGTTCGAGACCACTGAAAAAGTCTAGTTAATATTTAAAACATAGTATATATGTCCCTCGCAATTTCTAAAACTCGCATATGTTTTTTATTAATCTTATCTATCTAAATCTTTGATAGCAGTTATACTAAGGCTTTTATACACCTTTGCTCAAACAGTTATAAATTGCTCAAGAGATATATACCATCTTTTTGTTTGGGCTATATTAATTTTTCAGTGCTCTCAAAATTGTTTTCGTGGCTTTTGTGTTACCATGTAAAAATATCATTTAAAGCTATTTTTAATCCTTCAAATATTGTGGATTCAACAATCATATCTTTTGTAAACACGTCATAACTATGGATGTCTCTATTTTCAAAATAATATACATAGACTTCTTTTTTTTCTGTATCAACTACCCAGTATTCTCGTACGCCACTATTCATATATAAATTTAATTTTTTTATCATATCTTTGCTTCTTGTAGATTTTGAAAGAACTTCTACAACTAGTGTCGGTCTGCCTTCATATTTGCCTTTATCGGTTACGTTTTCTTCATCACACATGACCAATACATCTGGTTGAACAACATTAGGGTCATCTTCAAACTTTTTAGCATGATTAAACAGTTTTACATCAAAGGGTGCTGTAAGAGGACGACATTTTTTATCTTTAAACCAGTTGTGGAAGTTAACTGCTATTTCAGTTATTGCTACTTGATGCTTAAATAAGGGTGAAGCTAACAAGTATATCTCACCATCAATTAATTCATATCTTTCTTCAGAATTTTCTACAAGTGCAACATATTCTTCATAGGTAATTTTTTTCTTAACAGCGTATGAACCACTGTGTTCTTTTATTAATGTAGTTGTTTTTTCTTCGTAGGGTATAAGTTTTGCTATGTTGTTATTGTTTTTAGTAATGATAATATCTTCGAATTCTAATAAATTTAAAAATTTACCAAAACTATTTTGTATTTCTGTAGACGAAACTTTCATGCAATCACCTTCCCTAAAACACAAATTTATTTAGGTAAATTTTACAACATGTTAGGTAAAATGTCAATAATTTTAACTAAAACAATACGAATAAATTACTTATTCTTTAAATACTGTTTTGGCGTGACTCCTTCAAACTTCTTAAATATCTGAGTAAAGTAGCTTTGGGTAGAAAATCCTAAGTGTAGGGCAATATCTAAAATGGAATCAGAGGAAAATTCCATTAATCGTTTTGCTTCTTCTACCTTTTGCTTATTTATATAGGTTACAAAGTTTATATCTACTTCTTTTTTGAATAATGCAGAGAGATAACTTGGGTTGGTATTTACTTCATTTGCTACTTGATTAAGTGTTAATGGTTCATTAAGATGGTGTTGAATATATGCTATGCTTTGTTGTATAATGGGCGAATACTTATTTCGAGATTGATTTTTTATATGAAACAAAAAGTCTAGATTTATTATTTCAGCAAGTTCCATTAATTCTGAAAAAGTATTTTTTTCTTCTATTTTTAAAATATAACAGTCGCTTAATGTAAATGCAACGTGATGATCAAGTCCACCTTCGACAGCACTTCTTGCAAAAAAAGCACAGGCAATAATTAAGCTATTTTTCATTGCGCGTACAGGATTGTTTTTGCTAAGAGGTGCTCTTTTATATTTCGATAATTCAATTGAAATTTTATTAAATTTATTTGAATCCCCTTTTCTTAGTGCATCAAATAGTTTTTTTTCAAGGCTATAAGGCACATGAAAAAAGGAGTTTTCTCTATAGTCAATAAGTTTAGGTGAGTAATTAATGCTTGATTTGTCTGGTTCAATATTTATACTACTAGTGTACTGATCTTTACTTAATCTGTGCAAGAGGCGACTGATAAAGTCATATCTTTTTATATCAATCATGGGTAGTGCGTTATAATATCGTAACAATTCTTGTTTTATATTAAATTTGCATGTATATTTTTTTAGGATTTGATCAATCTTTGTATCTGTAATAGTGGATAGGAGCATAGGTCCAGCAATAAGAATTCCATGATAGTTATCTTCGTCCCATATATCTACATAGATATAATTCTCATCATCATTATTATTGATAAAGTGAGGTCTATCTTTGTTTTTACGTTCGGATGATGTTTTTAAGATATCTTCAATTGGTAATGCATTTTTTCTGCGAATAGGGGAAATTGGGAACAAGACAGGCATCGATTGCCCTAAAACAGCGCCATATTTATCTATAAATTGTATGGGAATACCAATAGAGAAGTAAAAAGTATATATCAGTTCATTTAATGCATTTATTTCAATTTGACCAGTTTGAGTGAGTAACATTATACCACCACCATAACTTCTAAAAATATTGATAAAAAAATATAAATACTAGCATAAATATACCACAAAAATGATTAAAATGAAAATAAAAAATTTAAAGTTAGTAAGCATTAATTCCTCCTATATTTTCGATAATATTGTCTGTTTAACATTATTATACAATAATGTGGGAGGAATTTCATATATAAATTGGCTTAAAAGGCCTCAAAATCAAGGGTTTTAGCCCTTGCAACAGACTAAAATTAATTAAGGAGGAATTTGAGTGAATAAAAAAAGACCACATATTTTGATTTTTAACCCTGACCAAATGCGTGCAGATGCGCTACATCATCTAGGGAATGAAGCAGCAGTGACACCTAATTTGGATAAAATTGTTGAAGAGGGTGTTTCATTTAGAAATGCATTTTGTCAAAACCCAGTGTGTACACCGAGTCGGTGTAGTTTTATGAGTGGTTGGTATCCACATGTAAGAGGTCATCGTACGATGTCACATATGATGCATGAAGATGAACCAGTACTACTTAAAGAGTTAAAGGATGAAGGATATTATGTTTGGATGGATGCAAGGAATGATTTGATACCTGCCCAAAAAGAAAATGCATTTGACGCGTATTGCGATGAACTATTTATAGCTGACAATTTGTCTAAAGGAAATGATAAACACAACTGGCGAGGAGAGCGAGGTTCAGATACCTTTTATTCCTTTAATAGAGGGAAATTAGAAAGCAGTAATGGTGACGAAGTATTTGATCAGGATGAAGCATGGGTGAGAGGTGCAATTGATTTTATACACAATAGGCCAGAGGATCAACCTGTATGTATTTTCTTGCCATTAATATACCCTCATCCTCCATATAATGTTGAAGAACCTTATTATAGTATGATTGATAGAGAAAAATTGCCAAAACGTATAGAGGCACCAGAGAATTGGGAAGGTAAGCCTAGTATTCTTAAAGGCTTGCATGAGCTTTTCGGAATGCAGGGTTGGACAGAAGAGCGATGGAATGAACTTCGTGCAACATATCTTGGCATGTGTGCCCGTGTTGATGACCAATTTGGAAGAGTAATAAGAGCTTTAAAAGAAGAAGGTATATATGACGATACAGCTATCTTTGTATTTAGTGACCATGGTGATTTTACTGGAGACTATGGAATCGTAGAAAAAACACAAAACACATTTGAAGATTGCCTTACAAATGTACCTTTTATTGTAAAACCGCCTAAAGATGTTAAAGTAAAATCAGGGATAAATGACTCATTGGTAGAATTAGTAGACTTTTATGCGACTGTTGAAGATATAGTAGGGATTGAACCAACGCACACACATTTTGGTAGTTCTCTTCGTAATATCTTAAGTGGAGAAAAAACGGAGCATAGGGATGCTGTATTCTGTGAAGGTGGAAGACTTCATGAGGAAAGACATTGTACAGAAACAGCAAAGAATAAGGGGATGCTCGAGCCAGACAGTGAGTATTACCCTAGAATGAAGATGCAAGATAGCCAAGGACCTGAACATACAAAGGCAACAATGTGCCGTACAAAAGACTTTAAATATGTATTAAGATTGTACGAACAGGATGAACTATATAATTTAAAAGATGATCCAGGAGAATTACACAACATCATAGAAGATCCAAAGTATACGAAAATTGCGGCTGATTTCAGGAATAGAATTCTAACTTGGTATCAGTCAACATGTGATGTCGTACCATTTGAAGAAGATGCAAGATTTTCTAATGAAATGCTGTTGGCTATGATTAAACCTAGCGTAGACGAAGATACTTATAAAAAGATTGCTAAAGCGATAGAAAATGGATTTACGGTAGCAGATCTTATGAAGATGAATAAGTAAAGTAAATAAATACCCCTAAAAAAATCATCGGTTAATCGTTAACCGGTGATTTTTATCTAAACTTGTTGCTAAAATGGTAAAAAGTGTGTATAATAACAGATGACGATGATGCAAAGGTGAAGGGGTTATAAAATATGATAGATAATATGCGTGGACTGTGTAATGAGAGTAAACTAATATTTAGTTTGATTCAAAAGAAGGGGCCGATTACTAAAAGTGAACTTTTACTTATTACCAATATGAAATTAACTTCTCTAAATCGTTTTATGCAGCCTTTAGAAGAGCAACAGTTGATTATTGAGGTAGGTACTGGCAAATCTACAGGAGGTCGTAAACCAACCCTATATGATGTAATACCCCAGAAATATTATTTTGCAGGTGTTGATATTTCTAGAACCTATACACAGGTAGTCATTACAAACTTAAAAATGCAAGTGTTATTGGAACAGCAGTTTCCAATGACCGAGTTTGATACACCGCAAAAAACGGTGAAAATGATAGCGGATATTATAGCAATATTCAAACAAACATCTACGGATGAAGCTATGCTATTAGGAGTGGGATTAGGAACTATTGGTCCGTTAGATAGAGAAGAGGGAGTTATTCTTAATCCAATGAATTTTTCTGCAAGTGGGTGGAGGGATACACCGATTAAGAAAATTTTAGAGAAAGAATTAAATCTTCCTGTTTTTGTTGATAATGGTGCAAATACGGCTGTTATAGCTGAATATCTCTTTGGTGGTGGAAGAAATTGTAATAATATTGCCTATTTTAATTGTGGTATTGGTATTAGGACAGGAGTAATTTCATCTGGTACTATTGTCAGAACAATAAACGATGCAGAAGATGCTTTTGGTCATATGATAATAGATGTTGATGGAGAACCATGTTGTTGTGGTAATTATGGATGTATTGAGTGTTATTCGTCCATACCAGCTATTACGGAGAAATTTATTTCTGCCTTAAAAAAAGGACGAACATCAAATATAACAAAGCCGATACAGGAAATAGCCTATATGGATATATGCAGCGTGGCAGAGCAGAAAGATGAACTAGCTAGAGAAGTTATTATCAGTGCTGCGACAATTTTGGGGGCAGGACTTGCAAACTACATAAATTTGTTGAATCCTCATTTAGTGATTTTAAGCGGGCCTCTCATCAAGCATTCGGAGTTGTTTTATCAAGTTTGTACAAATGTAGCATTGAAGAAATACTACTTAAAGGAAGAAAGTAAAATCATTTTTAGTAAAGGTGGACATTTTAAAGATTGTGCTATAGCTGTAGGTGCAGCTGCTATGGTTATTGAAAATTGCATTAATAATAAGATACTGAGGTGATCGTATGAGTGAAAAGAAAAATAAGTTTAAACTATTATTAGAGATTTATATTACTTTTTTTAAATTAGGATGTTTTAGCTTTGGGGGAGGATATGCGGCAATACCTTTGATTGAACGTGAAGTAATTGACGAAAAAAGATGGTTGGATAGAGAAAAAATTGTTGATGTTTTTGCAGTTGCGCAATCTTTGCCAGGAGCAATTGTGCTAAATGCGTCTGCTTTTGTGTCATATTCAATTGCAGGAATGTGGGGAGCTGTTCTAGCTCTATTAGGAAATTTAACACCTCCTTTATTTATTGTACTAGCATTATCTGTATTCTTTAAAATATTTGGAAGTAATCCTGTTGTACAAGCGGCATTTTATGGTATCCGTCCAGCGGTCGTTGGTTTGATTTTTTATGCCGCTTATAAAATGGGGAGAACAGCAATCAAAGATAATGCAGGTATAGTTATTATGATGGTAGCATTTCTGGGATTATTATTTTTTAATGAATTTCTTCATCCTGTCATTGTTATTATTTGTGGTGCTATAGCGGGTATTACATTAACCTCTTTAAAGAAAGGGTTGATGAATAACGAGGAGGATAAGAATTCATGAATGTATTAGTTGAGTTGTTTTTGATTTTTGCAAAATTATATCCGTTCTCTTTTGGCGGAGGTGTAGTTATGCTTCCTAGTATGATGCAGGAAATGGAAGCAAGAGGGTTGGCAACGGCTGCTGAATTAACAGACGTAGTAGCAATTGCTAGCATGTCTCCGGGATCAATGGCAATTAATGCTGCGCTTGGTATGGGCTATCATATTGCGGGCTTACCAGGGGCATTTGCAAGTTTTCTTGGAATTGTTATTCCTACAGCAGTATTAGTAATATTCGCAGCAACCTTTTTCTTTAAGGTATATAATCATCCAAAGGTGCAGGCAGCTTTTTATGGTCTTAGACCTGTGATTACTGGGATAATCCTATATGCGGCTACTAGCCTTGCTTTTAAAAATGGTATCATAGCTGCGACTGCAAAAAATCTTATTATCACAGGTATTAATATTTCAGCTTTAGGTATTAAATTATTTGAATTGAAAAGTTTAGTAATTGTGGTGGTTTCATTTTTGCTTTTAGCTAAAACAAAAACACACCCAATTATTATTATTATTTGTTCAGGAATTTTAGGGGTATTAATATTTTAGTGCTATGATAAGTATATAATTTAGAAAGAAGGTAATTGTTATGCCACCAGTAAATATGTTGATAAAACCAGCCTCTGGTAATTGTAATTTAAGATGTAAATACTGCTTTTATAATGATATTGCAGAACATAGACAGACTGAATCTTATGGTATGATGGATATAGAAACATTAGAGATATTAGTTAAGAAAGCATTTGAATATGCGGAATACTCCTGTACTTTTGCTTTTCAAGGCGGAGAGCCTACATTGGTGGGTTTAGATTTCTTTAAAAAACTAATTGATTTTCAAAAAAAATATAACACAAAAAATATAAAAGTAAATAATGCCTTGCAAACAAATGGTATGGTTATTGACAATGAATGGGCACAGTTTCTTGGAGAGAATGGCTTTCTTGTTGGACTTTCTCTTGATGGTCCAAAGGATATTCACGACACAATGAGAGTTGATGCAAAGGGAAAAGGTAGTTTTAAAAAGGTTTTAGACACCGCGAAACGCTTTGATAGATGCAAAGTTGAGTATAATATCCTTTTTGTAGTAAATGGATATGTTGCAAGACATGTAAATAAAATATATAATTTTTATAAAAAAAATAATTTTAAATATATTCAGCCTATTCCATGTCTTGATCCGTTGGATGAAAAACCAGGTGGACATGATTTCTCCTTGACACCAGATAGATACGCATATTTTTTGAAAACCCTTTTTGATCTATGGTATGAGGATGTTAGTAAAGGGAATATGATTAGTATTCGTAATTTTGATAACTATGTTGGTATGTTGATGGGGTATAAACCTGAGACATGTAGTATGGTGGGAGAGTGTACATGCCAATATGTTGTAGAAGCTGATGGAGGTGTTTATCCATGTGATTTCTATGTTTTCGATGAATGGTATTTAGGAAATATTAAAGGAGATGATATGAGAGTAATGCGAGAAAGTAAAACTGCAAAACGTTTTGTAGAAGTTTCACGTCATATCGATCCAATGTGTAAGGGGTGTAAATGGGTACAGTTATGTAGAGGTGGATGTAGACGGAATCGAGAACCATTTGAAGATGGAAAGCCTGTATTAAATTACTATTGTCCTGCGTATAAAGAGTTTTTTGGATATGCGATGCCGAGAATGCAAGAACTTGCTCGGATATTTTCGCAAAGATAAAGCAAATTAAAATTTTTAAATTCTTGTTTAAAAAGTCTTTAATTGTGGTAAACATTAGTATACTTCTTCACTGAAAAAGGAGGACGAAAAATGTTTAGTAAAGATTTGAGAATTGTAAACTTGAACATTACAGAAGATTATTACGACTATAAAGGACTATTTATACTTCGTGGTGGCGATAAGGAATTCGATGTTGATTTAGCAAATGCAGAAAAAGAAAGTAAACTTAAAGAGATTAAAACATACTTTGAATTAGAAGATGAAATTGAGATTATTCGTAAAACAATTATGGATAAAGTAATGGAAGCAAGTAAGATTGAAACGAGAATTATTGAAGGTAAGAACTACAATGAGGAATCAAAGACAGTGCAAAACGAGCGGGTTATAAATTCACTAGATATGTCATAAATGAAATCATATAAAAAATGGACGTGAGGAATATCCTTGCGTCCATTTTTTAACCTTTTAGTAAATTGAATTTGCCGCTTCTTTAATTTTTATTTGGTGTCTTTGATCCACTTTGTTGCTTCCGTGGGTTTTGCTTCCCAAAAAGTGAACATCGAAAACGCCAGACATACTATTGGCTTTTACGGCATCTAGATTATCACCTGTTCCGAACCCACCACTTCTACCACTGACCCAAGCATTCATTGGCTTGTCTTCGCGACCTGCGTGGGGGACTCCAGCCATAGAAGCTGCCAGTTTTTGACCATTATATTCTACGATAATTGCTCGCATTTCCCATTTGTATTCACCACCGAAAATTTGTTTGTAAATTTTGGTATCTTCAGCTGTTAAGGTTTCGCAATCAGCATGATTGTAACCATATGTTCTTTTTGCTTTAAATGTAAGTCCTGTTTTAATATCGGTAATTGTTGCCACTGCACCAATCGGAAACGCTTTTTCAGCTTGTCCAAACCAAGGTAATAAACCATTACGGGTTGTAGAAACACCACGAGACACGCTAGTACCTGTCGATCTGTTTAAAGCATTAAGTGTTTGTGGTCCTACAATACCATCGATTTGAATACCATATGCTTTTTGAAATGCTTTGACAGCAGCCTTTGTAATGTCTCCAAAATATCCTGTAGTATCATTATTAAAGTAACCTAGTTGTTTAAGTTTTAATTGAACTTCTTTAACTTGTTGGTTGGATGCACCATGTTTAAGCAATCCCAATGCATCTGCTTGTAATATGTATAACGGGCTCAGTATAACAAGCGAAACTGAGACTATCAATGAAAAAAATAATTTCTTGGTAAAAATAGTTTTTTCCTCCCTCCAGTTTGCTAAGTTTGTCCAATTGTTATTATATCAAATATTACGAAAATGTTAAATAGATAAAATATGGTAATTGCTTATAAGTATCTATATTACTGGTGTTGATGAATAAATTTTTTTTTATTATACTATAAAAATTAAGAATATATTATAAAAATGTTAAAATACGATGGTGAAAATTTATTTCAAGAAAATACAAAGCATTTTTTTATTCAAAGAGGATAACATAATACATAGGAGTTTGTTTAAAATAATTTCGAAAGGATGATTGTTTTGCAACTTAAAGATATAATGACACAGGAAGTAGTATCGGTTAATCCAAATACAAGTATAGAACAGGCAGCGCAATTAATGCAAAAGCATAATATAGGTGCTATACCTGTTTGTGACCAAACAGGTATTAAAGGTATACTCACTGATAGAGATATTGTAGTAAGAAATGTTGCTAATGGAACAGATCCTAAAAATTCTAAGGTTAGCGATGTTATGACTGCTCAGGTAACAATGGGTACTCCTTGGATGGAAATTTCAGAAGCTTCTCAATTGATGTCAAATAATCAAATTAGAAGACTTCCAGTAATAGATAACAATCAGTTGGTAGGCGTTGTTGCTTTAGGTGATTTAGCAGTTAATCCTAGAACAGACTCAGAAGCCTCTGATGCACTCAGTGATATATCAACGCCAGCACATCCTTATGGCGTATAAAAAGAATCAATTTTTTTGAATGAAATAGACTGTTGGGACATATTTTCTAAAAGAAGGTGTGTCCCAATATCTTTCATATTAATACATAAATATGGTATAATGGTGCTTGGAGGTGGTGCGGGGGTGAAAAAGGTAAATTTAAATAGAATTATTTGTGTCTTAAAAGAATTAATGAAAGTAGCATCAACCAATAATGGAAAAAAGGAAATAAAGTTAAAATTCAATGATAAATTAAAATCTTCCAAAGGCATTGATAGTATCATAAATAAGTTAAAAGTGATGTATTTATATTTTTTGGATCCTCAAGTTTCACCATATAAGAAAATAATCATCGGTGCTGTGTTATTGTATTTTATTAATCCGGGCGATGTTATGCCTGATATAATTCCTGCAATCGGTTTTCTGGATGATACGGTTGCAGTCATATATGGATGGAATTTATTACAGGGCGAACTGGATAACTATATTGAGAAAAAGAGATCGGGCGTTATAGATGAAGACGGAGAAGTTACATTAGACGTAGAGTATTCGATTAAAGAAGAACAAGAGGTTGATGATACATATGAATCCTGAAACACTAAAACATACTCTTACAATAGCAAAATATCCGATAGCGTTAACGGGGGCTGGAATTAGTGTTGCAAGCGGTCTTCCTACCTTTGACATCTCATGGAATGATATACCAGCTCGAAAGATACTATCAAGAGAATATTACTATAAATATCCTAAACAATTTTATGATTTTTATAGAGAAATATTAAGATGGAACAATGTACAGCCAAATGCGGCACAGAGAGTATTAGCTAAGTATGGTGTTACTATTATTACTCAAAATATTGACGGACTCCATCAAAAGGCAGGAAGCACAGAGGTCATTGAACTTCATGGTAACTTAAGACAATTGATATGTGAAAAGTGCAATAATAAATATCCTTCAGAAAAATCCACGCAAGAAGTAGTACCTGTTTGCTCTTGCGGCCATAACTTGAAACCGGATATTATCTTATTTGGCGATCAAATATATTATTGGGAGAAAGCGAAAAAGGTGGCAGAAAAATGCGACCTATTATTAGTGATTGGTACAAGTCTTCAGGTAACCCCTGCAAATATATTGCCTACCATTGTTCGGCGGAATAATGGTAAAGTGATTGTAATCAATAAAGAGTGTGAGAATTTATTTAATAAATTGCTCTAATATTTTTTGTCTATATGTTTACGCATCGGTATGAGTATAAGGGTTTACATGCACCATACAATGTTTAACATTCTTTTGTTTTTTTTCTACAGTTGTATGTATTTGTTCTGCAATATCATGTGCGGATGCAAATGATAAATTCTTATCTAGTGAGCATTCAACATCCACATAAAGCTTGCTTGCGTGAATTCTTGTTTTCAAACAATCAATTTTAATTACACCTTGAATACTTAGAATATTCCTACGGATATTTGCGATTGTTTGTTCATCCCCTGCGTGGTCTATTAATTGTTTGATTGCTTGCAGATATATTTCGATAGCAACTTTTCCAATCATAATGCAAATGATTAATGATGCAATAGGATCTAAAATAGGGTATCCTATGATTGCGCCAGTAATTCCGATAAGAGCTCCTATCGAAGAAAGCGCATCAGAACGGTGATGCCATGCATCAGCTAACAATGAGCTACTTTCAATTTTTCTAGCATTTTTTACAGTGTAACGATACATCCACTCTTTTACTATTATTGATAGTATTGCAGTATAAATAGCTATAATGTGTGGAACGGTATAATTTTGTTTTATAATAGTGTTTATTCCATTATAACCAATTGTTATTGCAGTTATAAATAATATAGTAGCAAGCACTGTCGTAATAATAGGTTCAATTTTTTCATGGCCATAGGGGTGTTCATGATCTTCAGATTCTTTTGAATATTTTAGTCCAATGATAACGGCGATGCTACTAAATATATCAGAAAGAGAATGTATACCGTCAGCAAACATAGCACTACTATTTGATACTATTCCAATGATGATTTTTATTATGGTTAATAAAATATTCGCTATGATTGTTGTGAGGGAGACTTTTTTTCCTATTTCATATTTTTTTTGGTTATCCATAGTACCTCCAAAATATCAATTGATAATTATTTTAATATGGTAGTACTTATTATATGCAGAAACTATGTATAATGCAACAAATTTTTTTATTGAATTGTATTATCAATTGAGAATAATATACATTAACAGTTATTTCATTATTTAGAACTTTCATTTGCATTATGAAAATATATATGTTACAATATTTAAAAAAGAACGGGTGATTTTTTTATGCAATATAAAAAAGAAGAAGTGAGAAATAAACTAATTGAAGTGGGAGAGCATGAATTTTTTGAATACGGATTTGAAAAGGCTTCCATAAGAAGAATTGTTAAAAATGCTGGTACAACTATAGGGAACTTTTATAATTATTTTGAGAATAAAGAAATGCTTTTTGAAATCATAGTAAAAGATGAATTTGAGAATTTTGTTAATTTTTTTAATAATAATCATAATGTTGAGCGACCAGATTTTCTGTGGGAGACAAGTAATGCTTATGAGTGGAGACGAGAACTGTCTAACATAGTAGATGTTTTTATGCCGATATTTTCTAAAAAGTTTTACCTTCTTGTAGCAGCAAGTAAAGGCACGAAATTTTCATTGATGCGAAAACAGGTACTAGATGTTATTAAAGAGCATTATCTAGAGCATGTAAGAAAACTTGAACCAGTTCAGAGAAACCGTGAAGAAACAGCAGATGTAATTGCTCATGAGTTTTTAGAAGGTATCTTGTATATTATAAGGAATTATGAGGATGAAACACTTGTACAAGAGTTAATCAAGAATCATTTACTCTTTTTCTGTCTTGGAACAATGGCTTTAATAGGAGAAATAAAAGGGTTGCAATAATTTTTTTGTATTAAAAAATAACTGTTGATATTTATTGAAAGGGTGAGCCTGATGATTAAAGTAAGAAATCTTGAGTTTACTTACAAAGGTACTGGGAAAAAAGCAGTGCAAGACATAGCATTTACTATGGGACAGGGAGAGATATTTGGATTCCTAGGACCAAGTGGAGCGGGAAAGACTACAACACAAAAGCTTATCACAGGGTTGTTAAGAGGTTATTGTGGAAATATCGAGATAATGGGAAAGGAAAGAAATGAGTGGGGAAATGATTTTTTTGAGCAGATAGGTGTTGCGTTTGAATTTCCAAACCTTTATACGAAGCTAACTGCGGTAGAGAACTTGGAGCTTTTTGGGTCATACTATAAGAATAAGAAAAAGGATATTAATATGCTTCTTGATAATGTGGGACTTCTTGAAGATAAGGATCATAAAATCGAGAGTTTCTCAAAGGGGATGAAGATGCGATTAAATTTTATAAGAGCAATCCTTCACGACCCTGAAATTATATTTCTTGATGAACCCACATCAGGACTTGATCCAGTAAATGCAAAGATTGTGAAGGAAATGATTTTAAGGCTAAGTAACGAGGGCAAAACGATATTTCTTACAACACATAATATGACTGTAGCAGAACAATTATGTGACAGGGTAGCATTCATGGTAGATGGGAAGTTATCACTGATTGACAATCCAAAGAAACTAAAAATGAAGTTTGGAAATAAAACAGTTGCGGTTGAACATATAGAAAATGGTATCATGAGTCATACTGAATATCAGTTAGCAGGGATTGGAGATAACAAGGAATTTCTTTCTCTTATTAAAAACAAGGAAGTACATACGATACATAGCAGTGAGGCTACCCTTGAGGATATCTTTATAAAGGTAACGGGGAGGACGCTTTTATGAAAAGACTGAAAAATGCATTTATGGCAGATATCAGATTTCAGTTCAGACAGGGTTTCTACTATGTATATATAGTCATTGTCATCTTGTATATTGGTATTTTGTCTCAGTTTGGTGAAAATATTTCATGCTATGCAGTACCAGTGGTAATCTTTACAGATCCATCGGCGTTAGGTTTCTTTTTCATGGGTGCACTGATTATACTTGAAAAACAACAGGGTGTAGTTGATTACTTAGTAATAACGCCATTAAAACATACAGAATATATCTGGTCAAAAGTTATTTCTCTTACAGTATTAGCTATTATAGCATCAATGACAATAGCCATATCGTCAGGGGTCAAATTTGATGTAGTGATATTCATGACAAGTGTAATTCTTTCCTCTGTGTTTTTCTCGTTTGTTGGGATTATAGCAGTTGCTGGATGTAGATTAGTGAATCAATATTTTGCTGTTGTGATACCATATATGCTGATTATTATTGTTCCTGTAGTAGGTTTGTTTGATTTTCCTTACAATTTTATTTTTCGTATTTTTCCGACTTATGCGGGATTGAAACTGCTCATTGGCGCATTTAACGGGATTAGTGGTTGGGCAGCACTGGTTAATATCTTAATTATGATAGTATGGATTACTGTAGCTTATTATCTGGCTGTTCTAAGATTCAGACGAAAAATAGTGTACAGGGAGGGATGAAAGGATGAATTTAGTAATAAAAAGACTAAAGGCAGACTTATGGACTGTTTTAAGAGAGCCAGTGATGCTTTTATTCATGTTGGTACCACTACTTGTGATGATCATTTTTAGATTTTTTCTCCCAATCGCTCAGGAATTATTGTTTATAAAAGTTGGATTTGACATTATGACATACAATATTTATTTTTTGACATTAATTTTTATTCTTTCACCATTTATGTTGGGAACGGTATCAGGTTTTATGATGCTTGATGAAAAGGATTGTCATGTGACGGAATTGATGCTTGTGACACCTTATGGGTTTTCTGGTTATCTTGGAGGACGTCTTGTATCTTTCATCATCTTATCTAGCATATATGTGATAACAGGATATTATATACTAGGGATAATGAGTCTATCCCCTTATGTTCTTGCTGCTATAATTATACTTGCTGCAATGGAGTGTAGTATTGTTTCATTACTTCTTTTTTCGCTAGCAAATGACAAAGTGCAGGGGCTAACATATGCCAAAGGTTTTGGAATTCTAATGATTCCAGTATTTGTTGATCTGTTGGAAATAAGCATTTTAGATATTGTTGCATATATATCCCCATTCTTTTGGGTTTATAAGATGATTGAGAATCCAAGTATAATATTGTTTCTTATTTCTTTAGTGGTGCATCTTTTATGGATGATTATCCCTTATAAAATGTGTATTAAGAAAATATATTCATAAAAAAATAAAAGTTTTGTAGCAGCGTTATTCATTTATTATAATGCATAAATGCTGCTTTTCTTTTTCTTTTTTTTCATCTCTCCATGTAATCAAAATGCATGAAATTACATACATATGTAGTATAAACAAAATATTACCCCCACAAAGGAGGTTTACGTAAGACGATGTCAGCATTTTTAGATTTTATTCAAAAAGACCGAGAAGAGAGGAAGAAAGTCTATTTTAAAGGAACGCTTTTAGATTATTTAGAAATCCTAAAAAAGGATCCAGCACTATGTAAACTTGCACATCAAAGGATGTATGAATTAATTAAGAGCAAAGGCGTGGAGGTCATTCATACAGAAGAAAATCCGGGATTAAGGAGAATTTATGGCAATGATGTCATCAAAAGATATGATTTCTTTAAAGATGACTTTTTTGGTATTGATAAGACTTTAATGAGCATTGTGAGATATTTTCATGCAGCAGCTATGAAGGGTGAAGAATCTAGACAGGTCATTTATTTAGTGGGACCGGTAGGTTCAGGTAAATCATCAATAATGGAGGCATTAAAAAAAGCTTTAGAAATAAGCCCACCAGTTTATGCAATAAAAGGGTGTCCTATGCGAGAGGAACCACTTCATCTTATTCCTAATCATTTAAGAGCGCAATTTGAAAAGGAACTAAATATACAAATTGAAGGAGACCTATGTCCGATTTGCAGATATAGATTAAAAGAAGAATACAATGGGGAATTTGAAAAGTTCCCAATAGAAACAGTGGATTTTAGTATTCGTTCAAGGAAGGGAATCGGTGTTGTTCCTCCAGTAGATCCCAATAATCAGGATACTTCAGTACTCATAGGTTCAGTGGATATATCTAAGCTAGACTTGTATTCGGAGGACGATCCGAGGGTAATGGCTTTAAATGGTGCATTTGATGTTGGAAATAGAGGAATTGTTGAGTTCATTGAAGTATTTAAAAATGAAATTGAATATCTGCATACAATGATTACCGCAACACAGGAGAAAAGCATTCCATCGCCGGGTAAAGGCGCAATGATTTATTTCGACGGTATAATTTTAGCCCATTCAAACGAGGCAGAATGGAATAAGTTTAAAGCGGATCATACAAATGAAGCGATTTTAGATAGAATCGTAAAGATTGAGGTTCCATATTGCCTTCAGCTAGATGAGGAAATAAAGATATATAATAAAATCATAGGTAAAAGCAAATTTGATGCCCATATTGCACCTCATACGATTGAAGTAGCTTCAATGTTTGCTATATTAACTCGATTAGCACCTTCTACTAAAATTGATCCATTAACAAAACTCAAGATATATAATGGTGAAGAGATTGTTGAAAAGGGAACTAGTAAAAAAGTAGATATCATTGAATTGAGGGAGGAAGCACCAAGAGAAGGGATGAAAGGGATCTCTACAAGATTTATTATGAAAGCATTAGATACTGCGATGGCAGAATCGGATCATAATTGTATACATCCGATTATCGTGCTGGAAACGTTAATCAAATCTGTGAAAGATATGGCGGTAAATGAAGAGGAAAAAAGTAAATTCTTGAATTTCTTACATGATACTATCAAAAAAGAATATCATCGAGTTTTAGAAAAAGAGGTCACAAAGGCCTTTATTCATGGTTATAAAGAGCAAGCTGAGGACTTGTTTAATAACTATTTGGACCATGCAGAAAGCTTTGTTAATAAAACGAAGATAAAAGATGCCAATACTGGTGAAGAATTAGAACCAGATCAAAACTTCTTGCGTTCTATAGAAGAACAAATTGGTATAACTTCTACAGCAGCAAAAGGGTTTAGACAAGATGTTACAGCCTATATGTTTTATGTAATACGTAATGGAGGTAAGATTGATTATACGTGTTATGAACCCCTTCGAGAAGCGATAGAAAACAAATTAACAGCTTCTGTCAAAGAGTTAAGTAGGGTGATAACTCGTAAAAAAGTTAGAGATAAAGAACAAAAAGAAAAATATGATATGATGGTAGAAGAAATGAAAAAAAATGGATATTGCGATCATTGCTGTAATGTGATTCTAAAATATGCAGCAAATAATCTGTGGAAAGACTGATTAGTTGGAACAAAGTTCATTAAGTAGTACTAGCATTCGGGCTGAGAGTTGAGAATGGAAAATAGGTGGTGAATTGATGGCGGTATTTCGTGAATTTGATAGCAGAGGTAGGGATCGCGCTGCAGAAGACAGACGTAGACATAGACAATTAGTGGAAGATTCAATTAAAAAAAATATTGGTCATATCATAGCAGAAGAGAGTATCATTGGCCAAAGTAGAGATAAAAAAATTAAGATTCCAATTAGAGGAATTAAGGAATTTAGTTTTATATATGGAAAGAACCGTTCCGGTGCAGGTTCCGGGACGGGGGAAGAAAAACGAGGGGATGTTATTGGCAGTGATAGCATGCAAGAAGGTAAAGGAAAAGGGACTGCCGGAACCGATGAAGGTGAAGATATCTATGAAACAGAAGTGACGATAGATGAACTAATAAACTATCTGTTTGAAGATCTGAACCTTCCTTTTATGCAGAGGAAAAAATTTAATGAAGTAGAGTCAAAAACCAACTTTAAACGGTTAGGATATCAACGAAAAGGCATTAGACCTCGTCTGGCAAAAAAAAGAACGGTAGTAGAGAAATTAAAACGAAAAAAAGCCTATGAGCGAGGAAAACAAGATAATGAAAATAACATTGGTGCTACTGAAGAAAGAGAACGCTTTCCTTTCAAAGAAGACGATTTAAGATATTATAGATTAAGAGAAACGATTCGTCGAGAATCAAACGCAGTCGTTTTATGTATCATGGATACCTCAGGTTCAATGGATATGACAAAAAAATATCTAGCTAGAAGCTTTTATTTTCTTCTATATCAGTTCGTTAAACTTAAATATATAAATGTTGAAATAGTATTTATTGCGCATTCAACAGTGGCAAAAGAGGTGAATGAGAAAGAATTTTTTTATCGAGGTGAATCAGGAGGTACCTATATTAGTAGTGGATATCAGAAAGCGATAGAGATTATTGAAAAGCGATATAACCCAGAGGTGTGGAATATATATGCATTTCACTGTAGTGATGGGGATAACTGGGAAGAAGATAACGCAAAGACAATTGAAAGTGCAAAAGAATTATGCAAGCTATGTAATCTCTTTGGTTATGGAGAAATTATGCTACGTTATTATACACCAGTTAGTACTATACGTGAACAATTTGCTACTAAGATAAAGCACCCTAATTTTGCTATTGTCACAATGTCTAAAAAGGAGGATATTATTCCTGCGCTTAAAAAATTATTAGAAAGAGAAAAAGCGTTGATGGAATGATTAGTTGACCTATGATGGAATATACAATGAAACAATTAGAAGACTGGAATGAAAAAATAGAGAAAATTACAAAAGAAGAAGGATTGAATTGTTATCCTCAGGAATTTGAAATTTGTAGTTATGAAGATATGCTATGTTATGAGTCATATGTAGGAATGCCTTCCCATTACAACCATTGGAGTTATGGGAAGGCTTATGAAAAACAAAAAAGTTTATATAAGTACAACATAGCAGGTCTTCCTTATGAGATGGTAATCAATTCTGATCCTTGTATAGCGTATTTGATGCGAGATAATACATTACTACTTCAAATCTTAACAATTGCCCATGTATATGGTCATAATGATTTTTTCAGAAACAATCGAATGTTTACACAAGGAAGGATAGCAGAATCTATCATAGAGATGTTTAAAAATCATGCGCTTAGGATAAGGACATATATTCAAGATCCAAGTATTGGATATGCTAAAGTTGAACGTATTCTAGATGCTGCCCATGCATTAAGGTTCCAGACAAGAAGAGTGATAGGTGAAAAGCCATCTTCAGAGGAGGAGAAAAAGAAGAAACTACTTGAAGAATACTATGTAAAGACAAAACGTACGAGTGTATTGGAACCAAAAAAAGAACTACCTTTCCCTAATTTAAACAAAATACCATTAGAACCAACAGAAGATGTTATATCATTTATTATAGCGTATGGTCAACTAGAAGAATGGGAAAAGGATATTTTGCAAATAGTGATTGAAGAGACCCTCTACTTCATTCCACAAATGGAAACGAAAATTATGAATGAGGGGTGGGCAAGTTATTGGCATTACAAAATCTTAAATCAACTTCATCTACCACAAGATCTGCATCTAGAATTTTTGAATAGACATAATCAAGTGATTAAACCTTTTGTGGGAAGTCTCAATCCTTACTATACAGGGTTTAAGATATACTGTGATTTAGAAAAACGTTATGATAGAGATAAAATTTTTGAAGTACGTCAGTTGGAGAGAGATGAATCCTTTATCCGTAGATATTTGACAAAAGAATTATGTGAAGAGTTAAACCTATTTCAATATGGTAAGAAAGGTGGGGACTATGTAGTCGAAGAAATTGCCGATGAAGAGGGCTGGAAAAAAGTTAGAGATACTATTGTCAGTAATATAGGTATAGCAGGTATTCCGTGTATTAAGGTGATAGAAGTATCACCAAATGATCGCACACTGGTATTGTTACATGAATATGATGGCAGAGAATTAGAACTAAAATATGCCTATGAAACCCTAAAATATATATCAACACTATGGAATGGTAAAATATTACTTAGGACTGTTATAGATAATGTCAGAAGACTTATTGTATGTGATGAAGATAAAAAGGTATCTATGAACGGAATATCATAAGAGTTTTACAACGGAGAAGAGGGATGATATAATTATAGCTTGAATCAGAGTATCCCGTTACAAGAATTGAGCATGTAATCATTGATGATAGTATTGACGTTGCAGTAAAAAGAAAATATCACGAAAAAAAATATTTAAGGTGGCGAATTCGATTGAAAAAAATACGGTGGGGCATTATTGGTTGCGGAGATGTTACGGAAGTCAAAAGCGGACCAGGTTTTCAGCATGCGGAAGGATCAGAATTGGTAGCTGTGATGAGACGAAATGGAGATTTGGCTAAGGATTATGCCAAGCGCCATCATGTTCCGAAGTGGTATAACGATGCGCAAGCACTAATCAACGATCTAGATGTTGATGCGGTCTATGTTGCAACACCGCCATCCAGTCATATGGAGTATGTCATCGCATGTGCAAAAGCTGGGAAACCAGTATATGTGGAAAAACCAATGGCTAGAAACTATGAGGAATGTATGAAAATGATTCAGGCTTGTCACAAAGCAAACGTCCCGCTTTATGTAGCCTATTACAGAAGGGCATTGCCACGTTATCTTCAAGTTAAGCAGTTGGTGGATGAAGGTGCCATCGGTTCGGTTCTTTATGTAACCATGCATATTCACCAAAGGATTCGAGAAGAAGAAGAGGGGAATAAGAAGCCGTGGCGTGTCATTCCTGAGATCGCCGGAGGTGGAAAATTCATGGATCTTGCATCCCATACAATTGACCTTATGACTTACATTCTTGGACCAGTGACTACAGTTCATGGTGAAGCGACCAATCAAGGCGAATATTATGATGCTGAAGACATGGTATCTGCGCAGATGATTTTTAACGACAGAATTCATGGTGTCGGTTCATGGTGTTTTACAGCCTATGATGATGAAGATATGAATGAAATCATAGGGACAAAGGGAAAGATACGATTTTCCACTTACCAAAATGAACCGATTGAACTGATAACATCAGAGGACAAGCTGATGTTCGATATTAAGAATCCTGTTCATGTTCAGGAGTCGATGATTCAGATGGTTACGGATGAGCTTATTGGAAAAGGTAAATCGCCAAGTACAGGGATTACAGGAGCGCATACGAACTGGGTGATGGATCAGATATTAGAATCCTATAGAAGATGAATCGAAAGAGTGAGTCGTTCTATATCAAGTTTCACGTTGTTATGGACCAAAGAAAAGGAGGTTCAAAAAATGGCTTTTATATTCAGCAGAATGGCAAAAAAACATTTTGACAATATATATGATGAACGTGTAACATATTTTAGAGAGTTGAATAAATATGCACAAAATGGCGCAACTATTTTTTTGGGTGATTCAATCACAGAAAGTTTCAGGGTGAATGAATTTTTTCCAACACATTATGTTATTAATCGAGGTATTTATGGCGATACAACCGATGGTCTTTTAGCTAGGATGAAAGAAAGTATTTTTGATTTAGAACCATTAAAGATATTTTTATTAATTGGTACAAATGATTTAGGGAGAAATCGTAGAGATTCCGCGTATATTATCCATAATATTGCTCGAATAATTGAACAAATACAAGAAAAATTGCCAGACACAGAGATTTATATAGAATCAGTGTACCCCGTTACAAAAATCGAACATGAAATCATTGATGATATTATGGTTGGTACAAGAAAGAATAAAGATATTAAAATAATTAATGAGGGTTTAAAAGCATTAACCGAAGAAAAAAATATAACATATATCGATGTATACTCTTATTTGATAAATGATAACGGTGATTTGAAATTAGAATATACGACAGATGGGCTACACATTTCACCTTTGGGGTATAGTGTTGTGGTAGAGATTATTAAGCAATATATATAATGTTAATGCATTTGTGTAAAAATAATTTATTATATACAAATTTTACTATAAATCATTTGACAATTTGATTAAAAGTTGGTATAATGAGACTCGGTAACAAATTAATACTGTGTGAAGTATATATTTTTAGTAGCATTATTAATGAGCTTATTTACGTGCTGTTATAAGTGTGGAAGTAAGTAAGTTAATAGCTTATTGCGAAAAAAGTATTGAAAAACATTTTAGTTATATAGAACTGGGGCTTGTATAGGATCATGTGGTCATATACTATACTATGGTTAATTATTTATCATGGTATAAAGTGAGCTAATTATTAGCGAAATTTAGGCACTCTAACTCTTGATATTCGGGAGGTAGAGTGTTTTTTTTGTCCATAAAATATATTTAGTCACTGAACAAAAGAAATTAACGAAGGGAAAGGAATGATTATAATTATGAAGGAAAGAATAAGTATTACGAAGGATAAAATTAATAAAGAAGAGATATCTAAAAGACTCATAGAAAAATGGATGGATTGGAAATGGCAAGTGAAAAATACCATCAGGAAGGTTGAAACAGTAGAAAAGATCTTGGGTATAGAATTTTCCCCAGAGAAAAAGAAAGAGATTGAAAAGACAATGGAAAAATTTCCAATGGCCGTATCTCCATATTACTTATCTCTTGTTGATGCTGAAGATTATGAGAATGACGCTATATTTAAACAATGTTTTCCCAGTATACAGGAATTAAGTCTATCAAATTGCGATATGCAAGACCCTCTGCATGAAGATAAAGATAGTCCTGTACCAGGGATAACACATCGTTATCCGGATAGAGTTTTATTTCATGTTAGTAATGTTTGCGCAATGTATTGTAGACATTGTACAAGAAAAAGAAAAGTGGGAGATGTAGACTCTGTACCTTCAAAAGATGAAATAGTAAAAGGAATAGAGTATATTAAAAATACACCTACAGTAAGAGATGTTTTGCTATCGGGAGGAGATCCGTTTTTATTACCTGATGAATATATCCATTGGATTTTGCAAGAAATATCCGAAATACCTCATGTTGAAGTAATTCGGATTGGGACAAGAACACCAGTTGTTTTACCATATAGAATAACAGATGATCTTGTAAATATTCTAAAAGAATACGATAATATATGGATTAATACACATTACAACCATCCTAGAGAGATGACTGATATTTCAAGAAAAGCTCTAAAAAAATTAGCATTAGCAGGTATACCACTTGGCAATCAATCAGTGCTTTTAAGAGATATTAACGATTGTCCTAGAATCATGAAAAGTTTAGTTCACAAATTAGTTGCGAATCGGGTTCGACCATATTATTTATATCAATGTGATTTATCAGAAGGATTAGAACATTTCAGAACTAATATTGGTAAAGGTATAGAAATTATGGAGAGTTTAAGAGGGCACACAAGTGGTTTTGCAATTCCAACATACGTTATCGATGCTCCAGGAGGTGGCGGTAAAATACCAGTTATGCCTAATTATTTAGTCTCTTGGTCAACAGATAAAGTTGTATTGAGAAATTATGAGGGTGTTATTACGACATATAAAATGCCTGATAATTATAGTCATAATGTTTGTGACTTGAAATGCAATCAATGTAATTTACAGCTAAATTTAGAGAATAATAATAAAGAATTTGAAACAATAGGGATTTCAAAATTATTGTGTGATTATGAAGAGGATATTACTTTAGTACCCCAGAATTTGGATAGAGATAAAAGAAATTTAAGGAGTAAGAAATTAATATGAGTGATAAAATTCAAAAAATAGGTCATTCAATCATACATCATGGCAAAGAGAACAACAGAATATATTTAATGAAATATAGCGGCTTAGATAGACAAAATATTATACAAAAGTTAGATAAGTTAGCACAGGAAAATTGTTATTACAAAATAATTGCAAAGGTTCCTAAAAAAGTAGAAAAATTATTTTTAGATAACGATTATAGGCGAGAAGCACAAATACCTGATTATTACAAAGGTATAGGTGATTGTGTTTTTATGTGCAAATATTTTGATACAAAGAGAAAAGATATTGAAATAGAAAACAAAAAGAAAAAAGTATTAAAGAGGGCGAAGAGTAAAACAGGTGAATTTAAAATACCAAAGTTACCAAATAACCTAATAATAAAAGAACTAGAAACGGAAGATGTTAGTAATATGGTTAGTTTATTTAAAGAAGTATTTAAGACATATCCGTTTCCAATACATGAAGAAGAATATATAAAAAAGACAATGAAAGAAAATGTGTTATATTTTGGAATATACAAAAAAGATAAATTAATTGCAATATCATCAAGCGAAACAGATACAGAATATTTAAATAGTGAAATGACGGATTTTGCGATTCTACCAGAGTATAGAGGAAATAATTATTCACTTGTATTGTTATTAGCAATGGAACAAGAAATGAAAAAACGAAATTATAAAGTATTGTACACATTGGCAAGGGCAAAATCCTATGGCATGAATATTACTTTTTCAAAATTAAATTATAAATATGGAGGAACACTAATAAATAACACGAATATTGCTGGAAATATTGAAAGTCTGAATGTTTGGTATAAAAAAATATAGTAATAAATAGTTAAAGAGGTACGATATAAATCGTACCTCTTTAACTATTTGCTACGAACCTATTATTTTTTTCAGTCTCCCATATCTTATCGGCCTTTTCTCCCCATTTTTCTGCCACATCACGACATTTGTCTGTAAGTGAATCTACGTCTTCTTTGTCAATAGGTTGAGTTGAATGTGCGTTAGACTCATGAACAACCTTTTGTAGCATATGTGGGTTATCTAATAATGGGCACGGTCTTAAATGATTATGATTAAATGGTTGGTTTTCATCATACTTTTTGAATAGTGGAGAATGTAATGCTTCAAGAAGGCTAACATCTTTTATATTGACGTTTGAATAATGTATGAATGCACAGGGCTCGACGTCTCCGCTTGCATTAATATGCATATATTTTCTTCCGCCAGCAATACAACCATCCACATATTCTCCATCATTCCAAAAATCAATTATGAAGCTTGGTTTAGTTTCCCTCATTTTACGTATGCGGTCTAACATATATTTTCTTTGCTCGGCAGTAGCCAATAAATCAGTTGTGGCATTCTCACCTAATGGAATATAGGTAAAATACCAACCAAACAAACAACCCTTTTCTATCATAAAATCAACATATTCATCAGAACCTACAACTTCTGCATTTTTACTATGATAGCAAGTGGAAAAGCCAAAGCCGATACCATATTTTTTTAAGATATCCATTGCTTTGATAGCCCTAGCATATGTACCAGTTCCGCGGCGCATATCTGTTTCTTGTTCGAAGCCTTCTATGCTGATTCCAAATGTAAAGTTACCAACCCGCTGTACCTCTGCTGCAAAATCTTCATCAATCAGTGTTCCATTTGTAAAAGCTAAAAACATACAATCATTATGTTTTTCTGTAAGTTTAATTAAATCTTTTTTTCGAACTAGAGGTTCACCGCCTGAGAGAAGAAACATGTATGTGCCTAAGTCTTTAGCTTCTTTAATAATACGATCCAGTAGTGCGAAATCCATATTATCACATTTATCGTATTTTGATGCCCAACAACCTACACAATCAAGATTACATGCACTGGTTGGATCCATTAAAATTGACCACGGTATATTACAATGATACCTGCGGCGGTTTTTCTCTATCGTTGGAATACCTATCGCTACAGAATTACCAAAGAAATTTAATATAAACTTCTTGCGTACATTAGGGTGTAAATCGGTGAGCACTTTTCTTATCAATATGCTCCAATTATTATTAGGGTCTGCCCAAAGCTGCTTTATCCATGCCAATACCTTTTTGTGCTCTGAGTTCATTGGTACCTTTTTTGCCCAGTCTAACAGTTTGGAAAAATTTTCTATCGGATTAGTTTCTATGTACTGAATACCTTCGTTGAGTAAGGTGGTGCTAATGGCTTGTTTAATATTTTTCATGTTTTGAATCCCTCCTTTAAAAATAACCTTCATATACCACTTAATTTTAAAGGCATGGATAGTTTTGGTATGATACAGTATATGTGTTCGATTTACATATTATACTAATTTTAAGAATAATATGGTCACTTGAAGAAAACGATTAAAGTATAATAATTTATATATCAATTGATTTATTTACTTAAATTTGCTAAAATATTTAGTATAATCACAAAAAGTTGGTGAAGAGATGGATAAGAAAGAAAAGAATAAGATAGCAGATATCGCAAAAGCTGTTGGTGTTTCCCCAGGAACAGTATCTAATGCTCTTAATAATCGCAAAGGTGTTAGTGAGCGTAAACGGAATGCAATATTAGAGATGGCAAAGAAAATGGGTTATGAACGTAGCTTTACAAAAAAAGATGATAAGACAATTAAATTTATTCAAGTCAAAAAACATGGTGCAGTAGTCAGTGATACATATTTTTTTACAGAAGTTATGCATGGTATTGAAAAAGAATGCCGAAATCATGGATATAATCTACTGATGGCAAACATTAACCTTACCGAAGTAGGGAAGTCAGAAGCTGCATCATATTTTCAAAAAGATGAGAGCAGCGGCATGGTTATTCTTGCGACTGAGTTGTGCAATAATGACTTAGATATATTTAGTAATATTGATATACCATTTGTGATGCTGGATAATTGCTTTAGAGATAGTGAATTTGATTGTGTACTAATGAGTAATGAGGATTCTGTTTTCAAAGTTGTAAAGTTTTTAGTAGATATGGGACATAGAAGAATAGGGCTTCTAAATAGTTCTGCGTATATTAATAATTTTTATTATAGAAAAAAGGGATTTTATTCAGCTATGAATGATTATAATTTAAAAGTGAGGGAAAATGATGTATTTTGTATTTCTTCCACAATAGAGGGCTCATATCAAGATATGTTAAAAGCTTTAGAACAAACAAGTGATTTGCCAACAGCTTTTTTTGCAGAAAATGATATCATAGCTTTTGGTGCAATGAGGGCTTTAAATGAAAAAGGATACAAAATACCTCAAGATGTTTCGATAGTCGGTTTTGATGATATGTTATTCTGTGAGACTTCAAGTCCGAGACTAACAACTATTCATGTTGATAAAAATGGTATGGGGGCTTTAGCGGTACAAAGATTAATAGAGAAAATTGAGAAAAAAGGTATTATGACACCGACAAAAACACAAGTGAGAAACAAAATTGTTGTGAGAGATAGTGTGACGAAGATAGTGCCAGAATGTGAACTTAATCCAGATAAAATACTAAATTTCATATAATGATTATTTTTAAATAAATATGGAAATATATTAGAAGGGAAGGGATTTTAAATCTTTTCCCTTTCTTTTTGAGTAAATAAATTTAGCTAAAAAAACAAAAATAAAAATAAATAATTTTCTAAAAATATTGACTGAAAAAATTTTAGGTGATATTATATAGTTAAAACAATAGAATTTATATAAAAAAACATAAATTTTATTTTGTTGATTACAAAACATTTATTAATGATATGAGGAGGCTGAATTGTTCATGCGCGTTGCACCATGCGGGGAAATAGGTGAATATTTAGTAGATAATACGGTAAGGGTGAGTAATGAATTTGCTGAAAATATGAATAAATTCAAACAATATTTTTCACCACTATAATTAAATGCAGGGTTTTCAAGTGGTGAAAGTTGGACGCTTGGGGATTCACCAGTTGTAGGGCTATTACTTAATAATCATGAAAGTAGTTTTGAAGAAGTAGGTGCACCAAGATTTAATGAAGATATGTCATACGTAGTAAGACCTGACAATGAAAGAAAAATTCGTATATATAAGAGCATTGATTCTAGATTTATTCTTGAAGATATGATTATGAAATTACAATATCACTATGGTAATTAGTGAAATCATATACTTATAATAACTATCCTTAGGAGGGGTAAAATGCCAACAAACCTTTACAAAAAAGCATATGAAATTAGAAAAAAAACATTAGAAATGATATATAAGGCCAAAACTGGACATACGGGTGGAGCACTTTCGGAAACAGATATATTAACAACATTATTTTACTCAGTATTAAAGCATGACCCGAAAAGTGCAAATTGGGAAGGCCGGGATAGATTTGTATTAAGTAAGGGACATTCTGTTGAACCATACTTCGTAATCCTAGCGGAACTAGGGTATTTTGATAAAAAAGAACTCGATACATTTTCTGCATTTGGAACAAAACTTATAGGACATCCGAATAACAAAATCAATGGAATAGAGATGAATTCAGGCGCGTTAGGACATGGTCTATCAGTTGGTGTTGGTATGGCAATTGCGGGTAAAAAAGATAAGAAGGATTACCGAGTTTTTGTTCTTATGGGAGATGGTGAACTTGCGGAAGGCTCTATATGGGAAGCGGCAATGGCAGCAAGTCACTATAAATTAGATAATTTATGCGCTATCATAGACAGAAACAAACTGCAAATAACAGGGAAAACAGAGCAAGTAATGGGAAGTGAACCACTCAAGGAAAAATGGGAAGCCTTTGGTTTTAATGTTTTAGAAGTAAATGGACATGATCATGATGCACTTGAAGTCGCATTAAAAACTATAGTTAAAAATAAGCCAACAATTGTTATTGCAAATACAATTAAGGGTAAGGGTGTTTCATTTATGGAAAACCAAGCAAAATGGCATCACGGTGTGCCAAGTGCAGAGCAGTATGAGATAGCAATTAAAGAGCTTAGTGAGGTGATAGAGTCATGCTAAATAAGATATCTAATAGACAGGCTATATGTGAGAAAGTGATAGAACTTGCTAAGCAAGATGAAAATATATATGTGTTGACAAGCGATTCGCGAGGTTCAGCAGCATTAGCACCCTTTGCAAATGAATTTCCAGACAGGATTATTGAAACAGGAATTGCGGAGCAAAATATTGTAGGTATTGCATCTGGAATGGCACAATGCGGGAAGAAAACGATGGTAGCATCTCCAGCATGTTTTTTGTCAATGAGAAGTGCAGAGCAAGTCAAAGTGGATGTGGCATACTCCCAGAGCAATGTATTGTTGTTAGGGATTAGTGGAGGGATTAGTTATGGTGCTCTTGGTATGAGTCATCACTCTGTTCAGGATATTGCTTTGATGAGAGCAATACCAGGGATAGATGTCATAATACCTGCAGATCGATTTGAAGCTGCTGCGGTGGTAGAAGAGTGGATGAAGAACCCAAGACCTGCTTACGTTCGTATAGGTAGAGCACCAGTTGAAGACGTTTTTGAAAGCGAGGATACTGGGTATGTACCAGGTAAGGCTAATGTATTATTGGAAGGACAGGATGCTTGTATCATAGCTAGTGGTGAAATGGTAAAAGCGGCGCTTGAAGCAGGGAAAGAACTAACTAAACAAGGCATATCTACAAAGGTTATAGATATGCATACATTAAAACCTTTAGATGAAGAGGAAATAAAGAGAACTGCCTCTAATGTAAAAATGATTGTAACGATGGAAGAGCATAGCATCTATGGTGGATTGGGTAGTGCAGTTAGCCAGGTTGTCTCACAGCATAAGCCTATACCTGTACATGTAATTGGTGTGCCCGATGAGCCTGCAGTTGCAGGGAAAAGTGCTGAGGTCTTTGGACACTATGGTATGACAAAGGAAAGAGCTATGGAAATAATTAAGCAAGGAATAGATGTGTAAGGTATGCAAACTAAAAAATAGTATTAATGGTAACTCTAATTTGTAACCTTTGATAAATAAGGTAAAAGATAAGGAGAGGATGAAAAATGAAAGTTGAACAATGGGGTTCTTTCGAAATAGTATTACAAGGAAAAGAAATTGGCAATTCATTTAGAGAAGTAAGTTTTACTGCTGAATTTATTCACGAGAGTGGTAAAAAGTTCAAGCCATGGGTTTTTATGATGGTAATGGAGTATACAAACTCAGATTTATGCCAGAATTAACAGGGCAATGGAATTATAGAACAAAGAGTAATATATCAGAACTACATGACAAAACAGGGGAACTACGCTGTGTCCCTGCAACGGAGGGGAACCATGGTTCGGTGCGCGTAAGAAATCAATATCATTTTGCCTATGCAGATGGCAAACCATACTATGTATTTGGTACAACAGCTTATGCATGGATTCATCAGACAGAGGATTTGCAAAAGCAAACATTGGATACATTAAAAAATAGTCCGTTTAATAAGATACGTATGTGTCTGTTTCCAAAGCATTATGATTTTAATCACAATGAGCCTGAATTATATCCGTTCGAGGGAACACTATCGGATGGATTTGATTTTACCCGACCAAATCCAGAGTTCTTTGCACATCTAGAACGTCGAATTAAAGATTTACAGGAGCTTTCTATAGAATGTGATTTAATTTTGTTTCATCCATACGATCGATGGAACTTTAGTCGAATGGGAGCAGAGAATGATGAATGGTATTTAAAATATGTAGTAGCGCGTCTTTCAAGTTTTCGTAATGTTTGGTGGTCTATGGCTAATGAATACGATTTATTTTTTGATGCGGAGACTGCTAAGAATACTGTGGAAGATTGGGAAAGACTTGCAGGAGTGGTTACAACAAGTGATCCTTACGGACATCTTAATTCCATTCACAACTGTATGAAATTTTATGATTACAGAAAACCGTGGATTACTCATAGCAGTATACAAAAGACTGATTGTTATAAAACTTCTGAATATACAAATGAATGGCATTATACTTATGGTAAACCAGTTGTGATTGACGAATGTGGTTACGAGGGGAATATCAATCATGGATGGGGAAATATTACTGGAGAAGAAATGACACGTCGGTTCTGGGAAGCTATAGTTCGTGGAGGTTATATGGGACATGGAGAGACTTATATGCATCCTGATGATATTTTATGGTGGAGTCATGGGGGCGTATTTCATGGAAGTAGCCCTGCACGTATTGCGTTTCTACGAGAAATTATAGAAGGGTTGCCTCAGGAAATAGAATGCGTACCTAGAGATCCAAAGAGTACGGTACCAGAACAAGATGTAACGGTGGGTAAGGCTGGAGAAAATTGCTATTTGTTTTATTTTGGTTTAAGTCAACCGGCTTTTCGTCCTTTTTCTTTCTCAAAAAGAAAGAAATATGAAGTGGAAATCATTGATACATGGGAAATGAGTATTACTAAGATGGAAGATATATATTCGGGAGACTTTAGAATTGATCTGCCTGGTAAGTCATATATATGTGTAAAAATTACATGTGTTGGTGAGAACGATACAGTTTTAAAGAAAGCAGATAAAAATATTCGCTATGGTTTTGATTCTACATTGGGAGAGTTGTTGGATAATGAGCAGACCTATACTCTATTAGAACAATATGTTCCAAAGGTTGTAAATAGTCCTATGTTAAGTTCTGTTAAAGGAATAAAGTTTTCAGAATTGTTACATCTATCAGCTGGTCAAATTGAACAAGAGCAAGTAGAGGCGTTAGAAGAGGCTCTTGCCAAAATCAATGCAGATTAAATTTAAAGAGAATGTAAAAATGAAAAACTAATCGATTTGGGAAAGAGGTATTAGGAATGAAAAAATATAGTGTAAAAATAGGGGTAGCTCCAACACGAAGAAATATATTTAGTAAGGAAGAAGCATTTCGTTTAAAAGAAGAAACATATCGAAAACTTCAAGAGCTTGGTGTTGACTATGTTGATATTGAAGATTTAAATGACGAAGGTTTGTTAATTGGAGATGAGATGGTTTCCAAAACTGTTGAGAAATTTAAGAGAGAAAAAGTTGATGGACTTTTCTTTCCACATGTGAATTTTGGAACAGAAGATTTGGTATGTAAAGTAGCGAAAGAACTAAACGTACCTGTACTTATTTGGGGACCACGTGATGGAGATCCCACAAAAGAAGGTTACCGTTTAACAGACTCACAATGTGGTTTGTTTGCGACAGGTAAAGTGTTAAGAAGGTTTAAAATTCCGTTTAATTATATGACAAATTGTTATTTAGACGATGTCGCATTTGAACGAGGAATAAAAGTATTTCAAGGGGTTGCAAATGTAGTAAAAGAGTTTAAGAAAATTAAAATATTACAGATTTCTACTCGACCTTCAGATTTCTGGACAATGATGTGTAATGAGGGAGAACTTCTAGAAAAATTCGGCATACAGATTTTACCTATTGCAATGCCAGAACTTACGAAAAAGGTTAATGATTTGGTGAAAAGTAATTCAAAACAGGTAGATGAAACAGTAAAATATATACAAGACAATATGAAAGTTTGCATGAAGGAAGAACAAGTTCGAACAGTTGCGGCATTAAAATGTGCAATGACTCAGATGGCAGAGGAAAAGGACTGTACTGCAGTTGCAATACAATGTTGGAATACGCTACAAGATGAAATCGGAATTATGCCATGTGCTGCCAATGGAATATTGACGGATGAAGGTTTACCAGTTGTTTGTGAAACTGATATTCATGGTGCAATAACATCAATTATAATTCAGGCAGCTGGTTTAGGTGAAGAACCAACATTCTTTGCAGATTGGACGATTAGAAGTACAACGAATGATAATGCGGAACTATTACAACATTGTGGTAACTTCCCAATATCATTAGCAAGAGGTGAAAAAGAAATAGGAACACCTTTTGTATTTGAATCCCAATGTCCCGGTTCTGTTGTTCAAGAATTAAAAAGAGGTGATATTTCCATCGCGCGATTTGATGGAGACAATGGTGAATATTCTATGCTTGCTGGAACAGCAAAGGTCGTAGATGGACCTAAAAATGCAGTATCTTATGGATGGATAGAAGTTGAAAATTGGCCACGACTTGAAAGAAAGATTGTTGAAGGACCTTATGTTCATCATTGCGTTGGAATATATAAAAATGTTATGGCTGTTTTGTTTGAAGCTGAACGATATCTTGATTTTAAAATGGACTTTTATAATAAAAACATGGAAGAAGATATTCTTGGTTGGTTGATGGGAGAATAAATCATGACAAAGTATATAATAGCAATAGATCAGAGTACAACTGCAACTAAAGCAATTCTCTTTGATGAGAATGGAAAGCTAGTTGGTAAAAATAGCTTTCCTCATAAGCAAATATATCCAAGGGAAGGTTGGGTGGAACATAACCCTAGAGAAATATATAATAATACAATTTTATCTATAAAAGACCTCGTAGAAAAAACAGGAATAGAGAAAAATGATGTTATTGCGATTGCTATAACCAATCAAAGAGAAACAACATTACTATGGGATCGAGACGGAACACCTGTGCACAACGCTATTGTTTGGAAGTGTAGCCGTGCTACAGAAATTATAAGACAAGATTCCATATTCTCGCAGGCAGATTATATTAAGGATGCAACAGGTATTAATCTTTCACCATATTTTTCAGCTGCTAAGGCAAAATGGATATGTGATCATGTGAAAGTCAAAGAAGGTACTTTGTTTGGTACGATGGATAGCTGGTTAGTTTGGAAACTTACAGGTAACCATGCAACGGATTATTCGAATGCTTCCAGAACGCAGCTTTTTAATATCAACGTGAATAAATGGGATGAAAAAATTATTGGAATATTTGACTTAAATAAATTAAATTTTCCTGAGGTTAAATCATCAGATGAGATATATGGGCATACTACAGCAGAAGGTTTTTTTGAAAAAGAGATACCTGTTACTGGTATTATGGGTGATTCTCATGGGGCGCTTTTTGCGCAGAAATGTTTTGATATAGGAACAGGAAAAGCGACATTTGGTACTGGAAGCTCAGTTATGATTAATATAGGTAATCAACCAAAGAAATCAAAGTACGGATTGGCTACCTCAATTGCATGGGCAATTGACGGACATGTTGAATACGTATTTGAAGGAAATATTAACTCAAGTGGAGATACAATGAAATGGTTGGCAGAAGAAATGGATTTGATGGAAGACGTTAGGGAATCTGAAGAAATAGCACTGAGTGTTGGGAGTACAAATGGCCTCTATCTTGTCCCTGCTTTTCATGGTCTTGGTGCACCACATTGGAATTATGATTGCGCTGGTTTGATATGTGGAATTAAAAGGGATACAACTAAGAACCATATTATTAGAGCAGGGGCGGAATCTATTGCATATCAGATATGTGATATAACAAACGCTGCGGCAAAAGATATGGGAAAAACTGTCGACATACTTAATGTTGATGGCGGAGCAACAAGAGATACTTTTCTAATGCAGTTCGTCAGTGATATATTAAGGGCAAAGTTAATAAAATCTGAAATTGAAGAATATTCAGCGATGGGAGCAATGTATGCGGCGGGACTAGCAGTTGGTTTGTGGAAAGATAAACAAGAGATAGCAAAAATTAAAACAATAAATGATGAATTTAGTCCTGAGATGGATGAAGAAAAAGCAAATAATCTATATTCAGGTTGGCAAGAGGCACTTAAAAGGACAATGGGATAATAAGGAGGAATAAAAATGTTAAAAGAAAGACCATTTGATTTTTATGGAGACAAATCCATTAGGGTAATTACAGATACGGATTGCGCTTGTGAGTGTGATGACCAGTATGCAGTAGCACATTTTCTTATGACATCAAGGTTTGATATGAGGGGAATTATTGCTGAGCACTTTGCTACCGAAAATTCTGAACAGCAAAGTTATGATGAGATCGTTAAGATTACAGAAATGATGGGACTTAAAGGAGAAGTAAATATACTTCATGGTGCACCAACTGCGCTTGTTGATGAGCATACACCCATTGAAAGTGAAGGGGCTCGCTTTATAATTGAAGAAGCTATGAAAGATGATCCTCGACCTTTATTTGTCTGTAATCAGGGAGCCATCACAAACCTAGCTTCAGCATATTTGATAGAACCTAAAATTGCTGAAAAAATAACTGTTATCTGGATTGGAGGGAAGCCATACCTCAATGGCAAGGGCGGTGAATTTAATCTTGACAATGATGTTAATGCTGCTAGAGTAATATTTAAATCAAATTTAAATTTATGGCAGATTCCTTCAAATGTATATTCTACAATGCGGATTACATTTATGGAATTACTTACGAAGGTATATCCATATGGAGAAATTGGAAGATATCTTGTGGAAAATACAATAAATTCTAGTGTTACTGTTACTAAAAGTGTCTTTGGGAAAATAGAAAAAATGATGAAAATAAAATTGAATAGTAACGAGCATCTTTCACCACAAGAAAGACAGGGTCTTGCAGTTGCTGCAACTTCTTTTGGTGGCGAAATTTGGTCTCTTGGTGATTCACCATGTGTAGGATTGTTGCTAAACTCAAACCTTGGAAATTGGCATATGCAGTCAGCTCCATGTGATTTAACCGAGGATGGTAGTTATGATTTATCTAGACCTGGTAGTAGGGAAATTCGTGTTTATGATGATATCAATTCTAGAATCATTATAGAAGATATGTGTGCAAAACTTCAATACTATTTTGGTGAATAGTATTGAAAATGTATAGGAGATGATGAGAGATGAAAAGAAATGAAGTTTTAGAAAGACTGGGATTTACAGTACCACAGATTAAAAAGAAACGTGTTATAGTACACAGTGATATCAAGTGTGAGGCTGATGACCAATTTGCTATAACCCAACATTTACTTACACCATGCTTTGAAGTAAAGGGTATTATAGCATCTCATTTTGAATGGCGGTATTATACTTTCGAGCAACTTAAGTCAGAAAGAGGCACGACTTTGGAGCGAAGTTATGAAGAGGGCAAAAAAATTCTTGAGCTAATGGAAATTGATGATGTACCGTTGCTCAAGGGAAGTAAACTTGAACTTCAAAGTGAGGATGATTTACCAGAAAGTGAGGGCGCAGATTTCATTATTGCCGAGGCTATGAAAGATGACGATATGCCACTTTATATTGCACTTCAAGGTTGTCTTACAGATCTTGCGATTGCCTATAAAAAGGAACCACGTATAGCTGACAGATTAACTGCAATTTGGATAGGTGGTGCTGGTTATCCTAATGGTGGAGATGAACCCAATATCAAAGAGGATCTGGTTGCGGCGCAAATCGTGTTTAATTCCCCGATTAAGCTGTGGCAAATTCCTAGTACGGTATATCCTACGATGGAAATATCACTTTCTGAGATTGTAGATAAGGTTAAGCCAAATGGTAAAATAGGGGCATATCTATGTGAGCAAATGCTTGCACTTAACGATTATTATGGTCAAGCGCCGATGCGGATCCCATTTCCTCATGGGGAGAGTTGGTCTCTAGGTGACAATCCTACAATTTCTGTGTTATTACAAAGTGAAACCCGCGTTTGTTGGCATACTGAAAAAGCACCATTTATAAATAATGATTTAACATACGCACCAAATCCTAACGGCAGAGAAATCCGCGTATATGATTCGGTAGATACAAGGATGACTCTGGATGATTTATTCTCAAAACTGAAACTTTGTTACGGTTAATATAAATAAAAAGGGTCAAAGGCTGTTTAAAATGGAACCTATAAGATAGACACTAAAAGAAAATCTATCTTTATAGGTTCTTGTTATCTGGACTCTGACTTCCCAGATTCAGAATATCAGTCTCTTCTATTACAGCAACTGGGTACAATGTGGGGATTTTAGGAAGTATCATCTGACTTATCAATCCAACTTCATTGTTATATGTCTTGACGGGACAGTTTCTAAAAGCATGTGGAATGATTCCTGTTCCCTATGTCATGCAAGCACCGTTAGCGGATACTTTGGATTGCCTAAATTGGAAATTCTTTTCCGATTCCACGGCTAAAACATAAAGCAGAAGTTAGCAGGCATGATAAAAGTGTCAGAATAATCAGATTTTATTTATAGACTTATTTCTTAGAGGTAAGGACTGATTTGCGGTAATTAAGCGGAGTAACTCCATATTTTTCTTTAAAAGCCTTCTGGAAGTGGCTTTGACTGGAAAAACTTAAAAAATTACTAATCTGGCTGATGCTTTTATCAGAAAAGGCTAACAGATTCTTTGCTTCTTCCAATTTACATCGTCTAATAAAATAACTAAGGCTAAAACCAAATTCTTTTTTTATGATACGTGCTAGGTATGCTCGGCTGAAGCCGATATACTTAGCAATTTCATTCACAGTCAGTTTTTTATTCGTATTTTCTCTGACATATTGTGTTACTTTATACAGTATATTATCCGCTGTCTCAGGAACGATGCAGTCTGCCACACGGTTCGTATAATCACGCTGGAGTTGCATGATTAAAGATATGATAGTATTGACATCAGTTAAGCGTTCCGCATGTTTCATATATACATTAGAAAGCTCATAAGCTATGATTGGTGATAACCCACCCTTCATTGCTGCCCGTGATGCTAACGTAGTAGATACTATAAACGTGTTTTTCCAGTGTCTTAAAGTATCGTTGGCTATAACTCCGATCATCGTGCCTTTTGAACAATCCATAAAATCCAGTAATTTCTTTGTATTACCGGTTTCTATATAACGGAGTAACTCATTCTCTATATCATACGGATTGTATAGTGTATTATTCTCTTTATCTTCATAGAATTCCTTTGTATATTTTGTATTGATGGCACACTCATTATAAGAGAAAGTATAATTGGTAATATCATCTTTGGAAAGTTCTTGGTTATTCATAGAGTAATTGATAAACAACAGGATGTTTTCAAAAGTATAAAGATTAACCGTAGGTATTTTGCGGAAGAAACTATAAAATTCCTCTGGGCTTAAAAGAGCGGGAGAATACACCTTTATCATTTCTTTTAAAGTTTTGTTAGTATAAGGGATACTGTTAACAGAACCGAGGACTATACTGTAATTACTACTATCAACCTTCACGAGGCCATAAGTAGTATAAAAATTTGTAGTAATATATGAGATTGCTTTATCATCTTTCCATAATTGGTCTAGGTACACTGCGGGAGGTAAGGTATCTTGCTCCTGCATGGGAAAAAATGCTATCAATTTTTTGTTATCATAAATGTAAATGGGTATATAGTAGGAATTATAAAGATACTCGCAGTATTTCAAGATGGTTTTCATAGTCTTAGCCTCCTTTTTATTACAATTATATAATATCGTATACGTGCATGCAATACTATATTGAACCTATATTGTAAAATAGATGTATATTTGTTAAATGCATGAGATGCTAGTCAATTGTGGACAGGAGTGAACAATATGGTTAGTGGGTGCAGATTGAAAGAAATTGAACTTATTGTGAAATTACAGAGTTCATACAAAAATAAATATAGAGGATTGTTAAATTAACTTGACTAAAAATGTGGATAACTATTAAGAAAGTAGCTTGAAAACTGAATAAAGTAGACATGAAGAAGAACCTTTTCCACAAAAGGCTGAAAACAAAAGGATGGAAAATATTAAATTGTGGATATTTATTATGCCGCAAATTTAATTATTTTTCTAATGTTTCTAATATACTGTGGTTGATTGATTGCATAAGCTAGTATAACCGTAATAAGTTTTGAAATAGCTGCCAAATATAAGTCAGAACGCATGGATATTGTGTTAATGGTTTTTGGGGCTTCAATAGAAGGATTTTTTTTAAAAGAAGCGAGTTCTCTTTCAATGACTGACTGTTGTTTGTAGGTATGTTGCCACTCATCTGAGCATCTTTGGATGCCTGGGTAGAGCCTAAAATCCTTATGGGGATATTTGTATGAGGTTACGGTACTGTTAGTTGGTCTGCAAGGAGTTTCACAAAGACAGATATAATTGCTTTTAACTCTTACTGATTTAGGACACACGTATTTAAGGCGAAAGCTTCTTCCTTTACCTTTGCAGGAACCATCTGGAATGAATTCGGTCTTATCGATTGGACACAAAGGAGTTCCTACTTCATTGACATCTAATTCTGAGTATTTAGTGTTTCTTGAGTTGATAGGGATAAATACCTTCTTAAAACCACACTGTTTGAGATATCCAAAGTTGTCATAGCTATCGAACTCAGTATCACCTAGGAAGCAGTCAAAATAGTTATTTGGCAGTGAATGTAGAAAAGGAGTCAAAACAGGCTTGAGAGAGGCATTATCAAAAGTATATTTTTGGTCTTCTGGGGTGTCAAAATCAGTATTGATAGTGGAATAAAAATCATCATCAAAAAAGTGGATTCGGAGAGGAATACCAAAGCTGTTGGTTAGAATTCCGAATTTATAAAAGTAACCAAAATGCCCATTTACAAAATCGAGTTTGATATTAGGATTAGCCTGTGCATACTTAGGCATGTTCTTGTATGCAGCGGCATAGGGATTAAAATTTTTATTATCAATGATTTTAGCGAAAGCTTTTTGCTTGTTAATTTCAGATACAAGAGTTTTAGGATTATTTTCTTTAACCTTAGGTTTTAATCCAGAAGTATCATAAATAAGCATAGAACTAAGTCCTTTATGAGGATGATCAGCTGGAAGGTTATCATCAATATTACTACAAATATCTAAAACAGAAGGAATCATAGAATTGAAAAGATTAGAAATATCATTCTCGAAAGTAGTTTTAAAACGAGAAAAAAAAGACTCGTCGGGGATTTTAGTCAAATGACAAAAATCTTTTAATTCAGGAGAAAGAGCTAAAAAAAGGCAAAGTAAGCTAGTAGTAGGAATATTGAAAAAATGCATAAATAAAAGAGCTGAAATAATAGATGGTAGTTCGAAATCTCTATTTCTACCAAGATTTTTATAATAATTATCATAAAATGATTTTGGAATAAAAGTACTTAAATCAAAATGAAGTTTAAGTAATTCAAGAAATTTTAAAGGTTCTTGAAAAGTAAGGTTATTAAGTTCAGAAACTTGATCAAAAAGATTAAGTTGTTTGAAATCTGATAAGCAAAACATGTAATTTCCTCCTTTGTGGTGTGATTTGGTTGCCTGTGGAAAAGTATACTTTAATTATACCACAAATGGAGTGAAATATAGATTTTTATTGGGATAAAACCCAGTAATATAAAGGGTTGTAGCATTTCACAACCGACTAAAAAAATAAATTATAAAGGAGTGTAAGAGAATGAAAATGCAAATTGATTTAAAACAGATAAGGTTAATCGGTGATGTTAAAATGGAACCTCATAAAAATGGTTCTCTGGTCGAATTTCCAGAGAGTGGAGGCAGGATGATAATTTCTGGACAGCCAATGAATCTAGGAGGAATCAAGTGGGAGGGTGCCACACATTTGGTGATGGAAGTGACTCCGTTAGAAGAATTTGATTTAGCACTGGTTTGGCATTTTGCTTCTGGACGAACACCTGATGCTCCTTCTGCTACATTTTGTATTGGTGTGCTACCAGGAATTAGGACAATGTTGTCTATTCCACTTTCTGCGCTGGATTCCAGTAAAATGACTATACCTCGAAAAGGTGGGCGATTAAAAGAAATAGTATTGGGAAAAGGTGTTGAACTTGAAAAGGTTATTGGAGTAACTATAACGAACAAGGAATGTCATAAGTCTCAAAAAGCTTTAATACATGAATTATATTTGACATGGGGAGAACCTGATTATAGTTGTGAACATACTCCTATTTTGGACAAATTGGGACAGTATAAAAACAGAAACTGGCCTGGGAAGATTAAATCGGAGGATGAAATGATTAGATGGCTTAAAGAGGAGTGTTCGTCCAATAAAGAAAATGAATCATATAAAGGCTGGAGCCAGTATGGTGGCGACTTGTCAACAAAATGGGAAGGAACTGGATTTTTCCGGACCCACTTTGACGGAGAACGCTGGTATTTGGTAGATCCTGATGGATATAGATTTGTATCCACCGGCATTGACTGTTGCAGACCAGGTGAAGAAGGTAATTTTGAAGGTATAGAAGGTCTCCACGACGAAATACCCGACAAAAACTTATTTGTAGAAGCTTATGAAAACACTGATGCAGAAGAATATTTTTCTGGAAAATATATTAACTTTGCAAAGGCAAACATGATAAGGGCTTTTGGAACTAATTGGAAAGAATGCTGGATAAAGTTGACAAGGGATAGGCTCATAGATTGGGGCATTAATACTATCGGTAATTGGAGTGATCCTGAGTTTATTAGAACAGCAAAAATTCCATATGTATGGCCGCTAAAGGACTTTCCGACTACCGAAGCTAAAATATTTCGCGATTTTCCTGATGTTTACAGCGAAGAATATAGAACTAATTCCATGGAATTTGCCAAACAATTGAAAAAATTTAAGGGCGACCAATATATGATTGGATATTTTCTAAGAAATGAGCCCGAATGGGCATTTGTAGAAAATCTTTTAATAGCTGAAAAAATGCTTGAAAATCCGGTAAATACATTCAGTAAGCAAGAATTCATTAAAGATTTAAAGAATAAATACAAAGAAATAGGTGCATTAAATCAGGCGTGGAATAGGAATTTTGTATCGTTCGACGACCTGTTGAAACCACAAGCTAATACGGAAGCATATTCAGAGTTTGCAAAAAAGGATTTGCATGATTTTAGTGTAAAAATGATTACTAGTTATGTATCTATACCAAGCATCGAATGTAAGAAAGTCGATTCGAATCATATGAATCTCGGAATGCGCTATGCAATGTTGATAGATCCTATTCTATTATCAGGACATGAAAACTTCGACGTATTTTCTATTAATTGCTATTATGAAGACGGTTATGAACTGATAGAAAAGGCAGGAAAGTTGACTAACAAACCGATTATTATCGGAGAATTCCATTTCGGAGCCATTGATGTAGGTATGTTGGCCGCTGGTATTAGCAGTGTTATGACGCAAAAGGATCGTGCTCTTGCTTATAGGGTATATTATGAAAGGGCAATGAATAGCAAATATTTTGTAGGAGCTCATTATTTCCAATTAAATGACCAGGCAACTTTAGGCCGTTTTGACGGTGAAAATATGCAGATTGGTTTTGTTGATGTGTGTCATAAACCTTACAAGGCTTTTGTTGATGAGGTGCGAAGAGTAAATTTATCAATTTATAAGATCGCAGATGGAAAACGGACTGTGCCAGAACCAGTCGTAAATAGAATACCTAGATTAATGGGATTTTAACTAGTAAGGAGAGGAATTAATTATATGAGTAGCTTTGGGAAATTTTCGAAGAACGGATCGGAGTACATTTTCAATACCCCTTCAACACCTAGACCCATGTTAAACTATATCTGGAACTCCAAAATCTTATCTGGTGTTAATCAGACAGGAGGTGGTATAGGTGCTTATGGTAATAGAGCATCTTGTTATATTGACCCAGAAGGTAGAGGGCGATCAGTTATTTTAAAAAATGGAAACAGATATTTCTATGTCCGGGATGAGGAGACTGGTGAATTTTGGAACCCAGGCTGGTATCCAGTGAAAAAGGAACTGGAAAATTACAGTTGCACTCACGGATTAGGGTATTCAGTTATCAGAGGCAGTTGTGACAATATAGAGGTGGAAGCACGTGTTTTTGTTAATAGTGATGATCCCGTAGAAATTTGGAGTCTTAAAGTAAAGAACTGGTCGGAGAAGACTAGAAGAATAAAAATATTTTCTTTTGCAGAATTTACCCTTTCAGGTTACAAAATATACTGTAACTATTATTCAAACCTACAGGGTGTATTTGTCAAGTGAAAAGTTCCCACAATTTCAATCGAAAAAGTACCACTTATGTGTAAAAAAATTAGTTGCTCATATTTAACGTTTCCATTGTCCTGTAAGAATTACCATTCATGTTAATGACATAAGCTTTGTGAGTAAGCCTATCAACCATGGCGGCAGTAAGTACTGGATCATTAAATATCTCATCCCAACGGTTAAAAGATAAGTTTGATGTAATAATTGTAGATTTTCTTTCCGCTCTCAAAGACAGATGTGTAAATAATAATTCACTACCTTCTTTATCAAATGAGATGTACCCTAGTTCATCAGCAATGATAAGGTCATAGCGCTCAAATCTATTTTCAAAAGATTTAAGAGTTCTATTGCTTCTACTTTCCTTTAACTCATTAATTAAAAGTGGAATCGTTGTGAAAAGAACTTTATAGCCAGCATTACAGGCTTCAATACCTAGACCAATACTAATATGTGTTTTTCCTGTACCTGGATTACCAGCTAATATGACATTTCGCCCTTCTTCAATAAATTTCAAGCTCCGCAGCTCTTTAAAGCGCTTTTTAGCTTCTTCTGGAAGGTATTTTAATACCAAGTCATCTAAATATTTTTTATATGGAAACTTTGCATTACGAATGCGATTTTTTTTACCATTTTCTCTTCTTGTGTCAACACCAATTTCAAGCAATTCTTTCAGGAATAATTCATAACTCATATCTGTACGATAAGCATCCTCTAATTTTTCTTTCAACACATTACTTAAGCCAGCTAATTTCAGCTCTTTAATATATTCTTTAACATACTGTAAGTCTTGTTTGTTCAATATTTGACCTCCCATTTTCAGGTTCTAAAAACTTAATAGTTAACTTATCTAAAAGCTCCCAAGACCTCTTTTTTATTTCATCATCTGAATCTTTATTATGCTCGATATTTACAGCAGACACTTGATGTACAAGGTTGTTTATGTTTTCAGTTGTGACATGACGAGATCCTAATTGGGTCAATTCTTCAATGGCTGATTCTACAGATTCTAAATCTTTTTCTTTAATAATTTCTAAAAGTACTACAAAATCTTTAGGTTTTCCTGTATAATAGGTATTGTATATTTCTTGAATCCTGCGTTCAGAACACTGTATGGCTGCACTGTTCTTTAATGATCCAGGTTTCTTTTTTATTGTATTTAAATAATGATTAATATCCATAGTCCAATCAAAATGACCAAAACTTCGATTATGATGAGCAACTGACTCGTGCTTATAATTTACCTTGAGTTTATTTGAATAGACTATCACTTCTACAAATTTTCCAACAAGGTATTCGGGTACTGAGTAGCGATTTTGCTCAACGGTAATTGTACTGTATTTGTCCACTCGGCATTCTAATTTCTTTGCAATAACATAATCAGGCTTTAAGCTAATCATATGTTGTTGTTCTTGAGTTAATATATCCCAAGGACTTTTATTGTCCAACCAATGTCTTTGACGTCGATTTAAATCTTCCAGTACCTTAAGTAAATGTGTATTTGCCTCTTCAAAAGTATTGAATTTATATTTCTTGGCGAAAGCTTTTCGTCTTACAAACTCAATACCACGTTCTACATGACCTTTTTCATTTCCGCGGCGAGCATTGCAAAATCTATAATCAAAACCGTAGTACATCGATAACTTAAACAAGTCTTCAGTAGGCTCATTTTTCCCTTTGGAGACAAAACGACCAACTGCAACTTTCATATTGTCATAAACGATCTCTTTAAAAACACCTCCAAAGTAATTAAGTCCCTTTATATGACTATCTAAAAATGATTCCATCTTTTGATTATGATAAAGCATGGCAAAGTGACATGAACCCGCAGCTGTTGTCATTAAAGCCATTTGAAACCTCTTTGCAACACCAGCAATCTCTAATTTTACTTCTCCCCAATCATATTCCAAAGTTTCCCCTAATGGATAAATTTGTTTAATATATGCCTCCTTCGCTTTTTTTTGAGTTTTCACGTAATTATTTACTGTCGTATATCCAATATCATAGCCTTGCTCAATTAAAAGTTCATGGATATCAACGACTTTCATCAGTTGTTTTCGATTATGATTCTTTAGTTTTTCATCATTTTCTTCAAGGCATGAATTAATAACTGCCTTAACTTCCTCTGTTAGCTTTAAACAACTTCGATTTGAAGTATCATACTTTGGTGGTTCACTTAATGATTCTATGAGCGCATTTAACTGTTCTTCATTGTTGTGATCCATAGCACCTAACTGTTCGAGTTTTTCTTCATACTCATTAATATATTTCCGTACAGTTTTTCTTGCAACTGATACCTCCCTTGAAATTTCTGATTTGTTATATCCTTGTCGATACAACAATAAAATTTTTCTCTTCTTATTCAAATTTATCATCTCCACCATACCACCTATAATTTTTTTCTTATAGATAGTTTAGTTTTTATGTGGGGATTTTTCAACTGTAATAGTGGGTACTTTTAGTATACTATATACACAGGGAATTTATAATAAGCAACACAACTTGGTTGTCGCCTTCAATACAGCGCAGGAACGCACACATGATTGGTATAACGGCTTTATGGCATCAAGTATTCCGGTTTCTGGCTTTGACACCAGTCGGAGAGCCTTTTTGGGCACGTATGGAGATGTAACTGCGCCTGAAACGGTAAAGGAAGGAAAATGCAAAAATAGTCTTGTAGCGTGTGAAGATATGGTAGGAGTTCTCGAAAACACTTTGTGTTTGGAGGCTGGACAGTCCTGTACATATCACATTCTTTTAGGTGCCACCAATTCTATGGAGGAAGCGGTGAAAATTACCGATAAACTATTCTCTAACAATAAAATAGAAGACGATTTCATCGTTTTGAAGCAGTCAAAGAACAATATGACTAAGGATATTGAAATTAATATTCCAGATAGCAAGGTTAATAATCTTATCAATAAATGGGTGAAGCAGCAAGTGCAACTTTGTGCGGAAGTGGGAAGGGATACTGGAAAAGGTTTTAGAGATCAACTTCAGGATGCTTGGGCTATTGCTTCATTCAATCCAGAACTTGCAAAGGAAAAGATACTGGAGACTCTACAGTATGAATATAGTGACGGTCGATGTGTAAGGGGATGGCTTCCTCTTGATCAGCATATCTACTCTGACGGACCTACATGGATTGCTCCTACAATCAACGCGTATTTGAAAGAGACAGGAGACTATTCCTTCCTGAATGTTAAGGTGCCGTATCTTGACCAGGGAGAGGATACTGTTTGGGAGCATATACTTACAGCTGTCCGTTATTCCTCGGATGATACGGGGGAACATAATCTGGTACTGGCACATGCAGGCGATTGGAATGATTCCTTAAACGGTATTGGAGTAGGGGGTAAAGGCGAGAGTGTTTGGACCTCAATTGCTCTTTATTATGCGTTAAACAATGTAGCAGAGATGGCGGACAAACTATATAAGGACAAAAAGCTGAAAGATGAAATGCTTGATAGGGCTGATAGAATCAAGGAAGCAGTCAATGATACAGGATGGGATGGAGAATGGTATCTTGCGGGTTATACCGATGAAGGGGAAAAGGTAGGAAGTCATCTAGAAAAGGAAGGTAGCATATATTTGAACAGCCAGACTTGGGCCATTATGTCTGGGATTGTACAAGGGGATCGTAAAGAAAAATGTCTGAAAGCTTTGGATGAGAAGCTTGACTCTCCATATGGACCGCTGACACTTTATCCAACCTATACTCGGTATAATCCATCCATCGGAAGACTAACTGGTTTTGTTCCTGGCATTTGGGAAAATGGTACACCTTATTGCCATGGTGGTACTTTTAAAATAGTATCTGATTGCTGTGCAGGTAGAGGAGATAAAGCTTACGAGACCATGACTAAAATTATGCCGGACAGTAATACGAACCCATCAGATCATTCTGGCTGTGAACCATATGTCCTGACCAATATGTATTTTGGTCCTGATAATCCACGTGCGGGACAGACTATGTTCGCTTGGGTTACGGGTACAGCAGGTTGGATGTTTCGTGCAGTTACTCAATACATTCTAGGGTTCCATCCAGGTCATGATGATATCTGGATAAAGCCCTGCATTCCTTCGGCATGGAAGGAATGTACATTGCACCGTAAGTTCAGGGGTGATGTATATAAGGTGAAAATTATTAATAAAGGCTCTGGCTCAAAAGTAGCAAAAATAACTGTGGATGGAAAAACGTTGACTAAGAACAGCTTTGGAATCTTTGGCGACGGTGAAACCCATGAGGTTTTTGTAGAAATGGAATAAGGAAAAGAACAAAATTCATAAATATTACAAAAGGGGCGGTAGCCATCGCTCTTTTTTGTAATGAGTTACTTTCTAAAATAACACAATAGTATAATATAGTTTGCGTATATGCAATACAATGTTAAACCTATATTGTAAAATGAACTGATATAGTGAAAATATAAATATAAATCAGTTAATAAGTGTGTGCATAATTTGTAAGTTGAGTAATAGTACAATATTACCATGGAAAGGGGTAGTTGTTAATGTTAAAAGTAGCAATGATTTTTGATAATAATATGGTGTTGCAGCGTCAAAAGGAAATAAAGATATGGGGAACTGGCACAGATGGTAAATTGGTTACAGGCAGGCTCGTGGGTAAGAATACTGTTGTAACGGAAGCGACTGTAAGCAATGACGGAAACTGGACACTCATTTTTCCGCCGCAGGAAGCGGAAAGGGGTCTAGAGCTTACTATTACTGACGGTATCGATAACCAGAAATTCAAGAATATTTGTATCGGTGAAGTTTGGCTTGCTGGAGGACAGTCTAATATGTCATATCTTATGCATTTTGATGCAGAAAAGGAAAGTGTTCTTAATGGACCAATGAATACTGATATCTATTTTTTTGATTATCCAGAGGTTTTTTATGAAGGCCAGCTTGAAGAACACGATTATGCAAAGGTCGGGATTTGGAGAAAATGCACAAAAGAAGATTTGCCATATTTTTCAGCCGTTGCCTATTATTTTGCACAAGATCTTCAAGAAAATATCGATATTCCAATCGGAATTGTTGGATGTAATTGGGGCGGTACCAAGGCTTGTACCTGGATGGATTCAGACTATCTTAAGGATAATGAAGGGAAAGCCTGGCTGGAGTGGTATGAAGAAGCAACTAGGGATCTCGATGTTAAAGCATATAAAGAAGCCTTCCGTGCCAATCCGGCAAATGACCACTCAGATCCGTTAAGAAATCCTAATGACAGAATGATGTATCCGGGACTTAGCCATGAAGAGCAAATGGGCTATTTAAGTACACTCACGGGAGAACAGAAGAAAAAAATGTTTATGCCTCAGATAGGTCCTTATTCAGAGTGGCGTCCATCTGGTTTATATGAGACGATGCTGAAAAAGGTTGCGCCTTACACCATTCGCGGTGTCATCTGGTACCAAGGTGAAGCTGATGTTCAGAAACCAGAGATTTATGGAACTGTTTTCGGGAATTTGATAGAGTGCTGGCGCGATTTGTGGAATGAGCAGCTACCGTTCCTGTTTGTACAGCTTCCCGCATTGGAGCAATGGCTTTTAGCTACTGGAGAACGTTATCCAGAACTTCGCAAACAACAGGAATTTGTATCAAAGACAGTACCTAATACATGGATGATAAGTTCTTCTGATGCAGGTATGAGGTGGGATGTTCATCCTAAGCATAAGAAACCGATAGGCAAACGTCTGTCTCTTTTAGCAAGAGGGCATATTTATGGTGAAAATCTGTTGTGTGATCCGCCAGAGTTTTCAAGTGCACAGAGAGTACCAGATGGAATACGGATCATCTTCAAGGACTCAGAGGGCTTATATCTAAAAGGTAATAAGGTGAATGCATTGGTAATTGCAGATACAAATGGAAAGGAAATAACGCCTTCAACGATTTCCATAGTAGAAGATGGATTGTTAATTACGGGGGAGTTTCCTGAGAGTTCAACGATTTCCTTTGCTAGAACTGGTTACTATGAAGTAAATCTTTATAATAAGGGAGATAACCCAGTAAAACCGTTTGAAGTTATCGTGTAACATGCAAATAAAGTTAATTCAAAAATTTGTTTATGTAAATAATGTATGGTATGACAATGACAATGCTTGCAGAAAGGCGTTAGCAGCATATGAATTTGTAAAGATGGAGTTTAATCCTCATAATGACTATGAGACTGCAGGTCTTGCTCTAGTTCAAAATGACAATTTCCAATAATAATCCCTCAGGCTATTGAAGATGCGAAGAAAAATGCAAAAATCAATAATATTCATAATGTGGAGCAGCAGAAAGAATTATCCCCAAATTATACAATCAAGGATATTATGCAGATGTTGCAGTAGTAGATCCACTACGTAAGGGCTGTGATGAAATACTACTCAGTACTATTGCTAAGATGCAGGTAATTAAAAAGTAATTCACATTTAAAACGTTATTCTATCTTTCTTAAAAGACTAGAATAACGTAATTTTATAGTATTTGAAATATAAGGTTCTTATTTATTTAACAGATTTTAAGCCTGACTTCTGTGGGTTTATTTCATTCGATTATATATAAAAACATTTCTAATAGCAAATCCTATGCTAACTACTCCAACGAGATAGAACCACGGATTGTTAGTAAACGAATAGTATTCACTTACTAAGGCTCACATATTCCATGGATGGAAAGAGTTCTTTTTGACGAGATGCGAAGAAATTATAAGCGAATTATTAAGGATAGATATTGGTGACAATTCAAACTTGACAAAGAGAGGACTGGACTTTCATCTAAAATATATTGCTTCAGGTGTGATTGCCATTTACATGGATTGGTTGAGATATGATAGAGATTTGGACTTATATGAGCTAGCAGAAATTGCTAGGCATATTTTAGTTTCTAATATAAATATTATCTATAATGTGGAAACAAAGGAATCGCAAATTAAGTGTTCATTTTGTGAACATCCATACATAATCGTCCGCGCTGCCATAGATGGCGGAATGTCGTGGATGGTAGCGACGGGGATATATCATCACTATACCCAAAAAGCACAGCAAGCCAAATCGATTTACATGTTAATAGAGCTGTATCATCAGATGTTTTGCGATTTTGCTAATCACGTTGCCCACTCGAAAGAAGATTACCAGTTCTCCCCACTGGTGCGCCAATGTCGGTTGTATATTAGCGAACATCTCTATGAACCGGCTTTCAGTTTGTAATATTACTGAGGCGCTCCACATCAGCACGAGCCATCTTTCCCATGAGTATAAAAGGGAGACGGGAGAGACAATCTCTGACTTTATCCGACATAAGAAAATATCCCAAGCAAAGATACTGCTTCAGAACACTTCTCTTCCTTTGGCAGATGTCGGGGAGAAATTGGGCTATTGTTCGCAAAGTTATTTTACCAATATTTTTGGAAAAGAAACAGGTATGACGCCCCGCCAGTTTCGTAATACATACATAGGCGGGGAGCTAGTGTTCCACAAAAAATAAGCATATATCTGATAAAAACTGCAGAATTCTTATATCTTTGATCCTCTAAGTCTTGATACACTAAATATGAAGATTCTTTCTAAATATTTAAAATATTTAGAAAGAAAGGGAGGATACAACAATGGTCAAGAGACTAGAGGGTAAGGTAGCTGTAGTAACAGGATCAGGACAGGGCGTTGGTAGAGGTATTGCTCTTTTCCTAGCGCGTGAAGGAGTCAAGGTTGTAACAAACAACCGCAAACCAATTGCCCAAAAGGTATCAGTGGACACCAGTATGTTAGGCGAAGCCGAGAAGGCAAAGCTTACCGCTTTAAGTGGCGATGCTGAGAGCACAGCTAAACGGCAATCGATGCGTTTGGGAGGATTGACATAATTGTCAATAACGCCGCAGGTTTAGGATCTGGTATGTTAAAAGATACAATTAAACCCTATAACAGCTTGTGAGGCAGGTACTTGATAGGGTTTTCTGATAGGCGTAAACAATTATAGGTTTTTGTTGATTACCCGATTTCTACAACTAGATATATTTATTGCCCTTAGCATCCATACCTTTTTCATCACTAAACTTTTCAGCTTCATCAAAAACAGACAACTGACTGTAAGCCACTTGTTCACTGGATTGTGATACCAAAAAAAATTAGAGAATATTAATATTATAGTGCAACTATATTTGAGATCCTGTATAAAGTGTAGAATGAGATTATTTAAGTCTTGTCTCTTGCCATTTTGAGTTTCGATAAGACTGTGGCGTTATACCGTATTGTTTCTTAAAAGCATTTTGAAAATGACTTTGGCTGGAAAAACATAAAAAAGAACTTATCTGACTTAAACTTTTGTCTGAATAAATGAGTAGTTCACAACTTTCCTCCAGCTTACAGCGCCTTATAAAGTCGCTGGGTAGAAAGCCCAATTCCTTTTTAAACTTTTTTGATAAATAGGTATAGCAAAAGCCTGTAAATTCTGCTACATCAGCAACAGTAATGTTCTGGTTGGTATTCGCACGGATATAGTCAATGGCTTTTCTTAATACGTCATCCGTAGTGAGGGAGATATGGGTGCTGGCAGTTCGTCGGCAGAAGTCTTCCTGAATGATAACTAAGAGACTAAGTAAGTCCTTTATATTTGTCATTTGTTCTATCTGATTAAAATAGATATCAGACAGAAAATACGAGATACTGGGCGAAAGACCACCTTTCATAGCAGCACGTGATGCCAGGATAAGCGTTGTAATACAAAGGTTTTTTGTATGACGAAGTTCGTTATTGGCGATAGGTCTTTGCATCACTGTTTTAGAGCGTTCCGTAAAATGTTTCAACTCATCGATATTACCAGTTTCAATACATCTCAATAATGTCGTCTCTACATCATATTTTAAATCAAAAATTCCTTCATCTTTTTTATCATAGTTTCTGGATGAATACATTTCATGAGTAGACAAGTTCGCTACGGATTCTTTATTGCGTAAAGCTATATCAACCTTGCTTAGTTTTGTATTATTAAGGGTGAAGTTTATAAAGAGTAGTATGCTCAAGAAAGAATCCAACGAGATGGTGGGTATATTACAGATATTGCTTGAAAAGGATACAAAGTTACTGGCATCAATTAGATATTCTTTTGCCATCTTACTGAGGTCATATTCCTTGTAAGGTAGACCGTTGACTGGGCCTATAATAAGTTCGGAATCTGTTCCGGATATCTGAATATATCCATATGAGGACAATAATGTAGTTTTCGTATATGAGACCGGAAATTGAGCTGCTAACAATTGGTCTCTGTAGATTTGTGGAGGCAGGGCATTGGATGCCTGTGCTGGAAAACATGCAGAAATCACCCCACCGGAATACAGATACACTGGGATTCGAGAAGTATTATAAAAATACTCACAGAACGATATGAGATCAGTCATATAAACTCCTTTCATTGCTTTATATGACAAAATTATATAACATCGTGCAAAAATATGCAATACCTATAAAAAAAGCAATTATATAATAAAAGATGATTAGGTAGCAATTACCAATGTGCTAAGTTAGAATACTCTACAAGGATTTTCCGAGTATTCTCAAATGTAAAATATAAAAAAATAAAAGGAGATCAAAAGCGTATGAAATTTAATAACACTGCACATTTAGCCTTTAAGGTAAAAGATCTGAAAAAATCTCTACATTTTTACTGTGATTGTTTGGGAATGAAAAAAAAATTCATTCTCAAAAACAAGGATTTTAAAGATTTTGCCCAAAATCGGTTTAACCAGTCACATACTGCTGAAGAAGTTGAAAAATTCAATATTGGAATGAAAGGTATGGAATCAGTACAGGAAAATATATGGTTTATTTTTTTTGAGGTAGCTCCTAAGCGAAGTGGCGCGGAATGGAGGAAACTATGAGATTAGGTATTTCACATGTAATGAAACACTCATCTCCTACGCAATGGGCGGAAGATTTGAGGAAAATTGGATGTAGTGCTTCATCATTTCCAGTAAATTACACTGCGTCAGCAAGTCTAATTGACCAGTATGTTGAAGCGGCAAAAGCATATGATATTTGCATTGCAGAGGTTGGTGTTTGGAATTCTCCCCATGTATCCACGAAGGAGGAGGCGGAGAAAAATTACAAGTTCTGTGAGGGACAATTAAAACTTGCCGATTATGTAAAAGCAAAATGTTGTGTTAATGTTTCGGGAGGTGTCCAAACGCAACCGTGGTTTTTTGTTTCAAAAGAGAATTATAGCCGTGAGACATACGAGCGGAATATTGAAGTTATTCAGAGATTGCTCGATAGTGTAAAGCCGACGAATACATATTATGTATTAGAAATAATGCAGTGGATGCTTCCGACTACACCAGAAGAGTATTTGCAGTTTATAAAGGATGTAAATAGGCATCGTTTAGCTGTACATATGGATGTCGTAAACCTCATTAATAATCCTTATATATATACGCATCATAATGAGACTATTGACCACGCATTTGAATTGCTCGGGCCAAAAATAAAGAGCTGTCATATGAAGGATTGCAAGCTTTCTATAGGGATGTCTGTATGCATAAATGAAGTCCCTTGCGGCGAAGGTGTGGTTGATATTATGCACTATGCACGTAAGATTGATGAACTTGACCCTGAAATGCCACTTTTATTAGAGCATTTATACAGAGATGAGGAATTTGTAGAAACAATAACGCGGTATATTCCAAAATTCGAAGCGGCAGGTATAAAGCTGAAATAAAGTCTTTATATGATTGAAGTCGTATCGGTATGTATACATCATAATATCAGAATTTCGGTGATTCATGGAATCAAGAAAGGAGAAGCTATGACTGAATTATCATTGAACTCTACGATTCAGGAAGTACTAAAGAACAATAGGGGGGCAGAAATCATTAACTATATTCTGCCTGGAGGTCTTGATCATCCAATGTTTGCGATGATGTATCGCTGGCCACTTTCATGGGTTATGGGTGCAGGTGGTGGTAAAGTAGAAACGGAAAAACTAATGGATCTGATTAATAAGGCTAATAAGAACAAATGATACACTTTTTTAGTCTAAATATCTTATTTGACAAAATTTAAAAATGGAAGGAAGTTGAATGTGAGTAAAATAGCTATTATAGGTGCAGGCAGTATTGTTTTTACAAAACAGTTCTTGAACGATATGTTCAATACTCCATGTATGGCAGGTTCCACTTATGTTCTTATGGGGCCTACAATGTGGAAGTTAGAAAAAATGAAGCAGTATGCGGACATGATTATTGAAAAAAATAATATTGACGCAAATATTTATTGTACTACTGACCGACGTGATGCACTGAAGGATGCAGACTTTGTTATCATGACGTTCCAGATTGGTGGTATTGCAGCATATAAACATGATATTGAAATCCCGTTGAAATACGGTGTGGATCAATGTATTGGTGATTCAATGGGTCCTGGCGGTGTATTTCGTGTTCTACGCTCTGCTCCTGTTCTTATGGAGATTGGCAAGGATATGGACGAATTATGCCCCGATGCATATGTTCTAAACTATGTCAATCCCATGGGTGCAGTGTGCACTACTATGACCCGCGCAACCAATATGAACGCTGTGGGTCTGTGCCATGGTGTGCAGACTACAATGGATCTAATCTCTAAATATACTGGTGCCCCAAAGGATGAGATTGACTTCATAAACGCTGGTATCAACCATATGGACTGGTTTTTAAAGCTTGAACACAAAGGTAAGGATTTGTATCCTATTCTAAAAGAAAATATGGAAAAACCCGAATACTTCAAGAATGAAAAAGTCCGTGGTGAAGTGATGCGGCAGTGTGGCTATTTCATGACTGAATCCACTGGACATTTGTCAGAGTATTTGCCTTGGTTCCGTAGCTCTGAACAAGCTCTCAAACAATATTGTGATGAACCTATGTTTGGCGGTGAAACTGGCGCATATTTGAAGTTCAGTACTGCTGTTGCAGAAAAGTTTCGCGATACTGATGTCATGTCCATAGAAAGCGGAGAACTCGAACCGCGTTCCAAGGAGTATTGCTCTTACATTATTGAAGCTATTGTAACTGGAAATCCTTTTAAATTCAGTGGAAATGTACCTAATCGAGGATACATCACAAATTTACCAGATGATGCAACAGTGGAAGTTCCTGTTTATGCCGACAAGCATGGATTGCATCCTTTCCATATAGGGGATTTACCAATACAACTAGCTGCTATGAACCAGAGTAATCTGACCACCCAAAGTCTAGCATCTCAGGCTGCCATAACTGGTGATGCAGAGCTGGCTTTTTGGGCAATTGCAATGGATCCGTTGACTTCTACTCAGCTTACACTGAACGAATGTCGCAAGATGGTGCGAGAGATGTTCGAAGCTGAGGCTGAGTGGTTACCACAGTTCGCCAAAAAGGAACTAAAAGCTATTGACGATATTGATGTTTCTGATAATACCATAGGTATTGATGTACCCGAAGACCCTGCATTGGCCATTAACAACCGTTTTACTAAACTTGGCGAATAAGCTTAAATCAGCATTAAATCACTAATTTTTGCTAATAATTTAAAGTAAGAGAGGAAGTAATAATATGAATAATAAATTAACACGAGTTGGTGTTGTTGGGTGTGGAGGTATTAGTGACATATACCTAACAAATATGATTAACCGATTTGATGGACTAGAAGTTGTATCTTGCTGCTCTTTAGACATGGAGGAAACAACCAAAAAGGCAGAAAAATATGGTATACAAGCATCAACATTGGATGATATTTTGATGGACGATTCTATTGATATTGTGCTAAATTTGACGCCACCTTCTGCGCATTATGGTATTTTGAAAAAAGCGTTATTGGCAGGAAAGAATGTCTATACTGAAAAAGCTTTAACAGGAAATTACGAACAAGCAAAGGAATTGCTAGCTATTGCAAAGGAAAAAAAACTTTATATCTGCAGTTCGCCGGATACATTTTTGGGAGCAGGCTTGCAGACGGCTAATCGAGCAATCCGTGACGGAATTATTGGAGAGGTGACGTCATGTCATCTATCAGTAAATCGTGATTTAAATATGCTCAGAGAGTTTATGCCTGCTGCAAGTGATCCAGGTGCTGGTATCTATCGTGATTTAATGTGTTACTCTATGACGGGTGCGTTAGGACTATTTGGTCCAGTTAAAAGAATCTGTGGTTTTTGGGATACTAGCCGTCCGAATCGAATCAGTAGTCGAGGGGATTCCTATACGATAGAAAGTGAAAATCGTGTAACAGCAGCTATGCAGTTAGAAAGTGGTGTCCAAATTACTGTAAACGCCAACGGAGATAGTATATGGCCTGAAATCCCGGAATTCGTAATCTATGGAACGAAAGGCATTTTATATTTGGGGGATACAAATACCTTCAATGGTAAAGTAATGATGCAAAAGGGGGTTGCTGGGATACGAGAAATTTCTAGTACGAAGGTTGAGTTAGTGGAAATCCCATTTGTAAATGATTTTTCTGATGATTCACGTGGAATAGGTGTTGCTGAAATGGCAGCGGCAATGAAAGCTGGGCGTACACCATTGACAGATGCATCCCTCGCAGCACATTTGGTAGAGTGTGCAGATGCGTTGGTGCAGAGTTGTGAAACTGACAAAACAATCACGTTAGAATCCACCTTTGAACCGATTGGCTTATTTACACCAGATATGCTATCATAGAGATATGCAAATGGCAAAATTTTAGAGTAAAGTTATGGAGAAATTCATGACTTTGTTCTTTTTTATTATAATTTTTGTGATATTGATTAGGAGTACATTTAAAAGATGAAAAATAAACAGCGAAGGAGGAATAGTATTGTTAGGAATGAAATATTTAGAAATCCCATATGTGAATAAGCCTGTTTCCAGAATTCTGTATGGAACTGCAAATCAGCCATTTTTTATGGGAGGAGACAGCAATGAACTATTGGATGCAATTTACGCAACAGGTGTGAATACATTTGATACGGCTAGAGGATATATGATGTCGGAAAAGTCACTAGGGTATTGGATAGAACAAAGAGGATTGCGGGATAAGGTTGTCATTTTATCAAAATGTGGTCATCCAAGTATGTTCGGTAAAAAAAGAATTAATGAAGAAGAAATACGTAAGGATTTTATGAGATCTATAAGGTATTTACAAACCAATTATATTGATATTTATTTGCTACATAGGGATGACTTAGAGGTAGAGGTTGGATCAATTGTTGAGGTCTTCAATGAGATGTATGCCGAAGGGAAAATTGGTGCTTTTGGAGGTTCGAATTGGACACATCACAGAATTGAAGAAGCGAATGAGTATGCTTATAAGCATAATCTGATTCCATTTTCAGTATCCAGTCCTAATTTCGGTTTGGCTGAACAGGTGCAGGATCCATGGGGTGGTGGATGCATCACAATCTCAGGTTCGAAGAATGAAGAAGCGAGAAAATGGTATGGGGAAAATAAGATGCCAGTCATTGCATATTCCAGTCTTGGAAGAGGGCTTTTCTCTGGAAAAGTAAAAGGAAATGAGATGGAAAAGGCAAGTGAAGTGATGGATAAAGTAGCTATGAAAGGATATGGGAGCCTTGATAATTTTGAACGCTTACGTAGATGTGAGACTATAGCGTTGAAGAAAAATTGTAGTGTACCACAGATTGCCATGGCCTGGTTATTTAAACAAAATATCAATACATTTGGAGTTGTCAATACCTCGGATGCAAAGCGTATGCTGGAAAATATTGGTGCGCTACATATTGAATTAACAGAAGATGAAATTCTATATCTGGATTTGAAAAAGGAGGTATTTTAGTATGGAGATAAGTCTAATGACAATTAAGTTGTCGTATCTCATCCTCATGAAAATGCATATCAGTCAGGATAAAGAAGAAGCAATGGAAGACTATGAAGAGATGTTGGATGTCATAAAAGAAACGGGTTATGCAGCAATAGATATTACGGAATCTGAGATTGATACATTTGGTATCGACTATATCAAAGATCAAATAATAAAACGGAATTTAAAGGTAGCCAGTGTGATTTGTTTTGGGGCATTTACTTCTATGAAGGATGAAGATTCAACAAATATCATCGAAGCATCAAAAAAGGCAATTGATGATGCTGTCACGCTTAATGCTAAGGTTGTAATGCTTGATCCACGAGCGCAGGAGAATATTGCAGACTATCAAAGGAAGGAGTTGGCTGATAGACTGATAAAACACTGGATTCCGGTAGTAGAATATGCAAAGAAAAAAGGAATTCATATTGTTGCAGAGGATACTCCAGATTTAAGAATTCCGTTGTGTACAGTGGATGAAATGCAGTATGTGCTTGACCGTGTTCCAGGACTTGAAGTTGTTTATGACAGTGGGAATACATTGCTTGTAAAGGAAGAGCCAGTAACCTATTTCAATGCTTTTGCAGACCATATAGTTCATATTCATCTAAAGGATATGCAGTATGCAGATGCAGATGATAGGTATGCTGACACAAGAATAGATGGAACGAAGATGACAGGTTCCATGATAGGAAAAGGCTTTGTGGATTTTAAAACACTGTTAGAACATATCAAATCACATGGATATGAAGGATATTTGACGATAGAATATGCACCTGATGAGGACGGAAACCACAGGAAGGGTTTAGTGGACTCAAGAGAATATATAGAAAACTTGTTATAAAATCAAAATTTAAGGTCATGAACAGAACCGCAATCGATAAGATAAATGTCCTTAAGCAAACCGATCTTATCGTACTAGATGAAGTTGGTTTTGTACCATTGCACAAAGATGCAGCACCATATCCATTGATTATTCTTATCTTTATTTTATCTGTATTACATTCCAGGCTCCACGTTGTCTTGAGTGCAAACATAATTCATGTATGACTGGTTGTCCAGTGGGAATAGATATTCCAGCCTTTATTCATGAGGTCAAAGCTGGTGAGGTTAAAAAGGCATATAAAGTATTATCTTCCTATACATCTTTGCCAGCAGTGTGTGGGAGAGTCTGTCCACAAGAAAATCAATGAAGCGAAATGTGTTCGTGGTATCAAAGGAGAACCTGTGCAATAGGAAGACTATATCCATAGTTAATATTAATAATTGGGGGAAGAGATATCTTGTTGACTTATGTTAAAAGGATCTCTCTTTTTTTGTTGTAATCTTATCCATTTTCAATTATTATTAATATATAGGGAAGGTATAGGGTTAAAGAGGAGATAAATATGAATTTTAAAACGAATCGACAATATTTAATATTTTCATTGGTTATTAGCGTTACAACAAGTTTGGTAATTGCTTTAGTTCTTTTCTTTGCTATGAATTCTGTTGATAATCAAAATAAGCAGAAAGAAAGATTGGAAATATTACAAAAATTTTTACAATTCCAATCAAGTGCTGAAGCTTTGATTAATGAAAACACAAGTTTATTAAAAGGCTATATGACATATATTGAAATCAATTCAAACATATCAGAAGAGGAAGCAAATATTTATTTAGAACGGTTAATATCAAATAGAAGAACACTTATTCGCAATATAGGTATTATAGAAGATACTAGAATTATTTGGAATTATCCGAAAGAAGGTAATGAAAAAGCGATAGGTGTTGATTTGACAACAGTACCAAGTCAACGATCTGATATACTTAAAGTAAAGAATACATTAAATCCTCTATTTGTAGGACCAGTTGAGTTAGTACAGGGAGGAACAGGATTTATTGCTCGTTTTCCATTAATGAAAAAAGAGCAATATTGGGGACAAATTAGTATTGTTTTAGACGGTGATAAATATTTGGCTCAACTAGAGAAAGAGGCTGAGGAATTAGAGTTAAATATTGCTATTTTCAACGAAGAACATTTTCCACTCATGCCGTTTTATGGAGATATAGAAATTTTAGATCGTAATGGATTAGTATTAGACTTAGAAATTTTAAATAAGAATTGGAAAATTGCTGTGGAGCCATATGACGGTTGGGAAAAAAGTTCAATACAGTTTAAGGGTTTAAAAGTAATAACAATACTATTTAGTTTAATTATAGGGTATTTGTTATTTACGCTTATGAATACTAAAAATAAATTAAATCACCAAGTTATGAATGACTATTTAACAGGATTACATAACAGAAACTATTTGGAGTATTATTATCAAGTACTTTCTAAAAAAGAAGAAATAAATAATGACCTGATTGGCGTTTTTCTATTAGATATTAATCACTTTAAGAAGATTAATGATAATTATGGGCATAAAATAGGCGATATGGTTTTAATTGAATTTGCGAATAGATTACAATCAGTGGTAGTAAGAGAGAAAAAAGCCTTTAGATTAGGAGGTGACGAATTTCTCGTTATTGTTTCAGGTCAAAAAGATTTGAAAGATATGAAATATATTGAACAAAAAATAAGGGCAGAAGTAGTTTTTCGTTTTATTTATGAGGATATAGATATTGAAATAAAACCAAGCTTAGGTTTTGCAGCATATCCAGATAATGGACAAACCATTGACGAGATAATGCATATTGCTGATTCAAGAATGTATGAAGAGAAAAGAATTACTAAAAAACAATATACAGAGGAGGAGTACGATGAAGAAGATTGAAAGTTTTACCGTTAATCATTTAGAATTATACCCTGGTGTATATGTATCACGAAAAGATACAGTTGGTGATAATGTATTAACTACATTTGATATAAGAATGACAAGGCCAAACTTTGAACCTGTCATGAATACAGCTGAAGTACATACAATTGAGCACCTAGGTGCAACTTTTTTAAGAAATCACAAAGACTATGATTCAAAAACTATCTATTTTGGACCAATGGGATGTCGTACAGGTTTCTATTTAATCCTAAAAGGTGACTATGAATCAAAAGAAATTGTAGACTTACTAAAAGGAATGTTTCAATTTATTGCAGATTATGAAGGAGACATTCCAGGAGCATCTGCAAGAGATTGTGGTTGCTATTTAGATATGAACCTACCAATGGCTAAATACTTAGCCCAAAAATATATTGAAAATATATTAAACAATATAGGTGCTAAGAACTTAAATTATCCTAAATAAAGGAGGGGTTTGTTATGCGAATAGGTATTATTGGTGCTATGAAAATAGAAGTAGACGAACTAAAAAATCAGATTAAAGATTTAAAAACAGAAACAATAAGCAATATAGAATTTTGTAGTGGTGAGCTTTTCGGAAATGATGTTGTTGTTGCAGTAAGCGGTATTGGAAAAGTAAATGCGGCTATGTGTGCACAAACTATGATTTTGAAATATTCACCAAACTTGATAATAAATACAGGTGTTGCGGCAGGAATATCTGGTGGAGTGAAAATTGGTGATATTGTAATAGGAGAAGCAGTAGTACAACATGATATGGATACTTCTGCTATAGGAGATCCAATTGGCTTAATATCTGGAATTAATATAGTTAAAATTCCTTGTTCTTCGTCAGTAGTTAAAAAGCTTAGAGAATCAGCGGATAGAATCAAAGACTTAAATGTCTATACAGGTACCATTGCAACGGGCGATCAATTTATAAACAAAGTAGAAGATTTAGATAGAATTGTGAACCAGTTTGGAGCAATGGCATGTGAAATGGAAGGTGCAAGTATAGGACAAGTTTGTTACATAAACGGAATAGACTTTGGAGTGGTAAGAGCTGTATCGGACAGCGGAGATGATTCATCGGATATGCACTATGAAGAATTTCTTGAAATGGCCGCAAAGACTTCAATTGAAATGATGAAAAATTTCCTTCAATCGATAAGTTAATACTTTGAATTGCATTAGAAGAAACAATTAAATTATAAACGGATGTGATCATAATTAAAAAACAAGTTCCTGTCAAAAAAAATGAATACTATGAAATGAATATAAGTGGTATTGGACATGATGGCGAAGGTGTAGGGAGAATTGAAAACTTCACAATATTTATACCACATGCCATTCCTGGAGATTATATTAAAGTGAAAGTATTAAAGATAAAAAGTAGATATGCATATGGCAAATTAATTGAGATCATACAGCCATCGGAAAACAGAAAGAATCCTATTTGTCCTATGTTTGAAAAATGTGGTGGATGTCAATTACAACACATTGACTATAAAGAACAATTAAAATTTAAGAAGCAAAAAGTAATAGATGCGCTGAAACGAATTGGTAAGCTTGAAGATGTGGTTGTACATGATACGATTGGCATGAATAACATATTTAGATATAGGAATAAAGCACAATTCCCAGTTGATTCAGATGAATTATCTAATCAAATCAACATTGGTTTTTATGCACCAAGAAGTCATCACATTATTGAAATGGATACTTGCCATATCCAACATGAAGTGAATGATATTGTTATTACAGTCGTAAAAGAATGGATGCAGCAATACAATATAACTGCCTATGATGAAAGGAATGGAAGGGGATTAATTCGTCATATATATACACGTATTGGTTTTAAAACTAGTGAAGTGATGATCGTGCTAGTCACCAATGGAATAGATATACCTTACACTCAGGAATTGATAAACAAAATAATGCAGATTAATACAGCTGATTATAAATTTAAAAGTATAATGCAAAATATTAATACAAAAAAGACAAATGTTATTCTTAGTACAGAGAATAAAGTTTTGTGGGGTACGGATTACATCGTTGACTATATTGGTAAAATTAAGTTTAATATTTCACCTATGTCATTTTATCAAGTAAATCCAGTACAGACTGATGTGCTATATAATAAAGCGTTGGAGTATGCCGATTTAAGTGGAGATGAAATTGTATTCGATTTATATTGTGGTATTGGAACCATATCACTTTTTCTAGCTCAAAAAGCCAAAAGGGTGATAGGGGTAGAAATAATACCACAGGCTATTGAAGATGCAAAGATAAATGCAGATATTAATAATATAGATAATGTGGAATTCAATACAGGAGCGGCAGAAGATGTGATTCCTACATTATATAAAGAAAGCTGTCATGCAGATGTGGTAGTAGTAGACCCTCCACGTAAGGGATGTGATGAAATACTACTCAATACTATTGCAAAAATGCAGGTGGATAAAATAGTATATGTTTCATGTAATCCAAGTACGTTGGCGAGGGATTTGAAAATATTAGAGGATAAGGGATATAAGACTATGGAAGTACAGCCAGTGGATATGTTTCCGCATACGGTGCACGTTGAGACAGTTGCATTGCTGACAAGAAAATAGATGTAGTTGCCCTTGAAAATGGCGTATTTACGGTGTTTTCAGGGGTTTCTTTATTTTTGATGGTGAGTAAAGTTATAGATTTCGGGTGTGTTTTAAGGTGATAAGAAAAAAGAGATGGATTGTGCTCACCCATACAAATGTAGTTTTGCTTTAAGGGTTCAACCGTTTAGCAAAAGATACACACGTAGAAAATCGACTAAATCATACCAAATCATATAAAAATATATACATAGATTATGATAAATGATAAAATAAAAGAAGTATTGATTAGGAGGTGCTTTAATTGAACGAAACATCAAATGAGCGTTGGGTTTCAACAAAGGAAATTGCTCAACATTTAGGCGTTAATAAAGATACTATTCATAAGTGGATTAGAAATGATAGTATTCCGTGCCATCGTGTAGGGAAGCTTTGGAAATTTAAAATTAGTGAAATTGATGCATGGGTGGAAAAAGGGATGGCATCAAATTTAGACAATAAGTAGATTGGAGAGGTGAATGATATGAAATATCAAGAGTTAAACATTGACTTGGAAATGGGAACAAAATACTTAATTAATGAAAGTGCGTATTTCTTGGGGGGCATATTTGCTGCAAATGAAAATGTTACAAGAAATGACCGATTATTTTGGATTGCTCCAGTTCGACACAATCCAGGATACCTTACTCCTGAGGAGCTTGAGGAACACTTTATTAGTATTAAGGCATCTGCTGCTAAGTTGAATAATGAAACTTTGATGTCCACGACTATTAAATCTAATAATTTAGACTCAGGGAAGTTTGGAAGATTATCAGGTTTTGGTACTTTTTTTGAAAGTAAGAATAAAACACCTCTCAACGATATGATTCCTGATATAAAAACTGCTTTGTTTGCATCATCACAAGAAGTAAAAAGGTGTTTTATTGCAGGTATGTTTGACGGACGTGGATCAATTGATATTAACAAGAAGAATGGAAAAATTCGGTACATAGTTTTAGATTGTGAAAACTCAGTAGTTGGGAACTTTTTATCCGAAGTGGTAAATGATTACGGATTCAATTACAACTACAATCAAGCAAGAGAAAGATTAGAAGGCGGAAATCCAAGAAAAGACCAATTGAGAATTGCAGGTAGTGAAGATTATATTGAGAAAATTGGCTTTATATCAAGAAAAAAATTTGAAGTTGCCTTTAGTGCATATAATGCATCGGAGTATGATGTCATTGAAGAAAATCAAGTCTTATTGGGTCTCAAAAAAATTGTGAGGAGGTAGTCATATGGCTGAGAATATAATTTTCTATGGTCCACCTGGGACTGGAAAGACATATTTTATGCAAAGGCAGATTGAAAAATATACTGATTATGAAATTGAAGACAATGATATTAAGTCTGCGTATACATTGAAATCAGATGATTGGTTATTAATAACTCTTATTATATTGCAAAACAATAATCCTATGTCATCCCCGGAGATAGTGAATAAAATTAACACGCTTAGCCTTGGTCATACAAGGACAGTGTCAGATGTCCTGGAGGAACACTCGAAAAGTGAATCAACAATAGGTTTAACAAGAAAACAACCACGGATATTTTTTGAAACAGCAGGTAAGTGGTTCGTAGATAGATTAGGTTTACTCGAGTTTGATCCTAACTTTCTGATTAACTATATACAAAAACAAAAGATTGAAAAGAGATATGATTTTGTAACTTTTCATCAGTCTTTTTCATATGAAGACTTTATTGAAGGTATTAGACCCAGTGTTGATCCGGTTACAAATTTATTGAATTACAACCCACAGGACGGTGTATTCAAAAGGATATGTGAAAGAGCACGGAACAATCCGTCAAAACAATACGCAATCTTTATTGATGAAATCAATAGAGGGAATATTTCAGAAGTTTTTGGTGAGTTAATTAGTTTAATAGAATTGGACAAGCGAGAAGGTCAATATTGCGAGTTAGAAGCCGTACTTCCATATTCTAAGTCTAAGTTTACGGTGCCAAATAACCTTAATGTTATCGGAACAATGAATTCAGCTGATAAATCGATAGCTAACATAGATGTTGCACTGAGAAGGCGATTTGATTTTGTTGTTTTTCCATGTGATTATAAGGAATTGGAGAAAGCTTTGTCGTTAAAGGGTTTTAATCCAAATAACGTTGATGGAATTGATGTAATAAAATTATTGAAAGTAATAAATAAAAGGATTGAGCTACTGCTAGATACCAACTATATCATTGGACATGCATTCTTTATGAAAGTAGGAAGCTGGACTGACGTAAAAGCTGTTATACAGAAAAAGATTTTTCCACTACTAGAAGAGTATTTCTTTGATGATTTACAAAAAATCCAAGTAGTTTTTAATGATATTGATGAAACAGGCGAATTGGTTTCAAATCCAATTTACAGCCATGAAGAGTTAGAAGTCGACAGTCTATTAACTTATGTTGGTGACTATGTTATTGAATCAAAAAGAGTTTATTCATTAGATGTACATTTTAATAAAGATGCTATCGTAAAGATTTACGATGGAGTGACGTTATGATTTTAACTGTAACTGAGCATGAAAAAATTAATATTGGAAAGGTGAGAGATTTATCTAAAAAGCAAATTTCTAGATCTGATGTTGAAGCAATTAGAGTTATTGACATTAATAGCAGAGGGATCTTCAAGTGGGGGAATAGATATATAGTTCCTCAACAATGGGTAGGTGTAATCAGTTTACCTGGACTTTCCATTGAGATATTACCTAAAGTAGCAGGAGCTTACAATTATTCAGATTTAAAAGAAATCTTACTTCACATGTTTAACGTTGGACATAATATACCAAACAAAAGAAATATCAAATCGAAGGTGGATTTTTCTAAGAATGGACTAATTGAAATCCTTATCTCCAACTACCTTGAAAATATTGATTTTTATATTCGAGAGGGGTTTGTATCCACCTATAGTAAAGTAGTTAGGAATATATCAACTGTAAAGGGCAGCATAGTGTTTTCCAAGCACATCAACAAGAATATATTAAATCCAACTAGATTTGTTTGCAAATACTCGAAACTCGAAGTGGATAATGACATTAATAAGCTTTTTAAATACACTTTGCTTGAAATGAAAAAAATCAGTAGAGATTATGAAAATATTAAGAGAATTAAAACTGCTTTAGTATATTTTGAAGATGTATCAAAACTTACAGTTAGACAGTTTAATGACATAAAGATTCAAATCAATGCAATTAATTCTAGAATCAGTGAAATCGTTGAGTATAGTTATTTATTTCTTGAAGGTTACTCAGTAAGTTTAAGTAGCGGAAATAAAGACATATCTTCAATGCTTTTTGACATGAACAAAATATTTGAAATGTTTATTTTCAAGTCTTACAGGAAGATATTTGGCTCGAGAATTATATATCAAGACGGAAAGAACTATCTGGTAACCGATTCTTCTAAAACCTCAAAAAAAATTAAACTTAAGCCAGACATCTTGATAAAAACTCGTGAAGGCGCTAATATCGTGGTTGATACCAAGTGGAAAGTGACAAAAAAATTTGCTAAAGAGTCAGATGTTTATCAAATGAATGCGTATATTTCTGCAATACCTGATGTTAATACAGCTATTTTAATGTATCCTAAAACAACTGATTCAAGTAGTGTAGTAGGGAATTATATATTCAATAATGAATCAGACGATAAAGAACTAAAAATAAGAGCTGTAGATTTAATGTATGTTCGAGATGATAAAAAATTTAAAGATCATTTAATCGAGTTATTAGTATAAGGAGAGATGTAATGGACACTAATATGATGCTGATAAAAGGAAACTGTTTAGAAGCAATGAAAAATTTAAAAGATGATAGTGTGGATCTCATTGTGACAGACCCACCATATAATCTGGGGAATTTTATGAGAAACAGAGATACAAATCTCAAAAAAATGAGAGATAATTTTTTTGGCGATGCTGGATGGGATGATTTAGAGTACGACGAATGGGTCGAAAACATGGACGATTTTTTTGAAGAGTCAACCCGAATTCTAAAAAAGGGTGGATCTATGATTGTCTTCATGTCACTTATAAAAATTGAAACTTTAATTAAGTTAGCAGAGAAAAATAAATTGTATTATAAAACTACTGGGATTTGGCATAAGACAAACCCAATGCCAAGAAATATGAATTTACATTTCATTAACTCAGTAGAAGGCTGGGTTTATTTTGTTAATAAAGCAAGAACAGGGACTTTCAATAATGATTCTAAAGCAATACATGATTTTATTGAAACATCACTAACACCTGGAAACGAAAAAAAATATGGAGGTCATCCTACTCAAAAACCGGAAAGTGTTATCAAGCACTTTATCGAGATTCTATCTAACCCCGGCGAGGTAGTAATGGATCCATTTATGGGAAGCGGAACAACAGGAGTTGTAGCTAAGAGACATGGAAGGAGTTTTATTGGAATTGAACTCCAAGAAGATTACTTTAATGTAGCCCTAAAAAGAATATCTGATATTGAAACAGGTCATAAATTTGACTTGAAGATAATCAATGGAGCTTAGGAGAGAGTTGAAAATGCTAAAGATTGTTGACTTATTTGCAGGAGTAGGAGGATTAACATATGGATTTATGGAAGCAGGATACAAAGTAGTATTAGCTAATGAAATTGATCCAGAAATCGCCTATGCATATACACAAAATCACAACGGAACAAAAATGATAAATGAGGACATTACTAAATTAGATATAGTGCAGACATTCGGACCGTATAAGGGTGAGATTGATATTGTCGTTGGAGGTCCTCCATGCCAAGGGTTCTCTCAAAAAGGTAGTAGAAAAACGATAAATGATGAGAGAAATTTCCTCTTCAGATATTTTTTTGAAGTTGTAAAATACCTTAAACCTAAATTTTTTTTAATGGAAAATGTCCCCAACCTTTTGACAACTGAAAATGGTTTGTTTAAAGATGAGATTGAACAGATTTTTGGAGAAATTGGTTATGAACTAGATTGCAATATTCTAAATGCAGGAGATTTTGGAGTACCGCAACTTAGAAGAAGAGCATTTATTTTAGGCAGTTTAGGTCATACGAAAATTATGCTGCCAACTGGCAATGGAGTCAAAGTTACAATTGATGAAGCAATTAGTGATTTGGCTTTTCTTGAATCTGGAGAAGGAGCTGAAGAACAGGAATATCGATTTGATGCAAAAAGTGAATATCAAAAGATAATGCGTCGTAAAATGGAAACTTTATATAATCATGTCGCAACAAGACATTCACAGGAGGCAATAAATAAACTAAAGATGATTCCTGTTGGAATGGGGAAAGAGGTATTACCTAAGGAGTTATTAACAAAATCAATTTATAGTGGTACTTGGTCACGTATGATAGCAAACGAGCAATCGGTGACTATAACGACAAGATTTGATACGCCTTCTTCCGGAAGATTTACTCATCCTATTCTCAATAGATGTATAACTGTTAGGGAAGCGGCTAGAATTCAGTCTTTTCCAGATGATTTTATATTCTATGGTAAAAAATCATCACAAATGAAGCAAGTGGGTAATGCAGTTCCCCCTCTATTAGGTAAGGCTATAGCAGAAGCAATATTGAATCAGATTAAGGAATATATGTAGTTGAAATCTAGACCTGAAAGCATAGCTTTCAGGTTATTTTGGTTTACAGAGAAATATAAATTGCACAAACCACTTGACAAAAATTAATTAATATGTAAAAATAGAAAACAGATAATGGAAAAGAGGTGGTTTGGTTGGACGGTATAAAAATCAATGAAAATTTATTGCGACGAATAGTTCGGTGTGTAGATAAAGCAGTTGCAGATGATGTTCCTCAATATCTGAGAGAACATTATAAGGAAACAAATAACGCATTAGCTCATCTTAGAGGTGATTTCATAAATGATAATCTGAAGAACCTTGTGGTGAATGATGACATTGAGTTGTTACCATTTAATCGTTCGAGTTGGCAAGGAAGAATAATCGTTGATCATGGAGAAAAAGTCACATATACGGTTACAACGCAGCAGACCCTACGGTCAATTCCTAAAAAACAAAGAAATAAACCTCATTATCTTCATACATTGCTTTATAAAGAAAATGGCGAGTATGAAGGTCAAGGGAAACAACTTACTTTAATGGACATGTATCCTTTTGAAATAGAGGATTTGGAAAGAGACTACGAAAATATAGTAAGTGGTCGTATTAGCCCAGAAGACGGGTATGTACACTATGTTATAGCTTATGAATCTAAGAATAATGAGTTAATTGATATACAGTTGGAATTTTTGGACAAAGATTTCAACACCATCACAACCGCATCTCTGAATGAGCACATAAAGCCGGACTTTGCACGGCTTACAGATGTCGAGCTTGTTGATGAGGGCTTTGATGACAATATTGAAGCTGAGGAAGAGGGTTTAGTATCTATAAAGCCAGGCCTTCGACCAAAACTAAGGAAAGGTCAAAAACAAGCCTGACAAATAATTAGTCAGGAGATGAGAGATTATGGATAAAAAAACATTTAACGGGAAGCGTTTGAAAAATGCTAGATTGTATAGAGGGTTGACGCTTACTGAACTTGCAAATAGGACAGATATTAGCAAACAATCAATCTCTCTTTATGAAAATGAAAAGAATGTCCCAGAGCATCAACGAGTGCAAAAACTTTCAGCTGAACTTAATATCCCTTACGATTTCTTTTTTCAAAAAGACAGCTTTGAGACTATTACCGATGTTACTTACTTCAGATCATTGGCAAGTGCAACAAAACTAAATAGAACTGCTCAAAGTATAAAATTGGATTTTGTTGCCAAAATGTATGAAGTACTCTATGAGTATATTGATTTTCCAGCATTGAATATACCCAATGTTGAATTTGATGGGATAGATGATGAATTCGATGACCAAGGCCTTGAGGAAACACGAAATCAAATAGAAGAGATTTCAATTAAGGTAAGGGAGCTATGGGGATTGGGAGATAACCCGATTAAGAATTTACAATTTGCTTTAGAAAAGAACGGCATTATCGTTACTGGTTTCAGCACAGAAGAGGATAAGATAGACGCTTTTAGCCAAAGAACAATCATTGGTAATCAAGATATGTTTTTTATTGCTTTAGCACTTGGCACTAGACCAGAAGGACGTATAAATTTTGACATGGCTCACGAATTGGGGCATATATTGTTGCACCCATGGAGTGAGAATCTAGAGTTAATTACTAAAGAAGAATTTAAGGCTCGTGAAAAACAAGCTAATATGTTTGCAAGTGCATTTCTTTTACCCAAGACAAGTTTTGCAAAAGACATTCAAGCTTACCCAACAGATTTGAAATATTATCAGTTCTTAAAAAAGAAGTGGAAAGTATCAATTCAAGCAATGGCATATAGAAGTCATCAGCTTGGAATAGTTTCAGACAATCAATTTCAGTACATGATGCGCCAAATATCTAAGAATGGGTGGAGAACTAAAGAGCCTGGTGATTTTCCACATAAATTGAATGATAATATTTTTCAAGGAGCTATTAATCTTCTCGTAAAAGAAGAAATAGTAGATCCCAAAAAACTACTACAAGTATTTAAAAAACATGGTATAACACTTTACCGTCAAGATATCGAAGACCTTCTTCATCTTAAAGAAGGAACATTATTCTTCGAAGAGGAAAAGCCTAAGATTATTCAGCTCAAACGTCCATATGATGAAAGTGGAGGCAGTGAATAGGTATAAGCAAAGCAGCTCCCTATAATGAATCTTATGGAACTTTTGTGCAGATTTTGCAGAGAGGTTTCATTATTGATTTGTTATGAGGGGGCTACTTTTTTGTCTGTTGTGTTGTTATTAATTTATCACTCCTATTAGAAGTGCTAAGCCTAATTATTCGGGGGGTGATTACGTATATGCTTAAGGAGGAGTGGTATTGGGGAAATTACATACTTTTAAGGGATTAATTGAAGAGCAGTGTTTTGATGATATTTTTAAAGCTCTAAATGCTTATATAGAACAAAACCCGGATAAATTTGCAGGAGAATCTAATATAATTGATGATCCTGAGGAAGCTGAACTATCGGATATGAGAGTGCAGTTTGTAACGGTCCATGAGAACCCGAATAACCATTTAAAATTTGAAGTGGTTGTATCTGCTGAAATTATAATTTCACAAAGGATGCCACATAGTTATAGTGATAGTGATGGCATTCCACAGTGGTTTTCAGTAGAATGTTCAGCGGAGCTTAAAGATGGGCTTAATTATTTTCAGATATACGATATTGAAATATATTATAGACACAAACAGAAGAAAGAAGGGAAGCTATCGGAACATCTCGTGCCTATAACGTACAAAGAGATGCTAGATGATGTGGCAGAGGATTTCTTATATAGACATTACCCTGAAGCTTTAGAAAAGCCTGTACCTATAAAGGTGGAAGATTTAGTTGAAAGAATGGGTCTTTCGATAGAATATATTCATCTATCAAAGACTTGTACTGTGTTTGGTCAGATATACTTTGCGGATGCTGAAGCGAAATTCTATGACAGCGAAACTGGAGTTTATAAGCAGAAGGAAGTTCAAAGAGGTACTATTATAGTTGACCCCAATGTATTCTTCATGAGGAATGTTGGATCCGTTAACAATACCATTATTCATGAATGCGTACATTGGGATCGACACAGTCTATTCTTTGAATTGGAGAAGATATTCAATCCTATTTCAAAAGCTATAACCTGTCAGGTTAAGGAAGGCAAGAAAACTGAGAATGACGGTACTCCATACGAATGGATGGAGTGGCAGGCTAATCATTTAGCGCCAAGAATATTAATGCCGGCCAAAACTACAAAACAAAAGATTGAAGAGCTTATTGCAAAAAATGAGAAAATCCTTCCAGATGCAAAACGAGTTGATATCATAGAATCCGTAATTTTTGAGTTGAAGGAGTTTTTTGGTGTTTCAATAATGTCAGCCAAAATTAGGATGATTGATTTAGGATATAAGGAAGCTGAAGGGGTTTATACCTATGTGGATAATCACTATGTACTAAACCACAGCTTTGAACTTAGCGCTCTTCAACGGGGGCAGACTTATACAATCAGTGCACAAGATGCTTTGATAGAGTATGCTACGAATCTAAAATTTAGAGCAATTATTGATTCAGGCAGTTATGTTTTTGTAGACAATCACTTTTGTATCAATGATAGCAAGTACATAAAATTTGATGAAATTGGCTCTCCGAAACTAACTGATTATGCTCTACAGAATATGGACGAATGCTGTTTTGTATTTGATTTCAGACTTAGAGATAACAAAGATTATGGCATTCAGTATTATTCAGAATGTACACTGTTCAAAAGTGCAATTTCAAATAAAATTGTCGAAACTTATTATGACCCCTCTGAACAAAATGATGAAATTGTTCAAAGAGCAATCAACTTGAGAGAAACAGTTGCTGATATCGTTAAGATTAGAAATTCATTACCGGCAGAGTTCTCAAAAACCCTTAAAGCTCATATGAAAAGAAAAGGCTGCACAGTTGAAAAGCTTGCTGAACTATCTTTAATTGGCCCTAAAACTATCCAAAGGATGAGAAATGAAGAAGATTACTCTGTTGAGATGCATCATGTTGTTGCTCTTTGTGTAGGAATGCAATTACACCCGATATTCAGTAGAGACTTACTGAAAAAAGCGGGGAAGAGTTTTAAAGGTACTGAATTGCATATAACATATGAGTTGATCATCGATTCTCTATATCCTGAGTCTATTCATTATTGTAATGAAATCCTTAATGATAACAACTTACCCCTACTTGGAACAGAAGATTTGAAATAATTTTTAGTCTAACCGGACACATCATGTCCGGTATTTTTTTTGTCTAAAATTCAAGGCTCCTTACAGATTGCGATTTTAAATTGCAGCCTGTAAGGGGCTTTTTTATATTAAAAACGGACATTCCGTGTCCGGGTCAACCCCAGTGAAACACAGTAGTATTAAGGCATGAGTTAGTTAATTGGTAGGTCAGCAATCACTTTTAAAGTTTTGCGAAAAAGTTTTTCTTATTAGGAAAAAAACCTGCCAGTTTAACTTTTATTCTTTAATCACAGAGCAAGGGAAGGAGGTGTGAAAGCGATGGGACCAAACGAAAGACGCATGGAAATCATAGAAACCTTGTGCCATAGAAGGCATGAAACGATGTCCAATTTGGCCTTTGAGTTTGGCGTCAGCATCAGGACCATAAGAAATGATATTGACATCTTATCGCTTTCTTATCCTCTAGAAACAATCCGTGGTCGTTATGGTGGAGGTGTGAAGGTAACTGACGGTTATTATCTAAACCGGAAGTACCTGAAGCCTGCGCAACAGGAGTTACTGGAACGGTTAAGCGCGCAACTGTCCTGTGATGATATCACTGTAATGAATAGCATTTTCAAGGATTTTGCTCTGAACAAAAAGACGGGATGACCCCGAATGATGAAAGGATGGACAAACGATGAAGAAGATATTTGTTTGCTCTCCCTATAGAGGAGATGTTGAGAAGAACACCAAACGAGCTGCACAAGCAGCAAGAATTCTATGTGAATGTGGCTATATGCCAGTTGTACCACATCTCTATTTTCCAAATTTCTTGAGAGAAGAGAACCAGCACGAGAGGATCCGAGGCATTGAGCTTGGCATTGAACTGATGAAAGAATGCGATAAGATTTGGCTCCTTGGTCCTGAAATCACAAGTGGTATGGAGTATGAGCTAGAAGCAGCAAAAGAACTGAAGATTCCGGCTGTGATGTATGACGAAGAGCTAAGACAGATAAAAGCCAAAACACTAACAATTGATGATCGCGTGGATGATCGTATCCGTGAGATTCTCAAAGGTCTGAAATTAGATTAAGAAAGGATGGAAAGTCATGAGCAAAGTTTATTTAACCCTGGCTGATGGGTTTGAAAAGTTAGCTGCTGGATATCGAGCTTTGGCTGAAGAGGGTACAAGCCCAAATCCAGTAAATGAAGCACCAACTAAAGAGCAACCATCCATCGACATTGAAACAGTAAGAGCTGTTCTTGCTGAGAAAAGTCGGGATGGAAAAACCAAAGAAATCAAAGCGCTTCTTATGAAGTATGATGCCGGAAAGTTATCTGGTGTAAAACCAGAAGACTATGCCAGCCTGCTTTCTGAAGCGGAGGCCCTTTAATGGGGGCACATGCCAGATTTTCTCCATCAGCGGCACACCGCAGACTAAACTGTCCTCCGTCATTGGTGCTGGAGGAACAGTTTCAGGATGAGGAATCTGCATACGCAGCGGAGGGTTCTGCCGGTCACGCACTGGCAGAGCATCTCATAAAAAAGCACCTAAAGATAAGAAGCAAAAGACCTGTATCAGATTACTACTCAGATGACCTGCTGGAAGCGGTGGATGAGTATGTATCCTATGTTATCGGTGAAATTGAAGAAGCCAAAAGAACATGTAAAGCTCCAATCTTTTCAGTAGAACAGCGGGTAGATGCATCGGAATATGTGGATGAGTGCTTTGGTACAGCAGATATGGTCATCGTTACTGACAAAGTTGCACACATCATAGATCTAAAGCTGGGTAAAGGCGTGGCAGTGTTTGCTGAAGAGAACCCACAATTGATGATTTATGGTCTTGGCATCCTGAGTATGGCTGAACTTCTATACGATGTGGAAATCGTCAGGATGACCATATTCCAACCAAGGCTCAACAATTCAAGCATATGGGACATTGCACCAGATGAATTGAAGAACTGGGGCGAAGAGGTTCTAAAACCCAGAGGAGCTATGGCTCTGATGGGGGCAGGAGAATTCAAATCGGGAAACTGGTGTCGCTTCTGTAAAGCCAGAAATAAATGTAGAGCTAGAGCAGAACAGTTTCTAGAGCTTGCCAAGTTGGAGTTTAAAGCGCCGGCACTTCTGTCAGAAGAGGAAATTGCTGAAGTGTTAAAAGTCTCTGACGAGCTCTCCAAATGGGCATCTGATGTTTATGCATATGCTCAGGAGCAAGCCATCGTTCATGGAAAAGAGTGGTCTGGCTTTAAGTTGGTCGAAGGTCGAAGCAATAGAAAGTATTCCAGTGAAGAAGAGGTAGCTGAAGCTGCAATGGCAGCCGGTTACAAGGACATCTACAAAAGTTCCCTAGTGACCATTACTGAGATGGAGCGGTTAATGGGAAAGAAAGAATTCAATAAGATTCTTGGACATTTGGTGTACAAGCCACAGGGCAAAATTACCCTTGTTCCTGAATCGGACAAGAGAGAAGCAATAAACAATACTACCGCTGCGGCGGAATTTCAGGAGGATTAATTATGAATAAGAATACTGTAGCAACAAAAGTGATTGTACCATGTCGTTTTTCCTATCTGCACTGCTGGGAACCGGATTCAGTGAATGGAGGAGACCCAAAGTACAGTGTATCAGCCATCGTGCCAAAGAGTGATACGAAAACCATCGATGCCATCAAGGCTGCAATCGAGCAGGCAAAGAAGGAGTCCGTTTCCAAGTGGGGTGGCAAGATTCCAACCAATCTCAAGACACCTCTTCGTGATGGCGATATCGACCGTCCGGATGATGAAGCTTATAAAGGCTGTTACTTCTTCAATGCCAACAGTAGACAGGCTCCTCAAGTGGTTGATAGTAAAGTGCAGCCGATTCTGGACCAAAGTGAAGTGTACTCCGGATGCTATGGTCGCATCAGCGTTACCTTCTATGGTTACAACTCAAACGGTAATCGAGGTGTAGCAGCAGGACTTGGAAATATCCAAAAGCTGAAGGATGGAGAAGCCCTGGGTGGACGTTCAAAAGCAGCGGATGAGTTTGGCACAGTAGAAGAAGATGACTTCTTAGAATAGTAAGGTATGTGGGCGGTGGGAAACTGCCGCCCTTTATATAAGGTCTTGAAAGGATGATTTAATGAATGGAAAACTACTCAGCATTGATATAGAAACCTATTCAAGTGTGGACCTAACAAAGTGCGGCGTGTATGCCTACGTGGATAGTCCAGACTTTACCATATTACTTTTCGGCTATGCCATCGATGAGGATGAAACAAAAATTGTGGATCTGGCTTGTGGTGAGGAAATCCCAGATGGAGTTATATCTGCCATAACGGATGACGGTGTAATCAAGACAGCTTTTAACGCAGCCTTTGAGAGAGTGTGTTTATCGAAATACCTGGGTGTGAAGTTAACCTCCAAAGCATGGCAATGTACTGCTGTTCAAGCATCTCTACTTGCTCTACCCCTATCTCTAGAGGGTGTCGGTGAAGTACTAAACATTCAAAGAAAGAAGCTGAAGGAAGGGACGGACCTGGTTAGGTACTTCTCGCTACCATGCAAACCAACTAAGGCAAATGGTGGAAGGAGGCGGAACCTGCCCGAGCATGACAGGGAAAAGTGGGAACGCTTCAAAGCCTATTGCATTCGAGATGTTGATGCTGAACGTGAAATTCGCTGGAAGCTTCGAAAGTACTCCATCCCTGAAAATGAGCTGGTGCTATATCAGCTGGATCAGGAAATCAATGATCGTGGCGTATTGGTAGACTTGGATATGGTGTCAAAGGCAGTTGAATGTGACCTGATGTATAAGGACCATATGACAGCCAAAGCTTATGAGCTCACTGGACTTGAGAATCCAAACTCCGTAAGTCAAGTAAAAGAGTGGCTTTCAGAGCGTGGTATTGAAACTCAGAGCCTTGATAAGAAAACGGTAAAAGGACTCGTAGAGGAAACAGATGGAGAAGTATTAGAGGTATTAAAGCTTAGGCTCCTCATGGCAAAAACCTCAGTGAAGAAGTATGAAGCAATTGAGAGATCAGTATCAAAAGATGGAAGGGTTCATGGACTACTCCAATTCTACGGGGCAAATAGAACCGGACGATGGGCAGGAAGGCTTGTGCAAGTACAAAACCTCCCTCAAAACCATCTACCAGATTTGGAACTGGCCAGATCGCTCATCAAAGAAGGACGTTTTGAAGATGTTGAGCTGTTTTACAATTCCGTTTCTGGGGTTCTGTCAGAACTCATCAGAACAGCTTTTGTACCAAAACCCGGCACACGGTTTATCGTAGCAGACTTCTCGGCCATCGAAGCGAGAGTGCTTGCATGGCTGTCAGGAGAGAATTGGAGACTTGAGGTATTCGAGAGTCATGGAAAAATCTATGAAGCTTCAGCATCGGCAATGTTCAATGTGCCAATTGAGGAAATTGATAAGGGCAGTCCACTAAGGCAGAAGGGTAAAATCGCTGAACTGGCCTTAGGTTATGGCGGATCCGTTGGTGCACTGACGTCAATGGGTGCTTTGGATATGGGGCTGACAGAAGATGAACTTCCTCAACTGGTCAATCAGTGGAGAAATGCCAATCCCCATATCACAAAATTCTGGTGGGATGTTGATGCCGCAGCCATTAAAGCGGTCAGGGAGAAACGGGAGACTGTGGTCGGTAAAGTGTGTTTTAACTACATGTCAGGGATTCTGTTCGTTACTCTACCCTCTGGCAGAAAGCTCTCCTACATTAAACCGAGACTTGAAATTAATCGATTTGGTAGGGAAGGGTTGACCTACGAGGGCATCGGTGAGAGCAGAAAATGGATGCGTATTGATACCTACGGACCAAAACTGGTGGAAAACATCGTGCAAGCAACAAGTCGTGACCTTCTGGCTTTAGCCATGCTAAGGCTTCGAAATAAAGGGTTTGAGATAGTTATGCATGTACATGATGAAGCTGTTCTTGAAGTACCTGTTGGTGAATCAAGTGTTGATGAAGTATGTGAAATCATGGCCATCGCACCAGAATGGGCAAAAGGCTTGCCGCTTCGAGCTGATGGTTATGAATGCGACTTTTATAAAAAAGATTAGGAGGAATGCCTTATGACAAATATTACGATTTACAAAAATAACGACTTTGGTGAAGTGAGAACCTTAGAACAAGATGGAAAAACTTTATTCTGCGGAAGTGATGTGGCTAAAGCATTGGGTTATGCAATTCCAAGTAAAGCAGTTAATACACATTGCAAAGGGGTTTCCAAAATGGAAGTACCTACGAATGGCGGTACCCAACAAATGCTTTTCATTCCTGAAGGTGATCTGTATAGGTTGATTGTAAACAGTAAGCTGCCATCGGCTGAGAAGTTTGAAAGATGGGTGTTTGATGAAGTAATTCCGACCGTAAGAAAGCATGGTCTTTATGCCAAAGATGAGTTGCTCAATAACCCTGACCTCTTCATCTCGGCTTTGGAAGAACTGAAAGCTGAAAGAGAACGAACTAAACGACTTGAGCTGGAAAATGCAAAGAATAAGCAGATTATTGGAGAACTGAAACCAAAAGCCAGCTACTATGATTTAATTCTTCAAAACAAGAGCCTTATGCCGATTTCTCAGATTGCCAAGGATTATGGCATGTCAGGAAAAGCTTTCAATAAACTTCTGCATGAGCTTGGGGTTCAATTCAAACAGGGAAACACCTGGTTGTTGTATCAGGGGTATGCCGACCAAGGGTACACCCAGTCAAGAACCTTTGCCATTGATGCCGAGAGAAGCAGAATGCATACCTACTGGACGCAGAAAGGGCGCCTGTTCCTGTATGATCTTCTGAAAAATGAAAGAAGCCTCCTACCGGTTATTGAAAGAAAGCAAAGCGCATAGGGGGTGATCCAATTGAGGATAAGCAAATACAATGCGGAAGGGTACTATGACCCGACTGCATATGAAGGGTTAAAAAGAGCTGAGGAAAGTATGAAGATGCTGAAGATTACCTATCCAACAGGATTTATGGAAATCAATCTGGAGAACTTCTTTCCATGCACATTGGATAAGGCAAAAAAGGTGTTTTCACTGATTCATCGATATTCCAGTGAAGCTGATAAAGATAGGCTTCAAGGGTTCTTCATGGAGAAGGAAGCTAGGTTTTACTCAAAAATGAGTAAGTATGCCGACAAGGCTTCATCTTATCCGGAAAACTCAAAGGAGCGCAGGGAGCATCTTTCAAAGTTTAAAGAAGCGAGACGTCTGCATCAGCGAATTAGAAGAAACAGAGAAATATTTGAGACAGGGAGGACCAGCCGATGAAAATTCGATTATGTACGGGTAACTCCCGTATGGATAAAAAGTGGAACCTGATGGAAATGGAGCTGGAGGAATTCCGTGATCGGATTGCCACTACCAAAAAAACTGCTGAAACCGTGGCTCAATACAAAAATCTTAGTAAAGCCAAGCAGGATGACATCAAAGACGTTGGTGGCTTTGTCCTGGGAACCTTAAAGAACGGGAGAAGGAAGAAAGATCATGTCCTCTCCCGCTCAGGGCTTTGCCTTGATATGGACTATGCAGAACCGGATACCATCGACCAGATCGAAATGTTCTTTTCCTTCAAATGCTGGTTCTACTCGACACATAAGCACACAAGTGAAAAGCCAAGGCTGCGATTGATTATTCCACTGGCAAGAGAGGTTTCACCAGATGAATACTCTGCGGTAGCCAGAAAAGTTGCAGATGATATTGGTATTGAACTCTTTGATGACACCACCTATGAACCAAGTCGGTTGATGTATTGGCCTTCAACACCTGCGGATGGAGAATTCATCTTTAAAGATATTGAAGGAGAACTCCTCAATCCGGATACTGTTCTTTCAAAATATAAAGACTGGCGAGACTCCTCCGAGTGGCCCGTTTCCAAAAGACAGCATGCTGTGGTACAAAGGGAAGTTAAGAAACAGGCGGATCCACTTGAGAAGCCAGGTACCATCGGAGCCTTTTGTAGAACCTACACTGTGACCGAAGCCATCGATACCTTCCTTATGGATGTTTACAAGAAAAGTAACATGCCTGGACGCTATGATTATATTCCTGCTGATTCTCAAGCAGGGGTTGTGATTTACGATGACAAGTATGCCTATAGCCATCATGCAACAGATCCGGCCTGTGGGACCCTAATGAACGCATTTGATGTGGTGAGGATTCATAAATTTGGGCATTTGGATGAGCGCTCATCCGAAGGAACAGATCCTGTTAAGCTTCCTTCCTTTAAGGCTATGCAGGAATTTGCGGTAGCAGATGAAAAGGTGAAGGTGCAGTTAGCAGAAGAACGGGATCAGCGGGTTAGTGAGGAGTTTGAAGATGTCGATGAGGGTAATTGGCAAACCCTTCTGGAACTGGATAAGCAGGGTAAGGTCAAGGATACTCTGACGAATATTGTGCAGATCATTCGTCATGATGTGAATTTGAAACCCATTGTCTACAATGAGTTCAAAAGCATTCTGGATGTGGTGGGTGAGCTTCCTTGGAAGCAGGTGAAACCTGGCTGGGGAGATGCAGATCTTGCTTGCGCAAAGGTGTACTTCGAAAGAGTTTATGGCATCTGGTCTCCTACCAAATTCAAAGATGCCCTATTGGCGGTCGCATCAGCGGAAAGAACCTATCACCCCATCAAGAACTATTTTGAAACCTTAGAGTGGGATGGTATAGAGCGGCTCGATACCATTTTGATTGATTATCTCGGCGCAGAAGATACTGCATTTGTTAGGGCAGTTACAAGAAAAACCCTGTGCGCTGCAGTGGCAAGGGTTTATGAGCCAGGGAAGAAGTTTGACTCCATTCTCGTTCTTAATGGTCCACAGGGTGTCGGGAAATCCACCCTCTTTGCCATACTGGGTAGGGAGTGGTATTCCGATAGTTTATCCATTGCGGATATGAAGGACAAGACAGCAGCAGAGAAGCTTCAGGGTTATTGGATTCTTGAACTTGGAGAGCTTGCCGGGATAAAGAAAGTGGATGTAGAGACGGTCAAATCCTTTATTACAAGGACAGATGATAAGTTCAGGCAATCCTACGGAGTGAATGTAGAAAGTCATCCAAGAACCAATATCATCGTTGGCTCAACCAATTCTGAAAGTGGATTTCTTAGAGACATCACAGGTAACAGAAGGTTTTGGCCAGTGTATGTGACAGGCAAAGGAAAATATAATGCTTGGGATCTTAAGGAAGTGGACCAGGTTTGGGCTGAAGCCATTGAACGATATAAGGAAGGCGAGGAACTGTTCCTAAAAGGCAATGTGGCACTGGAGGCTTACGAAGCGCAGCAACAATCCATGGAAGCGGATGATCGTGAAGGAATCATCATCGAGTATCTTGAGAAGCTGTTACCGGAGGATTGGGCGAAGATGGATCTTTACCAGAGAAGAAGCTTCCTTGCAGGTAGTGAGTTTGACGGTGGCATCTCAACTGGAATAGAGAAACGGGACAAGGTGTGCATCATGGAAATCTGGTGTGAGTGCTTTGGTAAGGAGAGACAGAATCTAAAACGAACCGACTCCTATGAAATTGAAGGTATTTTAAACCGAATAGGGGGGTGGCAAAAACTCGAATCCAACAAGACCGGTAAGGCATATTACCCCCTCTATGGTCCTCAAAAGACCTTTGTGAGAAAGAGTGGATAGGCACGAAGGCACGAGATAGGCACATGCCCAGATTGCCTTGAAAATAGAAGGTACGAAGTAAGGCACAGCCGAGACGGTAGTCAAACTGGGTGCTGGGATGGTGTTGTGCCTATCGTGCCTATAAAAAACCATAATGAGCATTAAAAGTATAGTAATTAGTAGTAATAGGCACGTATATACACGTATACGCGCGTAAGGAGAAAAAGGAGATAGGCATGGCACGTGGGCACGAGTGGAGAAAGGAGTTGGTCTTTTGCTAGAAAGTATGGTTGAGAGAAAACTTGTAACCGAGGTAAAAAAGCGTGGAGGGTTGGCGGTAAAATTCGTATCACCCGGTCTGGATGGGGTGCCGGACCGCTTGGTTCTTTTCCCGGGTGGAAGGTTGGCGTTCGTGGAATTAAAAGCACCGGGAAAAAAGATGAGACCGCTTCAGATAAAAAGAGCAAAGATGCTAAGGGCATTGGGCTTTATGGTCTACTGTATTGATAATCCTAAAATGATTGGAGGTGTTCTGGATGAAATACAGGCCGCATAATTATCAGGAATTTGCTAGAGAGTTCATTCTAAAGCATCCCGTCTGTTGTTTGATGCTGGATATGGGTTTGGGTAAAACGGTGGTAACCCTTACTGCAATATGGCTGATGGCTTTGGACAGTTTTGATATAGGTAAGATTCTTGTCATTGCACCAAAGCGAGTGGCTGAGGATACCTGGCCAAAGGAGCTGAAAAAATGGGAGCACTTGACCGGGCTTACATACTCGTTGGTGTTAGGCAGTAAAAAACAAAGAGAAGAAGCCCTACAGAAAAAAGCTGCCATTTACATCATCAACAGAGAAAACGTCGCATGGCTTGTTGAAAATTACAAATGGGATTTTGACACTCTGGTAATCGATGAGCTGTCAAGCTTCAAATCTAATAAGGCTCAAAGGTTCAAAGCCCTGAAGAAAGTAAGACCAAAAGTACAAAGAGTGATCGGTCTTACAGGAACACCAGCACCGAATTCACTCTTAGATCTCTGGCCACAGATGTATCTTTTGGATATGGGTGAGAGGCTGGGCAGGTTCATTGGTGGATATAGAGATAGGTTTTTCAAGCCGGACAAACGAAACAAGGAAATCATTTATTCCTATAAACCACGTGATGGTGCTGAAGAAAGCATCTATCAGCTTATCAATGATATCTGTATTTCCATGAAAGCTGTAGATTTTCTTGATATGCCTGATAAGATCAGTAATCGAATTGAAGTGTCCATGGATAAGAAGGAAAAGGAACTCTATGAGGAATTTAAGCGGGAGATGATCATAACGCTGAAAGGCGATGAAATAGATGCCATCAATGCTGCTGGGTTATCCAACAAGCTGCTGCAGATGGCCAATGGAGCAGTTTATGGAGAAAACAAAAAGGTGGTTTCAATCCATGATAATAAGCTGGATGCTTTAGAGGATTTGATTGAAGCAGCGAATGGGAAACCACTATTAGTTGCCTACTGGTATAAGCATGATCTGGAGAGAATTTCAAAGCGGTTTGATGTGAGAGTCATTCAAACCACAGAAGATATTGATGATTGGAATGCAGGTGAAATACCAGTGGCTCTTATTCATCCAGCGTCTGCAGGACATGGTCTAAATCTTCAAGATGGCGGGTCCACCATCATCTGGTTTGGTCTTACCTGGTCCCTTGAGCTATATCAGCAGCTTAATGCTAGACTTTGGAGACAAGGTCAAAAGAACACTGTGGTCATTCAACATATTGTGACAAGTGGAACCCATGATGAAGATGTGATGAGAGCTTTGGAAAACAAAGATATGAGGCAATCCGCTTTGATTGCAGCTGTTAAAGCAAGAATTGGAGGGAGCTAAGATGAGCGAAAGGATAGAAAAAATTATGAAGGAGTACCCACAGATGGTTATGGAGCGGACTTGTCTTGAAAACCAACTCCGTAATTTCACTGGAATATCTGAGACAGAAATGATTGATTCCATGTACTTCAATCAGCCTGAAGGTGAAAGAGTTCAGACTAGTGGGGTTTCTGATAAAACTGCGAACATTGCCATTACCTATAGAAAGAAGATGGACAGGATTAATAAAGAATGGCGTGATCATATTGAAAAGAAATATGCCATCATTTCAGAGGAAATTCTATTCTTTGAAGCCGCCATTGCATCATTAAATGGTAATTTGTCAGAAGTTATTACCGATATGGTCATCTGCGGTTTGACTTGGGATGACCTTAGCTTCAAGTATCACATCAGTAGAACGATGGTGGCCAAATATCGAAAGAAGGCCATCCGTGAATTAGAAACCCTTTATGCCATTCACGATAAGGAAATGGCAGAGTATATATTGAGCTGAGGTGGCGGTATGTGTAAACGTGGAGATATTTACTTTGTTGATTTTGGAAAACACAAAGATACGAAAAAGCAGCAGGGAATAAGACCGGTGGTGGTTGTAAGTAACAATAAGGCTAATGCCTACTCGCCAGTAATAACCGTTGTACCCCTCACTTCGAAAATTCATAAAAAGAGATTTTTACCGACCCATGTCCATATACCAGTATCAGTGGGAAGTGGGCTTAATTCTCCCAGTGTAGCATTAGCTGAGCAGGTAGATAGCATTGATAAATTAAAGCTTTTAGAAAAACGAGGTCACATTAAAAGCAAGACCATCATGGATAAGATCACGATGGCTATTCAAGTCCAAGTCGGAGTATTTGAGGAATATAATAGTTAGATATAGAAGGTGGGAATCTGTCGAATCTAGTGATGTTTGTTGTTTCGCTGAAATGGTTTACCAAAGGTGTACTAAAGGTGTACTGTAATGTCGATTCTTTTGCTATATAATTATAATTGCCAAGAAGTGTAAAGAGTCTGGGATTTGCCCTAGGCTCTTTTTTCATGGCCGGATGCGTCTTTCATCCTTTCACGCATCCGTACATAGAAAGGAGCGAAAGTATGCCAAGACGTCCAAATATTCCATGCAAGCACCCCGGATGTAGTCGGTTGGTACCGCATGGGACAAAGTTTTGTGAAGAACACGCTGCGCTTCATCGAGCTGATGCCAGGACCACCAATGAGAAGGGTTACGATAGTCGATGGAGAAAAGCGAGAGTCAGATATTTAAAACGCCATCCTTTTTGTGTTAGGTGCCTTAAGCAAGGTAAGTATGTGAAGGCAACAGTAGTGGACCATATCAAACCACACCGTGGTAATGAACAACTCTTCTGGGATGAGAGCAACTGGCAGGCACTATGCAAGTCTTGCCACGATAAGAAAACGATGATTGAAGACAGATATCAAGAATACAAATACTAATCATACCCCCTAGGGGCGGTTAAAATCTCTACAGGTTCTTCAGCTGGAGACCGCGCCCCCCTCTCGTGTGAAAAAACGCAGAATTAAATAGGGGGGATACTTAAAAAGGGTTTAACCGCCTGAAAAAACTAAATGAAATAGCGAAACTACAATGAAAACCTTCACCTTAATGAGTGAAGGCTTTCGCTAAATAGTTACTATATTTGCTGTGAAACAGCTGCTAAAAGCAGAGTTTTGCGGCATTTTTTATGCAATTAATTAACGAAAGGATGTGAAGCAATGACGGACTTTCAAGCCAAGCAAATAAGGGAACTTCGAATGAGAGGTGTTGGGTATCGTGCCATTGCTTCAGTTGTCGGACTCTCAAGGGATATCGTTAGAAATTACTGTAAGGCCCATGACCTGGATGGCTTAGCTACTGATGTGAAAATCAACATCAAAGAGAAGATGGAAAAAGGTGAAGCTTGTTTGAGCTGTGGTAGGGATTTGAAACAGCCGGCTACTGGACGAAAGAGAAAATTCTGCTCAGATATTTGCAGGCGGGAATGGTGGCTCCAACACTCAGACAGTATCAAGCGAAAAGAAACTGCTTACTATGAACTGACCTGTACCTACTGTGGGAAAGAGTTCAAGGTCTATGGGAACAAGAACAGAAAATACTGCAGTCACAACTGCTACGTGCATGATAGATTTTGGAGAAAAGAAGAAGGAAGAGCACCATACATTGGGCCTTCCATGAGTGAGGAGGCACATTATGAGTGAAATGAAATGGAAGGCTATCCCGGTGGGAGAATTAAGACCGGCAGAATATAATCCCAGGAAAAAGCTGAAAGCTGGTGATAAGGAGTATGAGAAAATCAAGAACTCAATCCTTGAGTTTGGATATGTAGAACCGATAATCGTCAACTATGATATGACCGTGATTGGTGGACATCAAAGGTTAACGGTCCTCAAGGCTCTAGGCTATAAGGAAGTGCAGTGTGTTGTGGTGGAGATTCAGGATGAAACAAAGGTGAAAGCCTTAAACATCGCACTCAATAAAATCACTGGTGCCTGGAATGAAGAGCTCCTAGCTGATCTTTTGGTCAATCTGCAAACTGCGGATTTTAATACAGACTTTACAGGCTTTGAAGCACCGGAGATTGAACAGCTCTTCTCAAAAATCCACAATAAAGAAATCAAAGAAGATGACTTTGATGTGGACGAAGCCTTGAAGAAACCTACGATGACCATGAAGGGTGATATTTGGCTGATAGGAAAGCATAGAGTAATCTGCGGAGACGCAACTTTACCAGAGACTTATAACACACTAATGGATGGGAACAAGGCCAACATTGTCGTAACAGACCCTCCTTACAATGTGAATGTAGAGGAAACTGCAGGCAAGATTCAAAATGATAATATGCCTGATTCCGATTTTTATAAATTCCTTTTTGCAGCTTTTGTGAATATGGAGCAGAGCATGGAGACAGATGCTTCCATCTATGTGTTCCATGCCGATACCCAAGGTTTGAATTTCAGAAAAGCCTTTACCGATGCAGGGTTCTATTTATCAGGCTGCTGCATCTGGAAGAAAAATTCACTGGTGCTTGGACGTTCGCCTTATCAGTGGCAACATGAACCGTGTCTTTTTGGTTGGAAGAAAGGCGGAAAGCACCAATGGTACTCGGACAGAAAGCAGACCACCATTTGGGAGTATGATCGCCCAAGGTCATCAAAAGAACATCCGACCATGAAACCAGTTGCCCTGATGGCATATCCAATTCAAAACTCATCCATGAGTAATTGCATCGTCTTGGATCCCTTCCTCGGGAGTGGTTCTACCTTGATGGCTTGTGAGCAGACTGGGCGCATTTGCTATGGGATTGAGCTTGACGAGAAATTTGCAGATGTTATTGTGAACCGTTTTGTAGACAATACCGGGGATGCATCAAAGGTGTTTTTACTACGTGATGGAGATAAGATTCCATTTGATGAAGTGAAAAAGAAAATGGAAAACCAAATAGAAGAAAGTGATGATTAAGGCATGGTGTATTCCGTGCCTTTTCTTATTGAAAGGAGCGGAATCATGGCTTATGAGAAACAATTGACATTCATAGATTTCTTTGCCGGTATCGGTGGGTTTAGAAGAGGTCTTGAACTAGCTGGAATGAAATGTGTTGGATTTTGCGAGAAAGATAGATTTGCAGTACGGTCTTACCGTGCTATGTATGATACGGAAGGAGAGTGGTATGGAGATGACATCACAAAAATCAGACCAGATGAAATTCCTAAAGCAGATATATGGACAGCGGGAAGCCCTTGTCAAAACCTCTCTCTCGCAGGGAGAAGAACCGGACTTCACGGTGACAGAAGTGGACTCTTTTTTAACTTCATTGACCTCCTCAAAGGCCAAAAAGAAGAAGATAAACCCGAGTGGGTTATCCTTGAAAATGTTAAAGGACTTCTTTCAAGCAATGCCGGATGGGATTTTCTCGAATATCTCAGTGAATTGGTCGAAGCTGGGTACGATATCCAGTGGCAGGTTTTCAACTCCAAAGACTATGGAGTCCCTCAAAACAGAGAACGAGTGTATACTGTCGGACATCTTAGAGAAAGAGGTCGAAGAGAAGTATTACCTATCAGCCCAGAAAGCTGTGGAGATCTTAAGCAAATTATAGCGGGTTGCCAAGGATATAGAGTTTATGATCCATCTGGAGTATCCGTAACCCTTGCAAGCGGTGCGGGAGGACTCGGCGCAAAAACCGGGCTGTATCTAATAGACCAGTCCACAAGTGCACCAAAGATAACCGAGGATGCAAGGTGCATTACTGCAAGGTACACTGCAGGAGCAACAAAGCGTACAGCTATGTACAGTGCTGTTCTAGAAATTGATGAAACTTTTGATAGAGATGAAACCTTCTATCCTGTACTCACACCGGAACGAACCAATAAAAGACAGAATGGAAGAAGGATAAAAAATGCAGAGGATCCGATGTTCACCTTGACAGGCCAAGACCGTCACGGAGTTTTGGTTGAGACAGAGATAATAGATGAATCAGATAGGTCCATAGATGGAATTAAACTTAGAAACGGAACAAAGAAGGGTTATCAGACTGCGTATCCAGGAGATTCGGTGGATTTATCATACCCATATTCAGAGACAAGAAGAGCCAGGGTTGGTCAAGGATTTACTCATGCACTTTCCTGTTCGGGGGCTGTGGGAGTAGTAGTTTGGAACGGGAAGTTAGTAAGAATCCGTAGACTGACACCAAGAGAGTGCTTTCGTTTGCAAGGATTTTCAGATGACCTATTCAACCGAGCTGCAGAGGTCAACTCTGACAGCCAGCTATATAAGCAGGCGGGGAATGGAGTGACCGTCAATGTGGTTTATGCGATTGGTTTAGCAATATCGAAACAATACGATAATGGTTAAATGAATGCTTGACTTATATCTTCTTTAGAGTGATGTATGTAGTACCCAAAACAAAGGAGGTATAAGTCAATGCGTATTAAAACGACATGCGAGAATCGAAAAGAACTGGTGAAAAGTATCGGTGAATTTTTAGGACAGAAACCTAAGTATGTAGGACCACCAAGTTATGCATACAAGGTCGAAGGCTTCACCATTGAACGGGATGGAACGGTGGTGAGCGAAACAGAAATGGATGGTGAAAGGATGAGAGCGCACTTAGAAGAACATGGATTTTCAGAACCAAGACAAGAGCTTGAAAGTCTGGAAGTCATTGTTCCTTTAGAGGATATGGAGGGACCCCAACTTCAAAATCTTATCTACATGCTTAGAAGCAAACAGTACCTGCTTAACCGAGTGGTGGGGAAAGAAAATTTTTCTATCAGCGATGATTTTATTAATACCCTGCAAACGAATCTACCCGAAACCAAAGAAGAGTTCCTTAATCTATGCAGTGAAAGTGCTGAAGCTATTTCAGGGCTGAGCTTTGAAGAGGACAAGGTAACCTTCACCTTTCTAGGTTCAGAAAAGCCTGAGAAGAACAGAGCCTATGTTGAACTGGCTGCCATGATGGTGGCTCATGCAAGAGAGGCAAAGCGAATAAGCCCAAAAGCTAGTGAACCTGAAAATGAAAAATACTACCTTCGGGTATGGCTGGTCAGACTTGGACTAGGAGGCAAAGGTGCGAAGGACTCAAGGAAAGCCCTACTTGAAGGCTTAAAAGGACACACCGCCTTTCGTACCCCTGCTGACGCCGAGAAGCACAAGGCGAGATTGCGTGAAAGAAAAGCGGGTGAAAGCCATGACGAATAGACCAAGGGCATTATTCGGCAGAAAGCTGAATGACTTGAAAGAACTTAAAGAAGCTACAGCCCATGCCAAACAAGCTGGACAGCGAGGCAGCCTTTATGAAGTGACTAAAGAGGTTCCATTGGGTGATGATGACTTCAAAGCCTTTGCTGAAGACTTCTTTAATAAGCAACCCTGGATTGATAAATCCGATGGCGGATCCAATGAAAAGGGAGAAATCAGATGCATCCGGGTAATCAACATCGATACCGGTGAGCGTGTCCTCATCAATAGTGAAGGCTACTCCTGGTGCCGGTATACAGCCCTAGAAGAATAAAATAAATATGCGTTTTATATGCACATTTAACTTGCTATTACCTGTGTTTAGAGTGATATATAGTACTACCAAAAAGCTTAAAACACAGGGAAGAGAAAGGATGAGAGCAGATGAAAACGCAAACCTTCGGGATTGAAATCGAAGTTACAGGGATTACAAGAGAGCAGGCAGGGCAGGTCATTGCAGACTATTTTGGAACGAGAAACATTTATGTAGGGGGAGGCTACAGAACCTACGAGGTCATGGACAACAAGGGAAGAACCTGGAAAGCTATGTACGATTCAAGCATCGTTCCTCAAAAGAAAAAAGGGAGAGCCAGAGTTTCAGCCGGAGATGAATACAAAACGGAAGTGGTCAGTCCCATCCTCACCTACGAGGACATAGAGGATTTGCAGGAATTGGTTAGACAGCTAAGACACAAAGGAGCAATTATAAACAACTCCTGCGGGATACATGTACATGTTGGAGCAGAAAGCTTTACACCACAAACCTTAAGAAACATCGTCAATATCATCGCCAGCAAGGAAGACATTCTTTACAAGGCGCTTAAGATAGACAGGGGAAGAATCCGCTACTGCAAGAAAACCAACGAGAAACTTCTGGAAACCATCAATAAGAAAAAGCCAAAGACCATGAGAGAACTTTCAGACATTTGGTATGCAGAGGATCCCTACGGAAGAGACAGGCATTACAATGCCACCAGGTACTATGGGCTCAACCTACACGCCACCTTTACCAAAGGCACTGTAGAATTTAGACTTTTCAACGCCACCACCCATGCCGGAGAGGTAAAAGCATACATTCAGTTTTGCCTGGCAGTGAGCCACCAAGCCTTAAGCCAAAAGAAAGCATCAGCAAGAAAAACGGTGACGGACAATGAGAAGTATGCCTTCAGATGTTGGATGCTAAGGCTGGGACTTATCGGGGACGAGTTTAAAACCTGCAGGCTCCATTTTCTGAAGTATCTTGATGGAAACTCAGCATGGAGACAAGCTGGATGAAATGAATAGCCACAGGCTCACCGGGGCGGGAGAACCGCCCTTAAGGTGGTAGAAGGGTTCCCAAAGCGGATGGAAAGCCGACACAGGCCAAGCTGGCGGGGAAGAGTGGCCCTTTAGGAAAGGATGAAAAGAAATGAAAACAAAACTGTACATTGCCTACGGGAGCAACATGGATGAAGGTCAAATGGCTTTCCGATGCCCTGGGGCAGAGCTAAGAGGTGTATCAGAAATTCAAGATCACAGACTTATCTTCAAAGGCTCAAAAACAGGTGCTTATGCCACCATTGAAAAAGAAGAAGGGCATAAGGTGCCGGTGGTGCTTTGGGAGATCGAACCGACAGATGAACATAGTCTTGATCGGTATGAAGGCTTTCCGACCTTCTACTACAAGGAGTGGATGGAGTTAGACCTTGATGGTGAGAAGGTTCAAGGAATGGTTTACATGATGGATCAAGACAGGAAATTAGGACAGCCCAGCTACCATTACTACAAAACCCTTGAAGATGCCTACGAGAGATTTGGCTTTGATAAGACCATCTTAGAAAAAGCACTGAAGGATTCTTCAGTAGAGGGGGATGAAGATGTTTATTAGAAAAGAAATCCTAGAGAAACTAAGAAAAGAGTATCCACCTGGAACAAGGGTAGAACTGATTCGAATGGAAGATATACAGGCACCACCAACGGGAACCCAGGGAACGGTAATCGGTGTAGATGATATCGGAAGTATCATGGTTTCCTGGGACAATGGCAGTAGCCTTAGTGTGGTATATGGTGAGGACAGCTGCAGAAAACTAGAAGGTTAAAACACATATTTAATCCAAGTGAAAGACTTCTCCGGAGGTCTTTTTTCTTGCTGTTAGCCAATGAGAGGAGGTGGGACTTATGGCACAGAGAGGAAGAAAACCCAAACCGACAGCATTAAAAGAACTAGAAGGGAATCCTGGGAAACGGGCACTCAACGATAAAGAACCAAAGCCGCCAAAGAAAGCTCCCAGATGCCCTTCATGGTTAGAGCAGGAAGCAAAGAAAGAGTGGAGACGAATGGGGAAGCTACTTGAGCAGATGGGGATCCTGACAGAAATGGACATGGCCGCTTTTGCGGGTTACTGTCAGGCATACGCCAGATGGAAGGAAGCTGAGGAGTTTATCACCCAGCATGGAACCATGATTAGAACCCCTAACGGTTATTTACAGCAGGTGCCGCAGGTTTCCATTGCCCAAACCAATCTTAAAATCATGCTCAAGTTCTGTGAGCAGTTTGGACTGACGCCATCTGCAAGAAGCAGAATTGTCGCAGCTGAAGGTACTGTGGATCCCGCAGATGAGATGGAGAAGATTTTAGGAGGTGGTGCGTAATGGCCTATAAATACACACCATCCCCCTTTATGCTCGAAACTTCCCATTATGATAAAGCGAAAGCAGATAGGGCAGTTGCTTTTATTGAAAACCTAAGACATACTAAGGGAAAATGGGCAGGGAAGAGGTTTCTTTTGCTTCCTTGGCAGGAACAGATTATTCGTGACTTGTTTGGCATCGTTGGAGAAAACGGGAAACGCCAGTTCCTGACAGCCTATGTTGAGATACCCAAGAAACAGGGGAAGTCTGAACTGGCAGCTGCCATTGCGCTCTATCTTCTATATGCTGATAATGAACCCAGCGCAGAGGTGTATGGTGCGGCTTGCGATAGATCTCAAGCATCCATTGTATTTGATGTGGCAAAGCAAATGGTGCAGATGACACCGGCTTTACTGAAGCGGTCAAAGATTACAGCTGCCACCAAACGAATCGTCAATTATTCCAATGCAGGGTTCTATCAGGTGCTGTCAGCTGAGACGGGAACCAAGCATGGACTTAATGTATCGGGCCTGGTGTTTGACGAGATTCATGCACAGCCCAACAGAAAACTCTATGATGTTTTGACAAAAGGTTCGGGGGATGCCAGAGAGCAGCCCTTGTTTTTTATCATTACCACTGCAGGAACCGATAAAAATAGCATCTGCTATGAGCTCCACAGCAAAGCTCTAGATATAAAGGCAGGTCGAAAGAAAGACCATACCTTCTATCCAGTGGTATATGGACTAACAGAAGCAGATGATTGGAATGATGAAGCTAACTGGTACAAAGCGAATCCATCGCTGGGACATACCATTTCCATTGATCGAGTGAGAGAAGCCTACAAAAACGCTCTTGAAAACCCTGCAGAAGAGAATGTGTTTAAACAGCTTAGGCTAAATATCTGGACTTCAGCGACAGTTTGCTGGATACCTGATCACATTTATGATCGAGGAAATCTACCCATTGATATGGAGTCACTACAAGGTCGTGAATGCTACGGGGGACTGGACCTTTCCAGTACATCGGATATCACAGCTTTTGTTCTTGTGTTTCCGCCAAAGGCAGAGAATGAGAAGTATATCGTATTGCCATTCTTCTGGTTACCGGAGGATACATTGGAACTGAGATGTAGAAGGGACCATGTGCTCTACGATGTTTGGGAGCTTCAGGGCTATCTCCAAACCACTGAAGGGAACGTGATTCATTATGGCTTTATTGAGAAGTTCATTGAGGAGCTTGGAGAGAAGTATCACATTAAAGAAATTGCCTTTGACCGCTGGAATGCAACTCAAATGGTCCAGAACTTAGAGGGTATGGGCTTTACAGTTGTACCCTTTGGGCAGGGCTATAAGGACATGTCCCCACCAAGTAAGGAGCTATATAAGCTTCTTATGGAAGGGAACATCAATCATGGAGGTCACCCGGTGCTTAAATGGATGGCTCAAAACGTAGTCATGCGTCAAGATCCGGCAGGGAACATCAAGCCGGATAAAGAAAAGTCGGTAGAGAAGATCGATGGTATAGTTGCTACAATTATGGCCCTTGATCGCTGTATTAGAAATAAAGACGATGATGGTAGCATATATGATGAGCGAGGTATCATCAGTTTCTAATTTGATATCCACCTTGATGTGAGATAGTTAGAAGTATTGTTTGACAGTACAAAATCATAAGCGGGCTGCATCTTTCTGTGATATTATGAAAAAAAAGACACATGAAAGGAGCGACACGTGATGTTAGAAAAAGAATTTGAAAGATTCCTTGAAAATGATCCAAACTTAACAGGCAAAAATGGCATACCTTTTCGATTGTCAAAAGGTAGAAAAGCTGAAGAAGTGCTTGGAGTCAGCCTTGATACAATTGTTGCTAATGATGATTCGATGTATGATGCATTGATGAAACTTAAACCTCTGGAGAACCCAGCTCATAACCCTATGCAAAATGCTTTGAGGAAATATTATATTTTTAAGAATAATCGTGAGTTCCCCAGACTAAGTCAGTACAAGAGATAGATTAATGCTTTAACAAAATTGGATGCATCTACAAAGAGTAGGTGCTTTTTTCATGCTCAAAATCAGGAGGTAGGTCAATGAACATCCCAATTATCTCAAAGTTAATAAAGGCTCGTGATAAGCCTAAAGATTACTACTCTGGCTCAAATTACACGTATCTATTTGGGCCAACGACAAGCGGAAAGACAGTCAACGAATTTACTGCCATGCAGACCACAGCGGTATATTCTTGTGTTCGTATTCTCGCAGAAGCAGTAGCATCCCTTCCACTGCATGTGTACAGGTATAAGGAAAATGGCAAGGAGCGCGTGTATAACCATCATTTGTACCATATCCTTCACAATGAACCTAATACTGAGATGAGTTCCTTTGTTTTTCGAGAGACATTGATGAGCCATTTGCTTATTTGGGGAAATGCCTATGCACAGATTATCCGTGATGGTGCCGGACGTGTGGTGGCTTTGTATCCACTTCTACCAAACAAGATGACAGTTAGCAGAGATAAAAACGGAGAGATCTACTACATCTACACCACTACCTCTGATGAGAACCCCAAATTTAAGGACTATGGATCAGTGGTGTTAAGAAAACAAGATGTTCTTCACATTCCTGGACTGGGCTTTGATGGTTTGATGGGATACTCGCCAATTGCTATGGCGAAGAATGCTGTAGGTATGACCATTGCCACTGAAGAATACGGAGCCAGCTTCTTTGCCAATGGAGCTAATCCCGGAGGTGTGCTTGAACATCCTGGTGTGCTTAAGGATCCTAAAAAGGTGAGAGATTCCTGGAATGAAGTGTACCGTGGAACAGTCAATGCCCATAAGATTGCCGTCCTTGAAGAAGGAATGAAATATCAGCAGATTGGTATTCCACCGGAAGAAGCACAGTTTCTTGAAACAAGAAAGTTTCAGATCAACGAAATAGCAAGGCTCTATCGAATTCCGCCTCATATGGTCGGTGATCTTGAGAAATCCAGCTTCTCAAATATTGAGCAGCAATCCTTAGAGTTCGTAAAATACACCTTGGATCCTTGGGTCATAAGATGGGAACAAGCCATGCAGCGTTCACTCCTACTTCCAAAAGAGAAGCAGGAGTTTTTTGTTAGGCTTAATGTGGATGGACTTCTACGGGGTGATTACCAAAGTCGTATGAATGGTTATTCCGTTGCAAGGCAAAATGGATGGCTTTCAGCCAATGACATAAGAGAGATGGAGGATATGAACCCGATCCCAGATGAGGAAGGAGGAAACTTATATCTAATCAATGGCAATATGACAAAGCTGAAGGATGCTGGTCTATTTGGCGGCCAAGGCATGAGTGAGAATGCAAATAAGAAGGGAAGTGAGGAAAGCAGATGAAGCGAAAATTTTGGAACTGGGTTAAGAATGAGGGCGTAAGAACCCTCTTTTTAAATGGAGAAATTTCAGATGAAACCTGGTATGGGGACGAAGTGACTCCAAAGCTATTCAAGGAGGAACTTGAGTCGGCTCAGGGAGATATCACTGTTTGGATTAATTCTCCGGGCGGGGATGTTTTTGCGGCCGCACAGATTTACAACATGCTGATGGACTACCAAGGCAATGTAACGGTAAAGATTGATGGTCTGGCTGCATCAGCTGCTTCTGTTATAGCAATGGCAGGAACGGAAGTACAGATGTCACCTGTGGCCATGATGATGATCCATAATCCTATGACAGTGGCCATCGGTGACTCGAAGGAAATGCAAAAAGCCAGTGAGATGCTGGCAGAGGTTAAGGAAAGCATCATGAATGCTTATGAGATTAAGACAGGTCTTACGAGAACAAAGCTATCCCACTTGATGGATGCAGAGTCCTGGTTCAATGCAAGAAAAGCAGTGGAGCTTGGATTTGCAGATACAATTCTGTTTTCTGGTGAGGAAACAAAGGTTGATGGTGAGCCACTAGAAGCTGTGATGTTTTCGAGAGCAGCAGTGGCCAATTCACTTTTATCAAAGCTAATACCACCTAAAACGGAAAAAAGAACACCTGCTGAACAGCTGGAAAAAAGATTGAGCTTAATCGCTCACTAATTTGAGGAGGAAAATGATATGAACAAAATTCTTGAACTAAGAGAAAAGCGAGCAAAAGCTTGGGAAGATGCTAAAGCCTTTTTGGATAGCAAAAGAGGTGTTGATGGCATGCTTTCAGCAGAAGACACCGCAACCTATGACAAAATGGAAGCAGAAGTTGTAAACATGGGTAAAGAAATTGAGAGACTTGAGCGTAGAGCATCCATTGATGAGGAGTTTTCCCGTCCAACTTCATCTCCTATTACCAATAAGCCAGGAAGTGCCATGGGAGTAGAAGAGAAAAAGGGTAGAGCCTCCAATGAGTACCGACATGCATTCTGGAAAGCCATGAGAAACAAGAACAGTTATGATGTTCAGAATGCTCTTCAGATTGGTACGGATTCAGAAGGTGGATACCTAGTACCTGACGAGTTTGAAAGAACCTTGATTGAGTCCCTTCAGGAAGAGAACATCTTCAGAAGCATCGCCAAGGTCATCACCACTTCATCTGGGGATAGAAAGATTCCAGTGGTGGCATCCAAAGGAACTGCATCCTGGGTGGATGAGGAAGGTCCTATTCCAGAATCTGATGATGCCTTCACTCAAGTGTCCATTGGTGCCTACAAGCTTGCAACTATGATCAAGGTATCCGAAGAACTTCTTAATGACAGTGTCTTTAACCTTGAAGGTTACATTGCAAGGGAGTTTGCAAGACGAATAGGTGCCAAGGAAGAAGAAGCCTTCTTCGTGGGTGATGGTTCCGGTAAACCTACAGGTATTTTCAATGCCACTGGTGGAGCGGAGCTTGGTGTAACTGCGGCTTCTGCTACAGCCATTACTGTTGATGAGATTATGGATCTTTTCTACAGCTTGAAGTCACCTTATCGAAAGAATGCCATCTTCGTCATGAACGATGCAACAGTAAAAGCTATTCGAAAACTGAAGGATGGTAACGGTCAGTACTTGTGGCAGCCTTCCATTTCAGCGGGTCAGCCTGACACTATCTTGAATCGACCTGTAAAAACTTCTGCCTATGTACCGACCATTGCAGCTGGAGCGAAGTCCATCGCCTTTGGTGATTTTGGATACTACTGGGTGGCTGACAGACAAGGTCGTTCTTTCCAGAGACTCAATGAGCTCTTTGCAGCTACCGGTCAGGTAGGCTTTAAGGCAAGCCAGAGAGTGGATGGAAAACTGATTCTTGCTGAAGCCATTAAGGTTCTTCAGCAGAAAGCGTAGGTGATGCTCTATGAGTAATGTAAAGAATTATACCGAGCAAGGTGGAGAAAGGACTGTTATTGAAGGTGAGCTTGTAATCGCAGAGGGCGGCAAGCTCCTTTTTAATGGTGAGGAATTAAAACCTGCGGCTTTTCAAGATGCAAGTACTGCATCAACCGTGGCAAGTGCAGTAACAGATTTAAATGCTCTGATTACAAAGCTTAAAGCCGCTGGTCTAATGGCCAGTGAATAAAGGAGGTGGGCGCATTGATCGTCACACTTGAAGAAACCAAGTTATGGATTAGAGTCGAGCATTCTGATGAAGATGCGCTCATTGAAAGCTTTATTTTGGCGGCGGAGGAACTTGTAGAAGGTATCCTCCGCTTTCCTTTAAGTGAGTTTGAAGGTAATGTTCCAGAGGCAGTTAAACACGCTGTTTTTTTTACTGTTTCCAAGTTTTATGAAGATAGAAATGAGCTTGATATGGCAGATTTAAATGCTGTCCTTCGAGCCCTTCTTTTTTCATACAGAAAGGCGGAGTGGTAATGAAAATTGGAGAATTTAAGCATCGTATTATTATAGTTAAACCAGTTATAGAAACTAACGAGAATGGATTTGAGGTGGAAACCTATGAGACTTATAAAACTCTGTGGGCAAAGGTTACGAATCTGCACGGCAAGGAGTACTTTGAAGCAGCAGCGGTACAAAAGGAAAGGACAGTCAAATTCATCTTTAGAGCTGTAAAAGGAATTGATGAAACCATGAAGATAGATTTTGGTGGGAAGCTCTATGACATCACGTTTATAGATAACATCAAATATGAGAATAAATACATGGAAGTCAAAGCACTGGAGGTGGATGACGGTGGCTAGGATTGAACTTGAAGGGATGCAAGAGCTGATTGATAAAGTCAATAAGTTAGGGGTTAAAGGCGATGAGATCAAGAAAAATGCCTTAAATAAAGCAGGTCAAATTGTTAAAGAAACTATGGAGGGGAAGGCTCCTAGGTCAAAAGAGAACAAAAGACACATGGCAGACAATATTAAGGTTTCAGATATTGAGAGAAGTGACGGTGTCGATTTTATAAAGATTGGCCCGGATAAAGGAGATGTAACAGAGTTCTTTTACTCCAAATTTACTGAATGGGGTACTTCAAAAATCCCTGCACAGCACTGGGCATCAAAATCCGTAAAGGAAAACCAAAGAAAGATTAATGAGGTGATTAAGGAGGAACTAGAAAGGGGGATTAGTGAGCTTGATTAATAAACTTATCATAGATGCGCTAAAACCCCTGGGAGTGCCAGTAGGTTTTCAAAAATACTCTGGAAAGACAAGTACCTATATCACTTTCCATGAGTATTTGGCTTCAGGAGAGGAATTTGAAGAAGATGTGGAAGCCTTCACAGGTCATTATGTTCAAGTGGACGTGTGGTCTAAAGAGGATTATGGTATCCTCGTAAAAAACATCAAAGTAAGGCTTCTTGAAGTTGGATTTAAAAGAATTGATGAAGCTGATTTTTATGAAACAGATACAGGTCTCTACCATAAAGGTATGAGATTTTTTTATTTAGAAGAACAGGAGGTTGTGTAGATGGCTAGACAAATAGGTCTTAAAGACATTCATATTGCATTACTTACAGAGGATGATGGTACAGGTACAACTTATGAGGTGCCATCAAAACTTGAGAGAGCTGTAAGTGCTCAGCTTACACCTAAGGTATCCTCTGAAAATATATACTCAGATGATACGGTTGAGGATGTGATTTCAGCCTTTGAAGGTGTGGATGTGGAAATTGAAACAAATCAGTTATCCCTTGAAAGTAGAGCCAAGCTTCAAGGCGCAAAGGTCGTAAAAGGCGTCCTAATTGAAAGCAAGAACGATATTGCGCCAACAGTGGCACTTGGTTTTAAGTCAAAGAAAAACAATGGTAAATACCGTTATGTATGGCTACTAAAGGGTAAATTTGAGCTCACTTCAGATGAATATGATACAGAAGGTGAAAAACCAGAACCAAAGACTGCGAAATTGAAAGGAACTTTTTATGCCCGTGATTATGATGGGAATTTTAGATTTATTGCGGATGAGGATGCCACTGGCATAGATGAAACAATTATTGCTGCGTGGTTTACAGCAGTTCCGGCAGAACCAGTTGAAACGCCTTAGAAGGGAGATGGTGAATCTTGAAAGCATCTGAACTGAAAAATAAAGGAATTAAATTCATGCTCGGTGATAAAGAGCATGAGCTCAAATTTAATATGAATACTTTCTGCGAGCTTGAAGAGGTCTATGGTGATTTGAATAAAGCATTTGATGATCTGCAAGCTATGAGAATAAAGGCTATTAGGGCACTAATCTACGCAGCGGTTAAAGCTGACGATGAAAAAGCCACCCTTAAAAGTGTAGGAGAAAAGTTGGAGATTGGGGATTTAGAAAACCTTGGAACTGCCATCAATGAAGCTTTAAGTAAGGCTATGCCGGAGGCAAGTGAAACTGTGGGGGAATAGAAAGCTGCTCTAGTTCTAATTGGGACTGGGAGTGGCTTTTTTATTTAGCGACCAATCTTCTCAAAATGACAGAGGATGAATTTTGGAGCTCTACGCCTAAAAAGCTTCAGGCATTATTCATCGTGTACAAAAAAGTCAATGGCATTGAGGAAAATGAATTTGATACCATCGACAACATTCTGTTTTAGGAAGGGGGTGAGGGTTTATGAGTGGGACTGCTGTTGTAGCAAGAGTCGGTCTTGATGATAGAGGATTTCAAGAAGGTATTCAAAAAATCCAGCGAAGCCTAAAGGTAGTGCGAAGTGAATTTGCAGCTGCAAGTTCTAAGCTTGGTGATTTTGGCAAGTCTACTGAGGGGCTTAAATTAAAAGCAGATAGCTTGAATAAGCAGATGGAACTGCAAAAGGTAAAAGTCGCGGCTCTTAGAAAAAGCTATGAAGAAAGCGTAGCCACTAAAGGTGAAGATGCCAAGGCTACTGAAAATCTAAGAATCAAGCTGAACTATGCCACTGCTGATATGAACAAGATGGAAAATGAGTTGGCCGACATTAATAAGCAAATTGAAGTCCAAAGTAGCGGCTTTACCAAGCTTGGTAAGAACCTAGAAGGCATTGGTTCAAAGATGAAAGCTGTAGGTGATGGGTTTTCAAAAGTTGGAAAGAACCTATCCATGACAGTGACAGCACCCATTGTTGCAGCAGGAACAGGCCTGATGAAACTGGCTCAGGACTTTGAGTCTGCAAATAACACTATTCGTATTGGAACAGGCGCAACAGGGGAAAGTTTACAAGCACTAAATGATGACTTTAAAGCTGTTTATACTTCTGTAAATACCAACATTGGAGATGCAAGTGGGGTTGTAGCGGATTTGAATACTAGAACGGGGCTTACAGGAGATTCTCTTCAGGAGCTATCTACCCAAATGCTAAGACTTGCAAAGATTACAGGAGAGGATTTAAACGCCCTCATTCCTGCTTCCACTAGAATGTTTCAAGATGCAGGGATTGCGACTGAGGATTATGCTGAGGCTCTTGATTATACCTTTAAGGTTAGTCAAAGTACAGGAATTGGTGTAGGAAAACTACAGCAGCTAATGACACAGTTTGGTGGACCACTTAGGCAGATGGGCTTTGATTGGCAAACGGCTGCTGTAATGCTTGGTAAGTTTGAAAAAGAAGGGGTCAACACAGAACTGGTTGTAGGCTCTCTTCGTATAGCCCTTGGGAAAATGGCCAAAGAAGGCATCGCAGAACCGAATAAAGCACTAGCAGAAATGATTACAAGAATAAAAGAAGCTGGAACTGCAGGTGAAGCCAATGCCATGGCCCTTGAGATGTTTGGCTCTAGAGCTGGCCCTGATATGGCGGCAGCCATACGAGAAGGCAGACTTAATCTAGATGAGCTAATTGAGAGCATTAAATCAAGTCCTGAAACGATTGAAAAGGCTGCGAAAGACACAGAAACCATTACAGATAAATTTGCAGTGCTTAAAAACAAAATGGCGGTATCTTTAGAGCCGCTTGGTGCAAGACTTATTGATGCTGTGGAAAGAGCCATGCCATCTATTGAAAGGTTGATTGAAAGCATCACCAAAATCATAGAGCGCTTTACAAGCCTTTCCCCTGCTCAGCAGGATATGATTCTTAAAATGGCACTCATTGCGGCAGCCATTGGCCCCGTACTGATGGTAGTTGGAAAGCTAGTCTCCATTGGGGGTTCTTTGTTTTCTACCTTAGGCTCTATATCAACAGCAATTGGTGCTGCAGGTGGAGAAAGTGGCGCTCTTGGTGCTGCTTTTACAGCTTTAACGGGCCCAGTTGGTATTGTTATAGGCGCTATTGCAGGACTGACTGCTGTGTTTGTGGCTCTGTATAAAAACAACGAGGACTTTAGAAATAAGGTCAATGAAACCTGGAATGAAGTGAAAGAAATCATTTCTGGAATCATTGAGGTGATCAAAGAGCTCTTTTCAGCCTTTATAGACTTTGCCATCATCCTCTGGGAAAAGTATGGCGAGGATTTGACTGCTATTGTATCTTCAACTTTTAGCGTCATATCAAGTATAGTTTCCACAGCCCTAAATGCCATTAAAGATATTATTAAAATTGTCACTAGCCTTATCAAAGGGGACTGGCAAGGTGTATGGGAAGGTATCAAAAGCCTTACCAGTAATCTGTGGAATGGCATCAAAAGCATTATTGAAAGTGTGCTTGGGCTTATAAAAAACATCATCACACTTCAGCTTAAGTACATTAAAGACTTTGTCTCAGGCATTTGGAATGGTCTAAAATCCCTTACTTCTACTGTTTGGAATGGCATTAAAACAGCTATAGAAAAACCTATCAATGCTGCAAAAGATACAGTCAAAAAAGCTGTGGATGCCATCTTTGGGTTCTTTAAAAATCTCAAAATACCAGAGATTAAGATTCCAAAGATAAAGCTTCCCCATTTCAGTTTAAAAGGATCCTTTAGCTTGAATCCGCCAAGTGTACCCAAGCTATCTGTTGATTGGTATGCAAAGGGCGGTATTTTTAATGCACCAAGTATTATCGGCGTTGGTGAAGCAGGAACTGAAGCAGTGCTTCCAATTGATAGACTAGATGATATTTTGGCAAAAGCACTGGAAAAAGTAGGCGGTGGGACGAATGGTGGTCTTACCCTTAAAATAGATAATTTTTATAACAACACAGATAAAGACATTGAGAAACTGGCCTATGAACTGCAGTTTTATCTAAACAGAGTCGGTCGAGGGAAAGGAGGCATTTGATTTGAAGTATTTTACTTTTAAAGGCATCAGTAGCTTTGATAAAAACATTACTATAAAGAAGACGCCTCCTTTTTCAAAACCGAGGCTACGTGGAGAAAAGGTCAGTATTCCTGGAAGGCATGGCTCCTTATTCTTTTCAGAAGAAAGCTACGATGATGTGATCATGCCCATTGAGTGCTTTGTGAAATCAGATAATCTAGCAGAAGCTGCAAGAGATATCAAGGGATGGCTAAATGGAGAAGGAGACCTTAGTTTTTCAGAAGATCCAGAGGTGTTTTATAAGGCAAAGGTTGTAAATTACTTTGATATATCTTATCTCATTAGAAACTATGGAGAGTTTGTTGTTTTGATGGACTTAGAGCCATTTTCATATAAATTAGGGGTTCAAGATTTGATGCTCGTTGAAGGTGGAACGATTCATAATACTGGTAGTTTTGAAAGTCAGCCGGTTATAACTGTTTATGGCAGTGGTAATATTACACTTAATATAAATGAAAAGCCTATTAGTCTAACAGGTATTAGCGGTAGCATCACAATAGACAGTGTTATACAAGATGCCTACAGTGGTTCTAATAATTTTAACAATCAAATGTCAGGAGATTTCCCAGTATTTAAAGTGGGAGCAAATACAATTTCATGGAGTGGCTCTGTATCTTATGTTGTGGTTAAGCCGAACTGGAGGTATTTGTAATGATTACGGTCTATCATAGCAAAGAAACAAACTTTAATCATAACGGCCTTTCAAAACTCCATGAGTGTATCTCCTGCTTTATCAAAGAAGAATTAAATGGTCTTTACGAATTAGAACTTGAGCATCCATCAAATACAAAGAAAGCTGCCTATCTTAAAAAGTGGAATATCCTAAAAGTTGATGGACAGTTGTTTAGAATCTATAACAGAGAAATCAAAGACGATGGCAAACAAATTCTAAAAGTATGGGCAAGACATATAAGCTATGATCTTGCTTTTTTCTTTTTAGAAGAAAGTATTTTACCGGCAGGCTCCACCGTTCAGCAGGTCTTAAACATATTAAAAGCAGGGACACCCTTTTCCATGAATACGGACATAGCTTACAGCTTTGAATTTCCAGTGGTTTTTAGGGAAATTGATAATTTGGCAGGCCTGTTTCAGATGATACAGCTATATGGCGGAGAACTAAAGCGTGATAACTTCACCATAAACCTCAATTATCAGATTGGTGAAGATAATGGGGTTCTGATTAAATACGGTAAAAACCTACAAGGCATTATAGAAACCATAAACATGGACAGCGTTATTACAAGGCTTTACCCTGCAGGTGCTGATGAAATTAGGCTTCCAGAGAAATATATAGACAGTCCATTTATCAATCATTCTGAATACCCACCCTACCCAATCATTAAAAAAGTCAGCTTTGATGTTTATGACGAATGGACCCTTAGAGCTATAGCAGAGGATTACATCACAAAGGTCGATAAGCCTAAAGTCACTTATGAAGTGGATTTTGTAGAACTTGAAAAATCAAGAGAGTATAAAAACTATGCTCATCTTGAAAAATTAAAGCTTGGGGATTTGGTTATTGTAAGGCATGAAAGGCTCTCTCTTGATGTGAAACTAAAGGTTTTGAGCTATGAAAAAGACATATTAAAAGGCACTGGGTCAAGGATTACCCTCGGCTCTCCAAAGGACAATTTTATGGATTTTCAGTTGTCGCTTTTAAAGGCTAAAGACACTGTAGATTATGCTTTTAGAAAAGGAAAGCTGAACTCAGCTACATTAAAGGGACTGAAAATTATAAACGAGAATACGAATGTCACCACTTTTGAAATTACTGAAGAAGGTGATACTATCATCAACGGTAAAGTTACCATAGGACCTAATACAAATTTTGAGGATGGCTATGACCCTTCAGAAAAAATGGATAAGGTGGATCTTGGAGATTTAGCATTTGAAGATGCTGTAGAAAAAGCTATGCTCGGCACTACGATTATTGAAGGTGGTTACTTAAAGACCGGCTTTGTAGATGCCTCTAGGATTGATACTGGAACCATTAATGCGAATCAGATAAATATTGAAGCAAAGGATGAAGAAAACAATACCATTATTAAAATAGGAAAGATTGTTCCAGCTGAAGGAAGTACCCCTGCAAGATATGGTCTTAGAATCAAGGGTGACAATGGGGAGCTTATGCTGGATGAATACGGAATAGATCCAAGATTTATAAAAGCCTTTAAAAATATGATTTGGAATTCATCCTTTGAAAGATTTGACCCCACAACTAAAATTCCTGAGTATTGGACAGGTGGGGAATCAACTGCCAGCTCAAGCTTTGATAATACCCATTCAATGAAGCTAGATATAGGACAGATGAGTGAACAAAGTCAGTCTATTGGAGGATATACTCCAAGACCAGATCCTGCGTGGTGGGATAATAAAAAAACGAGAGTGTCTTTCTTTAAAAAAGGCGGAGATGTTCAAGTGCAGGTCTTTAGTGAATTTGATTTTGCACCCTATGCTCTTACAAAGGAATCTGGAGAAGTACAGTTTTATTACAATACTGGTTCTTCTAGTAATTGGGATGATGGAAGATATACATTTTCATTTGAACCTACAAAATCAGGGAGGGTTTGGATTAGATTTTCAAACATTGGTGGCGGTGCAGCATATATTGATGCAGTACAGATGGAGCCTGATTTTAATGGGAAGTATCCATCTTTTTATACCAATGGTCCTTATTCAGTAAGTGCCGATGAGATTCCTCTTTCAGATACATGGCTTGAGTATATTAATGTTCCATATGCCCAGAGCGTAAGTATACAGTTTAATCAAAAGTACAGCCTACCACCATCGGTTACAGCGAGCCTAATTCGAAATATCAATGCTGTAAATAATGGAGGTGCTTTTGGTAACCATAATATTTCACCGAATATCGATCTGATTATTGAAAATGAAGGTGGCTATTTATTTTACACAGGAGCCTATATCACTTTTGGTGGCTCTGCTCCAAGTACTATTTCAAATGGGTTCATCAGTATTCATGTAGTGGGGAGGGTATAAGATGGCATTTAAGTTTCAGCTAGAATTTATGGAAGTAGAATTTAACTTCTCTGCAATGGCTTCAGTGGTGTCCATTTCTCCTACTACTTTGGAAGTAACCGGCCATTTTAGAGCCTACTCCGACTATATTGGACTTACCTTTAACAGTAAAGATTACAGAATGCATGAAGGTGCAAGATATCCTGAAAGTAAGAATTACACTGGGGTTACCTTATCATTTTCTCCGAGTTTTAATGGGAGTGTGACAAGGTTCGACAATTTATCAATTCTTCCTGCAATGGTTATAAACTATTCAGATGGTTCTCAAAAAGTAGCTACTTTAGGCTTCTTATCAAACAAAGGAAGTGATACGGATTATGTTTCGAATTTCACTGGCAGTGAGAATTTAAGTAGAAAATGGATTGCTTGGGACAGTGAAACCGTTAATTGGGAAAAGGATGTAGTAGTTGGTTATGAAGATGTATTTGATTCTCAAGGGAATTATTTATACACAAAGGAAATTATAGAACGCCAAAGTGGTACTGGAACTAGAGAAAGTGACTATGTTATAGATTATGTATTTGGCTTAATTGCACCGGTAGCTGGTAGTGGCATTCCCTACGGAGCAGATTTGACCGTGAGCTATCAGTATGGACTTCAGCAAAGTTACACTGTCAATTTCTCTAATCTTAAACAAGGCACTCATCCCAATAATGCGGTAAGCCTTTCTGCTTCAAATATAGAGAAAATTGTCTTTCCAATCATTCCTACGTTTTATGTAGAAGGGAAAAATGAGCTGACAGGCAGGTCTGACAAAATAACAGTAACCTTTAACAACTGGTCTGTTAGCGGAGGTAGTCTTGGAGATTTTCCTAGCCCTAAGGAAGCTCATCCTTTTAGAACAGCTGAAGGCTACGATGATGAATATTACAGAAACCCCTATAGGATTGTTCAGGCCATGCATCAACTTGGATATAGAAAAGTCATCAATCTTTATGTTGGGGCCTCTCACTACTATGATAAAAAAGGAAATGCAGGCGCATCATCCATTGACCATAAAACACAAACACTAATCACAACTGTTGGTGTCTGTACTGCAGCTAAAAAGTGGTTTAAATATCTTTTAAAAGCTATGAAAGCCTTTGATTTTGAGGATATTATCGTATCCATGTCCATGGAGAATCTTCAGATGCCAGAGCCTTGGAAACAAAGACTTCATAATGGTGAAGCAGGTCAAACAGGATGGGAGCCACCGACCTCGTTTTTTAGTCCTACAAATACAGAGGTGAGAACTTACTGGGAGAAGGTTGTAAAAGACTACCTTGATATTTCAAGGGATGAAGGATTTACTCCTATTCTGCAGCTTGGCGAGCCTTGGTGGTGGTGGCAGGAATTTCAGCCAGGGAACATCAATATACCCTATCCAGGCAGACCACCTTGTTTTTATGATGATGCTACAAAGAACTTATATCAATCAGAAAAAGGAAAGAGCCTTCCAATATTTGAGAGCTCTACAATCGAACTTACAACTGAAAATCTTGAAGCCATTGAATGGCTTAGAAGTAAGCTAGGAGGATTTTCGAACTTTGCTAAGAGCATCGCTAAAAGCTATACAGGTGGCATATATACGGTGCTTTTCTTTCCACCATCTGTATTAGATGAAGAAAGGGTTCCAGAAGCTATGAGAATTGCCAATTACCCTACGGAGTATTGGAAACTTGGGAATTTGGATTTTATACAAATAGAGGATTATGACTGGGCAGTACATGACAATGAAAATCATCCAGCTGTGTTTGACTTTGCTAGAAATCCAAATCTTAAATATCAGCCACACCTCACCCACTACTTTGCAGGCTTTGCATGGGAGCAGTTTCTACTTCCAATAAATACCCAGTGGGAGCGAATAGAGCTAGCTGCAGTCAAGGGTCTATCTGTTGGGATGCTTGAAGTTTTTGTATGGGCAGGGACTCAGATTAGAAGGGATAGCTGGAATCCTAAGATACCAATAAAATATATTCCAGCAGTAATCAATAGGACGCTGGTTCATATAGAAGAAACGAATTTGAACGGAGGTTGATGAAATGGCTATAAAACAATACGCAAATGGCATGAAGTATATGGCCGTATCTACAGATGTGAAGCCCACGAGTGCTGACATAGGCGCTATCCTATTTGAAACAGATACAAAAAGAGAGTTCATCTTTAGTGGAGAAGACTGGGAACTCAAAAATCAAAAGACCTATGAGTGGTTAAATCAAGAAATCGCTCCAGGGTCTTTTTTTAGTGCGAGCATCCCAGCGGCAGGATTTGACATTGCTACTGCGTTTGTAGCAGGAACAGGTAATATTCAGATTTCCTTTAGGGCGGCTCTACCTAATGGAAGTGACTACGCTTGGGATCCACTTGGAAGCATGAACGCAGCTTCAATGAGATCCTCATGCCAAGCAAGTGTTAGTGGCATTGAAATGGTAAAGGTAGTAGCAGCAAATAACACTGAAGAAACGGTTACTGCCAACATTTATGTCTATTTAGGAAAAAGATGAGGAGGGATTTTAGTGAAGGATTTTATTGAAACGATGCAGATTGTTTTTGCAGCCATTGGCGGTTTTTTTGGGTACACTCTTGGAGGCTGTGATGGCTTTCTTTATGCTCTTGTAGCTTTCATTACCCTTGACTACGTCACTGGGGTAATGCTTGCTGTTGTAGAAAGAAAGTTATCCAGTGAGATTGGTTTTCGAGGAATATTCAAAAAGGTACTCATATTTGTCATGGTAGCAATAGGGCATATCATTGATTCGAAAATCATAGGAACAGGAAGTGCCATTAGAACTGCAGTTATATTCTTTTATGCTTCTAATGAAGGCATTAGCATTTTAGGGAATGCCACAAAGCTAGGACTTCCGATACCAGATAAGTTAAGAGCAGTTCTTGAACAGATTGGTAAGGGGGATGGAAAGGATGGACATTAAAATAAAATACATGACCAGAAATGACTGCTATACAGCTAATCGGAAGATTACGCCTAAAGGTATTATGATTCATTCCACAGCAACACCTGGAGTCATGGCGGGTAATTGGTTTAGTCGGTGGAATAAATCCTATAAGGCAGGTGAAATCAATCGTCAAGTCTGTGTCCATGCCTTTGTGGACGATAGAGAAGTCTGGCAGTATCTACCGTGGAATCATAGAGGATGGCATGCAGGAGGAGCTGCGAATAATACACACATTGGCATTGAAATCTGTAAGCCAGCAGGATTTTCATATTCTAAAAATCAGATGATAGGCTATGATGTGAAGAAAAATGAGATCTATTTTAGAAAAGCATATGATAGAGCTGTTGATTTATGCGTATTTATTTGTAGGGAGTATGGGCTGACAGAGAAGGATATCATTAGTCATCAAGAGGGAAACAGAATCGGAATAGCATCCAATCATGGGGATGTGGGTCACTGGTTTCCAAAGCATGGTGAAGATATGGACAGCTTTAGAAAAGTTGTAAGAGAAAAACTTCAGGTCGATGGTGAGCTTGAAAGTGCTGTAAAACTGATGGTTAAAAAGGAAATTATTAATTCGCCACAGTATTGGCTAGATAATGCTAGAAAAGGAAAAACAGTTAATGGTGAGTATGCAGCTATTCTTATTAAAAGGGTAGCTGCTTTGTTAAATTAATAAATTAAAATAGGTCGGTTGAATCTGAAGTAGATTTAATCGGCCTTTATTTTTTACTTTTTAACTGTTTGCTAAGACTGATTATAAATGGGGTGGAAACCCTTGTAATGCTTGACTTATAGGAACTTTAGAGTGATATATAGACTACCCCAAATAGAAAGGAGGACGCAGCATGCGAGTTAGGGTAATCAAACCGATTGTGGCAAAAGAGAAGAAATTAAAAGTATGTGCATACGCTCGAGTTTCAACTGATAGCTTGAAGCAGGAAGACTCTTTAGAAAATCAGACATCTACCTATAAGCGTATCATTACATCAAATCCTGCTTACGAATATGTAGGCATTTATGCAGACCAGGGCATCTCAGGTTATTCAGAAAATAGACCAGCATTTAAGTCTATGATTGAGAAAGCCAGAGCTGGAGAGATTAATCTCATCATTACAAAGTCGGTTTCAAGATTTGCACGAAATACCGTCACTGTTCTAAAAGTTGCTAGAGAACTTAAGGAACTGGGTGTCGGTATTTTTTTTGAAGAACAAAATATCAATACTTTATCAGGGGACGGTGAGATGATGCTTACTGTCCTCGCTTCTTTTGCTCAGGAAGAATCGAGAAGCATGAGTGAAAACAACAAGTGGACCATGAAGAAGAAATTTGAGCGAGGCGAGATTTTGGTCAATACCAAACGGTTCATGGGTTATGACAAAAATGAGTATGGAGAGCTCATCATCAATCCGGAAGAAGCAAAAATTGTGCAGAGGATTTTTCAAATGTACCTACAGGGGATGGGTTCATTCAAAATAGCTGCAAAGCTTAATGAAGAAGAGGTTCAGACTGTAACGGGAACGATGTGGCATGATACTACAATCAGAGGAATGCTTCGAAATGAAAAGTACAAAGGTGATTGCATGCTTCAAAAATATTACACACCAGAAAACATGAGAGGAAGAACCGTCAGGAATAATGGTGAGGTCCAAGCCTATTACATTGAAGAAAACCACCCAGCCATTGTTAGTGTTGAGGACTGGGAGAAGGTTCAGGAACTCGTGGAAAGGCGAAAGAATAAACGAAAAATCGGCGCAGGAGGGGTAGAGAAGTACAAGAACAGATACCCTTTGTCGGGAATGCTGATTTGCCCACACTGCGGAAAAACACTAAGACGGAAACAGGTTTACAACAAGCGCATTGAGTGGTGGTGTTCCACCTACATTACTAAAGGAAAATCCTCCTGCAAAGGGATAAAAATAGCAGATGAAATTGCATCAAAGAAAAACATTACAGAGCAAACGGTGATAGAGGAGGTTATGATCGATGGCGAGAAGTATTACAGTTATACCAGCAAGGCAGACTACGACAGGGGAATCAGAAACAAACCAGATGCCCCAACTACAAAGAATGGCAGCTTATTGCCGCGTGTCAACAGACAACGAAGAACAGCTATTAAGCTATGAGAACCAGGTAAGATATTACACAGAATATATCAACAACAGCCCACTTTACACTATGGCCGGCATTTATGCCGATGAGGGGATTTCAGCCACCAATACAAAGAAGCGTGAGAACTTCAATCGGATGATAAAAGACTGCAGGGAAGGGAAAATCGACATGATCATTACCAAGTCCATCAGCCGATTTGCACGGAATACACTTGACTGCTTGAACTTTGTAAGAGAGCTGAAGGAGCTTGGTGTGGGGGTCATATTTGAGAAGGAAGCAATAAACACACTTGATGCCAAAGGAGAAGTCCTACTCACCATCCTCTCATCCCTTGACCAGGATGAAAGTAGGTCCATCAGCGAGAACTCCACTTGGGGGATTAGAAGACGCTTTGAAAACGGACAGTTCAAAATGAGCACAAAACGCTTCTTAGGCTACGACACGGATGAGAATGGTAAGCTAGTCATCAATAGTGAGCAGGCCAAAATTGTAGAGAGGATTTATGATGAATACCTATCAGGGAAGACAGTTGACCACATCAAGCGAATACTTGAAAGAGAAGAAGTGAAGAACTGGAATGACAAGCCTAAATGGCAAGCAACAACGATTCAAAGTATGCTGCAGAATGAAAAGTACAAGGGAGATGCTATTTTACAAAAGAGCTACACCGTTGATTTCCTGACTAAAAAGCGAGCGAAGAATGAAGGACATATTCAGCAGTACCACATCGAAGAAAATCATGAAGCTATTATTGATCCCCTCATTTGGGAAGCGGTCCAGCTGGAATACGATAGAAGAAGTAGCTACATTGAAGAACATGGAACTAACTCTTATTCACACAGGCCAGAAACAAACCCATTTGCAGGAAAGGTAGTCTGCGGCACCTGCAATCAAGCTTTCACGAGAAAAGGCTGGAAGTCAAAGAACAGCTACAGAAAGGTCTGGCAATGTCAAGAGAGGTATAAGGTCAAAGGGGTACAGGGCTGCACCAACAGGCACATTGATGAAGCTATCTTAATTGATGCCTTTATTCTTTCATGGAATGCACTCCTTGATAATAGAGAAGAACTAAGAAAGAAATGGGAAACCACTGCAGAGTTTGGAAACCCCCTGGAACAGTACAGAGCTGTCCAGTTTGCAGATATCACAGAAGATGCAGAACACATCAAAGAAATCGATACGGACTTCATCTTAAGAACCTTGGACCACATCAAAGTTTATGAAACGGGGAAGATCATCATCCACTTCATGGATGGAACTGAGATGGAGTGTAATGGTGAATAATAAGGGATTAGCTGGCTGACTTGGATCAATTATCTAAGTCGGCTTTTTTTAGTTAATCCGGGTTTACATTGATAAATATTTGGAAATATCTTATAATTTAAAATAGGACAATATGCAAATATTTAAGCAGCCTCGAGTGCATATTCGAGGTTTTTCATGTTTTAGTGTGTGAAAGGGGGGATAGTATGAAGAAAAAGGTAATACGACCTGATGACTATTTTAGTAATGGTGTTTTTGAAATTGCTAGGTATGGAAAAATGGTTGCTATGGCAAATCATATGGATGAAGAACAGCATAAGATGTTTATGGAAAAAGTAGCCGATAGTTATGATGAAACAGTTAATGATATTCAAAATATAATTTATGAAATACGATTATTGGTTAGCAAGTGTGATCCATTAAAGTTACTAAAATATGCTTATGGGCAATTTTTCCAATCTCTTTTAGGTATTACTTCAGAAGCTCAGCTTAAGGAAGATAATGTAATACAGGGAAGAGAAGTTGAGTATATTCAAAGTATATTGGCTTCAACAGAAGTCGAAAAAACTAATAATCAAGAAGATCAAAGTGAATTATTTTTTTCGATATCAGAAAAAATTTCAGAAATGTATAAAAAAATAAATAGTGAATTTTTTATTACATATACAGCAAAGGAGAGACTTAATAATCCAGAAATAACCCCCGAAGTGGAAATGTTTGTAATCGAATCGATTTTTTCGACTCTATATCGAGGCGAGAGGTATCCAGTTTTTGAAATTGAACATCTCCAAGATTTGCTATTACCTCATGATGATATATTTCTGAAACTATATAATATCAAATCAGAGGATTTCATTAAAGGGCTCCACAAAATTCAAAAGGTTTTATCAAGTGGTATGTTCTCAGCGTTTAAGGATTTGGAAAGTCTAATATCTGACTTTGATGTATTTGCTAAAAATAAAAATGAAACACAGATATTTAATTCGTTTGGGAGGTTGATTGATGAGGATGAAGAGCTTAACAAAAAGAGGGAAAGCTTTATCAATAACTTCGTAGGGTTTGGTTTACATGATTTATCTACACTAACTGATTGGCCTGAAAATTTATTAAGAGACTTATCATGGGGTATTGGAGAAGAAACTGGTTTTTTCGCACAGAATAAATACTCAGGTTGGCCTATAATTGAGATGCCTGTATTTAAGCGACCATTTATCGAGATAAATAATGGCTACTATTGCTTTGATTATTATAATTTGTTTGACAACATATATAGAGTTGTTCAAAAGGTGATATGCTCTTTAGAACCCCAATATAAAGATATCTGGAATGAAGTACAGATGTCTACAACAGAACAAATGGTTGCCAATCTATTCAGGAAATTGTTACCGGGATGTATAGTTTTAGAGTCAAACTATTATCCTATTGGAAGCTCACTCAAAAATTGTGCTGAAAATGATCTTATTGTTATATTTGACGATCACATTTTTATAATTGAAGTTAAAGCAGGTTCGTATACATACACCTCTCCTGTTTATGATATTGACTCACACATGAGCTCTTTAAAGACACTAGTGGGGAAGGCAGATTCTCAGGCAGTAAGGACACTTAACTATCTTAAATCATCAAAAATCGCAAAAATATATGATAAGAACAAAAATGAAAAATTTTCGATTATTCTTAATGATTATAATGAAATCGCTACGTTTTGTATTACACTTGACAATTTTAATGAATTTGCAGCAAAGGCAGAGAAGATAAGCTTTTTAACCCTTAACGATACAACTATTGCTATTTCAATAGATGATTTGCGAGTCTATCAGAATTACTTTGAATCGCCTAGTAGATTTTTACATTATATTAAACAGCGAAAACGAGCTGCAAAGAATGATAGACTGTCTCTCAATGATGAGCTAGATCACTTGGGTATGTATATTGAACATAATATTTACTCAATCACTGCAAATAATATGGCTGAAGGTAAATTGCACTGGCATGGATTTAGGGAGAAGTTAGATGAATATTTTTCAAGTTTATTTAATGGTTTGGGTGGAGTCAAAAAACCCGAGCAGGAAATTCCTACAAGATTAATAGAAATTCTATATTTACTAGATAAAAGTTCAATTAAAAACAGATCATCTTTGGCCATTTATTTATTGGATCTTGCGTCAGATGCTCGAGAAGAGCTATCTTCACAAATAGACTATATGCTTCAAAGACAAGTTGAAGTTGGGAGAATGCTTATTTCAAGTACGTTTGGTGATGTACGATATAGTTTGCTATGTCACCAAGATTCTTTGAAAAAACTAACAGATGATTATGTTCGTGACTATATTTTATCAACGATGGTCATTAATCAAGAAGAATCGCGATTAGAATTACACTTACACTTTTCAAAAGATAAGAGATTGATTGATTTGGAATTTCGTTATTGGAGCGACAGTGACATTCCTTCACAAAGAATAGAAGAATTAAAGGTTAAAGGCGAAGAATATGCTGAGAGTAGAATTATGAGCTACAAGCGGCAAAAAGGATTAAAAAAAATTGGGAGGAATGAGAAATGTCCTTGTGGAAGTGGATTAAAATTCAAAAAATGCCACGGAAGATAATAATTGGAGGCGGCTATGTATAAGAAAAGTATTGTTACATTTATTGATATATTAGGCTTTAAAGATTTGGTGAATCAATCTACCAATAGCCATCAAGTTTTAGATTTAATTCATGGTACTCTAATGAAATTTAAGAGTTTAGAAAAGCCGGAGTCATGGACAAGTGATTTAATAGAAGTAGAAGAAGATGCTCAGAAGAAAGGTTTAGATGGGTTTAGAATAAGTAATAGAACAAAGTGTACATGCTTTTCTGATTCCATAGTTATATCTATTGAAATTGAGAACGATCTTAACGAAGTGTTTTCCACTTTAATTGCAAATTTATCTCGAATTGGAGCACAGTTACTAAAGGATGGAATACTTATCAGAGGAGGTATTGATCTTTCAGATATTTATCACAATAACGGGATTGTTTTTGGTAAAGGGTTGATAAACTCCTATGAATTGGAAACAAATGCGGCTAAATACCCTCGGATTATACTTACAAAAAATCTGATTTCAGAGCTAAATTACCCACTACAATATAAAAACAAACGGTATCCATATCATCAATACTTAGATAGATTTGAAGATGGCTGCGTAGGGATTCATCAACTGATTTTCTATCAAGTGCATCAAAATTCGACTACTATATCTAAAAACCAAATTGTTGAAGATCTAAAAAAGTCGAAAGATACAATAATACATGGGTTGGATTCCAACTTTGTGGCGCCTCATATTTTCGATAAATACAAATGGTTAAAAATTCAGTATAATAAATTAATAATTTTAGAAGACAACATAAAAGAAGAATTCCATGATATTTCTGAATCTGATAACCACAACAATATTCATTATAGCTATATCGATGGAGTTTTTAACAAATGAAAATATAACTCACACTGACTTATTAAACAGCAAAGAATATATACTTGACTTATCAAAATTTCTATCGCATTACTAGATACCAATCAAAGGATTGGAGGTAATGCAAATGACTAATGAGCAACAAGAGAAGATTATTGAATTACGAAAACTAGGTATAGGATACCGCAGTATAGCCACAGCCATGAATATGTCCAGAGATAAGGTTAGAAATTTTTGTAAGGCCCAAGGGTTAGATGGCTACGGAAAGAACAATAAGAAGGCAGACGAAGAAAAATCGATAAGAGAGCTCTGCAAAAACTGCGGTAAGCGAATTAACCAAAAGCCTATAAAGGGTCGGCCAAAGACCTTCTGTTCTAAAGAATGCAAGAAAGAATGGGAAGTTAAACACCCAATATTGTATCAACATGTATGTTATTACTGCGGAAAGAAGTTTGAGAGTAAAGCTAAGAATGCAGATTTCTGCTGCCACAAATGTTATATACGCGATCGGTTTTGGCGTGATGAGGATATTGAAACTGTGATTAGGCATCTAAGAAAAGGAATACTGATACCTAATGCACCGGGATGGGTTAAGGACTTAATTGCTGGTCGAGAATGTAGGCAATCAGGTGAAAAACTAGATAAATCTGTATGATTTTGGCTCACCCCTTTGGGACTTAAATAAATCAAAAAGGGGTGCAGAATGATAATTTTACCCCTTTAATAGTCACATTTGTTAAATTGTATAAGAGTAATGTGATACCGCATGTGGAAGTAGTCGTAGGAATACAAAAGGTAGAATCTTTGAAATAGCAGTATTTACAAGGGCTTTGGGCGGTTTTAAGTTTATTGAAGATGGGCAGAAATTTAAGAAAAAAGTGCCTAATTCAGAGCTCGAAATTTGCATTGCAGTGCGCACTTAGCTAAATATAGACATGTCTACACACAGTACCTCTGTGTGAGAGTAAGAGATAGGATTTGATTATACCAATCAAATTCCTATCTCTTTTTATGTTTCTATAGTAAAAATTTATTTTTCAAAAACGAAAGGAGATTTAAAAATGTGTAAAGTAATAGCAATCGCAAGTCAAAAAGGTGGCACTGCAAAGAGTACAACATGTAGAAATGTAGCAACGGTATTAAAGTATATGGGATATAAGGTTTTGGCAGTGGACTGTGATAACCAAGCAAATCTTACGGACTGTTTTGGTATTGAAAGACCAGATAAGCTAGAGGTAACACTCTATCATTTGATGGAAAGAGTGATCGTGGATGAGGATTTACTAGAGAAAAAAGATTACATCATTACAAAAGAAGGTGTTGACGTATTACCTGCCAGTATACTTCTATCAGATATTGAAATTAAGTTAGTATCAGCAATGAGTAGAGAATATATACTGAGAACGATTATTGATGAAATAAAAGAAGATTATGATTTTGTTTTATTAGATGCTATGCCTTCACTTGGTCTCATGACATTAAATGTTCTTGCTAGTTGTGATACGGTATTGATTCCTGCAACTCCAGAGTATTTGTCAGCTAAAGGACTTGAACTGTTACTTAAGACAATTTTTAAGATCAAGAAACGAATTAACAAGGGAATTGGTTTTGAAGGTATTTTGTTAACAATGTTTGATGAGAGAACCAATCTAGCACAGGAGATGTTAGAGATGATTGAACAATCTTACGGAGAATACATTAAGGTATTTGAAACGAAGATACCTAAGTCTGTAAAGGTAGGAGAAGCCAATGCAAGAAGCCAAAGTATTGTAGATTACATACCTACCAACAAAGCGGCTTTAGCATATAAGACATTTACTAAAGAGCTACTTGGGAAGGAGTTAATCTAAATGGGTAAAGAGGAAACTAAAAAAGTACAGCCTTTCATGGCGATATTCGGTGAGGATTATGATGCAGAAGCCAGTAACAATGAAACATTAAATCAAGATATGCTCAAAATAGAACAGCTAGTAGGATTTAAGAATCACCCCTTCAAATTGTATGAAGGGGAAAGGTTAAATGAAATGGTAGAAAGCATTAAACAATTTGGTGTTATTGTACCTATAGTCGTAAGAAAGAAAAAGTTAAGATTTGAAATTTTATCAGGACATAACAGAGTTGAAGCATGCAAAATACTAGGATTGAAAGAAATACCTGCAATTGTTAAAGAAGGATTATCAGAAGAAGAAGCACTACTAATAGTAACTGAAACAAATACCATGCAACGCTCCTTTACAGACCTTCCTCATTCAGAGAGAGCTACAGTTATAGTTGTAAGGCATGAAGCTATGAAGAAACAGGGTTTTAGAACTGATTTATTAGAAGAAATCGAGCGATTATCAAAGTCACCAAATATTGAAGAGTTAACTTGTTCGCCATTGGCGAACAAGTTAAAAACACTAACAAAAGTTGGTGAAGAATTTGGTCTTAAAAAAGATAGCATTGCCAGATACCTTCGCATAGCAAAACTCCCTAACGAATTCAAAGAATTAGTAGATGCAGGACAAATCGCCATTCGTGCAGGAGTAGATTTATCCTATCTAAGAGAAGAAAGCCTTGATATAGTTCATGCCATAATAACAGAAGGCAATTTCAAGATAGATATGAAAAGAGCAAGAAATCTACGTGGAGCAGATGTAAAAGCACCACTAACATTTGAATCAGCTAATGTAATCATAAAGGGAGAATCTAAAGACAAAAAAAAGAAACCAAAGCCACCAAAATATTGGAACAAGGTATTTACAAAATATTTTACAACAGAGCAAGGAGAAGAAGAGGTTACAAGCATCATAGGAAAAGCACTGGCTATGTACTATAAATCCCTTGAAACAAAGTCTATTGATGAAACTAATATAGAGGAAGGAATAGAGATGTAAAGGAGGTCAACATTGAGACGATATGAAAAGGTAAAAGATATATATGACTATACCCTTGCTGAAATAGTCAAAGACCGTAAAGAATGGATGACTTTCTTATCATTTCACGCAAAGGTATATAAACATACCTTTGATGATGCAGTATTAATTTATGCCCAAAGACCAGATGCAACCTTCGTTGCTGATATGAAAACATGGAATCAGAAAGTAGGCAGATGGATAAAAAAAGGAGCAAAATCTATAGCTGTCTTTGATAATACAAAAAAAGAACCTGCCCTAAAGAATTATTTCGATATCAAAGACACTACGGTAAAACAAGAGAACAAATTCAGCTATCCAACATTTTGGAGGGTTGACGAACAAAATCAAAAATTAATTTTAAATCGATTTAAAAAGCATCATGATGTGAATGAAATAGATGAATACCTAAAAGCAGTTACGATAGCTGAACTCAATAAATGGGAACAAAATATGTACAAAGACTTTGAAAAAGACATTAAAGAGAGTAGACTATCAAATTTCGATATAGAAAAAGTTAAAAAACAGTTTAGAGCAACGATTGCAGAAAGTATATATTACATGGCAGCAACAAGATGTGGATTTCAAGTAGAACCAGATTTTAAAGTCATTACATATTTTGATACAAAGCCATTAGTCTTTAGAATAGGTACTATTGTAAGTAACCTATCAGAAAATATATTAAGAGATATTGAAAAAGCGATAAAAGCAATTCAAAAAGAGAGGAGTGTTAGTAGTGAAACCAGTAACACTAGAATACAGAATGACAGAACAGGGATTTCAAGAACCCATACTGGAAGTATCCAACAAACAAATGGACATAGGGAAGTACGGAAGCAAAGCGATGGATTATCTGAAGGAAGAATATCCGCACAGATACAGCCTACTGCGAGCAGAAGGCACATTAATAGAAACAATGCACAAAGTCAACGAAGAAGCACACCAGAGAATGGAGTTGTTACAGGAACAGATGCTAAAGATAGACCAGATACCCAATCCAGAGAACTTTTACGAAACGTACAAACACAGGGAGATGACAAGAACAAGAGCAGAAGAGATAGTACTCCACGAGATAGTATACAAACCAAGATAAAACCAGAGTTAGAGTCATCAGATGATGGCTCTATTTCTTTATCTAATATAACCAACCAACAGATAATAGATTCTGAATTATCAAAGGGAAGTGGCTTTCAAAATGGCAGACAAAAAATTGTGGATTTCTTTGCGGGTGATGTAACAGCAAAGGAAAAATCTGAATTTCTTAAAGATGAGTATGGCACTGGCGGAGGAACACTTCTATATAACATTAGCAAAGATCTATCAATTATGAAATATAAATCTATTAGACTTTCTGAGCATGATAGTAAAGGTATAATATTAAAAATTGATGATGGTAGAGAAATAAAATTATCGTGGGCAAAAGTCGCTAAAGGCATTGAAAATTTAATAGAAAACGGAGATTACTTCAAACCTAGATATAACGGAGATACTCCACCTATTTCGAATGAGGATAGACAGCCAACTTTATTTGATATCATGAATAACCATACAGAAGACCACAGCAAGGATTCTTTGATAAATGAAGAAGAAAATCTAGATAACTTAATAGGCGATTATAATATTCCAGATGAAATAGATGAAATGCAAAAAGCTATATCCAAAAGTACAACTGAATCAAAAAAGAATATAAGAAAACCCAATACCATTCCCCATAGAAACTATAAAAAACTAAATAAAATTGCTACAGGGATTATAGAAGGAAGGTATAGCTATTTAAAACTAAAAGCAAATAGTTTCATGGATTTAACCATTGAAAGGTTATCACATAATCGTATCTCAATCACCCATTATTACATTCAACATGGAGACCTTATGCGAGATCCAGATATGGAACTTATCATTGACCATGAAAAAGAAACCATAATATCAGCTACTTTCAGGCAAGATAGTCTAGGGATATTCCAGCAGGTTTACTTAGATGATAATAGATGGTCACCTAAGCTAAGCAAACAGCTAAATAGCTTTTTAAATGAGTGGTTAGGTAACATTGAACAACAAAGATACAAACCCTTTGAAGCTCATCTACTTGATTACAATGATGCAACAATTACATTTGACGAAGATGGAAAAGAAGTTATATATGATGAAGAACTCTTTGGAATTATGGCAAAAGAACATGAGATAAAAAAGCCATACAATAGTGAAACTGATATATCCAATGCACAAGCGTATGTAAGAGATAATATTGAAACAGAGCAAGTAAGTTTTGACCTTGATGAGCCGAATGATGTTATAGAAAATTTGCCTAAAGAACCTATTCAAGAAAAAGATAATAGAGCAGAAACTAAAAGAGTTAGCAATTCAGAAGAATTATCAAAGCAACCAAAGTCATTTACAAAACAACCATCATTAAAAGAAACTGCTCCTAAAAATTATAAATACAACCCCGAAGATGGTATCGGCATAGGCGGTGCTAAGGGTAAGTACAAGCAAAATATAGAAGCTATAAAAACTCTGTATGTAATTGAACAAGAAAGTAGATTAGCCACTCCAGATGAACAAACAATCTTAGCAAGATATAGTGGATGGGGTGGACTTGCAAATGCTTTTGACAACCATAGTAGTACATGGTCAAATGAATACCATGAGCTAAAAAATCTATTAACACCAGAAGAATATGAAAGTGCAAGAGAATCAACACCAAATGCTCACTATACATCACCAGTAGTCATAAAAGCTATGTATCGAGCATTAGAACAAATGGGATTTAAAAGTGGCAGTATATTAGAACCTAGTATGGGCATAGGCAATTTCTTTTCCCACTTACCAGAGAGTATGAAGAATGCAAAGCTATACGGCGTTGAATTAGATGATATATCAGGCAGGATTGCAAAACAGCTATATCAAAACGCTAATATTACAATCAGTGGGTATGAAAAAGCAGGTCTGAAAGATAACTTCTATGACATAGCCATAGGCAATATTCCATTTGGTAACTACAAAGTATACGATAGACAGTACAACAAACATAACTTTCTCATCCACAATTATTTCTTTGCTAAAACCATAGATAAAGTAAGACCTAACGGTATTATTGCACTTGTCACATCAAAAGGGACATTGGATAAGACAGATTACAGGGTACGAAAATATATAGCAGAGCGTGCTAATTTACTAGGAGCAATAAGACTACCGAATACAGCCTTTAAAGAAGTAGCAGGTACAGATGTAACGACAGATATTCTATTCCTTCAGAAAAGAGAAAGAATATCTGTAGAAAATCCAAGCTGGCTTGAAGTAGGGGGAACTGAAGAAGGTATACCTATAAATAATTACTTCTTAGAAAATCCCCATATGTGCTTAGGTCAGATGCAATTTGATACAAGAATGTATGGGGAGAATAGCAACTATACAACATGTATTGTAACAGATGAAACCTTTAATCTTGAACAAAGCCTTAACCAAGCAATCAGTCACATCAAAGGTACTATAAGAGAATATCAAGCAAAATCTAAAAATAAGGATAATGAAGATGAAACATTAATTCCTGCTAACCCAAAAGTAAAAAACTATACCTATGCCTACATAGACAATACTCTATATTACAGAGAGAACAGCCATATGAGAGAAATAAAAATCACAGGTAAAAAGCTAGAACGAATAAAGGGTATGATTGAACTAAGAGAAATCACAAGAGATTTAATCAATATCCAAGTAGCAGGTTGTGCAAAAGAAGAACTACAAGAAAAACAAGGTATTCTAAATACTAAATATGATAGTTTTGTGAAAAAGAATGGAGCAATTTCATCAAAAACAAATATGCAAGCATTTAGAGAGGATAATGACTATCCTCTTTTGTGTTCTTTAGAAGTAATAGACCAAGATAAAAACATTACAAAAGCAGATATTTTTACGAAACAGACCATTAAACCCATAGAGAAAATAACCTCAGTTGATACGGCAAGAGAAGCACTAACAGTATCTCTAAACGAAAAGGGAGAAATAGACCTTGAATATATGGCAGAACTATATGATGAAGAAAAAGAGGATATCATAAAAGAATTGCAAGGAGAAATCTTCTTAAATCCCATAAGATACGATAAATCTAATCCCTATATAGGCTATGAAACCTATGATCAATACCTATCAGGAAATGTAAGAGAAAAGCTGAAATTTGCAAGCGTATATGCTGAAACCAATCCAGCGTTATTTTCACAGAATGTATCAGCCTTAAAAAAAGTACAACCCAAAGATTTAGATGCCAGTGAGATTGATGTAAAGCTAGGAACTACATGGATCGATAACAAAGATTACGAGCAGTTTATCTATGAACTTCTTAAAACACCTAATTACTATAGAAACAGAACTGGAGCAAGAGATGAGATATGTATAAACTATAACAATTACAATACCAGTTACACTATTAATGGTAAGGGACTTGATGGACATTCAGTAGCAGCTAGAGAAACTTATGGAACAAGGCGTATGAACGCCTATTATATTATTGAAGAAACCCTCAATCTAAAAAATGTTACAGTTAAAGACAGAGTAGAAGAAAATGATAAAGTTAAATATGTTCTCAATAAAAAAGAAACCATGTTAGCAAGAGAAAAACAAAGCCTGGTCAAACAGGTCTTCAAAGAATGGATATTCAAAGATGCCGAAAGACGTAAAAAATATGTAGACTTCTATAATCAAAACTTCAATAATATAAGGCTACGAGAATATGACGGTAGCCATCTAACCTTTCCAGAAATGAATCCAGATATTAAACTAAGAACCCATCAAGTAAACGCCATAGCAAGAACAATCTATGGAGGCAATACTCTTCTTGCACATTCTGTTGGTGCTGGTAAAACCTTCGAGATGATAGCAAGTTGTATGGAGCAAAAGAGAATGGGAATTATTAAAAAAGCAATATTCGTAGTACCTAATCATATCACACAAGATTTCGGTTCAGAGTTTTTGAGGCTATATCCTAATTCAAAAGTATTTGTTACAACAAAGAAGGATTTTGAAAAAAGAAATAGACAGAGATTTGTATCAAGAATAGCAACAGGTAGCTATGATGCAATAGTTATAGGTCACAGTCAATTTGAAAAAATACCTGTATCAGTAGAACGTCAAGAGCTTATGATAAGCCAACAAATGAAAGAACTCATGCATGGTATTGAACAATCAAAAAGAGAACAGGGTCAGAACTGGTCAGTAAAACAGATGGAAGCAGAGAAGAAAAAACTAGAAGTAGAACTCAAGAAATTACATGATACACCTAAAGATAATGTTATAAACTTTGAAGAACTAGGCGTAGATGCTATCTATCTTGACGAAGCCCATTACTACAAAAACTGTGCTGTATTTTCAAAGATGAGAAACGTAGGTGGTGTAGGACAGTCAAAAGCAAAGAAAGCAAGTGACATGCTAATGAAAACCCAGTACATACAAGAAATTAATAGTGGTGAAAAAGGAGTAGTATTTGCGACAGGTACACCAATAAGCAATTCAATGACAGAGCTTTTTGTTATGCAGAGATATCTACAAAACAAAGAACTTGAAAGCAGAGGATTAAAACACTTTGACAGTTGGGCAGCGCAGTTTGGTGAAGTGGTATCAGCGTTGGAACTTGCACCAGAGGGAACGGGTTATCGTATTAAGAATCGTTTCGCTAAATTCACCAACTTACCAGAGCTAATGACTATGTTTAAGAATGTAGCAGATATTCAAACAGCAGATATGCTTGATTTACCAGTACCTAAACTAAAGGGAGGTAAAGCAAAAATTATTGTAGCAGAAACAAATGATTATATTGAAATGAAGATGAATTCTTTTGCGAAACGAGCAGAGAACATAAGGGGTGGAGAAGACCCAAGAGTCGATAATATGCTAAAAGTGACCAATGAAGCAAGACTACTAGGCTTAGACCCACGAACTCTTGACCCTAATGCACCAAACTATCCAGATTCAAAGGTTAATCGTTGTATAGAAGCAGTCTATCAAGAATATATAAAAAGTAACGCTACCAAAGGTACACAAATAATATTCTCCGACACAGGGACGCCCACAACTGATGGGCGTTTTTCAGTATATCCATATATTAAAGAAGAATTGATTACAAAAGGTATCCCAGCTGATGACATCTGTTTTATCCATGATGCTAAAACAGATGTGCAAAGGGAAGAACTGTTCGCAGATATGAGAAGTGGTAATAAACGCATTATTATTGGTTCAACACCTAAAATGGGAACAGGCACAAATATTCAATCGAAGCTTGTAGCTCTGCATCACCTTGATTGTCCTTGGAGACCCGCTGACTTAGAGCAAAGAGAAGGTCGTATACTTCGCCAAGGCAATGAAAATGAAGAAGTCAATATCTATAAATATGTTACTAAATCTACTTTCGATTCGTATCTCTGGCAACTGGTGGAGAATAAACAACGGTTTATATCGCAGATCATGACTTCTAAATCAGTATCCAGAAGTGCAGAGGACATTGATGAAACTGTACTATCCTATGCCGAGGTAAAAGCCATAGCTACAGGTAATCCATTAATTAAAGAAAAGATGGAGATAGATAACGAAGTATCAAGACTTACCCTCTTAAAAGGAGTATATGATAGCAACAAATACTCATTAGAAGATAGATTCCTATATAAATATCCCCAAGAAATTAAAAGGCAAGAAGAAAACATTGAATGTCTTATTAAGGATATTGAAAGAAGGAATATGGCTATCTCAAATGACTTTAAAATAACTGTAGAAGGTAAAAACTTCGATGAAAGAGAAAAAGCAGGCACATATATGCTTTCAATTCTACAGGGAATATCAGAGGGTAAAACAAAGTTTATAGGTAACTTCAAAGGCTTCGAATTATCAATAACTAAGAGTATTTTCAGTAATGAAACGGGTATGACATTACATGGTAATAAGACATATTTTGTTGTCCTATCAGATAGCTCTTACGGTAATATGATAAAACTTGAAAATATCCTTGATAGCTTTGAAAAAAGGGTAGAAAATTGTGAAATGCGTATAGATGAACTAAATAGAAATATGGCACAGGCAAGAGAAGAATTCAATAAACCATTTACCTATAAAAGTGAATTAGAAAAAGCAATTAAAAGGCAAGCTGAGTTAAATATCCAGCTAGATATGAACAAAAAGACTAATGACGTATTAGAAGATGACATGAATAATAATGCTACGAAAGCTCAACATGAAATAATAGAAGACCCTGAAAACGAAGAAGAGATATAACCTTAACACCACTTTAACTTTTAAATTGAAGGGAGAGAAAGCAAATAATGAATAGAAAAAAAGAGATAGACAATTTTATCGAATTACTCAAATGGCTAGTAAATCTGAACCAAGATGAAGAAGAAATTATTAAGAAAGCAGTAGAGACACTAGGTGTTAAAATATTCTTTTTGAATATTGAAGAGTTTGATATCAGTGATAATTTAAAAGCAAAACTAATTGATCTAAGAAATATAATTAGGGCATTCGACGGTGGCCTTAGCAACATTGAGAATAGTGAAGTTGGTGATTATCAATGAGTAAAAAAGTAAAATACTCCGAAAACTTTTTCAAAAGTCTAAATGCTTTAACAGGAATCTCCATAAGAAAGATTAAGACATACGCAAAAGAGAACAATCCTTTTAATATCCTAGAGCATCCAATGGTTGTTGATCCTAATGAAAGACAATTAGAAAAAATCAGTAGACTAAATGAATTTATATCTTCCTATAACGTTCTAAGAATGGAAGAAGAGGAAAATCGAATTATATTATCAAGTTCACAAAACTCAGGGAAATATTTTCTATCCTTACTCAGTGGGATGAGAGATAAAGAACGATTTATGGTAGCGTTTTTAGATAATAGTAACCGCATCATAGAAACTAGAATCGTTACAGAAGGTACTGTTGATATGGCAATTGTTCATCCAAGAGACATTTTAAAGATTGCTATTGCTAATGATTGTAATGGCATTATAATATCACATAATCATCCAAGTGGAAAAATTGAATTTTCTAACGAAGATAAAGCAGTAACTCAACGAATCGTTGATATTTTTCATCCACTTAATATAAGAGTACTTGATCATATTTTAGTTGGGGGTAACCAATACGCATCGTTAGCTCAAAATGCTGAACTACCAAAAATACCATTGAATAAGGCAAGATATGATTCTATAAATTTTGGAGAAGAAGCAAAGAGAGATGAAAATAATGAAATAGATAATGAACTGGAACTTTAAATGGGGTGGTGAATTGTGTACAAAGAAAAACGTTTTTTAGATGAACAAATAAGAGCAGCAAATAACATCAATATTATAGCCTTAGCTAAAAGCCGTGGCTATGATGTGAGGAAAATTACGCCACGATCTTATAAAATTCCTAACTATGGTGGCTTATACATAAAAGCTGATGGGGCGAAGTGGAACTGGTTTTCTCATGGCAAGGGCGGTGGAGCTATTCAGTTTCTAATGGAACTAGAGGGCAAATCATGGGTAGATGCCGTAAAAGAATTATTAGGTATTACCCATGATGAATTACCACATATAGAGTTACCGCCTAGGGATATTGATGAAAAAGGCACATTAGAACTACCAAGAAAAAATAGCACCTATAAACATATTTTCGCTTATCTCATACAAACTAGAAAGATTGACAGCACTGTTGTACAAGAATTTGTAAAGAACAAACAGATTTATGAAGATGAGAAAAGAAACTGTGTATTTGTAGGTTATAATAAAGAAAATGAACCTAAATTTGCAAGTCTAAGAGGAACTGGAACAAAGCAGTTTAGAAAAGACTTATGGGGTTCGGATAAAACCTATCCTTTTCATAGAAAAGGGACAAATGATATTTTACTTATATTTGAAAGTGCCATTGATTTAATGAGCTATATGACTTCAGCAAATATATACAATGTAAAAGATTTTGATTACCATATGATATCAATGGGTGGAACTTCCTATTTGCCGATTGAGTATTATATAAACCAATATCCAAATATAAAGAAAATGATCCTCTGTCTAGATAATGACGAAGAGGGTCATTTTTTTTCACAGCAAATACGAGAGAGGTATGGAGATAAATTTAAAATATCAAAACATGTGCCTAATGGAAAGGATTTTAACGAGGATTTAATAAATCTACATAAACAACTGAGTGATACTAAAAACAGACATATGCACAAATGTAATGAGGAAGAACTAGCAATTTGAAAGGAGAGAAGATATGGGAGTAATTAGAGATTTCTTTGAGAAAATAAAATACCGTCAGAGCTTAAAACAACTAGAATGTGATGATCTAAATAGAATGCAATTTAATGAAGTGATGGAAGGTTTAAGAGCAGGTCTAGCAGTATCACAAATAAAGATGTATGCCCATGATATATTAAATGATAAACAAATGAGAGAGATTAGAATGGGTATGGAAAATGGATTAAGTAAATTACAGGTAGCCCTATATGCGAATAAACCAACTCTTACCTATAATCAAATGAAGGATGTCCGCCTTGGGCTTGAAGGGAATCTTAGCAATGCTCAAGTGGAAATGTATGCCAAGCCAACGCTCTTACCTGAACAGATGCAGGAGATACGAAAAGGTTTCGAATGTGGCTTAAATAAGAAGCAAGTGGAGTTCTTGATTAATCAGTCGTATCTCACACCTCAGCAAATGAGGGAGGTACGTATTGGTCTGGAAAATGAATTACCAATAGATTTACTCAATAAATGCATTAAACAAGAAAACGGAAGGGTTAGAGGAGCTAAAGAAATTGAGGGTATTAGAAAGGTTTATGAAGAAGGGAAAGTTGAGATTTCAAGAAAAAATATTGAATCATTAAAAAAAAATCTATTTAAAAAAATAGCTAATGAAAAGGAACATAGTCAGCCTGATGAAAAAGGTGTTGATAAAGAATCTAGTGAAGTTAGTACAACTGAAAAATCACAAACACCAGAACGTTTGAACGCAGAGATATACAAACAACACTATGAAGCAATGAAACAACAATACCCTTCAGAAGAATATGTTCAAGGGCAAGAGGAAGACATGGAAATGTAAATTATCAAAATGATTCCGATACCTTTGATGCGGTATCGAATTTAACAGATGTGACGGAAAAGGCGATAAAAGCAGATATGATCGAGTGATGGTATACGAATTGTGAGGTGTCGCTGTATCGGTTGAATCTTTTGATATGAAGTTAAATGTACTGTTTAATATCGTGCACTATAATTTATTAACTTTATGGTTGTGATAAATTATAGTGTTTTTTAGTTTTCTTCTGCTACTTGCTAGAGTAAGTAATTTCAACTATTACATCAATTTTTGAAACAAAATCAAACAAGAATGTGGTATAATATTCCTAGTGGAGAACTATTAAAATACACATTGATTTTTATATGCTGAGGTGGAATAAATGTTACTAGCAAAAGTAGAAGAAGAAAGAAAAAATGCACATGATACGAATGTAGCCAATAGAATCATGGATATGTTAGATAAACTTAGACTTAATGCTAATACAAATAGTGAAAGAAGATGGGTGTGGGAACTTTTACAGAATGCTAAAGATGTCCGAAATGGAAGTGGAAAGGTAAAGGTGGAAATATACTTAAATGAGCAAGATAAGATACTTGAGTTTAGACATAATGGGAAGCCTTTTTCGATAAAGAACATTGTTTTCTTGATTGAGCAAGTTTCTACAAAAGATAGAGATGAGAAAAGCGATACTACTGGAAAGTTTGGTACAGGATTTTTAACGACCCATCTATTATCTGAGATTGTTCAGGTTAGAGGAAAACTTATAGATGACGACTTGATTTTGAAAGCGTTTCAAATTACTTTAGATAGATCAGGGAAGAACAAAACTGAAATTATTGATGCAATAAAGAAGTCATATGATGAATTAGAGAAATATCAGATAAACGTTGATGAACAATTACATAATACTGAAGATTTTAATACTATATTCGCATATAAACTGGATGATAAGGGGATGAATGTTGCGAAAATAGGACTTGAAGATTTAAAAAGCTCAGTTCCTTATGTGTTAGCATTTACACCTCAAATTGAAGAGATAACACTGGTAAATGAAAACATTAAATACAAATTGGTAAATAGGACGATAAGCCAATTAAGCAATTCTCATATTTATCATGTTGAGCAGATATCAAATGGATTCAGAGAGGAATTCAAAATACTAATAGTGAAGGACTCCAATATCTCAATAGCTGTACCTGTTAATGAAGATAATGGTAAAGTTATAATCAAACCTTATTCAAGTAAGATTCCCAAGCTATTTTGTGACTTTCCTTTAGTTGGAACAGACGAATTTCCAATACCCGTCATAATGAATTGTGTTAAATTCAATCCAACTGAACCTAGGGACGGAGTATGGTTGATTGATAGTGAAGATGATAAAGTGATTGAAAACAAACGATTAATGCAAGAGGGATGTGCACTCTATGATAAAATATTAGAGCATTCTTCTCACGATTGGCAAGGCTTATATAATATTACTAAAGTCCCTAGAGTTATATCGAAAGATTGGTTTAGTGCTAAGTGGTTAAAAGAGCATGTTATAGCTAGAACAAAAGAACAAATAATGTATCTTCCATTAGTTGATAATGTTGATGGTGAGAGGGTAGCTTTGAGAGATTTCAATGATGAGGTTTTAATAAAATTGCCAAGCCACCCCAAGGAAGAGATTAGAAATAAGATATGGTCACTATATAGTTCATGGGTTCCTCACAGCATACCAGTTAAAAGTGATATTCATAATTGGTATGGTTCATTATGGGGAGAATGTAGAAACTTAACCTTGGAGTTGCTTACAGAAGAAATTGAAGATGTCGGTAACTTTAACTATTTAGCTAATGATATAAAGGGATCGTTATCACCTATACAATGGTTGCAAGAATATTATGATTTAATCGAATTAGAGGGTGAATTAATAAGCGATATATGCAGAGGTAAATATGCAGTCATTTTAAATCAAAATAGAGAACTGAAAAGTATTTCGGATCTTTACATAGATGACAATATTGAAGATGATTATAAAGAGATTTTAAGCTTGTTAGAGCATGACTGCAAAGATTATTTGATTCATAAGTCAATAGAATTTAAAGGTATTAGTGAGTGGAGATTAATTAATAATGAAGCGATTATTGCAAAAATTGAAGAGAACTTAAAGTTAGCTGATGATATTCAAAAGGGTGAAATATATGATGCAGTATTAATGCTTACGAATAAAGATAACAAATCATATGAAAAACAGATCAGAATTATAGAATTAGCCAATAGAGTTTTTGACAACAAATATACTACAATTAAGAGTGTAAATACGATTTCAGATGAGCTTTTGCAAAAATCAATTAACTATATAGCAAAATGTATTGCAGGTAAGATAAATGAAACAGAAAATCTTAAGAATTTTGCTACGAGCTTAACCTTTAATGATAAAAATGAGGCGCTAGGATGGCTAGATAGCTTTGTAGATTTTTTGGTGACTTATGATATGGAAAATTTATTGAATAAGACTACTTGCCCAATTCTTCCTAATCAAAATGGTGAATTTGTGATAAAAGACGATTTGTTTCTCGATGATGATATTGATAAAGCGTTAAAAGATATAGCTTTGGATGTTGGGCGTGATATAAGGCAAGAACTTCTTGAAAAAGCCATTAGATTAAATTTACCTGATAATAGAGAAAAACATGCAAAAGATTTAGCAACACCAATCAGTTCATATGTGAAAAATAATATTAATAATAAAGTAAACAAAGATAGCGAAGTAAAGACGATTTTTAAACGACTCTATAAATGGATAGACGAAAACGCATACAAAGCAAAGGAAATATTCCCAGAGATTTATAAACATATTCATTGGCTTTACGATGATGAAGAAATATCAATAAACATGAAAAAAGCTGAAGCATATGATGAACTTATGAAAAAATATAATATTGAAAATCAAGATGATTTAGAACGGATTTTACAAAGCGGTCATAATGAAAGTTATCACAATCAAAATAAATCCGAAATAACAGATGAATTATTGATACAATCAGGTATTTATACTGATGAAGATTTACAAAAAGCAATGGGTACAAGCTTTTTTTCAGAAAATTTTATTCATTCTTCAGAACAAGATTCCATTAAATTTGAATATGTAATGTCAATATTGAAGAGATCCAAAGAGAGGATATTTAAACATCTAGAGAAAAAACAAGGTTATGATCTTGTTGATGCTCTCAAGATTGATGAAACGATATATCTAATCAAAAAGAATGGAGAAGAAACTTACTTAATTATCCGTCCATCTGATTATAATCAAGTTATTTTATATTACGGATCGGAGAAGGATATTATGGACTATGAAAAGGATTGGGAGCTTTGGGTTGAAGATGATGATAATCCGCCCCAGAAGATAACCTTTGGTAAGATGCTTAAATTAACGGGCATAAACAGAATTCCTCTAAGAAGAATAAGGTAGGTGGCTAAATGATTAATTCAAAAGAAATAAGAGAAATGCTAAAAGATTATAGTCATCCTAATTTATTCTGTATTGGTTTTGAACTTAAACCAAGTAGATTAGCGTTATATATTGCTGCTATGTCAAATACTATGAATGGACATATTCTTATTGGAGCAATTAAAGAAGATATGCAGTATCACCTGATGAACATAAGTACAACATTTAATATAAATGGCTTAATAAATAGAGCTTTAGGAATGATTTCAATAAAGCCTGAAATAGATTATGGTTTTATAAGTATTGAAGGAAAGAATATTTTAGCAATTAAGGTTATAAAAAACGATAAAGCAGTACTTTGCGATAATAATTTATATGTAATTGAAAAAGATGAGATTGTAAGAATTGAAGGGGGACGTATAATGGACAAAACAAAAGTTTTTATTGTGCATGGTCACGATAATGAGGCTAAGCAGGAAACCGCTAGATTTATAGAAAAACTAGGTTTTGAAGCTATCATCTTGCATGAACAAGCAAGTAAAGGTCAGACCATAATTGAGAAGATTGAAGAAAACTCAAATGTTGGTTTTGCAGTAGTATTGTATACACCTTGTGATGAAGGTAAAGCGAAGAGAGAATCAGAGTTAAAAGATAGAGCTAGACAAAATGTTATTTTTGAGCACGGTTATTTAATTGGAAAAATTGGTCGGAGAAATGTTTGTGCTTTGGTCAAGGGAGAGGTTGAAAAACCTAATGATATATCTGGAGTAGTGTACATAAATATTGATTCAAATGGAGCTTGGAAAAGAGACTTAGCTAAGGAAATGAAGGAAAGTGATTATGATATTAATCCAGAAAAACTGGTTAATGCATTATGATGAAGTTGTTCCAATTACATGTGGTATAATTTGAAAATTGCAAGATATTGAATTATGAATAAAGTGGTATATAGTGTTATAAGAAATAAGTGAAATTTTACTAAAGGTAAAGATGTTTTCGGGTAATCTGAAGATATTGAACTAAATGGGGGAAGGAGTTGTAAATATGAGCCTTGATGAAAATGATTTTTTAATGTATGTTTTAAAACACTCTAATGTTGGTCAGAAAATAGAGTTGCAGAACACTAATATATCGATATTATATTATAGTAGCCCGATGTATTTCGTATTGCCAAATAATAGTGAGAGCGAAGAAATATTAGTTGAAATAGAGCAAAGTCAGGTTGCTCAATTTATTGGTCAAGAGAGGTTGAATATTTTCCTCAAAAAATTAGAAGATAAGAGGGAGTCTGTAATTATATTTCAAACTCCATTTCTACGTGATGTAACAATTAGCGGTGAAATTGTAGAAATTCTTAATCCGATTACAAAAGAAGGTTTAGTGAAAGTAATCCGTGTAATAAATATTAGTAAGAGCAAGAGTAATAATTGGACAAGAGGACATATCTTATTTAAGGGAGACAATAAGTCATATTTGCAAATCAATGAAGGATTGAGGGGAAGAATTGCTGAGGGTCTTAAACCTTATATACACACAAATATATTTAGTTACTTAACTCAAGAAGTAAGTTTACAATTTGCTTGTGATGGTGAGAAGCATTTTGCAATTATTGAATGTGAAATGTGTGGGAAAATTGAAATCTATCATGTTTTTGAAATTGCGAATAGACTTTGTAGTGATAAGCACTGTAGAATTTGTTCTAAATCTAAATATAATAATCTTATAGATGTCCCGTTTTCGAATACGCTTTTAATAGATCTTTTTACTGAATTTAAAGTCTTTTTTAATGAATATATGCATAAAGGAAAAACTCCACCTGATTCTATGATTGAAAAACTATTAAAGTGCTCTAAGCTAGATCATCAATTGGAAATAGGTGTTTTCTATGAATATTTAAGTAGTATTTATAAAGAGAGGTTTCAAAAAGCAAACTATAGTATTATGGAAAATCTTGAAAAGGTGATCTCTGTTGCTGAGAGTAATCAAGTGCGATTTAAAGAGTTTTTGGAATATGATGAAAATTTTTCTACAATACAAAGCTTACAAACTACAACTGATATTGGAATTGTTTATGACAATATATTCAACAAGAAAAAATCCCAGGTTCAAGATTTTTATTATCCTAATCCAGTTACTTCTGTAGAATCAGATGATTTTTTTGATGTTAGTGAAATTGATGATTCTGATTTTAATGCAATTATAAATTTGTATAAAGATACTTTTGATCTAATAGGAGATCACTGGTTTGTTTCGAATTTAGCTAAAGTAGTAAAAAATGCACCAATAATTGATGAGTGTATAACACCGGATCTATATGGAGCTAATTTAGTTAGCAAGACTTTGAGATATACTAAAAAAACAGATTTGCATGATATGATAAACGACGCCTATAATGTAAAAATTAGAAATGCGATTGCACATCCCGGAAGAGTAATAGATAAAACTACAAATACAATTAGCATATATGATAAAGGAGTATTAATTGATTCGTTTAAAATAACGGACTTCCTATTAGAAGTAGAAAAGTTGATTGTTTTTCATGCTGAGTTGACAGATGTGAAATATAGATTAGCAATGAAGAAAGATGCAGAATTTTTAATGACAGGTGGAATTCTTTCTTTACAACCTGATTTTTTCACTATGCCAGATGAAAATGAAAAGCCTCATCTTATAATTAATCAATTAACTCAATTTAAAAAATATAGAAGTGAGGATATTAACTTTTGGGTTAATAATATTAATATAGATGTAGCTGGGAATTCAGAAGGTATTAGTTTCAATTTAGATAGAAGTAAGTCGAAATTCTTTGAAACACCTGCTTGTAGAGAATCGATATATGGAATAACCGACTATGTTAAAGAATGGATTGAATTAGTTTTAAAAGAAAAAGAGATAGTTATAACACACAGATATTGCCACATACCTATTGATATAGCTGCAGGAGAAAAAGATTTACAATGGATTCCTATTAAAATACCAATATACCCTTTAGAAGATGAGCATGAAGTTTTCATTAAATCTATGAGTAGTTGTGGAAAGATAATACTTACTAGTGATTTAGAAAAACAACTCAGTACAATTATTTCGTAGAACATTTATATTCAATACCCAAAAAAACCGCAGTCCTAGGAAGGCTCTGCCTTCCTGCGGGCAAGCTTCCAATTTGTATGACAAATTGCTTGTTGGGGAGAACCCCCAATCCCCTAAATATTGGGCGTTGCCCAAACCCAATCTAATAAATGATTCTAAAAAATAAGTCAATGGATTAATTTCTATTGGCTTTTTTACATGCCAAGAAAGGAGCTGGAAGACATAAGTACAAGGTCAAAAAGAGTTAATGCTAGATTAACAGAAACAGAATATAAAAAAATTGAATCAAGAGCCAAAAAGGCAAACATGAGTATAAGTCAATATCTTATATTATCAGCAACAAATGATACCGTATTTATATTTATTGGATTAAAAGACATCATACATCATCTATCCAAGATTGGAAATAACATTAACCAACTTACTATTTTGGCACATCAAGGAAAACTAAAAGTTATTGATTTATCAGGCTTTAAAAAGGAGATACATGAGATATGGCTATCATTGAACAAATCAACGAAAAAAACAAGACGTATACAGGATTAAGGCGAGTTATAGACTATATCCTTCGAGAGGATAAAACAGAGCTAGGTTTATACGGTGGCTTTAACTGTGACGCTGACAACGCCTATAACGATTTCATCATGACCAAAAGAAATTACAACAAAGAGACTGGACGACAATATATACACTTCGTCCAGTCTTTTTCAAATAATGAACATGTATCAGCAGAAACAGTTAAAGCAATTGCAGACGAATTACTGCTAATGGATAAATTCAAAGGATTTCAAGTCATCTACGCAACCCATATAGATACGGATAATTTACATACCCACTTTGTACTTAATACGGTCAACTCATACACGGGCATGAAGTGGAAAATGAGCAAAGAAGAGCTTCAAGAACTAAAAGACTATTCAGATGAAATCTGTAGAAAATATGGTCTCATCATTACACATGGTAAAAAAGGTTCACATATCAATCGAGGGGAATATCGCTCAAAGGAAAAAGAGAGGAGTTGGAAATATGAACTTTACCTAGCTGTAAAATGTGCAAAAAGGTGTTCAATATCAAAATATGATTTTATTGATAACCTAAATAAAGTAGGATATACAGTTAACTGGACAGATGAACGCAAATACATAACCTTTATTAATCCTGAAGGTAAGAAATGCAGGAATAGAAAGCTATATCCACCAGAACATTTTACAAAGGTAGCACTTCTTAAAAGATTTGAACTAAATAAACAACAGATGGGTGAAAAAGTAGCAAGAGCAAAATTTGATATGGTATTATCAGCAATAAAATTAATAGAACAAAATGAAGCAGACAGAGGGCATGACGTAAAAAGTCATGCCTTTCCCTTTACACAAATAGAAGGAGCATCAAAACAAGATGAAATAGCAGAAATCAAAAAAGGCACAGGTTTTAACTGGGAAAAAGAAAAAGGTTGTGAAATGTAAGGAGTGGATAAGATGGGAATGACATTTAAGCATGGATTCAAGTGCAACGGGTGCTTGTATTTACTCCATAAGCAAAAGACAAAAGATGCTGATGGAAAAGAACATATAAGGTATTATTGTATGATTAAAAACTGCATTAAGAAGGGAAGGGTAAAAGCTGGATAAACGAATAAAAGCCATTATCAGTACTACAATATTTTTAGCAGGAACAATCTTTAATCTAATATTCACAACCAACCTGCACTATCTGCTGAGTAGAAAAATAAGAGTGCCAGAATGGATAGGATTAAAAGATATTATAACTAGTCTAATCAAAAACAAAGAACATTTCTTATTATTTCTAAGCTTTGAAGGAATAGCCTTATTAGGGGCTGTTTTTTATTATGTAGCGAATCATAAACCATATCAATCAGAGCTAGTAGAAATAACCCCTATGATATCAACACCAGTCTCAGCAGGACAAAAACAATTTGGATCAGCAAGATGGCTAACGGAAAAAGAAAAAGGACAACACTTCAAATCCTTTGTACTAGACAGCCAAGCAAAGCTGATAAAACAACTAGAAAAGCAGTCTACACAAGAAATCAATGACATGAAAACAAAAGGAGAGAAGAAGATTGATGATGACAATGACAAAAATGAAGAAGAACCAAGATTTTCAGAATACGAAAAGCTACTCAAAAAACAAACTGAACAAATCTATAGCAAACAAGAGAGTACTACGCAATCCAAAGAAAATAAAACGATAGAAAGTGGTGGTATCGTACTTGGAATGAAAAAAGAAAAGGGCAAGGAACAAATCTATTATGTAGACGATGATACCCATACCCTTTGCATTGGAGCAACAAGAAGTGGAAAAACAAGAAGTATCGTACTTGAAACGATAGGAATACTAGCACTAGCAGGAGAAAGCATGATCATATCCGATCCAAAAAGTGAGTTATTTAATTATACTGGATCTTACCTTAGACATCTTGGTTATGAAGTAGTCGCACTTGATTTTAAAAATCCTCTAAAATCAGACCGCTATAACTTCTTGCAACCAATCATAGATGCAATAGATGAAAAAGATTTACCAAGAGCCATAGAAGCAACATGGGACTTAACAGCTTCCCTAGTACCAGAAGATAGTCACAACGAAAAGATATGGTCAAATGGCGAAGCGAGTATTATAGCATCGGCAATAATGTCCGTAGTTTATGACAATCGCAATGGCAATGACAGAAGATTTCAGAACATGAGCAACGTATACTATTTTATCAGCGAGATGTGTAAAACAGTAAACGGAAAAATGCCATTAACCAGTTACCTAGAAACAATTTCAAATAACCATCCAGCAAGAGGGCTATTATCCATATCAGAAGTAGCTCCAAGCAAGACGAGAGGCTCGTTCTTCACCTCAGCATTAACCAACTTAAGGCTATTTACCAATCCACTCATCTATTCCATGACATCGGCAAGTGACTTTAATCCAAAAGACATTAGCAGTAAAAAAACTGCATTGTTTATCATATTACCAGACGAAAAAAGAACTTACTATTCCCTTGCAAGCCTATTCGTAAACCAATCCTATATGGCACTTGTAAAGGTAGCAGACGATAGAGGTGGTAGACTAGAAAATAGAGTAAACATGGTGCTTGACGAATTTGGAAACTTCACACAGATACCAGACTTTGCAAACAAGCTCACTGTTGGTGGTGGACGAGGGATTCGATTTAACCTCTTTATACAAAGTTTTGCACAACTCGATGAAATCTATAAAAAAGAAGTAGCACAAACCATTAAAGGCAACTGCGAAACATGGATATACCTACAAGCAGATGACATAAATACCTTAGAAGAAATATCAAAAAAACTAGGCAACTACACCGTATCAACCTATTCTCTAAGCAGTTCCCATGGCAAATATACCACCCCATCCACCTCACACTCAACTAACCTAACCCATAGAGCATTACTAACAGTAGATGAAATCAAGCTAATCAGTAGACCATATATCCTTATAACATCACGAACCCACCCAGCCATCATGAAATCACCTGATTTAAGTAAATGGCAATTTAATAAACTCTTTGGATTAGGAAGCAAAGAACATAATAGAAAAATAAGGGAATATAGACAATCTAAAAGAAATGAAAGAGCAAGTATTAACGAAATAGACACATGGAACATATGGGAATTTCATAAAGACAATAAAGCAACAGAGAATATCGAAGCAATGTTTCCCAAAGATAATAAACCATATAAATATGAAGAAAGAATTTAGAAATGAAAGGGTGTGATGAACATTAGTAGTACAGCAAAGAAAATAAAATCAAAAGTCTTAACAGTACTTGTAGCATTACAGGTACTGTATTTTAATGGAATGATTGTAATAGCAGCTCCTACAACAGGAGGTGTACAAAACAGCAAATTAGTAACAGGAACAGAAGCATTATTAAACGACGTAACAACATGGCTCATGGTACTTGCACCAATTGTAGGAGGACTCTTAATCATCTACTTCTTTATAAGAAGAAGCGGAGCAGACGAACAAGACCAAAAACGTTGGAACAATCGTATCACAACAGCCATTGTATCCGTTATAGGCGCAGTACTAGGCAGTGCCATCATTAATCTGATTATTGGGTACTACTCATAAACGAATTTAAGGGAAATCCCTTAAAAATAAATAAGAAAAAACTATAAAAAGCGAAGGAGCGAAAGAGCATGAAGAGATTAAACAAAATAGCCATTAACGTAAGAACTAGATTTATAGGAGTAATGACAGATAAAAGAGGAGAAGGGGCATTAAATACAGCCATTACTATTTTAATCAGTGTAGTACTTGGAGCGTTGATTTTAGCAGGACTCTATGCCTTAATCGGCGACGTGGTACTTCCAGAATTAGAAGATCGAATTATTGATATGTTTAATTACAATGGCTAAAGCATGAGAAAATTAAGGAGGTGGTAACGTGGAGATTGTAATCATGCTCCTTATCACAGCCATACTATCAGGGTGTCTAGTATACGTAGACACTCTTTTAGAAGGGCTTGTACCAATGGTACTCTACTCAGAAAAATATATGGATACCTTACTAGGTATAAATGCCATAGAAAGTATCTTTGACATATTCTTTGGCTTTGGTATCTCTCTTATCATATTAAAATTTCTTAAAAAAGGATTTGATAGATACATCCTATGGCAAGATGGAGACAGTGATACCGAGCCAGCCATTATGTTAGTAGGATTTCTAAAAGCACTTGCAATAGCAATAAGTTTTCCTACGATGTATGGATGGCTGGCTACCATCATACAAGACATGTCAAACGAATTAATCAATATAATATCAGGCGATATGGCAACAGACTTTTCAGCCATAGTATCAGGAATAGCAACAGCAGGAATATTTACAGGGATAGTATCACTCATCTTTTTTATCTGTTTCTTTTTACTATACATACAATTTCTAACACGAGGACTAGAAATAATGATTCTTAGAATAGGACTACCACTAGCTTGTGTAGGATTAATGGACAGAGACAACGGAGTCTTTAAAAGCTATCTGCAAAAATTCTTCCAAAGTACACTAGGCGTACTTATACAAATAGTACTAGCAAAAATGGGTGTTGGGCTAATGCTTAATGCCCATGCATTTTGGGGAGTAGCTGCAATGATATTAGCGATAAAAACACCAAAATTCCTACAAGAATTCTTAATCATATCAGGCAGTGGAAATGGTGGCATGATGAATAAAGTTTACTCCACAGCAAGGATATATCAAATGAGTAAAGCGATATTTAAAAAGTAACATCAAGCAAAATACAAAAAATGAAAGGGGTGCATAAGTGAATTTAATAAAAGAGCTATCCGATGCTTTTCTCATAGTCATAAGAGTTGGTGTTGTATTAAGAATAGTCTATTGCTTTGTACTCATGGGAGCAAACGAAGAAGATGAAAAGGCATATAAGAAAAAAATAAGGAACATCATTATATTTTATATCCTAGCCGAATCATGCTACACCATAAAAGATATAATATTTGTTTATTACAGGTAAGGTGATGCAATGAAAACTGAAAAACCACTCTATATCCCACAAGGATTAAAACTAAGAAGTGAACTATTCAATGGATTTGGAAAAGAAGAAGTCATAAAAATCATTGTAGTAACAGTTATAGCAGGAGTTATTGATATCCTGTTATTTTTCATAACTAAAAACACAGTAATAAGTATAATATTCATCCTCAGTACCATATCAGGAAGTGTAATAATGCTGACAAAAGACATATCTAATATATCCGTAGTAGACCAGATAGGATTTTTATTAAAGTATCAATTAAGACAGAAGAAATATAGGTATAAATATAAGATAGAAAGGGCGGTAGAGCATGGCAGGGAACATAGAAAAATATAGAGTATCAGGCAATCTGAAAGCAACAGTATCAGGTAAGTTAATGTATATGCTACTCAATGAATTGGCAGATGCAAATGGAAAGGTAGAGATATCCCATAGAAAGCTTGGAAGGATATTAGGTATACATAGAACAACAGTAAGTAAGCATTTGCGGAGATTAGAAGCGAATGGTGATATTTATATACATAGTAGATATGATCAAGATGGTGGCAGGAGAGCCAATGCCTATTTGGTGAGGTGATGAAGAATGATGGCGATAAAAGATATCTTGTTTGTTTTAGTACTTATCTATGCAAGCTATTGTGATATCAAGACAAGGATTATACCAGATAAGGTGCATGTTATGATTATTTTGTTAGGGTTAATAAATATAAATGTTGTTCCATCAATACTAGGATTAGTGTTAGTGCCACTTCCATTTTTGGTAGTGGCACTAATGAAAAATGGGTCAATAGGTGGTGGGGATACAAAGTTGGTGGGGGCTTGTTCGTTTTATTTAGGATTAGCTGGAGGACTAGTAGGAAGTAGTTTAGGACTGGGTTTCGCAATATTTGCAAATATGTTATACTTTAGATACAATGGTATGGATTATTGTGGTAAGTTTGCGTTAGTGCCTTATTTAGGTACAGGGTACCTGTTCATAAGTTTGATTAATATATTTATGTACGTGTGAAGTATTACTGATATAAAATATATAAGGAACGAATGATTAAGGAGAGACGAAATTATGCTGGCATTTTTAATGGTTATAGAAGATGAAAATATCCGTAATAAATTAGAACAATTATACTTGCTTTACCGTAAAGACTTGTTTTATGAAGCTAATAGGATATTAAATGATTATCACGAGGCAGAAGATGTAGTGCAAAATGCAATTATAAAAATTTCATCACAACTCAAAAAAATCTCAGAGGTTAAGTGTAACAAAACGAAGACCTTTCTTGTTATAATAGTTAGAAACATTTCCATCAATATATACAATCAAAGAAAAAACAGAAAAACTATATCGATAGATAATATAGTAGAAATATTACCAGATGATGATATTACTCCCGAGTTACATATGATAAGACTAGAAAAATCAGAAGATATAGCCAAATTACTTGCTAGACTAGATAGTAGTTATGCGGACATTTTAACACTAAAATATTTTCATGAATGTACAAATGCGGAAATTGCAAATTTAATTGATTTAACAGAAGGCAATGTTAGAGTAAAATTGTGTAGAGCAAGACAAAGTTTGAAAAAGCTTTTGTTAGAGGGAGGAGTTGTACTTAATGAGAAAATCTAATGAAAATATTGGTGAAATAGATAGGATGATGGAATCATATTATCGCTATGTAGGGTATTGTCATACGGAGAATATTGTTAGAGAATTAGATGAAAAAAAAGATGAAATCAATCAGATTGAAATACCATCTAGCATGGATGAGTGGTTTGATGAATTTTCAAGAAAACATAGAAGAAAGAGTAGGCTTAAAAAAGCAATAAACCAGACACAAAAAATAGGTAAGAGAGTAGCGATATTTATAATTGTCGTTTTGACAACGGGAACAATATTAACATGTACTGTAGAAGCTTTTAGAATAAAACTATTTAACTTTTTTATGGTGAAGCATGAAAAGTACACAAGTATACAAATAGATGAAGATAGGGAAAGCATTATACCAAGCAGTTGGGGAAATTATTACTATCCTAGTTATTTACCAGAAGGGTTTAGGATAGAAAGTGCTGAAATACTAAATAACAAAAAAATCTTAGAATTTATAAAAGATGATGAATTTATACTGATGATACAATCCCTTAATGGTACTAATTATCAGGCTGATACTGAAGAGGCGAAAAGCAAAGAGATTACTATTAATGGAAACAATGGGTTGCTTATTGAGAAGGACAAACAAACAGTAATCATATGGCATAATGAAGAGTGTAGCTTTAGCTTTACATCAAATATAACAAGTGTAAAATTAATAGAAGTTATAGAAAGTTTGGAAAAAAATTAAAATATTTTATGAAAAAGTGTAACGAATCGCCTCCCTAAATTGTTATATAGTATGAAGGGAGGTGATTAACGTGAGAAGGAAATATATATTTTTCATATGCATATGCTTGATACTCACTTTATTTAATGCAACCACTTATGCATCTATTATAGAACCAACAAATTATCAAACAAGATTTACCAATATTACATTATTCGAAAACGCATTTGACATCTCTAGTGATGGACAAGCAAGTGTCGATAGCTATCTTGTTGCTAGAAATGTAGATAGTGTAAAAGTCACAGCTAAATTACAACAATATAAAGATGGTAAATGGAAGACGATTAAGAGCTGGTCTGAGACAAGAGACGGAACTAGATGTGGAGCAGGCGGTAAGTGGTATGTAGCGAGTGGAAATAAGTATAGGATGATTTCATATGGATATGCATATGTGGATGGAGATATGGTAGAAAACACAAGTTATGTTAGTAAGACTAAAGTGTACTAATTTACAAAGAGGTTTAAATATGTTTGATTAGTAACTTTATATGATAAGATGTTTTGTGAAAAATATAATCATATAAGGTTGTAAAACAAAACAGTAAAAATAGACTAGGCGTTATTGTTAGTTCAAGGACAAAGTATTTAACTTGATAGAGTTAAGTGAATTAATTAATCTATAGGAGGAATATAAAATGAGAGGTAAAATAATTTCAACCGTTTTAAGTACCGTAATACTTATGACAATGATGGTATTTCCTGTAAGTGCAAATAGTGATGTGAATTTAAAAACAGAAACCTTAGACTTTATTAGTACTACATTATCTGATTTTGCTATGGAAACCACTTATCAAGACAACTTGATTGATAATAGCTCAACTGTTTTTAAACAGTTTTTAGATGACAAGCGAAAAATAACCAACCTAAAACAGGAATTAAGTGGTGCTTGGAAGTTAATGTCCGAAGAAGTCACTGAATTTTCTGCTGAAAGACTAAATGATAATATTTATGAGGTTACTTGTAAAATCAAATATGATTTTATTGTTGAAGGGCAAGAGGATTTATTCCATATTGTAGAAGGATATAAATTAAATGTTTTCTTTGAGGATGGGAAATTAAAAGTATTAGCTGCAATGTCCAATGGACTATCATCCGGAACAATTTATCCTTATAATATTGTTACACAAGAGCAAGATTTTGATTTAAGTATTTTTCTTAATGACACTTCTGCAAAAAAAAATAAGACAGATTACGATATTGATGAGATAGAGAAACGCTTAATAACTGCACATGACCAAATGGTAAACGAACAAAATATGAAGAGTTCAAAAGAAAGTGAAGATGACTTTTTGGAAGAAGGCACAGTAACTACTGATAGTGTTTCTCAAAAATCAATTACTTGGAATTTTTTCTCATCTTCAGAGAAAAGCAGTATGACAACATATCAGAACAATTGGCATGATAGTTTTAACCCTAATTATGCAGATTTTAGTGGCAGTGGTGGAGATTGCACAAACTATGCTAGTCAAATTCTGCGTGCTGGTGGTTCAGCATTTAATGAATATTCTGGTAGTGGAATTTGGGGAGATACTTATTGGTACTATAGAGATTCTTCAAATAGAAGTACAAGCTGGACAAAAGCAGAAAATCTTAAAAATTTCTTATTGAGATCAAATAATACATTAGGTCCAAAAGCAAGAGTTGTATCTCGCTTTCAAGATTTAGATGTTGGTAGCATTATATTCTTAGGAAGTAGTAGCTCCCCATATCATTCTGTTATAGTGCATACTGCTGGAGGTGACCCTATAGTGACAGCTCATTCAAGTCCCTATAAAGGAAATTATTCGCTAAGGTATTCTGGTTCATCTCACACTAAAGTTGAGGTGCGTGGCTACTACGATTAATAAATTAAGGTAGTATGAAGTAAGATATAAAAAACAGTTGACATAATTGAGCAAGATTCTTACTCCTTATAATTGTATTATGCTTTATAAATGATTGTAAAGCCTTAAATGAATGGGCTTACGCCCAGGCTTGACAATCATTTATAAGCACAATTTTTTATAGTTATGAGGAAGGAATGAATACGTGTTGGGGGTATACACTAAAGGTAGCCTAATCTACTGTTAATGCTTAAGTTAGCATATAATTCCTATATTATACTTTACACTACCATAAATAAATGGAGGAATAATGAATGAAAAAGAAGAGTTTAATGTTTATGGGCATATTTTTGCTCTTTATATTTGCAGTAGTTTTCTTTTCAATAGAACGTAATGGTGAGCTTGAAAGTGAATTTGATAGCGATGTTGATAATCCGATGAACAATGATAGCGATATAAGCGATGTTGATATAGATATCAGAACAAAAACCTTAGACTTTATCAATACAACACTATCTGATTTTGCCACGGAAAACACTTATCAAGATTATTTGATTGATGAAAGAGCGACTATCTTTAAGCAGTTTTTGGAAGATAAACGAGAAATAGCAAATATAAAGCAGAGTATAAGCGGTTCTTGGACGATGGCTGATAGTGAAGTTCGCACTTTTTCGATTGAATTGTTAGACAACAATATTTATGAAGTGATTTGTGAAATTTATTATGAGGTTCATACTGAAAATGGAATAGAACCAGCATTCCTTGTAGAAGGATATAAGTTACTTGTGTCTGATAAAGGTGGGGAATTTAAAGTATTAGCTGCAATGTTCAACGGGCTTTCAGCAACACCACTTTTTCCTATTAACGTTTCTATACCAACAAAAGATTTTGACCTGAGTATCTTTATTAATGATGACTTCACTGCGAAAAGCGAAGTAGATATGCCCTATGACTTTGAACAAATCAAAACAGAACTTTTAGACGAACTTTCAGATTTTGATCAAGAAAGATAACTTGTCAGAAAACCAATATCTTGTGGGAGATAAGATATAAGCAATGGATATAAAAGCTTAAAATACTGCAGTATGTCAGTGCCTTTTATTATCCTATCCGCAGTAAAGTAAAACGACAAATGATAAAAAGAGAATCTAAGAGAATCAAAAAATTGTATAAAATATTTCATAATAATATGATTTTGATTTGTTAGGAGAGAGTATAGTGTAAGAGATATATCTAGCCTACATTGAGAAATTTAATGGGAGGACAAACCACATGAAAAAACTAAAAAACAGAACCACCCTAGGGATAGCATCCATAGTGCTATCTCTTTTCATTTGCTTTGGTTTAACACCACTGTTTAATAAAGCAGTAGCAAACAAAGTAAAAATAGTAAAAATTACAAAAGATATTAATGTAGGTGACGAAATCACATCAAATATGATACAAACCATTGAAGTAGGTGGCTACAACCTACCAAATGAAGTTATCAAAAACAAAGAAAGTGTCATAGGCAAGTACGCAACTACTGACATTCTCAAAGGTGACTACATTCTACAGCCAAAACTATCCGATACCTCGTTAGCTGAATACGGTTATCTTGAAGAATTTGATGGAAATAAAAGAGCCATATCAGTAACCATTAGGAATTTTGCAAGTGGACTATCAGGCAAACTTAAAAAAGGTGATATCGTATCAGTATATGTAGCAGATTACGGTGACAAAAAAGAAACCCTATCTCCAAAAGAATTAAAATACGTTGAGGTGTTAGCTGTAACACTGGGAACAGGGTATGATACAGAAGAAACAGATAATAATAAGGGAGAGGAAAAAGAGTTGCCAGCAACAGTAACATTAAAAGTTTCAGAACAACAAGCCATACAATTAGCTGACTTAGAAGCCAATGGTAAAATACATCTAGCCTTTGTGTATCGTGGAAACGAAAACAACACAAAGGCTTTTTTAGAACAGCAAGAAAAAATATTCATAGGAACAACAGAAGAAGCAATTAACAGAAATAGGGGTGATAAGTAATGAGTAAGATAATAACCATATGGGGCAGTCCAAACAGTGGCAAAACATTATTTAGCACCAAATTGGCTAATCAGCTTTCAATAACGCATAACACAATAGTAGTACACTGTGATATGGTAGCTCCACCACTTGGAACGATACTCCCCTACAGCTCTGAAAAAGACAAATCACTTGGAAAAGTATTAGAAGTGCCTACATTGACACAAGAAGATATTCTAAAAAACCTAATAACAATAAAAAGTAATAAAAATCTAGCATTCATAGGATATGCACAAGGTGAGAATCATAAAACTTATGCAGATTATGAGGAAGACAGAGCAAGGGAACTAATTATTAACCTATCCCATATTGTAGAATATGTAATATTAGACACATCATCATATATACATTGCGATATTCTATCAAAAACAGCGATTAAACTAGCAGATGAAACCATTAGGACATGTGGAAGCGATTTAAAAAGTATAAGCTATTTTAAATCCATATTGCCGTTAATGATAGAAAAATCATATAACCTGAATATCCATATGAAAATCCTCTCAAAAATTGAAGAACATGAACCCAAAGCCATCATAACCAACCATTATGGCGAAATATCATACGATCTTCCCTATACTAAGGAAATTCAAAATCAGTATAGAGAAGGTCTTCTTTTTGAGGAATTACAAGATAAACAAAGCCAAGGATACAATAATACACTATTAAATCTAGCAGAAAAAATTACTGGAGAAATAAGAAAAAAAGAAAGCAAAAAGAAATTTGCATTCCCAAAATTAAAAAAGAAAGATGGTGATAAAGATGCATAAATACATGGATTTTACAGAAGTTTTACGAAGAGTTCAAGAGCATATATCCAGTAAATATTTCATACTGATAGCTGAAGATATACAAAACAGTAAAACACAGATGAAAGCCTTCATAAAGAAATATATAGAAGACAACAACTTAAAGGTAGAAGGATATACAGAAGAAAGGCTTACAGAAAGACTCTATATAGAAATGGCAGAATATAGTTTTCTAACAGAATATCTGAATAGAAACGACATAGAAGAAATAAATATAAACAGCTATAACGACATAAAAGTCACCTATTCAAGCGGTGAAATATTACCAGCAAAAGAGCATTTCAATTCACCTACCCATGCAATGGATGTAATAAGAAGATTGCTTCATCAAAGTGGTATGATATTAGATAGTTCACAGCCAATTGTAGTAGGTCATTTAAGTGATAAAATTCGTATAACAGCTATTGCAAAAGGAGTTGTAGATAAAGAAATAGGGGTAGCCGTGTCCATACGTATCGTTAACCCAAGAAAGCTAACAAAAAATGATTTTATAAAAAGTGGCACTGCAAGCGAAGAAATGCTTAGTTTTTTAACACTTACTCATAAATATGGTGAAAGCATCTGTTTTACAGGAGCAACATCCAGTGGAAAAACAACATTAATGAGTTATATCCTATCCACATTACCCAACGATAAAAGACTATTTACAATAGAAAACGGGACTCGTGAGTTCAATTTGGTCAAGAAAAATGATAAGGGTGAGGTCATTAACAATGTAATTCATACCGTAACAAGATATAGTGATGATCCAAAGCAGTCCATAACAATGGCAAAACTTCTAGAAACAGCATTAACAGTCAACCCAGACTATATATGTGTAGCCGAGATGAAAAGTGATGAAGCCTTCTATGCCCAAGAATCAGCAAGGAGTGGACATGGGGTTTCAACGACTATCCATGCTAACTCCTGCATAGCCACTTATTATCGTATGGTAACACTATGTAAACAACGATATGATATGGATGAAAAAACACTATATAACCTTGTAACAGAAGCCTTTCCCATTATTGCATTTTGTAAGAAGTTAGAAGATAACACAAGACATATCATGGAAATTACAGAGTGTGAAATCAAATCAGATAGTATAAGAGAGATACGCACTTTGTATCGTTATAATGTTACTGACAATATATTTGTAAAAGGCAAACAAAAAATAATAGGACATTATGAAAAGGTCAACGATATTTCAGTAACAATGCAAAAAAGACTCCTTGAGAATGGTATGTCAAAAACCGAATTGCGGATCTTTCTAGGAGGTGCAAAAGGTGAGTAGCATGTTATTTATAGCTTTAATACTAATGATATTGGGATTTTTTAATCTACTAAAAATATCACCAATAGAAATCATTGATTATATCAAAAGAATAAAACCTAACAAGAAAGCAAATATGAGGCAAAAGGTCTTATCAGTAACGAAAAAGAAAAAAACAAAAGGGATAAAGCATTTAATAACAGAAACAAAAGAAATCCTAAAGATGACAGGAAAAGAAGAACGCTTCATTATAATACTGATAACATCCATTATATTATCAATAATTGGCATGTTCATTGCCATACTTATAAAGAACATCGTATTAACTCCTGTGCTTGGAATAGGCTTTGCACTTACCCCTTTTTGGTATGTAAAACTGGTAGCAACAAAATGGAAAAAAGAACTCAATGGAGAATTAGAAACTGCATTATCAGTAATAACAACATCATATATGAGAAGTGATAGCATTATCACAGCAATAGAAGAAAATATAGACTATATCAACCCACCAGTAGACGAGGTATTCAAATCTTTTCTAATGGACAGTAAGCTTATTAATGCAAATATAAAAATGGCACTAGAAAAGCTAAAAAGCAAGATAGACAGTGACGTATTCAGGCAATGGGTAGATGCAATAATAGACTGCCAAGAAGATAAAAACCTAAAAAGCACACTAACCCCAATTGTCACAAAATTATCAGATATGCGAATCGTATCAGGCGAACTAGACAACATGCTATATGAGCCAGTAAAAGAATTTATGATGATGGCATCACTATTAATCGGTAATATACCACTCATATATTTTCTAAATAAAGAATGGTATAAATCACTGATGTTCACGCCAATAGGAAAAGGTGTACTTGCCATATGCACAGTAGTATTATTTATATCAATAGCAGGAGTAGTAAAACATAGCAAGCCAGTTGAGTACAAGAGATAAATAAAAATGTTCAAACGTTTGAAAAAACTAGAAAATATTATTATAATAAAGACAACAAATACCTTTAAGAATGGTGTGATTACTTATGGATATAAATAAATCAGAAATGATTATATATCAAACAGGAGATGGGCAGACAAAGATTGAGGTAACAATGGAACAAGACACAGTATGGTTGTCACAAGCACAAATGTGTGAGTTATTTCAACGAGATAAATCAGTTATTTCAAGACATATAAATAATATCTTTAAAGAAGGAGAACTTGAGAAAAATTTAGTTGTTGCAAATTTTGCAACAACTGCTACAGACGGAAAAACCTATGAAGTAAAGCATTATAATCTTGATGTAATAATATCAGTAGGCTACAGAGTAAAATCTCACAGAGGAACACAATTTCGTATTTGGGCTACAGAAAGACTAAGAGAATACATCATAAAAGGATTTACAATGAATGACGAACTTCTAAAAAAAGCTGGTGGTGGCAATTACTTTGACGAGCTATTAGAAAGAATCAGAGATATTCGTTCCTCTGAAAAGGTATTTTGGAGAAAAGTATTAGATATATATGCTACTAGTATTGATTATGATCCAAAGGTAGAAAGTTCAATAATCTTTTTCAAAATAATTCAAAATAAAATGCACTGGGCAGCACATGGTCATACAGCAGCAGAAATCATATACAATAGAGCAAATGCAGGATTACCACATATGGGAATGACAGCATTTACAGGAGATAAGCCGAAAAAAGCAGATGCAATAATTGCTAAAAACTATCTAGAAGAAGACGAAATAAATATATTAAACAGAATAGTAACAGCATACTTAGAATTTGCCGAATTGCAAGCTATTAGGAAGAAACCAATGTATATGAAAGATTGGTTAACAAAATTAGATGATTTCTTAAAAATGACTGATAATGAAATATTAAATCATGCAGGTACAATAAGTCATAATCAAGCAAAAGAAAAAGCCAACCTTGAATACGAAAAGTACAAAGAAAAAATAAAAACCGAATTAACAACAGTGGAGAAGCATTTTATAGAATCAATAGACAATGCAGAGCAGCTCATTAAGCAATCTAAAAAAAGCTAGTTCAACAAGGAGGAAAAAACTTGATTAAAATATTAACATTATTCGCTCTGTGCTTTGGTACAGGGCTTTTTCTAATACTTTTAGATATATTCAAAATACCATCAAAAAGAGCTAATAAGACCTATATAGCAGTGAGTAAAAAGGGAAATAAAAACCCTAAGTTACTAGACGTAATAATACTTGAATTGTCGGAGAAAATAGGGAAATACATAAAGTTGGGACGATACAAAAGAAGAAAGCTGTCCATGGCTTTAAAATCAGCCAATATCCCATTAATACCAGAAACCTTTATAGCAAGAGCCTATGTGAAAGCAGGTATGACACTATTATGTGTTGTACCTGCTTTATACATATTTCCAATCTTATCACCAGTAATATTAGTTGTTAGCATATTAATATACTTTAAAGAAATAGGTAGTGCAGATGAAATATTAAAAAAAAGCAAAAATGTCATAGAATATGAATTACCACGTTTTGTATCAACCCTTACACAAGAATTACAAGCAAGTAGAGATGTGCTATCTATTTTAGATACCTATAAGAATAACGCAAGTGGGATATTTAAAAGAGAATTAGAAATTACTGTAGCGGATATGAAAACAGGTAATGTAGAATCAGCGTTAACACGATTTGAAACAAGGATAGGAAGTAGTATGCTATCAGATGTGATTAGAGGTCTTATTGGTGTCATTCGTGGTGATAACAACGTGGTCTACTTTCAGATGCTATCCCATGATTTCAAACAATTAGAACTTCAAAGACTAAAAGCAGAGGTGATGAAGCGTCCTGCCAAAATACGAAGGTATTCAATGCTTATGCTTGGGTGCTTTATTATGATGTATCTTGTGGTGATGATATTACAGATTGTCGAAAGTATGGGGAAACTATTCTAGGAGGTGATGAAACTGAATATTTTAAAAGACAAACGAGGTGAAGGCTACATAGACGTAGTAATAATCGTCTTTGTAGTCGTATTAATGCTTGCACTTGCCACAAATGTTCTACCAGTATTTATAATGAAGGCAAAGCTTGATACATTTGCAGACGAAGCGGTACGGTGTGCAGAAATAGAAGGATATATCGGAAGTGCCACGAGAAATAGGATTAATGAATTAAAAGTTAATACAGGACTTGAACCAGATGTAAATTGGTCAACCACAGGCAAAATACAACTAAATAGCGAATTTAGCTTAGTGCTTACTCTAGAAACCGATATAGGTTTCTTTTCTTTTGGCTCATTTCCCATAACCTTAACATCAAAAGCCACAGGAAGGAGTGAAGTCTATTGGAAGAATTGATAAAAAATAAAGAAGGAAATGCAGTTATTTTGGCATGTGTTTTTGTACTCATCTTCATGTTAATATTTACTGCAATATCAGAATATATAAGGTTAAAAATAATTGCAAAGGGCGTGCGTGATGGTGTGCAATCATCGGTGATATCGGTTGTAACTAATAACTGGGATAACAATTACAATGGACTTAGACAAGGCTATTCAGGTGGATATATTTTAGATGGGAACAGTTGGGAAACAGATATCGACAAAGGAACAGCCTATCAAGATTTATCAGAGCATTTAGGCTTACAAAGAGATGGTAGCAGATATGTAAAATATATAAATGGTGAAATGGAATACGTTTTATATGATCTGAATGTAGATGTTATTAATGCTAAATTTAGAGGGGATAAAGATGATAGGTTCAAGGCTAATGTAACCATTACATTAAGAGTTCCACTTAGCTTTGGTTGGGATGACTTACCTGATATGGTCATTCTTCTTAAAGTAGAGGCTAAATTCATACCAAAATTCTGATGATAGCTTGACAGGAAAAATATAGTAGCATATGCTTATGAATATAAAAGTAATATCTGATTATATGAAAAAAATTGAAAAATTTTTATCACACATATAAAAATTAGAATGGAGGAAATTTGATGAAAAACAACAGAATAAAACAAATCACAATTGTATGTGTATTGATTTTAGTAGCCATAGGCATTGGATATAATGTATATGAAAAGACACTAGTACCTGCTGAACAAGATACTATTGCAGATGAAAATATTAAAAAAGAAGTAAAACCACAAGATATAGAAGATGATAAACCTACTGTTGAAGTAGCTGGCATTAAAGAGGATGAACCAGTCCAAAAAGAAAAAGAGCAAGAAGTACCAACGGAAGTAGAAAAGCCAGTTGTACCACCTGCACCTGAGTTGCCAAAACAAGAAAATGTAGAGGAACATCCTGTAGAAGAGAAAGATAAATTGCCTGATGGTGAACATGAAGTTCAAGAGGGAGATACAGAGATTAATCCCGAACCGCCAGTTAGAGAAGAGTCACCAACAGTTGAACCACAAGAACCAGTAGAAAATCCAGTAGTAGTTACGCCAGATGCACCTACTGATACAGAGGGTGACAATGGAAGTAACTTAGTGCCTGATAGTGAGAATCCATTTGCTAAACCACCTACTAAAAGACCAGATAGTGGATTAGAAGGTGGTAGTGAAGGTTCTGATTATGGTGATGGTGAATGGGGAACAGGAGATAAATTTTAGGTGCGAAAGCTCAAGTTGAAATGGAGGTGTTGTAAATAAATAATTTTGTATATAGATATATTGATATTTCTTCAAATATAGATACAGAAATTTATCAAAATATTATTGATTTGAGATATAATATTTTCTTTAAACAATTTGGCTATGACAAAAGTATTGTTATTGATTATCACGAAAGTTCGAGTATTCGTTTAACTTGTATAGATAATTGCAAGGTTGTTATAGGTTATGGAAGATTAACTATGCTTAATAATAATGCACAAATATCACAGATGGTTGTTGAGGGCAGATATGAGGATGTGGAATTGGAAGAAAATTATAAAAAGAATAATTAAAAAATCAAGAGAAGAAACTTGTACTAAAATTTTTCTAAATTCAAGAATTAAAGCTGTTGAGTTTTATAGAAAATGTGGATTTAGATCTACGGGTAAAGTTTTTCCATCAAAGAAAACAGGATTAAGTCATCAAAGAATGGAAATGCAAATTATGAATACGTGATAATAAAATATGTTAGTTAAAGAAGTCAGTTCTATAGAGAGCTGGCTTCTTTAGGTTAGGAGATGAATAAGTTGAAGAAGATAATTGTTATTCTTACTTGTCTATTAATGACTTTTACAATCGCATATGGAGAAGATAATGCTGATAGTGGGTCTGGGGATACCAGTAATGCACTTGCAGAAAAAGGATTTTACAGAGGTTCTGAATATATGTACAAGGTTTCAGTTTACGTAGGATTAAGTGACAGAGCTAATATAAATTCTAATATTAATGAATTTAGAATGATTGGTAATAATGCTATTTACATCATGCCAAATTCTTTTACACTTCCAACCAATACGATGTCTAGTTTAGGAAATAAAATAGAATATAGAAGAGGAATCGCTTTGACGAACAATATACTAAATAGCGATTATATCATAGATAATCCACCACCAATTCCAATAACCAATGGCGGCAATATTGATGCTGTAAAAGCCTACTTTGGAGATACTAAGACGTTAATTGGTTTAATAGATGCCTTTGCGGACCAAAAAGGAACAACACGGGAAGGATTAGTCCGAAATATACAATTCACAATCAATGGTGAAACAAAAACCTACCCACCAGAAGAGATATTACCAATCAAAGAAAATGGAGCATATCAGAACAAAGTTGCATGGCTAGTAGTATATGAACCAGTCATTATTGCATACTTAAAGCCAGATAGTAATGGCTATAGACAACCGCTAGCATTTACTGCAACAGAATATGCACTAGCACAGAAACTAGGATATTTCAACTTTTTCTGGGGGGATACAGGACAATATATTGCAGGTATGACCCACTCTGACTTACCGAATTCAATTGTACTAGAAAAAAGTTGGGTTGGTGTACCTGTCTTATCGCCATTGTCTGATGGAGTACATTGGAGTGATGATAGAATAATTGAAGGTGGCGGTATTGGAATGAGAATGCTTGAAGCGAATGGTATTGACGTTACTCCAAACGATACAAAATATGATTATACCTATCGAGTAGATACGGGTGTTATTACTTCTGTAAGGGTAAAAGCAACAAGTGGAGATATAACACCAGATAGCAGACATAAAACGACTGACACAAGAAGTAGCACATATAAAAATCCAAGTGATAATAAAGCATATGTGACCATAAAGGCGAATGGACAATCAATTACAACACCAATAGTACTTCCAAACGGCGATAGTGAGTATGTATGGTTAAAATGGCATACACCTACCACACCACAAGATGTAGAAGTTACGGTAGATATAACAGGCAATTCTTCAGCGAGACTTGAAAGTGGTGGTAGGCATACAACCTTTACTGTCAAAATAGAAGACTTATCAGAAAATGAGCCACCCGATCCACGACCTACAGATACAATGCCAAACTTTAAAATATCCGATATACCAAAGCAAGCTGATAAGATAACTGCCCAGTGGGGAGTATATAGTGCTGTATGGCAACCAGGCTATGTATGGCATGAAAATATTGTGCGTTATCACAGTGGTTGTCATGCTAAAAGAAACTCAGAAGGTAAAAGAATAGGGACTTGTCACCATTATAAATATGTTGATGAAGGATGGTGGCTCGATTATGGGAAATGGGTATACAGCTATAAAAGCTATACTGCAAGCATAAATGCAGATATGAAAATAGTACCCGATAAACATAATCCAACAGCAAAAGAAATCTACGGTAAATACACGATGGCAAGTGGTTACGGTATTGATATAGATGTAGATACAGGGATAACCACAGATGCACCAAGTAACCATTATACAATAGCACAAAATGTAATAACCTATTTCCCAGAATTTGATTATGATACCTATTGGAGATTGCTAGAAAAAACAAGTAGCACCGGATTTGAATTTAAGGAAAATAAATACTCAACCTTTAACAGTCGGACGCATTTTACTCCATTACCTTATCCTAATGGTAAATATGATGTATATGCAAATGTAATTGATTGTTGGACACCTGACGGTATGTTAAGAGTAAATTTATCAGATGGAGTAATTATAGAAGGATCTGTTTATGACAATTGGCACATTGCTCCAGATAGTGAATAGGGAGGTATCTAAATGGCAGTAGACCCAGTAACAATAGCAAAGGCAGCAACTACCGTAGGTAAAGTAGCTTCGAGTGAAAATGGTAGACATGTTATATTAATGAGCATTTTAACACCACTCATTTTAATACTTCTAATATTGTCATCGCCATTTGCAATATTCTTCGGATTATTCGATGATGGGGTAGATAGTGTACCTATTCAGACGGTTATACAAGAGCTTCAGAACAAATTTAGAACTAAAATCGAAGAAGAACAAAATGACACGAAAATGGATACAATAACAACCATAGTTGTAGGTAGTGAAGATAATACATTGATTGATAATACAGTTGATGTATTATCTTTTTTTAGTGCGTTGCATACGACCTTAAATGGAGAACAAGTATCATATTTAGATGACAAAGCTATTCGGGAATTAAAAGAGATATTTTGGGAAATGAACGAGATAACAACAGATGTTGAAACAAAAACACGTACAAAAACTTCAGAAGATGAACATGGTATAACCCATACGGAAACAATAAACACCTATCATAAAACCATTTGGGTGAATAGTTTAACGGCTGAAGAAATGACTAGAAAGTACAATTTCACAGATGAGCAAAAGACAGTATTAAAAGAACTCAAAACAAGCAGTAATAGCCTTATGCCTATAGGTAGTAACATGTATTTATCACTGCATGAAATAGAAGAAATAAAATCCAATTTACCACAGGACTTGGATATTAAAAGAAAACAGACTGTAGAAAAAGCATTAAGTATAGCAGGAAAAGTCCATTACTTTTGGGGTGGGAAAAGCAGTGCTATAGGTTGGGATAACAGATGGGGAACACCTACAAAAGTAACGTCAGAAGGCAGTACTTCAACGGGAACAGTAAGACCTTTTGGGCTGGATTGTTCAGGCTATGTAACATGGGTATTTATCAATATCGGTCTTGATGTATCAACTATTGAAAAAACGATAGGGCATGGTACAACAAATCAATGGGAGCTATCAACTACTATCATAGAAAATCAAGTTAAAGTAGGAGACTTAGCTTTCCTTGCAATCCCCAATACTAGAAAAGATAATCATGTTGGAATTGTTGTTGGATTTAATGAAGATGGTCAAGTATTAGTAGCACATTGCAATGCCAGTGCCAATAACGTGTCTATTGATAGAGCTAAGAATGTAGGGCTTAGATGTTTTGGAAGACCTGCTATTTTAATAGAATAAGAGGAGATGATACGAAATGAAGAAAATAAGAGGTATCCATGTTCGAGTTGGAGAAAAACCAGAGGTTATAGAGTTTGAAAACAAATATCAAGAATTGAGAAGGCTAGTAGGTGGCAATATAGAGCTAGTTCCACTTGATAAAAACACCATTATGTTTTGTAATGGAGAAGGAAAGCTCATAGGTCTTGATGGTAATAGAAAACTGGACAATGGTGATATTATTGCAGGAAACTTTATTATCCTTGGTGATGATGGCGGTGAAAAAAGCATATCTCTAACAGATGAGCAAGTAGAAAAGTATATGAAAAGATTTGATACCATTGAATACTATATATGTATGCAGACGAATGATGATGAGTCAGACGATTTGGAGAAATCTCTATGATTATGCCAATAGTTATGATTACCCTATGCCTTTTATCAGGTGTAGGGTATTTCATCTATAAAAATTATTATATATCTCATCAAAAAGAAGAAAATACAGCACAGGATTTTGTAAATGTAGTTGATATAAAAGAAAACTTTTTATACACATTAGATGGCTATGCTATGACCTATATCAGAATCCACCCAATATCTATAGAACTACTTTCACACAAAGAAAAAGAAACACTTTGCAATGAACTAACAGCAGAATTATCAAGTGTAGATAAGCCTTTTAAATTTCTTGCAGTATCAAGACCTGTAGATATTTCAGGATTATTAGAAGAATACACGAACTTGCTTTCAAATACTGATGATCACATACAAAAGGCATTATTACGAAAAGAAATCTATGAAATGAATGAGTTTGCCTTATCGAGAGATGTAGTGGAAAGACAATTCTATATCATATTATGGGAAAAGCTATCAGAGGATATTGAAAAGGATTTAATGAAAAGACTAAAGGAACTTATTAAGAAATTTGAAAATGTAGGTATCAGATGTGATATTCTCGAAAGCTACGATATTATCAGGCTTTGTGATTTAATAAATAATCCTCTTGCGTAAAACAGTATACTATCTACTATAAAAAAAATTAGACATCATAAGTACAAATAGCCTTCGTGGCTATTTTTTGCATGTAAGGGAGGTAAAAACGTTGAAAAACCAAATACAAAAACAAATCTTAAATAAAGACTTATTAAGCCTAATCACACCTATTGGTTTAGAAATAAAAAGAAACGAATTAATAATAGGTGAAAATCTAGCCAAGATTTACGGTATAATAAAATATCCTCAAAAAGTAGACTATGGTTGGCTTAGTAGACTAACAAATATATCGGGAACAGTAGCAAGCATAACATTTAATCCAGTAGATAGTAGTGATTTTATCACGAGTGTATCATCAAGTATTATACGAAACAGAAGTGATGCAGTTCACAATAAAGATCCATTAATGCAGCAACGAGCCGAAAGGGCAGCAATAGACGGAGACAAAATCATAGAAAGTATTGATAGTGACAATCAATCCGTTGGAGCAATGAGCCTTAGCATAATGCCACTTGCAAGAGAAGATAAAGGATTTCAAAAAGTATGTAGAAAGACAGAAAGTGCCATTGCATCAAGCAAGTGCAAAGGACGAGTCTTGGCAAATCTACAAGAGCAAGCCTTCAAAAACATATCACCATATTACAGGAAAAATAATGATATAAATGCAGTATTACAAAGGGTAATGCCAATGAGTACATTTGTTGGTGGTTACCCTTTTTCTACGAGTGGATATAGTGATGGAAAAGGCTACTATTTTGCAAAAGACAGCAGTGGTGGACTAGTAGTACTTGATACATGGAAAAGAGGCGGTGACAGAACCAACAGTAACTTTACAATACTGGGTGTTGCAGGGGTTGGTAAAAGTACAGTAGTAAAACATATTGCAATATCAGAATATATGAAAGGGACAAAGATACTATTTATTGATCCAGAAGCAGAATATCGTGAGCTATGTATCGCTTTAGGCGGAGATGTAGTCAATGCAGGTGGTGGTGTAAATGGGCGAATTAATCCACTACAAATAAGAGACATACCAGCTATAGACGAGCAAGACGAAAAAGAAGGACTAGGAGCAATGGCACTTCATCTAAAAAATGTTGAAGTGTTTTTTAATCTATATATGGAATTAAGCGAAATACAAAAGGCATTACTAAAATCATCGCTAATTGAACTATACAATAGCTTTAACATCACTTGGGATACAGACGTTAAAGGTATGAACAATGAAGAATTCCCCATTATGAAAGACCTCTATGAGCTAATATTAAAAAAATCAAAAAAGGAAATAGAATATAAAGATTTAGCAACACTACTAAAAGATATCGCAGTAGGTGGAGATTCTTTTTTATTTGGAGGTCATAGTAGCATCAAAGCTAACTCAAGGTGTATTTGCCTAGATACATTTAGCCTGCAAAATGCCAGTGATAACATCAAGAAAACGCAGTATTTTAACTTACTTACATGGTGTTGGAATGAGATGTCTAAAGACAGAACAGAGCCAGTTTTACTAATAGCAGACGAAAGCTATCTAATGATTGATCCTAGAGTACCACAATCCCTTGTATTTCTAAGAAACGTAGCAAAACGAGCTAGAAAATATGAGGCAGGACTTGCCATTCTGTCACATTCAGTAGTAGACTTCTTAGCACCAGAAATCAAAATGTACGGTCAAGCACTTCTAGATATCCCATGTTTTAAAATATTGATGGGGTCAGATGGGAAAAATTTAACCGAGCTAAAAGAACTATATAACTTAACAGATGCAGAAGAGAGCTTATTAGCACAGAAAAAAAGAGGAACAGCACTATTGATGATAGGCTCTAAAAGACTGAAAGTTGATTTTGAAATACCTAAGTACAAGTTTGAGTACATGGGTAGAGCAGGTGGGAGATAAATTTCACATATTGTTATTCATCATCAAAAATAGTCTCATCCATTTCAGGGAAATCCAAAAATTGAGAAACAGTCATTTGTAGTCCAACAGATATTCTGTGTAGGGTTTTGAGTTTGGGATTTTTGGTATGACCTTTTATGATATTATCAAGCGTAGATTGTCTAACACCAGATAATGTGGCTAATTTATTTAACGTTATCTTTCTTTCATTACAGATATTTTCAATTCTTTTTGCTACTATTTTTCCATAATCCATTTTTTAAGCTCCTTTTAACCGTGTAAAGGTAATCTTTATAATAATGTTAGCAAATTTATAAAAAATACATTAACCGTATACGGTTGACAAGTAAGAAAAAATGTTTTATATTAACCGTATAAGGTTATAGGTTTACAGTATATGAAGAAAATACAAATAGTATGTTATAAAGGGTAGGCTTAAATCAAAATAAGTGAAAGGAATATCAAGGGGGGCAACATGCGCATATTAATTTTGAAGAGACATAAAGAAGCAGTATTTAGGGAACTAGCTATGTTTTTAGAAAATAAAAATCTAATAGATTTTTCAATCGTAGGAACGCTTGAGGCTGCAAAAAGCGAGTTGAAAACTTTTAAAAATAATTTACATGTAATAATAGTAGGTCAGTATTTAGAAAATGGAAATGGACTAGAGTTTATACATTACGCCAATAAACATATTGCTGATATACCAATTTTACTTGTAACAGCAATGCCTCTAGTAGATCAGAGTATACTAAGATATAAGAATGTAAAAGTTTATAAGAGTAGTGAAAAATATGTTCATCCAGTATATTATGATTTTCTAGAAAAACAGTATACAAAAATAATGCAAAGAAATGAGTCCATATAGGGCTTATTTTTATGTCGAAATTTATTTGGGGGTAGAAATGAAGAAAATAAATATTATAGAGATATTGATTTACTCAGTAATTATTATTTTTGGAACAGTAATGTTATTTACATATGAGCCAAGAAATATAGAAATTAAAATACCAAAAGATTTTGAAGTTATAAAAGAAGGGAGCAATACCATTGATCCTTTATTTGAGTAGTAAAGAACATATGAACATACTTGATTTCCTTAAAGAAGAACAAGAGATCTTTATAAAAAAGTATGTAGGGAGGTACAAACTAGTAGATTTTTTAGGTAAGTCCATTCAGCGATTAGGACATATTGAAACCATAATAATAGATTTAGAATGTTTGAATGATACAGATGATACAATTATAAATTCAATAAAAACCTTTCAAAGCTACAATCCATCACGGGTTGTTTTTTATATGGACAAAATAAACGAACACCTAGCCCATGAACTGATAGGGTTAGGTGTTTTTGACATTATTACTCAAACAGAAGTAAAAAAGTTAAGAGAAGAGATAGCATTGTGTTTATTTGAAGGTATGTCAGAGAGTTATGTAAAAAAGAAGTTTGGATATATATGTGAAGAAGAGGAAAAAGTAGAATATGATTTTAAACAAAAGAAGATAACTATTGGTGTTGTAGGCTCACAGCATAGAGTAGGAACGACTACAATTGCAATGCAAATGGCGTGCTATTTGAAATCAATAGGAGCTAATGTGAGCTATATAGAAGCCAATGATAGTGGACATATGAAGTTGATAGCAGAGTATTATAAGATGCAGAAAAATGGTGAGGGGTATGTTTATAATGGTATTGCTTTTGAGGGGATAGAGTCAAAGAATGATACGGTGTTTGATTTTATTGTGTATGATATGGGGGTTTTGAATGATAGGACGATGAAAGGTATAGAAAATTGTGATATAAGGATTGTTTGTGCGGGGGATAAGCCACATGAGAAAAAAGTAATCTGTGGAATGAGTGAATATGATACAATATTTAGTTGCTCAAAAGGAGAAAATGTCAATGGTATTTATTATTCGGAAGTCGTACACACCTTATTAGATGTAAAAACTAATTATGATATTTTTAAAAGTATCATTAAATCTTCTGTATAGAACATTGATGTTATACAACTAAAATATAAAACATATACTTCTGAAAATAAACAACTTTTTCACCGTAAAATGATTTTGTAAGATGATTACAAAAAATATTTATTGACATTATACCTAATCTATGGTATCATTTTATTGGAAAAAGAAAAAGGTTCAATCCACTAATTGTCCTAAAGTGAATTGAACCCCTACACATCTTCTTGTGTATATCGCAAATATATTATATATCAATTTGGTATGTAAAACAAGAAGAAACTTTTTCCTAAAACTGTAGCTATGATAAGGTATTAAAATATCTTATAAACTAAATTACGAAAGGAAAAGGTGATATTATATGAAATATTACGTTAATAAGAATCAACAAACAAATGGTGACCATGAAGTGCATAAAGAGGATTGCACAAGACTCCCTAATAGAGAGAATAGAATCGATTTAGGTAATCACTCGTCATGTCAGAGTGCTGTCAGTAAAGCTAAAGAATATTATACTCAGGTAAATGGCTGCTATTACTGTAGTAACCCATGTCATACAGGTTAGGAGGGGAATAAGTCTGAAACAAAGGTATAGCTACTTTAAGATTTTAGCAGACTCAAAAAGAGTATAACAAATAAGCCACCATATGCTGGCTTTAAAAATAAATAGTTAGCAAATGAGAATTAAGTACAGTTATCTACCTTCGAAATAGAATAGCCTTGCCTTTGAAGAATAAAAATAGCTTGTTCTACCGTGACTTTACGATTAGGAGGAATAATCTCAGCTTTTTTGTAAAGTTCGGCATTGTAAGGCTCACTTTTTTTTAGGATATGGTAAATAGCAGTAAGCATAAGACGCGCAATAGCTATAATAGCACGTTTATGCCCTCGTCGCTTTTTAAGAGCTAGATAGCGACATTTAAGTTCAGGGTGTTTGTTGCTTCTAACAACAGCATTAGCACATTGAACAAGTAACGGTTTGATATAAACACCAGCACGAGAGATACGTACACTTTTCTTCTTACCAGCACTTTCGTTATTTTGGGGAGTTAGACCTGCCCAAGAGCATAAGTGTTTAGCAGTTGGGAACACAGACATATCAACACCTATTTCTGAAATTATAGCGATAGCAGAAAAAGGATTTTTGATACCTGGAACTGTAGACACTAAATCAATTTCTTTTACAAAAGGATTGGTAAGAGAGAGGATAACAGATTCAAGATTGAGTTTACACAAATCAAGACTGTTATAGTGTTGTTTAATAATTTCAAGTTTTTGAGCTTGTTCTGGTGTTATCATACCGTCAATAGCAAGTTGTAAATCATCAACTTTATCAAGCATAGAACTGTGAATAAGAGGAGTAACATCAAAATTAGTATCAAGAGGATTTTCCAAAATGCGTTCAATGATAGCCATAGAACTTTTGCCAAAAGTGTCTGAGACTACATTGGCAAGTTGAATGTTTGATACAGTAAGACAATTTTGAGTTCTGTTCTTTTCACTTGATTTTAAGTTGATGAGTTTAACACGATACCGCATTAAATCACGTAATTGACGGATTGCAAGGGGTGGCATAAAACTACTAGGTACAAGATCGTGCTTGAAAAGGTCAGCTATCCATTTAGCATCTTTTTTATCAGTTTTCTTGCCACGAATAGCTTTAACATATTTGGGATGTGCAAGAGCTATTTTGCAAGTAGCTTCTAAAATATTAAACACAGGTATCCAATACTTGCCAGTAGATTCCATGCAAACTTCTGTGCAGGAATTGGAGGAAAGCCACTCCGACAGCTTTCTTAGACCTCTTGTAAAGGTAGAAAAGCGACTGGTTTTGTAGGTAGTAATACCTTTGTCATTAGTAGAAGCAATACAAGCAACAATAAACTTTTTGTGGACATCGATTCCACAACAGATGGGGTAAACGATTTTTAACATAATATCCCTTCTTAAAATAAGATTATTGAGAGTAACAGACATTGACTGATTGTTCAGCTATAAACGAGTATTGTCTATACAAAGATAAGTCTTCGTGCTCTGGTGGCACACTTATTTGTGCTTGAAAGAACAATCTACACATATAATTATGCGGTCAACTCCAAAAGGAGTAGCACACTCACCTCCACGTGATTTGTAGTTGTCTGCAATCTCAACAAGTCTATTATATATTAAATATGCTCAAAGCTAATGGTTTCATTCCGTTTTGTGCCTTGAGCAAAGCGAAAGGAATGGTTATAATTATGTCAAATACACATCATGTTGTTCCAGATCCTAATGGTGGGTGGAACGTGAAACGTGGAGGAGCAAAACGTTCATCTAATCATACTGATACTAAAGCAGAAGCCGAAAGAATAGCTAGGCAAATAAGTACCAACCAAAATACTGAATTAGTCATTCACGGTAAAAATGGTAAAATTCAGAGAAAAGATTCTCATGGTAATGATGATTTTCCACCAAAAGGATAAAAACAATGATGCGAGAGCTGGACAACTCTCGCTTTTTAGCTTGTATGGAGGTGAGTACCATAGGCATTAAAAATAAGAAGTTAAAAGAAGTATGCAAAATTATAACAGGAGTTCCTGAGTGGAAGAAAAATATTCACGAAGGTTATGTGTATAAATGTATTCATCCGTCATTCCTTGATGAGTTTAATACGATTAAAGAGTTTGAAGAACATTTACGACCTCAAGAGATTAATGAAAATGCATTACTTAAACAAGGCGATATTCTGATTAAAAGATTATCGCCGAGTTACGTTAATGTTGTTGATAGTAATTGGGAGAATGTATATGTAACAAGTAACATTCTTATTATCAGACCTAAAGAGGGTATTGATAGTCATTATATTGCCAGTATTTTAGAAATGCAAGGATTATCCAAACTCAATCATTTTTCTCGCAAGGGTGTAACAATCCAATCAGTTTCAAAGAAGGAATTGGGTGAAATAAACATACCACTTGTTTCACTGGAATGGCAAATCAAATATGGAGAACTCAGAAGGTTGAATAATAACAAGAGAATGCTAATTCAGGAATTAGAAGAGCAGGAGAAGAAACTATTAAAAGGGGTTTTTCAAAACCTATTAACGGAGGATTGAGATGACAACTAGAAATGATATTAATGCGGCATTGATGAGAGGTGCTGACACATTCAGAGATACAATAGATGCAGCAAATTATAAAGATTACGTTCTTTCCATAATGTTTGTGAAATACTTAAGTGATACTTTTGAAGAAGAAGTAGAGCATTTAAAGAGTAAGTATACAGATGAAAGAAGACTCAATAGACAGATTAATAGACTTGCATTTAAAGTGAAGTGGGAACATAGTTTTAAATATTTATATGAAAATAGATATGATGATACGCTTGGTCAATTAATTAATACAGCACTTAGAGGTATTGAGGAAGATAATGCTCAACAATTATCAGGTGTGTTTAGGAGTATTGATTTTAATAGTGAAGCTAATCTAGGAAATAGAACCCAACGCAATAGTATTTTAAGAGAATTGTTAGAAGATTTTGCTAGCCTTGATTTAAGAGAATCTATGATTGAAGTAAAAAAGGATGAAGTACCGGCAGATGTGATCGGTGATGCATATGAGTATATGATTGGAGAATTTGCATCAAGAGCAGGTAAAAAAGCAGGTAGCTTCTTTACCCCAACTTGTGTATCAGAATTAATCGCAAGATTGGTACCACCAATTTCTAGAGAGAGGGTTTACGACCCAACATGTGGATCGGGGTCACTTCTTATAAGGGCAGCAAAAAAAGGGGATATCGACAAGGTAAGTATTTATGGTCAAGAAGTAGGTGGATCAGCGGTATCAATGGCTCGTATGAATATGTTTATTCATAAAGTTAGAGATGCAAAAATTGCATGGGGAGATACTCTTGCAAATCCAGTTCACAAAGACGATGACGGGAACTTACTTACATTTGATGTTATTGTAGCTAATATGCCTTTTTCAAAAGATAAGTGGGCTATTAACTTTAATCCAGGTGGTGAAGAAGATGGTGAAGGTAAGAAGTGGAAGATGGAAGCATCATATGATAAATATCATCGTTTTGACTGGGGTGTTCCACCTGCTAGTAAAGGGGATTGGGCATTTTTACTGCATATGATCCATAGTATGTCAGCAAATGGCAGAGTGGCAGCAGTAGCACCACATGGAGTATTGTTTAGAGGAGCGGCAGAAGGACGCATTAGACAAAAAGTTATTGAAAATGGAATATTAGATGCAGTTATTGGCTTGCCAGCAAATATGTTTTTTGGAACAAGTATTCCTGCTTGCATATTGATTTTTAAGAAGAATAAAGAGGATGATAAGGTACTTTTTATTGATGCATCAAACGAAGAACATTTTAACAAAGAAAAGAATCAAAATAAATTTGAAGAAGATCAAATACAAAAAATTGTGGATGTATACTATGCGAGAGAAGATAAAGAACGATTTGCACATCTTGCCAGTATTGAAGAAATTAAAGAGAATGACTATAACCTTAATATTCCAAGATATGTTGATACATTTGAAGAAGAAGAACTAATCGACATTAAAGAAGTACAGATGAATATAAAAAATATAAAAGATGAATTAAAAGAAGTTGAAGCTAAGATGGAACAGTACATGAAAGAGTTAGGCTTAGAGGTGTAATATGTTTTTTTTTGATAATGGACAAAATAACATAAAGTATAAAAAAAATATAAGAGCAAAAAATTCTATGGAAATGAGGAGGAATAGATGATGGAACTTGATGGAAAAGCAGAAATAGACGAATCTATTCCAAAAGGATATTGGTGTAGTAAAGTGGGAGTTATACCGTGTGATTGGGATGATATATCAGTTGGTGAAGTGTATACGTTTTTTGCTACTAATTCTCTATCAAGGGATAAACTTGATGTGAAAAGTGAATGTTTAAATATTCACTATGGAGACATTCACACCCGATATTCTACAATACTTGATATTGATTCTGAAGAAGTTCCCAGTATTGTAAAAAAATATCAAGATAGTATTATAAAAAAATACGAAAGTTGTCAGAATGGCGACATAATAATAGCTGACGCATCAGAAGATATGAGTGATATTGGTAAAGCTATTGAACTTAAAAACATTAATGGTAAGAAGGTGTACGCTGGCTTACATACCTTACATTTGAGAGATAGAAATAAAGTGTTTTCAGATATATTTAGAGCTTATGTTTTTTATAATTATGATGTGCTAACACAAATTAGAAAATATGCAGCAGGTGCAAAAGTTTTAGGTATATCTAAAACAAATATTAAAAAGGTATATATTCCTGTTCCACCAAAGGATGAGCAGATGAAAATAGCTGAAATTCTATTAATGCAAGATAGAGTTATTACACTTAAAAGACGTTTGATTGAAGAAAAGAAAAAGCAAAAATATTTTTTGCTCCAAATATTACTAAATCATCAAAGCAGGCATTTTTTAAGACTAGAAGGCTTTGGCAAACCTTGGAAGAATACGGTGATTGATGAAGTTGTACAGAATAAGATTAGAAGAATTAGTAAGCCATCTAAAGGTTATTGGAGGCTAGGGTTGAGGAGTCACGGTAAGGGTACTTTTCACACGTTTGTTGCTAATCCAGAAGAAATCTCGATGGATGTGCTTTATAAAGTTAAAGAAAATGATTTGATTGTCAATATTACTTTTGCCTGGGAACATGCTATAGCAGTTGCTGGAAGTCATGATGACGATAAACTTGTATCGCATAGGTTTCCGACATATGAATTTGTGAATGATAATGTTCCAGAGTTCTTTAAATATTTCATTTTGCAAAAAAGATTTAAAAAGCAGTTGCAGGATATATCACCAGGTGGTGCGGGAAGAAATCGAGTAATGAGCAAGAAAGATTTTTTAAAACTTAATATAACAATTCCCGATCCAGAAGAACAATTAGAAATAGCAAGAATACTTTCTGCAACAGATGCAGAAATCAAATTACTAAATGATGAGCTTGAGCAACAAATTAAGAAGAAAAAATCACTTATGCAATTACTATTGACAGGAAAAGTAAGAATGACAAACATGAGTTAGGAGGATTATCATGTCAAATCACAATATTTTTAATGAACGGCCAGAAAGTCAAAATAGAATGTTAAAGATATTTTCTCAAATGGGTTATGATTTTGTCTCCAGAGCAGATGCAGAAAAGTTAAGGAAACATAAATCTAGGGTTATTTTTGAAGATGTCCTTAGAGAATTTTTATTAAGTCAGCGTTTTGAATATAAAGGTCAAGAAATACAGTTTTCTCTTGACTCTATAGAAAAGGCAATAAAAGAATTAGATATGCCGATAGTCGGTGGGCTTACTATGACCAATAAGCGGATATATGATCTTCTTTGTATGGGGATGAGTCTTGAGCAAACGCTACCTGATGGGGCATTACAATCCTTTGATATACATTTTATAGATTTTAAGAATCCTAAAAATAATATTTTTCAGGTTACGGAAGAATTTGAAGTCGAAAGAATGAATGGTAAGTTTGCTAGACCTGATATTGTTCTGATGATTAACGGTATACCTATAGCTGTTATTGAATGTAAAAAATCTTCAATAGATGTAATGGCGGGAGTTCACCAAAATATAAGAAACTGGCAACCAGATTTTATCCCTCAATTATTTAAGTTTGCTCAAATAGTTATAGCTGTTAATCCAAATAAGTTACTATTTGGAACTTGCGGTACACCTGCAAAGCATTTTACGTTCTGGAAAGAAGATAATAGATTATGGCTAGAAGAACAATGTAAGAGGTTTTCACCAGATGGTCAAATATTAGAACAAGATAGAGCCATGATTTCATTATTAGATAAGAAGAGATTGATGAGCATTATTAAACATTTTATTATTTACGATAACAATATTAAGAAGATAGCAAGATACAAACAATTCTTTGCTGTAAATAAATGCATGGCTAGAATTAAAGGTCTTGACGATGCTGATACTAGAGATGGTGTTATTTGGCATACTCAAGGATCAGGTAAAACAATTTCAATGATTATGCTTGTTAAAATGATTCAGAAAGATCCTGATATTAAAAATCCTCGTTTTGTTATGGTGACCGATAGAAAAGGTCTAGACAAGCAAATGCGTGATAATTTCATAAATACGAGCATGTCACCCGTTAGAGCAACTACAGGAAAGGGACTTGTTAGCTTATTAAAAGATAAAGGGAATACAGTTATTACGACAATTATTAACAAGTTTGAAGCAGCAATGAAAGAAAAGTATGTGGATGAGAGTGATAACGTTTATTTATTGATAGATGAAGGACATCGTTCTCACTATGGAAAGTTAAACACATATATGACACACACATTGCCTAATGCTCCTAAAATCTCTTTTACTGGAACTCCGTTGCTTGGTAAAGAAAAAAGAAATACCTACAAGAAGTTCGGAAAGAAGATTGACTCATATACTTTAGAAGACGCAGTTGAGGATAAAGTAACTGTTCCTATCGTTTATGAGGGAAGAGTTATTAAGCAAGATGTTAAAAGTGATAAAATAAATGATCATTTAAAATACCTTACGTCGTCATTAACCGAAAAAGAGACAGAAGATCTTAAGAAAAAGTGGAGTCGTTTTTTTGCACTTGCCCAAACCAATGAAAGAATCTATATGGTAGCTTTTGATCTTTATGAGCATTTTATGCGTTATCTGAAGCCGAAAAGGCAAAAGGCTATGTTGACTGTCTCTTCACGACCTTATGCGATAGAAATGTATAACATTCTTAAGAATTTTGAAGGTATTAATCCAGCAGTTGTAATTACAAGTGGTGTAAAACCAGAAGGAAGTGGAGATAATACTTCTAAAAAAGGGTTAAAGAAAATTGAAGAGTTTTTTAAGTCAGAAATAGAGCCGTTGTTCGGAAAGAATACAGATGCATATGAAGAATCAGTAACTGGCTCTTTTAATGACGAAGATGGTGAAATTGACCTATTGATAGTTGTTGATAAACTATTAACTGGATTTGATGCACCAATAGCCTCTGTTCTATATATTGATAAAAGCATTAAGGAGCATAGTTTACTACAAGCGATAGCAAGGGTGAATAGACTTTATGAAGGCAAAGAATTTGGTCTGATTGTTGATTATTGGGGTGTGTTCAAAAAGTTAAATTCAGCTCTTGATCTATATAGTGATAGTGAATCAGGCTTTGATGGATATGATGAAAAAGATATCAAGAATGCTATATTTGGTCCAGAAGATGAGAAAAGAAAATTAGAGTTAGCTCAAAAAGATTTATGGGCATTGTTTGACGGGATTGATAGAAATGAAATGCGTTCAAACGTATGGCAGGAATTCCTTGAAGATGATGGCTTAAGAAATGATTTCTATGAAAGATTGAGTAAATACTCAAAATGCGTTGATTATATGTACGCAAGTTATGAACTTTTCAAATTAGTAGGATATGACCAAGCTGAACAATATAGGAAAGAACTCTTACATTTTGTTAAATTAAGAAGTGCTATTTCATTAAGATACAATGATAGTATAGATTTCAGTAAGTATGAGGACGGTATAAGACAGCTTTTAGACACTTATGTCAGTTCGGAAGATGTTCGCATTGTTGTAGAACCCCTTAGTATTCTTGATAAACAAAAAATGAAAGAGCAATTAAAGATTTTTGGTAGTGATAAACGTGCCAAAGCTGATTCAATGAAAACTAGAATGATATCCGAAATTAGTACATTTGAGCATGATGACCCTATTATGTTTTTAACATTTTCAGAGCGAATTAAGAAAACGATTGATGAGTATTTAAAAGATCGTAATGATGATGCTTATTATAAAAACATGGAAGATATCACAGAAAGTTTTAGAGAAGGTCGAACAACAAGTAGTTACCCTAGCATTATTTCTAATGATAGTGATGCGAAGTTTTTTTATGGTTCAATATTAAAGGTATTTAAAGAGAAAGTTATTGACGAAATTGATTTGGCTTTTGAAGAAAAAATAGCTAAGTTATCATTAGATGTTAAAGAGACAGTGAAGGAAAATGCAAAACGTGATTGGCGAAATAGTAAAATTGTAATTGATAAAATTGAAGGGGAATTGGATGATAATTTATTTGACTTCATGGAAGAAAATGATCTTGATTTGAGTGATGAGATATTAGACTTATTATTAGAGAAGTTAATGTCGATTGCACAAAAGAGGTTTTAATTATGGATAGTGTTAGCATTGTGCTTAGCGAAAATGTCAAAGTAAATGTGAGTGTTTATCGCAAAAACGTAAAGAATGCCAGATTAAAGGTCTTTCCTGACGGAAAGGTATCAATTTCTGTACCTTCAAATGTATCAAATGAGTGGATAGCATCTTTTTTAACTCAAAAGAGTAAGTGGATTAGTGATAAATTGAAAGAGTATAATAAAACATCTGGTATTGAGAATATTATTGACCTGAAAAGTGGTATGTCGGTGAAGTATTTTGGTATCGATACTATCGTAATCATTAGAAAGGCAACTCAAAAAAGAGTATGTTATAGTGATGGCATAATATATATTGACACTTTAAATCTTGATAAGCAGCATATTATTAGAGAACAGTTTGAACAATTTATTAAAGAAGCCTTGATTGTGAAAATTAATAAAAAAATAGATAAGTTGTATCATATTATAAAAAAATACGATTATGACAGACCTGTTATTTCTATAAGAAAAATGAGATCTATGTGGGGAAATTGTTTGCCAGAAAGAAATAGGATTACGATTAATTTTTATCTTTATCAAGCACCTGCAATATGCATAGAATATGTGTTGCTACATGAACTTATTCATTTTATTTATCCCAATCATAGTAAAGAGTTTTATGCCCTTCTTAGTCTTTATATGCCAGACTGGAAAGAACGTAAGAATAAGCTCGATTACGAAGTCATTATGTATGTCAAGTAGAGATTGATATCTACCTCGAAAATTCCTTTTATATCCAACAGGCACATTAAAGCCATACCCCCTGTTATTCATCGTTTGCAACTTGATGGATAACAGGTTTTCATTTATATAGCATTTTAGCAAACAAATTACCCTCAAATTCATTTTTACACCTTTTAAAGAAATTTTTTGAAATCGGTCTTGACACGAACTAAATATTGGAATATAATATCAATATAAAACACGAACAAACATTCGTATTGATGAAATTATATATGCACATTTAGTTACTGTCAACGACAAATCAAAAGGGGGATATGGGATGACAAAAACAGTTTATAGTAACTTATTAGACAAAATAGATAGACATAAAAAAATAGATATGGAAACATATCATAATGCAAAGCTACTTTTGAAAACGTATTCAAGCGTAGTATGGGAAAATGCTAATAATTATCAAGATCTAATATGCGAACATAGTGAAATATATGGGACACCAGATTATAGTGGGCTTGAAATAATGACACAATTAGGCGAAGAAAAAAAGGCAAAAGAACTCAAAGAAAAACTAATGAATGTAGCTGAAAATAAAATCATGCTCGAAGTAATAGAAAAAGCTCTGATACATGTAAAAGGGTATCCATACAATGGACAACTCTATTACAATATTATCAATAAAAACTTTTTCATGAAATACAAATATAATGAAACTGAAATGCTCAAAGTATTAAATATCTCTAGGACAACCTATTACAGAAAACGGAAAGAAGCAATTCATCTATTTGGCGTATCATTATGGGGATTTATTATACCATCCGTAATGAAAAAACTTGAGAACAATGGAATTAAAATGGAACTAATTCAGAACTAAATAGGAATTAAAACAGAACAAAATAAGAACGGTTTTGCTACTGACATGGTATGTCAACCCCAGTTATAATGGTAATGTGGAATTAACTGCCAAAATTACATATAGAAGTGACAAAAAGGCTTTATAACTTTAAATAGTTATAGGGTCTTTTTTTTGTACCCATTTTTAAATGCCACATTTGATGTGGCTATTTTTTATGGACAGGCTTCTCCTTTGCATTGAGATTTTGGCAAAGAAAGGAGCATTATCATGTCAGTAAAAATACGTTCACCTAGCCTTTGTTTTTTGAAAAAACAAACCAAACAAATTTCAAAAACGGAGGCTAGGAAAATGTGTAAAGAGATACATAGAAATAGTGAATTGAATAACTGGGCTAATGCTATAGAAATTACAGACGAGCTTATAGAGTGCTTCGATGATTTTAGAAAAGAAAAAAGTAATCAAGAAAAATGGACAAGAAGACATATATCAGACAAATCCCTTTCAGAGGCAGAGATAAAAAAGCTAATTATTCATTCAGAAAAAACAGTTGAAGAAATAGTTTTTGAAGATGAGAGAAAACAACATGTTCATTTAGCACTAACTACATTAACTGAAAAACAGAGAAGTAGAATAATGCGTTACTACTTTGATGAGATGACTTTGAATGCAATAGCACAAATGGATGGTGTTCATTTTACAAAGGTGCATAAATCAATTAGGCAGGCAGAGAAGAAAATAGCAAAATTTATTTTAAAAAATTTTAGATAGAGGGGGTAAATATCCCTTCTGACTGTCCTCTTATAGTGAAAGGAACTTTATCCTTTCCTGTTCTTTGACAAATAATCATTAGGCTAGATAGATTTAAATATTATCTAGCCTATCATTCATACCATATTTCTAAGGTACGTTACCTTGTAGCCGAAAGGAAAGCGACGTTAATTGATACGCAATAACCACTTATGTGTGAGCGATTCTATCAGATTATAAATAGTTTCGTGGTTGGAACTAATCGCAATGACCTACAAGGGGAAAAATGTATTTGTCAAGTGAAAAGTTCCCACAATTTCAATCGAAAAAGTACCACTTATGTGTAAAAAAATTAGTTGCTCATATTTAACGTTTCCATTGTCCTGTAAGAATTACCATTCATGTTAATGACATAAGCTTTGTGAGTAAGCCTATCAACCATGGCGGCAGTAAGTACTGGATCATTAAATATCTCATCCCAACGGTTAAAAGATAAGTTTGATGTAATAATTGTAGATTTTCTTTCCGCTCTCAAAGACAGATGTGTAAATAATAATTCACTACCTTCTTTATCAAATGAGATGTACCCTAGTTCATCAGCAATGATAAGGTCATAGCGCTCAAATCTATTTTCAAAAGATTTAAGAGTTCTATTGCTTCTACTTTCCTTTAACTCATTAATTAAAAGTGGAATCGTTGTGAAAAGAACTTTATAGCCAGCATTACAGGCTTCAATACCTAGACCAATACTAATATGTGTTTTTCCTGTACCTGGATTACCAGCTAATATGACATTTCGCCCTTCTTCAATAAATTTCAAGCTCCGCAGCTCTTTAAAGCGCTTTTTAGCTTCTTCTGGAAGGTATTTTAATACCAAGTCATCTAAATATTTTTTATATGGAAACTTTGCATTACGAATGCGATTTTTTTTACCATTTTCTCTTCTTGTGTCAACACCAATTTCAAGCAATTCTTTCAGGAATAATTCATAACTCATATCTGTACGATAAGCATCCTCTAATTTTTCTTTCAACACATTACTTAAGCCAGCTAATTTCAGCTCTTTAATATATTCTTTAACATACTGTAAGTCTTGTTTGTTCAATATTTGACCTCCCATTTTCAGGTTCTAAAAACTTAATAGTTAACTTATCTAAAAGCTCCCAAGACCTCTTTTTTATTTCATCATCTGAATCTTTATTATGCTCGATATTTACAGCAGACACTTGATGTACAAGGTTGTTTATGTTTTCAGTTGTGACATGACGAGATCCTAATTGGGTCAATTCTTCAATGGCTGATTCTACAGATTCTAAATCTTTTTCTTTAATAATTTCTAAAAGTACTACAAAATCTTTAGGTTTTCCTGTATAATAGGTATTGTATATTTCTTGAATCCTGCGTTCAGAACACTGTATGGCTGCACTGTTCTTTAATGATCCAGGTTTCTTTTTTATTGTATTTAAATAATGATTAATATCCATAGTCCAATCAAAATGACCAAAACTTCGATTATGATGAGCAACTGACTCGTGCTTATAATTTACCTTGAGTTTATTTGAATAGACTATCACTTCTACAAATTTTCCAACAAGGTATTCGGGTACTGAGTAGCGATTTTGCTCAACGGTAATTGTACTGTATTTGTCCACTCGGCATTCTAATTTCTTTGCAATAACATAATCAGGCTTTAAGCTAATCATATGTTGTTGTTCTTGAGTTAATATATCCCAAGGACTTTTATTGTCCAACCAATGTCTTTGACGTCGATTTAAATCTTCCAGTACCTTAAGTAAATGTGTATTTGCCTCTTCAAAAGTATTGAATTTATATTTCTTGGCGAAAGCTTTTCGTCTTACAAACTCAATACCACGTTCTACATGACCTTTTTCATTTCCGCGGCGAGCATTGCAAAATCTATAATCAAAACCGTAGTACATCGATAACTTAAACAAGTCTTCAGTAGGCTCATTTTTCCCTTTGGAGACAAAACGACCAACTGCAACTTTCATATTGTCATAAACGATCTCTTTAAAAACACCTCCAAAGTAATTAAGTCCCTTTATATGACTATCTAAAAATGATTCCATCTTTTGATTATGATAAAGCATGGCAAAGTGACATGAACCCGCAGCTGTTGTCATTAAAGCCATTTGAAACCTCTTTGCAACACCAGCAATCTCTAATTTTACTTCTCCCCAATCATATTCCAAAGTTTCCCCTAATGGATAAATTTGTTTAATATATGCCTCCTTCGCTTTTTTTTGAGTTTTCACGTAATTATTTACTGTCGTATATCCAATATCATAGCCTTGCTCAATTAAAAGTTCATGGATATCAACGACTTTCATCAGTTGTTTTCGATTATGATTCTTTAGTTTTTCATCATTTTCTTCAAGGCATGAATTAATAACTGCCTTAACTTCCTCTGTTAGCTTTAAACAACTTCGATTTGAAGTATCATACTTTGGTGGTTCACTTAATGATTCTATGAGCGCATTTAACTGTTCTTCATTGTTGTGATCCATAGCACCTAACTGTTCGAGTTTTTCTTCATACTCATTAATATATTTCCGTACAGTTTTTCTTGCAACTGATACCTCCCTTGAAATTTCTGATTTGTTATATCCTTGTCGATACAACAATAAAATTTTTCTCTTCTTATTCAAATTTATCATCTCCACCATACCACCTATAATTTTTTTCTTATAGATAGTTTAGTTTTTATGTGGGGATTTTTCAACTGTAATAGTGGGTACTTTTAGTATACTATATACAAAAAACGGGGGCATTCCCCAAAATGATACTTCTGTGCAATCCTAACTATCGTATGGAGCATAGCTGATGGAGAACCCATCGGAGAAAATAGTGTAGCTTGAAAGCAGAGAGTTGCATTAGGTTCTATGAGAATAGCCACCACTATTCGCCCTAGAGATAAATTAACTATACAACATTTAACAGTATTCTTATGAAGCAACGCATAGGTGCTGTATACGAATGCTGTTAAATAAAATAAGAGGGAAAATGGAGGATGATATAATGTGTAAAATCAATATGCATGTAAGGTATGCAATGAATAAATTGCAAGAAAACATGAAGCTAGATAACAGGGAAATAGGTATATTTATTTCGAGAGATTGCATTGTCACAGAAACATATACAGGAAAAACCTATAAATACAGAGCCTATAACTATATTACTAGAGAAACAAAATACCTAGGCTACAAGAAAAACGCAATAGAAAAAGAAAACTATATAAATTTATTATCAAAAGTAGCTGAGTTACATTTTTATAATACTAGCTATCCAGAAGATGGGGAAGAACTAATAGACTATATATTTACTACGGTATTTACAAGCTTTGGATTTAACATAAGAAAAGAGCAAATAGAACTATCAAAACATATGTATAGAGCTATGATAGAACAATCAATTTCATTAAGTGACATTGCAGTTGGTCTGGGTAAAACACATGCATACATTATAGCATCAATCGTTTACCATATGAATGATAAGAGGAAATGGCATGAACCAATTAATATAAACAAAGCAATAATCATATCAACATCAAGTAAGAGATTGCAAAAATCCATTGTAAAAGAATACGTTCCTGAAATTTCAAGAATGTTACTAGCACATGGCATTATTGAAGAAAAAATAACAGCAGTAATTAGAAAAGGAAGAGAAAATTATATTTGTGACATTCGACTAGAAAATTACGTTAAAAGCCTTCCAGCACATAAAAAAAATCCAAGGGAATATAAGACATTGAAAAATCTTCTAGAAAGCAATCAAGCAGACTTATCAAATGTTACCGGTATTAGAAACTATGATAGAGAACGTATTAAAGTAATACCAAAACATTGCAATAGTTGTCCAGAAAATAAGCATTGCAGGTATAGAAATCTACAGAAAGAAGTTAACAGTCCTAAATATCTGTTTCAAGTTACAAACCATAATTATATGATTGCAGATATATTAAAGAGAGCAAGGGAGGGAATACCATTATTGCCTAACTATAAAGTAGCGATTTATGATGAGGCACATAAACTTCCCGATGCCTATATATCCATGCGTACAGTAGCATTGGAGAAAGGTGGAATACTTGAACTAATAAAGAAAGTAAAGCCTAAAAATAAAAAGAGTAGAAATGCTAAGCTGTTAATAAATAATTGCAATGAAATTATTAAAGTGGTCAATAGTTTGTTTAATAAAGTCATATCAAATATTAATGAAGAGATGTACAGTGAAGAACATAAAAAATATCCAATCACAGATATTGCAACTCTAAGACAAGATTTGAAGCAATTAAAAATTTATATTTTACAAATAGTTGTTTTGATTTCTGATATCAAAAGAAAAGAGCAAATAGGATTTGAAAAGCTAGGTGACTATATTGACATTATTATAAATTCTGATTCAATCCTATGGGTGAAAAAAACTACAACATCTAAACAAACTACAATATGTGCAGTATCAAAAGATATTAATGAAATGTTAGCACAAGATTTATTTAAAAAAAATAGTTCAATATTAATGACAAGCGGTACATTAGCCATTAATGGTGATTTCACTTATATCAAAAAAGAAATGGGAATTAGTAATATAAACAAAATAAGAGAAATTCATAAAATATCTCCATTTGACTATTATCAAAACACATTACTTTATCAAGCAAAAGACCTACCTTATCCCGATCAAAAAGATGATGAATATATAGAACAAGTAGCACAACGAATTATTGATTTAATTATTGCGAGTTATGGACATGTACTGGTTCTTTTCACATCGTATGAATCAATGAGTAAAGTACAGAGGTTATTGAAAAACAAAAGCATCAAATATCCATTATTCACTCTAACCAAAGGACATAGTTCGGCTATAAAAGATTATCGTAAAAGCAAGAACGGTGTTTTATTAGCTTGTGGTAGCATATGGGAAGGCGTTAATTTTACAGGTGATTTATTATCACATCTAATTATAGTAAAGCTACCTTTTCTTATTCCTGATCCAATCACCGATTCTCAGAAATCACAGAGTAGTAGCTATGAAAAATTCAAAGAAGAAATATTGATTCCACAGATGCTAACGAAATTAAAGCAGGGATATGGTCGTGCTATAAGAACGGAAACAGATACAGCGGTTATATCAATGCTAGATAAAAGAGCAAATAAAGAATATAGACAAGTAGTAAGACAAGCTTTACCTGATTGTAAGATTACATACAACATAGATGATATAACAAGGTTTATTAAGAAAAAGAAATGCCACGAATATTTTTTGTAAAAAACAATTTATAATAAAATTTGGTCATTAAGTGTGGGAGGGGTACAATGGATAACATTTTAGTATATAACATGCAACTAGTAATGTTAAAGAAATTACTAGATAAAAAATTAGTATCTAAATTAGAATATGAATTGATAAAAAATAAAATAAAAAAGAAATATAAAATAAATGAACGATTGCTTGTAGTCTGAAAAATGGATGTAGTAAAATGTAAACACATTTTAGCTAAAGTGTTTATCTGTATAATACTATAGGAAGGAGAAGGTTATGAAAGAGGTACAAGTTATAGAAGCTTGTTCTGATCGAATAAACAGAAGAAATTCAAAGAAAATTGATCGGCTACGAGTTGCTGCCTATTGTCGTGTAAGTACAGATTCAGAAGAGCAACTATTGAGTTATAATTCCCAAGTAACACATTATAAGCAGTTGGTTAAAAATAATCCTGAATGGGAATTAGTAGAGATTTATGCGGATGAAGCTATATCAGGAACACAGATTAATAACAGAATTAGCTTTCAAAAGATGATTAATGATGCAACGGAAAACAAGATAGATATGATTATAACAAAGTCAATCTCCAGGTTTGCTAGAAACACTTTAGACACCTTAAAATATGTAAGACTTCTAAAAAAACATGATGTTGCTTTATTCTTTGAGAAAGAAAATATAAACACCTTAACAATGAATGGGGAAATGTTATTAGTAATCCTTAGTTCTTTAGCTCAACAGGAGAGTGAATCAATATCTGCAAATGTAAAAATGGGATTAAAAATGAAGATGAAAAGAGGTGAATTAGTAGGATTTAATGGATGTTTAGGATATGATTATGACTCCAAAGATAAAACAATAGCTATTAATAAGAAAGAAGCAGAAATCGTTAAATATATTTTTCAAAGGTATATTGAAGGAAATGGAAGCCATATTATTGCAAGAGAATTAAATAATCTAGGCTATAAGACTAAAAAAGGTAATGCTTGGGGTGATAGCACTGTAAGAGGCATTATTAAAAATGAAAAGTATAAAGGTGACTTATTACTTGGAAAAAGCTTTACAGTAGACCCAATTACCCATAGAAGACTAAAAAACTTCGGGGAAGAGGATAAGTACTATATCGAAGATAACCATGAGCCTATTATTTCTAATGAAGTATTTGAAGAAGCCCAAAGGATTATGAATAGAAGAGGCATACCGAGGGCAACAGAAAAAGGTATAAAGCGTGAAAAATACAGCAGGAAATATGCATTTAGTAGTAAGATGAAATGTGGCTTTTGTGGTGGTACAATAGGAAGGCGTTCATGGCATGGTAATTCAAGCTACAAAAAAGTAGTGTGGGCTTGTTTGACAGGCACCAAGAAAGGTAAAAAGTATTGCAAAAATTACAAAAGTATAAAAGAGGACGTATTAGAATCTGCTTTTGTGGATGCCTTCAATGTAATGTGTACAAACAATAAAAGTGTAGTGGTTGAGTTTCTGAAGAACGTAGAAGAATCGATAGGACAAAGTGATTTAGCTAAGAAAATTAAAAAAATAAATGAAGATATCTATAAGCTAGAAAATAAGCTAAGCAAGCTTGTAGAATTGAATCTTGATGATATAATAAGTAAAGAAGCATATGAAGATAAATATAATAAGACAGCGACAGAAATTAATAAGCTTACAGAAGAGCAAGAAGACTTACAAAATGCCTTTGAAGAACAAAGAGAGCTAAAAGGAAAGATGGAGACTTTCAGAAGTGTATTTGACAGTAATGAGTTACTAGAAAAATTTGATAAAGAAATATTTGATAACATTATCGATGAAGTTATAATTGGAAAGGTCGATGAAGCAGGTATAAAGAATCCTTATTCAGTTACTTTTATTTTTAAGACAGGTCTGAAGCTAGAGGAGGACTGTACTGCAAAAAAGCCTAAAGGAATACATGATAACGCAAAAAAAGACGAAATTGTGTATTCCTACGAACGATTCCCCACATGTGGAGACGGTAGCACTGATGACTTATTGTGGACGGAGAGATAAATAAAGTAGGTGAATTTCAATGACATTACAACAGTTAAAATATGCCATGGTGATCGCTGAGAATGGTTCTATGAACATTGCGGCTAAGAAGCTTTTTATTACACAACCTACTCTTTCGAAGGCCATTAAAGAGTTAGAAAGAGAATTGGATATTGAGATATTCTATCGAACCAATCGAGGGATCCAAGTAACGATTGAAGGTATTGAGTTTTTAGGGTATGCAAAACAAGTACTTGAAGAAAGTGAATTGTTGGAGCAAAGATACTTGAAACAGTATAAGAAAAGGCAACGATTTGCCATTACTACCCAGCATTACGCTTTTGCAGTGAGTGCCTTTGTTAATTTAGTTCAAAGATTTGGTGAAGAAGATTACGAGTTAATTCTTAGAGAAACGAAAACCTATGAAATTCTTGATGATGTTAAAAATCTTAGAAGTGAGATAGGAATATTATATATCAATGCATTCAATCGAAAGGTTTTGGAGAAGTTTTTCCATGAGTTTCACCTTGTTTTTACTGAACTCTTCACTGCAAAGCCCCATGTTTTTATTAGTGATAAGAACCCTTTAGCAACAAAGAGCATAGTGAAAATAAAAGACCTAGAAGAATATCCTTATCTAAGTTTTGAGCAAGGGGAGTATAACTCGTTCCATTTTTCAGAGGAGATACTAAGTACATTGTCACATAAGAAATCTATAACCGTTAGTGATCGAGCAACTCTTTTTAATTTACTGATTGGTATAAATGGATACACGATATCAACAGGTGTATTAAATGAAGACCTAAATGGTAATGAGATTATTAGTATTCCTCTTGAGATTGATGAAGAGATGACCATTGGATATGTGGTTCATAAAGATACGAAGAGGAGTTGTCTAGCAAATATATATATTGATGCTTTAAAACAAGAACTATCACTTGATATAGATTAAAGTTATATCAGGTGATAGTTTTTATCAGTTATACTATAACAGATTCTTTTGATATGATTAAGATAATCAAAACAAATAGAAAGGAACTTGTTATATGAAAAGTGGAATAATCGGTTATCCAAGAATTGGTGAAACTAGAGAGTTGAAATTTTTGATAGAAAAGTATTTTCGAAAAGAGATTGACGAGTATGCATTAGAAGAGGGTGCGAAAAAACTACGAGAAAAACAATGGAAGGATATCCAAAGAGCTGGTATTGATGATATAACTTCTAATGATTTTTCCTATTATGATCAAGTGTTAGATACTGTTTTCCTTTTCAATATGATTGAAAAAAGATATCTTGAACTAGGTTTATCTAATTTAGATACTTACTTTGCTATGGCAAGAGGTTATCAAGGTATTAAAGGGGACGTTAAAGCTCTTGCTATGAAGAAATGGTTCAATACTAATTATCACTATATTGTTCCGGTTGTAGATGAAAATACTAAACTTAAAGTCAATGACGACAAAATTTTTCGCCATTTTAAGGAGGCTAAGCGTCTTGGTATAAAAACTACACCAACAATTATTGGACCATTTACCCTTATCAATTTAATTGATTTTAAAGATAGCATAGAAAAAACAGATATTATTGACGACTTGATAGCATGTTATAAAGAAGTAATTGCAAACCTATCTGATTTGGATGCTACGTGGATACAAATAGAAGAACCTTTTTTAGTGATGGATTTAAATAAATCGGATATTGAACTATTTGAATATACATATAGAAAACTATTAAATAGTAAAGGGAAACTGAAGATAAAATTGCAAACCTATTTTGGAGATATTCGAGATTGTTATCAGAATATAATGGCTCTAGACTTTGATGGGATTGGTTTGGATTTTATTGAGGGAAAAGAAACGTGCCATCTTATCAAGAAAAATGGCTTCCCGGAAAAAACTTTTCTATATGCAGGTATTGTAAATGGAAAAAATGTCTGGAGAACTTCATATGAAAAGTCTATAAATATTATTCGAAAATTAAAAGCTAGTATACAAGAAGAATATTTAGTTGTAAATACATCATGCTCATTATTACATGTACCATATACTGTTGAAGATGAGTATGATGTAGTAAAAAACCATCCATTATTAGCTTTTGCTAAGGAGAAGCTAATTGAATTACAAGATATTGTGAAACTATGTAAACGCGATGATCCTCAAAAAGATATAAAATTCGCTTTGAATCAACAGTATTTTAAAAAAGCGACTGAATTAAGGGCAATGAAATCTGACAATCTAGCGAAATTATTGATGGAGGAAGATTTTATTAGAAAGCCTAATTTTAAAGATAGACGTGATATTCAAAAAAAGACATTAAACCTACCGCTTTTACCTACAACAACCATTGGTTCTTTCCCTCAAACAAAAGAGATACGAACGATGCGAAGTAGATATAAAAAAGGTAAAGTCTCTAAGGCAGAGTACGAACTTTTTATTGATAACAAGATTGAATCCTGTATCAAACTGCAAGAAGAACTGAATTTAGATGTCCTTGTACATGGAGAGTTTGAGAGGAGTGACATGGTAGAATTTTTTGGTGAAAAGTTGGCAGGGTTCATATTCACTAAGAAGGCGTGGGTACAATCCTATGGTACAAGATGTGTTAAACCACCAATTATATGTGACGATATTAAAAGGGTTGAACCTATGACTTTGAGGGAAACACTCTATGCAAATCAATTGACAAATAAACCTGTTAAAGGAATGTTAACAGGGCCTGTAACGATTTTAAATTGGTCCTTTCCAAGAGAGGATATCAGCTTGGAACAGATTGCATATCAGATAGGCATGGCTATCCGAGAAGAAGTTTTAGATTTAGAAAGGCATGGTGTGTCAATTATTCAAGTGGATGAAGCAGCCCTAAAAGAAAAACTACCACTTCGAAGAGAAGAGTGGGGGAGAGACTATTTGGATTGGGCCATTAGAGCATTTAGACTGGTTCATAGTGGAGTGAAGCCAGAAACGCAAATTCATACCCATATGTGTTATAGTGAGTTTAATGAGATTATTCAACATATCGACGCTATGGATGCAGATGTCATATCTTTTGAAGCTTCAAGATCAAGTATGGATATATTAGAAGCAATTGAAAAAGAAGAGTTTCAAACAGAGGTTGGCCCAGGCATCTATGATATACATTCACCAAGAGTTCCTAGTGTGAGTGAACTAGTGAGTAATACTTTAAAACTCTTAACGAAAGTAAGAAGTGAAAAATTGTGGATTAACCCTGACTGTGGATTGAAAACAAGAGGGGAACGAGAGACAATAGAAAGCCTTAGGAACTTAGTCGTAGCGAGGAATAAGGTTTTAGAAATAAGACTTTGATAAGAAAATATATAAAGAATATGGTGTAAAGAAATAGAAAAGACAAGTGGTATTGAACTTGTCTTTTCTATTTCTTTATTTTCGACATTTGAACATTACTTCTTATTACGACTAATAATTGGTCTGGACACTTTAGCAAGCGCTTTTATACCAAAGCCCTCTAAATTCTTTTGCACCTTTTTAAATTCTTTTCGAATTTCAATGTTTTGAGGACATGCTTTTTCGCATTTTCCGCAATCCATGCACGAATTTGTCCAGTGTGGTTTTCCATCATCGGTCATAATACCTGCAAAGGCCATATGAAGCATTTTTGATTCTAATTTACCAAACATATGATAACTGTTTAGATGCTTAAAGGCGCCAGGGATATCTATACCAGCAGGACATGGCATACAGTACGCACAACCAGTACAACCTACTTGCATTAATTCATAATATTTATCTCGTGCCTTATTGATAATTGAGATTTCTTCTTCTGTTAAACTGTTTGGTAATGATTCAGTAGCAACTTTAATATTTTCTTTTATATGTTCCTCGTTATTCATACCAGATAACACCAAAGTAACAGCTGGATGATTGTATATCCATCTAAAAGCCCAATCAGCTGCGCTTCTTTTTATTAGGGCTTCGTCGTATATTTTTTTTATTTCTTTAGGTATTTTTCCCACTAAAGCACCACCTCTAAGAGGTTCCATAATAATAATACCAAGTCCTTTGTTTGAAGCATATTCAATGCCTTTTATTCCCGCTTGAAAATTCTCGTCTAGAATATTGTATTGTACCTGGGTAAAATCCCAATCATAACCGTCAACTATTCTAAGGAAGTCCTCATGTTTACCATGGAATGAAAATCCCATATGTCGGATTTTTCCTTCTCTCTTGATTTTATTCATAAACTCAATGATATCGAGAGAGAGCATCTTATCCCAAGAAGAGCCATCCAAACTATGTAATAAATAATAATCAATATAATCTACTTGTAGTTTTTTTAATTGTTTATTGAAAATTTCTTCTATTTTATCTTTTCTTTTGATAATCATACAAGGTAATTTTGTAGCAATATAAACTTTTTCGCGATAACCATCTTTTAAAACATGTTCTCCTAGGAAGCTTTCAGACGCACCTGCGTGATAGGGCCATGCAGTATCTAGATAATTAACACCAGCGTCGATTGCCCCTCGAATTTGTTGGAGTGCTTTTTCTTTATCGATAAATGCTGATGGTACACCGCCTATACGTGTTGGCATTCTCATACACCCATACCCAAGAACGGAAAGTTTATCCTTTGATTTTGGCATTTTTCTAAACTGCACAATGATTCCTCCTTCATAAGTAACACCATGTCATTTATAGTATAAATGACATGGTGTTACTTGTCAAGTGCAAATGAATATGATATTATCATTTTAAGAATTGAGGTGAAATAATGTGTTTTAAACGTGCCCGAAGTCAAGAGCAAAAGTATATTCGTTTAAATCAGATTACTGAAGCTACGATAAAGCTATATGAAAAGATGCCGTATGATAAAATAACACTTGCTTCAATAGCAAAAGAGCTTTGTTTTTCTCGTGCTAATTTATATAAATATATATCAACCAAGGAAGAAATATTCTTAGAAATCATCTTGAAAGATGTTAGGCTATGGATAAATGATTTGCTAATTAATTATGAAGGCAAATCTAATCTATCCATTGAAGAGTTTGCTGGTATATGGTCTAAGACGATCTATGAACATAAAAGATTAATAGGACTTTTTTCTATCCTTTACTCCATTATTGAAAAAAATGTATCAGTAGATAAATTGGCAAATTATAAAAAGGAGCTTTTTGAAGAATTTGAAAAAATATATACTCTTATTGGAGTAATATTACCTAATTTACCTTGTAGCAATATTGAAATATTTTTGCGTATGCAACTGCATTATGCTATGGGGTTATATCCTGCTACACAAGCAAGTGAAATACAAAACGAGGCGATTAAGAAATCAGGTATTTCTCATGTGCCTTCTGAATTCATACCTGATTTTTCAATGTTTATTATCTTTGTGATTAAAGGTTTAATGAATAATTAGTTACATTATTATTGATGAGGAGGAGAAATAAAATGACGTATATACCAAAAGAAGAAAGATATGATTCGATGAAGTATAATAGATGTGGAAATAGCGGACTCAAACTACCAGCTATTTCATTAGGACTATGGCATAATTTCGGAGATACAAATGTTTTTGAGAATAGTAGAGAAATGATAAGAAGAGCATTTGACTTAGGAATTACACATTTTGACCTTGCGAATAATTATGGACCATCTCCTGGTTCGGCTGAAGAGACTTTTGGGAGAATCATAAAAAAGGATTTTATATCTCATCGGGATGAAATGATTATTTCATCAAAAGCGGGATATTACATGTGGTCAGGTCCATATGGAGATTGGGGATCGAAAAAATATTTAGTTTCTAGTTTGGATCAAAGTTTAAAACGTATGGAACTAGAGTATGTAGACATTTTTTATCATCACCGACCAGATCCAGATACTCCTTTAGAAGAGACGATGTCAGCATTGGACTTGATTGTACGCCAAGGAAAAGCACTTTATGTGGGATTATCAAATTATAGACCAACAGAAGCAAAAAAAGCAATTGATATATTAAATCAGTTAGGAACACCTTGTTTGATACATCAACCAAGATATTCGATGCTAGACAGATGGGTAGAAGATGGGCTATTGGATTTGTTAGAAGAAGAAGGGGTTGGATGTATAGTGTTTTCTCCTTTAGCAAAAGGCGTACTTACAAATAAATACCTTAATGGTATACCTGAGGATTCTAGAGCGGCAAGTAAAAGTGTATTTTTAAACAGAAAAGATATAAAGAAAGAACTTATTGACAATGTAAAACAGTTAAATGAGATGGCTTCTAGTCGTAATCAAACGATGGCTCAAATGGCTTTAGCATGGGTGTTAAGAAAGAAAGCCATAACTTCTGTTTTGATAGGTGCTAGTAAAGTGAGTCAAATTGAAGACTGTGTTGCTACAATTAACAATTTAGAATTTAATCATGAAGAGCTCGAGAAGATAGAGAGAATACTCAGAAAATGAATCTGATCCAAGGTTTGTAAATATACATATAATATCGTATATATTATTAATATGAATTTAAAGAATAGTTGGTAAGAGTAAGCGAAGTAATATGTTGTTGACCATAATAGTTAATGAGGGTATAATATAACTGGCTATTATGGTTAATTATATTTTACGATAGATTGTGGAGTGACTTTTATATGAAATTTATGAAGAACAAATATTACTTATTAATAAGCTTTTCTATTGTGTTTGGATGGGTTATGTCATTTCCCTATGAAGGGCCTGTAATGTATGCGATGGCAGGAGAAAAGGGGATAGATGGTGTTTTACTTAATACCCTTACTGTATTTTTGCATTTTGGAGGGCTGTTTTGTGGTAGATATATTACTCAAGATATTATATCCGCGAGAAAAGCCACATTGATATGCACAGGAGGCTCTATCGTTCTAAGTCTTTTTATACCATTTGTTTCTGTAAAGACATGGGTCTATATTATTCCTTTTGTATCATTTCTGACTGGGATTGTTATTGCATCCAATGGTCACATGATAAAAGGCTATATTCCATCTGAACAAAGAGCTAAAACGGTAGCTAACCTATTAATATATGGAAATATAATATTGATTGGAGCCCATATTTTTGCGAATAATGCAATGCCAATCATTAGTTTTATTTTTATTGAAATATTACTTATTTTAGCTTTTATTGCTACTCTAAAAATAGATACTAACGAAAAGCTCGTAAGGCAGCCTATTATTGAACAAGGGACAGAATATATATTGAAACACTATTGGATATTTTTCCTGTTCATCTTTGTAATTACTATCAATTCAGGTATTATGTTTCAAGTCATATATCCATATTTTGGAGAATTCCAACTTCTTACTAGTATTTATACAAATATTCCTTATATTGTTGCGATATATCTATTATCAAGGTTTTATAAGAGAAATAAATTTTATTTCCTATACGTAGGCCTTGCATTGTGGGGTGTGACATTTATACTCTTTGCTTTTTTAGAACAAACGGCATTTAGTTTTATAGTTATCTGTTCTATTATGCTTTTTGCGGCTGGAATATTTGATTTATTTTGGTGGAGCATCATGGCTAACAATTTTGACAATGTCAAGAATCCTTCTTCTCTTTTTGGATTAGGACTTTCGATAAATGTTTTGGGTGTATGGGTAGGAGGCGTAATAGGAAATTATCTAACAGGCATAGGAGTTGAGAAGCAAGCACTATCATTTATGGGTTTATTTATCGTTATTTTATCAATGCTAATTATATTACCTCTTAATAATAGATTATCAGACTTACTTGAATATAATGAGTTTTTAGTTAAATTTAATCACATGAATAAGAAAGAAATGAAAAGTTTCATTGAAGAAGTTCAAATTGTTCTATCTAATAGGGAGTTTGAGGTCTTTAGCCTATTGATTACTGGTAAAACAGATACAGAAATAAGCAATGAGCTATATATATCTCATCATACTATAAAAACTCATAACAGAAATATATATAAAAAGCTAAGTGTGTCAAACAGAGTTGAATTGATAGAGAAAATTTCAGAAACTGTAATATAATAAATACATTTCCTAAGAAGGGTTTAAGTGTTTCCTGGAATCAAGAGGGAGGCACTTTTTTTTTGTGATTTTTTCAGCATTTCTTAATATCCCCCTATAAATCACCCATTATTTTTTAAATTTACTCCCTAATCATCCTTATAAAATGAAAGAGATTAAAGTATTATTTTAAATATTAAAGAGCTAATTGTAGGTTTAAGGTTATGTTTTAATATCTGGCAGAATGAAAGCAAAAACATTCAAGGAGGTGGGAAAGTTTATTCTACAAGCAGATAATAAAAAATTACAGTTTATACATCATTATCGTGACTGGAATAGATCTATTTTTAAAGAAGGGAAAAAAGGATTTTATTAAATATTATTTTAGTGTAAATGAAACAGAGCCGAAAAATATTTGACAAATTGCAAAGAAAAGGGTGTGTAAAAATGTTTAAAAAGTCTATGGCATTATGCTTGATTATTGTGATGCTTTTTCAATTGAGTGCTTTCGATCAAACCTTTGTTTGTGAAGCATCTCCAGCATCTCCTCCTGAAATTACTTATTATGCGCAATCAACTTGGGGCGGAGGATATCCAGTGGTCGGTGAATCTTACCTATACCTCGATGTCAGAGGGTATAATCTATCTTCTCTAAGTACGATTGAAGCAAATCTATATGATAAGCTGGATGAAAATTATAATCAAGTTGCTTCAAGTATTGAAAGTAACTACCTTGGTGTAAATGAATATAGTGAAGATGTCTATGTGATCAAGCTGGAGTTTGAACAAGACAAAACCTTGGAATCTAAGGAATATTATATCGAAATTATCGATGACCAAAATACTGATATGTTATCTGGTGGAATAGAGTACTTATTCTGGCCGAATTCATCATGGGGAGGGTTAGTATCATCTGTTAGCATATCTGAAATGGCGGACAATCTTAATACAATTTATTTAGAAATAGAAGTTGAGAGTTTCAAATCAGGAGAGACGAAGGATGCATTTACTGTTGAACTGGTGCAATGTGATTTTAACTTTGGCGGAGAACCTTTAGGAGATGTTTCTAAGGTTGGTTCTCTTATGCCAGAGACCTATGTTTTAGATGAATTAAGAGATGGTATCTATTCCCTTGAGGGAAAATTTTCGATATTATCAAGTCTAAATATTGAGAAGCCTGTTTATGTTAAGGTTGTAGGTCCGGGGAAATCAGGTGTTACAGAAATAGCCTATGGGGATTATTATGGGATTTCTGTTCTTTCATCAGATTCTCCATCTATAAAAAATCTGAAAATCTCAAACGCATATTGCTCAATGATGCATCAAGACGGAGAATCAAATAGTGAAGAATTAGGTATATATTACGTAGGTGCAAATGAAAGTGAGCTTAATCTTTCTTTTGATAGTACAGCTATATCTAATGCTTCTGGAATTGATGTACAGTTAAAAAATAATGATGATATTTTAGGAGAATGGTTAACAAATACTTCAGAAATTGATTTGCAAGAGAATGCTCTATATACTGTCTCTGGTACAGTATATGGTACAGTATATAATAACTCTCCTAATGATACCAGTGATCTTGAAATATACTATGATAGTGCCCGTATAGGTAAGGGGACTGTAATCTCTACCACAGTTACAGGAGCCGTAGGAATAAGCTATGAAGGAAACTTTTCACATGGATTTAACGCATATCCTTTATACAAAAACGATACTATTGAAGTCGTAGTAGAAGATACTTTAAATATGGAATCCTATAAGTTTACTGGACAGTTAATAAATGAAGATGACACTTCTGAGACAATTCCATTAGATATTACTGCTAAAGCAATAGGAAATGATATTACGTTAAGTCTTAATCCAGAGGAAGATCCATTAGGAACCTATCTCTTGGATCTTAAGTATGATGGAGAAGATATCTATCAGCTTAATGATAATATGGGTGAGCTAGAAGCGACGTATCCTATTCTATCCTTTGCGAATCAAATGATCTTTGAATTTACGGATGAGAACACAAGTGTGCTTAAATCAATAGAAAATAATAGCAATACGCTATATTTAACAGGAAAAAGATTTTCTTCAAGCAAATCTTATAAGGCATACTTTGTTAAGCATATTGGCTCATCCTTAACAGCCCAGCCTTTTGAACTTGATGCTACAGTTAGTAGCAGTACGAGGCTAACTATTGCTGAATCAGTGCAGGAAGACCTGCCTAGAGGATGGTATACGGTTTATGTTAAGGAGGATGGAGAGAATATCAAGGGTTTAGCAGATGTATCATTATTATCAGCGTCAGAATCAAGCTCAGTTGTACTGCCAACGGCTAAAATAAATAATGATGAAGAATTCACTTTAACTCCTGAGGTAACCATCAATATTATGTCAGGGAGCTTTACTCAGATGAAAATAGCCACCTCAGAAGAAGCCCTTAATGAAGTGTCATGGCAGGATATTACAAGTGAAATAGCCTATACTCTTGAGGGAGAATTTGGAGTAAAGACGCTTTATTTTCAATTTAAGACCAGTAGTGGATTTGAGTATATCCTCAGTGATAGCATTATCTATAGAGGTGACTTTTTGGAAGATATGATATCTTATGGTATCCTTGGCACTACCGCAGATGATACTACTACCTATCTTCATAAGGATGGAAGCTATAGCTTCTATATTCAGGCAGAAGACAGGGCATTAACAGGATATATAGAATTTCTAAATGAAAATGATGAAATAATCACGACAGAAACCCTAAAAAGAACCTCGGGTTCAAATTTGCTTCATACCTATTCAAAGCAAATAAAAATAACAGATACCATAGCGCCAGCAAAAAAAGTTAAATATTATGTTATGGATACCCTTTACTATACCTCGAAGGCTGAGGTGATAGCTGTCGACATAGACGAAGAGGCCTTCATATCCTCTTATCAATCGAAATTCATGTCAAAACTTCTTGATAAGCAATATATACTTCAGGGAAGTGAGCTTTCCTTTACCATGAAAGGAACGCCTGGATTCACTGGCTTTGTAGTGGTTAACTATATTGATACAGCTGGTAATCCACAAGCTTTCACAGCTTCTCTAAATGAAACGGCTACTGAAGGAATTTATCAAGGTAGTACAGTTTTAGCAAGTGATGTTGGACAAATAATAAAATTTATTTATACACTAGAAAATCCAAATGATTCTAATAATAAGACTACCACCCAGGAAGAAAAGACTATGTATGTAACTAGCTCAGTAAAATTTACTAGTTTAGCAAATACTGACGGAGATTACAACGGAAAAACCCTTACTATTGGAAGTAGCTTTCATCGGATATCGAAGGATATAGTCATTATGGATAATCAGAGCATATTTACCATTGATGAATTACAGCCTGCCTTAACGTATAGTTATATATTATGGGATGATTATAAAACCTATAAAGCAGGAAACTTTACAACAAAAAATGGTGTGACGAATGAAATAGATTTAGACGATGCAGTGCAGCCTGCTAAGGTGCAAATAAATCTAAATAATCTTTCAGATACAGAAAGAAGCGAGATCAAACTATTTTATAATCTACCTTACTATCCTTACACTCGATATACTTTACCGGGGGAAGTGATTAGTGGCTTTGCTGTTGGAGATTCTTTTAACTATGGATTAGAATTAAATGATACCACTGTAAAGAAATTTAAGGCAATAGACGCGTTGACAAGGGAAATCGATAATAAAACTATGACAATAGATGTGGATGTTGAACGCATTGAGATGATTGACCTAACTGGGACTATTACAGATGAACGTATTACAGACCGAGTTCTTGATAAGGTTAACGTTAATATAAAGCAGTACGTTATAAATGGTGTTAACAACTTTACCTATATTACAAATGCTGTAACTGATGAAAATGGTCAATATTCAGCGGAGGTCTATCCTGACTCACAAATTGAGGTAAGTTTCTCTAAGTTAGGATATAACACTAAACATCAAAACCTAACAATATCTCAGAGCTATACGCTGGATAAAGCACTAGAATTAAGCACCCAGAAGCGACTTGTGGTTCAGCCTTATGCAAGACCTTTACTTATGCCAGGAGAAGGAGCAGATGATTCACAGTTGCTGGCATTAGATATGTATCAGATAAAAACCTTAACAATAGAATCAATGGATGGGGAAAGAATATATGCTTCATTTTATCGTCAAAATGGATGTATTGACCTTGCATATATAGAGGGTTATGAGAATAAAGATGTCAAGGTAAAGGTATCCTTCTTTGATCAGAAGGTGGAAGAGGAAACCTATATCGTAAGGCTTGATGCATATATGAATGGTGAGGTAAGGCCAGTTGCTATACCCAATGGAGAATTATCAGCTGAAGTGGTTACTAGTAACGGAAATGCTCCTTATGGCTATATGCTCCTCTATGATAATAATGGTAAGCAGGTTGCCTATGTAGAAAGCCCTGGTGCTTTTAGTACAAAGCAGATGAAGATAGAAGCTGGTAATTATTTAGCACTATTTTTCAAGGGTTTTGGATTAGACAGACTCAAGGAATATAAGACCTTTGACTCATTTGAACTGCTTGAGCTCAATGAAAATATTGAATACATCAAGAAAAATGTCACTATTGTCAATGGTAGAACGACAGACGTTGGAGAAATTGATGTACCAGAAATCCTTGAATCAGAAAAGCTAGGAACAAGTACAACAAGGATAACAACTAAATATATCCCTAATTCCTCAACTGGGGAGCTAAGAGTATTAGCACAAATCTTCCATGAGGGTTTGGGAGAGGAAAAGGAATTTAAATATGTCACTTTAAAAACGAACGGTACTTTAAAGCCTGATTCAATATATCTTGATGGAGCTAATTATTCAGGTGCATCTACCTATGTTTATTCTGATGGTAGTAATAAGTCACAAAACACAATGTATTTTACTATTATACCTTCGTCGGTGGAACAAACCTATCTCTCACTGGATCTTGTATATTATGAAAATGGTTCAACGCACAGTGAAACAATTAGTATTGATAATCTAAATGTACCAAAGGTAACCTTAATAGCACCTGAGGAGGTATTAATGGGCTCAGCGGCTAAAGAGGTTCTAGTTAGAGGAGTTGGTGAGGCAGGAAGTAAAATTGAGATATATGCCAATGACCAACTCGTAGGAGAAACAACAATTCCTGAAAATAGAACTGGATACCAGACAGTCATTGAGCTTCCTAACTCATCAACACCTATGGTTCATTTATTATATGCAAAAATGATAACGGATGATGAGGAAATAACAACTGGGTATAGCGTATGTGAGGTGATAGATCCAAGTGTTATGGCATACACAAGTAATTTTGAATTTAGAAATGGTTCGAATTACAGATCTTTCAAGGTAGAATCACCGCATGAAAGTAGCTACCCTTTAACTTTAAGCTATAATCCTTATCTTACCTCATCTATTAGTTTTAGGATAAACAATCTACTAGAGAAAGACCTAGACTATGTAGCCTTTGTGAATACCTATGATAATGAAGACAATTATTTTGAAGCAACCCATGTAAAAGATGTTGATACTGAAGAATATAAATACTCTGAGTGGGAGGTTGAGACAAGAATTGGTATGCCGGGAGAGTTTTCAGTATATTATTCTTTAGCTGAGGACACTCCGTTAGGGGCTATTTCTGGTTCAAAGCCCATTGATTTTGAAAAGGCTATACAAAATACTGAAGTAAATCCTACACTAATTCCTACTTCTATTTTAGAAAGTAATGGCAGAATTGTTACCCAGGAGGGTGAAAACCTTGAAATTGTAGTGCCTGTGTCCGATACTGGATATCTAAAGCTTGAAGGTTCATTTAAGGAAAACCAGTTTGTAGAGCCGTCTCAACTGGAAGCGCAGGGGTATATTAAAATAAATACCCTTCAGGGATCCTACTGGACGAAAGAATCCCTTGAAGAAATCGATGGAGTTACAGTATTTAATAAAAGGATATACTTTAGTCCCGAGTTGACCGCTATCATGAAGAGTGAGGTTTCTCCAATACTAGCGAAGTCTGTTGGGAGTCCATTGCTGGCTCAGCTTGGTCAAACGGATGTGCCTTATGCGCAATCAAGTGTTGATAAGGCACTAAGTATGGCGGACTATACAGGCTATGTATATAATGTAGCAGACTTTACAGCCCATTCAGGTGGAAATGCTTCTGGCTTTGGTATAGGCTCTAAAATGCAGGTGCTTGGTGGAGCAGTATTTGTAGCTCAAGCACTTTCAGGACCGACGAGTAAGGATCATAACACCCTTTATGCGGCAGTAGCTCAAATAAAGGATCCTATGATACGTTCAAGAATAGGTGATGATATTAGACAATATGACAAGGCTCGCAGAAGCTCCCACACTGTTAGCACCATACTTAATGGCGCCAGCTATGGTGCAGGTTTTGGTGGACTTGTGGGTAAGGGCTTAAGTTATGTTATCTCAACTGGGTCTATGGTATATGGTCAGAAAACAGGTGTCGAGTTAGATATCTGGTGGGATGCAATCATGAGAGATATACAAAATGAAATAAATCTACAGGAATTTAGAGAAAAGAAACGAAAGAAAAAACCAGCTAAGAAGGATAAAATAAAAAAGCCTAAATGGAAAATTGACCCTTCAGGATATGTATTTGAGGCTATAGATTCTAATAGAATTGAAGGAATTACTGCTTACGCCCTAGTTGGAGATATAGATTCTGGCGATCCGTTTGTGATATGGGATGAGGCTGAGGAATGGGATGAAATAAATCCTGATATTACCGACAAGGATGGAAAATATGGTTGGGATGTTCCAGAGGGAGATTGGAAGGTGAAATTTGTAGGAAACGATGATTACGATACCTCCTATACCCAGGCAATGACTGTTCCACCATTACATGACCAGGTTAATATAGGATTACTATCAAAGCGCGTTCCTGATGTTCTTGGTGTAGCACTAGATAATGCAGGCTTAGAGATTGAATTTGATAGTTTTATGCAGTTTGAAAGTATTTATGATGAGAATGCAGGTATCAATAGCATCTCCATCTATGATAGCAACAATAATCTTGTCCCTTGTGACACAGTAGAGATGCTAATAGGTACAGAGGACACAGTTTATAAAGATGATGAGGATAATGTATACCAGACTGACTTTATTCAATCTGAAAGATTTACAAAGAGAGTTAGATTTGTTGTAGATGATGCCCTTTATCCTGGTGGATTTAAGGAATTCGAAGACGATGGCGTAACACCTACAACCTATCGTGTAGTGATTAGTAATAATGCTCAAAGCTATTCAGGAGTTAGAATGGATGCAGAGTATCAAGAGAACTCTCTAGAGGTTAGGGAAAAGGAAACGATACCAGCTCCAATAGTATCTACCTTTGCTGGTACATACTATTCACCTAAGGATATTGATTTTGCATCACCTGTAGAGGGAGGAACACTTTATTATACAGCAGATGGCACAGAACCAACAACCCTGAGTAGAATCTGGGATGAGGCAATGAACATAGATAAGACCACTACAATTAAGCTTTTAGTATCTAAGGTAGGGTATAATGATAGTGAGGTAGTAAGCTATGAGTATTGTATAGAGGAGGAACCAATTGATATAGTTGATGCACCTACAGCCAATATTAATAGTGGTAGCTACGCATCATCAGCAACAGTAACTTTGTCAACCACAACTGATTCTGCTAATATATACTATACCCTTGATGGCTCTATACCAACTATTTCAAGTGTTCTTTATACGGAACCAATAAAAATTAACGAAAGCACAACCCTAAGAGCAGTTGCTATGAAGGATGATTATGTTAATAGTTCAGTAGTAAATTACAACTATACTATTACAGGCTCAAGCTCAGCCTCAGGCTCAAGCTCAGGCTCAGGTAGCTCTCATGCAAATGAAACACCTGTAAAATCTATAAGCTATAGCGATACAAATAAAGCGATACAAATAGAGCTTGGGGGAGCATTATCAAATAATGAAAATAAATACTCTTTAAGCAGTGATGAGTTAAAACAGCTTCTCACCACTGCGAAGACCAAGTCAGCTGATGTTATTGTTTTAAAAGTTGGAAATGCTGTGGCTAATATTAATCAAAGATATCAATTACCTATAACATTTATAAAAGAGGCTAGTAACTATACGAAGGTTATAAAGATTCAATCAAGTAACTTCGAGTTAACAATAAATCAATTAGCCCTAAGAGAACTTTCTAATGCAAGGGAAGAAAACTTTGAAATAGTGGCAACAATGAAAAATGCTAACCAAATAAGTATTTCTATTGAGGAGGATGATAAACAAATTGAATTCATTGAGGGTAATTTAGAAGTTGCAATACCTCACTCAAACCAAGGATTACAGTGGGTGTTTGTTGAAAATGAAGGTACAACCGATAGAAGGATATTACCTTATAGCTACACTTCCGATGGATTTATATGGGGGAGTGTACGGAGTTCCACCACACTGACCTTACTTAACAACATGAAGTCCTTTGAAGATATAAATGGAGACTGGTATGAGGAGGCTGTTACCTTTGTTACCTCAAGGGAGTTGTTTAGAGGTACTGGTGAAAGTTCATTCTCACCCAATAGTCCTATGACAAGAGGAATGTTAGCAACTGTGCTATTTAGACTCTCAAAATCAGAAATACTAGCTAAACCAGTTAGAGATAAACTGCTATTTAAGGATGTACCACAGCCAGCATACTATCATGATAACATCAATTGGGCATATGAGCTTGGTATTATCTCAGGCATAGGAAATGGACAGTTTGCTCCAGATTCAAATATAACCAGAGAACAGCTTGCTGTAATGCTGTACAACTATTGTAAGGCACACAATATGCTTATATCTACCCAAGGAAGCGGTGAGAGATTTAGTGATGCTGGCTCAATATCTAATTGGGCAGTGGAAGCAGTAGATTATGCTGTTCAAACAGGCGTGATGAGAGGAAAAGGTAATAACGTACTAGATCCAAAAGGGAATGCCACTAGAGCTGAGGTAGCAACAATGCTGCAAAACTTCATAAAAATACACAATAATGTACAATAATAAACTAAGATAATAATCAATGAAAGACCATGTCCCAAAACTAGATTTTGCTAGAAAGGGACATGGTTTTTATTAAAAAAAAAATATTTTTAATTTGTCAAAACATGTCGAATTTTGTTATAATATCAGTATCATTTATTTTCTATCAATCAGGGAGGAAGGAGGGGAAATAATGACTTCAAAGTTTTGTACTCAGTGTGGAACTAAATTAAATGAAGGGAGTTCATTTTGTATTGAGTGTGGCTTGAAATTGACTCAGACTGAGGACTTGGTGCAGTCAGATAGTGGTATTGAAACTACGAATCAAGAGAAAGTGATAAATTGTGAAGCGGATCCACAACAATCTGAAGACCAAGATCTAAATGTGACATCTACGACACCAATAAATCCCGAAAGCTCATCAAAAAATGAGTTCAATGATTTTTCAAAACAAATCTCAGATGAAACGTACAATCTACACAACCAAAGAGCTGGCTATGGTTTTGGCATCGTAATAATTATGATGATTGTCGCTGTAATTGGTTATTTTATTATTAAAATATTAAAGTAAATATTAAAATTGGAGGTATTTGAAATGATTATATTAGGTCTTATAGCAGTAGTGGTTATTCTTATGCTTATTACAACTTACAATAGTTTTATTGTATTACGAAACAAAAGTGATGAAGCTTTTTCAACGATGGATATTTACCTAAAGAAAAGATACGACCTTATTCCAAATCTCGTTGAAGCAGTGAAAGGGTATGCAACCCATGAAAAAGAGACATTAGAAAAAGTAGTACAGGCGAGGAATATGGCAGTTGCATCAAACAGCATAGCTGAAAGACAACAGAATGAAAATATGCTTTCAAACTCGCTAAAATCACTTTTTGCAGTAACGGAAAACTATCCAGAATTAAAGGCTGACGGTGGATTTATGAATTTACAAAACCAGCTAGAGCAAATTGAAACTGATATTTCTCAATCAAGAAAATACTATAATGCGGTTGTGAAAACATATAACACAAAAAGAGAATTATTTCCCACAAACATCTTTGCATTAATACTAGGATTTAAGAAATATCCATATTTTATGATTGGTGAAAATGAAAGACAGAATGTTCAAGTAAAGTTTTAAATCAATCAAGATTATTTGGGGGTTTTTATGAGAAAGAAGAAAGTGTTTGGTTTTGTCATAGTACTATGTTTTATACTTCTACTTAGTACAAATGCATTGGCATTAAACAATAATTTTGAGATCAATAGCTATGATATCAAAATGAATGTTAGAGAAGATAATAGTTATGAAATAAAAGAAACAATTGATGTACAATTTAACATTGACCGTCATGGCATTATTAGAAACATACCGCTGATTACAAATACAGGACAGCGCGCTAAAATTACGAAAGTGAACGTACAAAATCATCAGTATAAAAAGGTTACTGAATCAGGAGATTATAAAATAAAAATAGGTGATCCTAATCAATTTGCAAATGCAAATGAGCGGTATGAGATCTCCTATGTCTATCATATGGGGAATGATGGGGTTGAGGGTATGGATGAATTATACTTCAATCTTATCGGACTTGAGTGGGATGTCTATATCAGAAATGTGACTTTTGAAATTACGATGCCTAAAGATTTTGATGCATCAAAACTAAATTTTACATATGGCGCAGCAGGTAGCACCCAGAATACTGATGTTGCTTATACAATTCAGGGCAATACCATTACTGGTAGATTAAAAAGACAGCTTGGACCCAATGAGGCATTGACAGTTGCATTGCCACTGGAAGATGGCTATTTTCTTGTGAAAGAGCCTGTTTTGGGCACTTTTATTTCTAATAATTATGAACTAGTTTATCTTATTGCCGTTTTAATTGCGATACTTCTGTGGGGTCTTTTTGGTAAGAACAGAATAATTTTCCCAACAGTGGAGTTCTATGCACCATCAGGGTTGACACCTGCCGATGTAGGGTATATTTATGACGGTGTAGTCAATCCCTATGATATCACATCACTGATTATCTACTGGGCGGATAAGGGATATATAGAAATAGAAGAACAAGAAAACAAAGGTCTATTTGGTAGACGAAAAAAACCAACGTTAATACTTCATAAGATAAAAGAACTTAATACTAATGCGAGAGAATATGAACAAAAAATGTTTAACAACCTTTTTAATATCTATGGCAATGGCAAGTCAGTTTCAATAAATGACCTTAAAAATAAGTTCTATAGAACAATCGAAATTGTTAAAAATGGTATTCAAAGTATATGGATGAAAGATAAAAAAAACAGGGCATATACAATGTCGGGAAAATTTTTTGTACAGTTTATTCATCTATTATCATTTGTTACTGCAACAGCAGTAGGGTATGGGATAGTCTATAACAGTGAGCCAGGATTTTTTGATGAGATTATCGTATTTGCAGTTATAATAGGAATTATCATAGCTTTCCCAGTAAGAAAAATATCAGGTTTAATTGTGAAATGGAAATATATGCTACCTAGGGATAGAATAAAGCCTACATTTATGTATGGACTTATACTTATTGTGATTGCAGGGGGAGGGATGTTAAATCTACCCGACAATATTCGATTTATGATTATCACGGGGTATATAGCATGCTTTACGATCTCCATTTTAGCTGAAAATAGTAACAGACGTACAAAGACTGGGGATCAATATATGGAAAAAATATTAGGATTTAAAGATTTTATTTTACATGCAGAGAAAGATAGAATTAATATGATGGTGAATGATAATCCTCAATATTTCTTTAATGTGCTACCATATGCGATGGTACTAGGAATTACTGACAAATGGGCTCGTAAATTTGAAAGTATTACAATAGAGTCACCTAATTGGTATAATTCAAATACGGATAGGAGATTTAACAGTGTTGAGTTTGCTGGCGTTATGACAGCAAGTGTTAATCATATGACGAATATTCTTTCTCAAAGTCCTGCATCATCTTCTTCAGGAAGTGGTGGTGGAAGCTTTGATGGAGGTTCAGCAGGAGGAGGCTCTGGCGGCGGTGGCGGAGACGACTGGTAAAGTAAAATAAATGTATAAAAATTTTACTTGACTATTTGGTGAAAAAGCGTATAATTAAGCTAAAATTATTAATAAATATGAATAGAATACTATTTAAATGATGAGGTATAAATGAAAAGAAAAGACATATTAAATCGATGGGATGTTAAAAAATCAGAAGAACTTTATGGGATTAGTAATTGGGGAAAAGATTATTTTACGATTGATAAAAATGGTGAATTAATTATTAATCCATTCAAAAGAAAAAATAGCGGCGTAAGTCTTATGGAAATTGTGAAAGGTGTAGAAGATCGCGGATTTGATATGCCTGTGCTATTAAGATTTGAAAATATACTCGATGCTCAAATTTCCTCATTAAATAATGCCTTCAATAATGCTATCGAGTCTTTAAATTATAAAGGTTGCTTTAGAGGTGTTTATCCCATAAAAGTAAATCAACAACAACAAGTTGTGCATGAGATAGCAAAATTTGGACAACGCTATCATCATGGATTTGAAGTAGGTAGTAAACCTGAACTCATTGCAGTGATGGCTGAGATGAAAGATAAAGAAGCTAATATTGTATGTAATGGATACAAAGATTCAGAGTTTATTGATTTGGGACTAAATGCAATTAAAATGGGATATCAACTATTCTTTGTGATTGAAATGCCAGGTGAAGTTGAGCTAATATTTGAAAGAGCGAGAGTGCTCGGAGTGAAACCTAACATAGGTATTAGAATAAAGCTTTCAACGAAAGCAGGCGGTCACTGGACAGAATCCGGTGGGGATAGAAGTATTTTTGGTTTAAATATGTCACAAGTCATAGAGACCATAGATTATTTGAGAGAAAAGAATATCCTTGATTGCTTAAAACTGATGCATTACCACTTGGGATCGCAGATACCGAATATTAGAGATATTCGAATTGCGGTGTTAGAAGCAGCGAGAGTATATGCTGAGCTAGTGAAAGAAGGCGCGCCAATGGGCTTTCTTGACTTGGGAGGTGGGTTAGCTGTTGATTATGATGGATCGAATACGAACTTTATGAGTAGTAGAAATTATAGTACAGATGAGTATTGCATTGATATCATTGAAGCAGTTATGTCTGTTATGGATAAGGATAATATTGAGCATCCTGTGATTATTACCGAATCTGGACGTGCGATTGTGGCATATTATTCAATCTTAGTGTTTAATGTATTAGATGTAACCAAGTTTGAACAATATAATATTCCAGAGAAATTATCAGATGAAGTACCTGAACACATTAAAAATCTATTTGATGTTTATCAGAGCCTTAATGTTAAAAATCTTCAGGAATGTTACAACGATGCATTGTATTATAGAGATTTAATAAGGGATATGTTCAATCATGGAAACATTTCTTTAAGAGAAAGGGCATTATCGGAAAAGATTTATTGGGATTTAATTTACCGCGTATCTAATGAGTTGCATAAATTAAAGTTTGTGCCATCTGAATTGGTTGATTTAGATAACGCCCTTGCTGATATTTATTATTGTAATTTTTCAGTATTTCAGTCTATACCTGATAGTTGGGCAATAGATCAGTTGTTTCCTATATTGCCTATTCATAGATTGAATGAAGAACCAACTAGAAATGCCGTCATAGCGGATATCACTTGTGATTGTGACGGTGAAATAAATAAGTTCATAGATTTACATGATGTAAAGAAAACTTTACCATTACACGAGATTTGTTCATCAGAGGATTACTATATTGGCACTTTTTTAGTCGGTGCATACCAAGAAACATTAGGGGATTTACATAATTTATTTGGTGATACAAATGTACTTAGTGTTAGATTGGATGGTGAAGGTTCTTATGAATTTGTCAATGAGATTCAAGGGGATACGGTTGAAGATGTTCTTTCTTATGTAGAATACAATACAAAGGATTTGCGAGCTAGCTTCAGAGAAAATGCTGAGAATGCAGTTAAAGCGGGATTAATTTCAGCGAAAGAGCGAAAAGCAATTATGGAATTATTTGAAGCTGGATTAAGAGGTTACACATATTACGAAGGATAGAAGGAGTATGTAAATGAGTAGAGTATTAATTATTGGAGCTGGTGGCGTATCGAATGTAGTAGTTGGAAAGTGCTGTCAGAACCCTGAAGTATTTGAGGAGATTTGTATTGCTAGTAGAACAATATCAAAGTGTAAAGCAATAAAAAAGAGATTTGATGGTGGAAAAACAAACATTACTATAGCAAAGCTGGATGCAGATCATACCGAGGAGATTGTTACATTGATTAATGACTATAAGCCAGAAATGGTTATTAATGTAGCGTTACCATACCAAGATTTAACAATCATGGATGCATGTTTAGAAACGGGCGTTCATTATTTAGATACTGCAAACTATGAACCACCAAATGTGCCTAAGTTTGAATACAAATGGCAGTGGGCGTATAAAGAAAAGTTCGAAAAAGCTGGATTGACTGCCATTTTAGGTTGTGGATTTGATCCAGGTGTAACAGGAGTATTTAGTGCTTATGCGTTAAAACATTATTTTGACGAAATTCATTACATTGATATTCTTGATGCAAATGGAGGTGATCATGGATACCCTTTTGCAACAAATTTTAATCCAGAAATTAATATTCGAGAGATTACTGCGAAGGGTAGATATTGGGAAGGTGGTAAGTGGATAGAAACTGCACCTTTGGAGATTAAGAGAGTTTTTGATTTTGATGAAATTGGTAATAAAGATATGTATCTATTGTATCATGAAGAATTGGAGTCATTGGCTATTAATATAAGAGGCATTAAAAGAATAAGGTTCTTTATGACTTTTTCTCAAAAGTATATAACACATTTGAATGTACTACAAAATGTAGGTATGACTAGTATTGAACCTATCGAAATTGAAGGCGTAAGTATACAGCCATTACAGTTTTTAAAGGCTGTATTACCAGATCCTGCATCTCTAGGGCCAAGAACGAAAGGGAAAACAAATATTGGTTGTATTTATCAAGGGGTTAAAGATGGTAAGCAGGTAAGTTACTATGTATATAATATTTGTGACCATGAATCTTGTTATAAAGAGGTTGGCTCTCAAGCAATTTCCTATACGACTGGCGTGCCAGCAATGATTGGAGCGAAACTATTATTAGAAGGTAAGTGGAAAAAGTCAGGTGTATATAATGTTGAGGAGTTCAACGCAGACCCATTTATGGATGAACTTAATCGTCAAGGTTTACCATGGCACGAAGATTTTAATCCTGTACTAGTTGATTAATTTATAAGAACAAGGTGACTAAATGAATAGTAAAAATAAAGAGTTATTAAAAAGTGTATCAACACCAGCATACGTTTTAGACAAAGGTTTGCTAATTAAAAATTTACAATTGCTACATTCAATCCAAGAAAAATCTGGTGCCAAAATATTACTGGCACTCAAAGGATTCTCAATGCATGCAGTTTTTCCACTAGTAGGTCAATACCTAACAGGAATTACATCTAGTTCACTGTATGAGGCAAAACTTGGAGCAGAGTTTATGGGTAAAGAAGTACACATTTATGCGCCAGCTTATCGTGAAGATGAGTTTGAAGAGATCATATCAATTTCTGATCATGTTGTATTCAACTCAGTTGCGCAATATCAAAAGTATAGAAAACAAATTCAGCAATCAAAACACAATATTGAATGTGGATTGAGAGTAAACCCTGAATATTCAGAGGTGAGTACTGAGATATATAACCCATGTGCCAGTAATTCTCGACTTGGTACAAAGTTGGAAAAAATAAAAGAAGGCGATCTAAAGGGAATAAGTGGTTTGCATTTTCATACAATGTGTGAACAAAATTCAGATACGCTTGAAAGAACGCTTGAAGTGATAGAAAAGAAATTTGGTAAATATCTATATGATATGAATTGGATTAATTTTGGTGGCGGACATCATATAACAAGAGATGATTATGATGTAGATAAGTTAATTAAACTGATTAAGAGAATAAAAGATACGTATGGAATAGATGTATATTTAGAGCCTGGAGAGGCAGTAGCTCTAAATTGTGGGTATTTGGTTTCAAGTGTTTTAGACATTGTTGAAAATGGTATGAATATAGCTATATTGGATACTTCAGCAGCGTGTCATATGCCTGACGTCATTGAAATGCCTTATCGACCCTATGTCATCGATTCAGCCTTTCCGAATCAATTACAACATACATATCGATTTGGTGGTATGACTTGTCTAGCGGGTGATGTAATAGGTGATTATTCCTTTGAAAGACCATTATCAATAGGAGATAAAGTGATTTTTACTGATATGGCGCATTACACAATGGTAAAGAATAACATGTTTAATGGTGTGAATTTACCATCAATAGTCATTATGGATAATGATAAAATTACAACTGTTAAAGAGTTTAGTTATGATGATTTTAAATCAAGATTATCTTAAAATAAGGAGATGAATACGAGGAAATATAAAAATAGGATAATTACTAGAAGCACTACTTTAATTTAAGACACATAAAAGTTTTTTAGCTATAACCTTTTATTTTCTTTAATGGAGTAGTGCTTTTTTATAACTATGAATGATGAAGAGGATTAGCGATGAATGATTTTAGTATTGAACCCATTATAAATGAACCTTTTTCCATTGCAACTGGTAGTAACCTAGATTTCCTTATGAAAATAGAAGCAGAGTGTTTTGAAGAGTATAGAAGATCAAGTCGTCAGATGATAATGAGAAGTCTCAAAAGTAAGCAACAGATTGTAATAATACTTAAGAATGAAAAACAAAAACAGTGTGGTGCCATGTTTCTCAGGTTTTACAAAAGTCAATTACGAATTACCTCTATTGCAATAATAAAAAATGAAAGAGGTAAAAACTATGGGGAAAAGTTAATACAAAAGGCTATAGAGTGTGGTGAACTACTGAATATGAAGTTTTTAGCTTTAGAGATTGATGCCAATAATAATAATTTGATCAGATGGTATGAGACCTTTGGATTTGAGAAATCAAAATTTTTAGAGCATTATTATGCGCCTAATAAACATGCTATAAAAATGAAAATGATATTAAAAGATCCAAATAAATATTTAGTTGTTACAGATTTTGAAACTAATTTTTTTGACGGTATAGATAATGTAAGATATATAAGAGATATTGAGTATATTGAAAGTGAAATATATCAAAATGCAAAAAATTTACGGATATTTAATTTTTGTACGACTTATAAATACCAGTCAGTAGGCTATTATGTGTCATTATTAGCTCTAGCAAGAAATCAAGTAGCATATCCTAGTGCAAGCATGATACGTGACTTTAATAATCAAAAAGTAGTGAGAAGTATAGGCGAAGAGGTTAATTCATTAATTCAAGCAAACCTTTCTTTTGTACAAGAAGACGAACTACTTATAAATAGCTATTTTGGATTTTCTGATAGACCAGAATTTCAGAAATTAATTACTGCAATGAACAACTTGTATCATAGCCCTTTAATACAATATAAATTTATTAAAAAAAATGAGTGGTATTTGCAACAAATTAGAGTTTTATCACTCAACGATAGTAGTGAAAATGATAATGAGATGTTGAAGAAGTTTGCAAAATATTATTTTACCCAAAAACGATTTGTTAGAAGTTCTTTAAAAAGTTATGAGTATGACATGGCAATATTGATTGATAGAGATGAAAAAATACCTCCATCTGACAAGAAAGCACTAGAGCAGTTTGAAAAAGCTGCAGAGGCTTTAGGTTTTTTTGTTGAGTATATTACAAAAAAAGACTATCACAGAATACCAGAGTTTGATGCTTTGTTTATCAGGACGACTACAAATGTTAATGACTATACTTATGACTTTTCTAGATATGCTTATGCAGAAGGACTTGTTGTGATTGATGATCCGTGGTCAATCTTAAGATGTGCAAATAAGCTTTATCTTTATGAAGCTTTAAAAAAAGCGAAAGTTAAAATGCCAAACACCTGGGTATTTAATAAAAAAGGGAATTATAAGGAGCTGGCATCAAAGCTGTCTTACCCAATAATATTGAAGCTACCAGATAGTGCTTTTTCAAAAGGCGTATACAAAGCGAGTGATAGGGAAGAATGTCTCGAAAAATTGAAAGCTATGTTTAAACGATCTGAATTAATCGTAGCGCAAGAATACATGCCAACTAAGTTTGACTGGAGAATAGGAATAATTGATGGACAATTCCTCTATGCATGTAAATATTACATGGCTAAAGATCATTGGCAAATCGTTAATTGGAATCCTGATAAGAATCATAATCAAGAAGGTGACTATGAAGTAGTCGGGATATCAGATGTTCCCAAAAATGTTTTATGGGCAGCTTTAAAAGCTACAGCAGCTATTGGCGATGGGTTATACGGTGTAGATATTAAGGTGAATGATAATGAAGTGTATGTTATTGAAGTTAATGATAATCCGAGTATTGAGTATCAAGTTGAGGATATGTTTGAAGGTAGCAGTTTATATCTTAAAATAATGATGTCATTCTATAGTAGGTTGGAAAATAATATGAAAATATTAAGAGCTATTAATTGAAATGGTAAAAAATAAAAGGAGCAAAAAGTAATATGGAAATCGAAAAAGAACTTGATTTTGATGAGGTAATGAAACAAAAGGAAAAAAGAAGAATTTCAAGGGAAAGAGTCAAAGACGCTGGAGAAAATAGTAAATTGGATAAGAAAAGGCATAAAAAAAGGAGTGTTGTAAGGAAATTTAAATATGATCCAGATATGGACTATGATGACTACGATTATGAGTAATGAAGAACTTAAGACTGAGCAGTTCATAACATGTGAATAATAAAATAGTGGTGTTTCGACAATTGTGATTTTTATTAGTTCTAAATATTGCTAAGAAATAGGTGATTATATGAAGATAGAACATGGTAAACCAGCAACTAAAGTTATTGATAAATCATTTAATATGGAACAGCATTATTACAATAAAGTTTTGCATGCACAGATTCACCAATTAGTGAAGTACTTCTGTAACATGAATAAAAGTAGAATTTCAGATAGGTTCTGCCATCTTAACCCAATGGTTAATCGAACTGAGCTAATGACATGGCTACACTATAAACCAAAATATATACAGTGGTCAGGAACTGATTTGTTTCACGTAACGACAGAAAAAGGTGCTAAACGCATGATTGTTATCGAGACAAACTCGTCTCCTTCAGGTCAAAAGTCTATGCCATTACTTAATGACAATGATGAAATGGGTGGATATAGACGACTCATTGAAAACTCTTTCTTACCATTTGTTAAAGAAAAAAGAACCATTCAAGGGCACTATGCAGTTATCTATGATAAGAATGAAATGGAAGCAACAGGATATGCAAAAACACTTTCAGGACTAGTAAAAGAAGATGTATATCTTGTTCCTTTCTTTAATGAAGATCAAGCCGCAAGTGTACGATTTGTAGATGAAGTGATGCAAGTGAAAGATGAAACAGGTCAATGGCATAGTATTAAAGCAGCATATAGATATGTTACTCAAAAACCATGGAATCGTATACCAATCAAGACAAAGACCATTATTTATAATCCTATTATTGCATGTTTAGCAGGTGGTCGTAATAAAAGAATGGCATCAAAAGCTTATGATATTTTCAATGCAGAGCTAAAATTATCAAATTTAAAAATAAGAACACCAGAGACTATTAATGATGTTAAATTTAATGAGATACCTCTTTGGTTAGAGCGTTTTGGTGGTCAAGCTGTAATTAAAAATCCATATTCTAATGCTGGTCAAGGGGTATATACAGTAACTTCACCACTAGAGTTGGCTGTTTTTCAATCAGAAGAGCATGACTATAATGATTTTATTGTTCAGAGTCTGATAGGCAATTATAATTGGTCTACAACAAGTAGTGAAGGTAAATATTATCATGTAGGTATGATACCAAACAAAAAAAATGAAATCTATGTTGCTGATTTACGATTTATGATTGCCTCAACAAAAGATGGATTTGTACCAATTGCTATGTATGCCAGAAGAGCGGAAAAACCATTAAAGAATAATTTGGAAGCATTTGAAAACTCTTGGGACATACTAGGTACGAATTTATCAGTTAAAACACCAGACGGTTGGGATAGTGAAACTAGGAGATTAAAACTTATGGATAACAAAGATTTTAATCAATTAGGCTTATCTTTAGATAGTCTTATTGAAGCGTACATTCAATCAGTATTATCTACTATAGCTATTGACAAAATGGCTGATCAACTTATAGGAAGCAAAAAGAGTCTTAAACGAAAGTTATTTCATGCAATGAATGGAGATCCAATTCTAATGGATGAAATAATGCAATAAATTGATTTACAGATGATGTATCGTACGAAATAATATTCATTGCATAAAATCATTCGATATGATATGATAATCGTACGAGGTGATGGAGATGAACGATAATGTCTATAAGAGGACAATAACAGCTACAGAATTCAAGACAAACCTAGGCAAGTACTTAGATTATGTAATTGATGACCATGAAGTAGTCATCACAAAGAATGGGAAGAAAGCTGCAAGACTTACACCATACATCACAGATATCGAACGATATTATACAGTTAAAGAAGAGGCACTTGATTATCAATATGGTGGCAAAAAAGTATCCTATGAAGAATTTATGGAAATCTATGAGAATAGCGAGTTGAGAATGGAGTTTATTAATGGTGAAATTATTATACTAGGCTCGCCGACTACTTTTCATCAAGAGATTTCAGGGAACCTTTATATTATTTTAAGACAATTTCTAAAAGGGAAGAAATGCAAAGTTTTTTATGCACCATTCGATGTCCATTTTTTTAAAAGAGACTTTAAAGAGCCAGATGTTATGCAACCTGATTTATTGATTGCGTGTGATGTAGAAGATACTGTCAATGAAAAAGGGCGTTATATGGGTACGCCTTCTCTGGCTGTAGAGATTTTATCTCCTAGTACAAGGTCAAGAGATATGGTCGATAAGTTAAACACTTTTATGTTATCTGGAGTGAAAGAATTTTGGGTTGTCGATCCTAACAAAAAAATTGTACTTGTTTATGGATTTAAGGACTGTAGTATCGATGAATTTACTACCTATAAAACTGATGATATTCTTGAATCCTATTTTTTAGAAGGTTTAAAAGTAGATATAAGAGACATTTTTGAATCTTAAAGTAGAGAAGCTACATCTCCGTCCATATCAAGGACGGAGATGTAGCTTCTAAAAAGTATTCTTCTATTTCATTTTTGGAGCTGGAATACTAACTTGTTGTTTTTGTAAAAGTTTTAATCTTACTAAGATTACCATTTTTTCTATGATGCTATCAAACGTATATTCATGCGGGAATTTGCATCCCATTTCTTTGGGGTTCTTTTGAATATCGTCTTCATAGATTCTTACATCTTCCAGTTCACAATAGATTTTTTCATTAAAGCATTCATAATGTTGGAAACTTTGTTCACAAGGAGAACGCCCAATGATTTTTTGGCTACAGTAATCATCTCCGTCTTTGGTATCAATAAACGATGCTGTTTCTTGTGTTTCCTGCACACTACATAGATGCGGTGGATTAACATAATTAATCTTAGTCACACACTGGAAAGGAACATTTACAGTTGTGTGTTTTATATCACCGCTAATACTTCTGCGTTTGCGACCTATACATTCAGCAGTAGCGTATTCAATATTTTTTCTTACGTATCCGCTTAAGAACAATTTACCTGTATTTAGTCCAACATTTATTACTTTACATTGAGTAATAAACAGATTTTTCTTAATTCTTTTAATTTCAAAAGTAGGGTCTTCTAATTCAATTATTGATTCAACATCAATCTGTACAACAGGTTCAGCAAGAACAACTGGAATTTTACCTACTAGCGGACCATTAATGCCGGTTGGTGTCAATTGTTCATTAGAGCATTCAGTCAGTGTTTTTGACTTAATGATGCCAGATTTGCAGCTGTATTCATCATACATTTATATTAACCTCCTTACCTTTTATTCAGATAATATTAGAAATTTCTATATTATCCTACTACAGTATATGTAAAAACGATACATAAAGTGCATTATGTTAACGGATTTTTTGTATAGACGACTTAAACACGGCATTTGATAATAGAATGCCGCATTAGTTTTTAGCCACTATAGTATGTATTTCTTGGTATGTTAACCATCTGATTTTGTAATAGTGTAAAAGTGATAAATATCATCATTTGTTCGTTAAGAGTGTTCAAGGAATTATCACTTTGGTCTTCTGTAATATTTACTTCTAAAATATTTACTTTTCCTAGGTCACAATATAGTTTTTCAGAAGTGTTAACACAATACGCATTACCTGAATCTCTATTCACTCCCACTAAATCAACAGGTATAAATCGATTTGATACTTCTATAGTAGGTGGTGTAAAATAATCTACTCTTGCAGCACAATCAAAGGGGATTTTCACAGTTATATAGCGGAGATGACCATGGACTTCCTGGTTTTTCACAGAATCTTCAGTAGTATATTCTATGTTTTCTCGTATATAACCATTCATATATATTTTGCCATATCTTTTGTTACCCAGATCGAGTAGTTTGCAATGTGATATATACACATCTCGCTCACAATTTCTAATTGAAATCACTGGTTGTTCAAGATTAACTTTTGTTTCAATATTAATATGTAATTTAGTCTGGGAAATGACGATTGGAATACTAGCGATAAATGGCCCATTTCTTCCAAGTGGTCGGACAGATTCACTTTGACTTTCAACGATAGTTCTGGTTTCACAAAACTTTTCCGTAGCCATTTATATTCTCCTTGTTTTATAATACTATAACTAATATGCGAACTTGTTTTATTATATGACAATGAATATAGAATGTTACTTGTAGTTATAGTAAGATAGTTACTCCTTACCAATAAGCCATAGTATACTAACACCTAAAGAATCAGCAATAGCAACAAGCTCAATATCAGTCACAGGTCGCGTTTTAGATTCGATTTTAGAAATAGTTGTTTTTTCTAACGCTATTCCGCGTACAGCTAAACGTGCCAACAAATCTATCTGTGTTACTTTGGGTTTAGATTTGTAGCGTGCTTGCCTAAGACGATCACCTATCAATTTTTTTGGTTTTTTATTTTCTGTATAGCTCATAATTTTTACCCCCATTATATTTCATTTATATGTTGATTATAGAGCAAGTTTTATGCTGTAATTTCCTTGTGGAGCAAAATATATGTATTGGAGGATTTTTATATGAGTAAAAGAAAAAATCAAGAGATTCAAAAAGAGATCGATCAATTAAAGGAAGAGATGCATCGAATACTTTTAAATTATGAACTATATAATAATGAACAATTGAAAGCAGTAAGCAACAAGCTAAATAAAGTAATATTAAAACATATTGAAATTAATTCAGAAAAGGAGTGTTAGCTTATTTCTAAACTTGATAATTTGTATGATGCTTTGTTTCTTGACCTTATCTTATCTTTGTGATAGTATGTAGAAACGCATATAATAAGAAACGATTTTTTGGAAATATTATTTATTATATAAGATTAAAATAATAAAGAAGGGTGATTATCGGATGGATAAAATTCAATTTAGATCATTAGAAATATCAGAAGAAATATTAAGAGCTGTGGAGGATTTGGGTTTTGAAGAAGCTACAGCGATTCAAACAAAGAGCATTCCTATCATATTATCAGGAAAAGATGTCATAGGGCACTCTCAAACAGGTACAGGAAAAACAGCTGCTTTCGGGATTCCAGCTTTAGAAATGATTGATGTTGAGAATGGCAGTGTACAAGCACTCATTTTGTGTCCTACTAGAGAATTAGCGATTCAAGCATGTGAAGAAATAAGAAAGTTTGCCAAGTATAAGCATGGGGTTAAGACGTTACCAATCTATGGAGGTCAACCTATTGATCATCAAATTAAAGCTATTAAACGTGGTGTCCAGATCGTTATCGGAACGCCTGGTAGAATCATGGATCATATGCGTAGACGAACATTGAAAATGGGTAGCATTAAAATGGTAATCTTAGATGAAGCTGATGAGATGTTAAATATGGGCTTCAGGGAAGATATTGAAACCATTTTAAAAGATATTCCTACAGATAGGCAGACAATTTTATTTTCTGCGACGATGTCTAAAGCAATAATGAGGATTACAAAGGAATATCAACGAGATCCAGAACTAGTGAAAGTTGTACATAAAAAGTTGACAGTTCCAAGTATTGAACAGTACTATCTAGAAGTATCACAACCAAAAAAACTAGAAGTATTAAGTAGACTTATAGATATGTATAATCCAAAATTATCTTTAGTTTTTTGTAATACTAAGAAAAAAGTGGATGAGCTAGTTAGCCAATTGCAGGCGAGAGGGTATTTTGCAGATGGGTTACATGGAGATATGAAGCAAGTTGCAAGGACAAGAGTAATGAATTCATTTAAAAATGGTATGATTGATGTGCTTGTAGCCACGGATGTTGCTGCAAGAGGGATTGACGTAGACGATGTAGAAGCAGTATTTAATTATGATATTCCACAAGATGATGAATATTATGTTCATCGTATTGGTAGGACTGGGCGTGCTGGGAGGGCAGGACGTGCCTTTACATTTGTTACAGGAAGAAAGCAGATATACGCATTAAAAGATATTGAAAGATATACAAAATCTAAAATACACCTACAACAAGCACCTTCTATAAGTGATGTAGAAGAAAATAAAACAAATAAGTTCATAGAAGAAATAAAAGCGGTTATAGAAGAGGGAGAGCTAAATAAGTATATTAAAATTGTTGATCGGCTCATTGAAGATGATTTTACTTCAGTCGATATAGCAGCTGCTTTGATGAAAATATCAATGGGTAAAGAAAAAGATAATGTTAAGCAGTGGGAAGAAGATATATTTGCTGATTCAGGTGCAGAACCTGGAATGGTTCGACTCTTTATAAATATTGGGAAGAACCATAAAGTGAGTGCTAGACATATAGTTGGAGCAATTGCCGGAGAGACAGGGTTACAAGGAAATTTAATTGGAAGTATTGATGTCTTTGATAAATATACATTTGTAGAAGTGCCAAAAGAAAACGCAAAAGAAGTTTTACTTGCAATGAAAAATGGTAAGATTAAAGGTAAAAAAATAAACATTGAACCTGCTAAGGGAAAAGATCGAAGATAAAAAACGTATCTTAGAAGAAACCCTACATCGTAGACGCTATGAAAAAGTCTACCCTGTAGGGTTTTAATTTTCTTACAATCAATTATTTCATTACAATTGCTCTTCTAGGACAAACTTGTATGCACTTTCCACACCCTATGCACTTTTCTTCATCTACAATGGCTGGTCCTGTTGAAAAGAATCCTTTACTCTCCTGAGTAATTGCGCCAATAGGACATATTCTTTTTGCGGGACACATTGGAGATCTATCACATATATTTGGGTCAACATAAGCTTTCTTCATTTTCGATACCTCCTAATCACTATAATATACCTATATGGGGTATGGGTATATTATAGTGTATTTTTACTTTAAATGCAATAGTTATTTTTAGATAAAAAAAATCACCCTTATGGGTGGGGTTAGTATACGAATCATACTAAATTTCATTTAATTGAGCTTGTACTATCATTTTTAATTCTTTTTTATTTTGTACACCTACTTTTTTATATATACTACGTGCATGTTTTTTTAATGTATTTGGTGAAATAAACAATTGGTTGCTAATTTCTTCATTTGTAATATCTAAAAGCAGTAAATCAGCAACTTCTCTTTCGCGTGGGGTAAGATCTGAAAAAAGATCATTTAAAAATGCTTCCATGTCAGTATCTTCTTTTGTGGGTAAAAGTGTTTCTTCAAGAGTAGGAACAAATAAAAAAACAATGAAAAGTGGAAAAAACGTCAGTAAGTTTCCAATGAATCCACTATAATCAGTAATAATACTATTGAAAATAATATTTAGTATCGTTCCAAAATAAGTTCCTGACAAAAATGCACCAACAAAAAAAGCAACAATCATAGGTTGATTATGGCTGACAGCATAGTCTGTTCCTGCAAACCAAGCGTAAGCGTCTAAAAAAGCCCAGCCTACCTGCAGACATGATTGAACCAATAAATATGCTGTTGCTCCAGTTGGAAGGAAGCTGAAAACAAATGCGAGACCAATTGCGCTCACCCCAAAATAGACTAGAATCTTTCTTCCAAGTTTATCTGCTATAAAGGCGGATGCAGCAGCAGCAAAAAGAAACGGAAGAACGTTATAAAATCGTTCCAATACTGCATATTGTTTTAAATTAGGATATATTCCAGCGTAGGTGGTACCTGCAGTTATAAATATCAAGAAAACCACTAACAAATTCTTAAATGGTAATGTGCTTTTTTTAAGTTTAGCATCTATATGTATATTCATATCAGGTATTGGGGCGAATATCATAGCGCCGATCAGTATTACTATACTCCATAAAACTACAAAAAATACACTCATTGCAGGCACCAAAATATTAGAAATATAAAGGATAGCATAGCTCAGCGTTAGAATGATGGCTAAAATATTGCTGTAATTATTTGGGTGCGTATGAGTCATGAGAGAATGACAGAAAAATACGGTATATCTCCCTGTTGTATAACCCAACATACCTAATAGAATGTATTGCATCATACTATTTACACGTGGAAATAGTATGACAATGATGATACTAAGAACAACTAAACCTTTCGAAACGATAGGATTAGACTCATATTTTTTTGGAGATGTAAAAATGCTAAGGATAAGGAAAAGTAAAAATATACTGCCTAACAGAACACCTTGTTCAACACCCACAAGTCTATTTAATACAGGGCCAAAAGCAGGGAAAGCTAAAATAAATCCGTAGTTAAATATATGTGAGAATATTAGTTTGTAGTTATGTCTACAATAATCCTTTATCGTATGTATGTTCATTCATGTACACATCCCTGTTATCATTAGTCAATTTAGAGTATAACACATTATGTATATTATGTCACCCCATAAATCACCCTTGTATAATGGAAAGTCACCCATAAGGGGTGATGTCTTTAACCCCTTACCTAGGGTATAATTTTAAAGGTTCACGTACAATGAAAAAGAAAAAATATAATTGAAAGGAAATTTAAGGATGAAAACAGAGAATAATATTTTGCGTGCATCAGCAAGTGATGGTGAGATGATATTTGTACAATCACCTTGCTTGATTGATGATGTGCAACCGATAATTTTATCACCCATTAAATATTTGTTACAATCAGCTAAAAAGTTAATGCAAGATATAAAAGTAATATTAAAAGACAAAAAGAAGAGGATGCCTGCATTAATAATGACGTTGATATGGGGACTATTCATGATTATTAATATAACACTTAGTGCGAATTCTTCAATTTTTAACGTATTTAATTTTTTGACATTTTCAAATGGAGGAATGAATGCGGGGATATCAGGAATGGTTGGTGGTACCATTGGAAGGGGAATCATTGCATACTTTGTTTCTGTCTCAATCTTACCATTATTAAAAGGTAAAAAACTATTTTTATCTACAAAAGATGGATTTAAGAATCTTGTTAAGGTTGTCGTAGTTAAAAACATTAAATCACAAACTTCTATTTTTGTAGGTGCAGGTTTAGCATTAATTTCATATAACTTCTTAACAGGGAATGCTTCGATTCAAAATAGTATGATTGGTATTGTTTCATTTATAATGTCTATACGTATATTGTCAAGCAAAAACAGTTTCCTGAGAGGATTTCTTGTATCCTTCATGAATAAATATACGAAAAATAAAGTTTCTGATAGTTTGTCAATAAATCGTATTCTAGCAGGCTGTACATTGGGATTTGTGATAGCGGTTGCCCTATCTGTTACAGGAATAAGTAGTATTTGTTATATAGTAGGATTGCTTTCAATCATAGTAGCAATTATCATAAAAATTGCTGTAAAGAATAACAAGACAGAGGTGGCAAAATGAAAAAAAGAATAGTGGCGATTATAGCCCTTAGTTTGATTTTTACTTCATTTATGACTACCTTTGTTTATGGTGCAAGTAGTTCTGCAAAGGATATAACGATATATATTGAAAACAATACGGAGAATGGAGAACATGAAGAAGGCACTAAACATTGTATACATTACTATATGGTGAAGCAAGGAGAAAAAGTAATCATTAGAAAGACTGCGTTAGCAGTTGGGCAAAAAAATACATTCACTTTACCTAAAATTGAGGGTGGATATACAATGGTCTTAAGTAAAGAGTATACAGATAAAAATGGTAAATCAAGGAAATTTGTTTTTATGGGTGATGGCGACCCTAGGAGTATGGATGGCTCTCTTGGTGATATTGGCAGTAGCGATAAGGCGAAATTTTTCGTTGGTTGCCCTAGAGATTATACTATAGATCAAGAAGTGGAAGAAGTTGATACAAAGGCAAGTGCAACAGCGGGAAGCGTAGGAGTAGCAGTTGCTACGGCAATAGTCTTAGGAGCTGGTGGAGTGGCAGCGACTGGTGCGGCTTCTGTAGCAGGGGTAGCAGCAGGGACATCTTCATTAGGTGGAAGTGATACAGAAGGCAGTGAAGAGAGTGGAGAAAGTACTTATAAAATGGTTTTATACAAAGAGTTTGGAGATGCAATACGATATAATGAACAGCCAGTTTTCATTTATGCAAGAATGGTTGAGGTAACACCTGATGGAGAGGAAATCGACCGTATCGACCTTACTAATAAGATAAGAATTTTTTCAAAGGATTCTGATATAAAAGTAGGGCAGACAACCATATCCTCAGATTCTGTTGTTGCAAGTCTTGAGGCGGAAGCAAGTACACTTGCAGAAGCTCCTAGTACTGGCATTGTAAGCTTTGAATTTCAAGGTGCTGGCGGTTTGTTTAGGAATAATGTTGAATTTAGACTCATTGGAGAGGCTGCAATTGGATTTGAAGGAAAACACAGCGATCAACTATATATTCAATCGGGTAGTAATCAGACTTATTCATTAGGTGTAAAACCGATGGATTTTGTCAAACCTGCTAAGTTGAGAATTGGTACAATGACAACGGATATGCCTTTTGATGTTAAACTTGAACAAAGTAAAGAGGGGCAGTATCAACTTATTGTGACAGACCAAAGTGAGAAGCTAGACCAGATTAAACAATTCTATGAGAATTTTAATGTAGAAGTGATTGGTGAGAATGATTTCGAAAAAGCCCAGTCCATGGCTAGTCTTATATTATGTCATGAAGGGTTACTCGCTGATTTTATAGACGGTAAGAAAGAAGTAAAAGGTTATAAGGATCGAGAAACGGATCGTATGGCGGAAACGATCGTTGACTTTAGATTAGGTCTTTATGATACAACACAAGAGACACTAGTATTTCAGACACCAGAGGATCTAGCATTTACATACTCAGATGAAGCACGTATCTGTGAAATCATAGGTTTGGAAGCTGAAGTGGATAAAGAGTGGGATGAAAGAAATGCGATAAGGTATAAAATGTTGGCTAAAAAACCATTTCCTTCAGATCATGAATACACAGGTGATTTTTCGGCGATGTGTCGGTTGAACGACAAATACTACGAATATAATGCACCAGTGGCACTTAAACCAGATGTACAAATATATAATGAAATGGCTGAAGTAGAGGAAGAGTATCAGAACTGCATTTATATGATTAAGTCCTATTTGCCACAAGAAAAAGGTGAACAGCTGATTGCTGAACTCAATGAGAAACGTAATAAGTATAAATATGGGGCTAGGGATTATCAGATTTACAGACAATTTGTATGGAATAGAGCGCAAAACTACATCATGAATGAACATAGAGATTATATGAGAGAGTCCGCTTTTTATGATGATATGATTTGTATTTGTGAATGGACAAAATGGATAGGAGATATAGCATTTGAAATGGCTCTAATGCCATTTGGTGGACCATTGGCTGGGTTCGTATTAAGTAATGGTAAGAATTTATTAATTTCAGTGACGGATATTTATATTACAAAAGGGACTATCGAAACAAAAGATGTCGTACAGTATATAACAGGTGTTCTTGGGGGACTTGATGGAGTTGTATCAACAACGCCAAGCCCATCAGAATATAAAAAGCTGGCGCTATGGTTAATGGCGTTTTTTGCATATCGCGTTGTTTATCATCGTGCTTATTCATCGGATGATAAGGGCAAGCGTATAGATAGCTGGTATGATGCCATTGGGTTGGGATTCAAAGATTTAGCTGTTAAAGGTCTATTAGCATCCTTTGGTTCAATGGTTATGGGGGGGGCTGATGATACACTCAGTGTAAAGACAGGAAAAAATACACGCGTCACCTATCATAAGTATCAGGATGATGAAATGATGAAACCGCTAACAGATATTGGTGATGGTGCCATTGATGCTGTTAATAGTCAATTGGATATATGGCTCAGTAAACTCTACCAATTCCTTGATGATGTGGTAGATGGAAAAATAGTATTATAAAGAATAAGGGGGATTTATTGTGAAAAAATTATTATCAATATTAATTTCTATGATACTGATATTTAACATATCTTTGCCAGCTTTGGCACAAGAAAGTAGTAACATAGAGATGACAGACTTTAGTAATCATTGGGCAGAGGAAGTTATATCAAAGTGGGTGAAAAATAAATTAATGACAGGATATCCAGACGGGACATTCAAACCAGATGGAAATATAACAAAGGCAGAATTTTTAACAATTGTGAATAGAACATATGGTTTTAATGCAATTGCAAGTGAAAACTATAGTGATGTTTTAGAAAAAGATTGGTACTATGATGCAACACTTATTGCAAAAGAAAACAAGTATATGGATTGGTATCAAGAAAATAAACTAAAACCTAATGAAAAAGTTACAAGACAAGAGGTATGTGCAATCATTGCAAGTATTGATAGTTTAAAAGGAACAGAAGACTTAATGGGTATTCAGGGTTATAAAGATAAAGATTCTATACCTGAGTGGAGTATACAATACATAGATGCAGTCGTTAATAAGGGGTATATTAAAGGTTATGAAAATAATACATTAAGAGCAGCAGGACAGATTACAAGAGCAGAGGCAATTGTAGTATTAGATAGGGTCGTTGGAGAATTAATCAATAAAGAAGGAACCTATGGGCCTGAGATAGGCACAAAAACAGTAGATGCTAATCTAACCATAAACACAAAAAAAGTTGTATTACAAAATACAATTATAAAAGGAGATTTAGTTTTAGCAGCTGGGATACAAGAAGGGGAAGTAGACTTAAATAATGTAGTCGTAGAAGGAACAACCATTATAAATGGTGGTGGAGAAAATTCAATAACATTTAATAGTTGTGAACTAGGAGAAATAATAGTTTTAAAGGTGAATGGGAAAATAAGAGTTGTATCAAAAGACAGTGAAATTGGTAAGGCAGTCATAAAATCAAGTGGAAAACTAGAGGGTGAATTTAAAAATACAAAAGTCCAGATATTAGGTCAAGGTGAAAAAGTAGAATTAGAAGGCGATTTTAACGAAATAAAAGTAGAATCTCAAGTTCAAATAGAAGTGACGGACGATACGGACATAGATGTAATAGAAATAACTAAACAAGCAAAAGGTACAAAAATTGATATAGAAAAACAAGCTGTAGTAAATGAAATCATTTTTAACGAGGCTACAGAAGTTACAGGCGAAGGGAAGATAAAAAAGGCTAAAGTTAACGCAGATGGTGTAACGACAGAACAAGATGTTGATGTTAAGATAGTATCTGATGGAAAAGATGGAAGTGGTGTAAAAGAAAAGAAAAAAAGCGGTGGTTCTTCGAGCGGTGGGTCATCTAGTGGTGGAAAAACGCGAGACACAACAGCTCCAACATCAGGAAATGGGGGAGTTTTGAGTTATAGTGACGTTACTGTGAGTAGTGTTACAGTAAATTGGATAGAAAGCACAGATAATAGAAGTTCGCAAGATGACTTAGAATATCTCGTGTACTATTCAACGGAAGATACTATTCAAACAGTTGCAGACGTTGTATATGGCACAAAAGTAGGAGCATATACAGCAGATATTAATTTAAAAAAAGTAACAGGATTAACAGAAGATACAACATATTACTTCAATGTAATAGTAAAAGATGAAGCCGGAAATAAATCAGCATATGTAAGTAATTCTGTGAAAACTGCAATATCCCAAGATAGAGAAGCACCAATTGCAGGTAATGGAGGAGCGTTAAATCTTACAGATGTAACAGCAAATAGTATAATAGTGAATTGGACAAAAGCTACAGATGATAGAAGTGCACAAGCAGACTTAGAATATGTGGTGTATTATTCAGAAAGTGATAGTATTCAAACAGTAGCAGATGTGGTATATGGCACAAAAGTAGGAGAATATACAGCAGATATTAACATGAAAGAAGTAACAGGACTTTCAGAAGATACAACTTATTACTTTAATGTTATTGTAAAAGATGAAGCGGGAAATAAGACTGTATATACATCGGTAAGTGATACAACTGATATCATAGCTGATACTACAGCACCAACTATTACATTTGCACCAGCTGATGGCACGACAGACGTATCAATCTATACAAATATTACAATCACTTTTAATGAAGCTGTGAGAAATATAGATAATAGTATACTTGAAAATAGCAACTTCGCACAGATGATTACTTTAAGAGAGAATAACGAAAGTGGCCCAGATGTGAGGTTTTCGGCAACAATAGATAGTGAAAAGAAAGTTGTTACAATCGTTCCAAACCCAGGAACATTTGAGTTTCTAAAATATAAACAAGTATACTATGTTTCAATGGCAGGTTCTGTGGAAGATAGTGAAAATAATGCAATATCGTCAATTAGTGAAACTTTTACAACGGTAGATGGACCAATTGCAAAATTCTCACCAGTTGATGGTACAACAGATGTAGCAATAGATTCAAATATTATCATTACTTTCAGTAAACCTGTTAGACAAGAAAATGATAGCCCATTAGAAAATGGAGATTTAGCAGGAAGAATCACATTTAGAGAAACAGATTCGAGTGGTGCAGTTGTCGTTTTTACTGCTACGATAGATAGTGATAAAAAAACAATCACCATTGATCCTAGTGTTGATTTAAAGAATAATCAGACATACTATGTTGCAATTGCAAGATCTGTAGAGGATTATGAAAATAATCTAAATCATGCAAGCACAACTACATTTACCACAATTGATAGTTTATATGGAAGTGGAACCGAAGATGACCCATATCAAATTAGGTATATAGAAGACTTAGCTAAAGTGGGTACAGGAAGAGATGGTTGGAATTTAGATAAACACTATATTTTAATGAATGATTTAGATTTTACTTCAGATACTAGTTATGAAGATGCAAACACATCGGATATATATGATATTGATGAAGATAGTGATACAACAGAGACATTCAAAAATGCTTTGATTTCTACAGATGGAGGTAAAGGCTGGAAGCCTATTGGTAGCAATAATAGTGGTCAATCATTTTTAGGTGCGTTTGATGGTGATGGTTACTGTATTTCTAATCTATATATAAAATCTTCTTCACTAGAATACGCCGGGTTGTTTGGATGTATTGGAAAAGATATTAGCGGTGCAAAAGGGGAAGTTGAAAATCTAGGCATTTCAAACGCTTCAATTAATATAACTAATTCAGCTTCAATTGCTTATGTAGGAGGGTTAGCAGGCAAAAATAATGGCATAGTATACAATTGTTATGCCTCGGCAGATATTGATGGTTCAAGTACAAATCAACATGGTTACACAGGGGGATTGATTGGAGATAATGGCGGGGAAGTAGATCGTTGTTATGCTTCTGGTACAGTTAGTGCCATAGGTCATTTTGATGCATATGCAGGAGGCTTAATTGGTCGAAATTACGGAGATGTATCAAACAGTTATGCCACAGCATATGCGGTGGCGGAAAATGCTGAGGATTGTGCAGCAGGAGGTTTAATTGGATATATGGGAAATGGTTTAATTGACAATAGTTATGCTACAGGAAATGTTGTAACGACAAACAATAGCAATTTTTCCTATGCAGGAGGACTAGTTGGTTATGCCTATAAAGCTAGCGAATATTATAGCATAACTATAGAAAATTGTTACGCCATAGGAAATGTAAGTGCAAATGCCAATTGGAAGCCTACTGCAGGGGGCTTGGTTGGACGTAATAATGGTGGATTAATAAAAAATTCTATCGCATATAATAGTGCAATTACCGCTTCTGGTTATACAGGAAGAGTTACTGCGTGGAATCAAGGTACCATAGAAGATAACTATGCAAAAGCTATTATGACAGTCAATGGTTCTACAGTATCGGATGCCGTATCAAGTCCAGAAAATACACTGAATGGAAAAGGGATGTCTTTAGACGATATTAGAGATGTTACAAATAATAATCCATATGCAAACTGGGAATTTGATAGTGACTCAAATGATGACTTAGCTTATTGGAAAATAGAAGATGGAACAGATAGACCAGTACTCTATGCTGACTCAGATGAAGATGGTAGTTTTGAAAAATTAGGTAACGATAATGGAGAGATTCCAATTACTTATTTGATTAATGATTCATTTGAAGCTGAGAACGTCGGAGATGATCCTGCAAATTGGAGTGAACATTATAATAAAAACAATAAAATAAATGATGATGTCAGTGTTACAGGAGAACAATCTTTACGGATTGAAGGTGCATCTGGATGGGCTACTGTAGTTGCTAGATCAATTAATGTAACAGATGTAAAAGAACTTGTATATGAATCATATGTGTATCCGACTTCAAGTTTTGAAAATGGGACAATGGATATTGGAACTGGTTATGAAAATAGAAAACTTAGAATTAGTGTCATTGGAGATTATATTCAATATAGCACAAGTGCCCATGATAATAATGATTTGATACCTTTAGCGTCATATTCGGTTAATACTTGGTATCATATTAAGCTAGTGATAGATTTAGTAAATAATAATTATGATGTCTATATTGATGGAGAATTGAAAGCGACAGATATTACATTAATTAATATGTCTAATCCAATAGATACAATTAGTCTTGCATCAGGGAATGATTCAGGATCTCGTACCATATACTATGATGATGTAAAGGTATACCGTACAAAGTAAAGCACACAATAAGTATTAAAAAATACCAAGCGATAAGAAATATTTCTCGCTTGGTATTTTTTAGCTAAAACGATTTGACGAAATAGCTAGTTTGTAATATTATAGCTATAGAAACAAAAAGGAGGAGTGGTGTCATGATCGTGCGTTCAACAGAATTACAAAACAACTTTGGTAAGTACCTCAAATTATGCAAGATAGAAGATGTAATTGTAACGAAAAATGGGAAGTGTATTGCGAAACTAGTTTTTTATGATGATGAAGTATATGCTGATTTTTGTGACGGTATTATAAGAGAGATCAATACTAACTATAATTACAATAGGAAAAAGGTTAGCTATGAAGAATTTATAGAGATGGCAGAAATAAGTGATAAGAGATATGAGTTAATTGATGGAGAAGTATACATGATGGCATCACCGACTGTTAGCCATCAAAAAGCACAAGTTTTTTTATTTAGTGCTTTTATAAATTGGTTTAAAGGGAAAAAATGCATCCCATTTGTATCGCCTTTTGATATCACTTTAAATAAATTTGATGATGAAAAAAACAGAAATGTTGTACAGCCTGATATTGTAGTGATTTGTGATTTGGAAGAAAAAATAGATAAAAGAGATAAGTATATGGGAACACCAGCTCTTGTGGTTGAAATCCTTTCAAAAAGCACAAAGAGTAGAGATTTGGTCACAAAACTTGATTTATATTTAAACAGTGGAATACAGGAATATTGGCTGGTCAACCCTGAAAATAGAGAAATCATTATTTATGATTTTGAAGATGGAGAAATTACATCTATAAATACTAGTAGATATGGAGAAATGGCAGAATCAAAAATATACAAAGGTTTAAATGTGAATGTTAAAGAAATTTTTCAATAAATGTACAAAAAGTTAATTCTAGACTATAATAATAAACAAAGAAAATATTAGACATTGAATGATGAGAGGAAGAATAACATGGGAAAAACTTTAGTTTTAGCAGAAAAACCCTCGGTGGGTAGAGATATAGCAAAGGTATTAAAATGCAACCAAAAAGGGAAGGGTTGCCTGATAGGAACAAAATATATTGTTACATGGGCGTTAGGTCACCTTGTGACTTTGGCACAGCCAGAAGTGTATGGGAACAAATATAAATCGTGGAAGCTTGAAGACTTACCAATGCTTCCTAAAACTTTGGAGACCATAGTGATTAAAAAGACAGTACAACAGTACAGCGCTGTCAAGAACTTAATGAATAGGAAAGACATTGATGAACTTGTTATTGCAACGGATGCTGGTCGAGAAGGAGAGTTGGTAGCAAGATGGATTATTGAAAAAGCGAGATGGCAAAAGCCTATTAAACGTTTATGGATTTCATCTCAGACAGATAACGCGATTAGAGATGGATTTAATAATCTCAAACCAGGAAAACAATATGAAAATTTATATAAATCAGCGCAATGCCGTGCTGAAGCCGATTGGCTGATAGGATTAAATGTTACAAGAGCATTAACCTGTAAATACAATGCACAACTGTCGGCAGGTAGAGTTCAAACACCAACGCTGGCAATGATTGTTGAGAGGGAAGAAGAAATTAGGAAATTTGTACCTAAAGATTATTGGACAATTGAGGCAAAGGTGAAAGGATTCAAAATACAATGGAAAGACAAAAAAAGCAATCAATCACGTATATTTAATAAAGAGATGGCAGAGGCAATCGTAGGAAAAGTAAAAGAGCAAGAAGGGAAAGTTGATGAGGTTAAAAAAACAGCAAAGAAAGAACTACCACCCCTTGCCTACGATCTTACAGAATTGCAGAGAGATGCCAATAGGAAGTATGGATATTCAGCGAAAAAAACATTATCAATTATGCAAAATCTTTACGAAAGACATAAACTAGTAACTTATCCCAGGACAGATTCAAGGTATATCACTGAAGATATTGTACCCACATTACCTGAACGTTTGAAAAGCATATCAGTAGGGCCTTATAAGACGTTGGTTAGCAATGTAATGAGGAATAAGATTCGTACAACAAAAAGGTTTGTTGATAATAGCAAGGTATCGGATCACCATGCGATTATTCCTACAGAGCAGTATGTTGATATGGGATCACTTACGACAGAAGAACGCCATATCTATGATTTAATTGTAAAAAGATTTATTGCTGTATTGGATACTCCTTTTGAATATGAACAGACAACTATTACTGTATCTGTAAAGGGAGAAACCTTTACAGCTAGGGGAAGAGTTGTAAAATCTAAGGGATGGAAAGCGATCTATGATAGCTTCGTTAATACTGATGATGAGATAGAAGATGATGAAAAAGATCAGTCGTTGCCTGAAATCAAGCAAGGGTCAACACTTAAAATAAATGTTGTAAAATTGATTAATGGAAAAACGAAGCCACCAGCAAGATATAATGAGGCGACATTGCTGTCAGCAATGGAACATCCAGAAAAATTTATTGACAATGCATCGCTGAAAAAAGCAATTAGCAATACGAGTGGATTGGGTACACCTGCAACAAGAGCAGATATTATTGAAAAATTATTTAATACATTTTATGTTGAAAAGAAAGGGAAAGAGCTTTTTCCTACTTCAAAAGGAAAGCAATTGATCGACATTGTTCCAGTTGATCTCAAATCACCAGAGCTAACAGCTAAGTGGGAACAACAGCTCTTAGAAATCAGTAAAGGAACAGTGAGTGCCAAGGGATTCACAGATGATATGAAAAAATATGCGACGAAACTGGTTTCAACAGTAACTGGTAGCAAGGTTCAATTTAAACATGATAATATCACAAGAACAAAATGTCCAGATTGCGGTAAGTTCCTCTTAGAGGTTAATGGGAAAAAGGGAAAAATGCATGTATGTCAAGATCGGGAATGTGGATATCGTACTATGATTTCTCAAGTTTCAAATGCAAGGTGTCCCAATTGCCATAAAAAAATGGAGATAAGAGGTTCAGGAGAGAAAAAAATATTTACTTGCCCTTGTGGACATCGAGAAAAATTATCAGCATTTAATGAACGAAAGAAGGGTCAAAAGGGCAAACTAAATAAAAGAGAAGTGAATAAATTTTTAAAGAAACAGGATACCAATGAACCATTAAATTCTGCATTAGCTGATGCACTAGCAAAATGGAAAGAAAAGTAATAAGGAGGAAAAGAATGAGAAATATCAAGCTTGTGATTCAATATGATGGTTCAAGATATAAAGGTTGGCAAAGACTTGGGAAGTCAGAGATGAATATTCAGGGTAAAATTGAAAGTGTACTCACTAAAATGATTGGTGAAAATATTGAGATTATCGGCTCAGGTAGAACCGATGCTGGTGTTCATGCCATAGAGCAGGTGGCAAACTTTAAAACAAAAGATAAAAAAACTACCGTTAAAATGATGGAGTATTTAAATAAATATCTACCAGACGATATTGTAATTAAGCAGGTAGTAGAAGTACATGAAAGATTTCATGCTAGATATAATGTAGTATCAAAAAAATATATGTATAGGATTTGGAATGATAGAGTTCAGAATCCTTTTTTGAGAAAGCATATTGTACATATCCCAGAAAAAATAGATATTAGAGCTATGAAATATGCGGCGACTTTCTTGTTAGGTGAGCATGACTTTTCAAGCTTTAGAGATGCAAAATCAAAGAAAAAATCAAGTATTAGAACAATATATGCAATAGATATTAGCCAAGAAGAAGAAACCATTACAATTATAATGCATGGCAATGGCTTTTTGCATAAAATGGTAAGGATCATTGTTGGTACTTTACTTGAAGTCGGATTGGGAAGAATGAAGCCAGAACAAGTAGAACACATATTAGCACAGAAAGACAGGGCGTTGGCAGGGCCTACAGCACCACCACAAGGTCTTTTCCTATATTCTGTTGAGTATTAATTATTTAAGAAAAAATATAGGGAGGGTTAATATTGAAAAAAGTGAAAATTGGTGTAATTGGTTGTGGCGCGATAAGCGACATCTATTTCAAAAATTTTACAAAAAAATTCGACATAATAGAGGTTGCAGCTTGTTCAAATAGAACAATGAAAAAAGCGGAAGAAAAGGCTGAAAAATATAATATTCAAAAGGTATATGTAACAACGGAGAAATTACTAGAAGACCCAGAAATACAGATTGTAGTAAATCTTACTGGGCCAGAAGCACATTATCCAATAAATATGGCAGCTTTAGAAGCTGGAAAGCATGTATATTGCGAAAAACCTCTTGCAATTACAAGAAAGCAAGGTATGGAACTTGTAGAAAAATCTAAGCAAAAGAATTTAATGATTGGGTGTGCACCAGATACTTTTATGGGCGCAGGTTTGCAAACCAGTCGTAAACTTATTGATGAAGGCGCGATCGGTAAACCTATTGCAGTGAATGCTGTTTATGTTGGTGCACCATCCACCTCAAGGGAGGTAAACAAGCCTAACTTCTACTTCAAACCTGGTGGGGGTCCTTTATTCGATATGGGACCATATTATATTACAGCACTTGTTTCTTTGTTAGGACCTGTAAAGAAGGTAATGGGGTCAGCACATATGCCATTTAAAGAAAGAATATTTTCTAATAAAAAATCACCAGAGTATGATAAGAAAATTAAAATTGAAACCCCAACAACGACTTTAGGTATAATGGAATTTGAATCAGGTGTTCCAGCAACCATTATCACTACAAAAGATAGTGTCGGCTATAATCCGAGTATTGAGATATATGGTACGGAAGGAATTTTGTATATTAGCGATCCTAATTTCTTTGGCACTTCGCCATTTCCATTGATGGGGTGTTCAGTACATATGAAAAAAGGGTATTTTCGTAAAAAGAAAATGCCGTATACCCATAAATTTTTAGAAAACAGTAGAGGACTTGGTGTAGCGGACATGGCATATGCATTACAAAGTGGAATGGAACACAGGGCTAGTGGTGAACTTTCATATCATGTATTAGATATAATGCAGGGTATTTATGATTCATCTAATGAAGGGAGCGCAATAGAACTGTCAAGTACATGTAGTCGACCAAAATCGTTGTTAGAGGGTCGGTCAAGGAATTTGTCTATTCGAGATATTTTAGCATAGTAAAAAAATAGAAAAAAAATAAAAAATACTTGCAGTGGACAAAGTATATATGCTATAATTTTTTCAATTACATAAAAATATCTAAAAAAGCTATGACGAGGAATAGTAGGTAGCGGATGGTTTTAAGAGATCTGTTGGTTGGTGAGAAACAGAAGCCTGAAGATATTGAACTCACCTTAGAGCTGCCCGCTGAAAGAAAAGTAGGTGGGGACGGAAGCCAACCGTTATAATGGCAGGATATCGACAGCAATAAATAAGTTGTCCGTATTTATTTGAGCCTATTCTTGTTTACAAGAATAGATTAGAGTGGTACCGCGAAAGTTAACCTTTCGTCTCTGAAAATGAGACGAGAGGTTTTTTTATTATAAAAAAATAAAATTCGGAGGTGTTATGATGAGTAAAAAGATTTATGTATTGGACACAACCCTTAGAGATGGCGAACAGGTTCCAGGCGCAAAATTGAATTTATTAGAAAAAGTAGAAATTGCTAAGCAATTAAAACGTCTAAATGTTGATATGATTGAGGCGGGCTTTTCAGCTTCATCGGAGGGTGATTTTAAAGCAGTAGAAGCAATCGCCAAGATGATGGGCAAAGACATGGTAGTAACAGCGTTGGGAAGGGCAGTGAAAAGTGATATTGATGCAGTCTATCATAGTGTGAAACATGCGGAAAAACCAATGATTCACATTGTATTAGGTTCATCGGATGTACATGTTAGTAAGAAGTTCAATAGGTCTAGAGACCAAGTATTAGAAATGGGCGTTGAGGCTGTTAAATATGCAAGAAAATTATTACCTGATGTACAGTATTCAACTGAGGATGCATCACGATCTGACTTTGAATATCTTTGGAAAACAATTGAGAGTGTTGTGAAGGCAGGGGCAACCATTATTAATATCCCTGACACTGTAGGTTATGCAGTTCCTGAACAATTCGGGAAACTCATAAGGAAGATTAATGAAAGATTAAAAAACTTAAATGACAATGTAATGTTGAGTGTTCACTGTCACAATGATACAGGATTGGCGACAGCAAACACATTAATAGCGATTAAAAGTGGAGCAGATAAAGTTGAATGTACCATCAATGGTATTGGTGAAAGGGCTGGAAATGCTTCACTCGAAGAGGTAGTGATGGGATTGAAGGTGCATCCTACGTATTATAAGGCGCATACTGATATCATAACACCAGAGATTATAAGGACTTCAAAGCTTGTAAGTGCTTCTATGGGATTAGAGGTTCAGGTTAATAAAGCGATTACAGGTGACAATGCCTTTGCACATTCATCGGGTATTCATCAAGATGGATTATTAAAATCGAGAAGTGCCTATGAAATTATACATCCAGATGAAGTGGGAGCAGAAGAAATGGAATTCATCCTAACGGCAAGGTCAGGGCGACATGCATTTAAAAAGGTTGCAGGAGATTTGGGGTACAAGGATATGGAACAGAGATTTTTTGATGAGATTTATGCCGCATTTTTAAAGTTGGCCGATCAAAAGAAAGAGGTATATTATAATGACGTTTATCATTTGTTTCGACAATATCATAACAATGAAAATACGAATGATGAAGGTATTAAACTTTATGAATTAGTAGACTTTCAAGTGATTAGTAATGCCTCATTTCCGACAGCAACGGTTAAACTAAAAAGAGATAATCAGATTGTAGTAGAAAGTGCCAATGGAAATGGGCCTGTTGAAGCACTATTTAATACAATCAAAAGAATAATAAAAATTGATACGACGTTAAATGAATATAGGATAAATAGTATTTCCAGAGGTACAACTGCGTTGGGAAAGGTGAATATACAATTGGAATATGAAGAAAAAAATTATCATGCAAAGGCGATTGATACAGATGTAATCAAAGCTAGCGCTATGGCATTTGTTAATGGTATCAATAGAATATTATTAGATGAAATTTAGAGATGATAAGAGAAGATGATTTTGTATAGTCTGGAAAGTTTTACTTGATATTAATAAAACCTTAATCAAAAATTAACGTTGACAAGTTAAATTACTACTTAGATAGAAAAAAATTAAATTATAAGGGGGTTTTATTATGTTTAAGAGAAACACATTATCAAGAGTAATACTATCAATTATGTTGGTTACACTTTTAGTAGTCAATGGTTTTGTAGGTTTTAAACCAACGGTTGCTGAGGCAAAAGCAAATGCACCTAAGTATGTTTTTTATTTTATTGGTGATGGGTTAGGAGCGGCACAAAGACAATTAGCTGAATTTTATAAGCAAGAAGTATCAGAGGATAAGAATACAAAACTATTGATGAACACATTTCCATTAGCAGGGATTAATACTACCCATTCTTCAGATTCTTTGGTAACTGATTCTGCAGCTGCTGGAACTGCGCTTGCAACAGGTCACAAAACAAACAATGGTGTTATTTCTTTAAAACCTGACGGTACAGAAGTGAAATCACTGATAGAATTAGCAGAAGAAAAAGGAATTGCTACAGGTATCATCACCACGACAAGACTTACGCATGCAACGCCAGCAGTATTTGCTTCCCATAATGCAAATAGAAACAATGAAAATGAAATTGCTGCAGATTTTTTAGATAGTGGTGTTGATTTCTTTGCAGGTGGAGGGAATAGACATTTTGTTCCACAAGACTGGGAGTGGGGTAAATCTAAAAGAGAAGATGACAGAAATGTATTAAGCGAATTTGAGCAAAAAGGGTATACTATTTTTGAAAGTGCGGCTGCATCCGAGTCCTTCAGAAAATATTCACCAAAAGCTGGAGATAAGGTTATTGCGACGCTAGCATCTTCACATTTACCATATGAATTGGATAGGAAAAAAACAAATGATACGCCTAGCTTAGCAGAAATTACTGAAAAGGGTATAGATGTATTATCAACGTATAAGAACGGTTTCTTCTTGATGGTTGAAGCTGGACGAATAGACCATGCTTGTCATGCGAATGATGCTGCTGGTTCAATACATGATACGTTGGCTTTTGACGCAGCAATAGCAGAGGCTATCGAATTTTATGAAGCGCATCCAAATGAGACACTAATTGTAGTTGTGGGTGACCATGAAACAGGTGGCATGGGGCTAGGATTTGCAAAAAACTATTTTCTAAATCTTGATGAGCTCAAAGAAGTGAATGTATCAGTTGAAGATGTATTGACAAAAATTTATGATGGTGATAGAGAAGCATACTTTAAGTATGTTGAAGAAGAACTAGGTTTGAATGATTTAACAGAAGAAGAAAAAGCAGAAATAATTAAAGCCATGGATATTGCAGATAGTCAATATGAAGGTAGTGTATATGGTGGTTATGAACCTACAGCGATTGCTACTACGCATATTGTTTCCCAAAGAACAAATCTTGAATGGACGACTTTTGCTCACTCAGCAACAGCTATCCCGATGTCAGCAAAAGGTGTTGGGGCAGAGAGTTTTGGAGGATATAAAGACAATACTGAAATAGCAATGGCAATGGCAAGTTTATTAGGATTTGAATTAACAAAATAATTCAAATAGGATGTCTACATACTAAATAGCCAGGAAATGAAATCCTGGCTATTTAGTATGTATTTAAAACTAAGAAATATTAAAAAAGGGAAGTGTATAGTTTGAAAAAAGCGATGCCTATACTTATAACAGTAGGTTTAATCATATTGATGATGAATATGTTTTTCTATAGTGATTCGAGTATTTCAAATAATAATATTCAAGAAGTGAAAGCGAAAGTACTAGAAACAGATGATTCCGAAATGATTCAATCAGGAATTTCTAAGATTGGATATCAGTCACTCGTAGTAGAGGTACTTGAAGGTGAATTAGAGGGTGAAAAAATGGAAGCAGTTAATCAGTTGGTTGGTAAGTTGGATTATGATAATTACTATAGTACAGGGGATAACATTGTAGTTGGGATTTGGGAAGAAAATGGTAAGATTAGAGGAGTAAAAGCGATAGATTATTATAGACAAGGATGGCACCTCGTATTATTTGGACTCTTTGTAATATGTTTGATTATTTATGCTGGATATACTGGTTTAAGGGCATTGTTCTCCTTTATAGCTAGTTTATTTATTATATGGAATGTATTAATACCTGGTTTATTAGAAGGAAAAGAACCACTTCTAATAAGTATATTAGTATTGACATTATTATCTGCAATCATTATTTTCTCAGTTGCTGGTTTTACCAAAAAAGGTGTCTCTGCATTTTTAGGCACTTTATGCGGAATATTTGTTACAATAGGTATCACTATTTTTTTTGGTGGAAGGTTAGGGCTTTATGGGATGACGGCACCCTTTGCGGAAACATTAGTTTTTAGTGGACATCTAGATTTAAATATGAGGCATATATTCTATGCCGCAATCATTATCGGTGCATCTGGCGCAGCAATGGATATAGCGATGGATGTCGCTGCTTCAATGGAAGAAATTAAGTGTAAGAAACCAGATATAGGCTGTATAGAACTCATTACTTCTGGCATCAATATAGGAAAAGCTGTTATCGGGACAATGACAACAACACTATTATTAGCTTATTCTGGAGGATATTTAACCTTGCTTATGTTGTTCATGACTAAGAATTCTAGCTTTATGAGAATTATTAACCTTAAGATAGTGAGTGCTGAAATAATGAGAACAGTGGTAGGAAGTATAGGACTTGTACTCGTTGCGCCGATTACTGCCATAATTGCGGGTTGGATATATACTAGCGACTTTTCTGATTATTTATGAAATTATAAATGGACAATCATATGTAAATCTTTTTCAGACACTATACTTTATGAATCATTATGTATATAATATACCTAATTCTTTTTATTAGGAGCGCTTTTCAATGAAAGACAAACTTAAAGATTTTTGCAGACAACTTGATATAGATTGTGTAGGTATTGCGAATGTTGGTCCATATCTAGAATTAGAACAAAGGTTACAGGATAGAGCTCGAAAAGGATTGTACACCGGTTTTGAGGAACCAAATCTAAAAAAAAGAATAGATCCAAAGTTGACGATGCCAAATGTTCAGTCTATCATTGTATGTATTTTTCCATATTATGTTGGGCAAATCCAAGAATCAAATATATCAAAATATACATATGGTTTGGACTATCATATTGTAGTTAAAAATAAACTAGAGAGTATTGGGAAGCATCTTAAAAAAGCATTAGATGAATTTGAATATCTGGCCTTTGTAGATGATGGTCCTTTGGTTGATAGATACCTTGCATACCAAGCTGGATTAGGGTTCTATGGCATTAACAGTCTTATTATAAATGAAAAATACGGTTCATATATATTTATCGGTTATATACTCAATAATTATCCCTTTGAGGTTGATAAACCACTAGAAAAAACATGTATGCAATGTTTAGAATGTGTAAAGGCATGTCCCGGTGAAGCAATCCTCGGAAGCTTTGATATTAATCCTTTGAAATGTCGATCATATATTACACAAAAAAAAGAGGATTTAAGTAATGAAGAACTCAGTATAATGAATGGCAGTAAACTAGTCTTTGGTTGTGATATATGTCAAGATGTATGTCCACATAATCAAGATATCCAAGTTACAAAGATAGAATCATTCGATAGAGAAGTAATTTCTATGCTTAACTATGACGAACTAAAACTAATGTCTAACAAAGCTTTTAAAAGGAAATATGGAAACCGCGCTTTTAGTTGGAGAGGCAAAAAGACGATTATGCGTAACTTTGAAGTTACTCATAATCATAGCCTAAAATAGTAACATTAATACGCTGAAGATTTAATTGTGATTGTTCATACTTCCATTGAGATTCTACGTATCCAATTGTATCTGCATTATATAGTCCAGCAATCTTTTGAATGCCGAATAATCCAAGTCTATTATCCATGCCAGTGTAGATGGGGTATAATCCTCCATATCCAATGACAAAGCCTGTAGTAGGTTTTATAAGTTTTCCGCTTTTATCGTAGATATTAGTATAAATGTCTTTCTTTTGGCTAACATCTATGATGAATTTTTTATTCAGTTCATTGCTGATTACACTCACTTTGTAACCATCTTCAAAAATAACGTCAAAAGGCAGACCAGTATTAAAAGTTTCTGGATTAAATAGTGGTACTAATTGATTGTTTACATATGAAAACAAGTAGTAGTAATATAGTCCTCCACTGCCACCAGTAGCGATACTTATAAAAATATCTGCTACCCCATCACCTGTAAAATCACCAAAAAACAGACGTGGTTCATAACCAGTATCATAAAGTAGTGGAAAACTAGCGAGACAATGGGTTCTTCCATCTTGGATATTCAACCTAATATTTTTAAAAAAAGAAGTATCTGGAGCAAAAGGTTCACCAGTTAGAAAAACACAATCTGGGACACAATCTCCGTTTACATCAGCGTATTGCATATCTAAAATCATCATTAGATCTCTCCTCAAAAAAATTTATAATATAATATATGAATTTTGTTATTGATTTGAGTTTGTCTATTATCAGTTTTCAAATTACACAGAAATTACACAATTCATTCATTTTTATTACTTAAAATACACCTATAATAATAGATGTAAGATGAATACAATAACAAATTAAAGGAGTGGTAATTTTGAAATCAAAACAGATTAACAAAGTAATAGCAATGTCATTAGCGGTGGTATTTTTGCTTGTACCAATGGTATCATTTGCTGAAGAAACAGAACAAGTTGTTAATAGAGGAGCGGCTTTAATAAAACTCTATGAGGAATATCTTCCAGACATGGTAGATGAAATGGAAGCATTACAAGCAGAACATCAGAGTATACGTGAAGAGTTCCGCAAGTTAAAAGAGGAATTAGGTGAAGAGCGTAAAATACGAAAAGAAGAACGAAAATTAGAACGGGATGATTTTAGAAATGAAATCTTGGAAAAAATTGAAAATGGTGAAATGACAGCAGAAGAAGCGAAAGCAGAATTTGAAGCACGTAGAGAAGAAATGAGGCAAGGTAAAAGAGAAGAAGTAAAAGAAAGAATTGGTGAAAATAGAGAAGAGAGAAAATCACATAGAGGCGAGCTTAAAACTGCCATAGAAGATGAAGATATTGATACAATTAAAGAAATCCTTCAAACAATTGCAGAAAATTTAGAGCAACGTATTGAACAAGAAAAAGAAAGATTGGAAGCTTTTAAAGAACGTATAGAAGAAATTAATGCTGAATAGATTCAAAGTGCAACAGCAGGGCGTTTGGTTTACCGAGTTTACTTGGTAAATCGAACGCCCTTCGTTTTTGCAACATTGCTACAATTTACACTAAATATTTTGATATTATTATAAATTAATTGATATAACCTATCTCAAATATCAATTATATTTAAAGTAGGTTTATAAATTATTTTAGGAAAGAGGGGAAATCAATTAATATGAGTAGAGATATAAAAAAAATCATCAATGAAATGACAATTGAAGAGAAAGTAAGTTTATGTTGTGGTGAAGGCTTTTGGAACACGCAGGCTTTACCAAAATACGAAATACCATCTATGATGATGACAGACGGACCTCATGGGGTTAGGAAACAGAGTGGTGAATCCGATCATATGGGAATCAACGAAAGTGATAAGACAACCTGTTTTCCTACAGCGGCTGGACTTGCTAGTTCATGGAATAGAGAATTGGTTGAAAAAGTTGGGGTTGCAATAGGTGAGGAGTGTCAGGCGGAGGATGTACAAATTGTCCTTGGACCTGGAGCTAATATTAAGAGATCACCTCTGTGTGGTAGAAATTTTGAGTATTATTCAGAAGATCCATACTTATCATCACAGCTTGCAATAAAGCATATACAAGGTGTGCAGAGTCAAGGGATAGGCACATCCCTTAAACATTTTGCAGTAAATAATCAGGAAACAAAAAGGTTCAATATAGATGTGGTAATTGATGAAAGAAGCTTGAGGGAAATATATTTGGCAAGCTTTGAAGGCGCAGTTGTTGAAGCACAGCCATGGACTGTAATGTGTGCTTATAACAAAATAAATGGGGAATTTTGTTCCCAAAATAAAATGCTTCTAACAGAAATTCTAAGAGAGCAGTGGGGATTTGAAGGTTTTGTAGTGTCCGATTGGTTTGCCGTAAGTGAGAGAGATTTAGGTTTGTCAGCAGGTCTAGATTTAGAAATGCCTACTAGTGCAGGAGTGGGAAAAGAAAAAATTATAAAAGCAGTAAAAGATGGTTCTATATCTGAAGAAGTTCTTAATACTTCTGTAGAAAGAATTTTGAATATCGTATTTAAAACAGTTGATAATAAAAAAACAGACGCAACCTATGATAAAATGGCACATCATTTTTTGGCTAAAAAAGTAGCACAGGAAAGCATGGTTCTATTAAAGAATGAAGATAGTGTCCTTCCTTTAGAAAAGAAAGGAAAAATAGCAATCATTGGACCTTTTGCAAAAAGACCAAGATATCAGGGAGCAGGAAGTTCACGCATTAATCCTACAAGATTAGACATTCCATTTGATGAAATTCAGAAGGTAGCTAAAGACTCAGAAGTAATCTATGTCGATGGATACTCTTTGGAAAATGACGCAAAAAATCACGATATGATAAGCGATGCAAAAACGGCAGCCTTAAATTCCGATGTTGCAATCGTATTCGCGGGACTGCCTGAAAGGTATGACGCAGAAGGTGGAGATAGAAAACACTTGAGGTTGCCTGACAATCAAAATCTTATAATTGAGGAAATTGCAAAAGTCCAAAAAAATATTGTAGTTGTTTTAATTAACGGATCTGCTATTGAAATGCCATGGATAAATCAAGTTAAAGGAATACTTGAGGCATATTTGGGAGGTCAAGCAATGGCTGGTGCTATCGCGGATATAGTTTTTGGTGACTGCAATCCTTCAGGAAAAATCGCCGAGACATTTCCAGAAAAGATTAGTCAAACTCCTTGTTATATTAATTTTCCTGGTGATCACGAGAAGGTTGAGTATAGGGAAGGCATATTTGTGGGATATCGTTATTATGATAAAGCGAATATTGAGCCTCTCTTTCCCTTTGGTCACGGACTTTCTTATACTACCTTTGAGTATTCTGACATTAAGTTAGATAAAAAAGAGATGTTAGATACAGAAGAAATTACAGTAGATATCAAAATAAAAAATACTGGAAAAAGAGCTGGGAAAGAAATAGTTCAGCTTTATGTTAAAGATCTTGAGAGTAGCGTTATTAGGCCTGTAAAAGAGTTGAAAGGATTTGGAAAGATTGAACTTGAAGCTGGCGAAGAAAAGTTAGTTACCTTTACTTTAGGAAAAAGGGCATTTGCATATTATAATATTGAGTTAAAAGATTGGCATGTAGAAAGTGGCGATTTCGAAATATTAGTAGGAAAGTCATCTAGGGATATTTTGCACAGTGAGAAAATACATGTAACTTCAACGGTTAAACTAAAGAAAAAATATACATTGGATTCAACTATTGCCGATATCAAAGAAGAGCCAGCTGCTGCAAATTTGGTTGCTATGCTAACAAATAAAATGAGCGGTGGTGCAGTAGAACTGGGAATGGATATAGATTCATTTCTTAGTAGTGTTAAGATTCAATCATTATATGCTATGAGTCAGGGAACTGTTACTATGGAGCAATTACATGGTTTAATCACTGCAATGAATAAAGGTTAAATTAACGGTTTAGTTTGTACATTAGAAGCAACTAAGAGTATCATTGTTATGGCGCTCTCAGTTGCTTTTATTATTTGTGAAACCTTTATTTTTGTTCTCTGAACGAAATGCTGCTGGTGTTTTTTTAGTGATTTTTTTAAAAACACTACCAAAATGACTCTGAGAAGAGAAATAGAAATATTTTGCTATAACAGAGATGGGGCGATTTGAATATTTAAGCATATTTTTAGATGCATTAATACGTTCTTGTTGAATATATTTTTTTAAAGTTTTTCCTTCTTTAAGAGAGAAATGATGAGTGAGATAACATTTATTTATCCCAATCGAATTTGCAATATCCTCTAGGGTGAAGTTTTTATTGAGATGCCTAGCTATATAATCTTTACATTGATCAATATATATTGAGCCAGAACGACGTTTTTTCGCACGGATTACACAATGACAGAAATCGAACTTTGCACTTTGAACGATTTTATTTAATTCTACCTCATCTTTGCATAAAGCCAGTTTTTGTAGATATAGATCCGATATATTAAATACTTCTTCAGAATTTGCACCGCCTTCTATTGCGGCTCGAGCAAATAGTGTTATACCAGATACAGACATGTATTCCATTTGTTTGTATGGCGATTTTGCTAATATGCCAACGCTTTCTATCATGTTTGGTTTGATAGCTGCCGTTAGTAAATCTAGATCTCCATTTGTAATCGCTGACATGTATACTTTTTCCATATTGTATGGATGGTGATTAAGATTATATTCGGTATTATTAAGTTGGTAATTGAAAAGCTCTTTTTCTGTTACTTTGCTGCTTACATCTTCAAGATTAATTGTTCCAATTATTCTTTTAAGACTAATTTGGGTGTTGTTTATTCTTTCATGGATTAGTGAAAGTAATGCGGCGGCTTTTTTTATATTACCATTTCTTATTTTAAAGTGATCAAAACTTAGTAAACCATGCTTTGACTTATATTGATACAATTCGCTATTACTTAAAACCTTAAGTGAGATTGGGCCAATGATACACATCAGTCCTTTTTTATTTTGACAGAAACCATAGACAATACTATCGTTTTCAAGTTCAAGGTAAGGTTGCCCTTCCCATTTATCGATGAGGTATGCTCTAAGTTTTTCGTCATGTATAAAAGGATTGATATCTTGGAAAACCTTTGCGGGTATGTAGTTGCTTTCATTATCATAAAAACAACATATGGGAATATCATATAGGGTATATAGATGATCTAAGAAAAAAAATAATTTATCCATCTAACGCCCATTCCTTTCATATATTTTTTCATTCTATTTCTTATTATTATAACACATAAAAGGTGCAAATGAACCTCGGATGAATGATAAAAAAGTTAAATTACACAGAATTTACACAAATTATTTAGTTTTATTCCAAAAAAGGTTTATATAATGTTACATGTTAAAGGCATTGAAATACAAATTAAAAAGGACACAAGAAAATAGTGATGTGACAGAAGAATCTTCGAACATCCAAGGCAGGGTACCGAACTTTCAAGGTGGTCAACCACACAAGTCCACAACTTTTTATGGACATTACGATTTAAATAATAGATAATATAATTAATCAATATATATACATGAGAGGTTGCTTATGAAAAAAAAGCGGATTTACATCGTGGATGATGAACAAAACATACGTGATTTGATTAAAAGTTATCTGTTAAGAGAAGGGTATGAGGTAGAAGTTTTTTCTGATGGGATAGTTGCTTTTGAAATGTTTCAGAAAGAAGCATGTGATATGTTAGTGATAGATATTATGATGCCAGGAATGGATGGCTATACACTATGCAAAAACATACGAAAAATAAGTGATGTGCCTATAATAATTGTGTCTGCGAAGGATGAAGAGATTGACAGGATATTAGGGTTAGAGCTAGGAAGCGATGACTACTTATCAAAGCCATTTAGTGTGAGAGAATTGGTAGTAAGAATGAAAAACATATTTAAGAGGATTGATAAACAGGAAACAAATCAGAAAAATACTATCTATTGCTTAGATTTGGATATTTACCCCAATGAGCGAAGGGTAGTGAAAGATAATTGTGAAATAGAAATGACATCGAAAGAATATGAGCTATTATATTATTTGGTAACAAATAGAAATAGAGTTTTTACAAGAGATCAACTTATCCAGGGTATATGGGGATATGATCATATAGGAGATACAAGAGCAATTGATAATTTGGTTAAACGAATTAGAAAGAAATTATTACAAATAGAATCTAAAGTTGAGATTACTACAGTATGGGGTTATGGCTATAAAATAAGTGAATAGGTGATTTGATGAAAAAAACAATTGCAACGAAAATAGTATGTTCATATGTGATTATTGTTGTTGTTTCATTGCTTTTCATGGGGACATTATTTAATATTTCAATTAAAAAGTATATGCAAGATGACATTATGGATGAATTGAGAGCGGAATCGAGAATTGTAATTCATATGTTTAAAAATGAGATACGGACACGAGAGGATATTAATCGTTCACAATTGAGAAACCTCATTCTTCAAAGAATACAGATGAGTCGATTAGGTTTGGAAAGTCAATTTAAAATACTCATTGAAAATGCTAGAGGTCAAATCAATGTGTTATCATCAAGTAATGACTCTAATAGTATAATAAGTAATGATACATTAAAAAAGATTGAAATACATATTAAGAAATCAAAGTTTAAAAACTTCACCATTCGAATAAATGGAGAGAAGTATCTTGCAACGGCGGTGCCGATCCCCAAAGGGAATGATACACCTTTTAAAGCATGGGTTTTCCTTTACATTTCTACTGAGCAAATTAATATGATTAGTCGAGAAATTTTTTCTGTCCTCGTAACTTCAATGGTTGTTGTTGGTGCTATAGCAATTGTATTTGGCGTTATATTTGCCAAAAGTATAGCGAAGCCAATAATTCAGCTTAAAAAGAGAACTGAATTATTAGCAAAAAGGGATTTTGATGCAACAGTAGATATTCATACTGGTGATGAACTTGAAGAACTAGGGGATACTATTAATCAAATGGCAATCGAATTAAAGGAATATGATGTCTCTCAAAAAAGATTTATGCAAAATGCTTCCCATGAATTAAAGACACCCCTTATGTCTATTCAAGGTTATGCGGAAGCGATTAAAGATGGAATATTTGAAGATAATGTGAATGCACTCAATATAATAGTAGCTGAGAGTAAACGGCTTAAAAAGATTGTTGAAGAAATTATTTTTCTATCAAAACTTGAATCACTTGAATCATTTTATAATTTCAAAAAGGCAAGTATGAATGCTATCATTATTCAGTCTTTAGAAAAAGTGAATGGCCTTGCTATGCAAAACGATATTAATCTACATTTCATACCTAATCAAGATATTCACATATATATGGACGAAGATAAAATGGTTCAAGCGTTCATTAATATTCTTGGGAATTGTATTAGGTATGCAGACAAAGAAGTTCATGTAGCAATAACAGTAGAAAATAATAGTATTAAGGTTATTATAAATGATGACGGTAATGGCTTCAAAAATGAGGATATGACTAGAATTTTTGAACGTTTTTATAAAGGCAGAAAAGGTGATACAGGACTTGGAATGGCAATAACGAAGACCATTGTAGAAAAACATGGTGGGTATATTGAGGCTCATAATAGGAATACAGAGGGTGCGGAATTTGTCGTAATCCTGCCAACAGAGTTAATATAGAGTTATATTACCACCTCGAAGTGTAATTACTAAAAAATGCTCTAAAAAAGGATATCCAGAAATATTATAGTGGATATCCTTTGTACTTCAGTATAAAAATAGCTTATGCATCTTTTACTTCAGCTAATAATCTTTTGAAAATTTCATTTGTAGATAAAATTTCTTTTATTCTGTAAACATGTTCTCCAGAAAAAACAAGTGCTCTTTTTTCGTCTTCTTCGCCGCCTTTGTATGAATTATATAAAGCATCCATAATACAAAAACTTCGAGAACATCGTTTCAAGCAATTCTCACACTTTTTTATTTTAGGGTTGCTGTCACTTTCCAATAGGTTGGAGAAATAACTCTTAAGTCCTTGGCCTAATAGTCCTACGGGACTTTTTACATGAATCACATCTTCTTTTTTTGCATCTATATACATATTTTTGAAGAACTCAGAAGCATTTGATTCAATACTAGCTGCGAATCGTGTACCCATTTGAACCCCATTTGCTCCTATCTTCATCACTCTAGCAATATCTTTTCCATCAATGATGCCGCCTGCTCCAATCACAGGAATTTTAACAGCATGAATTACTTCAGGTAATATATCAGTTAATGGACGATCTGTTCCGAGATGTCCGCCAGCCTCTTTACCCTCTACGATAACTGCGGAAGCACCCATTTTTTCAGCTAATTTTGCTAGTCTGGCAGAAGATACTATTGGCACAATGGGAACATTATTTTCTTTTCCCCAAGTAAACATATCTCTAGAAAACCCAGCACCAGATATTACTAAATCAATTCCTTCATGTATTGCTGTTTTCACTAGTTCAGCAAATTCTTTAACAGCAAAAAGGACATTAACACCAAGTACACCTTGTGTTAGTTTTCTTGCTTCACGAATTTCAGCTTTCAGCTCATCTAAAGTCATTCCAGTTCCCGCAATGACCCCAATACCTCCTTCATTTGCAACTGCTGCTGCTAAAGGAGCGGTTGAAATTCGCACAGCCATTCCTCCTTGAATAATAGGAATAGGCACGACAACACTGCCAATTTTTAATTCAGATAATTTCATATTGTCAGTTCTCCTTACTTTATAAATATATAACGGTGTGAAGTAATTGCTTATGCAATTACGACTGTTGTTATAACCAGACTTTATGACCTAGTCATATTTTACAGATATATTCTATCATAGGTTTCACATTTAAACAACTATTAATTTACTATAGTTTTACAAATTCATTTTGATTATACCTTATAAGCACATAAAAAACAACAGATTAATAGAGGATATACATATTCTGAGCAATAGAATAGCAATATAAAAAGTAATAGAAACAAAATTCAATTTCTAAGTTGACAAATCGGAATAGTTAGAATATACTAAAAATAAAATTAGACCCCGGGTGGGGTGGGGGTAAAAAAGAGGTGGATGAAATGATAAAAAAAGAATCGCTACAAATAACTGGTATGACTTGTTCAGCCTGTGCCAATGCGGTAGAAAAAAATGTAGGCAAAATGGATGGTGTACAATTGGCAAATGTTAATTTTGCAACAGAAAAGCTAGTTGTGGAATTTGATGAGCAGCAAGTTGATGTCGAAAGTATTAAAGATATAGTTGTCAAAGCTGGATACGGCATTGAAGAGAATAAAGAAGCAACAGCGAAGGAAGTCATTATTCCTATTGAGGGTATGACTTGTGCTGCTTGCTCTGCAGCGAGTGAAAGACATATAAAAAAACTGGAAGGTATAGCAGAGGCAAATGTTAACTTTGCTACTGAAAAGGCGAGAGTAATCTATGACCCTTCTAAGACAAGAATATCAGAGATAAAGAATGCAATTGTCAAGGCTGGATATAAGCCGTTGGAAATTGAAGCTAGTACTAAAAAAGATGAAGAGAAGGATCGTAGACAAAAACAAATACAAACATTATGGAATAAGTTTATTGTATCAGCTGTTTTTTCTGTTCCACTACTGTATATTGCCATGGGTCATATGTTGGGGCTTCCGATACCTGAAGTAATTACTCCACATATGTATCCTTTGCGTTTTGCAATTATTCAAGTAGTGCTAACTATACCAGTAGTAGCTGCAGGGTATAAGTTTTATACTTCAGGATTTAATAAACTTATACGTAGAGAGCCTAATATGGATTCATTAGTTGCCATTGGAACTGGTGCAGCATTTCTATATGGACTATATGCAATCTTTCAAATAATTATTGGGAATACGGATTATGTAAGAGCATTGTACTTTGAATCAGTTGGTGTTATAGTAACACTTATCCTTCTAGGAAAATATCTTGAATCTGTCGCGAAAGGAAAAACGTCAGAAGCAATCAAAAAATTAATGAGTCTCACTCCTAAGACAGCAACCATTACACATGATGGAAAAGAGATGACTATACCGATAGAAGAGGTAGAAGTTGGAGATACTATAGTTGTAAAGCCAGGAGAGAAAATTCCGGTGGATGGTGTTGTTATTGACGGTAGGACATCAGTTGATGAATCTATGCTTACGGGTGAGAGTATTCCAGTAGAAAAAAGTGCTGGAAGCAAAATCATTGGCGCAAGTATTAATAAAAATGGGACAATACAATTTAAGGCTACAAAAGTAGGTAAAGATACAGCGTTAGCACAAATTATTAAATTAGTTGAAGAGGCACAAGGGACAAAAGCACCCATAGCAAAAATGGCAGATATCATATCAGGTTATTTTGTACCTATTGTAATACTGATTGCAATTATTGCAGGTGTAATATGGTTTTTATCTGGTCAATCTATAGAATTTGCATTGACTATATTCGTTTCTGTACTTGTGATTGCTTGTCCCTGTGCACTAGGATTAGCAACACCTACTGCAATTATGGTTGGAACTGGTAAGGGGGCGGAATATGGTGTTCTTATCAAAGGAGGCGAATCATTAGAAATTGCACATAAGATACAGACAATAGTATTTGATAAAACGGGAACAATTACTGAGGGGAAGCCAAGAGTTACAGACATTATTACAATAAATGGTTTTGAAAAAGATATGTTATTACAATTATCCGCTTCTGCAGAAAAAGGCTCAGAGCATCCGTTGGGAGAGGCTATTGTAAATGAAGCCGAAATAAAAGACATGAAATTAATTAGTGTTGAATCTTTTGAAGCGATTCCAGGACACGGGGTTATAGTGAATATTCAAGGAAAAACGATGATTTTGGGTAATTTAAAGCTGATGAAAGATAAAGGTATTGAAGTTATATTAGAGCATGAGTCGGATAGGTTAGCGGAAGAAGGCAAGACACCCATGTTTATCGCTATTGATAATAAGTTTGTAGGAATTATAGCTGTGGCGGATGTAGTGAAAAAGAGTAGTAAGAAAGCAATCGAAGTATTGCATGAGATGGGTATAGAGGTTGCAATGATCACTGGAGATAATGAAAAAACTGCCAAAGCAATTGCAAAACAGGTTGGCATTGATAGGGTTTTAGCAGAAGTTTTACCGCAGGATAAAGCAAACGAGGTGAAAAAACTTCAAGATGAAGGACTAAAAGTTGCAATGGTGGGAGATGGAATCAATGATGCTCCAGCACTAGCACAGGCGGATATAGGGATTGCTATAGGCTCAGGAACTGATGTTGCAATGGAATCTGCTGATATCGTATTAATGAAAAGTGATTTGATGGATGTACCTACTGCTATTCAACTAAGTAAAAAAACGATAACTAATATTAAACAAAATTTATTTTGGGCTTTTGGATATAATACTGCTGGCATTCCAGTTGCAGCTGGAATCCTATACTTATTGGGTGGTCCATTATTAAATCCAATGATTGCAGCAGCGGCTATGTCATTTAGCTCCATATCAGTATTATCGAATGCTTTAAGACTTAAGAGATTTAAGCCAAGATATTAAGGAAATTAAGAAAGGATTGATGGATATGACAAAGAAAATTATTATTGAGGGTATGAGTTGTGGACATTGTGTCAAAAGAGTTGAGAATGCACTTGTGGAAGTGGATGGTGTAGCATCAATAACTGTTGATTTAGACGATAAAGTTGCAGTCGTAGAACTAAATGGTGAAACTTCAGATGAAATATTAAAAGCAGTCGTTGAGGATGCAGGGTATGAAGTAGTTGAAATCAGTTAAGTGGAGGAGTAAAATGACAAAAAAAGACCAAGAAATCATGAATTTATTAAAGACCTCAAAAGGACAGATAGAGGGAATAATGAAGATGATTGAAGATGAAAGATATTGTGTTGATATCTCTAAGCAAATACTTGCAGTGCAAGCATTGCTTAAAAAGACAAATTTAAAAATCCTTGATCGTCACATTAAGTCCTGTGTGAAACAAGCTTTTGAAGAAGGACATGGTGATGAAAAGGTAGACGAAATTATAGGGATTCTAGATAAATATGCGAAATAAGAATAAAAGAATAACCATTTCTTTCTAAAAAAGAGATGGCTATTCTTTTATCTAGGAAGGAACTATTTTGATAATGAATCCCGATATTCTTTTGGAGTTTGCTGGTAATATTCGGTGAATTTTTTTCTAAAAAAGCTCTGGTTCTGGTAGCCACATTCATTGGCAATCATATAGATTGGCATATCAGAATTTCTTAATAGAAAGACTACTCGGTTCATTCTACAATCACAGAGAATGTCCTGGAAATTGGAACCGGTTTTCTCCTTTATCATACGTGATAGGTAGTTTGGGTTGAAATTGAATTTAGATGCAACTTCAGTTAAGGTACAAGTGGTGCAATGGGTATCCATATAATCAAGGATTTCTGTCAAATAGCGATTCCCTTTTTTATGATGTTTTTTCTCTTTATAGGCCTGATAACAACGGACAAGTTCAATAAAAAGAAGGTTTAAATTAAATCGGAGAACACTTTCGCAACAAATCCCTGGATATAAATATTCAATTATCATATTTTCAATTAATTCTTTTACTAATGAATTTTGAGCAGTATGAAATATCAAATATTGATTGTGCTCATTACTCTTGGTTATGACATCAGCTAAAAATTTTGTTACTGGACTGTCAAAACGAAGACTGCTAAGAAATGAACTAGAAAAATAATCGGTGGACATTAAAATATTAAGAACAATGTCGGGTTCACTGCAAGGTAAAAAGGTGTGTGAAACACGTGTATCCATAATACAGATATCACCAGTAGTAAGTGGAATAGATTGATTATTAATTATAGCAGTGCAGCAACCAGAAAAAACATAATTTAGTTCAATATAATCATGGGAATGTACCGGGCTATTAAAAAAACGATCATTACGATTAAATGCGATATCATTTGATTTGAAATGTTTGATATCTTTTTTTTGGGGGAAAATATTACAGCTAGAAATAAATATATAGTTTTTCTTAATATCATTGATTGGAATATTATTTTGTTGGTAATTTTTATATAGAGAAATATAATCATCTATATTAAAATTAGGATTTATTTTATAGGTTTCCTCTTCTGGAGTTAAGGGGATCAGAGCCTCTTCAAATTCCTGTCGTGTCATAATTAGCCACCTTTCAGAGTGATATATTTATTATTATAGAATAAATATTTTAATCACACAATAATAAGGTTAAGATATGTCACTAAATTAGTAGACATAGGACATATAAAAATGGACTAAGGAGTAGTATAATTATATAAAATAGCAGATTTTTGTCTATAAATAGAGATAAGGGGAGTGGAGAAAAAATGAATACTAGGATAGAAAAATTGTTAAATAATCGAGAAAGTAATCACATGATGCCATTTTTATGGGTTCATGGAGAACCAGAAGAAACCTACCGCAGAATGGTTCAAGCTATTGATGAAGCCAATATGAAAGCTTTCTGTGTTGAAGCGCGACCACACAAAGAGTTTTGTAAAGAACAATGGTGGAAAGATTTAGATATTATTCTTGACGAAGCAGAAAAACGTGGAATGAAAGTATGGATTCTTGACGATAAACACTTCCCAACTGGTTATGCCAATGGTGGGGTGGAAAATGCACCCATGGAATTAAAAAGGCAGAGTATCTGTAACAGACAGATTAAAGTCAAATCGGGTAAGAAGGTTAATCTGAATCTCAACAAGTTAATTCATCCTAAAATGAATAAAGACATAATGTTTTATATAATGATGTTAGTTGGTAATAATTTTAAATTCTTTAAAAAGTTTAAAGATGACATGTTATTTTCATGTACTGCCTATAGCAAAGATACATTTGTAGATTTAAAAGACAATATAAATAATGGAATTTTAAACTGGAAGGCACCAGAAGGTGAGTGGACTATCGAAGTTTGTAGTCTTTCCCGTAACACAGGTGTACATCGAAACTATATCAACATGATGGATAAAGATTCTTGCCGAATTCTTATTGAGGAAGTATATGAACCTCATTATGATCATTATAAGGATAAGTTTGGAACGACAATTGCTGGCTTTTTCTCTGATGAACCTGAACTTGGTAACGGAAATTATTGCAAACATTATAATTATCTTGGAATAGAGCAGGATTTGCCATATAGTAGGGAACTGGAAGTTTTGTTAAAAGAAAAACTGGGCGAAAATTGGAAAAATCTTATACCTCTTCTTTGGAATAATGACTATGACAAAGAGGAGACTGCACGAATAAGATATATCTATATGGATTGTGTGACAAGGCTTGTTGAAGAAGATTTTTCAAAACAAATTGGTCAATGGTGTAGAGAACGCGGGGTGGAATATATTGGTCATGTGATTGAGGATAACAACCAGCATGCCAGAACTGCTACAAGTCTGGGGCACTTTTTTCGTGGTCTTAAATGGCAGTCGATGGCGGGCATTGATGTTGTTACTCGTCAGATATTTCCAAAGAGTGAAGATTTAAAAGAAAAAACTATTTTTGGTTATATCGGTGATGGAGAATTTTTTCAATATGCGTTGGGTAAGTTAGGATCTTCTTTAGGTGCGTTAAATCCAAATATGAATGGGAATACGATGTGTGAAATATTTGGTAACTATGGATGGAGCGAAGGAATTCGTTTAGAGAAATATCTTTTAGATCATTTTATGGTAAGAGGTATCAATGTCTTCGTTCCCCATGCATTTAATAGCGGGAAATATCCGGATAAAGACTGTCCACCACATTTTTATGCTCAAGGAAACAACCCGCAGTATAGGCATTTCGGTAAATTGATGGGATATGGGAATCGTATTTGTGACTTGATTAGCGACGGAAAGATACATGCACCTATAGCTATCCTATATCATGGAGAAGCAGAATGGACAGGAGAATGTATGCTTATGCAAAAACCTGCAAGAATTTTATGGGACAATCAAGTTGATTTTAATTTTGTACCAAGTGACGTTTTTGAAGAAAGAGATTTTTATAAGACGGAAATAGGAAAAGAATTAATAGTGAACGATAGAAAACATAAACTCTTGATAGTTCCATATGCACAGTATATCACTAAAGAAACTGGAGTTGGAATTGAAGAATTTATCACAGCAGGTGGTAAGGTTGGGTTTATAGACGCATTGCCAGAGGGTATCTGCACGGGTGAAAAAATGCCAGAGGTAATTAAGGATTGTGATGTGATAAAATTGGATATGCTTATGGAATATGTAACTAAGCAAGGATTACACGAAATCATCATGTCTCCACATAGCAATCGCGTAAGAGCTATGCACTATGTTGCAGAGAATGACATTTATTATTTCTTTAATGAAGGTGATACAGTATATAATGGTACCGTTACTGTTCCTAATAAGGGAAGTGCGTATGTCTATAATGCTTGGAGCAATTGTGTAAATAAATTAACTTACAAGCAGACGGAAGTAGGAACAGATATAGTCGTTTCTTTAGAACCATCTAAGAGCCTTATTGTTGTATTTGATGAAATAGACGAAAGCTTGCTTGCTGAACCTGTTAAGATTTCAGGCAGTAAGATGGAACTTAAAAAATTCAAGCAGAGTATATGTAGGAGTATAGACTATCCTAACTTTACGAAGGAAAGAGAAATCAATACGCTTGAAAGCTACAGCCTTACGGACAAAAAATTCTCTGGATTTATTCGTTATGAGACCAGTGTTAACCTTGAAAAAAATCAAAGTGTAATACTTGAAATCACAGATGCATATGAAGGCGTAGAGGTATTTGTTAATGGCCAAAGTGCAGGTGTTCAGGTAGTACCTACTTTTATATTTGATATTACTTCGCTGTGTGTTAGTGGTCAAAATAGTATTCGTATTGAAGTTGCTACGACTCTTGAAAGAGAAAATGGAAAGGCAAAAGACGATTCCTATACAGGTATTACAGGAAATGTGAATTTATACTATACCTAAGAAGCAAAATTAAATATTTTTTATGAAATAGATGAGCATTATTAGCAAGGAAAGAGCAACTCATTCCTGAAAAATAATGCTCATTTTTTTAAGCTATATGTGTTCTTGCTATATTGTAATACAATGAGATATAATGTAATACAAATAGTGGTAGAGAATGATAAGGGGTGAATGTCATGGACAACATAAGAGATGCTAAAAAAATACTTGAAAGAATTGATTGTTTAGAAAAAAGTATAGATCAACAGCAAGAAGAAATTCAAGAATTAAAAATTTTTATTACACAAAGCATCGATGAATCTAAAACTCAGAATCAAGTTGAGGAAGAAAAAGAAATAAGACAATTGGATATTACGGTTAATACAAGAGAAAAAATACGTAAAATTGAGCCTGAAGAAAATAAACAGGTAAATGAAGATAAAAACAATCTTGAGTTTATGATAGGTGGAACATGGGTTAATAGAATTGGAATAGTAGCCATTTTATTTGCATTGGCATATTTTTTGAAATACGCTTTTGATAATAATCTTATAGGTCCTATGGGGAGAATTACATTAGGCATTTTAGCTGGACTGATTTTGGTTTTCGTAGGAGAATACTATCATAAAAAATATACAATTTTCGCACAGGGACTTACGGGTGGCGGTGTTGCCTTCTTATTCTTTTCGATATTTGCAGCATTTCAATATTATCATTTTATAAACTATGCTGTAGCATTTGGTTTGCTCATTTTAATAACGGCAGTTGCAGTTGTACTTTCGCTCAGATATAATGCATTAGCCATTTTAGTGCTTGGTGTCGTGAGTGGTTTTCTGACCCCATTTCTGTTGGAATCCAATACTGTTAACGATATCGGATTATTAGCATACATACTTGTTTTAGATCTAGGGATATTGTCCGTTGCATTTTTTAAGAAATGGAAGTTCGTCAATTTTATCAGTTATTTTGCAACACAGGTCGTCTTTTTATTGTGGCTTTCAGAAAGATTTAATGGGGGACTTCGTTTTTGGACAGCGGAAATTTTTGTTACAATTTTCTTTATCATATTTTTTGCGATTTCTATGCTTTATAATACAGTGAAGAATAAAACGGTTAATAATTTTGACTATGTATTAATTATTCTTAATGCAGGGATATACTTCCTAACTAACTATTATATATTGTCTGAAAAGTATAGTTGGATCCTTGGATTATATGCTGTTTCAATGGCAGTAATCTACTTTGTCATTCCGTACTTTATCAATAAAAACTATCAACTTCAAAAGACGATGTTAGCTGTATTTTTCGGCACGGCGCTCACTTTTATCACAATTGCAATACCTATTCAGCTTGATGGGAATTGGGTAACGCTTTCGTGGGCTATAGAGGGGTTAGTATTATTATATATTTCTTTTGTTGTTAAGGTTCCTAAAATCAGGATTGGGGCGGTTATTATACTGCTCTGCACAGTTTTTAGATTACTTATGTTTGACCTATCGAAGATATCTTCTTTAGGTTGGCAAGCAGCGAACCAACATAAAGCATTTATTCCACTACTCAATATTGAGTCTATTACATTTTTAGTTTGTATATTTGCATTGTTTGCATCAGTTTTATTATATAGCAAGAATAGAGAACTTCTGACTAATGAAATTGAAAAGAATATGGTGGTTATCATTGCAGTTGTCGCAAATATTTTATTTATACTTTTATTAATTCAGAATACGTCTACATATTTTGAATACTACATACAAAAATATGCAATAGAATATACTGATACATATGATTTAAGAAACATTCAAAACTTTATTTATTCAGCTATATTAATTGTGTATTCCATGGTTACAATTATTGTAGGGCTACTGGGGAAAATACGATATTTAAGGTTATTCTCTTTTGTATTGTTTCTAATCTCAATTATTAAGGTTTTCTTATTTGACCTATCAATACTTGATAAGAGCTTTAGAATTTTATCATTCGGATTACTTGGGATAATATTAATAGGAGTATCTTTTATGTATAACAAATATAAGCATTTAATAATAGGGGTTGATAGCTATGAAGAATAAAAATAATGTAATAGTTGTTACAGTGTTATTTATTACAATGTTCTGTACTTACTTGAATGTATTTGCTAGTGTTAATAAAAATACATTTCAATATTATAAAATGATTGATGTGCAAAAGACAGGGTATGTAAAAGTGCCAATTGATGGTGAAATATATAATAAAACAAACAGAGCATTATCAGATATAAGAATTTATAACGATTCAGACGGAGAAATTCCCTATGTCATATATCGTGAAAAAAAGAAATATGATGATGCTCGTATTCAAAGTGATCATTTGATTATTAATAAATCATATAGAGACGATATGTTTTTCTTCACAATTGATAGGAAAAATAACAAAGAAATTGTTAATAAAATGATTATAGATATAAATAATAATGATTATCTATATCGTGTAGAACTCCAAGGTAGCAATGATAGTGAAGAATGGCTGAATATATCAATAGACGGCTATTTACACGATTTAAATACGAAAAATAATGATATCGGTAAAGAAATTAGAATTGACGATAATAATTTCAGATATTTAAAAGTAAAACTTATATCGGTGATGGGAAAATTAACAGATAAAGAATTCGTGAGTGCACAGCTTGCTTATTTGGAAGAAAATACAGTTGATGCAGTAAGGATTCCATCAGAAATTATAGAACATAAGGAGCAGAAAGAAAGAAGTAGTTTTATTATAGATACAAAGTATAATAATACACTTTTTGATAAACTGAAGTTTGTAACTTCTGATATTAATTTTAATAGAAATATAGAGGTTTTTGGAAGTAATCATCAAAAGGAATGGCAAAGGGTAGAGAATAGTCAAATTTCAGTATATCAAGTTGGAGATATTGATGTATCGAATGATGAGCTTGAAGTACGACCAAGTAGATTTAGATATATTAAAGTCAATGTAGTCAATAATGATAATGTACCTATTGATATCCAAGAGATTGAGGTCTATCAAACGCCAGAATATCTTATATTTGATAGTCAATTAGAGCATGAGTATCGAATATATTTTGGGAATGACACAATCCAAAAACCGGAATATGATTTTGGAAAAGTAATAGATTTGGTTGATATGCAGACTATAGGTGAAGCTAATGTTAGTGGTATCATGGAGAATCAACAATACTCTGATGACTATAAACCATTGAGTGAGAGATATGAATATTTAATATGGATAATAATTGTTGTTATGGTAGGTGCATTAGGCTATTTGATAATTAAAAATCTGAAAAAAATTAGTGATGCTTGAAATTAAAGCTAGAACAAATACAAATTCTATAGTAATATATAGATAATGATTTTTAGGAGGTATGTATGATGAAAGCAGTAATCACTGTTATAGGAAAAGATAAAGTAGGTATTATTGCAGGGATAAGTTCTATATTGGCAGATTGCAATGTAAATATATTGGATATATCTCAGACAATTATGCAGGATATTTTTACAATGATTATGTTAGTAGACATTTCAGAAAGTTGTAAAGATTTTTCGGATTTATCAGAGCAATTGGAGCAAAAGGGAAAAGAAATTGGAATAACGATACAGATACAACATGAGAATATTTTTAATTCCATGCATAGAATTTAGGGGGAGAGACGATGGTTAATCCATTTGAAATAATAGAAACAATAAAGATGATACAAGAAGAACATCTTGATATTAGAACCATAACAATGGGGATATCGCTACGAGATTGTAGTCACCCAAATGGAAAAATTGCGCGGGATAAGATATATGACAAAATAACGAGCTATGCAGAAAATCTTGTAAAAGTAGGACGGGATATTGAAAAAGAATATGGGATTCCAATTATCAATAAGAGAATATCGGTTACACCTATTTCGATGGTAGCTGAGAGCAGTGATGAAGCTGACTATGTCAAATTTGCTGAGACATTGGATGCGGCCGCACAAACAGTTGGTGTAGATTTTATCGGTGGTTTTTCCGCATTAGTACATAAAGGCTATACGATTGGTGATAGAAAGTTGATACAATCTATTCCCGAGGCATTAAGCAGTACGAAAAAAGTATGTTCATCAGTCAATGTTGCAAGCACCAAGGCAGGTATTAACATGGATGCTGTTGCAGAGATGGGACAAGTGATAAAGAGAGGGGCGGCGCTTACAGCTGATACTGGTGGGTTTGCATGTGCGAAACTTGTAGTGTTTGCAAATGTACCAGAAGATAATCCGTTTATGGCTGGTGCTTTTCACGGAATTGGTGAACCAGAATGTGTTATCAATGTTGGCGTCAGTGGGCCAGGAGTAGTAAAATGTGCCCTTGAAAAAGTAAAAGGTGCCGATTTTGGTACAGTTGCAGATACCATCAAAAAGACTGCATTTAAAATTACTCGTATGGGACAGCTTGTGGCACAAGAAGCATCACAAAGGTTAAACGTCCCTTTTGGGATAGTAGATTTATCACTAGCACCTACACCAGCCGTTGGTGATAGTGTTGCGTATATTCTTGAAGAGATGGGGTTAGAAAAATGCGGAACCCATGGTACTACTGCCGCATTGGCGCTATTAAATGATGCAGTGAAAAAAGGTGGAACGATGGCATCTTCTCATGTAGGAGGACTGAGTGGTGCGTTTATTCCTGTCAGTGAGGATGCAGGGATGATTGATGCTGTTGTAAATGGCGCGCTATCTATTGAAAAACTTGAAGCTATGACCTGTGTATGTTCCGTTGGATTAGATATGATTGTTGTACCAGGAAGCACTACTGCTGAAACAATTTCGGCGATTATTGCCGATGAGGCTGCTATAGGTATGATTAATAATAAAACCACGGCTGTTAGGATTATTCCTGCACCGGGTAAAGAGGTTGGGGATGTTGTTGAATTTGGTGGACTGCTTGGCACAGGACCAGTGATGCAACTCAATAAATATAGTAGTGCGGAGTTTATCAAAAGGGGCGGACGTATTCCTGCACCTATTCACAGTTTGAGGAATTAAATATTATATCATAAGGAGAAAAGAATGAAGAAAATTGAAGCAATTATCAGACCAGAAAAATTGGATGATATAAAAGATACATTGGGTAAATGTGGTATCTATGGCATGACTGTTTCACAGGTGATTGGACGGGGTCTACAGCAGGGGAAAGTTGAAATGTATCGTGGACAAGAAGTAAAGATAGATTTTTTACCTAAAGTAAAAATAGAGATCGTTGTTTTAGATGAAAAAGTTGAAAAGGTTATTGATATAATTTGTGAGAATGCTAAGACAGGTGAAATAGGCGATGGCAAAATATTCATTTACTCTGTGGAAGGCGTTGTGAGGATTAGGACGTGGGAGAGGGATGAAAATGCCTTATAGCTGTTGTGGGAATAGGCGTGCATGTTTTGTATACCTAGAATTGAAATGACTATTGACTTCTGGGAAATGAAATATTAAAAAAAATAACTTGCATTTTCAGTTATTTTCGTATATAATACGTTCATAAGTTATTATTGTGAGGATGCAATAATATAAGACTTGAAGTAATGACGCTTCATTTAAAAAGCAATTATGCTTTTTAGGTGGTGCGTCTTTTTTTATTGAAATTAAAAATTTTTGGAGGGTTTAACATGACGAAGAAGTTATTAACGATGATGGGGATTGTATTAGTATTATTGACACCGATGATGGTATTTGCTGCTGAAATGCCAACGCCAGAGAGTAATGCGGTGGCGATTGATACAGTGTGGGTATTGATTGCGGCGTTTATGGTATTTATTATGCATGCTGGGTTTACCTGTGTTGAGGCAGGGTTTACGCAATCAAAAAATACGGTTAATATTATTATGAAAAATGTAATGACGATTTCAATAGGTGTAATCGCATATTATATAACAGGTTTTGCTTTAATGTATGGACCTGACGTGATGGGGATTATTGGGTCTAAGGGATTTGCGCTAACTGCAAGGGAAATCTTTGATTTTGGTATTCCTTTAGATGCTTTTTGGTTTTTCCAAGCAGTTTTTGCAGCTACTTGTGCAACAATTGTTTCAGGGGCAATGGCAGAACGTACAAAGTTTAATGCGTATCTTATATTTTGTGTCTTTATCTGTGCTATTACGTACCCAATTGCAGGTCACTGGATTTGGGGTGGTGGATGGCTCAGTTCTTTAGGATTTATTGATTTCGCAGGGTCAACAGCTGTTCATGCATTAGGTGGAGTAACTGCTTTCATTGGAGCATGGATGGTAGGCGCGAGAACAGGAAAATATTCTAAAGATGGTAAAGTAAATGCTATTCCAGGACATAGTATTCCTCTTGGAGCATTAGGGGTATTACTATTATGGTTCGGATGGTTTGGATTTAACCCTGGTAGTACACTTTCAGGTACAGATGCATCTATTGCTTCTATTGCTGTGACTACATTATTAGCTGGAGCGGCTGCGACAGTTTCAAGTATGTTAGTGAGTTGGTTCAAGTATGGAAAACCAGATGTGAGTTTAACGCTTAACGGATGTTTAGCAGGATTGGTTGCAATCACTGCTGGAGCTGCAGATGTATCTGCAAACGGCGCACTGATTATAGGTGCACTTGGTGGTATATTGATGATATATGCAGTAGAATTTATTGATAGAGTCGTTAAAGTAGATGATCCTGTTGGTGCGATTTCTGTTCATGGTGTATGTGGAAGCTTTGGTACTATTATGGTCGGCTTATTTGCATTGGATGGTGGACTATTCTACGGTGGTGGATTTAGATTATTAGGTGTTCAGATATTAGGTGTTGTCGCAGTGCTTGCTTTTGCGGCAATTATGGGAGTAATTATATTTGGCGTATTAAAAGCAACAATTGGTATTAGAGTAACAAAAGAAGAAGAAGTGAATGGTCTTGATATTGATGAACATGGAATATCTGCATATCATACAGAAGGTTCTACTTCACCAATTGCGGGTATATAGATTAGAAATGAAAAATAAATAGATGGTTGAATATAGGGGCCACTGAAAAAGTTTTATTGACTTTTTTAGTGGTCTTGAAGCGTTCTTTTGTTTCGTTTAATGATTGCCACATTTTCCCGAGATACTTATTCATACCATTACAAATACTATTATTAGTAAAGGAGCGTTATAATAATGGTATGGGTAATTGTTGAAATAAAAGATAATGATGTGCTTATTTTGAATAAAAAGGGCGATTATAAAAAGATTAAATTCCGAGCAGGGTACGAAATAGGTCAAGAATTAGATTTGAACAATATAAATGGTGTAAGATTTATGCGTTTTGTAAAGAGAATAATGTTGGTATCAGTTTTATTCTCTGCTGTATTAGTGATTGGAATTTATTTTTTCTATCTACCCTATGGGATTGTTCAAAAGAAAAGTGCGGTGAATGTATTGCCGGCTTCTATTACTAAGCCAATTATAACAGAACAATTGATTTTATTAAAACCTATTCAAGAGACTCTTGTTACACAGGATAAGCAAAATAGTACTGTAGTAGGTGACATTTATGCGATAGATTAAATAAAACTGACGCCTAATTTTCATCTTATTTATGGAAAACGTTTAAATAGTTGAATACCCAACAATTTCCTAGACATACATAAAAATATTTAATATAATATTAGTGGTGTATGTTGTAAAACTCGGGGAAAACTTAAAATATAGGGGTGAAATGGTTGGATGATCTTATAAGAAAAATTATAGAAATTGAACAAAAAGCACAACATATTATCGATGATGTTGATGAAGAAAAAAAGCAATTAGAGGAAGAGCTGAAGGTAGAGACACAAAATATGCAAAATAACATTAGGCAAAGAGTGGAGCGTAAAATAAAGCAGATATCTGAGAGAGAAAAGCAAGAAGCCCAACAGAGAGTTGAGGAAATTGAGGCTGATACTAAACAGAAGATTCAATCCATGACTATATGTACGGAAGAAAAAAAATCTGAATGGGTTCAAAAAATGAAGAGCCGGATTATAGGGTGATATAAATGTTGTTATCTACATTTAAGTACAGTGGACTTTCAACTAAAATTAGAGTTATGACTGGGCGTATGCTTACAACTGAGGATTATGAAGAGTTGCTTAAAAAGAAGGCTGTTTCGGATGTCGCTACTTATTTGAAAAGTCAAACTGAATATAAGACAATATTAGGTGAGGTAAATGAAAATACAATTCATAGGGGAAAGCTGGAACAGATATTTAAGAATTCCTTGATGAATGACTATATGAAGTTATTTAGATTTATAAGGGGAAATGCCAAAGAGTTTTTGCGATTTGCTTTTTTACGCTATGAGATTGAAGACCTAAAAATTCTTTTAAGAGTATTAGAGACAGAACACAATACACAGCTTGTACACGACTCTCTATTATTCCTTAAAAGATATAGTACGGTCGATATTGATAAACTATCATCGTCAAAAAACATTCAGGAGTTTATCCAAAACCTAAAAGGAAGCGTATATTATAATATCTTGTCGCCTTTTATTGTAAATACACAGCATCTAAATCTTTTCAGTGTTGAAATGAGTCTTGATATGTACTTTTTCTCACTCATATGGAAACAAAAAGAAAAACTACTGAGAGGGCAAGATAAAAAAATTATTGATCGGTCTTTTGGTAGTGAAATAGACATCTTAAATATGTTGTGGATATATAGGTGTAAAAAGTTTTATCAAATGCCTAAAGAGATTATTTATAGTTATATTATTCCGCATCGATACAAACTTAAAAAAGCGCAAATTGTGTCAATGGTCGAAGCTAAAGACTATGAAGAAGTAAGAAAAATAATTCAGGCTACAAAATATGCAGATGTATTTGGTGGCGAAAATGATCATTATTTTGAAAGAAACTTTACCTATTATGTGAATAAAATGCATAAATGCTTTTTGAGACAGAATCATTTTTCAATTGCTTCTTTAATGTCCTATTTACATTTAAAAGAGATAGAAATACATAATATTATCTCAATTACTGAAGGGATTAGATACAATTTAAAACCAGAAGAGATTAGAAAATATATTGTGATTTAGTTTGAGAGGTTTCTTATCTCCACAAGGGAGGAAAGAGTACAATGGCTATACAAAAAATGAAATTTATTAATATTGTTGGTCCGAATAAAAAATTCGATACATTTGTTAAAAAACATGTTTTACAAACAAATATTCAATTGGAAAATGCAATCAGTTATTTAGGTGGTATCAAAGGGCTATATCCGTATATGGAAAGCAATCCATATGATAGGCTCATGAAAGAAGCCAATAGCCTATATGAACAGATGGATATTTCTGATTGTGTACGACCGGGAATTGTTAAGAACTATGCATCTGAAGAAATGGAAGAGTATTTAGTTTCCAGAGGGGACGAACTCGAAAATTATATCAGTAAAAAAGAAAAATTACTAGAACAGCTTAATAATAACAAACAAATTATTAAGCAATTAACACCAATGAAGCATGTTGATGTATCATTAGACAATCTATTTAATATGAAATTTATTAAATTTCGTTTTGGTCGACTACCTAAAGAAAGCTATAAAAAATTACAGATGTACCTAGAAGATGTAGAAGTATTTGTATCACCAGTTTTACATGAATATGATTATGTTTGGATGGTCTATTTTATTCCGTCAGCGTACGAAGAGGAACTTGATAGTATTTTTTCCCATCTTTATTTCGAAAGAGTATGGATTACTGGAAGAGTGCATGGCAAACCAATTCAAGCAATAAAACAAATTGAACAGGAAATTGAGCAGTTACATTGTGAATTACAAAAATTAGATATGGAATTAAATGCATTTATAAAGGAAGAGAAAGAAGAAGTATGTAATATTTATGCGGAGATAAAATACCTATATGAGTCATTTGATATAAGGAAATATGCAGCATTCACAAAGGAGTATTTTTATATATTAGGTTGGATCCCAGAAGATGATCTTGATATTTTTGTAATGGATATAGAAAAAGACGCATCAATTTCAGCAATGGTTGAAGAACCAGAGTTGGTCAAAGAAATAAAACCACCAACGGAACTAAAAAATATAGCAATATTTAAACCATTTGAATATCTGGTTAAAATGTACGGATTACCCTCATACAACGAGATAGATCCTACAGTATTAATAGGGATTATTTATGTTTTCTTGTTTGGTATGATGTTTGGTGATGTAGGACAAGGAGCAGTCCTTGCAATAGGTGGATGGTACCTATATAAAAAAAGAAAGATGGATATAGCAGGTGTTGTAGCATTCGCTGGAGTATCTTCCATGATTTTTGGTATTTTATATGGCAGTATCTTTGGCTATGAAGATGTTTTTGATGCGCTTTTAATAAGTCCGTTACATAACATTAATACAATGCTCATAGTCTCTATTGGTTTAGGCGTAATATTGATTACAATTGCAATACTAGTTAATATTATCAATAGTATTAAGAAGAAAGATATGGCTAAAATATTATTTGATAAGAACGGTGTTGCTGGATTGTTTTTTTATTGGTCCATTATCATAATAGCACTCTACTCATTAATACAGGGGAGGATAGTGGTTTCAGGCGTCGTTTTATTGGTTTGTATAGTGACTCCACTGCTATGTATTGCTATGAAAGAGCCTTTAGAAAATATGCTACATAAAAAGAAAAATATTTTGCCAGAAGACAAAAGTGGATTTTATGCTGAAGCAGTTGCAGAGCTCATTGAGACACTACTTGGTTTTTTAAGTAATACTATTTCATTTGTTAGAGTGAGTGCTTTTGCACTCAATCATGCAGGATTGTTCATTGCTGTTTTCACCTTGGCGAAAATGACACAAGGTATTGGGAGTATAGTAGCAGTGATTATTGGTAATATACTAGTCATTGGTTTAGAAGGCTTGATTGTAGGTATTCAAGGTATGAGACTAAGTTATTATGAACTCTTTAGTCGCTTCTTTAGCGGTGAGGGAAGAGAATTCAAACCATTAAATGTAACACATGAAAATAGAAATTAATAATTAGGAGGATTTCATTATGTTTTTTTTATTAGTAGTATCAACTATTTTAGTTTTGAGTACAGTTTTATTGGGGATTGTGTATATCAAAAAGGGATTGAGTGGTAAAAATGCAAAGACTGTATTAGGGATCAATATATTAGGGGTGTTTGGTGTTTTAGCAACAGCTACAGTTGTTTTTCTTTCGGGAGAAGCTTTTGCAGCACAAGAAGCGGTATCAGGCACTGCAGTGGGAGCGAGTGGACTAAAATATATTGCGGCTGCACTCTCTACAGGATTAGCAACAATAGGTGCGGGGATTGCTGTTGCGGTATCTAGTTCAGCAGCTCTAGGAGCAATTAGTGAGGATTCGAAATTGTTAGGTAAAACTTTAATATTTGTAGGTCTTGCAGAAGGTATTGCAATCTATGGAATGATTATATCTATTTTAATCTTGTTTCAATAAAGAAGACTTGAGTAAAAATAAAAGCATGAGAAGCAGGTGTAAACACTATGAAAATGTTTTTAATTAGTGACAATATTGATACGCAGACAGGGATGCGATTAGCAGGTATTGAAGGTGTAGTTGTTCATGAAGCAAATGAACTAATACAGATATTAGATCGTATTATTGAAGATAAAGAAATAGGAATTGTATTAATTACTGAAAAACTAGGAAAACTTCTTCCAGAATATATACGAAATATAAAATTGCATCATCATGTACCGTTAATTGTTGAAATTCCTGATCGACATGGTACGGGACGCACACCAGATTCCATTACAAGATATGTACGTGAAGCAATAGGATTGAAAATTTGAGGTGGTAGAATGAATAATGTTGATGATAAATTAGAAAAATTTACGCGCACAGTGATGATGGAAGTAACACAGAAAAGAGCAGAAATTCTAAAAAAGGCAGAACAGGATAAAAGTAAAGCCTATGAACAAAAGGAATTAGATTTCTTGGAAACAGCGTATGAATGCATACAAATGGAGATACGTAATGCTCGAAAAGAAAAGCATGAGGAAATATCTAGAGCTGTAATGGAAAGAAAAAGGATACTATTTCAGAAAAGAAGTGAGATTATTGAAGAAGTATTTTCTGACTTGGAAAACGAAATTGTAGCATTTATTAAGTCGCAGGACTATGAAGCCTTTCTTCTCGACAGAGTCAAGAAAGGGTGTACGACCGTTGGAATAGGTGAGATTTTAGTATACTTAAATGCGCCTGATATGAAGTTGGCTAAACATATTAAGGAAAAGATTGCTAAGGAATTGGATATAACAATTCATGTCGAAGAAGAAGTACAGGATATTATGGGTGGTTGTAAGGTACTTAATAAAACAAAAAATATAATTGTTGATTACTCTATACTTAGTAATATAGAGCAACAAAGAGAAGAATTTCTGAAAATAAGTGGCTTAGTCATAGAGTAAAGTGGGTGACATGATGGATGCAGAAGTAAAAGGAAAAATATATGGCGTAAACGGTCCTGTTATTAAGGTGACAGGAAGTAGAGATTTTCATATGATGGATATGGTGTTAGTTGGAAAAGAACGATTAATTGGTGAAGTAATTGCGATCGAAGATAATATTACTATTGTCCAAGTGTATGAAGTTACGACAGGTTTAAAAGTGGGAGAGCCAGTTATTTCTACTGGGAAACCATTATCTGTCCAGTTGGCGCCAGGTATTATTGGTAATATTTTTGATGGGATACAAAGACCATTACATTATATAGAGAAAAAGTCTGGCGTATTTATTTCTCGAGGTTTAGAGATGGAAGCGCTTGATCCAGAAACAAAATGGCTTACGCATATAACGGTAAAAGTTGGAGATGTTGTTTCTGGAGGGCAAGTGATTGCAGAAGTACAAGAGACTCCACTGGTTCTACATAAGGTTATGATTTCACCAGGCATAAGTGGTGAAGTGATAGAGGTTAGTAATGATGGACAATATACCATCCATGAAAACATTGTAAAAATACGCGATAAAAAGAATAATATTATAGATCTTACGTTGGTACAAGAGTGGCCTGTTCGTGTTCCGAGGCCATATCAAAAAAGGAGACAAGTTGATAGACCGCTTGTTACAGGACAAAGGGTTATCGATACATTTTTTCCAATTGCAAAGGGAGGTACAGCGGCCATTCCTGGTGGATTTGGAACTGGAAAAACAATGACACAGCATCAGTTAGCGAAGTGGTCTGATGCGGATATTATTGTATATATAGGCTGTGGTGAGAGAGGAAATGAAATCACAGAGGTATTAGAAGACTTTCCTAAATTAGTTGATCCTAAGTCTGGGCAGCCGTTAATGTGTAGGACAGTACTGATTGCAAATACCTCAAATATGCCTGTAGCAGCAAGAGAAGCTTCAATTTATACAGGAATCACATTAGCGGAATATTATAGGGATATGGGTTATCATGTTGCTATTATGGCAGACTCCACATCTAGATGGGCAGAAGCACTAAGAGAGATTTCTGGTCGGTTAGAAGAAATGCCTGCTGAAGAAGGATTTCCCGCATATCTACCTTCTCGATTATCAGGCTTTTATGAACGAGCGGGTTATGTTGAAAATTATAATGATACAGAAGGTTCAGTTTCCATCATTGGTGCCGTTTCACCCCAAGGAGGTGACTTTTCAGAACCAGTGACACAAAATACAAAAAGATTTATTCGGTGTTTTTGGGGACTTGATAGACAATTGGCTTATTCTAGGCATTATCCAGCAATTCATTGGCTTACAAGCTATAGTGAATATGTAGATGATTTATCTGGGTGGTATGAGGAGAATATTGACCCGAAATTCTTTGATGTACGTATCGAAATGATGAGATTACTACAAGAAGAGAGCAAATTGATGGAGATTGTTAAATTAATTGGGGGAGATGTACTTCCGGAGGAACAAAAGCTCATTTTAGAAATCGCAAAAGTGATTCGCTTAGGTTTTCTTCAACAAAATGCTTTTCATAAGCAGGACACATATGTTCCGATTACTAAACAGTTAAAAATGATGAAAACTATTTTATATCTAAATACTAAAGCTAAAAGTTTAGTAGGGCAAAATATTCCTATGTCTGTGCTCAGAGAGACAGGCATATTTGAAGAGTTAATAAAAATGAAGTATACAATAGATAATGATCGGTTAGATCAGTTTGAAGATTTAAAGAAGAAAATCGATACATTCCATAATGATTTACACGAAAGCTATAAAGGACTCGAAAGGAAGTCATGATATGAAGAACATAGAGTATTTGGGTCTGAAGCAGATTACGGGTCCCTTGGTTGTTATTGATGGGGTCGAAGATGCTTCATTTGAAGAAATGGTAGAAATAACTGTAGATGAAAACGAAAAAAGAATTGGGAGAATAATAGAGCTTAATGGAGGTATTGCTGTTGTTCAGGTTTTTGAGGGAACATCAGATATTTCTCTTACAAATACAACATCAAAATTTTTAGGACATAGTCTTGAAATATCTTTATCAAAAGAAATATTAGGACGCGTATTTAACGGTGTAGGAAAACCTATAGATGGATTAGGAAATATATATCCAGAAGTTAAGTGGGATGTTAACGGAACACCCATTAATCCTGTATCACGTGAATATCCGAGGAACTATATTCAAACGGGTGTTTCTGCTATAGATGGTCTTACGACACTCATTAGGGGACAAAAGCTCCCAATATTTTCAGGTAATGGTTTACCCCATGATGCATTGGCTGTACAAATAGTACGTCAGGCAAAATTAGCTGAAGAGGAAGGTGCTGAATTTGCAGTTGTGTTTGCAGCAATGGGGGTAAAACATGATGTTGCCGATTATTTTAAACGTAGCTTTCAGCAAAGCGGTGTACTTGAGAAAGTTGTCATGTTTTTAAACTTGGCAAATGATCCAGTAGTTGAAAGAATTATTACGCCACGATGTGCGCTTACGGTTGCAGAATATTTGGCTTTTGAGCAAAATATGCATGTGCTTGTTATTTTGACAGATATGACATCTTATGCAGAAGCGTTAAGAGAGATATCTTCATCAAAAGGGGAAATTCCAAGTAGAAAAGGATTCCCAGGATATTTATACAGTGATTTAGCATCTCTTTATGAACGAGCAGGTATGTTAAAAGGGAGAGAAGGTTCAGTAACGCAGATCCCTATTCTAACGATGCCGAATGATGATATTACACATCCTATACCTGATTTAACGGGATATATTACTGAAGGTCAGGTTGTTTTAGAACGATCTCTATTTCAAAGAGGTATTTATCCTCCAATCATTGTCCTTCCATCCCTTTCACGACTTATGAAAGATGGTATTGGTGAAGGTTTTACCCGGGAAGACCATCCTGCGATAGCAAATCAGCTTTTTGCATCCTATGCCCATGTACAGGAAGTAAGAGCGTTAGCATCGGTTATTGGAGAAGATGAGGTAAGCACACTTGATAAAAAATATATAGAATTCGGTAAAGCTTTTGAAAATGAATTTGTTTTACAACATAAAGAAGAAAATAGAACTATGGAGGATACATTAAATATCGGATGGAGACTACTTGGATTACTCCCTCGCGAGGAATTAGATAGGGTAGATACAAAGATTTTGGATAAGTATTATAGACCTTATAGTAGTGCAAGAGGTGAAGTCTAATGGATATTACGTTATTTCCTACAAAAGGGAACCTTATTCAAGCACAAAATACGCTGAAGCTTTCACAGCAAGGGTACGAATTATTAGATAAAAAAAGAAACATATTAATTAATGAAATGATGGCACTCATTGATAAATCAGAAGAGATTCAATCACAGATTGATACCACCTTTACTGAAGCTTATAGGGCACTACAAATGGCTAACGTAACGATAGGTATAAACACTGTTGAACAAATTGGACATGCAATACCAATAGAAGAAAAAATAAAAATAAAAAGTAAAAGCATCATGGGTGTAGAAATTCCAATTGTAAAAATGAAAGATCAAGAAATACAGTCTAGATATGGATTCTTTCGCACTAGTGTTGCGTTAGATGAAGCCTATATTAAATTTCATAAAGTGAAAGAATTAACTGTAGAGTTGGCGGAAATAGAAAACTCAGTATATAGATTGGCGCACAGTATTCAGAGAACACAAAAAAGAGCCAATGCATTAAAAAATGTGATGATTCCAAGATATGAGCAAATAACAAGGAATATTCAAAATGCTTTGGAAGAAAAAGAACGAGAAGAGTTTACTAGACTTAAAGTTATTAAGAAAGCAAAAGTTTAAAAAAAAATTATAATGTATGTTTTTTGAAAAAAGCGAAATACTAAGATTAGACCTTAAACTTTGAAGGAGTTGATTTCATGGATAGATTGGCTTTAATCTTAGTGATTATAGGCGCTTTGAATTGGGGCTTGGTAGGTCTTTTTAATATCGACCTTGTAGCAACGCTATTTGGTGGACAAACAGCAATACTTAGTCGCATCATTTATACTGTAGTAGGTTTGGGCGGCTTATGGTCAGCGAGCTTGCTATTTAGAGACAGAGTACCTGCAAGAGATTAATAAAACCAAAAAAAGAACAAGGAAAAATCATCCTTGTTCTTTTTTGTTAAAAAAAACATTAATACTTATTAATTTGCAGATTATAGTTTAATTTGATAAGATATCGGCAGAGATATTATGTTGAACCTACATTGATAGTATAGGAGGAATTTTTTGTGGCGATATTAGTAACGGGTGGTGCTGGTTATATTGGCAGTCACGCTTGTGTAGAATTACTTCAAGCTGGATATGAAGTGATTGTGATTGATAATTTGATGAATAGTAAAAAAGAGTCGCTTAGAAGAGTTGAAGAAATGACGGGTAAGAAACTGAAGTTTTATAATGTTGATTTACTTAACCGGGATGAATTAGAAGAAGTTTTTATGAGATCAGATATAGAGTCAGTCATACATTTTGCAGGTCTGAAAGCTGTTGGTCAATCGGTTTCAATTCCATTACACTATTATCATAATAATATTACTGGCACATTGAATTTATGTGAAGTTATGAATAAATACAATGTTGGAAATATCGTGTTTAGTTCATCAGCAACGGTTTATGGGGATCCACATAAGGTACCAATTACTGAGGATTTTCCGTTATCTGCGACAAATCCATATGGTCGCACAAAACTAATGATTGAAGACATATTACGTGATTTATATATTTCTGATTCTAGTTGGAATATTGCAATTTTAAGATATTTTAATCCAGTGGGAGCTCATCCTAGTGGGAAAATAGGAGAAGATCCAAATGGAATACCAAATAATCTTGTCCCATATATTTCTCAAGTAGCTGTAGGTAAACTTGAAAAACTAAGTATATTCGGAAACGATTATTCTACTATTGATGGTACTGGTGTTAGAGATTATATTCATGTTGTTGATTTGGCTATAGGTCATATTAAAGCATTAGAAAAACTTAAAGCGAATCCAGGCGTAGTAACCTATAATCTTGGTACAGGTCAGGGGTATAGTGTACTTGAAATGGTAGATGCTTTTGCAAAGGCATCGGGAAAAGAAATTCCTTATAAGATTGTTGATAGAAGACCGGGGGATATTGCGGCATGTTTTGCTGACCCTATGAAGGCAAAAGAAGAATTAGGATGGCACTGTGAAAAAGGATTAGAAGAAATGTGTGCAGATTCGTGGCGATGGCAGTCAAACAATCCTAATGGGTATGAAGAATAATAGTTTTTGGTCTTCTTCTTTTTTTAACCTTGAATATATGATAAGATATTTAAGGAGATGTATTAATATCATTTTGATTTTTGAGGGAGTTTTGATTTTGGTGAATTTGAGGGGATGAAAGATAATGTCGCAGTTATTGGAAAGTTTAAATGATAAACAGAAAGAAGCAGTCTTATCTACAGAAGGACCGCTTTTGATATTAGCTGGTGCAGGCTCAGGGAAAACAAGAGTCTTAACCTGTAGAATAGCCTACTTATTAGAGGAGAAAAATGTATCTCCATGGAGTGTTTTAGCCATTACATTTACAAATAAAGCGGCAAGAGAGATGAAAGATAGATTGGAACAGTTTGTTGGAGAGCAGGCTAATAATATGTGGGTTAGTACCTTTCATTCTTCCTGTGTGCGTATATTACGAAGGGATATTGAGCGAATAGGTTTAGAAAGAAATTTTGTCATATTTGATTATACAGATCAACAGACAGTTATAAAAGATTGTTTGAAAGAGCTACAATTGAATGTCAAAAATTTTGCGCCCAAAAGCATGCTTGCTGAAATAAGTAATGCCAAAAATGAGTTGATAGATGAATATTCCTATGCTAGGATGCATGAGGGTGATTATAGGATGAGCAAGATTGCATCAATCTATGTTCTATATCAGAAAAAACTCCGCCAGAATAATGCACTTGATTTTGATGACATTATTATGTATACGGTTAAAATATTTAATGAAAATCCCGATGTTTTAGAGTATTATAACAAGAAGTTTAAATACATATTAGTTGATGAATATCAGGATACGAATACCGCTCAGTATATTTTGATTAGTTTGCTTGCTCAGAAGCATCGAAACTTATGTGTTGTGGGTGATGATGACCAGAGTATTTATAAATTTAGAGGTGCAAATATTAGAAATATCTTAGATTTTGAAAAAGAGTTTAATGATGCTGTATGTATAAAATTAGAACAAAACTATCGTTCTACGCAAAATATTTTGGATGCAGCCAATCATGTAATAAAAAATAATGGCGGCCGAAAAGGGAAAAATTTATGGACGGATAATGGAGAAGGCAAAAAAATTCAATTGGTTGATACTGACCATCAACATGAAGAGGGTCAATTTATTGCGAGAGAAATACTAAAACTAAAAGATGAAGAGGATAGAAAGTTTTCTGATTTTACCATCTTATATAGAATGAATGCACAGTCCCGTGTTATAGAGGATATGCTGTTGAAAGAGGCTATTCCTTACAGAGTTTTAGGAGGGCTACGATTCTATGACCGTAAAGAGATTAAGGATATTGTATCCTATTTAAGGGTTATTCAAAATCCTATTGACAACATTAGTCTAAAAAGAGTTATAAATGAACCAAAGCGTGGCATAGGGAAGAGGACAGTAGAAATAGCTGAAGAAATTGCAAATAAGAAAGAAACAAGTATATTTTCTGTAATATCTTCTGTAGAGGAAATACCAGAGTTGTCCCGTCCTGCTATTAAATTAGGTAGTTTTGTTCATCTAATAAACAAACTCAGAGCTGAAAAAGATGAGATGTCAGTCACCCAATTAGTTGATAAAGTGTTGGATGAATCAGGATATATGGGAGCGCTACAGCGTGATGGAAGTATTGAATCACAGTCAAGAATTGAGAACTTAAAAGAATTTATATCAGTAGCGGTAGAATTTGAAAAAACTGCTGAGAATGTTACATTGGAGTCATTTTTAGAAAATATTTCTCTAGTAGCAGATATAGATAATTATGATGAAGAACAGGATGCCGTGGTGCTTATGACCTTGCACAGCGCGAAAGGGCTTGAGTTTCCAGTGGTATTTATGTGTGCGATGGAAGAAGGTATCTTTCCGTCCTATCGTTCCAGTTTTGAAGAAAGTGAACTGGAAGAAGAAAGAAGACTTTGCTATGTGGGGATTACTAGGGCAAAAGAACAACTATATTTGACCCACGCATTTTCAAGAAATTTGTTTGGGAACACAACTTATAATAGAATTTCTAGATTTGTGGATGAGATACCAAATGATTTTCTAGAATCAAGTGGACAAAAGAAACCTAAAAAGCAGTTAAAAGCAAGTAAAGAACCTAGTGTATCTAATTTTTCAAAACAAAGGGAATCTATGTCTAAGAGTAGTATATTTAACAGAAACACACTTAAACCTAAAAATACAGCGACAAATTTTAAAGTAGGAGATATGGTATCTCATAAGAAATTTGGTAAAGGTATGATTATCGGTGTACAGCCTATTGGAAACGATGCAAAGCTAGAAATTGCATTTGACAGTGTTGGTACGAAAAACTTAATGGCAGTATATGCAAATCTTACAAAGATATAATATGGAGTGATTATATGAATTTTAAAATGAAAAATGAACATACAGAAAGACTCTTCAAGGCAATATTACACCTTCAAAGTGTGGATGAGTGTTATGACTTCTTCGAAGATTTATGTACCATTTCAGAAATAAAGGCGATGGCACAGCGTTTAGAAGTGGCCAAAATGCTCAAAGAAAATCATGTATACTCGGATATTGTTCAATTAACTGGTGCGAGCACTGCGACCATTAGCCGAGTTAGCAGATGTTTGAATTATGGGTCGGAAGGCTATAAAAAAGTTTTAGAGCGTATGGAAGAGAAAGTGGAATAGTCACTATTTTGGAGGTTGTAATGGGAGAGAGTTATTCAGGATTTGCGTATATATACGATCAATTAATACAAGATATAAATTATGATGTATGGGTGGATTATATTGAATCTATTTTCCATAGATATGATGCCAAGCCTACCCTTGTACTAGACTTAGCTTGTGGTACTGGTAATGTTTCTACTAGAATGGCACAGCGAGGTTATGATATGATTGGTGTTGATATGTCAGAAGATATGCTAAATGTTGCTATAAATAAAGCTAGTAAAGAAGCGTTGGATATTTTGTATCTTAACCAAGATATGCGGGATTTTGAGTTATATGGCACAGTAGACGCTATTATATGCTTGCTTGATAGTGTCAACTACATTACAGATAAACAGGATTTAATACAGACATTTAAGTTGGTGAAAAACTATCTCAACGTTGGTGGATTATTCATATTTGACATAAATACAGCGTATAAATTGCAAGAGGTGTTGGGAGATCATACTTTTGTGGTAGATGAAGACAATATTTTTTATGTGTGGGAAAATCATTATGATGAAGCACATAAGATATGTGACTTTTTTTTGACTTTTTTTATAAAGGAAGATACTAAGTATGAAAGAGTAGATGAATGGCATCAAGAAAAGGCATACGAGATAGCTGAGATTAAAAATTCTTTAAGAGAAGTAGGGCTCAACTGTTTGGCTATATATAATGATCTTTCATTTGATATGCCTAATGACAAAAGCGAGAGAATTTTTTTTATCGTTCAGAAGCAACAGGAAATCAGCGATTAATGTTTTTAAAGATTGAATTTTCTATAAAAAGTTCGGGAAAAATAATAAAGAATTTCAATTTTATGCAATTAAGAATTGACAAAATTATCTTATTGTGCTAAACTATGTAACGTAGTAGGGTGTCTTAAAATGGTAAAATTTTAGGGCTCTTGCATTATATTTTAGGAGGTATTACGTACATGCAAACAGGGAAAGTGAAATGGTTCAATTCTGAAAAAGGTTACGGATTTATTGAAAGTGATGCTGGAACAGATGTATTTGTCCATTATTCAGCGATTGAAATGGATGGTTACAAAACACTTGAAGAAGGCATGGAAGTTCAGTTTGAAGTTATCGAAGGAGCTAAAGGACCTCAAGCATCAAATGTAACACGTGCTTAATCTTTTAGACGTTACATAAAAGCTGAGGAATATTATATAAAGCTTAATTAGAAAATTAATTCGATAATGCAAAACAATTGTAGTCAAAATCCCTTGTATGTTCTATAATATATAGGGGGTTTTTTTTTAGATTATTTTTGGAGGGAAAGATTATGAAAGATATTATAATAAGAGCAGTTTCAAAAGACGGAGCTGTTAGGGCTTTTGTGACAATAACGACAGATATGGTGAGTGAGGCACAAAAAATTCACAATACATATCCTATTGCAACTGCAGCATTAGGAAGAACATTAACAGCTGGTGCTATGATGGGCGCCATGTTAAAAGGTGAAAGAGATAGCCTCACCATTCAAATCGAGGGTGGAGGATCATTAGGGAGTATTGTTGCTAAAACAGATTCTAAAGGCAATGTGAAAGGCTATCTGGACAATCCTATTGTTGATTTGCCATTAAAATCTAATGGTAAGTTAGACGTAGGTAGCGCTGTTGGGCGTGATGGTTACTTAAATATTGTGCGTGATTTAGGATTGAAAGAACCGTATGTGGGACAAATCCCTTTAGTTAGTGGTGAAATTGCGGAAGATCTCACTTTATATTACGCAAGATCTGAACAAATACCATCTGCTGTGGGACTTGGCGTTCTAGTTGATGTAGATTCATCTGTGAAGGCAGCAGGAGGATTTATTGTACAATTAATGCCACAGGCAGATGCAAGTACGATAGATAAGATAGAGAATATCATTGAAAATCTGCCAAGCGTAACAGAAATGATAGTTGATGGATTAGATGAAGAAGAACTATTATCAAAGGTACTTGAAGGGTTTGAAGTGGATATTTTAGAGAAAGTGGATATTAGATATAAATGTGATTGTTCAAGACAGAGAATAGAGCGTGCTCTTATTAGTGTAGGAGAGCAAGAATTAAGTGATATTATTGAGAATGATGGAAGCGCAGAACTAACCTGTCATTTTTGTAATACAGCTTATCAGTTCAATAGACAAGAACTTCTATTGATGTTGAAACAAGCTAAGAAATAATATGGATTTCATTACAAAGATATATGATGATATCATTAGAAAAATAGAGATATTAGGAGTATTGAAGATATATATTATTTAAAAGCCATTATTCTGTTTTATTCAATTTTGACTTTAATCACTCAATTTTGTATACTAGTATTTGTCGCTAAGAGAAGCGACAGATGGTGTGGGCGCATAGCTCAGCTGGGAGAGCACCTGCCTTACAAGCAGGGGGTCACAGGTTCGAGCCCTGTTGTGCCCACCATTTTTGGCCCGGTAGTTCAGTTGGTTAGAATGCCAGCCTGTCACGCTGGAGGTCGAGGGTTCGAGTCCCTTCCGGGTCGCCATATATGCCTCTGTAGCTCAGTCGGTAGAGCAGGGGACTGAAAATCCCCGTGTCGGTGGTTCGATTCCGCCCGGAGGCACCATGTAAAGAAAATAATGTGTGTCTGCTCAAGCAGACGTACAGAACGACTATTATTGGGTACGTGCGGGAGTGGCTCAGTGGTAGAGCGTCACCTTGCCAAGGTGAACGTCGCGGGTTCGAATCCCGTCTTCCGCTCCACTAATGATGAGACGCTGAGGTGTCTCTTGTTTAATATAAAGGAAAGAAATTATTTGGCGCCATAGCCAAGTGGTAAGGCAGAGGTCTGCAAAACCTTTATTCCCCGGTTCAAATCCGGGTGGCGCCTCCATTTTATTAAAAAAACCAAAAGATTGCTTGCATTCTTTTGGTTTTTGTCTTATAATGATTTACAGGATATTACAGACATAAAATCTTGCAAATTTTTGAATTTACCCTCTCACAAATGGTCTTAAATTATTTAATGAATTATTTAGTGAAAGTTCTATTTTTTTCAGTAAAAAAATTTCAATAAAAATTACTATTCAAATTTGCTTTCATATGAGATATAATAATAGCATTAATGTTTGATAGATGTTTGGGGTATAATAAATGCCTAGCTAAAGTTTGGAGGCCTTGAAATGTTCAAGAAAAAAATACTCGTGATTGATGATACTGAATTCATGGTTAAATTAATATCTGACATTTTAAATGATGCGGGATATGAGGTGATAAGTGCCAGACGTGGTGCTGAAGGGTTGTTAAAGGTGCGTTCGGAAAAACCTGACCTAGTTATCCTTGATATTGTAATGCCTGATATGAATGGCTTTGAAGTTTGTAAAATACTCAGAGATGATGAAAGTAATAATCTTATGCCGATTATCATATTGACAGCACAAGATAACGAAGATGATAAATTAACTGCCTTGGAGTTGGGGGCAGATGACTATATTATTAAACCTTTTAATCCCAGAGAGTTATTAAGCCGAGTTAAAAACACGTTGAGGAGAATTGATCGAAATCGCTGGGCCAATCCTCTTACAGGCTTGCGAGGCAACCTTGAAATACAAGCAGATTTAAATAGCAGGATTGCCCTAGATGAAAAGTTTGCAGTATTATATACTGATTTGGATAATTTCAAGGCATATAATGATGTATATGGATTTGCGAGTGGCGATAGAGCTATAAAATTAAATGCAGACATATTATTAGACAATGTTTCTTTGTTTGGTCATGCAAGGGATTTTATTGGACATATTGGCGGAGACGATTTTGTTATCATCACGGTGCCAAAATGTGCCGAGAAGATTGCCGAAGGAATTATTGCTGATTTTGATAAGAAAATATTAGATTTATATTCAAAAGAAGATATTGAGAAAGGTCATATTACTACTACGGACAGGCTAGGAAATAGTATTGACTTTCCTATTATGAGTATTTCAATTGGGATTGTGAGTAATGTAATCAGGAGACTATTCAGCCCTGTTCAAATCGCAGAAATAGCTGCTGAAGTCAAGAAAAAAGCAAAATGTATTCATCATAGTGTGTATGTAAAAGATAAAAGAAACAGTTAATAATAGTCATATCAGCCGTTTAATACGAATATCTTAATGTTAAGAACGACTTCAATTTAAAAAGGGCTGATAATTATGATTATTACTATTAGGAAAGCAAATCTATTATTTCTAATTCTTATATGTGTTCTCTCATATATGATTTATGATCTTTATTTAGGCGAAGAGGTTGCTACCATTGCACTACCTACATTTAATCGTGTGTTTATTATTGATGCTGGACATGGGAGTCCAGATGGCGGTGCTTCAGGACAAAGTGGCGTTTTAGAAAAAGACATTAATCTTGCGATTGCACAAAAACTTCAGGTACTTATCGAACAATCAGGAGGAATAGCTGTTATAACAAGAGCTAGTGACGAAGCTATTTATAATTCTGATGCTAATTCAATTCGTTCAAAAAAACGTTCAGATTTAAAAAACCGAAAAAAAATTATGGAAGAAAGTGAAGCCGATGTATTTATAAGTATTCACTTAAATAAATTTGAACAGTCTAAGTATTATGGTGCACAAGTCTTTTATTCAACCAAGAATCCAGAGAGTAAACTATTAGGTCAGACTATACAAAAAGAACTGATTGAAGGTATTGATAATGGCAATACTAGAAAAGCAAAACCAGCAACTAATGATATATACTTACTTAAAAACACTGAAATGCCTGCTGTTATTGTAGAATGTGGTTTTCTATCTAATCCAGAAGAGGAAAGACTATTACAAACGGAACAATATCAAAAGAGACTGGCATGGAGTATTTATATTGGTCTAATGAAATATTTTAATAATTAGTAAAAAATCATTTTGATGTGGCACGGGGACGTTTTGTTTAGAAAATGTGGCAAACAAAACGTCCCCGTGCCACATTTTCACATAAAACAACAAAAAAATACATAAATGTATAAAAAATATTAAAAAAGTATTGAAAAATATGAAAATATGTTATATAATACCATAAAAAAGTAAAATAATGTAATGGGGAGGGCGGAAATGTCGAAACTCAATGTTATCATAGTTGATGAGGATGAGCAGTATGTAAAATCAGTTACTAGTTATTTATCTGAAAATCATCACCAAAAAATACACGTGACATCTTTCACAAATCTAGAATATTTTGAGGCATTTATATCAGAAACACACAAAATAGATATTTTATTAGTAGCACTTGCCTTATATGAGGAGTCATTATTAAATAAATATATTGATAAAGTTATTATATTGGAAAATGGGAGGGTGAAAGAAAAATACCATAAATGTAATGAAGTTAACAAGTATCAAACAGGTGATGCACTGATTAGTAGTATTATGAATATTTTTGCAGAAAAAGATGAAAATATTTTTTATGGAAGTACAAAAGAGAAAAATACAAAAGTTATTTCTGTTTATTCACCAATTGGAGGTGTAGGCAAAACTTGCATTTCGATAGCTACAAGTTCGGCATGTGCACATAGGGGATTAGAGGTATTTTATCTTAATCTAGAGTCGATCTCATCAACACCTATTTTTTTTAATTGTGATAAAACTGAAAATCTATCCCATCTTATATATTATTTGAGACAAAAAAACAAAAACCTTTCTACAAAAATAGAAGGAGTGCGCTGTAGTGCGTCAGTATCTAGACATATCCATTATTTTTGTCCACCAGATAGCGCACAAGAGATGGAAGATATAAAGGTAGTTGAGTTAAAACATCTTATTAGTGAACTTAAAGCATTGGGTCAGTATGATTTTGTAATAATAGATATGTCTAGTGAGTTTAGTCATAAGAATATATCTATTATTGAAAACAGTGATAATTTGTTTCTTGTTCTCACACCTAATAAGGTTGAAAAATTCAGGATACAATCTCTACTTAGAGAATTTAAAATACTTTGCCAAAAACAGAAGGTTGATATATTGGAAAAAGTTACTGTGGTCATTAATAAACATGAAGCAGATCAATCTATGTATTCGGAAGAGACGAATATATTCAATAAACAAAAAACATTCTATCTCCCAAAAACCTCACAATTAATTGGTTTTGAGTCGGACGAAAGATCTATTAATATGAACAGCCCTTTTGGACAAGCAGTAACTCAACTTCTTAGTTCAATGATAACGGAGGGGAAATACAGTGGATAAAGAAGAAAGACTAACGCTATTAGATGAAATAAGGGAAGTTGTGCACAATAATTTAGATATCAATAAAAGGTTATCCGATGATGAGGTTGAAGATATTATTATCCATGAGGTTTTTGAGAAATCTAAACAAGCGTATATGACGCTAGAAGAAAAACAGGAACTCATTCAAGCGATCTTTAATTCTATGCGCAGATTGGATATCTTACAGCCACTGATTGAAGATAAATTGGTGACCGAAATTATGGTTAATGGACCAAATGATATTTTCATTGAAAAGAATGGTAACGTACATAGAATAGATGTCAGTTTTGAAAATCAACAGCGACTTGAAGATGTGATACAGTCAATCGTTTCTAAAGTAAATAGAGTGGTGAATGAAGCTTCTCCTATTGTAGATGCGCGGCTACAGGATGGTTCAAGAGTAAATGTAGTATTGCCACCAATTGCACTTAATGGTCCTATTTTGACAATAAGAAAATTTCCTGAACGACCTTTGAGAATTAATGATTTAGTAGAAATGGAATCTCTAACTGAGGAGACTGCTAAAACACTAGAGTGTATGGTCAAAGCAAAATACAATATATTTATATCTGGAGGTACAGGTTCAGGGAAAACCACTTTTCTAAACGCGCTGTCAAACTTTATACCGGTGGATGAAAGAATTATTACCATAGAAGATTCAGCGGAGTTACAGATTATTGGTGTAGAGAATATTGTCAGATTAGAAACAAGAAATGCTAACACAGAGAGCAAAGGAGAAATTACTATTCGAGATTTAATAAAATCTTCTTTAAGAATGAGACCGGAAAGAATCATTGTAGGTGAAGTGCGTGGTGTGGAAGCATTAGATATGCTACAAGCGATGAATACGGGTCATGATGGTTCATTATCTACAGGGCATGCTAATTCTACTTGTGATATGTTAAGTCGTTTAGAGACCATGGTGTTGACTGGGGCACAATTGCCACTAGAGGCAATTCGTCAACAAATTGCTTCTGCTATAGATATCATTATCCATCTATCAAGAATGCGAGATAAATCACGAAAGGTGGTAGAGATTACAGAAGTACTCAACTATAAGGATGGAACAATCCAGTTAAACCCCCTATATTTATTTCAGGAGATAGGCACAAAAGGTGAGAAAGTTCGAGGAAGTCTTAAAAGCACAGGGAATAAAATGCATAATATGTATAAATTTAAGATGGCAGGCATTGCTACAAACAGGAGATGAAAGGTTATGAAAAGTGGTACATGGATTTTAATTGTGTTAGGGTTTGCGATCTTAGGGAGCATCTTGCATTTATTATGGAAAGAAAGAGAGAAAAAAAAAGAACCAGAAGTCAAAGTGGATGAGGTTACTGATTATAATATGTATGTTATGACACACAAGGAAAAAATTATCTATATTTTCATAGCAGCAGGAGTAATTTTTGTCGTAGCATATATTTTTTATAGAAGTATATTCCTTTCAATCATGATGATGCCATTTGCGCTCCTTTATCCGAAAAGACGAACACATGAGATAATCAATCAGAGAAAACAAAAACTCACCCTTCAATTTAAAGATGCACTATACTCTCTTTCTTCATCAGTATCCGCAGGGAAATCTATTGAAATTGCTTTTAAAGAGGCGGTGAAAGACTTGCTTATATTGTACCCTGATTCAAATACGATGATTATTCAAGAAATGCAATATATGATCAATAGAATTGAAATGAATGAGCCTATAGAATCGGCGCTAAAAGATTTTGCAAACCGTTCACATATTGAAGATATTCAAAATTTTGCTGATGTTTTTCAAACTTGCAAAAGAAGTGGTGGAAACTTGGTTCAAGTTATAAAGAATACATCGGAAATTATTCAAGAAAAAATTACAATACGACAGGAAATAGACACGATGATTGCTGAAAAAAAGTTTGAACATAAAGTATTGATGATTATGCCAATTGCAATTATGTTATTGCTCTCCACTAGTGCTGAAGATTTTATGGCACCTGTTTTTACGGAGACTATAGGAAAATTGGTTATGACGGTTGCAATTTTTATGATGGGAATTGCTTACTATATATCAAAAAAAATCATGGAAATAGAAATTTAAATAAGGAGAAAAGATGATGATGTTGTTTATATTATTGCTTTTGGTCGCAGTATATATAATGCTCTATTTTATTTCAAATAAAAAACATGGAAAATATTTCGAAAGTTTAGATCAAAAAACGTATCCTTTCAAACAATTATTACCAATGGGACTGTGGTTGTTAGATAGCATTCATTATTCATATACATATAAATATGACCAACAGATGTTAATGAAATTATCGGACTTATATGGGTACAAAAACGCTAGATATTATTTAAAAGTTCATTGGGCAAATAAACTTGTTTTAGTGGGTTTTGCTTTTTTATTTATTATTACGATTACTGTAATTATGGATAATGTGGATATCCCTTTTTTGATTTTTGGATTGGGAATAATAGTAGCCTTATTTTATTTGTTGGATTATGAAATAAACAATAAGATTAAAAAGAGATATTTGAGTATACAATATGAGTTTCCTGATTTTATTAACAAGCTAACCCTATTGGTGAATGCTGGAATGACTGTATCAAGAGCCTGGGAGAAGGTTGTGGTGGATAATAAAAAAGATAGTGCATTATATAAAGAGTTACAGGTTGTATTAATAGCGGTACAAGCAGGGAAATCAGAACAGCAAGCATATGAAGCATTTGCAAGAAGGTGTAAGATCAGAGAGATAACAAAATTTGTTTCTGTCATTATTCAACATTTGAAAAAAGGTAATGCAGATTTAATTCCAACACTACGATTACAAGCTATTCAATGTTGGCAGATGCGAAAAAATGTTGCAAAGCGTTTTGGTGAAGAGGCATCAACAAAGATGCTATTGCCAATGATGATGATGTTTTTTGCAATACTAGCTATTGTTATTACACCAGCAATCATGGCAATAGCTTATTGAAATATTAAACTTTAATCGTGGAAAGGGGGGGAAGTATGATAAGCATATTGAGGAATTTTTTAATTGAGGAAGATGGTTTAGGAACAGTGGAAATTGTAGTGATTATTGCTGTACTAGTGGGTGTTGCTCTTCTGTTCAGGAAAGCACTGTGGACATGGGTGAATAATATGTTAGTGAATTTATTGCCCGCTGAAAGTAATTTTGATAACAATACAAATGTCATAGAGACAAAACAGTAATAATAGTTGAGAGTTGAGAATGTTCTTTAACTCTCAACTCTCACAGGAGGTATCATTCATGCCAAGCAACCCATTATCAGAACAACGAGGGAGTTTCACTGTAGAAGCTTCGATCATTTTCCCTTTTATCATTTTATGTATTGTTACGTTAATGTATGTAGGGGCGTTGTTATACCAACAAGTATATCTACAAGCTTTGGCGAATAAGGCGGTGCAGAGGGGCGCGATTATATGGGACAATCCTAGTAAAGATATGTATATCGGGAGAGTCACAAAGCAAAGCTTATCGGAAGGTGGTTTATATTGGAGATTACTCGATAGTAACAAAGAGAAAAAGATAAAAAAAATTGAGGCATATATTGATAGACAATTAAATACTTTTAGCATATTAGAAAGTAGTGATTACAGTGTAAATGTAGAAGCACATGATTATGTTGTATATAAAAAACTGAAAGTATCTATTGCAAATACATATAAAATACCTGTTGGACAGTTACTGCGTATGTTTGGTATGAGTGACTTATTTACTATTACTGTTATGTCTGAATCAGTTGTGAATGATTCAGATGAGTTGATACGCAATAGCGATTTTATTATTGTTGATAATTGATATAGAGGAGTAAATCAAATGATAGCATTAAAAAAAGAAGAAGGAACAATTACAATTTTTTTGAGTATTATTTTATTTGTAATGATTGTTATTGGAGGTATTTTAGTTGATGGTGCAAGGATAAGAACTGGAGAGGTACAAGTTGGAAGGGCTGTGAATACTGCCGTAACATCTGCTTTAGCAGGATATCACAGCGGTTTAAAAGAAGAATATGGCATCTTTGCAATGCATGAGAATAGTCCTGAAGTGGTAACAGAAATTGTAGAAAACTATATGCATAAAAATCTTATGACTGAGTTAGGTCCAAATAACAATTTGAATTTATATGATTATAGGATTGATGAAATCAAAGTAACACCGATATTTAATCTTTCAGAAAATGATGTGATGAGACATCAAATATTAGAATATATGAAATATAGAGCACCGAAGGCTTTGTCAGGAGAATTTTTAGATGTTTTAGATTCTATTAAGCAATTTGGTAACCAGTCAAAAATAATGGAAAAAAAAATCAAAGTTGAAGAAGAATTAATGGGATTACGGAAGGTGCAGGAGGACTTATATAAAGATATAGAAAATATTAATGGCTTCAATCAAAAGGACATTTTTAAAAATAAAATTGATAGTTATGTGAAGGCGATTGCAGACAAAAAAAATTTAGAAGAACAATTAGCAGAAGCAACAAAAGATACAGAGCCTTCTAAAAAAGAGATTACCTCTTCAATAGAGCAAAAAGAGAAGGACATTCGAATGATTAAAAGAGAAATAAGTAAACATCTATCGACATATCAATCCTATACAAATGATGCAAAGAAAACGATGGATACATTAATTAAAAAATGGAATAAATCACAACAGAAAGTAGAGAAAACATTGAGCGACTTACCTAAAACTAATCAAAATATTGAGAAGAGAGTTAAGAGAGAAATCAAGCAATATGAAAAAAATCTCTCAAAAAAAGGATTGGAAAGTATCAGAACAAGTATTGAGCAAAATGAAAGTTATATTGAAAAAATACAGGAGACTATCGAAATATCTGAGAATATGAAAATGAATGGGTTGCAATATAAAGAAATAATAGCGATTGTGAAACAATATAAGGTGATTCATTATCCGATACAGATAGCAACGCTTAATAATAAATATAAAGAAGAAAACCCAAGAAAGGCAGCAAAGACTGCGGTAGGTGAAGAAGGATTGACAAAGGAGCAACAACAAGAAAGAAAAGGTTTCCCCAAAAAACAATTACCATCTTATATGGTTGACGATACCTATCCCAATAAAATTATTACAAAAGATTATACAAAAGAAGATCAAGGCTATGTAAAAGGGTTAATTGAATTACATGAGAATAATATAGAAATGACAAATACTGTAGAGAAATCTTTAGGAGTAGAATCAAGTAAAATAATTGAAGGGGTAGGATTTAGTAATGGAGCTTTTACTGAAAAGACATTCGCGCATATATATGATATTGCGGACAGCATTACGGATGATTTGGAATCTGTGAGAGATGAAATGTATATCAATGAATACATTATGACAGTATTTCATCATACAGTAACAGATATGAGTAATAAAACCAATCGATACTTTAAGCAGAGTGAAGTGGAGTATGTATTGATTGGAACAGGCGATGAAAGCTGGAACGCAAATATAGTGAAGGGGGAAATATTACTAATCAGATTTGGAATGAATGTACTTCATCTCTATCAAGATGCAATAAAGAATAAATATGCACTACAGATAGCAACATCTATTGCGGGATGGACAGGATTTGGTGTACCCCTTATTCATACATTGACGATGAGTGGATGGGCCATGGGAGAATCTTTGCTAGATTTAGATGTTTTGATGGCTGGTGACAAAGTACCATTTTATAAAACAAAAAAGGATTGGCAGCTTCAGCCTGGCGGAATTAAAAATGCCATTTTGAAAAAAGTATCTAATACATCAGTCAAAGTCACAGATAGAGTTACAGATAAAGTAAATGATATGATTGAAGAATTGATTGATGAAGCGGTAGAACAAACATTTGAGCAAATATACAATGGTGTTGATAATGGAGTTGAGCTCATATCAGAAGAGATACTAGAGAGGACAGAATCAGAAAAAAAAGACATGATTAGTGTATTAAAAATAAAAATATTTGAGTTAGCACAAGAAAAAGTAGAAATGTTAATAAGAGAATCAGTAGAGGATACTGAAGTAATTATCAATAAGAAAAAAGAAGAAATAAAATCTGAAGTGAAAAATGAGATTCAAATTTATAGAGTGAAGGCAATCAAAGAGATTAAACTAAAACTAAATCAAGGGAAAGAAGAATTAGAAGAATACTTAGATGATCGTATCGGTACATTGGAATCAAATGAATTCATGAGTAGTATGGCTTTATTATCTTATCAAGATTATTTGAAATTATACTTACTATTAATGGATTCAGAAACAAAAGTGAATAGGATACAAGATTTGATTTATTTGAATATGTACGATAAGAATCCTACATTTATTCTTTCAGACTATCATTCATATGTAAGGATAGAAGTGAAAGTCTCGATAAAATATTTGTTTATGACACAGACCTTTTTACCTAAGCATATGAAAACTCCCGAAGGAGATAGACATCAGTTTAAAGTGCTATTGTATCAAGGATATTAAATAAGTAGTTGAGCGCTGAGAGTAGGACAAGGAGTGGTTATAAAAGTGAATAAGGATAAACGACAGCGAGGGTCATTGACTGTGGAAGCTGCAATTGTCTTACCAATTTTTATCTGTGTATTTGTCAGTATCATATTCCTTATTAAAATTGTATATGTTCATGAGATTATCCAACATGGGATCACAGAAGCAGCTAATGAAATCGCTTCATACAGTTATGTATACTATATTACTGAAGGAGATGAGCAGGTTACCAGAATTATTGATACAATACAAGATTCTGAATTAGGTTCAGGGCTTAGTGCTTATTTAGAAAAATATAAAAATATGAAAGCTTTTGAGGTACTTACTAAAACAATCGTATTGCAGCATATTGAAAAGCATTCACAAAAGTTACACATTATGAATGGGGTTAACGGACTCGATTTTAGTGAATCAACATTTTTGCTAGATAATAAGCATGTTGATGTCGTAGTGCGATATAAGCTCAAATTACCACTTCCGATAGATATACTTCCAGATATTCATATAGTGCAACGGGTATTAGTACGAGCTTGGCTAGGTGGAGAAGGAGCAGATTTAAGTGATGAAGATGTTGGTGGCGATATATGGGGATTGCCACCAATGCAGAGAGGGAAAGAAATTCAAAACATATTTGGCAGAGAAGAGTCTATGCCTCATAATTTTCCGGTAATTGCGAAGTTTGCAAATGGTAAAGCAACTTCAATAAAAAGTATTAACCTCACAGATGACACCTATCAAAAAAGTAGTAATGTAAAATATAAAGTGAAAGGATTTATTAATGATCTAGATCAATTCAAAGGTGCCAAGGTGAGAGGTTTTGAAATAAAAGAGAGTCAAATCATATCAAAAGAATTAATATTAGTAGTTCCGAAGGACAGTATGAATTCTGACATACAAACGACAATTGAGTGGTGCAAGCGTTATGCTAGGTCAAAAGGAATAGATTTTGTGGTAAAAGAATTGTGAAAGGATGAGCATAAATGAACTACAGTATCATTATTCAGATAATCAGCTGTACGATATTAATAACGTTATTGGTTACAGCAACGATTATAGATATCAAGAAAAGAATCATACCAAATGGGTTAGTCATTATCGGCTTTATAGTAGGAGGTAGCTTTGCTTTCTTTGATCCAAAAATTTCAATAGTGAGTGCAGTGGTTGCTATGGCATCAGCAGGATTATTATTATGGATAATTAGTATTCTTTCAAAAGGTGGTTTAGGGATGGGGGATATTAAACTCTTTGCCTGTGTCGGACTTTTTTTAGGGATAGAAAAAATTTTCTCTGCTATCATGTATGCGGCAATTTTAAGCGGGGTAGTAGGGATTTTACTATTGGCAGTTAATTTCTCTAATCGAAAAGAAGCAATACCATTTGCTCCCTTTATTTTATTCGGTGTGATGATTACGTTGGGATGGTGTGTAGTATGAACGAGAAACAATTTAGTTTTAGCTATGAAAATGATGCAGCAGCCAGTTATTTAGTTATCCAAATGGCTTCTAATAATATCATACATCAGTATCAGGTAGAAATGATAGCACATAATCCCAATACACGTATATTACCCTTTGTAATAAGGCAAAACAACGGTGAAATAAATATTCATTATAATATTACTTCAAAGCTTTCACTAAATCAGTTTTTATTGCGAAGAAAACTTACTAAAGATGAATTACTTATCGTTTTAAGAGGAATCGCAGAAACGATATTGGGCAGCAAAAATTATTTTTTATGGGAAGATAGTTTTTTGCTAGCGAAGGATTATATATTTATTAATCCAGTGACATTAAAAGTATCTATGGTCTATATTCCTATTGCATCTGATCAAAATATATGTGAGGATTTTAGAAATTTTGTTATTGCACTCATTGTAAACACTGTAAAGTTAGAGGATAACGGGGAAGATAACTATGTGATCAAGATACTAAATTATCTAAAGGAGCAGACATTTAATATTGCAGAATTCCGTACACTGCTATCAGAAATGTATATTGGTAAGGATAAGGATGAATTGCAGACAAATCATGAAGAATTGAATCAAAAAAATACATCTGATAAAAACGAAAAAAAAGATGCAACTATCAAAAATATTAAAATGAATGCAAGTGCTACTTTAAAGATTGTAGGACTCATTCAGATGTTATTTTGCATTATAATATTGCTTATTATTCTAAATATGCATCCTTTTGACGCTATTACTTTTACAGGAGCAGTATTATTCATAGGAGCTTTAGATTTTTTAATACTAAGGAAATTCTTAAATAAAAAAAATTTGATTGAAGTGTTAGGGATAAAGAGAAAAAAAGAGATATCATTGCCTGATAACATACAAAAAAATGATATGATACATGAAACTAAGGATACTGTTTTTCTAGGCAAAACAAAGTCAAATCAACCTTGCTTGAAGAGTATTAAAGAAGGTGCAACAGAAATAATTATCATTGATAAAATGAATTTTATCATCGGTAGGCTTGAAGAGCAGGTCGATTATATTTCCAATAATAAAACTGTAGGTAGAGTACACGTTGAATTAATCTCTAGAGAGGGAAATTATTATATTAAAGATTTAAACTCAAGAAACGGTACATCTCTGAATGGAAAGAGGATAAATAGCAATATTGAGTACCAATTGAAGGAAAGTGATAAGATTGCAATAGCAGATAGTGAGTATATTTTTGCTATTGAATAGGAGGAGTGTTAAAATGAGTCGCATGCTTATAAAATATAGCTTAGTAATTATACTCATTACTTTAAGTCTCATTAGTGATATAAAAACATATAAAATAAAAAATACAATTGTTTTTCCATTTATGATCATTGGATTATTCATAAACATTTTTTATGACGGATATAAAGGTACGATGAATGCGGTGCTCGGAATAATTATACCAGTATTACTACTTATTATACTCTATGCTTTGCGTATGCTGGGTGCAGGTGATATTAAATTATTTAGTGCGATTGGTGCAATAATGGGTATACAAAACGTACTGATAAATATGGTATATTCATTTTTATCTGGTGGAGTCATTGCACTGGGGATTATCTGCCTTCATAACAATGGGAAACAAAGGTTACACCATCTTTTACATTATTTCAAAAGCTGTTTTCTTACTGTATCTTTTCAGCCATACATAGATTTTCAAGACAAAAAAGATGGTGCGAAATTTCATTTTTCATTTGCAATTGCTACTGGCACATTGATTACATTAATCATTTATTTCATCAATATAGTCATCAATGTGATGTCCTAAGACATCGCCAAGACCTACAAATTCACCGCCAATATTGAAGCCTTCATCTATCTTACTAGATCTAATTATCTTTAGTACACAATAGAACATTCTTTCATCATCGATCGTAAGCTATACACTTAAATTCTAAATCTTACAAAAAAATCTAGACTATTTGTTCCCAAAAATTATATAATAGGTATGAAAAGTAAGTATAGTATCATATAATGATGTTATATATATATGCAGAGAGGTGGACAACTGTGAAAAAAAGGATTGGATATTTGATTGTTATTTTTTTATTAATATTAAATATGATTGTTTTGCCGACTAGCAATGCTAAAGAAATGAATGACCATTGGGTTAATTCTTATTCGGTAGATTTGGAACAACGGCTAGAATTAATAAAAGATAATACATTAAAAGATAATACATTAAAAGATACTGAAAAAAAAGATATAGAAATAGTAATAGAGCATGTATTTAAGTCTTCAAGTTATGATGAATATATTTCTATTTCTAATTGGAAAAGATTAATGAAACTTATCTTACAAAATGAAAAAGTAGATACTGCATTTATAGAGTCAGCCTCCAGAGATAATCATATTACCCGCGAAGATGCTGTAGTGACTATCATGAAAGTTTTAAAAGAGAAATATAATTTAAACTCAACAGAGTTAATCATACTAGCATTAAGGAATATTTTTAATGATAGTGCAAATGTAGAACAAGAAAAAAGTGCATATATTACACTTGCAGTAAAAGAAGGACTAATTTCAGGTTATGATGATGTATCTTTCCGCCCAACAGAGTATTTGAGAAATAGTGAGGCGATTACTATTATTGAGAAGGTATGTCGTAAATATGGTCTTCCCGAACTTCAGTCTAATAATGATATTATCATATCCACGATGGATGGATACATGCAGATAGATGGATTAGGTTCAATTGATGAAGCGTTTTGGACAAATGATGATGGTATTTTATTGGTTAATTATCTACAGCATTTACAAATAAGAGAGGCTGTAAAAGTTTTTGTAGCCGACAATGGTGTTATAAAAGCGTTAGAATATAATGATGATCATATTTCGGAACGACTATTTAATGAAAAAGCTTTTGAAAATGAACGAGGATATATTTCATCTAATAAGATTATCTGGGATAAGATGAGACGATATATTAATAAGGATGGCGAACTAAAAAAAATATATTTGCCTTATGTGAACTATTGGATATCTGGAGATGAAAGCAAAGTTTTTATTGAAGATGAAATCCAACGCAGAATCAAAATATTTGACTTTTTGACAGAAAAAGAAGTCTTTATTCCTGAATACTATCGTTGGGCTGATGATAAATATAGTAGAGGAATGTATTGGTCGCCTGACAGCAAACATATTATCTCTATGTTGTTTAGTCCAGAAGATGATATTGGGTTTAGTGAAAAAAATCGTTTTGCTATTTTTAATTGTGATGATGGCAGATTAGTCAAATTAATTAATGATTATGGTTATTATTCCTTTTATCCAAAATGGTCAGTTGATGGACGAAAGATAGCGTATTTTAGAGTTAAGATGGATGATAAAGAAGTAAAAGAAGCGTTAAATCACATGGTCGATCATCATTTTGATTTACCTGTAAAGGAGATTGGCATTTATGATTTGGATACAGGAGAAACAACATATTACAATCATCCCACGTCTATTATTCTTGGAAAAGATGAAGAGGGTATCGTATGGTCGCCACAGGGAGATAAATTATATATAGAAACCGTATTTGATAAGAAACAATTTATTGATAATGTGGAGAAAAACAATGAGCTAGACTTTAAAAAAGTTGTCAATGAGGTATGGGAGCTTGATTTGAAAAGAGGAGAATATAACAAGATACTTACTGGTGAAATGTTAGAGGAAAGAGAAACTGCGTATTCAGTGATTAAGCGAGTATGTAGCGTTTCTGCTGAAGGCGATCGTATTTTATATATGAATCAGTTGTATAATATGAATGAATATGAAAATATTCCACCACAGTATATTGTTAAAAATCTTGTGACAGGAAAGGAACTTATAATTAATGAGAACATATTTGCGGATCATTGGTGGATGAAAAAGGGTATGGTATTTGTGGAATATATACCTCCTGAGTATAGAAAGATTAAATTTACTTACAAAATTAAAAGATTAACGGAAGATTTTGAAATTCGAGAAATAGCATCTTTTACACAACATCATACAGATATTACTATATCACCAGATAAGCAGTATCTGATGCTTCACCAGTATAGAGGAGAAAAGGATATAAAAATTATAAAGCTAAAATAGACATAGTGGATAGACATCAGGCATTCAAGGAATACAGAGACAATTCTGATTCCATGGATGCTTTTTTGTTTGATTACTTAACTATAAATTAACATAAATTTTACAATGAATTAATATAGTTTTGTTTAGTAAAGATTATAATTTAAATTAAGAATACTTATTAAAATGATACACTAAAATTATGATCTAGAAGGAGTTCATGGATGAATCAACGTAAAGTAAAAGCACCTAAAAAATTAGTTAAAAGAAAATTACCACTTAACTTATTTAGTAAAAGTATATTAGCAAAAATATTACTATTCTTTTTGTCAATCCAGTTTTTATCGTTATCCATTTTTTTGACATACGACTCAATTTTAAATAAAAATCGTATCGAAAAATTTGCATTGGAGACAGAAGGTCTTATAGCATTTGAAATTAATAAATCAGCGGATATTATACTAATGTCAATAGAAAAGAGTCTAAACAAAATCTCTAGAGAAAAAAGTGTTACAGATATATTAATATCTACAAAATATGAAGAAATGATGATAGAGGATTTTAAAAACTATGCTGATATCAATGGGACTATCAATGGGTTTATGATGGGGACAGTTGATGATCAATTATTTATGTACCCCCAGAAAACAACAGAATATGGTTACAAACCTACCCAACAAGAATGGTACCAAAAAGCAATAAAAAACAGGGGAAGAGTGATATATTCTTCACCAATTATAGATAAAAAGACAGGTAAACTTACTATCGTAATAGCAAAGACTGTTAATAAAGATGCCGGTGTTATTGGTGTTGTTGGAGCTGTTGTATCCATGGATATGTTTCAAAACTTAATTGCAGACATAACTTATAGTAAATCTGGATATGCTTTTGCAGTAGATTCGGATGGAACTATTGTAGCACATCATGATATATCAAAAGTAGGTACAAGTATTGCACAGCAGACTTATTTTAAAGAAATGACAAATGAAAAACAAAATTATCTTGATTTTTTAATAGATGGAAAAAAACAATTTATGAAGTATGTTACTAATGGAAGAACAGGTTGGAAATTTGCAGTTGCAATGAATGATGGTGAAATACAGCAGCAGATATTTACAGCAGTTATTAAAAATATTTTGTTATATGGAGTTATATTATTGATCGTAGCCGTGTTAATTATTAAATTCGCAAGCAATATGGTTAACCCTATTAAGAAAACGGTAAATCAAATGGAAAAAGTAAAACAAGGAAATCTATCGGTAAAGCTAGATATAATAGGAAAAGATGAAATTGCTCAGCTTATGGAGAGCTTTAATCAAATGGTTGAGCAAATTAGAAATTTGGTACAGGGTATTTCTTTTGCAAGTAGTACCATTCTGAACGCTTCTACGCAATACCATCAAATATGTGAAAGTAATGCTATGACATCAAAGGAAGTTGCAGTGTCACTTGGCAATATTACATCTGGTTCTGAAGATCAAATGCAACAGGCTAATAAAATTCGGAGTCAAACACAGGAATTTGGTAAACAAATTGATTTATTTACAGGCAAGTCACAAGAAGTTAGTAAAGAAACGCTACATAGTAAAGAGATAAATGTATCTGGTTTAGGTATTATTCAAGATTTACATGGTGTGTCACAAAAGAATATTGAAAATGTAGAACAAGGGCTCATTGAATTTGATGGCTTACACGAAAAAACAGAAGCTGTTGTAAAAATAATTGAACGTGTTGAAGACATTGCAAGACAGACGAATATGATTTCATTGAATGCCTCTATTGAAGCGGCAAGAGCGGGAGAGTATGGTAGAGGGTTTGGGGTTATTGCTAACGAAATTCATAGTCTGGCAGAAGAAGTACAAAACTTATCATCTGATACCTACAAATATCTACAAGAAATTGTGAATCAGACAAATAGTACTGTTCAAATTATGAATATAATAAAAGAGACTTCTTATAAAGAATACCAAGCAATGCTAGAAACTAAGAATGTATTTGAAAAAATAGAAGAGTGTAATAATGTGATTCAGGAAAAAGTTGAGGACTTAAGTCAATCCGCTAAACGGATGAATGGGCAGAAGGATAATATATTAAGCGGTATAAATCAAATCATAGCAATTAGTGCTGATGCAAGTAATTGGTCAAAACAGATATATTCAGATGTAAACATACAGAGTGAAAATAATCAAAAAGCATTTATATCTAGTGAGGAGCTTTTGGAGACAGCAAAAGAACTACAGGAAAAAATAAATGTATTCAGAATGTAAATTTACACAAGCTTAACATTCACATTACATAGCTGTAACGTTTACAGGTTAAATTAATAGTTGTGAATAAATTAAATAATAGGAGTGTGACATTTATGTTAAGAAGAAGAACAATGAGTATTATATCTTTGTTAGTATTAGTAGTATTAGTTTTTGTTGGATGTACAGGACAAGCGCCTCAAACAGAAACACCACAAACTAATGAGCCACAAGGTGAAGCGAAATTAGAAGGCACAGTAACAGTCGTTGGATCTACATCGGTACAACCATTAGCTCAAAACATAGCAGATGCATTTGAAAGTGTTGAACCAGGCATTAAAGTTGATATTCAAGGCGTAGGATCAAGTGCAGGTGTTAAAGCTGCAAATGAGGGAACAGCAAATATTGGAACAGCTTCTAGAGAATTAAAAACAGAAGAAGAAGAGTGGGGCTTAACAAAACATGTAATTGCGAGAGATGGTATCGCTGTAGTAGTACATCCTTCAAACACAGTTTCTGATTTAAGCCAAGACACAATCACAAAGATTTTTAAAGGCGAAATCAAGAATTGGAAAGAAGTTGGCGGTGCAGACGAAGACATTATTGTAATAAGCCGTGAAGCAGGTTCTGGTACAAGAGGAGCATTTGAAGAAATTATGAAGCTTTTAGAAAAAAATGCTGAAGGTAAAAAAGTAAGTGTTGTAAGAGAAGATGCAATATTTGCAGATGGAAATGGTGCTGTAAAAGCTAATGTTGCAAAAAAAGAGACTGCAATCGGTTATGTATCACTTGGATATTTAGATGATAGTATTAAAGCTTTAAAAGTAGACGGCGTAGATGCAACTGTTGAAAATATAAAATCTGAAAAATATCCTGTCGCTAGACCATTCTTAATGCTTACTAAAGGTGAAGTAGATGCACACGTACAAGCATACTTAGACTTTATTATGAGTGATGATGGGCAAGCAATTGTAGCAGAAAAATTCATATCTGTAAAATAGTATTTTAAATAGAAAAAGGATACCCATCCAAATAGAATTTGGATGGGTATCCTTTTTTCTTATTCTTGTTTAAACTTTAAACATATTAATTTTATTTTGTAATTCATCTGCTAGTTGTGTCAATTCTTTTGCGGATTGAGAAATATGTTGTGTAATTGAAGCTTGTTCCTCACTGGAAGCTGCAACTTCTTCAGTACCAGCAGCTGTTTCCTGTGAAATACTTGCCATATCATTAATTGCATCACTTACTTGCTGGGCATTGTCACTTAATAATAGAGAATCTTTTAATTGTGCTTGGATATTATCTGATATTGAAACAACAACTTCAGATATCTCATCAAAAGCTTGGACAGTATCGTTGAGTGCATTTGATTGATCGTCTACCACAGTACCAACTTTGGTAATTTCAGAAACAGCATGTTTTACGCCAGTTTGCACTTCAGAAATAATATCCCCTATCTTTTGTACTGAGAGAGCGGATTGTTCAGCAAGTTTTCTAATTTCCTCAGCAACGACTGCGAATCCCTGCCCAAGTTCACCAGCTCTAGCAGCTTCAATAGCTGCATTTAAAGACAATAGATTGGTTTGATCAGCAATTCCCTTAATTACTTCTACAATTTGTCCAACTTCACTAGATTTTTGTGAAAGCACATCCATTGCATTTGTGATATTCATAGTGACTTGTTTGCTTTCATCCATTTTTATTTCTTGATATTTTACTGCTTTTTCACCATTAGAAACGGCATTCTTGGCTAATAGAACCAAAGAATCAGAACGGTTCATATCCGATGTCATTTGACTGATTTTATCAACAATTTCTTTTACGTTATCATTGCCACGCTCTGTGGATTGAGCTTGTTCTGATGCTCCTTTCGCCAAATCACTAACTGCTTGTGCAACTTGTTCCGAAACCTTGGTTACTTCCTCACATGAAACCATCATTTCTTGCGAGGAACTAGACACAGTATGCCCCATCGTATTTATATCTTTAACTAAACCTCTTACATTTTCTGTCATGAATCTCAAGGAGCCCATTAATTGTCCTACTTCATCTTTTGAAATGCTTTTTTCATTAATAGTTATTGTTAAATCACCTTCAGCAATATGTTTTAATGTATTCTTCGCTATTTGTAATGGTTTAGCAATTTGATTACTAAAAAAGTAAGAAATTAATAAAACTACAAGAAAAATTATCACTATCAATGTTCCAGTATTTGTAAGAACTTTTTTTGAATAATTAGTGATACGTGACATATCTTTTGAAATACATATTATACCGATAGTCTCTTCTTTAGTAGCATTAGTCATAGCCATAAATAGATTTAAATTTCCATTCTTATCAATATCATGATATCCATCTCCTGCTAGAATATTTTCATAAATAGCTGGATTATCTAGTTGTTGTCCGTATAACTCGGTATCATTATCATTGGAAGAAAAAAATAGAACATCATTGTTGTAGAATTTTATGTTGCTTAACATTGAGTTATTAATAGTATGAAAAATTCTATTATTAGCACCTAACTGTAAAGTACCAATGATCTCATCTCCATCTTTTATTGGTACAAAAGCACGGAGTGTTATCCCACTGCTACCATAATCAAATCCTGATACGGCATTTCCAGATAATGCAGATTTAATGGAGAGATTATCACTTTTATCATCACCATACTTTCCTGGCTTATGCCCCCTTGTAAATACAACACCATTTACATCTCCATACTCAATCACACTAATATCAGCGTCAAAAATCACTCTTTGATATATGGGTTTAAGTAATTTATCTAGCTGTTCACGATTGCCACTTTTAAAGGCAGCGTTTAATTCTTCATCATTAGCATATTTTTGTGCTAACATAAGTAGTTTGCTTGATTCATTATCAATTACGTTATTCATCACAGCAATGTCATTTTTGATTTGTTCTTGACCAAAATCATTCATTTCCCTTACACCTGTTACATAAAAGAATATTGAAGATACTAAAACAGGAATAATTGATATAATTAGAAATAGAATAATTAGTTTCTTTTTAATGGAAATATTAGCCACTATTTCAAAACCCCCTTTTAAAATTTAAAGTACTTACCATTCTATTATATTAGTCGACATAATTCAACGAAATTATTAGTTTTTTGCATTTTTATTTATACATTTTAATAACTAGTTAACAATTAGTTAACATTTAACATAAATTTAACAATGAAATTAAATATAATTTACACTGAAATGATATACTAGGTTATAAATATTAGCTAGTGTAGAGGGGTAATAGAGATGGTAAATGAAAACAAAATGAGAAACATATGGGAGAAAATAGTAGAAATTATTTTCTTTTTTTGCGCTTTTATTTCGGTTTTATCTGTTGTTGTTATAACAATTTTTATCTTTATGAAGGGATCACCAGCTATTTATAAAATAGGATTAAAGGATTTCATTCTAGGAATGAAATGGCAACCATCAGCAGATGTATATGGAATATTTCCTATGATTATAGGTTCTATCTATGGAACAATAGGAGCAATAATAATTGGCGTACCCATAGGGTTATTTACTGCAATTTTTCTTGCAGAAATTGCACCAGACTGGTTGGTGAAAATTGTACGACCTGCAGTGGAACTTCTTGCTGGCATTCCATCAGTTGTTTATGGTTTTTTTGGATTAATTGTGATAGTGCCATTAATCGCAGAGTGGTTTGGAGGTGCAGGAAATAGTTTGTTAGCGGTCAGTTTTATTTTAGGGATCATGATTCTTCCAACCATAATAAGTATATCTGAAGCGGCGATTAGGGCTGTTCCAAAAACGTACAAGGAAGGTTCGTTGGCTATAGGAGCTTCCCACATTCAAACAATATTTAAAGTCATTATACCTGCAGCACATTCTGGAATTTTGGCAGCTGTTGTGTTAGGGATAGGCAGAGCGGTTGGTGAAACGATGGCAGTTATCTTGGTTGCTGGAAATACCCCCCTTATTCCAACTCGATTGACAGCAGCGATGAGAACGATGACTGCGAATATAGCGATGGAGATGGGATATGCTTTTGGTTTGCATCAGGAGGCACTCTTTGCAACAGGTGTTATATTATTTATATTTATCATGATACTAAATATACTACTAAATATGTTTACTTACAAGGCAGGTGAATGACATTGAATAAACAAAAAGTGATTGATGATATTTTAAGAGTATTAATATGGATTGCATCCTTTATTACTGTAGGTGTATTGGCGTGGATTTTAATATATATTATTGCAAATGGAATATCACATATAAACTTAGAATTCTTAACCACGGTTCCTAAAGGGGAAGAAGGCGGTATTCTTCCTATGATTATAACGACGTTATATATTATATTGTTATCTATTATCATAGTGGCTCCAATAGGGATTTGTGCATCAATTTATCTAGTTGAATATGCGAAACCTGGTAAAGTAATTAGATTAATTCGATTTGCTACTGAGACTTTGGCTGGCATTCCATCTATCATCTATGGTTTATTTGGAATGATATTTTTTGTAACCATTCTTAAACTTGGATTTTCAATTATAGCTGGAGCCATCACGGTTAGTATTATGGTGCTTCCTACGATTATTCGAACCACAGAAGAAGCTTTAAAATCTGTTCCACTTAATTATAGGGAAGGGAGCCTAGCATTGGGGGCTTCAAAACTTAGAACGATTGTGAGAGTAGTATTACCTGCCGCAATTCCAGGAATTTTAGCTGCGGTAATTTTAAGTATCGGAAGAATTGTCGGAGAGACAGCAGCACTTTATTTCACTGCAGGTATGGTTCAAAGAATGCCTTCAAGTGTAATGGATTCAGGGAGAACACTTTCAGTACATTTATACTTGTTAGCCAAAGAGGGGATATCCTTTGAAAAAGCTTATGCTACTGCAACAATATTGGTGATCATGATTGCTTTTATAAATCTTGCGGCAAATAGCATAGCAAAAATATTAAAAAATGAATAAATAATATTGAATAAAGAGGTGTAGGTAATATGAGTACAAAGAAATTTTCAATTCATGCATTGGAATTGTTTTATGGGGATTTTCAAGCGTTAAAGTCAATAGATATGGAAATTAATAAAAATAAAATAACGGCATTAATCGGTCCATCAGGCTGTGGGAAATCAACCTTTCTAAAGACCTTGAATCGTATGAATGATTTGGTTGAAGGGTGTTCAATTACAGGAGAAGTAATATTGGATGGTCAGAATATTTATGAGAACACAGATGTAATTAAATTGAGAAAAAGAGTGGGGATGGTTTTTCAAAAGCCAAATCCTTTTCCAATGAGTATCTATGATAATATAGCCTATGGGCCTAGAACACATGGCATCCGCAAGAAATCTATGTTAGATGATATTGTTGAGAAGAGTTTAAATGCTGCGGCAATCTGGGATGAGGTAAAAGATCGATTGAAAAAGAGTGCGTTAGGGCTATCAGGCGGACAACAGCAGCGAATTTGCATTGCGAGAGCTTTGGCAGTAGAACCAGAAGTTTTGTTAATGGATGAACCAACTTCTGCGTTGGATCCTATTTCTACATTAAAGATAGAGGATCTAGCATCCACACTTAAGGAAAAGTATACAATCGTTATGGTAACACATAATATGCAGCAGGCGGGTCGAATTTCTGACTATACTGCATTTTTCTTAAATGGTGAAGTGATAGAATTTGATAAGACTGAGAATATTTTTAGTAATCCTAGTGATCAGCGTACAGAAGATTATATCACTGGAAGATTTGGATAAAAATTTATTTAAATTTGCTTATTTAGGGTATATAAGCATATAATAGGAATAAGAATTTTTTGAGATATAAAAAGTCGGGAAGGATGGTTGTCATGACACCTATGAGATATGAATTTGAGAAAGCGTTAAAAGAACTCCATATGGATGTATTGAAGATGGGCAGTATTATCGAACAATCCATTGATGATGCGATTCTAGCACTTAAAAAGCAGGATGTTGACCTTGCTCAAAAAGTTATAGAAAGAGACGATGTTATAGATCAAATGGAAAAAGATATAGAAGCTGAATGTATTATGATCATTGCGAGGCAACAACCTCTTGCAGGTGATTTAAGATTAATTACATCGGTGTTAAAGATTGCGACTGATTTGGAAAGGATAGCGGATCATTGTGCAGATATTTGTGAATATACGATTAAACTATCTAATGAGCCATATAAGAAACCTATTGAACATCTGCCATTAATGGCAAAGCAGGTTAAAAAAATGGTAAAAGCTACGATTGATAGTTTTGTGGAAAAAGATATTGAAAAGATAAAGAGTATTTGTATGGAGGATGACATCGTTGATCAGCAATTTGACGAGATTGTAGAAGAATTACAGGGATTAATGCAAAAAGATACATCTTTTGTTTTACAAGGAACATATTTTATGTTTATTGCAAAATATTTAGAAAGAATGGCAGATCATGCAACAAATATTGGTGAATGGTTGATATTTAATATAACAGGTAAATATAAAGAATTAAATTAGGAGAATAAACATGAATAAGAAAAAAATCTTTGTTGTAGATGATGAAATGCACATTCGTGAACTTATTCAATATAATCTTGAAAAGAACGGTTATGACGTTACTTCTTTTGAAACAGGTGAAGAATTATTGGGTGCATTGAAAGATAATATTGATTGTATGAAAGAATACTATCCAGAGCTGATACTCCTAGATTTAATGCTTCCTGGAATAGATGGATTGGATGTGTGTAGAAGCTTGAGAGCTGATGAAAACACAAAACATATTCCCATTATAATGCTCACAGCTAAGGGAGAAGAAGTAGACAAAGTTGTAGGTCTGGAGATGGGTGCGGATGATTATATCACTAAACCTTTTGGCGTTCGAGAATTGAGTGCAAGGATAAAAGCTGTACTTCGTAGAATTCCATATAAATCTGATATTTCTTCAAATGAAGAAATAATACGAGTAAGAGATATTATTATAGACTTTAAAAAGAGAGAGGTTTTTAAAGGGAATCAATGTATCCAATTGACTTTAAAAGAATTCGAATTATTAAAAATATTGGTATTGAATAAAGGAAATGTTTTATCTAGAGATGTATTGTTAAATAAAGTATGGGGATACGATTATTTTGGAGAGACAAGAACGGTAGATGTACATATTAGACATTTGAGAAAGCTTTTGGAGGACGAATCTGGCGTTTTTATCGAAACAATTCGTGGAATAGGATACAAATTTAAGGAATAACTTATTTTTCTGAGGATTAGGGGCTAGAGGTTATGCGTAAAAAAATGATGTTAAGCTATATGATTGTTATATTATTGGGCACTTTAATTACAGGTGTTTTTGCATATCAAGTAGCGCAACAGCATTATACAACCGAAGTGGAAAACAAGCTTCTTACAATTGGACAAATCATACAACAGGATATAATTTCAAAGCAAAACACAGATGCAGATAATGTTCTAGATAGTATTGCAAAATATTATGGAGAAACGGCAAATGTTAGAGTTACAATTGTGAATAAAGAAGGTAAGGTTTTGGGGGACTCATCAGCGGATTATATAAAGCTTGAAAATCATAGTGATCGCCCAGAGATACGTAAGGCACTTCAAACAGGGCAAGGTGAAAGTACACGGTATAGCACATCTATTAAACAATATCTGAAATATGTAGCACTTAAAATCGAAACAAAACATAAGCCTATCATTGTAAGACTATCCATACCAATTAGTGATATAAGTGTAATAAGAAATCAATTAATAATGTTTATTATTGTTGGTGTTATTATTTCAATTCTTGTTGCAGGATCTTTAGGTGTACAATTCGCAGATAGAATAACGACACCAATTAAGCAACTTACAAACATAACAAAAGATATTGCTAGTGGTAATTTTTCTGATACAGTTAAAATTGATGCGAATGATGAAATAGCGGAGCTATCGGAATCATTTATGGATATGAAAGCCCAGTTAGATAAAACAATTAATCAATTATCAGAAAGAAATATAGAAATGAGAGCAATATTAAATAGCATGATTGGTGGATTGGTTGCTATTGATAATAATAATTGTGTGATGTTAATTAATCAGACAGCAAGGGAAATGTTTGACATAAGACAAAAAGATGTAATTAATAAAAATATTCTTTATGTTCTTCGAAATCATATTATTAATGCTTTTTTAAATGAAAAAAAAGACTCGTTTCCTGTAGATAAACAAACGGTATTAGATTTATACTACGAAGATAAATATTACAAGATATATTGTTCGCCTATACAAGATAAATCAAAAGGCGATAACGCTATAGGTACGCTATTGATTATGCAGGATGTTACGAATATTCAGAAATTAGAAAATATTCGCAGTGAATTTGTATCCAATGTTACCCATGAACTTAAAACACCGCTGACATCTATCAAAGGGTTTACTGATACATTAAAAAGTGGTGCTATTAAGGATGAGAAAGTAGCGGAACGTTTTTTGGATATTATTGATATAGAAGCTGAAAGACTCCATAACCTTATTGGAGATATTCTTAATCTTTCAGAAATTGAGACGATGAAACAGGATATAGCTGTTCAGGAGTACTTTTTTGAAGATATTTTAAATGAAGTTATAGCTATTATTAGACCGAGTGCAGACAAAAAGAAAGTTTCAATATCTTATAAGATTGATCCATCAATTTCTAAAATTATGATGAATAAGGATAGGTTGAAACAGATATTAATAAATCTCATAGACAATGGTGTTAAATATAATAAATCCAATGGAGAAGTTAATATTTATTGCATACGCCAAAAGGATATGCTTGAACTTCATATTATTGACAATGGTATTGGCATTCCTAAAGAGCACATTCCTAGATTATTTGAACGGTTTTATAGAGTGGATAAAGGACGTTCTAGGAATCAAGGCGGAACAGGATTAGGACTCTCAATTGTGAAACATATTGTGCAATTATATAATGGTACAATTAAGGTGAAGAGTGAAGTTGGGAAAGGGACGGAATTTATTATTAAATTACCAATAGCGGTATAAAGAAGACTTGATTCAGGAGTTTTATAGGCTGTGCGAAGATAAAAATATCTATCTAGCAGGAAATATTCCATTTCTGGAGAAATATAAATAGTATGTGGGTTTGTATAAGAAATGGAGGAATCAAGATGCTGCATGGGGTTATAACAACGGATAGTTCCAAGTGTCGTCAATGTTATTCATGTGTAAGAAATTGTCCCGTAAAAGCTGTTAAAATAAAAGATGGCAAAGCACAAATAATACAATCAAGATGTATACAATGTGGCAATTGTGTAAAGCATTGTGCGAGAGGGGCAAAACTAATCAAGGATGGTCTAATGTATACACAAGAGTTGTTAGAAACAAAGCAAAAAGTCATAGCACTTCTTGCGCCCTCTTATATTGTTAGCTTTTATCCACAAACAGCATCGGACGTTTTGCGACAACTTCAAAGTTTAGGTTTGAGTGAGGTATGGGAAACAGCAATTGGAGCCGAGTATATAATGGACTATATTCCTAAATATCTTAAAGAACATACGGAGATGCCTATACTTAGTTCAGCATGTCCTGCTTTCGTGAACTTAATAGAAAGACATTATCCATCATTGATTACACATCTACTACCAATTTGTTCACCAATGATTGCTACAGGCAGAATAATTAGAAAACAATATGAGGATGAAGATGTTGCAATCATTTTTATAGGTCCATGCGTTGCAAAGAAAGATGAAATTGAAGAAGATCAATTTCAAGGCTGCATCGATGCAGTACTAACCTTTGAAGAACTTAAACAGTTATTCAAAGATGATTGTAATAAAAATGAGTATTTAAATAATAGTATTCCTTATTATATAGCTTCTGAAAAGGGGAGAAGTATCCCGTTATCGGCGGGCATCAATTCAAATATAAATGAAGAATTTAATCGTAATTTGCTGGTTAATTGTGATGGCACACAAAATTGTATGGAGCTCATAGAATATATTGAAAACCATTCAAATAGCTTTTTCGATTTTAGATTTGGTGATACCTTGATGTGTAGAGGGTGTATAGATGGTGCATTTATTGGAAATGAGCTGTCTATCTTTGATAGAAAAAGGATATTAATGGACTTCATTGAAAATATGGAAACGGTCATATATACAGAACATCACTTTAGCAATTCTGAGATAGACATCAGTAGACAATTTAGTAATAAAAAGATTATTATTCCTGAGCCAAATGAAGAAAATATTCGCGAGATTCTTGCTAGCATACATAAATCAGATCCTGATGACGAATTGAACTGCGGTGCTTGTGGTTATAGCTCCTGTAGGGAAAAGGCAGTAGCAGTATACCAAGGGATTGCAGAGGTTGAAATGTGTATTCCATATCTGCTCACAAGAAAAAATGAGCTTTATAATGAATTGAATGGCATATTTGAAGCTTCTTATGATGGTCTCATTGTATGTGATCAAAATGGAAATATCATTAAAACAAATGCTGCGTGGAAAGAGATGTTAGATATTACTGACAAAGCGCTACCAGCGCATATCTCTGAATTAGAGCAAATGGGGATTATTGTACCATCAGTAACATTATTAGTAATAAAAGAAAAGCGTCGATTGACGCTATTACAAGAAAGTAAAAAAGGGCATATTTTTATTGCTACAGGTAATCCGATTATAGATGAACAAGGAAATTTTGAGGGAGTAGTTACTAATATTAGAGATTTGGAAGAACTAAATCGTTTGCGACATAATGTCATGAACCAAGGTAATAAAAGCAGAAATTATAAAACATCGGGCATTATTGCTAATAGTATAGAATTTGGTGAGGTTATAGAGACAGCTTCACAAGCTGCGCCATATAAATCAACAGTATTATTACTTGGAGAAACAGGGGTAGGTAAAGATGTTGTTGCTAGATTTATTCATGGGTTGAGTGCTGTACAAGAGGGACCTTTCATTAAGGTGAACTGTGGTGCGATTCCAGAAAATTTATTAGAGTCAGAATTGTTTGGATATGAATCTGGTGCCTTTACAGGGGCAAAAAAAGGTGGAAAAAGAGGACTATTTGAGCTTGCACATCACGGAACTATTTTTTTGGATGAAATAGGGGATTTGCCTTTATCAATGCAGGTGAAATTATTACAAGTGATTCAAGAAAAAAAGGTAAATAGAATTGGTGCAACGAAGAGTGAATCCATTGACGTAAGAATCATTGCAGCTACAAACAAGAATCTCCAACAAATGGTGAAAGAGGGTGCATTTAGAAGCGATTTATATTATAGACTTAATGTTGTTCCCATTTTCATTCCACCTTTGAGAGAAAGAAAAGACGATATTTTACCACTTACCTTTCACCTATTAGGGCTTATCAATAATCAATACGGTTGTAAAAAAGAATTATCACCAGATGTATATTCTGTTTTACAAGTGTATCATTGGCCAGGGAATGTTAGAGAACTTCAAAATATTGTTGAAAGAGCTGTTGTGACTTCAAAGCAAGAAGTTATCACCTGTGAAGATTTACCTATCTACATTTCTGAAAAGGGTAGATGCGGTACGGGTCAAATTATTGTGAATGATATTTTACCTTTAAAGGATGCGATTGATGAAGTAGAAAAACAAATTATTACACAGGCCTATGAGACCTTTGGAAATACATATAAAATTGCAGAAATTCTGGGGATAAACCAATCAACAGTGGTAAGAAAACTAAAAAAATTCTTATAGCATTTTTTCAGAAAATATGTTAAAATAAAACAAGTGAAGGAGGGGTGTATCTAATGGAAGATAAAACTTTTGAAATGCTAACTAAGATGTATAGCGAATTTATGGAACTCAGAAATGAAATGACTGAGTTCAAAGATGAAATGATTGAGTTTAAAGATGAAATGACTCAATTTAGGAGAGAGACTAAAAATGATATTATAAGGTTAGAGAATAAGTTAGATGCAAACTCGAAGGCTTTATTTGATGGTTACAAACAGACTTATGAGAAAGTAACAATTGTTGAATCGAAGGTTGACATCCTTAATGAAAAGGTGGAAAAGCAAGACGTTGAGATAAGAGTTCTTAAAGGAAATAAACACTTAGCCTAGTATATAAAACAACTATTGTATATTCATCAGAACTTACTGTGGGGTTCTGATTTTTTTTATTTACCCTAAAATGCAGCTGCGCATTAATAATGCGTAGCTGCATTTCTTTTTAAAATTTTTACTTTGATAAATGCAATTTAGGAGGCAATAATAAGAGACTAAAACTTGGCATGAATATTGCTACATATAATAGTAGATTATATTCCTACTTAAAGGAGGAGGTCAAATGGGAGGTGTGTATAGCTACGATAAGTTAAAAGAACTAAATGAAAGGAGATTGGCAAAAAAGCAAGGATGCCGTATACGTATTGCAATTGTAATATCACTTTGCAGTATATCGGTAGGTGCAAATGAAGTATTACGGGCTGTACAAGATACGATCAGAAAAGAGGGAATACACAATGTAATTATTGAAATCATTGGGTGTATGGGTCTATGTCATGCGGAACCAATAATAACTGTATATACTGAAGGGAGCGGAGAAGTGATATATGATCTTGTGACACCGGAAAAAGCCCGTATCATCACAATTACCCATGGAATGTATAATAAAGCGATTGAACCGTGGGTCATGAAAAACAGATAAATGGAGGTGTTTCAATGTCAGTAGTAGTCGAACAGTGTAAAGTGAAGGATATGACTGAGGAAGAAAAGTTTAGACTATTAGGAGAAGTAATAGAAGATTATGAGAAAAAGGAAAGCAACCTTATACAAATACTCCATATGGCTCAAGCTATTTTTGGTTTCTTGCCTCAGGAAGTACAAAAGTTCATTGCAAAAGAAATGGATATCCCTGTCTCAAAGGTAAGTGGGGTTATCACATTCTATTCCTTCTTTTCTACAAAGCCAAAAGGAGAGTATAATATTCAAGTTTGCTTAGGTACTGCTTGTTATGTGAGAGGAGGCAAAAAAATTGTTGAACGACTAAAAGAAATTCTAGGAGTAGATGTTGGGGAAACAACAACAGATATGAAATTTTCATTAGAAGTGATGAGATGCATTGGTGCATGCGGATTAGCACCAGCGATCAGTATTAATGGCAAGGTATATAAACAGGTGAATCCAGATAAATTGGAACAAATCCTTGGTAAATATGAATAGGGGGTGAATGGATATATGGATACAATTGCAGATAAAAAAATAGCTTCTGTGGAAGATTTATTGGATTTAAAAGAGGCGTGTTCTTCAGCGTTAAAAAAATATCAATATATTATACAATTATGTTCAGGCGCAGGCTGCGTTTCTTCAGCATGTGGGGAGGTAAGAGATGCGTTAATGACTGAATTGGAGAATACTAAGATTTTATCACATGTGAAAGTTAACTTAACAGGGTGTATTGGTGCTTGTGATGTAGGACCAGCAATGGTCATTCAACCAGAAGGTGTATTTTATTGTAATTTAAAAGCAGATGACATGAAAAAAATTGTAGAGAGACATCTTCAAAACCAAGAAATTGTTGAAGAGTTATGCTATATTGAACAGGATTCAAAGAAACCTATAGCATATCTAAAAGATATCACTTTCTTCAATAGACAAAATAAGATTGTTTTAAAAAATTGTGGCAAAATAGACTATGCTTCATTAGATGAATACATTGCCAATGATGGATATTTTGCATTAGCAAAAGTAATTACAAGCATGTCTCCAGAAGATGTTATTGAGGAAGTTAAGAAATCAGGATTAAGAGGACGTGGTGGAGGTGGATTTCCGACTGGACTCAAGTGGAAATTTACAAGAAAATCACAAAGTGACCAGAAGTATGTGATATGTAATGCTGATGAAGGAGACCCTGGGGCTTTTATGGACAGAAGCCTACTAGAAGGTGATCCACATCTTATTATTGAAGGGATGGCCATAGCAGGATATGCAGTTGGTGCAGATAAAGGTTATGTATATGTAAGAGCGGAATATCCCCTTGCAATTGAACGGCTTAATTTAGCAATCAAAGAAGCAAGAAAGAAAAATATATTTGGTAAAAATATATTTGGAACTGATTTTGAATTTGATATTGAAATACGAATAGGTGCAGGTGCCTTTGTATGTGGAGAAGAAACTGCACTCATTGCTTCAGTAGAAGGTATGAGAGGAGAACCAAGACAAAAGCCACCTTTCCCAGCAGATAAGGGATTATTTAGAAAACCTACAGTATTAAATAATGTTGAGACGTTTGGTAACATTGCATCTATTATCTTAAAAGGTGCCGATTGGTTTGCTGATGTAGGGACAGAAAAAAGTAAAGGAACAAAAGTATTCGCATTAGCAGGGGATATCAATAATACAGGGATTATTGAAGTGCCAATGGGTGTTACATTAGGAGAAATTATCTATGATGTTGGAGGTGGAATACCTAAGGGTAAAAAGTTCAAGGTTGCTCAGACAGGTGGACCCTCTGGTGGATGTTTGACAAATGAACATTTGAATACACCAATCGATTATGATTCTCTGGTAGAATTAGGTGCGATAATGGGTTCCGGTGGGCTTATTTGTATGGATGAAGATACATGTATGGTAGATATGGCACGATTTTTTATGGACTTCGTTCAAGAAGAATCTTGTGGTAAATGTGTAGCTTGTCGTCTAGGAACAAAAAGAATGCTAGAAATTCTTGAAAGAATTACTGAAGGAAAAGGAGAAGAAGGGGATATAGAACTTCTTATAGAATTGGGAAATACAATTAAAGATACAGCACTATGTGGTTTGGGACAGACAGCACCAAATCCAGTATTAAGTACGATTAAGTATTTTAGGCATGAATATGAAGAACATATCAAAGACAAGAAATGTAGAGCAGGCGTATGTACAGATTTATTCATATCGCCTTGTGAAAATGCTTGTCCTGCTGGAGTGAATGTTCCAGGATATATTGCACTTATTGCCGCTGGAAAAGTTAGAGATGCCTATAGTTTGATTCGGCAGGAAAATCCGTTTCCATCAGTATGTGGACGTGTATGTACCCATCCTTGTGAAAGTAAATGTAGAAGGTCACAGCTTGATGAACCAATTGCGATCATGGACCTTAAACGGTATGTCGCAGATGTTGTATTAAAAACCGAGGAACCGTTTATGGATTTGGTATTTCCGAAAAAAGGGAAAGCCATTGCAATTATAGGTGCAGGTCCTTCTGGTTTAACCTGTGGCTATTACCTCGCAAGACTTGGATATGATGTAACAGTATATGAATCCCAACCAATTGCTGGAGGTATTATGGCTTTTGGTATTCCAGAATATCGTCTCCCACAGGAAATACTTCAAAAAGAAATTGATACAATTAAGCAGGTAGGACTAAATATTCAAACCAATACCGAGGTCGGGAAGGATGTTACCTTTGAAGAATTGAAGAAAGAATATGATGCAATCTATATTGCCACTGGAACGCAGTTATCACGCAGAGTAGGAATAGAAGGTGAAACATTGCGGGGAGTATATCACGGTTTAGATTTCTTAAGGGACGTAAACCTCAATAAAGATGTTTCAGCCCAAGGAATAGTTGTGGTAATTGGTGGCGGTAATACAGCGATTGATGCTGCACGTGTTGCTTTGAGAAAGGGTGCAAAGGAAGTACATATCTTATATAGACGTGCATTAGAGGATATGCCTGCTGATAAAAGAGAAATCATGGATGCAATTGAAGAAGGAGCTATTTTACATACACTAGTCACTCCTGTTAAATTTGTTGGGGATGATAAAGTAGCGCAGATTGAATGTGTCAAGATGGAATTGAAAGGTTTTGATTCTAGTGGTAGAAAGAAACCAAAGCCTATTGAAAACTCAACATTTATGATGGATGTGGATATAGTTATACCTGCTGTAAGCCAATATTCTGACCTTCCCTTTGTTAGTAAAGATGAGGTTGAATTTACAAAGTGGGGCACGTTTGTAATAGATAGCGATACGCAAATGACTTCAATGGATGGTGTTTTTGCAGGTGGTGATGTAACAAGAGGACCAGATGCGGTAATCACTGCAATTGCAGATGGAAAGACGGCAGCACAGTCTATTGATAAATATCTTGGGGGTAACGGTGAACTCAATAAGGGAGAAGCAATTGAAATTCCTAACGCAACAAGTGATATGGAAATCATTGAACATGAACGATTTACAATGAAATATTTAGAGCCAGATGACAGAAAAGACAACTTTGACGAAGTTGCACTTGGCTTTCATAAGCTAAATGCAATAGCAGAATCAATGCGATGTCTCCGGTGTGATAAGAGAGCGTAATCAATGAGGAGGTGAATACAAATATGGTAAATTTAACAATTAATAATAAAGAGATTAGTGCCCCAGAAGGGATAACGATATTAGAAGCTGCAAAGAAACATAATATTTTGATACCAAATTTTTGCTATATGGAAGATGTCCATCAGATTGGTTCCTGTAGGATTTGCGTAGTAGAAGTGGAGGGCGCTAAAAACCTTCAAGCATCATGCGTGACACCAGTTCAAGAGGGAATGGTTGTACATACTAATTCGGCGAGAGTACGTAAATCGAGAAAGGTGTTATATGAGTTGATGCTTTCAGATCATCCAAAGGATTGTTTAGCATGTTCAAGAAATCAAAATTGTGAGCTTCAAAAGCTAGGAGAAGTTATTCAGATAGATGATTTCAGATTTGAAGGGGACAAATCCAAAAACATTATTGATGATTCCAGTCCTTCGATTGTGAGAGATACATCTAAATGTATTTTGTGTAGAAGATGTGTAACAATGTGTAACGAAATACAAGGAGTAGGTATTTTAAATGCACAACAGAGAGGCTTTGAAACAGAAATTGCTCCCGGTGAAGATATACCATTAGGAAGTGTAGCTTGTACCTATTGTGGACAGTGTACAACTGTATGCCCAGTGGGTGCACTGAAGGAACAAGATTCCACACAAGATGTGTGGCAAGCACTTTCCGACCAGTCAAAAGTAGTCATTGTTCAAACTGCACCAGCCATTAGAGCAGCGCTAGGAGAAGAATTTGGATATGAACCAGGTACATTGGTTACAGGAAAAATGGCAAGTGCCCTGAGGGAGATGGGATTCGATTATGTTTTTGATACCAATTTCACAGCGGATCTTACTATTTTAGAAGAAGGCACTGAATTTTTAGAAAGAGTCTCAAATTTCTTAAATTCTCAAAAATCCAGCCTGCCTGGATTTTTAAAGAAAATTAAAAATGACTTAGATAATAAAGAAGTGACATTGCCGATGATCACCAGTTGTAGTCCAGGATGGATTAAATATGTAGAACATCACTATCCGGATCTATTAGATCATCTATCAACCTGTAAATCACCGCATATGATGCTTGGCGCACTATGTAAAGATTATTTCGCAGAAAAAGTTAGTGTTAATCCTAAAGATATGTATGTAGTTTCTATTATGCCTTGTACAGCTAAAAAATTTGAAATTACCAGACCAGAAATGCTAAATAATGAAGTGCCTAATGTTGATGCGGTACTCACTACCCGTGAATTAGCTAGAATGATAAAAGATGCGGGAATCGATTTTAGAAATTTAGCTGATGGTACATTTGACAGCCCACTTGGACTTTCCAGTGGTGCGGCAGATATATTTGGTACTACAGGTGGCGTAATGGAAGCAGCAATCAGAACAGTGTATGAGGTGGTAACAGGTAGAGAAGTACCTTTTGACCAGCTTCATGTAAAACCCATTGTTGGTCTAGATAGAATTAAGACAGCAGACCTCCTTATAGAGGATGCAAAGAAAGAGTGGGAATTCCTAAATGGCGTCACTGTTAAGGTAGCAGTAACGAGTGGATTAAAAGGTGCAGCGCAGCTCCTTGACGAAATAAAGCAGGGAAAGAGCGAGTATCATTTTATTGAAGTGATGGGATGTCCAGGTGGATGTATTAGTGGAGGAGGTCAACCAAGACCCACAAATAACGAAATACGTCAAAAGAGGTTAGAAGCAATATATCGTGAAGATGAAGGTAAGGAACTTAGAAAATCTCATGAAAATCCTGATATTACAAAATTGTATGAGGAATTCTTAGGGAAACCTCTCGGACATAAGTCTCATGAGTTATTGCACACCCATTATACACAGAGAAGTAAATATTAGAAAAAAGATTTAGGGACATTCCTCTAGTAAAGAGAGGTTTGTTCCCATTTTTTTTGATATCATATGCTAAATTAGGAAACAAATTATGAATCGCAGCATATAATATACCATAAATATTATGTAAACTACAAAAATAAATATAGGCGGTATTTATATGAATAGATTAAGTTATTTAATGGAGTTATGCTGTATTTCTGGTATTGTGAGTATTGTTGTGAGATTTCTAGGTGGTCTTGAACTTTCATACGTTATTTTATTGGTTTTATTAACAATTGACACGACAACAGGAATGGCAACCGCAGTAAAATATAATAGATTTAGTAGTAGAGGGCTTTCGAAATTTATTAAAAAGGTTATTACCTATACGGTTTGTATTATTACAGTAAGATTACTGGAAATAGGTGTACTAACATTAGTAGAAACTACGATGTTATCACAAATTATGCTTGCGGTTCTTGAGGTAACGGAGACAGTGAGTATTTTGGAGAATCTTGCATTATTAGGAGTTCCTATTCCGTCTAATTTTGTTGCTTTCTTATTACAACATTTAAAGATTCCTGGGCTAGATAAAGTTATATCGCAAAATCAAAATAGAAGCAGAGAACTTTCAGAAATAGAAGATATTATCAAGTATCAAATACCCTCGTTTGATAATGAAAACATTCGTAGCATGTTGGAAATCAACTTTAAAATATGGAAAAAAACTGCGCAGCAAATTGACCATATTCTAAGAGAAAAAGATAATGATAATTATGAATTAATCTATTATAAGATGATGGCACAGATTGAACTTGCAGTAAAAGAAAGAGATGATGAATGGAAACGGGAGGGTATCGCAAGATTATATATTGATAAATTTCATATGTGCAATGACAATAAAATGGATCGATTGGTTCAAACAATGAAGTGTATATGTTTTAATGAAGAGTCGATAGAGTGCAAAAAAGAAAAGCTAATCGAAGCAATTATTGCAATGCTCTATCAGACTATTTTAGATGGTCATAGGTGTATGAGTTGATGCTAGTGCTACTTAATGAGTAAGGCGAATTTAGTAGTCACTGTACATCTGCATTAGCAGATGCTCTCTAAAACATATATATCCTAAAGAATTCTTATATGAGAATTCTTTAGAATATATATGTTTTTCTTTATTATTAAATAATTGTTAAATTACATAAAAGTACTTAAAATACATTGACAGGAATTGTAAAAAGAGTTATTATGATAAATATTGAAGAATATGGAGGAATATATATAAAAAAGAAGAAAAATGTAATATTTTGTTTGTAAATGCAACGATGGTAGTTCAAACACGAAACAAGGGGGACCAAAAAGTGTTAAATAATGAAGCTATAGTTAGTAAATACAATACAAATGAAAAAATCATTGTAAAAAATAAAAATAAGCAAATGATTATCGCTGTTGAAGATATTTTGTTCATTGAAAGAAATCAGAGAAATACGTATATCCATATAGGACAAGACAGTTATAAAATAGAAAAGTCACTGAAACATTTAGTAAAAGAGTTGCCAGATTATTTTATTAGAGTGCATAAGTCCTATTTGGTCAATAAGAATAAAATTAGTACAATTATTTGTATAGGAGATCGAACCTACAACATTGAGTTTAAAACATCAAATAAGGTTGCGCGTATGAGTAGAAATAAATATAAAGAAATAAAAGATATTTTGATTTAGAGATAGGGTTATTTCTAAATCATTTTCTAATATTTTAACTATAAAAACAAAAATATGGTCAGTTAGACATGAAAAATGGTCAGTTAGACATGTAAAACGGTTAGTTATGCAAAAGGTATAGAAATATAAGGAAAAACATGATAGCATATGCTTGTCTAGTAAAATAAAACATCCTCAAGTCAACACCGCTTCCAAGGATACTGACTTGAGGACACTTAGCCCCTTGCATAAATGCGAGAAGAGCATAATATGATTATATATCGCATGGGATGTTTATGCAAGGGAGAAATAGAAAAAGGGGGAATAAATGGGAGGAATGCTCTTATCCTAAAATAAAATTTAAGGAGATTGAATATTATGAAGAAAAAATTATTTTGTTTACTTTTATCAGTATTTGTTATTCTAAGTATCTGTGTCCCAGCCTTTGCGCATGGAGATAGTAGTATAACTGATTCAAATTTCAATGCGGAAAAACCCATTAGAGGAATTGCACCGTTTACAGCTAAACCTAGTAAGTTTGGTTCTTTAAGTAATAAAGAAATCAAGGATTTACAAAGTGTACCAGAAGTGACTCCAAGACATATTGCTATTGATCCTCATTCACATCAAATTACTCAAATAACTGATACATATGATGGATATATTGATCGTGGGGAAGTTGAGAGTGCGTATAATGGTAGTGGGGATGATGATGTATTAACATATTCAAGAGAACGTTCAATTTCTAATGGTTACCATGTTAATATTGGGTTTACTAGCTCAGTGGTAAGTGCAGAAGTTGGTTATGATGTAACTTGGTCGGATAAAGAAACATTTGCTTATAGTATGGATGTTCCTGATGATAAGACAGGGCACATTGGATTTCAAGATTGGTATCATGTGAAAGACTTTGATTGTGTCACCTATTATTTTCCACCTGTAGGTTCAGATTATGAAGAGTATGGTAGTGGATGGTCAAAACAATGGTGGAAGCCTCATTTCTATTCTTGGATAACAGATGGAAATACACCTTAAATTAGAGGATTGAATATGGAAAATGCCGATATTTGTATCGGTATTTTCCATATTCAATTTATCAGTTATTCAATTTGGTTTAGATTTTTGTGATGAAAAGAAAAATTAATCAAAAGAGTAATTAGTTATTTAGGAGACAATTTAGTTTTCTAAAGAAATTTTTGGCAGTAAATTAATTAAAATCGATAAAATAAAAAAAGAAAGGAGATAATTTTATGAATAAAATAAAAATTACTCTTTCTGTTATAATGATTATTATAATAATAACTGTATCTCTAATATTGGTTGAAAATAGAGATTTTACCTTTTTAAATATCTTAAAGCAATATCCTGAGGAGGGATTATATTTTTGTAAATGGAATTCATATCATCATTATAATTACGATGAAAAGCCATTTTTACAATTATCTTATTTTAGATTTCATTCTATGCCAGGTATAGAAGAAAATATAAAAGAATATATTTTGAAGTCAGATAAAGGAGATATTATAGCTACCTACAAAGGTAATACTATAGGAGTACAAAGAGATTTATACACTGGTAACACTTTAATTCTACAGTTACCAATTTTAAAACCTAATCAATATATTATAGATAGGTTAGAATTAGTAGATATTAATGGGAAAAGTAAAATATATGATATAGGTAATTGGAACATTCAAATAGAATCGATTGAAATGGTAGAGGATTTAATTATAGGAAGATCTACGTTATACAGCTATGATTTTGATACTTACAGAGTTGAATTAACAAATAATACAAATCACATTATTAATATTAAAGATTTAAATTTTGAATTATATAATAGTGTACATGAAGTGGCTATAATATCAAGTGATGATTTTTTAGATAACAATAATTTATCTACAGATTGTTCTTTGAATCCTATGCAAACAAAAACATTTCAATTTACCATTAAATTGAAAGAACCTGATGAATTTACTTTTATATCTTTACGTCCAGTTTTAACCTATAGTGTAGATGATATTGATAAAAAATTGCTAATTCCTACTTCAATTATCTCTAATCCACCTAATTCTGACGAGCAAGTTATAGAATATATTAATAATTTTATAAATTCAAGGGGTGGGATGTGAGACAAGGGACATCAGGCTGTGTGAGTATCACCATAGAAACAAGCTCAAACCCACTCATATAACTAGAATTGAGCTTGCTTTTTTGATATAATATAGGTGTAATACAATTAAAGTAAAAGGGTGATAATTATGCCATATATTAAAGGGTTAGATAGAAACCAAGCTCAAATGTTTCCAGAATACCTAGATGACTATATAGATGAAGAAAATCCAGTAAGAGTAATAGATGCCTTTGTAGATACGCTTAATTTAAAAAAGATGGGATTTACTAAGACTAATCCAAATGGTCCAGGGGCTCCATCATATGACCCAAAAGACTTACTAAAGCTGTATCTTTATGGGTATACGAATACGCTACGTTCATCAAGAAAGCTTGAGAAATCAACATATATCAATGTTGAAGTTATATGGTTAATGAGAAAATTACACCCTGACTTTAAGACCATAGCTGATTTTCGAAAAGAGAATCGAAAGCAACTTAAACAAATATTCAGAGAATTTAATTTGTTTTGTAAAGATTGTGGACTATTTGGTGGACAACTAGTAGCAGTTGATGGTACTAAATTTCGTGCTAATAACTCAAAACGAAATAATTATAACCAAAAGAATTAAACTTTAATGCACAGATAGCAGTGGATGAAAAAGATACGCTTGAAGCTTTAGCAGATAAAGGATACTATCAGGGAAAAGATTTAAAGAAATGTGAAGAAAATGGAACAATTACATACGTAACACACCAAACATATTCAAATGCAACAGGAAACCCAGAATACTATAGTGATAAATTCAAGTATGAGCCTAATGAAGATGTATATATATGTCCAGAAGGTAACAAATTATATAGGACTAAGCACAGATCAGACATTCCAGAACGTATAAAATATAAGAATTATAAAGCATGTAAAAATTGTCCTAATAGAGACAAATGTACAAAATCTTCAAAAGGACGAATAATAAGCAGAAGTAAGCATCAAGATTTTTTAGATACAGTTGATGCTAGAACAGCAGAAAATATGGATAAGTATCTTAAAAGACAAATGATAGTAGAACATCCATTTGGAACAATAAAAAGAACAATGGATGCAGCATACTTTTTAACAAGAGGATTAGAAGTATGTTATAATTGTAAGCGTCAAATAGAATACACAAAAATAGAGGTGATTTTTGTGGTTAGAGAAAAGAAGCGAAAAAAATGGCAAGAAATAATAGAAAGTCAAAAGAAAAGTGGCATATCTCAAATCAAGTGGTGTGAAGAAAACAATGTAAATATACATAACTTTAGATATTGGGTAAGTAGATTGAATGCATCGAAACAACCTGCCCAAACAGGGGCACCTGTTTGGGCATCAGTAACACCGAAAACTAAAGCAACTTCTTCAATTAAAGTAAGCATTGGATGTTCAATAATTGAACTTGATGAGAATTTCAATCCAGAAGTGCTTGATAAAATTATGAAAGTTTTATCAAAATATGCTGAGTAACAATAGAATTGATCAGGTTTATTTAGCATTAGGTGTAACGGATTTGAGAAAAGCCATAGATGGCTTGTCATTAATCGTTCAAGAAAGTTTTCAACTGAATCCCTTTTCAAGAAGCTTGTTTGTATTCTGTAATAGAAAACGAGATAAGATTAAGATCCTTGAATGGGATAAAACTGGATTTTGGCTTCATTACAAGCGTCTTGAAAAAGATAAGTTTCAGTGGCCAGAAGATATAGAAGGTACACATATAGCTATTGATGAACGTTCCTTTAGATGGTTATTAGACGGCCTAACCATTAAAGAAAAACATGCGCATCAATCCGTTTCAGAACGACAAATAATATAAGTCGCAAGAACTTAAAAACATTAGAAAAATAAATAAATTTGTGACTGTTTTTATATGAATTTCAGTCGAAATATGATATAATAGAAACATGAAAAACATTGAGAAATCAACACTTACAGAGGAAAATACAACTGAAAATAAAGAGGGTTCTTTAGAAGATAAATATGCCATTTTAGAACAAGAAAATGAAGAACTTAAGGCAAAAGTAAAGTTTTACGAAGAACAGTTTAGATTAAGTCAAGCAAAGAAGTATGGCGCATCTAGTGAGAAACTAGATCCAGAGCAGATTTCAATTTTTAATGAAGCTGAGAAGTTATCTGTACAACAATCACAAGAACCTAAAATGGAAGAAATCATTAAAAGGCGAAAATCTAGTTCAAGTAAGAGTCGAAAGACTTATGAAGATTTGCCAGTTGAAGAAGTCTACTACTCACTTTCAGAAGAAGAGCAAGTTTGTCCAACCTGCGAAAACACGCTTCATGAGATGAAGACAGAAGTTCGGAAAGAACTAAAGATTATTCCTGCTCAAGTAAAAGTAGTTCATCATATTAAACAATTCTATGCTTGTAGAAGATGCGATCAAGAAGGTACTAACGGGACAATAGTTTCAGCACCTATGCCAAAACCAGTACTTTCAGGTAGTATGGTATCTCCATCTTTACTAGCATTTATAATGGAAAAGAAATATAACCAAGCCCTTCCACTTTATAGACAAGAAAAATCATTTATAGATTTTGGAATAGATATATCAAGACAAAATATGGCTAACTGGATTATATCTGGTGCTGAAACGTGGTTAAAACCTCTTTATGATCGACTTCATGAAAAGCTTTTAAAAGAACCTATTATACATGCTGATGAAACAGTATTAAATGTACTTGATGAGAAAAACAATAAAAATAATTACATGTGGATTTATGCATCAGCAAAATGCGGGAATCAATCAATTTATCTCTATGACTATCAAAAATCCCGTGCTAATAAACATCCAAAGACATTCCTTGACGGGTTTGATGGTTATCTTCAAACAGATGGATACTCTGGATATAATAAAATACAGGATATTACACAAGTAGGTTGTCTCGCTCACGCTAGACGAAAGTTTGATGAGGCTATAAAAGCATTACCTAAAGATGCTGAAGTTACAAAGACAAAAGCACAAAAAGGTCTTTTATTCTTTACAGAAATATATAAGCTTGAAAAAATGTATGCAAATCAAGCTCCAGAAGAGCGTTATAAAAACCGACTTAAAAACACAAAGCCTATACTTGATGAGCTTTATGAATGGTTAATGATTGAACCAAAGAGAACCTTGCCGAAAAGCAAGTTGGGTGTTGCTATTAAATATTCAATCAAACAATGGCCAAAACTCATAGGGTTTTTAGCAGATGGTCGGCTTGCTGTTGACAATAACCTAGCAGAAAGAGCCATTAAGCCTTTTGTAATCGGGAGAAAGAACTTCTTATTTTCAAAATCGCCAAAAGGTGCAACAGCAAGTGGTATTTGCTATAGTATCATTGAAACTGCAAAGGCAAACAACTTAAAGCCGTTTCAATATCTAACATATCTATTTGAAAAGCTTCCAAACATTGATTTAGAAAATCAAGATGAATTGGACGCTCTTTTACCATGGGCTGAATCTATTCCTGATGAATTCATAAATAAAACTGAAAAAGACAAGAAATAATGACAGCCTCCACTTTATTTGTCAATGTGGGGACTGTTTTACGCTTACTTATTAGAGTACATAAGTCCTATTTGGTCAATAAGAATAAAATTAGTACAATTATTTGTATAGGAGATCGAACCTACAACATTGAGTTTAAAACATCAAATAAGGTTGCGCGTATGAGTAGAAATAAATATAAAGAAATAAAAGATATTTTGATTTAGAGATAGGGTTATTTCTAAATCATTTTCTAATATTTTAACTATAAAAACAAAAATATGGTCAGTTAGACATGAAAAATGGTCAGTTAGACATGTAAAACGGTTAGTTATGCAAAAGGTATAGAAATATAAGGAAAAACATGATAGCATATGCTTGTCTAGTAAAATAAAACATCCTCAAGTCAACACCGCTTCCAAGGATACTGACTTGAGGACACTTAGCCCCTTGCATAAATGCGAGAAGAGCATAATATGATTATATATCGCATGGGATGTTTATGCAAGGGAGAAATAGAAAAAGGGGGAATAAATGGGAGGAATGCTCTTATCCTAAAATAAAAAACAAAGGGGATTGATTATTATGAGGAAATCAAGAAAATTTGTTTCAATGTTATTAGTAGTTTCAATGATGTTAGCTATGAGTGCAACTGTTTTTGCTACTACCTATACTAGTAGCAGTTACATAAGTGTCAGAAGTACTTTAGCAGGTTCAGCTAGAACATATATAGGTACGACACATAAAATAGTAAACACACTAACTTCTAGAGATAGTGGAGGTACAGGTAATAACTATTGCAAATATAAATTGCAAAGAAAATCTGGATCGTCTTATACAACTACGGGTACTAAAGAGCTAAATCTAAAAACAGTAGGAAATGACTATACTGCAAAGTACACTAATCAGGTATCTAGTGGTACATTTAGATATTATTTGACAAATCGATATAGTGCTAGTGATCCTAAATATACGCAAGTGGATGGATTTAGTTGTGATCAAGTAGTTATGTCAAGTTATTAAAGAGAATTATAGGGTAAGATGCTAAATAGTGTTATCTAGAATCTTACCGTCATCTAAAAAGCCACCTACTATGTAGGTGGCTATAACTTATAGAGGATTAGAAAAGAAAGTAGGGATACATAATGGGGAATATTATTAGTAGTACTAATCTTACAAAGGAATTTAATAGTGTAATAGCTGTGAAAAATGCTAATATAGAGATAAAAAAAGGTTGTTTTTATGGAATTATGGGAAGATCAGGAGCAGGTAAAACAACTTTGTTAAGTTTGTTGGGATTGCTTGAGAATCCTACAAGTGGGAATCTATATGTTAATGGTAAGGATACATCAAATATGAAAGAGAATGAAAAAGCGTTAATTAGGATGAGAGATTTGGGTTTCGTTTTTCAAGATTTTTATCTTAATCCTATTTTAAAAGCTAGTGAAAATGTTAAGATTCCTATGTATATTAATCCGAATATACAAGATGAAAATATAAATAATAGAGCGAAAGAACTATTATGTCTTTTAGGTTTACAAGATAGAATCAACCATTATCCATCACAATTATCTGGGGGAGAAAAACAAAGGGTTGCCATTGCACGAGCATTGGCGAACAATCCAAGTTGTATTTTTGCAGATGAGCCAACAGGCAATTTAGATGAAAAGAATGAAAAAGTCATTTTAGACTATTTGAAAGCACTTGTTAAGCAAGGAAAAAGTGTTGTGGTAGTATCACACAATGCTATTATTTTAGAATATGCTGATTATATTTTTGAAATGAATGATGGAGTTTTGGAGGGAAATTACCATGGTAAATAAATATTTATTGCTGTCAATAACTAATATTAGAAGAAGAAAGAAAACAGTGATTATGAATATTTTAATAATATCTATATCGTTATTTGTTTTTTTGTTAATGTCAACTGTATCTGTATCAATCGATAATTATTTAAATAAATATCTTCTTAATACATTGAATTTTAGAACTATTCATATTGATACTTTTAAACCTCAAAAAGAACAACAGAAAGAAGGTTTACAAAAAGTTATAAATGGTGATGAGAGAATTATTGATTTTTATGAAGAGAATTATGGTGCTTATGTAAATATAAAAGAGCCATATCCATTTAATATATCGGAGAGCAATAAATCTGATAGATTTTTTGGAGGATTAAGTTTAAATACCATAACAAAAGCATATAAAGAGTATATGGTAGCGGGGGATTTCATAAAAGATGGTGAAAAAAATGTAGGAATTATTCCAAAGAAATTTCTCCCTTCTGGTTCTTTTCAGATTGGATATTGGCAAGAAGAAAATGAGTTCATTGACGGCGAAAGTTTAATTGGAGAGACAATAACAGTAGAGTATTATGCAAGAGATTATAGCACTGATAATAATGAGATAGTTAAGACATTCTCATATAGTTTTAAAGTGATTGGCGTATATGATATTTTACCAAATCAAAATTATCCATATGACGTATATATTCCCTTTAATGAACTGCAAAATATAATTAGAAATTTAGAAGAAAATGATTTAGGGTTAGCAGAAGATTATAACATAAGCTATAGTGCAATTGTAAAGGAGCAGAGTGATGTCAAGAAGATTATCCAGAAATTATGGGAAGCAGGTTATTCAGCAGCTCCAAGAGCTGTTTTGGGAGAATTTTTTCAGATTGCGAATAGTATAATTATTGGTGGATATATATTAGGATTTATAGTATTAATAGTTGGCGTTATTAACATTTCACTATCAATGTTTAAGGCAATTGAAAGAAGAATTGGAGAAATTGGTTTAATGAAAGCAATTGGATATAAAGATAGTAATTTAATTACTATATTAGGGATAGAAGCTATTGTAATTGGGGGGATAAGCTATATTTTATCTGTAGTAGTATATGTAATAACAACAGTCATATTAAAACAATTTATGGTTAATAATCTATCAATGTATATGCAACAATTGGTATTTAATGTTAATTACATTCAGGTAATAAAGTGTGTAATTATTGCCATTTTTGTACCTCTAATAAGTAGCTTGTTTAGTGCTAAAATGATTTTAAATATATCTCCTATGGATGCTTTAGAAAAAAGGGGGATACAAAATTGAATATAATTTATATAGTAAAAATTTCAATACTCTCTTTAATACGTAATAAAGTTAAAACTATGATTAGTTTAATAGTTTGTGCAATATCAATATTACTTTTATTACTTGCAATAGCCATTAATCTTTCTGTTTTTAACTTTATTAATAATAGCTTAAATAATTTGAATAGCGCAAATACAACTAGAGTCTTCCTATTAAAGTATACCAATCACGAAAAAAAGATTAATAAAGAAAATGTTAAAAACGAAGTTTTGAGAACTCCTCATATTGAAGAAATTACTATTTTAGAAACTCCACAAGATAATGAGATTATGGTTCAGGTTATAGTTGATAATTATAGAAATGTATTAGACGTAATAGAAAGATATAATGAAGAAGAAAAATATGAAGTAATAATTGAGGAAAAAAATTTAGTAAATGTAGAAATAATTAGAATTGTAAATTTGATTAGTATAATAGCATTAATTATTGTAATTGTCTTAACGTATTCGATTTTTTTTATTAACATAAAATCAATTATATATGATCGTATGTACGAAATAGCTTTGTACAAAGCCCTTGGTTATCAACATAAACATATACTCATTTTCATATTATTATCAAGTAGTATAATACTAATAATAAGTTTTTTGATAGCCAATATTTTAGCTTTTTTTATAACTGAAGTTTTAATAAGTGATGGTATTAATTTTATTAATATTAATAATTTCATCGATGGTAAAGTTGTAATAAGCTTTAATACAGTAGCAACTACTTTTAGCTTATGCTTTTTATTAGTTTTTACTGCATTATTGAGTTCATTAAAAAGAATATCAAAGATAAGTCCAAACATTTTGTTGAAATCAGCATTATGAGTCAAGGGATTATGAGTCAAGGAACGGCAGGTAAAAAGTATGCATTTTGGATTAGTTTTGTCCCAGTATTAGGTGAAAGAATTATTATATACTTTATTTCTGCAAAATTATTATCCATAACATTAGGAGAATATGTTAGTATCTTTAATGTGTAAGCGTCAAATAGAATACACATATTCATAATAAGAAAACTTTGATAAAATCATCTCAACAAGAAAATAGAGGTGATTTTTGTGGTTAGAGAAAAGAAGCGAAAAAAATGGCAAGAAATAATAGAAAGTCAAAAGAAAAGTGGCATATCTCAAATCAAGTGGTGTGAAGAAAACAATGTAAATATACATAACTTTAGATATTGGGTAAGTAGATTGAATGCATCGAAACAACCTGCCCAAACAGGGGCACCTGTTTGGGCATCAGTAACACCGAAAACTAAAGCAACTTCTTCAATTAAAGTAAGCATTGGATGTTCAATAATTGAACTTGATGAGAATTTCAATCCAGAAGTGCTTGATAAAATTATGAAAGTTTTATCCAGATATGCTGAGTAACAATAGAATTGATCAGGTTTATTTAGCATTAGGTGTAACAGATTTGAGAAAAGCCATAGATGGTTTGTCATTAATCGTTCAAGAAAGTTTTCAACTGGATCCCTTTTCAAGAAGCTTGTTTGTATTCTGTAATAGAAAACGGGATAAGATTAAAATCCTTGAATGGGATAAAACTGGATTCTGGCTTCATTACAAGCGTCTTGAAAAAGATAAGTTTCAGTGGCCAGAAGATATAGAAGGTACACATATAGCTATTGATGAACGTTCCTTTAGATGGTTATTAGACGGCCTAACCATTAAAGAAAAACATGCGCATCAATCCGTTTCAGAACGACAAATAATATAAGTCGCAAGAACTTAAAAACATTAGAAAAATAAATAAATTTGTGACTGTTTTTATATGAATTTCAGTCGAAATATGATATAATATAAACATGAAAAACATTGAGAAATCAACACTTACAGAGGAAAATACAACTGAAAATAAAGAGGGTTCTTTAGAAGATAAATATGCCATTTTAGAACAAGAAAATGAAGAACTTAAGGCAAAAGTAAAGTTTTACGAAGAACAGTTTAGATTAAGTCAAGCAAAGAAGTATGGCGCATCTAGTGAGAAACTAGATCCAGAGCAGATTTCAATTTTTAATGAAGCTGAGAAGTTATCTGTACAACAATCACAAGAACCTAAAATGGAAGAAATCATTAAAAGGCGAAAATCTAGTTCAAGTAAGAGTCGAAAGACTTATGAAGATTTGCCAGTTGAAGAAGTCTACTACTCACTTTCAGAAGAAGAGCAAGTTTGTCCAACCTGCGAAAACACGCTTCATGAGATGAAGACAGAAGTTCGGAAAGAACTAAAGATTATTCCTGCTCAAGTAAAAGTAGTTCATCATATTAAACAATTCTATGCTTGTAGAAGATGCGATCAAGAAGGTACTAACGGGACAATAGTTTCAGCACCTATGCCAAAACCAGTACTTTCAGGAAGTATGGTATCTCCATCTTTACTAGCATTTATAATGGAAAAGAAATATAACCAAGCCCTTCCACTTTATAGACAAGAAAAATCATTTATAGATTTTGGAATAGATATATCAAGACAAAATATGGCTAACTGGATTATATCTGGTGCTGAAACGTGGTTAAAACCTCTTTATGATCGACTTCATGAAAAGCTTTTAAAAGAACCTATTATACATGCTGATGAAACAGTATTAAATGTACTTGATGAGAAAAACAATAAAAATAATTACATGTGGATTTATGCATCAGCAAAATGCGGGAATCAATCAATTTATCTCTATGACTATCAAAAATCCCGTGCTAATAAACATCCAAAGACATTCCTTGACGGGTTTGATGGTTATCTTCAAACAGATGGATACTCTGGATATAATAAAATACAGGATATTACACAAGTAGGTTGTCTCGCTCACGCTAGACGAAAGTTTGATGAGGCTATAAAAGCATTACCTAAAGATGCTGAAGTTACAAAGACAAAAGCACAAAAAGGTCTTTTATTCTTTACAGAAATATATAAGCTTGAAAAAATGTATGCAAATCAAGCTCCAGAAGAGCGTTATAAAAACCGACTTAAAAACACAAAGCCTATACTTGATGAGCTTTATGAATGGTTAATGATTGAACCAAAGAGAACCTTGCCGAAAAGCAAGTTGGGTGTTGCTATTAAATATTCAATCAAACAATGGCCAAAACTCATAGGGTTTTTAGCAGATGGTCGGCTTGCTGTTGACAATAACCTAGCAGAAAGAGCCATTAAGCCTTTTGTAATCGGGAGAAAGAACTTCTTATTTTCAAAATCGCCAAAAGGTGCAACAGCAAGTGGTATTTGCTATAGTATCATTGAAACTGCAAAGGCAAACAACTTAAAGCCGTTTCAATATCTAACATATCTATTTGAAAAGCTTCCAAACATTGATTTAGAAAATCAAGATGAATTGGACGCTCTTTTACCATGGGCTGAATCTATTCCTGATGAATTCATAAATAAAACTGAAAAAGACAAGAAATAATGACAGCCTCCACTTTATTTGTCAATGTGGGGACTGTTTTACGCTTACTTATTAGAGTACATAAGTCCTATTTGGTCAATAAGAATAAAATTAGTATAATTATCTGTATAGGAGAACCTACAATATTGAGTTTAAAACATCAAATAAGGTTGCGCGTATGAGTAGAAATAAATATAAAGAAATAAAAGATATTTTGATTTAGAGATAGGGTTATTTCTAAATCATTTTCTAATAAGTTAACCATAAAAACAATAAATATGGTCAGTTAGACATGAAAAATGGTCAGTTAGACATGAAAAATGGTCAGTTAGACATGTAAAACGGTTAGTTATGCAAAAGGTATAGAAATATAAGGAAAAACATGATAGCATATGCTTGTCTAGTAAAATAAAACATCCTCAAGTCAACACCGCTTCCAAGGATACTGACTTGAGGAGACCTAGCCCCTTGCATAAATGCGAGAAGAGCATAATATGATTATATATCGCGTTGAGTGATGCTCTAATCCTAAAATAAATATAAAATTTTGGAGGGTTTTAAATGTATAAAAAAATAGTAAGTTTAGTATTGGTTATTTGTATGATGATGAGCATGAGTGCTGTTTCATTTGCTAAAGAAGTTGATAGAGATGTTACAACTGAGCCACAACAACAATATACAGTTGAAGAAGTTAAAGCGTTAGAAGCATATATTTCTGTTGATAATGGTAAATATGTTTTTGATGTTAAAGCTGCTAAAAAGAATAATGTTGACAGAGAACTTATTAAAGTTCAAGTTAATCATTTAAATCAACTTAATCAAAGGGCTGAAAATAATGATATAACTATATGTGAAGATTTGAGTATTAATAATAATAATAAATCCCGTTCTAGTTTTAGTGTTTCTCACAAAACTAATTGCGGTGGTGGAGTAAATAGTTATGAAGAGTTTTGGTGGGGATATACAAGATATGCTTGTGATTGTGAAACCAACCGTATGATTGCCGATTTTGCTACTGCGGCGGCCGGTGGAGGAATAGCTGGTGGTACAGCAGCAGCCATTGCTATTATTTTTCCAGTAACTGCTCCTATTGCAGGTGCGATTGCAGCAGGGCTGGCTATTGATACAGGATACTGGAGTCTTTTTGCAACAAGATTAGGTGCCAATAATGAAGGTGATGGAGTTATTATAGATATGACTATTGTGGGAGTTTTTGACATTGAAGCCCAATAGAAACAAATCAGAAAGGAATAATCAATGGATATATTTAAAGTATATTTGTTAATTATGAGCATAGTAACAATCATATTAGGATGCTTAGTACTTGTGAAAAAGATGCCAGTGATAGTATTAGCTATCACTTCTGTAATTTTAGCAGTTTGTCTATTAATTTATTTATTTTCTAAAAACAAAATATAAACAGCTCCAATAGTGTTGAATATTATAGTTAGGATTAACAAATTGGTTGAGGTAAAGCAGAGAGTGTGAATATTATACACACTCTGCTTTACCATAATTGCTTTCAATTTATTATAATACTAATTTGCATGTTTGTACTTCAAATTATAAAATCATTAAAAAGAGATGTATAACTTTTGTAGAAAGAATTGTTGAGTATAATGGGAATCACAAATTACAGTATGGGGCGAGATGATATTTGGATGATTATAAATTACCTAAGCGTCAAGAAAAGCTAATAGAGATACTGGATAAAAAAAGAAAAATGATAACTACATTTATATGCATATTGTGTAATGGATAATCTGCACACCTAATATTAAAAGAAGTAGAAGAACTTTTATCAATAATAATGAAAATAATCAATACAACATATACAAGTTGTTATAATAAAAAAATGATAGGGTAGGACATGTATTTCAAGACAGATATAAAAAATTGAAGATGAGAAATATTTTTTGTCAGCAATAAGATATGTAATCAAAAAATCCTATGAAAGCATGTATCATTAATCAAATAGAAAATTATAGATGGAAGGTGAAATTAATGAATGTATTTAATAAAAGAGTTATTTTTTTTGGAACTTTAATAATCATTATTTTGGGGGGATATGTTGGTGTATCAATTATAATAAAAAAAATGATAGGGTAATATATGTATTTCAAAACAGATATAAAAAGTGAGGAAATTGAGGGTGAAAATATTTTTTAGCAGCGATAAGATACGTACATAATAATCCAGTAAAAGCAGGTATTGCACATAGAATAGAAAAATATAAATGGACTAGTTATGCTTTATATGAATGTGTCTACAAATACGCGTGAAGTATCAAGATAGAAAAAGAAAGATTGAAAACAAAAAGAAAGTAAAGAAATCTTAAATACGTTAATATTTATTTTAATAGAAAGAACTAAGTTATCAGAGCGAGAGAAACAATATTAAGGAATTGGAAAACCAGAAACACTGAAATATGAATTAAGTGGTTTGTGGATTAGACGAATTACGAACGAGCATAGACTAATTTACAGTATAGATAATGAAAATATATATATTTACTCATGTTAAAAAAGTGACTTAGCTCTGATTTTAGTCACTTTTTGTTTATGCAGAACATAAAATATTGACGAATGTATAAACTATGTATATACTTAGGGAAGGGGTGATTATATGTTCACAACAATTCAAAAATGGGGAAATAGTAAAGCTGTACGTCTACCAAAGGGGATATTAGAAGAGGTATCGCTTGATGAAAATGATACTGTAGAGATTTTAACTGAAAAAGACTATATAATCATTAAACCTGCAAAAAAAAGACATAAAAGATTGGAAGAAAGAATTGCAGAATATAGTGGGGAATATAAATGTACAGAATTAGATAGTGGTGAAGCAAAAGGAAAAGAGGTGTGGTGATGCCTTATATTCCTAGACAAGGAGACATTATTACCTTGGAGTTTAATCCACAAGCAGGACATGAACAAAAAGGAAGACGTCCTGCACTTGTAGTAAGCAATCATACATTTAATAACTTTACAAAAATGGCTATGGTTTGTCCCATCACTAATACAAATAAAGGATTTCCATTACATGTACCACTTGATGAATTAACTAAAAACACTGGCGTTATTATGTGTGAGCAAGTTAAAACGCTTGACATAATTGCACGTAATGCAGTTTATAAAGAAAAAGTATCAGCAGATATTATGGAAGAAGTAATTGATATATTAATAGGTTTTGTTGAAAAAAAATAAAATGATACTTAGGAAAAAGTGTTTCCCTAATATCGTTATTTTTGTAAAAGAGTCAACAAACCGTCCCTTCACTCACGTCCCTTGACTCATATCCAAGTATTTTTATAGTATTAATGAATTAAATTGTAGACAAGATATAAATTATATGTTAATATAACTGGGAATTATAATAATGTATTAAATTTAGGAGGAACTATGGAACAATTAGTTGAACAACTTGCAAATGTACAAATGTTAAATCAGCTTTGGTTGACACTGTTATTATTAATTCCTATTGTATTAATTGCGCGTACGGTCGTAGCAGGTACTAGGTATTCACCAATACTAATCATAGTAATATTTGGATTAGGGATGGGATTAGCGTTAGTTAAAGGTGGGGTTGCTACACCAGGATTGAGTGAGTTCCCAATAGTAATTTTAATAAGCAAAGTAACAATAATAGCATTAATCGCATCTTTCTTTGTTGGTGGACAAGAACTCAAGAAAATTATAACGCAAAAAAAATTAGAAAATGATGAAATGGTCGTGCTTTCTGAAGAAGAAATCATTCTTGGAACGAAGCGTACACAGCTCTATTTTATAGTAAGAGCCTTTTTCATACTTCTTGGTATTCAGGGGCTTAATAGGTTGGTTTTAGGAGGATCATTAGATAATCCGCTTACTAAGTTTTATCCTATTATTGCCTATATAGGTATTGCAGGATCGATTATTCTTATTGATCATAAAGCAACAATTAAAAATAAATCACAGTACATACGAAAAGGCGTATATGAAATTATTGCTATTATTTTAGTATTGATTTTGTCAGCTTATATCGCACAGTGGATTAAACCGATTATAGCATTACCACAAATTTTCTTTGCTATGATTATATCAGCTGGTTTAGGTGCTATATTATCGAACTGGAAGTTTGGTCCAACACTTAGAGCGCTGCTTTTTGCAGGAATTCCTGTTGTGTTAGCAGCTAACTTCATTATAGGCGGTTCACAAATTCTTGAAGCATTCAAATTAGTAGAAATGAAGTCAGTGATGACTTATGGTCTTTTTGGTCAATTATTTTGGATGTTTGGTGGTCTAGCATTACTAATATTATTTGGTGCTACGAATCATGTGCGTAATCTTGCACCAGGTATTGCAGGGGCACTATCTCACTCAGGATTAACCGGTGCTTGTAGTGCAGGTGATTTAGGACCAGAAGCTGGAACTAGAGCACCAATTATGATTAACATTCCGTTTTTTGGACATATATTTGTATTTTCAATATTAGCAGCGAGTGCTGCACGTGGTTCGTTATTAGTTGGCTGGGTTATTCCAATCGTTATTTTTGGTATTGGATTAACAATCGTAGCGTTAAGAACACTTCGGAATGCAGAGGGTAAGGAAGTAAATGAAGTGAAAGGTTTAATGCAGTTTTCATTTGGATTTCAGATAGTTGCAGTATTTGGCAGTTTCTTAATGTTAAGTTTTACTGGGATGCCAATAAATGATGCGGCAATGGCGACTTCATCTGCTATCTCGCACTTTGGTTTATTTGCGGCAGTCCAAGCTGGCATGTTCGGAACACAAGCAGCAACTATGATTCCATTTATTTTCGCTATGCCATTTCTAATTCATCCATTTGTTTTTGGACTGTTTGGAGTAGCTATTGAGAAAGACGGAAAAATGCCTGCTAAGATAGTATACATTTTAGCTAGTATTGGTGTTATTGGGGTTATGTATGCACTATTATTTGCATAACAATAATTGAAAGCAAAAATAAAGATACTGGAATAAATAATTTCCTAAGTATCTTTATTTTTTTAATTTCCTATCATTCTAGTATTGAATAAATTTTAAATAGTTAGAAAAACTAATTAAAGTTAAATAAAAGTAGAATGTGGAGGTTAAGTGATGGAGAATGCTATGTTTTGTTATCAGTGTGAACAAACATTAGGTGGTAAAGGTTGTGTGAAATCTGGTGTATGTGGCAAAAATTCTACAGTTGCTAATCTGCAGGATGTACTGATTCATGAATTAAAGGGTATAGGGTTTTATGGTCGAAAAAATTTAGAAAAGGGATTAGAAATAAGAAGTGAAATAAATAAATTTGTGATAGATAGTATGTTTGCAACACTTACTAATGTTAATTTCGAGCCAAATAGATTTGTAGAATATATCAAACAAGCTGAACAGATAAAAGAAGAACTTAAAAATGCAGTAGGTGAAATTGAAAATGTGCCTGAAGCGGCAAAATACAAAGCACCAAACACTATGGAAGACATTGTTGAAGATGCAAAAAATGTAGGTATCATGGCTGATGAAAGCTTAGATATGGATATACGCTCTTTAAGAGAACTATTAATCTATGCATTTAAAGGAATGGCTGCATATGCACATCATGCATACATACTTGGTAAATTTGATGATGAAGTGAATAACTTCTTTTACAAAGGTCTATCTGGCACAATTGATAATAGTTTAACTGTTGAAGATTTATTTAATCTTAATATGGAATTAGGTAAGATCGATCTTAAATGCATGGAAATATTAGATTCTGCTGTTACCAGTACTTTTGGTAATCCCGAACCTACAGAGGTATTGATTACAAAGAAAAAAGGTCCATTCATTATAGTATCAGGTCATGATTTAAAGGATCTAAAAGAACTATTAGAACAAACAGAAGGTAAAGGAATAAATATATACACTCACTGTGAAATGTTACCAGCAAATGCATATCCTGAACTGAAAAAGTATAAGCATTTAATAGGTAACTTTGGAGGGGCATAGCAGAAACAGCAGGAGGAATTTGATAGTATTCCAGGATGTATATTAATGACAACAAATTGTGTACAAAAACCAAGAAATAGTTATAAAGATAGATTATTTACAACAAGTATAGTGGGTATGCCTGACTGCCCACACATATATGAAGTTAATGGAAATAAAGATTTCACATCTATCATAGAAAAAGCATTAGAATTAGGTGGGTGGAAGGAAGATGAACCTGAAAAGAGAATAACCATTGGATTTGCACACAATGCTATTCTAAGTCATGCAAATGAAATAGTAGATGCAGTTAAGCATAATCAAATTAAACATTTCTTCTTAGTAGGAGGATGTGATGGTGCGAGACCTGGAAGAAATTACTATACAGAATTTGTTGAAAAAACGCCACAAGATACTGTAATATTAACGCTAGCATGTGGTAAATTCCGTTTCAATAAACTAGATTTAGGTACAGTTGCTGGTTTTCCAAGAATGCTTGATTGTGGCCAATGCAGTGATTCATATTCAGCAATTAAGGTTGCCGTTGCATTAGCAGAAGCATTTAAATGTGGAGTCAATGACTTGCCACTTTCATTAGTACTTTCGTGGTATGAACAAAAAGCTGTTGGTATTCTTCTCGCACTATTATCATTGGGTATTCAAGATATTCGTCTTGGTCCAACACTACCAGCATTTATCACACCAAATATATTACAATTATTAGTTGACAAATTCAGCATAAAACCTATTTCAACGCCTGAACAAGATTTGGAAGTAATCTTAGGGGTGTAGAGAGTATAATATAAAAAGATACTTACGGAGATTTGTATATCGCCTAAGTATCTTTTGGTGTTATCTCAACATTATGATTGTATTTCCTTCATTTCATCCATCCACAACCTATAACTTGCATCGCTTGGCATGCGCCAATCTCCACGGGGGGATAGGTTGATAGAACCTACCTTTGGTCCGTCGGGCAAACATGAGCGTTTGAACTGCTGTGTAAAAAATCGTCTATAAAATATTTCAAGCCAATTAATAATAGTCTCTTTTGAATACTTATCTTCAAATGCTTTTTCAGCAAGAAACAGAATTTTTCTAGGCCTAAATCCAAATCTCACCATCTGATAGAGGAAAAAATCATGTAGTTCATAAGGACCAACAAGCTCCTCAGTTTTTTGAGCGATTTTACCTTTTTCATCTGCTGGTAATAACTCAGGGCTTACCGGGGTATCTAAAATATCCATGAGTGTAGTTTTTGCATCTGGATTTACAAAGTTTTCAGAAACCCACTGTACGAGATATCGTACGAGTGTTTTTGGCACGCCAGCATTGACTGCATACATAGACATATGGTCTCCATTATAAGTTGCCCAGCCTAATGCCAATTCCGATAAATCACCCGTACCAATGACCATTCCACGTTCTTTATTTGATAAATCCATAAGAATTTGCGTTCTTTCTCTTGCCTGTGTATTTTCATAGGTTACATCGTGCATATCAGGGTTATGCCCAATATCTTTAAAATGCTGCATACAAGCATCTTTAATATTGATTTCTTTTATAGTAACGCCTAAAGATTTCATCAAAGTTAATGCGTTATTATATGTACGTCCTGTTGTTCCAAAGCCAGGCATAGTAACGCCGATAATATTTTTGCGAGGTAGTTTTAATTTGTCAAAGGTTTTTGTAGTTACTAATAATGCTAGGGTAGAATCTAACCCACCGGAAATACCTATGATTGCACATTTGCAATCAGTATGATTCAATCTTTTTACTAATCCACCTACTTGTATAGAAAAGATTTCTTCACAACGTTTATCTCTTTCTATATCATCAGCGGGTACAAACGGATGAGGATTTACATTTCTATGTAATGTAGTAACATCAATTTCTTTTTGATTACAGTCTATCAGCCTATAATGTTTTTTCATTTGGTCATGGTTGGGCATTAATCCCATAAAACTTGTAGATTTCTGACGGTCAGAAATCAAACGATTAATATCAATTTCATTGATCAAAAGTTGTTCATCATTGCTAAATCTATCTGATTCACTAAGTATTGATCCATTTTCAGCAATTAATGAGTGACCAGAGAATACTACATCTGTAGTGGATTCACCGCCGCCTGTAGATACATATACATAACCGCACATTGTTCGAGCTGACTGTTGCTTTACCAAATCATTTCTATACTCACTTTTACCAATCACTTCATTACTTGCAGATAAATTGACGATAAGATTTGCACCATACATAGAATGGAAACTACTAGGTGGAATAGGTACCCATAGGTCTTCGCATATTTCTACACCTAGACACAAATCGTTATATTTAATTAATATATCAGTACCGAAAAGAACTTCTTGGTTACATAGCGAAATGGTGTTACTTAACGCATTCATTGAAGAAGCAAACCACCGTTTTTCATAGAACTCACTATGGTTGGGTATATGGGTTTTAGGAATAACAGCTAATATTTTTCCGCTTTGTAAGATAAGCGCACAATTAAAAAGCTGATTATCAGTTTTAACAGGCATCCCAACCACCATTAATATTTCAGTGTGCCGTGTAATGTCGAGAAGTTCACTTAATTGTTCCTCTGCACTATCTATTAATAATTGTTGATGAAACAAGTCACCACAAGTATAAGATGTTATAGACAGTTCAGGGAAAACAACAATCTGAACATCTTTCTTTACTGCTTCATTCACCAAATATAGTATTCTTCCAATATTGTACTTGCAATCAGCAACCTTTACGTCAGGAATGGCTGCTGCCACACGAACATATCCGTAGTCCATTTTATCAGCTCCTGTAAGTGTATCTATTTATATAATAATACCATAAAAAAAAAATATGAACTACCTTTTGATGTAATTTTGTGACGAAGTTTGGGAAAACATAATATACTAGGAGGGATTTATAATGCGTAATGAACAAATAATTAATCTTTATAATGTACTTAAAGATGTTGAAGGACTTGAAGGAGAAGAGAACAAATTAAGTAATACTTTTACTGCAATGCTTAAAGATGAGATTGATGCCACAGATGAACAGGAGGTATATAGCAATATTCGTAATGTTATATATAAATATAAGGATGATGAAAAAAAGCTACAAGTGATTGACGAAGTAGTAGCAGCGCTAGCTACTGGTGCAAAGCTATCAGAAATATTACTTATTGTCAAAGATGAGATCGTACATCCGACACCTATTAATACGATGAATCTGGATGATTTCAATACAATAAGATGAAAGAGTTTCCAAATTTCTTTACAAGCTAACGCTTATCATGTATAATGGAACAAATTGAATAGAATGAAGCTAGGGGGGCCAAATTTGGCTGAGAAGGATACGATCCTGACCCTTTGAACCTGAAGTGGTTAACACCATCGTAGGGAAGCGATAAATGAATATGTTTTATTAATCATTTAGCTTACCTATAAGGTAAGCTTTTTTTGATGTGGGGGTGAATTAATGGAGATCACTGTAAATGGGAAAAAAGAAGTATTGGAAAAAGAGATGAATATCATTGGCTTTTTAGACTTTAAAGGTATAAAACCAAATACCGTAGTCATTGAATATAATTACGATATTGTTAAAAAAGAAGAATGGGGTAACATTGTACTAAAAGAAAATGATAAACTAGAAGTTTTAAGATTTGTAGGAGGGGGATGATAAAATGGGAGATCAATTAGTTATTGCTGGAAAAGCTTTAGATAGTCGTTTGTTTGTCGGAACGGGAAAATATTCATCTGATACACTTATCCCAAAAGTTTTAAAAAAATCTGGGTCTCAAGTGATTACTGTAGCGCTGAGACGGATAGACTTTGAATCCGAAACGGATAATGTATTAAATTATATTCCTAAAGACATACAACTGCTACCAAATACATCAGGGGCAAGAAATGCACAAGAAGCAGTAAGGATTGCAAGATTAGCGAGAGCAGCAGGGTGTGGCAATTGGATTAAGATTGAGGTAATTTCTGATAATAAATATCTGCTCCCTGACGGTTATGAAACTGTAAAAGCAACAGAGATTTTAGCTGCGGAAGGATTTGTAGTACTTCCTTATATCAGTCCAGATCTTATGGTTGCAAAGAAATTAGTAGAGGCGGGTGCATCAGCTGTAATGCCTTTGGGCGCTCCGATTGGAACGAATAGAGGTCTGAAAACAAAAGAATTAATCCGTATTTTAATTGATGAAATACCACTACCCATTATTGTTGATGCAGGTATAGGGAAACCTTCCGATGCATGTGAAGCGATGGAAATGGGGGCTGCAGCTTGTTTATTAAATACAGCGATTGCAAGTGCAAATGATCCAATATTAATGGCAGAAGCTTTTGGGCAGGCGGTAAAGGCAGGAAGACAGGCTTATTTGGCAGGCTTAGGAACAACTGAAAGCTTTGCATGTGCATCTTCTCCTCTTACAGGATTCTTAGATTAAATTTATGAAGATTGGAGAATGGAGCATTGAGTTTTTATAACGAAGTTTTAAAATATGAAGGATTTAATTGGGAAGAATTTTTTGAAAATATAAGCGATACAGATATCCTAAAAATAATAAAAAAAGATAGATTAACAGAGAGAGATTTTTTAGCATTATTATCTCCGAAAGCGGAAAAGTATATTGAAGAAATGGCGCAAAGAGCACATCAAATTACGGTACAACATTTTGGAAAAACCATATTATTGTATACACCATTGTATTTATCTAATTTTTGTACGAATCATTGTGTCTATTGTGGATTTAATGAGAATCATGCCATTAATCGAAAACAGCTTACTTTTGAGGAAGTGGAGCTAGAAGCAAAAGCAATTGCAAAAACCGGTCTGAAACACCTTATTATTTTAACTGGGGATGCTAGAAACATTGCTTCTGTAGAATATATAGAACAATGTGTTCGGATATTAACTAAATATTTTACATCCATTGCAATAGAAGTTTATGCATTAAAACAAAACGAATATAAAACGTTGATAGATGCTGGTGTTGACGCTATGACGATTTATCAGGAAACATATAATGAAGAATTATATAAAGAGCTTCATTTGAAAGGTCCGAAAAGAGATTATAGATTTAGATTAGATGCACCAGAGAGAGCATGTAAAGCATCAATGCGTGCAGTTAATATAGGGGCACTTTTAGGTCTAGACGATTGGAGAAAAGAATTCTTTTTAACGGGACTACATGCACAGTATTTGCAAAATCAATATATAGATACCGAAATAAGCATTTCATTACCGAGAATGAGACCGCAAGTTGGAAATTTTGAATCAAATTCTATCGTTACAGATAAGAATTTAGTTCAGATGATGCTTGCTTTTAGGCTGTTTATGCCACGTGCAGGGATTACAGTTTCTACCCGAGAAGATCAAATTTTTAGAGACAATATTATTCGTTTAGGTGTAACAAAAATGTCAGCTGGCTCAATAACAGCTGTTGGCGGTCATGCCGAAACAGAACAAAGTACAGGACAATTTGATATTTCAGATGAAAGAGATGTGCCACAAATGAGAGAGGCAATAATGGGTTTGGGCTATCAGCCTGTATTTAAAGATTGGTGCTAGAACTACTTAATGAGCTGCTATTGGGAGAGTGAGTCATGAATGATTTTGAAAAAGCACTGATTTCATATATTGGTGAAAAGAGAATGAAGAAAATCCAATCAGTAAAAGTTGGTATCGCTGGTGCTGGTGGACTAGGTTCTAATTGTGCATTTAATCTAGTACGAAGTGGATTCAAGAATTTTATCATTGTTGATTTTGATGTAATAGAATATACGAATTTAAACCGTCAATTTTATTTTACTAATCAAGTAGGCGAATTGAAAGTAGATATGTTAAAAAAGAATTTGATCAATATAAATCCAGACTTACATATACAGCAAATGGCATTAAAAATTGAAGAGAGCAACATAGGTAGTCTGTTTAAAGATTGTGATATCATCGTAGAAGCATTTGACAAAGCAGAGTATAAGAGGATGATTGTTGAATCTTATATAGATTCAGAGAAATTACTTGTTTCTGCATCTGGGTTAGCAGGATGGGGAAACTGCGATGAAATAAAAGTACATAGAGTAAAAGAGAAATTATTTATAATTGGTGATTTGAAATCGGAAGTCGGAGAAGATTGTCCACCTATTTCTCCTAGAGTGAATATCGCCGCAGCGAAGCAAGCAGATGTTATATTAGACTATGTAATTGGAGGGAGCGTGTACGGTGAATAGAATATATCGTATCATTGATGCCAATATAAATCGTATATCTGAAGGATTGAGGGTACTCGAAGATTTAGCTCGTTTCCATTACGATGCACCAGAAATAACTGAGGAAATTAAGAATATAAGGCATCAAGTAAGAAAAAACGTCAATCATTTATATCATGATTTTATAAGCCAAAGAGATTCAAGTAATGATATAGGGCTTACTATTTCACAGAAGAACGATTTGGATAATAAGCAAAATTTCAAAGCGCTTATCATGGGCAATTATAAAAGAATACAAGAAGGACTGCGTGTTGTAGAAGAAAGCTTAAAGGTAGCAGGACATTATAAGCTATCAAAAAGCTATGAACAATGCAGATATGATATCTATACGATAGAAAAGAAATACATGAGCCTATTCGATAAATATAGTAAAAAGGATTGCTTAAATACGGATTTATACTGTTTGACGGCAGAAGAATATTCAAATGGTAAAAGTAACATTGAAGTAGTCAAAGAAATGATCGGTGCAGGTATTAAAATCATACAATATAGAGAGAAAGAAAAAAAGATGCTGTATAAGTACGAAGAGTGCAAAAAAATAAGGGCGCTTACGAAGGAAGCAGGTGTTACCTTTATAGTTAATGACGATATTGATATTGCATTACTTGTTAAAGCAGACGGTGTTCACATTGGACAAGAAGATTTACCTATTGAACAGGTAAGAGATTTGGTTGGAGAAGAAATGATTATAGGTTTATCAACCCATTCACCTGAGCAAGCACAAGAAGCTATTAAAAGAGGTGCAGACTATATTGGTGTAGGACCAATCTATAGAACATACACCAAAAAAGATGTTTGCGAACCCGTTGGACTAGAATATTTGGAATATGTCGTAAAAAATATTGATATACCATTTGTTGCAATTGGTGGTGTGAAAGAACACAATGTTGATGAAGTTGCCAAGCGAGGTGCGAAATGTATAGCAATGGTAACTGAAATTGTTGGGGCTGAAGATATAGGCCAGAAAATAAGTGATATAAGAGGAAAAATAAACTGGAAGTAATAAAGGGGAGAGTAGCAATGAATTATACTACACAAATGGATGCAGCGAGAAAAGGGATTATTACAAAAGAACTAAGTATTGTTGCAGAGAAAGAGAAAATAGAGGTACACATATTAAAAGATTTGGTGGCACAAGGAAAAGTGGTTATACCAGTGAATAAGAATCATTCTAGCATTGACCCAGAGGGGGTAGGTGAAGGATTAAGAACAAAAATCAATGTAAATCTAGGGATATCAAAAGATTGTTGTGATATCGACGCTGAGTTGGAAAAAGTTAAAAAAGCGATCGATTTAAAGGCAGAGGCAATAATGGATTTGAGTTCATTTGGAAAAACGCAAGAATTTCGACAAAAGTTGATAAATATTTCCCGGGCAATGGTCGGGACAGTACCGATATATGATGCTGTCGGATTTTACGATAAAGAGTTGAAAGATATCACAGCAGAAGAATTTTTAGATGTTGTAGAAAAACATGCGCAAGATGGTGTTGATTTTATGACCATACATGCAGGTATCAACAGAGCTACTGCTGAAAAATTCAAAAAAAATAAACGACTAACCAATATTGTATCCCGTGGAGGCTCATTGATGTTTGCATGGATGGAGCTAAATGATAAAGAAAATCCTTTTTATGAACATTATGATGAAGTATTAGAAATATGTGAGAAGTATGATGTTACACTTAGCCTAGGAGATGCATGCAGACCTGGAAGCATTCATGATTCAACCGATGCATCCCAGATAGAAGAATTAATAGTGTTAGGTGAATTAACAAAAAGAGCTTGGGAGAGAAATGTGCAAGTAATGATTGAAGGGCCAGGACACATGGCAATAAACGAAATTGCGGGCAATATGATGTTGGAGAAAAGACTATGCCATGGTGCACCTTTTTACGTATTAGGTCCTATCGTAACAGATATTGCGCCGGGGTATGACCATATTACAACAGCAATTGGTGGGGCAATTGCAGCAGCAAATGGTGCTGATTTTCTTTGTTATGTCACACCAGCAGAACATTTAAGATTACCTACGCTAGAGGATATGAAAGAAGGTATTATTGCATCAAGAATAGCGGCACATGCAGCGGATATTGCAAAAGGCATTAAGGGTGCACGTGAGTGGGACAATGAGATGAGTAAAGCGAGGGCTAACCTTGACTGGGAACGAATGTTTGAATTGTCTATAGATCCAGAAAAAGCTAGAAGATACAGAAAAGAATCTATGCCTGAACATGAAGATACGTGTACGATGTGTGGGAAAATGTGCTCTATGAGAAATATGAATAAAGTTCTTAAAGGAGAAGATATCAATATTTTGAGAGATTGAGGATGTGATTCATTGAAAATCGAAGGTCCAATCATAGAAGGTGAATTTATTAAACGACTTAATAGATTTGAGGCTATTGTTAACATCGAGGAAAACGAAGTAAGGTTTGTTACTTGTAAAGAAAAGTGGAATTTGGGTTTCTATTGATTCTGGAAATGTTCCTAATAGAATTGTAGCTGAATCTTTGATGGGGAAAACATTACAACAATTTTTAGCATGGCATTACGAGAAGCAAAAGAAATAGGTATAGATTTATGGGCATATCGTTGTTTGGTCAATAAAGAACGAATTAAATTAGATGAAGAAATTTTAATTATATTATAGCAATTTCCGCACATACTACTTCTGAGAGGAAGTGTGCGAAATATGGCTAATAAAACAAAAAAATTAAATATAAAAAAATTAGATACAAAAAAAATAGCCACATATGGCGTAGGTGCAGCAGGTGCTACAGTAGCGGGCGTGTACGGTGCAAAGTTTGCAGCACGTAAGACATTCCAAAAGGTTCAAAACAATGCTATGCGAATAATTATGACAGATATTTATGATGAAAATCTCTATGAATTAGTTTCATCTACTGCTCGCCTAGGGATCCAAGAAGTAGCAGAAACAAATTTGAGGGCTGCAGAGGGAAAAGCAATCTCAAGACCAATGGGTTCACCAAAAAAGTTTCCTAGTTTGACTAGTTTAATGTTTAATAGTGCCCAATTATTTCAAATGCCAACACCTTTTGAAGAGGATATTGATGTGAAAGTGACCATTGGTAAGAGAGCAAAAAGACCATTAGAGATAGATATTCCTATTTTAATTGCTCCTATGGCGTATGGGGTAGCTCTTAGTAAGAAAGCAAAAATTGCTTTAACCAAAGGGGCGGCATTAGCTGGAACAGCTTCCAGTTCTGGAGAAGGTCCTGTATTAAAAGAAGATAGAGAAGCGGCAAAAAAATGGATTTATCAGTATCACAGAGGTGAATGGGGAAAATCACAAGAGAATCTTACAAATTGTGATGCGATTGAGATCCAATTTGGACAAGGTGCAATCGGTGGTGTTGGACATAGTTTTCAAGCAAAGTATTTGGATAATGAACTTCGAGAAGCGTATGGTTTTCCAAAGGGGAAAGATGTCGTTGCACATTCAAGGCAGCCTGAAGTAAATAATCCATCTCTAGTATCTGTCCTAGTGGAGAAATTGAGAGGGATTAGTGGTGGTGTTCCTATTGGTGCGAAGATTGCAGCCAGTAAATATCTAGAAGCAGATTTAGATATCCTTTGTAATAGTGGCATTGATTTTATCTCTGTAGATGGTGCAGAAGCGGCTACCAAAGGTTCACCGCCAATACTACAAGATGATTTTGGTATTCCTACAGTTTTTGCAATAAATCGTGCAGCACAGTGGATAGAAAAACATGGTTTTAAAGACAGTGTCACATTAATTGCGAGTGGAAAAATTAGAACGCCAGGAGAAATGTTGAAGGTTTGTGCACTAGGTGCTGATGCTTGTGCAATAGGCTCTATTGCGTTATCAGCAATGTCTCATACCCAACTTTTAAAAGTGTTACCTTATGAACCACCAACTCAACTGGTTTGGCATCATGCGAAGGGTGAAAGAAAACTTCATATTGAAGTAGCTGCCGAATCTTTGAAAAAATTTCTTAATGCATGTAAAGAAGAAATTGGAGAAGGGGTCAAAGCGATAGGGAAAACAAAGTTAAGTGATGTTAATAAAGAGGATTTAGTTTCTTTAGATGAAATGGTTGCAAGGGGATGTGGTTTACCAATGGTGTACGAGCCTTTTAATTATGGAGAAGACCTTATTCTAAACTAGGTAAAAAAATATAAGACTATCTATGTACAAATTTAAATAGACATAGATAGTCTTAGCTTTGTTAACTTATTTATTAATCAAACCTGCCTCTAATGCATCTGCTTTACTCATTTTACTTTTGATTGCCATGTTAATCTTATTAGATTTTCTAGTATCTCCTATCAATATACTTCCAACTAAAGTGTCATTTTTAAAGAAAAGCTTTTGATAAATATAATTAGATTCTTCAATATAATATTCCACTTCGTACACAGCTGATTGATCTCTTCCTATGTCACCTAAAGATGATACCTTGGTACCCATAGAGTTTAAAAAGTAAGGGGGAACTCTAGGTACATACTCCATAAAATTTTCTGAATTTATATTTCCAATTGCTGCATTTGTACCTGCAATTTTACCTTGGGCAAGGGCTATTGTCCACAGACCATACCATTTCCCATCTAGTTCTGCTATATCACCCACAGCATAAATATTCTGAATATTTGTTTCCATCCTATTATTTACAACTATCGCCTTATTAAGCGCAATATTTGTTCCTTTTACAATATCTATATTCGAGCGTACCCCAGTTGCAAAGATGGTGCAATCTGTGGCAAGTGTTTCACCAGATTTAAACTTAATTTCTTTACTGAATTCATCTCCTAGAATCTCTTCAACAGTTGTATCGCATTGCACATTGATGCCAAGACTCTTTACTTTATTTTCAAATATTTGTGAACCATGTTTGTCAAGCTGATTGGGCAATAGACGAGGCTTAAATTCAATGATTGTAGTCTGAATACCGCGCATATTCATATGATATGCACATTCTAGGCCTAATAAACCGCCACCAACAACGACTGCATGTCGTACTTTTTTAAAATATTCATTAATATCATTAATATCTTGTAATGTTCTAATGGTGTACACCCCATCTTTTTCTATACCTGAAATATGGGGTAAATAGCTATGTGCACCAGATGCAATAATGAGCTTAGTAAATGAAATCTTTTCAGTATTGTTTAATACAATATATCTTTCATCGGGGACAATTTTTGTGATAGTTTTATCTAGCATGAGTGTTATTTCATTTTCTTCGTACCAAGAGCTTGGGCGCATATAGAGTTCATTTTCTTCAAAATTATTTGCTAGTAATTCACATAATCGAATACGGTTATAGGTTAAATATTTTTCTTCAGAAATAATGGTAATAGATACACGATTATTTTTCTTTCTTGCTGATTCTGCAGCAGAAAGACCAGCAATGCCATTTCCGATAATAACAATTTTTTCAGGTAACATCATTATTTCTCCTTCGCTGTTGTTTTTCAATGTATTACCTATAGTTTATACCAAGGTTATCGCTATTTCAATCAAATTTTTTGCTCACATTTCCCCCATGTCATTCCAATTTTCACGGATTAATAGGACAGTGGCAAGTGCGTTTCCTTTATCTTGTGCTTCTATATACCCTTTTAGCGTCACAATGTTATCCTCTATGTCATTTACATAATCGTGGTCAATATCAATTTGAATTATTGGCTTTAGTTCTTTCCAAGCTTTTTGTGTTTTTTCTAAGCTATTAAACGCTTTTTTCCACTCTTCCTGGCGAATGAAGTTTTCTGTATCTTCTAGGTAGTTTAGAAATCCTGTTTTGTGATCTAAAGGTTTTCTAAGAAGACTACAGGCATTACAAGTCAATATTAAGATAAGTATTGTGAGAATAGCTGCTATTTGTTTCATGAGTACAATCCTCCTAATTTTGCTTTGATTGGTTTACTCGAATAATATATGATGGTTCTTCACCCATTAAATCAACATATAGGTTTCCTTTTGTATCTAATTGAGCAATAGATACTTTGCAAAAATCATGAATATTCTTTGTGCTCAGTTGATGTAATAGCCATGCTTTCGATAAGTGTAAAGAACGCAAGGCATCTATTAAAACTTTTCCATCTAATATCAGTTCTGTTGGTAAACCATCATACTGCGTAGGAATATTTAAATCTTTTGGTGTTACAGGTTGGGTATCGGCTTTTTTTTGTATACTCAGTGAACCATTTGTTTCAAATAGCGCAAACTCTACATCTTCAATATTAAAAATACCTTGACTTCTGAGTTGAAGTAAAAGATCATCAATAGAAATACGTAGCTTTTTTAAATGATTCTCTAATAGTTTACCATTTTGGATGACTATGGTCGCCTCACCATCTACAACCTTTCGTATCCAAACATTATTTAATGTCAAACGACTTAACATAATTGGCAAAATAGTCCAAATGATCATTCCTACTATGGTTGCAGTGGTATTCTGATTAACTTGTACAGATAAGGTGGAAGCAATAGATCCAATACTAATACCGACAACATAATCAAAAAAAGTTAACTCAGCAATCTGTTGCTTACCCATTAATCGTACAAGTAATAATAATGAAAAAAAAGCAAGTATAGACCTTATAATAACTACAAATATTATAGACAAGTGAACACCTTCTTTTTATTTTTTTAAATAATATATTTAATTATATCTTTTGATATTGTAGAACATATTATGTACCATATATTACTAGACATAATATCTTATATAAAAGCCATAATAATTAGCGTAGGGTGCATGGTGGTTGAGCCAAGATTGTTGCAGGGTCTTTTGAGGTTTGTTAACTTCTTAATTGGGGTTGCCAGACTTCATAGGTAAAAGTCTTTACCTAGTAGATGACTTTACTTTTTCGATGAGGCTTTGTAATAGTCGGCCAAAGGTTAATGTTGGGTCATTTTGGCTTGATATTAGCCGGCGGGAAGAATGTTATGTGTTCTGTAAGGCTGTATGATAGTCCGAACGATTATTATGTGGTCGATAGGGATGTATAACATTCGAGCTAAGATTGTCAAGAGTTCCGCAGGTCTAGTTTTTTAGCTAGATTGGAGGTTTGTTACAGCCTAGCGGTTGTAATTGGCTTCTAAGGTATCTTTGATAGTCGAGCAAAGGTTAGTGTAGTTGTCGTAATGCTTGTATGTAGTCGAAAGATTGCATATAGGTATGTAGATATTTGCATTAGCTGTAGCGTAGATCATCATGGGCTCTTTTGCTATTACTAATCAATTATTTATAAAAAACAGAGATACTATTTATTACAGTATCTCTGTTTTTATAAATTTTATGCCTACAGATTAATATACGAATTTCCGTCTAATGGTATCAAAGCTTGTAAACCTGGTGTGCCACCTGCAAGACCTACTACGTCAACGGTATGGAAGCGATTAGGGTGTAGTTGGATATTAGGAATTGTGAGTACAACCGTATCAGTTCCAGCAAGACGTACTTGCAACGTGTAAGTGCCAGGATCTACTGCAAGATAATTTGTTACATCTTTATACTTTACATCTGTGAATAGTGGCGTACCATCAGGCAACGTAACATCTACAGCAGGAGCATTTGGAGACAGATGTGCAGCTCTTACTAAAACTTTTCCTTGAGGGATTGCCATTATAGGTTCAAGTATAGGGTAAAGTTCAATATTCGGTAATTGCCCTATTGCTGCAACTGTATAGATAGAATTTGGTGGGACAGTAATACTTGTATTAATAACGGGTGTGTTTGTTTGTCCTGCTGGATATACCTTAATATTATATTGACCTGGTACGATAGCCAAATATTCCGTAAATCCTGTATAAGGTAAATTACTTGCAATTTGAGTACCATTTGCATATACGTCTACAGCCGGAGCATTAGGTGCAGCGTGTAATATTCGTGCATAGGAAACCGGCTGTTGTGTTATCGTTTGTTGATAATAATGATTATACATGAATATCAGCTCTCCTTTTGAAATTGAACATTTTATTGTTCTACTACAATATATGCTGATATTCAACAATTAGTTCACATAATATCTTTTATTCCATATTCTGATTGTCCCAATAGATTTCCAGTTGATCACCTTTTTTTAAGATATCAGTAAAAGCAGCAGGTCTTCCATTTAATTTAAGTACAATAGCTCCTTTTGGCTTGCTGAGGTCAAAATCAATATAGTCAAATATATCTACAAAAATATATTGTTGTTTATTACCGTTTAGCATCACTGTTTCGTCGTTCACAGATATTTCTAATTCAACTGGAGGTAAAGGCACTTTGTTTACAATAACATGCTCCTCTGTCATATCTTCCATGTTATCTTCATAATCAAAATCCTCTGTCTCAAATTGGTCTATCTCAACTTCTTCAGGAGACGATTGAATAGTTTCTATAACATCTCCTTGCCTAATCACATAATTATTATCTACGACATTACCATTTACTGTGATTGAATAATTTGTATCAGCGTAATATTCAATTAACTCTATTAGTGTAAGTTTAGCCGGTTCACCCTTTTCAGCGGGTTTAATATGAATGCTATCTCCAGATTTCAGTGGTGATTCCAAGCTAGCTGGTTTATCATTCAACGTTATTTCTGCTGATTTACCATACTTGCCTTTCAATGTTTTCTGTTCACCATTTAGTTGGAAGTGTAGTGAATTCCCTAATTTACCGAACAAATCACCAGGATTAAATCCGATTAATGTTAATGCATCTGAAATATTTAGTTTCCGCGAGTTTAAAAGCTGAATAGGTTTATCATTTACTGTGACAGACAAGAAATCTTGACCTTGTTGCAGGAGTGAAGTCACTGCAATTCCAATAGGTGTAATAGCATCTGGACCATCCAATTTTTTGGTTGTCATTCTTACATTTTGTAAAGCGCGTTTATCTCTTATAGCAACACGTTCTAAAGGTAAATGAAGGTGATTGGCAATAAGCTCTGTAAGTTCATTTATTTGACTACCACCGCCTATTAAAAATACTGCGTTAGGTGATTTTCCATTGTATTTTAATATTTTGTCACAAATTACGCTTGCTAAATTTATAATTGCAGGACGAATTATTGTTTTAATTTCTTCAATAGATGCAACATGCTTTATGCCTATAATATCCGTAAAAGTAATGTCGTTATTAGAAGTTGATAAAGAGGTTTTTATTTTTTCAGCGGTATTAAAATCTATCAGATAATGTTGACATAATATTTCTGTAATTTCATCACCTGCAACTGGAACCATCGCATATGCGACAACGGAACCGTTTTTAGTCAGAGCAATATCAGAGGTGCCAGCACCGATATCTACCAATGCAAGATTTAAAAGACGTAAATCTTGTGGTATAGCTACATTAATTGCAGCAATTGGTTCGAGTGTAAGACTAACTACTTCTAACCCTATTCGTTCAATAACAGCATATAGACTATCAACAACTGTATGAGGTAGGAATGTAGCTAAAATATCAGCACCAATAGATTTTCCTTTATGTCCTACGAGTGAAGACATCACATAATTGTTCAAATAGTAGTTGATGATATCGTATCCTACACAGTAATAGGGTGTTTTTTCATGTTCATCTAATTCTTCATGTAGCTGTCTTTGTGCAAGTTGGATACCTTCCATTTCAAGACTCTTAACTAGTTCACGGTCTATTTCTTTATCCATATCTATCTTCATATCTATTTTAAGCTGTTTTGTTTTTAAGACTCTACCTGCTGCTGCAATGGCTACCTTTTTAAGTTTTATATTTAATTTTGTTTCAAGATTCTTTTTTACTTTTATTGCAGTAGCAGCAACTTGTTCTATGTCATGGACTTGACCGTCAATCATCGAACGACTATTATGTTCATTTACGTCTGCTGCAAGTACTTTGAATTTATTATTTTCTAGTACTCCCACAATACCTATAATTGATCTAGTTCCTATATCTAAGGCGAAAATTACGTTGTTGGCATCCATTGATTAACATCTCCTTGATTTACACATAATCTAACTATATTATTTCGACAAAATTAGCGTAAATCCTTTTTTTAAGCAAGGAAAATAAAAAAGTAGGAGTGAATTTTCTAGTTGCTACTAAAAAATCCACTCTTATTTTTTGTTTCATATACTGTTTTTATCCGATGATTACTAAAGTGTTTCTTGTCCAGGTTGCCAGTCAATAGGACATAAACCGCCAGATTGTAATGCCTGCAGTACACGTATTGTTTCATCAACACTTCTTCCGACATTAAGATCATGGATAACAGAATATCGAACGACACCTTCAGGATCAATAATAAACAATCCTCGCAGAGCGATTCCTTCTTCTTCAATTAATATACCATAATCTCTTGATACGGATTTAGTGAGATCCGATGCAATAGGGAAATTAAGGATGCCTAACCCACCTTTTTCTTGCTCCAAATTAATCCATGCTTGGTGAGAATACTGACTATCTGTGCTTACTGCTAATACTTCCGTACCAGCATTTTTGAAATCATCGAATCTTTTACTATATCCACTAATTTCCGTAGGACACACAAAAGTAAAATCTAATGGGTAGAAAAACATCACAAGCCATTTTCCTCTATAGTTTTCAAGACTAACTTCTCCAAAATCTTGACCGTTTCCAAGTGCAGTTTTCATTGTAAAGTTTGGTGCTGGTTTCCCAACAAATCTTTCCATGTGATTACCTCCTAAAAGTTGTTATTGTTCTATTTATAACCAACCTTAATTGATAATAAACAAAAACTTTTAAGTTTTTTTCTTTTGAAAATGGGTATTAATATAGGGAGATAGGAATAATTCCTAAGTAAATGGCGAGGTGAGATATTATGAATTTAGAAATAGACGTAAGAGACTTTATTAATAAGAATGCTGTTCCTTATGAGGGGAATGAAGATTTTTTAGTTGGTGCAAGTGAAAAAACTAAAAAGGTTTGGGGAAAGATGTTGGAATTATTAGAGAAAGAGAGAGAGAATGGGGGTGTGTTAGAAATTGATGGACATACGATCTCTCTGATCCATTCTCATGAACCCGGGTATATTGATAAAGAGAATGAAGTCATTGTTGGGCTGCAAACTGATTATCCTCTAAAAAGGGCAATCATGCCTTTTGGCGGTATTAGAATGGTGCATAAAGGTTGCGAAGCCTATGGGGGTGATCTTGATCCCGCTGTTATAGAGACATTTTCAAAATATAGAAAAACACATAATAATGCAGTTTATGATGCATATACGCCTGAAATGCGCAGGGCGAAAAAGGCAGGTATTATCACTGGACTTCCTGATGCGTATGGAAGAGGTAGAATTATTGGTGATTATCGTAGAGTATCTTTATATGGTGTTGATTATTTAATAAAGGAAAAAGAACAACAAAAGACTATGCTAGAATATGACTATTTTGATGAAAAAGCGATAAGAGAACGTGAAGAAGTTTCAGAACAAATGAGAGCATTGAATGAGCTCAAAGAGATGGCAAAAAGTTATGGTTATGATATTTCAAAACCTGCCACCAATGCAAAGGAAGCCGTTCAATGGCTATATTTTGCCTATCTTGCTGCAGTGAAAGAGCAAAATGGCGCGGCGATGAGCTTAGGACGGGTATCCACTTTTCTGGATATTTATCTTGAAAAAGATTTAAAAGAGGGACTCATTACAGAAGAAGAAGCGCAAGAATTGATTGATCAATTTGTAATTAAACTTAGGATCATAAGATTTTTGCGTACACCTGAATATGACAAGCTATTTAGTGGTGATCCAACATGGGTCACAGAATGTATTGGCGGAATGGGTCTTGATGGAAAGACCTTGGTTTCCAAAACTTCTTATAGATTTTTAAATACATTGTATAATTTAGGATCAGCACCAGAGCCAAACATGACAGTACTATGGTCAGTGAATCTGCCAGAAAGCTTTAAGAAATTTTGTGCGAAGGTATCTATTGATACAAGCTCTATCCAATATGAAAGTGATGATATCATGCGGCTTCACTATGGAGATGATTATGGTATCGCTTGTTGTGTATCGGCAATGAGAATAGGAAAGCAAATGCAATTTTTTGGTGCAAGATGTAATTTTGCAAAAGCCCTGTTATATGCGATTAATGGTGGCAAAGATGAAAAGAGTGGTGTGCAGGTAGGCCCTAAATTTGCACCGATAGAATCAGAGTATTTAGAGTATGATGAAGTGATGGAACGCTTTAATACAACTTTAGACTGGGTTGCACGGTTGTATATGAATATGCTCAATATCATTCATTATATGCATGATCGATATGCCTATGAAAGAATACAAATGGCACTACATGATAAAGATGTATACAGGACTATGGCTTGTGGCATTGCGGGGTTGTCTGTGGTAGCTGATTCACTTAGTGCAATTAAATATGCAAAGGTAAAAACGATTAGAAATCAAGAAGGACTTGTAACAAGTTATGAGATAGAAGGTGATTATCCGAAGTTCGGAAATAATGATGAACGGGTAGACAATATTGCAGTTGATGTTATAAAATTATTTATGAATAAATTGAAAAAGCAAAGAACCTATAGAGATTCTGACCCTACGATGTCTATTTTAACCATTACATCTAATGTTGTATATGGTAAAAAGACAGGGGATACGCCAGACGGTAGAAAAGATGGAGAACCATTAGCACCTGGGGCGAACCCTATGCATGGTAGAGATATAAAAGGGGCTTTGGCTGTCTTAAGTTCAATTGCAAAACTACCGTATGAATATGCACAGGATGGTATCTCTTATACGTTTTCTATCATACCGAAGGCATTGGGCAAGGATCACAATAACAGAACGAATAACCTTAAAGCTTTATTAGATGGGTATTTTAGTAAAGGTGGACATCATATCAATGTCAATGTATTTGAACGAGAAACATTATTAGATGCGATGGAACATCCAGAAAAATATCCTCAGCTTACAATCAGAGTATCAGGTTATGCAGTGAACTTTGTTAAATTGACGAGAGAACAGCAGATGGATGTTATTAACAGGACATTTCATCAGAAAATATGAGAAAAACTGTTTATGGTTGAGCGCTGAGTGTTGAGCATTAAAACAGAACAATATAATCTCTCAGCTTTCAGCTATCAACACTCAACACACAGCAAGGATTTATTTAGGGGGGATGAAAGCATGGAACAAAAAAGTATAACAGGTAGAATACATTCTATCGAAACATTTGGAACAGTAGATGGACCGGGGATACGATTTATTGTATTTATGCAGGGATGCCCTCTAAGATGCTTGTATTGTCACAACAGAGATACATGGGATACAAAAGGTGGTAGAGAAGTAACAGTAGAAGAAATTATGGAAGAGTTAAGTGGATATATGGAATTCATTAAGTTTTCAGGTGGTGGCATTACTGTTACAGGGGGAGAACCAACATTACAACCTCAATTTGTAATAGCACTTTTTAAAAGATGCAAAGAAACTGAAATCCATACTGCACTTGATACTTCTGGATTTACTGATATAAACAAAGTGGAGGAGCTATTAACTTACACTGATTTGGTGCTTTTAGATATAAAGCATGGTATCAAGGAAAAACATAAAGCACTTACAGGTGTTAATAATGATAAAATTATTAATTTTACAAGATATTTAGATGAGAAAAAGATTCCAGTTTGGATTCGGTATGTGCTAGTGCCAGGATATACAGATGGACAGGAAGATTTGAATGCAGCAGCTTCTTTGATAGGAGAACTTAATAATGTAGAAAAAATAGAAGTACTTCCCTATCACCCTATGGGTGAATATAAGTGGAAAGAACTAGGTGAACAGTATGCTCTGAAAGGGGTAGAAGCGCCAACTCGTGAAGAAGTAGAGAGGGCACAGAGGATATTGGAAGGGATAGAATCCTGTTAAATAATATTATTAGATGTTAAAAAGGTCTGAATTCGATATGTATCGAATTTAGACCTTTTGTTTTTATAATTTAATTATGACCACAAATATATCATTATAAATTTTCACATAAGTAAAAAATTTGTAAATAATTTTATATTGACATTATTTTTATTTATATGCTATATTGATTTTAAATACATAAATATACAGTTGTGGTTAATGTTGAAAAATGTAATATTTTGTCGAAATTGAACATGGGGGAGGTATAAAAATTTTATAATTAATAATATAACAGAATTGTTATTTTATAATGCTAACATGTCATTATGACAATAAAGTTTTTTTAGAAAGGCTAGTATAGAATATATTCTAAAAATATAGAAGAAATATCACTTAAAATAATATATTAAGTTTAATTTTACAAAAGCTATATGAACAGAAAAAATATATTACAAGAGGGATTAAGAGAAGTAAGATCACCTAAAAAACCAAATAAATATGCAGTAGTATTTTGTACATATGCTGGAGTTCATACTGGAATTAAAGAAGCTTATACAGCAGGAAAATATATGTCTCAGTTTTTTGAGCATTTAGGTTTATATGTATTAGATGAATGGTATGTTGTAGGCAAATTTCATGGTTGGGAAGGAGGGACGAAATATGGAAAACTTGGGGATATTTCCAATAGACCGAATCAACAAGATCTGGATGTAGTCTATCAAGAAACTCTGGATTTGTTGAAAGGTCTGGGTATTTAATATTTTAAAGAGGAGATAATATGCGGATAGAGGAGTTTGAGAAAATAAAAGATTGCTTTGATTATCATGAGGGTATTCATGGAAAGAACGAATATTTCAATTCGGTGGTTTTACTTTTATTAATTCCCATTAATGGAGAATACAATCTTATATTTCAAAAGAGATGTGCAGCCATTAGACAAGGTGGAGAAATTTGTTTTCCAGGTGGAAAAGTTGATGAAAAAGATGAAACATTAGAAAGAACTGCAATTCGTGAAACTACTGAAGAACTAGGAATACCAATGGAAAAGATGCAAATAATAGGACGATTATCTACAGTTGTAGCCCCTATGGGCGCAACTGTAGATGCATTTATTGGATTAGCAGAAATAGGCATTGAGGATATTTGCATTAATAAAAGTGAAGTTGAAGAAATAATAACAATTCCTGTTTCTTATTTTATTAAAAATAAGCCTGAAAGATATGGGGTGCGTATAAAGGTTCATCCATCCTATATAGATGAAAAAACAGGTGAAGAGATCGTATTATTGCCAGTAGAACAACTTGAATTACCCGATGTGTATAAAAATCCATGGGGGAAATTTAACTATGGTGTTTTTGTCTATAAAACTTGTCATGGTGTTATATGGGGTATAACATCAAGATTAATATACGATTTTATTAATACTATTAAGAAAAGGTATAATGGCAAATAATATAAGGTATAAAATTTCTTGTTAAATACAAGTGATAATATTGAAGTATTGTATATATTGGGAGGGTGAAATGTTTAATTATAGTAAGTATCAAAAGTTTCCAACAATAAAATTAACTGATAGAACATGACCAGATAAAGAAATAAATTCTCCACCTATATGGTGTAGTGTGGATTTAAGAGATGGTAATCAGGCATTAATTAATCCTATGAATATTGATCGAAAAATCGATTTTTATAATTTATTAATTAGATTAGGCTTTAAAGAAATTGAAATAGGATTTCCATCTGCTTCTCAAATTGAATATGATTTTGTCCGAAAATTAATAAATGAAAATCTTATACCAGAAGATGTTACTATTCAGGTATTAACTCAAGCAAGACGGCACCTTATTGAAAAAACTTTTGAATCTCTTAAAGGTGTTAAACGTGCTATAATTCATGTATATAATTCCACTTCCGTACTTCAAAGAAAAATTGTATTTAATCAAACAAAAAATGAGATAAAAAAAATTGCTCTTGAGGGTGTGAAACATATAAAGAAGTTGGCTGAAAACTTTGAAGGGGAAATTATTTTACAGTATTCACCAGAAAGTTTTACTGGTACAGAAGTGGAGTATGCATTGGAAATATGTAATGAAGTTTGTGATATTTGGGGTGTTTCCTCTACTCGTAAAATAATAATTAATTTACCTGCTACAGTTGAAATGGATACTCCTAATGTTTATGCTGATCAATTGGAATGGTTTGGGAAAAACATTCTGAAAAGAGAAAATATTATTCTAAGCTGTCATCCCCATAATGATAGAGGTACTGGTGTTGCAGCAGCTGAATTATCTCTTTTGGCTGGAGTTGACCGAATAGAAGGAACATTGTTTGGAAATGGAGAGCGAACAGGCAATGCAGATATTTTAAATTTAGCGTATAACATGTTATCACATGGTATTAATCCAGAACTTAATATTGATAATATTAATTATATTATTGAAGTTTATAAACGTTGTTGTAAAATACCAGTACATATACGACATCCATACGCAGGTGAATTAGTATATACTGCTTTTTCAGGTTCACATCAAGATGCTATTAATAAAGGTCTTATGCATTACAAAAAATCAAAAAGTACCGTGTGGCAAGTCCCTTATTTACCTATTGATCCAAATGATATAGGGAGACAATATGAATCGCTTATACGTGTAAATAGTCAATCAGGTAAAGCTGGAGTTAGCTTTATCATGAATGAATATTTCGGTTTCGAAATGCCAAGATTTTTTTAAATTGATTTTGCAAAGGCAGTTCAAAAAGTGGCGGAGAAAGAAGGAGAATTACTTCCAGAAAACGTAATGGATATATTTGTTAAAGAATACATAGACAAAGATGGATTAATAGAATTAATATCTATAAAAATAGATGAAGAACAAGAGGGAGAAAGTATTACATTGATTATTAGAGATAAAGGGATTAGAAAATCTATCCAAGGATTTGGATTAGGTCCGTTAGATGCATTACGTAATGCATTAGTGTGTAATAAAATAATAAATTTTGATATATTGGATTATTCTCAACATACTTTAGGTAAAGATTCAAAGGCACGTTCGGTAGCATATATACAAATTGAAACACAAGATGAAAAGTATATATGTGGAGCAGGGATAGATAAAAATATTATTTATGCTTCTCATAAAGCTATATTTAGTTGTATTAATCGTTATTTATGTAGTAACTAAATAAAGCTCATAGTTGTGGTAGCAAATGGTGTCTACACAAGCCCCTCGCTCTTACTTCATTTCCCAGATACTAAACCAGATGGGGTGGTAGATAGGACACGAATATTATGTAAAACATGGTATCAATATTCATATATAGATGGAGTTATGATTAGATATTCATGGGATACTATGCCATCAGGGATATTTAATTAAATATTATAATGATATGAAGAAATAAGAAACAGTTAATAAAGTATTCATTTGTTAGCTGTTTCTCATTTTTTTTATTTTAAATTACACCTTGCAATTAAATATGCTAGAATAATCCAATAAATTGGGGATATCAGTTTTAAGTAAATTATCATGAAGAGTTTCTTGTTCTTTTTCCATCATTTCTTTAAGGGTGCTATCATTGGGAATATGTTTTGAAATCTCTACGTATTTCAAGAATAAGTTTAGCAAAGTATATTTTAGTGAATTTTTATTGTCAGTATCATTTTTATTTCCTATTGGTTTATTCTCGTATGATTGACCAGTATAGTATTCTTTCAAATCGTACCAAACTTTTTTCATAGTTGTAATATTATTATCTACTTTGACCAAGGCTTTTTCAAAAGATTGCTTTATATCTTTAAGATTATGACACTGCTCAATATCTAAATCATTTATTCAGGAACGCCTATCTAATGAATTGTTGCTATCAGTTTCTTGCGTATATTTATTGGTTACTTCCTGCAATTTCCCATCGGTAATATAATTACATTCATTGTAAAGTTCAGATACTTCTTTCGAAAAACAGTCTATCATTCTTACTGCACCGTCTAGTGATGATTGGGCAATGTGTTTGTCGGTCACAGAGGAATTTTCATCCATCAATATATCAAGGTATTTTATACTATCTTCTATGCCTTCTTTTACAAGGCCAGCAAAACCAATCATGTATCCAAAATGATTACTGATGTTTTCCCATAAGTTTTGTTTATCAGCCTTGATTTTATCTAATAATTGCAACTTCTTTTTAAATTCTGGTGATAATTCAGTAGTCTCCTTTGTAGATGAATTTTTCGAGCTAGTTATAGAAACTTTTAAAAATGACACTGAAGTATTTGTATTTTTACCTAAAAAATTGTTGTAATTTCCGTTTAAAGAATTAATTTTCATTAGAATGCCTCCATGTATATTATTCCTATCATTATTATTAGCTTATTTCTATGAATATTCCATAATATTTGTCATAATATATATCGGAATATCAAGGGAAATATTTACACTTTTTTATTAAATTGAATATTTATATGCATTGACTATTTCTGTGCGAAAAGTTTAGTTATGGCGTTATTTGGGGTATTACATCGAGATTGATATATGATTTTGTAAGTAACATTAAGAAAAAGTTTAATGCTAAATAGTTTAATATATTAAGTTGAAAAATCCATTAATGTATGCTATATTTATATCGAAATACATTTTTATACAATAATGGTTATAGAATAATGGAGGTGGTAACATGTTGAAGCGAAAAATTCGTGCATCTTTTAAAAGATGTGTCAAAAGAGGACTGGCAAAGGAAATACTATCACCTTCTGTTATACTCAATCAACAAGACATAACCAATTTATTAGCTGATACTGAAATGTTAATCTCTATTTTTGAAAGCTGTATTACGAATATAAAGCAGTCACTGACAGGGCAATTTTTGTTTTTATTAACAGATTCTAACGGTGTCTTGATAGCAATTGATTATAGTGATGAAATTGAAGTATTAGTAAATTCGGTTGACTTGCAAATAGGGATGTCATTTGCAGAAGAAAGTTGTGGAACAAACGCTATTTCTATGGCGATAGAAATGAAAGATCATGTGTATTTAAAGCCAGAACAGCATTATTGTGAATTTTTAAAAAAGTGGTATTGCTATGCTACCCCACTTTTTCTGGACAATAAAGTGATTGGTTATCTAGATGTGTCTACGATTAATGAAACAATGAAAAAAGAATTAGTAGCGATTACCGAATTACTTCCTTATAGAATGATGCATGACCATAAGAATATGATGAATAAACAAAAAGAGTATATACTGTTATCAAAGCAACAATTGCAAGTATTAACGTTAGTAGCAAAAGGACATACTGCAAGAGCTATATCAAATAAGCTCAACATTACAATTAGTGCAGTGAAATTTCACAAGACCAATGTATTTAGGAAACTAGGCGTTCAATCTGCACCTGAAGCAATTGCAAAAGCAGTAGAATACGGCATGGAATTAAATGTATAATTAATACATTTAAATGAAATTAATTCATAAAGAGAGAAAAATACTATACTAAAGTATAGTAGAAAATAAGGGTAGGTTATGTTAGAATATATATATACCAAATATTGATAGTAAGCCTTGCTCTACTTCCTATAAAACATTAATTAGACATTCCTCTTATACAAACATTAATATGTTTTATATATAAAAGAAGGGCAGGCTTCTTTTTTTGTAATTATTAAAAGGCATGTTTGCATGAAAATCTATATATATTTAATATATAGATTTTTGTATGCATGGAGGGTGGTTATGAAACAGTTATTTGTGAATAAAGAACAGCAAATAAGATCTGGATGGAAAATCAGTATTGTATTAGCGTTATTCTTTGTAGTGATGTTTGTAATCTCTATGACTTATGTAATTATCCAGGCTTTCTTTGGCGTATCATCTGTTTTGCAATTTATTCTTCAAGTGATCAGTGAATTTGTTCTTATTGGAACTACATATTTTGTGTTAAAAGTGATTGATAAAAAAGAATTAAAGGATATTGGACTCACTTCTTTGAATTGTGATTACAGAGAACTAATATATGGATTGATTCTGGGAGCAGTTTCAATAACAGCAATTTTTATTATGCTTCTTGGATCAGGTAATATTTCTCTTGCTACGCCATTATTTAAACCTGTTTTATCTATTAATATTTTTACAGGGTTTATATTTTTTATTGTAGTAGGTTTAGCTGAGGAGATTTTTTCTCGAGGATATTGTATGATGGTTCTTATGCAAACAGGTAATCGGTGGATTGCGATGATTGTTTCATCAATTATATTTTCGCTACTTCATGGTTCAAATCCTAATGTTACGTTATTAGGTCTTGTTAACATCTTTTTAGTGGGTCTGTTGTTTGCATATATGTTTGTGAAGACGGGTAACATCTGGATGCCTATAGGGTATCACATCACATGGAATTATTTTCAAGGCAATATATTTGGATTTCCAGTAAGCGGGACAACAAGACAGGGAGTTTACAGTATAGAAGTTGTAAAAGAAAATATTTTGACAGGTGGATTGTTTGGCCCAGAAGGCGGTATTCTGACAACGATTATTCTTGGTATAGGCTTTTTATTAGTTTGGAAATATGCAGGAAATCGACAATCAGATTCATATTAAAAGCATATTATATTTCTTTACTTTGATCACAAAAAGTGTTAAAATGCAAGAAACAGGAGGTGAGAGAAATGGAAGAAATTTTAAAGCAAATAGTAAATAAACTAGACAATTTGGAGAACAGATTTGATGGTTTGGAGAACAGATTTGATGGTTTGGAGAACAGATTTGATGGCTTAGAAAAAGAAATGCGTGACGGATTTGCGCAGACAAATGCTAGACTAGATAAACTAGAAAAAAGCGTAAGTGATTTAGATGTAACTATGAAGACGGTATATGCTCAAGTTGCTGATAATACAGAAAGACATACAGAAATCATGGACAGGTTTTTTGATGTAGAAGATAAAATAGATTTTGTTACACAAAAAGAAACAGATAATGAAAAAGCTATTTTTGGATTAAAAAGAAAATTAGCTAAAACTGTTTAATATGTCCCTCAATATTTAAAAGCTACTTTAAAGCTTTTATTTTTTTGTTTTTCCATAGCAGTTTTTATCGCTTTTCTATAATCAGATATATCAAACACATGTGTTACAAGCTTTTTAACATTTAATTTCTTATTTTGCAATAAATTTAATGCAATTTCATAGGCTTTTGCTTTGCTACCGTCTTGATATATTTCTGTATTATAATACATAGAACCACTGATTGTTACTTCCTTAAACCAAACGGGAGTCCAGTCTACTTTCTTTGGGCAGCTAGCCAGTCCAACAAGAACCATCGTACCTTTTGCACGTGTAAACTTAAGTGCTTCATTTATGGTTGTGGAAGATCCAACACAATCAAACACCTTATCAAAACCTCCAAGCATTACGTTTTTTCCTATCATTGCTTTGAAAAATTTGCCACCTGTAATGTCTTTAATTTTCGTATAATAATCTTTCTCATGCGTATAGATTACTCTATTGGCACCCATGTTTTTAGCAGTTTCCCCTTGGAATTTATATTTTGCTGTATTTGTAATATCACATTTGCTTCCTAAAGCACGTAAGCAAGCAACAACCAGTAACCCTATTACACCACTACCCATAATGAGTATTTTATCATGATTATTTGGAAAATGAGTCATGACAGGATGCAGAGCAGAGCAGATAGGATCGATTAATACAGCTTCTTTATCACTGATGTTTTCTGGAACTTTGTAAATATGGGATTGATGAGCAACATAGTATTCGCCCCAGCTTCCACCGGTATCTCTGCAAAAGCCAATACTAATTCCTGGGGACAAAGGTGGTTTCGTAATATTTTCACATAGAGAATAGTATCCTTTTTCACAACTAGGGCAAAGATGATTTACTTCTCTTGTATCACAGGATAGTAAGGGATCAACGACGACGCGATCCCCAATCTTTAATCTATCATCAACATTAGCTCCTCTTTCTAAAATAACTCCCAGGTTCTCATGTCCGATAACAAAGGGGAAAGATACAAATGGGGATGTAGAGGGACTATCATGCAGTGATATTAGGTTAAGGTCACTTCCACAGATGCCGCCGTATAATGTTTTTATTTTTACCCAGTTTTCATTTGGGAGAAGAGGTTCTTCAATATCTTTTAATGTTAGGCACGAATGTGGAGAATGATAAAAATCTCTATTAATCGCACCTAATAGCATTGTAGTGATATATCTTGGAACTGAAGCATTAAAAACTATACCTTTCAAAACTATTCACCTCTAACTAAATTGTAAAGTATTATATTGTATTGTATAAGTATTATTATCATAATTTTCAATAAATAGTCATTTTGGCTTGTTAAATAAATAAATATAGGGTATTCTTAAGAATATAAGTGTTTTACATTGAAAAACAATGACCAAAGTGTTATATTGTAGTATAAGACACTGAAAAAATAGGTAAGGAGAGATAGGGAGAACGATATGAACGAAATGATAGATAGAATAAATGAACTCAAGAAACAAAAAAATGCAGTCATTTTAGCGCACTATTATCAAGTTGGTGAGGTACAAGATATCGCAGATTTTGTTGGGGATTCATTTATGTTGAGCAAAAAAGCCAGAGAAACAGAAAGTGACATTATTGTTTTTTGTGGTGTGCGTTTTATGGCAGAGACAGCAAAAATATTGAGTCCTGACAAAACCGTACTATTACCTGCAAGTGATGCAGGATGTCCAATGGCAGAAATGGTGACAGTACAAGATGTAGCAAAGCTAAGGGGACAGTATCCAGATGCAGCTGTTGTTTGTTATGTTAATTCTACCGCAGCAGTGAAAGCGGTAAGTGATATATGTTGTACTTCTTCTAACGCAGTAAAATTAGTAAAGTCGCTTCCAAATAAACAGATTATTTTCATTCCTGACGAAAATTTAGGAAGTTACGTCGCTACGCAGGTGCCTGAAAAAGAGATTATACTATTTAATGGATATTGTATTACACATAAGAGGGTAACAGGTGACGAGGTGGATGCTGCGAGAAAAGCAGTTCCCAATGCTAAAGTTTTAGTACATCCAGAATGCAGGCCTGAAGTTTCAGAAAAGGCTGATTATTTGGGTAGTACATCTCAGATCATAAATTATGCGTCGAATTCAGAGGATAAGAAATTTATTATTGGTACGGAACAAGGGGTTCTACATTGGTTACAGAAAAAAAATCCTGATAAAAAGTTTTATCTTCTATCGCAGAAAATGATTTGTCCAAATATGAAAAAAACAACATTAAAAGATGTTTTAAATGCGCTGGAAAATATGACATATGAAATTCAATTAAGTGAAGAGGAAATATCTAAAGCACACGGTTGTCTGGATAAGATGTTGGAAATCCAGTAACCTTTTTTTAGATAGCTAGGAGAGATCATAATGAGAAGATATGCATTCCAGTGTGATATGGAAGAGACAGAACAAATATTTTGTGATGTCATTATTATTGGAAGTGGGCTAGCAGGCTTATACACTGCATTAAATATTGACGAGAGTTTGTCATGTATTGTTTTATCTAAGCAGGGAAATGACGAATGCAACTCGTATTTTGCACAAGGAGGTATTGCGAGTGTATTTAATGCGGATGATAGTTTTGAACTTCATTATAAAGATACACTAAATGCTGGAGCAGAGTTGTGCAATCGTGAAGCTGTGAAAGTGCTTGTAGAAGAAGGTCCAGAGGAAATAAAACGACTAATAGATGTAGGTGTAGATTTCGATTTAGATGAAAAAGGAAATCTAAATACTACAAGAGAAGGTGGACATAGTAAGAAAAGAATACTACACAGTGGAGGCGATGCAACAGGAAGAGAACTCGTTAGAAAACTTGCTCAGATCGTGTCCTTAAAACCTAATGTAACAGTTAAGCATGATGTGTTTTTAGCAGATATATTAACAGAAAATGAAAAAGCTTATGGGGTTATTGTATATGAAAACGGCTGTAAGGCATATATTGCCCCCAATATAGTGATATCTGCAGGAGGCATTGGACAAGTTTATCAATATACGACGAATCCGCTTGCAGCAACAGGTGATGGGATATCAGCAGCAATTAGAGCAGGTGTTGAAGTGGAAAACATGGAATTTGTTCAATTTCATCCCACAGCTCTATATGACGAGAATACAGGAGGACGCTTTTTTTTAATATCTGAAGCCGTTCGGGGTGAAGGTGGCGTGTTACGTAATGAAAAAGGCGAGCGGTTTATGTGCAAACGTCATTCAATGGCAGAACTAGCACCACGAGATATTGTGGCTAGAGAAATAAATAGAGAAATACAAAAGAGTAATACTCCACATGTTTATTTGGATATAACACATAAATCAGAATCACATTTATCACAACGTTTCCCCACTATATATCATCAATGCAAGAAATATAATATTGATATATCTGAACAGTATATTCCTGTCTGTCCTGTTCAACATTATTTTATGGGCGGTATTAAAACGGATTTAAATGGTATGAGTAGTATCAATGGCTTATATGCATGTGGCGAATCAGCATGTACAGGAGTCCATGGTGCGAATCGCCTTGCAAGCAATTCACTGCTTGAATGTGTAGTGTTTGGTAAGCGATGTGCTATACATATTAACAATAAAAAACAAAAAAAATTACACACAGCCAATATATCAAAGGTAAAAAAAGATGCAATAAATGCAAAACTTTTATCTCCGAATGAGCTACAAATTATGAAGCAAAGAATAAAGGAGACCATGCATCGTTTTGGTGGAATTATTAGAACTGAAGAGGGTCTTTTAAGCGGATTGGGGATTATAAAAAATATATTAACCGAACTTGAAACACAATTTTTGCCAACTAGACATCATATAGAGGTGTTGAATATGGCAACGATTGGTGAAAAAATATTAGAAGCAGCATTCGAAAGAAAAGAAAGTGTGGGCGCACATTATCTAGAATCAAATAATGGGGTGAAAGGAAATGTTAAATATTAATATGGTAGAGGATATTATAACACGAGCATTAGCTGAGGATATTGGGACTGGAGATATTACAACGCTCAGTACCATTCCAAAGCAGCAACAGATAAGTGGTCGGTTTATAGCAAAAGAAGATGGTGTCATATGTGGTATTGATATCATGAAAAAAGTTTTTGAAAAAGTGGATCATACAATAACGTTAAAACCTTTAGTAAATGATGGTGATAAAGTTAATAAAGGAGATATCATCGCAGAAATCAATGGTACAGCAATTGGGGTACTAACAGGAGAAAGAGTTGCGCTTAATTTCCTACAACGTTTATCTGGGATTTCCACAAAAACATATGAAATAACACAGAAAATAAAAGGAACTAACGCATGTATTGTTGATACGAGAAAAACTACGCCTGGTTTAAGGGTATTAGAAAAATATGCGGTAAAAACAGGCGGAGGTTCCAATCATCGTTTCAACTTAGCCGATGGAGTACTCATCAAAGATAATCATATTATGGCGGCAGGAAGCATAACAAAAGCGATAACCGCTGCTAAAAATAATGCACCACATACACTAAAAATAGAAGTGGAAGTGGAAACTATGGAACAAATTGATGAAGCTTTATCTGCTGGTGCAGATATAATCATGTTGGATAATATGGATGCAGAAAAAATGATAGCTGCTGTGAAAAAAATAAACGGTCAGGCACTCGTAGAAGCGTCTGGAAATATGGGTGATAAAGATTTACGAGAAGTTGCAGACACAGGAGTAGACTTGATTTCAATAGGAGCTCTTACACACAGCGTAAAAGCGATGGATATAAGCCTAAAATTCAACTAATGATAGAAACAAAAAGCATTGAAAGTAAACCAAGGATATTCCTAAGTGTGTTAGGAATATCCCTAATTTTTATTATTTTTAGATTTTGTAATTAAAAGAGGTGGCATATGTTTCCCTTTATAATGACTGATAAAATGATTCAAGATGAACTTACACATGCATCAACATATCAAAAAGGACTTGCATATTATTTTGGCAAAAGAGTATTAAGATTTCGTTTTAATGAAGAGGATTTATTGCTTGAAGCAGAGGTAATAGGTGAAAAATATTATAAAGTCTATATCCATTTTTATGAACATGGGGGAATAGGTGGATATGGTTGTGATTGCCCTGCATTTAGTAACTATGAAGGAATATGTAAACATATTGTTGCAGTATTAAAAAAAGCACAACAAGAATATCGCTATAATAACGATCATAGCAGAAGATTGATGAATCGATCAAATGTACAGGAACAATTATTTGACTTGTTTGAACGTACGATTCAAAACGATAAAAAAAAGGAAGTCCCCTTAGAAGTTACTTATGAAGTAGAAAGAGACTATCGCGGACTACTATCTTCAGTATCTCTGCGCATAGGCATAGATAGATTATATATAGTGAGAAATATAAATCAATTTATCTATAATATTATTAATAATAATATTATAGAGTTTGGAAAAAAATTTACTTTCGACCCAAAGGTTCATACTTTTTCAGAACAAGATCAGAGGGTTATTGATTTATTGAAGGAAGTCTATGAGCATGAAAAAATGCTATTTGATGATTTTATTTCATCACATGTGAAGGGTGGAACATTTCAAGGTAAAAAGATATATCTATCATCTGAGATCTTAAAAAGGCTTTTTAAAACTGTTGCAAATAAAAATATTAAAGCAAAAATATTAAAAGATTATAGTGATAATATGGAGATTCTAGAGAAAGAAATTCCATTAGTTTTTGAATTAAGACAACTAAATAGAGAATTATCACTTGACTTAAAAGAAAAACAAGAATTTATCCCACTCACTACTGACGGAGAATATATTTATTTTCAAGGAAACATTTATCATACATCTGAACAACAAAGACAGTATCTGATCCATTTTCTTGATGCCTTTAGGCGTAATACTTGGAGAGATATAACATTTAGTAATAAACAAAAGGAAAGATTTGTATCGGAATTATTGCCCGTTATTAGAAAAGCAGGAGACATAACAATTGATGAGGCAGTTGAGCAAAACTTTTATCAAGAAGAGCTGGAGAACAAAATCTATCTTGATAAGGTGGAAGATGGTATTTCTGCGAGAATAGAGTTCCATTATGGAACTATTGCACTTAATCCGTTTACAGCAAATCAAGGTATATTAACGAATAATATGATACTAGTTCGAGATATGGAAAAAGAAAAAAAAATAATGCGTTTCTTTGAAGAATTAGAATTTAAGGTCGGAAAAGGAATGGTTCATCTAGATGATGAAGATAGAATATTTAAATTTATTTATGAGATACTTCCCCAATTACAAGAGCAGGCTGAGATATACTATTCTGACGAATTTAAAGAGATAAAAGTAAAGGATCCTCATGCATTTTCAGGAGGAGTGCGTCTAAATGAAAAGTCCAATTTACTTGAATTTTCATTTGAATATGAGGATGTACCAGCCGATGAATTAGAACATATTTTTTTATCCGTACAGCAAAAGAAAAAGTATTATCGTCTTAAAGACGGATCATTTATGCCATTACATATACCAGAGCTAGAACAAATCACAGAATTAATTGATAATCTTGATATATCATCAAAGGATTTGAGTAAAAAGGTTATTGAACTTCCCAAATATAGAGCGATTTATTTAGATGGCAAGCTAAGAGAAGCTGATTTGCAGCACATTGAGAGAAATCTTGCTTTTAAGCGATTAGTTCAAAATATTAGTGAGCCAGAGGACATGGAATTCGATGTTCCAGTTGAGTTAGAGCATGTGCTAAGGGATTATCAAAAAGTAGGATATAAATGGTTAAAAACACTTGCAGCATACGGGTTGGGTGGTATTCTAGCTGACGATATGGGGCTAGGAAAAACACTACAGGTTATTGCCTTTGTATTATCGGAAAAAAAGAAGAAGTTAGGTTCCTCATTGGTAATTGTTCCAACATCCCTAGTATATAACTGGCAAGATGAAATAAAAAAATTCACACCCCATATGCATGCAGTGGTCGTATCAGGTGTACAAAAGGAACGCCAACAACAAATACAGGATATAAAAGATGCTGACTTTGTGATTACTTCTTACCCACTTATCCGTAGAGATATTGAGATGTATAAGGAATTGGAATTTGCATACTGTTTTTTGGATGAGGCACAACATATTAAGAATCCACATACAATCAATGCGCGTTCAGTGAAGCAGATTAAGGCAAAAGGATATTTTGCACTAACAGGAACACCTATAGAAAATGCATTAACCGAATTATGGTCCATTTTTGACTTTGTGATGCCCAAATACCTATTTAGTCATACAAAGTTTGTAAAAAAATACGAGCGACCCATTATTAAGAAAAATGAGCAGAAAGTGTTAAAAGAATTGAGTAAGCAAATTCGTCCATTTATTTTACGTAGGATGAAAAAAGATGTATTAAAAGAGCTACCACAAAAAATTGAAAGTAAGATGACAGCGGATATGACGGAAGAACAAAAAAAGATATATCTTGCATATCTTCATCAAGCAAAAGGAGAAATAGCAAAAGAGATTGCTGTGAACGGTTTTGGAAAGAGTCATATAAAAATCCTTGCGATGCTTACACGACTTAGACAGGTTTGTTGTCATCCCGGTCTATTTATAGAAAACTATGAGGGTGATAGTGGGAAATTGGCTTTGTTACAAGAAATATTAGAAGATGCTTTAGAAGGAGGACATAGGATTTTAATATTCTCACAGTTCACTTCTATGCTACATATTATAAAAGAACATTTAAATAAACAGGGTATAGAATACTTTTATTTAGATGGCGCTACAAAATCAAAAACAAGAGGTGAAATGGTAAACGCTTTTAACAAAGGTGAAAAAGAACTTTTCTTAATTTCATTAAAAGCTGGTGGTACAGGACTCAATTTAACAGGTGCAGATATGGTTATACATTATGATCCATGGTGGAATCCAGCTGTAGAGGAACAGGCAACAGATCGTGCATATAGAATTGGTCAAAAAAATGTAGTGCAGGTGATAAAATTGATTACGCAGGGGACGATAGAAGAAAAGATTTTTGAATTACAACAAAAGAAAAAAAAGATGATTGAAACCATTATTCAACCTGGTGAGACAATGCTGTCAAAGATGTCACAAGATGAGATTGAGGATATATTTGGCATATAATGTGGCGGAGGGACGTTTTGTTTGCCACATTCTTTTTCAGAGATTTTGATTGACAACAGAAAAAAATGGGTATATAATAACAAACATATGAACGATTATTCATATGTTCATATGTTCTAATATTAGGAGGGGTTTAAATGGGAGAACGAAACGATAAAATTGATTGTAGTTGTCATGCTATTCATGACGATATTGTTAAAGTTATAAAAGATAAGATGCCTGAAGATGAAAAGCTCTATGACTTAGCTGAGCTTTTTAAAGTATTTGGTGATACAACAAGGGTAAAGATACTCTATGTTCTATTTGCATCAGAAATGTGCGTATGTGATATAGCAGACTTACTTGGGATGACGCAATCAGCCATATCACATCAGCTTAGAGTGTTAAAAAATGCAAGACTGGTGAAATACAGAAAAGAAGGAAAGAGTGTTTTTTATTCACTGGATGATGACCATATTAAACAAATTTTCGACCAAGGATTGGCACATATTAACGAATAAATAAGGCTTGATATAATCGTTGAAAGTGAGGGAGTAGTAATGAATACAGGAACAAAAAAAGAATGTTTACTTGAAGGTTTGGATTGTGCAAATTGTGCTACCAAGATTGAAAACAAGGTAAACACTATAGAAGATGTTTCACAGGTTTCAGTAGACTTTGTCTCAAGAAAAATGAAAATACAATTTAAAGATGAAACAAATCAGAGAGAAATAATGAATGAAGTGGAGCGAGCAATCAAAACGGTTGAACCAGATGTTGTTATGGTTGAGAATGAAGAGAGCAATATAGATGTCATGGAATCAATTGACAAAAGCATGATTATAAAGCTTGTTATTGGTGGAGTATTTTTCTTAATTGGTGCAATTGGACAATTTTCATTTTGGACAGAATTAACAATATTTTTAATAAGTTATTTATTTGTTGGTGGTGATGTTGCAATCAAGGCTATTAAAAATATCATTCGAGGACGAGTGTTTGATGAAAACTTTTTGATGGCAATAGCAACGATAGGTGCATTTGCACTCCAAGAATTCACAGAAGGTGTAGCGGTTATGCTTTTTTATCAAATTGGCGAACTATTCCAAGATAGAGCAGTAAATCGTTCAAGAAAATCAATCAAGGCGTTAATGGACATTAAACCCGATTTTGCGAATATAATAATTGAAAATGAGATGAAAAAAGTATCTCCTGATGTAGTAGATGTCGGTGATATCATTGTAGTAAAACCGGGTGAAAAAGTGCCATTGGATGGAATAGTTATAGAGGGTAAGACAACAGTTGACACAACTGCTCTTACTGGTGAATCATTACCCAGAGATATAGAAATAGGAGACGAGGTATTATCAGGCTTTATCAATAAAAATGGTGTGATTACTGTTCGCGTCGAAAAAGGATTTGCTGAGTCAACAGTGACAAAAATATTAGAGTTGGTACAAAATGCAAGTAGTAATAAAGCACCTACAGAGAATTTTATTACAAAATTTGCAAAGTACTATACACCTGCAGTTGTTTTTACAGCGTTAGCGTTAGCATTGATTCCACCTTTACTAATTCCAGAAGCAACATTTTATGATTGGATTTATAGGGCGTTAACATTTCTAGTTATTTCGTGCCCTTGTGCGCTAGTGATTTCTATTCCGCTAGGTTTTTTTGGAGGCATCGGTGGAGCTTCAAAAAGTGGTATTTTAATAAAAGGAGGAAACTACTTAGAAGCTCTTAATAATGTAGATACTGTAGTCTTTGATAAAACAGGAACACTTACAAAAGGGATATTTAAGGTGACAAAAATATCGCCAAGTAAAGAGAGCATTACTAAACATGAATTACTAGAATATGCAGCCTATGCAGAAAGTTATTCTAACCACCCAATCGCAACTTCAATAAAGAAGGCATATAATCAAGACATTGCTGATACTCTGATAAATAACTATGATGAGATATCTGGATATGGCATCAAGGTTAGCGTTAAAGGTAAAGAAGTACTTGCAGGAAATAAGAAGTTAATGGAAAAAGAGAATATACCATATGATAAAATTGATACGTTAAATACAATTGTATATGTAGCAATTGATAAAAGATATGTGGGGTATATTATTATATCCGATGAAATAAAAGAGGATTCGGCAATTGCATTAGCTGAACTTAAGAATGTTGGCATCAAAAAACTTGTAATGCTTACAGGGGATAATAGGTCTGTAGGAACAAAAATTGGAGAAGCATTAGGCATAGATGAAGTGTATGCTGAGCTACTTCCACATCAGAAGGTGGAAAAGCTTGAAATGTTAGAGGAACAAAAGAGACCAAAGAGCAAGATCGTTTTTGTTGGTGATGGTATTAATGATGCACCTGTACTAGCAAGAGCAGATGTTGGTGTAGCAATGGGAGGTTTGGGTTCAGATGCAGCTATAGAAGCTGCTGATGTTGTGCTAATGACTGATGAACCATCCAAACTGGTAACAGCAATTAAAATAGCGAAGAGAACACGTGTCATCGTGTGGCAAAATATCATCTTTGCATTTGCAGTAAAAGGAATTGTGTTAATGCTTGGAGCAGGAGGTCTTGCGACCATATGGGAGGCAGTGTTTGCAGATGTAGGAGTGGCATTGATTGCTATCCTAAATGCAATGCGGGTAATGAAGAACAAATGAATAAGACAGGGGGACTTCCCCTGTCTTATTCATAATCCTTGCACATTAATGCCCGAATATATCCTCTATCTTTTGTGGTAGAATCCACATAAAATCCCCTGCCATAGTAGAATTGCATTAATGCAGAATGCTTTGAAGCCGTGTGTAAAAATATCTTTCTAATTTGATGTTGCATCATTACAGAATCAATCTGATCCATTACCGCTTTCCCTACACCATTGCTTTGAAATTCAGGTTTTACCCCATATCGGCTGAGATAAGCAGTTTGATCATCAAAAATCTCTATTCTTGCACTTCCTACAGGAATATTACCCAAATATGCAACAAATACTTCTTTTGTTTGAATATCATTTTTAATATCTTCAATGCTTTCCTTAAGTGCGGCAATACCATCTGATAATGCTATTGTTGTCACATACTTTTCAAAGGCTTCTTGAGTGATTTCAAGTATTGCGTCTATATCTTTTATTGTCGCTTTTTTAACTTCAATCATAGTATTACCCATTTATTAACCTCATTTATCCCATTAACATAGCCATCACAGCTTTTTGTGCATGTAGTCTATTTTCTGCTTCGTCGAATATGGCAGAATGAGGACCATCAATGATATCTTCTGTTACTTCATACCCTCGATATGCAGGAAGACAATGTAAGAACATTGCATCATCTTTTGCGTATGAAAACAATTCCTTGTTGACTTGATAGGGTTGGAAAATTTTGAGCCTTTCTTTCTTTTCCGTTTCCTGACCCATACTTACCCAGGTATCAGTATATATTACATCTGCATCTTTTACCGCTTCAACAGGGTCATTTGTAATGGTAATATTACAATTCATTAGTTTTGCATCATCTTTTGCAGTATCAACAATTTCTGCATCACATTCATAACCTGTTGGAGTAGCTACAGCAACGTCCATCCCTACTTTGGCACATCCATATAGTAGAGAATGTGCAATATTATTACCATCGCCAACATATGCCATTTTTAGTCCTTCTAATTTTGACTTTCTTTCATAAACGGTTTGAAGGTCAGCTAATATCTGACATGGATGCAACAAATCGGTTAATCCATTAATAATAGGGATAGAACCATATTTTGCGAGATCTTCTACATCACTCTGTTTGAAAGTTCGTATCATAATCCCGTCAATATATCTAGAAAGTACTTTTGCAGTATCATATATACTTTCACCTCTACCTAATTGAATATCATTAGCACTTAGAAATATTGGATACCCTCCAAGTTGTACCATACCCACTTCAAAAGAAACCCTTGTTCTAGTTGAAGATTTTGAAAAAATGAGGCCTAAGGTTTTGCCTTTTAATAAATGATGTTGTATTCCTTTCTTTTGTTCCTTCTTTAGTTTTTCCGCCAATGAAAGGATGTTTTCAACTTCGTTAGTAGTCAAATCATGCAAACTAAGTAAATGTTCCATTAATTTTGTCCTCCTTCTAAAGCTTTTTCAAAAGCATCAATGAAAATATCAATATCTTGTTTTGTTATAATTAATGGTGGCAAAAGCCTTAATACTTTCGTACCTATTATACCTACTAAAAATCCTTTTTCAAATAACTCTTTACCTATTCCCTTTGCAATATCTGTTTTAAATTCAATACCGATCATCAATCCCTTACCACGAATTTCATAAATAACGGAAGATTTATCTTTAATCATTGAAAGTTTATCAGTAAAATACTTTCCCATTTCAGATGCATTATTGATTAAATCTTCATTAAGAAGTGTATTAATTACTGCTAACCCAGCAGTACATGCAAAAGGATTACCACCAAAAGTAGTGCCATGATCGCCTGGCTCGAAAGCCGAAGCAATACGATCTTTTGCACAAACAGCACCTATTGGGATACCGCCGCCCAATGCTTTTGCCAATGTGAAAATATCAGGCTCTATGCCGTAATTCATATATCCAAACAATTTACCCGTACGTCCTACTCCTGTTTGAATTTCATCAAAAATGAGAAGCAAATCATGTTCTACACATAAAGCTTTTACATCATTTAAATATGTAGCATCTACTGGATTGACACCACTCTCACCTTGCACAAGCTCTAACATAACTGCACAAGTAGAAGGCGTAATAGATGCCTTTAATGCTTCTAAGTCGTTAATAGGTACATGATTAAACCCAGGTGGAAGAGGAGTATATGCCTTCTGATATTTCTCCTGTCCTGTTGCTGCAACAGTCGTTAAAGTCCTACCGTGGAAAGAATTTTTAAGAGTAATAATCTCATACTTATTCGGTAACCCTTTTTTCTTAAAATATATTTTTGCTAATTTAATAGCACCCTCATTTGCTTCAGCACCACTATTGCAGAAAAATATTTTATCAGCACATGAATTTTCTGCTAATGCTTTTGCTAATTTAGCTTGTGGTTCGATATAGTACAAACTTGAGGTATGAATTAACTTATCAAGTTGAGTTTTTAACGACTCAGTAAGTTTTGGATGACAATGTCCTAAAACATTAACAGCAATACCTCCCAAAAAGTCATAATACACTTTATCATCTTGATCCCATAACTGCATCCCTTTACCATATTTAAAAGATACAGGGGTTCTATCGCCATATACATTCATAAAATACTTTTTATCCATTGCTATAATTTCGTGTAATTGCATAATAAACCTCCTTTTTCTATTGTGCGCTAAGTAGCATGAAATATATTATTAATAATTATACATTTTTATGCATAAAAATGCAATAGGGAAAATATATTAAAAAAAAATAATTTTACTTGTCGAATCATCTTAAATAATGTAAAATAATACAGTGGAGGTAAAAATAATAAAATATTTTCTAATATTTTGATATAAAAAAAGTAATTTGTGATGTAAAAAAAGAAATAAATCACTTGTCTACTTCAGGGAGGGAGTTTACAATGATAAGATTAAAAGGATACTATCTTGATAAATTACATTATGAAGATGAAAGAATACTTGTATACAAAGCGAGTAGAAAAGAAGATCATCTACCTGTTTATATCAAAATATATAAAGAAGCATATCCGAAAAATGAGGAATTAGAATTAATAGAAAATGAATATCATATATTAAAGAATCTTGACTTGTCAGGGATAATTAAAGTACATGACATGAAAAAAATAGGATATCAAACATGTATTATTTTCGAAAGATTTGATGGTGTTTCACTAAAAAAGTATATGCATGATAATATATTGAGTATACAAGAAAATTTACAAATTATTATTAGAATAACTGAGATTATTGAACAACTTCATGAACAGAATATTATTTATAATGCAATAAATCCTAACAATATTTTTATAAACCCTGAGACAAAAAAAATCAAGTTTTATTTTTTTAAATTGGCTAGAAAAATAGATAATATGCAGGAAAATATGAATTTTGAAAAATGGAACAAAGAATATATCTATACCTCTCCTGAACAGACAGGTAGAATTACACATGAAATTGATTTTCGCTCGGATCTATATATGCTTGGTATTATTTCTTATGAAATGCTAACAGGCATATTACCCTTTGAAACAGAAGATGTTTCAGGATCTATACATTCACATATAGCAAAGGAACCAATACCACCTAATGAAATAAATAGTGAAATACCTCAAGTGATAAGCGATATTGTAATGAAACTATTAGAGAAGGTGCCAGAAGAGCGGTATCAAAGTGCATATGGATTAAAAACTGATATTGATAAATGCTATCAGCAATTAAAGTCACAGGGAAAGGTGGTTTGGTTCAAACTTGGGAAACATGATGGGAATGAAAATTTTGAACTATCTAAAAAGCTTTATGGAAGAGAAGAAGAACTAGAGAAACTATTAAATGAATTTAAAGGGGTATGTGCTGGGAAATGTAGTATGCTATTTTATAGTGGTACACCGGGCATGGGAAAAACATATTTAATAAACCAATTCAGAAAACAAATATCCAAATATAATATCTACTTCATATCAGGCAAATTTGATAAATATGATCAAAATATTCCATACAGCGCAATTATTCAAGTCTTTCAAGAATTAGTCAAACAAATCTTAACAGAATCTAGTGAGAAATTATACCAATGGAAAAGGATACTCTCAAAAGCATTGGATACAAATGGAGAAATAATAGTAGATTTGATTCCAGAGCTGGAATATATTATTGGAAAACAACAAAATCCGTTATCATCAGAAGCAATTAACGCAAAAATACGATTTAACTATATTTTTAAAGCGTTAGTTAAAGCTATTACTTATCAACCGCAGCCAATAGTAATTTTTATTGATGATTGGCAATGGGCTGATACTGCTTCTTTGAATTGGTTAGAAGAAGTTATCATGACATCGGACTGCAGATATTTAATGTTTATTGGTGCATACCGTAGTAATGAAATAACGCCAGTCCATCTATTATTGAAAAACAAAAATATAATGACTTTGAATTTAGAACATCTTGAGTTTGACGCTGTAAACCGACTTGTTGGTGACACAATGAAGTGTTCATTAGAAGAATGCAAATCTTTATCAGAATTTGTATTCCAGAAGAGTCACGGAAATCCTCTTTTTATCGTGCAATATTTGAAAGCATTATACTATGAAAAGATGCTAAAATTTGATGATAATACGCTAACTTGGCAGTGGGATTGGGACAGAGTCATGGCAGAAGGCGTAAATGATGATTTATTGCATCTGATGATAGAAAGATTAGAGCATTTACCCCAACATACTCAAAGACTTTTATGTTTGGCTTCATGTATAGGTAACAAATTTAGTTTAAATATGCTATCAATGATTTCAGAAGAGTCTCAAGCAGAAATATTTCAACATCTTTGCATAGCGATGCAAACAGGAGTGATTATTCCGATTATAATTGAAGAGAACAGTTCATTATTTATCAATAATTTCCGTTTTTTACATGATAAGATACAACAAGCGGCATATCAATCAATAAATGAAATCCAAAAGAAAACGATACATCTTGAGATAGGACGTATATTACTTAATACTGTAATAGATAAAGAAGAACTTGAAGATAAGATTTTCGATATTGTAAACCAGTGTAATAAAGCTATTGAGTCGATTACTGATGAGACTGAAAGGGGAGCACTTGCCGAGTTAAACTTTATCGCTGGAAAAAAAGCGAAAATTACTATTGCTTATGAATCGGCATTAAAATTTTTAACTATTAGCACAAATTTGGTTGATGATGAAAAATGGAAATTGAATTATCAATTTATGTTTGATTTATATAAAGAACGGGCAGAAGTAGAGTATTTAAATGGAAATTTCGAACAGTCTCAAAGGTTTTTAGGAATATTATTGAAGCATGTAAAATCAAAGCTTCAAAAAGCAGAGATCTATGGACTGATGATTGTACATTATTCGATGCGGTCTAAGTATGATGATGAAGCAATTGAAATTGCTAGTAAAGCGCTTAGAATATTCGATATAGAAGTATCTGTTAATAACATAGAAAAGCTAGTGGAAGAGGAATTGGCTGGGATAAAGAAGTTTTTGGAAGATACGGATGTTGAATCTTTACTACATAAATCTGATATGATGCATAAAGAAAATAAAGTGCTTATTAAGTTATTAGACCAAATATTACTTATATTTTATTTTTGGGATATCCAAGTGTGGAGATTTCTTGTTATGAAGGCAGTAAATATATCGCTACAACTTGGACATGCCCCTGAATCTGCTTTTCTTTATGCTATGTATGCAAGGTATTTGGCGGTTACTGGTGATTATCAGAATAGTTGCACGTTTGGTAAATTGGCATTTAAAATTAGTCAGAAATATAATAATACATCTCAAAAATGTAGAGTGTATGGAACCTTAGCCTGTGACCTTATTCATTGGTTCAAGCATATTAATAATTCTTATAATATATGTAGGGAAGGTTATCAATTGGGATTGGAAGCTGGTGAATTACAATTTGCTGGTTATATCGGCATTTCACATTATCTAATGAATACCTTCGCTGGAGGGGAAAAATTACAGGACATTGCATGTAAAATACCTGAATACTATAAATTTAGTAAAGAAACAAAGAATAATTTAATTATTAATTTATTAAGATGCTTTGCACAGATTATTACTGGTTTAATCGGAGAAGATAATATGATACATAGTTTGAAAGATATAGTGTGGAATAAAGATGAATATCTAAAACAGTATAAAAAGGATAAGAGTTATATATCCATGGTTTCATATCAAATATTAAAAGGACAAGAACTCTATTTATTAGAAAAGCCTAATGAAGCACTTTCGTATATTCAAGAAGCAGAAAAATATCTTGAGTATGTAAAACCTACAATTATATATACGGAACATAATTTTTATTATTCACTGTGTCTAACGGCTCTTTACAATGAAGCATCGCAATCTGATCGCGAAAAATATTTAAAACAACTACATAAGAATCAAGACCAATTAAAAATTTGGGCAGATCAATGTCAGGAAAATTTTATGCATAAATATATGTTGATTGAAGCAGAGAAGGCCAATATTTTAGATCAACCGTCTGATGCAATGGATTTATTTGATAGCGCAGTTGATACGGCTAAAAAGTATCATTATATTCAGCATGAAGCACTTGCAAATGAATTGGCAGCAAAGTTTTATATAAAGAGAGGGCGGCATAAGGTTGCTACTGTCTACATGAAGGAAGCCAAATATTTATATAATTTGTGGGGTGCAAAACAAAAATGTGAAGTATTAAATAAGAAATATGAATATATGATACCATTGAGAGAAAAAGAAAAAGAATATAATGACTTACATCTTGTTGATATGCATGCTATTATGAAAACTTCACAGACCATTTCAAGAGAGATTGTCTTAGAGTCTTTAATCGATAAGTTAGTTCAGACTGCAGTGAAGGCAGCAGGTGCTACTAGAGGTATTTTAATGAGAAAAACGGATGAAGTTTTTTATATAGTGGGCGAAATGCACTATAAACATAACAGAGTAAAACAGCATATTTCAGTAGAAGAGAGTGGCGATATTCCAAAAAGCATCATCAATTACGCTTTGAGGACAAAAGACAATATTATTATAGATAATGTTATGAAAAATGAATTATTTATAACAGATCAATATTTTAAAGAGAACAAAGTGAAATCAATTATATGCATGCCAATCATATATCGAGGAAATGTTAAAATGGTTGCGTATATGGAAAATAATTTGACATATGGAGCATTTACAAAAACCCATCTACAAACCTTGAATTTGTTATTTTCACAAGCAGCTATATCTATAGAAAATGCGCAGATGTATGAATTATTAAAAGAAATGAATAGAAATCTAGAAAAGGAAGTAGAAAAAAGAACGAAGGAATTAATGGAAAGTAAACGAAGATATAAACAGCTTATGCAGGTATTACCTGATGCTGTTTATGTGTTCGATAGAGAAAAAATTTTATTTGCAAATCAAGCTGCTACAAAACTTGTAGGCTATAATGAAAAGAAAGATGTAGTTGGAAAAACTTTATCAAGTTTTATTTCAGTGATTCCAAGAAATGAAGATATAACGATAGAATTAATCAATAAATTATGGGAAATCTGTTCTTTGACATCTTTTGAATACACGTTACTAAGAAAAGTGGACGGGGAAACAATTGATATTGAAATTACAACAACATTCATTAACTATAATGGTACAGAGGCTATACTAGCTGTAATTAGGGACATTTCAGAGCGGAAAAGAGTTGAATCATTGCGTATAGAAGCAGAGCAAAACGAGAAAAAATTAGAAGAAGCCTTAAAATATGATCGTTTAAAGACAGAATTTTTCTCTAACATATCCCATGAGCTAAAAACACCTTTGAATATTATTTTTTCAGCGATGCAGCTATTAGATATATCTATTATGAAAGATGATAAAGACGCTAATTTGCAAAGATGTAGCAAACACTTGAAAATGATAAAACAAAATGCTTATAGATTGTTAAGACTAGTCAATAATCTCATTGATATCACTCGCATAGATTCAGGATTTACAAAGCTAAATTTACAAAACACAAATATAGTAGAAGTTGTTGAAAATATTACTTTGTCTACTGTTGAATATATAAAAAGCAAATCCAGAACTATTGTATTTGATACGGACATAGAAGAAAAAATAATGGCTTTTGATCCTGATAAAATGGAAAGGATTATATTAAATCTTATTTCAAATGCTATAAAATTTACAAGACCAAAAGATAATATTGAAGTACGACTTTATAATAAAGGAGAAAGGGTTATCATATCAGTGAAGGATACAGGAATAGGTATTCCAGATGATAAGCAAAAAATAATATTTGAAAGATTTAGACAAGCACAAAATTTGTTTAACAGAAACCATGAAGGTAGTGGTATAGGTCTCTCTTTAGTAAAATCTCTGGTTGAATTGCATGGAGGTACAATTGATGTGAAAAGCAAATATGGAGAGGGGACAGAGTTCAGTATTAAAATACCAGTAAAATTAGTTGAAGAAGATAGCTGCATTACTCAAACTAAAAAGTTAATACAGACACCTAATGTTGAAAAAATAAAAATTGAATTTTCTGACATTTACGAATAAGTATAACGAATTAAGGTTTGCTACTTTTATGAATATAAAAACGTAAACTAGAAAAAAATAATATGGAAGGATGAAAGAATAAAAGTTCTAGTGAAAAAAGGAGGTAGCGAATTTGGCAAATAAAAAACAAAAACCTCTTATAAAAGATGAGAGAATGGAAGATGTTACACAATATGGTGAATTTATTGCGTCTTTTGATCAGTGGACTACTTTTGAAAAACAAAAAAATAATGTCAAACACTTAGAAGAAATTGCGGAATTGAACGTACCAACAGATATCAAAAGAAGAGAGAAGTGAAGTTTGAGTTGAAAATTTAATTGAGTAGTAGAAAGTTGGTTAGTTGGAAAAGAATAAAATAAATTCAACTAATCAACGCTACTCTGATTTTTTAGGGTATATATGAAAAATAGTATTGATTTTTTATATTAAAAAGGGTATAATAAAAACAAGGTCAAAGAAAGTCAAAGTCAGGAGATGGAATGACGATGAGAATAAGTGATACAATAGAAATATTTTTAAAAGAATTGATTTCTAATACAGAAGGAGCAGTGGAAATACAGAGGAATGAGTTGGCCAATCATTTTAAATGTGTACCTTCTCAAATCAATTATGTCATTGCGACAAGATTTACCGCAGAAAGAGGTTATATTGTGGAAAGTCGAAGAGGTGGTGGTGGTTATATTAAAATAAAAAGAATTAATATATCTAGAAGTAACTATCTTATGCATATAGTAAATAGTATAGGCGTTTCAATTACAAAACAATCCGCAGATGCTTTTATTAGTAACTGCGTAGATTATAAAGTTATAAATGAAAGAGAAGCTAATATCATGCAGATTGCTGTGAGTGATAGGGTTTTAAATATTCCACAGCCTTTAAAGGATAGCGTAAGGGCTAACATATTAAAACATATGATGTTAAGTTTGGTGTGAGGAGAGTGAGTATGATGGTATGTCAGCAGTGTCTTAAACGACAAGCAAGTGTTCATGTTACACAGATTCTTAATAATGAAAAAAAGGAAATACATTTATGTGAACAGTGTGCAAGTGAGAATGAAAAAAAAGCGATGGAGAAATCACTATATTTAGCTACCCCTTTTAGTATTAATGACCTTCTTATAGGGTTGTTAGGTAAAGAACAAGGATACTCAGTTCAGCAAACAGAAAGAACTACAAGACCTGTATGCAAAAATTGTAATATGACTTATGAGCAATTTATAAGAAGCGGTAAATTTGGTTGTGCAAATTGTTATAATACTTTTATGGGGGTATTGCCATCTGTGTTTAAGAAAATACATGGGAATGTGCGACATCATGGAAAACTGCCGTATCGATCAGGTGAAAAAATAAAGACAAAAAGAGAAATCATTGAATTAAAAACACAATTAAATAGAGCTGTCCAAAGTGAAGAATATGAAAAAGCGGCAGTATTGCGAGATAGGATGAGGGCATTGGAAGGGCAGTTAAAGGAGGAAATATAAAGATGACGCCTTGGTATCTTGAGAAAGGACCAGAAGGAGATGTAGTGGTTAGTACGAGGGTAAGACTTGCTAGAAACTTTCAAGATATGCCATTTCCCGTACGTATGAGAAAAGAGCAAGGAGTAAAGGTGATAGAAAAAATACAAATTACGCTTCTAAAAAATGCAGATGTTAAATTTAACTATATTTCTATGCAAGAGCTAGGGGCTATAAATAAACAGGCGATGATGGAAAAACATTTAATTAGCCCTGAGATGCTGCAAGATGTGCATTCAAGAGGAGTATTTTTAAATAAAGATGAAAGCATTAGTATTATGCTAAATGAAGAAGATCATTTGAGAGTACAATGTCTCTTTTCAGGCATGCAACTTCAGAATGCATGGAAACTAGCAAACAAAATTGATAATATTTTAGAGCAAGAAATAGAATATGCTTACAATGAACAATATGGTTATTTAACCTGTTGTCCAACCAATACAGGAACAGGTCTTAGGGCTTCAGTGATGATTCATCTCCCTGCACTAACAATGACAGGTTATCTCAACAGCTTATTAACAGCAGTGGGGAAATTAGGTTTAGCAGTACGGGGACTATATGGAGAAGGTACAGAAGCAAGAGGACATATATTCCAAATATCAAATCAAGTGACATTGGGGATATCTGAGGAGGAAACAATAGAGAATTTAAAAGGAATTGTAAAACAAATTATTGAAAAAGAGAGAGTTGCAAGACAAAGATTACTTAAGGGGAGTAGACTACAATTAGAAGATAGGTTATATCGCTCTTATGGTGTATTTAGAAATGCGAGGATTATGACTTCAGAAGAGTTTATGAAATTTATATCCGATGTTAGACTAGGTATATATTTGGATATAATTAAAGATATACAGATTGAGACAGTTAATGAACTCATGATTGCAACGCAGCCTGCAAACATTATGCTGCAATTTGGAGAAACACTAAGCGCGGAACAGAGAGATATCAAAAGAGCAGAAATTATTAGAAAAAAAATCAAAAGCTAAGTTTATAACGAAGGGAGAGTTGGAGGTTATGTCAACATTTGATAATAAATTTACAGAAAGAGCAGAAAAGGCTCTAAGATATGGACACGAGAGTGCAAAGGAATTCGGACATAATTATGTAGGAACAGAGCACATCTTATTCGGTCTTCTAGAAGAAGGTAAAGGTGTTGCTGCAAGAGTACTCAATAATCAAGGAATTAATAGTGAAAAAGTTGCTAAAAAGATTGAAGAGCTAGTTGGGGTTTCTACACCGAATGGAGAAGAGCCTGCTGGACTCACACCTAGAACAAAACGTGTTTTGGAATTGAGTTATATAGAGGCTAGAAGATTAGGACATAACTATATAGGTACAGAACATATTTTATTAGGCGTTTTACGTGAAGGTGAAAGTGTAGCAGTTAGGGTTTTAAGTGAATTAGGTGTGGATAGCCAAAAATTATTTGGTGAAGTTGTTAAACTTCTAAATGAAAAAGCGCCAGGGGTGGTAAAAGCACAAAAAACAGCAGGATATGCCAACACGCCAACACTTAATCAGTTTGGACGTGACCTAACTGAGATGGCAAGAGAAGGTAAATTTGATCCAATTATTGGACGTGATAAAGAAATTGAGAGAGTGATACAAGTTCTCAGTAGAAGGACTAAAAACAACCCTTGTCTTATTGGTGAACCTGGGGTAGGCAAAACAGCGATTGCTGAAGGTTTAGCACAAAAAATAGAAGCTGGAAATGTTCCAGAAATTTTAAAGGAAAGAAGAGTTGTTACATTAGACCTATCTTCAATGGTAGCAGGTGCAAAATATAGAGGTGAATTTGAAGAAAGACTGAAGAAAGCAATGGAAGAAATCCGGAAAACTGGGAATGTAATTCTCTTTATCGATGAAATGCATACCATTATTGGTGCAGGTGCTGCTGAAGGCGCGATAGATGCATCTAATATTCTAAAGCCTTCCCTTGCACGAGGAGAAATTCAAATGATAGGTGCAACAACATTGAATGAATATAGAAAACATGTAGAAAAGGATGCAGCCTTAGAAAGAAGATTTCAGCCTATCACAGTGGGGGAACCCAGTGTAAATGAAACGATTGAAATACTTAAAGGCATACGTGATAAATATGAGGCACATCATAGAGTGAAGATTACAGATGATGCATTGGAAGCAGCTGCAAAACTTTCAAGTCGGTATATTTCTGATCGATTTCTTCCCGATAAAGCAATTGATCTTATTGATGAAGCTGCATCAAGAGTGAGATTAGATGTTATAACGACACCACCTGATTTGAAAGAACTAGAAGAAAAGCTAGAGAAAGTAGGAAAAGAGAAAGAAGAAGCTATACGTACCCAGGAATTTGAGAAAGCTGCTAATATAAGAGATGAAGAGCAAAAGCTAAAAAGGGAATTAGGGCAGATGAAAAATGATTGGCATCAAAAAAATTCGACACATACTTCAAGTGTTGGGGAAGAAGAAATTGCAGGAATTATTTCGACGTGGACAGGAATACCTGTTAAACGGCTAGCAGAGGAAGAGAGTGAAAGACTCCTCCATATGGAAGAGATTATTCATAAGAGAATTGTTGGTCAAGAGGAAGCAGTAAAAGCAGTGGCAAAAGCGATTAGAAGAGGAAGAGTTGGACTAAAGGATCCGAAGCGTCCGACAGGTTCATTCATATTTCTTGGTCCTACAGGTGTAGGGAAGACTGAGCTTTCAAAAGCGTTAGCAGAGGCGATATTTGGTGAGGAAGATGCGATGATACGTGTCGATATGTCAGAATATATGGAAAAACACACAGTATCAAAACTTGTAGGATCACCTCCAGGATACGTTGGATACGATGAAGGTGGACAATTAACCGAAAAAATACGTAGAAAACCGTATTCTGTACTATTATTTGACGAGATAGAGAAAGCGCATCCAGATATATTCAACATGTTATTGCAAATTTTAGAAGATGGTATATTGACAGATGCCCAAGGGAGGAAAGTCGATTTTAGGAATACTGTTATCATTATGACATCAAATGTGGGTGCACGAATGATTACTGAACCTAAAAAACTTGGATTTTCAGTTTCTGCTGATGCAATGAAAGAAAATTATGAAAGCATTAAAAATGATGTATTAGGAGAACTTAAAAGAGCATTCAGACCTGAATTTTTAAACAGGGTGGATGACATTATAGTATTTCATCAGCTTGAAGAAAAACATATTAAGCAAATTGCATCAAATATGTTAAAAAGATTAGTTGAGCGATTAGAGGCAAAAAATATTGAAGTAAATATTACTGATACTGCGGCAACGATACTTGCAAAAGAGGGATTTGATCCTATATATGGCGCAAGACCTCTTAGGAGGGCAATTCAATCTAGAGTTGAAGATAAATTAGCTGAAGAGATGCTTGAACATAATATTACACCGGGTAGTCGTATTACTATAGGTGGTAAAGATGATAAAATAGTGATTAGAAAAAGAAAATAAATAAATAAATAAAGAAGGAAGCATTCTATTATGCTTCCTTCTTTATTTATTTGGATACTTATATAAGTTCTCTATGTTTACATACTTCTACAAGATCAACATATAATTCTATAATAGCTTTTTCTATTTCGCAGTCCCACTCATCGGGAATCTGTTGACCACCTTTAATACGATTCAATACTTTGGATAAAGATTCACAATTTTGAATTTTTGTTGAAATGTCACCCAATGTATTCTTGATTAGGTTACTACTGTCCGCATTATCCATTTTAGTCCCCTCCAAAATAACAAAATTTTATAAATATAAATATTTTTTGTTGTTACTGGAAATTATATATATGAATACATAACGTTGTAACATAATAACTACTAATCATTATAGTACAAACGCAGAAAAAAAGCAACCATTAATTCAAAAATTTTACAAAATATTACGACATAATCATAGAGCCTATGCCTTTATCAGTGAAAATTTCTAACAAAATACAATGAGGGATACGCCCGTCAACGATATGTGTTCTGTTTACACCCGCATCAAGCGCTTCAATACATCCAAGCACCTTAGGAATCATTCCACCACTAATAATGCCATTATCAATCAATTCATAAACTTTTTTCTTAGTGAGTATAGGAAGAATTTCATCATTATCACTTGAATCTTTGATGCCTTCCACGTCAGTAAGGAGCATTAGTTTTTCAGCTTTCATAGCGGAAGCAATCGCACCAGCAACTGTGTCAGCATTAATATTATAACTTTCACCATTTTTGCCAACACCAATAGGTGAAACGACTGGAATATATTCATCTTTGGAAAAACAGTCTAATACTCTACAATTAATATTAGTGATTTTGCCTACATTGCCAATATCCAACGCTTCACCGTCAATGATTGGTTTATGCTGTTCACATTCAATTAAATTACCATCAATTCCGCTAAGTCCGATAGCTTTACCGCCTTTGCAATTTAACATAGATACAATTTCTTTATTGGTTTTGCCAACTAGAACCATTTGGGCGATTTCCATAGTTTGTTGGTCGGTTACACGTAATCCATTTATAAATTTACTTTCAACATTGAACCGTTTTAAGGCACTGGTAATATCAGGTCCACCTCCGTGAACAAGAATAGGATTAACACCGATATATTTTAGTAGCGTGACATCTTCCATAACAGAATTTTTTAATGTTTCGTTTATCATAGCATTACCGCCGTACTTAATGACTACAGTTTTACCATTTAATTTTTGAATATAGGGTAAAGCTTCAATTAAAATTCCCGCTTTTTTTATCAAAGTTTCCAAGTTAAACACCTCCATTAGATATACATCCCGGGAGCAGATAGTCCCATGTTTTCGTTTAGACCCAATACAATATTCATATTTTGTACTGCTTGTCCGGCAGCACCTTTAATGAGGTTATCCAAAGTTGATACTACAATTACTTTGTTCAGCCTTTTATCAACTTCCAATCCTATATCTACAAAATTTGATCCTGCAACGTGTTTTATTTCTGGCAGCTTCCCTTCGTCGTGTATTCGAATGAAATATTCCCCATTATAATATTCCTTATAAATATTCAATAGTTCAGAAGCTGATATTTCTTGTTTTAAATTTGCATAAATTGTACTCATAATACCACGCTTTATTGGAATGAGATGTGGTGTAAATGAAAGTATAATATTTTCTTTTGCAACAAGACTTAGTTCCTGTTCAATTTCAGAAGTATGTCTATGTGTAGCAATTTTATATGCTTTCATATTTTCAGTACATTCACTGAAATGAACGCCTAGCCCTAATCCTCTACCAGCACCAGAAACCCCCGATTTAGCATCAATAATTATATTTTTGGTCTGAATGAGGTTATTAGCGAGTAAAGGCGCTAATGGTAATATGGAACATGTCGTATAGCATCCTGGATTTCCAATAAGTGATGATTTAGCAATTTCATCTCTATGAAGCTCTGGAAGCCCATATACTGATGTTTCTAATAATTCAGGAGTAGGGTGTTTTTCACCATACCATGTTTCATATACCTTTGCATCGTTATATCTAAAATCGCCACTTAGATCAATAATTTTTAATCCCTTTTCAACTAGCTGTGGAATAATTGTTTTTGAAACACCATGCGGCAGTGCTGTAAGAACTAAATCACATTTTTGTGATAGCTTTTCAATATTAAGTTCTTCGCAAGGAATATCTAATACACCACTTAGATTAGGATAAATGTCAGAAATCTTTTGTCCAACATAACTGTGGGAAACAACAGTAGTAATTTCTACCTGTGGATGCTGACATAATATTCGTACTAGTTCAATTCCTGCATATCCAGTGGCACCTAATATACCAATTTTCGTCATTGTTAATACCTCCTATTATATATCTTTTCATAATTATACATTATGGTGCATAATTATTCAACGTTTATTATTGTATTTATCTAAAAAATAATTCATATGTTCTATTCTGCTCGTAAAATGGAATAATATTTAATTGAGGTGATGACTAATGGATATATCGACAATAATTTTTAGGTTAGTATTAGCTGTAATACTAAGTGGTTTAATTGGAATGGAGCGGGAAGAAAAAAATCGTCCTGCAGGGTTTAGAACACATATATTAGTATGTGTGGGTTCAACACTTGTCATGTTAACATCTATATATATTTTTGAAAAGTATAGACAAATAACTACAATGGATCCTGCACGTCTTGGCGCACAGGTTATAAGTGGCATCGGTTTTTTAGGTGCTGGAACGATTATTAGACATGGGCCAAGTGTGAAAGGACTCACCACAGCCGCATCACTATGGGCTGTAGCTTGTGTAGGTTTAGCAATTGGAATAGGATTTTATGAGGCGGCAATTGCAGGCGCATTGATTGTTTTTATTACGCTTATCTTGTTGAGTAGTATTAGTAAAATAATTTATAAAAAGTCATCCTATTTAGTAATTGCTATCGAGCTGGAAAACAACCCTGGAAGTTTAGGTGAAATTGGAATAATGCTAGGCCGTTTCAATGTAAATATCAGAGATATAGAATTTATTGATTTAGATGATATGGAAGAAAAAAATGCGCTTGTAAGGTTTACACTAAAATTACCCCATGGATTGACACAAGATCGTGTGATTAAAGATGTTTCGCGTCATCGTGATGTAAAAAGTGTTGAAAAAGTATAAAGAAAATATTTTTCCTTGTAATTTTTTATATTTTTAAGTAAAATAAAATGTAAGCGAAAAAATATAAGATTTTCTAATAGATTTTATTGCAATAATATATAACGAGGGGGCAGATTAATGGCTTATCAAATTAAAGTGGAGAAAGCAAGTACACTTAAACAAAAGCCCGATCAAAACCAATTGGGTTTTGGGAAGACATTTTCAGATCATATGTTTATAATGGACTATACTGAAGGAATAGGATGGCATGATCCAAGAATTGTACCATATGGACCATTGGAATGTGATCCAGCATTGATGGTATTCCACTACGGACAGGCTATTTTTGAAGGAATGAAAGCTTATAAGACAAAAGATGGTAGGAAATTGCTATTTAGACCTGAGAGAAATATGCAAAGACTAAATATATCAAACGATAGATTGTGCATACCACCATTAGATGTTGAATTTGCTGTAGAAGCAGTTAAGACATTAGTATCATTAGAAAAGGATTGGATACCAGAAGCAGAAGGCACTTCATTATATGTACGACCTTTTGTTATAGCGACTGACCCATTTCTTGGGGTACGACCATCTTCTACATATAAGTTTATCATCATATTGTCACCAGTAGGTGCATATTATCCTGAAGGTATAAACCCTGTAAAGATATATGTAGAGACAGAGTATGTTCGTGCGATGAAAGGCGGCGTTGGTTATGCTAAAGCTGCTGGAAATTATGCAGCTAGCCTAAAAGCGCAGATGAAAGCTAAGAAAATGGGATATACCCAAGTATTATGGTTAGATGGTGCAGAGAGAAAATATATCGAAGAAGTTGGCACAATGAACGTATTTTTCAAGATTAATGGTGAAATAATCACACCTTCACTTGAGGGTAGTATTTTGGGTGGAATAACAAGAGAATCATCTATGGCGCTACTTAAATCATGGGGACTCAATGTCATTGAGAAAAAGATTACCATTGACGAATTATATGAAGCACATGCTAAGGGCTTATTAGAAGAAGTATTTGGAACTGGAACTGCTGCAGTAATCTCACCAATTGGACAATTTAATTGGAATGAAAATATAATTACAATTAATAATGGCGAGATAGGGGAAGTATCTCAGCGATTATACCAAACACTCACAGGTATTCAATATGGCGAAGTTGAGGATACTTTTGGTTGGACAGTAGAATTATAAAAAAAAATAGACAATCAATATGCCAATAGGGTTATTTCCTATTGGCTTTTTTAAAAGGGGTTTTAATGTTGAATAATAGTGTGAGTTTATGGAAAATATGAATAAAATAGTGTATAATAAGATTAAAGAATAATTTATTAATTAAATTGGTGGTGATATTTATATGAACACTGCAAAAGAAAGAATTATTAAACTAGTAGAAGAGATTCCAGAAACAAAAGCAGGTGAAGTGATTGATTTTTTAGAATATATAAAGCAAAAGGGTGAAGAAGAATTGTATTTAGACCCAACAGAAGAAGATGAAATATTGAATTTAATAGAAGAGGATAAAAAGGTTACAGCAGAAGAAGTTAATCGACTTTTGGAGAGTGAATAAATGGGACAGATAACGTATTTGAAAAATGCATATAAGTCATTGCAAGAATACGATAAAAGTACTAGACGAAGAATTGTTGAGGCAATCAACAATATTCCAAAAGGAGATATAAAAAGGCTAAAAGGTCAGAAAAATATACCGCTGTATAGATTGCGGATTGGTAAATATCGTGTTATATATAAAACAGATAATACTGACATATTGATAGTTAAAATAGACACGAGAGGGGATATTTACAAGTAAAGATATGCAGGGAGTAAAGCATAGAATATGCCAATAGGGTTATTTCCTATTGGCTTTTTTTAGGCTAGAGAAGCTATTATAATAGCTTCTCTAGTTCATCTAATAATTCTTCAAAAACCTTCAATGCATCAACGATAGGTTGTGAAGTTGACAAATCAACACCAGCTTTTTTTAGTAATTCTATAGGATAATCCGAATCACCACCACTTAAAAAGCTCAAATATCTGTCTACTGCTGGTTGACCCTCTTCAAGTATTTGCTTAGATAACGAGGTGGCAGCAGAAAAACCAGTAGCATATTTATAAACATAAAAGCTATTATAGAAATGTGGTATACGTGCCCATTCCATATCAATTTCACTATCTATAACCATATCACTACCAAAGTATGTTACATTCAAATCATGATATATTTGACTAAATTTATCTGGGGTTAGAGCCTCACCCATCTCTGCTTTTTCATGAATAATTTTTTCAAATTCAGCAAACATTACTTGACGGAAAATTGTGCCTCGGAATTCATCTAAATAGTGATTTAGTAAATATGCTTTTTCAGTTGGGTTATTCGTGTTATTAAGCAAGTATTGCATTAATAATGACTCATTAACAGTTGAAGCCACTTCTGCAACAAAAATTCTATATTGTGAGTAGATATACGGTTGCGTTTTATTCGTATAGTATGAATGTAATGCATGACCCATTTCATGTGCGAGGGTAAACACATCTTTTATCGTCCCCTGATAGTTTAATAAAACATAGGGATGAGTTAGATAAGAACCCCAAGAATATGCACCTCCAGTTTTACCCTTATTCTCATATACATCAATCCATCTGGACTCAAATCCAGTTTTAAGAGCATCTGTGTAATCCTTACCCATTGGGTGTAAAGCTTTTTCAACTTGATCTAACGCATCGTTATATGCAATTTTTTTATTCATTTCCTGTACAAGGGGTGTATATAAATCATACATATGAAGCTCATCTAATTTAAGTACCTTTTTCCTGAGTGCCACATAACGATACATAAGAGGTAAATGGGTATGAACCGTATCAATAAGATTATCATACACTGATTTAGGCACATTATCAGCATATAGGGAGGATTCTAATACAGAAGGATATTTTCTAACCTTTGAATAAAAGATATTCTTTTTAACATTGGCATTTAATGCAGTAGCAATCGTATTTCTTTGTTTATGATATGTACTATATAGAGCTTCAAAGGCATCTTTGCGTACACGACGGTCACTACTCTCCATAAAATGAATATAGTTACCTTTTGTAACCTCAATTTCATTGCCATCTTCATCTTGAATAGTAGGGAACTTAATATCAGCGTTATTTAGCATAGTAAAAATATCCCTTGCAGTACCACTTATATCTCCAGACATTGCGAGTAATTGTTCTTCACTCTTAGATAAAATATGTTTCTTTTGACGCAAAAGCTCGTCTAAGAAATGTGCATATTTTTGTAACTCTTTCTGTTCATGCATAAATCTTTTTAAATCCTGTTCGGGTATAGATAAAATTTCTGGGGTGATATATGAAAGTGCACTGGAAACTTCTACCGCAAGACTCTTCGCACGGTCAGTAAGAGCCTGGTATGTAGTATTAGTATTGTCTTCATCCCTTCTCATTCTGGCATATACAAAGACTTTTTCAATAATACTTTCTAATTCATCATTAAGTTTGAAGACTTTTAGTAGTGTCTCAGAAGACTCACCCAATCTATCTTTATACTCACTAATTACAGGGGTTAGTTCTTTTATCCTCACAAAATCTTTTTCCCATTCATCATTACTCTCATAAATATCTTCAAGCTGCCATTTGTACTGCAAATCAATGTCTTCACGATTTGGTAACCCATTTTGATTTTTCTCTGTCATCGCAAGTTGCCTCCTTATTTGTAATCAAATTTAGTTTAAAATCAGCAATACTAAAACAAATCGGTGTTTGACCAATAATTTCACCATCACAATTAACTGAAATATCTTCTGATACTATTTTTACTCGTTTTGCCCTAAAACATTCCACCTCTGGTTCATTAACGTGAGTACCTTTAAAAATTGTTGGGAATAGTTTTAGAATTCTAAGTTTAGATAGTTTATTAATAATACAAATATCAAAATAACCATCATCAACTAAAGCACTGGGCGTTATCATCATACCGCCGCCATAATATTTTCCATTTCCAATTGCTAAAACTAGGATTTCTCGTTCAATCTGTTGGTCATCTAATATCAAAATCACATTCATAAATTTATAGCTAATCAAAGTCTTAAGAACACTTAATACATAAGCTAGAGTGCCAGAAAAGTACTTTCTTATACTTTCCAATTGTTTAAGTACCTCAACATCAAACCCAATCCCTGCAACATTAATGAAGTATTTTCCGTTGGCGCGACCGACATCAACTTTTCGGACATTTGACTCCAGAATTAATGAAAGTGCTGAATGAATATCTTTCGGAATACCTATCGATCTAGCAAGATCATTACCTGAACCTGCAGGGATAATCCCCAACTTAATATCACTATTAACGATACCTTGGATAATTTCATTAACAGTTCCATCACCACCAACAGAGACAACAATATCATATTCTTCTGTAATTGCTTCTTTTGCAATTCTTGTTGCATCACCTGGACAAGAAGTTTCTTCAAAACTAAAAGAATGTTCATTAAAATTTTGGAGTTCATCTTCAATTAGTCCTTTTGCTATCTGTGATTTACCCTTTCCAGCGGTTGGATTAACAATAAATTTCACTTTCAACATTGATTCCCCCGATACGACTTTGTATCATTTATATATTTATATCTATCATACTATAGGATGGATTTTCTGTAAAATAAAATTGTATGAAGGTAAAATCATATAGGACTCCAGAACTAATCTTAAGTTAAAATACTAAAATTTACATTATGAACATTGACAGGGAATAATGGTTAATTTATTATTACTAGTATATGTTAATAAACTATTTATTGCGGAGGGGTTTTCAATGGAGGAAAATAAGAGGTGTGAAGAAAGAGTGTTATCAAATAAAAAACTTTGGATAGTAAGTTTTTGTTCGAGTATCGTAAGCGTCAAATAGAATACACATATTCATAATAAGAAAACTTTGATAAAATCATCTCAACAAGAAAATAGAGGTGATTTTTGTGGTTAGAGAAAAGAAGCGAAAAAAATGGCAAGAAATAATAGAAAGTCAAAAGAAAAGTGGCATATCTCAAATCAAGTGGTGTGAAGAAAACAATGTAAATATACATAACTTTAGATATTGGGTAAGTAGATTGAATGCATCGAAACAACCTGCCCAAACAGGGGCACCTGTTTGGGCATCAGTAACACCGAAAACTAAAGCAACTTCTTCAATTAAAGTAAGCATTGGATGTTCAATAATTGAACTTGATGAGAATTTCAATCCAGAAGTGCTTGATAAAATTATGAAAGTTTTATCCAGATATGCTGAGTAACAATAGAATTGATCAGGTTTATTTAGCATTAGGTGTAACAGATTTGAGAAAAGCCATAGATGGTTTGTCATTAATCGTTCAAGAAAGTTTTCAACTGGATCCCTTTTCAAGAAGCTTGTTTGTATTCTGTAATAGAAAACGGGATAAGATTAAAATCCTTGAATGGGATAAAACTGGATTCTGGCTTCATTACAAGCGTCTTGAAAAAGATAAGTTTCAGTGGCCAGAAGATATAGAAGGTACACATATAGCTATTGATGAACGTTCCTTTAGATGGTTATTAGACGGTCTAACCATTCAAGAAAAACATGCGCATCAATCCGTTTCAGAACGACAAATAATATAAGTCGCAAGAACTTAAAAACATTAGAAAAATAAATAAATTTGTGACTGTTTTTATATGAATTTCAGTCGAAATATGATATAATATAAACATGAAAAACATTGAGAAATCAACACTTACAGAAAAAAATACAACTGAAAATAAAGAGGTTTCTTTAGAAAATAAATATGCCATTTTAGAACAAGAAAATGAAGAACTTAAGGCAAAAGTAAAGTTTTACGAAGAACAGTTTAGATTAAGTCAAGCAAAGAAGTATGGCGCATCTAGTGAGAAACTAGATCCAGAGCAGATTTCAATTTTTAATGAAGCTGAGAAGTTATCTGTACAACAATCACAAGAACCTAAAATGGAAGAAATCTGGCATTTATAATGGAAAAGAAATATAACCAAGCGCTTCCACTTTATAGACAAGAAAAATCATTTATAGATTTTGGAATAGATATATCAAGACAAAATATGGCTAACTGGATTATATATGGTGCTGAAACTTGGTTAAAACCTCTTTATGATCGACTTCACGAAAAACTGTTAAAAGAACCTATTATACATGCTGATGAAACAGTATTAAATGTACTTGATGAGAAAAACAATAAAAATAATTACATGTGGATTTATGCATCAGCAAAATGCGGAAGTCGACCAATTTATCTCTATGACTATCAAAAATCCCGCGCAAATAAACATCCAAAGACATTCCTTGAAGGGTTTAATGGTTACCTTCAAACAGATGGATACGCTGGATATAATAAAATACAGGATATTACACAAGTAGGTTGTCTCGCTCACGCTAGACGAAAGTTTGATGAGGCTATAAAAGCATTACCTAAAGATGCTGAAGTTACAAAGACAAAAGCACAAAAAGGTCTTTTATTCTTTACAGAAATATATAAGCTTGAAAAAATGTATGCAAATCAAGCTCCAGAAGAGCGTTATAAAAACCGACTTAAAAACACAAAGCCTATACTTGATGAGCTTTATGAATGGTTGATGATTGAATCAAAGAGAACCTTGCCGAAAAGCAAGTTGGGTGTTGCTATTAAATATTCAATCAAACAATGGCCAAAACTCATAGGATTTTTAGCAGATGGTCGGCTTGCTGTTGACAATAACCTAGCAGAAAGAGCCATTAAGCCTTTTGTAATCGGGAGAAAGAACTTTTTGTTTTCAAAATCGCCAAAAGGTGCAACAGCAAGTGGCATTTGTTATAGTATCATTGAAACTGCAAAGGCAAACAACTTAAAGCCGTTTCAATATTTAACATATCTATTTGAAAAGCTTCCAAACATTGATTTAGAAAATCAAGATGAATTGGACGCTCTTTTACCATGGGCTGAATCTATTCCTGATGAATTCATAAATAAAACTGAAAAAGACAAGAAATAATGACGGCCTCCACTTTATTTGTCAATGTGGGGACTGTTTTACGCTTACCGAGTATCGTAATTGCAATAGCATTATTAATTGGATTGAAATTATCCTATGATATGATGTTTATTTTAAATATTTACTCAAATAATTGGTTGTGGATGGCATTTCCTGTAATACTAGCACCTCTAATAAGTACTATTATTTTTTATTATACTAATAAAAAGTATCTTATTTGTGTTCCCATAGCTTTTTCAATACTTGATATATTATTTTTGATATGGGGAGTATATGATTATTTTAAATTGTCCTATGTTCAAGGAATAGTTATTTTTATGGTTTTTCCATTAGTTTTTATTTCAAGTATTGTTAGTTGGAAATGTTTTTTAATCACAAAAACTAAATCAATAAAATATCTAACTATATTAAGTTTTGTAACACTAATTATTATCGGGGTAACTATTAATTTTAATGTTATAATGCAGGATGAGAATTATAATATTAATAAGATAAAGAAAATTTTATGTGATAGACAAGATAAGACATATGTATATAAAGAAAATATATACTTTATTAACAAAGATAGAAGGGATGAATTATATAAGGTGAAAATAGGTGACAAAAAAGTTCATAAATTGACCTATTCATCTGTAAAATCAATAATTAAGGTTAAAGATAATTATATTCATTATGTTTCTGATGATGGAGTATATAAAATGAAAATCGATGGCACTGAAGAAATAAAAATCTCAAATGCATATATTAATAAATCATTTATAATAATAGACGAGTGTATATATTGGACATCGAATGGGCGTACAAATAAATTGAATAAGCTTGATTTGCGTGATGGAACTCTGAAAACAATAGCTGAAAATGCTGATTATATTATTTCCATATTGGATGTTGATAAAGATAATATATATTATGAATTGAATAATGGAATATTCAAAATTGATAGTGATGGATTAAGTGAAATGGAATTAGTTTCTCTAGAAGGTCAGCATTTAAGAGAATTTAATGTAATAAATGGCTATGCTTACTGGATACAAGATTTCAAAAATTTATATAGAAAAAAAATAGGTAATACAGAAAAAGAAGAAAAGTTAGTAAGTTTTGATGGAAGTATAAAATCTTATATATCAAATGATAAGAGTGTCTATATAAATGTAAGTATAGATAAAGCATCTGAAAGACATATATATAAATTGAACTTTGATGAAAAAAAGAAGATATTGGTTTATGATGAGAAAAGGGTTGAGGGAATAAATTTATTTAAATTAGAAAATGGGAATGTCTATTTTTGGTCAATAAATAATAGTTCCATACCTAATTATCAGTTATATGAAATTTTAGAAAATGGGAAAATAAAAATTAGAAAAATAGAAAGTGATATTAAAAAATTACGTGAAGAAAGCGAGTGTATATACTATGAAAAAGATAATAAAATAATACAAATGAATGTAGATGGAACAAAAAGAATTTTATTCGAAGAGAATTAATAGATGGACAGGTAATACTTAACTGGATAGATATTTAAAGGTCATGACATATTTACTTTGGAGGGGTTTCAATGGATGAAAAAGAAAGAAGCAATAGAAAAATAAAAAAAATGATAGTATGCACGACAATACTAAATCTATTAACCTATTTGATAATCTACATTTATTTAAAATGGACAACTATAGACTGGATAGGATTAGGTGGAGGCAGTGGACCAGATTTCTGGCAAAGAACGCAGGGGAATATAGTTGCTATTATATTGACGTTGATCTATAGTTTGGTTTTTTATATCATTGCTAGGAGATATATAAAATTTGATGAAACAAAAAACAAACGAGATGTTAAATATTTTTATATCTTAACAATAGTAATATTTATTATATATATTCTTTTTAATAATGTTCTTCCTACTGCTATTGAAGAGATACCAGAGTATTATTATATGCAAAAAAAACAAGAACAGATACAATACTATAATTCAATATTAAAACCAGGATATAGATGCTTAAATGTAGAAGATGGGGTTATTATACAAAGCAACATATATTATTTATATGTTTTTGAGAAAGAAGAAGGTACAGTAAAAAAAGAAGATATAGACTATTTATTGAGCATTATAGAGACTAATAATAAGGAAATTGTTATTGAAGTTGAATGGAATAAAAGAGAAAGTAAAGGGAGGTTTTATATTGATAAGGACAAAAACTTTAAGTCAGTGGAAGCACGTGAATATTATAGTAATAATGAAGCACTAGATCTTGTATTTGAGTATACGGGTATACGATATAATCCTAATGTATATAGGGTAAAAAAGAAATATGCGTTAAAAGATTATATTATCTTTGATGAACTAAGAAGCAATGAAGAGACGATAAAAAGAAATGATGGAAACACATATATTTTTGTTTCAGTAGAAGGTAAACCTATAAATGAAAAAATTATTCAAGTAGCTGCAAATGTATTGAATGATGTTAAATACTCAGATGTACAATATATTGTAAGCATGAAAGGAATAACAAATGAAAATCAAGAAATAGAAGTGATTTTTAAAACAGATGGAGAGTATAGTTATCCAAAAGAATATGAAATTATTGAATGGAAAAACAAATAAGAATTAGAGAAATTGAAAGTAAACAACAAAGGGTATTGAAGCTATAGCTTCGATGCCCTTTGTTTAATATATAGAATATTAAGCGATAAATATATAGGACTATAGCACTAAATTTATAAAAAACTACAAAAATTTACATAGAATTTATTGACATAATCATTTGTTTTATCTATTATTTAAATATATTACAAAAAATACTAGGGCTGGGGGAAAAATCAATGAAGAGAAGTATTAGTTTTGTATTAGCACTTTTATTACTATTTCTTTTTACTTTTCAAGAAATATCATTTGCAGACAAAAATATCGAAAAACCAGAAAAGGTAAAAAGAGTATTAGTAAAATATAAAGAAGGAAAGGACAATTAGGAGATGGAACAACGACGAAATATAAAAGCGTACCAGTACAGGTGAAAAATACTACTGATGTTATGACGATTGCAGTAGGAAACGCTCATATATAGAAGCATTAAAAAGTGACGGAACAGTATGGACGTGGGGAAATAATTCTTTTGGACAATTAGGATATGGAACAACTGATAGAAATATACCTGTTAAAGTAAATGCAATAACAAATGTAATAGGAATTTCGACAGGAGCTAATTATACGATAGCATTAAAAGAAGATGAAACAGTGTGGACATGGGGGCAAAATGGAAATGGACAGTTAGGAGATGGCACAACGACTAATAGAAGTACGCCAGTGCAGGTAGAAGGAATAAGTGATATTTTGGCGATTTCTGGATTTTATCATACAGTAGGGTTGAAAAGTGATGGAACAGTGTGGGCTTGGGGAAATAATCATAGTAGCCAGTTAGGAGATAGAACGGCAATTGATAGAAGCACGCCAGTACAGGTTATTAATTTGAATAGTACACCATTTAAACTTATATCTGAGGTGCCTAATATACAAAATAATATTTTAGCGACTTCTACAATAAATGAAATAACAATCACGTGGAGCGGAAATAGTAATGCAGAAAGTTATGATATAGAAGTAGATGGAGTAGTAATAGATAATGTACAAGAAACTAGTTATACGCATAGTGGTTTAGAGATTGATGCGGAACATATGTACAGAGTAAGAGCAAGAAATGAAGCAGGCATAGGAGAATGGAGTAGTCCAATAGTAGCAGAAGCAGTGCCAATACTGGAAATACCGACAAATATAATAACGACTGCGACAGAGAATAATATAACGGTAACATGGAATGCGGTTGGAAATGCAGAAGGTTATGATGTAGAAGTAGATGGAATAATAGAAAATGTACAAGAAACTAGTTATATCCATAGTGGATTAGAGCCTGATACAGAACATACGTATAGAGTCAGGGCAAGAAATGGAGCAGGTGTAGGAGAATGGAGTAGTCCAATAGTAGTAAGGACAGAAGCAGTGCCAATACTGGGAATACCAACAAATATAATAACGACTGCGACAGAGAATAATATAACGGTAACATGGAATGCGGTTGGAAATGCAGAAGGTTATGATGTAGAAGTAGATGGAATAATAGAAAATGTACAAGAAACTAGTTATATCCATAGTGGATTAGAGCCTGATACAGAACATACGTATAGAGTCAGGGCAAGAAATGGAGCAGGTGTAGGAGAATGGAGTAGTCCAATAGTAGTAAGGACAGAAGCAGTGCCAATGCTGGGAATACCAACAAATATAATAACGACTGCGACAGAGAATAATATAACGGTAACATGGAATGCGGTTGGAAATGCAGAAGGTTATGATGTAGAAGTAGATGGAGTAGTAATAGATAATGTACAAGAAACTAGTTATACGCATAGTGTTTTAGAGATTGATACAGAACATATGTACAGAGTAAGAGTAAGAAATGAAGCAGGTATAGGAGAATGGAGTAGTCCAATAGTAGCAAGGACAGAAGCAGTGCCAATACTGGGAATAACGACAAATATAATAACGACTGCGACAGAGAATAGTATAACAGTAACATGGGATGTAGTTGAAAATGCAGAAAGTTATGATGTAGAAGTAGATGGTGCAGTAATAGAAAATGTACAAGAAACTAGTTATATCCATAGTGGTTTAGAGACTGATGCAGAACATACGTATAGAGTAAGAGCAAAGAATGAAGCAGGAGTAAGTGAATGGACGGAGGTATTAACAGTAAATACCGAATTACAAGATGAAACAGATGATTTATTCAAACATGTTTCAGCAGGTAGTTACCATACAATAGGAATAAAAAGTGATGGAAGCGTATGGACGTGGGGTAGAAACAATTATGGACAATTGGGAGATGGAACAACAACTCAAAGAAGTATACCAGAGCAAGTAGAAGGACTAACAAATGTAGAAACGATAGAAGCAGGAGTTAATCATACAATAGCATTAAAAAGCGATGGAAGCGTATGGGTGTGGGGCAGAAACAATTATGGATAATTAGGAGATGGAACAATAACGACAAGAAAAGTACCAGTTCGAGTACAAGAGATAACTGGTGTAAAAGTGATAGCAGCAGGAGACAGCCATACAATAGCGAAAAAGAGTGACGGAAGCGTATGGGTGTGGGGCTATAACAATTATGGACAATTAGGAGATGGAACGACAACTAATAGAAGCGTACCAGTGCAAGTAGAAGGGCTAACCGATGTAGAAGTAATAGAAGCAGGAGCCAATCATACAGTAGCATTAAAAAGTGATGGAAGTGTATGGGCATGGGGATTAAATAATAAAGGACAATTAGGAGATGGAACGACAACAAGTAAAAAAGTACCAGTGCAAGTAGAAGGGCTAAGCGATGTAGAAGCAATAGAAGCAGGAGCTAGTCATACAATAGCATTAAAAAGTGATGGTACTATATGGAGTTGGGGCTATAACAATTATGGGCAATTAGGAGATGGAACAATAACAGATAGGAGCATACCAGAGCAAGTAGAAGGGATAGCCGATGTGGAAGCAATAGAAGCAGGAGCTAGTTATACAATAGCCCTAAAAAGTAGTGGAGCTGTATGGAGTTGGGGGCTAAATAGTAATGGACAATTAGGAGATGGAACGACAACAAATAGAAGCACACCAGTGCAGGTTCTTGATGCTGATGGTACACCACTTGAGTTGATTTCAGAATAATAAAATAATTTTTATAAATTGGTCTGATTCAGAAATAGTTGAGTCTGGGGGAAAGGAATAATTTTAAGTTATCCTTAAACCTCAGGCTTTATTTTATGTCTTTATTGAATAGTTCAATCCTAAAGTATTATAATTTTTTATTTTAATTCAAAATCCTTAACTTTGATAAAAAGTCATGTTATAATTCATATTAACTAATAACTTGAACAAGAAGAAGGATACAGGTGATGGTAAGTTGAAAATATTACTAACAACATTAAACGCAAAATACATACACTCTTCATTAGCACTGAGATATTTGGAGAAATATTGCAAGAGTGATACTTATGATACTAGCATACAAGAATATACAATTAATGACCATCTAGATAAAATAACCGCAGATATATATAAATCAGGGGCGAATATCTATACTTTTTCATGCTATATATGGAACATCACAATGACATTAGAGATAGCAGACAGACTAAAAAAAGTCAATCCAGAATGTACAATCATATTAGGTGGCCCGGAAGTATCTTTTGACTCTTCAGAAATATTACAAAACCATTCATATATTGATTATATAGTGATGGGAGAAGGAGAAGAAACCTTAAAAGAATTATTGGATTGTATATCTGAGAAAAAAGGTGCAGTTGAAGAAATCAAGGGCATAACCTTTAGAAATGAAGACAATAGCATTGTTGTCAATCAAAGTCGTCCACTCATAGAAGAGTTAGACAGTATTCCAAGTCCGTATACAACTGATGATATAAAAGCATTAGAAGGCAAACTCATCTATTATGAGACCTCCCGTGGATGTCCATTCAATTGTAGCTATTGTTTGTCATCTACCATCCATGGTGTCAGAAATTTTTCAATGGATAGAGTTAAAGGTGACTTATTACTATTAATAGAGAATAATGTTAAACTGGTTAAATTTGTGGATAGAACATTTAATTGTGATAAGGACAGAACCATGGAGATATTTAAGTTCCTATTGCAAAACAAGAAAAATACATCTTTTCACTTTGAGATTGCAGCCCATTTATTAGACGACGAGATGCTTGGCTTTTTGGTGAAAGTACCAGAAGGTTTATTTCAATTAGAAATTGGTGTGCAGTCGACCAATGATATGACCGTGGAAGCAATACAAAGAAAAACCGATTTTAAAAAGATTAAAGAAACCGTAATCAGGTTGCGAAGTGCAGGAAATATGCATTTACATCTTGATTTGATTGCTGGGCTACCAGGGGAGGATTATCGCACCTTTGCCAAATCATTTGACGATGTATATGCACTGAATCCCCATGCACTACAATTGGGTTTTCTAAAACTTCTCAAGGGGTCTAAGATAAGGAGTCAAGCAAAGCAATATGGCTATAAATACACATCTATTTCACCTTATGAAATATTAGAAAGCAAAGACTTATCATATAAAGAAGTATTAACATTAAAGGGGATAGAAGATGTAATGGAAAAGTATCACAATTCAGGTACTTTTGAAAAAACATTAAAATATATATTAAGCAATTATTATAAATCACCTTTTAAATTCTTTGAAGATTTGGCATTATACTATGAAGAAAAAGGCTTGGACAGGCTATCCCACAGTAGAAAAGCACTGTATGATATCCTATATGAATACTATAGTCAACGGATAGACAGAAGTGTAGATGTTTTCAAAGAATACTTAAAATACGATTTATTACTCAATCAAAAATGTGGACAATACCCCTATTGGACTGAAAAAATTGAAATTGATAATTTCAGAGAACAATGTTTTGAATTCCTAAAAAATGAAGAAAACATTGAATTGTATTTACCACAATACGTTGATTTGCCAGCGAAAAAAATTATTAAGCAAGTTCGCTTTGAAATCTTTAATTACAATGTATTAGCTCAAAAAAAAGGTAATAATAAAAAGAATAGAGCAATCATATTGTTTGATTATTCAAAAACTAAAGCATATGACGTAAGCTTTTTCTTTAAGTAGTGAATAATGAATAGTGTATAGTGTATGATATAACAAGTAAACCACCAGCAACGATTGAGTGGGAGTAAGAATAACAACTTATTCATTGTAAAAAATGTATCGAGCAACAATTTTCGTTTGTAATTATTGTAATATATCAGCCCATGAAAATCTTGAACTTTCATGGGCTGGTTTTTGTGTGCGCCCACAAAAAAATTGCTAACGTTTACTTGACAATAACTACATAGTATTATGTATTGTCATATAATACATGTTACGTTATTATATATATAGACTGGTAGATTTACCAAAAAATATTTAATAGGAGGGATTGAAAAATGGTATCCGAAAATGAAAAGATGTCCGAAAAGGAAAGGGTCAAATCTTCACTAATTAACAAAGGAAGAAAAACAATCTGGCATATCCAGAAGATGAAGGACAAAGGTAAGAAGATTGTTCAGGTCTCCCCGGCTAATTGTGACCCGCTGTTTTCCATGATGATGGAAATGGCTGGCGTCGATATAATTCGGTACACGGCGCCTGGTGAAAACGTCAAACAACGTGGTGAAAATTTGGCTTGGTGGACTAGAGAAATTCGGAAGGTAGCACCCAACGTTTGTCTAAACGCTTATTTGCAGACATGGCAGTATGCAGACAAGTACACCGCTTTGAAAGAGGCGTCTATCGTTTCGGCAGATGGTGCTGATACCGTGATCTGCATGGGAATGACCAACGAGACGCTGAAATACCTTTCAGACAATCATATTGCTGTTTTCGGTCATGTAGGTGTTCTATCTGGTTGGCAGACAGGTAAATTTGGTGGATACAGAAAGGTAGGCAAGACTGCGGAGGATGCTATGGCAATTTTCCGTCAGGCATATGAATATCAGGAGAACGGCATGATGGGCATGACCGTTGAGATGACTCCGCGTGAAGTAACCAATGCTATCGCAAAGAAACTACGTGTTCCTGTTGTTGCAGTTGCGGCTGGCGGTGCTGCAGATGGATCTGAGTTGGTTATGTTTGACCTTTTGGGAATGATGCCATCGGATAAAATGGGAATTCACGCAAAGGTATACGGAGATCTGATCAAATACTGCGCTTCCGCATTCAAAGCATTTGCCGATGACGTGCGTGGAGAAGTATACCCTGCCGAGGAGAACGGCTGGAGCATGGACGAGGCTGAACTCGACAAGTTCATGAACGCTCTGGAGCAAAAATATTAATCTTTTTCATGTTTATAGTTGAAGGAGGCTGCAACACTAGATTACTTAGTGTTGCAGCCTCCTTTTTACAATGATAGTAACTAAAGAAGAAATAATCCTTTCAATTTATCTAATTTTCATATATAATAAAGCATTATTATGAAATAAATTTGGAGGTATTTTTGTGGAACATAAAATGAAAAACCATGAAATAGTCATTGTTCTCGATTTTGGAGGACAATATAACCAACTTATTGCAAGAAGAGTGAGGGAATGTAACGTCTATTGTGAAGTGCTTCCCTACCATACTTCTATAGACAAAATCAAAAGCATGAATCCGAAAGGCATTATATTTACAGGTGGACCATCCACTGTAGAAGAAGAGAATGCACCTGTATGTAGCAAAGAAATATTCGAGTTAGGTATTCCAGTTTTAGGTATTTGTTATGGTGCACAGCTAATGAGTCACTTGTTAAAAGGGAAAGTAACAAAAGCACCTAAGCGAGAGTACGGGAAGACAGATATCAAATTAGATAATAGTAGCAGTTTATTTAAGGGAATTGAAGAAGAAACAATGTGCTGGATGAGCCACACTTATTATGTGCAGACTCCCCCACAGGGTTTTGAGATAATAGCAAAAACTGAAAACTGTCCCGTGGCAGCGATTGAAAACAAAGAGAAAAATCTCTACGGTGTACAATTCCATCCCGAGGTTGTTCATACACCTAAGGGACAAGAAATGCTAAGGAACTTCTTATTTAATGTATGCGAATGCCGTGGCGATTGGAAGATGGCAACCTTTGCAGAAGAATCAATCAAAGCGATTAAAGAGAAAGTTGGAGACAAAAAGGTGCTTTGTGCATTATCAGGGGGCGTAGATTCCTCTGTTGCAGCTGTAATGATACACAAAGCTGTTGGAAAACAATTAACATGTATCTTTGTAGACCATGGACTCCTTCGTAAAGATGAGGGAGATCAAGTAGAAAAAATATTCACAGAGCAATTTGATATAAATTTAAAAAGAGTCAATGCACAAGAACGGTTTATGAATAAACTAGCAGGTGTTTCTGATCCTGAAACAAAGAGAAAAATTATTGGTGAAGAATTTATTCGTGTATTTGAGGAAGAAGCTAAGAAAATAGGAACAGTGGACTATCTCGTACAGGGTACAATATACCCTGATGTCATTGAAAGTGGCGTAGGTGATGCAGCGGTTATTAAGAGTCACCACAATGTTGGGGGTCTACCTGACTATGTTGATTTCAAAGAGATTATTGAGCCTTTAAGAGATCTGTTTAAGGATGAGGTAAGAAAAGTTGGGCTTGAGTTAGATATACCTGAAAACCTTGTTTGGAGACAACCATTCCCTGGTCCTGGTTTGGCGATTAGAATCATTGGAGACATTACACAAGAAAAAATTGACATATTACAAGAAGCTGATTTTATCTTTAGAGAAGAAATAGCGATAGCAGGATTACACAGAGACATTCATCAATATTTTGCGGTATTAACAGATATGAAGAGTGTTGGTGTCATGGGCGATGAAAGAACCTATGATTATACACTTGCACTTAGAGGAGTCACAACAACAGACTTTATGACAGCTGATTGGGCTAGAATCCCATATGATGTATTAGAAAAGATATCAAATAGAATTATAAATGAAGTAGGACATATCAATAGAATTGTGTATGATATAACAAGTAAACCACCTGCAACGATAGAGTGGGAGTAAGAATAATACCCTACAAGTCTGATTTTACAAGATTTGTAGGGTGATTTTTTTGTTTACATTATTAATAATTGTGGTAATATAGTAGGAAAATATATTGTTTATGAAAGGACTAATATGACACAATTTAATATCATTGTAAACCAAATTATAGTACTAGGAATATTAGTGGTAATAGGCTTTATCGCCACGAAGTTTAAAATAATTACTAATGAAATAAAAGACGGTATTGCAAGAATCATTGTGAAGATTACAATGCCTTTATTAATATTCACATCTATATCAAGTCTTAATCTTACAGCAGATATGGTCAAGAATGGCATTGCAGTTTTAATATTTGCATTTATTTCTTTACTTCTTCTGTATGGATGTGGCATATTATCATCTAAACTGTTAGGTATAAAAGGGACAACCCAAAATGTATATATAGCACATATGATGTTTGGTAACGTCATATTTTTAGGTTTTCCACTTTTCCAAGCGTTATATCCAGATGGTCAGGGCATATTTTATGCAGTATTTTTTAACATAGCAAGTGACACATTGCTTTGGACATTAGGTGTTTATCTGTTGAGTAAACACACAGACTCAAATGACAGTAAAGGATTAAGACGACTAGCAAATCCAAATACAATTGCGTTTATTATTGGATTACTTACACTTTTGAGTGGACTAAAAATTCCAGTTGCGGCAAAGCAAGCATTATCTGGACTGGGACAGACAACTATATATTTGTCCATGTTATTTATAGGTGCTGCATTGGCGGGTATTAGCCTAAAAGGTATATATAAGCGATATTCAATATTTGTCCTTAATATAATAAAAATGATTGTTGCACCAATTGTAATTGTACTTATACTAAACTTTGTAAATACTACATTTGGACTTGGAATAAGTGATGTGGCAAAGACAGTATTAGGGTTGCAAGTTGCAATGCCAGCAATGGCAACCGTAGCAGTTTTGGCCAATGATTATAAATCTGATTATATATATGCTGCGGAAAATGTATTTGTTTCTACCGTATTGAGTTTAATAACTTTACCCCTTGTTTTTTATATATTTGGTAGGTTATAGAATGAGCCGAACAATAAAACCTGAATACAGAAAAAAGTTCAGATATATATATTGACAAAGCATGTCTCATTTGATAGTATAAATAATGTCATAAGAATATTGGATGAACTCATATAAAGTCAGGAATATGGCCTGAAAGTTTCTACCAGACAACCGTAAATTGTTTGACTATGAGTGGAGCTAACAAACCACTAGCGTTTACAATTAGTAGAAAAAAATTCAGGCAAATAGATTATAAGTAGGATCTATTTGCCCTTTTTTATTGTACTTGTACACGCGTGTAATGGGTGGAGTTATTTGGAGGTGATACTCAAAGAACATGTATTCGGTTTGTGTAATTTGTAGTTAAAATTTAGGTAAAAAACGAAAGGGGTATTAGTCAAAATGGAAAAGTTTTTTAAGTTAAAAGAGCATAATACAACTGTGAAAACAGAAATTATGGCTGGTATTACAACATTTATGACAATGGCGTACATTTTAATTGTTAATCCAAATTTCTTATCAGCAGCAGGAATGGATAGGGGAGCAGTATTTACTGCTACAGCTTTAGCTGCTGCACTTGCTACAATTATTATGGCATTTCTAGCAAATTATCCAATTGCTTTAGCATCAGGAATGGGGCTAAATGCATTCTTTGCATTTGTAATTGCAACAAAATATTCATGGCAGATTGCATTAACAGCAGTATTTATAGAAGGTATAATCTTCATTATATTGACACTATTTAATTTTAGAGAAGCGATCATTAATGGCATACCACAAAATTTAAAATATGCAGTAACAGTAGGTATTGGATTATTCATCGCATTTATTGGATTTCAAAATGCAGGAATTATTGTGGACAACCCAGATACCTTAGTTGCATTGGGAAATCTTAAAAGTATAACTGTTATATTGGCGATTATTGGATTACTAGGTACGATGTTTATGGAATATAAAAAAGTTAAAGGTGCTTTATTATGGGGTATCCTCGGTACATATATACTAGGAATCATCTGTCAATTAACAGGACTATATGTTGTTAATCCAGATGTAGGCATGTTTAACCTAATACCTAGTGGATTAATTTCACCCCCACCATCTATTGCACCAGTATTCATGAAATTTGATTTTTCTGGAGCGATGGCGTTAGGATTTGACTTCATTGTAATTATATTTGCATTCTTATTTGTAGATTTATTTGATACAATCGGAACATTAATAGGTGTTGCAAATAAAGCAGACCTATTAGATGAAGAAGGAAAGTTACCAAAAGCGAAACAAGCGTTAATGGCTGATGCGGTAGGGACAACAGCGGGTGCAGTACTTGGGACATCAACTGTTACAAGTTATATTGAAAGTGCGGCTGGTGTAGCTGAAGGTGGAAGAACAGGTTTAACATCATTAACTACTGGTGTATTATTCCTAGTTGCGTTATTCTTCTCACCAATACTTACAATTATCCCTGGCTTTGCAACAGCTCCAATATTGATTATTGTTGGATTATTTATGATGACTTCAATTACAAAAATAGACTTCACAGACTATACAGAAGCATTACCAGCTTTTCTAGCTATTATCATTATGCCTCTTGCATATAGTATTTCTGAGGGTATCGTATTTGGTATACTATCATGGGTTATCTTAAAATTCGTGACGGGAAAAGCAAAAGAAATATCACCAATTATGTATGTAATTGCAGTACTATTTATTTTAAAAATATTACTATAAGAATATAAAGAATAATTAAGGTGTCCGATGGATTAATCACATCGGACATCTTAAATTCATTGAGAATGGAAAATTGAGAATAGAGAATGATAATATTGTCTATTGTCCATTTTTCATTGTTAATCGATAATGAAAAGTGTAAAAACATTAACTAAAAAATGTTGGAGGTATGTAAGAATGAACAAAAACCCAAAAGTAGCGATTGTAATGGGAAGTGATTCAGACTTTCCAGTATTAAAAAATTGTATTCAAGTACTAAAAAACTTTGATGTAGAAGTTGAAGTACATGTTATATCAGCTCATCGTACACCATATAGAGCTGAGAAATTTGCGAAGAATGCAGAAGCAAACGGTATCGACGTAATTATTGGAGCAGCAGGAAAGGCGGCACATCTACCCGGTGTACTTGCAGCATTTACAACATTACCTGTAATTGGCTTACCGATTAAGTCATCAACAATGGACGGGCTAGATTCCCTATTATCCATTGTACAAATGCCAAAAGGAATACCAGTTGCAACTGTAGCAATTAATGGTTCAGACAATGCAGGTCTATTGGCAGTACAAATTCTTTCATTAGGCTACGCAGAATTAAAAGATAAACTTAAAGATTTCAAGGCAGAAATGGCAAAACAAGTAGAAGAAAAAGATGCAATGATTAAGGAGGAGGTAGCAAAGATATGAAAAAATTAGAAATGTTATACGAAGGTAAGGCAAAGAAGGTATATAAAACAGATAACGAAGATTTATACATTGTAGACTATAAAGATGATGCAACAGCGTTTAATGGTGAAAAAAAGGGAAGCATACAAGACAAAGGTATCATGAACAACAGAATTTCTAACCATTTATTTAAGCTTCTTCAAAAATCAGGAGTACCTACACACTTCGTTGAAGAAATAAGTGATAGAGAAACAATCGTAAAAAAAGTTGAAATCGTTCCAATAGAAGTTATCGTTAGAAATATTGCTGCAGGTAGCCTATCAAAACGTATTGGATTACCAGAGGGTACAAAGCTTAAAACAACTGTTTTAGAATATTGTTATAAAGATGATGATTTAGGCGATCCAATGATAAATGACTATCATATTCAAGCATTGGAACTTGCAACACCAGAAGAACTTGAGAAGATTTCTAGTATTTCATTTAAAGTAAATGAAATATTAGCTGATTATCTAAAAGACTTAGGAATCGAGTTAATTGACTTTAAATTAGAATTTGGTAGATGTAACGGTGAAATTATATTAGCTGATGAAATTTCACCAGATACTTGTCGTTTTTGGGATACTAAAACAAAAGAAAAATTGGATAAAGACAGATTCAGAAGAGATCTTGGAAATGTTGAAGATGCATATAAAGAAGTACTCAAAAGACTATTAGGTGAGTAAGCTGAAAGGATAATAGAGATGAATCTTGGGGTAGATTTCGATTATAGAATAGATAAACTGAACGAAGAATGCGGTGTTTTTGGAGTATATGATCAAGACGGACACGATTGTGCCCGTCTTGCCTACTACGGTCTTTACGCGTTGCAACATAGGGGACAAGAGAGTTGTGGTATAGCAGTAAATGATGATGGAACAATTATTCACCATAAAGATATGGGATTAGTACCAGAAGTATTTAATGATGTAGTGCTCAACCATCTAAAAGGAAGCATTGCTGTGGGACATGTTCGATATTCGACGACTGGAGCAAGTTTAAGAGAAAACGCACAACCACTTGTAACAAAATATGTTAAGGGAACACTAACAGTAGCACACAACGGAAATTTAGTAAATGCAGAAGAAATTAGAAATGAACTAGAGAATAATGGCGCAATTTTTCAGACAACGATAGATTCAGAGGTAATTGCCTACTTAATTGCGAGAGAGCGTGTAAAATGTCATTCAGTTGAAGAAGCAGTTAGTCAAGTAATGAAGAAAATAAAAGGTTCTTATGCCCTAGTAGTAATGAGTCCACGTAAATTAATAGGTGCGAGAGATCCACTAGGTATTAGACCTTTATGTATAGGGAAAATAGAGAATTCATATGTATTAGCATCGGAAACATGTGCATTGGATTCTATTAATGCAACATTTATTCGGGATGTAGAACCTGGGGAAATAGTTGTGATAGATGGCGATGGTTTACGCTCAATAAAAGATAATTGTCAGGGTGAATCAAAAATATGTGTATTTGAATATGTCTATTTTGCAAGGCCAGATAGTACAATAGAAAGTGCTAACGTCTATGAGTCAAGAAAAGAGATGGGTAGAATACTTGCTAGAGAACATCCAGTTGAAGCCGATTTAGTAATAGGAGTGCCAGATTCAGGACTTGCGGCAGCACTAGGTTATGCAGAGGAATCGGGAATTCCATACGGTGAAGGGTTAATTAAAAATAGATATGTTGGAAGAACATTTATCCAACCAGATCAAAAGCAAAGAGAGCAAGGTGTTAAGCTTAAACTTAATGCGTTAAAAGATACAGTAGCAGGTAAGAGAATTATTATGATTGATGACTCAATAGTAAGAGGTACAACAAGTGGTAGAATTGTACAAATGCTAAAAAATGCAGGAGCAACAGAGGTGCATATGAGAATAAGTTCACCACCTGTTACACATTCTTGTTTTTACGGTATTGATACGCCTTCAAGAGAACACTTGGTAGCTGCAAACTATCCAATTGAAGAAATTAGAAAAAAAGTAGGTGCTGATAGTCTCGGTTATTTAAGTATCGAAGGTTTATTAAAAAGTCCAAAAGGTGCAAAATGTGGTTTCTGTACAGCTTGTTTTGACGGGAACTATCCAGTGGATGTACCTGAACAAGTAAACAGTGAGCCTAAGTTTGGGAGGAAGAAATAAATGGATGCATATAAACAAGCGGGAGTAGATATAGAGGCAGGATATGAAGCTGTAAAACTAATGAAGAAACATGTTACAAAAACCTTTACCTCTGGTGTACTATCAGATATTGGTGGTTTCGGTGGTCTATTTGAAATAGGCAAAAACTATAATAATCCTGTATTAGTTTCTGGAACCGACGGAGTTGGAACAAAATTGAGAATAGCATTTATATTAGATAAACATGATACAATAGGACAGGATTGTGTAGCTATGTGCGTAAATGATATTGCATGTTCAGGTGCACAACCTCTGTTTTTCTTAGACTATCTAGCAGTTGGCAAAAACACACCAGAAAAAGTTGCTGATATCGTAAAAGGTATATCAGATGGTTGCGTACAGGCAGGTTGCGCACTAATTGGAGGAGAAACAGCAGAAATGCCTGGATTCTATCCAATAGATGAATATGACCTAGCAGGTTTTTCAGTTGGGATTGTGGACAAGGAAAAAATTATAGATGGTTCAAAAATAAAAGAAGGAAACGTACTAATAGGTCTTGCCTCAAGTGGTATACACAGTAATGGTTATTCCCTTGTGCGTAAGCTTTTTAAACTAGACGGACAAAATGATGAAAAGAAACTAAATGAATATATAGACGAATTAGGTTGTACTGTTGGTGAAGAACTCATAAAACCAACGCGTATCTATGTTAAGACATTACAAGCACTAATAGAAAAATTTCCTGTTAATGCAATATCACATATTACAGGTGGCGGATTTATAGAAAATATACCAAGAATGCTTCCAGAAAAACTACAAGCAAAAATCAATAAAGGAAGCTGGGATATACTACCTATTTTTAACGTGTTAAAGAAATTGGGCGATATTCAGGAAAAAGATATGTATAACACATTCAACATGGGAATAGGCATGGTACTTGCGATTGATGCAAACTATGCTGAAGAAGCAATAACATTTTTAAATGAGAATAACGAAAAGGCATATATCATTGGTGAAGTATTGGAAGGTGAAAACGGGGTGGAACTATGCTAAAGTTAGGGGTATTAGTTTCTGGCGGTGGAACCAATCTACAGGCAATTATAGATGCAATAGAAGAAGGTACGATAAAAAATGCTAAAATTGCAACAGTGGTTTCTAGTCGAGAAGGTGTTTATGCGTTAGATAGATCAGCAAAACATCAGATTCCCCATACTGTTATTTCAAGAAAAGCATATGATTCTGTTGGAAGTTTTGACCAAGCAGTAGTAGATCATATGGTAGCAAATGACGTAGATTTAATTGTCATGGCAGGATTTCTATGTATTGTTGGAGAAAAGTTAATAAGTCGATATCATAATAAGATTATTAATGTACATCCTTCGTTAATTCCTGCGTTTTGCGGTAATGGTTTTTATGGACTGAAAGTTCATCAAAAAGCATTAGAATATGGCGTGAAATTAACAGGTGCTACTGTTCATTTTGTCAATGAAATTACGGATGGTGGACCTATTATCCTACAACAGACCGTTGAAGTGAGACAGGATGATACTCCTGAAACATTACAAAGAAGAGTCATGGAAGAAGCTGAATGGATTATTCTACCTCAGGCGATTAATTTGTTTTGTGAAGGCAAGTTGAAAGTAGAAAGACGAAAAGTACGCATAAGTGAAGAAAAAAATTAGCATAAGGAGGACAATACATATGAAGAAAAGAGCACTGATTAGTGTTTCAGACAAAACTGGCATCATTGCGTTTGCGAAAGAACTTGATACTTTAGGCTATGAAATTATATCAACTGGTGGAACTGCAAAAGCGATTAGCGATGCAGGGGTAAATGTAATTGGCGTATCGGATATAACTGGATTTCCAGAGTGTTTGGACGGAAGAGTGAAAACATTACATCCGAAGATACATGCAGGTGTACTTGCTATGCGAAGTAATTCAGAGCATATGAAACAAATCGAAGAATTAGATGTGGCGCCAATCGATATTGTAGTAATCAACCTTTATCCATTTAAACAAACAATATTAAAAGAGGGCGTAGAACTTGAAGAAGCCATAGAAAATATAGATATCGGTGGTCCTACAATGTTAAGGGCAGCAGCAAAAAATTATCAGGATGTAGCAGTAGTTATTGACCCTGCTGATTATGCAGTTGTAACCGAAGAGTTAAAAGCAAATGGGGAAGTATCATTAAAAACAAAATTTAAACTTGCCTATAAAGTATTTGAAAACACAAGTCATTATGACACAATGATAGCGAAATATTTAAGAGAACAAGTTGGGGAAGAAGTATTCCCAGAAACATTGTCATTAACATTTGAAAAAGTACAGGATATGAGATATGGTGAAAATCCTCACCAGCAAGCAGTATTTTACAAAGAAGTGGGTCACAATATTGGTTGCTTAACATCAGCAAAACAATTACATGGTAAAGAATTATCATTTAACAATATTAATGATACCAATGGTGCACTTGACTTATTAAAAGAATTTGATGAAACAACTGTTATAGGTGTAAAACACGCAAATCCATGTGGTGTAGGCAGTGCTGAGAATATCTATGATGCATACATGAAAGCATATGAAGCAGATCCAGTCTCCATATTTGGCGGAATCGTTGCTGCAAATCGTGAAATCGACGGAAAAACAGCAGAAGAAATCAATAAAATATTTGTAGAAATCGTAATTGCCCCATCTTTTAGTGAAGAGGCACTTGCAATACTAACTCAAAAGAAAAACATTAGAGTATTAGAATTAAAAGATATCGATAAAAAACACTCTGCTGGTACATTTGATATGAAAAAAGTTGCGGGTGGATTATTGGTACAGGATATAGATAGAGAATTATTAGACATGGATAATATTCAGTATGCAACTGAAAAGAAACCGACAGAGCAAGAAATGAAAGATTTAATATTTGCTTGGAAGTTAGTAAAACATACAAAATCCAATGCAATAACACTTGCAAAGAACGGTCAATCTGTTGGCGTAGGGCCAGGACAAGCAAACAGAATAACAGCAGCAAATATTGCTATTAACTATGCAGGAGAAAATGCAAAAGGAGCAGTCATGGCTTCAGATGCTTTCTTCCCATTCCCTGATTGTGTTGAAGCAGCTGCAAAAGCAGGTATATCGGCGATTATCCAACCAGGTGGCTCAATCAGAGACAAAGAGTCAATAGATGCATGTAATAAATATGGTATAGCGATGATATTCACAGGAATGAGACACTTTAAACACTAGTGTTGATGGAGGGTATAAAACATATGAAGGTATTAGTAGTCGGTGGTGGCGGTAGAGAACATACACTAGTATGGAAAATCAGTCAAAGCCCATTAGTAGAAAAAATATACTGTGCACCAGGTAACGGTGGTATTGCAAATTTAGCAGAATGTGTTGATATTGGTGCAACAGATATAGATAAAGTCGTAAAATTTGCAGAAGATCACGCAATTGATTTAACAGTCGTTGCGCCCGATGATCCACTTGTACTTGGTATGGTTGACGCATTAGAAGCAAAAGGTTTAAGAGCCTTTGGACCGAATAAAGATGCTGCGATTATCGAGGGAAGTAAAGTATTTTCAAAAGATTTGATGAAAAAATATGGTATCCCTACAGCAAATTATGAAGTATATGAACATAGTAAAGATGCGATTGATTACTTGAAAAACGTGTCCTTTCCTACAGTTGTTAAAGCAGAAGGGTTGGCACTTGGTAAAGGTGTTATTATTGCACAGAATTATGAAGAGGCTGTAGATGCTGTAAACGACATCATGGAAGATAAGAAATTTGGTGAAGCTGGAAACAGAGTTGTTATAGAAGAGTTTTTGACTGGGCCAGAAGTTTCAGTATTATCCTTTACTGACGGAAAAACTGTTGTACCTATGGTAAGCGCACAGGATCATAAAAGGGCGTTAGACAACGATGAAGGATTAAATACAGGTGGTATGGGCACATTTACACCTAGTAGAACCTATACCCCAGAGATTGCAGAATATTGTATGGATAAAATCTTCAAACCAACAGTAGAGGCAATGAACCAAGAAGGCAGAAAATTTAAAGGTGTACTATATTTTGGATTGATGCTAACAGCGGATGGTATGAAAGTAATCGAATATAACGCACGATTTGGAGACCCAGAAACACAGGTTGTATTACCACGATTAAAGACCGACTTGGTAGAAATATTTAATGCAGTAATCGATGAAAAATTATCAGAAATTGATGTTGCGTGGGAAGATAATGCAGCGGTTTGTGTAGTTACAGCTTCAGGTGGGTATCCAGTAAAATATGAAAAAGGTTATCCTATTGAAGGAATTGATAATGCAGAAACGATGGAAGGTGTTACAGTATTCCATGCAGGAACAAAGTTAGATGGTGATACTGTTGTTACCGCTGGCGGAAGAGTACTAGGCGTTACAGCACTTGGAAGTAATCTAGATGAAGCAATTAAACAAGCATATAAAGCAGTAGAAAAAATATCCTTTAAGGATATGCACTTTAGAACAGATATAGGGATAAAGTAAATATGGCATAGGGACGTTTTGTTTGCCACATTAATGGCAAAACAAAACGTCCCTATTTTATAACTATGGATCAATTGAGTGAGCTGATAGGATTTTAATAATCTTGTCGGCTTTTTTGTTGTTTAAATCACTTGTTTTATGTTATCGTATATGATAACATAAAACAAGAAGGAACATATACTATAATATGGAGGAATAATAGATGCACTGGAAAGTAGAATATTATATGAAAGAAAATGGAGATGTTCCAGTACTAGATTTTCTATTATCTCTTCAACCTAAAATGAGAGCAAAAGCTTATAGTGAAATAGAACTTTTGCAAGAACATGGAATAAATTTGAGAGAACCGTATGTAAAACCTATAAAAAGTAAAAAATATAAAGGAATATATGAGTTGAGAATCAAGCTCTGATGCTTCAAGAATATTCTATTTTGCGTATCATAGAAATATATTTGTATTGCTGAATGGATTCTTGAAGAAAACTAATGCTACTCCTAAAGGAGAATTAGAAAAGGCTATTAGATATAAATATGATTATGAAAAGAGGTGTGAGAATGAGTAGAGCAGGTGTATCATTTTTAAAGGTACAAGAAGATTTAATGAAAGATAAAGAATTTAAAGCTGAATATGAAAAACTTAAACCACGATACGAAATTATTTCAGAAATAATTAAAGCAAGAACAGAGCAAAATATAACGCAAGAAGAGCTTGCTTTTCGCACTGGTACACAAAAATCAAATATTAGTAGATTAGAAAGTGGTAATTATAATCCATCATTAGATTTTTTATTTAAAGTAGCAAAAGGATTAGGGAAAGAAATTCATATTGAACTTAAATAAAAGTTAGATGTTTTTTGTTGATATACAGATGGTAGGATATCACATGAATACTATAAAGAAGCTATGAGAATAATTATGCATTATCAAGCTGATAGGATCGTATAATCTTGTCGGCTTTTTTTGTGCGCCTAAAAAATATATATTGACATGAAAAGGTTACGGGTGTAAACTATTCATGCAGAGGTTACGGTTGTAGCTTGCGAGGAGGATATGAATGAGCAATATAATTTCTAAAATTACTGATTCAGAAGTAGAGGTTATGCGTGTATTATGGGAGGCTGGAGATGAACTACCACTTGCAGATATTAGGAAAACACTAGAGAAGCGAAGCGATTGGGAGACATCTACTATAAAGACATTACTTCGAAGATTATGCAAAAAAGGCGTTGTTTTAGCAACTAAAAAAGAAGTATATTATTATAGGCCTTTAGTAAGTGAATTTGAATATAACGAATATACGACTCAAACATTGATAGACCGTGTATATTCTGGGAGTGCTAAAAACCTTGTGGCATCTCTCATAGGAAGTAAAAAGTTAAATGAAAACGAAATTCAGGAGTTGCGTACATTATTTAAGGTAGGTGAAAAGAGTGATGAATGAAGTAATTAAATTAATATTATCCCTTTCATTATCCGCTAGTATTTTAGCAATCATACTATTTACCATTAAACCCTTTATGAAAAATAGGCTATCGAAGTCAGTACAATACTATATATGGATTATAGTTGTATTTAGACTTATAGTTCCTTTTTCATTTCAAGATAGTATGATGAATCATGTCTTCTATGGTGATGGGACTTCTACAACAATAACCCATGAAAATAACGAAGTTAATACTCAAGAAACAGATAATACTGATGAAGGTTTATTTAATCACTCTTCGTTAATCAATCAAACGGTTGAACAAAAAGTAGCAAATGGCGAGTATAATAAAGATATTGATCATAGCAGATATTTAAATGATTCATTTAATCAGTTTGTTTATTACATATGGTTACTGGTTGCAACGATTGTACTTGTAGTTAATATGACTGGATATATAAAATTTGTAAGACATATTAAGCGAGGAAATAGACCAGCGAAGGATATCGAAAATGCAATATTAACTGCTTTGCTAAAGAGAAGAGAGAATATAAAACTGCTACGTAATCAATATATAAGTACACCAATGCTAATTGGCGTATTCAGACCGACAATTTTAATTCCAGATAGTGATTTTGACGATACGCAACTTAAAAATATTCTACTACATGAGATTACACATATGAGACATCTTGATGTTGGGGTAAAGTGGTTGACTATGATTGCTGCATCCATTCATTGGTTTAACCCTATTATATATTTTATAAAAAAAGAAATAAATAATGCTTGTGAGTTAGCCTGTGACGAAACAGTCATAAAAAACTTTACTAAAGAGGAAAAACAAGTCTATGGGGACACGCTAATATCCCTCGCAGAGGAACGAAAATATCCTATAGGGGTATTGCAAGCAACAATGTGTGAGGAAAAGAAGAATTTAAAGGGAAGATTGGTGTCAATTATGAAGCACGATAAAAAATCTAAACTTATAATTGCTTTTTCAGTCATTTTAATAGCATCTACTATATTAGGTGCATTATATTTAGGTGGAGCAATAGAAAATAGAAAAGAGAATCCAACGGATATAGTTGTAGGTTCATATAACTTAACAGAGATTTCAAAATATCGAACATTATATGTAGGGGACAATAGTAAAGTTAGTCATATTGCAGGTAATCTACCTGTGCCAGATCCTTATTTTAAACAACGATATATTTCTATGGAAACAAGTGATAAGCCTTATAGCCTTACAATTTACTATGAACCTGCTACAAATACAAAATATGAAGGTGAATGGTCAATTGTAACACCTGATTCTAATATCGAGACAAATTCAAGGACAAACGCATTAGTAGTGTTTTCTATGATTGATAATGTCGATGAAGTAACTTTTGCATTTCGTACTATGGAATCTGAAGGTGAACTTGATGAATCAAAATATCAAACTACATTTACATTTCCAAGAGCTTCTTTTGAAAATAAATATGGAGATTTATCTAGGTTTGGGGAGAATATAGTTTTGCTTCAAGATATCTTAGAAGAAAAGAAATCAGCAATGAAAGGTTTGGAATTGTATGTATGGAGAGAGCCTGAAATAACAGATAATAATGATATTTATTATACCTTGCTGGTTGGGACAAATCGAAATAAAAGTAAAAGTGAAGTATTCAATATGAATATTGCTGTTTCGGATTTGGATGTTATTAAAAAAGAATTATCTGAATATCGTAGTGGTACTGGTTTATCTATAATGCACGAAAAAGAAATAGATAAAAATACAATGATAACCATTAGTGATGAGTTTTCAGGAATTATTAAAAATGCAAGTATTCATATCCTTGGCATTGATTTTGACAATCAGTTGACAATGAAAAGTGGAATGGAGAAATCTACTGATTTTATAGAAAAGAATTTAGAGATTATAATATCATCACCTAAAGAATCATCAAATCCAATGGACTATATAAAAGCGCATCAGCAGGAATATGAAGAGCTTATTAAACTTAATTACAGAGATGGAAATGAAGAGGTACTTAAGTATTTACTCTTACAATTTGAAAAAGGCAACGCAGAAGGCTTGCGTGGTCATATAATGATGTTGCTTTGTAAAGAATTACTAGGTGAAAGAAATAACGTCATAGATGAGTCCTTATCTCCAATGGAATGGTACGAAAAATTAGAGATAAGACAAGAGATCATTCTCCCTGATTTTTCATATGATGGAACTGACCTTCTCGAAAAGCTAGTATATGAGACAGAAATTGAGAAGAATAAAAGCAGTAGACAAGGTTTTACAATCGTTGCACCTCGTATCTTTGGAAAATATGAAGAAGGAAATAAACTGAAGGTATTTATAACAACATTTAGTTCTCAATATCGGTTATATGATAATGTTCTCTCAAACAAGGGCGGAAGCATTGTACCTGTTGCAATAACCTATGTAAAAAAAGCTGATGGAAGTTACTTATTGGAAGAATACAAAAGAGCGATGGATGGCGCTTACTTTGCTAGTTCAATCAAAGAATTTTGCACAATGCCAGTATCGGGAGAAAAAATTGAGGGGCTTGCTGAAAAAATTCTTGTTCACTATGGGAAGCGTGAAGATATTAAACAGTTAGAACGTGAAAATTTGATTAAGCATCTCAAAGAAAATAATCAATCTGGCGTTTCACTTTATCAAGAGCATTATAAGCAACCTGCTGAACTAATACCGCTTACATGAATAATATTATAGCTGGTAGGATTTTATAATCTTATCGGCTTTTTTTGAAAAATAATTTAGTATAAATTTATCCTAAATTGTGCTATAATATCCTTAGGAGGTGTAATAATATGTTAGTAAACACTAAGAAGATGGTTTCTATATCAGAGGCTAATCAAAATTTTTCAAGAATAGCAAAAATGGTTGATGAAGATAAGTCAATTGTTGTTATGAAGAACAATAAACCAAAATATGTGATTATTGATTTTGATGAATTTAACAAAACAAATATTGTAGAAGACGAATTGGATGTAATTGCAGATAAAATTTTACATGAAAATATAAAAGCATTTAGGGAGTTAGCTAAATGAAATCTATATCATTAGAATACATTTTGAAATTGCATAAGAAAATGGTTAATGCTACAGGTGGATCGGATGGAATAAAGGATATGGCATTATTAGAATCTGCTGTTTATAATGCTAATGCAACTTTTGATGGAATAGACTTATATCCTAGCATAATAGAAAAATGTGCTGTAATTTGTTTTGGAATAATGAATAATCATCCTTTTGTAGATGGTAACAAGAGAATAGGAATTTATGTTATGCTTATTTTATTAGAACTTAATGAAATAAAAATAACTTTTTCTCAAGATGAATTATGTAACTTAGGTATTGGGGTTGCATGTGGAAAGTATACTCAAAAAAATATTGTGAAATGGATAAATGACCATATGAGAAAATGAGCTGATAAGATTATATAATCTTGTCGGCTTTTTTGCTGTTTACAGAAATTGATAAATAGAATATACTAAAAGAGAAATTAATAAAAGATGAATGTTAGGATATCGTAATAGTTTTGTATTTTCAGGAGGTTATAATGAATAAGGAGATTGAACGAAACATAAATTTCAAAGAAGTTATGACGAGAATAGAAAAAGCAAAAAATAATGCCTTTCAAAAAGTAAATGAAGAGCTAATAAACCTATATTGGGATGTTGGGAAAATGCTTAGCATAAAAATTGCTAGCTCTGAATGGGGATGTCACCACTGGTGACACAAATTACGTGGACAAATAATTTAATGATTCTATCTAAAACAAAAAGTATGGAAGAACTATGCTTGCAAAAAGCATTACTTGGGAGTATAAAGAATTTTATTATGGAACTTGGTAAAAACTTTAGTTTTGTCAGAGTAGGTATGTATCATATACCTACCCTGATACAGAAAGCTATTTATATATTAATACTTAAATTGTTTTTATCGTCCAATTTATGTCCGTTTGCTTCCCATAAATGATCGGCAATTGGTTCCCAATCTTTTGCATAATTAACGCATTTTCCGCAAAGATGTTCAACTGTTTCTGGGGATTGTAAATCTGTTGATTTTGCCCCTGTTTCTCTAACCAGTTGCATCAATTTTTCTGGATTTTCAAGCATTGGACAAGGCTGTAATAAATTCTTATTAAAAGGTTGATTTTCTTGATATGCTTTAAATAATGGCTGGTGCAAAGCCTCGAGCAAACTGACTTCCTTGATGTTAGCACTTGAATAATGGATAAAAACACACGGTTCAACGTCGCCGTTTGGGTTAATGTGTAAGTAGTTTTTGCCTCCAGCTATGCAACCACCGACAAATTCTCCGTCATTTTGAAAATCAATAGTGAAAATCTCTTTTGGATTACAGTTCTTTCTTAACTCTCTAATTCTGTGATACATATATTCACGCTGTTCTTTTGTTGGCATAAGTTCAACTACTGCATTATTTCCAACGGGCATATAGTGGAAGTACCAAGCCAGTTTACAACCTTTTTCTATCATTAAATCAATAAATTCATCGGAAGTAACAGTTCCGTAATTTTTGCTAGTATAGCAAATCGAGGCAGCATATAAGAGTTTATATTGTTTCATTAAGTCCATAGCATCTATAACTTTGTTAAAAGTACCTGAACCACGTCTGCAGTCATTTTCTCCTTCAAAGCCGTCTAAACTTAGAGCAAGCGTAATATTTCCAACTTCTTTTATTACTTTGCAAAAGTCTTCATCAATCAATGTTCCGTTTGTGAAAATGTGAAACCCTGAATTGCTGTGTTTTTTACAAAGTTTGATAATGTCATCTTTTCGTACAAGAGGTTCTCCGCCTGTCATTATGTAAAAATGTATTCCCAATTCTTCTCCTTGTGTAACAATGCTGTCCATTTCCTCAAAAGTAAGATTAAGTTTGTTACCATATTCAGCAGACCAACAACCAGTACAGTGCATATTACAAGCGGATGTTGGGTCAAATAAGATTACCCATGGAATATCGCAGTCATACTCTTCTTTACATCTTTTTCGATGTGGACTTCCAAGGATGAAAGAGTTGATAACGAAAGTTTCTAAAAATTTTTCACGAACGCTTTTGTCGATATCGTTATAAAAACTGATAACATATTTATACCATTTTCCGCTTTTGTCATTCATCAATTCTTGAATACCACTTATCTGTTTTGTTATGGCGTCATTGCTATCAAACTGTTGCAAAAGATTGAGTGTTTTGGGGATATTGTTTTTTGGATCCTTGTCTAAATAAGATAAAATTTGTTTAGCTCCAAAAGCCTTAACATGCTCGTTAAAAGTATTATCCATACAATTCACGCCTCCTAATTTAATTTTTTTTATTTGTTCATTTGTGTTGTTGATTCAGCCATATATATATTTTATGTATGGTACCGTTATAAAGTGTTGATTTCATTTTAGGGAAGGCTTTTATCATTCTCAATTCCTGACCATTAAAATATTTTATTAGCTGGGACATTTTTTCTTTATATTGTGAGTAATGTTCATTAAGCAGAATATTTATCGATGTATTGTTAGGCAACAGGACGAGATTTCCAATTGTCTGATATACTTTTTTGATTTTTGAATTGAATTTTTTGAGGCAAATAAATGTATAGACTATATCAATACCTATAATGCTAACTATCAAAACGGCAAGCATGATAATATCATGTTGTACAATAGTATTGGTAACCTGTATTACAACTGGATGTACAATTTTTAATAAAATGACCGAAAAACTTCCGAAAGCAACTGCACCTAATAGACAAATTCTACCGTGAATGTTAAACCTGTTATCGCTGTAATTCCACCACTTTGCATGGAACATTTTTTCTAACATCCAACCAGTAAAATATTCAAGCGAGCAAGTCATAACAACACTTGCAAAAAACAATATAATAGTATTTTCAATTCTACTTAACAAAATAACAACCAAAACTGCACCACAGCCGTAAATAGGACAATATGGACCGTTAAGAAAACCTCTATTAATATATTTATGCTCCCGAACAGAACATAGAGCTGTTTCGTAAATCCAGCCAAATTTTTTTGGGTGATGAAAACCGTGTAAACGATGTTCAGTGCTTTTTTCATGCCAGTCATATAGAAAATAGTCATGCAATAAAGCTGCTTTAACCAGACTTTTATAATTACAGGTTAGATTAAGACTATGTGCAAGTAATAGACTGAAATATGCAACAGCACGACAATGTTCTAAGCATGTAATTTGTCCGTGTTGTATATATTTTTCCATCTCAGTTATTCTGCCTTTTACTGCTAAAACGTTAAGAATAGTGTTTACCGCATCCGATATACTCTTTCTACTATATTTATGCGGATAAATATTTTTCAATTCTGTATCCCACCCTATTTATACTATCTTGACTTATCGAACATGTGACTATTATAATTAGCATATAGATTATTTACAATAGTTAAAATGAGACCAAATGTTCGTTATCGAACACATATGCGGATATTGCCAAATAAAAGGAGAAAATAATGGGAAATTCAAGAAAGAAAAAGGATAAACGCTGGATAAGAACAAAACTTGCTATTAGAGATGCCTTTTCACAACTTTTAGTAGAAAAGGATATATCAAAAATAACTGTTAAAGAGATTACGGAGATTGCATTTATCAATAGAAATACTTTTTATGCCCATTACGAAAACGTATATGCACTATTGAACGAAATTGAAGACGAACTGCTAGAGGTATTAAAAGATTTGTTAGATACTATAGACTTTTTTGAGGTGCAAGACAATATGTATATTGTATTAAAAAAAATCACAGCTATAGTTTATGCTGATGTTGATTTTTACAGTAGGTTGATTAATTCAACTTCTGCAAGCAATCTAATCAAAAAAATTAAAGACTATTTGAAAACATCTTTGATATCTCAGATAAAAGAAAAAACGAATTTAGACGACAACGCCTTAGATTACATATTAGAATATACACTTTCGGGTATATTTTCCGTTTATCAACAATGGTTTGAATCAGATCGTTCACAAACACTTGATGAAGTGATAATGATTATCGGTGAACTAGCCATTGAAGGTTTCAATAGAATTATTGAGTCCAATCCGTCAAAATAGTTTAACGCAAAAAGGAGCTATTTCATTCAATTCTTTGCGTTTCATTTTACCTATCAACATGAGTCTAAGGAAATATTGTGGCGATATGACGAATTATGACAATAAATTCTCAAAAGTGGTTGCGTTTTTTCAATAATATAGATATAATTAGAAATGGAGGAAAATTGAATAAGTCGCCGTGACTTTCAGGTGCAGGCACACCCGAAAGCTCGCGCAGGCAGATTGAGCTGTCTACACGTATAGCGTTCGCTACCACAGCGACCTTATGTTATTATAAGCGATTTTGCCCGTTTTTGCAAATGCTTATTTGTGTTTAAACATTCGGTGCACGTGTAGAAATTACATGGAAATCATGTAATTATTCTGCCGTGCACTTTTCTTTTTTCCTCCCAAATAACATTTTTTTGGGAGGAAAAACATATATGCGTATGACAAGTATGGAACTTAGGAAAAGAAACGATAAGCTCATACAGGAGGCTGATGAAATTGGGAAAGTCATCAATCAGTTGGAATTGGAATTAAATGGATTAATACGAGAAAACAAGGATGCAAATAAAAAAGAAATCGAACGGATACGTCAAAAAATCAAAGACCTTGAAGTTAAACGATTTTATAAACATACTAGTGTTTGGAGGATGGATTAGCTTTTTAAACACTCAACTAAAAAAAGGAGGCAACTCAATGGATGACTTCAAATGGTTTTACAGCAACTTTATCACACAGATGTACACGAGCGCATACAGAGAAATAATACAAGACAAAGAATGGCAGCAAAATGAGGATTATCTAAATAAAAATAGAGATAAACTCCAGCAATTAATGGAAACATTAAATGAGCAAGACAAAATATTTCTTAATGAATATATTAAAAACATATCAAGTAAAGATGCAGGTATAAGTGAAAATATGTATATTGCAGGATATAAAGATTGTGTGAAGTTGTTGCGTGAACTTGGGGTAACGATAGGATGATAGAAAATAATATAATGATCTTATAAATAGCCAAAGTACAAATTTGATGTGTACATGGCTATTTTTTTGTTGGAAAATGTAGAAAAAGGGTTAATATTGTAAATGGGAGGCAATTGGTGTATAATGGGTGGGGATGTAATAACTGAAAAAACTTATATACTTAAAAGGCATAAGTATTGCATGTATAGAAAAATGCCTATCATGGTGCGTTGTTCTATAGGTGATTTAAGTGTCTTGAAAGGGGGCAAAATTATGGCTTCAAAGAAAAAGAAGATTGATGTACAAGGCACTGAAATAACCATTAGTTTAGTACAAGAAGAAGATTACATATCGCTAACAGACATGCTGAAAGCAAAGGATGGAGAGTTCTTTATTTCCGATTGGCTAAGAAATAGAAATACAGTTGAATATCTTGGAATATGGGAGCGAATCCATAACCCTAATTTTAATTATGGCGAATTTGCCATAATTAAAAGTCATGCAGGATTAAATAGCTACAAAATAAGTGTCAAAGAGTGGGTTAATAAGACAAATGCGATAGGTTTGATGGCAAAGGCAGGAAGATACGGTGGTACTTATGCTCATAAAGATATTGCATTTGAGTTTGGTATGTGGATTAGTCCAGAGTTTAAGATATATCTGATTAAAGAGTTTCAACGGTTAAAAGAGCAGGAGCAATTACAGAATGGATGGGATATAAAAAGAAATCTTACCAAGATAAATTACCGTATACATACTGATGCTATAAAAGAGAACTTAATACCTGATGAATTAAGTAGTAAACAGAGAAGTATCATTTATGCTTCGGAAGCGGATGTGCTTAATATGGCTTTGTTTGGAATGACAGCGAAGATGTAGAGAGAGCAAAATCCTGATAAAAAGGGAAATATACGAGATTATGCAAATGTATCACAATTAGTTTGCCTGTCTAATCTTGAGAGTTTAAATGCAGTATTTATAAATGAGGGAATGAAGCAAAGTGCAAGGTTAGAGAAACTGAATAAGATTGCTATTAGTCAGATGAAGGTGCTTGTTGAGGATGTGGATAATAAATATCTTAATACTGATATTTAAACGTTGCCATATTTAGTTTGAAAAGAGAAACCTTTTTTGTAGGTACATACACAAAAGTATAGATGCAAGAACAAGTGTGACTATGCATATTGTAGGTTATAATGTATGAGGAAAATGATTGTATAAATACGTTGGTGGTTTTTGGTGGTTTGGGATATGGTGGGGGGAAGTGTATCACAAATGATGAATTATAGTATGCTACAAACGTTGCGGTTTAAATGTGTATATGATGAAAACATTCTGTTTTAAGTTTGTACGGTCTAGAAGAAATTTTTTAAAATGAAGTTAATTTATAACTATTAATAAATGAAATATATGTGATTGATGCTAGTGAAATAAATATAAGTATTGATAGGGGGAGTAGTTGTGATAAAGAGAATAAATAGAATTAGAAACATTGCTTCGTATAAGGACTTCAAAGGAACTAGCATTAACGAATTTAAGAGATTTAATATTATTTATGGTGAAAATGGTTCAGGTAAGACCGTTTTGTCAAAACTTGTTTCCTTATGTAGTGAAATAGAAGACCCAGACATTAAAATAGATATTTATGATAATCTATTCGATGGTCAGTCAGTAGTCGATTTTGATTTAAATGGTAATTTGGTAAAACTTAAAAAAAATAGTTTCCCAAGTGAAAAAATTTATGTATTTAATTCCTTGTTTGTATCAAATTATCTATACGATGGTAATTCGACAAATACACGAAGATTTAGTACAAATGATAGTGCAGTTACAAGAATTGAATCGCCAAGTATTAAAAAGCTAAAGGAAAGAAATAAAGAACATTCAAGGGAAATAGGCAAAACAGAAAAAGAAGGTCTAAGAAAAGAGATTATTGATTTGTCTGCTAGAATTCAGGGTGTATCAAAATCCATCAGAGATGAGTGGAACTCCCAAAAGTCATTGAAGGGTAAGAACCTAGTTAAACCAGAAAATAATTATAATTCTAGTTTTCGTGAGATAAATATAATTCAAAAGGATATAGAAAAACATATAAAAGAATTAGAATTATCTCAAAGAAATGATTTCAATAATGACCTTCAGCTACTTAATGGATTGAAAAAAGATAAACTGAGTTCAGCCATCAAAGAAATATATGGTGATGTAAATATTGAGATAAAAAATGTAGCACAGCAGAAAATAGTAAAAAAAATTCAGAAACATAACACTGAAAAAATTGTTGGCAATGCTACTAGTTGGTTTGAAGATGGTTTGAAACTTTTAATATCAACAAAAGAAAATGGTAATTTGCAATGTCCGTTATGTGATTTAAACATTGAGTCGAGAATTGATGCAATAATAACTGATTATCAGGGGTACTTTGATGAGAGCCTAAAGGAATTGCAGCTGAAACTGGAACAGCATTTGGAAGTTATAAAAGAGGATAGAAAACGGTTGAGTAACAGAGATGAGGTTACTTTAAATAACTTGATTTCTAAGTATAAAGTTGCAATAGGTAAAGAATTTTCTGCGATTGAACAATGCGACGCAGATGAAATAGATAAGCTTTTTCTAAACGTTGAAAACGACATTAATGCTAAGCTAAAAGACTATAAATATTCAGCAGTCACAGACTTATCAGAATTTTTACAGGTTCTTGACTCATACAATAAATTCTTATCTTCATTTAATGAATCAAAAAGTACTATTAGAAATTATATATCTAGTAGAACAACAACTGGCAAAATTGAAAGCAAGTTGAGAAGTTTATTTTACGAGAAGTTTAGCGAACAAGTATCGAAGAACACAAAACTTCCAGAACCAATTGCAAGACTAAAAGAAATTGAAAGTCTGAAAATTAAAAAAGAAAAGGAACAGGAAGAAAATTTAAGGAAGATTGATGAAGAAATACGTAAACTCCAAGTTGAATCAGAGAGAGTTAATGAGTATCTTATTAAACTCAATATATCAAAGTTTAAAGTATCAATTAAAAATCAATTGACGGTAGTCTACACAGAAGGGGTAGCGAAAAATTCGTTAAAACACTCATTAAGTGAAGGTGAGAAGACAACGCTTGCTTTTGCATATTTTCTAAGCAAAATGTCATATGAAGTTGGTAAAGAAAATTATAAAGATTATATTGTTTTTATGGATGACCCAATTTCGAGTATTGATGAAGATAGGATGTTCAATACAGCAAACATGATTTATGAAGAGTTTGAAACTATTAAGCAAATGTTTATTAGTAGCCATAGTTTCAAATTCCTTAGAATTATGAATAATTTTCTTAAGTTTTATAATAGAAAAAAGAAACCAGAACAACAAGAAATGAATGTTTATAAAGCAAGATATAATAATGGTTCTGAAATTATTAATTTACCGGAGGAAATAGCTTTTTTTACTACTTTGTATTACTCAAAGCTTCAACTATTAATTAAATATCTTGAAAATGATTCATTAACAGAAGATGAGAAGAAATCAATACCTAATGCTGTAAGGATAGTTTTAGAAAGTTTCTTAAGTTTCAAATTTGGCTATTTAAAAGGCAATAAGTATGGAATTACTCCAGGTATGAGGGAACTATTTGAAGCAGTGAAAGAAGAAGATGATGCTACTTTCGAGAATCTAGTTGAAGTAGATGGAATCAATAAAAGTAATTGGAAAGATAAGCTTGACTATCTGTTTATTAGATACACGGATATGTTTTCTCATGGAAATCCAGCTGCTGTGGTAAATGATGAACCTCCCACTACAGATGTTGAACTAAGAAAATTCTGTGGAACAACAATATCATTGATAAAGTTTCTAGATGGAATTCACTTTAACATTTCTCTAGTGAATTGTGTAAGTGAAATAGGATGAGTAAGGCTATATAATAGCCTTGTTTAAAATAGACTGTTGATATTTTCAACAGTAGATAGTAGTAAAATAGGCATGAGCCTGTTTAATCAATGTCATTCCCATATGATAATCCATCGCCGTACTTTTTTTGTACTGATTCTTCTTCATAACCGTTCTGTTTTAGAATGAAACGTTTACCCGTATCATAAATAAGGCGGTTTACTAACATCAAATTATTTGATTTAAGAGTTAAAAGAACACTGATGTTAAAAACAATTGTAATGGGTTGTGGATATAAGAACAATAATGGAGGTTTGAATGCAAGATAATATAGCTAAAATTAATTTTCCATATGATGAAAAGACCGAAGTGAAAATGGGAGTGGACTACATAAAGCCTAAGCAAAGTGCGAATACTTTCTTCAAGTTTATGAAGGAACTAAGTCATTTAACATCATGTCTTGAAAAGATGGCAATACCTCCAAGATACAATTGGGAGGATATATCTTACATGAAGCTAGAGTTTAAGAAAATAGCATATCCTATGGTATGTTTTTGTGATATACACTTAAATCGCCTTGAGTCACATACATTGGGATATGGTGAGTTTGGTGTTGGTCTGTCTAAGTATTGGGGAATTAGAAAAGGACTACAACCTATAAAATATTTAAATCCCAAATCGCCTTTGGCTGATGATTTCCGTAGTGTTTTCAAAAGTTCGTTGAGTACTGATAGTACTGAAGAGGTAGAGCCTTATAACAATCATTTACTAACTGAATTACTTTTTACGAAGCCAATTTCAGGAATGATGGAAGGAAGGGAGGAAATTACCTTGTTCCATGACGAAAGAGAATGGAGATATGTACCAGATATGAATAACTCAGATACTGAACTTCCTCAAATTGTGCCTGTGAAGAAGGCGCTAAAGTCAATGTTGAATGTGTACTCTTTGGGGATTGAGGAGAAACCTGACATATGGTTGAACTTCACACCTAATGATATAAGGTATCTACTTGTTAGAAGGAATAAAAACAAAAAACAACTTATTGATTTTATAAACTCTATGGAGATGTCAGATGATATTCGGGATGACTTAAAATCAAAGATTCATGTTTTACAAGATATTGGGGAGGATTTGTAGTATGTTTTCAAATTTCGAAAAAGCCTTTAAAAAAGATAGTAGTTCATTTTCTGACAAAATACCAGAAGAGATTATCAAGAATTTATCAAGAGATTTACCAGAAAACATGACTTATGTTTCAGTGGGTAATGAGGGGCTTTTTGCAACATCATCAGATGAAAAAAATACCTTCAATATTAACTTTGAAATACCAGAAGAGTTACAGGTACAAGAGGTTTTGAATAATCCTGAAAAGTTACATGAGCTATTATATAGAACTCAGACAAGTCTTCAAGTAAAAGTGGATGAGAATGGTTGTATTTTATATAATGGAACAAGAATGAAGATGACGGAGTTGTTTCGATTTCCATTTGATGAAGATAGAGAAATAGTTGATGCAGTAATGAATATTGTTCCTCAAAAATTTCCGAAGCCATTTCCGCTGTTGCTAACTGGAGAGGATTTTGAAATTAAATTAGATATAAAACGAGTACCACATAATTCATTTAGTGAAATAAAATTGGAGAGTCAAAATAAAGTTATTCATTTGACATACATTTTGGATGAAGAAAAGAGGCAGTTTCATGCTTCATTTAGAATAGATACTGATGAAGTGGATAGAGTTGAGGATATGGTAAAGGGGTTCAAGTTGCTTAAAAGCTTACATGAAGGAAAATTGAGTATTGCTGGAATGAAGATACCACAGCAAAATCAAAATATCGATATGATTAATATTTCTTATAAGTTCTGGAAGAGAGCGCAGGATGTACAGAAGATTTTAGGAGTCAAATTTAAACCTATTATTCCATTAGAGAAAGATGATGACTTATGGATTGATATCCTTTATAGGTGTTTAGTGGAAAAAAGGACAGTAAAAAGTCTCTGTTCTTCTTTTACACAAAGTATGGTAGATTATAACCTTAATGATGAAAATAACATTGAAATTGGCATGAAGATTGCATTAAGTTTTATCGGGAACTCAACGGTCACCATCTGGGATTGCAGTGTGAATCTGTGGTCGTTACAGGTTGCTTATGGATGTAAAATAGAGGATATTGCAAAGAGTGGCAATGAAATCACTATTAAGTATGGTGCAGATGAGGATGAAAAGATTGTGTTATCATCAATGTATTACTTATCAGAGGGAGAAGCCAAGCAGGTGAAGAATCCAATAGATGAATTCCAGAATCCACAGTTTTGGGACTATTATAGCAATTGATGAATTGTATTGACTAATGATAAAAAACCGCAGGAAATGAAGTGCGGCAAATCATTTGTTGTATATGGATAGGGAGAACTATTATGTGAACATATTAGCGGATCTTGTTGGTTTAAAATATTGTGTGGTGACCTATAATAATCATCATGAGTACACAAAAAATTCTACAATAAGACTAAGGAGCAGAAGTTTTGAATTATAAGGATGGATTAATACTTATCCAAAATAAAGGTAAAAAAAGAGATAAAACTGAGGATGTTGAGTACATAAATGATATAGGAAATAAATTTAATATAAAATATTATGGTAATGATACAGTTTACCAGTACTATAAATCAAATGTAGATATTGATAGATATATAGGTGAAATTATACTAAAAGAAAGTCAAGTAGTTTATGTGAATGATTTTCCATTTAATGGTGTAAAAAAGATATTAGAGTTTAAATTACATTATAAGATTTATTTCAAAAATGGTAGTTCAATAGCGAGGAAAACAGATACAAAGATTATGAACTCGGCTGATAATAAAGGTTACTTAGAATATTTTAAAAAAATATCCTGTTGTATTGCAGAAAGTAAATGTGGAGAGTTTGATTCCTTTCTTAAAAAACAGTATGATAAACTCGTATTTATTAATAAAGAATCAGTGTTAGCGCAATATTTTGAGGGCACATTTAATAATAATGAAAAACAGATAAAGACCGATAGACTAATCTTTCCGTTTAGTTTCAATTTAAGTCAAAAAAAAGCTGTAGAAAGAGCATTTAGTAGTTCTATAAGTATCATTGAAGGGCCACCTGGCACTGGGAAAACTCAAACCATTCTAAATATTGTTGCAAATCTTATAATAAAAAATAAAACAGTTGCTGTGGTTTCTAATAATAATGAAGCATTCAAAAATGTATATGAGAAACTTGAAAAAGAAGGGTTTGGATTTATTTGTGCGCTATTAGGAAAATCTGATAATATTGAAAAGTTCTTTGAAGAATTATCTACTGGAACATATAATTTGCCAGATGATTTTCAATTATGGAAAATTGAATTTAATCGAAGAAAAGAATTAAAGGACAATATTCTAGATATTCAAAACAGATTAAATAAATATCTAGAAGATAAAAATCAATTGGCAATGCTAAGGGTAGAAAAAACTGAACTTGAGTATGAACATTTTAAACGAATCACTAAAGGCAGGGAATATCAAAGGTACCATGAAAAATTCACTAAAAAACTAAATACTGAGAGAATAGTGAGTTTTTTAGTTGATAACGAGCTTCATTTATCAGAGGTAAACAGGCTAAGTTTCTTTAATAAAATTCGATTTTTCATAAAACATAAAATTAGGAATTTTGAAGAATTAAGTAATTTTAATGATGATATAGTACTTCAATATCAAAATCTTTACTATCAAAAAAAGATTGAAAAATATGATACTGAAATAAAGAAATATACTAAAAAAACAGAAACCATATTTTATAAAGAAATTATCGATGAATTGCATCGAAAGTCAAATATTTATTTTAAATCATTAATATATGAAAATCTTAGTGATTCTAAAAACATTAAACAATTTACTAAGAAAAATTATAAGGGTAAATTTTTGGATTTCACAAAAAGATTTCCAGTTATTCTCAGCACCACTCATTCGATTAGAAATGCTATAAGGAACAACTTCATGCTTGATTATATTATAATTGATGAAGCTTCACAGGCTGATTTATTATCATCAGGACTAGCTTTATCATGTGCAAAGAATGCAGTAATAGTTGGAGATTTAAAACAGTTGCCTTTTATAGTTGAAGATGTAGTAAGAAAAAAAGTGAAAAATACTATAGGTGATAATAATATAAATAATAACTATGATTATTTAGAACAGAGTATATTATCGTCAGTAAAAAATGTATATAATGATAATATTTCTACTACTTTTCTAAGAGAGCACTACAGATGTAATAATTATATTATTCAATTTTGCAATAAGAAATTTTATGACAATCAACTAATTCCCCTAGCTAACAATGAGAGCACCAATCCATTAATACTCTACAAATGTCAGCCAGGTAGCCATTCGCGTATAATCTATCATGGAGAAAAAGGAATATATAATTTAAGAGAAATAGAAGTGATTGTGGAAGAGATATTAAATAATGAAGAATTTGATGAGCTTAAATGTTCTTCTATAGGTTTTATAGCACCTTTTAGAAAGCAAGTATCTAAAGCAAAAAATAATCTTGAAGAATCTATATGGGCAAATACTGTACATAAATTTCAAGGGAAAGAAAAAGATACTATTATTTTCTCTACTGTGTTAGATAAGGTTAAAAGCTCTGATAAGTTGATTGAATTTGTTGATAATTCTAATTTGGTAAACGTAGCAGTGTCTAGAGCAAAGAATACGTTTGTTCTTGTTACGGATAATAATCTTTTCTTAAAAAAGGGAACTAATATTGGTGACTTAATGCGATACATAGAATATTCTTTCCAAGATTATGCAAGAGATAGTGAAATTATATCTGTATTTGATTTACTCTATAAAGAGTATTCCAATAAGCTTCTCACATTTAAGAAAAAACTCAAAAAAAGAGCGAATATAGAATCTGAAAATTCAATCTATAATTTACTTGAAGAAGTACTTGATTATGAAAAGTATAAGAGTCTTGAATTTAGCTACCAAATTAAATTAAGTAATTTAGTAAAATTAGATATAGCAACAAATAAACGAGAAATTAATTTCTTAAATCATCATAAAACAAGTATTGACTTTGTTATTTATAATAGCTTTAACAAAGAACCTATTTTAGCAATTGAAGTCGATGGTGTAAGATATCATGAAAATAATCCTGTACAACAGGAAAGAGATAAAATGAAAGATGATTTGTTAAAAAGAAGTGACATACAAATCCTTAGATTACCTACTAATGGTTCGGGAGAGAAAGAGAAAATTATAAGAAAATTGGATACCATCATGTATGAATAACGTAATTAAAGGCGGTGAATAAATGTATACAATACGACAACTCCAGACAATGAAAGAAAATCAAACCTTTGATAGAAAAAGTATTCGTATAGAACCCAAAGCATTAGCAACAGCTTTTGTAGCATTTGCTAATGCTGATGGAGGCACGCTGGCAATAGGGATAAATAATAACGGTGAAATAGAAGGTATAAAAGGTTATGAAGGAAAAATAAATGAAATTCTAAGAGTAGGATATGATTTTTGTAAACCTACAATTAGAGTAGAATTTGAAACTCTAGATTGTATTGATAATCAAGGTGATGATAATCAAATTCTAATAATTAAAGTTCATCAAAGTCAGAACGTACATGCTAATCAGGCAGATGAAGTATTTTATAGAGTTGGGGATAAATCAAAAAAGCTAACTTTTGAGGAACGTCTGCAATTAATGTATGATAAAGGTGATAGATTTTATGAAGATGAACCAGTAAAAAAAGCAACCTTAGATGATATTAATATGGATAGGGTTGAAGAATATGCTGACCTTATAGGGTATTCTAAAAAACCTATAGATTTTTTAACTATTGGTAAGAAGTTTATAACAAAAACGGATGATGGATATGATATAAGTGGTGTAGCAATACTTTTATTTGGGAAACAGCCACAACACTATTTTCCAAGAGCAAGAATTAGATTTATAAAATATCAAGGTGTTGTTGAACAAACTGGGACTAGGATGAATGTAATTAAAGATATCATATTTGAAGGCACAATATTAGAAATGTTACGAAAATCTTTAGATTTTGTAGGGACACAAATAAAAGAATTTACCAAACTAGAGTATGACGGTAAGTTCCATACTAATGCTGAATACCCTGAATTTGTTTGGAAAGAAATAATTGTTAATGCAGTATGTCACCGTGATTACAGTATAAAAGGAACAGATATACAAATAAAAATGTTTGATGATAAGCTAGTAGTAGAAAGCCCAGGAGCATTACCTGGACTTGTTAGACTGGATAATATGCGAAATATTCATTTTTCAAGAAATCCTAAAATTGCAGAATTTTTAAAAGACCATACATATGTAAAGGAATTTGGTGAAGGTGTCGATAGAATGTTTGCAGAAATGGAAGGGATGGGATTACCAGAACCTAAATATGAAAAAATTGCCTTTATGACAAGAGTTACTGTGAAAAATAGTGCTGAAAAGTATGAACATATAAATGAGCATATAAATGAGCATATAAATGAGCATATAAATGAGCATATAAATGAGCATATAAATGAGCATATAAAATTGACACATAATGAAAAGCTGATAGTAGATGCAATTATAAAAAATTCTATGATTAGCCAAAATAAGCTAAGTGAAATATTAGGAGTATCAAAATCTACAATACGAAGAGCAACAGATTCTTTAAAAGAAAAAAAGATTATAAAAAGAGTTGGCTCAAATAAAGGTGGACATTGGGAGATAATTAATAAAAGATAACACAGTACAAGGGGACAGGGAGTTGTCTGAAAGCAGTTATTAAAAAGAGCGGAACAAAAACAATTACATTTCGTCTGAATAGTATACAACATATTTGGAGGTATGCATAATGAATTATAAAAAATCCATTCTAGCAAGTATAGCTATTCTAATGGTGATGTTAGGTATAACTTTTATTTGGAAAACACAGCAAGAATGCCTTGCTAAGAGTGAAGAAATACATGAAGGAAGAAATGATAAAGTCGAGATATATAAAACATGCATTATGAAGTCAGAAAATGATGAAGTTGTACCAATATTATCATTAAAATTAGATAAAAACACTAAACCAACTAAAATAATTAAGACGTTAAAGAATATATTTGAGACAACTGGAACAATAGAAAGTACTGAAAAAGGATTAGAAGTAAATTTTCAACTAAAAAATATATCATCAAGTGAAATGAAATTCAAATTTGGTAATGGACAGAAATATGAGATTACTATTTATGATGAGAACAATAACATCATAAATAAATGGTCTGAAAATTATTGCTTTATTACAGTTATTCAAGAAAAAACTCTTCAACCCAATGAAGTGATGGCTTTTTCAGAGCTATGGGAAAAAGACTTTGAAGCAGGAACATATCGAACAAAGGTTGATATATTAGCTAGATCCTGTACAAGTGAGGAATTTTCGGACGATGAATTATATTTTGAAAAAATAATAAAGGTAAAATAATTTTCAAACAAGAACAGGACAAGGGGAAATTAATTATACAAATTCTATGCGTATTAAAAATGTATAGTATGAGATCCATGTGGTGAATACAATGGCAAAGAAGAACGTTTGTTCTTGAAATGAGGATTTTGTTATGATACAATAAATTTAGAAAATAAAGTTATTGATAAGTTGGTGAGAAAATGGAAAAAAGATATCAGATTCGAAATAGTACAGCTGAATTTTTAATATTTACATCACAAAGTGAGTCTGATTCAATTGAAGTAATGGTGTTTGATGAAAATGTTTGGTTAACACAGGAATTGATTGCTGAATTATTTGGAAAAGGAAGAAGTACTATAACTGAGCATATAAAAAATATATTAGATGAAGAGCTTAATGAAGAAGCAGTGTGTCGGAAATTCCGACGAACTGCAAAAGATGGTAAGACGTATAATACAAAATATTATAGCTTAGAAATGATAATTGCTGTAGGCTTTAGAACAAATTCAGAAAGAGCAGTACAATTTAGAAATTGGGCAACAAGTATATTGAAGCATTTTTCCATTAAAGGATATGTTTTAGATAAGGAACGTTTGAAGAATGGCAACTTTTTAAATGAAGAATATTTTGATCACCTTTTAGAAGAAATCAGGGAAATTAGAGCCAGTGAAAGAAAATTTTATCAAAAGATTACCGATATATATGCTACTGCAATGGATTATTCCTATGATTCAAATGTTACTAGAACATTTTTTAAGATTGTTCAAAATAAATTGCACTTTGCAATACATGGTAATACTGCTGCTGAGGTTATTGTAAATAGAACCAATGCTAGTAAAGAGCATATGGGATTAACAAGTTGGAAGAATGCCCCTAATGGTAAAATTGTAAAAAGTGATGTGCTAATTGCAAAAAATTATCTAAAATACGAAGAAATTGAATCATTGAATAGGATTATAACGATGTATTTGGATTATGCAGAACTACAAGCAAGTAGAAGAATTCCGATGACAATGGAAGATTGGGCAAATAGGCTTAATGCATTTCTTCAGTTTAATGAAATGGAAATTCTTAAAAGTTCAGGTAAGGTTACTGCGGCTGTTGCAAAATCTTTTGCAGAAAGCGAATTTGAAAAATATAGGATAGTGCAAGATAGATTATTTGAAAGCGATTTTGATAGGTTAATTAAAGAGAGTGGTGAAGGAGAGTATAAAGTTCAATCATGAGAATGTGAACAAATTAAAAGTTTCTTATTGTGTGAAGTGATGGTCTGAAAATCATTAGACTTTTTCAGGGGTCTATACTTATTCCTTTTCCTAATTCCAACCCTTGTCTACTTTACTTTAATTATTAAATATTGTATATTATATAATAAGATGTTAAATTTACTATGAAGTAAAATATATGGTGGTGAATGTGATGAAAAAAGAAAATATTTATCGTGAAGCAAGAGAAAAATTTAATGTGAATAATATCGAACGTCTAAATAGAGAAGAAGCTGCTGAAAAGTTACATGTCAGCGTGGCAACTTTAGGAAGATATGAAACGGGTGAGGGTGAACCGAGTCCAGACGTTGTTTATGCAATGAGTAAAGTGTATGAAAATCCAGATTTACGACGGCAGTATTGTTCGGAATATTGTACAATTGGTAAAGAGGATTATCAGTATAGTGAACCTAAGAATCTTTTTGAATCTGGTTATGGCCTAATTAATGCCAATAAAATATTAGAATTATTTAAAAATGAATTATTTGATATTTTATCGGATGGTATTGTTGATGAAAAAGAGATTGTAAGGCTTAGACAAATAATACCGCAAATTAAGGGTGTACAAAAACTATTAAGTGATATTGAGATTGAAATTGAAAAACACTCCCTAAAATATGATCTTGGCAAGTAAGATTGTATAAGATTAGTATTATATGAATGCTACAATAATATATCAAATATGATTATTTTGATGTATTATTGTAGCATTTTTGCAATGGGATTTATTATCAAATTATTCTATAATATAAGTGTAAGAGCTTAATCAAAAATATTATTGGGGGTTATTATGAAAAGCGAAAACAAGTCTTTAGGAATCATTTTTTTAATTGCATTGGTGATGGTATCACTATGCTTATTCTACATTGTACTACCTGTATTAAATGTTAATTTTTTCTTTACTAATTTAATTTTAATTCTTTTGTTTATTTCTATTCTATATGGTTTGAATCTCATTTTAAATAGCAAAATGATAAATAGAGTATTAGTTGTAATAAGTATTCTTTTGATTGCACTACTTTTTACTAGGGCATTTCTATCTGCACCATTACTAAAAAGTGAAGAATATAGAAGTTTAATAGGTAGTGTAGAAGAGAAAGATTTTTCAACGGAAATTACACCTATAGATTTATCTCAAATTCCGGTTGTTGATAAATCTTTAGCTGAAAATCTGGCTGATAAAAAACTTGGTGAGCAAGTAGCATTGGGAAGCCAAGTAACACTTGGTCAATGTACAATTCAAAATGTAGACGGTAAATTATATTGGGTTACACCATTGTTGCATTCGGGTATATTCAAATGGATGGATAACAAAAATGGAACGCCGGGTTATTTGAAAATATCTGCAACTAATCAAAATGATATTGAACTAGTACAAGAAGTCGATGGCGAGAAAGTCTATGTTCGCTATCAACCTAATGCCTATTTTTCAGATGATCTACATCGACATATCTATATGGCAGGATATAAAACAGTTGGTTTAACAGATTATTCATTTGAGTTAGATGATACTGGAAAACCTTATTGGGTTGTGACAAAATACAAAAATAGCGTTCATTTTGGGGGTAAAAAAGTGGATGGTGTTTTAATTGTTGATGCAATGAATGGCAATATAGAAGAATTTAGTACGGAAGATATTCCAGAATGGGTAGATAGGGTTTATCCAGCAGACATAGTAATAAAAAATCAATTAACAGATTGGGGTCAATATGTTCATGGTTTTATGAATTCTGTTTTTTCGAAGAAGGATATCATTGTTCCAACTTGGGGGTATAATGTTGTTTATAATAATAATGGGTGCTATTACTATACTGGGATGACTTCTGCAGGTGCTGACGAATCAACGGTTGGTTTTATGCTTATAGATACGAGGACAAAAAAAACTACAATGTATAAAGTGTCTGGGTCTAATGAAGGTGCGGCAATGCAATCAGCTGAGGGTCAAGTTCAAAATCTAGGGTATAAGTCAACATTTCCAATATTGATAAATATCGATGGAGAAGCAACATATTTTATGCCCCTCAAGGATAAAAAAGGCTTAGTTAAATTATATGCAATGGTAAATGTACAGGATTATAGTGTTGTTGGTGTTGGAGAGTCATTAAGCAAAACAAAATCAAATTATATAAAAAAGTTGAGGAATAGAGGTGATTGGCAGGGAATAAATAATGCAAGTGATGTAGTAGAATTAGAGGGTAGTATTCAGAGAATAAATGCAGCAATAGTTGATGATACAACATATTATTATATGCTCATAAATGAAAAACCAGATAAAATTTTTATTGGAGGATTAAATATAAGTAATGAGCTACCTATTACACAAGTAGGAGATCGTATATCCATTCAATACTATGAAAACGAAAACTCAACGATTGATTTGATATATTTTGATAATAAAAATGTTAACCTTTTCTTATCAGAAGAAGAGAAGGAATTTATAAAAGAGAATGAAGCGATAAGCAAAGAATAATTTTAGCATAAGGGGGCATCATACATGCAATTTCAAGAAGAACAAAGACAGGAAATAAATAATAAATTAAATGAATGTATAGAAAACATGAGTGAAGCAAATCGTTGTGAGAAACTTATTACTAGAACAAAAGAAGATTGTAATCGATTAGAACAAAAATGGCAAGAACTAAAATCAGTACTAGAAAAAGAGGAACAAGATGTTGAAAAATTAAGTAAAGTGTCTTTCTCGAATTTTCTCCATACGATACTGAATGATAAAGATGAGAAATTGGATAAAGAAAAACAGGAGGCATTCACTGCTAAGTTGAAATGTGATAGTGTATTATCACAACTAAAAGAGTGCAAAAGTACCTTGAATAAACTTACAGAAAAATATAATCGGTTAAGTCATGCAAAAGAAGAATATGCAATACTATTAAAAAAGAAAAGAGATTTTATTCTATCTAATATGCCTGATAAATGGAGTGCAATCGACAGACTAATGGAAGAGGATAAAATGATTAGTAGCCAGCTTAAAGAAGTCAATGAGGCAATTAATGCTGGAAATAATACAATGACATGTATAAATCATGCACTAGATGCTCTACAATCAGCTGAAAATTGGGGAACATTGGATATGTTAGGTGGTGGAGTATTATCTACCATGGCAAAAAGAGATAAAATGAGTCAAGCTCAAAGTTATATGAGTGATATGCAGAAGTGGATCGGTATTTTTGCGAGGGAATTGAAAGATATTGATACAACGATTAATGCTGATTTACAATTGGATTCATTCTTAGGTTTTGCAGACTATTTCTTCGATGGTTTTTTTGTGGATTGGGCAGTTCAATCAAAAATCAATAGTGCGCAGGATAAAGTTAGGAATACATATAACGAAGTTGAACATATTTTAAGAAATCTTAGTAATGAAGCTAATAATCTTAATAACAGAAGAAGTAAAATCAATCATGCAATTACTATGCTTATAGAGAAAGCATAATACGAGACTAAAGAAAAAATCTCCCCCTTAGAAACCGTATTATTTCTAAGGGGGTCAATTTATATTATTATAGTCGTACCATCAAATTTAGTAAGTGTAAATCCGCAAAAGTTTTCATTGTAGGTATTTTTATAGTCTAGAAGAATTTGAATAGCCACAGATTCACCTAACTTCAAACCTTCGTTATCTGAACGCCAGTGTACACCTGCAAAATCTCGACCAATGGATATATTAGATGCAAGTTTGTTTAATTCCCCTCCTATTGTTAAGGATTCTTTGTCATATGGCAGTAAGCAGAGACCATCTGCACTGGCTACGACTGGGTCAGGAATAACAAATGATTCATTAAAAAAAGCTTTAAGCATAGTAGCACCTGCTCCAGCAATAGTGGAATGACCAGCTGGATAAGCTGGATGGGTAGGACTACCTTCAGGGTAAGCCATAGGTAATAAATACGTGCCATATTTTTTGAATACCTTATAAAGGGCTGGTGAATCATAAATTTCTTTATTAATAGGGTAGTCAGATGCTCCTGTTAAATTATTCTGAATATATCCACCGAATGCTTCAGGACGAAGCACACGTTGTACTAAAAATTTCTGGAACCAAGCAGCTTCCAATGCTATCCGCGCCGCTTTTGAAACAAAATCTATAATTTGTGCCGATCCAAATGTGATAAAACCAACTTGAGTTTTAGAACATAAATAAGGATTTCGGGGATCTAATGCTTTTTTACCGTAACTTAGCAGTATTAAGCAAGCAGTTAGCATAGCTTGACAAGTAAAATCTACATGAACCCACTGTCCCAAATCTCGCCCATTTCGAATATAGCGTGGGGGAAGATCATAGGAAATAGAATGATTAGGTAACCCTCCATTTTGTATATTTAACCATTCATCGTAGGAGACCATAAAATTCTCTCCAGCTATTGGACTATAATAATGTTGGTTTATGACTGTGTTCCCAAAAGGAATATCTTTATAAAATAATTGAGATATATATGGTCCAACTAAATCGCCAGGTGTATCTCCTCTGAATAATGTTTTTGGAGTAACAATACCATAATCTTTAGGTCCTCGAAAATCGGAAAACTTAGATAAATCAGCAGCTGCTGCATTGGTAAGAGCATCAGTTTCATAATCTATAAAAGCTACATCTCTTGTTAGTGCTTGCCAGTAAACTTCAGCCATCTCGCCAGCACGCCATGCACTGCTAAAAGTTGGAGGTATCATCATACTCAAATGATGCGAATCGGGTCCAAACAAGTCATATGCATAAGAAGCTTGAGGATTCACAAGCTTGACAACACCACCCAGCGGAATAGCGTCAAAGTAATCAGGATTACCAGTCATTAAAGCTTGTATATAGGCATTATATGCATTAATGTTGACTTCGCCTAGTTCACTGTGTGGCAGAGCCTTAGAGTAGTTACCTATTTTATTTGGATACAAATCTTCATCACTGTTACATGGATGATTTGGAAGGGGAAGTTCTTTCTGAAATAGCGCTGCATTTTTACGAATTTCAAATGCTTCCTCTCGACGTTGTAGCGGAGTTAATGGTTCAATATCACAACATTCTCCTAAATCCATGTTTATTTCTATAACTTCTTCTTTTTTTTGTTTCTCAATCGTTTTTGGCATATATAACCTCACCCACTTTATTTAACATTTCATAAAAAGTCTTATAGTATATTATACTAGTCTCATATATAAAAGGTTACATAATCTTGGAGGATGAAGTATCAACAGCAAAAAACGTAATCTTTTTTTGATTACTTTAACAGTAAGTGAGAAGAAATTTACGTTAAAATGCTTTACAATGGTATTAAATTATTCTTTAGTATTTGCGAGAAATATTATATAATATAGCTTATATAACGTAAAATAAAGATACTTAAAAAATGTAAAATAAATAAAAGAAAAGTAAGGAGTAAAGATATGGGTAAAACATTAGCAGAAAAAATATTTGATGCGCACAGAGTAGAAATGCCGTTTCCTGATACGCATGTATTAAAATTGGACAGAGTTTTTTGTCATGAAATCACCACTCCTATAGCGATTACCGATTTAATGGCAAGAGGAATGGATAGAGTTTTCGATCCAACAAAGATAAAAGCGGTTATTGACCATGTTACACCAGCAAAAGACTCAAAAACTGCCGAACAAGGAAAAATACTTCGCGATTGGGCGAAAAGACATGGAATTAAAGACTTTTTTGACGTTGGAAGAAATGGTGTATGTCATGCGATATTCCCAGAAAAAGGATTTGTAAGACCGGGTTATACAATAATCATGGGTGATTCTCATACATGTACTCATGGTGCCTTTGGAGCTTTTGCTGCAGGTGTAGGAACAACCGATTTAGAAGTTGGAATATTAAAAGGTGTATGTGCGTTCCATTTTCCAAAAACAATAAAAATCGTTCTTAATGGAAAATTAAAACCTGGTGTTTATGCAAAAGACCTTATTCTTTTCATTATTAAAGAATTAACTGTAAATGGTGCAACTAATATGGTTATAGAATTCACAGGTCCAGTAGTGGATGCAATGTCAATGGAATCACGTATGACATTGTGTAATATGGCTATTGAAGCTGGTGGTACAAGTGGTGTATGCTACCCTGACATGACAACAGTTGAATATTTATGGGACTACATCAAAGATGAATTTGATTCAAAAGAAGCGGCATTAGCTGAATATTCAAAATGGATTTCAGATGAAGATGCTAATTATGAAAAAGTCTGTGAGTATGATGTAACAGAGTTAGAACCAATGGTTACTTTTGGATACAAACCTGATCAAGTAAAATCAGTTAACGAGATGACTGGTACAAAAGTTGATCAAATCTATATTGGAAGTTGTACAAATGGACGTATTGAAGATTTGAGAATTGCTGCAGAGGTATTAAAAGGTAAAAAGATTAGTGATGATGTACGCGGTATTGTCAGTCCTGCGACACCTGAAATCTATTCTATGGCTTTGAAAGAAGGTATCATAGAGATTTTCCAAAATGCTGGTTTTTGTGTTACAAATCCAACATGTGGTGCCTGTCTTGGAATGAGTAATGGAGTACTTGCTGAAGGTGAAGCCTGTGCATCCACAACAAACCGTAATTTTAATGGAAGAATGGGCAAAGGCGGTACAGTTCATTTAATGAGTCCTGCTACTGCTGCAGCCACAGCGATTGATGGGGAAATCATAAATTCAAAGTTATACAATAAATAGGTAATGGAGGAAAACGATGAAGAATTTTAGCGGAAAAGTTTTATTCTTAGATAGAAATGATATTAATACTGATGAAATCATACCAGCAAAGTATCTAACTGAAATCACCAAAGAAGCATTAAAACCTAATTTACTTGAAGACTTGACTCTTGAAGGTTTTAACAGCTCAGAAGATATTGATGATAAAGCTGTGATTGTAACAAGAGAGAATTTTGGTTGCGGTTCTTCAAGAGAACATGCACCATGGGCTTTGGAAGTTAATGGGATAAATGTAGTTATTGCAGAAAACTTTGCAAGAATATTCAGACAAAATATGTACAATTGTGGTATGTTTGCGATTGAATTACCAAAAGAAAAGATTGAATATCTTTTTGAGAACTATTCTGGTAAAGATACTACTATAACAGTAGACGTTGATAACGATAAGATTATCGTAACGTCAGCAGGCAATTCAGAAGAAATAGATTTCAAAGTCGGTGAATTTGACAAGACCCTTGTAAAAGAGGGCGGCTGGGTTGGATACGCAGATAAGAAATATTAAGTCAAAAATTTTGAGCGTCTCAGAAATGAGGCGCTTTTTGCATTTCAAAAAAAAATTCGGAACAAAACTCAAATGATTACGTCTAATAATAGAAAGTTTTAAAATCATAGGAGGAAAATAAAATGGTAAATAAAAAGAACATCGTAGTGTCATTATTAATATTAATTTTTGCTTTTCAGATTGGATGCAGCCAAAAAATAGACCAAAACAATCTAACTAATCAGGATAGTAAAGAAAAAAACGGAATACTGGAAGAATATAATACAATCATTGAACAAGCCCCTGAACTAGATATAGTTATTGATTTTATAGACGAAAATATTTCACTTCTTTCAGAAGAACAAGCATCTATTATGATTAATAGACTTGAAGAATTACAAAAAGAGGATTTTGAAAAAATAGAAGGAAAATTTGTGTACAGTGAGTCTCTACAAAACGAAATGCGTAAGCTATATAATACTGAATTTGATATAAATATAACTGACAATGTAGAGAATGAGGAGTTAAAAGCCCTTTTGATAGAAATAAGAGACACCGGATATAAGGTTGAAACAGCAGAAGGGATGTTTTTCCCCATTATTAATTATGAATTTTATAAAAAGTATAGCCCGAATTTGACACCAGATATGAAGGACTATATCGATATTATGTCCGTTGAATCTAATAAGGTTCCTGCCAAGGATGCAGCACTTGTTATTGGATGGGATGAAGTGATAGATAGAGCATTAAACCAAGAAAGATTTATTAATCAATATCCAGATTCAGTGAAAATTAATGATGTGAAAGGATTGTATAAACAATATATTAGAGTTGCATTGTTTGGTCTAGATAATACCCCATTATTTAGCTATAATTCTAATATTATGTTAAATGATGCTAAAAACATATATATTAATAAAGCAAATGATAATGTAGATAGCAACTTAATGAATACTTTGAGAGGTTTTCTTGAGCTCTTGAAAAAGAATAATTACAGGTTAACTGAAGAAGTTGAGGAATATAGGAAAGCAGTGATGGAAAACATATTATAAATTATCTTATGTCCAATAACTAGCCAACTCTATGCGTATAAAATGCGTGATGGAGTTGGCTTTTTTTGTTATCAGCAACTTGATAATTGACTTGACATATAGAATGATATGGTATATATTGTACTTATAAAGAAGCATAGGGAGTGTTAGGTAATGATGGGGAAGTATTATACGGTTGATCAAGTCGCTCAAATGATTGATATGCATCCAAAAACAATTAGGAAATTTATAAGAGAAGGAAAATTAAGAGCGAATAAAGTTGGGAAGCAGTGGCGAATTACTGGTCATGATTTGAGTCTATTTACAGAAGGAGATAGTGCAAAGCAGATTACTGATAATTCATCTGATATAGAATTTACTACTGACGATATTACGACCACAAATCAAGAAAAAGTTTCTGTTTCAACAGTAATAGATATTCAAGTAATTAACAGGGACGAAGCCATGCGTATATCAAATACCTTATTGGCCGTGATGAACAGTAAAGATCCTAAGTATGGTAAATCAACAATGAAGGTACAATTCATCGAAAAAGACTTTAAAGTCAGAATTATGCTTTGGGGGACTATAGAGTTTGTAGAGATTATGTTAAATTCAATTTCAGTATTGACTAATTAATAATTAAAATGAAATGGAGATGAAAATAATGAGAATTGATGAGAAGGGACAATCTAAAGTAGCGATAATTGATAAAGACGAAATAAGTATAGAAAACATACAAGATGCTTTGGATTTGATGGGGAACGCACAATATAATGATTGTTCTAAAGTTCTTATTTATAAAGAAGTTCTAGAAGAAAAATTCTTTGATTTAAAAACGAGATTTGCAGGTGAGATATTACAAAAATTCATGAATTATAATATGAAGATAGCAATAGTAGGAGATTTTAGTCTATATAAAAGTAAAAGTTCAAAAGACTTTATCTACGAGTGCAATAATGGAAAACATATTTTCTTTAAAGACACTTTAGAGGAAGGGTTAAAATGCCTTCATGAAGTTTAAGTGTTTTTTTGACATGGGGACAGGGACTTATATCTTAGTATAAGTCCCTGTATGATAAATTAATCACTAAATCTTACTCTTTGATTGAAAGTATCCTTCAATTATAACTTGAATGCCAGCAGCAAAAATAAATATCACCCATGAATACCAAATGCCAGTTAAAATACCAACTATGAATAGTGCAGTAGTAAATATCCAAAGCGCTCCAGAACAATAGTCCTTCATTTTCCTAGTCTGGGGATGCATATAATACGCTAACCATTGATTTTGCCATTCAAGATCCAACATGTTTAGTTTGCTTCTGTTTTTTTCTGTCAGTCCAAGGTATATCAATGTAGCGATTGATGGGATACCTAGAGCAATAAATGTAAATAAAAGTATATAAACATTGCCACCATACAAATAAATCATTAAAGGTACAAATATACTAGCTATTGATAAACTTGAAGCAATCGCATAGCAGGAGGCTCTATTTGTCTTCATACCGTGGGTGTATATTGTTTCTTGTGTTAAACCTAATAATACAAAAAGTAAGGATGAGAGAACAATAGTGGAAAACAAAATAATTAAGCCAACCCTATAATCCTGTGAAAATGCATAGCCTATAGCTGCTACAATTAATCCTAAGATTGCGAAAATTGAGCCTAAAACATAACCCATAACATGTTTTCTATCCATTGATTCTGGTTTCATAAAATCCTCCTTAATCTTATTTTCAGATGCTTTTTTAAAATTTTCTATCAGTTCACGCATATCACCTAAACTTGATATGGCCTTCTTAAAAGCAACATCTTCAATATCACCATTGGAAATAAAATCATTGATTTTATCTAACAAATTAGAAGTCATTTCTTCTTTTAATTCAATCAATTGACTCGTCTCGTAAATATCACTAAATAGCGTATCAATGTATTGTTTTACTCTATTTTTCATACTAACACCTCCATTATAATAATTTATCAATAATTTTTTTAGTAAAAGCCCAATCAAGCTTATTCTGTTCATATACCTTTTTTCCAACAGGTGTGATTGTGTAATACTTCCTTCTACCCCCTTGGGTTTCATCTCCCCAATAGGATATAATGCACTTGTCATGTTCAAGCCTTCTATAACTGGAATAAAGCGTTGCTTCCTTGAGTTCGTACAAAGCATCACTCTTTTCAATAATTTTTTTATATATTTCATATCCATAACTATCGCCTACCATTAGGATACCCAATACAATTGTGTCTGTATGTCCTCTCAGTAAATCTGAGGATAAATTCCCACTCATTCAGTTCACCTCCACAATTACATTATATAGCATATTACTATGACTGTCAAGGTAATATTTCAAGTATATATGTGTGGTAGATTACATTCAGGGATTGAAAAACCAAAAAGCCATATAATTACACTTGGGGACATATAATTACACCTATTATGAGGATATCTCATTTATAATTAATATAGAAGAATTAATAATGAAATACAATACAATGGGGGAAGTTAAATGAGAAAAATTATTAACATGAATAGCGATTGGAAATTTATCAAAGAAAATGTAGCTGAGGCAATGGATAAGACATATAATGATGAGAGCTGGGAAGTTGTAAATGTGCCTCACACTTGGAATGCTATTGATGGTGCAAATGGGTTTGACTACTATACAGGTTCTTGCTGGTACAGAAAAGAATTTGTTGTAGATACTATGTCAAAAGGGAATAAGGTATTTATTCAATTTGAAGGATCAAACAGTATTACAGATGTATATGTAAACGGTAACCATTTGGGTCAACACAAAGGTGGTTATTCTACGTTCAGGTTTGATATTACTGATGTTGTAGAATACGGAAGTAGTAACATATTATCAGTAAAAGTTGATAATACAGTTGTAGATGATGTGTATCCACAAAAAGCCGATTTTACTTTCTATGGTGGAATCTATCGAAATGTAAATATTATTATTGCTAATAATGTGCACTTTGATTTAATGGATTATGGTTCTCAAGGCGTTTATATTGTTCAAGAAAATGTAAACGATGAAAAAGCACAATTAAATATTAAGTCGAAACTTGTAAATCATAATGAAGAAGAGACGAAAGTAAGAGTTTGGGCAGATATATTGGATGCAGAAGGAAATGTGGTGACATACACAGTAAAAGAGGTATTACTTGCACCTGGTGAAAAAAAGGAAGTAGAAATGCCTGCCGGAATAGAGAATCCAATTCTTTGGAATGGAAGAAAAAATCCGTATATGTATGAAGTGAAAGTATCTTTACAGAGTTTCAATGACACCATAGACGAGCTTTCAATTCCTTTTGGGGTAAGGTATTTCAAAGTTGATCCTGACAAAGGATTTATCTTAAATGGTGAGCACCTTTCATTAAATGGTGTTTCAAGACATCAGGACAGAAAAGATATGGGATGGGCAATTACTGCGAAAGAGCAGATGGAAGATATGGAGATTATTAAAGATATAGGAGCGACTTCCATAAGACTTGCTCACTATCAGCATAGTCAATATTTCTATGATTTATGCGATGAAGAAGGGATGGTTATCTGGGCTGAAATACCATTCATATCAGTGATGTCAGAATCAGAACTAGAGGGTATTAATGCAAAACAGCAGATGGTTGAGTTAATAAGACAGAACTTTAATCACCCTTCAATTATATTCTGGGGTGTACACAATGAAATACAAATTGGAGGAGAAAGACCTGAAGTAAGAAAATTAGTTAAGGAACTCAGTGAATTGAGCAAAAAAGAGGACCCTACCAGACTAATAACAGCGGCAAATGTTACTTTTGTAGATAAAAATGATGAATTTAATCATATAACAGATGTAATAGGATATAATTCTTATTTTGGATGGTATACTGGTAAACCAGAGGATTTCGCAGAATGGGTGGACGACTTCCATAAGACTGAATCGAAAGTAAGTTTGTGTATATCGGAATACGGAGCTGAGGGAATTGTACAATATCATAGCAATGATCCAAAAGTAAAAGACTACACTGAAGAATACCATGCGTTGTGCCATGAAAAGATATGGAAGATTTTCGAGGAAAGGCCTTTCCTATGGGCAACCTATGTGTGGAATATGTTTGATTTCGGTGCGAATATAAGAGACGAAGGCGGCGTAAAGGGAAGAAACAACAAAGGTCTTGTAACCTATGATAGAAAGATTAAAAAAGATGCTTTCTATATGTATAAGGCTCATTGGAGCGATGATAAATTTGTGCATATAACAAGCAAAAGGTTCGTCGACAGAGTGGAAGATAAGATACAAATTAAAATCTATTCTAACTGTAGTAAAGTAATTCTTTACGTAAATGGAATAGAGCTTGAATCAAAAAACGGTGATGACAAAGTTTTTGTTTTTGAAGATGTTGTACTACAGGATGGGATAAATGTGGTAAAGGCAGTCGGTAGCCAAGATGGTGCTATATTTGAGGATATTGCAATGTTCAATAAAGTATCTGAGCCTAATCTTAGCTATGAGGCACCTGATGAAGGAAAAGGAGATGCAGCAGCTAATTGGTTTACTATGCCGGATATGAGTGATGTTGTAATAGAAGAAATTGAGATTACCGATGATGCATTCTCAACTCGTTGTACTTTTGGAGAAATTGTTGAAAATGAAGAAGCCAAATTAGTATTACGAAAGTATCTAGGAAAACTTGATGAACATCCTTCATTTGGAATGACTGTGGGAATGACAATCGATACGGTATCTACTTTGGCAAAAGAAATCTATACTGATGAAATGATGTATTTGCTTAATAGAGATTTAACTAAGATTAAAAAGGCGTAAAAAAATGAAGCTCAAGGACAGTATCCTTGAGCTTTTTTAAATTTCTATGTATTCATATATTGGCTTGGCGTTAAACCAGTATATTTCTTAAATACTTTTGAAAAATACTTTTTATCATTAAACCCTACCATATATGCGATATCAGCGATTGTAGTATTGGTATTTTTAAGTAAATATTTCGCTTCATGTATTCTAGTTTCATTAATAAAGGCAGAAACTGTTTTTCCAGTCTCTGCTTTGAATTTTTTTGACAAATAATTTGGATTTACATATAAAGTTTCTGCTAAATCTGGAAGGTTAAGTGACTCACTAGAATTTAGCCTAATGTAGTTAATAGCTTTGGATACTAATGCAGAATATACTGAGGTACTATATTGTTTTATAAGGTTACAATAATCTTTAATCATATCAATTATCACATTATGTAGTTCGGTAGTACTTTGCGATTTTTCTATTATAATTGCATATTTTTCAGATATATTATGAATGTAGAAAACATCAACACCTTGATCTTGAACTGTTCTTCGGAAATTTGTACTAAGAATGATAGCAAAGTTCTTAATATTTCTCAATGGAGATTCTGGAAATCGTTCTAAAGAAAATATACCTTTTCCTTTTAGCGATTTCAGAGCATTCTCAGCATCACCATTGCTTACAAAATGTAATAAAGTTGCTTCCAAATCATAGCGTGCCCTTATTTTGCTAATATCTAAGTTTATATTATAATAATCATGATTGATTGATGTAAAATCATAATCATTTTCTTCAATATTAATTGTGTTGGAATTTTTCATATTGTCATTAGATATATTCGCAACAATATTTGCAATAGCTTGTTCTTTTTTTAAACTTAATACCGGTAAGCTTGAGTAAAACTCAAAAAGAATTTTCCTTAAAGATATGGGGAGTTTATTAGTAGTCAATACATTGTGCATAAGTTCATTAGTAACATTCGTGTTAAGATACGGACCAAGGACAATGGTTGCTTCATAATTTCCAGAAGTCCAGAAACCAGTCGCTAAATATTTTAGATTTAATTTATTTTCAAAATAGCATACTGAATAGGGGGAAGCTTTTAATAATTTATTTGTAAATTGTTTAATAGTTTCTAGTTCCATATTTCTTATCAACTCGGGATAATATTCTGTATTACCACCAAATGACTTATTGCTATCATATTTATGAAATATAATATTCAAATTGGTGATTTCATATAAATTAGCGTATATGGATCTAATTGTATTACTATCGTATGCCATGATTCTACCTCCAAAAACTATTATATAGATGTTATTATATCATTTTTTTTCGCAATGAGAATATATTTATATTAAAATGAAAAACATGTTGTATGAGATGTGATTTGATAAACGTATGGAGGATAAACCATGATAGAAATTTTTAATAATTTTATTTCTCGGTACGGCATCAGTTCCCAATTATCATATTTTTTAATCATTAGTATTATATTTCTTAGTATTATCATAGATATTATTGCTAAAAAAGTTATTTTAAATTTAACATCTAAATCAGTGAAGCGAAGCAAAGTGAAATGGGATGACGTCTTATTTCAAGAAAAAGTCTTTCATCGGTTATCTCATATTACACCCGCACTTGTCATCAGTATGTTTGCACCAGTATTTCCTGCGTTTCAGGAGATTATTCGGAAATTTATATTTATATATATAGTTGTTGTTGGTCTCTCTGTAGCCACTTCATTAACAAGAGCGGTTGATATTATTTATAGGTCAAAGGAGTTTTCGCGCCATAGACCTATTAAAGGATATTTGCAAGTGGTTTTGATATTTATTTTTATCATTGCAGGTATTATTATTATAGCAACGTTAATGGATGAAAGTCCTTTGACTTTATTAGGTGGTATTGGAGCGATGACAGCCGTAATAACGTTAATATTTAAAGATTCAGTATTGGGATTAGTTGCAGGTATTCAGCTTTCAGCAAATAATATGGTGAGCTTAGGCGACTGGATATCTATGCCAAAATACGATGCGGATGGAGATGTTATTGATATTACTTTAAATACGGTGAAAGTTCAAAATTGGGATATGACAATTACGACGATTCCGTCCTATGCACTCATATCCGATTCCTTTACAAATTGGAAAGGGATGGAACAGTCTGGTGGCAGACGTATTAAAAGGGCAATCTATATAGATATGACCAGTATAAGCTTTTGCGATGAGGAAATGATAACGCGTTATAGAAAAATTCAATATATAGATCAATATATAACCAATAAAAAACAAGAGGTTGACACATACAATCAAAAGTTAAATATCGACACAACGAACATGGTAAATGGACGGCGCATGACGAATATAGGGACATTTAGAGTTTATGTGGAACAATATCTGCGTAACCATCCTAAAATTCACGAGACAATGACATTAATGGTGCGACAGCTTCCTTCAACTGAACATGGCTTGCCAATTGAAATTTACGCATTTACAAATGATATAACGTGGGAACGCTATGAGGCAATTCAATCAGATCTTTTTGATCATGTGATGGCAATTGTTCCTCAGTTTGATTTGCGAGTTTTCCAAAACCCAACAGGTTATGATTGGAGAGAATACAAATAATAATAACATTTACAAATAAAAACATCCGAAATAATGTTTTCGGTTGTTTTTATTTGTATTGAGTGACGACGAAAGAGCAAATGGAATATAATTTAGTATAATCTAAGAATTTGAGCCGAAATCAATAAAATTTGACTTTGACTATCTTTGACCTTTGTTTTATAATATAGTTAAATAATTAATAAAAAATAGAGGAGGTTTATAAGTATGTTTGATTTAGTACCATTTGGTAAGAAGGAAAAAGATTTAATGAGAGGTTTCTTTGGGAAAGACTTTATAGATGGATTCTTTAACAACGATGTGTTTTTTGCTTCAAATTCTGGCATCAGGGCAGACATAAAAGAAAATGACAATGAATACATTATAGAGGCAGAAGTTCCTGGTATAGATAAAGAGTCAATCGAAGTTGAATTAAAAGATAACTATCTCACAATTTCAGCAAATCATAACGAAGAAGTTAATGTGGAAAATGAAAACTATATCAGAAGAGAAAGAAAAGTCGGTAAAATTAGTAGATGCTTTTATGTGGAAAATGTTAAGAATGAAGATGTGAAAGCATCTTATAACAATGGCATTCTGAATGTTGTTCTACCAAAGTCAGAAGAACAAAAGCCTAATGGATATAAAATAGACATAAATTAATTCAAAGCGGAGAATGGATTTCATTCTCCGTTATTGTTATAATTATAAAAATATAAAAGATGAACCATCTTTATGTATAAAACATAATTAAAAAATAAATAATGATGGGTATAATGTATTATAATAAATGAAAAAGAGGTTTTATTGGAGGTGTAGCATGAGAGATTATTCGGAAGAGATAAAAGAAGCGTTAAAAAGGCTCCCGCGATATATTAAGTTATTATATAAAATTTTTAATAATAGACAATTAAAACGCTCACATCGTCTCATGTTGTATGGTGCAATTGGGTATGTAATCTCACCAATTGATCTGATACCTGGTATTATCCCAGTGCTTGGACAATTAGATGATATTATCGTGGTAATATCGGTATTATATAAGATTCTATCATCCTATAAGCAAGACAAGTTTAAGTCAGTATTAGCAGAATGTGATTTAACAATGGATATTATACATAATGACATGACAGTAGTGAAATATTATGCCAAATTATATGGCATTTCAGCCGTAAAGCTTATTGCACATGGGTTGAAGACGCTTGGGAAGAAAGGAATACAAACAATTGATGATTTAACCCGAAATTTACAATAATTTTACTGTAAAATATAGACGGTATATGAAAAATATGATATAATTTAGAAAATCTCATATTACAAATGAGAAAATTTTACTATAATGGAGGTAAAAAAATGAATCGTATCAAATTAAAGAATCTATTTATTATTCTGAGTGTGCTAACTTTATTGGTATTTTGTCAAGTAAGTGTTTTTGCAGGTAATTTAGGCGATAGTATCGGGGTAAATACATCCTTTCAAATGAATGATTATCTCACATCCCAAAATGGTCTATACACTGCATATTGGCAGACTGATGGAAATTTCGTTGTTTATAATAGTAGCTCGCAACCCCTTTGGAGTTCTAATACAGCTGGTGTTGGTACTCGGTGTAGATTTGAAGATAGAGGTAATTTGGTGATTCGTGATGATCTTGATCAAAAAGATGTTATCGTTGATATGGCAACAAAGGATAGCTGGAGACAATATCAAACAGTTAATGTATATACCAGTGAAAGTTCAGATACTAGAAAAGTGACAGTCTTGACTGATTTTCAGCTTTCTTCTGGGGTATTGACAAAAGAGTATGAGGAGATTATTGTCGCAAAAAACAGTGCTGTTCCTGATACAGAAAGGGTATTGGTTATTTTAGATGCTCAACATCAAGGTGACGGATTTATAGTTCAAGAGCAATGGATTGATGTTCCCAGAACTTCAAACATATGGTATTCACATACAGAAGATGGTTACACGGGATCAAATACATTAATAATGCAAAATGATGGTAACTTAGTCATTTATGATGAAAATAATGATCCTGTATGGGCTACTGGCACGAACTAATAAAATTATATCAACTAACCAACTAACACAATACTATCAATAAACTTCTTAGCTGCCAAGGATAACGGAACATTCTTAATGGTACAGACACGAGGGGACGGTTTTTAAAGGGTTCAATCGGAAGTTTTGCGTAAAAATATGCTCGGACATCGGTATATATTCGATGAACGAGCTTCTTTTTGAATGTTATGCAAGAATCAAAACGCAAAATTTTTGATTGCCCAAGAAGAAGGAAATTGCGGGGTAAAAGCTATGGAGTTTCAATGTAAGCGTAAAACAGTCCCCACATTGACAAATAAAGTGGAGGCCGTCATTATTTCTTGTCTTTTTCAGTTTTATTTATGAATTCATCAGGAATAGATTCAGCCCATGGTAAAAGAGCGTCCAATTCATCTTGATTTTCTAAATCAATGTTTGGAAGCTTTTCAAATAGATATGTTAAATATTGAAACGGCTTTAAGTTGTTTGCCTTTGCAGTTTCAATGATACTATAACAAATGCCACTTGCTGTTGCACCTTTTGGCGATTTTGAAAACAAAAAGTTCTTTCTCCCGATTACAAAAGGCTTAATGGCTCTTTCTGCTAGGTTATTGTCAACAGCAAGCCGACCATCTGCTAAAAATCCTATGAGTTTTGGCCATTGTTTGATTGAATATTTAATAGCAACACCCAACTTGCTTTTCGGCAAGGTTCTCTTTGATTCAATCATCAACCATTCATAAAGCTCATCAAGTATAGGCTTTGTGTTTTTAAGTCGGTTTTTATAACGCTCTTCTGGAGCTTGATTTGCATACATTTTTTCAAGCTTATATATTTCTGTAAAGAATAAAAGACCTTTTTGTGCTTTTGTCTTTGTAACTTCAGCATCTTTAGGTAATGCTTTTATAGCCTCATCAAACTTTCGTCTAGCGTGAGCGAGACAACCTACTTGTGTAATATCCTGTATTTTATTATATCCAGCGTATCCATCTGTTTGAAGGTAACCATTAAACCCTTCAAGGAATGTCTTTGGATGTTTATTTGCGCGGGATTTTTGATAGTCATAGAGATAAATTGGTCGACTTCCGCATTTTGCTGATGCATAAATCCACATGTAATTATTTTTATTGTTTTTCTCATCAAGTACATTTAATACTGTTTCATCAGCATGTATAATAGGTTCTTTTAACAGTTTTTCGTGAAGTCGATCATAAAGAGGTTTTAACCAAGTTTCAGCACCATATATAATCCAGTTAGCCATATTTTGTCTTGATATATCTATTCCAAAATCTATAAATGATTTTTCTTGTCTATAAAGTGGAAGCGCTTGGTTATATTTCTTTTCCATTATAAATGCCAGTAAAGATGGAGATACCATACTACCTGAAAGTACTGGTTTTGGCATAGGTGCAGAAATAATTGTCCCGTCAGTACCTTCTTGATCGCATCTTCTACAAGCATAGAATTGTTTAATATGATGAACTACTTTTACTTGAGCAGGAATAATCTTTAGTTCTTTCCGAACTTCTGTCTTCATCTCATGAAGCGTGTTTTCGCAGGTTGGACAAACTTGCTCTTCTTCTGAAAGTGAGTAGTAGACTTCTTCAACTGGCAAATCTTCATAAGTCTTTCGACTCTTACTTGAACTAGATTTTCGCCTTTTAATGATTTCTTCCATTTTAGGTTCTTGTGATTGTTGTACAGATAACTTCTCAGCTTCATTAAAAATTGAAATCTGCTCTGGATCTAGTTTCTCACTAGATGCGCCATACTTCTTTGCTTGACTTAATCTAAACTGTTCTTCGTAAAACTTTACTTTTGCCTTAAGTTCTTCATTTTCTTGTTCTAAAATGGCATATTTATTTTCTAAAGAAACCTCTTTATTTTCAGTTGTATTTTTTTCTGTAAGTGTTGATTTCTCAATGTTTTTCATGTTTATATTATATCATATTTCGACTGAAATTCATATAAAAACAGTCACAAATTTATTTATTTTTCTAATGTTTTTAAGTTCTTGCGACTTATATTATTTGTCGTTCTGAAACGGATTGATGCGCATGTTTTTCTTGAATGGTTAGACCGTCTAATAACCATCTAAAGGAACGTTCATCAATAGCTATATGTGTACCTTCTATATCTTCTGGCCACTGAAACTTATCTTTTTCAAGACGCTTGTAATGAAGCCAGAATCCAGTTTTATCCCATTCAAGGATTTTAATCTTATCCCGTTTTCTATTACAGAATACAAACAAGCTTCTTGAAAAGGGATCCAGTTGAAAACTTTCTTGAACGATTAATGACAAACCATCTATGGCTTTTCTCAAATCTGTTACACCTAATGCTAAATAAACCTGATCAATTCTATTGTTACTCAGCATATCTGGATAAAACTTTCATAATTTTATCAAGCACTTCTGGATTGAAATTCTCATCAAGTTCAATTATTGAACATCCAATGCTTACTTTAATTGAAGAAGTTGCTTTAGTTTTCGGTGTTACTGATGCCCAAACAGGTGCCCCTGTTTGGGCAGGTTGTTTCGATGCATTCAATCTACTTACCCAATATCTAAAGTTATGTATATTTACATTGTTTTCTTCACACCACTTGATTTGAGATATGCCACTTTTCTTTTGACTTTCTATTATTTCTTGCCATTTTTTTCGCTTCTTTTCTCTAACCACAAAAATCACCTCTATTTTCTTGTTGAGATGATTTTATCAAAGTTTTCTTATTATGAATATGTGTATTCTATTTGACGCTTACGTTTCAATCTTTGCCTTTCTTTTTTGTTTTTTGATTTTGCTTATCATTTTACACTATTTAGTATTGATTTTTGTAAAATTGGAGTGTTTAGGACACACTTTCCCCCTCCCCACTTAAGAGGCATATTGAAATATATAAAATTTAGTATTCATTATGGTACTTTACAAGGGAGTAAAGTTCGTAAGCCTTGCATTTTACCTTTTTTGCATCGAGGACATAAGGTCACATCTTTATCTACAATAGTACATATGACATCAATGAGTTTAAGCCCCTCAAATTTTGATTTATATAAAGGGCTACATGTTAATTTTCTACACAGTGTTAGTTTTGTCTTTTTGTTTCGATTTGCCAAAATTCCATAATGTCTAAGTTTTCTAAACCCTTTTGGGAGAACATGCATGAGAAACCTTCTAATAAACTCTATACCTTTTAATGTGACTGTTTTCTTTTTGTTATTGTCTTTGTAGTCTTTAACTATAATTGTGACTGTTTCGTCATCTATTGAGACAATTCTATGATTAGATATCGCAATCTTGTGTGTGTATTGACCAAGATATTTTACAACAGCTAATGGTCCTGAAAAAGTTCTTCTTGTGTAAGTATACCAGCTTTTATCATAACATTTATCACAGAGTAATTTAAAAACATTTTTATCACAATATTTCTTAGCCTTACCATAAAATTTAAGCAGATTTTTAGAGTAATATTGCTTTAGATAGTGAATAAATTTTCCGCGAAACTTTTTTGCTAAAACTTTTACAGGAATAAAGAAGTTTTTTGAACTAGCACGCCATTGATTATCTTTTGTAAGTCCTCCAGCTAATAAAACTGTATGAATATGAGGATGATAATGTAAATCTTGTCCCCATGTATGAAGTACTGAGAAATAACCAATCTGTGCACCAAGATATTTTTTATCCCAAGCAAGTTCAGAAATGGTTTCTGAAACAGTTTTGTACATCAAATCATATAATAGTTTTTGGTTCTGATAAATCAATGGATGAATCTCTTCGGGTATTGTAAAGACTACATGAAAATATGGTGCATTAAGAACATCTTTGTTTCTTTTATCTATCCATACTGCCTTGTTAATACCTTGGCACAAAGGACAGTGTCGATTTTTACATGAATTATAGCGTATGACAGCATGACCACATTCTCCACATTCATAAACATGTCCACCTAAATCTTTTGTTCTACATTTCATAATATCGTTAGCAACTTTGGCTTGCTGTGCATATGGCGTATATTGTTTTATATATGCAGAGTAAAATTTTCTAAAGATATCTTGTACGGTACTCATGTCAAATCACCGTCATAGGTATCTAAAGGACTTTTGATTCCCATTAAACTTTTGGAAGTCATATGAAGATATACTAATGTAGTTTTTAAACTTTTGTGCCCTAGCATCTGTTGAATAAATACAGGATCAACACCATCTTCTAAAGCATGTGTAGCAAAACAATGTCTTAATGTATGTGCGGAAATATTTTTATCAAGATGTAGATGTATTTGTCAAGTGAAAAGTTCCCACAATTTCAATCGAAAAAGTACCACTTATGTGTAAAAAAATTAGTTGCTCATATTTAACGTTTCCATTGTCCTGTAAGAATTACCATTCATGTTAATGACATAAGCTTTGTGAGTAAGCCTATCAACCATGGCGGCAGTAAGTACTGGATCATTAAATATCTCATCCCAACGGTTAAAAGATAAGTTTGATGTAATAATTGTAGATTTTCTTTCCGCTCTCAAAGACAGATGTGTAAATAATAATTCACTACCTTCTTTATCAAATGAGATGTACCCTAGTTCATCAGCAATGATAAGGTCATAGCGCTCAAATCTATTTTCAAAAGATTTAAGAGTTCTATTGCTTCTACTTTCCTTTAACTCATTAATTAAAAGTGGAATCGTTGTGAAAAGAACTTTATAGCCAGCATTACAGGCTTCAATACCTAGACCAATACTAATATGTGTTTTTCCTGTACCTGGATTACCAGCTAATATGACATTTCGCCCTTCTTCAATAAATTTCAAGCTCCGCAGCTCTTTAAAGCGCTTTTTAGCTTCTTCTGGAAGGTATTTTAATACCAAGTCATCTAAATATTTTTTATATGGAAACTTTGCATTACGAATGCGATTTTTTTTACCATTTTCTCTTCTTGTGTCAACACCAATTTCAAGCAATTCTTTCAGGAATAATTCATAACTCATATCTGTACGATAAGCATCCTCTAATTTTTCTTTCAACACATTACTTAAGCCAGCTAATTTCAGCTCTTTAATATATTCTTTAACATACTGTAAGTCTTGTTTGTTCAATATTTGACCTCCCATTTTCAGGTTCTAAAAACTTAATAGTTAACTTATCTAAAAGCTCCCAAGACCTCTTTTTTATTTCATCATCTGAATCTTTATTATGCTCGATATTTACAGCAGACACTTGATGTACAAGGTTGTTTATGTTTTCAGTTGTGACATGACGAGATCCTAATTGGGTCAATTCTTCAATGGCTGATTCTACAGATTCTAAATCTTTTTCTTTAATAATTTCTAAAAGTACTACAAAATCTTTAGGTTTTCCTGTATAATAGGTATTGTATATTTCTTGAATCCTGCGTTCAGAACACTGTATGGCTGCACTGTTCTTTAATGATCCAGGTTTCTTTTTTATTGTATTTAAATAATGATTAATATCCATAGTCCAATCAAAATGACCAAAACTTCGATTATGATGAGCAACTGACTCGTGCTTATAATTTACCTTGAGTTTATTTGAATAGACTATCACTTCTACAAATTTTCCAACAAGGTATTCGGGTACTGAGTAGCGATTTTGCTCAACGGTAATTGTACTGTATTTGTCCACTCGGCATTCTAATTTCTTTGCAATAACATAATCAGGCTTTAAGCTAATCATATGTTGTTGTTCTTGAGTTAATATATCCCAAGGACTTTTATTGTCCAACCAATGTCTTTGACGTCGATTTAAATCTTCCAGTACCTTAAGTAAATGTGTATTTGCCTCTTCAAAAGTATTGAATTTATATTTCTTGGCGAAAGCTTTTCGTCTTACAAACTCAATACCACGTTCTACATGACCTTTTTCATTTCCGCGGCGAGCATTGCAAAATCTATAATCAAAACCGTAGTACATCGATAACTTAAACAAGTCTTCAGTAGGCTCATTTTTCCCTTTGGAGACAAAACGACCAACTGCAACTTTCATATTGTCATAAACGATCTCTTTAAAAACACCTCCAAAGTAATTAAGTCCCTTTATATGACTATCTAAAAATGATTCCATCTTTTGATTATGATAAAGCATGGCAAAGTGACATGAACCCGCAGCTGTTGTCATTAAAGCCATTTGAAACCTCTTTGCAACACCAGCAATCTCTAATTTTACTTCTCCCCAATCATATTCCAAAGTTTCCCCTAATGGATAAATTTGTTTAATATATGCCTCCTTCGCTTTTTTTTGAGTTTTCACGTAATTATTTACTGTCGTATATCCAATATCATAGCCTTGCTCAATTAAAAGTTCATGGATATCAACGACTTTCATCAGTTGTTTTCGATTATGATTCTTTAGTTTTTCATCATTTTCTTCAAGGCATGAATTAATAACTGCCTTAACTTCCTCTGTTAGCTTTAAACAACTTCGATTTGAAGTATCATACTTTGGTGGTTCACTTAATGATTCTATGAGCGCATTTAACTGTTCTTCATTGTTGTGATCCATAGCACCTAACTGTTCGAGTTTTTCTTCATACTCATTAATATATTTCCGTACAGTTTTTCTTGCAACTGATACCTCCCTTGAAATTTCTGATTTGTTATATCCTTGTCGATACAACAATAAAATTTTTCTCTTCTTATTCAAATTTATCATCTCCACCATACCACCTATAATTTTTTTCTTATAGATAGTTTAGTTTTTATGTGGGGATTTTTCAACTGTAATAGTGGGTACTTTTAGTATACTATATACAGTAGACGCTTTCGTAACTTAATGATAGTATTTTTGATAGTCTTAGTATGAATATGGGAATCTTTCTTTTGTCCTGGGAATAGCCAATCATCGAGCGTATAATTTATGGAAGAAAAATATGTTTTAAAATACTCCCGAATTACATTAAGAGCTGTTTCGGATAAAATAGTATATCTATTTGTATTGTGTTTAGCATGTTCTACACGAATCCTCATGGTTTTACTACAAATATCAGCAATTTTTAATTTAGCAACTTCGCTAACTCTTAAACCACTTCCATAAATCAATACCAAGATAGCTTTGTGCTTAAGGTTATCAGTTTCATTTAAAATTGCCATCACATCTTGCTTTGAAGGGATGACTGGCAACTTATGAACTCTTTTCATTCGTGGAATTTTCTTAGAATTCCATTCTTTTTCTAGTACATAGATATAAAAAAATCTGATAGATGAGATATAGTTATTAATTGTACCTGACGAAAGCCCTTTTTTATTTTTAAGAAAAAGGATGTATGCCTGTATATCCTCATCTACAAGGCTTTCTATTGACTTGTTACACGCTTCAATAAACTTGATAAATGCTCTAATTCTTCTTAAATATGACTCTCTTGATGAATCTGGTGCACCTTTTAGTTCAAAGTATAGCTCAATCTTTTGTTCGTAGTTATTCAAGAAATTTCCTCCTAATCTTTTGATAGTCTTTTTAGATAAGTTTCGTTATCAAAAGATAGGTGGTGGTCTAGGTATTTTAAAAAAAGTATGTTTTTGTTTGCTCGTATATGGTATAATCATAAAAAAGTATGTGCTTTCTGTGTTTGTTTTTTTGTGGTGATTAAACAATAACATAAAAGTTCATACTTTTTTATATTTTTTCTGAATTTTATTTTTTATTTTTCAAAAACCATCGCGCTAGCGATTTCGTTCTTTTAATGTGCAATGTTCTATTTGCAAAGCTATTGAATATAGATAACGATTGGGAAGAAATCAATACGAACGATTTGCAATATAACCAAAAATTAACAATAATTTAACTGTAAAATATAGACATTGTATGAAAAATATGATATAATTTAAATAATCTCATATTACAAATGAGAAAATTTTACTATAATGGAGGTAAAAAAATGAATTGTATCAAGTTTAAGAATCTATTTATTATTATTAGTGTGCTAACTTTATTGGTATTTTGTCAGGTGAGTGTTTTTGCAGGTAATTTAGGCGATAGTGTCGGGATAAATACAACCTTTCAAATGAATGATTATCTCACATCCCAAAATGGTTTATACACTGCATATTGGCAAACTGATGGGAATTTTGTCGTTTACAACAGCAGCTCGCAACCTCTTTGGAGTTCTAATACAGTTGGTATTGGAGCTCGTTGTAGATTTGAAGACAGAGGGAATTTAGTAATCCGTAATGATCTTGACCAACAAAATGTTATAGTTGATATATCAGCCGATGGTAGTTGGATACAAGATCAAATATTTAATACGTATCCTAGTGAAAACTTGAACACAAAAAAAGTAAGAGTTTTAACTCAATGCTGGTATTCATCTGGGGTATTGTATACATTTTATGATGAAATTATTGTTGCAAAGAATTCAAGCGTTCCAAATACTAACAGTGTATCAGTTGTTACAGATGCTTATCTTCAAAATGGTGAAGTTATAGTCCAAAGACAAAGCGTTGATGTTCCTATAAGTGATGTAATATGGAATTCACATACAGAAGGTGGTTACACGGGATCAAATATATTAATAATGCAAAATGATGGTAACCTAGTCATTTATGATGAAAATAATGATCCTGTATGGGCTACTGGCACGAATTAATAACATTATATCAACTAACCAACTAACACAATACTATCAATAAACTTTTTAGCTGCCAAGGATAACGGGACATTCTTAATGGTACATATCCCAAGTTTTCTCCTTGGTAGCTTTTTATTTATTTTTATTTCAAATAATTGTCCTTTTTCTATCTCTTGTAATGCACTTTCTTTTAATACGTATGCTATGCCAAGCCCAATACGGGCGAATTCTATTAATAAATCAATATTCTCTAGTTCGATTTCTGGAGTGATATTGATTTTTTGTTCGTTAAAGAGTGAATCAATATTTGTTCGCGTTCTACTACTTTTATCTAACATCAATAACGGATATTGACTTAGTTGTTGTAGAGAAACTTTTGAATTTTTTAATTCAGAAAATTTTTCACTTGCCACAAAGATATCATCTACCTCAATAAAAAATTGTGTATGAATTGCTTTATCTTCAATTGGGAGTGTAATAATTCCTATGTCTATAATACCTTTCTTCAATAAATCATGTATTTGGGAAGAAGTACGATTAATCACTTGTATTTTAATGTTAGGGTATTGGTTATAGAATTTTTCGAGTTGGGGTACAAGATAATATTTACAGATTGTATCACTGACACCAATACGGATTTCTCCAACGTTTAGATTTTTTATTTCAAGGAACTTATGCTCTGCAGTTTTGATGAAATTGAAAGCTTGCTCTATATGTCTAAATAGCAATTCGCCTTCCCAAGTGAGAACAACACGTCTATTTTTTCTAAAAAAGAGCTGTCCACCTAATTCTTTTTCTAAATTTTTTATGGATTGACTGACAGCCGATTGAGTTATATGTAGTTTCTGTGCGGCTTGAGAAAAGCTTTGAAGTTTTGCTGCATGGTAAAAAATTTTATATAATTCAAAGTTAATATCCATAAGTACTCCTTATATTAAATATTAATTATATTAATTTTACTTATTTATTATACTATATTATAATTATATTATGCAACAAAAATGGGGACCAATAATATAGACTATATGATGGAGTGTGATATTGATGAAGAATCAGGTTAGACGTATCTATGTAGAAAAGAAAAAAGGTTTTGATGTTGAAGCACAGGGATTATTTAATGACTTGAAAGATAATCTATGTATAAATGAGTTAGATAGTCTTAGAATTATTCACCGATATGATGTTACAGGAATTTCTGATGAGGTATATAATCAAGCGCGTACTACTATTTTTTCTGAACCACCTGTTGATGATGTTTATGATGAAGAAATGAAATTTAATGAAAATGTTAAGATATTTGCAGTGGAATACCTTCCAGGGCAGTATGACCAAAGAGCGGATTCAGCAGCACAATGTATTCAAATTCTGACACATGGAGAGAGACCACAATTACGCGTTGCAAAACTGATAGTATTAGAAGGGAATATTTCTGATAAACAATATAATTTATTAAAAGACTATTGTATTAATCCGGTGGAAGCACATGAGGCAAGTTTGGACAAGCCAGCAACATTGGATGTAGTGCTTACGAGTCCTCAGGACGTTGAAGTGGTTGATGGTTTTATTGCTATGAATGAAGAGCAACTTCAAGGGTTAAGAGCAGAGATGGGATTTGCTATGGATTTAGATGACTTGAAGTTTTGCCAAGCATACTTTAGAGATACAGAAGATAGAGACCCATCCATTACTGAATTGAGAATGATAGATACATATTGGTCTGACCATTGCCGTCATACTACATTTTCAACACAAATAGATCATGTGAAATTTGAAGAAGGTACTTATACAAATGTTATAGAATCAACATATAAAGACTACCTTGCAACTAGAAAATATGTTTATGGTGAAAGAGACAAAGATATTTGTTTAATGGATATTGCTACGATCGGCATGAAAACCTTGAGGAAAAAAGGTTTATTAGATGATTTAGATGAATCAGAAGAAATAAATGCATGTAGTATTGTTGTCAACGTTGATGTGGATGGCGAAAATCAGGAATGGCTTGTAATGTTTAAGAATGAAACGCATAACCATCCTACAGAAATAGAGCCATTTGGTGGAGCGGCAACCTGTTTGGGAGGCGCAATCCGTGATCCATTGTCTGGACGTTCATATGTGTATCAAGCGATGCGTGTAACTGGAAGCGGTGATCCTAGAACAACTGTTGAAGATACTTTGTCTGGTAAGTTACCACAGAGAAAGATAACCCTTGGTGCAGCAGAAGGATATAGCTCATATGGTAATCAGATTGGTTTGGCAACAGGACATGTGGCAGAAATCTATGACGAAGGTTATGTTGCAAAAAGGATGGAAATTGGCGCAGTCATTGGTGCAGCACCAAGAGAGAATGTTGTGCGTGAAACGCCTCAATCTGGCGATGTTATTATCTTGTTAGGTGGAAAAACAGGTAGAGATGGCTGTGGAGGTGCAACAGGCTCATCGAAGGCACATACAGAGGAATCATTAGAAGCATGTGGTGCGGAAGTGCAAAAAGGGAACCCACCAGAAGAACGTAAAATTCAACGACTATTTAGAAATCCAGAAGTAACAACAATGATTAAAAGGTGTAATGATTTTGGTGCAGGTGGTGTTTCTGTTGCAATTGGTGAGCTTGCAGATGGTCTGCAAATCAATCTAGATAAAGTGTCTAAGAAATATGAAGGATTAGATGGCACAGAGCTTGCAATTTCTGAATCACAAGAACGTATGGCAGTTGTAATTGATAAAAAGGATGCGGAAGCCTTCATCGCTGAGGCAAGAAAAGAGAACCTTGAAGCAAAACAAGTGGCTGTTGTGACAGAAGAAAAAAGACTACAAATGTTTTGGAGAGATAAACGGATTGTAGATTTGAGTAGAGAATTTTTGGATAGTAATGGCGCAAAGAAAAATGTTGAAATTATTGTAAGTGAATCATCAAATGAAAATAGTTACTTTGAAACATTACCACCTGATTTAGAAGAAAAAGTTTCAAATTTAGAAGAAGCATGGTTGCATAATCTAGAAACTTTAAATGTATGTAGTCAAAAAGGTTTGGTTGAGAGATTTGATAGCAGTATTGGCGCTGGAACAGTGACAATGCCTTATGGAGGTAAATATCAATTGACACCTACAGAGAGCATGGTTGCTAAAATTCCAGTACTACAAGGGGATACAACAACTGGAACAATCATGTCTCATGGGTACAATCCAAAACTGTCAAAATGGAGTCCTTTCCATGGAGCGGTTTATGCTGTGATAGAAGCGGTTGCAAAGGTAGTAGCTGTTGGTGGCGATTACCGTAGTGCAAGACTTACATTACAAGAATACTTTGAAAGAGTTGGACAAGATGCGGAAAGATGGGGCAAGCCTCTAAGTGCACTATTAGGTGCATATTATGCACAGATGAAGTTGGGGATACCAGCTATAGGGGGAAAAGATAGTATGTCAGGTACCTTTAATGATCTTGATGTACCGCCTACTTTAGTGGCATTTGCTGTCGATACTGTAAATGTAAATAAAGTTATCTCTAATGAGTTTAAGGAAACAAATAGTCCAGTGGTTTATATTCCACTAAATAGAGACGAAAATGAATTGCCTGATTTTGAACAATTAGATAAAACATACAATAGAATTAATCAGTTGATATCTCAAGAAAAAGTACTTTCATCTCACACTGTTAGAGGTGGAGGTTTAGCTGAGACAATTAGTAAAATGTGTTTTGGTAACAAGATAGGTTTTGTTTTTGAAGGACAGCAGGAGATAAAGGAGTTGTTTAAACCAGCATATGGATCAATGGTATTGGAACTTTCCGCTGATGAGGATATAGAAAGCTTATTTAATGGTATTGACTTTAAAGTATTGGGAAGTACACAGTTTGAATCTAGCATTATAGTTAATGATACGGAGATTAAACTTGATAAAGCGATAGCAAAATGGGAAAAGCCATTGGAAAAAATCTTCCCTACTCGCACAGAAGAAATCAAAAAGCAGCCTAAACAGGTTATGTATGAACAAAAGAGCATTATCAAAGCAACCACTACTTTTGCTAAACCAAGAGTATTTATACCAGTTTTTCCAGGTACAAATTGTGAATATGACACAGCTAGAGCATTTGAAAGGGTAGGTGGTGTTGCAGATGTTTCTGTAATACGTAACTTGACATCAAATGAAATAGATCAGTCTATTGAAGAGATGGTTAAGAAAATCAATGCTTCACAGATTGTCATGATCCCAGGTGGATTTAGTGCAGGGGATGAACCAGAAGGTTCAGGTAAGTTTATTGCAACAATGTTTAGAAATCCAAGTGTAAAAGAAGCGGTAATGAATTTGTTAAACAAGAGAGATGGATTAATGTTAGGTATTTGTAACGGTTTTCAAGCCCTTGTTAAATTAGGTCTTGTGCCTTACGGTGAAATAAAAGATATTGATGAAAATTGTCCAACATTAACATTTAATACACTTGGACGACACGTATCATGTATGGTACAAACTAAAGTTACATCTACATTGTCCCCATGGTTTAACAATGTACAAGCTGGTGATATGCATGCCATTGCTGTGTCACATGGTGAAGGAAGATTTGTTGCTAGCGAGCAACTAATAGAGCAATTAGCCAAGAACGGACAGATTGCAACCCAGTATGTTGATATAAGTGGAAATCCGACTTATGATATTGCGAATAACCCGAATGGTTCTGTGCATGCGATAGAAGGGATTACAAGTCCTGATGGAAGAGTACTAGGAAAAATGGGTCATTCTGAAAGAATTGGCACTAATGTAGTCAAAAATGTACCAGGAAATAAAGATCAGAAACTCTTTGAATCTGGCGTAAATTATTTTAAATAGAAAAGTAGAAAATTGAAAAATAATAGGAGATGTTTCCTTCAATGAGGGAATGTCTCCTATTGTCATGTTTTGTATCTATATTTTTTTGGTGTAGTACCAGTATGCTTCTTGAACACAGTTGTAAAGTATGCTTGGTTTTTAAAACCTAGGGCGAGAGCAATCTTATCCAAACTTTCATCAGTATAATTAAGTAAATCTTTCGCTTTTTTTATTCGCTGTTCATTTACATATTCTTTAAATGTTGTTCCAATATTCTGTTTAAAATATCTTGAAAAATAATTTGGTGACATGTGTACCACTTTTGCAATCTTTTCTAATGTGATGTCTTCGTGTAAATTATGGTTAATATAATATATGGCTTTGTTTATATGTGATGGAAGATCTGTGCCTTTGTTAATAGCTGCTTCATCTAGAAAATCATTAATCATCTTATCGCTTAGTATAGTAATTTCAGTTGCATTTTGACAATTTGCGATTGCATTAAGATAATAAGCAATCAAATCTATTGTTTTTTCTGTATTTATACCTGTTTCAATAAGTGGGAAAGCAAATAAATTTAACATCCATGTAACCGTAGTTTTTTGATTTTTGAATACATGAGTTAATTCATTTGAAAAAATACTATCATGATCAGTTTTTTTGTTTAATAACCTTTGGATTTTCTCTTTATCACCAAGTTTGGTATATCGTATTAACTCCGTTAAAAAAGATTTATATTCTTTTTGGTAAGACTCTGAAGGATAAATATATTCTTCTAAAGGAATTTCAACAGGCTCAAGATGGATAGTATCGATAGCTAAAATTTTAAAATAATTAATAGGTGAAGTAATCATACCTAGAAGAAGTTTACATACAGCTCTTAAAGAAGATGAATTTTTTTCTGGGATTCCTTCGAAAAAATGTATTAGTTTTTGTTTAAGGTGGATAGGTATATTTGATATGTGTAGTATTTTTTCAAAATTTTTTATTGTAATATCGCCAAAATTAATTGGACCTGCTATGATAAATCCATATAGGATATCATTATTCCACAAGCCAATGATTGCATGGGTTAGTTGTAATTGATCAGTTATAAAAATAAATTCTTCAGGTGATGTTGTTTTTTTATGTAATTCTGAAACTATAGTATTAAAATGTTTGTCTATTGAGATGATTTCTATTGCTTCTTTTATAATATTTGTATAGTTTGCAAGACACTTGAAGTTGTTATCATATGCTGCAACAGAGATAGAGGTACTTAAGTTAAAGCATTTTAAAATTTCATTTAAAATATCGATATCTATTTCATTTTTTTTAAACAGCATAAAATGTTCCTCCTAAATATATTGTTCTATTATATCAAAAAGTGGTGTAAAATTCAAAAAAAAAGTAAGTAAATTATAATACATCTATATTAAAACATTATATAATTTATTTATAAGAGTATAATAGGAGGAGAACAATGAATAAATTTAGCTTTAATGTGGAAGAAAAAACAAAACTTTCTCCAAAGTACTGGCAAAAATGTGTGGGAAGTGGTCATGCAAGTCTGGGGCTTAGACAAGACTGGCAGGAACAACTTAAGTATGTCCATGACGAATTAGGATTCGAATATGTACGGTTTCATGGACTGTTAGGTGATGACATGAAGGTTGTTACTACACTTTCTGAGCAGATGCCTTTTCCAGGAGCGAATACAATACAAACTTACTCATTTTATCAAATTGGTTTGTTATTTGATTATATCTTGAGTATTGGTATGAAACCATTTGTTGAACTGGCTTATATGCCTACGGCTTTGGCTTCTGGCAAAAAAACCATTTTTTATTACAAAATCAATGTTACACCGCCTAAGGATTATCAAAAGTGGGCAGATTTGATGAAAAAGTTTGCAGCTTTTTTGGTTGACAGATATGGTGAAGATGAGGTTGCTAGTTGGTATTTTGAAGTTTGGAATGAGCCAGATTTAAGTACTTTCTGGGCAGGTAAAAAAGAAGATTACTTTAAATTATATACGGTGTCAGCGAATGCTTTAAAAGAAGTTAGTACAAAAATTAGGGTTGGTGGTCCATCTACTTCGGAAAATAAGTGGATTCAAGAGTTTCGTGAATATTGTGAACAGAAAAGCATTCCATTAGATTTTTTAACTACACATAACTATCCAGGTGATGCATTGGGACATGATATCGGGAGTTTTAAAATGGTAATGAGGCTTATGAAAATTGTAAAGGCAAGTAAAGGAAAGGATATTCACACTGTATTAACTACAATGATGGATCAAGAAGAAAAGTTGCAGCATGTTAATAGAGGTGTGATGAAGGAGTGGGCGAAGAAATCAAAAGAAGAGGCTAATGGATTACCACTTATTTATACAGAATGGAATAGTAATTCTGGGTTAACTTGCTATTTGAATGATGACCCATATACATCTGCGTTTGTAACTAAAACGATTATTGATAATGACGGATTAGTTGATGGTTATTCTTTTTGGACTTTTTCAGATATATTTGAAGAACTTGGTTTCTTCCATAAACCTTTTAGTGGTTCTTTCGGTATGTTGAATATCCATGGAATCCCTAAACCTTCTTTTTGGGCATTTAAGCTTTTATCAAAATTAGGAGAAGAACGATTTGAAATACCAACTACTTGTGAATCAAATACATTGGAAATGGCAGCTTTTAAGGACGAAAATGCTTATCAAGTACTTCTTTATAATCAGCATATGCCATTAAATCCTATCGAAGATGAAGAAGTAGAAATTGTTTTGGATGGGATTGACAACGTGAGTGATATAACCATTGAAAGAGTAGATGGTGACCATGGTCATCCTAAAAAGGTATGGGTTGAAATGGGTGAACCAGAATATCTTAAGCCAGAAGAATTAGAATATATTAAAGAAAAATCAAAAGTTGTGGCTGAAAAGATAGATTATGAATTTAAGGATGGAAAGCTTGTAATAAAGACAGTTGTACCCGAACAAGGGGTCGCGTTGATACAGATTAAAAAATAAAACAATGAGATAAAGAATAGAGGCTGGCGATAGTTGCCAGCTTCTATTCTTTATGCCTATATTTATTGGGTGTTGTACCCGTATACTTTTTAAAAACTGTTGTAAAATATGATTGATTTTGAAATCCTATGGCAAGGGCAATATCATCTAAATTGGCATCAGAATAATTAAGTAAATCTTTTCCTTTTGATATTCGCTTTTTATTTACGTAGTCCCTGAAATTCATGCCTGTTTTCTCCTTGAAATACCTTGAAAAATATTTAGGTGACATGTGTACCACTTTTGCAATTTGTTTCAATGTAAGCTCTTCGTGTAAATGATGATGAATATAAAACATGGTTTTATTAATAGGTGATGGAAAATCTGTTTCAAGATTGAAAGCAGATTCATCTAAAAAATCATTAATCATTTTATCAGCTAGTATGGTAAGTTCTGTTTCATTTTGGCAATCTGCTATGGCATTAAGATAATAAGTAATCATTCTCATGATTTTTTCTGCAGGTATACCTGCTTCAAGGAGTGGAAAAGCAAATAAATTCATCATCCATATAACTGAAATTTTATGATCCTTAAATGCATGAGAAAATTCTTTTGAAATAAAGTTAGTGAAATTTGTTTTTTTATTTAACAATCTTTGAAGCATCTCTTTGTCACCTAGTTTAGTATAATATACTATCTTGCTCACTAAATCTTTATAATCTTCTTGGTAGGCCTCTGAAGGATGAATAAATTCTTCTGGAGGAATTTGAACGGGTTCGAGATGAATAGTGTCTATTGCTAAAATTTTAAAGTAGTTAATAGGTGAGGTAATCATAGCTAGAAGAAGTTTACATATAGCCCTTAAAGAAACAATTTCCTTAAATGGTATATTGTTAAATAAATGCATTAGTTTGGGCTTGATATAAACGGGCAAGTTTGACATTTGCACTTTTTTTTCGAATTTTTCCTTTGTAATATTACCATAATTTATTGGGCCTGCAACAATAAATCCATGCAAAGCATCATTATTCCACAACCCTATAACTGCATAGGTTAGTTGAAATTCATCCGTGGCAAAAATAAATTCTTCTGGCACAGATGATTTTTTTTGTAATTCTATATTAATTGTATCAAAATGTTTGTCAATTGAAATGATTTCTAGTATCTCTTCTATCATATTTGTATGGCTTGCAAGACACTCATAGTTGTTGTTATAGGCTGCAATTGAGATAGCGGTGCTTAGGTAAAAGCATTTTAATATCTCATTTAAAACATCGGTATCAATTTTATTATCTTGAGTAAATAACATGAAAACAACCTCCATTATTAATAATAAAACAATTATATCATAAGTGGTGGATTAGTTAAAAAAAAAGTGGATTTAATATAATACAATACTTGTAAATAATTGTATTATAAAAATGAAACTATATATAAAGGAGGAGAATAAAAAATGAATGAAAAAAGTGTTGTTTACGAACGGGCAACGACCAAAGAAGTAATACTCTATGGAGGTGCTGAGGGGTTAGGATTTAGTATTAATTTATTCATTACTATGTTTTTTATGTATTTTACAGCTAACGTCTATCTGGTACCAGTAGCTTTTGCAGGATTAATTGTGACGATAGCGCGTTTCTTTGATGCTATTACAGATCCAATAGTAGGGACTATAATAGATCGGACAAATACCAAATGGGGACGGTTTCGACCCTTTGTTCTGATAGGCGGGATTTTATACCCGCTAAGTGCAGTTTTGCTTTTTTGGGGGCCTGATATTGGTAATAAGGCAATCTATATGCTTATCTTCTATATACTTAATTCACTTGGTATAACTTTTCTGTCTGTTGCAGTAAATAGTACGAGGGGAATTATGACGAAGGATCCTGCACAACGTGTAATGTTGTCAATTCCTGCAACCATTGCTATGACAATTGCCATGATGATTATAATGATAGGGACTGTGCCTTTCACACAACATTTTGGTGGTGAAATAAAAGCCTGGAGGCTTTGGGTTATTGCCTTGGCGGTGCTATGTTTTGTCTCTTGGCGTTGCTTTGATTTTGCTATTCGAAAGAAGGATACACCAGATAAATACAAAATAGGAGGAAGTGAAAAGGTTACTTTCAAGCAACAATGGCAGATTATGAAATCTAATCGTCCGTTACAGATGTTAATTATAGCAAGTGCTACCAATGATTTAGCTACTGGTATTAATGCAGCGGTACAGATGTTTTTCTGGGTTTATGTGGTAAGGCGTATTGAGCTTCAGCCTATAACAGGAGCTCTTGCAATACCAGTCATGCTTATAATGTCTATAGTAGTAGGGGGATTGGCAAAAAAATTCAGTAAGAAGCAAATTTTTGTTGTAGGTAGTTGGTTTGGATTGATTATCCCGGTTATTATTTTAGTAATACAACCTTTTGATAATATACCATTATTGTTGGGTCTAATGATATTATCTACATTAGCTTCGCCATTAACGCAAGTCACAAAATTTCCAATGATGGCTGACTGCATAGATTATGGAGAGTGGAAAACTGATGTGAAGGCTGCAGGTGCAATATCTTCAGTGTTTACCTTCTTTAATAAACTAGGAAATTCAATCCCAGCAGTTATTGTCGGTGTAATACTAGCGTCATTGGGCTTTGTAGAAGGTGCAGAAACACAAAATCAAGGCGTTTTAACAGCTATTGTATGGATTATGTATGGCGGGGCAATCTTTGGACATGTGTGTTCAGTAATTGCAATGAAATTTTATCCAATTACCAGAGAATTATATGACCAGATGATAACTGATATGCAAAAAAATAATGATAAAATAACTCAATAGGAGACGAGATATATTATGAGCAAAAAGAAAAATTTTTATTGTAATCCATTAAACTTACCGTATAAGTTTCAGAATATAAAAGGTTTAGAAGAGATGTACAGAGAGGCAGCAGATCCTTCTGTCGTGTATTTTAAGGGTAAGTATTGGCTTTTTCCTTCCATGTCAGCAGGATTTTGGTATTCTGATGACCTTATAGATTGGAAATACAAAAAAATGCCAATACAGCCTGCTACGGATTATGCACCAGATGTACGTGTTATAGACGATGAAATTTACTTTTGTGCATCAAAAAGGATGATGAAATGTCCAATTTATAAAACTAGCGATCCTCTTTCAGGAAAATGGGTTGAGGTTTCACGACCATTTGCGTTTTGGGATCCTAATCTTTTTCAGGACGACGACGGAAGAGTTTATCTTTATTGGGGTTGCACAAATAGGACACCACTGTATGGGGTGGAGATGGATAAAGAAAAGATGATTCCAATTGGTGAGAAGGTCGGGCTTATTTTTGGTAATGCCGAAGAGCATGGTTGGGAAAGGACAGGGGAAAATAACGAAAAGGAAGAACCTAAAACTCTTGGTGGGAAAATAATAGATCGGATGATTGGAAGTGATCCATTCATTGAAGGGGCATGGATGACAAAACATGAAGGAAGGTATTATCTGCAGTATGCAACACCAGGTACAGAGTATAATATTTACGCGGATGGTGTATATGTTTCTGAATCGCCATTAGGACCTTTCGCATATGCAGCGCATAATCCCTTTTCACTCAAACCCGGCGGATTTATCACAGCAGCGGGACATGGTAGCACTTTTAGTGATATTTATGGGAACTTATGGCATATTTCTACAATGAGAATCTCAGTTAATGATAAGTTTGAACGAAGGATTGGTCTCTTTCCTGCCGGATTTGACAAAGAGGGTATACTTTTTTGTAATACTAATTTTGCTGATTATCCAACTTGTATACCTGAAGGTAAATGGGATCCGTGGAAAGATTATTCAGCTGGGTGGATGCTTCTATCCTATAGAAAAAAAGTGTCAACATCGTCTACACTAAAAGGGTATTCACCACAAAATGCTGTAGATGAAGATATTCGTACAATGTGGGTTGCAGAGAAAACTGACAGTGATGAGTGGATACAAGTAGATCTTGGTGAACTATGTGATGTTAATGCTGTACAATTAAACTTTGCTGAAAAAAATTGTTACCCAGATAAAAATATAAAGTATAAGTATACAGGTGACTTTTTTAATCACAAAAGATCAATACAAGATAAGAAAGAAAAGCATCAGTATTTGCTTGAAGGTTCAAATGACGGAGAACATTGGATTTCCTTGGTTGATAAAAAGGAAAACCAAGAGGATGTTCCCCATGATTTTATTGTCTTTGACAAAGAGCATAAGGTGCAATATTTGCGTTTGACTAGTTACTATATGCCTTATAATGGAAACTTTGCTATTTCAGGTTTTCGTGTGTTCGGAAAAGGAAATGGTGATTTACCTGAGGCGATCAATGATTTTAAATCTACAAAGATTGATGATATTACAGCAAATATATCATGGAACGCAAAAGGTGCATTTGGATATAATGTTCGATGGGGGATAGCTCCGGACAAACTATATTCAAGTTGGATGGTATATGACCAGACGTTCTTAAAACTAACTTCATTAAATAGTGGAACGGATTATTGGGTTGCTATAGATGCATTTAACGAAAATGGTGTAAGTGAAGGAAAGGTAAAAAAGATATAAATAATGAAGCGAAATCTGATGTTTTGCGTATTTCGTTGCGATAAAAAATAGAGATAAAACAAAATGTGCCATGAAAGGAATTAATCCTTTTATGGCACATTTAATTCTATCAAGAAAATGGGATGAAAATCAAAAAAAAAGTAAAAAAATTATAATACTTTTTTTATAAAAGCTTGTATAATTAAAGTGGAAAAGTATGAAAAAACATAAAACAATCTAAAGGAGAGAGATGTATTATGAGTCAAGAGAAAAACTTTTATTGTAACCCATTAAACCTACCATACAAATTTCAAAAATTCAAGAAAAAGAATGAGATGCATAGAGAGGCTGCTGACCCATCTGTTGTTTATTTTAAGGGGAAATATTGGCTCTTTCCTTCTATGTCGGCAGGGTTCTGGTATTCTGAAAATCTTAATGAATGGGAATATGTAAAGACTCCAACGCTTCCGGTAATTGATTATGCACCGGATGTACGTGTAATAGATGATGAACTTTACTTTTGTGCTTCAAAAAGGAAAGAATCTTGTCCAATCTTTAAAACATCTGATCCTCTTTCTGGTGAATGGATTGAAGTTTCACGTCCTTTTGCATTTTGGGATCCAAACCTTTTTCAGGACGATGACGGAAAAGTATATTTTTATTGGGGCTGTGATAGTAGGAACCCTGTATATGGGGTAGAGATGGATAAAGATACTATGCTACCAAAAGGTGAAAAAATTGGACTTATATATGGTAAGCCCGAAGAACATGGTTGGGAACGGAAAGGTGAAAATAACGAAAAAGAAAAACCTAAAACATTTGTTGCAAAATTAATGAGATTGATTCTGGGTGATAACCCATTTATTGAAGGGGCCTGGATGACAAAACATGAAGGTAAGTATTACCTACAGTATGCAGCTCCAGGTACAGAGAATAATGTTTATGCAGATGGGGTATATACATCCGATTCACCATTAGGGCCATTTGAATATGCAAAACATAATCCATTTTCAATTAAACCGGGTGGATTTATCACAGGAGCAGGACATGGTAGTACTTTTGATGATGTTTACGGCAACTTATGGCATATTTCTACAATGCGTATTTCAGTTAATCATAATTTTGAACGAAGGATTGGTCTTTTCCCTGCTGGATTTGATAAAGATGGTATACTCTATTGTAATACTAATTTTGGTGATTATCCTACCTGTATTCCAGAAGGAAAATGGGATCCGTGGAATGATTATTCAGCAGGTTGGATGCTTCTTTCATATCGTAAGAAAGTATCAACATCGTCTACATTAGAAGGATATTTACCTGAGAATGCTGTGGACGAAGATATTCGTACAATGTGGGTTGCAGAGAAAACTGAGAATGATGAGTGGATACAAGTTGATCTTGGTGAACTATGTGATATACATGCTGTTCAGTTAAACTTTTCTGAAAAGAATTGTTGTCCAGAAAATGATGAAAAGTATGAGTATCGTGGTGAAATTTCTTTTATGCAACGAGCATTAGCAGTTGAAGAAGAAAAACATCAATATATTCTTGAAGGTTCAACGGATGGAGAACATTGGATAACTTTGGTGGATAAAAAGGAAAATCAAGAAGATGTTCCACATGATTTTATTGTATTTGATAAAGAACATAAACTACAATATCTGCGTTTAACAAGTTGCTATATGCCGTATAATGGTAATTTTGCTATTTCAGGTTTTCGTGTATTCGGAAAAGGAAATGGTGATTTGCCAGAGGCAATCAATAATTTTGTGTCTACGAAGATTGATGATATTACAGCAAATATTTCATGGAAGCCTTCGAAGGGTGCATTTGGATATAATGTTCGCTGGGGAATAGCTTCGGACAAACTCTATTCAAGTTGGATGGTATATGATCAGACTGATTTGAAACTATCATCGTTAAATAGTGGGACGAATTATTGGGTTGCTATAGATACGTTTAACGAAAATGGTATAAATAAAGGAAAAGTAATAAAACTATAAAAATCTATTTTAGGAGGATGAATTTATGAGTGAATTAAGTGTAAAAGATGTAAAAGAAACAGAGAACACGAAGATTTCTAGGTATGCTGCTACGCAAGGCATGGTTCTTCTAGAAAATAGAAACCAAGTTCTCCCGATTACTACTAAAAAAATTGCATTATTTGGCGGTGGTGCGTATGCAACGGTAAAAGGAGGTACTGGTTCTGGTAATGTTTCTAACTCATATGAAATATCTATAAATCAAGGGTTTGTAAATGCTGGATATACAGTTACATCGTCTGGGTGGATTGAAAAATTCGGTTCTGAGTACGATAGAATTCAAAAGGAAGATACCACACTAAGCGCGATTCAGAAATTCTGGTCTGGAGAAAAAATAGTTGTTCCAGATCCAGAAGTTACAGAAGAAGACATAGCAGTAGCATCGTTGGCAGATACGGCTATTTATGTAATTTCTCGAAATACGGGAGAAAACTATGACAGAACAACTTCAAAAGGAGATTATTATTTAAGTGATATTGAGAAAAATAATCTTCGATTAATGGCAAACAGTTTCAAAACATCTATTGTTGTTTTGAATACGTGTGTAATGGATACAAAGTTTTTTAACGAAATTGATGGTTTGGATGCATTAATTGTTATGTCACAGGCTGGTATGGAAGGCGGAGCTGCACTTGTTGAAGTACTCGATGGTACGGTAACACCTTCTGGTAAGCTGACCGATACGTGGGCAAATGATTACAATGATTATCCAACTTCAGAGAGTTTTTCAGAAAATGATGGCAATAGTATGCAAGAGAATTATGAAGAAGGAATATATGTGGGTTACCGTTATTTTGACAGTTTTAATATTACTCCAACCTATGAATTTGGTTATGGCTTATCTTATACAGATTTCAGTATAAAAGTAGAGAATGTGAATATTGAAGGAGAGCGTGTGAAAGTACAAGCTAAGGTTACCAATACAGGTTTAACTTATTCGGGTAAAGAAGTTGTACAGGTATATTTTTCTGCGCCTGATGGAAAACTCGACAAACCATATCAGGAATTAGTAGCCTTTGGTAAAACGGACATTCTTGCGCCACAGGAAAGTCAGACGTTAGAAATATCCTATCCGATTGCACAAATGTCCTCTTATGATGAAACAGTAGCTGCATACATCTTAGAAGCAGGAGATTATCTGATTCGAGTAGGTAATTCGTCAAGAAATACTAAGGTATCAGCGATACTTCGTCTTGATGAAAAGAAAATCACCGAACAATTGAGTAACCAAGCACCTTTAGACCAAGATTTTAAGGATTTAACAAGTCGAGATGCAACATCCTATAGTTATGATGCTGAAACAGATGAGATTGCATCTGCACCAAAGATCCAAATCAAATCAGATTCCATCACTACTAAAAACAATGCATCAAAATATAATGACTCTTCGGTTACTACCTATCTTCCAGAAGGATCAAAATACGAATCAGCATATAAACCTGGGAGTATGATGGCATTAAATAACTATGAAGAAAAGATTGAATACGTTCCTAGTTACAAAAATATAAAATTATATGACGTGTATAACGGTAAAATCACAATGGAAGAATTTGTTGCACAGTTAGATATAGAGACTTTGGCGACTTTAGTAAACGGCATAGGTTCTGGATCAGAATATTCGGTGGAAGTTGAACAACCGATAGAAGGTGCTAAAAAGACACAGGGTAAAGCAGCAGGGGTAACAACAAGTAATTATATAAATTCCTATGGCATACCAAATACAGTATTGGCTGATGGACCAGCAGGTCTTCATATGCCACCTTTGGTATCCGAAAATCAAAGCCTGTCAGTAGAATTGCATGAAGACAAGACAAAGAACGAAGGACAGGCAAAAAGACAGGTGCTAAAGATGGATAACGATTGTACTGCTTTTCCTGTTGGGACACTATTGGCACAGAGTTGGGATATAGACTTAATAAAAAAAATAGGGAAAGCTTTTGCAAACGAAATGCTTGAAAGAAATGCGACCGTCGTACTTGCTCCTGGTATGAATATTCACCGAGACCCATTATGCGGACGTAACTTTGAGTACTATTCTGAGGATCCATTTGTAACAGGAATGGCTGGTAGTATGTTTACATTAGGAGTACAATCATATCCAGGAGTAGGTGTTTCGATTAAGCACTTTGTGGCCAATAATCAAGAGACAAACAGACGTTGTAGTAATAGCTCAGTATCTGAACGAGCCCTACGTGAGTTGTATTTGAAAGGTTTCGAGATGGTTGTAAGATCAGCACAACCAATGACAGTTATGACATCTTATAATAAACTCAATGGTATCTATTGTACAAATAGATATGATTTATGTACCCATATCCTAAGAGGAGAGTGGGGATTTGATGGATATGTGATGACAGATTGGGGTGTTCTGGGAGATGATGCACTTAATATGTATGCTGGAAACGATGTAATTATGGGGGGTAACCCGATTAGTAATATAGTTAATGCAATAAAAGCACCACAGCCAGTGTTCAATGAAGATGGAAGTATCAATATTACAAAGATTTTACGCCATGGTGGGGCATTTACCATGGAGATAGAGAATTGGAATTCTTTTAAGGCTCATGCTGATGGGAAAGACAAATGTACAACGACAGTAGCTGCTGATATTGAGGTTAGTGAAAAAGTCAAAGCAATGATTGAAGAAAATAAAGCGAAAATGACAATCAATCAAGATGGCACAAAAACAATTGATTACTATGGTATAAATATTGGGTCGTATATTACACTTGGAGATTTGCAAAAATCAGCAATGAATCTATTAAAAATACTTCTGAAGTCATGGAATGTGAAGTACATCTATAATCAAGAAACTGGATATGAGCCAATCCAAGTTAAGCCTTATAGTGCAGAATTTGATGACTTGGAGTCGTATCTTTGCGTTAAGAAATAAAGGTAAAACTAAAGTGAAAAATACTATAATGGAGATGAAATGTATTATGAGTGAAAAGAAAAATATCTATTGTAATCCGTTAAACTTACCCTACAAATTTCAAAAATTTAAAGGTAAAAAAGAGATGCATCGAGAGGCGGCAGATCCTTCTGTCATATATTTCAAGGGTAAGTATTGGCTTTTTCCTTCAATGTCAGCAGGCTTTTGGTATTCTGAAGACCTTATAGAGTGGGAATACAAAAAAACGCCAATGCTTTGTGCAACAGACTATGCACCGGATGTACGTGTAATGAATGACGAAGTTTATTATTGCGCTTCAAGAAGGGAACCAGGTCCAATCTATAAAACAACTGATCCTTTATCAGGAGAATGGGTTGAAGTTGCACGTCCTTTTGTAATTTGGGATCCTAACCTTTTTCAGGATGACGACGGAAGAGTATTTATGTATTGGGGATGCAATGATAAGTATCCAATTTTTGGGGTAGAGATGAATAAAGAAACAATGCTCCCTATAGGTGAAAAGGTTGGGCTTATATATGGTAATCCTCATGAGCATGGTTGGGAAAGAAAGGGCGAAAATAATAAATATAGCGATAGAACATTTATTGAAGGGGCTTGGATGACAAAATATGAAGGGAGGTACTACCTGCAATATGCAGCAACTGGTACAGAGGATAATGTTTATGCAGATGGCGTATATGAATCTGAATCACCTTTAGGACCTTTTACATATGCAGCACATAATCCATTTTCTCTCAAGCCTGGTGGTTTTATCACAGGAGCGGGGCATGGTAGTACTTTTACTGATATTTATGGAAACTTATGGCATGCTTCAACGATGCGAATTTCAGTGAATCATCAGTTTGAACGAAGAATAGGTCTCTTTCCTGCTGGATTTGATAAAGATGGCATCCTTTATTGTAATACTAATTTTGCTGATTATCCTACCTGTGTTCCAGATGAGAAATGGGATCCGTGGAAAGATTATTCAGCAGGTTGGATGCTTCTTTCATATCGTAAAAAAGTGTCAACGTCGTCTACTTTAGAAGGGTATACTCCACATAATGCTGTAGATGAAGATATACGTACAATGTGGGTTGCAAAGAAAACTGAGAAAAATAATTGGATACAAGTAGACCTTGGTGATATATATGATGTACATGCTGTGCAGATAAACTTTGCTGAGAAAAATTGTTTCACAGATGCTGATGGTGAGATTCTAACTACGGACAGAGTAATTGATGATAAGGAAGAAAAAATTCAATACATTCTCGAAGGTTCACTAGATGGAGAAAAGTGGATTGCTTTGGTGGATAAACAGAATAATGAAGAAGATGTACCTCATGATTTTATTGTGTTTAATAACGAACATAAGCTTCGTTATTTGCGTTTGACAAATTACTATATGCCACATGATGGAAACTTTGCTGTTTCAGGATTACGCGTTTTTGGGAAAGGAAATGGTGATGCGCCAGAAGCAATAAGTGAATTTAAATCTACAATGCCGGATGCAATTACTGCAAAAATAGTGTGGGAACCTGCACAAGGTGCATTTGGATACAATGTTAGATGGGGGATCGCTCCTGATAAACTATATTCTAGTTGGATGGTATATGAACAGACTGATTTAAGATTATCTTCTTTAAGTAGTGGAAATGATTATTGGGTTGCGATAGATGCTTTCAATGAAAACGGTATTAGCGAAGGAAAGGCAAAGAAGATATAAAAAATTGTGGATAATCATAAGGGAAAAGCTGGCGAATTTGCCAGCTTTTTTGACTTATCTCAATTTTTTTCTAAATTGATAAGGTGTAGTATTCTCATATTTCTTAAAAATTCTTATGAAATGATTGACATTATTAAAACCCGAGTCTAATCCCACTTTAGTAATGTTATCCGAAGTATTAATAAGTAAATCCTTAGCTTTGGATATTCTCAAACGTATGAGATATTCTTTAAATGTAAACCCTGTTACATTCTTAAATAAATGTGATAAATAGTACATATCCGAATGAAACAATTTAGATATTTCTTTTAATGTAATCTCTTCTAAATAATTATTCTCCATATATTTCTGTATATCAAGAATCATTTTCATCGAGTTGTTAAGCGTGGTCAAAGGAAAATATTCTTTATAACTTCTATACAATTCAACTAAGAGCAGATTGAGAAGCGAATATAAATTTGATTCCCAGAAATCACTTTTATGAGTGATCTCTTGATGCATCTTTTGAAAGATGTTTTTTATTTCTATAGATCCACTATTGAGTACTATGATATGTCTAAAATTCTCGGGTCGGTGTTTTAAAATAGATGCAAGTATAGGATGATTAATGATTGACTGGAAATAATCTGGTTTTAATAAAATAACATATCTTAAATATGGATTATTTAAAACTTTTAACTGGTGTGATTCAAGATTACTAATGAAAACAATATTGTTACTATTTGCAATGTATGTTTTATCATTAATGATTACTTCTACACTTCCATCTAGTACATAAATGATTTCATAGGAATTATGAAAATGGTTTTTTATTTCCCACTCCTTTTCATGCGTATCATGATATTCAATATCAATCGGATTTATAGACGAATTTGTAGTAATAGTCACAGAAATATCCTCCGAACATAAATATAAAATTTAAAAACATTATATCATGTTAATTTTAAAATAGCAAATAACGCTAATTTTATCACAAACGAATGTTAGAAAATACTAATATGGAAGTAGTATAATTATAAATAAAGTTAACTTTAAAATATACGATTTTAAAAATGTATTGGAGGAAAACAAATGGAATTTAAGAAGTTTAATTATAAGAATTTAGAAGAAGTTATGAATGAATCAAAAGAATTGGGATTGGATCTTCATTTTTCTGAAAATGTCAAAGTACTTGGTAGAAAAGTAAAGATAAATGATAGGATACTTCCTAACTCATTAGCGATACATCCTATGGAGGGGGCAGATGGAGAGCCTGACGGTAGCCCGGGAGAACTAACAAAAAGAAGATATGACCGATTTTCTCAAGGAGGGGCTGGACTTCTATGGTTTGAAGCAGTTGCGGTTACACCTGAAGGAAAAGCGAATCCAAGACAATTAGCTATTAACGATAATAATTGGGGAAATTTTAAAGAACTATTTGAAGACATGATGAGTAATGCCCGTAAGACAAATGGAGATGATTTTGAACCATTATGCATTATGCAGTTAACACATTCAGGTAGATTTAGTAAACCAGAAGGAAAATTTGCGCCTATCCTTGGTTGCCATGACCCATATTTAGATGAGAAATATGGAATTGATGAAAATTACCCAATCATTCAGGATGATGAATTAGTGGCGTTGGAAGATAAATATGTTAAAGCAGCTGTATTAGCACAAAAGGCTGGTTTTCATGGCGTTGATGTAAAGTGTTGTCATAGATATTTAGCTTCTGAATTATTATCAGGCTTTACTAGAAAGGGCAAATATGGAGAGACATTCGAGGGACGTACTAGATTTTTATTAAATATCATTGATAAAATACGAGAACGGTTAGGGGATGACTTTATTATTACAACCAGACTTAATGTTTATGATGCCATAGCATATCCTTACGGTTGGGGAGTAGATAAAGAAGACTACAATAAATATGATTTGTCTGAGCCTATTAAGCTCATTAAAATTCTTTATCAGAAAGGTGTTAGAATGATTAATATTTCAATGGGAACACCTTATTATAATCCACATGTAAATAGACCTTTTGATCAAGGTGAATATATTCCGAGCGAACATCCTTTAGAAGGTATCGCAAGGATGACAGCAGGAATAGCAGAAATACAAAAGGCAGTCCCAGAAATGGCTGTAGTCGGTACGGGATATAGTTGGTTGCGCCAATTTTCACCCTATCTTGCAGCAGGTAGTATCGAAAATGGATATGCAACAATTGTAGGTTATGGTCGAGAAAGCTTTGCGTACCCTGATTTTGCATCAGATATCATTAAGCAAGGTGAGTTGGAAAGAAGGAGATGTTGTATCGCCTGTGGGAAATGTACAGAAATAATGAGAGCTGGCGGTACAACGGGATGTGTAATAAAAGACCAAGAACTATATGTACCTATTTATAAAGAGTTTGTAATGGGAGGTAAATAAGATGATTAATCAAAAAGTTGCACTGATTACTGGGGCTGCAAGAGGTATAGGAAATGGTATTGCTCTAGAACTCGCGAAAGAAGGATATGCGATAGCAGTGATGGATATTATTGACGAAGAAACGGTGGCAGAGAATCTTGATAAGATTAAAGAATTTGGAACCCCTTTCTTATATCTAACTGGAGATATTACATCGGACACAAGTAGAAGAAAAGTTGTAGATAAAATAATAGATGAGTTTGGTAGAATCGATGTCCTTGTTAATAATGCAGGTGTAGCACCAAGAGTTAGAATGGATATGTTAGAAATGACTGAACAGAGTTTAGATTTTGTATTGGACATTAACCTAAAAGGTACTTTCTTTCTTACACAATTGGTGGCAAATGTCATGATTAAGCAAATGCAGAATAATAGAGAATTAAGTCCTAAAATCATCAATATTTCGTCAATATCTGCCTATACATCATCTACTGCAAGGGCAGAATATTGTATTTCAAAAGCAGGTGTTAGTATGTTAACAAAACTTTTTGCTGACAGGTTAGCGGAATATGGAATCAATGTGTATGAGATTAGACCGGGGGTTATCTTTACCGATATGACTTCAGTTGTAAAGGGGAAATACGATAAATTAATTGCAGGCGGTTTAACACCTATTAAAAGGTGGGGATACCCTGAAGATATCGCCAACGCTGTTTCAGTTTTCTGTTCAGATAAATTGAATTTTTCTACAGGTGAAATTCTTAATGTGGATGGTGGATTCCACATACAAAGGCTTTAGGGGGGGAGGTTATTATGGTTCAAGATAGGATGAATATAAAAGGAATTGACATTGATGTTTACAGTATGAATACTGCTATTGTTGGTACGGGAGTAGCCGGGTTTAATGCAGCAGATAGTCTATATAGTTTGGGGCAACAGGATATAGCGATTATAACTGAAGGTATTAATATGGGCACATCAAGAAATACGGGATCAGATAAGCAAACCTATTATAAATTGACACTCTCAGGAGATACGGTTGATTCAGTCGTAGATATGGCTAAAACACTATTTGATGGAGGGAGTATGCATGGTGATATTGCACTTGTTGAAGCAGCACTCTCTGCGAATTCTTTTTATAAATTAGCAAATATAGGTGTTCCATTTCCGCATAACAAATATGGGGAGTATATTGGATATAAAACAGATCACGACCCTAGACAGCGTGCAACATCAGCAGGACCATTAACTTCGAAATTTATGACAGAAAAACTGGAAGAACAGGTAAAAAGCAAAAATATTAAAATATTTGATGGATATCAAGTGGTAGGTATTTTAACAACGAAGAGCGATTCATCTGAAAGTGAGGTTAAAGCAGTTGGTTTAGTGGCATTAAACCTTTCAAAACTTAATGAATCTAGTATGGGTTTTACAGTTTTCAATTGTACCAATATTGTATATGCGACTGGAGGACCAGCTGGAATGTACCTTACTTCAGTTTATCCTGAAAGTCAAAGTGGTGCATCAGGGATTGCTTTTGAGGCAGGTGCAAAAGGAATCAATTTAACAGAGTCTCAATATGGCATTGCATCAACAAAATTTAGATGGAATCTTTCTGGTACATACCAACAGGTTATCCCTAGGTATGTCTCAACGGATTTGGATGGAAATGATGAGAGAGAGTTTTTGGAAGAATATTTCGATGACCCTGGAAAAATGCTTGATGCAATATTTTTAAAAGGCTATCAATGGCCGTTTGATCCTAAAAAAATCAAAAATTTTGGTTCATCTCTTATTGATATATTAGTTTACAATGAAACACAAATTAAAGGGAGAAGAGTATTTCTTGACTTTATGAGAAACCCTTCGTGGGGAAGTAAAGATGGTGAGATGGATTTTTCAATGCTTGGCGAGGAAAGTTATCAATATCTTGAAAATTCCAACGTATTATTTGGAATGCCCATAGAAAGACTTGCAAAGATGAATCAGCCTGCGATAGACTTATACAAAGATAACGATATTGATTTATATAAAGAGTATTTAGAAATAGATGTATGTGCCCAGCACAATAATGGTGGTCTGATGGGGAATATCTGGTGGGAAAGCAATGTTCGTCATTTGTTCCCTGTGGGCGAGGTAAATGGAACATTTGGGGTATATAGACCCGGAGGTACAGCTTTAAATTCAGCACAAGTTGGAAGTATGAGAGCAGTGCAATATATAAGTAATAATTACAGGGACAATCCTATGCAAGTAAGTGAGCTTGTAAAAGTTGTAAGTCAACAGATTGAAGAAAAAATTGAAGTAGCAAAAACATTCGTTAATCATAAATCAGAAAAGTCTAATGTATTTGAAATAAGGTGTGATATTCAACAAAGAATGACAAGAAATGGTGCGCATATTAGGAGTTTAGAAGGTTGTGAAGAGGGATTAAAAGAATGTATCAAAGATTATGAGCAATTAACTCAAAAAACTAAAATAACTTCGGAATATGAGTTGCCATTTGCATTTATCAATCGGGATATACTTTTGACACAGATAATGTATCTAAGTGCAATTAAGGAATATATTTTGAGAGGCGGTAAAAGTAGAGGTTCATATCTAATTAAGGATATGGATGGAGAGCTTCCGCTTGATAATATATCAGAAACCTTTAAATACACACTGGATTCTGGGGCTTTATTAGATGAAGTTTGTGAGATACAATTAAATTTAGAAAAAGACACAATAAAATGCATTTCACGATGGCAACAAGTACGACCAATACCTACAGAAGATAATTGGTTTGAAAATGTGTGGAATGATTATATGGATAACAAAATAATAAAATAAAAAGGAGGTTGAGATTTGAAAGGATTATATGTGCTTATGGAAGGTGCCTATCACACTATTTATGGGGAAAATGAAAGGGAAGATATTAGCAAGTTGGTAGATATTTATGCACCATTACAGGAAAGGCAATCAATTGCAGAAAATCCTTCTATTTTACATGATGCGGAAGTCATTTTTACAGGATGGGGCGGACCGCTACTGAATGAGACATTTTTATCAAATGCTCCAAATCTAAAAGCAGTATTCTACGGTGCGGGGAGTATCAAAAGATGTGTGACAGATGCTTTCTGGGGAAGAGATATCCTTATAACAAGTGCTTTTGCAGCAAATGCAATTCCAGTAGCAGAATATACCTTATCACAAATTTTGTTTTGTCTTAAACGTGGTTGGCATTATGCAAATAAAACAAAAAATGACGGTACTTATATCATGGGAATGAATATGTTGGATTATGTACCGGGAGCATATAGGAGTACAGTAGGTATAATTTCTCTTGGTATGATAGGACGAAAAGTATGTGAATTATTGAAACCTTTTGATGTGCAGGTAATTGCCTATGATCCATTTGTAAGTGGAGAGGTAGCTAGAAAATTAAATGTTAAACTCTGTACATTAGAGGAAGTATTTGAAAATGCAGATGTTGTTTCGTTGCATACACCTTTATTAAAGGAAACAGAAAATATGATTAGTGGTGAACATTTTAAGGCGATGAAACCTAGTTCGAGCTTTATTAATACATCAAGGGGTGCTGTTGTTAAGGAAAGTGAAATGATAGAGGTGCTTAAAGAGAGAACAGATATACAGGCAGTATTGGATGTAACCCATCCTGAACCACCAGTAGAGGGTTCTCCGTTGTATACTCTTCCTAATGTGGTTTTAACACCGCACATCGCAGGTTCTATGGGTGGTGAATGTAATCGTATGGGTAGATATATGGTTGAGGAACTAGAAAGATATATAAAGGGAGAACCACTGCGCTGGGCAATTTCAAAAGAAAAAGCGACAACGCTTGCATAAAGCATAAAATAATTATGAGGAGGAGATTAATTTGAAATATAGTATGTGTAGTTCCTGGGATAGGTCAAAGAAAATCGAAGACATCATAGAATATGCATCCAATTTGAAGCTAGAGGGAATTGAAATTTGGGATGGACACATTGATGAATATCTTAACAGAAACAATTGTGACATAGAACAATTTAAAGAATATCTAGATGATAAAAAAATAAAATGTGTGACGATAGCACCATTATTTAACTTTCTCGATGAAAGTAAAGCAGAACTGAGCTTTAGTTGTGCTAAAAAAAGTATCGGATATGCAAAAGCATTGGATTGTAAAATCGTCCGTACATTTTTAGGATTTAAACCTTCTAAGGGTATAGATGATGATACATGGCAGATGGTTTTTAGTTATATGAAAGATGTGATGAAAATCGCTGAGAAAGAAGAGATATATTTTGCTTTAGAGACTCATGAAAACCAACCGACAGACACGAAGGAATCTGTACTTCGTATCATAAATGAAGTGAATAGTCCCTATTTAAAAGTTATATTTGACGGTTTTAATTATTATAACGATGATTTAGTTATGATGGAAGCATATGATGCGCTTAAGTCCCATGTTATTCACTATCATATGAAAAATACTACAGGTGCAAAAACTGGACATAAAGGAATGGCATTTACGGCAATCAATAAAGGTGTTGTTGATTTTACACCGTTAGCCAAAATACTGAAACAAGAGAATTATAAGGATTTTATTTCGTTCGAATTTTTTATGTGTGAAAATCCATCTGATATTATCAATGGATCTAGACAATGGCTTGAAGAATTGGTTTAAAATCATAAGTTCCAGAAGAAGCAGATAGGGGTAGCTCTCATCCTATCTGCTTTTTCATTCAAATTCAAAGAAACCCAACATTTCAATCATTTGTCGGCTAACTCGATTACTAATAGCTAATTTGTGATCTTTCTGATACTTGTGCACCGCAGCTTTCATACCATCCCCATATTTTCCATCTATTGAACCATAATAATATCCCAGTTCTTTTAATTTCTTCTGAACTTCCATCACATCTGCGCCATATTCTCCTGGGTCTAAAATACGGATACCTCGCCCGAAAGAACCATAGGGACCATCAATAATAGTTACTTTGGTACCGTGAGGAACAATTTTATATAATTCTTTTACATCTTTATTAAACATACGTATACAACCCTTTGATGAGCTCCAGCCTATTGAATTAGGGTATATTGTACCGTGTATTCCAAACTTACCCCAGGGGACGTTAAACCCCATCCATCGACCACCAAAGCCTTCACCCCAGGTATCTTTACTAATGATTTTCCACGTTCCGATTGGGGAGGGCGTGGTGTGTTTTCCGCCAGCACAAGGATAAGTTTTGATTAATATGCCATTTTCAAATAAATATAACTGTGATTCTTCCACGTCCACAAAAATATAATAAGAATTGCGCTTTGTTATCATGGTTTGTGTGGTTTCCCATGTAGTATAATTTTGATTACTTGTATGAATAAGATATTGTTCATACCCCGTGAATAAAAATACGATTAACATTAATACTGTTATCAGGTGTATTAACTTCCGCAATTTTCCCACCTCTTTATTTATGCATAGTTTTATATATGTATATTCAACGCATATAAAAATAAAACCAACTTAATGAAAATTTAACCGGTTAAACTATTGACATGTAAAATAACGAGCGTTATCATATATTATATAGCATGTAATATATGGAATTGTTTTTAGGAATGAGGATATTATGGATAAAGAAATATTAGAAAATAAAAAAAGCACAAGGGAAAAAATTTTAGAAGCATCTATTAGATTATTTGCAGAGAACAGTTTTAGTGCTACTTCTGTAAGAAAAATATCTAACGAAGCAGGCTTTCGTGAAAGTGTAATATATAATCATTTTAATAGTAAAGATGACTTGCTAAAAACAATTGTAATTGAGGAGTTGAAATTTACTCGAAAAGAGTTTCTACATAGTATTGACACTGAAAGAATTAAAAATCATCCTAAATCGATATTAGAATCTATTTCAAGCGAAGTACTAAATTGTACACAGGATAATAATCGAACGAAACTAATGAAAATCATTATAATGGAAATGTTTAGAGACGAGAAAGCAAATCAGCTTGTTGCGAATACAATTATTGGTAGAGGGAAAAAAATATTAATTGGGCTTTTTACAAAAATGATGGAGGAAGGTGTAATAAAAGAGAAAAATCCTGAACTATTGGCAGTTGAATTTTCTTCTACGCTATTTTATTTTAGTTTAGAATATCTGTTATTCAATTCTTTTAATAAAGAGGATTTCGATGGCGTTTTATTATCAGAGTATATTGATTCTTTTTGGGAGTCAATAAAGGTTGATTGATATATTTTTTAAAAGATTTTATCATTTTAAATGTAGGGGGATCATGTATGTACAGAGGGCTAAGTGTAGGTCTAGATGTTGGTTCAACAACAGTGAAGATGGTAGTGTTAGACAGAGACGATAATATTTTATATAAGAAATACATGCGGCATTTTTCCGATATTAAGATGACTGTCTTGTCTATGTTTGAAGATGCAAAGGGAATTTTATGGAAAAATTCTATTACTGCAATGATTACAGGCTCTGGTGGATTTAATATTTCTGAAATGCTGGAGATTCCTTTTATTCAAGAAGTAATAGCTTGTACGAAAGCGATAGAAAGCCATGTGCCTTATACAGATGTAGCAATTGAACTTGGTGGAGAAGATGCCAAAATTACATATTTAGGAGATTCTATTGAGCAAAGGATGAATGGAACATGTGCGGGTGGGACAGGATCGTTTATAGATCAAATGGCTATCCTTTTGAGAACGGACGCGTCAGGTTTAAATGAATTAGCTAAAAAACACAAAAACATATATCCTATTGCATCTAGATGTGGTGTGTTTGCTAAGACTGATATACAGCCTCTATTAAACGAGGGAGCGGCAAAAGAAGATATAGCTGCATCTGTTCTCCAAGCAGTGGTGAACCAAACCATTAGTGGGTTAGCGCAAGGTAGACCGATTAGAGGTAAGGTAGCTTTTTTAGGTGGTCCATTACACTATATGTCAGAACTTAGAAAAAGATTTATTGAAACGTTAAAGCTTGTTGAAAAAGAAATTATTTTCCCTACAGACTCTCAATTTTATGTTGCAATCGGAGCGGCGCTATCTTCTGTAGAAAAGAAACCATTTCATTTCGAACGTTTGTATGAACGGTTGCCAAGAATAAATGCACATAAAAGCGAAGAAGGTAAAAAAATAGATCCACTTTTTGTAGATGACGAAGATTATAGACTTTTTCAAGAAAGACATGCAAGTCATAAAGTCAAGAAAATAGATTTAAAAAATTATCAGGGGAATGCATATCTTGGTATTGATGCCGGCTCAACAACGACAAAGATTGCCCTCGTTGATGAAACGGGAGCCTTATTGTATTCCTATTATGGTAGTAATATGGGTAGTCCATTGCAATCAACAATTAAAGCACTGAATGATATGTATCATAAAAAAAATAACGATACTATAATTGTTAACTCTGCTGTTACTGGGTATGGCGAACATTTAATTAAAGCGGCATTAAAAGTAGATAGTGGTGAGATAGAAACTGTAGCACACTATAAAGCGGCTGACTTTTTTCTGCCTGGTGTAGATTTTGTATTAGATATTGGTGGGCAGGATATGAAGAGTTTAAAAATACACAATGGTACGATAGACTCAATTATGTTAAACGAGGCGTGCTCTTCAGGTTGTGGATCTTTTATTGAGACTTTTGCAAATTCTCTCAATATGGATATTAAGGATTTTACGAAAGAGGGGCTTCGTTCACAAAATCCTGTAGATTTAGGCACACGTTGTACGGTTTTTATGAATTCAAGGGTAAAGCAGGCACAAAAAGAAGGTGCTCGAGTAACAGATATTTCATCGGGGATATCTATATCAGTCATAAAAAATGCATTGTATAAAGTAATAAAGTTAAGAAATATAGAAGATTTAGGTGAAAAAATAGTTGTCCAAGGTGGAACGTTTTATAATGATACAGTCCTTCGTTCGTTAGAAAAAATTATTGGCAAGGAGGTTGTTAGACCTGATATCGCTGGTATTATGGGAGCCTTTGGAGCAGCTTTATTGGCAAAAGAAAATTTTATAGAAGGATATGAAACAAGTATTCTTAAGAAAGAGGAGTTAGCTAAATTTCATTGGGAATCTTCAATGAAGAGATGCGAATTGTGCGGGAACAATTGTCTTATTACGATCAATCACTTTTCGGACGGAAGGGAATTTGTATCTGGTAACCGATGCGAGAAAGGTGCAGGGATAGAAATAAAAGAGAACGATATACCAAATCTTTATGACTATAAATATAAGAGGGTATTTGATTATAAGCCTCTTCCAGCGGGAAAGGCAAAACGGGGAATAATCGGACTTCCACGGGTATTAAACATGTACGAAGATTATCCTTTCTGGTTTACATTTTTTAATGCGTTAGGATATAGGGTTATATTATCAGGGCGTTCATCAAAGAGAATTTATGAATTAGGTATGGAAACGATACCTTCAGAATCAGTATGTTATCCTGCAAAACTTGTTCACGGGCATATTATGGATTTGATTCATAAGAAAATTAAAAAGATTTTTTATCCATGTATAGCGTATAACATAAAAGAAGATGACGAGGCAGGAAATCAGTACAATTGTCCTGTGGTAACCTCGTATCCAGAAACAATTGGCGCAAATATCGATAATCTTAAAACAGAGAACATAAGTTTTTATAACCCGTTTTTGCCAATTGATCATCCTAAAAGGATAATCAAAAGATTAATAGAAGAATTAAAACCTGAAGGCATATCGAATCAAGAGATTAGGGACGCCGTATGTGTAGCCTATGAAGAATTGGGTAGGTATAAGGACGATATTAGGAATATGGGCGAAGCAACACTAAAGTATTTAGAAGAACACGATCTAAAAGGTATTGTGCTTGCAGGCAGACCCTATCATATAGATCCAGAAATTAATCATGGTATAGATCAAATGATAAAATCCTATGGTTTTGCAGTTATACCAGAGGATGCAATATGTCATATGGATAAACCCGAAAGACCGCTTAGAGTGGTGGATCAATGGATGTATCATACGAGGTTGTATGCAGTAGCAACCTATGTGGCTAAGCAGAAAAATTTAGAACTTGTTCAGCTTAACTCATTTGGATGCGGTTTAGATGCCATTACTACAGATCAGGTACAAGAGATATTAGAAAGATACGGTAAAATATATACCGTCATTAAAATAGATGAAATTAATAACCTTGGAGCTGTGAGGATTCGTATTCGTTCTTTAATTGCAGCCATCAAGGAAAGAGATAAAAGAAATTTCAAACCAGAGAGACTATATGATGTTTCGGGAAGAGTATTATTTACAAAGCAGATGAAACAGGAGCATACTATATTGGTTCCTCAGATGGCACCTATTCATTTTGAATTATTAGAAGTTGTTTTTCGTAAATATGGATATAAAATGGAAGTTTTAGAGTCTGCCGATAAAGCGGATGTAGATGAAGGGTTGACCTATGTTAACAATGATGCGTGCTATCCATCCATTATAACAATAGGACAAATTATGCATGCATTAAAATCAGGAAAATATGATTTGAATAATACATCAGTTATGATATCACAAACTGGTGGAGGGTGTAGGGCAACCAATTATATTGCATTTTTAAGAAAAGCGCTTAAAGATGCTGGTATGGAACAAGTCCCCGTTGTATCTATCAATGCAGTGGGTTTAGAGAAAAATCCAGGGTTTAAGATATCACCTTCTTTGCTCAATGACGCAATCAGAGCTACGGTATATGGAGATCTATTGATGAGAGTTGTATATAGGGTTAGACCCTATGAGAAGATACCTGGCTCAACAAATAAATTGTATAATTATTGGATGGATAAGTGTAAAGAATCTATACGTAGCGGTTCGAGCAAGGACTTTAAAGAAAATGTATATAATATTGTTAAAGAATTTGATAACTTAGAAATTTATGAAGACTTGGTGAAACCAAAAGTTGGCGTAGTGGGAGAGATACTTGTGAAATTTCATCCGAATGCCAATAATGATATTGTTGATTTATTGGAAGCGGAAGGGGCAGAGGCTGTAGTGCCGGATTTGGTAGAATTTTTATCATATACTGCATATAATAAAATTGCTGCTTATGAGAAGTTGTCTGGCACATATAAAGCGATGGTCGTCAACAATTTTATTATTAAAGCACTCGATTATTATAGGAAAGATATGAGGAAGGCTTTAGAGGAGAGTATAAGATTTCACGCGCCAAAGAGTATTAAAGAGCTTGCTATAATGGCCGAAAAACATTTATCTCTATGTAACCAGACGGGTGAAGGATGGTTTTTGACAGCAGAGATGGTTGAGTTAATTGAAAGTGGTACGAAAAATATTCTATGTCTACAACCTTTTGCATGCTTGCCAAACCATATTACAGGAAAAGCAATGATAAAAGAACTGAGAAGGTCTTATCCTACGGCGAATATAGCAGCAATAGATTATGACCCTGGTGCGAGTGAAGTGAATCAATTAAATCGTATAAAGCTAATGCTATCAGTAGCATTTAGAAATATTAATCAGAATGAAAAAGCATCTGATACAGATGATGAAACACTGGTATTGTGATATTGTGAAAGAGGATTGTTGATATCCTCTTTTTTCTATGTTTTTTTGTGTTGAATAATATGTTACAATATATAAGTTGATAAAAATTAAAGGAGTTTTCAAAGTAATGATTATTCTAAATTGTAGCAATATCTCAAAGGCATATGGAACCAATACTATTTTGCAGGATGTGTCCTTTGATATACAGGATAGAGACAAAGTTGGATTAGTTGGGGTTAATGGTGCAGGAAAAACCACCATTTTTAAAATTATGACAGGTGAGCTTTTAGCGGATGCAGGTGAGGTTCATAAGAATAAAGATTTAAGAATTGGATATATGGCTCAAAATACAATAATAGATTCGGATAAATGTATATGGGATGAAATGTTGGGAGTATTTCAACCCCTAATTGATATGGAAAGTAGGATAAAAGCAATTGAACAGGAAATGGCGCATACTTCAGGTGAATCACTAGATACACTAATTAAAACACATGCAGACTTATGCGAAGATTTCAGAGAGCAAAATGGATATGGCTATATTAGTCATATAAGAGCTATTTTAGTTGGTTTAGGTTTTGAAGATGAACAATTCTCGCTTTCTATTAAGCACTTAAGTGGTGGTCAGAAGACAAGGGTAGCACTAGGAAAACTCTTACTTCAAAAACCGCAGCTACTACTTCTAGACGAACCTACTAACCATCTAGATATCAATGCAGTGGAATGGCTGGAAAACTTTATGTCTGATTATGCTGGTAGTATCATTGTTATTTCTCATGATAGATACTTTTTAGATAGAGTCACAAAAAGAACGATTGAAATTGAGAATCACAGGGCATATGTCTATAATGGTAATTATTCGAGTTTTGTAAAAAAGAAAGAGATACAGAGGGAGCAACAATTTAAAAAATATAATCTTCAACAAAAAGAGATTTCGAGGATTCAAGGTATAATTAAACAACAACAACAGTGGAATCGTGAAAAAAATATAAAAACTGCAGAAAGTAAACAAAAAATGATTGACAAAATGGACAAGGTGGAAAAACTCGAAGTACTTCCCCAAGCTATTCATTTTAACTTTCAACCGGAGATTACTAGTGGTAAAGAGGTGCTTTTTGTAGAGGGATTATCAAAATCCTATGGCGAAAATCAACTTTTTGAAGATATTCATTTTCAAATAAGAAAGGAAGATAGAATATTTTTGTTAGGTGGTAACGGAACAGGAAAGACAACATTGTTCAAAATATTGCTGGATCAAGTTGCAGAAGACTGCGGGACTATTAGCTGGGGTACGAATGTTGTAAAAGGATACTATGATCAAGAGCAAGCAGATATGAACCATGGTAACACTGTAATTGAAGAAGTTTGGGATGCTAATCCCAAACTAAGTCAGACAGAAATTAGAAATGCATTGGCAGCATTTCTTTTCAAAGGAGATGATGTATATAAGAAGATATCATCATTAAGCGGTGGGGAAAAGGGTAGAGTAGCTTTGGTTAAACTGATGCTTGCAAAACCCAATTTTCTGATATTAGATGAACCGACAAACCATCTGGATATCAATTCTTGTGAAGTGTTAGAAAATGCTTTAGCAGATTATCATGGTACGTTATTTGTTATTTCACATGATCGATATTTTATTAATAAAATTGCCTCAAGGATTTTTGAATTAAAGCATAGAGGAATTAGTGAGTATATTGGGAATTATGATGCATATAATGAGAAGAGGAAAACAATAGAAATTGAAGAAAAAAATACTGAAAGTATTACAATTTCTAAGAAAGACTATCAGAAACAAAAGAAAAAGAAGGCTAACGAACGTAAAATCAAAAAAGTTATAGGGAAAATAGAAGAAGAGATTACGGCGTGTGAAATTTCTATTGATGACCTAGAACAGCAATTATGTAAGCCTGAAATTTCATGTGATTATGAAAAAGCAATGGGGATTACAAATAAAGTGAATACATTAAAAGAAAGTTTAGAAAAACTATATGATGAATGGGAAGAAATACTAAATGAACCAAAGTGATTAATCACTTGGTTTATTTTTTTAGCTATATCTTTGGCAAATTAAAAATATTAATATTAAAAAGGAAGGTGGATATTAAATGAGTTCTGAAAAGTTGAAAATTCTTGAGATGATACAAGAAGGAAAAATTACTTCTGAAGAGGGATTGGATCTCCTAAATGCATTGCAGGAAACACAGATGCAGCAATTGGAAACTCCTGTTGTAATGACAGGAAATCGTTTTTTAAGAGTAAAAGTGAACGGGGATGGTGTTGGGGTCAAGAAAATAGATGTTAATATTCCACTTAATCTTGTAAAAGTGGCTTCTAAATTTATGGGGGCTGGAATGAATATGATACCTTATGAGGCACGTAAGCAGATGGAGGCGAATGGAATAGATATCTCGCAAATTGATTTTGATGAACTGATAGATTTAATTGATCAGGGGATATCTGATGGTAAGCTTGTTGATATTGATGTGGATGATCCAGAAGAAGGACAAATAAAGGTGGAGATTTATGTGGATTAATGCTGGCATCAATTGAAGATTTATGTAATAAATAAAGGTCGAGAAAATAATTCTCGACCTTTATTGTTAGTCAATTGAAAAAAGCATTATAAAGGGATATAACTGATTTGTTCGTGTCTTCCGCTTTTACGGCAAACATCATACTCAATTCTGAAGAACCTTGGTTAACCATTTCAAGATTAATACCTGCTTCTGAAAAAGCTGTGGTTGCCTTCGAAGAAACCCCAACGGTATGCCTCATTCCTTCACCCACAATAATGATTAAGGCTAAATTATGTTCAACCTCTATTGCATCAACTTCTAATTCAGATTTAATGCGACTAATGATACGTTCTTCAGTGCCATGTTTGAGCTGATTCTCTCTCAATATCACTGATATATCATCGATACCAGATGGTATATGTTCGTATGATAAACCTTCTTCCTCGAGGATCTGTAATAGTTTACGCCCAAAACCAATTTCGCGGTTCATGAGGAATTTGCTTACATAGATACTACAAAAACCATCATCACTTGCAATACCTGTAACAGGACCATTTTTACTTTCTCGGTTACTTGTAATAAGTGTTCCTGGTGCAGATGGATTATTCGTATTTTTTATGTTGACTGGTATCCCTGCACGATAAACAGGAATCAATGTTTCCTCGTGTAAAACTGTAAAACCTGCATAGGCGAGTTCTCTCATTTCTCTGTAAGTTAAATGCTCAATTGCTTGTGGGTGGTCAACAACATTGGGATTCGCGGCAAATACTGAATCCACATCAGTAAAGTTTTCATAAATTTCAGCTTCTACCGCAACAGCCAAAATAGAACCTGTAAGGTCTGAACCACCACGGGAAAAAGTAACGATGCTACCTTCTGGTGTATACCCAAAAAAGCCAGGGAAAACGAGTACACCTGAATGGTTTTTCAATGCTTTAAGATTTTCGTAGGATTCAGGTAGTAATTGCGCATTGCCATATTCTGCACTTAGGAATAAACCTGCTTCTTTTGGATTTATATAGTGCGCTTCTACGCCTATACTACAAAGATAGTTAGCAACCAATTTAGCATTGTTATCTTCACCAGCCGCTTTTAATGCATCCATGAACTTATTAGGATTGCTCGTATCTAAAGAAAGACGTTGTGTTAGGTCTTCGGTTATTTCTTCTATAATTTCGTGTGATAGTCCCAGCTCATCGGCTATGCTTTTATAGCGATTAATCACAGCTTCTAACTCTTTAACAGCTGATCCACTCGATAAAAATTTATTTGCGCAAGCGATTAGTAAGTCAGTTACCTTTATATCTTCTTTTTTACCTTTACCAGGTGCTGATACAACGATGATTTTGCGTTCCTTGTCAGCGGTTATAATATTACATACTTTTTTGATTTGACCTGCGGTAGCCAGTGATGAACCACCAAATTTTGCAACCTTCATATTTAGTACCTCCAAGTATAGATTGAAAATATTTTATCAGATTTATTGAAATTAGTAAAATGTTTTATTTAAGTGAGCCGATTATTATTCTTTTTTTTGCAATATTGTGATAATATAAATACAGGTTTTCTTCATACATGTCCATTTTTAATAATAGAATGTATTAACATGAGTTTTCGGAGGGAGATGCAATGAAGAGAAAATTTGTAGGTATAATTGTTTTATGTATGTTGTTGATTACTTCATGTAGCTTTCTGCCTGATATTAATCAACAACAAAAGGATGGATTAAATTCAGTTGATGATAAAAAGGAAGATGTGAGTAACAACAATAGTGTGGATCAATTGCACAATATGGAACAGAGTAATGAAACGCAGCAAGAGGAAACAATGGTGCGCTATACCACTTTTTATTATCAGGACAATGATGGCTTGTTGATTCCTATCACTAGAAAAACAGTCAGAGTAGAAGGAATAGGAAAAGCTGCTATTAATTCATTGGTTGATGTTCCGGTGATTCGTGAGGATGTCGGACGTGTGGGGTTATATCCAGTTTTACCAAGTGACCTACGAATTAATGGCATGACAATTAGAGATGGACTTGCAATATTAGATCTTAATGAGCAGATATTAAAATATCAAACGGAACAAAATGAAAGGAATATCATAGACTCTATTGTATATACACTATCCGAATTTCATACAATAGATAGAGTTCAATTATTGATTAATGGTGAAAAATATAATACCTTGAAATTTGGAACTCCTATTTCTACAGCTATAAGTAGGCAGGGGATTAACAGCATTAATATTGACCAAAGTGCAAATGAATCTAATAAGGAAATCATAGAAGTATATTATACGAAATTGATCCATAATAAATATCTTTATTATGTTCCAGTTTCTAAGGAGATTAATAGTCCTACTAGTGATGCCAATAGGTATATGAAAACATTAGATAAACTAATTAGAGGAGACATTGGGTATACTAGTTTAAAATCATATGTACCTGAAAAATCGAGTTTGCAAGGCATACAGGTAGACGGACAGACGGTAATACTTGATTTTAATGATGCAATATTAAATGCTACAGAATCTGATACTAGTTTTAATATTATGCTAAAGCAAATTTTGCTCAGTTTTAAGCAATTTGGTAAGGTTAAGAAAATAAAAATCACTGTAAATGGCAAATCTATAGATTTGCCGCAACAATATGGTGGACGAAAAGAATTAAAAGTACCTGACTATGCAAATCAATTTCAATAAAGAATTAATACATAACAGAGAGGATGAATATTTTGGAAAGAATAGACGGGAGACAAAAAGATCAATTAAGAGAGGTGAAAATAACAAGAAATTATTTAAAATATGCTGAGGGCTCCGTACTCATTGAGTCGGGAGATACAAAAGTAATTTGTACTGCAACAATTGAAGAAAGAGTACCAGCTTTTAAAAGAGGATCTGAAGAAGGATGGATTACTGCAGAGTATTCAATGCTTCCTAGGGCAACGCAGGAACGAAACATGAGGGATATCAGACGTCTTAAATTAAACGGTAGAACATCTGAAATTCAGAGACTAATTGGTAGGTCTCTACGTTCAGTAGTTGATCTTTCAGTTTTAGGTGAACGTACTATTACAATAGATTGTGATGTAATACAGGCTGATGGAGGGACAAGAACTGCGTCCATTACGGGTGGTTTTGTTGCATTGGTGGATGCATGTCATAAATTAGTGGCTACGGGAAAAATTAAAAAACTTCCAATTAACAGTTTCCTTGCAGCAATAAGTGTTGGGGTTGTTAAAAATGAAGCGCTACTCGATTTATGCTATGCAGAAGATAGTAATGCCAAAGTAGATATGAATATTATCATGAATGAGAATAATCAATTTATAGAAGTCCAAGGTACAGGAGAACAAGCGCCCTTCTCCAAAGATGAAATGAATATGTTATTAACTTTAGGTGAAAAAGGTGTACAAGAACTGATTGCAAAGCAAAAACAAGCCTTAGCAGATATCTTGATAAATGGGGCGTTATGATGAAAATTGTTGTTGCAACGAGAAATAAGGGTAAATTAAAAGAAATCAAGAATATATTTGAAGATATGAATATAGAAGTTGTTTCCCAAGATGAGATTGATATATATATAGATGTGGATGAGGATGGGGAGACGTTTGAAGAGAATGCGCTAAAAAAGGCGACTGAAATCATGGATATATGCCAGGAAATTACTCTTGCTGATGATTCAGGATTAGAAGTAGACTATTTAGATGGTGCACCTGGTATTTACTCCGCAAGATATGCTGGTGAAAATGCTACCGATGAAGATAGAAATAATAAACTTTTAGAAGCACTTAAAGATGTTCCACTAGAAAAGCGTACTGCAAGGTTTGTTTGTGTTATTGCAGTTGTATTTCCTGATGGAAAAAGACTTCTTGTTGAAGGTAAATGTGAAGGGGTTATTAATTTTAATGCTGTAGGGCAACATGGTTTTGGTTATGATCCACTGTTTTATGTCCCTGAATACAACATGACAATGGCTGAAATGAACGAAACACTTAAAAATCGGATTAGTCATCGGGCACAAGCTCTGATTCAATTGAAGCAGAATTTGAAGGTAAAAATGCATCGATAGCCTGTTTTGAAGCAATAATTATAAAATAATGGTTGACTTAATACACGATATTTAGTATTCTAAAATATATAGTTTGGATTTACTAATATATACAGAACTATTTTATGATTCGGTATACTAAATGTTAATTATTGAAAGGGAGCGGTGTGATGGTATCCAAGGAAGTAATGATACAGAATGAAATAGGGCTTTATGCTAGACCAGCTACTTTTTTCATTCAAAAAGCAAATGAATTTAAGGCAAGTATTTGGATTGAGAAAGAAGAACGAAAAGTAAACGCAAAGAGTTTGTTGGGGGTTCTTTCTCTTGGGATATCAAAAGGAACCAAGATTACGATAATTGCCGATGGAGAAGATGAGGGCAATGCAATTGTTTCACTACTTGATTTAGTTAATTCAAATTTCTTAGAACAGTAGGTTTCTCCTGAAGCTTAGAGAGACAATAGAAGGGCTTTTACTAAAGAGCTTTTCTATTGTCTCTTTTTTATTGAAAAAAATTGAGGAATATAGCATAATATTAAGAGGGGAGGGAAGCCAATGTTTGATATTCAAGAACAATTAAGAAAACTACCTAATAAACCAGGTGTATATATTATGAAAGATAAAAATAATAATATTATCTATATCGGTAAAGCGAAGGTACTTAAGAACCGTGTTAGACAATATTTTCAATCTTCAAAAAATCATTCTATGAAAGTACAATCCATGGTTGTTAACATAAATGAATTTGAATACATTGTTACTGATTCAGAGTTAGAAGCTTTGGTATTAGAATGCAATTTAATTAAAAAATATAAACCAAAATACAATATATTGTTGAAGGATGATAAACATTATCCATATATTAAAGTCACATTGAATGAGGAATACCCTAGAATCCTATTAGTTAGAAAGATTAAAAAAGATGGTGCGAAATACTTTGGCCCATATACAAGTGCAACAGCTGTTAGGGAAACGATAGATGTATTAACGAGGGTTTTTGCCGTCAGAACTTGTAATCTTAAGTTGCCTCAAGATATAGGAAAAAAAAGACCGTGTCTGAATTATCATATTAAGAAATGTTCAGCACCATGCATAGACAATATAAACAAGGAAAAATATAGAGAGGTATTTAAGGATATATGTTCATTTCTGAACGGAAAGCAAGAATTCTTTATAGAAAAGATAACAAAAGAAATGCAGGATGCAGCTAAAAAAATGAACTTTGAAAAAGCTGCAGAGCTGAGAGACAAAATTAGTAGCATCAAACGAATAGCAGAAAAACAAAAAATGATTTCTTCTACATTAAGTGATCAAGATATCATTGCTTTTGCAGCGGGCGAAGATGAGACGTGCATGCAAGTGTTCTTTATTAGAGCCGGGAAATTGATAGGAAGAGAACATTTCATTCTGGATGGAACATCACAAGCGGAGCAAAATGAAATCATGACTACTTTTGTAAAACAATTTTATAATAATTCATCATATATTCCAAAAGAGATTGTTTTGCAGGAAAATATTGATGAAGCGATTATAATTGAATCGTGGCTTAGCAAGATGAAAGGATCAAAAGTATATATCAAAGTGCCTAGAAAAGGTGAAAAGAAGAAATTAGTTGAGATGGTTGCTGCCAATGCAATCGAAACATTGCAGCAGATAGAAGTAGGATTAAAAACGAATAAATCGTTTACAAATGATGCTATAACTGAACTTAAAAATCTTTTAAATCTAGATGCATTGCCAGAAAGAATTGAGGCCTATGATATATCCAATACAGGTGGTCTCGAAAGTGTGGGTGCAATGGTTGTGTTTAGAAAAGGATTAGCATCAAACAGAGATTATCGGAAATTTAAAATTAAATCTATCACGGGCCCTAATGATTATGAAAGTATGAAAGAAGTTGTGTTTAGAAGATTGAGGAGGGCGAAAGAAGAAAAAGAATTAATTGCAAGGAATGAACTGGATATAGAAAAGGCTAAGTTTTATGAATTACCAGATGTTATATTGGTAGACGGAGGGAAAGGACATGTTAGTTCGGTTAAAGAAGTCGTTAGCGATTTTGATTTAGATATTCCTGTATACGGTATGGTTAAAGATGACAGGCATAGAACGCGAGGGCTTACAACAGAGTCAACTGAGCTTGATATTTCTGAGTATAATAGTGTTTTTAAATTATTGGTAAGAATACAAGATGAAGTTCATCGTGTTGCAATTGGTTATCATCGCAAGTTAAGAAGCAAGAAAAACATTAGTTCAGTGTTAGAAGAGATACAGGGTATAGGTGAAACAAGGCGTAAAAATCTAATGAAGTATTTTAAAACGATGGAGCACATAAAAGCAGCAAACATAGAGCAACTAGCTGAGGTTAAGGGTATGAATTTACGTGCTGCCAAGGAAGTATATCAATATTTTCATTCTTAGATAAAAATATATATAAAAACTATTGACATAAACTTGAGAGCATGTTACTATAGTCAGGCGCCTTAAAAAGCGCGGAAAAAGAAATGACAACATCATTTAAAAAAGTTTAAAAGAACTTAGGAAAAGGTGTTGACATAACGCAAGAAACATGTTAAGATAATCAAGCTGCATTAAGCGAGGAAAAACGAAGCGAGGATGCAGAGGAGTTATTAAGGAACGTCTGCTGATGCAGACGCACAGAATAACTAGAGTTCGTAAAAGACTCACTAAGTTATTCTAGCGAATATCAAATAAAAACATGTTGACAAACAAAAAAGTATTTGGTATAATAAACTTCGCCGCTTGAAAAGAGCGGTAAAAAAATTGGTCTTTGAAAAGTAAACAGCGTAAGAGGTTCTCGTTAATAAAACGAGGTTAAACTTAGCGAAACAAAACTTAGCAAACAAAGCTAGTAAAAAGTAATGAGCTAAACGAACGAACATGCTAGTACTACTTAATGAGCTTAGCGAATTTTAGTAGTACTGTACATCTTCGGTGAGAAGATGCACATATATGTATTGAGAGTTTGATCCTGGCTCAGGACGAACGCTGGCGGCGTGCCTAACACATGCAAGTCGAGCGGGGAGACGACAGTGATTTATCACAGTCTGATCCTAGCGGCGGACGGGTGAGTAACGCGTGAGTAACCTGCCTATTAGAGGGGGATAACACATCGAAAGGTGTGCTAATACCGCATGAAATGTAATTATCGCATGATAAAAACATCAAAGGAGCAATCCGCTAATAGATGGACTCGCGTCCCATTAGCTAGTTGGTAGAGTAAAAGCCTACCAAGGCAACGATGGGTAGCCGACCTGAGAGGGTGATCGGCCACATTGGGACTGAGACACGGCCCAGACTCCTACGGGAGGCAGCAGTGGGGAATATTGCGCAATGGGGGAAACCCTGACGCAGCAACGCCGCGTGAAGGAAGAAGGCTTTCGGGTCGTAAACTTTTGTCTTCTGGGAAGAAAAAAATGACGGTACCAGAGGAGGAAGCCACGGCTAACTACGTGCCAGCAGCCGCGGTAATACGTAGGTGGCGAGCGTTGTCCGGAATTACTGGGTGTAAAGGGTGCGTAGGCGGGTATGCAAGTCAGATGTGAAATACCGGGGCTCAACTCCGGGGCTGCATTTGAAACTGCATATCTTGAGTGCAGGAGAGGAAAGTGGAATTCCTAGTGTAGCGGTGAAATGCGTAGAGATTAGGAGGAACACCAGTGGCGAAGGCGACTTTCTGGACTGTAACTGACGCTGAGGCACGAAAGCGTGGGGAGCGAACAGGATTAGATACCCTGGTAGTCCACGCTGTAAACGATGGATACTAGGTGTAGGGGGTATCGACCCCTTCTGTGCCGGAGTTAACACAATAAGTATCCCACCTGGGGAGTACGACCGCAAGGTTGAAACTCAAAGGAATTGACGGGGACCCGCACAAGCAGTGGAGCATGTGGTTTAATTCGACGCAACGCGAAGAACCTTACCAGGGCTTGACATCCATAGAATCCTGTAGAGATACGGGAGTGCCTTCGGGAACTATGAGACAGGTGGTGCATGGTTGTCGTCAGCTCGTGTCGTGAGATGTTGGGTTAAGTCCCGCAACGAGCGCAACCCTTATCGTTAGTTGCCAGCATTAAGTTGGGCACTCTAGCGAGACTGCCGGTGACAAATCGGAGGAAGGTGGGGATGACGTCAAATCATCATGCCCCTTATGTCCTGGGCTACACACGTGCTACAATGGCTATTAACAGAGGGAAGCGAAATAGTGATATGGAGCAAATCCCCAAAAATAGTCCCAGTTCGGATTGCAGGCTGCAACTCGCCTGCATGAAGTTGGAATTGCTAGTAATCGCGGATCAGAATGCCGCGGTGAATACGTTCCCGGGTCTTGTACACACCGCCCGTCACACCATGAGAGTCGGTAACACCCGAAGCCTGTGAGCTAACCATTTATGGAAGCAGCAGTCGAAGGTGGGGCTGATGATTAGGGTGAAGTCGTAACAAGGTAGCCGTATCGGAAGGTGCGGCTGGATCACCTCCTTTCTAAGGAGCGGAGCTTGAGGTGGTAATGCAAATTAGCACAACTTAAGCCAATCCTATGGTCGATACATCGATTATTGATGTAACAAAAATCCTCTTACGCTGTTTAATTTTGAAAGACCAATGTTGTCTAATCTTATGATTAGAGAAATTGGGATTTCATAATAAACAGGATAAAAAGATGCAAAGCATATAAAAATTCTAAATGTGGGGGTGTAGCTCAGTTGGGAGAGCACCTGCCTTGCAAGCAGGGGGTCAGGAGTTCGAATCTCCTCATCTCCACCATAAATGGGCTTATAGCTCAGCTGGTTAGAGCGCACGCCTGATAAGCGTGAGGTCGGTGGTTCGAGTCCACTTAAGCCCACCACTAGAATTAAAAGATGCAAAGCATATAAAAATTCTGAATGTACCTTGAAAACTAAACAATGTAAAGACAATGAGGTGTAAGAAAAAACATCTTTTAACGAAGATGTAGCGTACAATGTAAAGTTGTACAAAAAAAGGGTAACACAGTAAAACTGTATTACAGCAAATTCTTACTCATATAATTCGAGAACAAGTTTAAAAACTTGGACCGAGATACTAAAATTGATAACACAATTTTAAAGGTCAAGCTAATAAGAGCACAGGGTGAATGCCTTGGCATTAGGAGCCGAAGAAGGACGTGATAAGCTGCGAAAAGCTGCGGGGAGGCGCAAATAGCCATTGAGCCGCAGATGTCCGAATGGGGAAACCCGGCTGGAGTAATATCCAGTCACCGTATCGTGAATACATAGCGATACGGAGGTAACCCGCTGAACTGAAACATCTAAGTAGGCGGAGGAAGAGAAAGAAAACTCGATTCTCTGAGTAGCGGCGAGCGAAAGGGGAACAGGCCAAACCTAACTCTCTTAGAGAGATAGGGGTTGCGGACTGAGCACGGTATTTATAGAAGCTAACAGAACTACCTGGAAAGGTAGACCGAAGAGGGTAACAGTCCCGTACGTGAAAGCAGAAATAAGCCATCAGGATCCAGAGTACCACTGGACACGAGAAATCCGGTGGGAAGCCGGGAGGACCACCTCCCAAGCCTAAATACTACCTAATGACCGATAGCGTATAGTACCGTGAGGGAAAGGTGAAAAGAACCCCGGGAGGGGAGTGAAAGAGAACCTGAAACCCTGTGTTTACAAGCAGTCAAAGCACGTTAAGGTGCGATGACGTACTTTTTGTAGAACGGTCCGGCGAGTATATGTATGTAGCAAGGTTAAGGTGTTAAGCACTGGAGCCGAAGGGAAACCGAGTGTTAATAGCGCGCATAGTTACATGTATATGACCCGAAACCGGGTGACCTACCCATGGCCAGGTTGAAGCGGAAGTAAAATTTCGTGGAGGACCGAACCCACCGATGTTGAAAAATCGGGGGATGAGCTGTGGGTAGCGGAGAAATTCCAATCGAACCCGGAGATAGCTGGTTCTCCCCGAAATAGCTTTAGGGCTAGCCTCGGATTAGTTTAGCGGAGGTAAAGCACTGAATGGGCTAGGGGCCTTATACGGTTACCGAACCCTATCAAACTAAGAATGCCGCATAAACGATGTCCGGGAGTCAGACTATGTGAGATAAGTTTCATAGTCGAGAGGGAAACAGCCCAGACCAACAGCTAAGGTCCCCAAATAGACTTAAGTGGAGAAGGATGTGGAGTTGCTAAAACAACCAGGATGTTGGCTTAGAAGCAGCCATACATTTAAAGAGTGCGTAATAGCTCACTGGTCTAGTGAATCTGCGCCGAAAATGTAACGGGGCTAAAGTCTATACCGAAGCTTTGGCAGTAGCAATACTGGGTAGGGGAGCATTCTATTATAGGAAGAAGCATGATCGTAAGGACATGTGGACGAGATAGAAGAGAGAATGCCGGAATGAGTAGCGAGAATTATGTGAGAATCATAATCATCGAAAACCCAAGGTTTCTTGAGGAAGGTTCGTCCGCTCAAGGTAAGTCGGGACCTAAGGTGAGGCCGAAAGGCGTAGCCGATGGACATACGGTTGAAAATCCGTAACCACCGAAGCCGTTAATATATTAAGGGACGCAGGAAGCAAGCCTGACCCCGCCGTTGGTTGAGCGGGGCGTAAGGGAGCGAAAATAAGTAGCGAAGCAGGCAGCCCTACACTGACAAGAAAAGCTTAATATATAGGTTAGGTGCCCGTACCGTAAACCGACACAGGTAGGTGAGGAGAGAATCCTAAGATGATCGGGAGAAGCGTTGTTAAGGAACTCGGCAAAATAACCCCGTAACTTCGGGAGAAGGGGTGCCTGGGCAACCAGGCCGCAGTGAATAGGCCCAAGCGACTGTTTAGCAAAAACACAGGTCTCTGCTAAATCGAAAGATGACGTATAGGGGCTGACGCCTGCCCGGTGCTGGAAGGTTAAGGGGAAGAGTTAGCGTTCGCGCAAAGCTTAGAACCGAAGCCCCAGTAAACGGCGGCCGTAACTATAACGGTCCTAAGGTAGCGAAATTCCTTGTCAGGTAAGTTCTGACCCGCACGAAAGGCGTAACGATTTGGGCACTGTCTCAACAACGTACCCGGCGAAATTGTAGTACCAGTGAAGATGCTGGTTACCCGCGACAAGACGGAAAGACCCCATGGAGCTTTACTGTAGCCTGATATTGGATTTTGGTATTTCATGTACAGGATAGGTGGGAGGCTTAGAAGCGAGCACGCTAGTGTTTGTGGAGCCGCTGTTTGGATACCACTCTTGGAGTACTGAAATTCTAACCTGTAGCCGTAATCCGGCTAAGGGACACTGTCAGGTGGACAGTTTGACTGGGGCGGTCGCCTCCTAAAAAGTAGCGGAGGCGCTCAAAGGTTACCTCAGCGCGGTCGGAAATCGCGCAAAGAGTGCAAACGCATAAGGTAGCCTAACTGTGAGACAGACACGTCGAGCAGTAACGAAAGTTGGAGTTAGTGATCCGGCGGTTGTGAGTGGAAATGCCGTCGCTCAACGGATAAAAGCTACCCTGGGGATAACAGGCTTATCTCCCCCAAGAGTCCACATCGACGGGGAGGTTTGGCACCTCGATGTCGGCTCATCGCATCCTGGAGCTGTAGTAGGTTCCAAGGGTTGGGCTGTTCGCCCATTAAAGCGGTACGCGAGCTGGGTTCAGAACGTCGTGAGACAGTTCGGTCCCTATCTGTCGCGGGCGCAGGAAATTTGAAGGGAGCTGTCCTTAGTACGAGAGGACCGGGATGGACGTACCTATGGTGCACCAGTTGTCGTGCCAACGGCATGGCTGGGTAGCTAAGTACGGAAGGGATAAACGCTGAAGGCATCTAAGCGTGAAGCCCCCCCTAAGATAAGATTTCCCTGTAGACATAGTCTACTAAGGTCCCATGAAGACTACATGGTAGATAGGCCAAAGGTGTAAGTACAGCAATGTATTAAGCTGATTGGTACTAATAGACCGAGGGCTTGACCAAAAAAACAGATATGAGTAGGAAAAAGTTATTCCTAGCACAATCATTTCTTTACATTGTATAGTTTTGAGGGTATATACCCTAATCCGGTGGCAATAACGTGAAGGTCACACCCGTTCCCATCCCGAACACGGTAGTTAAGCTTCACAGTGCTGATGATACTTGGAGGGTGACCTCCTGGGAAAGTAGGTCGTTGCCGGAACAAACGTTCCTCAATAGCTCAGTTGGTAGAGCATGCGGCTGTTAACCGCAGGGTCGTAGGTTCGAGTCCTACTTGAGGAGCCATATATGGCCCATTGGTCAAGCGGTTAAGACACCGCCCTTTCACGGCGGTAACAGGGGTTCGAGTCCCCTATGGGTCACCATTTATATTAGGGCCTTTAGCTCAGTTGGTCAGAGCAACCGGCTCATAACCGGTTGGTCCGGGGTTCGAATCCCTGAAGGCCCACCATTTTTGTCTGTAGGGGTATAGCTCAGTTGGTAGAGCAGTGGTCTCCAAAACCACGTGCCGTGGGTTCAAATCCTACTACCCCTGCCATTTTTATAATAAAATATATATGGCCCGGTAGTTCAGTTGGTTAGAATGCCAGCCTGTCACGCTGGAGGTCGAGGGTTCGAGTCCCTTCCGGGTCGCCACTATGCTGATGTAGCTCAGCAGGTAGAGCACTTCCTTGGTAAGGAAGAGGTTCGGCGGTTCAAGTCCGCTCATCAGCTCCAGCAAATATGTGCCCCATTAGCTCAGTTGGCTAGAGCACCTGACTCTTAATCAGGGTGTCCGGCGTTCGAGTCGCCGATGGGGTACCAATCCATACTATACCATATAGGGTATAGCTTTTTTTATTTTACGCAATATTTAGAATGTGTAGAATATTTTTTTTATGTATAAAGGTACCTTTGCGAACTAGTCGTTACCATCAATTCTATCTAATTGTGCAATAATTTACTCCATTTTTTATTCTTGTTATTTTTAAAATTCGTCTTAAATCTCAATTTATTAATGTAAGTTTCTAGTATAGACGTTTATGTTAAATATCTTATGAAATTGATCTCCTGAAAATTTATATAATCTAGAAGTGATATGTTATAATGTAATTTATAAAAAATAATAATATGACAATGGGTAGTTTAAACAATCAATATGTTAGAATATTTGTAGACGAGTAATATGGTATAACATACTAAGCAGCAGAATTATGAGAACTGTTTTTGATATTATCAGTAATGATGATAATTTAGTAACACTGACAGAGAAAAATGGAGGAAAGTCAGAACTTTTTGCAGAGCAATTATTGGACAAGCAGATAATAAAGCATAACCCAAAGTCACATCAATTAATTAGTGAGTATTTGAGAAAGAAAAATAGACGGAAATAGGATAAGAGTGGGGGATGGTTAATATGGATAATGTTTTGAGAATTATAATCATTATATTCATATATTTATTTATAATAAAAATCTATATGGAACTAGCAAGTATTTGTGGTAAGTATATTAGAGAGTTTTTTATAAATGTATGGATGAAAATACGAAAATGAAGAACTGGCTATACATGATGAGGTATCTAGGATTGAATGCGCTAAGGAAGAAGGAATACAAAAAGGAAAAAAAGAAATTATAAAACATATGTTGCTTAATAACATGGAAGTTGTTGTTATTTCTAAAGTAACAGGAGTAAAAGTAGAATTTGCTAATGATGTAAAAAAGAACATTCAACATTAGATTTCAAATATAATAATTATAAGACTTGAAAGTGTGATTTGTATTTTCAAGTCTTTCTTTATTTACCCTTCTCGAAGTTACATAACAACAAAATGGGGATACTTTGGGGACTCGTATTCTAAAAGAGACATATAAAATGATGTTAAAATATACTAAATTATAAAAGGTTTTGCCTATAGAACAAAATACGAGTACAACGATGAGTATAATAAGGACACTCTAATACTTGGTGTAACCATAAACCGTAATCTCCCCATTTAGATAACACATACGTTCCAGTATCATCATAACGGGCTACAATTCCTGAATGGTCTGAGAGTGGATCACCATTATCATAATATATTCTATAATCATTTTTCACATCTTGTGAAAGAAGATAGCTTCCATCATTCATATATGCTTCAGGATAATTTAGCCAAATTTTATTAGTCATATGTGCATCATGCCAAGCGAATGAGTGACAATTATAATAGCGTGTTGCACTTTGCATTCTTTTATTATTTGGGTACAACGAAGCCACTTTTTTATCGAATTTTTTTTTCTGTATGGCACTTCAATCATCCTCATCAGACGTATTCAATGCTAAGACACGTGTTCCAGCTGGTGTATTAATATATGTTTCCGTAGCTGAAATTAAGTTAAGTTTATCGGAAGCCTTGTATTTCTTCAGTGCATTATAAAGAATAGATTTTGTTGGACCATAAATATCTTATAAGTGATGCGTTTAAAGGCAAGTGATGAATAATTATTAATTGTATTTTTACTTTGAGCCATATATAAATCTACTTGATTAAGTTCAAGACTATAAAACCAATTGAGCTTTGATACTACTTCTTTTTCCGTTAAAATCAACACCTCAATTATAGTATGTTTCTTTTATCTGATATTGATTCAGTATTTTAAATAAAAGTCTTACACTTAATAAATTTTATAATTTTTTTTTAAACAGCATATCTGTTGTTCTAGTTGTTCAATTTGATGTACAATTTCAGCATTTTTAGCAGCATTGACTTTACATTTATTATTTTCTTGAACAGCAACTGATGCTGCAATGAGAGCAATAATATCTCCTATCACAACTATAAAAGCTGCTAATAAGGCAAGTTGAGTTGCATCAATACCATTACAACCACATGATGAATTAAAGTTTTTTACAAGTTGATTTAAATTACTCATACTGATCTCCTTTCCATAGCTTAAATAATATATAATATGGTCATTTATTCAAAGTTGTCATTAAATAATCTGACAAAGAAAAAAGATAGAATCAATTGTGATTCTATCTTAAGTGAATATATAATGAGCAATTGTGCAGTTCTTTATCTTTACACAGCCTGTAAGACCTCGTCCCATTTAGATTAGGGATAACAGGCTGTAAGATTGAAATAAGTGCTTAATAACCGCAGCCACAAGGCTTATAGAATAAACATAAGAAAAGTATAATGAAAAATAGAAGTTCGCTTCTACTACCGTAGTAACCGACTCCGCCTCCACATGCGACATCTGACATGTTGCTGACCTCCTTTACAGTAGTTTAATATATAGTATGCTGTTGACATAAAAAAGGTTGCTGGGAGAAAATTACAAACACGCTTTACAATAAACAATAAAACATGATAAAATATGTAATGTAAGAATAAATTACCAACACCTCTATGTATACAATGGCGTATACAAAAAAATGAGGTAGTGTCAAATAAGTAATGGAAAAAATGAAAATTAGAAAATAAGCCAATATGGAAGCACCAAACATAAAATGAACCTTGAAAATTGAAAACAAATATATAAAATATCAATAGAAATAAGCTAATAATAATGAGGATTCTTAAAAAAAAGCATGATAAATAAACTACTATGTGACTCTTGTTTGGTTATAGAGGTTTGGATTTAAGCTGATGCTTGCAAAGATTCTAAATGCTCATAAGACAGACAAAGAAGCTTTAACCATTTAGATGGCATATCATCAATCTCTGCGATTTCTGGAATGATTACTGGAACATTGTAATTAAGAGACGAATGACGTCTGAGGAAATTGTAGAAGGAAGCAAACAGAACCATGTAGTCATTAGCTTTTTCAAAAGAATTGAAACCATTTTTGCTATTGTAAGAGGCTTTAAAAGTTCTATTGAGACGTTCAATAATTTGTTTAAGCCAACGGTATTCTTTAGAAACTTCATCATCGTTAGTAAGACCAATAACTTGCTTAACATCAAAAGATATACCGTTTTGAGCAAAGTAATGTTGAGCTAATAGATAAATAGGATTGCCATCAAATATGAAGGTGAAATCTTTAGGTAATTTTTCAAACTTAGAAAGAGTGGAATAAAGCGCCTTAATAGCAGAAACACCATCTCTTTGAGCAAAGATAGAATATGAAGTAATAATTTTTTTAACTGCATCCATAAGAAAGAAAACGTAATGTTTTTTACCTTTGACTTTAACATACGTTTCATCACCACAAGCAGCAACATCTTCAGATAATTCATAAGGATAATTGTCTAAGAACCAACGTAATACTTTAGAAGCAGACGAAGCATAATTAGCGATAGTTTGATGAGAGATTTTAAATTGATGGATATCCCAAAGAATAGATGCAGTTTTACGCAAACTTAAACCATAGTTAACATGATAGGTTAGGGCAAGACCAAGAATGTATTTAGGATTACGTATACGTGAAAGGTCAACAGGCGAAGGGTTTTCAGGTGTTTGCTTAAGAGAGTCGAAAGGGATATTAAAAGTACGGTAATAATAGTGTAGCTTGTATTTATAGGGATTCTTTTTAAAGTCATCTTTTTCATTCTTAGGCATAGAAGTAAGATTATGAATATAGAAGGAACAATGCTTATTATGACATTTAAAAACAGTAAAATTTTTGCGATCTCTTTTTTTCTGAAGAGGCTTTGAACAATGAGGACATTTAAGAATGAGCTTATCAAGATAGGAATTATCAGGATAAAAAGTAGAATTACAGACTTTACAAGCAAGCTGTCCCCTACCACCAGAATTATCAGAAATAAATTCATACGAAGCACCACAAATAGGACATTTAGTTCCAGCGGGAGGCAAATGTTTGCTACGACGTTTAATAGGTTTAAGAGGTTTTCCGTGCTTTACTAAATATTCATGCAAAAGAATGTTGCAGTCGAGTAATTTTTGTTTTTCGACAATAGGTGGTGCATCAATTTGCAAAGCACGATACTTTTCAGAGACAGGGTTGCTAGAGGGATCATTTTTTAAATATTTGTTAATTAGAAAGCATTGCAATTTAAAAAGAAAATTGTTTAAATATTTTATTAATTTAAGAATAAATGATATAATTAAGTTCACGGTAGTTCACTCCTTTTGATTTGTTTAGATTGGGGAATTTAAATATATCATATAAAGGATTAGAACTGCCGTCAATTCTAAATTAATAAAATCTCAAAAATAATAAAAACTGAATAAACTGTGGATTTGATGGAAAAGTCCATTTTAATAAAGAGTTACTAAGATTCAGACTATGGACAAAATCATGGATAAGCTATGGAAAACTTTATTGAGTTTACAACACCTTACCCACAATTTTGACCACAGTCTTCATCAAGTAACACTAAATCAAAATATACTTTACCACAAGTTCCACAATTACTACTCCGTCTACTATTAAAAATACTTATTTTATTTGATGTAGGGGGAGGGAACAAGACTATCGCTGGTAAAAGCCAGTGAAATTAAGGAGTGTAGGTCATTTGTTTATTAAAACATTTGACACTACCAAAAATGATGAGGAGGAAGTAAAATGATTAATTATCAAAAGAACAATGATGTTCTTAACACTGTAAACAGAGGTAATCCTGCTGAATCAGGTCTATGTACCCTTTGCAGAGCGGATTGCAAAGGAAAATGTGAGACATGGATGGCGAGCATGAAGGGAAGAAAACTCTTGTATCCAAGAGATTTCGGAACGGTTACTGCTGGAAGTTCAAACATTAATCATGTGGGTGTATGCTACAATAACCTAAGAATTCAGGGTTATAATTATGGAGCAAATGGGCTAAGGTCAGGACTTTCAAGGAACCCAGACGATTGTATATTTCCGAATGTTAGTATTGAGACAGTATTTGGGAATCATGTGAAAACAAAGGCACGTGTTCCAATTATGACAGGTGCACTGGGTTCAACATTTATTGCTGAAAAATACTGGGAATCATTTGCTGTAGGTGCTGCACTTGTAGGTTTTCCTATCGTAGTAGGAGAAAATGTTGTAGGTGTAGACAAAAAATCAGTTTTGAAAAATGGAAGGATCATAAAAGCGCCAGAACTTGAACGAAGAATAGATACATATCTTAAGTATTATGATGGATACGGAGCAATAATTGTCCAAATGAATGTTGAAGATACAAGAAATGGTGTTGCTGAATATTTAATTGAAAAATATGGTGACGATGTAATTATAGAATTAAAATGGGGACAAGGAGCAAAGGATATCGGTGGGGAAATTCAGGTAACAAGTTTAGAATATGCTACTTTCCTTAAAGAAAGAGGATATATTGTTGATCCAAATCCGACAAAACCAGAAGTAAAAGAGGCATTTGAAAGTGGTGCAATCACTTCTTTTGCGCGACATAGCAGACTTGGTTATACAAATCTAAATAATTACGAAGAAATTAAAGAGGATTTTTTAAACGCAGTTAAGTATCTCAGAGAACTTGGTTATAAAAGGATTACATTAAAAACAGGTTCATACGGGATGGAAGCGCTTGCTATGGCAATTAAACTTGCTACAGTGGCAGAACTTGATCTATTAACAATAGATGGCTCTGGTGGAGGTACTGGAATGAGTCCATGGAATATGATGGAGGCATGGGGTGTTCCTTCTATATTCTTACATGCAAAGGCATATGAATATGCAAATATTCTTAAATCAAAAGGATATGATGTTGTTGATATGGCTTTTGCAGGTGGATTAGCAAGAGAAGATCATATATTTAAGGCACTTGCACTTGGCGCGCCATTTACAAAACTTGTATGTATGGGAAGAGCTCTTATGATTCCAGGATTTCTTGGTGCTAATATTGAGGGAACATTGTATCCTGAAAGAAGAAATAAGCTAAACGGAAATTGGGATACGCTACCAAAGACGATTACACAAGAATTCGGTAGTGTTCCAGAAGAAATATTCGCTGGTTACTTTGATGTGAAGGATAAAGTTGGTGCTGATGAAATGAAAAATATACCTCTCGGTGCAATCGCTGTTTGGACACTTTCTGATAAACTTGCTGCGGGGGTACAACAACTTATGGCTGGAGCAAGGAAATTCAATTTTTCAGAAATTTCAAGAAATGATTTGTTTTCTGGTAACAGAGAAACAGAAAAAGAAACTGGCATCAAATTCATGACTAATATAAATGACGAAAATGCATTAGAAATATTGAATTCCTAGGTACATATAACGAGAAATAAAAATTAGGCATGATATCAATTATTATTGGTAACATGCCTAATATATTTTTTGAAAATATTTATACAAACCAGCAATAATAGTTTGACAAAAATAAATTTTTTTTGTATGCTAAGAATGATAATCTATAAAGGAATGTTTAACCATTCCTAACATAGCAGGAGGTGTATTTATGACTCAACCTTCTTTTTTTGTTACGCTTAAGCAAATAATAGATGAATTTAATCTTGAAATTGTATTAGACACTAAAAGGGAAGAAGAAATTGAAGTGGTAGCAACAGATGTTAATAGACCAGGACTTCAAATTGTAGGTTTTTTTGATTATTTTGACACAAAAAGAATACAAATAATTGGTAGAGTAGAGACAACATATTTACAGAACATGACTTCTACAGAAAGGTATGAGAGATTAGACAAGCTATTTTCAAAAAAATTCCCTGCACTAATTATTAGCCGTGCGCTAGAAGTTTTTCCTGAAATGATAGATTTAGCTACAAAATATGATGTTCCTATTTTAAGAACAAATCAAACAACATCAGGATTTATGAGTAGTCTTATATTTTATTTAAATAATGAACTTGCACCAAGAATTACACGACATGGTGTGTTGGTAGAAGTATACGGCGAGGGTGTTTTGATTTTTGGAGAGAGTGGTGTAGGGAAAAGTGAAGCTGCTATAGAATTGGTGAAACGAGGACATAGACTCGTTGCAGATGATGCGGTTGAAATAAAGAAGATTTCCGATAATACATTGTCAGGAAGTGCGCCAGAGATTATACGGCATTTTATTGAAATACGTGGGATAGGTATCATTGACGTAAAGCAGATTTTTGGAATGGGTGCTGTAAAAGATAGTGAAAAAATAGACTTAATCGTACATTTAGAGCTTTGGAGAAAGGACAAGCAATATGATAGGTTAGGGTTAGAAAGTAAATATACCAATCTATTAGATGTTGATGTACCTTCTCTTACAATACCAGTTAAACCAGGTAGAAACTTAGCAATTATTATTGAAATAGCTTCTATGAACAATAGACAGAAAAAAATGGGCTATAATGCTGCAGAAGCTTTGAATCAAAAGTTAATGGATGATTTAGAGAGAAAAGTATAGATATAGAGCATAGGAGGTAGTTGGAATGTATGTAGGAATAGATTTAGGTGGAACAAATATTGCCATTGGACTTGTCGATAAGAATGGAGGTATTGTGCATAATGACAGTATACCTACTCAGGCACATAGGCATTATACTGAAATAATCAAAGATATGGCAGATTTATCTCTAAAAGTAATTGAGGATGCTGGTTATAACGTTAAAGATATAAAATCTGTTGGGGTTGGAAGTCCAGGTGCTCCAGATAAGGAAAACGGTATTCTAGTTTATGCAAATAATATTAATTTTTATAATGTCCCTATGAGAAATGAGATCCAAAAGTATATTAATTTACCAGTTTTTATTGATAATGATGCCAATTGTGCAGCTCTAGCTGAATCGGTAGCAGGTGCTGCGAAAGGCAAAAAGCACTCTATTACCGTTACATTGGGTACTGGTGTAGGTGCTGGAATAATTATTGATGGTAAGATATATAGTGGATTTAATGACTCAGGTGGAGAAATTGGACACACTGTTATTCATATGGATGGTGAACAATGTACATGTGGTCGAAAAGGGTGTTGGGAAGCATATGCTTCTGTAACTGCACTCATTCGTCATACAAAAAAAGCTGCGCACATGCATAATGACTCGTTAATCTATAAGTCAGTTGATGGCAATATTGAAGAAATAAATGGAAGGACTTCTTTTGATGCTGCAAAAGCAGGCGATGACATTGGAGAAGAGGTTGTTCAAAACTATATACAATATATAGCTGAAGGAGCAACCAATATTATAAATACGTTTCAACCTGAAATGTTAGTTATTGGTGGAGGTATATCAAAAGAAGGAGATTATCTTTTAAACCCACTCAGAGAATTAATACAAAGGAATGTATATTGTAAGCATGTACCAATGACCGAGATAAAAGCAGCATTACTTGGAAATGATGCTGGTATTATAGGTGCAGCGATGTTAGGAAAACAATAATAGTGTATTTTTTGTGCAGTAAATGTATATAGGTATTTTCTATATACATTTATTTTGCTTTTTTATAATTCCATTATATAGTTCTGATAGAATATTTGGTATAATAGAAATGGCATATAATTAAAATGTTTCGGATAGAATAAAATGTAATACATAAATCATTACATAAAAGTGGAGGGTGAAGTGTGGAGTATAATAATTTTATTGACAATTTGAACGAAATTTCAAACAGTGAAAACATACTTCTGAACGAACCTATGAAAAAACATACTTCCTTTAAGATAGGCGGAAATGCGGACATCTTTATTGAACCGTCCAGTGTTGAAGAAATGATTCAGGTTATTAAATTATGTCATAAGCATAAAGTACCCTATCATGTCATGGGGAACGGATCTAATTTATTGATTAGTGACAAAGGAATACGAGGGGTAGTATTAAAAACGTTTAATTATTTAAATAATGTTGAGGTGTATCAAAATATTATTGAATCCCAGTCAGGTGCTTTGCTATCCAAAATTGCAAATGTAGCGTTGAAAAATGGTTTGAGAGGATTGGAGTTTGCATCTGGCATACCGGGAACATTAGGTGGCGCAATTGTGATGAATGCTGGTGCCTATGGTGGTGAAACGAAGGATGTTATTATAGAAACTAGGTATGTTAATGAAGATGGGGAAATATGTATAGTGGTTGGCGATCAGCATCAATTTGGATATAGAACGAGTATATTTCAAGGAACAAAGAAATTTATTATTAGCTCAAAATTTCATCTTGAATATGGTGACCAAAATGAGATAAAAGCGAAGATGCAGCAGCTAAACCAAAGAAGAAGGGATAAACAACCTTTGGAGTTTCCAAGTGCTGGCAGTATATTTAGAAGACCAGAAGGATATTATGCTGGAAAACTTATTGAAGATAGCGGACTAAAGGGGTATAAAATTGGAGGGGCAGAGGTTTCAACAAAACATTGTGGTTTTATAGTAAATACTGGTGATGCGACAGCACAGAATGTATTAGATTTGATAGAACATATCCAGCGTACAGTTAAACAAAAGTTTGACGTAGAACTAAAAACAGAAGTAAAAATGATTGGCGAAAGATAAAGGTGGGAGCGCACATGAGGTTTGTAATTATTACAGGTTTGTCGGGTGCAGGAAAAAGTCAGGCAATGAATTTAATGGAGGATTTAGGCTTTTATTGTATTGATAATATGCCACCTGCATTAATACCTAAATTTGCTGAAATATCTTTTCAATCACAAGAGAAGATGGAAAAAGTTGCATTAGTGATGGATATTCGTGGAGGAGAATTATTTAATGACTTTTTTGACGGATTAAAAGCTTTGAAAGAAAAGGGCTATAAGTATGAGGTATTATTTCTTGAAGCTAGTGATGAAGTATTGATTAAGAGGTTTAAAGAAACAAGGAGAAAACATCCTTTAGCACTAGACGGTAGGATTGTAGATGCCATCGTGAAAGAACGCGAATTATTACAAAACGTAAGAAGTAAAGCAGACTATATTATTGATACTTCCAGTTTGCTTACAAGACAGTTAAAAGAACAGATAACAGGTATATTTATTGAAGAGCAGAAATATGAAGGTATTATTGTTAGTATATTGTCTTTTGGCTTTAAATACGGTATACCTTTAGACTCAGATCTTGTTTTTGATGTGCGTTTTATCCCAAATCCATTTTATATAAGTACTTTAAAGCAACATTCTGGTAAAAATGAAGATGTAAAGAATTACGTTTTGAAATGGACGGAAACACAAAGGTTTTTAAAAAAATTAGAAGATATGATACTGTTTCTAATACCTAATTATATCAAAGAAGGTAAATCGCAATTAGTAATTTCTATAGGTTGTACCGGAGGGAAACATCGTTCTGTTACAATTGCTGAGGCTTTAAAGAACTTATTAATTGAACATAACCATAGTGTAATCATAGAGCATAGAGATATTGATAAAGACACAAAAAGGGGAAAATAAAGATGAGGATCATAAAAAAGAAAGAACCTAAAATTGTTGCTATAGGTGGTGGTACAGGTTTATCTACGATGCTCAGAGGATTAAAAGAATATACACCTAATATTACAGCGATTGTTACCGTTGCAGATGATGGGGGCGGTTCAGGCATATTGCGAGAAGATTTGGGCATGCTTCCACCAGGAGATATCCGTAACTGTATTTTAGCGCTTGCGAGTACCGAACCGATTATGGAACAGCTACTTCGATATCGGTTTGAAGAAGGTAGTCTAAAAGGACAGAGCTTTGGTAATTTGTTTTTAGCTGCAATGAATGGAATCTCAGAAAATTTTGAAGAGGCTGTAAAAAAAATGAGTGACGTATTAGCTGTTACAGGTAAGGTGTTACCAGTCACAGCACAAAATGTGCAGCTTTGTGCGCTCTTGGATAATCATATGACTGTATGTGGTGAATCAAAAATTGCAAAGGTAAAAAGTCAGTATAAAAGTTCAATTGCAAAGGTATACTTTGTACCTTCGGATGTTTTCCCGTTACAAGAGGTATTAGATGCAATTCTAGATGCAGATATAATCATTACGGGTCCAGGTAGTCTATATACGAGTATACTACCTAATCTTATCGTAAAAGATGTAGCTGATACTATTAGGCAAAGTAAAGCATTAAAAGTATATGTCTGTAATATTATGACACAGCCCGGAGAAACGGATGGTTTTACTGCTTATGAGCATATCGAGGCAATTGAATCACATGTGGGTACTGGATTATTCAATTGTTGTATCGTTAATGGTCAAAATATTCCAGAGGAATTATTGCTTCGATATTCAGAAGATGGCGCACAAGCAGTTGAGATAGATAACAATCGGTTTAGAAAAAACAATATTAAACTCTTAATACGAGATATATTGCATATAAAAAATGGGTATATTAGACACGATACAGATAAACTTGCATTGATAATATCTAAATTATGCTAGTCAGGTGGTGAATAAATGTCTTTTTCTTCAAAAACTAAAAATGAATTGTGTAGAATAAAGCAGGAAAGCATATGTTGCGCTAAAGCTGAGCTAATGGCAATTTTATTATTTACCAGTACAATTAAAAGGAAAGACAATAATATATTTTTGAAAATTATTACAGAAAATGCCTCGGTGGCACGTCGGATATTTAACCTTGTAAAATTGCTTTATAGTGTTCATACAATCGTAAGAATTAAAAGAAATAAATCTCAAAAGCATATGCATAGCTATTCTTTATTTATTGAAGATAAAGAGAGTTTAATCAGGGTATTAGACGGATTAGAACTAATATCAAACAATAATCTGGAACAGATTAAGATCGAGGATGCGTTGAAACATGAACTTATAGCATCAGAATGTTGCAAAAAAGCATTTATTAGAGGTGCTTTTTTAGGCGCTGGTTCAATTATTAATCCTGAAAAAACATATCATTTTGAATTCGTAACACATTATTCTAACCTCGGAGAGGATCTTTGTACGGTACTAAATGAATTTGGACTTTATTCGAAAACCATCAAACGAAAAGCAAATTATGTAATTTACTTTAAGGGAAGTGAATATATTGCAGATTTATTGAACATTATGGGTGCACATAAATCATTATTACAGCTTGAAAACATTCGTGTTATGAAGGAGATGCGTAATAATGTGAATCGTATCGTTAATTGCGAAACGGCAAACTTAGAAAAAACTGTAGATGCTTCGTTTAGACAGATACAAAATATAGAGCTTATCCAAAAGACAATAGGATTAAAAAAACTACCAAAGAATTTGCGAGATGTTGCGATTACACGGTTAGAGTATAAAGAAGCTAGCTTAAAAGAATTAGGAGAGATGTTAGATCCACCAGTTGGTAAATCTGGAGTGAATCACAGATTAAGGAAATTGCAAAGAATAGCCGATAATATCAGAGAAGCATAAATTTATTTTTTTACAAAAAAATACGAATAAGAAGGAAATAACGAAACTTTTGTAGAATTATGTCTAGTACGAATATTTTTTTGCATATATACAATGAGTGATAATATTTGATATCGGTTGGTGAGGGACCCTATGAGAAAAATATCATTAGAAAATATTCGCACCGGTATGCATATAGCCAGGTCAATCTATTTAGATGATGGTAAAATATTGCTTGGTGCAGGTGTGGAACTAAAAGATGAATATATAGAACGACTTCATTCTTTCAATGTATCAGAAATATATATTGATGATGAGTTATCTCAAAATATAGATGTTCAAGATATTATTGAAGAAAAAACGCGTTTAGATGCAAAGATTTTAGTGAGAGATATAATGCTAGGAAGTAAATCAACGCATTATTTTGATTTAGATAAAGTAAATAGAATGGTCACTTTAATTCTTGGCGAACTTTTGAATAATAAAGATGTACTTGTAAATCTTAGCGATATTAAAACTGTAGATGATTACACATTTTCTCACTCTGTCAATGTTTGTGTTCTTTCTTTGGTAACAGGCATCAAATTAGGGCTAAACATGACGTGTTTAAGGCAACTTGGAGTAGGAGCACTACTACATGATATTGGAAAAATAATGATTCCTGAAGAGATATTGAAGAAACCATCAAAACTGACAAAGAATGAATTTGAACTAATACAGAGGCACACCTTTTTAGGTTATCAAATGCTTAAAGCCAATCCTAATATAGATATTTCTTCAGCCTATATTGCACTTGGGCACCATGAAAGATACAATGGAAGTGGGTATCCATACCAAATTAGCAGTACAAATATTCATTTATATGCTAGAATTGTTGCGATTGCGGATGTGTATGATGCGATATCATCAGATCGTGTTTACAGAAAAAAAATACAAGTGCATAAAGTGGTAGAATACATAGCCAGCTTAGGAAACCAACATTTTGATGAAATGATTATGCAGCACTTTCTTCCTAATATAGCTGTTTTTCCAATAGGAACGAGTGTTTTGCTTAATACGGGACAAAAGGGTATTGTTGTAGAAGTGAATAGTAAAATTCCTGCAAAACCAATTGTCCGTATCATATACAATGCGGATGGAACAAAAAACAATAAATTTGATGAAGTTGATTTAGCTAATTCTGTAGACTTCGTAATCATAAATACCTGTGAACTATAAAGTATCTAATACATAAATCGGTATAGGTGCTTTTGTTTTTGCCTAAAATCAATTATAATGTTCTTAAAAGATATAAAAAAGAGGAAGATGGTAAATATGAAATCTTTTGTTCATCTACATGTACATACACAGTATAGCTTGTTAGATGGTGCTTGTAGGGTAACAGACCTTATTAAAAAAGCCAAAAAACAAGATATGACTGCTATAGCCATTACAGATCATGGTGTGATGTATGGCGTTATAGAGTTCTACAAAGAAGCCAAAAAAAACGGCATCAAGCCTATTATAGGTTGTGAGGTGTATACTGCCGCGCGAACGCGCCACGATAAAGTAAGTCAATTCGATGGCAACCCTGGGCATTTCATTTTACTTGCTGAAAACATGACAGGTTATAAAAACCTAATGTCAATCGTTTCCATCGGATTTATTGAAGGTTTTTATTATAAACCAAGAATAGATTTCGAAATCCTAGAAAAATATAGTGAAGGACTCATAGCACTTAGTGCTTGTCTGGGAGGAGATATACCTAGAACATTGATTGATGGAAATTACGACAAAGCGAAGGAATTAGTCGAACAATATGCTGATATATTTGGTCAAGATAATTTTTATATAGAGCTACAGGATCATGGTATTAAAGAGCAGCGTATTGTAAATCAACAGTTAATCAAACTCTCACAGGAAACTGGTGTAGGATTGGTTGCAACAAATGATGTTCATTACGTAAATAAAGAGGATGCATGGAATCAAGATGTATTGATGTGTATCCAGACAGGAAAAACAATTGATGAACAAGAACGAATGAAATTTGAGACAGATGAGTTCTATCTGAAAACGCCTGATGAAATGAATGACCTATTTTCCTATGTTCCTGAAGCAATTGAGAATACCATTAGAATTGCAGAAAGGTGTCATGTGGAATTCGAGTTTGGCAAGCTTCATTTACCATCATATGAAATTCCGGATAATGGCAATGCTTTTGAATACTTAAATAATCTATGTGAACAAGGGTTAAATATACGATATCAAACGGTAAATGAGGATATTAAAAATAAGCTAAATTATGAACTTCAGGTCATTCAAAACATGGGTTATATTGATTATTTTCTTATTGTTTGGGATTTTATAAAATATGCTAAAGATCATAGTATTATGGTTGGACCAGGGAGAGGTTCGGCAGCGGGAAGTCTTGTTTCATATTGTCTAGGTATTACAAATGTTGATCCCATAAAATATAATCTTTTATTTGAAAGGTTTCTCAATCCAGAAAGAATAAGTATGCCTGATATAGATATAGACTTTTGTTACGAGCGTAGACAGGAAGTAATTGATTACGTTGTTTCAAAATATGGTTATGACCGTGTAGCACAAATTATTACTTTTGGAACCATGGCAGCAAGAGCAGCCATTAGAGATGTTGGACGAGCACTTAATATTCCATATGCAGATGTTGATGTAGTTGCGAAGCAAATACCAATGGAGCTCGGCATGACAATTGACAAAGCTTTAAAAGTGAACAGCGAATTAATGAAATTATACAGAAGTGATAGCAGGATTAAACAACTAATCGATACTGCAAGAAACCTTGAAGGACTTCCAAGACATGCTTCTACGCATGCAGCTGGAGTTGTAATAGCCAAAGATCCAATATCTAGTTATGTACCGTTACAGCAGAATGATGGAAACGTAACAACACAGTTTCCAATGGGTACACTGGAAGAGTTAGGGCTACTAAAGATGGACTTTTTAGGTCTAAGAACGCTAACGGTAATAAGAGATGCTGTCCAAATGATTAAACAATCAAAAGGTATTGAGATTGATATAAATAACATAGATTATGAAGCAAGGTCAGTATTCGAGCTTTTATGTTTAGGGCATACTGAGGGTGTTTTTCAGCTAGAAAGTGCAGGGATGAAACAGTTTATGAAGGATTTGCAGCCTAATTCTTTAGAGGATATTATTGCGGGTGTATCCCTATATAGACCAGGTCCAATGGATCAAATACCACGATATGTTAGAAATAAAAATCACCCCAATCAAATTAGGTATAAACATCCATCACTAGAAACAATTTTAGACGTAACCTATGGATGTATTGTATATCAAGAGCAGGTTATGCAGATTGTAAGAGAACTAGGTGGCTATTCCTTGGGTAGAGCTGACCTTGTTAGAAGAGCGATGTCTAAAAAAAAGACGAAAGTCATGGAGCAAGAAAAAAACAACTTTATTTATGGTATTGTAGATGATGAAGGCAATGTGCCTGTTCCAGGTGCGATAAGAAATGGTATTGAAGAACACATAGCAAAAGAAATATTTGATGAAATGATGGACTTTGCCAAGTATGCATTTAATAAATCCCATGCAGCTGCATATGCTGTGGTGGCTTATCAAACAGCATGGTTAAAATGTTTTTATCCAACAGAATTTATGGCAGCGTTATTAACAAGTATATTAGATCAAAGTGCAAAAGTATCCCGATATATTGGGGAGTGTAAAAGGCTAGGCATTAAATTGTTACCCCCAGATATTAATAAAAGTTATGTAGGGTTTACCGTTTCCGATAATAGTATTCGTTTTGGACTGGTAGCGGTTAAAAACGTAGGCAGAAACATTATTAAGGATATGGTCAAGGAAAGAAATGAAAATGGGGTATTTAAGAGTTTTCGAGACTTTTGTGAAAGAATGAGCGAAAAAGACCTTAATAAACGTGCGATTGAAAGCCTCATAAAATGTGGTGCTTTTGATTGTTTTGAACAGTATCGTTCTCAACTTATAGCAATATATGAAAAGATAATAGATGATATTTGCCAAAACAAAAAAAAGAATATAGAAGGACAAATCTCGCTTTTTGGCGATGACATGAATGACGAAGTGCACACTGCAGTAGAAGATTACTTTCCTAAAATCAATGAATATTCATCGGAAGAGATATTGGGCATGGAGAAAGAAACGATGGGATTATATCTCTCAGGTCACCCACTGGACGAATATCGTGCGCAGTTAGAAAAAGTGACAACTGCAACGACAGCAGATATATTGTCTATAGCTGAAAGTGTGGAACAAGTTGGGAGCTTATCTGATGGAGATAAGGTTACATTAGGTGGTATCATTAGTCAAAAGAAGACGAAGGCGACGAGAAACAATAATATGATGGCTTTCATTACACTAGAGGATTTATATAGCGCTATAGAAGTGATTGTGTTCCCGAAAATATTGGATAAACACGCTGATTGTGTAGAAGAAGATAATATTGTTATGCTTAAAGGAAGAATAAGTATAAAAGAAGAAGAACAACCCAAAATAATTTGTGAAGAGGTGATGCCTCTTAAAATGGTACAAAAACCTCAAAAGTTATATATTAGGGTAAAGAATGAAAAAGATGCAATAGTAGATAAGATTAAGCCTATATTACGATTTTTCAACGGAAACACACCAGTGTATGTTTATTTTGAAGAGGCTGAAAAGTTGACAATGGCATCAAGAGAGCTTTGGGTAAGTTTAAATGACAACCTAATATCTGAATTAAAGGACATATTAGGGGAAGAATGTATAAAGGTAGTTTAGGACTAAATTTCATAAAATGTATTGATTTTTGTTTCGAAATAATATAATATTAGTGCGGGGTGTTTTATATGAATGAAGAAATTTTTGCCTTATCCGGAGATTATATTGTGGTCAAAGCGGAAGAAAATGGTGTGAACATTATTGGTTTAACACGAGGTAAAGATACCCGCTTTCATCATACAGAAAAACTGGACAAAGGAGAAGTATATATAGCCCAGTTTACCGAAAATACTTCTGCTATGAAAGTTAGAGGCAAGGCGGTAATCTATTGTAAGCATGGTGCTATCAATGTTGGGGAGTAATTAATGACAATAGAAAGAAGGGGCGTGTTTGTTTATGTGGACTGTAGTTTATATGGCCCAGAGCAAAGAAATTGTTGATAAGCTTCAGCAGATATTAGAGAAAGAGGGACTGCTGGTAAAGATACGACCCATTAGTAAGAATCGAGAAAACAGTGATAATTACTATGAAGTGCTTGTTCCTGAATCGGAAGTTGAAGAAGCACATAGCATTATCATTGATACAGGATTTTAGTAATATAATTCTGTATATGAAGTTTATTAATTAATTTAAAAAACTAAGGAGGATTTTAATTATATGAGTGATATTAAGACAATTGGTGTCCTAACAAGTGGCGGAGACGCTCCAGGTATGAATGCTGCAATACGTGCGGTAGTTCGTACAGGGATTTATTATGGACTGAAAGTGATGGGGATACGTAAAGGTTATAATGGTCTCATAAGTGGTGATATTGTTGAAATGAATTTAAGATCGGTATCCGATATGCTCCATCGGGGTGGTACTATCTTACATACTGCTCGAAGTGCAGAGTTCAGGACTGAAGCAGGTATGAATAAGGCTGTAACGATTTCGAAAGTTTTTGGAATCGATGGTATTGTTGTTATTGGAGGGGATGGTTCGTTCAGAGGAGCAAGAGATTTAAGCAATCTTGGTGTTCCAACAATTGGTATCCCAGGAACCATAGATAATGATATTTCATCTTCCGAATACACTATTGGCTTTGATACTGCTTTAAATACAGTGAAAGATGCTATAGATAAAATTAGAGATACAGCAACATCCCATGAACGATGTAGTGTGATCGAAGTGATGGGTAAAGATGCAGGACATATTGCGCTACATGTTGGTATTGCTAACGGAGCAGAAGCGATTATTATTCCTGAAAAAGAATTTGATTTTAATAGAGATATCGTAAAACCAATGCTTGAAGGTAAGCAAAGAGGAAAAAAACACGATATCATTATTTTGGCAGAAGGTGTTGGCGGAGCAGTCGAATTAGCTAAAAAAATTGAAAATGAAACAGGAATTGAGAGTAGAGCTACTATTTTGGGACACCTTCAAAGAGGTGGTAGTCCGACAGTTAGGGATAGAGTTGTTGCCAGTCAAATGGGAGCAAAGGCAGTTAGGTTACTAAAAGAGGGGATAGGCAATAGGGTTGTTGCTATGAATAATAATAAAATCGTTGATTATGATATTTTGGAAGCTTTAGAAATGAAAAAATCTATTGATGATGAAATGTTTGAATTAGCAAAAATATTGTCATTATAAGAATGATTTAATTCGAGGGTGGAAAGTATATGCTTTTCACTCTTAATTTTTTGTTATATAATAAATTAGAGTATTTTAAATAATAAATGCATTTTATAGGAGGGTTATTGATAATGCGTAAAACAAAAATAGTATGTACTCTTGGACCTGCAACAGATGATGTAGATGTTTTAAAAGGATTAATTACTAATGGTATGAATGTAGCAAGGTTGAATTTTTCTCATGGTACCCATGAAGATCAAAAATTAAGAATAGATACCTTTAAACAATTGCGAGATGAGCTGGAACAACCTATGGCACTTATGTTAGATACAAAAGGTCCTGAGATTAGAATTAAAGACTTTGAGAATAAGGAAGTACAATTGCAAACAGGACAGATTTTTACATTAACAACAAAGGAAGTGTTGGGGAATATTGATATTGTATCCATTACATACGAAGGGCTTCCGCAAGATGTTACTAAAGGAGATAGAATTTTAATAGATGATGGATTAATTGAACTATTAGTACTAGAAGTGAACAAAACGGATATAAAGTGTGAAGTACAAAATGGTGGTATGATTAGTAACCATAAAGGCGTTAATGTACCAAGTATTTCTGTTAATATGCCATATATCAGTCAAAAAGATAAGGAAGATATTATATTTGGTATTCAAAACAACTTTGATTTTATTGCTGCTTCTTTTGTAAGAACACAGTATGATGTATTGGAAATAAGAAAAATATTAGAAAAAAATGGTGGTAAAGGTATACAAATCATTGCTAAGATAGAAAATAATGAAGGGGTAACAAATATCGATGAAATCCTAAAAGTTAGTGATGGAATTATGGTTGCAAGAGGAGATATGGGTGTTGAGATTCCTCTTGAGGATTTACCAAGTATTCAAAAAATGCTTATCGAAAAATGCTATAGAAAAGGGAAACCAGTCATTACAGCAACCCAAATGCTAGATTCAATGATTAGAAACCCTCGTCCGACAAGGGCTGAAATTACGGATATTGCGAATGCGATTTATGATGGAACAAGTGCAATCATGCTTTCAGGAGAAACTTCTATTGGGAAATATCCTGTTCAAAGTTTAAAGACGATGTCTACTATTGCGAGAAGAACAGAAAATGCAATAGATTATAAAAAGCGATTTGCAACATCACAATTTAATTTATTGCCTAATGTTACGAATGCGATTAGTCATGCTACATGTACAACGGCTCATGATTTAGGTGCAACTGTAATCATATCAGTTACTAAGTCTGGACATACTGCACGAATGGTTTCTAAATATAGACCTGCCTGCCCGATTATAGCAACAACGATATCTGAGCAAGTGTACAGGCAATTATCCTTATCATGGGGTGTATATCCATATTTATCAGCAATGAAAGATACAACAGATGAACTGTTCGACCATGCAGTTGAGAAGGCAGTTGAAACTGAAATGGTTAAGAATGGCGATTTAGTTGTTATTACTGCAGGGATACCAGTGGGAATTAGTGGGACGACCAATATTTTGAAAGTACACCTTGTCGGTAATGTATTGGTCCAAGGAAATGGTATAAATAATTTATGTGTGAGTGGGAATTTATGTGTTGCAGAAAATGTACAGCAGGCTTTAAGAGAGTTTAATGAGGGAGATATTTTAGTAATCCCTAATACAACAAATGAATTACTACCTGTTTTAAAAAATGCTTCTGGAATCATTACTGAGACTGGTGGTGTGACTTCCCATGCGGCAGTTGTAGGTATGACGTTGGAGATTCCAGTGATAACGGGCGCGAAAGGAGCTACAAAGATATTGCGAACTGGTACAGTAGTCACAATTGATAGTGCAAGAGGATTGGTGTACAGTGGCGTAGCGAAAGTGTTATAAAAGTTGGTTAGTTGGAAAGGAAAAGACGGTTAGGAATGGAGACATCATGTATATTAGTGAATCTGAAATTAAAGTCAGGTATGTAGAAACAGATCAGATGGGTGTTGTACATCATTCGAATTATTACCACTGGTTTGAAGTTGCGAGAGCTGACTTAGTCGGTTATATTGGAATGACTTATAAGGAATTGGAAGAGCATAATATTTTGTTACCCCTCATTGAAAGCATGTGTAGATATAAAGAGGGGGCAAAGTATGCTGATGAATTAATAATCAAAGCTTGGATTAATAAATTGACACCAGTTAGAGTTGTTTTTAATTACCATGTTGTGAGAGAATATGATGAAAAAGTTTTAGCAGAAGGAAAAACGGAACATGTTTTTGTAAACAAAAACTTTAAACCAATCAACATGAAAAAGAACTTTATGGAAATATGGAGTAAATTAGAAAATATTAGTTAAACAAAAATATTTTACATCATTTAACTTATGTTATATAATATAAAATGATTATAAATTACATCATTTGGGGTGATCCATTGAATATTCCAAATATTTTAACAATGATAAGATTTATGCTCATACCAGTTTTTGTTTATTCATTTTTTTCTGCCTCTGAAAATAACTATATTTTAGCAGCAATAATATTTTTCATTGCAGGCTTAACGGATATTTTAGACGGCTTTATTGCAAGAAATTTTAATATGATAACAAACTGGGGCAAACTATTAGATCCATTGGCTGATAAAGCGATGCAGCTTACGGTTGTTTTTTGTCTTGCATACGAGGGGCTTTTACCTAGCTGGGTTGTTCTAATTGTTTTAGCAAAAGAATTATTAATGGTCGTAGGAGGTTTTTGGTTATACAAAAAGGAGATTGTAGTCAGTGCCAATTGGTACGGCAAAGTTGCAACGGTGTTATTTTATCTTGCAATCTTGATGATTATTATATTTGATTTATCTGAATTTATTAGACTTGTAATTATTGATATAGTACTTGTCGTAATGATATTTGCCTTTATTCGATATAGCCTTTGCTTTCGTGGTATGCAACAAAAGAAAGAAAAGTCTTGACACGATGCGGGGCAATAGGTAAAATATATTCGAATAGAGATATGACGAAGAATGAGAGTAGTAAACTGTACACTGTCATACAGGGAGAAAGCACCTAGTATGAAATACTAGACTGGAAGTGTTTTTATGTACAAGCAGTTGAAGAACACTCTGGAGTTGATTAGCTGAAAAGAAGAGTAGGTTAATCCGTTGCCGGCGTTAACGGATAGAGCTGGAGGGCAGTTGTATAGATTGCACTCAAGTAGGGTGGTACCGCGAAAAAAGATACGTTTCGTCCCTTTGATAGGGATGAATTTGTATCTTTTTATTTTAATTGTAGATGTGAAGGAGTTGAAAAAGTTATGCTTACAAAGGGACCAAAGGGAACAAAAGACCTACTACCACAGGATTCGTATAAATGGCATTACGTAGAAAATATTATTAAAGAGTTATGTGACAGTTTCGGATATAAGGAAATAAGAACCCCTGTTTTTGAACATACAGAATTATTTGAAAGAGGGGTAGGTGATACAACTGATGTCGTACAAAAAGAGATGTATACTTTCGAAGATAAAGGGAATCGAAGTATTACTTTAAGACCAGAAGGAACAGCATCTGCGGCAAGAAGCTACATTGAGAATAGCTTATATGCAGATCCACAGCCAATAAAGATGTATTATCTAATATCGTGCTACCGATATGAAAAGCCACAACATGGAAGATTGAGGGAATTTCATCAATTTGGAATTGAAGCCTTTGGTTCTAAACGACCATCAATAGATGCAGAAATTATTTCCCTGGCAATAGAATTGTTGAATAGGCTTGGAATAGTGAATTTAGACCTTAATATTAATAGTATTGGTTGTCCAAAATGTAGGAAAGACTATAATGATAAGTTAAAAGTATATTTGAAAGATAATCTTGAAAAACTATGTAAAACTTGCCATGATAGATATGAAAAGAATCCGATGAGGATACTAGATTGTAAATCGGAACGATGTAAGGAAATTACCCAAGAAGCACCAGTGTTGTTGGATAGCATATGTGATGATTGTAAAGAACACTTTGAATCTGTAAAATCGTATTTGGACGGTATGAACATTCGTTACAATATAGATACTGGAATTGTAAGAGGTTTAGATTACTATACTAGGACAGTATTTGAATTTATATCAAAAGATATTGGAGCGCAAGGAACAGTTTGTGGCGGAGGTCGTTATGATGGATTGATTGAAGAATTAGGTGGGCCATCTACACCGGGTATAGGTTTTGGTTTGGGACTAGAACGTTTATTATTAACAATGGAAGCGCAAGGAATTTATATTCCAAAGCCTGAACCATTTAAAATATTTATTGCTAATTTAGGTATAAAAGCAGATGCAAAAGCACAAACACTCGTGCAAGAATTGAGAAAAGAAGGTGTCAGCGCAGAAAAAGATCATATGGGCAAGAGTTTAAAAGCACAGATGAAATATGCCAATAAACTTGGTGTTCATTATACAATGGTATTAGGTGACGATGAAATTAATAGTGGAAAAGCAGCATTAAAGGATATGCAAACAGGAGAAACGCAAGAAATCTTAATAGATGAATTATTAGATGTATTGAAAATGATATAAAATATATGATAAAACTATAAATATAATGGAGGTACAAGATGGGTGAATCAATGAAAGGATTAAAACGTACACACATGTGTACAGATTTAAACGTAGATAATATTGGACAAGAAGTTGTCTTAATGGGATGGGTACAAAAAAGAAGAGATTTAGGCGGTGTCATTTTTGTCGATTTAAGAGATCGAACAGGAATTGTTCAGATAGTTTTTGATGCGGAAATAAGTCAAGAAGTATTTGAGAAAGCAGAGAAAATTAGAAGTGAATATGTATTAGCTGTAAAAGGAAAAGTTCTAAAAAGAGATGAAGAAACAATAAATCCAAAACTTAAAACAGGGGAAATTGAGGTAAAGATTAATGACCTCAGAATATTAAGTATAGCTGAAACACCACCATTTTATATTGAAGAAGAATCAGATGTAAATGAGAAAGTAAGATTAAAATATAGATATCTCGATTTAAGAAGACCAGACATGCAACAAAATATAATGCTAAGACATAAGGTATCAAAATTGTCTAGAGATTTCTTTGACGAAAATGGTTTTTTAGAGATAGAAACACCAATGCTAACAAAAAGCACACCAGAAGGAGCAAGAGATTACTTAGTACCTAGCCGAGTTCATCCAGGCTCATTTTATGCACTGCCACAATCACCGCAGATATATAAGCAGTTATTAATGTTGTCTGGAATGGATAGATATTTCCAAATTGTAAAATGTTTTAGAGATGAAGACTTAAGAGCTGATAGACAACCAGAATTCACACAAATTGATGTAGAAATGTCATTTGTGGATGTTGATGATGTAATAGATATTAATGAAAAATTAATCGCTAAAATCTTTAAAGAGACAAAGGACATTGAAGTTAAGACACCGTTTGTCAGGATTCCTTATCAAGAAGCGATGGATAGATTTGGTTCAGATAAACCTGATACTAGATTTGGTTTTGAATTGGTAGATGTTTCAGATATTGTTGCTGGAAGTGGTTTTAAAGTATTTTCTAGTATTGTTGAGAAAGGTGGCAGTGTACGAGCAATCAATGCAAAGAACAGTGCAGATAAATTCAGTAGAAGAGACTTAGACAGTTTAGTAGACTATGTGAAAATATATCGTGCAAAAGGTATGGCATGGATAGTTGTAACGGAAAATGAGTTGAAATCACCTATCACAAAATTCTTTACAGATGAGGAAGTTAGCGCCTTATTAGCTAGAACAAAAGCAGAACCAGGAGATATTCTAATGTTTGTAGCTGATAAGAATGAAGTTGTTTATGATGCTTTAGGTCATTTGAGAATAGAAATTGCGAAGAGACTAGCGTTAATTAATAAAGAGGAATATAACTTCTTATGGGTAACAGATTTTCCATTGTTAGAATATGATGAGGAAGAAAAAAGATATGTTGCAAAACATCATCCGTTTACTTCACCCCTTGATGAGGATTTGACACTGCTAGATACTGACCCTGCAAAAGTACGTGCAAAAGCCTATGACATTGTCTTAAATGGTGTGGAGATTGGTGGAGGAAGCATTAGGATATATAATACTGAACTTCAACAAAAGATGTTTGAGACGCTTGGATTTAGTAAAGAGGACGCATGGGAAAGATTTGGTTTCTTAATGGAAGCATTTAAATATGGTACACCACCACATGGTGGAATCGCATATGGTCTTGATAGATTGGTTATGCTATTGACTGGAAGCGACAGTATTAGAGATGTTATTGCATTCCCGAAAGTGCAAAATGCTTCAGAATTAATGAATAATGCACCTTCAGAGGTGGAACAGAAGCAGCTAAAAGAATTGCATATTAAATTAGATTAATAATAAATCTCTTTGAGGAGGTTAACATGAAAGCATTCAAAGCGTATGATATCAGGGGAGTATATAATAAAGATTTTGATAAAGATGATGTGTATAAAATAGGTTTTTTTTTACCGCAACTATTAAATACAAATAGAGTATTGATTGGGTATGATGCGAGGGATTCTTCTGAAGAAATATTTGAATATTTATCAAGGGGAATTACAGATAGTGGTGCAGATGTGTATACCATTGGACTGGCAACTACACCAATGGTATATTATACAACAGCGAAACATCATTTTAATGCTTCTGTGCAAATAACAGCATCTCACAATCCGAAAGAATATAATGGACTAAAAATATCTAGAACCGATGCAATACCAGTTGGATATGAATCTGGACTTGCTGAACTAGAGGAAATGTTACAAGAGAATACGATTGTTATATCAGAAGAGAAAGGGAATGTATATCCTTTGGAAGTTAAACAGGAATACATTGATTTTATGAAACAATATGTTCCCGAACTATCTAATCTTTCTATAGGGATTGATTGCTCAAACGGCATGGCTTCATTGATAATTAAGGATATTTTGGGACTTACACCGCTATACCTTTATGATACACTTGATGGAACATTCCCAAACCATGAACCTAATCCTTTGATAGAAGAAAATGTGGAAGACTTGAAGAAATTGGTAATAGAAAATCAATGTGATATTGGTATTATATATGATGGAGATGCCGATCGAGTAATGTTTGTAGATGAACAGGCGCGATTCATATCACCTGATCTCATGATTGCAGTGATTGGTCAATATTACTTCGAAAGAGAAAAAGGGAATGTTCTTCATGATATCCGTACTTCTAAGGCAGTTTCAGAATATATACAAAGAGAAGGTGGATCACCTTATATGTGGAAGGTGGGTCATGCATATGCGAAGATGAAATTGAGAGAGATTAATGGTATATTCGGTGGTGAATTAGCTGGACATTATTATTTTAGAGATTTTTTCTATTGTGATTCAGGGATATTGGCAAGTTTGATTGTATTAAATGTTATAAATCGATTAAAAAATGAAGGGACTAAGCTTTCAGCATTGATTGATAGCATTAAGACATATGCCTCTTCTGGTGAGATAAATTTTAAAATAGAGCGAAAAGAAGAAGCGATAGAACAATTGAAAAATGTTTTCACATCAAAAGATGAGCCAGAAGCCATTTATGATTTTGACGGATATAGAGTAGAGTTTAGGGATTGGTGGTTTAATGTTCGATCTTCTAATACTGAACCATATCTCAGAGTAGTTGTTGAAGCAAAAAACGAAGAACTACTTTATAAGAAATTATCTGCTCTAAAGGTAGTTTTGGATAGATATACTCATAAATTAACATAAATTTAACAATGATATAGAAAATTAAGGATATTTGAAGATAATCCCTATAGAATGGAATATATGCCTTCTTGTATAACTTGACAGATCATCCAAAATCAATTAAAGTTAGGTGTCGTTAGAGTAAGGAATGAGAAGTATAATATAGATATGGAATTAAGGATGTGGGGGTTGAAATGTTAAGTCATGTATTTGTAGTTCTTTTTATTTTGATACAATGTACAATTTTATTAATAGCACTTTATCATGGTACTATAGCAGTATTTGGACTGTTGCCTATAGAGGAAGATGAGGCACTTGAAAAGCCACAGAAACGATTTGCTATAGTGGTAGCAGCACATAATGAAGAAAAGGTTGTTAAAGGCGTTATTGACTCACTATACAAGCTTCATTATCCCAAGGAGCTATATGATATTATGGTGATTTGTGATAATTGTACAGATGATACTGCAAAAATTGTTAGAGAAAATAATGCAATAGCATTTGAAAGATCTAATAATAAAAGAATAGGAAAAGGTCACGCACTAGCATGGATGTTTGAAAAGATATATAAAATGGATACAGCGTATGATGCAATAGTAGTACTGGATGCTGATAATATTGTATCAAAAAATTTCTTATCCTATATGAATGACCGACTATGTAAGGGACATAAGATCATGCAGGGCTATTTAGATACGAAGAATCCCGATGATTCATGGATAACATTAAGTTATGCCATCTCATATTGGTATATGGCACGTATCTGGCAACTTTCTCGATATCGTTTAGGTCTCGCCAATGCATTAGGAGGCACTGGGATGTGTTTTGAAATTGAGACTCTCAAAAAATTGCGATGGGATGCTATTAGTTTAACTGAAGATTTAGAGTTTACAATGAAAGCAGTACTTCATGATATTCGTCCTGTTTGGGTACATCAAGCTAAGGTTTATGATGAAAAACCATTGACCTTTGAGGCTTCTTGGAATCAAAGACTACGTTGGATGCAGGGGCATTGGGATGTAGCTTTTAGGTATACTAAACCGTTGTTTAAAAAATTCGTTGTTGATAGGGATTTAAGAGCTTTTGACAGCATATTGTATTTATTTCAAGCACCTAGGATTATAGTGACATATTTGGTGCTAATTATAAATATGTTATTGTTTTTCTCCCCATATGCACCTATTGTTACATTTGTGAATTTTAATAGTTTGATACCACAATATATAACAACAATCTTATTTTTGAGTCAATGGCTATTTCCACCAGTTATTGCTATAGTAATGGCTCTTGAAAAAGCAGGTTTTAAAAGATTGATTGGTTTGCTTTGGTTCCAATTATTTGGGATTTCATGGCTTCCATTGACCGTAATTGGCTTTTTTACAAGGGATAATACAGAATGGTCCCATACACTACATACTAGAGAGATTACGATTGAAGAAATAGAATTACAATCATAGGTAATAAAAAACAGAAGAGCCAATAGAATTGGTTCTTCTGTTTTTTTAGTGCGCCCAGCATGGGCGCAATCTATAGGGTGGGAGTCCCGAGCACCGAAGGTGATATAGGTGTTAGCCAAGAGCAAGGGTGTCCATCGTGAGGTGGAATCTGAAGGAAGCTGGAGGCAAAATTTCGGTCTGAGGAACACGAACCACATATGAGGCTGATTATAGCTGGATGAGTTTGCTAAACAAAACAAAGTCCGTATCACCCGAAGCTATTACAGTAGATGTGGCAGATATATGGAATGAAAGATTGCGTTCTTACCTGGGGAGATCTTGTATCCTATTCCATAAGATGAAATTTCTAACGGAATAACCTATGCAGTGATGTATAGCTAAGAAACAAGAAGTCAGCAGAGGTCATAGTGTGCGCATGGCAGCGCATTTATCAGGTGGGTTAAAGTCCCGCTGAGTCTCGGATTGGGAGACTCATATCCAAACTTGAGGGTAATGCTTCAAGGGCTAGTTATATAACTAGAGGACAGGGTGTCCACGGTGACGTGGAATCTGAAGGGTTTGACGAAGAACAAAAACGATAGGACTGTCAGAAAGATTTGGCAGACAAATATTTCTCAAAAGGAAATATTATGTGGGAAGGCGGTTCGCGTAGTTTAACTAAACGAATAGTTATAATAGTGAGTAGATTTTAGAGGACGGAAAGTTCCCTATGTGAAAGACCCAAGAAACTGAAATTGAGGATACTAGAATAACTAAGAGTAAAGGAGTAGGATGTGTTGGAAAAGGTACATTCTTTAATTGACAAAGTTTATCACCCAACCAATCTAAAGATGGCATGGAAGAGAGTGAAATCAAATAAAGGCACTGGTGGAATTGATAAAGAAACAATTAGTAGCTTTGAGGAAAACAAAGAGGTGGAACTGGAGAAAATACATGAAGAATTGAAAGATGGAAAATATAAACCATTTCCAGTACGACGTGTATATATTGAGAAGCCGGGAAAAACAGGAGAAAAGAGACCGTTAGGGATACCTGCTATACGAGATAGAGTATGCCAACAAGCTTTGAAGAATAGATTAGAACCAATAATGGAACAATTCTTTAATAATTGCAGTTTTGGTTACCGTCCTAATCGTTCACAACATCAAGCTATGAGAAAGATATGGCAAGATATAAATAGTGGAAACGAATGGATTGTAGATGCTGATTTAAGAGACTACTTTGGAACAGTAAATCACAAGTTGCTGGTTGACTTGATTGCTAGGAAAGTTAGCGATGGCAGCAAAGGTTTATGGATAAAATTAGAGAAAGGACTAGGCGGAAATTACCACTTACAATGAAGGAATTGATAGATTATATAAATCCTGTCATTAGAGGGTGGGGAAACTATTTTCGGAAAGCAAATGTACGTAAACTATTTAATCGATTAGATAGATGGATAGTAAGAAGGCTGTGGAGTCATCATTATAAAAAATGGAGGAATAGTGGATGGAAGAAGTATCCGCATAATAAACTATATATGAACTATAAACTAGTCAATTTAACAGGATTAATACCGAGTATACAATGACATCTAAGCATTATTGCGACTACGAAAAAGCGGAATGCGGGAGAACTGCACGTTCCGTTTGGGCGAGCGGACAGAGGCAAGCATAGAGCTCACCTCTTCCGACTCTACAGTCAAATGGTTGCAAACATTTGACGAAGGACTGAACATTAGGAGGTTTTCAGCTTTGAATAGCTCAGTAGAAATATAAAGAAAGCAGACAACTAAATATTTAGGTCACCTTGAGGAAGAAGGAATGGAAATCCAAGATAATCAAGGGGCGCTTAGTAGTTCACAGGGACATTCAAAGAGAGAAAGAGAAAACGATGAATTAACTGAAACTAGTAAATTACTCGAAAGAATAATATCAAGGCAGAACATGATACCTGCTATGAAACGAGTAATTGCCAATAAAGGTAGTCATGGTCTAGATGGCATGAGATACGATGAACTTCGGGACTTTGTTATCAAACAGTGGCTAACAATAAAGCAAAAGTTACTAGAGGGAACATACAACCCATCACCAGTAAGGCGGGTAGAAATACCCAAACCAGATGGTGGAATAAGATTACTAGGAATACCTACAGTGCTAGACCGAATGATACAACAGGCTATAGCACAAGAACTGAATAAAATCTATGAACCAACCTTTTCAGAAAGTAGCTATGGATTTCGTCCGAATAGAAGCGCAAAGATGGCGATTCTAAAAGCTAGTAATATATATGTTAAAAGCAAAAAGGCAGGGTATAGAGTCGTAAAGTAACCAATAGAAATTGGGGAACAAGTATGGAGTATAGGCTTAGACGATTAAACGAAATCACTATAGGATGGCTTAACTACTTTAGCATTGCCGATGCCAGTAAAAGAATCAAACGATTAGAAGAATGGATAAGGCGAAGATTGAGAGCGTGTATTTGGAAACAATGGAAAAAGATAAGGACTAAATTTAAGAACCTTAGGAGACTAGGGGTAAGTGAATTTAAGTCATGGGAATATGCAAACACAAGAAAAGGCTATTGGCGAATAGCCAAAAGCCCAATCTTACAAACAACGCTAACCAATGCTTACCTAGAAAAACTAGGATATAAAAGCATAATGAAGCGATATCAGTTAATACATTAAACTTAATGAACCGCGAAGTACCGAACGGTATGCTTCGTGGTGTGAGAGGACGGTAAATAAAATAATTATTTTCCTCCTACTTGATTTACCGTATTATATTTACCAAAAGAAATATCTTATCTTCTTGTCAAGTTGTGGAATGTAGTATATCATAATAATAAATAAAGTTAATATTATATCATATGAGGTGAGATAAAGATGAAAAACATAAGTATTGGATTATTAGGATTTGGGACGGTAGGAACAGGTGTATACAGGATATTACAAAAAAACAGTGAAGAAATTGCACAAAGGCACGGTTTAAATATAACAGTCAAGAAGGTTTTAGTACGAAACAGAAATAAAAATCGCAGAGTAGACGCTGACCCTTCGATATTTACAGATGATATTAATGATATTTTAAATGACCCTGAAATTTCTGTAGTAGCAGAGTTTATGGGTGGGACTGATCCTGCAAAAAAATACATTTTATCGGTATTAGAAAGTAAAAAAACAGTTGTAACAGCAAATAAAGAAGTGATTGCACGACACTGGCCAGAGCTTAACAAAGCTGCTGAAATGAATAATGTAGGGTTGTATTACGAAGCCTGTGTTGCAGGCGGAATGCCCATCATAAAAGTCATGGAAGATTCCATGCAAGCAAATAAAGTACAAGAAATAATGGGGATAATTAACGGCACAACAAATTATATATTGACCAAAATGTCTGAAGAAGGTAGAAGTTTTGAAGATGTTTTAGCCGAAGCCCAGAGATTGGGGTATGCTGAACCAGATCCAACAGCGGATATAGAAAGTTATGATGCTATGTACAAATTATCAATTTTATCATCTATTTCTTTTCACGCACGGATATCTATTGATAATATTTATCGTGAAGGATTGACGAAGATTACAACAGAAGATATCATTTATGGACAAGAATTAGGATTTGCTATACGCCTACTTGCAATTGCGAAGAAAAATGGGAAGCAAATTGAAGCGCGCGTTCACCCTACTTTTATCCCTAAAAATCACCCATTAGCATCTGTTCGTGATTCATTTAATGCTGTTTTTGTCAAGGGTGATATGGTTGGTGATTTAATGCTATATGGACGAGGAGCTGGTGACCTACCTACTGGCAGTGCGATAGTATCTGATATTGTTACAGCATGTTATCTTGATAATAACCATCATTATGCAACTTTTAGGAATGAAGGTGATTATGCTGAAAGTGTTGTTATTGATAATAATTGGGAGACAGAGTTTTTTGTACGTCTAACAGTTAAAGATAGACATGGTGTACTTGCAAAGATTTCAGGTATATTTGCTAAATATCAAGTGAGTATTGCTTCCGTTATCCAAAAAGATCGCAATAAAGACAATGTACCATTGATTTTTGTTTCACATAAAGCAAAAGAACTTTCGATGAAACAAGCGATTGATGAAATTGGACAAGAAGTAGATGTTATAAGTGTGGATAATGTTATAAGAGTTGAAAGATGATGTTGTAAATATGGGTAATAATTAGATAAAATGAAATTTGCTAAAAAATAGAAGATTAAATACTATCTCTTATTTTTTTATGGTTATTTTAAATAAAATATGTTAATATAATGTCAAAGTAAGTCTTAAAGGAGTGGAAGGATTATGAAAGATAATCGTGTACAAATTATTACTAGAACTGCAATGTTATTGGCACTTGCACTTGTTTTCCAAAATCTTAGGTTAATTATTGGGGTTGGGCCACATACTCAATTTATTGTCGGTTCTTTGGTGAACGCAGTATTAATTGTAGCAGCAGGTATGGTTAGTGTTTATTCAGGAATCATTATCGCATTTATCACACCTATTGTGGCATTTTTTCAAGGACACATCCCGAACGTATTACCAATGATGATATTAGTAGTAGGTGTGGGAAATGCATTGATAGTTTTAATATATTCAGTATTAAAGAATAAAAATGAAATACTTGCAGTAATTGCTGGTGCTATAGTGAAATTTATATTTTTATTCTATGCAGTACGGAAAGTATTAGAAATTGCACAAGGCTCTATTCCAGAAAAAGCATATACAAAAATATCATCACTACTTTCAGTTGGTTTTAGTTGGCCACAATTAGTTACAGCATTAATTGGTGGTTTTTTAGCAATAATAGTACTCAAATATGTTAAGAAAGCCGTTGATTAAAATAAAAGTTATAAACCCCTTGCATTGATATATTTTTATATGATAAAATACTAAAAAACACAAATGCGATGAAGGAGTAAAAGGATGCGTTCATCCTTTCAGTAATACACTATGGTTATAATACAGAGAGAAATCCGGTTGGTGCAAGGATTTCAGTACATAGGCGTATGAATTACCCTCTGGAGTTTCACACTGAAATAGTAGTAAGTGGTGACGGTTTCCACCGTTATATGGGTGTTGTTAATGAGGTAGATTGATATTTAAATCTATAAATTAAGGTGGTACCACGGGTTTGCTCGTCCTTATACGGATGGGGTAAGCCCTTTATTATTATAAAAAGCATATAAATTTAAGGAGGCAATTATAAATGGTAAGTGTATTTGATACATTAAGAGAAAGAGGTTTCATCGCTCAGATGACCCATGAAGATGAAATTAAGAAAAAGTTAGAGAATGAAAAAGTCACGTTCTATATAGGGTTTGATCCTACTGCTGACAGCTTACATGTAGGACATTTCCTGCAGATGATTGTAATGGCGCATATGCAGAAAGCAGGACATAGACCGATTGCGATCCTCGGTGGAGGAACTGCAATGGTTGGAGATCCAACAGGCAAAACAGATATGCGAAAAATGATGACAAAAGAAGTCATACAACAAAATGCAGATAACTTCAAAAAACAGATGTCCAAATTTATAGATTTCAGTGAAGATAAGGCACTTATGATTAATAATGCAGATTGGTTGCTAGATTTAAACTATGTTGAATTTTTAAGAGAAGTAGGTGTCCATTTCTCTGTAAATAGAATGTTGACTGCGGAATGCTTTAAATCAAGGTTGGAAAAAGGACTCTCCTTTATAGAATTTAACTATATGTTGATGCAAAGTTATGATTTTCTTAAATTAAATCAGGATTACGATTGCGCGTTCCAATTAGGAGGGGACGATCAGTGGTCTAATATTCTCGGGGGTATAGACCTTATCAGAAGAGTTGAAGGAAAAGAAGCTTATGGTATGACATTTACCCTCCTCACGACCAGTGAAGGAAAGAAAATGGGTAAGACTGAAAAAGGAGCACTTTGGTTGGATGCGGATAAAACATCACCCTTTGAATTTTACCAGTATTGGAGAAATGTACACGATACAGATGTTATCAAATGTCTTAAACTACTTACCTTCTTGCCAATGGAAGAAATCGAAAAATTAGCCCAGTTAAAAGATCAAGAAATAAATGAAGCTAAGAAAGTGCTTGCATATGAAGTAACAAAATTGGTACACGGTGAAGAAGAAGCGAAGAAAGCACAACAATCAGCGGAGTCATTATTTGGCAAAGGTGCAATGGCTGCGGATATGCCTACGACAGAGATTACAGCACAAGCACTAGGTGAAGGGTACAATATCCTTAATCTAATGATAGAGGCGGAATTGATTCCATCAAGAGGTGAAGGAAGACGTTTAGTGAAACAAGGTGGTGTATATGTTAATGGTAACAGAGTTGAGAGTATTGATTTAAGTATTACAGTGAATGATTTTAAAGACAATGAGCTTATGATAAGAAAGGGTAAGAAGGTACATCGTAAAATTATTTTGAAATAGAATACTCAATAAAAGCATAGTTAAATAAATATCAATTTTATTAGCTATGCTTTTATTATTTGTGTTATAATGAAAATATATTAAATCTTTTTACAAAAGAGGGTATTTACTTTGAAAATGACCAGAATAAAAAAATTCAAAATGGAACGACAAAATAGAAGAAAACTATTCGTATTATTTATCATTCTTATCCCGGTTATTTCAATTCTTATAGGATATATTATTACAAAATTTATTGTTATCCCGCTGCTATAATAAAATGATTTGGAAAGGTTGATTGATATGAATTTATGTGAGGTAAAAGACATTTTAGACGCAGAAGTGCTGGCAGGTGAAGAATTTTTAGATATGGAAGTGATATCAGCCTGTGGTAGTGATCTGATGAGCGATGTCCTTGCCTTTGTTAAGGATCGAGCACTACTGCTAACTGGTTTGGTAAATCCTCAAGTAGTCCGAACAGCAGAGATGATGGATATAAGAGCCATTATTTTTGTGCGTGGGAAAATGCCTGCTGAAGAGATGATAACACTGGCAAGAGAAAAGGATATGATCCTTTTGACAACAAAACATCCTTTATATATTGCTTGTGGACGCTTATACGGCAACGGATTAGTGAATAGTGCACGTATATGAAAGTAAATAAGGAACGTCTACTGATGTAGAAGTACAGTACAACTAGAGCTCATAGTATGTATTTGCTAAGTTGAACTAGCAAAAGGATGGAGATTATTATGTCAGAAGAGAATACAATAACATTACATTATAATATAGATGGAGAAGATTTTTCATTAGCAGGAGAAGCATCAAGCAATGTAAAGAAAGTTTTAAAACAATTGGGTGTGAATCCAGATGTGATTCGTAAAGTTTCTATTGCAATGTATGAGGGTGAAATTAATATGGTCATTCATGCAACCGGTGGAACAGCTAATGTAGAGATTACACCCGCAATGGTAAGAGTAGTATTAAAAGATAATGGTCCAGGAATACCAGATATTGATTTAGCAATGACTGAGGGTTATTCAACAGCAACAGACAATGTAAGATCCTTAGGTTTTGGTGCGGGAATGGGTCTCCCAAATATGAAAAAATATACGAATGAAATGCACATTAAGTCAGAAGTAGGAAAAGGAACAACCGTTGAAATGATCGTAAATGTTTGATGATGTATCAATTTGTAGACTAATATAGAAAGAGTGGTTAAAATGTCTGAACTTTTTCATTCCGTTACATTAGATAAAGATAAATGCAAAGGATGTACCAATTGTATAAAAAGATGTCCGACAGAAGCGATACGTGTGAGAAATGGCAAGGCGAAGATTATTAAAGAAAGATGTATCGACTGTGGTGAGTGCATACGCGTATGTCCACATCACGCGAAAAAAGCGATTACAGATTCATTTGATAGTATTTTTAATTATAAATATAAAATTGCTTTGCCAGCACCTACGTTTTATGGACAATTTAAAAATATATGGGACGTTGATGTAATATTAACTGGTTTGAAAAAAATAGGCTTTGATGATGTATATGAAGTTGCTAGAGCAGCTGAAGTTGTGTCAATTGCAGCAAATCAATTTTTTGAATTAAAAAACATAAAAAAACCTGCAATATCTTCTGCATGTCCAGCAGTCGTACGATTAATTAGAACAAAGTTTCCTAACTTAATAGAGAATATAGTGCCAATAAAATCACCCATGGAAGTTGCAGCTAGAATAGTTAAAAGAAAAATAAAAAACGATATGTCCTTAAAAAATGAGGAAATTGGCGTATTCTTTATAACGCCATGCGCGGCTAAAGCTACTAATACAAAAGTGCCGATGGGGATGGATCAATCTTACGTAGACGGTGTTATTTCAATGAAAGAAGTATACCTTAAACTTGCTGCTATAATAGGAAAGATAGAGGATGTAGAAGAATTGTCCGTCGCAGGGATGAGTGGTATTTGTTGGGCGAATAGCGGTGGCGAAAGTTCAGCTTTGAGAAATGAACAGACCATAGGTGTAGATGGGATTCATAATGTAATTGAGGTGTTAGAAGCCCTAGAAGATGATAAATTAGAAGACATTGATTTCGTAGAAGCACTTGCTTGTACTGGAGGATGCGTGGGTGGACCACTTACAGTAGAGAATAATTTTGTGGCTAAAAATAGGGTGCAGAGGATTGCTAAATTAAGTGATAATAAGAGTTTGACGCATATAAATGATGATATTCAAGAAGTTGATTTATTATGGACTCATGAGCTCTCACATCAACCAACTATGAAGTTAGATGATGATATGGTAAAGGCAATAAAAAAAATGGAGGTACTTGAAAAAATAAATAATAACTTACCTAGTTTAGATTGCGGATCATGCGGTGCTCCTACTTGCCATGCACTCGCAGAAGACATTGTGCGAGGCTTCGCAAAGCAAACAGACTGCATTTTCATGCTACGAGAAAAGATTAATTCACTAGCATCGGAGATGATGAAGATTAATAGTCTTGAATCGAAAGAAAGTGGAAACGAAGAAGAATAAAAACTTGACAGCATATAATAAGTATTGTTATACTAGAGAAAATTTAATATATTCTTCAGGGCAGGGTGAAATTCCCGACCGGCGGTATAGTCCGCGAGCTGTTTTAACAGTTGATTTGGTGAAATTCCAAAACCGACAGTAGAGTCTGGATGGAAGAAGATGAGTGAATAAGCGTTTATTTTAGCTTATAGATAATGATTTATTTTGCGATTATTTATAGCCCTGAAAATTTATTTTCAGGGCTATAATTTTTGCCTGAAATGAAATCTTTTTATTAGGAGAGGTAATATTGTGAATATCAAGTACATGAAGAGAGCAATTGAATTGTCAAAGTTAGGTGCAGTATACACGAATCCTAATCCACTTGTAGGTGCAGTTATTGTGAAAGATAGTGAAATTATTGCAGAAGGATACCATATGTCCTATGGTGGGTTTCATGCGGAGATAAATGCCTTTAAAAATGCCACTGAGAATGTAACTGGTGCAACAATGTATGTAACACTTGAGCCTTGTTCACATTATGGAAAAACACCACCCTGTGTCAATGCAATTGTAGAAAAAGGGATATCGAAAGTTGTAATAGGCATGGAAGATCCTAATCCATTGGTAGCTGGTAAAGGTGTTAAATTTCTAAGAGACAATAATGTCGAAGTAATAACGGGTGTTTTAGAGGAAGAAATACAGAAAATAAATGAATCATATATAAAATACATAACAACTAAAACCCCCTTTTGTATCCTCAAAACTGCGATGACATTAGATGGTAAAACCGCGACAAAGACAGGAGATTCGAAATGGGTTTCTAACCGAAAATCCAGAGGATATGTCCATTGGTTACGACATAGATGTGCTGCTATAATGGTAGGCATTGGTACTGTTTTAGCAGATAATCCTAGATTGACAACGAGATTAGCAGATGAAGATACAATTTTAATGAGAGGCGCTATTGACCCTGTCAGAGTAATTGTAGATTCACACGGAAAGATACCATTAGATGCGAAGGTTTTAACTGTAGATTCTGACGCAAGTACTATTATTGCTACAACAGAGAAAATAAGTAAAGAAAAATGTACTATGTTACAGCAAAAAGGGGCAGAAATCATTATTACGCCTCTTAAAAATAACAAAGTAGATTTGAGATATTTAATGGAACAACTTGGTAGAAGAGGCATAGATAGCGTTCTACTAGAAGGTGGAAGCACACTTAATTATAGTGCGCTCAATGAAGGGGTTGTTGATAAGGTAATTATGTTTGTTGCCCCCAAAATGATTGGTGGATATGGTGCAAAGACGGCAGTTGAAGGAGAAGGTATAAGACTTATAAAAGATGCCATACAATTAAACCGTTTAGAGATATTAAGATTTAATGAAGATATCATGATACAGGGATATATAAAAAGAGTTCAGAGTTGAGAGTTGGAAAGATGGAGGGGAGGAGTTGATACGGTATGTTCACAGGTCTAGTAGAGGAAATTGGAAAAGTAAAATCTATTGTGGGAACAACAAAATCTGCAAAAATTACAATCGAGGCTGAAAGGATATTAGAAGATATAAAACTTGGTGATAGCATCAGTACAAATGGTGTTTGCTTAACAATAACGGCGTTTAATCATCACAGCTTTTCCGTTGACGTGATGCCAGAAACAATGCGAAAAAGCAATCTAAATTATTTGAAGCTTGGAAGTTATGTCAATCTAGAAAGAGCCATGAAAATAGGTGATAGATTTGGCGGACATCTCGTTTCGGGACATATTGATGGCGTTGGACGTATTCGGGCTTTTGAGAGAGATGATAATGCAACATGGGTCTCTATAGAAGCGCCCGTTAAGGTTTTAAGATATATAGTCAACAAAGGTTCAATTGCTATAGATGGTATCAGTTTAACAGTGGCATATATAGATGATGAACTTTTTAAGATTTCAATTATTCCCATGACTAAAAAAGAGACCACGCTAATAAAAAAAAGAGTTGGCGAACAAGTAAATATTGAATGTGATATGGTTGGGAAATACGTAGAAAAATTTATTTCTTTGAGTGAGAAGAAAAGAAAAAGCGCTATTGATATGAATTTTTTAATAGAGAATGGCTATGCTGACTAAATTATATTAGAGAATGAGGTGGAAAAATGATTCAATTTAATAGTATTGAAGAAGCAATTGAAGATATAAAAGCAGGTAAAATAATAGTCGTTGTTGATGATGAGAACAGGGAAAATGAAGGCGACCTTTTGATGGCGGCAGAAAAAGTGACGACAGAAGCAATTAACTTTATGGCTAAATACGGTCGTGGACTTATCTGTGTACCTATGGAAAAAGAACGATTGCAGTCATTAGATATTCAGCAAATGGTCAGTAATAATACTGAATCAAAAGAGACAGCATTTACTGTATCTGTAGACGCGATTGAGACAACAACAGGCATATCTGCAGCAGAAAGAGCGACTACAATATTAAAACTAATAGAAAAAAATGCAACACCAAAAGATTTCAATCGGCCAGGACACATATTTCCATTGGCATCTAAAAAGGGTGGTGTATTAAAAAGAGCTGGTCATACCGAAGCAGCGATTGATTTGCCACGTTTAGCAAATCTTTATCCTGCTGGCGTAATATGTGAAATTATGAATGAAGATGGAACCATGGCGCGCGTTCCAGCCTTAATGGAATATGTTAAAAAACATAATCTAAAAATTGTAACAATAGCAGATTTAATTGCTTATAGGATGAAAAATGAATGTTTAGTAGAAAAAATATCGGAGGCAGAGATGCCCACAAAGTATGGGGACTTTAGAATAATGGGATATATTAACAAACTCAATGGCGAACATCACGTAGCATTAGTAAAAGGAAATGTATCCAATGGAGACCCTGTGCTTGTACGGGTACACTCAGAATGTCTTACTGGGGACGCTTTTGGATCTCTTAAATGTGACTGTGGAGAACAATTAGCCGCAGCTATGGAAAAAATTTATGAAAGGGAAAGAGGCATTATATTATATATGCGTCAAGAAGGAAGAGGGATTGGACTGATGAACAAAATAAAAGCGTATGCCCTGCAAGATCAAGGAATGGATACAGTAGAAGCAAATATCGCCTTAGGTTTTCCAGAAGATTTGAGGGATTATGGTATTGGTGCGCAAATATTATCAGAATTGGGTGTGGGAAAAGTGGAGCTCATGACAAATAATCCAAAAAAACTCTCAGGCATCTCAGGATATGGAATAGAGATAGTAAAGAGAGTTTCTATTCAGATAAATCATAATGAACGCAATGAATACTATATGAAAACTAAGAAAGAAAAGATGGGACATTTGTTTAAATTTAAGGAGGACGTGTAAATATGAAAATCTATGAAGGACAATTAGTTGCAAAAGGCATGAAATTTGCTATAATCACTGGAAGGTTTAATGAATTTATTGGGAGTAAATTGTTATCTGGCGCAATAGATGCACTCAAAAGACACGGTGTCGATGAACAGGATATTGAAGTAGTATGGGTGCCAGGTGCATTTGAGATACCCCTCATTGCAAAGAAAATAGCAAAGTCTCAGAAATATAATGCTGTCATATGTTTAGGTGCAGTTATTAGAGGAACTACGCCTCATTTTGATTACGTCTCAAGTGAAGTATCAAAAGGTGTTGCAAACGTATCTTTGGATACAGAAATTCCTGTTATTTTTGGTGTGCTTACGACAGATACGATTGAACAAGCAATTGAAAGAGCTGGAACAAAGGCGGGGAATAAGGGATATGAAGCGGCAGTATCGGCAATTGAGATGGCAAATTTATTAAAAGAAATATAAAGGATTTAACTGTTAAACGTAGAATATAAATATTAAGAACTCAGTGGGAGGAAAACTTTATGACTGTAAAAGACTTAGTAAAACAGTTGAATCTTAATGTAGTAACAGGAGAACGAGGATTAGAAGCGGAAGTAAAAAATGTCTATATATGTGATTTGTTGAGTTGGGTGATGTCCCATGCACAGAAAGGTGATGCATGGATTACAGTAATGACAAATGTTAATATTGCAGCTGTGGCGTTGTTAACTGAGGTTGCTTGCGTAATTATACCAGAAGATATTTCTATAGACGAGCTTACTATACAAAAAGCTAATAACGAAGGAATTTCGCTGCTTTCATCATCATTAACGGCGTACCAATTAGCAGTAAAGATGAATGAAGAATTGAGAAATAAAAATGATTAGTAAAGAATACTATTATGACTTACATATACACACAGCGTTGTCACCCTGTGCTGAAGAAGAGATGACACCGAATAATATAGTTAATATGGCAATATTAAAGGGATTAGATTTTATAGCAATTACTGACCACAACAGTGCTGGAAATGTGGAGGCAGTACTTGACTGTGCAGGAGAAAAAGACATAATTGTGATTCCAGGTATAGAAGTCGAGTCTATAGAAGAAGTACATATGCTATGCCTTTTTCCGTCATTATTAGCAGTTAAAAAGATGGAAGATATAATAAAAAAGTATTTACCTGACATACAAAATAGATCTGAAATTTTTGGGGAACAAATATTGTATAATCGTCATGATGAAATGATAGGTCGTGAATCTCAACTTTTAGTTACGGCTATTTCGCTATCCTTAGAAAGGTTAAAGCGTGAAACAGAAAAATTGGGAGGTGTAATGATTCCCTCCCATATAGATAGAAGCTCCTATAGTGTATTATCGAATTTAGGATTTATTCCGGACGAATTATGTTTTAATACTATTGAAGTTTCACAGCATATAAAAGAGAATGAATTATTAATCCAACATCCATATTTAAAAGAGTACAGAATAATCAATAATTCTGATGCTCATAGTTTAGGAAATATTTCTGAAGCAGAGCACTCGATTTTTTTAAAAGAGAAGTCTAGAAAGTGCATGATTAATACATTATCTATATCAAACTTTAATATAAGGCAATTTTAGTATCACTTTTGTCCAGTAGTTTTCCTTACTATCAATATCTATGCCGTAATCGTCACCGTAAGCAAGTTGAATCCTATTATTTATATTCATGATACCAATACCTTTTATATTCTCACTGTTTTCACTTAATGCTAAATTGTGTTTTAATTCTTTAAGGTGAATAGGGTTGATTCCTTTTCCATTATCAACAATTTCAATACAATAATTTGTGTCATTCATTAAATATGCTTTAATAGAAATATTTCCATTTTTTCTCTTAGATTTTAAACCGTGTTTAATTGCATTTTCCACAATTGGCTGTAGTAACATTTTTATAACTGGAACTTCATATAGTTTCTCATCAATATCAGTAATCAAAGAATATCTTCCTGGAAATCTTAAAGACATGATTGAACAATATTCTTTCACACAATCAAGTTCTTTACTAACAGTAACAATACTATCTTCTTTTACTGAATACCTAAAAATTTTAGCCATCGCATTAGAAATTTTAGCTATTTCTTCAGCGCCATATACATCTGCCATACTTCTTATGCATTCTAATGTATTGAATAAAAAATGGGGATTAATTTGTTGTTGATAAAAAGACAACTCAGCTTGTTTTTTTGCAATATCCATTTGAAATAATTTTTTTTGAGTGTTTAATACTTCAGAGTTCATTTTTTCTATTTCAAATAACATAGTATTAATATGTTTGGTAATAATCCCGACTTCGTTGTTAACGGGTGTATAAAGCCTTTGCTTGAGATCATTTTTATCTATATTTTGAAGCTGTTCAATGATAGTGTTAACGGGTGTTGTAATGGACCATGTTATAAAAGAACTTACACTTAGAATAATAAAAGTAGCAACAATAAAAATAGCAAAACTGATTGGTATTAAAAAAAAACTACTTTTAATAATATCACGTGAAGCAATCAGACTAACTATCTTCCAATTATTAATGCCTAATGTTCTAACTTGAGTATAATATTTTTTATTATTATAATTAATAAAATCATTATAACTATCTAAAGATGTTATCTGTGCTAAATCATTCGTTAATATTTGATTAGACCAATTCGGATTATTAAAGGCTATAATATCATTTTTTTCAATTAGCAGAATACTAGCTTGATGATCTTCTCGGATCTTTAAAAAATCATACAAAGTAGTTATATCGTAGATACTTATAAATAGTGCAAAAGGAGAATGATTATTTTGTTGTTCATTATATATAGGACTTATGTATGCAAAATATGATTTATCTGTTTTTTTATTTTTAAAATGCTGTGTGAAAAATGATTTGTTGAAGCGTACATTATTATCTGCATTAAGTATGTATTCCTTGTGTAGTTGAGTATATATCTCTGGGTTGTCAACTAAATAGTCGGATAACAATTCTGTACCATCATGCAATATAATTGCAGAACCAGCAATATTGTCAGAAGAAAAATAGTCAGAGTTCATTGAATCTAGTAAATATGATTTAACAGATTTTTTTTCTTCGACGTTTTTGGCATCATAATATGCCTGAATAAAGGGTGAAATCTCTACAGCTGTAGTGAATTTTGAATTATTAGATTTTATTTCCGCTACAAAATAATTAAAATTATTTTCAATTTGATATAGAATTATATCAAGAGTATCATGGGCATTTTTTTCTAAGACACTATTAAAACTTAAAAATAAAAATGTTTGAATAAATATCATCTGAAAGAGTGCGGCGATGACTAACACAATAAGTTGATATTTAATTTTTAAATCAATAAATTTATTCATATTTATTATCACACTTTCATAGTTTATTATTTTTTTTTCTATATTTTAGTGGCGTTATTCCATAGTGTTTCTTAAATATCTTACTAAAATATGAGTAATCTCCATATCCAACTCGTAGCGCTATATTCATTATGGTGTCATCTGTCGTAACAAGTAATTCACAAGCTTTTTTCATTCTTATATCAAGCATATATTCGGAAAAAGTTTTCTCGAGGTTTTTTTTAAATAGTTCACAGATATAATTTGGATTGTAATGGAATGAAAGAGATAAATCACTTAGTGTTATATTTTCTTGATAGTGATCGTTGAGGTATTTAAGTATTTCAGAAAATTTACTTTCTATTTTAATAGATGCATCAATATCGACACTATTATTACTATTTTTTTTTTTGTTTTTTAAATGTGATACCAATTTTTCCATTACAGCGCTTATTTCATTTTTATCAATTGGTTTTAGTAGATAGTGGAATACGCCATATTCAATTGATTTTTTTGCATAGGCAAAGTCACTATATCCACTGATAATGATGAATTCAGAATCAACGCTCTGTTTACGCACTTCTTGCATGATATCCAATCCAGACAGGTCATACATATTTATATCTGTAAAAACAATGTCAGGTTTATAATTCACTATATAATATAAAGCCTCTTCTGGCTCAGTAGTTTGTAATACAACTTCACAATCATATTCAGCCCAATTGCAACTATTTACTATACCCTTTAATGCCCAAGGCTCATCATCAACAATAATAATTGAGTACATACCCTTTAATCCCTTCTAAACAAAATTTACACGTATACATTATATATGAAATAGCCAATAATTTCTATATAACCTGAAGATATTACCAAAATAGTATAGAATATTTCTATTTTATAAATACCTATCCCACTATAATAAGAGTATAGTAATAAATTAGTCTTGAAAGGGGTCGGGTTATAATGAATATATTAATTACAGGAGCTTTTGGTGGAGTAGGAAGTGTAACGATAGAAGAAAGCTTTAAAAAAGGACATAGCATCACAGCATTTGATCTAAAAAACGAAAGAAATTTAGAAAAAGAAAAAAAATATGAAAATAAAATTAATAAAGTAATTTGGGGAGACCTAACAAATAAAAAAGATGTAGAAAATGCAATCAAAGGACAGGATGTAGTGATACATTTAGCTGCAGTTATTCCACCAATGAGTGAAAACAACGCGAAGTTATCATATAATGTAAATGTTAATGGGACGCAAAATATTATTGATGCAATTCAGGAAGATAATAATAAAGTAAAATTGGTATTTACATCTTCAGCAAGTGTGATGGGGTATACAAACCATAAACAACCGCCAGTAAAAGTTGATGATCCACTTCAAGCAACATCTCATTATACCGAGCAAAAAATTGAATGTGAAGAACGATTAAAAGAATCAAATATAACATGGGTAATAACAAGATTGGGTGCAGTAATGAATTCAGGTGAGGTATCTGGTGGAGGTTCAATGGCTGCATTGATGGAAGAAACATTTAGAATATCACTTCATAGTAGAATGGAAATCGTATTAGATTTAGATGTTGCTACTGCATTAATAAATGCGGCAGAATTAATTGTAAAAACAAATGATGTAGATCATAAGACATTCTTTATTGGTGGAGGTAAAAAGAATCATTGCCAATTGATTGCGAAAGATTTTTATATAAAATTATTTGATGCAATGGGTATCGGCATGTTAGACGAAGAATGTTTTAGTAAAAAACCATATTTCATTGATTGGATGGATACCGAGGATAGTCAAAAATATCTACGATATCAAAACCACTCCTTTGAAGACTTTGTGCAAATAAAAAAAGATGAGTTAGGTTTAAAGAAAATATTTATTAAACTTATTGCACCGATTATTCGAAAAAAATTTGAAAAGTCATCCCCACATTTTAAAAAATAATGGTATTTATGTTATAATAGAGAATAAATTTATGATTATAAAAATAAATCATAAATGATTTAATAATGAAATGAGTGAAGGTAAGAGTGGAGAATAAAGATTTTGATGATAAGATGAAATATGCAAAAAAAAGAGCGCGAGATATTGTAGGGCTATATATTCACCTATTTGTTTGTTTAGTAATGAATATCATAGGGTTTGTTGCGAATATTATCCTGTATAATGGGATATGGTGGTTTCATTGGGTTTTATTTATAGCTAGTTTTGCTTTAGGTATACATTTTATTATCGTAACTCTTTTAAATAAGCTAGACGATAAAGCTAAATAAAAGTGTACGTATTTTAGTACACTTTTATTTATTAACAACTAAAGTTAAAAAAATAACAAAATGTGTAGATTTTTTAACAATAACCTGTTATAATAATAATGAATAACTGCGTTAAAAAAATAACAAAATTATACAATTAATAAAGGAGGTTTCATAATGACTGAACAAAAGTGTAGTACTTTTGTAGGCACAGAGGAACAAGCACAAAAGCTGTGTGAAGTTATTGAAAAGTATAGGGACACAAAGGGAGCCTTAATTCCTGTTCTTCATGGAGCGCAAGAAATCTACGGCTATTTACCTTTGGAAGTTCAAAAAATGGTTTCAGAAGGTCTAAATATTCCACTAACTGAAATTTATGGCGTAGTCACTTTCTATACGCAATTCACACTTGAACCTAAAGGACAATATCATATTGGTGTATGTCTTGGGACAGCATGTTATGTAAAAGGTGCTTCTGCAATTATTGACAAAATCAAAGAGAAAATAGGTATTGAAGTAGATGAATGCACTGAAGATGGAAAGTTTTCATTAGAAGCAACACGTTGTATTGGTGCATGTGGTTTAGCGCCTGTTATGACAGTAAATGATGACGTATATGGGAAATTAGAAGCAGAAGATGTTGAAGAAATATTAGAAAAATACATGAAATAGGAATATAAGATTAGTATGAGAGAATTATCACTTCATATCTTAGATATTGTACAAAATTCCATAGCGGCTGGTGCTGTTTTAATTGAAATAAATATCCATGAGGATATAAAAAATGATATTCTGAGTTTTACGATTATTGACAATGGAAAAGGAATGTCGCAAGAATTATTGGATACAGTATGCGATCCATTTAAAACATCAAGACAGACCCGGAAAATCGGATTAGGAATCTCATTATTAAAGGCAGCTGCTGAGAGATGTGATGGAGGACTTGATATCGTATCTGAAGTAGGAAAAGGAACCAGTGTAAAGACACATTTCGTGTACAGTCATATAGATAGGTCACCGTTGGGAGAGATGGTAGAAACAATGTTGACGCTTATCTCATCCAATCCATCCATTGATTTTATTTATCATCATTGTGTCAATGATAGAGAGTTTCAATTTGAAACAAAAGAAATAAAAAAGGTGTTAAAGGATGTACCTATTAATACTGTTGAAGTGTTTATATGGATGAAAGAAAACCTAAATGAAGGAATAAAAAGCTTGTATGGAGGTGTATCAAAGTGAAAAGTTTGGCTGAGTTAGAAGCAATTAGAGAAAAAACTTTAGCAAAAATTAATATAAGACAAGATCGAGAAGATGGTATAAGAGTTGTTGTTGGTATGGCAACATGTGGTATAGCAGCTGGAGCAAGACCAGTATTAAACGCATTCATGGAAGAAACAGCGAAGAGAAAACTAGAAAAAGTTTCAGTTACACAAACTGGATGTATAGGTGTTTGTAGATTAGAGCCTGTTGTGGAGGTTTATGTACCTGGTGAGGAAAAGGTGACATATGTTAAAATGACGCCAGAAAAAGCGGTGCAAATAGTAAATGAGCATATTGTGAATGGAAATGCTTGTATACAATATACGATTGGCGCAGCAGAAAAAGAATAAATATAGAAGAGGAGGGTTATCGATGGAACTTGTAAGAGCTCATGTTCTAGTTTGTGGTGGTACTGGTTGTACTTCTTCAAACAGCGAAAAGATAATAAAAGAGATGGAAGAACAACTCAAAAAGAACGAGTTAGATAAAGAGATAAAGGTTATTAGGACAGGATGCTTTGGTCTATGTGCAGAAGGTCCTATTATGATTGTATATCCTGAAGGTGCTTTCTACAGCATGGTTAAAGTTGAAGATGTGAAAGAAATTGTAGAAGAGCATTTATTAAAAGGTCGTATTGTAAAGAGACTTTTATATAAAGAAGCAATGACTGATGAGAATACTATTAAGTCTTTAAACAATGTTGAATTTTATAAAAAGCAAAAAAGGATTGCATTAAGAAATTGCGGTGTGATTAATCCTGAAAATATTGATGAGTATATTGCTTTTGATGGGTACAAAGCGATTGGAAAAGTGTTAAAGGAAATGACGCCAGAGCAGGTTATTGAAGTTATTAAAGAATCAGGTCTCAGAGGTCGAGGCGGTGGTGGATTCCCAACAGGATTAAAATGGGGATTTGCAGCTAGAGCCCAAGGAGATCAAAAATATGTTGCTTGTAACGCTGATGAAGGTGACCCAGGTGCATTCATGGATAGAAGCGTGCTGGAGGGGGATCCTCATTGTATCGTAGAAGCTATGTCAATTGCAGCTTATGCAATTGGAGCTAATCAAGGTTATATTTATGTTAGAGCTGAATATCCTATTGCTGTTAAGAGATTGCAGATGGCGATTGATGCAGCAAGAGAGTATGGATTATTAGGTGGAAAAATATTTGGTACAGATTTCAGTTTTGATTTAGAGATTAGATTGGGTGCAGGTGCATTTGTATGTGGTGAAGAAACTGCACTTATTACCTCAATTGAAGGATTTAGAGGAGAACCTAGACCAAGACCACCATTTCCAGCTAATAAAGGTTTATGGCAGAAACCAACAATGTTAAATAATGTTGAGACATATGCAAATATTCCGCAAATCATTTTAAATGGTGCAAAATGGTACGCTGGTATAGGTACAGAAAAGAGTAAAGGTACAAAAGTATTTGCTCTTGGTGGTAAGATTAAAAATACTGGATTGGTTGAAATTCCAATGGGAACTACCCTTAGAGAAATCGTTGAAGATATCGGTGGTGGCATTCCAAATGGTAAGAAATTTAAAGCAGCTCAGACTGGTGGACCATCAGGTGGGTGTATTCCTGCGCACTTAATTGATACACCAATTGATTATGATTCCTTAATCGGAATTGGATCTATGATGGGTTCTGGTGGACTTATTGTTATGGATGAAGACACTTGTATGGTAGATATTGCGAAGTTTTTCTTGGATTTCACGGTTGATGAATCTTGCGGAAAGTGTGCGCCTTGTAGAATTGGTACAAAGAGAATGCTTGAAATCTTAGAAAAGATTACGAATGGTAATGGTACGATGGAAGATATCGATAATCTAGAAGTATTATGTAAGAATGTAAAAACATCAGCGCTATGCGGTCTTGGACAGACATCGCCAAATCCAATACTAAGTACACTTAGATACTTTAGAGATGAATACATTGCCCATGTTGTAGATAAAAAATGTCCAGCAGGTGTATGTAAATCAATGCTTGCATATACAATAGATGCAGACCTTTGTAAAGGTTGCGGTATTTGTGCAAAACAATGTCCAGTAAATGCAATTAGTGGCGAAAGAAAACAGCCTTATCATATTGATTCTGAAGAATGTATTAAATGTGGCGTATGTATGGAAAAATGTCCATTTAAAGCAATCTTCAAAAACTATTAGAAAGAAGGGGGATGAGAGATATGAGTGAAATGGTTAATATAACAATTGACGGACAACAATTAAAAGTTCCAAGTACCTATACTGTACTTGAAGCTGCAAAGAATGCAAATATAGATATCCCGACGCTTTGCTATTTGAAAGATATCAATGAAATAGGCGCTTGTAGAATGTGTGTAGTAGAAGTTAAAGGTGCAAGAAGCCTGCAAGCAGCTTGTGTATATCCAGTGTCGGAAGGTTTAGAAATTAAGACAAATACACCTGCAGTAAGAGAATCCAGAAAGGTTACATTAGAATTAATCCTTTCTAACCATGATAGAAAATGTTTAACCTGTGTTAGAAATGGAAATTGTGAATTGCAAAAACTTTCTGAAGATTTAAATATACAAGATATAAGATTTGAAGGAGAGACATATAAGCTTCCAATAGACGATTTTTCACCATCTATCGTTAGAGATCCAAACAAATGCGTTCTATGTAGAAGATGTGTAAGTGTATGTAAAAATATACAAACCGTTTCCGTCATTGATGCAAACGAAAGAGGATTTAAGACAATTGTAGGTTCGGCATTCAATAAACCTCTTAGTGAGGTACCATGTGTAAACTGCGGACAATGTATAACAGCCTGTCCTGTAGGTGCACTTAGAGAAAAAGATGCTACTGATATTGTTTGGGAAGCGCTTGGTGATGAAGAGAAGCATGTAGTTGTTCAAACAGCACCTGCTGTCAGAGTTGCATTAGGTGAAGAATTTGGATTGCCAATCGGTACAAGAGTAACTGGTAAAATGGCAGCAGCACTTAAAAGAATGGGTTATGATGGCGTATTTGATACAGATACCGCTGCTGATTTAACCATTATGGAAGAAGGAACTGAACTATTACAGAGAATAAAAGAAGGTGGTAAACTTCCACTTATTACTTCTTGTAGTCCAGGGTGGATAAAATTCTGTGAGCATAATTATCCTGAGTTTTTAGATAATTTGTCATCATGTAAGTCACCACATGAAATGTTCGGTGCAGTTTTAAAATCTTATTATGCGGAAAAACAAGGCATAGATCCAGCAAAAATCTTTGTTGTTTCAATAATGCCATGTACAGCTAAAAAGTTCGAAGCACAAAGAGAAGAAATGGCTGGTACAGGATATCCGGATGTAGATGCAGTTTTAACAACTAGAGAGCTTGCGAAAATGATTAAGGAAGCGGGTATAGATTTTAATGCTTTACCTGATGAAGTCTTTGACAACCCATTCGGTGATGCGTCTGGGGCTGCAGTTATTTTTGGAGCTACTGGTGGTGTTATGGAAGCGGCACTTAGGACTGTTGCTGAAATCCTTACAGGAGAGTCTATAGATGATATTGAATATACCGTGGTGAGAGGTGTTGAAGGTATAAAAGAGGCAACTGTTGAATTAGGCGGTAAAAAAATTAGAGCTGCAGTTGCACATGGATTAGGAAATGCAAGAAAACTTTTAGACAAGATTAATGCTGGAGAAGCAGAGTATGAGTTCATTGAAATCATGGCTTGTCCTGGTGGATGTGTAAATGGTGGTGGACAACCAATACAACCTGCTAAAGTAAGAGCAGAGATTGATCTTCGTGCAGAAAGAGCCAAAGCAATTTATGATGAGGATAGAAGTTTACCAATTCGTAAGTCACATGAGAATCCATACATCAAGAAACTATATGAAGAGTATCTTGGTGAGCCATGTGGACACAAGTCTCATAAATTATTGCATACACATTATACAGCAAGAGAAAATTATTAAAACATAGATAAAAAAATGTATCAATGGGTTATCCATTGATACATTTTTTTATATTTAGAGATGTTATTAAACCTAATCTAGAGTGGTTTTGGTTATTTTGAACAATATTTGTTATATAAAAGTCAGATTTTAGTATATTACGTCAATTACATTTTAAAAAGATATGTGTTATTATATACATATACTTTAGTTAACAAACTAAAGTATGTAAGTTCACTTTTTTCATTTTTCTCCTTTTAATAATATTTTTTAGATGTAAGCCAACAGAATCGGAAAAGTTGGCTTATTTTTTTTTGTATTTTGGGTATAATACATAACGAGAGAAGTTGCTTTGCGACTGAAGTATTATTTGTTGTGATATTGCATAAAAAACAAGCTGTATACACAGTAGTTTTTTGTACAAAAATATCATTATAAAAATGATTGTAAAGTGTTATAATATACACATGCTTTAGTTAATAAGTTAACGCAAAGCAAGTTCACTTTTTTCATTTTTCTCCTTTTAATAATATTTTTTAGATGTAAGCCAGCAGAATCGAAAAAGTTGGCTTACTTTTTTTATATTTTCTTATAAATTTTTCACCCTTGACAATTGAAACCAATGAAATTATAATAACAGTAATGGTTTATAGGTATACTAATATTAAATATTAATATGAGTGATGAAGAGAAGAGTAAGTTATATCCAGCCTCAAGAGAGACGATATCACAGCTGAAAGTATCGTTAGGTATGTGTAGCTGAAGACCACCTCGGAGCTTTGGCATGTTTTTCATTGCTACGTTGATTACGTTATAATTGTCAAAGTGGATAACCAAGATAGTGGTTATAAACAGGGTGGAACCGCGGGAATAGTGCTCTCGTCCCTATGTATGATATTATATCATATATAGGGACGAGGGCTTTAATTTTATATAAAGAGGTGAAAGTTTATGATTAAAGTTACGCTAAAAGATGGTTCAATGAAGGAATATGAAAACGGAACCACACTAAAAGAAGTAGCAGAAAGTATTAGTGCTGGACTAGCAAGAGTGGCACTAGCTGGTACGGTAGACGGAGAAGTAAAAGATTTATCATATGCATTAGTAAAAGACTGTGAAGTGAGTTTATTAACTTTTAATGATGAAGAAGGGAAAGATGCTTTTAGACATACGTCTTCCCATGTCCTTGCACAGGCCGTTAAAAGACTATTTCCAGAAGCAAAGCTAGCAATAGGACCTTCCATCGAGAATGGTTATTACTATGATTTTGATTCGGAAAAAGCTTTTACACCTGAAGATTTAGCAAAGATTGAAAAAGAGATGAAAAAGATTGTAAAAGAGAAATTACAAATTGAAAGATTTGAACTGCCAAGAGAAGAAGCAATAGCACTGATGAAAGAAAAAGAAGAACAGTATAAAGTAGAACTAATAGAAGATCTTCCAGAAGACGCTATTATATCCTTCTACAAGCAGGGTGAATTTGTAGATCTCTGTGCTGGACCGCATATTCCATCTACAGATAAGATAAAGGCATTTAAACTATTAAATGTAGCAGGAGCTTACTGGAGAGGTAGCGAAAAGAATAAAATGCTTCAGAGGATATATGGGACTTCCTTTATGAAGAAAAGTGAAATGGAAGAATACCTCCACCGTTTAGAAGAAGCTAAAAAAAGAGATCATAGAAAACTTGGAAAGCAACTAGATTTATTCACAATATTAGAAGAAGGACCAGGATTTCCATTCTTCTTACCCAAAGGTATGGTCATAAGGAATTTGTTAGAAGATTTCTGGAGAGGAGAACACAGAAAAGCGGGATATCAAGAGATAAAAACCCCTATAATACTAAACGAAGAATTATGGCATCGTTCAGGGCATTGGGATCATTACAAAGAAAATATGTATTTTACAAATATTGATGAAGTAGATTATGCAATTAAACCTATGAACTGCCCAGGGGGAATGCTTGTATATAAAAGAAAAATGCATTCTTATAGAGATTTACCACAAAGAATGGCAGAATTAGGGTTAGTTCATAGACATGAATTGTCAGGTGCACTTCATGGATTAATGAGAGTTAGATGTTTTACACAAGATGATGCACATATATTTATGTTACCTTCACAAATAAAAGAGGAAATAATTAATGTTATTGAACTAATTGATGATTTCTATCATGTATTTGGCTTTAAATATCATGTAGAACTTTCTACAAAGCCACAGAAGGCAATGGGAAGCGAAGAACAGTGGGAAATGGCAACAGAAGGTCTTAGAGAGGCTCTCGAAGAAAAAGGGATTATATTCAAGGTCAATGAAGGTGATGGTGCCTTTTATGGACCAAAAATTGATTTCCATTTAGAAGATTCGATAGGTCGTACATGGCAATGTGGTACAATTCAGTTGGACTTCCAATTGCCTGAAAGATTTGACTTAGATTATGTTGGAGATGATGGAGAAAAGCATAGACCTGTTACAATACATAGAGTAGTTTTTGGTAGCATCGAGCGATTTATTGGAATTTTAATTGAACATTTTGCTGGCGCGTTTCCAACATGGCTTGCACCTGTACAAGTAAAACTTCTGCCCATTGTTGATAAGCAACATGAGTATGTACTCGCTGTAAAAGATAAGCTTGAGAAAAAAGGGATCCGTGTAGAAGCTGATTTAAGAAACGAAAAGATTGGCTATAAAATAAGAGAAGCACAGCTTGAGAAAGTGCCGTATATGCTGGTTGTAGGCGATAAAGAGTTAGAAGCAAATACTGTAGCAGTAAGGTCAAGAAAAGATGGGGATCAAGGCTCAATATCTGTAGATGTATTTATTGAAAAGATTATAGAAGAAATAGAAAATAAAGAAATATAAGAGTTGGTTAGTTGGAAAGTTGGTTAGTTGGAAAGGAAAAGCATCCTTGTCTAGCTTCCCAACTTTCTATTGTATAATTAAATAAAAAGTCAAAAATATTGATAAAAAATTTGTTAACATGAATTATGGTGTATTTGAATTATTATTCCTCATATATTGGTAAGGTGTTTGTTTTGTAACTCTTTTGAATACTTTACTGAAATAGGTATAATCTTTATATCCCAATAATTCTGCAACCTCATCAAACTTATAATAATTGCTTTCCATCAGTTCTATAGCTAATTCTATTTTTGCCTTATGAATATAGTCAGTTAAATTTTCGTCTGTTTCAGCTTTAAATATTCTAGAAAGATAGCTACGATTTACTTTTATTGCGTTAGCAACATCTCTCGCATAAATAAACTTAAATTTATTGTTATGAATAAATTCAATAGCTCTTTTTACAATTGGAGAGTAACAATTCATAGAAAATTTGTTCATAGCAATGAATACGTCTTCAGACATCTTTATTAGGGTTTCTTTTATATCATTATTTGTTTCGCAATCAGCAAATGAATAATAATATTTCCTCAAAATATTCTCTGCTATATCTTTTGGTAATCCACCTTTTATGGAAGCGTTAATAAACATCATAACAACAGAAGCCATATGAAGTTTAACAACATTAATATCATGAACGAAAATATATTCTAAATCTTTAACATTCTCAAAACCGACTTCAAATTTTCTAAATTCATCTATATTTCCAATCGAAAGTGCATCAAATAGTGAGATGCCAATGTCAGAACATTTTTTAGCAAAATCCATTTCATATTCAGAACGTAAGGAAATTTCCCTATAAAAAGACTCAGCATTTGAAATTTTCATGATTATCATAACTCCTATCAAATAATTCTATATATCTTTATTATAATTATTATAAAATTAAAAAGCAACAATTTTGCAAAGAAAGTAACAATGTTTCAATGATATGTGAATAATTATTGGTATAGTTTTTATATATTAAGATAAAAAATATACATTGAAATGGAGGAGTTAAAATGGATTTCTTAAACAATTTACCTCGAGGGAAAGATGATAAACCTTTTCTTCTAATCATGGGAGAAACCCTATATGACATCAATGAGGTTGATGGGCAACGAAGTATGCTAGACCGTGAATTTTCAGGATGTATAGTAGTATCTTTTTCAAAGCCGATGGATCCATCAATTATTGGTACGGCAAGCGTTAATGGACAGAAACTAAAACAGGGAAAATTAGCAAGCTTTGCTGCAGCTCATAATTTATGGATGTACGGAATACCTGTACAAGGTGTTCTAACCGAATATGATAAGGAGTATATAATCCATGTTGAGGGTTTTGTAGATCATGATGGAAATACAATGGATCCATATGACCTAACTGTTCAAACATTGAAAAAACAAGAACCAAAACCTGAGTATGCTGAAAATGACCAAGTGGCTCTGGAAGCTGCAAGAGAAGGTATCGTACTTCTCAAAAACGAGGGAAATGTTTTACCGCTTAATGGAACCGAAGAGTTAAATATTTTTGGTAAAGGTTATTATCAATTTAGAGTAACTGCAGTAGGTGCAGGACGTATTAATCCAAGATATACTATTGGTCTAAGAGAGGCATTAGAAAAAGAAAGTAGTTTTAAAGTTAATCTTGAAGTAGCAAATTTGTATTGCTTAGGAGAAGATGTTGTTCCATCGGATAAAACAATGGATGATGCAAAGTTGAAATCGGATATAGCGATTATCACCATAACAAGAAAAAGTGGTGAAAATATTGATAATGCAGCAATAAAGGGAGAATACTATCTTACGGATTCTAAAGAAAAAATGATACAAGCAATATCAGAAAAATTTGACAATACAATTGCAATCATTAACTCGGGTTACCCAATAGATGTATCTTGGGTAGAAAAATATAATATTAAGAGTGTTTTGGTATGTGGTTATGCAGGTATGTTAGGTGGAAAGGCATTAGTAGAGATTTTAGATGGAAGAGTAAATCCATCGGCGAAGTTGCCTGATACATGGAGTGAAGATTATTATGATATCCCAGCAAGTAAAAACTTTATTCAGCCAGATGATGAAAACCCAATAATTGATGGTGAATTTCCGAAGTATATTGATACAGTATATGAAGAAGACATATATGTTGGGTATCGTTATTTTGATATATTTAATAAGGATGTAGCATATCCATTTGGTTTTGGATTAAGTTATACTAATTTTAAGATGGATATTAATACATTTCAATATACAAATCAGATAGAACTTTCTATTGATATCTCTAATATTGGGGAGTATAGTGGTAAAGAAGTAGTACAAGTTTATGTAGAGGCACCACAAGGAAAACTTGAAAAACCTTCTAAAGTTCTAGTTGACTTTGATAAAACAAAAGAACTTAAAGTAAATGAATCACAAAAAATAAACTTTGAAATTCCAAATACTAGATTTACTTCATATGATGAATCTACAGCTGCATATATCTTAGAAAAAGGAGATTATAAAGTATATGTTGGTAATTCAGTCAAAAATGTAGTTTTGGCGGGAAAATTCGTTTTATTAGACGATATCATTGTAAAGCAGGTTAAAAATCGTATGAGCCCTGTACAGGATATTGTAACTCTGAGTCAAAAAGATCCGGTCGGGACTTATCCAACAGGAAAGTTTTCTGGAATAAAAGAAAATGTTGAAAATTTAGAGCCAGCGGTTAAAAGGGATACTGGAGATATTAATCTAATTATTAACGATAAAAAATCAGACAAGGTGAAAGATTTCATTAGTTATGAAGATATTGAAAAAAATCCTGAATTAGTAAGTGATTTTGTTTCACAGCTAGATATAGAAGAATTAGCACGATTAAGTGTATGTGCATCCAGTGGATGGGGTGTAGATCAAAAGGGCGAAGCAGGTAGAGTATTTTTATTAGACAAATATAAAATGAAAGATTTTGTTGTTGCAGATGGTAATAACGGAGTCAATCTTGTACGACCAAATATTGGTATGCCTTCCAGTTGTATGGTTTGTTCATCTTTTAATAAGAGTTTAGCGTATGAAGTTGGAAAGGTAATTGCAAAAGAGGCGATTGAAAATGATATTCAGATGATTCTAGCACCTGCATTAAATTTACACCGTAATCCTTTAAATGGGCGACATCCAGAATATTTTTCAGAAGATCCATATTTGGCTGGTACAATGGCAGGATTTCAGTGTAAAGGCCTAGAAGAAAATGGTGTTTCGGCAAGTGTAAAACATACAATTGCAAACAATTGTGAGGCGGCAAGAAAGAGAAATCAAAGTATTATTACAGAACGTGCTATTCGTGAGATATATATAAGAGCTTTTGAATTTGCTTTAGATATTCAAATACCAGATTCTATCATGACAGCATATAATGCGGTGAATGGTTGTTTTACATCATGTGATGGTGAAATGATACAAGGAATATTTAGAGAGGAACTTGGATTTGAAGGATTTGTGATGACAGACTGGGGTTGTTATGATACAGCAGATGTTGTTGAAGCTATTCAAGCGGGAAATTGTTGGTTGACACCGGGCTCAGAGGATGATACCTTTGTAACGCCTATTGTTGAAGGTGTCAAGGATGGCAGAATAGACATGGCGCGTTTGCAAGAAAATGTAATGTATTTATTAAAAGTGATGATAAAGCGAACAAAACAATAAGACTATGTTGCAGTCGAGAAATCGACTGCAACTTTTTTTCAAAAAAATCAAACATATTGACAAGAAACTTGCAAACTGCTATAATACTCATTGTCGGTAAAAAAAGAGTATATGCGAGAGTGCTGGAATTGGCAGACAGGCACGTTTGAGGGGCGTGTGTCTTATGGCGTACGGGTTCAAGTCCCGTCTCTCGCACCATTTTATATTGCGGGATTGTGTAATGGTAGCACGAGTGACTCTGACTCACTTTGTTCGGGTTCAAATCCTGATCCCGCAGCCAAAGGTTGTTGAAATAGATTGATTTCAGCAACCTTTATTTTTTTTGTTCATTTTTATATTACTGCATATAACAAAAAAATCCATATTGTTTTTGTATTGCTTTTTCTATCCCAAAAATGATAAAATTATAGTAATCAAGAATACTGAGGGGAAATGAATATGCTTTATGAATTATCAGTACCGACAAAGGGTAATACAGAGTTTGTCGATATAACAGACCGAATAAAAGAATTACTAAGTCAAAACGGAGTTTCAAATGGGATTTGTACAGTTTTTGTGCCACATACCACAGCTGGAATTACTATTAATGAAAATGCAGATCCAGATGTAGTACATGACATGCTAAAAGAACTTAATAAAGTAATTCCTTTGGACGATAAATATAGACATTTAGAAGGTAATTCTGCCGCACATATTAAGGCTAGTATAATGGGTTTTAGTGAACATATTATCATTAACGATGGACACCTTTTGTTGGGCACTTGGCAAGGCATCTATTTTACTGAGTTTGATGGACCTAGGCACAGGAAAATATACATAAAAATAATTGAAGCATAAGACGTCATACGAATATATGGAGGAAGGTGAATCTCATATTTCAATTTACACTATTTTTTTTCGATTTTATTAAAATAACTATCATTGTAATTCTTATACTACACATAAACAAAAATAAGAAAATACAGCAATCATTACGGGAGAGTCGCAGAAAATACCAGTCCTTATTTGAAAATATGAAAGAAGGTTTTGCATTACATGAAATCATTTGTAATGATGCAGGTGAACCAGTGGATTATCGATTTCTTGATGTTAATAAATCATTTGAAAATATGACAAACTTAAAGAAAGAAAAATTAATAGGAAAGACAGTATTAGAAGTACTTCCACAAACAGAAAAATATTGGATAGAAAAATATGGAGAAGTTGCATTAACACAAGAAAGTATTAATTTTGAAAATTATTCTAAAGCAATAGGAAAAACATTTTCAGTAAATGCGTTTAGTCCGCAAAAAGGAATATTTGCTGTCATATTTTTTGATGTAACGGAACATAGAAAGAAGACAAATGATATTCTTTACCTCAGTTACCACGATGTATTAACAGGTCTCAAAAATAGGAGATTTTTTGAAGATGAGATAAAAAGAGCGGGTCAAGAACCCCTTTTGCCCATTTCAATCATAATGGGAGATGTAAATGGTCTAAAACTGGTGAATGACGTATTTGGTCATTTTGAAGGAGATCGACTACTTTGTTCAGCCGCACAAATCATGGAGGAGGTTTGTCGCCCTAAAGATATTACTGCTAGATGGGGTGGTGATGAATTTATTATACTTCTCTCTAATACGACAGAAGAAGAAACAGGTGCTATTTGTAAAGAGATAAAAAAACGATGTAATAATAAAGATGAGGCTACCATTAAGACTTCTATTTCTTTAGGATATGCTACAAAAGAAAAAATGGATCAGGATTTGACTGAAGTAATTAAAAAAGCAGAAGATTTTATGTACAAGCATAAACTTTTGGAAAGTAGAAGTGTTAGAAGTGTAGTAATTAATTCAATTAAAAGCACACTTTACGAAAAAAGTCATGAAACTGAGGAACATGCTGAACGGTTAAAAGACTTGTGTAGACAAACAGGAGTATACATGGGACTTTCGGATATTGAACTTTATGAACTTGAATTGTTGGCAGTATTGCATGACATTGGCAAAATAGCTATCAAAGATAGTGTATTAAATAAGCCAGGCAAACTAACAGAAGAAGAATGGGCAGAAATGAAGAGACACCCTGAAATTGGATATCGTATCATACAATCCACTCCAGAATTAGCTCAAATAGCGGAATATATTCTGACACATCATGAACGTTGGGACGGAAAAGGTTATCCAAGTGAATTAAAAGGGGAAAGTATTCCTTTGTTATCAAGAATATTGGCAGTGACCGATGCATACGATGCTATGACAAACGAAAGACCCTATCGAAGGCCTATTACCAAATATGAAGCAATAAAAGAGCTTGAAAGATATGCAGGCACACAATTTGATCCTATAGTAGTAGAAAAATTTATAGAAAAAGTTTTATGAAATAGATACTATACTACCTAATAAAAAGGGATAGCAACTATTTGATTACTATCTCTTTTTGTCATATTCACACCATTTCCGAATAAAATTTATATTGAAGCCAATAATGTAATCATATAAAAGGAGATGGATTCTAGTGAAAGTCTATATCATTGATAAAAAGAAACTTACCATCATTGCTCTAATATTGATACTTGGACTCAGTTTAGTTTCCATAAACTGGGAGAATGCTGCCAGCGTTTTTACAGCGTTAGCACCAAAGAGGGATTTGCCTATTTATAGTGTTGACAAGCAGGATAAAGTAATCGCTATCAGTTTTGATGCAGCTTGGGGGAATGAAGATACACAAGACCTTATTGATATATTAGCACAATATAATGTAAAAACTACTTTTTTCGTTGTAGGAGGATGGGTTGACAAATATCCTGAGTCTGTGAAAGCACTAAGTGATGCTGGACATGAAATAATGAATCATTCAAATACCCATCCCCATATGACACAAATATCTGTTGATAAAATGAAAGATGAGATTAAAAAATGTGACGATAAAATTGAAGCTATAACAGGGAAAAAACCTTTTTTATTTAGACCGCCATATGGAGATTATAACGATAAGGTTACCCAGGCAGCAAGAGAAATGGGTCACTATACCATACAATGGGATGTAGATTCATTAGATTGGAAAGAATTGGGCGTAGATGCGATTACGACACGCGTTTCGAAGCGAGTTGAAAGCGGCTCTATTGTACTATTCCACAATGCGGCAAAATATACTCCTGCAGCACTTCCAGCAATTTTAGAGAAGTTACAAAAAGAGGGTTACAAAGTAGTACCAATATCAGAACTAATATATAAAGAAGAATATCATATAGATCATACTGGAAAACAGATTCCGAATAATAGAGAAAGATCATCTATCGATTAAAAAAGTACATAATCCAATTAAAATCTGCAAAACATAAATGTACAGATATATCTAGATAATTTATGATGGGAGCAAAGCGAATGATAGTCATTGGTATAACTGAGCTAGAATGTGGGGCGGACATTGTTGGTATGCTTCGGAAAATCATGAAAAAAGCAGGTCTAAGAATCAGCATTATACAGTCATATGATTTTCATTCTTCCAATTCATCTAGTGTTTCATTAAACCACTATTTAGATGAACTTGAACGTAATCACATGGATATCGTCATAGTGAAAATCAAATTAGAGCAAATTGCGCAGGGCTTATATAAAAAAATAAGATTCAATATTCTAGTACATAATAATATAAATAAACGAGAGTGTTTAGAAGATATGAAAGCAATATTTGATAAAATGGGCAAAGACGATATGGCTATCATTAATGTAGATGAAGAAACATCGTTACAACTCTTAAGAGATAGTAAAATGTGTGTTATTACCTATGGCTTATGTTCTAAAGCTACGATTACAGCTTCAAGTATTGAAGAAGGTACAGAGGGTATTACACTCATTTACTGTTTGCAACGAACCATTCATACCATAGAAAATATAATAATTGAACCACAAGAATTTCCAATTAAAGCTGTTTCATCAAAAGAACAAGATGTTTATGATACCCTTGCTGCTGTAACAACAGCCCTATTATGTAACGTAAATGTAGAAGAAACTCAAAAAATTGTACTATAATAGCATATTTTTGTATGAAATTACTTCTAAATTTAGGTTTGTCTGAATAAATATATGATGAAGTCAAAAAAGCCTATACTACATATGAGTAAGTACAAGAGGAGAGTGGGGTATCATGACGAGAGGTACTTTGGATAACAATGATGTAGAAATTGTAGGTACAGTCTACAGTGAAATGACATTAAGTCATGAGGTATATGGAGAAGGATTCTATAATTTTATGTTAGAAGTTCCACGGCTTAGTGATATATCAGATTATATTCCTATTACTATTTCAGAACGGTTAATTAAAAACGTTCCAATTAAAGTTGGAAATGAGATAGAGATTTTAGGACAATTTCGCTCTTATAATAATTATAGTGAAATGGGTAATAAGTTGATTTTGACAGTTTTTGCAAGAGATATCAAATTATTAGATGAAAACAAAAAAGTCAAAAATCCCAACTATATTTGTTTGAATGGTTTTATTTGTAAAAAACCCGTGTACCGTACAACACCCTTCGGTAGGGAAATATGTGATGTCTTAATAGCAGTCAATAGGGCATATAACAAATCAGACTATATCCCATGTATAGCATGGGGAAGAAATGCCCGTTATGTTAGCTCTCTGAAAGTAGGAGAAAATATTAAAATGTGGGGTAGAATTCAAAGTAGAGAATATCAGAAGAAAATTAGTGAAACAGAAACAATATCAAAGATAGCATATGAAGTTTCCATTTCAAAGATGGAAGTAGTCAATGAAGATGAAGAAGGAGAAGAAAAAAGTGATTTTAAGAGTGAAGACTTAGAGAGCTGCTGATGGATTGCAGCTTATTTTTTTTTCATTTGTACCAACATAAACACTTATGATATAATTGTGGGTGTTTACACATTAATACATATATTACACTGGAGGCAGAAGCATATGTTTAAAGGCTTGGTACAAGTATATACAGGAGATGGTAAAGGCAAGACAACGGCGGCACTTGGACAAGGTCTTAGAAGTGTAGGGTGTGGTATGACAGTATATATGGTTCAATTCCTCAAAAATGGTGATACAGGAGAACTAAATAGTTGTGAGAAATTAGGGGAAGCCTTTCAAATACACAGATTTGAAAGTGAAAGGGATTTTTTCTGGAATCTAAATGAAGAACAGAAGAAAGAACTTCAAATAGAGGTTAATCATGCACTTGCATTTGTTGAAGAAATAATGAAAAAAGAAAAATGTGACGTCTTAATTTTAGATGAAGTGATGGGTGCGATTCATAATAAACTAATTGATGAAGAACAGATTTGTGAGGTTATTCGTAATAAACCTGAGCAAATGGAGGTTATATTAACAGGAAGAAATGTACCAGATAGTATTGCAGAACTTGCCGATTATGTTTCAGAAATCGTACCACGTAAACATCCAATAGACAAAGGAATTGGCGCACGTAAGGGAATAGAGTATTAATAAGAAAATGCAACATGAAAGGGATGGTTTTGTTTCAAACCATCCCTTGTTATATTTTAAATATTAAACGCTTCTTTTACACAATTCCTAGCTTTATCAACATCTTTTTCATGGATTAAACAGGATATATCCACTTCAGATGTAGTAACCAGTTTAATCGGTATATCGTTGTCTTCCAGAAGTGCAAAGAATTTTGCCGCAACCCCTGGGATACTTTTCATGGCTTCTCCATATAAACAGAGCTTACTATTGCTTGAATTTACATCAACCCTTAATTCAGGCATTTTGTCCTTGAAGTTGCCTAATACTTGAATGACTCTAACTAAATCAAGGGTAGACAAACTAAAAGACATATTGATTACGCCACCGTAGGGCGTCGATTGACTAATCATATCAATATTAATTTCTTCATTGGCAATCGTCGTAAGGATTCCCGCAATATTTTTCATATTGTTAGGTATATTGTCTAACGTAATTAAAGTAACATCATTCGTAACCGATAAGTTTGTAACAGCTCTATTTACCATTTAAAACACCTCTTTTATAAGCTATTCACAAGATCTTTCATATCATACATTTGAGGTTCTTTTCCAACTATAAATTTCGCAGCACTTACAGCACCTACAGCAAAAATTTCTTTTGATGCAGCATGATGGTTGATTTCAATAATTTCATCAGTTCCTGCAAAAATAATGGAATGATCCCCTACAATTGTACCGCCACGTACCGCATGGATTCCAATTTCCTTCTTACTTCTTTTTTTACGAATGGAATGACGGTCATATACGTATTCCTTACTCTCTGTTAGACTGGATGATATTGCATCAGCAATCGCCAGTGCAGTTCCGCTCGGCGCATCAATCTTTTTATTATGATGCTTTTCAATAATTTCAATATCAAATGAATCTTCCAACAATTTTGCAGCACGGCTTACCAAGTCCATCACAAGGTTAACGCCAAGAGACATGTTGGCAGAAAAGAATACAGGAATCGCTGTAGCCGTTTCTTGCAGTTTATCAATATGTTTTGGTGATAAACCAGTCGTTGAGACAACAATTGGCAATTTATTAGATAACGCATAAGGAAGTAGGTTTTCTAAAGCATTGGGATGCGAAAAATCAATAATAACATCCGCACTTACCTTACAATCCTCAGGATTCTTATATACTGGATAATCATTTTGAATATGATCAGATACATCAAAACCCGCTACGATTTCCACATTTTCTTTTTCTTCTATCAAGCGTGTAATCACTTGACCCATAGCGCCATTACAGCCACTCATAATAATTTTTGTCATTGGTTTGCACGTCCTTCCAAACTATTTCATCATCACTTGACTATTAAACCATAATCAACAAGTGCTTTTTTTAAGGTATTCAAGTTTTCTTCACTCATATCAGTGAGTGGCATTCTTAACGCACCAACATTATATCCTAATAGATTCATTGCAGTTTTTACTGGAATAGGATTTACTTCTATAAATAAAGTATTGATTAAATCTAACATTTTTAATTGTAGATTCTTACTACCTTCAACATCACCATTAAGATATTTTTCCACGATATCATGGGTATCTTTTGGTGCTACATTCGCGACAACGGAGATAACACCTTTTCCACCCAAGGAGAGCAGAGGTAGAATCATATCGTCGTTACCAGAATAAATATCAATATCATTACCACAGAGAGAAGCCATTTTAGCAACCTGTGATATATTTCCGCTCGCTTCCTTGATTGCAACGATATTTTCAATCTTGGAAAGTGTCTTCAAGGTTTGAGGTGTAGTATTCAACCCTGTTCTGCCGGGTACATTGTACAGTATAATAGGTATCTTTACACTATTGGCAATCATGGTATAGTGTGCAATGAGACCTTTTTGTGTCGTCTTATTGTAATAAGGTGTTACTACGAGCAATCCATCAGCGCCAATCTGTTCAGCATATTGGCTGAGCTCAATAGCATGCTTGGTATCATTACTACCTGTTCCTGCAATCACAGGCACTCTTCCTGCAACTTTATGAACTGCGTACTTGATACAGGCTTTGTGTTGCGTATCATCCATTGTAGATGCTTCACCAGTGGTACCACATATAACAATGGCATCGGTTTTTCCAGCAAGTTGAAATTCTATCAATTCTCCAAGTTTATCAAAATCTATATTATCATCAGTAAAAGGAGTAATAATGGCTACACCAGAGCCAGTAAAAATAGTTTTCTTCATTCTCATCCCACCCTTTTTAATATTATGCATTGCATTTTATGTCAAGCTTTACTTTTCCCACATCTTAATCAATTCTTGTGCAATCTGAATAGTATTCGTAGCTGCACCTTTTCTAATATTATCAGCTACAACCCACAGATTGACACCACTTTCAACACTTTCATCTCTTCTAACCCTTCCAACGAAGGTTTCATTTTTGCCTGCAGCAGTTACAGCCATTGGATAAACATTGTTTTCCAAGTCATCTTGTATGATAATACCAGGCGCATTAGCTAAAACATCCTTTAATTCATCAAGTTCAAATTGTTTTTCAAACTCCAAGTTAATAGATTCACTATGGCTATCAAAAACGGGTACCCTTACTGCAGTAGCCGTAATTCTTAAGCTTTCGTAGCCAAGAATTTTTTTTGTTTCATTAACCATCTTCATTTCTTCTTTTGTATATCCGTTATCTAAGAAAACATCAATGTGAGGAATACAGTTATTCGCAATTGGATGAGGGAAATTCTTAGGTGATTCACCCTTCAATCCATCTTCAAGGTCTTTCCATCCAGCTAGTCCAGCGCCAGAAACAGCTTGATAAGTAGAGTAAACAATTCTTTTAATTTTGTATTTATCATGTAAAGGTTTTAATGCTACCATCGCTTGAATCGTAGAGCAATTTGGATTAGCAATAATACCTTTATGCCACTCTAAATCTTGAGGATTTACTTCAGGAACAACAAGAGGAATGGTTGGATCCATTCTCCAAGCACTACTATTATCCACGACAACGCAACCTTTAGAAGCAGCAATTGGCGCAAATTTCTTACTAATGCCAGCACCAGCAGAGAAAAGAGCAATATCAATGCCTCTATCAAAAGAATTCTCATTTAATTCTTCTATCGTATATTCCTTACCTAAAAACTTAATTTTTTGACCAGCAGAACGACTGGACGCAAATAAATAATAATTTTCTACTGGAAGTTTAATTTCCTCCAAAACCTTCAAAAAAGTTCTGCCTACCATTCCGGTAGCACCTACTACTGCAATATTGTACTTTTTCACTAAAAATACCCTCCTATAAATATAAAATACTATTATAATCTAAGAAATATTCTTAGACATAAAAAAAACTGGTTTGGAACAACCAGCTGTTAATTGCTTACTGTAATGAATATTTAGAAGTTTTGTTATCTATACTCCCTTGTACAGTAATTCAATAATAACAGATAGCGCTCCATCAAATACGTTGATGACAGTCGTACAGCTTTTCGCTGAACAACCAGGATTAAAACTGCCGGAATTTTAAATCCTTCGGCATTTTTTCCTTTCAATACAAGTCTTAGAAAACCGGATTTCTCATTGTATTTACTTATAAAAAATGCACCTCTACCTAATATCGCATGTTTAATTTTTATTATCATATCATGGATAGATAGTAGTGTCAAACAAATATTGAAAATTAATTTAAGGAGGCTAATTGTCAACCAAAAATATGAAAGGTTGACAATTAGCCTCTTTTGTTTTATGCTTTATTAGAACGATTTTAGATAATAGGTGGCTGATGATGATGAACGCCGAAGTTTTGCAGCAACTTTACATATAGCTAAGCTTGAAACAAAGTTATACCAATTGTTTCAGGCTTTATTTTTTTTATTTTTCTTTCGTGTTTTTGTAGTCTTTAGTATCATTTTATGCTATAATAGTAATATACTATTAAATCTGGGAGATATTTATGTATTTAAAAAAATCAAAAAATAATAAAACTGGAAGAACATATTTAGCTATTGCTGAAAGCTATAGAGATAAGATTACTAAGAAACCTAGGGCTAGAACGATCCAATCTATTGGTTACTTAGATGAACTTATTAAAGAGTACGATGACCCTATCGCTCATTTCACTCAAGTTGTCGAAGAAATGAAGATACAAAAAGCTATTGAATCTAAACCTATTAAGCTTGAATTTAGTCATGATGAGAAACTTAAAGTCGGAACTAACAACCGGAAGAACTTTGGATATGCTGCTTTTAGTTCACTATATCACACGCTTCAAATTGATAAGTTTTTGATTAACAGACAACGCTCTACTAAAATTGAAGCGAATACAAATAACATTATGAAGCTATTGGTCTTCTCTAGACTTCTGATGCCTTCTTCTAAGAAAAAAGCTTATGAAAACAGAGATATGTTTTTTGAAAGAGTAAATTACTCCCTCGATGATGTGTATAGAGCTCTTAGCTTTTTTAATGATAAGGGATACGAATTACAACAGTGGATTAATGATCAAATCAAAGACCATTATGGTAGAGATACCAGCCTTGTTTATTATGATGTCACAAATTATTATTTTGAATCTGATCATGAAGATGATTTTAGACGTAAAGGTGTTTGTAAAGAACACCGACCAAACCCTATTATTCAAATGGGACTGTTTATGGATACTAATGGAATTCCTATTACCTATGACTTATATGCTGGTAATACTAATGATTGTCTGACTTATCGCCCTACTTTCTCTAGGATGAAAAAAGAGTTTGATCTTGGTAAAGTTATTGTGGTTGCTGATAAGGGTATGTCTACTGGTGATAATATTTACTATACTTTGTCTGCTAAGGATGGTTATGTTTTTAGTCAATCTGCACGAGGTGCAAATAACGAATTAAAAAACTATATTACTGATGATACAGACTACGAGTGGTACGGACAGGATTACAAGTGGAAAGAAAGATTATATCCCAGAGAAATTTGGGTTACAAGTATCACTGGGAAAAAAATTAAAAGAACTGTTCATGAAAAACAAGTTGTTTTCTATAGTAAGAAGTATGCTAAGAAAGCAAGGTTCGAAAGAGAAAAAGCTCTTGAAAAAGCAAGAAGGCTTATTAAGTCACCTGCAAGCTACAATAGAGCAACTGCTTATGGTGCAACTTCTTATATTAAGAATATCAGCTTTGATAAATCAACTGGTGAAATTGTTTCAGGAAAAGTTTTAGAACTCGATGATGATAAAATTAAGACTCAAGAAGCTTTAGATGGATATTATGTACTTGTAACAAGCGAATACAAAGAATCAGCAAGCAGAATTATTGATATTTATCGTGGTTTATGGAAAATCGAAGAATCATTTAAAGTAACAAAGAGTGATTTAGAAACCAGACCAGTTTTTCTCTCAACAGAAGAGCATATCAAAGCACATTTTCTAACTTGCTTTATTGCCCTAGTTCTAGCGAGAATACTTGAACACATTACTGATGGTAAACATAGTATTACAAAAATGATTGAGAGCTTAAAGAGCTGTACATGTACTAATATTGATCAAAACTATTATTTATTTGATTATTATGATGAGGTATTAAAAGATATTGGGGAAGCTACAAACGTTGATTTCTCAGCAAAGATAAGAACATTACAACAAATCAAAAAAAATATTTCAAAAACTAAAAAAAGGTAATTTTACGCTACAAAAAAACGAAAAAATGCAAACCCCGCAAATTCACTATTCTCAGTGGCTTACGGGGTACTTTTCTGCTTTTCTACTGCAAAACTTAAGATTTAAGGAGGCTAATTGTCAACCAAAAATATGAAAGGTTGACAATTAGCCTCTTTTGTTTTATGCTTTATTAGAACGATTTTAGATAATAGGTGGCTGATGATGATGAACGGCTATAAGGAACTGGAAAATAAGATAGCCAGACTTTAGACTGTGGCGTTGTCCGAATGCTTCAAAACGTTTTGAATGTTAGTTTATTGATCTTTGTAAACCTACTTCTAAAAATCTTAATCGCACTCATAAAACACCTCTTGATAATATTCTCGTAATCATGGTACTGATGATACCTAAGAGTTATCATTGAACAGGTCTATGGTTATTTCATACTCATACAATAGGTTTTTTTGTTATGCCTTTTTTTATTTTCAAGGTTCTCGAAAGTATCTAGCTTTCAATATTCTCCATCATTTCTACTACGTTTTTGTTGCTTTTTTATCAATTGGTTAATTGCACGGTTTATTTTCCACTATCCTTGCAACAACCTATGTTGAAAAAGAAGATATAAAGCACATGGTATCTGGAACGCATAAATCAATAAATGACTACTTTAACATTTAATAAACTTGTAATATTATCGATGAAGGAAAAAGGAGAATTATGTCGAAATAGAATATAGAAAGAGTTATGGATAGGGTCAAAGGAGAGGAATCAATGAAAAAAAGTAGAATTGTACTACTGGTTGTATTAATGGTTACATTATTAAGTGGAACGATAAATAGCATATATGCATACGATAACTTGAATGAAACGATAAGAGTAGGTCTATATTTTGAAAAAAGCGCAGTTTTAAGTGTTGATATAGGTTCTAAGACGGGGTTTCAAATGGGCTATGAAAGAGACGGAGAATTTATCCCAATCATGTTAGAGACAGATGTACAAAATGTTGTAGTTCGAAAAGACGTATATTACGTGAAGACAGCAGACGGATTTGTACAATATTGGCCAGATAGTGATGTGAAGAAAGCAGGCACAAAATATGGACCTCATCACATACAAATTGGACAGTCTTATACTAACTATAACAAAATTAAATCAGAGATCGATTCATTAAATAGAAAAGGGTTAAACACATATATCATGTTCGCAGATGACGCATATAAAATATGGACAGGCTTGTATCCATCGAAAGAAGAAGCGGAAGAAGACATTTCCCATATCAGTGAAGTTTCTGGTGAGTCTTGCAACGTGATTGCTCTAAGTGCAAAAAGGGTACAGGTAATTGATTCGTCAACAAATGAAGTGAAAATGATGTTTGATAGTGCATCATCATTTCTGCAAATCAGGCCAATAGAGAGAGAAGGTGAAGTTCCCACCATTAGTGTTAATGGACGTTTATATCGAGGTGCTGTTGAATTTAAACGCTTTAGTGATAGTGATATGACCGTTATCAATGTCGTAGACCTTGAAGAATATTTATATGGCATATTACCTAGAGAAATGGGCGGATCTTGGCCACTAGAAGCGTTAAAAGCACAAGCAGTTTCAGCAAGGACGTATACAATAATTAATATGAATAAACATAATGCATATGGTTTTAATTTATGCACTACTGAACATTGTCATGTATATGGAGGCTTTCAAGATGAGCATCCCACTAGTACACAGGCTGTTGAAGAAACAAGAGGACAATTACTGTTATACAATGGCAAGCCTGCTTCAACATATTATTTTTCTACGAGTGGCGGACATACAGAAGATGTGCGAAATGTGTGGGGTGGTTCAGGATATCCGTATCTTTCAGGAGTAGAAGACACGTATGAACCAACAGAAAGATCAGAACGTGGTATTTGGGAGATTGAAATGACTCCACAAAAAGCACAGGAAATATTCAAGGCAAAGGGTTATGATTTAGGACAAATCCTTTCAATGACAGTACTAGAGAGATCCGACTCAGGTAGAGTCATAAAACTAAAAGTTATTGGGACAAAAGATGAACACATTTTTGAAAGAAGTATGACACGTAATGTTTTTGGAGCTAGATTTGTAAATAGTCAAATGTATACCATTACTACAGATAGTGATTTTTATATAAAAGGCAAAGAAGAAATTGAGTCAACGATGAAAACAACTACAAATGTAAAAGTACTCAGTGCATCGGGCGTTTCTACCTTTAGTACATCACAAGGTAGAATTTATGCAAAAGGAAATGATACAAAAAAGAGTTATGCTGTTATTCCTAGTATATATGTCTTTTCTGGTAAAGGTTTTGGCCATGGTGTAGGAATGAGTCAATGGGGTGCTAGGGGAATGGCTGAAGAAGGCTTTGGATATGATGAGATATTGACACATTATTATCCTGGAACAGTAGTGGAATAAATTTTAAATTAGTCAATAATATATAGTATATATTAAAAAAATAATTAATTATAACAATGTTATTGGTATTATTTAATCAATTGTGGTATAATATTAGCATATGAATTGATTAAAAATGATTAAGGGAGTGTTTGAAAATGTTGGTGAAATCAACGGAAGTCAAACTAAACTTTGGAAAATATCTACAGATAGTACAAAATGAAGATGTAGTCATTACTAAGAATGGTAAGGTAATAGCTAAAATGGTTAAGGCAAGTGAAAAGAAGGCTGCACTTGAAACATTAGACTTACTTACAAAGAATATGATAAATGATGAAGAAATATCTTTGGAAAATATTAAAAACGAAAGACTGAAGAAATATGAAAACTAATTGTATATTAGTGGATACTAATATAGTATTAGATTATCTTTTGAAAAGAGAACACTATGCAGAAGCGTACAAGATAATATCTTTTGCAACCGAAGATAAATTTAAAATATATCTAACAGCAAATTCAATAACTGATATATATTATATATTAAGAAAGTATAGAAATATTGATAGGTATAAAATTTTAGAGTTATTATTAAATATCTTTGATATAATAAGTTTAACCCAAGAAGATATCGAAAATGCTCTTAAACTTAGGTTTAATGATTTTGAAGATGCAATACAATATCAATTAGCATCAAAATGTAACGCAGAGTATATAGTTACAAGAAATGTGAAAGACTTTGAAAAGGATGATATTATTATATTAGATAGTACAGATTTTGTTAAACTACTATAAGAACTTAAAGTGGATATAATATTAAGCAGACTTAAGTGTCTGCTTTTGTTTTGAGCAATGGAGGTATATAATGAAACGACAGGATTTTTATTACGATTTGCCAGAAGAATTGATTGCACAAGAGCCATTAGAGCAAAGAGAAATGTCAAGGCTAATGCGGGTGAACAAAGAAACGGGACAAGTTGAACACGAGACATTTAAAAACATCATCAACTATTTAAATCCGGGTGATTGTTTGGTGCTTAATAATACAAGAGTGATTCCTGCAAGACTATTAGGCGTTAAAGAGGATACAGGTGGAAAAATAGAATTTGTACTTCTACATCGCGTTCAGCAAGATGAGTGGGAAGTTATTCTCAAACCGGGAAGAAGGGCAAAAGTTGGCGCCTGTTTTGTATTCGGAGATGGGCTATTGAAAGCTGAGATTAAGGAAATCATTCAAGGCGGAAATCGAATTGTAAAATTTGAATACGAGGGTATATTTGAAGAGGTATTAGATCAAATAGGAGAAATTCCATTACCTCACTATATAACAAAAAAGCTAGACGATATAGAGCGCTACCAGACGATATATTCAAAAAATAAGGGTTCGGCTGCAGCACCAACTGCAGGACTTCATTTTACAGAAGAACTTATGAATGAAATAAGGCAGAAGGGGATTGAGATTGCATTTGTGACTTTGCATGTGGGATTGGGTACATTTAGACCTGTTAAGGTAGACAATATCAAAGAACATGATATGCACTCGGAATACTATATTCTGAAAGATGAAGAAGCAGAGAAGATTAATCAATGTAAGCAAAAAGGTGGAAGAGTCATTGCAGTAGGTACGACAAGTAATAGGACATTAGAAACAGCGGCAAAAGAGGATGGATTCGTTGAGGCAGGTAGTGGTTGGACAGATATATTTATCTATCCTGGCTATCAATTTAAAGTAGTGGATGCACTAATCACTAACTTTCATTTACCAGAATCTACGCTATTAATGCTTGTAAGTGCATTAGCAGGAAGGGAAAACATGTTAAATGCATATCGTATTGCAGTCGAGGAAAAGTATAGATTCTTTAGTCTCGGTGATGCTATGTTTATATATTAGAAAAGGAATGATTTATAATGTTTAAAATATTGAGAACAGAAGGTAAAGCAAGAAGAGGCGAATTTCATACACCCCATGGGGTGATACAAACACCTGTATTCATGAATGTAGGTACATCGGCAGCTATTAAAGGGGCTGTATCGTCTAAGGATTTAAAAGAAGTGCAATGTCAGGTGGAATTATCGAATACATATCATCTTCATATACGCCCCGGTGACGAAGTGATTAAACAACTGGGAGGACTTCATAAGTTCATGAATTGGGAGGGGCCTATTTTAACAGACAGTGGTGGATTTCAAGTATTTTCATTGGCGTCACTTCGTAAAATCAAAGAAGAAGGCGTATTTTTTTCATCCCATATTGACGGAAGAAAAATTTTTATGGGACCAGAAGAGAGTATGCAGATACAGTCTAATTTGGCTTCATCAATTGCGATGGCATTTGATGAATGTGTTGAGAATCCATCTACACATGAATACACAGAGGCTTCCTGTAAAAGGACAGTACGATGGCTAGAAAGATGTATCGAAGAATTGGATCGCTTAAACAGTTTACCAGATACCATTAATAAACAGCAGATGCTATTTGGTATCAATCAAGGTGGCATATATGAAGACTTACGTATACAAAATATGAAAGAGATTGCGAAGTTTGACCTGCCTGGATATGCAATCGGTGGGTTAGCGGTGGGAGAAACACACGATGAAATGTATAGAATCATAGAAACTGTTGAACCATATATGCCAGTAGATAAACCTAGATATTTGATGGGTGTCGGAACACCAAGTAATCTCTTGGAAGCAGTAGCAAGGGGAATTGACTTCTTTGACTGTGTTATTACTAGCAGAAATGGAAGACATGGACATGTATTTACCCAGCATGGTACAATGAACTTGATGAATGCGAAGTATCAATTAGATGATCAACCCATTGATCCAGCATGTAGTTGTCCAGCTTGTCGCGACTATTCCAGAGCCTATATTAGACATTTATTTAAAGCAAAAGAAATGTTAGCGATGCGTTTATGCGTACTGCATAATCTGTATTTCTACAATACTTTAATGGAAACGATGCGAGAAAAAATTGAGAATGGTAGCTTTGAAGAATACAGGCGTGAAAAAACTGAAATTTTCGCAAGAAGAATTTAGAAAAATAATACTTGATGGAAAATAGGGCAAAGGGTATAATAGGAGATAGTGAATAATTACTTGTACATAAAAAGACAAAATGGAGGTGTGTCGGATGAGTCAAAATATACAATATTTATTACCAATAGCTTTAATTGTAGTTTTTTATGCAATTTTAATTATTCCACAACGAAGAAAAGAAAAGAAAGCGAAAGAAATGCTTAACGCGATTAAGGTTGGAGATGAGGTAGTAACCATAGGCGGTATTTGTGGTAAAATCCAAAATATTAAGGATGATATCTTAACAATCGAAGTGGGCGCAGATAAGACAAAACTAAAAATTGAGCGATGGGCTATTAGAAGTGTAGATGCTTCTTAAGAAAAACTTTTGGACATAATTTATAATCCTCCGAATAGATTTATAGTAAAAACATAAATGTTCGGGGGGATTTTTTATGAAAAAATTAGACTTTTCATCGTTTCAAAATATGGCAAACGAAAATGGGATAAGCATGCGTACAATTCTGAAATCAGTACTAATGGCATATGTAATGACATTGATAATATTTTTAATATTTGCTATGGTTATCACCTATACTGATTTTCCAGAAAGCACGATACCAACAATAGTTGTAGTTACAACTATTTTAAGCATTATGTTTGGGGCAATTAGAGCCTCAAGAAAGACAAAAAGTAAAGGATGGCTAAATGGTTCTATCGTAGGTGTACTGTATATGCTAATTCTATATATCATCAGTATCCTAGCATTTACGGGCTTTACTTTTGATCGATATGTGTTATACATGTTGTTCTTAGGATTAGTGACAGGTGCTTTTGGTGGGATTGTAGGCGTGAATTTGAAAAGTAATCGTAAATATAAGGTAAAAAAATAGTGGCAAACCTTTTCACGAGAGGAAATGTATGCTATAATAGCAATGAAAAATAAGACTTCATTAAAGCTAGAGGAGGAAACATTGTGAAACATATAAAAACACTTAGTGGTGCTACATTAAAGAAGAGTGCAGCAACTGGCGGTTGTGGCGAATGTCAAACATCATGCCAATCAGCTTGTAAAACTTCCTGCACAGTAGCGAATCAAAAATGTGAGAAATAATACATATAGTATGAAGTAATGGGGGCGGTTCTCAAACCGTCCCCTTCATTCAGAGTGGGGGAAAGTTTCGATGATACATAAGTTTTCTATGAATGGCATTTGCATTGTAATGGATGTATACAGTGGAGCCGTACATGTTGTTGATGCAATTGTTTATGACCTATTGGACTATTTTGATAATAAATATTATACATTGAAAATGAGTGAGCAAGAGATTACAAAATCATTGCATAGTAAATATACTCTAAAACAAATAGAAGAAGCTTGGCAAGAAATACGATTGTTACAGGATGGGGAACTTCTATTTACAAATGACCCGTATGAACAACATATTGCAAAATGGGACAAGAAGTCAGTTGTAAAAGCATTATGTCTCCATATTGCCCATGACTGTAATTTAAGGTGTAAGTATTGTTTTGGCTCAACGGGCAGTTACAATGGCAGTCGTTCAATGATGAGCATAGAAGTGGGGAAAAAGGCGATTGACTTTGTCATTCAAAATTCCGGAAAACGTCGAAATATTGAGATTGACTTTTTTGGCGGTGAACCTTTAATGAACTTTGATGTTGTGAAAGAAATAGTTGAATACGCAACAAATGAAGGGGAAAAGAAGGATAAAAACTTCCGTTTCACAATTACAACAAATGGGATGTTGTTAAATGATGATATTAAGGAATACATTAATAAGAATATGTCCAATATAGTATTGAGTTTAGATGGTACAAAAGAAGTTAATGATCGTATGCGTACACGTGTGGATGGAAGAGGCTGTTACGATAGTATCGTACCAAAATTTATTGATGTAGCAGAATCAAGAAAACAAGATAACTATTATGTAAGGGGTACGTTTACACGGCTAAATTTAGATTTTGCAAAAGATGTATTACATCTTGCTGACTTAGGTTTTAAACAAACGTCAGTAGAGCCTGTGGTTGCCCCAGAGACAGAAGAATATGCATTAAGAGAAGAAGATTTACCCGTATTATATAAAGAGTATGAAAAACTAGCGTTAGAATACTTAAAAAGAAAAAAAGAGGGTAATGGATTTAACTTTTTTCATTTCATGATTGATTTGTCACAAGGACCATGTGTCGTAAAAAGATTATCAGGTTGTGGTTCAGGACACGAATATGTTGCTGTTACACCAGAAGGAGATATATATCCTTGTCATCAATTTGTAGGAGAAGATCAATACAAGATGGGAGATGTATTCACAGGCGCATTTGATACTGAGATTTCAAATGAGTTTAGAAAATCTAACGTATACACCAAGCCTGAATGTAGAGAGTGTTGGGCAAAGTTTTATTGTAGCGGTGGTTGTCCAGCCAATGCATATCATTTTAATAAAGATATTAACAAACCTTATCACATTAGCTGTGAACTAGAAAAAAAACGTGTGGAATGTGCATTAATGATCCAAGCGGCGCAAGTATTAGATGAAGAAAAATAAAGGAGAGTAAAATTTATGGTAATAAAATATAAAAAAAGTACACCTAAAATTCATGTAAATAGTTTTATTGCTGATTCTGCTGATGTCATAGGGGATGTTATTATCGGTGACAAAACAACCATATGGTTTAACGCTGTGTTAAGAGGAGATATGGCAGCTATTCGTATAGGTGAAAATAGTAATGTACAGGATGGATGTGTTGTACACTGTGATGCAGGTGTTGATACAATTATTGGCGATGGTGTAACCGTTGGGCACAATGCAATACTACACAGTAGTCATATTGGTGACAATTGTTTAATCGGGATGGGTGCAACTGTCCTACGGGCGAAAATCGGTGACAATTGTATCGTTGGGGCAGGTGCATTGGTGACATCAGGCAAAGAAATACCACCAAATTCATTGGTGCTAGGAAGTCCTGCAAAAGTGGCGCGCCAACTGACCGAAGAGGAAATATCATCTATAAAAAATAATGGTGAGCATTATGTTGAATTAGGAGAAGAGTATAGAAGATAGTGAGGGCATCTGCTAATGCAGATGTACAGTGGCTACTAAATTCGCTGTAGCTCATTAAGTAGCACTAGCATTCGTAGCACTAGCATTCGTAGCACTAGCATTCGGGCTGAGGGTTGAGTTTTAACTAATCTGGAGGGATATACTATGGGTTTAATAACATATCAAGACATCAAAAACAACGAAGAAATTAAAACCTATCTAGGCAAAGGAAATGAACTTTTAGGCGTATTAGGGTTTACCGAACATTCTTATAAGCATGCGGCGAAGGTTGCAAAGACAGCTTCAGATATCTTGATTGACTTAGGATATGACGAAAGAAAAGTTGAGCTGGCAAGAATAGCTGGTTACATGCATGATATCGGCAACATGGTCAATAGAATTGATCATGCACAAACTGGTGCAGTATTAGCTTTCAATATACTGACAAGGCTGGAGATGGCACCAGAAGAAGTTGCTATCATCGTAGCAGCAATAGGAAATCATGATGAAGGAACAGGATCAGCCATTAGTACCGTCTCATCCGCACTTATTTTAGCAGATAAAACCGATGTTAGGAGAACAAGGGTGAGAAATAATGATTTTGCCACTTTTGATATTCATGACAGGGTAAACTATGCTGTTGAGAATGCACAGATTCAAGTGAATGAGCAGAAGAAATCTGTACTATTAGACTTAACAATAGATACGCAGATATGCTCAGTGTTAGACTATTTTGAAATATTTATGGCTAGGATGTTGATGTGCCGTAGAGCTGCCGACTACTTAGGTGTGAAGTTTGAACTAATTATTAATAGTGCGAAACTGTTGTAAAGTATTGACTATAATAATTGGTAGAGATATAATGTTCTATGTGATTTTACAAAAGGAGGAACCATAACTTATGATGCGCAAAAGTATAACAAAATTTATTGCAACAATTGTTATCATCGCAACGTTAGCTTATATAGCAGTTGCAGGTATTTCAGTTTTTGGAAAGACAATTCCTAGTGCGTTGGATGAAGAAAGAGGAATACGCCGCGGATTAGATTTAACTGGAGGGTCCGTGATTACATATGAAGCACAAGCGGATGCAGTATCTAAAGAAGACATGGCAACTGCCATTCAGATGTTAAGACAACGTTTAGACAAATTAGGCTATACAGAAGCGACAATTGCACAACAAGGGGATAAAAGAATAAGGATTGAGATTCCATCAATATCTGATCCTGAGCAAGCAGTTAGTCAGTTAGGAGCAACAGCAGAACTACAATTTATTGATGCAGACGGTAATGTCGTTATGTCTGGTAAAGATGTTGTAGAAGCAATAGCACAATTTGGTCCTACAAAAGAAAATGGTCAAAATGAGCATTATATAGCTTTAACATTTAGTGATGAAGCAACTGAAAAATTTTATCAAGCTACTTCCCAAGCTTCAACCCAAGAAAGAAAAGCTGAAAATAAAAACTATATCGCGATAGTACTAGACGAAGCTGTTTTATCTGCACCTTTTGTAGATGCCCCAATCGCTAGTAATAATGCGGTTATATCCGGTTCATTTGATGCCGAATCAGCGTCTTGGTTAGCAGGATTAATCAGTGCAGGTAAATTACCATTCTCCCTTAAAGATATTGAATTAAGAAGTGTTGGTCCAACACTGGGTGAAAAGTCTCTTGAAACAAGTCTTATGGCAGGTGGTATTGGTATCTTATTAGTATTTGTATTTATGTTACTATATTATAGAGTACCTGGATTCATTGCGGATATTGCTTTGATAGGTTACATGGCAATCGTTGCAACTATTATGGCTGGCATGAGGGTTAACCTTAGTCTACCAGGTATCGCAGGTATTATTCTTTCAATTGGTATGGCTGTTGATGCCAATGTAGTAATCTTTGAAAGAATAAAAGAGGAATTGCGTTTAGGTAAAACACTACGTGCATCTATAGATGCAGGTTTTAATAGAGCCTTTAAAGCGATTCTTGATGCAAACATTACAACGTTAATCGCAGCAGCAGTTTTATGGAGATTTGGGACAGGTCCTATTAAAGGTTTTGCCGTTACCCTTGCAATTGGTAACATTGTGAGTATGTTTACAGCCATTGTCGTTACGAAATTCTTACTAAGACAAACAGTAAACATGAAAATAAAGAACCTATGGTTATACGGTGCGAAAGGAGGCAGCAGATAATGGTAGATATTATGGGGAAAAGAAGAATATTTTTTATCATTTCAGCAGTTATTATCCTAGCCGGTATAGTGGGTATGCTAACGGGAGGATTAGTTCAAGATATTGATTTTGCAGGTGGTACAGCCATCCATATAAATATAGGTCAAGATTTTGATAATGAAGGAATTAAGACAATCGTTGGAGATATAACGGGTATTGACCGTTCATTTATTCGTGTGCAAAAAGCTGGAGAAGGTAATCAACAGGTTATTATTAAAACACCAGAGATTGACACGACAAAAAGAAATGAAATATTTGATAATTTACAAACGAAATATAGTTTAGAGCAAGAAGCACTATTTTCTACAGATAATGTCAATCCTACAATCGGTGGAGAATTAAAACAGCAGGCACTATTGGCAACACTTATTGCTGCAGTGTTAATGTTAGTATATATAACATTCAGATTTGAATTTTTAACAGGTATAGCAGCAGTAACAGCATTGGTTCACGATTTACTTGTCATGTTTACAGTATATTCGTTGTTTAGAATACCTATTAGTACATCATTTATTGCAGCAATGCTGACAATATTGGGTTATTCAATCAATGATACCATTATTGTATTTGACCGCATTAGAGAAAACAAAAAGCGTATGCAAAAAGAAAAGTTTATTGATGTTGCGAATAAAAGTGTATTACAAACAGTAGCACGTTCTATCAACACATCCATTACAACGTTATTAACCATAGCGGCTTTATATATTTTGGGTGTACCGTCTATTAAAGATTTTGCATTCCCACTTATTATCGGTATAATAAGCGGAACATACTCCTCTATCTTTATTGCGAGTCCAGTATGGGTAATGCTTAAAGAATGGCAGGATAAGAGAAAAGCAAAATATAAAGCTGCATAAATATTCACATTTAATAAAAAAGCTGGATTCATCTATTATTTAGATGGATCCAGCTTTTTTACGAAATAATCAACGACTAAGCCACCAATAACTGCTTCAGCAAAAATAACTAGTCCAGTTTCAGCGAGAGAAAAAGAAATAAATCTAATATCATAATCAAAATTTAACTGATTTATATTTACAAAATATAATCCCATCGCAATCAAAACCAGTGCAATAGCAAATTGTATGCCGTGTATAATTATTCTTCGTGGTAATTTATGCACACCATTAATGCTTAAAACAATCTTTTTCAATTGTCCTTTCATATGTTGACCCCCTCACATTGAATTTCCGAACAGAGGGATACCTCATCCCTACGACACCCTTATATGTTAACATAAAAACCAATTGCTTTGCAACAATAAATCCTTTCCATTTTTCTAGAGCAAAAGAATGCAATTGGACAAACTTTTCATCTACATCTTTTCTCATATAACAATAAATTCTGACAAAATATGATACTGATTAGCTACATATGTGTCATTTCATGTAGAAAACCCGAGAAAGTTGCGATATATTTATATGGAAAAAACGCTTAACCTCTTGTATAATAGGGCTTGCAGGGAAAAAGAATATTATTAACAAAAGGGGTGCTAAAAATGTGTTTGAAAAAACTACAAGCAGAAGTGGATTTTAGTGAGGAAAAAGAAATACCTAGTAAAAATCTCAATGGAATGCGACTAGAATATTATATCGTGGAAAACGATATAGAACCATCTGGTAAAAGTTATGGTATAGAAATTATCAAGAAGGAATATACAAACAATGATGGCACTTACATGGAAAATATAGCAATCAATGATATTTGTTGTAGTGAAAAAAATGTTAAAATCATTATTAACAAGTTGGTCGATTATAGAGTTACACCAATCACAGTTACTGATGTAATAGAAGATATGGTTGGAGTAGTATAATAAGAAAAGATTTAAAATGAGTCAGCAGGGATAGTTGACATAAATGAACATAGGGACAGGTCTATTGGTATAAATCAATATGCTTGTCCCTATGTTTTTAAGTCTAGCTTCAAAATTAATGGTTGATAAGCATAAAAATGAGACAATATGGCGAATTATGCCAAAATATTCTGAAAAATAGTTGCAAAATGTCACCAATGAGGATATAATTGGGGCAAGAGGAAAATTAAAATAGTCGCCAGTGACTTTCAGGTGCTGCAACACCTGAAAGCTCATACAGTAGCAAACCCTACTATACGTACAGCATTGTGCTGCCACGAAGCGACCTTATGTTATTATAAGCGATTTTACCCCTTTTTGCAAATTCTATTTATGCTTAAACATTCGGTGCGCAAGTAGGAATACATGGAAATCATGTGTTTTATTTCTACTTGCGCACTTTTTTAATTTTCCTCCCAAACAAAAATTTTTCGGGGAGGGAAAATGATATATGCGTATGACAAGTATGGAACTTAGAATAAGAAACGATAAGCTCATACAAGAGTCAGAACAGATTAAACAAGTCGTCATGCAGTTGGAGTGGGATTTGAAGGCATTAATAAGGGAAAACAGCGATGCTAATAAAGATGAAATAGCAAGGATACGTCAACAAATAAAAGACCTTGAAATTGAACGCTTCTATAAACATACTAGATTATGGCGTATGGATTAGGTTTTTAAAGCCTCAACTAATAATAAGGAGGTAACTGCAATGGAGGACTTCAAATGGTATTATAACAATTTCATATCACAGATGCATACGACAGCATATCGAGAATTGCAAGAGAGTGATATGAAATGGCATGAAAGTACGAATTATTTAGATAAGAATAGTGCTAGATTCGAGCAAGTATTAGATTCATTAAATGAAGATGACAAGAATTTTGTAGAGGAGTATATGAGACACAAAGTATTTGAAGATGCAAGCGCTAGTGAAAATATGTATATCGCAGGGTATAGGGATTGTGTAAAATTGTTACGGGAAATTGGAATGATTTGAGGTTAGGGTTCATGTCTATTTTAGAGGTTAATACCTCTTTTTTTTTGTACGATAAAAGTAGTAGATGAAGTTCTTTTTGTGTGAAGTTTGTAAATATCATATAAAGGAATTGTAAAATGTTTATTAAATATATAAATATTTAGGCGCATATACAATTTTAGGCATATTATTCTGTTGACAAGATATTATGGCATATGTTAGTATGCAAATATGGTAAATAAAACAAATCCCCCCAAATCAATGATATCTCGTCGAAAAGTTAGCATTGATTTGAGGGTACCGCCCCTTACACAAAATGGTAAGAGCTTACATATATTATATACCACATAGGGATATTTGTGCAAGGGAGATTTTTAGAAAGGAGCATAGGGTTGTTTGGCTCTTATCTCAAAACAAATAAACTTAGGAGGTTTTAGTATGAAAAAGAGTATGGCAGTATTGGTAGTTTTATGTATAATTCTATCAAGTTCAATCATGGTACTAGCTGAGGCGGATAAACTTATAACGGATAAGAAGCAAGTAAGCGATGGTAAAAAAATCGTGGAAATTATTGCAAAGGGTAGCGATGAAATAGTAGGTGATGGTGTACCTTTGCATCAAAATGATAACGATGATAACGATGATGGTGTTTCTCCAAAATGGGCCAGTGGTGGCGTAGATCACACGCATCAGTATTTAGTAGCTAGAGCTATAACAATTCTAGAAAATGACATGGGGTATAGTGCTGCTGAGACTTTCTATGATAATGCTTCTACAATTCTAGAAAATGCAGATTGGCCAGATGAGAATGAAACAGATGGTATTACTTTTAAAGGCCATTTTTATGATGTATCTACAGGTGAAAACTGGTTAGGAGAAACTTCCCCAACAGCTAAGACAAGATTTGTTTATTGGGCAGAGCTTGCAAGAGCTAATTATAATAATGATGAAGAATATTCAATGCAATGTTTAGGAAGAGCACTTCATTATCTTGCAGATGTAAATGAACCTCATCACGCTCAAAATTATATCGCTGGTCTATCTGACCATACGGATTTTGAAGAATGGGTAGACGAACGCAGAAGCGATTATCAAACTACAACAACAAACAGATATACTATTAATTTTGGTACAACATGGGAAGGTATATGTGGAGAAGTTATTGATTATTCCGCTACACAGGCAGGGCAAATTGATTTCCATTCTAATTTCTTTGGTTATGCATCCTTAGTTGATTCATATGACGATGTAGCAGCAATAACAATGGATAATAGTCAGCAAAATATAGCAGTGTTTTTGTATAACTTTTTAGAGGAAGTAGGAGAGATATAAGTTTCTATTGAATAAGATAACTACGTATCAAATAAAATCTATTCTCACCAAGATACGTAGTTATCAAGTGTTAAAAGGGTTTTAAAAGCAAATTAATAATTAATTTGCCCAGCTAGAAGAAAAGAAAAAAAGTGTGTATCTATTGTAAATACAGGATTTAGAGCGATTTTAATGAAAAAATAATGGGGATAGAATTTTAGGTGGGCAAAAATTGATAAAATTATTGAAATTACTGGATTTGTAAGATATAATCAAAATTAGAAACCCAGTAAAATCAGTAGTTGAACCTTAACAAGAGTTGTATTGAAATTACTAACAACGATTTGTATATGCACAAAGAATATTTAGCAGAATGAAAAAAGTGGTAGTCAAGTGTAATGTTAAAGAGCCTACAATTTTTAGGTTTTCATCTATCATTTTTTTTACTTCTCTAGACCTCAGTATATTGAAACGATTTGGGGAGTGGGATACCGATTTGAAGTATGATGTTCATTGTTTGGGGAATGTTCCAAATAGGTGATAGTTTTATCCTTTCATTGACATGTAATAGATTGTAGCATAAAATGTGTATATGCATACACTAATTATGTAGGTACTATTACTGGCAAGTGGGGTGATGACAAATGAACGATTACGCAAAAGAATTGAAAGAACGATTAAAAGAAAAAGGGTATAAGCTTACAACGCAACGGAGAGCAGTGCTTGATATTTTGTTGGAACACGAGGGAGAGCATTTGAGTACTGAAGAAATTTACGGTTATGTAAAAGAAAAGTGTCCCGAGATAGGTCTTGCAACTGTATATAGAACCCTCTTGCTTCTTGATCGTTTAGAGTTAATATATAAACTAGATTTGGATGATGGATGCAGTCGATATGAAATGAATAAAAATCAAGAAGATCATAGACATCACCATTTAATTTGCACACGATGTGGTAACGTATCAGAAGTTCATGAGGATTTATTAGATACGTTAGAACAAGAAATTTTATTAAAAAATAATTTTCTAGTAAAAGACCATAGATTAAAGTTATATGGATATTGTAAAAAGTGTAGGGACGAAGAAAAATAAATAATTAATAGATAAAAGTGAGAGAGTGATATGAGAAATCATATTGCTCTTTTTTGTTGCCATGAATACAAGCACCCTAAGATGTGAATAATAAAAAATACATGTTAAATCTTTTTTTTTTTTGCAATTCTAAGAATACAAAGGAAGGGTGAATTGTGTGAAAGCACTTATTATGGCTGGTGGTGAAGGCACACGTCTTAGACCATTGACATGTAATAGACCAAAACCGATGGTACCGGTGATGAATAAACCAGTAATGGAACATATTATTAATCTGTTAAAACTACATCAAATAACTGATATTGGTGTTACTATGCAATATATGCCCCATGTTATTCAAGAATACTTTGGTGATGGTTCGGAATTTGGTGTGAATATAAAATATTTTGTGGAAGAAACACCACTAGGAACTGCGGGCAGTGTAAAGAATGCAGAAGAATTTTTAGATGATACTTTTATTGTTATTAGTGGAGATGCACTCACAGATATTAATATAAGTGAAGCAATTCAGTATCATCATAGTAAAAATGCGGTTGCAACTTTAGTACTTACGAAGGTAGATGTACCCCTTGAGTATGGTGTTGTGGTAACAGATGAAAATGGAATGATTAAACGATTTTTGGAAAAGCCGAGTTGGAGTGAAGTTTTCAGTGATACAGTTAATACAGGAATATATATATTAAATCCTATTGTACTTAAGTATATGAGAAAAGGTGAAAAGTTTGACTTTAGTAAAGATTTATTTCCTATGTTAATGCAGGACAAAAAACCAATGTATGGGTATGTAGCAAAAAAATATTGGTGTGATATTGGCGATTTACAGGCTTATCAGCAGTGTCATTTTGATATTCTGGATGGGAAGGTGAATATTACACATCATGCAAAAATGATTCAGGATAAGATATGGGTAGAAGAGAATGTTGAAATTGAAAATGATGTAATGTTAAAAGGACCTATATTGATTGGGCGCAATACAAAAGTAAAAAGTCATGCTAGTATTTCTTCATATTCTATTATAGATAGTGATAATATTATTGGAGATTATAGCACACTTAAAAGAGCTATAGTGTGGAAAGGGTGTTATGTAGGTAAAAATGTACAAATACGGGGATGTACCTTATGTAATAAAGTTCAAATAAAAAATGATAGCTCCGTTTTTGAACAGTCTGTTATTGGGGATGAAACAATTATAAAGGAATTTGCAGTTGTGAAACCTGGAATTAAAATATGGCCGTCTAAGACCATTGAAAATAATACAGAAATAAATGTTAATCTTGTATGGGGAACAAAATATTCCAAAGTGCTTTTTGGTGAAAAGGGAATCGTAGGGGAAGTAAATGTAGATATTACACCAGAATTTGCATCACGTTTAGGTGCTTCTTTCGGTGCATTACTAAAAAACGATGCAAAGATTGCCATTAGTTGTGATGATACCAATGCTGCTGATATGCTGAAAAATTCATTTATTGCAGGACTATTATCAGCAGGAATCGACGTTTATAATTTTCAGCAACAAATCTTACCTATTACACGGGCAGGCATAAAATTTTATGGACTGGATGGTGGTATTCACATAGGGACAATGATGGAAGATAGCGATTCAACATTATTTATTGATTTTCTTAATTCCCATGGTATTAATATTAATCGTGGGATGGAAAGAAAGTTGGAAAATATATTTGTACGTGAAGATTTCTATAGATGTGAAGCGGATAAAGTGAAGAAAGTAGTTGATATGCAGCATTTTAAATACTATTATTTACGGGATATGGTTAATAAAGTTCATAACCAGAGTCTTGGGCTTAAATTGATTATTCATACACCATCTGAACTATTGGAATCACTGATGTACCCTGTCTTAAATGATTTGGATTGTGAAGTGACTATTACAAAGGCACATAGTAAGAGGACAAGAGTGGGTCGTAGTTTTGACCTATCCAAAGAGACAGAATTTCTTTCTGACAAAGTTGTTAGTTCCAAAGCAGATTTAGGTGTTATCATAGAACGGAATTGTGAAAAGCTATTATTGATTGATGAGCGTGGACAGGTTATTACAGGAGATATGTTTATGGCATTGGCAGCACTGATTACATTGGAAACTGTACAAGGAGCGACAGTCATTGTACCTATTTCTGCACCAGGGATTATTGATAAAATGGCTGAGCAGTATAATGGAAAAGTGTTAAGGACGAAAACCTCACCAGTAGAGGTGATGGGTCAAATGGTTAACAAAGGAGAAGAAAATATCGGGATGAACCATCAATTTGTTTTGAGTTTTGATGCGGTCGGTAGCATTCTCAAAATTATGGATTTTATGTTTACTCATAATATTAAACTTTCAGAATTAGTTGCGCGTATACCTTCATTTCATATAACAAAGAAAGAGGTTGCATGTCCTTGGGATGCAAAAGGTAAGGTGATAAGAACGATAATTGAAGAAAATAATGATGAGGATCTTGAGCTGATGGAAGGTGTGAAAATCTATAAAGATGGTGGGTGGGTTTTAATTCTTCCTGACGCTGAAAAGGCGATTTGCAAAGTAATTGGTGAAGGATATTCTGAAGAATTTGCTGATTCAATCACAGAGGATTTAGTAAATCGCATTAAAGAAATAGGAAAAATGGGCAGAAAAAATGAAAATATATAAAAAAAAATTAAAAACAGTGTTTATTCGGAGCGGAAATACTGATATAATAGTAAAGTATTGTGTGGACGGTAAGAAGTAGATATTATGTCAAATTTTTTTGTTCGGGAAGTTTTCGGTAAAAAATTAATGGAGGTAGGAATGTGTCAAAGAAAACAAAACTAAAGATAATACCATTAGGGGGACTAAACGAGATCGGAAAAAACATCACCGTTTTTGAGTACGAAGACGATATCATTATATTGGATTGTGGATTGGCTTTTCCAGAAGACGATATGTTAGGCGTGGATCTTGTAATTCCAGATACCACATATCTGAAGAAGAATTTAGATAAAGTTCGTGCAATCGTACTTACCCATGGACATGAAGACCATATAGGTGCGTTACCATATGTTCTAAGAGACATTAATGTACCTGTTTATGGCACTAGGTTAACCTTAGGTTTATTACAAAATAAACTGAAAGAGCATGGTTTGTTGTCAACAACAGACTTAAGAATTGTGAAACAGGGAGATACAGTTAATATTCATTCATTTAAAGTTGAATTTATTCGATCTTCCCACAGTATAGCAGATTCTGTAGCAATGGCAATATTTACACCAGTGGGTATTGTTGTACATACAGGGGATTTTAAAGTCGACTATACACCTATTGAAGGTGAAATGATGGATTTAGCTCGTTTTGGGCAACTTGGTAAGATGGGTGTTCTTGCATTGATGGCAGATAGTACGAATGTTGAACATACTGGTTATACCATGTCAGAAAGAACAGTAGGGGATACGCTAGAAGAGCTATTTAGGTATTGCAATCAGAGGATATTAGTTGCTACTTTTGCTTCAAATGTACACAGACTTCAACAAATTATTAATGCTGCTGTAACATTTAAACGGAAAGTTGCGGTATCTGGAAGAAGTATGGAAAATGTGGTAAGTGTATCGATGGAGCTTGGATATTTAAATGTTCCAGAAGGTACAATTATTGAACTTGACGACGTTAAAAAGTATAAAAAAAGCCAAATTGTTATTATTACAACAGGGAGTCAAGGAGAAACAATGTCAGCACTTACCAGGATGGCTTTCTCAGATCATCGGAAAGTAGATATTTTGCCAGGTGATATGGTTATCATATCAGCTAGCCCTATTCCTGGAAATGAGAAACATATATCAAAAGTAATTAATGCGCTTTTCAAAAAAGGTGCAGACGTTATTTATGAATCGTTGGCAGATGTTCATGTGTCTGGACATGCATGCCAAGAAGAGTTAAAACTGATTCATAGCCTTGTTAAACCTAAATATTTTATCCCTGTGCATGGGGAATATAGACATTTACAGCAGCATGCGAATCTAGCTCGTAAATTAGGTATGAGAAAACAGGACACGTTTATTATGGATAATGGTCAAGTGTTAGAACTAACGAATAAATCTGCCCGAAAAGCAGGACAGGTAACTTCTGGAAAAGTATTGGTTGACGGTTTAGGAGTAGGAGATGTTGGTAATATTGTACTACGAGATAGAAAACATCTGGCGCAAGATGGATTGATCGTAGTGGTTGTTACAATATCAGGTGAAAATGGTGCAATTATTGCTGGACCCGATATTATTTCAAGAGGATTTGTTTATGTGCGTGAATCAGAAGCGTTGATGGATGAAGTGCAAAATGAAGCGAAAAAAGCACTTCAAGAATGTGAAGAAAAACATATAACAGATTGGTCTACAATTAAGTCTAAGACAAAGGATAGAGTAGGTCAATTCTTATATGGAAGAACCAAGAGAAAGCCGATGATTTTACCAGTAATTATGGAGATTTAATAAGGGTTTTCAGGACGGAGGTACTCTTTTTGAAAAAAGTTGTAAGTGTCAGTATTGGTTCTTCTAAGAGAAATCATTGTGTAGAAGCTGAATTTTTAGGTGAAAAATATATTATTCAGCGTATTGGTACAGATGGAAGTATAACCAAAGCAATTGATTTAATTAGAGCATTGGATGGTAAAATTGATGCTTTTGGGCTAGGTGGAATAGATTTATACTTAGCAGGAGCACATGAAAAATTCATGTTAAAGGCCGCTATTCCAATTGTTGAGGCTGCACAGAAGACACCAATTGTAGATGGAACTGGACTTAAAAATACTTTAGAGAAAAGTGTAATAGAATTTTTGGCAAAAGAAGAGATTATTGATTTCACAAATAAAAAAGTACTTTTGGTTTGTGCTATCGATAGATATAAAATGGCTGAGAGTTTTATCAATCAAGGATGCGAAACTATTCTTGGAGATCTTATGTTTGCTTTGGGTATACCAATGCCGATTAAGAATATAAAAAACTTTAAGAGAATCGTAACCATTCTTTTGCCAGTTGTCACGCGTTTACCTTATGAGATTTTATATCCTATTGGTGAAAATCAGGAGTGTCAAGAGATATCAAGTGATAAATACAATGGTTCAAAATTTGATAAATATTATCATAATGCAGATATTATTGCCGGTGACTTTTTATATATAAATAAGTATTTACCCGAAAACTTGAACAATAAAATTATTATTACAAATACCGTTACAAAAGATGATATAATAAGGCTCAGACAACTAGGTGTGAAAATGCTTATAACCTCGACACCTGAGTTTGATGGTAGATCTTTTGGAACCAATGTGATAGAAGCAGTATTAATTGCTGCATCCGGCAAGAATCCACAACAACTTACTATGAATGATTACATACAATTAACAGAAAAAATGAATTTAGTACCGAGAATCGAATATTTGAATGATACAGAACATGGTAAGGGGACATTTTGTTTGCCACATTAATGGCAAATAAAACGTCCCCTTGCCATATCTTCTTTATCTTCGATTACTACTTTTTAATACATATCCCCAGAATAGACCTTTTATAAAAGTCATTCCAATTAAATAGCATAAAATTTTTTTATGTTTCATGATTGTAGTCATATCTTTTTGCATTGATTGTTGGCTACAATTTTTCTTTTTGTACACTCTATAATGTTTTCTATTTGATTTATTAGTGTCCACATGCATTTTTTAATTCCTCCTATACTTAGTAACAATATCATTAGTATTTATTACTTTCATAGTAATTATAATTGGTAATTGTTTTTTTAATAAAAATGGGTGTTATGAAAAACAATATATATGGAGGTGTGTAATGTGAATAAAAAATTAAAGAAATTAGTTAATGTTTTGTTAATTGTTGCATTTATTGCAGCTATGACTGGTTGTACAACAACACAAAAACCTTTACCACAGCAGCAAGGTATTCCAGAAACGACACAACAACCGTATCAAAATCAGGATTTTGTCAATATGCCGACACCAGAAATGTTCCCATACACAGTAAATGAAGGTTCGCAAGTTGCGTTAGATACAACTACTTCTGGAGAAAATATTGCAAAACAGTTAAGAGCAATGGAGCCTATTGAAGATGCGAATTGTGTCATTAGCGGTGATACAGCATTAGTGGGTATTGATATTAAGGACAACTTCTACAAATATGATGAAGGAGAGTATTTAAAGGATGACATCAAAAAGAAAGTGATGAATATGGCACCAGGCATTAAAAATGTAGCGGTAACTGAAGAACCAGATTTGTATAATAGAATTAATAAGTTGTCTAGAGATTTAAAAAATGGTAGAACGATGCAAGGAATGGCCACAGAATTTTCAAATATTATTAATCGCATATTACCAGATAGAAATAGGTGATAAAGCAAAGTATATTATATGAGACGGTTTTATCGTGTTTTTACAACACAATAGAGCTGTCTCTTTATTTTTATTTATGAATAAAAATATAAAATAATGGTACAAACTAAGAAAGATGTGTTATATAATAAAACGAGGCGTATCTTAACAATTAATTTAGGAGTGTGACATTTATGATTAAGCTACATTTTTTACCCATTAAGAAATTCAAAACGTTTACAGTTAGTGTAAATATACATAGACCGCTCAATAAAGAGGATGCAACGAAAAATGCTTTGTTGGCGAATGTGCTTAGAAGAGGGTGTAATGCTTATCCTACTTCTCAAGAAATTGCCCAATATCTAGAAAATTTATATGGAACCGTGATGAGTTGTGGCATTAATAAAAAAGGTGAAGCTCAAATACTATATTTTAATTTTGAAGCGGTAGATGATCAGTATATACCAGAAGAGGCAAACTTGTTAGAAGAAATCCTAGGTTTTGCAAAGTCAATTATATTTGATCCTGTTGTTGAAGATAGAGGCTTTAAAGCCACCTATGTAGAGCAGGAAAAATTAAAATTGAAAGATATGATTGAGAGTTTAATAAACAATAAAACGTCTTATGCAGTGGAACGCTGTTATCAAGAAATGTGTAAAGATGAGCCATTTGGTGTCTACGAGTTAGGAAATATTCAAGATATAGATAGTATTAACGAAAAAAATCTCTATCAATATTATAGTCAAAATATACTTTCTAGCCCGATTGACATTTTTGTAGCGGGTGCAATGGATAAAAAGAATGTATTCGACATAGTTAGCACCCTTTTTGATATTGATTTTGAACAACAATTGACGTATCCAACGACGGAAATTGTGACAGAGGTAATGAATCAAAAGAATATAGAAGAAGCGTTAGAAGTTAATCAGGGCAAGTTGTCACTTGGATTTAGAACAAAAATAGCACCTAAAGATGAAGCATATTATGCTTTGCTTGTTTGCAATGGCATCTTAGGTGGAGGCCCTCACGCAAAACTATTTAATAATGTAAGAGAAAAAATGAGTTTAGCCTATTATGTATTTTCAAGATTGGAAAAGTTTAAAGGACTCATGATAATCAGTTCGGGTATTGAGATACAAAACTATCAAAAAGCCTTAGATGAAATATTAGCACAAGTTAAGGCGGTCAAAAAAGGTGAGATTAGCGACATAGAATACGAGGCTACTATAAATAGTTTAGTAAATGGCATTGAATCACTAAAAGACAATGCGATGCATATAATAGATTTTAATTTAAGTCAGTTAGTAAGTGGTACAGATTATACCTTGGATGATATTATCCAAAAAGTGATGGCTGTTAAAAAAGAAGATGTTATTAAAGTAGCACAGAATATTGAACTTGACACCATTTATTTTTTGAAAAATAAGGCGTAGGAGGAACGATAATGCAACTTCATAAATATGATCAATTCGTATTAAAAGAAACATTATATCATGGTACACATGAGAGTGGACTAAAAATTTATATATTGCCAAAAGAAGGATACAGTAAGAGCTATGCACTTTTTGGTACCCGTTATGGTTCAAATGATAGTCAGTTTATTGTACCTGGCGAAGATGAAGTCACAGAGGTTCCTGATGGCATTGCTCATTTTCTAGAGCATAAATTGTTTGAAGAGCAAGAGGGAAATGTGTTTGATAAGTTTTCACGTCTTGGTTCTTCTCCAAATGCATTTACTAGTTTTAATACAACGGCGTATCTATTTTCATGCACTAGTAATTTTTATAAAAATTTAGATATTTTATTGAATTTCGTTCAAAATCCATACTTCACAGATGAAAGCGTACAAAAAGAACAGGGGATTATAGGACAAGAAATCCGTATGTACGAAGATGACCCCAATTGGAGGGTGTTCTTTAACTTTTTAGACGCATTATATCATCAGCATCCTGTTAAGAAAGATATTGCAGGAACAATTGAAAGTATTAGTAAGATTGATAAAGATGTATTATATAGATGTTATAACACCTTTTATCATCCTTCAAATATGATTCTGTTTGTGATAGGAGATGTAAGTCCACAGATGGTCATAGATCATGTCACAGAAAATATTAAAAAGGATCAGCCCATGGAAGAAGAGATTAAAAGGATATATCCGGAAGAACCAACGACGATACGTACAAAGAAAATAGAGCAAAACCTAAGTGTATCCACGCCTTTATTCCAAATGGGATTTAAGGATACGGACATTGGCTATAATGGGCGCAAGCTTCTTAAAAAAGATATTGTTACCCGTATTCTCCTTGAAATGATATTTGGCAGAAGCACGACACTGTATCAATCTTTATATGAGCAGGGACTTATTAACAATTCTTTTCAAGTAGATTATACAGCAGAAGTTGATTATGGCTACACAATATTTGGCGGTGAATCTCCTAACCCAGAGAAGGTACAAGCGGAAGTTATCAATGAAGTTGGAAGATTACAGCGTACTTCTCTAGATGTTGAAACTTTTGAAAGGATTAAAAAAGTTGTTTTCTCAAGATATATACGTCAATATAATCATATTGAAAAAATTGCAAATAGTTTTTTGAACAATTTGTTTAAAGATATTAATCTTTTTGACTACATTGATGTTTATAAATCTGTTACTTTTGAGGATGTACAAGAAAGGTTTGAAAACCATTTTAATGTGGAAAATATGGCGTTATCAGTAATTAAGCCCGTATAAATATCTTTCTACTTATTAACTTATGGATGAAGGGGTGTTGGAAGTGCAACCGATTATTTTTCCAGGATTAGGATTGGAATTCACAATAGATCCTGTAGCTATTTCGATATTAGGTAAAGAGATATACTGGTATGGCATCATTATAGCTTTAGGTTTTTTATTGGCTATTATTGTAGCAACCAATGAGGCAAAACGTTTGAAGGTTGATCCTGAATATATTATGGATATTGTTTTGTGGGGAACACCCTTAGGCATTATAGGTGCCAGGCTTTATTATGTAATATTCAATTGGTCTGCCTACAAAAGTGATTTTGGCGAGATTATAGCTATATGGCACGGAGGGTTAGCCATATATGGTGCAATCATTGCTGCATTGATCTCTACGTACATGTATTGCAGTGTTAAAAAAATAAATATATGGGAGATATTAGATATTGCTTCTTTGGGAGTCTTTATTGCACAAATTATTGGACGTTGGGGGAATTTTGTCAATCAAGAAGCATATGGGGGGGAGACAGCATTACCTTGGAGAATGCAAATCTATGATGTGATGCAGCAAACTTGGATAACGGTACATCCTACTTTTCTTTATGAGTCACTATGGAATTTAGGTGGATTACTATTTGTACTTTGGTATAGAAAGAAGAAACGCTTTAATGGTCAAGTATTTTTAATTTATACAATGTGGTATGGAATAGGTAGATTTATGATTGAAGGATTGAGGGCAGATAGTTTATATCTTGGTTCGTTTAAGGTTTCACAACTCGTTGCCATTATTTTTATTCTTATCAGTGTTGGACTGATGACATATCTTAAAAGAAAAAGACCTCTTAACAGATGAAAATGTCGACAAATATTGACAAAATTTTTGGTATGCATTAGGAGGAGTGCAAAAATATTGTAATATTATTGTAAAAATAAAAAAATCAATATATATATTGACAGTTTATGCATAATGTTGTAAAATGGAAGAGCAATCCCAAAAGGAGGTGTATCTTTTTGCTAGAACAAAAAATAGTAGATTTGCGTAATCAATTAAATACGATGATGATAAATGATTCAGAATATGAAAAGATATATGCCATTAGTATTGAATTGGACAAGCTAATTGTTGAATACTACAAGAGAAAGCAGATTAGACAGATAAACTAATGAATGATTAAGGCGTTAAAAAGATAGGACTATGAAGGCTCATAGTCCTATCTTTTTATTTTTTTTAAAAAATATTTAAAAAATGATTGAATTAAATTGGAAAATAGGTTAAAATTACATATGTAGTGGTGAAAAGTGGGGGAAAGTGGTGGAGGATACCACGGTGGGGTGAGATTTTATGTTTATAGGTGAATATCAACATACAATCGATAATAAAGGTAGAATCATTATACCGTCTAAATTTCGTGAAGGTTTAGGTGAAAAGTTTGTTGTCACAAAAGGTTTAGATAATTGTTTATTTGTATATTCACAGGAAGAATGGGCAAATCTAGAATCGAAACTAAAGACCTTACCCCTGACAAATAAAAATGCAAGAGCGTTTGTCAGATTCTTTTTCTCCGGTGCTACTGAATGTGAAGTGGACAAGCAAGGTAGAATTGTACTGCCTATTACCTTAAGAAACCATGCAGGTTTGGAAAAAGAATCTGTGGTAATCGGTGTTTCTACCAGAGTTGAGATTTGGAATAAACAAAAATGGTTAGAATATAACAGTGACGAAAATATTAGTCCAGATGAAATTGCGGAGAATATGGAGTCTTTAGGAATATAGCGAGAAGGTGTATAAATGAATTTTCATCATATTTCAGTATTGTATCATGAAAGTATCATAGGACTTAAGATAAAAGAAGAGGGAATATATGTTGATGCAACTTTAGGAGGTGGCGGACATTCCGCTGGTATTTGCGAACAGCTGAGTGATAGAGGTACTTTGATTGGTATTGACCAAGATATCAATGCAATCAATGCAGCTAAAAGTAGGTTAGAACTTTATAAAAACCGATGTATGCTGGTACATAATAATTTCAGTAACATAAAAGACATTTTAAAACAGCTTGAGATACCATCCATAGATGGCGTTGTGATGGATTTGGGTGTATCGTCTCATCAGTTGGATACGGCTACAAGAGGTTTTAGCTATCAGAAGGATGCACCTTTAGATATGCGAATGGATACAACGCAGGATTTTAGTGCATATCAACTCATCAATGAATACTCAGAAAATGACATTGCAAATATTATATATACATTTGGCGAAGAAAGATGGGCAAAGAGAATTGCAAAGTTTATAATAGATGCACGAAAAGATGCACCAATTGAGACCACTGGTGAACTAGTTGAGATTATAAAAAAAGCAATCCCAGCTTCTGCGAGGAAAGATGGACCCCATCCTGCTAAGAGAACGTTTCAAGCGATTCGAATTGAAGTGAATAAGGAATTGGATATTTTGGAAAATGCCATCCGAGATTTTGCAGATAGTCTTAGTCCAGGCGGAAGGATGGCGGTGATTACTTTTCACTCCTTAGAAGACAGAATTGTGAAAAAGACATTTAATGCGTTAAAACTGGGTTGCAAGTGTCCACCACAATTTCCTATTTGTGTATGTGGTGAGAAACCTGCTGTAAAAGTAATTACAAGAAAGCCTATTTTACCAAGTGGGGAAGAGTTACAGAAAAATCCTAGAGCAAGAAGTTCTAAACTAAGAATAATAGAAAAGTTGTAATATTCTGAAAAGAGGTGTAATGCATTGGATCCATACAAGAGTAGTAATGCTTATAAATACGAAGCGGCGCCATATTATATACCAGAACAAGAGCCAAAAAGAGAACCGAAAAGGCAACAGCGAAAAAAGAAACAACAGGAACCTAAAAAACAAAATAAGGCAAAAATGCTACTTAGTCTATTTACATGTTTTGCCATTACATTTCTAATTATGTTTAGATACGTTGCGATTGCAGAAGCTAGTAATACTGTAACGCGATATAAGAATGAATTAAACGAAGTGCAAAAGGTGAATGAACAGCTTCAGGTGGAGTTAGATCGCTCAATAGATTTGAAAACGATTGAAAAAACCGCAAAGAATAAATTAGGTATGCAACAACCTAAAAAGTATCAGGTTGTATACGTTCAACTAGATAATGATGATTATAGTGAGATTATCGCACCGGATATGGAGCGTAGAAAGCCACAAGGTGTCGTATCTCTTGTAATGGGTAAAATAACAAATGTTTTGGAATATTTGTATTAATTTTTAATTATATATAATAATAGTAGATGGTAGGTAGTGAGGGAGACAGCAATTAGGACTTAGACTGGGGAGTGCCAGACTTAGTCCTAATTCTACATACTAATCCATATTTATTAACCAAGTGAAGGGTGGTTTTGTTTTGGCAACGCCAAATTTGATGATAAAAAAGAGAATTCTTTTTTTACTAGTTGTATTTACTTTGGTAACGATGGGACTCATTGTGAGAACAGGATGGCTACAAATCCATGACGGAGAAAAACTTCAAAAACAGGCGATTGAACAACAGACACGAGACAAAATGATTAACTCTAAAAGAGGAACAATCTTTGACCGAAATGGTACTGTGCTTGCGATTAGTGCTTCAGTAGAAACTGTAACTGTCGTACCAAATGAAATAAAAGAAAACGAGGATACAGAAGATGTAGCTGCAACGCTAGCAGAAATCCTAGAAATGGAAAAAGAAGATGTACTCAAAAAAATAACAAGAAACAGTTCTTATGAAATTCTAAAAAGGAAGATTGAAAAAAAACAAGCAGATGAAATAAGAAAATATATAGTAGATAAAAAAATAAAAGGTATTGATTTGGTTGAAGATGCTAAAAGATATTACCCCTACGGCAATTTTGCTTCCCATGTAATTGGATTTACGGGTACTGATAATCAAGGGTTAAATGGTATAGAGATTATGTTTGACAAATACCTTAAAGGATCACCGGGTAGAATTGTATCTGCAAAAAATGCGATTGGTACGGATATGCCTTATCAATATGAAAGATATGTTAATCCAGAAGATGGTGCCAACATTGTGCTGACCATAGATGAAGTGATACAGCACTTTGTGGAGAAACATCTGGAGACTGCCGTAATAGAGAATGAAGTGAGTAATGGTGGTGCAGCGCTTGTCATGGATGTTAAGACAGGTGAAATTCTAGCAATGGCTGTTAAACCAGATTTTGATTTAAATAAACCTTTCTATATTGAAGATGAAAGTGTACGTAATGAATTAGAGTCATTAAGTGGTGATGAATTCGAAAAAAGATATAATCAAGTTCTTAATAAAATGTGGAGAAATAAAGCTGTTGTAGATAGTTATGAACCTGGTTCAACATTTAAGGTTTTTACATCATCAATGGCATTAGAAGAAGATATTGTACATCCAGATGACCCATTTTATTGTACGGGGTATGTGACAGTTGGGGGGACAAGGATTAAATGTTGGAGACATTATAGACCCCATGGATCACAAACTTTTGTGCAAGGGGTACAAAATTCATGTAATCCAGTGTTTGTTGAAACAGGACTTAAAGTTGGAGCCGAAAGATTCTATCGTTATGTAGAAGCGTTTGGTTTCCGTGAAAGAACTGGAATAAAATTACCTGGAGAAGCTGTTGGACCTTTTCATCCGTTAAAAGAATTTAACGAACTAGAGCTAGCGACAGCTTCTTTTGGTCAAGGTTTTCAAGTAACACCATTACAGATGATTACGGCTGTTTCTTCAGTTGCGAATGGTGGGAAATTGATGAAACCGATAATTGTGAAAGAAATTACAGATGTTGAGGAAAATGTTATTAAAAGCTTTGAACCAGAAGTTGTAAGACAGGTGATTTCAGAAGAAACATCCCAGACAATGAGAGAAATTTTGGAGAGCGTTGTTTCAGAAGGAACGGGAACCAATGCATACATTAAAGGATATAGAGTAGCTGGTAAAACAGGTACTTCGGAGAAAACGCCGAGGGGCTCACAGAAATATGTGGCTTCATTTGTTGGGTTTGCCCCAGCTGATGATCCTCAGATTGCGGCACTTATTATGTTAGATGAACCAGAAGGGGAAATCTATTATGGAGGTCAAATAGCTGCGCCAGTTATAGGAGAAATCCTTAATGATACATTGAGATATTTAGATGTTGAACCGCAATATAATGATGACGAAGCTTTAGTGGTCGATGTCAGTGTACCAGACTTGAGAGAGTTAGATATAGCTCAGGCAAAGAAATCACTACAAAATGTTAATTTGAAATATAGGATTGAAGGTTCTGGAAATATTATTTATGATCAAATACCAAAGGCAGGGGCAAGATTACCTGAAAAATCTATGGTGATTGTATACACAGAGAATGCTAAACCTATTACAAGTGTTGAGGTGCCTGATGTGATGAAAAAATCTGTTTTAGATGCAAACAAAATGTTAACAGATAAGGGTCTTAATATCAGAATATCGGGATTTGGTACTGCAACTGCTCAAGAACCAGCTGCGGGCACAAAAGTGATGCCTGGTACAGTAGTAGATGTTGATTTTAGAGTTTTAGAGGTTGATTGAGAAACAGTGAGAGTTGAGTAAAAAGCAGTTGGAAAGTCGGAAGTTGGTTAGGAAAAAACAAATTCAAGAATAAAATTGAAACTAGCGGAGGAATAGAATATGCTGTTGAAGGATTTAATAAAAGAAATCAAAATAAAGCATATACATGGGGATAGTAATATTGACATAACGGGTATTGCATATGATTCTAGGAAGGTAAAACCAGGGAATTTATTTGTATGTATCAAAGGGTTTCAAGTTGACGGGCATTCCTATATTTCCCAGGCAATAGAGAATGGTGCAGTTTGCGTTATCATTGAACAGGATATTACATCAGTTTCTATACCAACTATTCAGGTTGAAAATTCACGCTATGCATTAGCAATGATTTCAGCAGCTCTATATGAGCATCCTTCTTCAAAATTTCAACTGATAGGTGTAACAGGTACAAATGGGAAAACCACATCAACGTATTTAATAAAAACAATGCTAGAATTACAAGGCAAGAAAGTAGGTTTGATTGGAACAAACCAGAATATGATTGGAAATCAGGTTTTGCCAACTGAAAGGACGACACCTGAATCCTTGGAATTACAAGAATTGTTTTCAGAAATGGTTAAGCAAGAAGTAGAATTTGTTGTGATGGAAGTATCATCTCATTCTCTTGCACTCAATAGAGTTGATGGTTGTCATTTTGATATAGGTCTTTTTACAAATCTCACACAAGATCATTTAGATTTTCATGGGTCGATGGAAAATTATCTTAAGTCTAAAACGAAATTGTTTCGGCAGTGTAAAATAGGTATTATTAATATAGACGATGATAGTAGTAAATATATATTAGCGCATGGTACGTGTAAAATGATTACATTTGGAATTGCAAATAAAGCGGCTGTACAAGGGAAAGATGTTGATATTTCAGAGAAAGGTGTACGTTTCCAAGTTGAATCAGTTCATGGGCAAGGAAAAATAATGTTAAGGATTCCAGGTCTATTCTCAGTTTATAATGCATTAGGTAGCTTAGCAGTATGTCAAGAATTAGGTCTAACCACACAGCAAGTCCAAAATGGATTAGCAATTGCAAAAGGTGTTCCAGGAAGAGTTCAAGTGGTAAGGATAGATAAAGATTATACTGTGATTATTGACTATGCACATACACCCGATGGTTTAGAAAATATCATTCAAACCATTAAAGATTTTGCAAAAGGTAGAGTTGTTACGCTATTTGGATGTGGTGGAGATAGAGATAGTGGAAAACGTCCAATCATGGGTGAGATAGCAGGACGTCTATCAGATTTTTGTGTTGTTACCTCTGACAATCCAAGAACAGAAAATCCGATGCAGATCATAAATCAAATATTAGTAGGAATGAAAGATACTAATTGTCCGTATGTAATGATTGAGAATAGGAATGAGGCAATAGAATATGCGCTTTGTAATGCTCGGAAAGATGATGTCATCATCTTAGCGGGTAAAGGACATGAAACCTATCAAGAAATCAATGGGTTGAAATATCCTTTTGATGAAAAAGAAATTGTCCAAAAAATATTGGGAGAGAAGACAGCTGAGGGTTGAGCGTTGAGAGTTGAAAAGTGATACTTGCATGTTAAGCTTATTATTGGTATAATAGCATACATGGAAAATAATTACTAATTTTTACGTAAACCTATAGTGGGGACTGGAGAGAAGAGAATGGAACCAATAACCATCAATGAGATTGTTCAAGCTACGGGAGGACAGCTTATATGTGGCAATGGAAAAGATGAAGTGCTTGATGTTGTCACAGATAGTAGAAAAATAGGGGATAGACTTTTTTTTGTTCCGCTAATAGGTGAGCGATTTGATGGACATGACTTTATTTCACAGGCTTTTGAAAATGGTGCGATTGGATGTGTTACAGAGAAGGATCTTTCAATTGACGTGAAGGAAAAAAGCATCATAAAAGTGGAGAATACACTTTTAGCTTTTCAAGCCATTGCACGCTGTTATCGTAACAAATTCCAAATCCCTTTTGTTGGAATTACAGGGAGTGTGGGAAAAACTACAACAAAAGATATGATTGCTTGTGTATTAGAACAGAAATTTAATATTTTGAAGACTAAAGGTAATTTTAATAATGAAATTGGACTTCCGCTTACAGTTTTCAGGCTTCAAAAAAAACATCAAATCGGACTAACAGAGATGGGCATGAGCGGTTTTGGAGAGATTAGCCGATTGGTTTCAATTGTAAAACCAGATATTGCAGTGATTACAAATATAGGTTTATCTCACATTGAAAAGTTAGGGTCACAAGAAAATATTTTAAAAGCGAAGCTGGAAGTGCTTGAAGGGTTAAATAAGAATGGGTTAGTATTATTAAATGGGGATGACCCATTACTGTATGGATTAAAAAAAAGATTGCCTTTTAAAACGGTATATTTTGGTATTCACAATAAAGAATCTGATTTACTGGCACATGATATTGTTTTTAATGATGAAGCTGGAAGTAGTTTTAATATATGTATTAATGGAAAAAAACATGGTATGCATTTACCAGTGATGGGCGAACATAATATATATAATGCTTTAGTTGCCATTGCTATTGGGTTGGAATATGATATGGAAATTGCTGAAATCATGGAAGGTTTGATAACATTCAAAGCTGGCAATATGAGATTGAACATTTTTGAATCCAAAGGCATTAAAATAATTAATGATTGTTATAATGCCAGTCCAGCTTCTATGAACGCTGCTTTAAAAATTTTAAAAGATATGAAACATATAAATAGAAAAATAGCCATTTTAGGTGATATGCTTGAAATGGGAGAATGGGCGCCAAAAGCCCATGAAGAAGTTGGCAAAGAAGTGTTAAAGAATAAAATAGATTTTTTAATTACAGTGGGCTATTATGGCAAAAGTATAGCAAATGCAGCTATACAGGAAGGTATGTTACAGGAAAAGGTAGTCCATTATAGCACGAATGATGAAGTGACTGGTTTCTTAGATCATTTCTTGCAAACAGGAGATTGCGTTCTCGTGAAGGGATCGCGGGGAATGAAAATGGAAACCATTAGTGAACATATTAAGGGGGAGAAGTAAGTGTCAAGTATTATTATTTCGGTTATTATTTCTTTGGGAGTTTGTATACTTACTGGACCTTTCCTTATTCCATTGTTAAGAAAGCTTAAGTTTGGTCAGAGCATATTAGAAATAGGGCCACAATGGCATGCAAAAAAAGCAGGCACGCCTACGATAGGTGGCATTATTTTTATTATCGCAATCATTATTTCTACATTTTTTACCGCGCGAGAGAGTAGGGTCATTGTTTTATTATTAACAGCTATTGCTTTTGGCATCATTGGGTTTATAGATGATTATATTAAAGTTGTGTTGAAAAGAAATTTAGGACTAACAGCCACTCAGAAATTTACAGCACAGACAGTGGTAGCTGTAGCATTTGTTGCATATTTATATTATTTAGGATTTGTGGATGGAGTAGTATACATTCCATTTTTTTCAGTCAATATTGAGTTAGCATGGTGGTTATATATACCATTTACAGTATTTGTCGTGTTAGCTACGGTGAATAGTGTTAACCTGACCGACGGCTTGGATGGCTTAGCATCAAGTATCACTGTTGTAGTTTCAATATTCTTCACATTAATAGCTTTTTCAATAAATGAGATAAGTGTTGCGGCATTTGCTGCATCGGTTACGGGCGGATGCCTTGGCTTTTTACTATTTAATGCATATCCAGCAAAAGTATTTATGGGTGATACTGGGTCACTTTTTCTAGGTGGTGCAATTTCGGCAATAGCTATTGCCTTAAAATTACCCTTGTTATTGGTAATCGTTGGAGGTGTTTTTCTAGTTGAAACACTATCCGTTATTATACAGGTACTATCATTTAAACTGACAGGCAAGAGAGTATTTAAAATGGCTCCTATACATCATCATTTTGAGATGGTTGGTTGGAAAGAAACCCGCGTAGTGATGACTTTTTTATTAGCGACGATTGTTTTATGCATCGTAGGATATATTGGAATCATAGGAATAATTAACTAATTTGGAGGTTTTTTTGTGAAAAAAAAAGGTGCATTTGATTTTGGTTTTTTTATCACTGTAATGATATTGCTTTCTTTTGGTTTGATTATGGTTTTTAGTGCTAGCTCTGCATCGGCATTTTATCGATTTAATGATAGCTATCATTTTGTAAAAAGACAATTAGTATGGGCTGTATTGGGGATTTTTGCAATGTTTTTTATGGCCAGTTTTGACTATAAACGATTAAAGAAATTATCTGTTCTTATTTTAATTGTAAGTATTGTGTTGTTGTTAGCGGTATTGATTATAGGTGACGAGATTAATGGTGCTAAAAGGTGGTTGGGCTTTGGGGGTATGACAATTCAACCTTCGGAAGTGGCTAAGCTCGCGGTTATTATATTCTTTTCTGCCAATCTGGCAAATAATAAGGGAAGAGTGAAACATTTTTTTACGGGTTTAATGCCATATCTAATGGTTTTAGGCATTGTGCTTGTGCTTGTGATTTTAGAACCACATTTAAGTGGTACTGTGGTCATCTTTGCAGTTGGTGTACTTCTATTATTCGTAGCAGGAGCGAGGATATTACATTTTATACTTTTAGCGCTACCAGTCATTCCAGCATTTATTTATGCAGTTTTAACAGCTGAATATCGAATGGACAGAATTTTAGCTTTTATTGATCCGTGGAAATATAAATTAGGTGAAGGGTATCAGATTATACAATCTTTATATGCCATAGGGTCAGGTGGCCTTTTTGGACTTGGATTAGGGCAAAGTAGACAAAAATTTTTATATATTCCAGAACCCCATAATGACTTTATATTTTCAATTATTTGTGAGGAATTAGGGTTTATAGGTGCTATAACAGTATTGATTCTCTTTTTAATATTGATATGGAGAGGGATTAAGATCGCATTAAATGCACCGGATGCTTTTGGTAGCCTTTTAGCTACAGGTTTTACATCACTCATTGCCGTGCAGGTATTAATCAATGTTGCTGTAGTGACAGCGTCTATGCCTGTTACTGGAATGCCACTCCCATTTTTTAGTGCTGGGGGCTCCTCGCTTCTTTTTATTATGGCGGGCATGGGAATTGTTTTGAATGTTTCAAGATATGTAAAACATTAAAAGGAACGTCTACTGGTGTAGACGTATAGTACTACTAAAATCCGCTATGCTCATCAGGTAGTACTAGCAAGGGGGGGATTTGTGCTTGAAAGTATTATTTGTCGGTGGAGGAACAGCAGGACATATTAATCCTGCAATTGCAATCGCAAAATATATTCAGAAATGCCACCCTGATTGGGAGATTATTTTTGTTGGTACAGAGCAAGGCTTGGAAAAGAAATTAGTTCCAAAAGAAGGCTTTGCTATTGAATATATTACTGTTAAAGGATTTAAACGAAAACTATCCTTGGATACTTTGATAACAGTGAAGGAATTATTTAAAGGAATGTGGCAGGCAAAAAAACTACTAAGAAAGATAAAACCAGACATTGTCATTGGTACAGGTGGCTATGTAAGTGGTCCTATTGTTTTCCATGCTACGATGATGAAAATACCTACAATTATACATGAACAGAATGTGTTTCCTGGCATTACAATTAAGATTTTATCTCGTTTTGTTGATGTTGTAGCAATAAGTTTTGAGGAAAGTAAAAAGTATTTAAAAGTTAAAAAACGATTGGTTCATACAGGGAATCCAATTAAGCAAGAGATTATTGATGCAGATAGAGAAAGTGCTAGAAAGCGCTTAGGTCTCAATAACCAACCTTTTATTCTAGGATTTGGAGGTAGTTTAGGGGCTGAAAAGGTTAATCAAACTTTCATTGAATATATAGAATACGTCAATAAAGATAAAAATATTCAACTGATGGTTGGAACGGGAGATAGACAGTTTGAACAGGTTGTGCAACAACTTAAACACCAAGGTGTCGATTTGAACAACTCAGAAAACGTAAAAGTAGTTCCATATATATATAATATGAGTGATGTGTTATCGGCGGCAGATTTGGTGATATGTCGCGCGGGAGCCATTACGTTAAGTGAAATTACAGCAATGGGTAAACCTGCTGTACTTATTCCTTCACCCAATGTGACGAATAATCATCAAGAGTATAACGCGAGGGCATTGGAGAAAGAAGGTGCTGCAGTAGTACTTACTGAAGAGAATCTAAATGGCAAAATGCTATATGACCAAATAGGGGTTCTACTAGAAGACGAAACTCTGCTTCAGCGTATGTCTAAAAATTCTTTACATATAGGAATCACAGATGCAACTGAGAAGATTTATAATATTATTAAAAAGTTACTAAATAGTTAGCTTTCTGATAACAGTAACACCTTATCAAGAGTTTGCATAGTATATATTGCAATATAATATTGTACTGTAGCCAGCTGACTCTTGGAGGTGTAAAATAATGAGTGAAATTGTCATTGCTGGTGGTAATAAGCTTGAAGGTAGAGTTGAGATGCATGGTGCGAAAAATGCTGTGCTTCCCATACTAGCAGCGACAGTGTTAAATGGTGGTAAGAATATAATTCATGATTGCCCAGAGCTAAGTGACGTATCAGCTACTTTAGATATTCTAAAATTTTTAGGATGTAAAGTAGAAAAAGAAGCTAGAACCATTATTGTTGATTCATCAAATATTAAAGAGCACTATATACCTGATGACTTAATGAGAGAAATGCGATCTTCAATCATTTTTTTAGGATCAATTCTCTCAAGGTGTGGAAAGGCAAAAATTTCTTTTCCTGGGGGCTGTGAAATTGGACCTCGCCCTATTGATTTACACTTAAAAAGTTTAAAACAGTTAAGTATAACAATTAAAGATGCACATGGCTACATAAATGGTGAAGCTGAGCAGATAGTAGGTAATGATATACATCTAGGTTTTCCTAGTGTTGGTGCTACCGAGAATATTATGTTAGCGGCCGTCAAGGCTAAAGGGGAAACGGTCATTCGAAATGCTGCAAAAGAACCAGAAATATGTGCTTTGCAGGATTATCTAAATGCAATGGGAGGAAAAGTGACCGGTGCTGGTACAGGTATAATCAGGATTGAAGGTGTTTCCAAGTTACACGATGTGGAGCATCGGGTTATCCCAGATAGAATAGAAACCTCTACATATCTTGCCGCAACAGCCATGACAGGGGGAACGATTGAAGTAACGAATGCAATTGCAGACCATTTGCAAGCAGTATTGGCAATATTGAAGGAATGTGGTTGCCGTATTCACACTATGGATCATTCTATTGTGCTAACGAGTAATGGTAGATTAAAGCCTATTGAAGTTGTTCGTACACTTCCTTATCCAGGATTTCCTACGGATGCACAGGCACCTATTATGTCTATACTTACGCTTGCTGGGGGAACAAGTATTATAAGTGAAACAGTTTTTGAGAACAGATTTAAGCACGCAGAAGAATTAATAAGAATGGGAGCTAATATTAATATTGATGGAAGAGTCGCCGTCATAAAAGGAGTTGAGAAACTGACAGGTACAAATGTGAAAGCTACCGATCTAAGAGGTGGTGCTGCATTGGTTCTGGCAGGATTAGTAGCTGAGGGAACAACAATTGTAGAAAATATCCATCATATTGATCGTGGTTATGAGAAAATGGAAAAGAAATTGTCTGCATTAGGTGCGGAAATACAAAGGATACAGTAGGTAATGCTGGAGGTTTGTGCATGAGAGATAGGTGCGATAGTAGTGGTAACTTTGTTACCACTACGCATAAACGCAAGAATAGTGATAATAAAACTAAAAAAAGGACAAGTCAAAATGCTTTTATACTAATAATATTATTAGTCGCAATCTTTATAACTTCATTATTTTTGCCGATATTTAATGTAGTGAGGATTGAGGTGAAGGGGAACGAAAAAGTTGCAAGTGAAGATATTATTACTGCGTCAGGAATTGAAATAGGTGCGAATATATTTAGGGTGAATGGATCAAAAACTAAGAATAATATCAAGAAATTATCCTATGTAAAAGATGTTGCTGTAAAAAGAGCGTTTCCAAATAGAATTATTATTACAGTTTCAGAAAGGAAAGCAATTGGTTATATTTCCTTTATGGGTTCATATATTCTAATAGATAAAAATGGAACTGTTTTAGAAGTTGTGTCTAATTTGAATGATGGAAATATACCGCTGATTTCTGGGCTCAATTTTAACAGATTTGAAATAGGTAAAACGATTGCTGTGGAAAATTTGTCCAAGTTTGATATCGTTTTTGAATGCTTGCAGCATCTGCTGAAAAATGATATGCTTTGTATGATTTCGAAAATTGATGTACATGATATTGACAACATTCAGATGAATGCGAGAAACACAATTGTAGTTAACGTAGGGAATCATAGTAATATAAATTTTAAGATGAGTTTTTTAAAGGAAATTTTAAATATAGTACAGGAAAATGAAAAAGGCTATGTTGATTTGAGTATTGATAAACCTGTTTTCAAACCATTGGATTAGTATTGGAGGGTAGGTATGAAAAATTTCAAAGCACAGTTGGCGATTGCCATTATATGCATTCTATTAGGGTTTATGATTTCAATTCAATTAAAAAGTGTGAAAGAAAATCAAAAACTTACAACTTCATATTTTCAACGAGCTGACGAATTACAAATTGAACTAACCAAAGAAAGAGATAAAAATGAGCGTATAAATCAACAGTTATTACAATATGAGAAAGATTTAAATGCAATGCAACAAGCGGCTTCAGATAAAAGTGGCTATGCAAAAGAATTAATGGATCAACTTAAAAGAACACAGGTGCTCGCAGGATTGACAGACGTAGAAGGAAAAGGTATCATTGTAACATTAGATGATAGTAAGATAAAGAATGAAGGTGAATATGCACTGGATAATAATACATTACTCATTCACGATCAGGATATATTGATAATTTTAAATGAACTGGCAGATGCAGGCGCAGAGGCGCTATCTTTAAACGATGAGAGAATTTTAGGAACGAGTGAAATAAGATGTGCCGGTGCAACAGTAAGCGTCAATAACAATAGATATGCACCACCATTTATTATCAAAGCAATAGGGAATCCAGACACTTTGGAGGCGGCATTAAACCTAAGAGGTGGCGTTCGAGATATTTTATTGACATATGGTTTTGAGTTTAATGTAAAAAAATCGGACAAGATATTGATTCCAAGATATAAAGGCGCAATTAGTTTTAAGTATGCGGTTCCGGTTGAAAAAGGAGGGGGCAGTCAGTGATTCCATTTATCGGTTTATTAATAGGTATTTTTTTGGGATTCATAGCACCGTATCATATACCTGCAGAATATTCACAATATGTTGCAATTGCAATTTTAGCGGCGCTTGACTCGGTATTTGGAGGATTTAAAGCCAGCATAGAAGGAACATTTAATATCAATATTTTTATTTCAGGTTTCTTTGTGAATGCGATATTAGCAATGATATTAACATATACTGGAAATAAACTGGGTGTAGACATCTATTTGGCCGCAATTATAGTATTTGGCACAAGATTATTTCATAATTTAGCGATTATTCGAAGATTTTTGTTGAATAAATACTTAAAACACGATAATATATAGTGTGAAACAATAATGGGTAATCATTTACATAATAAAAACAAACAAACAAATAAATAGACGAAATCATTGTTTTAAAAGTAATAATAAACCAATCAAAGGGGGATGTTTGGCAGTGTTGGAATTTGATACAGGTATGGATCATTTTGCACAGATTAAAGTTATCGGTGTAGGTGGCGGAGGTAATAATGCAGTAAATAGAATGATAGAAGCTGGCTTAAAAGGCGTTGAATTTATTTCTATAAATACGGACAAGCAAGCACTTCTTTTATCAAAAGCAACTCAAAAAATTCAAATTGGTGACAAATTGACGAGGGGATTAGGCGCTGGCGCAAATCCGGAAATTGGAAATAAAGCTGCAGAAGAGAGTAAGGAAGAAATATCTCAAGCTATCAAAGGTGCAGATATGGTTTTTGTAACTGCAGGTATGGGTGGCGGAACAGGAACAGGTGCTGCTCCAGTTGTTGCTTCTTTAGCGAAAGAGATGGGCATCCTTACGGTTGGTGTTGTGACGAAGCCATTTACCTTTGAAGGTAGAAGACGAATGGTGCATGCGGAACAAGGAGTAACGAACTTAAAAGAGTGTGTAGATACGCTGGTAACTATCCCTAATGATAGATTACTTCAGATTGCTGAAAAGAAGACATCGATTATGGAAGCATTCAAAATTGCAGATGATGTGTTAAGACAAGGTGTACAAGGAATCTCCGATCTTATTGCTGTACCTGGTTTAGTAAACCTGGATTTTGCTGATGTAAAAACCATTATGTCAGGTACAGGTTTTGCACATATGGGTATTGGAAGAGGTTCAGGTGAAAATAGGGCAGAAGAAGCTGCAAAACAAGCTATTCACAGTCCTTTATTAGAAACATCAATTGATGGCGCAAAAGGAGTACTTTTAAATATCACTGGTGGTACTGATATGGGATTATTTGAAGTGAATGCTGCTGCAGAATTGGTACAGAAATCTGCAGATCCAGATGCTAATATCATCTTTGGAGCAGTGATTGATGAAAACTTAAACAATGAATTACTTATTACAGTAATTGCTACAGATTTTTCTGAGGGTTCTCAAATAATGCGGTCAAATCCAGTTTTAAATAAGGTGAATGGAAAAGAGTTCGCAAATACACAGCAAGCTGATGATGAACTTGATATTCCTACGTTTTTAAGAAGACACAGAAACCAATAGTATTATTAGCGGATTTCAATAACGACATTGATCTAAATAGATAAATGTCGTTATTTTTTTATACACACATAACAAATTATGACAAATTTTGTATAAAATATAAGATATAATATTGACTGATATGATAAATCTTAAACTTTGCTGGTTTACACATAAATATATCTTTTGCTGAATATTAGTAATCAAGGATTATCTACTTCGTAGATGTACAGTACAATGTGTGTATTTGTGAAATGGGGGCAAATAAATATGAAGCCTGTAGTATATATAGATGTATTATTTGTTGTAAATCTAATCATCAATTATATTTTGTTGTGGACCACGGGGAAATTGTCTAGGATAAGGATATCTCATTTACGATTATTGATTGGTGCAGTTGTAGGAGCAATATATGCAGTTATTATGTTTTTTCCAAATTTCCAAATTTATTATACAATGATAGCCAAAATTCTTTTTTCGATTATTTTAGTTGCATTAGCATTTAATATTGCTAGAATAAAAGAGTTTGTAAAGGTATTGGGCGTATTTTATATTGTATCATTCACATTTGGTGGAGCAGCACTAGGACTATTTTATTTTACAGATGCGGGTGTATTTGTAGGAGCACTATTAAGTAATGGGGTGATTTATTTTAACCTTCCATGGAAAATATTATTAATTTCCAGTGTCATGGCCTATATGATAATTCGTGTTACATGGCACTTTATTCAAACAAGGATTAATAAAAAAAATTTGCATATACCTCTTTGCATAATGTTTGATAATAAAAGTATATGCGTTAAGGCACTAATAGATACCGGAAATGCATTATATGATCCTATATCCAAGTTTCCAGTTATTATTGTGGAGTTTCAAGCTATTAAAGATTTATTACCACAGGAGATTCAAGAAATATTCCATAAATGTTGTGAGAATGATTTAAACCTTATCTCAGCTATTATTTCAAATTCAGATTGGATTTCAAGGTTTAGGTTGATACCATTTTCATCACTAGGCAAAGAAAATGGGTTGCTTATTGGATTTAAGCCCGATGAAATTGAAGTTGTAGAAGGTTCAACCAAAAGAGACTTACAGGATATTATCGTAGGGATATATAATAAAAAGCTTTCGAAGGACGAGACATATAAAGCTTTACTCCATCCTGAGGTAATTAATGATTGCACAACGAAAACAAGTATTATCTAATATCAAAAAAAGGAGCGAGGAAAAATTGAGGTTATTAATGAAAGTAAGGATGTATTTATGGATAAAATACGTATGGTTGCTACAAAAGATAGGAAGACATACCGCAGAAGAAATACACTACATAGGTGGGAGCGAGGCTTTACCACCACCACTCAATTCAGAAGAGGAAAGATATCTTATATCAAAGCTTATGCAAGAGGATTTTGCTGTGAAAACAATTCTTATAGAGCGCAATTTAAGGCTTGTAGTTTATATCGCTCGTAAATTTGAAAATACTGGTGTGGGAATTGAAGACTTGATTTCTATTGGTACGATTGGACTTATTAAAGCAATAAACACATTTAATCCATTAAAAAACATTAAATTAGCGACATATGCTTCTCGGTGTATAGAAAATGAAATATTGATGTTTTTGAGGAAAAATAACACATCGAAAATTGAGATCTCAATTGATGAACCTCTTAATGTGGATTGGGATGGAAATGAACTGTTGCTATCTGATATTTTAGGGACAGATAATGACTTGATTTTTAAAAATATTGAAAACGAAGTTGACAGAGAATTATTAGAAATAGCGATGAAAAAATTATCGTCCAGAGAAAAGAAAATCATGGAATTAAGGTTTGGTTTGAGAAATGGTAACGAAAAAACGCAAAAAGAAGTTGCAGACATGCTTGGAATTTCTCAATCTTATATATCCAGATTGGAAAAGAGAATTATAAACAGATTAAAGAAAGAAATTAGTAGAATGATTTGAATTAAAATTGACCTCCATGGTAATAATGATAATGACGTCGAATATATTATTTATTACCTTGGAGGTTTTTAATATGATTATAAACAAAGTAGAAATTTGTGGAGTTAACACATCAAAATTACCAGTATTATCAAACAAAGAAAAAGATGCATTATTTAAAAGGATACATCAGGGAGACATGACCGCCAGGGAAGAATTTATTAGGGGTAATCTAAGGTTAGTTCTAAGTGTGATACAACGTTTTAATAACAGAGGTGAACATGTCGATGATTTATTTCAAGTAGGATGTATAGGACTTATAAAAGCAATTGATAATTTCGATGTTTCTCAGAATGTAAAGTTTTCAACGTATGCCGTACCAATGATTATTGGTGAAATAAGACGATATCTGAGAGACAATAATTCGATTCGTGTAAGCCGATCGTTAAGGGATATTGCATATAAAGCACTTCAAGTGAAAGAAAAACTAACAAATAAAAATTCTAAAGAGCCAAGTATTATAGAAATTGCAAAAGAATTAAATCTTGAGAAAGAAGATGTTGTTTTTGCTTTAGATGCTATTCAGGATCCAATTTCACTATTTGAACCAGTATATCATGATGGTGGAGACGCGATATATGTGATGGATCAAGTCAGTGATGATAAAAATCATGATGAAATGTGGCTTGAAGAAATTGCGCTAAAAGAGGCAATGAGGAGGCTTAATGACAGAGAAAAGCACATCTTAAATCTAAGATTTTACGAAGGAAGAACTCAGATGGAAGTGGCAGAGGAGATTGGTATATCACAAGCACAAGTATCGAGATTAGAAAAAAGTGCATTAATGCATATGAAAAAGTATATATAGTTATTAGTTTTCTGATACATGCATATGATATAGAAAGAAATGTTTGACAGAAAACGGGGGTATTTGCTGTGGTCAGAGCGTCGGATTTCAGACAAAAAGAAGTCATTAATATTAAAGATGGAAAAAGGCTTGGTTTTGTATATGATGTAGAAATAAATATGCGAACAGGGATGATTGAATCGATTGTTGTGCCAGGACCTGGGAAGTTTTTGGGCTTGTTTGGAAATGAGAATGATTATGTGATTCCATGGGAAAATATCAAACGTATGGGTGAAGATATTATATTAGTGGAACTCAATTCAGATATGCCAAATGGATATATTGAGGCATAGTTTTCATTCTTAAACTATTGACAGCTTTCTTCTATATGATAAAATACATACTTAGAGATTGTTAATTTTGACATAAATGTAGGAGGAGTTTTATATGCGATGCCCTTTTTGTGATCATGAAGAAAGCAAGGTTATTGATTCAAGACCTACTGGGCTTTCTATTCGAAGAAGAAGAGAATGTCTTCAATGTGGTAAACGTTTTACAACATATGAAAAAGTAGAAAATATTCCTATAATGGTTATTAAGAAAGATAAGAGTCGTCAGCCTTTTGATAGGGAAAAATTATTAAATGGTCTAATTAGGGCATGTTCGAAAAGACCTGTTTCACTTCATGAATTAGAAAAAATAGTAGATGATGTAGAAGCGATTGTCTACAATTCACTTGAACGGGAAGTGAGCTCAAATGAGATTGGTGAACTTATAATGTCTAGGTTGAAAAAATTAGATGAAGTTGCATATGTCAGGTTTGCTTCAGTCTATAGACAGTTTAAAGATGTAAATACATTTGTAGCTGAGGTTAATGATTTGTTAAAAGAAAAATAAAGGGAAACTATTATGGACAAGTATATTGATTTACATGTACATACTACGGCTTCAGACGGTTCAATGACGCCTACGCAGTTAGTACAATATGCAGCGAAGAAAAAATTATCTGCGATTGCTATTACCGACCATGATACAATTAATGGCGTGGAAGAAGCTATAATGGCAGGGGAAAAATATAATGTAGAAGTGATGCCTGGCATTGAGATCAGTGTAGACTATCAATATGAACTACATATTCTAGGATATAATATTGATTATAAATCTCAATCATTAAATGATACATTAGAGAAACTTAAAATTTTTAGACAGCAGAGAAATCCTAAAATGGTAAAAAGGTTGAAAACATTAGGATTGGATATAAGCATGGAAGATGTAGAGGAAATCGCAAAAGGGGATATTATAGCCAGACCTCATATTGCAGCGGTGATGGTAAAGAAAGGATATGTGGGTAGTATTGAAGAAGCATTTCATAAGTACCTAGCAGATGGCAAAGCCGCTTATGTTAAGAGACAGCGTTTAACGCCTCAAGAAGGCATTGCGCTTATTAAAAAGGCTGGAGGCATTGCTGTACTAGCCCATCCCATATACTTAGAACAAAATGGTATTGATTTAGAATTATTATTAATGACATTGAAAAGAGTTGGTTTAGATGGTATTGAAGGATATTATCCTGATTATTCAGATGATATGCACCAACACTATATAGCGTTAGCTAAAAAGCATCATTTACTTGTGACTGGTGGTAGCGATTTTCATGGCGATTTTAGAAAAAATATAGAATTAGGAAGAGGACAAGATGGAGGTAGAATTCCATATCATTTAATAGAAAAGATAAAAGGGAAGCATCACAGTTAGTTTCATATGCTTCCCTTATTTTTGTTTCATGCTTTAGATCTTTCAGATGATTTGGATTTTGCATTTGATTTAGAGGATGTAGATAAAGGTTTATCTAACATATTACATTGTCCATTTATTTGGCCACCTTCATCAGTGATTAAGCAATTCATACTAGTATCTCCTGATAACTTTGCAGTTGAGGTCAGTCTAAGCTGTTCTTTAGCAGTAATATTTCCTTCAACTATTCCTGAAACAATGATATTATTGCACATAATATTACCAATCACTTTTGCATCTTCACCAATGATTACATCACCAGTTGTAGAAATCTCACCTTTTACAATGCCATCAATACGAATGATACCGTCTAGTTTTATATTACCTTCGAATGTCGTATTTTTACCTATAAGTGTGTCTACGGATATAACATTAGTTTTGTTTTTAGAAAACATTTCTTTATTACCTCCATTTCATTAATAAAGTAATAATTCTATCATTCCATATTAAAATCCTTCTTAATTAGAATAAAATATATTTTTCTAGTAATACTAAGTGATGTGAATAGAAAAAAGAGGAGGCATTTATATGTCTAATAATTCAAGTCAAGCACAGTTGAAGGCTGTAGCACAATCTTGTAGTCATTTTGATTCTGGTGGGACAATAAGTAGTGTTGTTTCGGCAGCGTCAGAAAATATATCTTGTAACATTTGTCGAAATTGGAACGGACAGCGATGTACCATTGATGTATATGACAGTGTGCTAACCAGCTTAGATCAAACATAGAAAACAAAGCCCAAAAAAACACGGGCTTTTTTTCATTTTCAGACAAATTCATCATTGACAATAAGATAGTATAATATTATAATCATAAATATGTTACTTTAGTGATTTAGTGTTTTAATACGATGAAGTGAAAGAGGTGGCTCTAATGTTGAAATGGAAATTACATACGCCTGAAGGTGTTCAGGATATTTTAGAAGAAGAATGTATTATCAAAAGAGAAATAGAGAGAAGAATAGGAAATGTATTTCAGAGTTATAGTTATTATGAAATTCAATCACCTTCATTTGAATTTTATGATGTTTTTGCAGGTGAATCTGGTCTAATTGAACAAGAAACAATGTATAAGTTTTTTGACCATCAAGGACGCATCTTGGCATTGCGTCCAGATATTACGACATCAATTGCTAGAATTATTGCTACAAAGTATAAGGATATGGTCGTCCCTCGTAGATTATGCTATATTGGGAATACTTTTAGATATGATGAACCATATCAAGGGGCGAAACTTCGAGAGTTTACGCAGGCTGGTATAGAACTAATAGGGGTAAACACACCAGAGGCCGATGCAGAAGTTATTGCTGTAACAATCAATGCCCTTTTAGCTTCAGGGTTGCAAGAATTTCAAATTGAAATTGGGCAGGTTGATTTCTTTAAAGGTTTGATGGAACAGACGGGATTAGATGCACAAGATATAGAAAAAATGAGGGTGTTAATTGATGCAAAAGATTCTCTTGGGATAGAAGAACTTGTTCAAGGGTACGGTCTTGACCAAGAATTACAAGAGCTTATCTTGAACATTCCTTCTTTGTTTGGGAGTATTGAAATCATTGATCAGGTTGAGAAAAAAACGCTTAATGAATGTTCTCTAAAAGCGCTACAAAATTTAAGACAGATATATAATATTTTGGTGGATTATGATTTAGAACAGTATGTCTCTATTGATCTTGGTATGGTGAAGAGCATCAATTACTATTCTGGCACTATCTTTAAAGGATTTACCCATGGTCTTGGATTTCCTGTCTGCTCTGGAGGAAGATATGATGGTTTGATTAATGAATTTGGTGAAAACATTCCTGCGATGGGTGTAGCAATTGGTATCAATAGATTAATGTCAGCACTGGATAGGCAAAAGGTTTCGTTTAAAATATGGAAAGTGGATAGTGTCATTACTTATGTAAGTGGTGGAAGAAAAAGAGCCTTTACGATTGCTGATGAACTAAGGAGACAAGGGTTAATTATTGAAATGTATTTAAGTGAGTGCGACCATGCAGGCGTTTTGCAGTATGCAAAGCAAAAAGGAATCGATGGTATTATCACCGTGTATGATGATGAAAATATTGAGCTACATAATCTGTTAACTGATGAAAAAGTTAAAACGACAATGAAAGCATTATTAAGTAAAGAGAATAATTAATATGATTTGAACGGGGGAATAGTGTGAAATATCTAACAATTGCACTTGCAAAAGGACGATTAGCGGAACTGTCTATAAATATTTTTGAAAAAATAGGTTTAGAATGTCATGAAATGAAAGAAAAAACGAGAAAGCTTATTTTTACTGATGAGAAAAACAAACTTAAGTTTATAATGGTTAAGGCGTCTGATGTACCTACATATGTAGAATATGGAGCAGCAGATATTGGGATTGTCGGTAAAGACACTTTATTGGAAGCGGGGCGCAATCTATATGAGATGGTGAATCTTCAATTTGGTGCATGTAAGATGGTTGTGGCAGGGCCAAAGGAATTACAGGGAAAACTAGATAGTATGAATAACAAAAGAGTTGCCACAAAATATGTGCGTATTGCCAAAGATTATTATCAAATTAAAAAAGGCGAGACCATTGAAGTCATTAAATTGAACGGTTCAGTAGAACTTGCACCTCTTGTAGGGTTATCAGAAGTTATTGTAGACATTGTTGAAAGTGGTAAAACGCTAAAAGAAAATGGACTAGTTGTTTTGGAAGAAATCTGTGATATTAGTGCACGTTTAGTCATTAATCGTGTAAGTATGAAACTTGAAAGAGAACGTATAATGAATATTGTTGAGAATATTAAAAAACAATTGTAAAGGGATGAGACGTATGATTGCTATTATTGATTACGGCGTTGGGAACTTGAGAAGTGTTGAAAAAGCATTTCATTTTTTAGGATATGAAGCAAAGGTCACTGATGATAAACAATTTATTAAGGAAGCCGACAAAGTAGTACTACCTGGTGTAGGTGCTTTTGCAAATGCGATGGAGAGATTAAAAGAAACTGGCATGGATGAGCTCGTTTATGAAGTAGTTAAGTCAGGCAAACCTTTTTTAGGAATTTGTTTGGGTATGCAGCTTCTTTTTGATTACAGCGAAGAAGGAGGCCATATCGAAGGGTTAGGCCTTATACATGGAAGTATTAAACGAATACCTGATTCATTTAAGCTTAAAGTACCTCATATGGGATGGAATAAATTGAAGGTTACCAGAGATAATAAGCTATTAAAAGTTTTCGCGGAAGAACCTTATGTATATTTTGTGCATTCCTACTACTTGGAAGCACAAGATAAGCAGGATGTTATCGCAACTACTAATTATGGATTGGAAATAGATGTTGCTGTACAAAAGAACAATATTTATGCGACACAATTCCATCCTGAAAAGAGTGGAAAGATAGGATTACAAATACTAAAGAATTTTGCAAAGTCTGAATAGGAGGTTTAATGATGGTAATATATCCAGCAATTGATATTAAACAAGGAAAATGTGTGAGATTAATACAGGGACGTTTTTCGGATGTTACAGTATATTCCGATAGTCCTGTTCATATGGCTAAAAAATGGGAACAGCTTGGCGCCGAATATATTCATTTAGTTGATTTAGATGGGGCTTTAGAAGGTGATATGATTAATAGTGAAATCATTAAGGAGATTGCTAATTCTGTCAAAGTACCCGTTCAAATAGGAGGCGGAATAAGAAGTATAGAAGCTATTGATACGATGATTAATAATGGTGTATCCAGAGTTATATTGGGTACTTCTGCAGTGAAAAACCCTGAATTGGTGAAGTTGGCCGTCCATAAATATGGTGATAAAATTGCAGTGGGTATTGATGCGAAAGATGGAATGGTAGCGATTGAAGGATGGGAAAAAGTAAGTGACTTTACTGCAGTAGCATTTGCGAAGAAAATGCAAGACATGGGTGTTAAGACAATTATTTATACTGATATTGCAAGAGATGGTATGCTTCAAGGACCAAACATACCAGCAATGACAGAGATGGCAGACACTCTTACGATAGATGTAATTGCTTCTGGTGGTGTGAGTAACATTGATGATATTCATGCTTTAAAACAATCAGGCGTTGCTGGAGCAATTGTAGGTAAGGCGTTATATACTGGAAATGTTGATCTTGCAGAAGCATTAAAATAAATGTGGCAAGGGGACGTTTTGTTTGCCACATTTTGTGGAATCTTGCATATATGTTTTTCATGGATAGAGAAAGGAGCGAGAAATAATGCTTGCAAAAAGAATTATACCGTGTCTTGATGTGCACGAAGGACGTGTTGTAAAAGGTGTAAATTTTGTGAATTTACGGGATGCTGGTGATCCAGTAGAAGTTGCGGCGGTTTATGATAAAGCAGGTGCTGATGAGCTTGTTTTTTTAGATATTACTGCTTCATCTGATGCAAGGAGTATTATGCTTGATGTTGTCAGTAGAACGGCAGAGCAAGTATTTATTCCTTTTACAGTAGGTGGCGGTATTAGAACTGTAGAAGATTTTAGGGAAATATTAAAAGCTGGAGCAGATAAGATTTCAGTCAACTCTGCGGCCTTAAAAAGACCTGAGCTTATTACTGAAGCGGCGTGGAAATTTGGTAGTCAATGTGTTGTGGTTGCCATAGATGCTAAGCGAAGAGAAGATGGTACAGGTTGGGAAGTATATCTGAACGGTGGGAGAGTCAATACGGGCAAAGATGCGGTGCAGTGGGCCATAGAAGCAGAGAAAAAGGGTGCAGGTGAGATTTTGCTTACGAGTATGGACTGTGATGGTACAAAAGGTGGTTATGATATTGAATTGACGCGTTCAATCGCTTCACAAATAAAGATTCCAGTTATTGCTTCTGGTGGAGCAGGTACGATGGGACATTTTTATGATGCGTTAACAGAGGGAGAGGCAGACGCAGGACTAGCAGCTTCTTTGTTCCATTACAAGGAAATGGAAATAAGAGATTTAAAGAAATATTTAAAAAATAGGGGTGTGGAAGTACGATGAATTTTGTTGAACAATTAAAATATGATGAAAAAGGTCTTATTCCAGCAATCATTCAGGATGATAAAACAGGTGAAGTTCTAATGATGGCGTATATGAATAAAGATACTGTTACTAAAACGATTGAGACTGGAAAGACCCACTTTTGGAGTAGAAGTAGAGAAGGATTATGGCTCAAAGGAGAGACATCAGGACATTATCAATACGTAAAAGATATACGATTTGATTGTGATTCAGATTGCTTGCTCATACAAGTAGAGCAAGTTGAGGCAGCTTGTCATACTAACAATTTTTCATGCTTCTACAGAGGCTATAAAGATGGACAGATTGAAGAAGTGGAAAGAGCAAATTATATGCAGGCAAAAGTTTTACAAGATGTCTATGATGTAATTGTGAATAGGGTTAAAAATCCAAAAGAAGGTTCATATACGAACTATCTATTTGAAAAAGGCATTGACAAAATGCTGAAGAAAGTTGGCGAAGAGGCTTCAGAAGTGATTATCGCTGCAAAAAATAGAGATGTAAATGAAGTGCGATACGAAGTATCCGATTTGTTATATCATTTGATGGTTGTACTTGTTGAACAAGGACTTACTCTTGAAGAGATTTATAAGGAGCTAGAAGGCAGAAAATAAGTTGCAAGGGACGTTTTCAAGGGACGTTTTGATTGCCACATCTCTCAAAAATGTGGCAATCAAAACGTCCCTTTGCCATATTTTCGCTAAAGCAAATTTGATAAAGTCACCTTTTCCTTTGATGCGAGATGTTCAATTAACAACTTCAACGTAGCACTTTCAGCCATAAATTCTGGTTTTTTCTTATAATGCAAATATTGAGATAGCTTAGCTAATGTCATTTTGATTTCATCCATTTCTCGATGATCTACAAGTGTAGTTAACCATTTCTCGCTCCTCTTCCAAGAATCTTGTATAATATCTAATTGTTTTTCACTTTCATTCCAATTTTCAGATGTTACTGCATACTCTAATTTCTCAACTTTTTTAGATAATTCATCAACTGTTTTGTTTAGAGCGTAGTCAAAGGATAAAGCTCCTATAATAATAATGATTAAAAGAATCATACAAAGTTTGAAAGTTCTCATTCCTTATTCTCCTTTTTTTCTTTTAGTTGATAAAACAGATTTCCTTGTGAATCCAAGTTGGCAAAAAAGACATCAGATACTTTGTGAACACCGTATTTTGCAAATTCATTGATTAGCCATTCTTCATCTCTATTCGCCTTTTTTAAATCAGAGTAGTTGATTGTTCCGTCAGCAATTAAAACAATCGGTAGACCTTCATAATTTGTTTTTACATTCATATCTCCTGTTGTTAAAGGTCTTTTTTGCGATTTTTTAATAACACTTAGCTGACCTGAAGTTTCTAAAATAGCAAATTCTACATCTGCAATATTAGAGCAATTATTTACCCGTAACTCTTCCATTAAGTCATCCATGTTAAAACGTAATTTTTCCATTTCCTTTTCGTTTATTTTGCCTCTTTCAACTAAGATGCTGGGTGTCCCACTAATAATTTTGCGTGCCTTTTCACTTTTTAGCGTAACAAATGAAAATACCACTTCAGCAATAATCAACGTGATAATAGGTAAAACACCGTTTATAAGTGGGATGCCTGTATCTTCCATAGGAATGGCAGCCAATTCAGATATCATAATTGCAACAACCAATTCAGAAGGCTGAAGTTCTCCAATTTGTCTTTTTCCCATAATTCTAAGTGCTGCGATAACCAATATATATAAAAATATTGTTCTAAAAAAAACGATGAACATATTTTCTGATACCTCCTAAAAACATTCCCTGCATTTACGCCTTTTTAACAATAGTTTGTTTTATTTTATCCATTTATCCTATATAATATTAATAATCAGAACTACTCAAATTCGCGCAAGGCTCATTCAGTAGTACTAGCAGAAAGGATGTTATTGAATTGAATATTCAAAAGTTGAAACATTTGTTGCGTCAGGAAGAGTCACCAAAACTTGATTTTAAAGAGATGTTCCATATTTCTACAGAAAGTGAAAAAAAAGAATTGGCAAAAGATGTAATAGCCATGGCTAATTCTCGGGGTGGACGTGGATATATTATTTTCGGTATCAAGGATAAGACGAAGAAAGTGATGGGTGTCAATGCTGAAGAAATGAATGAAGAAAAAATTCAGCAAATCATCTATAATCGGTGTAATCCGCCTGTGCCAATCAGGATAGATAAACTACAATATCAAAAAAAGGATGTAGTTGTTCTAACAATATATAAAAGTGAACAAAAACCGCACCAAATGATACAGAATGGAGCTTTTTATATACGGAGAGGTTCTACAACTGATGTGGCTCGTAAAGAAGAAATTGCGAGTATGTTTCAACAGCATGGTTTGTTTAGTTATGAAAGAGTCATTCTAAGTCATGTACCATTAGAACAACTGGATAATGAATTTTTGAGAGAATATTTGCCTTATGATAACTTGTTACTAGAGGGGATAGGGATTATAGGGAAAGATATTGATAGCGAAGAATATCGTCCAACAATAGGAGGACTACTGCTTTTTGGACATAATCCGTATCTTTTTTTACCACAAGTATATATTCAATTATCATATAATAATCATATTAAGTTATTCACAGGAAACATACTTCGTATGCTAGATGAAGTTGAATCTTTTATTAAGGAGTTATGTGCTGATGATCATTACCCGCTTGAAGCACTATTTGAAGCGATTGTTAATGCTGTTACGCACAGAGATTATTTAGATGTGTCTAGAGGTATTATGATTACTATTCATCCTAAGAATATCGAAGTGATAAACCCTGGGGTTATTGTTTCTGGAAACAAGGTTTATAGTGCGCATAAGGAGAATATGCCAAAAAGACGTAATCCGTGGTTATATCAACGCTTATTGACGATAGATAAAAAAGGAAGATTTCTTAAATATGGATTGGGTATAAAACGTATCAAAGAAAGTTATAAAAATATTGGGCAAGTGAAGTTTGTAAACATTGGGTCAGAAAATGTATTCAAGGTTATTCTCCCGGGGTTTAAAATGAAGGTGTAAATACAAAAAAGCATATTGACGAAGTAGCACATATGTTGTATAATTACTTTGCTCCAAAAAATGAGTTGCATGGTCGCTTAGCTCAGCTGGTTAGAGTGTCACGTTGACATCGTGAAGGTCGCTGGTTCGACTCCAGTAGCGACCACCAAGAAGAAATGCGTGTATATAAAATTAATTTTTTATACACGTGTTTTTTCTATCTATAGCCATATCCATATTAATCTGGAGACATGTCTGTATGCTTTTTGTAAAAACATTTGATGCAATTTAAATTTATATTTGGTCAAAAAATTGCTTGACACCATGATTAGAGAGTGGTATACTAATTGTTGGAAAAACAAAGCAGGAGTTATCCACTTCTCACCTTGCAGTTTAACTAGTAAGGTTAATATGACTGTTATAAGTGTTATGTTAGTTATAAGTGGATAGGTTCTTTCTATCTACTTTTATTTTTTTAGGAGGTGTACGATCATAAATAAAAAGTTAATGGTTAATGAGGAAATCAGAGATAGGGAAATAAGACTGATTGACAATGACGGAAGCCAATTAGGTATTTTGTCTGCAAAAGATGCGCAGAAAATGGCTTATTCAAAGAATCTTGATTTGGTGAAAATTTCACCACAGGCTAAACCACCTGTATGCAAGATAATGGATTATGGTAAGTATAAGTTTGAGTTGGCTAAAAGGGAAAAAGAAGCTAAGAAAAAGCAACATGTGGTCAGTGTTAAAGAAGTTAGGTTTTCACCAAAAATCGATGATCATGACTTTAATACTAAGGTTAATCATGCTATGAAATTTCTTCGTGCTGGTAACAGAGTTAAAGTGACAGTACGTTTTAGAGGGCGTGAGGTTCGTCATTCTTCATTAGGCCAAACTCTTTTAATCCGTTTTGGTGATGCAGTAAGTGAAGTAGGCGTTATTGAGAAACAACCAAAACTTGAGGGTAGAAATATGGTTATGTTTATAGGAGCAAAACAACAAGCATAGTTTAATAAAGCTGAATAAAAAGCTTTTCATATGATAATATTAGCAATAATTAATTATATGAGCAATATATATTGAAATTTTGAGAGGAGTGTTTTAGATGCCTAAAATTAAGACACATAGAGGTGCTGCAAAAAGATTTAGACTTACTAAGTCTGGAAAAGTGAAAAGAGCGAAAGCTTTCAGAAGTCATATTCTTACTAAGAAATCGACTAAGAGAAAAAGAAATTTAAGAAAAACAGGTTACGCAAGCAGTGCTAATGAAGCGACAATTAAGAAATTAATACCTTATAAATAAGAATAGATTACGGAGGAGGATTCAATAAATGGCTAGAGTTAAAGGCGCTATGAACGCCAGAAAAAAACATAAAAAAGTCTTAAAACTTGCTAAAGGTTACAGAGGCGCGAAGAGCAAGCTTTATAAAACTGCGAATCAAGCGGTTATGAAATCCCTTGTTTATGCATATGTAGGTAGAAAAAGAAGAAAAAGAGATTTCAGAAGAATTTGGATTTCTAGAATAAATGCTGCATCAAGAATGCATGGTTTATCTTACAGCAGATTTATGAACGGTTTAAAGAAAGCAAATATCGAAATAAATAGAAAAATGCTTGCAGATATTGCTGTAAATGATATGGATACATTTGGACAGTTAGTAGAAAAAGCAAAAGCGAGTTTATAAAGGCAAAATAGGTTGGAGGTCATAATGTACCTCCAATTTTTGTAATTTTTTCTTGAATACTAATCTCCAGAAAAAGGAGTTATTTGCATGATGATACATCGAAGAAGAAATTTTTTTATAAAACAAATCGTAAGCGTTTCTCCTACGCGATTGATTGTTATGGGATATGTGTTGGTTATTTTTCTGGGAAGTATTTTGTTGAATCTTCCAATAGCTTCGAGAGATGGAAGTAGTATCGGATATATTAATGCTCTGTTTACAGCGACTTCAGCTACTTGTGTTACAGGGTTGGTTGTTGTTGATACATATTCCCATTGGACAATATTTGGACAAAGTGTCATACTACTATTGATACAAATAGGTGGACTTGGTTTTATGACGATGGCGACATTGTTCTCGTTAGCATTAAGACGAAAAATATCTTTTAAAGAGCGACTAGTGATTGCTGAATCCCTAAATCAATATACAATTGAAGGAATTGTACGACTGACGAAACAAGTCCTCATTGGTACATTGTTATTTGAGGGTGCTGGTGCGTTAATTTTGTCTATAAAATTTTCGAGTGAATATGGTATCACTAAAGGTATATTTAAAGGCATATTTCATGCAATTTCAGCATTTTGTAATGCGGGATTTGATATCATGGGGGAAACAAAAAAGTTTACAAGTCTTACAGGATATACGGGAGATACCATTGTTAATTTAACGGTGATGGCACTGGTTGTCATTGGTGGTTTAGGTTTTTATGTATGGTCCAATATTATGCAGGCAAAAGATATAAGGAGCCTTCGATTACATACAAAACTAGTTTTATTTATTTCTGGTATCTTACTTGTACTAGGTTTTGTATTCTTCTTTCTAATGGAATATAATAACCCAAACACATTGCAGGCATTATCTTTTAAAGATAAACTACTTGCAGCAATGTTTCAATCGGTTACCACAAGAACGGCTGGATTTAATACTATTTCTCTATCTGACTTGACTATAGCATCTCAAGTTATGACAATTGTTTTGATGTTTATTGGCGGATCACCTGGATCTACCGCAGGAGGAATAAAGACAGTTACATTGGGTGTCCTTATATTTGCCGTTTTCTCTCATATTAGTGGAAAAGATGATACAGAAATGTTTAATCGCAGATTACATCATTCTGTCGTTCTACGAGCGTTATCCATTGTTTTTATTGCTCTTATGATTGTCTTGACTACGACGATTATCTTATCTATTTTTGAGACAGCGACATTTATGGAAATATTTTTTGAGGCAGTTTCAGCTTTTGGTACAGTTGGCTTATCACTGGGTATAACACCTTCACTGAGCTCTGTTAGTAAGGTTGCAGTTATAATCACCATGTTCTTGGGAAGAGTAGGTGTCCTTACCATGGCGCTTGCACTACTGATGCGTGGTAAAAAAACGAGTGGCAAACTTAAATATCCAGAAGGTAAAGTAATGGTAGGTTAATATATTTGAGATTGAATGAAGGGAGCAGACAACATGAGATCTTTTGTGGTGCTCGGTATGGGCAGATTTGGACAAAGTGTTGCAAAGACATTATATGAATTGGGATATGAAGTTTTGGCAATTGACCGAGATGAAGAAGTTATTCAAAATATGACAGAATATGTAACCCATGCTGTCATAGCAGATGTTACTGATGAAAATATTCTGAAATCCCTAGGAGTAAGAAATTTTGACGTAGCAGTTGTGACTATTGGTGGTGATTTACAAGCTAGTATATTGGTGACATTAATGTTAAAAGAAATGGGTGTTAAGTATATATTGACAAAGGCACGTAGTGAAATCCATGCGAGAGTGCTTCAGAAAGTGGGCGCTGACAGAGTTATATTTCCAGAGCAGGATATGGGGGTAAGAGTTGCGCATAATCTTGTATCTACGAATATACTTGATTATATTGAATTATCTCCCGATTATAGTATTATTGAAATAGCTGTCCCTGAGCCTTGGGTAGGTCAAACATTAGTAGAATTAAATGTTCGTGTTAGATATGGCATCAATATTATGGCTATCAAAAATGGTAATGATATAAATATTTCACCTAAAGCAGACGATAAGATTAAATATGATGATGTTCTAGTGATTATCGGTGCGAATGCGGACATTAATAAATTAGACAAAAAGTCATTGGGGGAAAAATAGTTTTATGTTTATGGATATTTCTAGTCATCATAATAAAAATATAAAACATATTAAATCACTTGCTCTCAAAAATAATAGAGAAAAGTATAATGAATTTGTGATTGAGGGCATTCGTATGGTAAAGGAAGCGCTTCAATCCAATGCGAAAATAAAAGCTGTTGCACTGAGTAACAGCTTTTATTCTAATGAAAGAAATAGGGCTTTTATCAATTTGTGTTCTCAATCTTACTATAAATTATTTAATATCCCAGATAATCTATTTGCCGAAATTTCTCAAACAGAATCACCTCAAGGTGTTTTGGCTGTTCTCTCAATAAAATCACATAGTTTAGAAGATGTTAATTTCAAACATTCACCTTTTATTGTGTATTGCGATGCAATACAAGATCCTGGTAATATGGGGACAATTGTAAGAACGGCAGATGCGGCAGGTGCGGATGCAGTGATTTTATCAAAGGGATGTGTAGACATATATAATCCTAAATCTGTACGTTCTACAATGGGTTCACTATTTCATTTGCCTGTTATAAAAAGTGAAGATATTAATCAAACTTTTTCCTTTTTCAAAGAAAGGGAGCTGTCTATCATTTCTGGGCATCTTTCTGATGCAGAATATCATTTTGAAATAGATATGAGACAAGGTTTAGTTATTGTCATTGGAAATGAGGCAAATGGCGTATCTAAGCAGGTAGTTGAAATGTCTAATCACCTTGTTAAAATACCGATTGTAGGGCATGCTGAATCGCTAAATGTCGGTATTGCATCAGGCATACTAATGTATGAAGTAGTACGACAAAGAAAGAAGGGGTAACTTCTTGTGAAGAACATTTTTCTAAAAAAGTTCTTTACAGGAAGTTTTTTTTGTAGTACTGTAAAATATGTGTAGTATTTAATTGGAGGCATCATGATGGACAAATTAATATACTGGCTGTGGCTCGAAAGTATGGAGGGATTGGGAAAAGTCAAGATTGGACGACTTTTGGAACATTTTGAGAATCCAGAAGAAGTATGGCGTGCTGATGTAAGAGTGTTAAAAGCAATACGTACACTTGCGGATAAAGATATCAATCATTTATGCAATAAAGATTTGAGTAAAGCTAAGAAGATCTTAGACACCATGCATCGTATGAAAATTCAGGCGATTACGATACAGGATATTGCATATCCAGAGAGACTGAAACATATTTTTGATCCGCCAAGAATTTTATTTATTAGAGGTGAACTCAAACCATCAGATGAAGCTGCAATTGCTGTGGTAGGTTCAAGAAAAGCCTCTGTTTATGGAAAAAAAGTTGCTGAAATACTTTCCAATGAATTAGCACAATGCGGAATTACTGTTGTCAGCGGGATGGCGAGAGGAATAGATAGTTTTGCTCACAAAGGTGCATTGAAAGCGGGGAAACGGACGATAGCGGTGTTAGGATGCGGTGTAGATATTGTATATCCAAAAGAAAATAGTGAATTGATGGGATATATTATTAAACATGGTGCAGTTGTTTCAGAGTATTATCCAGGCGTGCAACCAATTCCAGCTTATTTTCCTTTAAGAAATAGAATTATAAGCGGTCTTTCCCTGGGTACATTAGTTATAGAAGCAGGGGAAAAGAGTGGTTCACTTATTACCGCGAGTTTAGCACTTGAGCATGGAAGAGAAGTCTTTGCTGTACCAGGCAATATTGATCAACCTTTAAGTAAAGGAACGAATAGTCTAATCAAGCAGGGAGCAAAATTGGTAGGAAGTGTTGATGATATTTTAGAAGAAATTTCAACTCAAATTTCGATTATTAATAGGGAATTATGTAATACTAATACTAATTTTAAACGTATAAATGATTCCAAGGAGCTTTTATCTGAGGAACAAAAAATAATATTACGTACGATGGCGACCACGCCTGTACATATTGATGAGTTATGTGTAAAAACAGGATTTAGTGTACAAAAGCTAAATGCTGTACTAACAATACTGGAAATGGAAGGGTGGATACAACAACTACCCGGACAAAGATTCATGCTAGAATAACTTAGTGAGTGAAGCGAACTCTAGTTATTCTGTACGTCTACAACAGTAGACGATCCAATTGATTTTTATAAACACTAGAGGAGGGAAAAAAGATGCCAAATTATCTTGTAATTGTGGAGTCTCCTGCAAAGGCTAAAACAATAAAAAAATATCTAGGAAAGAATTATAAGGTTGTTGCTTCTATGGGACATTTGCGGGATTTACCCAAAAGTCAGTTAGGGGTGGATGTTGACCATGATTTCCAACCTAAATATATAACAATTAGAGGAAAAGGTGAACTTTTATCAAAACTAAAGAGAGAAGCAAAGAACTCTGATAAGATATTTCTTGCTACTGACCCCGACCGTGAGGGCGAAGCTATATCTTGGCATTTAGCTAATGCATTAAATATTGATGAGAAGAAGAAATATCGAATTACGTTTAATGAAATTACAAAAACTGCAGTCAAAACTGCGATAAAGAGTCCACGAAATATTGATGAAAAGCTTGTTAATGCGCAACAGGCGCGTAGAATTTTAGATAGAATCGTTGGGTATAAGATTAGTCCATTACTATGGAAAAAAGTAAGACGAGGATTAAGTGCCGGTAGAGTACAGTCGGTTGCAACTCGGCTTATTTGTGATAGAGAAGATGCTATTGAAGATTTTGTGCCTGAAGAATATTGGTCACTGATGGCGATCTTGAAAGATGAAAAATCAAATAGTGACTTTGAGGCAAAGTTTCATGGAACGCAAAAAGGAAAAATAGCATTAAAGAATAAAGAAGACATGGACAAAGTGCTGAATGAGCTTAAAGATGCCAAATATTTGGTTAAAAATATTAAAAAAGGTGAAAGAAAAAAATATCCTGCGCCCCCGTTTATTACGAGTACGTTGCAACAGGAAGCATCTAGAAAGTTGGGCTTTACCGCTAAAAGAACAATGATGGCTGCCCAGCAATTATATGAAGGTATAGATGTAAAGGGAGAAGGTACAATCGGTTTAATAACATACATGAGAACTGACTCTACACGTATTTCTGATGAGGCGAAGGATCATAGTCGAGAATTTATTGAGCAAAATTATGGCATTGAATATGTACCGGATAAACCAAGACAATATAAGAGTAAAAAGAGTTCTCAAGATGCCCATGAGGCTATTCGCCCTACACATGTACATCTCATGCCGAAACAGATAAAGGAATCGCTAAAGACAGATCAATACAAATTATATAAACTGATCTGGGAGCGTTTTGTAGCTAGTCAAATGAAAGAGGCGTTATTTGACGTACTAAGTGTTACAATACAAGCAAAAGATTATATTTTTAAGGCAAATGGTTCAAAGATAAAATTTGCTGGGTTTATGAAAATATATGTGGAAGGTAGAGATGAAGAAGTTGAAGAAGAGCAGAGCAATATCCCAGAATTACAGGAAGGGCAATTCGTTCAACTAGATAAACTAAATCCCAAACAACACTTTACACAACCGCCACCACGATATACGGAGGCATCATTGGTAAAGGCGTTAGAAGAAAAAGGGATTGGACGTCCTAGTACGTACGCACCTACTATTTCAACTATTCTTGGAAGAGGCTATATCGAAAGAGAAAAAAAGCAACTTAAACCAACAGAATTAGGACAGATAATAACAGAATTAATGAAAAAGCATTTCAATGATATTGTAGACATAGCTTTTACTGCGAATATGGAACAGCAGCTAGATGAAATTGAAGACGGACGTGAGGAATGGGTAGAAGTATTGAGAAAATTCTATCATCCCTTTGCTGAAACTTTAAAAGAAGCTGAAGAAGAAATTGGTGATATAGAAATTCAGGATGAGGTAACTGATATTAAGTGTGAAAAATGTGGAAGAAATATGGTTATTAAGATGGGCAGATTCGGCAAATTTCTTGCTTGTCCAGGATTTCCAGAGTGTAGGAATGCTAAGCCTATTTTAGAAGAAGCGGGTGTTGATTGTCCGCTATGTGGTGGAAAGGTAGTCATCAAAAAGACTAGGAAAGGTAGGAAATATTTCAGTTGCGAGAATTATCCCCAATGTGAATTGATGACTTGGGATCAACCTGTAGAAGAAAAATGCCCACAATGTCAGCAGGTATTAGTGAAAAAAGTAACGAAGAAATCAAGTAAAATTCAATGTACAAATAAAGAGTGTGATTATGAAAGGGGAATAGATGCATGACAGTAACCGTTATTGGCGGGGGATTGGCAGGCTGTGAGGCAGCGTGGCAGATTGCAAAAGAAGGGATACCTGTTAAAATATATGAGATGAAGCCACAAAAATACTCACCTGCGCATCATTTACCTTATATGGCGGAATTGGTATGCAGTAATTCGCTTCGATCCAATCAGTTAGAAAATGCAGTAGGACTATTAAAAGAAGAAATGCGGTTAATGGGTTCATTAATTATGGAATGTGCAGATGCGACCAAAGTACCAGCAGGGGGAGCCTTGGCTGTTGATCGCGAAGGTTTTTCAAAAATGGTGACTGAAAGGATACAAAATCATGAACGCATACAAATCATTCATGAAGAAGTCAAAACAATTCCTCAAGATGAGAATATAATTATTGCAACAGGACCATTAACCTCGGAAGCGTTGGCGAAGGAAATAATGAAATTCACAGGCGATGATTATTTATATTTTTACGATGCTGCTGCGCCGATTGTGATGTATGAATCAATAGATTTTACAAAAGCTTTTAAAGCAGCTAGATATGACCGAGGTGATGCGGATTATATTAACTGCCCCATGACGAAAGAGGAGTACTTTAAGTTTTGGAATGAACTGGTACATGGTGAAGAGGCAGAAATGAAGAGTTTTGAAAAACAGGTTGTATTTGAAGGGTGTATGCCTGTTGAAACAATGGCAAAAAGAGGCGAACAGACACTTTTATTTGGCCCGTTAAAACCTGTTGGTCTAATTGATCCAAGGACAGAGAAAGAACCCTATGCTGTCGTTCAGTTGAGACAAGATAATGCTGAAGGTACTTTATACAACATCGTGGGATTTCAAACACATCTTAAATGGGGCGAACAAAAAAGAATTTTTAGTATGATTCCTGGTTTGGAAAATGCAGAGTTTATGCGATATGGTGTAATGCATCGTAATACATATATTAATTCTCCAAAGTTATTAAATCCAGTGTATCAAAGTAGGAGTAATAACAATGTGTTTTTTGCTGGTCAAATAACAGGTGTAGAAGGTTATATTGAATCTGCTTCATCAGGATTAATTGCTGGCATTAACATGGCAAGGAAAATGAAAGAACAAGACCCATTAATATTTCCTCGTGAAACTGCACTTGGCGCGTTAAGCCATTATGTTTCTGATTGCTCAATTGGCAGTTTTCAACCCATGAATATTAATTTTGGTTTGTTGCCAAAATTAAACGAACGAATTCGGAAAAAGAGGGAGAAAAATAGAAAAATTGCAGAGAGGTCACTTGCGCTCATAAAACACTTGGAATAGATAAAATGTTATAATGAACAATATTATATGATAAGAGTAAAACATATATTGCCCAATCTGTGAGGATTGGGCAATATATGTTTTTTCTTTCAATCATTGATATTCAGCGTTTTGTAAACCTGTTATAGTCTTTTAGTCCTATAAGAATGGTCAATAATACCCATATACAAAAAAATGACAAAACAATACAATTTATTATGGAAACAGACATTATATGGGTTGGGTACATAAAATTCTCTCTCTTTATTTTGTAAAAATATCGTAAAATATCGTGTTTTTTGAAGGAATACGCACTTTAATGTCGAATATATTGATTATGGTTGTATGTATATTTGTCGAAAAAAGTTATATTAAGAAGTTAGAAGGTGAAAGAATGATTAGCAAAATGTTTAATAATACCTCGATACTAGAAAAAGCTGTAGATGCTTCTTGGCTTCGCAATGAGGCAATTGCGAATAATTTGGCCAATGTTGATACACCTGGATATAAAAGACAGGATGTAGCGTTTGAAAATTTTTTAACAGAAGCGTTAGAACAGAAAAAAGTATCGGGGAATAGAACCCATGAAAAGCATATTCCTATCGGTCTAAAAGATGTGAATAACATTCCTATTCAATTAAAGGAAGATGCTAAGGGGAATACTATGAGAATTGATAAAAACAATGTTGATATTGATGCTGAAATGGCATTGCTGTCAAAGAACAATATTTACTATAATGCTGTTGTTCAGCAACTATCTAATAAATTAAGTTCGGTTAGAAATACAATTCGAGATATTAAATAATCGTTATGGAGGGAGAATAAAATGTCTTTTTTCAAGTCATTAGATATAAGTGCTAGTGGGCTTTCAGCTCAAAGATTGAGAATGGATTTGATATCGCAGAATATCGCTAATGCAGACACAACAAGAACTGAAAATGGTACGCCTTACCGTAGAAAAGTAGCTGTCTTTGAAAAACGAGAAGGGGCTGGCGTTTTTTCTAAATATTTAAATGAAAGTAGTAAATCATTATCCCAAGGGAATAGCAATTTGAATGGCGTTAGAGTTGATCGTATTACCGAGGATACCGCCCCATTTAAAAAAGTGCATAATCCTGGACATCCAGATGCCGATGAAGATGGTTATGTGATGATGCCCAATGTAGACATAATGACTGAAATGGTAAACATGATTTCTGCTACTCGTTCCTTTGAAGCAAATGTAGCAGCTATCAATTCAACAAAAAGTATGGCTTTAAAAGCCTTAGAAATTGGGAAATAGAATCTAAAAACTGTCTGGGGAGGATAGAATATGGAGATTAAAGGAATTGACAGCAATTTAAAGTTAATGGATATCACTAAACAAATTCAAGACAAAGAGGCTGTAGAAACAGTAAATTTCTCTGATTTCCTGAGGAATGCAATAGGGGATGTAAACCAATTACAGAATCAAGCTGATGAGTCAAATACATTGTTGGCTGCTGGAAAAGTAGACAATATTTCTAAAGTTATGATTGATTCTGAAAAGGCGGCTATAGCGCTTGAGCTTACAGTTCAAGTTCGTAATAAAATTATGGATGCCTATAATGAAATAATGAGAATGCAAATGTAAAAAGACAGTTGATGGCTGATGGGTGAGCGTTTAATGACTCTCAATTCTCAACTCTCAACAATAAACCAGAATACAGAGGTGTAAATATGCCTGAAATATTACGAAAAATACCTGAACAATTCATGGATTTTTGGAATAATTTAGATAAAAAAAATAGAACAAAATTAATGATAATGTCGGCGGTTATATTTCTAAGTGTTGTAATAGCAATTCTTGTCATATCTCGTCCACAATATCAAGAACTTGTATCTGATCTTGAAACAAAAGAGATGCAGGATGTCATTGCGCAATTAGAAAAATCAGGAATCTCTTATGATGTGGATGATAACGGTGCAGTTAGTGTGGAAAAAAATGATTTAAAAAAGGCAAGAGCGTCTCTTCTTCAGGAAGGTCTTCCAAGAAGTGGTGTGAGTTTTGATGACTATAATAAAACAAGTTTAGGGACTACAGATACTGAAAGACAGAAAAGATATCAAGAATATAAAGAAAGGGATCTTGCAGCTACCCTTAAAGAAATGGATAATGTGAGAGATGCAGCAGTTAAGCTGAGCATACCAGAAAAAACAGCTTTTTTTGGAGCAAAAGCTGAAAAGGCAAAAGCAAGTGTGGTAATAGATTCCTATGATGAGCTTACAAGTACACAGATAAAAGGGATTGAAAGATTTGTCGCAGGTAGCGTGGAAGGACTTGAGCCTGAAAATGTAACAATCCTTGATAATAATACAAATATTCTAAATCAACAAGGTGATGAAAGTATTGCTAGTAGTCTTGATAAACAATACGCTTTAAAGCAATCTGTTAAAAGAGGGGTGGAGAATCAAGTTAAGGAGATACTTAGCCCGTTAGCGGATAATGTGAGTGTAATGGCAAATCTTGAGTTAGATTTTGACACTTTGATAACAAATAGGGAGATTTATGAGCCAGTTGTAGATGGGGAAGGTATTATACGAAGTATGCAGTCAAAAAAAGAATCTGCAACAAATAGTACAACAGGGGGTGCTCCTGGGACTGACAGTAATTTACCAGTTTACCCAAATGAATCAAACGGAGAAACAGGAGAGTATAAGCTGACGGATGAAGTTACCAATTATGAGGTGAATAAAATTGTTGAGCAGTCTACAAAGGCAATTGGTAAAGTAAACCCCACAAACTCATCTATTGCTGTAATATTACATTATAAACAAGTTTCCGATGGGGTGGAAGCAAGACCAAGAGCAAATGCTGAAGATGTAAAAGAAACAGTTGCAGCTGGTGCTGGCATACCGATTGAAAAGGTTGATGTTCAAATTAATGAATTGCCTTCTATTGCTGATGCTGGTACACCAATAAGTGTTATGGCTATAAGATTGTTTGAAGTTCTGGCGCCACTAATACTTGTTGCTATTTTAATTGGTTTAATTGTGTTAGCAATATTTAGAATGAATGGGACACGTGAAGAAGTTGCTTTACAACCGGCAACAGGTTCAATGAAATATGCAATGTCAGCACGTGACAATGAAATGTTACCAGATATAGAGCTGGAAGATGGTTCAGAAGTTAAGAAACAAATTGAGAAGTTTGTCAAACAAAAACCAGATGCAGTAGCGCAGTTGTTAAGGAACTGGTTGGCTGAAGATTGGGATTAAAAATAGATTGGGGTGACAGCCAGTGTCTCGTGGGCTTAAGACAGATATTTCAGGTAGAGAAAAAGCAGCAATGTTATTGATTGCATTGGGGCCTGAAAAATCTGCAGAAATATTTAAACACTTAAAAGAAGAAGAAATTGAACAGTTAACACTTGAAATTGCAAATATAAGAACGGTAACTCCTGAAGACAAGGAGAAAGTTTTGGGTGAGTTTTTCCAAATTTGCCTTGCGCAAGAATATATTGCAGAAGGAGGTATTGGTTATGCTAAGGATATACTTGAAAAAGCGCTAGGATCACAAAAAGCGCTGGAGGTTATTAATAGACTAACAGTATCCTTGCAAGTAAGACCTTTTGACTTTGTACGTAAAGCAGATCCAAGTCAGCTACTAAATTCAATTCAGGGAGAACATCCGCAGACAATCGCGCTTATTCTTGCCTATTTAAAGCCAATGCAGGCGGCTACAGTTATTTCTTCACTGCCACAGGACAAACAAGCTGATGTAGCGAGAAGGATTGCTACGATGGATCGTACATCTCCAGAAGTAATTAAGGAAGTTGAAAGAGTATTGGAAAAGAAACTCTCGTCCTTTGTTACAGAAGATTATGCAACAGCAGGAGGTATTCAAGCCATTGTCGACATATTAAACTCTGTCGATAGGGGTACAGAAAGACACATTATCGAAACATTAGAGATAGAAGAGACAGATCTTGCAGAAGATATCAAGCGACGAATGTTTGTATTTGACGACATTGTAACGCTGGATGGTAGATCTATTCAAAGATTTCTTAGAGAAGTGGATAATAATGAATTATCATTGGCTCTTAAAGGCTCGAGTGAAGAAGTACAGGAGATTATTTTTACAAATATGTCCAAGCGTTTAGTTGAAATGATTAAGGAAGATATGGAATTCATGGGACCAGTACGTTTGAGAGATGTTGAAGAAGCACAACAAAAAATTGTTAATATCATTCGAAAACTTGAAGATGCTGGTGAGATAGTTATCTCTAGAGGCGGAGGAGATGAAATTATTGTCTAGAGTGATGAAAAAGTTTCAGGTTAATGTAGGGATACCTGTAATTATAAATACGGAAAAACCAAAAAATGTAATAAAAGAAGACCAAATAGAACTGCAAATTGATCAGCAAGAAGATCAACAAGAAAACTTACATGTAAAGCTTATTGAAGATGCAAAGCGTGAAGCACAACAAATTATTAGCGATGCAAACCTATCTGCTGCTCAGGTTATTCAGGATGCGAAACTGCAGGCTGAGGAAATGGTAACGGTTGTTTTTGAAGAAGCAAGGAGAGACGGATATAAGCTTGGACATGCAGAAGTAACAGAGAAGGCAGAAGGTCTTCTAAGAGAAGCAGAAAATATAAAAGCTACAGCAAAGAGAGAATATGAGGCAATGCTGGATTCTTTTGAAGGAGAAATGATTCAACTAGTTTTAGATATTGCGAAAAAGGTTATTGGGGATGAATTGGAATTCCGAACTGAAGCAGTTTCTTCACTTGTAGGGCAGGCACTACTTCAATGTAAAGGTGTTGCACATGTTGTGATAAAAGTTTCGCCAGAAGATTATGAAATAGTGTTAGAAAAAAAGGATATGATTGCCCATAAGAATGGGTTTTCAGGTGAATTGGAAATTAAACAGGACTTATCACTCGCGAAAGGTGATTGCATCATTGAAACACCTATGGGTAGTATTGACGCAAGTGTTCAAACACAGTTGGAAGCAATTGAAGAAGCTTTTAATGAGATGTTGACACAGAAAGAGAGTGTGAGTGAGGAGTGGAAAATTTAAAATCAAATTTTGACTTAGGAAAATACCGTCAGACATTAGAAAACGGCTCATATATAAAATACTGTGGTAAAGTTTCGCAGGTAGTTGGACTTACAATTGAATCTTGTGGACCAGCAGTAAACATTGGTGAATTATGTTATATTCACACGAATCGAAAAGAAAATCGTATTATGGCAGAAGTTGTGGGCTTTAAGAATGATAAAGTACTACTTATGCCATTGGGTGACATGAGTGGTGTAGGATCTGGGAGTCTAGTTGTTGCAGCAGGACACTCATTGCGTGTGAGAGTAGGCGAAGCGCTTATAGGTAGGGTGCTAGATGGACTTGGGAATCCAATAGATGATAAAGGACCTTTGGACGCACATGATTTTTACCCTGTAGAAAACACCCCACCAGATCCAATGTCCAGAAATAGGATATCAGAACCTTTATCTCTCGGTGTAAAGGCGATGGATGGGCTTTTAACAGTGGGAAAAGGACAAAGAATTGGAATCTTTGCAGGAAGTGGTGTAGGGAAAAGTACTTTGATGGGCATGGTTGCCCGTAATTCTCTTTCAGATATTAATGTGATAGCACTAATAGGGGAACGTGGAAGAGAAGTAAAAGAATTTATTGAAAAGGATTTAAGAGAAGAAGGCCTAAAGCGTTCTATTCTTATTGTAGCTACATCAGATCAACCTGCACTAGTGAGATTAAAAGGAGCATTACTTGCTACTTCTATAGCTGAATATTTTAGAGATAAAAAAGGGGCAAATGTGATTCTATTGATGGATTCACTTACCCGTTTTGCAATGGCACAGAGGGAAGTTGGTTTAGCGATTGGTGAACCGCCAGTATCTAGAGGGTATACACCATCTGTTTTTGCTTTATTACCAAAGCTTTTAGAACGTGCAGGGTATTCTGAGCACGGTTCTATTACAGGTATGTATACTGTTTTAGTCGATGGTGACGATATGAATGAACCAGTCACAGATACTGCACGTGGAATTCTAGATGGACATATTGTTTTATCTAGACGTTTAGCCAATAGAAGCCATTATCCAGCGATAGATGTGTTATCTAGTATTAGTAGAGTCATGGGTGATATTGTTTCAGATGACCATAAACAACTTGCAAATAAAATTAAGAAAGTAATGGCAATTTATTCAGAGGCGGAAGATTTAATTAATATTGGTGCCTATGTAAAAGGAAGTAGCCAGGATATAGACTATGCGATTGAATGTATTGATAGTATCAATACATTTTTACAACAGGATATATATGATCAATTTACACTTGAAGAAGTATTAGCAATGATGAATGAAGTGTTGTGTTAGGAGGGTATTGTAAGTGGCGAAATTTATTTATCGATTACAAACTGTTTTAAATATAAAAAAGCAATTAGAAAAAGAAGCGAAGAATCAGCTTGCAATACAAATGCGTACTCTTAATAATGAACAGCAAAAACTAAGTGATATTACTAGCAAACAGAATAGTTGTTTAAATAGTATTGCTAAAGAGAGTTCCGGTAATATTCAGGTGGATACATTACGTCAATATAATGCATATCTATCATCACTAAAAATACAGTCGAGTAAGCAAGAAAATAATGTTAACAAAGCATCAGAGAATGTCGATATATATAGAGAGAAACTAATGATTGCAGCGAAAGAGAAAAAAACACTTGAGTTATTAAAAGATAAAAAACATCAAGTATTTTCATATAATGAGATGAAAAAAGAAGAAAAAATAACTGATGAGGTTGTAAGTTTTAAATATATGAAAAAGTGATGGAGGATTTGAATGGCAAAAACAGAGGAGAAGGCAAAAAAAGAAAAGAATGAAAAAGATAAATCAAATATGTTTCAAAATCTATTGATAAAAATAGTTTTGCTGGTGGTGATCTTATTACTTCTAAGTTTACCTGTCGTATTTATAAAATATAACGTAGGGGGAGTGGGTGAGAAAGCAAGGCCGTTATTAGAGGATATTCCCTATGTGCAACAAATACTCCCACCAAAGCCTGACCCAGAGGATCCACAATATATGAATAAAGCAGAGTTGATAGATAGATATCTCACATATAAAGCAGAATATGAAGAAGAGAGTAAGCTAGCAGGGGAGTTAACGAAGGAACTTGAAACACTAACGGATATTAGAGATGATTACCAAGAATTTATAGATGAGCAGCAGAAAATTGAAGATATGAAATTAACATTAGGACAAGAGAGGCTTCAACTAGAAACAGATAGAGAAAATTTCTTTAATGATATCAAAGAGAATAAAAAGACAGATTTTAGACAGTATTTTGAACTCATTGACAAGGAAAAGGCACAGGAATTGTATGCTGAAATTTTACAAGAAGAGAAAGTGAATAATGAGATCAAGGAATTTGCATCAAAATATGAGAAAATGGAAGCTGAGGATGCAGCGAAGATATTTGAAGAAATGGGAAACGCAAGAATGAATCTTATAATAGAAGTTTTGAAAGTTATGAAAACTGATCAAGTTGCAGAAATACTGGCGTCAATGGATAAAAGTTTTGCTGCTAAAGTGACAGAAAGAATGGCAGAACAATATCCATTTGAGTACTAAAAAGATGGTTGAAAGTTGAAAGTGTCTATATAAATGATTATGGAGAGGGGGTGAAATAAGATGAATAATTACGTGATGGATGTATTTCAAACAAACCAGCGTTATCAAACAAATTTGGGTAATTCCGTAATGAATGTTAAGAGTGATACTAATTCTTCGCAGCAGAGTAAAGACTTCAAAAATGTTTTAGAAAATGTATCAAATAACAATAATGACAAATCAAAATATGTATCAGCAAAAGCAGAAAAGAATACTAGGGTGACAAAAGAGAAATTTATTTCGAAAAAGATTGAATCACAAGTAGGACAATCTATTGTAAAAGATGAAGAGGTTTTCATAAGCAATGAAGATGTCGTGGCACCTAGTGATGAAGTAATGGTGTATTTAGCTGATATCAGTGGACTAGACGTTGGTGAAATTGAAGAAATGATGCAACAGGAGACTTTGACAGAAGAAGATTTGGCAAATGTGAAAACGTTGTTAGTGACATTAGAGAATGATGTTGAAATTTCTGTATCAGATAAAATTAATATCATTGAACAGGTTGAAGAGATTGTCACCCAAGTTGAAGCGTTAACCGTCGAAGAATCTAAAATTCTGAGTACTCTGGAAACAGAAATATCCCAATTAAAACAGAAGTTTGAGAATTTAGAAATGATACAGGAGGGTGTTCAAGTTGTAGTAGAGGAGACTGCTCACCAAATGAATTATAATCAAGCACAACAGTCAGCCAGTGAACAATCATCTATCGATACCACAGAGAATGTTGAGGAACAGGCTATTGGGGAAGTGGATATTGACAAAGAGATGCAAAATCAAGGGGATGGGAAAGAAAATGAAAGTCATTCTGATGCCCGAGAATTTGATTTTGATAACAAAGTCAAGGTTGTTAATTTACAGACCAATAATACTGAACAACAACAGACAATTATTCCATTTAATGAAGTGTTAGAAGAAAAGAATGAAGTTTCAACTATTGAAACTTCAAACAAAGTGTTTAGCATGTTAAACATTAATAAAGAAAATGTACTTCAACAAGTTGTTGATAATGCTAAGGTAGTAATTGCTGATGGGAAAACAGAAATGACGGTACAGATGAAACCTGAAAATTTAGGAAAACTTTCATTGGAAATCGTCACTGAACGCGGTATGATGGTTGCAAAATTTGTTGCTGAAAGCCAGCAAGTAAAAGAGATTATTGAATCAAGTCTTCCTCAACTAAAAGATGCGCTAGAAAGTCAAGGATTAAACGTTAAAGGATTCAGTGTATCAGTTGGTGATAATAGTGCACAACAGCAGGCGTACGAGAGAGGAAAATCGTCGAAAGTACGTAAGAAGTTAATGAATAGTGATTCAAAAGAAGGTATTGAGGTGGTTTCTGGATATGAAGGAAAACATTCCATCGTCAATCCTTATCAAATTTCAGGCAGTAATATTGAATTTACTGCGTAAGGAGGGGAAATATGTCTGTAGATTCAGTGCAGAGTAGTTATAGTACTACCACTACCACTTCAACAAGAAATACTGGAGAGCTAGGTAAAGATGATTTTTTGAATTTACTTGTGACACAATTAAAATATCAGGATCCATTGTCGCCAATGGAGAATCAAGAGTTTATTGCACAGATGGCTCAGTTTTCTTCATTAGAACAAATGCAGAATATGAATACTACGATAAGTAATTCAGCAGCTTTTGCTTTAGTTGGCAAAGAGATTACTGCAATTATAGCAAATGATGAGACAGGAGCATATGAAGAGATTACTGGAACAGTAGATAGTGTGAGGTTGGCAAATGGTCAAGCATATGCAGTGGTTGATGAAACAGATGTACCGGTAGATGACATTCAATATGTACATGATAATACAACATCTGTTGGAGAAACAGATAGTATTACTGATTACACAAGTATGATTGGTAAAAATGTGACTGCTGTATTTATTGATGCAGAAACATATCAATGTATGGATGTCAGTGGCGATGTAAGTGAAATAACGATGATAAACGGAACCGCATATTCAATGATTGATAATGCAGAATTTACAATTAATGATGTAGCATTAAGTGAAGAAGAAGAAGAAGAGTTTGAAGATCTAGAAACATATTTAAGTGAACATGTTGGAGAAGAAGTCACAGTAGTGGTTACAAACACAGTTGTTGAAGATGGAGAAGTAAATGAATATGATATTCGTATTACAGGTGTATTAAAAGAATATGAAGTTGGAGAAGATGTTTCAGTTGTACTGGATGAGGTAGGAATTCCAGCGAACAACGTTGTAGGCATAAGATAGTGTGGTGATATAAATGAGTTATAATCCAATGTTAAGTAATAGGGTTATTACTACTGGCAAGACGGCAATACCTACTAAGCCAAGTAAAAATCGAAAAGTTCAAAATTCATCTACTGGATTTGATAGTGTATTAAAAAATGCAGTCAATAACGTACAAGGAGTAAAGTTTTCTAAGCATGCAGAAGCACGTTTGAAATCCAGAAATATACAAATAGATACATCACAGATGAATAGAATCAATGAAGCTGTTTCGAAAGCGGAACAAAAAGGAGTAAAAGAATCTTTAGTATTAATGGATAGCATTGCAATGGTTGTAAGTGTAAAAAATAGGACAGTCATTACAGCAGTGAATAATGAAGAGTTAAAAGAGAATGTTTTTACGAATATTGACGGTGCAGTAATCATATAGCCGGACCTTATAGGAGGCTATTCATTCCCGACCGATTGACGGAATGAAAGTGTTGCATCGGAAAGAACTAGAGGGGGATAAGTAATATGATGAGATCAATGTTTTCCGGCGTTTCCGGATTAAGGGCACATCAGACGCGCATGGATGTTATTGGTAATAACATTGCCAATGTTAACACGGTAGGTTTTAAATCTAGTAGGGTAACTTTCCAAGAAGTATTTACACAGACATTAAAGGGGTCTTCTGCTCCTGACAGTGAAACTGGGCGTGGAGGAACAAATCCTATGCAAGTAGGTTTGGGAATCTCAGTTGCATCTGTAGATACGTTATTTACCAGAGGAAGTCTGCAAAGAACGGATAATCCTACAGATTTGGCGATTGAAGGAGATGGTTTCTTCATCGTAAGAGGAGGTAACAAAGACACATACAGGTTTACCCGTGCAGGAAACTTTAATAGAGACAAATTAGGAAATATAGTGGCTTCAAACGGTATGAATGTTTATGGTTGGCAGGAAAGAAAAGAAGGCAGTACAGTAGAATTTGATACAGAAAAAGAAATGCAACCGCTCAATATTTTTAACGATGAAACCAATGGAAATAAGAGAATTCTTGCAGCAAGCGCAACAACTTCTGCTGAGTTTTCAGGGAATTTAGATACGTCTTTTGAAGGGGTAGCTAATGCATTTGATCCTACTAGTGCTTCAGCGCCATATTCACAATCAGATATTGATGGTGTAATGACTACTGCTACAGACGCAGATACTTTTACAGTTCCTTATACGGCATATGACAAATTAGGTAATCCATATACAATTAATCTTACATTTGTTAAGAATCAAGTCAATGCAGGTACGGATACCCAGTGGTTCTGGTATGCAGATGGGACGAATTCAACAGGTGCTCCTGCACAAGGATATGTAGAATTTGATGTCAATGGAAAAATTATTGAGACTAGTGCTACTGCACCAGTAACCCAGACGATTACTGTTTTACCTAATGGGTCTTCTGCAACAGATAGTTTTGATATTGAGATGGACTTTAGTAATCTGACTCAATTTAAGGCAGAATCTTCTGTAAAGGCTACCGATGTTAATGGGTATCCACCAGGTGAAATGGTTAACTTCAATATCGGGTCAGATGGTGTTATAACAGGGATATACAATAATGGTCAGCAGCAATCATTAGGCTTGATAGCATTGGGATTTTTTGAAAACCCAGCGGGACTTCAAAATGTTGGCTCCAACATGTTTATTCCAAGCACAAACTCTGGAGAGTTTACAAAAGGGTTGAAACCTGGTTCTGGTGGCGTAGGCACATTGACTCCAGGAACGCTTGAGATGTCTAATGTAGATTTATCTAAAGAATTTACAGAAATGATTACAACACAGAGAGGCTTCCAAGCGAACTCCAGGATTATTACAACTTCCGACGAAATGTTACAGGAATTAGTAAGCCTTAAGAGGTAATCTGAATAAACCATAATTATTTATGGTTTTGGGAGCTGGGAATTTCGTGTAAAAGCTCGAAATTTCCAACTTCCTGTTGTTATATATGGGGGAATTATGTTATGATAAAGGTGACTAGATTTAACGGTAAAGTATTTTATGTCAATGCTGAGTTAATAGAGTTTATTGAATCGACGCCAGATACTGTCATTTCAACAACGACAGGGAAAAAAATTGTGGTGTCGGAAACTGTCGAAGAGGTTATAGAACGCATTATTGAATTTAGGAACAAAATTGTTTGCTTTAAAAATATAGAGAATAATGAGTAGATATTCGTAGTTACTAAAGTGGGGTGTATATATGGATATTGCAACAATAGTAGGTTTTGTATTAGGTATTTTATTCATAGGGGTATCTATGATGCAAGTTGGGCCTCTTTCATGGTTTTACAGTGCTTCATCTATCATGATTGTTTTGGGTGGTACAATTGCCGCTACGATGATAAACTATCCTTTAAATAAATTTCTAAATGCTTTTAAAACAATTAAATATATTGTACAGGTAAAACAGCTTGCCCCAGCAGAAATCATTCAAAAAGTTATTGAACTTGCGAATATAGCAAGAAAAGAAGGGCTGCTGGCATTAGAAGAAGCCGCTTCAGACATTGATGATAAATTTCTACAAAAAGGTGTCTTACTGATAGTAGACGGTACTGATCCTGAGTTGGTTAGAAATATTCTTGAGACTGAACTGGTTTTTATTGAAGGAAGGCACAAAGAAAGTCAAGGTATCTTTGATACTATGGCTACACTAGCGCCGGCTTTTGGAATGGTTGGAACACTTATTGGACTCATTGCAATGCTGATGCAATTAGATGATCCATCAACGTTAGGACCTTCAATGGGGGTAGCGCTTATTACCACTTTTTATGGTACGTTGCTGGCAAACTTTATTTTCACGCCTATTGCTGGGAAATTAAAAATGCGAAGTGGAGAAGAGATTCTTTTAAAAGAGGTTATGATAGAAGGACTATTATCCATTCAAGCAGGTGAAAACCCTCGTATTATCGAGGAAAAACTGAAGGCATTCCTTGCACCAAACTTGCGTGATGAAATAGGTAAAAAGGATGAAGAAGCTGCAGAAGGTGTGGGTGCAGAAGCATGAAGAGGCAAAAAAGCCAGGATGAACAAAAACAAGGTTTACCAGAATGGATGGGCACCTATGGAGACATGGTTACCTTGCTACTAACTTTCTTTGTTATGCTTTTTGCAATGTCAACAGTAAATGAACAGAAATTTGAACAGATCGTAAATTCGATTCAAGGATCGTTAGGAATTCAGATGCAAGGAAAATCTATTAATGATGATGCTTTGGTTGCAGATGGCATTGATAATGCACTAGAGTTAAATGAAATGATTGAGAATATGAACCCTGAAAATAACGATAATGAAGATATGCAAGAGCTTTTTGTTCAAATTCAGAATTATATTAATGAAAATAATCTTGGTGATTCGGTAGTAATTTCACAGGAAGAACCAGGATTATTGATACGTTTTAAAGAGAATGTATTATTTGATTCTGGTAAAGCTGATTTGAAGTCAGGAGCAAAAGATATATTAGACGATATTTCAGAAATATTAAAGGCTTTTGATAAACATATAAGAGTGGAAGGTCACACAGACAATGTGCCTATACATAATAGGGAGTTCCCAAGCAACTGGGAATTATCGGCACGAAGAGCAGCGAATGTAGTGAGGTATTTCATAGAGGGTAATAAGATTGAACCCACCCGATTATCTCTTAGTGGGTATGGGGAATATCATCCTGTTGCTGACAACAGTACGTTGGAAGGCAGACAAAAAAATCGACGTGTAGATGTTGTGATTTTAAAAGAATATATATGGAATGAACTTTCTACAGATGAGGGGGGACAGTGATATCCATGAGCAAAGGTAATTTGATATTGTTAATAGTTATTGCAGTATTACTACTTGTTGTTGCATTTGGGATTGGTTGGATTGTATTCACTGGAAATCAATCAGCTAAAAGTAGCGAGGATGAGATGGAACCTAAATATGTTTTAGCGGAATCTATATTACATCCAATTGCTGGTGATGCGATTATTGCAAATTTGAATACAGGCAGTTTGAAAGATAAAAAAATTATAAGGGTCAAGGTTCAATTGAGAGTTGCAGATGATGACATAGCAACAGAATTACAAGGTGCAAACGCAGTGATTGTCGATGAAATCATTACAATCTTGAGAAGGAAGACACCAGATGAAGTTGTACATCCAGATGCACAAGAGGTTGTTAAACAAGAGATTATAAAAGCTGTAAATAGTAGTTTTAATACAGATAAAATTTTAGATTTATATTTTGAAGAATTTATTGTTCAATAGGAGGTGGTCTTGTTGGGAGATATATTATCACAAAACGAAATTGACGATTTGCTGAAAGCCTTAAATGCGGGAGAAATTGATGTAAATCAGATGAAGACCACTGATCAAGAGAGAAAAATTAGAGAGTATGACTTTAAGCGTCCAAGTAAGTTTGCAAAAGACCATACACGTACCTTGAATATCATTCATGAGACATACTCGAGGCATATTACAAACTTTTTATCAGCATATTTAAGAACGCTAGTGCAGGTAGAAGTGATATCAGTGGAAGAAATTAGTTATCATGAGTTTAGTAACTCTATTTCAAATCCTGCAATACTGGCAATGGTGGAATTTTTACCTCTCAATGGATTCATTATCTTTGAGATTAATCCTAATATTGCCTTTGCTCTCATTGATAGAATCTTAGGTGGTATGGGATCCAGTCTTGAAAGAGTAAGAGGGTTTACAGAAATAGAACTTTCTATTATTGAACGCATGATTCATCAAATGTTAGGACTTATGAGAGAACCATGGGAGAATGTAATAGATCTTAAACCTAGATTGGATAGGATTGAAACAAACTCTCAATTTGCTCAGATTATATCTCCTAATGAAATGGTAGCCTTGGTTACTCTTGATACAAAGGTTGGCGACGTTAAGGGGATGATGAACATATGTATTCCACATATGGTAGTTGAACCGGTTATATCAAAATTAAGCACAAAGTACTGGTTTGCGTCAGCAGATAAAAAGGAAATATCTCCTGAGTCTAAAAAGAGTTTAGAAAATAAAATTGAAAACACGAAGGTACCTGTTAAAGTGATATTAGGAGAAACAAGCATACCTGTAAGTGATTTTATTGAACTTCAAAAAGGAGATGTTATTCAACTGAATAGCTCAGTTGATTCAGAATTAAAGGTTATGATTGGCAATATCCATAAGTTTAATGCTAAAGCAGGTGTAAAGAAAAATAGAGTCTCAGTTAAAATAACGCAGGTTTTGAAAAGAGAGGAGGAAGAATTATGAGTGATATGCTTTCTCAAGCAGAAATAGATGCGTTGCTTAATGGAACAAGTGATGTAGAGGATGAAGTAGCTCCTGAGTCAGATACGACAAATAAAGTTGTAGATTTTTCGGATGAAGAGGCTGATGCATTAGGTGAAATTGGGAATATAAATATGGGAACTTCTGCGACCACTTTGTTTACTTTATTGGGTCAAAAGGTTATGATAACAACGCCACAAGTTACTGTTACCAATTGGGATGAACTTTCAGAATCCCATCCGCTACCTTTTGTTGCTGTCAAAGTTGAGTATACAGAAGGACTTGAGGGGTCTAATCTTCTCATTATGAAGGAAAGCGATGTGAAAATTATTGCTGATTTGATGATGGGTGGAGATGGCACCAATATTGATGGTGAACTTTCAGATTTTCATTTAAGTGCAATTGCAGAAGCGATGAACCAGATGATAGGATCTTCATCTACATCGATGTCGTCTATGTTTAATAAAAAAATTGATATTTCTCCACCGAATGCGTTTGTAATCAACTTCAAAACGGATGAACCATTTGGTGATTTTGACGGTAATGAACAGATTGTTCAAATAGCATTTAGGATGGTGATAGGTGATTTAATTGATAGTCAGATTATGCAGCTTTTACCTATTGATTTTGCGAAAGGGTTAGTAAGTAATTTGCTACATGCAACTGATGGGGATATGTCTGAAGCTGTTAATGAACCGAATGAACCAGCGGTAACAGTTAAAATGCCTGAGCCACCTGTGGTAGAAAAGACGCAAGTTCAACAAGCTCCGCCAATACAAACGTCTAAAAATCAAGAGTCAACGCCAGTACGAACACCTATCAATGTTCAACCAGCACAGTTTCAGGCTTTTGATGAAGGTGTATTGTCGACGGATAAAGAAAATATCAGTTTAATTATGGATGTACCGTTAGAACTTACGGTTGAATTGGGCAGAACGAGGAGATTAATAAAAGATATTTTAGAGTTTGTTCCTGGTTCAATTATTGAGCTCGATAAATTAGCAGGAGAGCCTATAGATATTTTGGTTAATGGCAAAATGATTGCAAAAGGAGAAGTTGTTGTTATTGATGAAAGCTTTGGTGTGAGAATAACAGATATTGTAAATCCATCAAAGAGAATATGATGAATAGCTATCAGGCTTACAGTTATATAGAAACTGTTCGACTGTGAACTATATACTTTTACTATGTGATAAGGAGAGGAAAAGATGAGTAAAAATATTCTTATTGTAGATGATGCAGCATTTATGAGAATGATGATTAAAGACATATTATCAAAAAATGGTTATGAAGTTGTAGGAGAGGCCGAAAACGGTGCAAAGGCAATTGAGAGGTATAAGGAATTGAATCCAGATTTGGTTATTATGGATATTACTATGCCAGAAGTAGACGGAATTGCTGCTGTAAAAGAAATAAAAAATGTCGATAATGATGCGAAAGTTATTATGTGTTCAGCTATGGGACAGCAGGCAATGGTTATTGAATCTATTCAAGCTGGCGCAAGAGATTTTATTGTTAAACCATTTCAAGCTGAACGTGTTATTGAAGCTGTAAAAAAAGTCATTGGATAATTGACTTTAAGGAAGTGTATTTATGGAACAGAGAGCTATAGGAATTGTAGTCAGTATTATTGTTTTTGGAAGTCTTCTTTTCTTAGCTTATATTACAACCCGATTTATTGGTCAAAAAGCATCGGGCACTATGAAGAGCAAGCATATGAAAGTTGTTGAATCCATTTCGATAGGAATGGATAAACAAATATATTTGATTGAGGTGGGGAACAAGTTTATACTTGTTTCTATATCAGGTAAATCAATTCAATATTTGACGGATGTTGAACTTACAGATGTAGAAATAGAAGAAAATAGTGAAATTGTATCGAACAATGACTTTTCTAACGTTTTTTCAAAATTGCTTGGTACAACTAGAATCAAAAATAGTTTAGCGCAGTTAACAGAGAAAGAGCAAAGTATTAAGACTGAGCAAAGTATGCATGATAATACTGCAAGAATTAGGATGCTTGCAAAAAATATAAAGGTAAATAGTGAAGGCGGAGTTGAAAATATAGATGGTTAAGTCAAAGTATGGTAAAGTGAGGGTACTTGTTCTTGTTGTTGTTATAATGATTTTGCTAACTTCTATTGCGTATGCTGAACCAGAATTGCCACTTATTCCAAAAGTGCTTGAACCGGCTGAAAGCAGAGAAGATGTAGCGACAAGTTTGCAACTATTGTTTCTACTAACAATATTATCATTAGCTCCAGCTATTCTTATTATGATGACCTCTTTTACCCGAATTATCATTATATTATCATTTTTAAGAAGGGCTTTGGGTACACAACAAATGCCACCTAATCAGGTGCTCATTGGACTAGCGTTATTCTTGACATTTTTTATTATGGCGCCTATAGGTACGCAAATCAATGACCAAGCATTACAGCCGTATTTTAATGAGGAAATCGATCAACAAACTGCCTTAGATAGAGCCTCAGAGCCCATAAAAGGCTTTATGTTAAAGCAGACGAGAGAAAAGGATTTGGCGCTGTTTGTAAATCTTTCAGAAGATAAAGAGGTTGTAAATGCATTTATTGCTAGTGAAGATGGAGTTGTGAATGATATTCCTTTAAGGATTGTGGTTCCTTCGTTTATTATCAGTGAGCTTAAGACCGCTTTTCAATTTGGGTTTATATTATATATTCCTTTTCTTGTTATAGATATGGTTGTTGCCAGTACACTGATGTCTATGGGGATGATGATGCTTCCACCCATTATGATTTCGCTACCATTTAAGATATTATTATTTATTATGGTAGATGGCTGGAATTTGATTACACAGTCTATCGTTATGAGCTTTAAATAGCAACGCTAACAAAGGGGGAGCCTATATGGATCAAGGACTTGTCGTTGATTTAGCACAAAAAGCGTTAACTACAATGTTTATTGTAGCTGGACCGATGTTGGGTTTGGGATTATTGGTAGGACTTGCAGTAAGTATCTTCCAAGCAACAACACAAATTAATGAACAAACGCTATCATTTATACCAAAGATTATAGCAGTTTTAGGTTCAATGTTAATATTTGGACCGTGGATGCTTAGCACACTTATTGATTTTACACAAGATCTTTTTTTAAATATAAACCAATATATAAAGTAGGTCGAATGAGATGGGTATTGGAATAGATGGTATTTTTGACTATATTGATATATTTTTACTTGTCCTTATTCGGGTAACTGCTTTTTTTATCGTTTCACCGATATTTGGAAGCAAAAATGTATCAAGCTTAATTAAGGTTGGATTTGGGTTGATGTTAGCATTCATTATAACACCGACCCTAGGAATTGGCATTGTGGAACAATATAATGGATATATGCAATATATATTATTGATTTTTAGTGAGTTTATGATTGGTGCAATTTTGGGTTTTGTTTCATATATGGCTTTTTTATCCCTTTATCTTGCTGGTCAGATCATCGATATGCAGATTGGTTTTGGAATTGTCAATGTTTTTGATACACAGTCCAATATACAAATTCCTGTTACAGCGAATTTATATAATATTATCGCACTTTTAATATTTTTTGTTATCAATGGACACCATATGCTCATTTCATCAATTTTTTATAGCTATAAATTGTTGCCTATTGGAATGGCTTCAATGAATGGTGTACTACTTGAAAGTATCATTAAAATGTTTGGAGAAATGTTTATTATAGGGTTTAAAGTTGCAGCACCAATTATAGCAGCAATCTTTATAACGAATGTGATTTTGGGGATATTAGCTAGAACCATTCCGCAAATGAATGTATTCGTTGTAGGTATGCCATTAAAGATTTTAATAGGTATGGCAACTATCATTGTAATTATTCCTATTTTTTCAGTGGTAATGGATAGTATCGTAAATGGTATGTACCACGATTTAGATACAGTATTAAAGGATATGATGCCGTGATGAAATCCCAGTGGTTTAAAATAGACATTCAGCTATTTGCTGATAAAGATGATAAGACAGAAAAACCGACTGCAAAAAAAAGACGAGAGGCGCGAGAAGAAGGACAAGTGCTTCAAAGCCGAGAAATAAGTTCTGCAGTTGTATTATTACTAGCTTTTGCAGGTTTGAAACTAGCAGGAAGTTATATGTATGAACAACTTATGGATTTCACAAGAAAAGTTTTTGTTAATTATACAATTAAAAAAGATATTTTAGAAACAGGCAATTTGTTGCCATTAGCATCAGAGATATTTATAGCACTTTTTAAGATTATTATTCCAATATTTGGTATTGTATTGATTGCAGGTTTAGTTTCAAATTATGCGCAAGTTGGTTTTCTATTTACCACAAAGACATTGAAGCCAAAGCTTGGAAAATTAAATCCAATCAAGGGATTTAAAAGATTATTCTCTATTAAATCACTGATGGAATTGTTTAAGGCAATATTTAAAATTGTCATTGCGGGTTTTATTGCTTATAATTATATTAAAGATGAAGTTTACAATATTATTAATCTAATGGATTTAGAGATTGGACAGATAGCTGTATATCTTGTTGATGTCGTTTTTGGTGTGGCACTAAGAATGGCACTCATATTAGTGATTTTAGGTATTATAGATTATATTTTTCAATGGAGACAACATGAGAAAGACTTAATGATGTCCAAACAGGAAATAAAAGAAGAACATAAACAACTTGAGGGAAATCCAGAGATTAAAGCAAAAATTAAGCAGCAGCAAAGGGAAGTTTCAATGAGAAGAATGATGTCTGAAATACCTAAAGCAGATGTTGTTATTACTAATCCAACGCACTTTGCTGTCGCAATAAAATATGATGCCGAAACCTCGGAAGCACCGATTGTTTTGGCAAAAGGGCAAGATTATATAGCGCTTCGTATTAAGGAAATAGCAAAAGAAAATAGGGTTGAAATTGTTGAAAATAAACCTTTAGCGAGGGCGTTATATAGTTCTACTGAGATAGGAGAACAAATTCCGGCGGAACTTTTCCAAGCAGTTGCAGAAGTTTTAGCCTTTGTATACAGTCTTAGATAGTTGAGGGCTGAGGGTTGAGAGTTTAGGAGGAAAAAACGGTGAAATTTAATGATATATCCGTAGCAGTATTAATCTTAGCAATTGTTTTGATTATTATTTTACCCGTACCAGCCTTTTTATTAGATATTTTACTGGCGGTTAATTTATCTTTAGCCGTATTAATACTGCTTAATACAATCTATGCAAAAGATGCTTTACAATTTTCCATATTTCCTTCTTTGCTATTGATTACAACGTTATTTAGATTAGCACTTAATATATCATCAACGAAGTTAATATTGGCAACGGGGAATCCTGGTGATGTCATTAGAGCCTTTGGGAGTTTTGTGATTCAAGGCGAAGTTGTTGTAGGGCTAATTGTTTTTTTCATTATTACTCTCGTTCAGTTTATGGTTATTACAAAAGGTTCGGAGAGGGTTTCGGAAGTAGCTGCAAGATTTACATTGGATGCAATGCCTGGTAAACAGATGGCAATAGATGCGGATTTGAATGCAGGGCTTATTAGTGAACAGGAAGCGAAGGACAGACGTAAATTTATTCAAAGCGAAGCAGACTTTTATGGTGCTATGGATGGTGCAAGTAAATTTGTAAAAAATGATGCAATTGTTGGTATCGTTATAACCATCATCAATATAATAGGCGGATTTATAATGGGATCACTAAGACAGGAAGGGTCACTTGGTGAGGTAATGAATCAGTACACCAACCTAACTGTCGGTGATGGTCTAGTGAGCCAAATTCCTGCGCTACTCATTTCTGTTGCTACAGGTTTTATTGTTACTAGAGCTGCTTCAGATTCAAATCTTAGTGATGACTTGTTAAAACAAATATTTCAGAACCCGTTGGTTATGTTTTTAGCCAGTGGGGTTTTGGCATTATTAGCAATTGTACCTGGATTACCGTTTATACCTTTTGTAGTATTGGCAATAGCATTAGCGCTTACAGGATTTAGTATGAAAAGGATAACTGAACAAGATGAACTGCAAAAAGAGGTTGAAGTTGAAGAAAGTGAAGTAGAAGAGATTCGAAAGCCAGAAAATGTGGTATCATTATTACAAGTAGATCCTATTGAATTGGAATTTGGATATGGGATTATTCCATTAGCAGATATAAACCAAGGCGGTGATCTCTTAGACCGTGTGGTAATGATTAGAAGACAAATTGCGTTAGAGTTAGGAATGATTGTACCAATTATTCGATTAAGAGACAATATTCAGTTAACACCAAATGAATACGTGATAAAAATAAAAGGAATCGAAATAGCCAAGGGTGAATTAATATTAGATCACTATATGGCAATGAACCCAGGTACTGTTGAAGAAGAAATAGATGGCATAGATACTGTCGAACCAGCCTTTGGACTTCCAGCGAAATGGATCAATGAAAGTCAAAGAGAAAGGGCAGAGATTTTAGGGTATACTATTGTTGATCCTCCTTCTGTTATTGCGACACATTTGACAGAAGTCATTAAAAAACATACGTATGAATTGCTGAGTCGTCAAGATGTACAGACCCTGATAGACAATGTGAAAGACAATCATCCAGCTCTTGTTGATGAGCTGATTCCAAAGCAAATGTCATATGGTGAAGTACAAAAAGTACTTGCAAATCTATTAAAAGAAAGTGTATCCATAAGAGATTTGGTTACAGTGCTTGAGACATTAGCAGATTATATCACTGTGACAAGAGATACAGATGTATTGACTGAGTATGTGAGACAAGCCCTAGGGCGAGCAATATCAAGTAATTTTATAGGAAAAACGAGAGCAAATGTGATTACACTTGATCCTAAGGTGGAGCAGCTGATTATGGAATCGGTACAGCAAACAGAACAGGGATCATATTTAGCTCTTGATCCTTCTGTATCACAACAAATCATGAATGAAGTAGCACAACAAGTTCAGAAATCACTTGCGATGGGACAGCAGCCGATAATTTTGACATCACCGATGGTACGTTTATATTTTAAACGTCTTTCAGAACAGACATTGCCAGAACTGGTTGTGTTATCATATAATGAACTTGATTCTTCGGCGGAAGTTCAATCTGTGGGGATGGTGAGTGTATAATCATGAAAATAAAACGCTATATTGGTAAAGACTCTCAAGAGGCTATGGTTAAAGTGCGAATGGATATGGGTAGTGACGCAGTTATATTAAACACAAGAAAAATTAGACAGAAAGGTTTTATGAAATTATTTTCAAAACCTTTAGTTGAGGTGCTCGCAGCTATAGATGAAGATATATCAAGAAGACCACAGAAGAAAGATAAACCTAAACAGAAAAAGGAAATAAAAAATGATTTAGAAATTCAAGCATTAGAAGATAAAATGAAGAATATTGAGCAAATGGTTAAGAAAATCTACACCGATGTACAACCTAAAAGTGAAAATAGTACATCACAATCACACGCACCAACAAAAGGTGCAATTTCCCAAGAGTATATAGATAAAAATAAAAAGATGATGCAAGTTATTATAAATAATTTACAGAGCAATAAAGTTGAACGTTCCATTATTGAAGAAATTACGCAAAAGGCTGAGCAGTATATATCAAAAGATTATCAAATTGATGATATTGCTTCGAAGATGTATAGCATTCTTGTTTCTTTATTAGGAAAACCTCAGCCTATTCAGTTAGACACGCAAGATACTGGACCTAAGGTTATTACATTTGTAGGACCTACTGGTGTTGGAAAAACGACGACACTCGCTAAAATTGCCGCCATTTTTTCCATAAACAATAATAATAACAATATAGGTTTTATTTCAGCAGATACATATAGGATCGCTGCTGTAGAACAATTAAAAACCTATGCTGAAATTTTAGGGTTGCCGGTAAATGTTGTATATTCGCCAGATGAAATTCCCAAAGCAATTGAGAAATTCTCAGATAAAGATTTAATTCTAATTGATACTGCAGGTCGAAGCCACAAAGATGAAGAGCAATTTGAAGAATTGAAAAAGCTTATTGAATATAGTAACCCGCACGAAATATACTTATTAATTAGTTTAACAACTGATAACAACGTTGGGAGAGAAATTATAAAAAGTTATTCTTTTTTAAAAGATTATAAGATTATTTTCACGAAGATGGATGAAGCCGCAACGCCAGGAATCATTTTAAATATAAAGAAAATGACAGATAAAAATTTGTCATATGTAACAACTGGACAAAGTGTACCAGATGATATTGAGATAGCAAATAATGATGAAATAGCCAAAAAATTATTGGGGAGCGTCCGAATATGAAGGATCAGGCTGAAAAATTAAGAAAAATGATTTCAAATTTAAAAATTGATGAAACAAATTTACAGGATTCTAATACCGCTCCTACCAATATAAAAAGATGTAGGGTTATCACTGTTACAAGTGGTAAAGGAGGCGTTGGTAAGACGAATATTTCAGTGAATCTTGCGTTAAATCTAAGCCAGATGGGGTATAGGGTCGTTATTTTGGATGCTGATTTTGGTTTAGCGAATATTGAGGTGCTGTTTGGTATATCGTCTCAGTTTACTTTACTTGATGTGATTAATAGCGAGAAGAATATATTTGATATTATCTCTGATGGTCCTATGAATGTGAAGTTTATTTCTGGAGGTTCAGGTATTGAAGAGATGATACATCTACAAAAATGGCAACTGAATACCGTTATGGAGAAAATGGCATTATTAGATCAAATCGCAGACATTGTTATTGTTGATACTGGTGCTGGTGTCTCTGATAAAGTTGTTAGCTTCATTTCAGCGGCTGATGATGTGGTTTTAGTGACTACACCGGAGCCAACATCGCTAATGGATGCTTACGCTTTAGTGAAAACGGCAACGCTAGCAAACAAGAATAAAAAGATACAGCTTATTGTTAATCGTGCTGAAAGTGATAAAGAAGCACTTGCAGCTGCAAATAAACTTATTATTGCATCAGAGAATTTTTTAGATGTAAAATTAGAACAACTAGGTTATGTATTATATGATACAAGTGTTGTGAAAGCTGTTAAGCAACAACAGCCGTTTATACTTAGTTATCCAAAGTCGTTGGTAACGCGACAATTAAATGAGATTGCATGTAATTTAATTTCAGAGAATAATGAATTAGCAATGCAATCAACTGGTATTAGAGGTTTTTTTAGTAAATTATCAAATTTAATTAATGCATAAACGAGGATGATATAATGAAGTTAAAAGATATTACAGTAGGGACAAAGATTGAAGTAATTGCACATAATCGGAGTGGTGAAGAAGTTAAACCCAGTTTTATTAGTCAAGTCGAAGAAATTGGTGATCATAATACAATACTTATATCGGCACCCATTTATGAAGGAAGGATTATACCATTTCATACAGACACGGTATTAAAAATTGTTTTTTGTCACCAGAACGGATTTTACAGCTTTAAAGGTAAGGTGGAAGGACGAGGAAGAAAAAAGAATGTGATTGTACTTCAAATACAAATCGTAAGTGAATTTAATAAAATTCAGCGGAGAGAATATTTTAGATTTAACTGTATACTGCCTATCAAATATAGAGTTGTTGATGAAGAAGATATGATGGATGATGAGAATAATACGACTTTTCATGAAGGTCTTACAAGAGATATTAGTGGAGGTGGGTTAGGTATTATCACAAAGAATCGACAACAACTTGATGATATTATTGAATTTCAGTTGGATTTAAAAGATGATTCAAATATTACTGGATATGGTAAGGTAGTACGTTCACGGTTATCAGAAAGAGATATCACAAGATTTGATACAGGTATATTATTTTCAGACATAAGCAAAATTGATAGAGAAAAAATTATACAATTTATATTTAAGCAACAAATAAAACTTAAACAAAAAGGTATGCTATAATTACACTATTTTATATACACTATATATACTGAAATGGGGGATGAAAATGACAATTAAAGTACTTGTTGTGGATGATTCAGCATTTATGAGAAAAGTGATTTCAGATATATTATCATCCGATCATGAAATTGATGTTGTAGGTACTGCTAGAGATGGAAAAGATGCATTGAAAAAGATACCGCTATTGTCTCCAGATGTTGTCACACTTGATGTAGAAATGCCCATTATGAATGGTCTAGAATGTTTGAAACAGATAATGAGGATAAAGCCTTTACCTGTTATCATGTTAAGTAGTTTGACCCGAGAAGGTGCAGATGCAACGATGGAGGCGTTAGAGCTTGGTGCTATTGATTTTGTAAGTAAACCTACCAATATTTTTAATCTTAAGAAAGAAGATTTAATCACTGAGATTATTGCAAAAGTGAAGATAGCTAAGAGTACGATCATTAAAAAACATACTTATCATGTGGCTCATCAGCGAAAGAATGTCGTTACACATAGTAAAAAGCTAAAAAATATTGTTGCTATAGGCACATCAACAGGAGGCCCAAAAGCATTACAACAGGTTATTCCACTTATTCCAGGAGATATTCCTGCTGCGTTCATAATTGTTCAGCATATGCCTCCGGGCTTTACAAAATCACTTGCAGATCGGTTGAATGATATGAGTGAATTAACTGTAAAAGAGGCAGAAGATGGGGATATTGTTACTGCGGGTTCAGCATATATTGCTCCTGGTGGTTATCATCTCCTTTTTGACAAGAACAGCTCAGGTAATCAAATAAAAATAAAATTAAATCAGGATCCGCCTGTTGGAGGGCATAGACCTTCGGTAAATGTAATGATGTCATCACTATCAAAAACGAGGTTGAAGAACATTATTGGTGTCATTATGACAGGGATGGGGGCAGACGGTTGTGAGGGATTAAAGCAACTGAAAGAAATAAATAACACCCCAATTATTGCACAAGATGAACAGTCTTGTATTGTATATGGTATGCCAAAAGCTGCTGTACAAGCAGAAATTGTGGATAAAGTTGCTCCGTTACATTCAATTACAAAAGAATTAATAAAAATGGTGGAGGTGTCTAAGTGATGGATATGGGTCAATATTTAGAACTTTTTATTGAAGAGTCTAAAGAACATTTGCAAAGTTTAAATCAACAACTATTGGAGTTAGAAAAAGATCCCCAGAATATGACAATATTAAATGAGATTTTTAGGGTAGCACATACTATAAAAGGTATGTCTGGCACGATGGGTTTTTCGAAGATAGCTAAGCTAACCCACGATATGGAAAATGTGCTCTCTGAAATACGAAATGGTAAATTTTCAATCAATACACATATTGTTGATGTATTATTTCAATGTCTCGATGCCTTGGAGAATTATGTTGATTGCGTAATTAATACAGGGGCAGAAGGTGAAAATGAATATACCGAAATAATTAATGCACTTAAAGTGATTATTGAAAATGATGGTGTAGTATTAGATAATCAGGTGCAATCCCAAGTTGATGAAGCACAGGAAGTCTCACCTCAAGAGGTGACTGAATCTAATCTTATTAATGATATTTATACACAGAATATTATTAATAAAGCAATGGAGCAGGATATGTTGGCGTTTAAGATAAATATAAAACTGAGCCAAGATTGTGTTTTGAAAGCTGCTAGAGCGTTTATTGTTTTTAGAACCATTGAAGAGCATTGTGAAGTAATTAAGGCAGATCCTTCGGTAGAAGATATCGAAGATGAGAAATTCGATTTTGAATTTACTGTAGCAGTTGTAACGAATACATCTAAGGAATTATTGGAAAAGGAAATTACTAATATTTCAGAGATTAGTCAAGTAAGTATTTCACCATTAACTTCAAAAGAGATGGAAAATAAGGAAGAAGAGAAAAGTGATGGGCAGAAGATAACGCAATCTACTGAGAATAATAATGTGTCAAAAGAAGAAAAGGACGAGGCGGAATCTCAACAGCAAACAGTCAAACCGAGAACGAGAAAGACGGTTAGAGTAGATATAGATAGACTGGATAACTTAATGAACTTAGTCAGTGAGCTAATTATTATTAAAACGAGATTGGAAGATATTGATGGTACAGACCAAAATCTCAGGTATGGTGAAGCGGTAGAGTATCTAGAAAGAATAACTACAAGTTTACATGATGCGGTTATGAAAGTACGAATGGTACCTGTAGAAATGGTGTTCAACAGATTCCCAAGGATGCTTAGGGATTTGGCTAAAGACTTACAGAAAAAGATAAAACTTAATATGTATGGTGCGGAAACAGAAGTTGATAGAACGGTCATAGATGAAATTGGTGATCCGCTCATTCATTTATTAAGAAATTCCGCTGATCATGGTGTTGAAAGTCCAGAAATAAGAAAGGCGAATAATAAACCAGAACATGGAACAATTAATTTAAAAGCATATCACGATGGTAATACCGTAGTGATTGAAGTTCAAGATGATGGAGCAGGTATTGATATAGAGAAAGTTAGAAATAAAGCGATAGAAAGAGGTCTAGTAGATAAAGATATTGCGGAATCACTTTCTTCAAAAGAGATTATGGATTTTCTCTTTAAAGCAAGTTTTAGTACAGCAAAGAAAATTACCGATGTATCAGGTAGAGGTGTAGGCTTAGATGTTGTTAAAAATAAAATAGAGGCACTAGGCGGTATAGTTGAGGTTGAATCAGAAAAAGGGAAAGGCACAAAATTTATTATCAGACTTCCGCTTACATTGGCAATCATCCAGGCGTTAATGGTCATGCTTGGAGACGAAAAATATGCGATTCCATTGAGTTCAATAAAAGAAATTATTAATGTAAATTCTGATGAAATCAAGTTGGTTCAGAAGAAAGAAGTAATTCTGTTAAGAGACACTGTTATTCCACTTATTAGACTAGAAGAAGTTTTAGAAGTTCCAGAAAGTGAAGACCATGAGAATAAGCAGATAACGATTGTAATTATTAAAAAAGGTGATAAGCTTTCTGGCTTTATTGTAGATCAATTGATAGGTCAACAAGAAATTGTAATAAAATCTTTAGGGAAATATCTATCTGGCATTAATCATATTGCTGGTGCTACAATCTTAGGAGATGGACAAGTAGCGTTAATCTTAGATGTAAATTCATTAGCACTCTAATACAGGGGAGGGGAAAACATGGAAGAAAATACAAATGTAATGGAGAATTCTAAACAGTATGTCGTTTTTAAATTAGATGTAGAAGAATATGGTGTCGACATACAAAGAGTCATTGAAATTGTGGAACCTACTGCGATTACACGTGTTCCATATGCACCGAGTTTTGTAAAAGGAGTTATTAATCTAAGAGGAGAAATTATACCTGTAATGGCTTTAAGAGAACGATTTAACCTTCCATTAGCAGAAATAACTGGAGAAATGCGAATCATTATATTTAAGGCAAATGAGACTTTGATTGGTGCTATCGTTGATACAGTGGCAGAAGTTATTCATATTCATTCAGATGCAATTGAAGGGTTATCTAATATTAGTAATGAAAAATCTCTAGACTTTTTATATGGAGTTGGAAAAGTAGGAGAGAGAATTGTCACATTGCTAAATTTAGATAAATTAGTACTTGATGAAAAGTAATAATTTTTTACGGGGGTTATTATGGCAAAGTCGATTGAAGAATTAAACACAATGCAACTTGATGTATTAAGAGAAATTGGAAATATTGGCGCTGGTAATGCAGTTACTGCTCTTTCCAAACTTTTAAATAAGAAGGTCGATATGTCTGTTCCTAAGGTTCAAATTTTAGAATTTAAGAGTTTGGCTGATGTAGTTGGTGGGGCTGATAACTTGGTCGCAGGCATCCTTTTTGATATGTCTGGAGATTTAACAGGCTATATGATGTTCATGCTTGAAGAGAAGTATGCCCATGTTTTAGTCAACATACTTATGGGGAAAGAGCTCACTGATATTAGCGACTTTAGTGAAATGGATATTTCGGCACTTCAGGAAATCGGTAATATTTTAGCAGGCTCATATCTATCTTCACTTGCTATGCTTACAAACTTAGATATATCACCGTCTATCCCTAATTTAACAATTGATATGGCTGGGGCAATACTAAGTGTTCCTGCTATCGAATTTGGAAAAGTAGGGGATACAGTTTTATTTATTGAAACAGAATTTGCTGATGGCAACAATAGCGTCATTGGAAACTTTTTTCTTGTACCTGATCTTGAATCATATGATGTATTATTAAAAGCTTTAGGAGTAATGAATTGATGGGTGAATTAATAAAAGTAGGAATGGCTGATTTGAAAGCTACGAAGCATCCCGACTGTTTAACAACGCTAGGGTTGGGTTCTTGCATTGGAATAACTTTATTTGATTCAAAAAAGAAGATTGGAGGGTTGGCACATATCATGTTACCTTCCAGTGAACAGGTAAGAAATAATTCGAATAAAGCAAAGTTTGCTGATACAGCTATTATTGAATTACTGGATATGATGAACCAAATGGGAGCTCAAAAACGTAATATTGTAGCAAAACTGGCAGGAGGGGCTCAAATGTTTGCTTTTTCTCGTACAAGTGATATAATGAGAATAGGTGAGCGGAATGCAATTGCCAGTAGACAAGTTTTAGAGAGTTTATCGATACCAATCCTTGCAGAAGATACTGGTGGGACGTATGGACGAACAATCGAACTAAATACGGATGATGGGACTTTGATTATTAAAACGATAGGACATGGCATTACTCGTATTTAAAAAGAATAAAAAAGAGCTTGGAGAAGGATAAATGGTATTTGTACAGAGTATTCCTATATTATTAGCTTTGTTTTCAGCATTAATAATTAGTATCATTAGTATAGCACTGAAAGTAAGTTTTACAACTTTATGTATGAGAGTATTTTTAACACTTCTTATTTTTTACGCACTAGGTTTAGTGGTTCGTAAAATACTAGTAGATATGATTAGTGATGTGATTATAAAAAAAAGACAAGAAGAGGAAGAAAAGAAAAGGAAAGAAGAGCAAGCACAAAAGGAAAAGGAAAAAACAGAAGGTAAAGATACCGATGCTGACTTTTCACCACTTGAAGTGGCTCAATTGGATAAAGATGAGACAAAGATTATCGCAAACAATAATAATAATGAATAGTATGACTAAACCATGAACTATTTCAGGGGAGAATATATATGGCTCATGTTACTGATAAACGAGCTGATTTGTGGAAGCTATATGGTGAAAGCAAAAGTAGCTCAATTAGAGAAAAATTGATAATGGAATATGCCTCATTAGTGAAATATGTTGCAGGAAGACTATCCATATATTTTGGAAACAACGTTGAATATGAAGATCTCTTAAGCTATGGTATATTTGGATTATTAGATGCAATTGAGAAATTTGATATTGCTAAAGGCGTAAAATTTGAAACCTATGCATCTTTAAGAATAAGAGGTGCTATGATAGATAGCATAAGACAATTGGATTGGGCTCCGAGGACATTGAGGCAAAAGAGTAAAGAGATTGAAAAAGCTTATTCCGAATTAGATGAGAAATTGGGGCGACAACCGAAAGATAGTGAAGTAGCTGAAAAGCTTGGAATAACGATTGCTGAATATCATAAAGTATTAAATGATGTTCATCTTTCCCATTTGGTTTCTTTAGATGAATATTTGGAACTAACCAATAATGAATCAGGGCTAGACTTTTCAAATAGAAGTCATTTTGAGAGTCCAACACAACATGTCGAGTTTAATGAAATAAAAGAAATTTTAGCGAAAACTATTGATATGTTGCCAGAGAAGGAAAAGACAGTTGTAACCCTTTATTATTTTGAAGAGCTAACGCTAAAGGAAATAAGCGCAATTATGAAAGTTTCTGAATCTCGAATCTCTCAATTGCATTCAAAAGCGGTAGGAAGATTGAGAAGTAAATTAGGCAAGAGCAAATCAATATTTTATGAATAAAAGAATCATTTATATAGCTTTATTATGACTACAAAAGGAGTGATAGTGTGACACAAAAAGATAATAACTATGATAATAAGGGGTATGAGATTGAATATAAGCAAGATGGTGTTTACCTTACAATGTTACCTCTCACTCAGGTTGGTATGTTTATTAGCGTGCCTGACATATTGAACTATCTAAATTCCAAACAGGTTAAAGATTATGATGAACAGATGATTGAAGTAGCTATAAAAGCTGGAGTAGGTTCATCAAATAAAATTGCAGAAGCTCAGGAAGAATACAAAATTAATGCATTGGTTGATGTAACGATTCGAGATGATCTAAATAAAGCATATATCTATATTATTCCTCCAGATGGTGGGAGAATGTTAACAACTGAAGAAATAATTGCCGCTTTAAATGAAAAAAGCATCATATTTGGAATTAATGAGGAGAAAATAAATGATTTGAGCAAAAATCCTATCTTTAATCAAGATATACTCATTGCGGAAGGCGTTGAACCAACACATGGTGAGAATGGTAGAATGCAATATCATTTTCAGATTTCTAAAAATAGAACACCTAAAATATTAGAGGATGGTAGAGTAGATTTTCATGAACTTGATTTAATAGAAAATGTTCATGCAGGAGATGTACTCATTACAGCCGTACCGCCTACGTCTGGTGAACCTGGCAAAAATGTGTATGGAAATGAAGTCAAACCTGCACCTGGTAAACCTGTCACATTTCCAAAAGGAAAGAATGTAGAAATAACAGAAGATGAAGTATCTTTAGTAGCTTCTATTGATGGACAAGTAGTACTTGCGGATAAAAAAGTGCATGTTTATGGTTTGTATGAAGTACCAGGTGATGTTGATAGCTCTACAGGAGATATAAAATTTATTGGTAATGTTGTTGTAAAAGGAAATGTGTTAACAGGGTTTACAATTGAATCGGGTGGAACTGTTGAAGTGCAAGGGGTTGTTGAAGGTGCTACGATTAAGGCTACTGGTGACATCGTTTTGCGTAGAGGAATGCAAGGTGCAGATAGAGGCGTTTTAGTAACCGATGGTAATATTGTAGCAAAATATATTGAACATAGCAATATTAAGGCAAAAGGTGATATAAAGAGTGAAGCAATTATGCACAGTTCCGTGGTTTGTGGTGGCGATCTAGAATTAACAGGAAAAAAAGGACTTTTTGTTGGTGGCGTTGCAAAGATTGGGAAGGACATTAGTGCAAAAGTGATTGGTTCACCTATGGCTACAGCTACTGAAATAGAAGTAGGTACAGACCCTAGTATTCGGGAACGGTATAAGGAGCTTCATGGTAAAATAGAGAATGTAGAAGATGAAATTAAGAAAGCTACTCAGGCAATTGAATTGTTAAGGAAACTAGAGAAGGTCAATCAATTAGATGAACGCAAACAAGAGTTGCTCGAAAAATCTTTAAATACAAAAGAATATCTTAGAGAACAGATTCAAGAGATGAAGCAAGAGTATAAAATACTTGAAGAAAGACTAGAGCAACAAGGAAAAGGGAAAATTAATGTTTCAGATATGATTTACCCTGGAACAAAAGTTGCTATAGGTTCATCTTTAATGTACGTGAAGGAAAGAATACAACGTGCGACTTTATATCGTGAATACGTGGACATTAAAGTCGGTACGTTTCAAAAATAAAATGATAGTAGGTGATTGTATTGTCTATTAAGCCTATAGATTTTCAGGTTATGATCCCGAAAACTTCTGAAATATCAAAAATGCAAAATGAACAAAATAATCGACCTGATATCAATCAGCAACATACAGCAAATGCATTTCAAAAAGAGGTAGATCAAAGACCCAAAAAAGTTAATTCTTCTAGTAAAGCACTTGGTGATAGAATTAGAGAAAAAGAAAAAGATGCAAGAAATCAACAACAAAGAAATAAAGATAAGAATAAAGATGATCGTAGTAATAAAAAGAATAAGAAGAATAATACATGGAATTCCATTGATATTTTGATCTAATGTGGCAAGGGTGGCAAGGGGACGTTTTGTTTGCCACATTTATTAATGAAAGAGGAGAATGTGACGTGGGAACGACAAATTGGCTACCACTTATTTTGGGAATAATGTTATTAGCATATGGTTTTTTTGTCATTTTTAAATATAAGCAGTTATTTAAAAAGGAACATGAGCTTTTAGACACTAAGATGGAACAGTTGGAAACAATGCTACAACAAAGCGATCAAATGATTGAAGAGCTTAATAATCTTTCCGATTATGTTGTCAATAGGGTAGAACAGGCTAATAATGAGTTAGTTGAAATACTATCTTCCTTAGACACTAAGGTGGAAAATGCTACGAATACTATTTCTGATCTAGAGAGTCATACAGATGAAACGACTAATTATTCAGATGAAAATAATGATGACGCCAGTTTACTCAGTGTTACAAATCCAAAATATTTAGAAGTGATGAAATTAGTACAATTAGGCTATAATGAGAGAGAAATTGCCCGTGAACTAGGGTTGGGACAGACAGAAGTAAAATTATTAGTTGGGCTAAAAAAATAAAATCAAAAAAACGCTTGCGTACTATTTAGTTCTATGGTAAACTACTAAAGGAAAAAATACACACACCTTTGGATTTTTAAAAGGTGGTCCCATGTGAACTTATTAAGGATCGTCTACTGATGTAGACGTACAGTGACTACTAAATTTGCAACTAAGGGACATCTACTAAATGTAGATGTACAGAATAACTAAAGTTCGTTAAGCTCACTAAGTTATTCTAGCATTCGTAGCACTAGCATGGGCCTTTTAGAGAGTTGATAGAGGTGGAGGTATAAAAACTAGGAGGTGGAAGTATGTCAGTTATTTCAATGAAACAACTTTTAGAAGCAGGGGTGCATTTTGGTCACCAAACAAGAAGATGGAATCCAAAAATGGCTGAGTATATCTTTACTGAAAGGAATGGTATCTATATTATAGACCTTCAAAAAACGGTAAAGAAAATCGAAGAGGCGTATGCTTTTGTTAAAGATTTAGCGATGGATGGTGATGACATTCTTTTTGTTGGAACTAAAAAGCAAGCACAAGAATCTATCAAGGAAGAAGCAATTAGATCAAACATGTTTTTTGTAAATGCAAGATGGTTAGGTGGTATGTTAACTAACTTCAAGACAATTAAAAAACGTGTTGATAGATTACATCAGCTTAACGCGATGGAACAAGATGGAACGTTTGAAGTATTACCAAAGAAAGAAGTTATTAAGCTAAGAGCTGAAAGAGATAAGCTTGAAAAATTTCTAGGTGGTATAAAAACGATGAAGAAACTTCCAGGAGCTATTTTTATTGTAGATCCTAGGAAAGAAAGAATAGCAATTGCTGAAGCTAAAAAGCTAGGTATTCCTGTTGTTGCAATTGTTGATACAAATTGTGATCCTGAAGAAGTTGACTATGTTATTCCAGGAAACGATGATGCGATTAGAGCTGTCAAATTGATATCATCTACAATTGCAGATGCAATTTTAGAAGGAAGACAAGGGGAACAGATTGTAGCGGAAGAAGAACAAGTTGAAGATCAGGAACAAAAAGCTTAAGAATAATAAAAAAGTCTTTAGTCTTAACTTGGAGACTGAAGACTTTTTTTGAAATGAATAATTCATCCAATAAACGGAAAGTTTAGATAGAAGATGACGAAGGAGGCGTAATATTATTATGGTTAGTGCAAAACTAGTAAAAGAATTAAGAGAAAGAACTGGCGCAGGAATGATGGACTGTAAGAACGTTCTTACTGAAACCGATGGCGATATGGATAAGGCTATTGAATTATTACGTGAAAAAGGTTTAGCGAAAGCCGCAAAAAAAGCAGGAAGAGTTGCTGCTGAAGGTATAGTAGAAGCGTACATACATGGGAATGGAAGAATTGGTGTATTGTTAGAAGTTAACTCAGAAACAGATTTCGTTGCAAAAAATCAAGAGTTTAGAGACTTTGTTAAAGATATTGCAATGCAGATTGCTGCAACAAATCCGTTGCATGTTTCAAGAGAAGAAGTGCCCGCTGATGCAATTGAAAAAGAGAGAGAAATTTTAAAGGCGCAGGCATTAAATGAAGGTAAACCAGAGAAAATTGTTGATAAAATGGTTGAAGGCAGATTGGAAAAATACTATAAAGAAATTTGTTTATTGGAACAGCCATTCATAAAAGATCCGGATAAGACAGTGCAAGAACTTTTAGTAGAAAAAATTGCTACAATTGGTGAAAACCTTAATATTCGACGCTTTGTACGTTTTGAAAAGGGCGAAGGATTACAGAAAAGAGAAGATGATTTTGCTGATGAAGTAGCAAATATGATTAAATAAGAACGAAAGATAAAAAGGGACACAATATTGTGTTCCTTTTTGCTAGGATATCGCATATAACATTTATAACAAGTGAATAATGAAGTGTGTAGTTATATATTTTTATAGTTTTAGGCAGGATTTTCTAAATTGATGTAGAACTTATATGTAGATGGAGGATAATGAAATGCTACCAAAGTACAAAAGAGTTGTATTAAAGATAAGTGGAGAAGCATTAGCAGGACAGAATCGCTATGGTCTTAATACTGACGTTATAAATGCAATATCTGAAAAAATTGCTGAATGTGTTCAAATGCGTGTTCAAATGGCGATTGTCGTAGGTGGAGGAAACATTTGGAGAGGCAGAAGTGGTGTTGGAATGGATAGAACCACAGCAGACCATATGGGAATGATGGCAACAGTTATTAATGCATTGGCTTTACAAGATGCGCTTGAGTCAAGAGGTATCCCAACAAGAGTTCAAACTGCAATTGAGATGAGACAAATTGCTGAGCCATATATCAGAAGGAAAGCTGTTAGACATTTAGAAAAAGGCAGAATTGTAATTTTTGGATGTGGTACAGGCAATCCATACTTTTCAACAGATACTGCTGCAGCTCTTAGAGCCGCTGAAATTGATGCGGATTTAATTTTATTAGCTAAGAAAGTGGATGGTGTCTATGATTCTGATCCACAGCAAAACCCGAATGCAATAAAATATGATAAACTTTCTTATATAGATATTCTTAATCGAGGACTTGGTGTAATGGATTCTACCGCTACATCTTTATGTATGGATAACAATATTCCTATTATGGTATTTGGATTAGATCATCCAGAAAATATCAAGAGAGTCATTATGGGTGAACAAATAGGTACATTAGTAAAGGAGGATAATTAATAATGAAGAATACTTACAAAGAGATTGAAGTAAAGATGAAAAAAAGTGTTCATTTTTTAGAAGAAGAGCTTGCGGGTATCAGAGCAGGAAGAGCGAATCCTACACTCTTGGATAAAGTTCAAATTGATTATTATGGCACTCCAACACCAATTAATCAAGTAGGGAATATTTCTGTACCAGAAGCTAGGTTGATGATTATCCAACCTTGGGATGCGAGTATGCTTAACGAAATTGAAAAAGCTATCTTAAAATCCGATCTTGGAATATCACCGAATAATGATGGTAAGATTATTAGATTAGTTTTCCCTCCACTAACAGAAGAACGTCGAAAAGAACTTAAAAAGGTTGTACATAAAAAGGGTGAAGAAACGAAGGTTTCCGTAAGAGCTATCCGTAGAGATGCATTAGATCATTTTAAGAAAGATAAGAAAAATAGCATTATTACTGAAGATGATTTAAAAGACATAGAAAAGGATATGCAGGAATTGACAAATAATTACATTGAAGAAGTGGATGAAATTATTAGTGCCAAAGAAAATGAATTGATGGAGGTATAACATGCTTCCAGACGTATTGGGTTATCCACTGGAGAAAGGTAAAAGGATATTAAAGGATAACGGATATCATCAAATAAATATGACTTTTACCGCTTCACCTAAGGAAAAGTATAATGATAACGTACATAAATGTCAGAGAATTATTAGCACTAAATGTATTGATGATTCGACTGTTGAATTGCTTATTTGCAATGTATAGTGAATGCCCCTCTAATGGAGGGGGTTTCTTTTTAGGAGGCAAATAGTTGGAAGTTCGTAATTTATTTAATAAGATATTTATAAAACATAAAAATAATAATATTGACTATGAAAAACTACCAGAACATATTGGTATCATCATGGATGGTAATGGGCGATGGGCAAAAAAAAGAGGACTGCCGCGTAGTGCAGGGCATAGAGCTGGCGCCAGAACATTACGAGAAATAACAGAGTTTTGTGGCGAAATCGGTATAAAAGTGGTTACTGTATATGCTTTTTCCACAGAGAATTGGAAAAGACCAAAGGAAGAAGTTAATGCATTAATGGATTTATTATTGGAATACCTTAGAGATGCAGAAAATAAATTAGCTGGGAAAAATGTAGTCATTAGAGTGATTGGTGATACTGAATCATTATCTTCAGCGATTCAAAAGCAGATTATAACAACGGAGAGCTTTACTAAGAGTAATACTGGATTGATTTTGAATATAGCTATCAATTATGGTGGTAGGGATGAAATTATGCATGCAGTTAGGCAAGTAATAAAGGATGTAAAGTTAAATAAAATAGATATCCATAATATCACGGAAGAATATTTTTCAACGCATATGTATACAAAGGGTATAAAGGATCCTGACCTTATTATTAGACCGAGTGGTGAACAGCGTTTAAGTAATTTTTTACTATGGCAGTCTGCATATTCAGAGTTTTGGTATTCAAAAATATGTTGGCCAGATTTCAAATCTCATCATCTTTTGGATGCCATCTATGATTATCAAAAGAGAAAAAGACGATTTGGGGGAATATAAGTGCTAGGTCAAAGAATTGCAAGTGCAGGGATAGGATTAATTTTATTAATCATTGTATTACTATCGGACAAAATAGTTATGAATATTGGTATTGCTGTGATTTCTATCATTGCATTGTATGAGTTGTTTTCAACTGTAGAAGAAATGAAAAATAGCCCTATCACATTTTTGGGGTATATCAGTGCGGTAGTGATTGCATTTAACACGTATATTCCAAAAGTGTGGTTAGAAATATTACCATATATTTATATATTGCTATTGTTTGTTTGTATGCTGATTTATTATGATAAAATTCATTTTAATAAAATAGCGGTTACTTTTTTTGCAAGTGCGTATATATGCTATTTTCTTTCACATGTCGCATCTATCAGGGAATTACCTAATGGTTATTTTCTTGTATGGCTAGTGTTCTTAGGTGCTTGGTCAACGGATACATTTGCGTATTTTATAGGCATTAATTTTGGAAAACATAAATTAATACCTACCATAAGTCCTAAGAAAACAATTGAAGGTGCATTAGGAGGCGTCATCGGTTGTGGATTATCTTTTATGTTTTTTGGGTATATAATACATGTAATAGGAAATTATAATGTTTATTATATTAATTTACTAGTATTAGGTCTAATTTGTTCTATCGTATCACAAATTGGTGATTTAGCAGCATCAAGCATAAAAAGAACATATGGTGTGAAGGACTTTGGCAGTATTATGCCAGGGCATGGAGGCATATTAGATAGATTTGATAGTGTTATTTTTGTGGCTCCAGTTATATATTATTTCTTAGTGAATTTTAATGTAATACAGTAAAACGTAAAAAACAGTTGAGAGTTGAGTGTTGAGGGGTTTAGTATGGTAAAAAATATATCTATTTTGGGGTCAACAGGTTCTATTGGAACACAGACATTAGAAGTCATAGACAGATTAGGAAATATAAAAGTGTGGGCGCTATCCACTAATAAACGCATAGATTTATTGGAACAGCAAATAAGAAAATATAGACCCATTATCGCGGCTGTTATGGATGAAAAAAGCGCACTAGAACTGAAGAAAAGAGTGGTAGATACAGACACGGAAATTGTAACTGGTCAAGAGGGATTAATAAGCGTATCAACTGTATCACAGGCGCAGATGGTAGTGACATCAGTAGTTGGAATTGTTGGTTTAATACCTACACTTGAGGCAATATGGGCGGGTAAGCATATTGCTTTGGCAAATAAAGAAACGCTTGTGACTGCTGGCGAAATTGTTATAGATCAGGCAAAGAAGCATAATGTATCAATTCTGCCCGTTGATAGTGAACACTCCGCAATTTTTCAATGTCTACAAGGGAATAAAAAGAAAGAATATATTAGTAAGCTGATACTTACAGCTTCGGGTGGACCGTTCTTAAACAGAAAGATTGATGAGCTAACAAATATTACTCCTTGTGAAGCATTAAAACATCCAAAATGGAATATGGGAAATAAGATTAGTATAGATTCTGCTACACTCATGAACAAAGGCTTAGAGGTTATAGAGGCAAAATGGCTTTTTGGTATGGATGTCAATCAAATACAGGTAGTAATTCATCCTCAAAGTATTATACATTCTATGGTGGAATATGTTGATGGTTCAATCATTGCACAGTTAGGGCTTCCGGATATGAAGTTGCCTATACAATATGCTTTGTCTTACCCTGACAGGATTGATTCTAACAATGCGACATTAAACTTATTTGAACATAATACATTGACATTTATGCCCCCTGATATAACAAATTTTAAGTGTTTAGAACTTGCATATCAAGCACTTGAAAAGGGTGGGACAATGCCTGCAGTACTGAATGCAGTCAATGAGTTGGCTGTTGAATTTTTCTTAATGGGAAAGATACCTTTTTTACAAATTGCAGCATTAATTGAAGAAGTGATGAATAATCATAAGAATATATTAGCGCCTAGTCTTGATGACATTTTAGAAGCAGATCAGTGGGCGAGAATGAATGTAAAAGAACAATTATTCAAATAGGTACATATACTTTTAAAAGGTTGGTGATAGTTTTGATAGGAATAGTTTTAGCAGTGTTGATATTAGGATTACTTATAGTCTTTCATGAAACGGGACATTATATGGCAGCAAAATTAGTTAAGATTAAAGTTCACGAATTTTCGATTGGTATGGGGCCGAAATTATTTAACGTTCAAAAAGGTGAGACAGAATATACTTTGAGATTATTACCAATTGGTGGATATGTGAAAATGGAAGGTGAAGATGAGAGCTCAGAAGATGATAGAGCTTTTGGAAATAGACCTTTATGGGCTAGAATTGTTGTAGTTGCTGCTGGGGCAGTGATGAACTTCATTTTAGCTTTCATCATTTTTATCATTATTCTTTCTTCAATGCCTACTATTCCTCAGCCTATAGTTGGTGAATTGATGGAAGGGATGCCAGCGCAAGAAGCAGGTTTTTTACCTGGTGATAAAGTTGTACAGCTTAATGATTATAAGGTGCATATCCAAAAGGATATTTCTTATTTTTTAGATAGAAATAAAGGTGAGGCAATTGATGCAATCATTGTAAGAGAAGGGAAAAGAGTTCACTACACAATTATACCTAGATTTAATGAAGAATATGGCCGATATATGTTGGGGTATAATGTAAAGAGTATTAAGCCGACTATTTTTACGTTGTTCAGTAATGCATATTATGAAACATCCTTTTTATCAAAAGCTATTCTTGTTTCTTTTGGTGATTTAATTACAGGCAAAGTTGGATTTGGGCAAGTGTCAGGTCCTGTAGGTATTGTTGGAGAGATTGGAAATGCTGCTAAAGCAGGATTTGAGTATTTATTATTTCTGGCGGCATTAATAAGTGTTAATCTTGGTATTTTTAATCTACTACCTATCCCTGCATTAGATGGTAGTCGCATTATGTTTCTATTACTTGAAGGCGTGCGCGGAAAGCCTATTAATCCAGAGAGAGAAGGAATGGTACACATGGTGGGATTTGTATTGTTACTTCTATTGATGGTAATGGTGACGTTAAATGATATTGCAAAAATTATAGGATGAAAAAGTAAGAAAGTTGGAAAGAGAAATGAACAACAATCTATTGAAGCGAAGAAAAACAAAAATAGTGCGCATTGGCAACCTAGAAATGGGGGGTCATGCGCCTATTCTTATACAATCGATGACGAATACAGATACACAAGATATAGAAGCAACAGTAAGTCAAATTATTGCCCTTGAGCAGGCAGGCTGTGACATTGTTCGATTGGCAATTCCTGATATGGAAGCCGCTTATGCAATTGAAGAGATAAAAAGAAAGACAAGTGTTCCACTTGTAGCAGATATTCATTTTGACTATCGCTTAGCCCTCGCCTGTATGGAACAAGGTATTGATAAAATTCGAATTAATCCTGGTAATATCGGGGCAAAGGAAAGAGTAAAAGAGGTAGCTATTGAAGCAAGAAGAAGAGGTATTCCTATTAGAATCGGTGTCAACACCGGTTCCATTGAAAAAGATTTGTTAGAAAAATATGGTTCGCCTACGGCGGAAGCTATGGTAGAAAGTGCAATGCGTCATATTTCACTGCTTGAGGAACACGCATTTACAAATATAGTGATATCATTAAAAGCTTCCAATGTACAAATGATGGTTGATGCCTATCGATTCATTTCTAAGAAAGTAGATTATCCGCTCCACTTAGGGGTTACTGAAGCGGGCACAGCATGGGCTGGAACGATTAAATCTGCAATCGGGATAGGTGCATTATTAATGGATGGCATCGGAGATACAATTAGAGTATCTCTTACAGGTCATCCTGTTGATGAGGTGAAGGTTGGAATACAGATTTTAAAATCTATAGGTTTAAAATCACAAGGGATGGAGCTTATTTCATGTCCTACATGTGGAAGATGTCAGATTGACTTAATTAATATTGCGAAAACTGTCGAGCAAAGGCTACAAGACTATGAAAAGAATATCAAGATTGCTGTTATGGGTTGCGCTGTCAACGGACCAGGAGAAGCAAGAGAAGCAGATATAGGCATTGCTGGAGGCAACGGTGTTGGATTAATATTTAAAAAAGGTGAAATAATAAAAAAAGTACCTGAAGACCGATTAGTAGATGAATTATTAAAAGAAATTGAGAATATGTGAGAGGGTAATTAAAGGGGGAATATCAAAAAAGGACTGTAAAAAGATGAAAATCAGTGCAATTATTCCTGCGTATAACGAAGCAGATACCATTGGTGATGTGGTAGATGTACTTTCTCATATCAAAGAAATTGATGAAATAATCGTAGTGAGTGATGGATCGGAAGATGATACGGTAAGTAACGCAAAATCAAGAGGTGCTAAGGTTATTGAACTGACAACAAATATTGGCAAAGGTGGCGCTATGAAAGTTGGTTTAGACAATTGTAGTGGTGATGTTGTACTATTTTTAGATGCTGACCTTATTGGCTTAACAGAAGGACATATCAAACGTTTATTAACGCCTGTTATTACTGAAGCATATGAAATGACGATAGGTATTTTTGATGGAGGGCGTTTTAGAACCGATTTAGCACAATGGATTTCTCCCTTTTTATCAGGACAACGCGCTGTACGTAAAGAGATGTTAGCAAATTTATGTAATATGGAAATTTCAAAGTTTGGCATTGAGGTTGTTTTAACAAACTATGTGAAGAGAAATAATATTCCATATAAAAAAGTGTTTTTACAGCAAATGTCCCATGTCATGAAAGAAGAAAAGCTCGGAATCATTAAAGGTTTACACGCGAGAATGAAAATGTATTGGGAAATTTTAAAGGGGATTGCATTAGTCAGTAAAAAAATGTGATATAATATATGTGCTGTATATTTCATACTAACTAAAAGGGGTTTTCATTGTGTCTCAAAACGAAGCAAATATTTTTTATTTTACAAAGTTATTTCCTAATATTCAAATAGAAGCAATGGTGTTATCCGTAAAAGTATATCGAAAAGCTAGAAAAATAGAAATAACGATAGCACCCTATGCATTGATTCATAAAAGTGAAATTGATAAAATTAAAAAGCAAATTAAAGAAAATTACGGGCTTAGTGATGTTGTCATTCATGTAAAATATCTTGAATTAAATAATAAGGCAGAATGTATTCAGCATTATTTTGACAGTATCAAATATTATCTGCAAAAACAACTCCCTATATGTCGTAGTGTATTGACAAAGAGTGAATGCAATTATACCGATCATAAGCTTGTCATCCAATTAGAATTTGGTGGGTCGGAATTATTGTTGAAGCATAAATGTGACAAACGAATTGAAACATTGATTAGTAGTGAGTTTGGAGAAAATGTTGAAGTTGAATTTGTAGATCGGCATGAAGTCACAGGTAATAAGCATGAATATTTTGAATTTAAAGAAAAACAAGAAGCAGAGATTATTAATAAGGTATTAAGTCAAGCGATACAGGAACAATCACATAAAACAAAAAAAGCATCCCAATCAAATGGGCTACAAAGTAAATCCTCTGTGATACTAGGTAAGACAATTAGAAGTGAGTCTGTAGATTTTAGCGAACTATCACAGGAATCGGGACGTGTTGTTGTTGAAGGTGATTTATTCTCTTTAGAGACAAGAGAAATAAAGGGAGACCGTTTTATCATTTCATTTGATATTACTAACTATAAGAATTCTACGACTATAAAGTTGTTCTGTGAGAAGGACAAATTTCCAACAATCAAAAATAGGTTAAACAATGGTATTAGAGTAAGAGTACGAGGTGATGTTCGATATGATAAATATGCAAGGGAATTGGTTATCTTTGCATATGACATCATGCAAGTTCAGAAGAAAGAGCGTGAGGATAGGGCAGATGAAAAAAGGGTAGAACTTCACCTACACACCCAGATGAGTGCCATGGATGGTGTATCTTCTACAAGTGATTTAATTGCAAGGGCTGCAAGATGGGGTCATAAAGCGATTGCAATTACAGACCACGGGGTAGTACAAGCGTATCCAGACGCGTATAGTGCTGGAAAGAAAAATAATATCAAAATCATATATGGCGTTGAATGCTATCTTGTCAATGATAGTGTCCCGATTGTATACCATCCTATGGATATACCATTTGACGGCGATTTCGTAGTTTTCGATATTGAGACAACAGGTTTAAATGCGCAAAAAGATAAAATTACTGAAATAGGAGCAGTTAAGGTTAGTAATGGTGAAATTGTTGATAGATTTAACACTTTCATCAATCCTGAGATCCCAATTCCATCTAAGATTGTGGAATTGACAGGTATTACAAATGATATGGTTAAAGATGCTCCCACTGTAAACGAAGTATTAGGTGATTTTTTAAAGTTTTGCTATGGATCAGTCATTGTTGCACACAACGCACAGTTTGATACAGGGTTTATCAAAGTTAATGCAAGAAATCTGGATTTAGATTTTGATTTTTGTATTTTAGATACACTTGAATTAAGCAGAGGATTGTTTCCTGAACTTAAACGTCATAAATTAAATGTTATTGCGAAACATCTTAAAATTAAACTAGAAAATCATCATAGAGCTGTTGATGATGCAGAAGCTACTGCTCAAATTTTTATTAGATGTAGTGAAATTTTAAAATCAAAAGACATTACAAATATAGACCAAATTAATCAAGAAATTTCTGGTGCAGTTGATGTGAAAAAGATGCCTTATTTTCATGCAATTATCCTTGTTAAAGACTATATTGGGCTTAAGAACTTATATAAAATTATTTCAGAATCTCATTTGAATTATTTTTATAAAAAGCCACGTGTACCAAAGAGTTTGTACATGCAATACAAAGAAGGGCTTATGATTGGTTCTGCCTGTGAAGCAGGGGAGTTGTACCGGGCAGTTATGCAAGGGAAACCCTATGAAGAAATATTGAAGATTGTACGTTTTTATGATTATCTCGAAATACAGCCTTTAGGGAACAACCAATTTTTAATAGATAAAGAATTTGTAAAAAATAATGAACAGTTGAAGCAAATTAATCAACAGATTGTGAAGCTGGGTGAAAAATATAGAAAGCCAGTGGTGGCTACTTGCGACGTCCATTTTCTCGAACCCCATGATGAAGTTTTTAGAAGGGTTTTAATGGGTGGACAGGGGTATAAAGATGCGGACAATCAGGCACCGTTATATCTAAGAACTACCGATGAAATGCTAAAAGAGTTTGAATACTTAGGTAGAGAGAAGGCATGGGAGGTTGTTGTTGAAAATACAAATAAGATAGCGGATAAGATTGAGCATATACTACCTATTCCAGAAGAAACATATACACCAGAGATTGAAGGTGCGGAACAGGAAATTGAACAGCTTTCAGTAAATAAAGCTATAAAAATTTATGGAGAACCATTACCTGAAATTGTGAAAAAAAGAATGGATAAAGAGCTTCATTCGATTATAAAGAATGGATTTTCTGTGATGTATATCATTGCACAAAAATTAGTAACCAAGTCTTTAAGTGACGGATACCTCGTTGGTTCTAGGGGCTCGGTTGGTTCTTCTTTCGTGGCATTTTTAACAGATATTACAGAAGTAAATGCTTTGCCGCCACATTATGTATGTCCAGAATGCCAGTACTCTGAATTCATAACTGATGGTTCTGTGGGTTCTGGAGCTGATATGCAGGATAAGGATTGTCCAAAGTGTGGGCATAAACTGAATAAAGATGGACATGACATACCTTTTGAAACTTTTCTAGGGTTTGATGGTGATAAAGAACCCGATATTGACTTGAATTTTTCAGGGGATTACCAGCCAACAGCCCATAAATATACTGAGGAACTATTTGGGGAAGGTCATGTGTTTAGAGCAGGGACCATTGGAACAATTGCGGAAAAAACAGCATTTGGATTTGTAAAGAAATACTTAGACGAAAGAGAACGGGTTGTTCATAATGCAGAAATAAACCGTTTGGTAAAAGGGTGTACAGGTGTTAAGAGGACAACTGGTCAGCATCCCGGTGGTGTTATGATTGTTCCTAGTAAAAATGAGATATTCGAATTTTGTCCGATACAACGTCCTGCAGATGATGTGAAATCTGATATAACGACAACGCATTTTGATTATCATTCTATCAGCGGAAGATTACTAAAGTTAGATATACTTGGACATGACGATCCCACTGTTATAAGAATGCTTGAAGATTTAACTGGAGTAAATGCGACTAGGATTTCCATCGGAGATCCTGATACGATGAGTATTTTTACAAGTACGAAAGCATTGGGCATTACTCCTGAAGATGTAAACAGTCAAGTTGGCAGTTTTGGGATTCCTGAGTTTGGAACAAAATTTGTTAGGCAGATGCTTATTGATACACAACCTAAAACTTTTGCTGAATTGGTTCGTATCAGTGGATTGTCCCACGGGACTGATGTATGGCTAAACAATGCACAAGACTTAGTTAGAAATGGCACGGCTAAACTGCCCGAGGTTATATGTACACGTGATGATATTATGGTATATTTAATGCAGAAGGATGTACCATCAAAGCATGCATTTAAGATTATGGAAAGTGTACGTAAAGGGAAAGGGTTAAAAGAAGAAGACGAAACGGTCATGAAAGAAAAAAGTGTACCGGGCTGGTATATAGATTCCTGTAAGAAAATAAAATACATGTTTCCAAAGGCTCATGCAGTAGCCTATGTGACAATGGCTTTTAGAATTGCTTATTTTAAGGTACATTACCCAGAAGCATTTTACATTGCCTATTTCACAGTCAGAGCAGATGATTTTGATGCACAGATCATGACCCATGGCGTAGATAAGGTGAGAAATAAGATAAAAGAGCTAGAATCTAAAGGGAATGAAATTAGTACTAAGGAAAAGAACATCTTGACGATATTAGAAGTATGCAATGAAATGTATAGTAGAGGTATTAACTTTTTGCCTATAGATTTATACAAATCTGATGCAGTCAATTTTATTCCTACTCCAGAAGGAATACTACCTCCTTTAAATGCGCTACAAGGTGTTGGGACAGCTGCAGCTAAGAATATTGTAGAAGCAAGAAAAGATGGTGATTTTCTTTCAATTGATGATATTAAGGTGCGGGCAAAAGTTAGTAAAACTGTCATTGAGATTTTACAAGAGCACGGTTGTCTAAAAGGATTACCTGAAAGTAACCAATTAAGTTTGTTCTAAATTTTATAACTTTTTATTGCTAAATTTATCATAAAGTGATATAATTTTAATGGTTTGAACAAACAATACATTCAAGTAGCGAAAGAGTGGGTGAAAAGTCCCACTCTTTCGTATTATTAGCGGTTATAGAAATAAATTAAATGAACTAAGTGAATAATAATAAGGATTATCAATGAAAGAAAGGGTGTTGAAAGTGGCAAAAGTTGAAAATATCGTTTATAAATTGACTGAACCCATTGCAGAAGAGAACCAATGTGAAGTTGTAGATGTAGTTTTTAAAAAAGAAGGATCAGATTGGTTTTTAAGAGTTTTCATTGATAATAATGAAGGTATAACGATTGATGATTGCGAAGTAGTAAGTAGAGCACTTAGTGAAGAATTAGATAGAGTGGATCCGATTACGCAAGGTTATTATTTAGAGGTTTCTTCGCCTGGGATTAATAGACCGCTTAAAAGACAAAAGGATTTTGAAAAGTTTACAGGAGAAGAGATAGAAATTAAGCTATATAAAGCAATAAACGGTAAAAAGAAAATATGTGGTATCTTAGAAGATTATAAAGACGATATCATCTATTTAAAAGATGAAGAAGGGGAATTGCTTAAAATAAATAAAAAAGATACTGCATTGGTAAAACTAGTATAAAACAGTTTAGGGCTGATGGCTGAGAGATGAGGGGTGAAAAGAAAAATAACTTTCAACACTCAACACTCAACACTCAACCCCAAAAAAAGGGGAGGATAGAATAATGAATGCCGAATTCTTAGGGGCTTTAGCACAAATTGAAAAAGAGAAAGGTATTAGTAAAGAAATCTTAATTGAGGCAATTGAAGCTGCATTGATATCAGCATATAAAAGAAATTTTGGCTCATCTCAAAATGTATCTGTGAGTATTGATAGACTTTCAGGAGAAGTGAAGGTATTTGCGCAGAAGAAAGTTGTAGAAGTACCAGAAAATGATTTATATGAGATTAGTCTCGGAGATGCACAAAATATTTCTTCTACATACGAATTAGAAGATATTGTAGATATTGAAGTGACACCCAGAAAATTTGGGCGAATAGCAGCGCAAACAGCGAAACAAGTAGTCGTTCAAAGAATTAGAGAAGCTGAACGAGGTCTCATTTACGAAGAATTTACAAGTAAAGAGAATGATATTGTAACGGGTATCGTACAGCGGTATGAGAAAAAAAATGTAATGGTTGAAATGGGAAAAATTGAAGCAATCCTAGCACCAAACGAGCAAGTGCCCAAAGAAAAATATAACTTCAATGATAGACTTAAAGTGTATGTGGTTGAAGTAAAGAAGACGACAAAAGGACCACAAATACTAATATCAAGAACGCACCCAGGTTTAGTGAAAAGACTGTTTGAACAAGAAGTACCAGAAATCCATGATGGTATTGTTGAAATTAAAGGGATTTCCAGAGAACCTGGTTCCAGAACAAAGATAGCAGTTCAATCTCTTGATGAGAATGTTGATCCCGTTGGTGCCTGTGTTGGGCAAAGAGGAAACAGGGTTCAGGTTATTGTTGATGAATTAAGAGGTGAAAAAATAGATATTATTCCTTGGAGCACTGAACCAGCAGAATATATTTCTGCGAGTTTAAGTCCAGCAAAAGTATTGAAGGTAGATGTAAATGAAGAGGAAAAGACAGCAAGAGTAATTGTTCCAGACTACCAATTATCATTGGCGATTGGGAAGGAAGGACAAAATGCGCGTTTAGCGGCAAAATTAACAGGTTGGAAAATTGATATTAAAAGTGAGTCGCAACTTATCGATTAAATCTTTTGGGTGGTGATAATATGCAACATAAAAGGAAAATACCATTCCGTAAGTGTTTAGGCTGTAGCGAAATGAAACCCAAAAAAGAACTCATTAGAGTTGTTAAAAACAAAGAAGGAGAAATATCCATAGACTTTACAGGGAAAAAGCCCGGTAGAGGTGCATATATATGTAATGATATTGAGTGTTTTAAGAAAGCATATAAAGGGAAGAGGTTTGAAAGGTCATTTTCTCAAGTAATAGGAGATGAAATCTATCAGCAGTTAGAACAGGAATTGGTGAACTCAAATGAATAATAGCGCATATGCCATGATTAGTTTAGCTCAAAAGGCAGGTAAATTAGTTTCAGGAGAAGATACATGTAATAGAGAAATAAAAGCTGGTAGGAGTAAACTGGTTATAGTTGCTAAAGATAGTTCGAAGAATACAAAAAAATTATTTTTCAATATGTGTAATCACAGAAATATTCCATATATTGAATTTGGAACAAAAGAATTATTAGGAAAGAATATAGGGAAAGACTATCGTGCAGTGTTATGTTTAAAAGACAATAATTTTGCAAAGTCAATCCTTCAAAAAATTAGTGGGGGTGAATAATTTGTCTAAACCAAGAGTTTATGAAATAGCAAAAGATTTAAGTATTTCCAGTAAAGATCTTATCAAACGTTTAGAGAATTATGATATTAAAGTAAAAAACCATATGAGTACTTTAGAGGAAAAAGAAATTGATATTGCTTTGGAAATCTATACACAGGAATCTGATGAAGGCAAAAAAGATTCTGCATCTCGTGATAATGCAGATGAAAAAGCAGATCAGAAAATAGAGCAACCAAAAGAACAAATAGAAGAGCCAAAAGCACAAGAAAAACAGCAAGATACACATTCGATGGAATCAAAACATTATAATACCAGACCTAATGTAGTCGATTTAGATAAATTTGATGATGAAAAAATTCAGGAATTAGTACCTGATAAAATTAAAGATGATGGACCAAGTAAAAAGAAGATTAAAAAAGGTATAAACAGGGTTAGTAAAGATAAGAAATTTGATAAAGAAAAGAAATCAGAGGAAAATAAGGGTGAAGAGAAAATCCAAATATCTATTCCTGATGAAATCGCTGTAGGCGAATTGGCTGAAAGATTAAATAAACCTTCAGCAGAAGTGATAAAAAATTTAATGTCATTGGGTATCATGGCAGCTGTTAACCAAAATATAGATTTTGATACAGCTTCATTAATTGCTGAAGATTTTGGTGCTACTGTAGAAAAAGAAGTGATTATTACAGCAGAAGACGAACTATTTCAAGATGTGGAAGATGATCCAGCGCATTTAAAACATAGAGCGCCTGTAGTTGTAGTAATGGGTCATGTTGACCATGGTAAAACATCTTTGTTAGATGCTATCAGAGAAGAAAATGTTATTGCGACTGAAGCTGGAGGCATTACACAGCATATTGGAGCATATAGAGTTAATGTACATGATAAGGAGATTACTTTCCTAGATACTCCGGGACATGAAGCTTTTACTGCTATGAGAGCTAGAGGAGCTCAGGTAACCGATATTGCTATACTTGTTGTAGCGGCTGATGATGGCATAATGCCACAGACAATTGAAGCGATTAATCATGCAAAAGCTGCAAATGTAAATGTAATTATTGCTATAAATAAAATGGATAAAGAAGGTGCAAATCCGGATAGGGTTAAGCAAGAACTTACAGAATATGGTCTTGTTCCAGAAGAATGGGGTGGGGATACCATATGTGTTCCTGTTTCAGCATTGAAAAAGGAAGGGATAGATCATTTACTCGAAATGATTTTGCTTGTGACAGAAATGCAGGAATTAAAAGCAAACCCGGATCGTTTGGCTAAAGGAACGATTATCGAAGCACGTTTAGATAAAGGAAGAGGATCTGTTGCAACAGTTCTTGTACAGAATGGTACACTTAAAGCTGGTGATGTTATTGTTGCTGGTACAGCAGTTGGAAGAGTAAGAGCGATGATGAACGACAAAGGACAAAAAGTTAAAAAAGCGGGACCATCTATGCCTGTTGAAATCCTAGGACTTTCTGAGGTGCCAAAAGCTGGAGATGTTTTCTATTCTGTAGATGATGAAAAAAAGGCACGTAATTTTGTTGAAAATAAGAAACAACAAATAAAAGAAGAGCACTTTAAAAGCCAACGTAGAGCTTCTTTAGACGATTTATTTGATCTCATTAAAGAAGGCGAAATAAAAGATTTAAATATTATTATTAAAGCTGATGTTCAAGGTTCTGCACAAGCAGTAAAACAGTCATTAGAGAAATTAAGTAATGATGAGGTAAGAATCAGAACAATCCATACAGGTGTAGGTGCTATTACAGAATCTGATATAATGTTAGCTTCTGCGTCTAACGCAATTATTATTGGCTTTAATGTTCGTCCAACTTCAGGTGCTGCTACAGCTGCTGATATGCAAGAAGTAGAAATCAGACTTTATAGAATTATTTATAATGCTATTGAAGAGATGGAAGCTGCAATGAAGGGGTTATTAGATCCAACATATAAGGAAGTGGTTCTCGGTCATGCAGAGATAAGAGCTACTTTTAAAGTATCAGGCGTTGGTACAATTGCTGGATGTTATGTTACAGATGGTAAAATAAATAGAAATTCTGAAGTGAGAATTATACGTGATGGCATTGTTATACATGAAGGTACGCTTTCTTCATTAAAGAGATTTAAAGATGATGCAAAAGAAGTTGCTACTGGATATGAATGTGGAATAGGTATCGATAGATTTAATGATATTAAAGAAAGTGATGTTATAGAAGCTTTTGAAATGGAAGAAGTAAAGAGATAAGCGTTGCGTGTTTAGAGTTGAGGGCTGAGAAAAGATATGAATCATAAAATCTCAACTATCCGTATTTTGGGGGCTTCATAATAGGAAGGTGAATGGCATGTCGTTTAAAAGAATTGACAGAATTAGTGAAGAAATTAAAAGAGAATTAAGTGAAATTGTCCGAGAACTAAAAGATCCGCGTATATCCATGATGACGAGTGTGATTTTAGTGAATGTAACAAGAGACTTAAGCTTTGCAAAGGTTTATATGAGTGTAATGGGTGAACAAAAACAGCAAAATGAGACAATAAAAGCGTTAAATAATGCTGCTGGATTTGTTCGTAGGGAAATAAGTAAACGTACACAACTACGATATACGCCAGAATTTACATTTATTCTAGATGATTCTATTGAGCACGGTGTTCATATATCAGAGTTATTACACAATGTTCTACCGGCAGAAAGGGAAATATCTGATGACGACATTACAGAAGATAAGTGAGCTCATTATAGAAGAAGATAATTTTGTTATCCTCCCTCACATTTTTGGTGATGGTGATTGTATTGGTTCATCTTTTGCGCTCTTTAATGCACTACAAAAGCTCGGGAAAAATGTCGTAGTTATTTTAGAAGAAAAAATTCCTGCGGTATACTCTTTTTTGCCTGGTGAATACATTACATTATCTGAGATACAATATGAATCTAAATTTAATGTAGCTATTTGCTTAGACAGCGGTGATGAAGATAGAATTCATGACCGCTTACATTTCGTACACGATAGTAATATCTCCATTAATATTGATCATCATGTTACAAATACACACTTTGCGCAGAATAATTATGTAGATACTCATTCTGCGGCAACAGGTGAAATTATATATGATTTAATTCAATTATTAGATATACCTGTAGATCATGCTATAGCAACTAATCTATATGTTGCCATTGCTACCGATACAGGAGGGTTTAGATATAGTAATACGACACCAAGAACACATCATATTGCTGCAAGTCTTTTGAAGACTAATATTGATATAGCTAGTATTAATAGAAAGGTTTTTGAAACAGTATCATTAGAAAAACTTAAATTGACATCAGATGCTGTTCATCATTTAGAACTTTATGAAGAAGGACAAATTGCGGTCATTGCATTAGATTATAATATGTTGCTAAAAGCAAGAGCAAGTGATGATGAGACGGACGGATTGTCCACAATTCCTAGAACGATTGAAGGGGTGGAAGTAGGTATAGTACTTCTAGAAAAAGAGCTTAACAAGGTTAAGGTTAGCTTTCGCTCTAACGAATATGTTGATGTATCTGAAATTGCAGCATCATTTAGTGGTGGTGGACATGCGAGAGCTAGTGGATGTACGCTGGTGATGGATTTTAGAACGGCAAAAGCAAAAGTGTTAGAAGCCGTAAAAAAACGGTTGGGAAATTAGAAAGAGTGAGTGATATGGATGGTATAGTAAATATCCTTAAACCTAGTGGTATGACCTCTCATGATGTTGTAAGCTTTGTTCGCCGATGTACAAACATAAAAAAAGTGGGACATACAGGTACTTTAGATCCGCAAGCAGTGGGCGTGTTACCTATATGTATTGGGAAAGCTACCAAGGTCGCAGACCTACTTACCAGTCAGGATAAACATTATAGAGCGGAAATTAAGCTTGGTATAACAACGGATACACAAGATAGTACAGGTGAAATTTTAACGCAAGAGATGGTAGAGCTCTCAGTAGATAAGATAAGCGAAGTGATATATAGTTTTAAAGGAGATATAAATCAGGTACCTCCAATGTATTCTGCAATAAAAGTTAAAGGTCAAAAACTATATGAGCTTGCACGAAAAGGAATAGAGATCAAAAGAGAACCTAGAAAAGTAAAAATACATGAAATCAAGATTCTAGATATTGATTTGAATGAGCATACTATATTAATAGATGTAAAATGTTCAAAAGGTACCTATATTCGAACGCTATGCTATGATATAGGAAAAGCGTTGGGATGTGGTGCTCATATGTCTTTTTTATTAAGGACAAAAAGTGGAATGTTTACTTTAGAGAAAGCAGTGACAGTTGAGAAATTCGAGCAGTTCTGTAAAGAAGAGCGTCATGCACAATTATTAGTCACTATCGATAGCTTGTTTTTACAGTATCAGTCAATTACTATTAATTCAGCAGGCGAGAAAAAGGCAGTAAACGGTAACGATGTTGAAGATAGATATTTCTATGAGCAAGAGCAAAACACAATTGAGCAAGGAAAAGTCTATAGAGTCTATAATGAACACGGAAGATTTTTATGTCTTTCCAGTGTCATACAAAAGAAAGATAGTACATTTACTTTGAAATTGGTGAAGAGTTTTTATTGAGGTGGTACAAATGGATAGTTTTTATTCGGGAGAAGAAAACAATATAGATATGTCCAGTGGGGTAGGTATTGCTTTAGGCAATTTCGACGGTCTACATATAGGTCATATGGCACTAGTAAATAGAGTGGTTGAGTTAAGTAGAAAAAGAGGATTAAAATCTCTATTGTATACGTTTAGTAATCATCCAGAAAATATTATTGCACAGAGAGTCATAACTCATCTCATTACCACAAACCAAATGAAAATAGATATACTCAATGATTCTGATCTAGATTTTTTATATTTTGACGACTTTGACGAAGCGTATATGAAAATGGAACCAAGAGAATTTGTTCAGAAGATCATCATTGAAAAATTCAATGCAAAACTTGTAGTTGTTGGTTTTCACTATCATTTTGGTTATAAAGGTGAAGGCGATATTTCATTGTTAAAAAGATTAGGAGATGAAAGAGGATTTGAAGTTCATATTGTAGAACCGATAAAAGTGGGAAATGTAATTGTTAGCAGTAGTGCTATTAGGACACTTCTAAAAACAGGGGATGTTGAACAAGCAGCAGTATTTATGAATAGAAAATATGCTGTCAAAGGTGAAGTCATCAAAGGTAAGACACTGGGGAGACAAATAGGATTTCCAACAATAAACTTAATACCAAATGAATCAAATATTCTTCCGTCTAAAGGTGTATATCTTACGGAAACAATCGTTGATAATCATACTTATTATAGTGTTACGAATATAGGCACAAATCCGACAGTGGAAAATGAAGAAATAAAAATTGAGACGCATTTATTGGATTTTAATAAAGAGTTGTATGGGGAAAAGGTTGAAGTTCAATTTATAAAAAAACTTAGACATGAAGAAAAATTTGATAGTGTACAGACGTTAACAGCACAAATAGCATTAGATGTTCAGCGTGCAAAGGATTATTTTGGCTAAAGCTATTTACAATAAAACTGATATATGTTAGAATACATCTAGTATCTTATATTCTTAATAAAGGTGCTTAAGAACCTGGGGCCAGGATAGAGGAATCACCAACCTTTTTCTTAGCTGTAGGCGATTTATTATGAGGAGGTGAAATATCATGTTGAAAGAGAAAAAACAGTCAATTATTGAAACATACAAACTTCATGAGAGTGATACCGGTTCTCCAGAAGTACAAATTGCATTATTGACAGAGCAAATTAACCATTTGAATGATCATCTTAAAATGCATAAAAAGGATCATCACTCAAGAAGAGGTCTTCTTAAGATGGTTGGTCAACGTAGAGGATTATTAAACTATTTAATGGATAATGATATTGAAAGATATCGTACAATTATTAGTAAACTAAATTTAAGAAAATAATGGATGAGCGGTATTTACCGCTCATTTATTGTATGCTATTTTAGCATATATGTTTACATCATAAATGTTACTTAATAGGTCAGTGAGTAATAAATACTCTAGTGAATGTAAATAATATATACTGTTATGTAGCTATTAGTGATTAGCCATTAGATAAACACTTTAGCGTAATGTAAAGTGTTTATCTAAGTGCTAAAGGCTAGTAGCTGCAGTATAAAGTACATGCTGATCTGAATATCACGAACAAAAGACAACAAATAGGAGGGATTATTTTGCAGAAAACTTATAGTATTGATTTAGCAGGTAGAACATTAACTGCTGAAATTGGGAAAGTAGCAGAATTAGCTGGCGGATCTGTATTAGTACGTTACGGTGATACTGTAGTATTAGTAACAGCAACGGCTTCAAGTAAACCAAGGGAAGGTATTGATTTCTTTCCACTAAGTGTAGATTATCAAGAGAGACTATATGCAGTTGGTAAAATACCAGGAAGTTTTATGAAAAGAGAAGGAAGACCGACAGAAAATGCTATTTTGACATCAAGAGTAATTGACAGATCGATAAGACCACTTTTTCCTAAAGACTTGAGAAATGATGTTTCTATAGTAGCTACAGTTCTTTCAGTGGAACAGGACAATTCACCAGAGATTGTTTCCATGATTGGTACTGGTATTGCTATCGCTATTTCTGATATTCCGTTTAATGGACCTTTTGCGGGTGTTACTGTTGGACTTGTTAACGGTGAATTTGTAATTAATTCAACAGTTGCGCAACGAGAAACAAATCAATTGGAATTAACTGTCGCTGGAACAAAAGAAAAGGTTGTAATGATTGAAGCAGGCGCTAATGAAGTTGCTGAAGATACGATGTTAGAAGCAATTATGTTTGGACACGAAACGATTCAAAAGCTATGTGGTTTTATAAGTGATATAGCACAAGAAATGGGTAAACCAAAATTTGAGTATCAATCTTTTGAAGTGGACAAAGCATTATTTAATGATATTAAAGACTATGCATCAGACAAGGTGAAAACTGCTCTTGATACGGATGATAAGAAGACAAGAGAAGAAGCTTTGAAAGTGGTGTATGAGGACGTATTTACTCATTTTGAAGAGAAATATCCAGAAGAAATGAAAGCACAGATGGAAGAAGCTTTATATAAACTTCAAAAACATACTGTGAGAAGATGGATATTAGATGAAGGCAGACGTTCAGACGGCAGAAGTATGACGGATATCAGACCACTTTCTGCTGAAGTGAATATATTACCAAGAACACATGGAACTGGATTATTCTCAAGAGGGCAAACGCAAGTTCTAACTATTGCAACGTTAGGTGCATTGGGAGATGTACAGTTGCTAGATGGATTAGATGAAGAAGAAAGCAAGAGATATATGCATCATTATAATTTTCCATCCTATAGCGTTGGCGAAACCAGACCTTCGAGAGGTCCAGGTAGAAGAGAAATAGGACATGGTGCTTTAGCAGAGAGATCATTGCTACCTGTTTTACCAAGTGAAGAAGAATTTCCATATGCCATCCGGTTAGTATCAGAGGTATTAAGTTCTAACGGTTCAACATCTCAGGGTAGTGTTTGTGGTAGTACATTGGCGTTAATGGATGCTGGTGTACCAATTAAAGCTCCTGTAGCAGGTATATCAGTTGGTCTGGTTACAGAAGGTGACCGGTTTGTCACTATGACAGATATTCAAGGATTAGAAGATTTCTTTGGGGATATGGATTTTAAAGTTGCAGGAACAAAGAATGGGATCACTGCTATACAGATGGATATAAAAATTGATGGCTTAACTAGAGAAATTATTGAAAAAGCATTAATACAAACAAGAGATGCAAGATACTATATATTAGATGAGGTAATGGCAAAAGCAATTGATATACCAAGAGAAAAATTATCTCAATATGCACCAAAAATTATTAGTACGAGTATAAATCCTGACAAAATCAGAGATGTAATCGGATCAGGTGGTAAGGTAATTCAAAAAATTATTGCGGATACTGGTGTCAAGATTGATATAGAAGATGATGGAAAAGTATTTATTGCTGCAACTAATCAAGAAGCAGGAGACAAAGCATTACAAATTATTAATGGTATTGCAAAAGATGTAGAAGTTGGTGAAGTGTACTTAGGAAAAGTAATGAGAATTATGAACTTCGGTGCTTTTGTAGAATTTTTACCTGGAAAAGAAGGACTCGTTCATATATCGAAATTGGAGAATGCGCGTGTTGAAAAAGTAGAAGATGTTGTAAGTATCGGTGATGAAATTTTAGTCAAAGTAATAGAGGTTGATAAACAGGGTAGAGTTAACCTTTCAAGAAAAGATGCATTGCCTAAAGCTGATGAAGAAAAAAAATAGGTGATGAGAGAACAAACTAACGAGCATGGGGACGATTAATATCCTCATGCTTTCTCTTTTTATCTATAATTTATCATTGCACATCATTATATAATATCTTATAATTAGATTATGTCTAAAAAAAGATAGAGGAAACCCCAATGAAAGAAGGAGAAAAAATGTATAACATAACAACATTGAAAAACGGAGTACGTATTGTTGCAGAACATATTCCTTATGTACGGTCAGTATCATTAGGGATTTGGGTATATACAGGTTCAAGAAATGAAAAAAAAGAAAACAATGGAATTTCTCATTTTATAGAACATATGTTATTTAAGGGAACAGAAAATCGGACTGCAAAAGAGATTGCTGAGAATATTGATAATATCGGTGGTCAGCTAAACGCCTTCACTGCAAAAGAATATACTTGTTATTATACCAAGACTTTAGATACTCATTTAGATATTGGGATTGATGTTTTAAGCGATATGTTTTTTAACTCAAAAATTAATCAGAGAGATATTGATATTGAGAGAAAAGTTATATTAGAAGAAATTAATATGTACGAAGATTCACCAGAAGAATTGGTGCACGATATTCTTCTACAAGCTGTTTGGGGAGATAATGCGCTAGGTTATCCCATTTTAGGAAATAAGGAATCGCTGAACACCATCAATAGAGAATCTATTATGCATTATATGCAAAATCATTATACACCGAAGAATACTGTTATAGCTATAGTAGGGAATTTTAATGAATGTGAAGTACTCACAATGTTAAAAGAAAAATTCGAAAATTGGGATTCGCCACATAATATAGAAAGTAACTATACTGAAACAAATTTTAATAGTCGTATTCTTTGTAGAAATAAAGATACGGAACAGAATCATATATGTATTGGATTTAAAGGGATTGAACAGGGAGAGATCAGTTTGTATGATTTACTTGTAGTAAATAGTGTTTTCGGTGGGGGAATGAGCTCAAGATTATTTCAGAAGATAAGGGAAGAAAAAGGACTTGCATATTCCGTGTATTCATATCCCTCTTCTTATAAAAGAAATGGCTTATTTACTATATATGCGGCAATGAATCCATTACAGATGAAAGAAGTTGTGAAATTAATATGTGAAGAAATTCAATTGTTAAAGAAGCATAAAATAATAGAAGATGAAGTTATAAAGGCAAAAGAACAGTTGAAAGGCAATTATATTTTGGCGTTAGAAAGTACAAGTAGCAGGATGAATAATATGGGGAAATCGGAATTACTGTTACGAAAGATTAAGACACAGGATGAAATATTAAATCAAATTAGTGCAATTACTGTTGATTCAGTTGCACGAATTATTGAGAATATTTTTGTAGAAGATAAATTTTCAGCTGCCATTGTAGGAAAAAGAGTAGAAGAAGAGGATATTAAAAAGTTAATTCATTTCTAAAAAAAAAAACTAAAAGTGGTAATCCAATATTGGGTTATCACTTTTTTTTTGTCTTTTTATTTCAAGCCTGACCGCCTTTTTTCAATTTAAACATGCACTATTAAGATATGATACACATAAAATATAGTACGATGCGGAGGTGTTTTGATGAAGGATAAAAAAAGTTTTGCAATTATTGGAGGAGATTTAAGACAGGCAAGACTAGCATATGGATTAGCTAAAGATGGTTATGACGTCAGCGTTTTTGGCTTTAAAGATATTGAATTTGACAAAGAAATTATTGTATTAGATAGCATTCAAAGTGCGATAAAAAATGTTGATATTATTATCGCCCCATTACCTTGTTCCATAGATAATGAAACAATTAATGCTCCTTTTTATACTGATAAAATATATGTAACTGATTTGTTTAAACAGATGTCAAAAAATCAATTGTTTCTTGGTGGCAGAATCAGTGAAAAAATTGACAAACTCGCAAAGGTATATAAAATCTATCCAATAGACTATTTCAACAGAGAAGAGTTAGTGATTTTAAATGCCATACCAACAGCTGAGGGGGTTATGCAGATAGCTATGGAAGAAATGCCAACAACATTACATAACAGTCGGTGTCTTATTTTAGGTTTTGGTAGGATCGGAAAAGTACTTTCTAAAATGATGAAAGGTATTGGTGCGTTTGTAACGGTTGAAGCCAGAAAATATAGCGACCTAGCTTGGATCAAGAGTTATGACTATGAAGGTATACATATTAACAAATTAGGAGAAGTTCTTGGAGAATTTGATATTATTATTAACACTGTACCTAGTGTCATTTTGGATAGAGAGTTATTATTAAAAATAAGAAAAGATTGTCTTGTAATAGATGTTGCATCAAAGCCTGGAGGTGTAGATTTTGAAATGGCAAGGGATTTAGGTGTGAAAACTATTTGGGCGCTCTCACTACCAGGGAAGGTAGCACCGAATACAGCAGGGGATATTATCAAAGATACTGTTATGAATATTATTGACGAGTTGGGGGTGTGATGATGGATATTAGTGAAATGACAATTGGATTTGCAATGACAGGTTCTTTTTGTACTTTTAAAAAAGTCATACCTGAAATAAAGGAATTAGTAAGTAGAGGAGCAAATGTAATACCTATTATGTCAGAAAATGCTCAAAGATTTGATACGCGCTTTGGTAAAGCCAAAGATTTTATACAGGAAATAGAAAAGATTACGAATAATAAAATTATAAATAGTATTGATACTGCAGAACCTATTGGTCCAAAGAAAATGTTAGATGTGATTATTGTGGCTCCTTGCACAGGGAATACGATTGCCAAGCTTGCTAATAGTATTACGGATACATGTGTAACCATGGCAGTAAAAGCACATTTGAGAAATGAGAGACCAGCTATTCTTGCGATTTCTACGAATGATGGACTTGGACTTAACGCAAAGAACATAGGTATACTGGTGAACACCAAGAATATTTATTTTGTACCTTTTCGGCAAGATAGTCCATATAATAAGAAAAACTCACTTGTTGCAAAAATGGATCTTATTATAGCTACATTAGAAAAGACAATGGAGGGAGAACAGCTCCAACCGATGATACTTGGTACAGATGCAATAAAGAGTTGAAAAGTTAATATATAAAGCAGGTGGGCGATATGACTGCCTGTTTTTTGCGTTAAAGAAAAAAATAAAAAATTCTAATTTTTTTGAAACATTTTTATGGTAAAAACACTCTAATATATGAACATATTTTCAATTGGTTAATTGTGGAACATTTATTTTACATAAAAATTACATTAAGGATTATTAGATACTATTGCATAATCTATAAAAATATAGTAATATAAAGCACATAACAGAAAAAGTAAAAAATAACAGTAAATAATAAAAACTACATCATTCGACAAAGTTACACCTTTGTTTGACAAGGTTGACTTTACTGCTTAAAATAGAAGACCCCCAAATCAATGCTATCCCTGGAAAAGCTAACATTGATTTGAGGGCAACCGCCCCTTACACAAATGTGGTATAAGAGCTTATAAACATTATATACCACATAGGGATATTTGTGCAAGGGAGATTATGAAAGGAGGATTGTTTTGTTGATGCTCTATTATCCCAATAGAAACTTATAATAGGACTTTTGAATGGAGAGTAAAAAATTTAAAAATTAAAGGAGACATAAGCAGATGAGAAGAATAGTTATTTTAACAACTGTATTTGTATTATTATTGAGTTCAACTAGTTTTGCTAGAGGAAATGAATTAAATGTTAAAGTTGATACATTAGTTGACTATATGAATTATGTGAATGAACAGATGGGCTATAAAATGAGTAAAAGTGAGATTTCTGAACAAAGAAAAAATATTGAGAAAACAATAAAAGAGTATGCAGAAGAGCAGAATATTAGTGTGGATCAGGCTGCAGATGCTATAATAGAAGAAGTAGAAAGTGAAATAAATATGTATTCTGGCAGAAGTTCGGGAGGCGGTGATGCTAGAGCAGCAGCAGTTCAGTTACCCTCTGCATCTAAAGGAAACGTTTTTTTTACTGATAACTCAGCGCCCTATAATCACGTAGGATTATACACAGCTAGCAATAAAATTGTTGAAGCACCAGGAACAGGTGAAGTGGTTCACCATGAGTTAATTACTGATCAAAGTACTTATCAATCTGTTTCAAACAATAGTCAAAGCTGTGTTATGTCGGTTTCTGGATTATCAACGTCAGAAGCTGATGACGTAGCTAATTGGGCTATTGCCAAAGTAGATAAGGAGTATGATTTGGACTTTTTAAATAATAAAAAGTTTACTACTGCTGAAGATGAAAAATATAATTGTTCTGAATTGGTATGGAAAGCATTTAAAAGTGAAGCGGACATAAATCTTGATTCTAATGGTGGGCTTGCAGTTTATCCAAATAATATTTATAATTCAAATCTCACCACAAGTATTGAAGAGTATTAAAATGAAAAGGATAATTATATTAACTATAATATCTTTTTCATTAATATTCTTAAGTGTATTCGGAAGTTCTATTTTTAGAACTTCCGAATTACTAATTAAAGGAGATCCATTACTGAAGGATAATACGAAAGTAATATTTCATTTTTCATCCCAGATTGATCCGAGAGCTAGTTCTATTAGAAAGATGAAGGAGGATGGATTTGCACAAATACATTACTATGATAAAAAAGGAGAAGATATTGGGTCATTTAGCGTAAATAGAGAAGTGATTAAGGATTTTATGGTAGAGACACCTAATAGTATAGCATATCTATTCAATAATTTTACTTTAGTTGTAGATGAAAATAAAAAATATGTTATGCAAAGTGATTCGAAAATTAAAATTTCTAGAACTCAATTTGGTCCTAATAAAGTAGGATATATTGATAAGAGAAACTATAGCATTAAATATAATAATGAATTATATAATGATGAAGTAGTAGAATTCGCATTTATTTTTGTACAAGATAATATAGTATATCAGATTTTTGCAACTCCACCATATGAAAAAGTAAAGGAAATATATGATGCGGCTAAAAACGAAGATGAAATTCTTAGTGTTGGAAATGATAATGCAGTTCTTGGATTAAGGAAAATAAACATTGATAGCCAGAAAATAGAGCTTCTTGCTTCTATTTCCCAAGGATACAAAAGAACAGGTAAAGGGATTCCATTTCTATCTGGATCTTCACATATGCCTCTATCAGAGAATAATGGGAAAATGTATGCTTTTTTATCTTCCTATAAGTTATTTATAATACAAGATGAAGAAAAGATAAAAAAAATGAATTTCAAATTCGATTTTGATGATGTTATAAGTAAATGGAAACCATATGCAAATGAAAAAAACAGTGCTAGTAGTGATTTTTTTGATTCAGTTGTTAAAATTGAAGACGATGGTAAAGTATACATTGCAAATCTTCATAAGGATGGAAAGCTTAGGATACATGTGCTTAATAATAACGGAATGTTTGAGATTTTTTGGGAGAGTAAAGAAAAAATACCAAAACTAAAAAGGGGGAATATGCAAATAAATGACTTTGAAATTATAAATTTGGGAGATATTTAGGCTGAAAAAAGAGACTTAAAATTTGCACAATATTATCTACTGTATATCTTTTTGTGGCACTGCTTAAAGGTGGAAATGCTATGAAAAAAGCTTTTATGTTATGTTTTTATTTCACATTACTAACTTTTTTTGCCGCACTGAATCCAAATCATCAAACTTATTTTATATTTATGCTTATTATATCCATGCATTAATTATATAACATATACACAGAATAATTACGAAGGAGAGTGATTATATGCAATTCTATGACGTTATACAAAATAGAACAAGTGTAAAGAGATTTAAATCTCACCTATTGATAATGACAAGCTTTCAAGAATGGTAAACGCTGCAATGATGGCTCCGTCATGGAAAAATCATACATCATATAAAGGTGCGCCCAATTCTTATGATTCAAGAGAACTACAGGTTAGAGCTTATGGAGATACAGGATATTTTGTTACTGAACAATATGGACTTGGTAGAATAATAATTGAGTCAAAAACAGTAGGTTCAGTTTCCAGTTCGGATCAGATACATGCTAATTATTCACATGCTAGGTTTAGGATCTGTAGGATTGATTTTTGGATCAGTAAATGTTTCTTATAGTGGTTCTGCTTCATCAGACACAAGAGGAACATATAAGACATTTAGTTATTAAAAATTAATAATTACTGTAATTAGATATAATGAGGTGCTATAATATTGAAAAAGAGGTTAATTCTTATTTTGGCTATTGTACTTTTATTGAGTATTACGTTTTTTACTTTCAAAATAAACAATAGATACCATCATACTGTAACTTCTGGGGTAGTATTAGAAAAATATAAGAGCATTCACTATATAATAAAAATAAAAAAGTATAAGGCTAAAAAAAATGAAAAAGATATAATAAAAATAATTGTTAAAGTTGAAAATGTTTGGAATTTAATAGAAACAAATCGAGCATATTTTTTAACGTATCCATGGAAGAATAATGAAATACCTTTTTTAGAACAAATACAATTAAATAACGAACTGATAACTATAATTAAGTGAGTAATATACTGTTATAAAAGGCTAATTTAGCGTAGAAACTCCAAATAACCAGATCTGTGATGTTAGTATATAAGTGTAAGAAGCTCGAACATCGGTATATATTCATGCATTAATTGAATAACATATGCACAGAATAATCACGAAGGAGAGTGATTATATGCAATTCTATGATGTGATACAAAGTAGAACTAGTGTGAAAAAATTTAAATCTACACCCATTGATAATAATAAACTATCTAGAATGGTAAATGCGGCAATGATGGCACCGTCATGGAAGAATCATACATCATACAAATTTATATTGGTGGATGATATAGGTCAAAAAGACCAGCTTTCACAATGTATAATGAATGCAACCAATGATGCTATGGATGCTGTTAAACAAGCGCCTATGGTAGCAGTTGTTGTAGCTGAACCAGCAGATTCTGGTATAGTAGCGGATCGACAATATTATTTAGTAGATAGCGGTATTGCTATGGAACATTTTGTTTTAGCTGCAACCAATGAAGGGTACGGAACATGCTGGATTGCTGCAATAGATGAAAACAAGATGCGTCCAATTCTTATGATTCCAGAGAACTACAGAATAGTAGCAATGACACCCATTGGTGAAATTTCAGAAAATAAACCCCATTATCCACCTAAGGATATTGGGCAACATGTATATATGAACAATTGGCAAAATGCATGGCAATAATACAAAAAATGAGACCGAATCGTTAATTGGTCTCGTTTTTTTTGTTGTTAATGTTATATTGTATTCCTGTAATGATAATATTATTTTCTTCTAATAAATTGATAATTTCTTGTTTTTTACCATTTCTAATAACTTGAATTGTAGGTCGTAGTGGGAATTGTGGATTGAGGTCTTTTACCACACCAATCATCCCGTTACTCAATTTCACGAGAGTGCCAACAGGATATACAATTATCTTCCTTACAAAAATACTTACCATATCAATATCATAAAGTCTATCTGATGCGCCCATTAGGTATTCAATGGCTTCGTTTGCTGGGATTGCTCTTCGATAAACTCTATCAGATGTTAAAGCATCAAATGTATCAGTAATTGCAACGATTTTTGAATAGGGATGAATGACTTTACCAGTAATATTTCTAGGGTAACCAGAGCCATCAATTCTTTCATGATGCTCTAACACTATCCGCTTCGAAGCGCCTCTAAGCTCGTATAAATCTTTTATGTATTCATACCCTTTTACTGTGTGTTCTTTAATAATAGCAAATTCTTTATCAGTTAATTTCTCTTTCTTATTTAATATACCTTGGTCAATAAAAGTTTTTCCGATGTCGTGTAAAAGTGCACCGATACAAAGTTCGTATAATTCATTTTTTCCTAGGCCTAATTCAATGCCTAGAATTAAAGATAAAATAGTGACGTTCACACTGTGTTCATATGTATAATTATCCATATTTTTTATATCGACCAAATTAACTAATATATTCTTTTTTCCAAGTAATTCATCAATAATATCATTGGCGATATCATTGATATTATTCATATACTTATTTTTTGCTTTTAATTCGATTTTTTCACGAATAGGCATGGAAGAATTCTTGCTTTTAATATAGAAGGTACGAAAGCTTTCAAAAGTATCTTTTATTGCATGTACTGTTTTATGTCGTAATTGAGGTTTGATAACATCTTCAATGACACCTTCACTAAATTTGTCATTGATATATAATGATCTAAAGCCGCTCTCTTGGATTCGGTCTAGTAGAGGTTTTGTTAATATAACATCTTTCTTTAATAAAATTCTCCCATGATCATCATATACCGTCTTTGCCAGTGCGGTTCCTTCTTGAATACTAGGTATAGGTACTAATCTCATGTCTTACCACCATTTCTCTATAAGTAAATTACAGATTTTTAGTCAAAAATAAGGCTTGCATTACTAATTATAACATAATTTGTACTATGTACACATAGGACTAAAGACCTAAAAAATAAAACCTTAGTCACATATACTATATTAAGTACCTTGCAATAAACAGTACCGTGTGTTATACTTTACTTATCGTATACTTGAAAGGTGAGAATATATGAATATTCAATTTAAAAAAGGTGTATTAGAACTATGTGTATTAGCACTACTAGATAAAAAAAATTATTATGGATATGAGCTTGTGAATGAGATTTCAAAAAGCATAGCTATCTCGGAAGGCACAATTTATCCATTGCTTAGAAGGTTAAAGAAAGAAGGATACGTATCAACATATCTACAAGAATCACAAGAAGGACCACCAAGAAAGTATTATACGTTAACGAAGGAAGGCATAAGTATGCGACAACAGTTGGATGATGAGTGGTTTACTTTTGTAGAAAGTGTTAATCTTTTTTTAAGGGGTGTAGAAGGAAATGAATAAGAATGAATTTATGAGTATATTAGCAGAGCAACTTTCTGAACTATCGGTAGAAGAACGTAATGATATAATTTATGATTACGAAGAACATTTTCGCGTTGGTGTGGAATCGGGACGTACAGAAGAAGAATTGGCAATTGGACTTGGTGATCCAAAAACAATTGCTAAACAATTGAAGGCAGGATATTTGGTACAAAGAGCACAGAATGATGTTTCCACTGGTAATGTTTTGAAAGCCATTATCGCTACAATAGCACTTGGTTTTTTTAATCTGGTTTTTGTACTTGGACCCTTTGTAGGTGCGGTGGGTGTATTGATAGGATTGTTTGCGGCAGCGATTGGCATTACTGTTGCGGGGGTTTTAGTCTTTATCTCAAGCATAGTAGGACCATTGTTCCCGGAATACGTTTCCTTTGGCGGTATTAGCCCTGTCGTAGCTACTTTCGCTGGCAGTGGTTTTACTGCGTTAGGGATATTATTTTTAATTGGTGATTGCTATCTGTTAAAAGGATGCTACCAGTTGACAATAAGGTATTTAAAGTGGAATATTTCAATTATAACAGGTAGGAGGGACACACAATGAAGATAGATATGAAAAAAGTTGTGCTATGGTTAGTGATGATTACAATTGGTTCATTTTTGATGGCAGGTTGGATGTTTCAATTAACTGGAGGTATGGAAAAACTTACATATGATGATGAGGATGCAAGTGAAATCAATACAGTGAAGAATTTGGATATGGCAGACATTACCTTAATCGATGTTGAAGGAATAAGCGATGAAGTAAATATTATTTTTGAGGATAGAGAAGATATTATGATTCATTATCATGGTTCTGGAAAAAGTAAAACGCCTAAGCTCATGACAGATAAAAGGGGAAATAGTCTTAAGATCAATATTATATACCCTAAAACAGTAATGAAAATATTTAATATGGGTTGGTCGAGGACTGTGCTTGATATCTATGTGCCTGAGAACTATACAGAAAATTTGAAGGTTCATACCGTTTCTGGAGAAATAGAGATAGAAAACTTTGAGTTAAATGAACTTGAACTTAGTACTGTTTCTGGAGAGATAGTAGCAGAAAATGGTCATGTAAATAGTATTTATTGTAAAACAACTTCAGGCGATATTACTACAAGGATAATTAATGTGAAAGATGCTATCTTAAAATCGACATCAGGTGATTTGTTAGCGGATGATTTTATTAGTGAAGAAATTTCAGCAAAAACTGTATCAGGTACAATATCTATTTCCTATGAGAATTTTAATGGGAACGCGGAATTAGATACAACATCGGGGGATATGATAATTGAGGTACCTAAAGATGCTGGATTTGAGGTGGATTTCAATACCGTTTCTGGTGAACTATCAAACGATTTTCCTATTAGTGTAACACAATCGTCGAGAAAAAATATACGAGGTATTGTGGGGAATGGCGAACATAGTATACGAGCAAAATCTGTTTCAGGAGATATAGAAATTAGAGAGAAATAAATTAAAAGGATAAAATAATTAGACTTTCGCTAATTATTTTATCCTTTTTTAAGTTTGCAAATTACCGATTTACTATTTTAATTATATCCGCAGGTTCTTTTATAATGTAATCCAGTAGCATACCTTTAAATCTTTCGTTGGGAAAGATGGTCCATGAGACAAGCGCAGTTTTAATGCCTGCATTAATGCCGCATTGGATATCATATGGACTATCGCCGATAAGTATGAGATTTTCTTTTTCACATTGAAAATATTCCATTGACCTATAAACTGATTCAGGATGTGGTTTATTATTTTTCACTTCTGTTGAGCTAACGATGTGATCAATATACTGCTTTAATCCGAATAGCTCTAAACCATGTAAAATACCAGCTCTACTTTTTGCAGAAGTGATTCCGATTCTACACCCTAACCGTTTTAAATCTTTGAGCAAATTATTAACACCGGGAAAGAGTTCAATATTATCCCTATGGGCTCTATAATATTGTTTATAAAACGCTACCATTTCCTCATATTTTTCTTTTGAAAAATACTTCATTTGTTCATCTAAATAGTTACCATATACATTCAATAAATCTTGCTCAGTCATATCTTTGTTTAAAACATTCTTTACAGTTTCACTTAAAGATTCAACGATAAGTTTATTGGTATTCATGAGTGTGCCATCGAAATCAAAAAGAATAAATTCTATCATTAGTTAGCCCTCCAACTATATATTCAACTACTTTATTGTAAATTAAATTGAGTTTTTTTACAACTATTATGTTATAATAATTAGGATTATAATAATAAAAATGAGGGTTTGCTATGGATGACAAAACATTAAGAGTATTAGAATATAATAAAATAATAGCGATGATGGCGGATATAACCACTTCTGTTTTAGGGAAAGAAGAGGTTTTAAAGTTACGTCCCATTAGGGATATAAATGAAATAAAAAGGCAGCAAAAAGAAACGAGCGAAGCTGTCAACATGATTATTAAAAAGGGAAGTGCGCCGTTAGGTGGATTGAAAGACATTAGGGGGGCACTTAAAAGAACAGAAATTGGTGCCATTTTAAGTCCCAGTGAGCTACTCAATATTGCACAAGCTCTTAAAATTTCACGGAGAATGAAAAAGTATTTGGGAGAAGAACCCTATCCTATCTTAGCGCCTTATATACAACAATTAAAAGCTATAAAGAAGCTTGAAGAGAGTATTGAGTCATGCATCATTAATGAAGAGGAAATTGCTGATCAAGCAAGTCCAGCGTTAAGTAATATAAGAAGACAGATGCGTAATATAAACAATAAGGTGAAAGATATATTAAATGGTATTATCCATTCATCTAAATACCAGAAGGTTTTACAGGAAGCAATTGTTACAGTGAGAGGTGACAGATATGTTGTTCCAGTAAAAGCCGAAAGTAAAGGAAGTGTGCCTGGCGTCGTGCATGATTCGTCAGCTAGTGGTGCTACCTTATTTATAGAACCTATGGCTGTGGTGGAAGCGAATAATCAACTTCGTCAATTAAAGGTGAAAGAAAAAGATGAAATAGAACGTATCTTGGCTGAATTGACAGCAATGGTAGCTGAACATTTAGAAGATATTAAGAATAATGTAAAGATCATTGTAATGTTAGATTTTATATTTGCAAAAGCAAAGTTAAGTCTTTCGATGAATGGCGTTGAACCCATCATTAACAATTCTGGCTATTTAAATATTAAAAAAGCAAGACATCCGTTATTAGATCCTAAAACGGTTATGCCAACAGATATCTATATGGGAAAAGATTTTGATACACTGGTGATAACAGGACCTAATACGGGTGGGAAAACAGTTACGCTAAAAACGATTGGATTATTTACTTTGATGGCACAATCGGGGTTACATGTGCCTGCCAATGATAGAACCGAGATGTCCATATTTCAAAAAGTATTTGCAGACATTGGGGATGAACAAAGCATAGAACAAAGCCTTAGTACTTTTTCGTCGCACATGACCAATATTGTTCATATATTAGAAAATGTGGATGAACATTCTCTAGTATTATTCGATGAATTGGGTGCAGGAACTGACCCTGTTGAGGGTGCAGCACTTGCAATGTCCATTTTGGAGTATTTGCATCAAATGGGTGCTAGAACAGCTGCAACCACTCATTATAGTGAATTGAAGCTATTCGCATTATCTACGCAGGGGATTGAAAATGCTGCTTGTGAATTTGATGTGGAGACGTTAAGACCTACATATAAATTATTGATTGGTGTACCGGGTAAAAGTAATGCCTTTGCAATATCCAGTCGCTTGAAATTAGATGCGAATATTATTGAACGGGCACAGGAATTCATTTCTCAGGAAGACGTTCAATTTGAAGATGTTATTTCAAAACTAGAGCAAAATAGACAGATTGCTGAACAAGAAAAGGATAATGCTATTCGTTATAAAAGAGAGGCGAAGGATCTTAAAATAGAATTGTCTATACAAAAGGAAAAATTAGATGCACAAAAGACAAAGCTATTGGATGAGGCAAGGCGTGAAGCGAAGAAAATTATTCAACAGGCAAAAGAAGAGGCTGAAGAGGTTATTCAAGAATTAAGAAGGCTAGAAAAAGAAAGAGAACAGACAGATAAGAATAGGGCAATTGAACAGGCGAGAGAAAAGTTGCGTAATAAAGCAAATAAAATTGATGTATCCCTTACAAAGTCAATATTGCCAAGACAGGGATATGCGAAACCGCCTAAAAATCTTAAACCAGGTGATCCAGTGGAGATTACAACATTAAAACAAAAAGGAAATGTACTTAGTCGTCCAGATGCAAAGGGAGAAGTACAAGTACAGGTTGGTATTATGAAAATTAATGTTCACATTTCCAATTTGAGATTAATGAATGAAGAGAAGACGAATATGACTGCTAGTACGGGTGCAGGAAAAATAGCCATGGCGAAAACGGCATCTTTTAAAACGGAACTTGACTTGAGAGGACATGTACTGGAAGAGGCTGTACTCAAAGCGGACAAATTTTTAGATGATGCTACATTGGCAGGACAAAAACAAGTGACAATTATCCATGGAAAAGGGACAGGTGTTCTGAGAAATGGTATCCATGTGATGCTTAAAAGACATCGTCATGTAAAAGCTTTCCGTCTAGGTAGATATGGAGAAGGAGAGTCGGGTGTTACCTTGGTAGAAATTAAGTAAGAAACTTTATCAAATCAATCTTTTTATAAAAGCTACATAGTATTTGGTGAAAGGTAAAAATATCAAGGCATTTAAGCAATTGAATAATGTATGGGTATTTGCTACAAGTCTTGTTTCATTTTGCCCCAAGGCATGAGTAGTGATTTGCACAAGACTTGAAAAAGGATGCAAAAAAGCGAAGGCAATACACACACCAATAACATTATATAGAGTGTGTGCGAAGGCGATACGTTTGCCGTTAATGTCTGTTTTAATACTGGCTAGTAAAGCAGTGATACACGTACCAATATTATCGCCTAATGTAAATCCTATTGCTGATTCAAGACTAATCAACTGAGCATTAAATAGTACAATCGTAATGCCGATTGTAGCACTGCTGCTTTGAACAAGGATAGTTGTTAATATCCCAATAATCAGTCCGATCAATGGATTTTGACCATATTTAATGAAAATTTGATAGACATGAGGATTTTCTATTATATAAGGGACACTATACCCTAGGATTTGAAGACCTATAAACATGAGTCCCAACCCTATGCCAGCCAGTCCAATATTTTTGGTTGGCTCTTTTTTTGCTATAAAGCAGATAAATATGCCTACTATTAACACTGGTAACCCAATTTTAGATAATGAAAAAGTCATTAACTGTGCAGTTATCGTTGTGCCTATATTTGCCCCATATATAATTCCCATGGCTTGGACAAGTGACATCAGTTTAGCGCTTACAAAGCTAATGGTCATCACAGTTACTGCAGAACTACTTTGTACAATAGAAGTAATTCCTATTCCAACTAAGAATGAAAGCCACCGCTTTCTAGTTAAAAAAGACAATACATTTTTTATCACATTTGTATTGGCCTTTTTTAAGCCTTCGCTCATTATATAAACACCGTAGATTAATGCGGTTATGCCACAAAAGAGGTTGAAAAATATTAACATTATTGTTAAACCCCTTAGCTTAATAATAGATGTAAGTTATATAGTTAATTTTCCTAATTATATGTTTAAGGAATTTCAAATAGAACTAAAAATCCTCTTCAGTCATTATTTCTATACCATTTCTATGCAAAAGTTCTGCAGTTACACCATTTCCCTTGATAATGTTACCAGAGAAACTTCCATCATATATCTGACCAAATCCACAGGAAGGACTTCTCTGTTTTAAGATTGCTTTTTTAATATCTAGCGATTTAACAATCTTTAATGTCCTATTTGCACCGAGTAAAAATTCATTAGTGCTATCAACTGTACTATTCTCATTTAATACTTTTCCATTTACAATCTCTCTGGGTAGTCTTGGCGTGGTTAATCCTCCTAGTTGTTCAGGACAAACAGGCACTAACTCTCCTTTTAGAAATAATTCATATATTTTAGGATTTAAGTTGTTTCCACCGTTATATTTGCAATTGATGCCACATAAACATGCACTTACCAAAATCATATTCTGTTGCTCCTTTTTTAGTTTTGAAGTACAAGACTATTGTATAGCATATATATTGGGTTTGGCTATAATTTTTATGTTAAAAAATAGATTAGTGTTGCTATTTTTCTTGTTAATGTTTACGTAAAAATATTATTAAGAATTATTAAAGACTATTTTCAAATCAATAAAGATATGATACCATAATAGAATAGTAAAAAAAGTAAAAAATAACATTAAATAATAAAAACGACATCATTCGACAAGGCTGCACCTTTGTTTGACAAGATTATAAAAACCTGCTAACATATTATTAAATCAAATAAATAACAAATATTACATTAAATTACGTTTTTGAGCGGTTGACTTTACTGCTTAAAATAGAAGACCCCCAAATCAATGTTAACTTTTCGACGGATAGCATTGATTTGAGGGCAACAGCCCCTTACACAAATGTGGTAAGAGCCTATAAATATTATATACCATAAAGGAATATTTGTGCAAGGGAGAATGCAAAAAGGAGGATTAGGTTGTTGATGCTCTTATCCTAAAACAAAATAAACTTATTGGAGGTATGTATTTATGAAAAAAGGTATATCATTATTTTTAGTGATTGTTTTTTGTATATCGTTAATTACAATTAGCGTATATGCAACCAATGACAATATTGAAAAATCAAAAGATATTTCACTTATAAAAGTAATAAAGGTAAATGATGAGAATAATATGATGAATAGAACAAAAAACAATTCTACTAACGAGAAAAAGGTAAAAGTTAAAAGTATTTCTGGTGAAAGCATTTTAATAGAGAACTCATCAATAGAAAAGATTAAGAATAATGACTTTAATAAACAGAATAAGAAAGAAAAAAGTCTTGAAATAGCAAAAAGAAAATTTATAAATGAAAAAAAAGTACCAGAGTATGATAATGTTATTGAAGGCAAGTTATTGTTACCAGAAAATGAGGATATTAATAAACTTGTAAAAGATTTTGATAATAAGAAAATAAAAATAACACAACTTCAAAATGTGGTTAAATTTGAAGATGGCGAAGAAATTACAGTCGGTATGTATTGTAAAAATAATATTATTAATGAAAAAAATATTGAATTACTAAAAAATATGACACAAGAAGTGCTAAAGAAGGACATGCCTCAAAAGGCTAAAAGTGCAAAAATAAAGCTTAGTAATATGACAATAGTAGGAAAAAAAGATAGTATTAGATCTGTTGTTGGAGGTGAAGAATAATGTACATGAATAAGAAAAAATATATTAGCATATTTTGCATGTTTTGCATATTTTTAAGTTCATTAAATTTTGCAACAGTACAAGCACAAGGAAATGAAAATAATATATTTAGTTTTGTACATGAGTCACCTCATAATTATTTAAATAATACCAATGATGGTATTATAATTCAAATAAACGATTCTAATGTTACTAAGATAAGAGTACATTTTAGTAAAATAGATACAGAAAGATGGAATGACCGTGTTGTTACTTCTGCAGGGGACACATGGTCTGGAGAAGTATATGATGTATGGAGTGAATGGCAATATGGTAATCAAATACAAGTAAATTTAAAAACAAGTTCTTCAGTAACAGATTGGGGGTATAAAATTGATAAGGTCGAAGTATCTTATCAACCAGAGAGTGAGTGGAAGTACTTCGCAGTTCCGCCAAATGGATCTCTTTATGGAGTAGTAAATTATGAAAATAATGCTGATGTAAATTTTAGTCTTAGCGCTGATGGAGCAAAAGCTATGAGAGTGCACTTTAGAGATATTAACATTGAAAAAAATTATGATTTTTTAGAAGTATCTTCAAATAGCTCGGTTTGGCCTGACAAAATACATGGAGACAGAACAAATAGTTGGAGTTCATGGTTTCCAGGAGATACATTAAATTTTAATTTTACATCAGATGGAAGTACAACAGGAGTTGGTTTTCTTATTGATAAAGTAGAATATATGGAAGATACAAAATCAGATTTTCCATGGACAGATATTCAATTTAATATTGTTGGACCAACAGAAAAAAATCCTGATTATGGTGATGCTCAAAGACGATTAGCAGATAGAAAAAATTGTATGCCAGATGAAGGTGAGATTCATTTTTTTGATAATGTAGATTTAGTTGCATCTGGGTCAACACCTATAGACACTCGTTCTATCCATATGACTTTTAAATATTCACCTGAACATCTACAAAACTTAGTAATTGATGGAAATGAAACATTAGAGGTACAGACTGAGTTTTATAACCTTTCAGCTAAACCGACAAATGATCCGTACAATAGACCTCAGAGTGCTTTTAATCCTTGGTTAAAAACATTTGAAGAAGATAATTTGGTTGCATACATTGGTGATGAATATGATGACGAATGGGATTTTCCATTGTTTCCAGATGCACAAGGAGATAGAGGAACATATTTTTATGTTACTAACTTACCATCATCAGCATATCCAGATACGTTATATCCATCTGTTGCTGAAGGTAATAATTTAAGCTTTTCAATTGGTGTATCTGATGCGCAACAACTTGATTCAGATGAATGGTATATGTATAAAATTATTGGAGCTAAAAATAATGAAACTGATAAAGGAATATTTGGGATTAGTGCACAAAGAGGGTACAATTTTAATCATTATATAATGCCAAATACGACAGAATTTTATGCATTTAATGAAGAGTATGATGAAGTTAATGAACAAGGAACACATTCTGTAGTATTAAGTGATAGTCCATATACGATAGATACTAATGATGTAGCAAGAACAAGTTGGAAACTTCATGATATAATAAACATGGCAGATTCACGGTACGCTAACATATTTGCAAAGGATGGTTGGAGTTATAAGTGGGATAGTAATGGTAGAATATATGTCGATACTGGTTCGGGTTATACTAGTACAGTGATAGACCGTCAATGGGATTTATGGAATACAAATTGGTTTAAAAATTATTCTTATGATAGTGAATACACTAATAACTAATTCAATGAAAGAGATAGGAATTCCCTATCTCTTTTTAATCTAATAACTTTTTAAATATTAGGGAGACAGAAATGAATAAAAAACAGGTACTATTGTTAATTCTTTTTATAATTATATTTATGGTAATTGCTTTGTATGGCATTATGGATGAAGCAAAAAACATTGAATGGAATGGCTTTTCTTATTATTTATTTGTGGTGCCTTCCTTTTCAATAATATTTGGTTTAATATCAGGAGTTATTAGTAAAGAGTATAAGTTTATACATATTATAAAGACTAGTTTTTTAAGTTCATCGATTTGTTTATATATACTTATATTTTTAGGTAGTATTCATTATGATTATCCTAGAGGCAAATATTATTTAACTGAATCATTAGGTCTTTTGCTGATTAACTTTATAGTTCTTTTTATTTTACATGGAATTATCAGTTTGGTAGGAAGAACAAAAAGTTAATATGGTTAATTTAGTGCAGAAGCTCCCAGTTAGGAAGCTTTTTTTAGAAATATGTTAAATAATTATTTATCTTACTTGGCTGAAATGGATGTATCCCTGAATAGTAACAATTAATGGAGTCAATTGTACGCTAAAAGTAGTCAGTTGATAATACAAGGAGTAGAAGAGATGAAGGTATACAAAATTAAAGATTTAGACCTGTTAGTAGAAGAAATGAATGAACTTAGGAGACAGAAATGAATAAAAAACAGATATTATTTTTAAGTGTTTTTATTACTATATTTATGATAATTGCTTTATATGGTGTTTTAGCTGAATCAAATAACGGCGGATGGAATGGTATGGGGTATTATCTATTAGTAGTACCTTCTTTAGTAGTAGTTTCTGGTTTGGCATCTAGATTTATGAAAAAGAAAACTAATCTAACAAGTATTTTAAAGTTTAGTTTTTTGATTTCAACTTGTTGTTATTATATACTAATGTTTTTAGGTAACATACATTATAATTATCCTAAAGCTAAGTCAATTTTTGCAGGAGGTATTAGATATTTATTGGTTACTAATTTTATTCTTTTAATTTTACATGTAATCATTAGTTTAGCTGGTAACAAGAAAGTTAACAAAGCTTAATTTAGCACAGAATTATTATGTCCTGGAGCGATTGCTCCAGGTCTTACTTTCTATTTATAGATTTTTTATATTGATGGTATCACACATAAATGCTATAATTTTATATATATTCTAAAAGATGACGGAGAGATATCATGGAAATTAACAAACAAGTAGTAGTAAAAGAATTATTTGATTGGATAAAAACAATAGTAATTGCAATAGTGGTGGCGTTATTGATACGGCATTTTATTTTTATGCCGTCAATTGTACCAACTGGATCCATGATACCAACCATACAAAAAAATGATATCATTATGGTTACAAAGTTTAATTATTGGTTTAAACCAGTGGAGAGAGGCGATATGATTGTCTTTCAATCTTCATATGATAAAAAGATAAAGTTAGTAAAAAGAGTTGTAGGAATGGGAGGAGAAACCATCCTTATACAAAATGGCAAGCTATACATAGATGGAAAACTTTTTATTGAACCCTATGTTTATGAACCAATGGCAGAGGAGTTTGGACCATACACTGTTCCAGAAAACACATTTTTTGTAATGGGAGACAATAGAAATAACTCATATGATGCACGAAAATGGGAACAAAAATATGTAACAGAGGATATGATTTTAGGTAAAGCTATTTATAGATTTGGTATGTTGAAATAAAGAAAGAGGTTGGAGAATATTATGGACTATAAAAAATGGATATATTACACGAATGATGAAGCAAAAATTCAAGAAATAAGTCAAAAATTTAATATATCTCCAATGATAGCAGCAGTTATTTTAAATCGTGGTATTCATGAGTTAGAAGATATTGAAAAGTATATAGATAAAAATATTACAAAATTTCATGATCCATTATTAATGAAGGACATGGATAAGGCAGTAAGCAGAATAAAAGAGGCTATTAGTTATAACCAGAAAATCACTGTATATGGAGACTATGATGTAGACGGAGTAACGAGTACATCCATATTGGTAGATTACTTATTAAAATGTGGCGCTGACGTCAATTACTATATCCCTGATCGAATTGATGAAGGATATGGCATCAATAAAAATGCATTAGAAAAATTAAAACAAGAGGGTACTGAACTCATTATTACCGTAGATTCAGGTATTACTGCTATAGAAGAAACTAATTATGCAACAGGATTAGGTCTAGACATCATTATCACAGACCACCATGAGTGTAAAGAAGAAATACCAAATGCCTATGCAGTGATTAATCCTAAGCAGAAGGGGTGTCAATATCCTTTTAAGGATTTTGCAGGTGTAGGTGTCACATTTAAGCTTATTCAAGCATTGGCTGGACAAGAGAAACTAATGGAAGTAATGAATGATTACTGTGAAATTGTTTGTTTGGGGACAATTGCAGATGTAGTACCATTGTTGGGTGAAAATCGATTAATTGTATATTATGGGTTGAATAAGATGCATGATACACATCATTTAGGATTAAAAGCGCTTATCAAGGTCTCAGGAATTAGTAGTGAAAAGAAAATAAGTACAGGATTTATTGGCTTTGGACTTGCGCCACGCATTAATGCTGCTGGTAGGGTGGGAAGTGCACTCAGAGCAGTAGAACTATTTTTAACGAACGACCCTAAAAAAGCAGATGAAATCGCGTATGAATTAAATGAAGAAAACAAAAACAGACAGGAAACAGAAGCACAGATATTAGAAGAAGCACTTGGAATGATTGAGAAAGATATTGATTTAAGCGAACAGAAGGTTATTGTTTTAAGTGGTGCAAATTGGAATCATGGCGTTATTGGCATCGTTGCATCACGAATCACTGAGAAATATTATAGACCTACTATTCTAATTTCCATTGACGGAGATGAAGGGAAGGGCTCAGGAAGGAGTATCAGTGATTTTAACCTTTTTAAAGCGTTATCAGCCTGTAACGATGACCTCGTAAAGTTTGGCGGACATGAACAGGCTGCTGGACTTACACTAGGTGCAGAGATTATTGCTCTCTTTTCTAAACATTTACAGTCCTATGCACAAGAGACACTATGTGATGATGATTTAATTCCACGCATTTATATTGATTATAACATTAATATAGAAAATCTTAGTTTTGAGACAATAAGACAGTTGGAAGTGTTAGAACCTTTTGGAATGGGGAATGCAGGTCCAATCTTTTCACTGCAGAATGTAGTGATTTCTAGTCTTAGAACAGTGGGAGAAGGAAAACATCTTAAACTTACTTTAGAACAAGATGGTAAATATATTGATGCGATAGGTTTCAATATGGGAGCCTATGAGCAAAAGTTTATAACACAGGATGTTGTAGATGTTGCTGGTTCATTGGGAATTAACACATATAAGGGTAAAGATAGCGTGCAATTAATAATAAGGGATATTAAAATGCCAGAACATAAAATAAACGAAGCCAAATACTATAAAACCTTTGACGTATCAATGAGAAGTGATATAATAAATAATGTTACAGTTAATATCAAAAATTTGGATAATGAACAAAAAGAGTTTATAGATGTCATAAAAGAGTCAGAATGCGAACAAAATGAACAAAGAAAAAACCTTATACTTGTTCATACACGTTTTGGCGCTGAGCATGTAATAGAAGAGATTAAGAAAAATAATATTTCTTGTAAAACTGCCCTTGTACACTATAATAATGTAGAATGTAGTAGTGATTTAGATATAGTGATTAATCCTATTTTAGAGCAGCTTAATATACAGGCATACGATAAAGTGTACATATATGACTCGCCTTTTACATTAGAAAACCTAACGAATATAGCGAATCATCATTCTAATGTACAGTTGATATTTAATACTGATCGATTTTTTTGGTGTGATAAAACATTGAAAAGTATAGTACCTAATAGACAAGATTTTGTCGTAATATATCAATATATAAAGACTAGAAGTGTGGAAGGTTTATATTCTGATGATATCTCCTTATTGGTTCGACGTATTAAAGTAAGCTATAATCTACCGATGAATTGTGCAAAACTAAAGAGCTGTTTAGGAATATTTGAAGAACTTGGATTGTTAATATATTCGATTAATAATGATGAAATTCAGATTAAGTTATTAGATCATAAAGGTAAAAAAGTAAATATTGAAAGCTCAATAGGACTTGCAAAAATTCGTAATTTAAACCATAGATTTAATGACTGTAAGAAGTATATAATCAATCAAATTAAATGATAGAAAGTGAGGAAAGAGGGATGGACTTAAAATCAAGATTTAGACATGTAATGGATTTTCCGAAGGAAGGCATAGACTTTATAGATATAACAACTGTTTTGCAAGACAAGGATGCTTACCAATATGCGATAGAGATTTTAATTGAAAAAGCGCAAGAAAAAGAATGTGACATTATTGTGGGACCAGAATCGAGGGGATTTATTTTTGGAGCCACAGTCGCTTATGCATTAAATAAAGGGTTTGTCCCTATTCGGAAAAAAGGAAAATTACCGTACCAAACAATTCAAGCTGAATATGAACTCGAATATGGTACGGATGTTTTAGAGATGCATATAGATGCCATTAAACCAGGGCAGAAAGTATTAGTGATAGATGATTTATTGGCAACAGGTGGCACAACAACCTCAAATATTGAGTTGATTGAAAAAGTGGGTGGAGAGGTAACAGGACTCATTTATTTAATTGAGCTAGAATTTTTACATGGTAGAGATAAATTAAAGGGTTATGATATAGAATCTATTGTGAAGTTTTAATTTTTTTGAATTAGATTGTTTTTTAGGTTCACAGTGAGTACGTGGAAGCGGGCTTCTAAGTATTTGCTGTGAACTGTTTTGTAGTATTAGTAAATGCATTAAATATAGATAGCGAATATTGTGTTGAGTGGTGGGACAAATGGATGAATCTTATAGAAGACTAGTTGAAAAAGTAAATAAATACAACCCACAATGTGATTGGGATATGCTCAGTACGGCATATATGGTTTCAAAAGAAGCCCATGAGGGACAGCAAAGGAAGTCAGGGGAACCTTATATCATGCATCCATTGCAAGTTGCGCATATACTGGCAGATTTAGAATTAGATTGCGAATCATTAGTTGCAGGGTTGTTGCATGATACGGTTGAGGATACTTCCTACAATACGCAACAAGTAAAAGAAATGTTTGGTGATCAGGTTGCGTTGCTTGTAGATGGTGTTACAAAATTAGGAAAAATTCCTTATACGACAAAAGAAGAACAACAGGTTGAGAATTTAAGAAAGATGTTTTTAGCAATGGCAAAAGATATCCGTGTTATTCTTATTAAACTTGCTGATAGACTTCATAATATGAGAACACTAACAAGCATGTCAGAAGAAAAACAAAGAGAAAAAGCACGAGAGACATTACAGGTTTTTGCACCTTTAGCCCATAGATTAGGTATTTCAAAGATTAAATGGGAGCTTGAAGATTTATCTTTACGGTACTTAGACCCGATTGCTTATTATGAGATTGTAAAAAGCATAGATTTAAAGAGACAAGAAAGAGAAGAATATTTACAAAAAATTAGTGATGCAATACTTGAAGGTTTAAAAAAGCTAAATATAAAAGGACATATAGAAGGAAGAGCAAAACATTTTTATAGTATTTATCGGAAAATGTATGCGCAGGATAAAGGGATAGATGAAATATATGATTTGTTTGCGATTAGGGTGATTGTGAATAGTGTAAAAGACTGTTATGGCACATTGGGAATGGTACACGAATTATATAAGCCGATTCCAGGCCGTTTTAAGGATTACATTGCGATGCCCAAACCGAATATGTATCAGTCGATTCAATCAACCGTCATAGGACCTTCGGGAAAACCCTTTGAAATCCAGATTAGAACATGGGAAATGCACAGGGTTGCTGAATACGGTATTGCTGCTCATTGGAAGTACAAAGAAGGGAAACAAGGTGAATCTGATTTGGATTCTAAACTCTCATGGGTACGACAACTTCTTGAGATTCAAAAAGATTTGACAGATGCTGAAGAATTCATGAAAACATTAAAAATTGATTTGTTTGCCGATGAGGTATTTGTATTTACTCCAAAAGGTGACGTTATTAATTTACCAGCTGGCGCGACACCCATTGACTTTGCTTATGCAATTCATAGTGCGGTTGGTAATCGCATGATTGGTGCAAAGGTTAGTGGACGAATTGTTCCTATTGAATATCAATTAAATAATGGTGATATTGTAGAAGTTTTAACTACCAGTACTTCACATGGACCTAGTCGTGACTGGCTAAAGATAGCCAAAACTTCTCAAGCTAGAAATAAGATTAATCACTGGTTTAAAAAAGAGAAACGAGAAGAAAATATTGAACATGGGAAAGATTTAATAGAAAAAGAACTAAAAAAACATGGGTTAACCTATAACCAATTATTTCAAGATAAATGGATACAAATTATTTTAAAAAAATATAGTTTCAACAGTTTAGAAGACCTCTTTGCTAGTGTTGGATATGGCGGTATTACGGCAGCAAAGATAGTAGGTCGATTAAAAGAAGAATATAAAAAGACAATTAAACAGGATGCACCTGAACAGGATGTAATTGAACCGAAGCAAAATGAGCGTACTCAAAAAAGAAAAGTTAGTAATACAGGGATAGTTGTCAAAGATATTGATAACTGTCTTATAAGACTTTCAAGATGTTGTAATCCTGTACCTGGTGACGAGATTATTGGTTATATTACTAGAGGTAGAGGTGTTTCAGTTCACACAATAGATTGTCCTAATACAAAAACGAATCTCCAAGGGGAAAATCGCTTTATTGAAGTCGCTTGGGAAACCGCACAAAACGCGTCATACCTTTCAGATATTCAAATATTGGCAAATGACCGAGGTGGTTTATTGGTAGATATCACAAATAGTATTGCAGATGCGAAAATTTCCTTGAGAGCCATGAATTCAAGAACAACAAAGGAAAAAGTTGCAATCATTAATCTCACACTGGAGATTACAGATACGGAGCAGCTCAACAAAATAATTAAAAAGCTCCGCAAGATAAATAGCGTATTTCAAGTAAATAGAAGTAAACAATAGAGTTTGGTACTCACGTATGAGCATATTGTTAGACAGTAAAAAGAAATTTTGAGGTGATGATAGTGATATTAAAATGTATACCTGTAGGGGCACTACAGGCAAATTGTTATATTGTAGGAGATTCTGAAACAAAAGAAGTAGTTATCATTGACCCAGGTGCTGAATGGGAAAAAATATATAATGAAATTGATAGTAACGAATACAAAGTACATTATATTATTGCTACCCATGGTCATGGGGATCATATTGGTGCGATAAAGGATTTAAAGGGAAAAATAGATGCAGAAGTAGTAATTCATAAAGAAGACAGTGGTATGTTACGTGATAGCAGGTTGAATTTATCGAAATTTACAGGAGATGGTTGTACTCAAATATCACATGATATTATTGTTGAGGATGAAGACGAATTGCTAGTCGGACAGCATAAATTTAAGTTCATACATACTCCAGGACACACCCGTGGTGGTGTATGTATATTAGTAGATAAAAAGTTGTTTTCAGGTGATACACTGTTTCAAAACACGATTGGACGAACTGATTTACCAGGTGGAGATTATCAACAAATATTAAATGCTTTGAAAAACAAGCTAATGGTTCTATCAGATGACATAGAAGTATATCCAGGACATGGCTCAAGTACAACAATTGGTATAGAAAGACAGACAAATCCGTATATAGTTGGAAAGTAAGGACATAGAGGGGAGAGACATAGAGTTGTATGAAAATATGTTTAATAAATCATGAATATGAATATGCCATTAGACATATTGCGTATCTATTTTTTCCTAATGAGAAAATAGAATTTGTTGATGAGAGATGTATTAAACAAGAGAATGAAACCTATATAGAAAGTGTGCTTCAAGATGATGGTGTGAAAATATCTGTTTCAACAAATATAATGTATCACCAACATGCTAACGCATGTGTGTCACAAAAATACAATACAGTTGATAAAGAGAATAAAAATGAATATAATAGGTTTTGTAGAGATATTGCAAAACTTTCGTTTTATAAGGCTGCTAATAAGATAATAAAAGTAAATATACCGTGGGGAATTTTGACAGGTATACGCCCTACTAAAATTGTTCATATGCTAATTGAAGAAGGTAGAAAAAATGATGAGATCAGAAATATATTCAGAGAACACTATGTTGTGAATGAAAAAAAGACTGATATCGCAATAGAAGTCGCACAGCATGAAAAGAGAATATTGACACAATTAAAGCCCAAAAGCATAGGGCTATATATAGGTATTCCTTTCTGTCCTACACGTTGTTTGTACTGTTCCTTTGTTTCTAATGCGGTTCATAAGATGAAAAAATTTATTGATCCATATATAGATGCATTACAGCAAGAAATAGTATATACTAAAAATATTATTCAGGATATGGGATGGCATGTAGAATGTATTTATATTGGGGGAGGAACACCCACTGTATTATCACCACATTTACTTGATAAGCTACTAAAAACATTAAGTATACATGTTGATATGCAAGATGTGAAAGAGTTTACTGTTGAAGCGGGTAGACCGGATACAATAGACGAAGAAAAATTAAGAATTATGAAAACATATAATGTAAATCGTTTAAGCATTAATCCCCAAACCATGAATGAAACAATCCTCAAAACAATCGGTAGAAACCATTCAACTGAAGATATATTGAAATCCTATGCATTAGCGAGAAAGATTGGATTTAATAACATTAATATGGATGTAATCGCAGGATTGCCAGGTGAAAATGAGAAACTATTTAAACATACTATTACTGAAATTGAACGATTAGGTCCAGAAAATATTACTGTACATACCATGAGCATTAAACGTGCTTCGAGATTACATGAAAAAATAGATGAATACACTTTATTGCAAGCAGATACAGTAAATAATATGTTGGCATTTACCCAGCAATTTATGAAAGAAAAAAATATGGTTCCATATTATATGTATCGCCAGAAAAATATATTAGGAAATTTAGAGAATGTAGGATACTGTAAACCTGATTTTGAATGTATCTATAATATAGAGATTATGGAAGAGAAAAATAGTATTATGGCTATGGGGAGTGGTGCGGTCACAAAGATGGTAGATTTAAAAAATAGCCGCTTAGAACGAATATTTAATGTAAAAGATGTTCGGGAATATATTAAAAGAATAGATGAAATGATGCTTAAGAAGAATAAAATATATGATTTTTTTAGATTATAAGGAGATGAATTACATGAATCAAAAAGGTGTATCCATTCATGTAAGTATTGATGGAGAAGCAAAGAAAGCTCATAAAGGTATTACATTACTTGAAGTTAGTAAGACTATTCAGAAGAGTGAAAACTTAGATGTTTTAGCTGCAAAAGTTGATAATAAGATACAAGATCTTCGTTATAAATTAGAAAAAGATTGTAAAGTAGAATTTATATATCTTTCTTCCGATGATGGAAGCAAGATATATAAACGAAGCTTGTTTTTCATCTTGATGAAAGCAGCAAAAGAGCTATTCCCTGAAAGAAAACTCAGTATACGACATTCACTAAGTAGGGGTACTTATTGTGAACTAACTGGAGAAAGTCAATTACAAGAATCAGAAGTGAATGAATTAGAAAACAAGATGCGAGATATTGTTACACGTAATACTCCCATTGTAAGGCAGACCATTAATGTACAAGAAGCAAGTAAAATTTTTGAAGAGACGAAGGATAAAGAAAAAATTAGTTTACTGAAATACTATAATAAAGAGACATTAAGTATATATAGCTGCGGTAGTCTAGAAAGCTATTTATACGGTTGTCTTGTGCCTGATACGGGGTATTTAAAAAAGTTTGAATTGATGTATTATCCCGAGGGGTTTATTTTAAGATACCCAGATCAATACTCTCCTATTGAGATTCCTGCATATGAGAAAAATAATAAATTATTTCAAGTGCTCAATGAGTACAAAAGATGGGGAGAAATTCTTAATGTTTCTCATATTGGAGGTTTAAATGAAATCATAGCCACTGGTAATGCTGGAGATTTAATTCGAGTATCTGAAGCACTTCATGAGAAGAAGATTGCAAATATTGCGGATATGATTAAAGAAAAAGAAGAAGATTTGAAAATAGTATTAATCTCTGGACCATCATCTTCAGGTAAGACTACCTTTGCAAAAAGACTAGCGATACATTTAAGGGTAAATGGGTTGAAACCAGTTAATGTATCACTTGATGATTATTTTGTCGATAGGGAATTTACACCAAAAGATGAAAATGGTGAATATGATTTTGAGGCAGTTGAAGCAATAGACATTGCATTATTTAATCAGCATTTAGGGGATTTGGTTAAAGGCAAAGAGGTGGAAATTCCAACATTTAATTTTCATATAGGACGAAGAGAGAAAAAAGGCAAAAAACTAAAATTATCTGAAGGCGGCATTGTTATTATTGAAGGGATACATGGTTTAAATGAAAGATTGACTTATTCCATTCCGAGAAAGAATAAGTTTAAGATTTATGTTAGTGCATTAACACAATTAAGTAGAGATGGATATAATCCGATTTCTACCACAGATAATAGACTAATAAGACGAATGGTCAGAGACTTCAATTTTCGTTCAAATTCCCCTCTAAGAACGTTAAAGATGTGGCCTTCTGTTAGACGGGGAGAAATGAAGAATATTTTTCCTTTCCAGGAACAGGCAGATGTCATGTTTAACTCAGCTTTAGTATATGAATTAGCAGTGTTGAAAGACTATGTGGTTCCTCTGCTAGAAAGGATAAAACCTACCTCTGAATATTATTCGGAAGCGAGAAGACTAATTAGCTTTTTGAGATTTTTTCTCCCAATTAGTCCTGAAGAAATCCCCAATACTTCAATTATGAGAGAATTTATAGGTAGTAGTGTATTGTATTAATTAGACGGTTCAATACGAACCGCCTAAACTTTATTTTTCAAATGATTCTTCTAATTTTTTTAAATCCTCAAGTGCAAGATCACTTTTGAGCTTTGTAAGCAGAATATTTGATTCTTTTACTACCTTTTCTAATTCTTGAAGAGCGAATTCTAATTTACTGCCTTGCTCTTCTTGTTCTTTTTTCAACTGTACTTTTACAATGTCCCAATGTGATTTTACATTTACCATACTCTCAAGCGATTTGTCCCATTTATTTACCATAGCATTGTATTTTGTATCTCTAATATAATATCCAATTCTTATGACATCTGGCGGTATCTTACTATCAAATTTTTCTAAAATATCAGGGACAAATCTATACAGTTCATTTGCTACAAATAAAGTATTTTGCTTATCCTTAGCTTCCACATATAATGTGAGTTCATTAAGCGTCTTGCTGAATTTGTCAATGATTGATGTAGGTGTTCCTGCTTTTACAAGGTCAGGTTGCATATTATTAAATTGTTTATGAATATCTTCTACTATTTTTTTGACTTTTTTCCACTTTTCTTCATCCGGAGTATCTTTTTTTATCTCTTCTGTTGTCTGCATCTTTGCATCATTTGTAGCTTTTTTTGGGTCTTCTTCCATCTTAATTTCAGTTTTAGATTCTATTTTTACCTTTGATTCCTGTTTTTCTTCCTCTTCTTTTACGTCTAATGCTTTTATAATATCTAGAACACTGGACTCCATTTCACTTAAAGCACCAGGAGGTTTCTTTTTTGATTGACTTGATTCTTCAGGTTTAGCTGGTTTCTTTGAACAACTTGTACCAACACTAACACATAATACAGAAATCATAAGTAACACAACAATATTGATGAAATAACGTTTTCTGATACTCATATTTTATCACCTCATATTTAGTCTATCCAGTAATAAATATTCAATGCAAAAGGTAGAAAAGCAGCATTAATAGGAAATAATTACATATTAAATTTAAAAGGATATTTAAAAATATTGTTGAATAAATATAAGAGGGCAATTTTGCGCTTATAAAAAATTTTTTATAAATAGTAAGGGGAGTTTATTAATGATGCTAACAGTAAGTTTAATGTCTAAACAGGAAGGTGAAATTAAAAAGTTTTTAGATAAACACTATAATAAATCAGAGGCAGATGATAGTGTTATTGAGTGGATATATGTCTGCAGAGATATTGACAAAGGTTTGAATTTGATAGATACTATAATGGATAACAATTCTAAGTATAATTTGTCAGTATGGGTGAAAGTAGATGACGATGATATCATTGAAGTAACAAGTAATAGTAGACACAAAATTACGAACGAAATAAAAATGTGCATAGAAAACAACTAATATGGGCATACTCCTCAAATATATCAAAATATTGAGGAGGAAATCTGATGGAAATTGCTAGGTTAGATGTAAACAATCGAAACGGTGTTGGTAAAAACGATGCGCGTAGAACAAGACGAATCGGTTATATTCCAGGTGTAATCTATGATATTAGTGGTAATAAGTTAGTAGAGATAAAAAAAAGAGATATAGATGCTGTATTAAGTCATAATGGATATAATGCGATAGTAAATATTAGTATTGGAAATGAAATGATTAAGGCGATGATTATGGATGTACAGTATCATCCTATTAGCAAGGAATTGATTCATGTTGATTTTAAACCTGTCACGGATCATACGAAAATACATACCCATATTCCGATTAAATTTATAGGAGCAAGAGAAATCGAGCGAATAGGAGGCATTTTGCAAAAACAGAGGCAAGATGTGGAAGTGGAATGTACTGCGGATAATGTTCCCAAGTATATAGAGGCAGATATTAGTAGGCTTGGTATAGGACAAAGTTTTAAAGTGTATGATATGGAAATAGCGGAGGAGTTAACAATGATTACAAAACCAACTGAAGTGTTGGTTACGCTTACATCGCCCGATGATTATGTAGAGGATGAAGAGGAAAAACTGGACATTGAGGATAATGAAATTAATGAGGATGAAAGTTAAGAAATTACAGCTTTGCGATTGTATATCGTAAACTGTAAAAATATAAAATACATTAGAGGATTGTTAAATTAACTTGACTAAAAATGTGGATAACTATTAAGAAAGTAGCTTGAAAACTGAATAAAGTAGACATGAAGAAGAACCTTTTCCACAAAAGGCTGAAAACAAAAGGATGGAAAATATTAAATTGTGGATATTTATTATGCCGCAAATTTAATTATTTTTCTAATGTTTCTAATATACTGTGGTTGATTGATTGCATAAGCTAGTATAACCGTAATAAGTTTTGAAATAGCTGCCAAATATAAGTCAGAACGCATGGATATTGTGTTAATGGTTTTTGGGGCTTCAATAGAAGGATTTTTTTTAAAAGAAGCGAGTTCTCTTTCAATGACTGACTGTTGTTTGTAGGTATGTTGCCACTCATCTGAGCATCTTTGGATGCCTGGGTAGAGCCTAAAATCCTTATGGGGATATTTGTATGAGGTTACGGTACTGTTAGTTGGTCTGCAAGGAGTTTCACAAAGACAGATATAATTGCTTTTAACTCTTACTGATTTAGGACACACGTATTTAAGGCGAAAGCTTCTTCCTTTACCTTTGCAGGAACCATCTGGAATGAATTCGGTCTTATCGATTGGACACAAAGGAGTTCCTACTTCATTGACATCTAATTCTGAGTATTTAGTGTTTCTTGAGTTGATAGGGATAAATACCTTCTTAAAACCACACTGTTTGAGATATCCAAAGTTGTCATAGCTATCGAACTCAGTATCACCTAGGAAGCAGTCAAAATAGTTATTTGGCAGTGAATGTAGAAAAGGAGTCAAAACAGGCTTGAGAGAGGCATTATCAAAAGTATATTTTTGGTCTTCTGGGGTGTCAAAATCAGTATTGATAGTGGAATAAAAATCATCATCAAAAAAGTGGATTCGGAGAGGAATACCAAAGCCGTTGGTTAGAATTCCGAATTTATAAAAGTAACCAAAATGCCCATTTACAAAATCGAGTTTGATATTAGGATTAGCCTGTGCATACTTAGGCATGTTCTTGTATGCAGCGGCATAGGGATTAAAATTTTTATTATCAATGATTTTAGCGAAAGCTTTTTGCTTGTTAATTTCAGATACAAGAGTTTTAGGATTATTTTCTTTAACCTTAGGTTTTAATCCAGAAGTATCATAAATAAGCATAGAACTAAGTCCTTTATGAGGATGATCAGCTGGAAGGTTATCATCAATATTACTACAAATATCTAAAACAGAAGGAATCATAGAATTGAAAAGATTAGAAATATCCTTCTCGAAAGTAGTTTTAAAACGAGAAAAAAAAGACTCGTCGGGGATTTTAGTCAAATGACAAAAATCTTTTAATTCAGGAGAAAGAGCTAAAAAAAGGCAAAGTAAGCTAGTAGTAGGAATATTGAAAAAATGCATAAATAAAAGAGCTGAAATAATAGATGGTAGTTCGAAATCTCTATTTCTACCAAGATTTTTATAATAATTATCATAAAATGATTTTGGAATAAAAGTACTTAAATCAAAATGAAGTTTAAGTAATTCAAGAAATTTTAAAGGTTCTTGAAAAGTAAGGTTATTAAGTTCAGAAACTTGATCAAAAAGATTAAGTTGTTTGAAATCTGATAAGCAAAACATGTAATTTCCTCCTTTGTGGTGTGATTTGGTTGCCTGTGGAAAAGTATACTTTAATTATACCACAAATGGAGTGAAATATAGATTTTTATTGGGATAAAACCCAGTAATATAAAGGGTTGTAGCATTTCACAACCGACTATAAAATACATAATAAGGAGTGGGGTAAGATGGCTTTATTTGATGATTTAAAAAGCAAAGTTACAGAAATGTCAAAAAGCGCAATGCAGAAATCCAATGAAATCGTTGAGGTTACAAAAATCAATCTGGCGATTGGAGATGCTCAATCTGAAATTGATAAAATTTTAAAAGATATGGGTAAGATTATCTATGATGCATATCTAGAAGGCGAAAACTTTGGCGAAGAGATTGAAAGTAAATGTACCAAAATTAGTGAAATTATCGATAACATTAATGATATGAAAGAAAAATTAGCAGAATTAAAGAGAGTTAAAATTTGTCCAAATTGTGAAGGTGAAAATGAACCAAATGCCACTTTTTGCTCTAAGTGTGGTAATAAAATGGATATAGAAGTAGAATCTGAAGAATTAGAAGAGGAATAAACTTAAAACATACGAAGGGACGTTTTGTTTGCTACATTCATTTGAAAATATGGCAAACAGAACGTCCCTTTGCCACGTATGCGAAAATATAATTAAATTGTTAAAGGAAATACAAGTAATGATGTCGAATAAAACAAAGTAGATGACATTCGTACAACAGTTAAAGGAGAGCTTTCTATGAGAAATTGTCCATTTTGTGGTGAGTCAATTGAAGAGGCAACATTAAAATGTCCTTTTTGCAATAGTGATGTAAACATGGAGTTAGATACCAGTGTATCAAACTATCAACAACGTCCTATTAGTAATGGTTTTAAGGTATTTATTACAATGTTTTCAACGATACCATTTATAGGTCCACTTGTTGGTATAATTACAGCCATTGTTTTTATGAATAGTGAAGGAAATACAGATAAAAAGTCCTTTGGGAAGGCATTACTTATAGGATCACTCGTTTTTGTTTTAATTTTTTGTATATGTTGTTTTGCTTATATGGTGTTTGGATTTGCGATGTTAAATCAATTGGGTCCAGAATTCTTCGAACAATTCGAGCAGTTACAATAGGAATATGGAATTATTAGAAAACCTATTTTATACGTTTGGTGCTATGATCTGTCATCAATTACCAACAAGGACGCTTTTGTTAAATGATATGCCATTGCCCGTATGTGCCAGAGATACAGGCATCTATATAGGAATGTTTGTATCCTTGTTATATTTATATATTAAGGGTAGATGGAAGAGTGATAAGCCTCCTAAACTAAGTTTAACATTAGCCTTATGCTTATTATTAATACCAATGATGTTAGATGGTGTTTCTTCTTATGTAGGTTTTAGAACAACAAATAATTTGATTAGGGTATTATCGGGTGGCTTTTTTGGGATGGGTATCCCCTTTTTTTTGTTGCCACTAGCAAATTTCAAGGTGAATTCTCCAAATAAATTTGCATCTCTTAACGCTATGAAAGAAATATTGATTGTAGGTGTGAGTGTTTTATTTGTATGTATAAGTATTTATCATCAATTTATTGTGAATTGGTGGTTTATATCTGCTATTATAATATTAACCATAGTGTTTATCTATTTTAGACTTTTGTATACAATAGTGTGCCAGTTGATACGAAAAAATATTTTTTATAGGATATTAGTAACTATTGTAGTTCAAATAATTCTATTCGGTGTATTATTTGCTATTAGAGTGTTAGTTTTTTATGTTCAATAGTAGAACGGAGGAAAATGATGAATAAAAAGGAATTACGAAAAAAATTTCTTCATCATAGAAACACTTTAATGTTTGGTGAAGTTACCTATAATAGTAGAAAAATTATCACGAAGTTAATGGATACATCATGGTATGAAGAAGCAAAAGTGATTATGACATATATTGATTTTCGAAATGAGGTAATGACAAGAGAGTTCATTGACCTTGCTATAAAAGATGGAAAGAAGATTGTGATTCCAATAACAGACGTATCATCAAAGACGCTAATACTCTCGGAACTACATGACATGGATGAGCTTTGTAAAGGAAGCTATAGCATTTTAGAACCGAAAAAAGAATATATACGTATAACAGATGTCAATGTACTTAATCTTATATTAGTTCCTGGTGCTGTTTTTGACGTGAGGGGCTATCGTATTGGCTACGGTGGAGGATATTATGATAGACTATTAGAAAAAATATCACAAAACACCAAAACAATAGGTTTGGCATTTGATTTTCAGATTATTAAAAGGGTTCCAAATGATAATTTTGATAAGAAAGTAGATAGAATCATTACAGAAAAGAGGGTTATTCATTATGAATACGGAAGGTAGAGTAACAACAAGAGGTGCTAACAGATTATTTCTTATCAGTATGCTCATGCAATTCGTAGTAGGTATTATCATTTCCATTATCATTGTAGCATATATTTTTGTCAGTGGACGAGAAGAACTGTCACAAGATACGTATACATATACATTGTTAGTACTTACGCAAATCATTGCAGTATTATTACCAGCTATGATCTATTTAAAGTTCAAAAAAGTGAAAGTGAAAGAAGTTCTTCGCTTTAAACCAATAAAATTACCACAGATAGGTTTAATTATTATTCTTGGTCTAACGGGACAATTTATTGCACAGCTATTAAATTTTCCAATTATACTATTGTTACAACTGTTGGGTGAAATTCCACCTCCTGTTATACCCATCCCGGAAAATCTTCATGGGTTAGCCGTCAGTATTATTATCATTGCCGTTTTCCCTGCTGTCTGTGAAGAAATATTTATGCGTGGAATTGTGATGCGTGCATATGAAAGAAGAGGGACAAAGGCGGCGATTGTTCTTTCGGCGATTTTATTTGGACTGATGCATGGGGATATCAAAAATCTCATTGGTCCAATTTTCTTTGGCCTTTTATTTGGCTATCTTGTTATTCGAACAGGATCTATCTTTGCTGGAATGATTGCACATTTTATAAACAATGCTGTTGCAATTACATTAGAATACTTCTATCAACAGTATCATACTACATTTCCTTTTTTGGACTCATTTGAATATTTTGTAATTACCATTGTTATTTCTATCATGTTCTTTATTCCTACATTAATATTATTTAATAAAACGACTGTGTTTTTTGAAGAACAACCAGTTTCTTCTGTTGGTAGACATTTAAAGGCAACATTTATTAATGTGCCTATTATTGCAACACTTGTGATTTATGTTTTTCTACAGGTATTTGTGATTGCAGGAATAATGATGAATGCTTGAGTGAAAAATAGTATTATTAAAGGCATCGATATACAGTCAATAACAAATATTGTTGCAGTAAAGACAAAAAGGCTATATAATGAGGTTGTTGTATAGTCTTTATTATATGTTTTCTAAGTATTTTTCTTTGATTACCACAAATTACTAAAGGGATTTTAGGGCTTAATATAGAATAATGATAATGGCGTTAATTTTTTTGAGGAGAAAGCGTTGTGACGAATAAAAAAAAGCAAATTAATATTGGTAATTTAGATATAGTGGTTAAAAAAATAATTGCTGTCATTGATAATAGCAAAGATCAAATTCTGGACATCGCTGAAAATGCGCGTAAAGAAGTGAAAAGACTAAAACAAGAATTTAAAAATCTAAAAGATGAGTTGAAAGAGATTTTTGCGACTATTGAAAATCTTGAAAAAGAATTGAAAGAAAGCCGCAGACGATTAGCGTTGCTTAGTAAAAAATTTAACAATCGTTCTGAAAAACAGTTAAAAGACGCTTATGAACAGGCAGATAAATTAAGAATTGATTTGGCTGTTAAAAGAGAACAGGAACATAACTATATCATACGACGTAATGAGATAGAGATACGATTAAAAGAGACTCTAAAAACGATTGAGAAAGCTGAAAATCTAATGGCTCAAGTAGACGTTGCAATGGGATATCTGAAAGGTGATTTATTAGATATTACTTCTCATTTAGGGAATATTCAGCAAAAACAAAATTTTGGTATGAAAATTATTCAGGCACAAGAGGAAGAAAGACAGAGGGTGGCACGGGATATTCACGATGGGCCAGCACAATCCATGTCCAACGTTGTTCTTAAGGCAGAAATATGTGAGAAGTTGTTGGATGTTGATATTGAAAAATCAAGAAATGAGTTAAAGGAATTAAAACGTGTTGTAAGAGGATGTCTGCAAGATGTACGAAGAATTATTTATGATTTAAGACCCATGTCATTGGATGATTTAGGGCTAGTACCTACCATACAGCGGTACGTGTCAAATTATCAAGAAGAAACAGATTTAAGCGTTAATTTCTTGGCGAATGGCGATCATGAAGAGTTGAGTTCAACAATTTCTCTTACAACGTTTAGAATTCTGCAAGAATCATTGAACAATGTAAAAAAACATGCTGAAGCAACTCATGTAGTTATTCATTTATCGATAGGTGCAGATAAGTTAATGATGGGCATATATGATGATGGAAGAGGCTTTGATATAGATAATACTAGGATAAAAGACGGTGATACCAGCTCAGGTTTTGGACTAGACAGCATGAAAGAGAGAATTGAACTTCTCGGTGGTACATTCAAAATACAGTCAACTTTAGGAAAAGGTACGAGACTAAATATTGCTATACCGTTATCGTCAGAGAAGGAGGAACAAAATGGAGAAAATCAAGGTATTAATCGCTGATGACCATTTAATGGTACGGCAAGGGCTAAAGCAAATTGTTGAATTGGAAGATGATATTGAGGTAGTATCGCAAGCTTCCAATGGAAAAGAGGCAGTGAAGCTTACGATGGAGATTCAACCAGACATTGTTTTAATGGATATTAATATGCCTGATTTAAATGGTATCCAAGCGTTAAGCGAATTAAAAACAATGGGGTGCCAATCAAGGGTGATTGTACTTACAATTCACGCTGAGCGTGAATATTTGCTTAAAACTGTTCAGTTGGGGGCGGCTGGATATGTACTCAAAGATGCAGATTCCGATGTATTAATTAAAGCAATACGCAATGTATACAAAGGGAAGACTTACATTCAACCCACTATGACTACTGAACTCATTAAAGAATTTAATCAGGGTGCAACAAGAATAGAAAAACCAAAATATGAGTTATTAACGAAAAGAGAAATTGAAGTTTTAGAACTTATCACAGAAGGCATGCTTAATAAAGAAATTGCCGCACAACTCTATATTAGTGAGAAAACGGTTAAAAATCATGTTTCAAATATTTTTAAGAAACTAAATGTTTCTGATAGAACGCAAGCTGCCATTTATGCATTCAAACATAATATTAAAAAACATTAAGGAAATATTAATAGAACTTAAGACCTAGGGCTAGGTACTACTTAGCACCTAGTTTTTTTATGCTTAAAACGGGTAATAAGTATGAGCATAATGGGTACTAATGGCGGATTCACTTTAGAAGTCCTAGGTTGTATAATATAAGTGAGTCAAGGGATAAAAGAAAAAAGGTGTGGAGTGATGATGAAATTAACGCTATTAATAAAATCATGTAAGAAATATTTATTAAATACTAAATACTTTACACTGAAAGAGGAGAAGGGTCAAGGAATGGTTGAATATGCATTTATTCTTCTCACAATTGCCCTTGTAGTCATTGTTGGATTAAGCAATCTTGCAGATGAACTGAACAATTTTTTTAACAACTTAGTAAATCTTTTTTAGTAGACAAGATAAGAAAATAAATTTAAAGGGAGGAATATTCATGTTAAAACTATTTGTACAAGGTAAAAATTTCTTACAGAAGGTTATGAATGACGAAAGAGGACAAGGGATGGTTGAGTACGGATTAATTATTGCAGTTGTAGCAGTAGTTGTAATTGTAGGTCTTTCAGCCGTTTCAGGACAATTAAATGCGCTATTTAATAGTATAGTTACTAAACTGACCCCAGCTTCATAATGAGAGAGTCAAAAACTCATCACAATGGAATAAAAACCTACTTGTCATGCAGGTAGGTTTTTTGAAATTTAAATGGTTTAAAGAAAAAAGGTGAGCCTATGAAAATATTAAAAATCTTTCAAGATACAAAAGGACAGTCAATGGTAGAAACGGCATTAATTTTGCCAATTATACTTCTAATCCTTTTTGGGATTATTGAGTTTGGCAGAATATTTAATGCATATATCATTATTGGAAATGCATCAAGGGAAGGCGCTAGACATGCGGTGGTAGGTGGTAGTGATTCAGATATTATTGGCACTATTAACTACAATACATCAACATTGGATGCGACAGCTATAAGCATAACCATTACACCTTCAAGTGCAAATAGAGTGAGAGGGATTGCGGTTACGGTGAAGGTTGATTATGATGTTGAGATTGTAGTTCCGTTAATAAGCAGTATACTACCTAGCCCCTTTACATTAACATCTAGAACAGTGATGAGAATGGAATGAGTGGAGGGAGAGCGAAAATGTTTAGTTTATTAAAAATACTGAAAAATGAAGATGGAGTTACAATGGTAGTAGCTGTAGCAATTTTTGTTGTTGTCTTGGGGTGTACTGCACTTGTGGCAGATGTAGGGATGGCATACATCAGTGAACAGAAACTAACTAATGCAGTTGATGCTGTTGCATTGGCGGCTATTCAAGATATTAATATTAGTCATCAGCAGGCAATAACAACTGCAGAAAACTATATGGCACATAACGGTTATCATGCAGAAGATATTTCCGTAATGATTGGAAGCGATAATAAAAGTGTAGAAGTATTTGGCACCGATTCAGTTGATTTTTATTTTGCTAAGATATTTGGGTATGATGGTACAGAAGTGAATGCAAAATCTAAAGCAGTAGTATTACCCATCACAGGCATTTCGGGAGTAAGACCCTTTGCTATAGAAGATTTTCCACTTCAATACGGTGTACAATACGTATTAAAAGAAGGAGCAGGAGACAGTTATCATGGCAACTTTGGCGTTGTAGCACTTGGAGGTAGTGGGGCGAGTGTCTACCGAAACAATATTAAGTATGGTTATTCAGGCACGTTAAGAGTAGGAGATTGGATTGATACAGAAACAGGAAATATGCCCTCTCCAACGCAGGAAGGTATTGATTTTTTAATGAATCAATGTGATCATGCACCCAAATGTACATTTAACCTTTATGATCCAGCATGTGCGAGAATTATCCCAGTCCCTATTGTTGATACACTCCAAGTTGATGGTAGAAAAGATGTACAAATCATTGGATTTGCGATGTTTTTAATTGAAGGGACGACAATGAGTGGAGGTCATCTAGACGTAATAGGTCGCTTTATTAAATACTATGGTGATGGTGAAATGGAACAAGGCGGTAGAGATTTTGGACTATATGCTGCAAAACTAGTAGAGTAGGAGGATGTTCCTATGCAAATGACAAATAAAAAGATATTAGTAATAGCAATTATACTTTCATTAATTACTTCATTTATGATTTATTCATATATCAATAGTCTTATGAACGATAATGATATGAATGAATATATCAAAGTGGTGGTAGCAGAAAATAATATTGAAACTAAAACAATCATCTCCAATAAAGATGTAAAATTAAAGGAAATAATGATAGATTATGTAAGCCTGAATGCTTATACGAATATAAATGATGTAGTAGGAAAATATGCAAAAGAAAATATCATTCAAGGTGAACAAGTAATAAGTGATCGCATTGTCAATGAGGATAAAATGATATTATCCTATAAAGTGCCGGAGGGGAGAAGAGCAGTTTCTATACATGTCAATGAGGCGGTTATGGTTGCAGATTTTATCCGACCTGGAGACTACATAGATGTGATGGTGACATTTGATAAATATGAAATAGAGACTGGGACAGAAAAAATAATTTATCCAAGGACAACAAAAGTTATCCTTCAAAATATTCTTGTATTGGGGATGGGACAACAGCAGGATGTACCTGATGAACCGAGAGTTGAGCTTCCGCAAACGGTGACGTTGGCCGTTACTCTGGAAGATGCAGAAAAGCTAGCATTTAGTGAAGAGACTGGTGTATTAAAAATGGCATTAAGACGTGTAGGTGATGAAAGCATTATGCAAACACCGGGAGTGATAAGGGAGAATATAAGCGAAAAAGGAAGATATATTGTACCTAAATAGAGAATGCAGAAATGTTATAGAAAGAAGGGAGATTATGACTGATAAGATAAGAGTTGCAATTGCAGATGATATAAGAGATACGAGAGAAAATATCAAAACATTATTATCATTTGACCAGGATATTGAAGTGGTTGGTGAAGCTGAAAATGGTGAAGAAGCAGTTTTTATAGCAAAAGAAGTGCAACCAGATATAATACTAATGGATATAAATATGCCGCAAAAAGATGGTATTGAAGCAACGCAAGAAATTACAATAGAGGTGCCAGCGACTACAGTTGTTATGATGTCGGTACAAAAAGAACAGGAGTACTTAAAAAAAGCAATGGCGGCAGGTGCGAGGGATTATATCATCAAACCTTTTACGAGTGACAATTTAGTTAAAACGATTCATACGACATACGAAACTGAGTTAAAGAGAAAGAGCAAGTTGAATGTCTCCAATCGTAAAGAAGAGATAAATGCTAAAATCATTTCCATATTTAGTACAAAAGGTGGCGTGGGAAAAACAACACTTGCTACGAATCTAGCTGTGACCATTGCCAGACGTACAAAAAAGAAAGTCGCACTATTGGATTTAGACTTACTATTTGGTGATGTAGCGATTCATTTAAATGTCTCAGTTAAAAGTACAATTGCAGATTTGGCGAAAGAGATTAACCTTTTAGACGAAGATACGATAGAACAATATCTTGTTAGTCATTTTTCAGGAGTAAAAATACTTCCTGCACCGATTAAGCCAGAATATGCAGAGTATATTACAGCACAGCATATAGAAAAAATTATTAATCTGCTACGGAAAAACTATCACTATATTATTATTGATACAGCTCAAAATTTTGAAGAAACGACTTTGATAGCATTGGATGCCTCGGAACAGATACTTTTTATATCAACTTTGGATATTCCAACAATCAAAAATGTGAAATCAGGATTAGAAGTCATGGAATCACTGAGTTATTCTGATACTAAAATTAAGATTGTATTAAATAAATCATCTGAACAATTTGGTGTAACATATCAAGATTTTGAAGAGAGTCTAAATAGAAAAATATGGGCACATATCCCCGAAGATAATTATACAGTGATTCATTCAGTAAATAAAGGATTTCCCTTTGTGATGACAAGGTCAGAAAAAAAGGTTGCAAAAAGCATTTATGATATCTCAAGTAATATTATTAATGGAAAAATGGTAGAAAAAAATCAGAAAACCTTGTTAAGAAAGATATTTAGTCTATAAAAAGAGGGCGATGGTATGTCACTACGAGAAAGATTGGAAAAACAAAAAAATGTTAAAAGTGAGGACTCTCAAAACACATCAAAAGTTAAAAAAAGTGTAGTTGTCAAAAAACATGATCCATATAAAGAACTGAAGCAAAAGCTTTTTAATAGAATTGTAGATGAAGTTAATCCTGATGATCTCGAAAATCAAAAGAATCAGGAAGAATTAGAAATGAAGATTGTAGAATTTATAGAGAAAGCGTTGGCAGAGGAAAATATCCCTCTCACTAAGAATGATAGAATGAAAATAACAAAGGAGATTCTTGATGAAACCATCGGCTTTGGTCCTATTAATAGCCTCATTCATAATTCGGATGTCTCTGAAATAATGGTGAATGGACCAAAACAGATATATGTTGAGGAAAAAGGGAAATTAGTACTCACAGATATTACATTTCGTGATGATAGACATGTGATGCATGTGATAGAAAAAATTGTAGCGCCGATTGGTAGAAGAATCGATGAAAGTTCTCCAATGGTAGATGCTCGTCTCCCTGACGGTTCCCGTGTCAATGCAATTATACCACCGTTAGCATTAAACGGACCTACGATAACCATACGAAAATTTTCAGATACGCCATTAATGATAAAAGATCTTATTAATTATAATACGCTAGATGCAAATATGGCTATGATTATTAAGGCATGTGTTGAAGCACGATTAAATATTGTTGTTTCGGGTGGAACTGGTAGCGGTAAGACAACGACATTAAATGTCCTCTCATCATTTATTCCTAGTGATGAGAGAATCGTAACCATTGAGGATGCTGCAGAGCTTCAATTGGGACAAGACCATGTCATAAGTTTAGAGACACGCCCTCCCAATATTGAAGGAAAAGGGGCTATTACGATAAGGGAATTAGTTAAGAATGCACTGCGTATGCGTCCAGATAGAATTGTCGTTGGTGAAGTAAGAAGTGGCGAAGCATTAGATATGCTTCAGGCGATGAACACGGGGCATGATGGTTCATTGACTACAGGACATGCAAATTCACCAAGGGATATGCTTGCTCGACTAGAGACCATGGTGCTTATGGCGGGTATGGATTTGCCTATTAGAGCAATTAGAGAACAGATTGCTTCTGCGGTGGATGTTATTGTGCAACAGTCGAGGTTGAAAGATGGGAGCAGGAAGGTTACCCATATCACCGAAGTCGTAGGCATGGAAGGTGATGTAATTACATTACAAGATATATTTGTCTTCAAACAGAGAGGAAGAGATGACAAAGGTAGGATTGTCGGCGAATTTATTTCAACGGGCATTAAACCAAAATTTATAGAAAAATTTGAACATACAGGAACGATATTACCCAATAACATATTTAAATAAATTCAGAATATTAGTGAAATATAAAAATAAGAAGGGCGAGGAATGATCATGATGTTAGAATTAATTATAATACTTGTTTTTTTAACAGCCACATTTATTAGTTATTTTTTACTAAGTCATCTGATTGGGGAAAACAAAAGCATTACTAGGATTAATAAGTATGTTAATCACGAATATAGGTTTATGCAAGAAGAAAAATCTTCTCGGGAAGGAATGATTAAAATTGTTTCTACCATGGGAAAAAACTTTGGAAATTTAGGTATATTTACAGCATATAAGAAGCGTGTTCAATCTGAACTTAATCAAGCCCATGTACTGCTCAAAGGAGAAGAATTCATTTCTATATGTATGATTACTATGACAGGAAGTATACTGGTTTTTTCTATTATACTTAGAAATATTACAATTGGTATATTATTTGGTATCATTTGCTGGAATATTCCTATGATGTTTGTGAAAAGTAAAAAGAAGAAAAGAATAAAGTTGTTAAACGATCAGCTGGGAGATGCCATTGTATTAGTATCAAACTCTCTTAAAGCAGGATATAGTTTTTTTCAAGCGATTGATACAGTTTCAACAGAGATGTCTGGTAGTATTGCTGAGGAGTTTGGACAAGTGAAAAAGGAGATTAACCTAGGGTTTACAACAGAACAGGCGCTGGAAAACCTTATTAAACGCGTGGATAGTGATGATTTGGAGCTCATGGTTACGGCAGTATTAATCCAAAGACAAGTAGGCGGTAACCTTGCTGAAATTCTTGATAATATTTCAGGTACCATAAGAGATAGAGTGAAAATATTGGGTGAAGTCAAAACACTTACCGCACAAGGAAGAATGTCAGGTATGATTATTGCATTGCTTCCTCCGGTCATGGGAGCATTGTTGTTTTTAATTAATCCCCAATATATAATACTGCTTTTTAATAATGCACTTGGATTAATGATGGTAAGTATTTCGGTAGTGATGGAGCTTATAGGTATATATTTAATTTCAAAGATTGTAAAGATTGAAGTATAGAGACGGTTGAGTGCAGAGAGCTGAGGGTCGGAAAGGAAAAGACAGAGGGGGATTGGTGAATATGTTTATTGCTATTATACTATTATCAGGTATCACTGTTTTTACAATAACAATGGCAATTTATAGTGTTGTTAGTGGTGATAAGATTGTTGTTTCTCAAAGACTTCATACGATAGGGATGAGTAGTAAGATGAGCGTGGAAGAAGAAAAATTATCGCTACCTTTTTATCAGAGAATCATACAACCTACTGTCAAAAAGCTTGCAGATTTTTTAGTACGTATTACACCTAAAGAAAGGACGAATCAATTACATAATAAAGTGATAGCAGCTGGTCAACCTTTTGGATTTGGTGTAAATGAATGGATTAGTATTCAAGCACTTTTAATAGGGTTAGTACCTGCAATCATTGTCATAAGCAGTTTTACAGGGATCATAACATTGAAAAAAATGATATTATTGATTATGGTGTCTGTACTTTTGGGAATTGGTGGTCCAAGGTTTATCCTGTCATCAAAAATCCAGCGGAGACAGAAAGAAATTATATTGACACTTCCTGATATTTTAGATATTTTAACGGTTAGTGTAGAGGCAGGACTTGGGTTTGATGCCGCATTAGGAAAAGTAGTAGAAAAGATCCCGGGGGTATTATCAAAGGAATTTGAAAAAGTGCTTCAAGAGATTAAGATGGGTAGACCGAGAACTGAAGCGCTGAAAAGCATGAGTGAAAGATTGGGTGTTGTTGATTTAACTACCTTTATTGCTTCGGTCATACAGGCAGATCAATTAGGGGTTAGTATAAGTGGCGTGCTTAGGATTCAGTCGGATCAGATGAGAGTGAGGAGACGACAAAGGGCACAAGAGAAAGCGATGAAAGCGCCAGTCAAAATGCTATTACCGATGGTGTTTTTCATTTTTCCTACCATTTTTGTTGTACTCTTAGGACCTTCGGTCATAAAAATGATAGATATGTTTAAATAGAGAGAGGTTGAAAAATGATGCGTATTATTAATGGTGCAAATGAAAAAATTATAGGTGCAAACATAAAAATAGCACAGACATTCTTTGCAAGATTAAAAGGGCTTATGTTTCAAAAGAGTCTCATGGATGGCGAAGGCCTTTTACTGTGTCCTTGTAATATGATTCATACATTTGGAATGAAATTTCCTATAGATGTAGTCTTTCTTTCTAAAAAATATGTGGTGTTGGAAACGGTAGAAAATCTTAAACAAAATAAAGCGACGTCTATGATAAAAGGAGCAGCTTATACATTAGAATTGCCAGTTGGCATCATAAAAAAGGCAAATATAAATAAAGGTGATCAGATAGTGGTATGCTGATGGTAGAGCTACGAATTTTGTTTTTGATATAATATACGGGCATATATTCCTTACGGATTATGAGGGATATATGCTTTTCGTTTGTTGACACCAGCTATCTATTAAGCTACAATGAAAGTGGAAGATAGGGTGAAAAGTAGGGAGAGATGTAATTGTGCCAACGGTGCAACCTAAAAGAAAAATCACGATAAAAAATAAGCGAACTTTTTTAATTTTTAGATTACTATTGCTTCTGAGTTTAATTGTTGTAAGTCTAACAGGGATTAACCTTTTACTAAGCACAGGGGATATACAAAATCAAGCTGTGGAAATTGTTATACCTGCGGGTGCGACAACCAGTGATATAGCACAAATTTTAAAGGAAGAAAAATTAATAAAATCCACTATGCTTTTTAAAGTAATATCGAAGGTGAATAATACAGATGGATTGTATAAACAAGGAAAACATATACTGGATAGAACGATGTCCTATGAAGAAATGACAAATGAATTAAGCAAAACAGTATGGGTACGGGATATAACACGTTTCACTATACCAGAGGGGTATGAACTTAGGCAAATTGTTACATTATTAGCTGAAAAAGATTTAATTGATGAAGATAGATTTATGCATTTAGTCAAAAACGGAGAGTTTGATTATGCGTTTTTAGAAGATATTCCTGAGAGAGAAAATAGGTTAGAAGGATATCTATTTCCAGATACCTATGAAGTGTATGTTGATGTTACTGAAGAAGAAATTATCAATAAAATGTTGGATCGTTTCGATGAAGTTTTTGTTCAGGCATACTACCAAAGGGCAAATGAATTAAAAATGACTGTAGATGAAGTTGTAACATTGGCATCTATTATTGAGAGAGAAGCCCAACTGAATAAAGAGAGACCACTTGTATCTGCTGTTTTTCATAATAGGATGAAGAGTACAAGCTATCCTTTACTCCAATCTTGTGCTACCGTACAGTATGTTTTGAAGGAAAGGAAACCTGTATTATCAACGGAAGATACGAAGATAGATTCACCATATAACACATACATTTATAAAGGGTTACCTATAGGACCCATTGCATCACCAGGTAAAGAATCTATCTATGCTGCTCTATATCCAGCAGATGTGGATTATTTATTTTTTGTGGCCAAAGGTGATGGAAGTCATATTTATTCTAGAACGTTAAATGAACACATTAATGCACAAAATAGAGTCCAACGATAAGGATGCTAGGAGAGATTTAATGATAGAAGATAGTATAAACCAGCAATATATTATTCAATATATACGTGATACCATTCCAAAGAATCAAGGCTTATTAAAAGAAATGGAAGGTTATGCTGAAAAGAATCATGTTCCTATTGTACAGCCTGAAGTAGCAAGATTTATTATTGTAATTGCTAAAATGGTACGCCCTGTTAAAATTCTTGAAATCGGGACAGCCATTGGCTATTCTTCCATTTTACTTTCACAAGCTTTAGAGGCAGGTGGAAAAATTACAACAATAGAACGATATGAAAAGATGATAAATATTGCACGTAATAATATAAAAAAAGCTAATCTTGAAAATACTATAGATATTCTAGAAGGGGAAGCTGAACAAATACTTCCGAACATAGAAGACCAGTTTGACTATATTTTTATAGATGCTGCCAAAGGAAAGTATCAGGAATTTTTCTCTCATTGTATACGGTTGCTAAAAGTGGGAGGCGTGCTTGTATCGGATAATGTATTGTATAAAGGAATGATCGCAACAGATGATTTAGTTATTAGAAGAAAAAAGACCATTGTAAAAAGGATGAGAAATTATCTAACCGAGATATCTAATCATCCACAATTGGAAACAAGTATTATTCCAATTGGTGATGGTGTCGCAATATCTTATAAGATGAAGAGTGAGGACAGAGGTGATGCTAGTGAATAAACCAGAACTTCTAGCACCTGCTGGTAATTTAGCAAAATTAAAAATGGCAGTTATTTATGGTGCAGATGCAGTGTATTTGGCAGGTAAAAAGTTTGGATTGAGGGCGGCAGCGGATAATTTTTCGCTAGAGGAAATGCAAGAAGGTATTAAATATGCTCATCAACGTGGTAAAAAAGTATATGTAACATTAAATATTATTCCACATAATTCTGATTTTGAAGGCATGGCGAAATATGTTGAGGAAATAAATCAATTAGGTATAGATGCAGTGATTGTTTCAGATTTGGGCGTATTATCAGTTGTTAAAGAAGTGGCCCCTGAATTAGAAATTCATATTAGTACACAAGCAAATATAACGAATTGGAAGGCAGCAGAATTCTGGTATCAGCTTGGTGCAAAACGGGTGGTATTAGCACGTGAACTATCGTTTAATGAGATTAGTACAATTCGTAAGCAGGTGCCTGCAGACCTTGAACTGGAGGCTTTTATTCATGGTGCTATGTGTATATCCTATTCTGGACGTTGTCTATTAAGTAATTATATGACGAATAGAGATGCGAATCGTGGTGCATGTGCCCATCCTTGTCGTTGGAATTACTCACTAGTGGAAGAGAAAAGACCAGGTGAATATATGCCTGTTTACGAAGATGAAAGAGGTACATTTATCTATAATTCGAAAGATTTATGTTTGATTGAGCATATACCAACATTAATAGAAAGTGGTATTTCAAGCCTAAAAATAGAAGGTAGAGTTAAAAGTATTTATTATGTTGCAACAGTAATAAAAGCGTACAGAGATGCGATAGATGCGTATCTTGATAACCCTGAACAATATACTTTTAATCCTACACTTTTGGATGAGTTATTGAAGGTAAGTCATAGACCCTATACAACTGGATTTTATTTTAATAAACCTACTGGTGATGAACAAATATATCATACTAGTTCATATATTAGAGAATATAATATTATTGGTTTGGTGAAGGCGTATGATAGTAAGACAGGTATAGCAACGATTGAGCAGAGGAATAGATTTGGGGTGGGTGATGAAATAGAAGTATTGCAACCTAGCAAAACTTTTTTTGCACAGATTGTTGAGGAGATGAGAAATGAAAAAGGAGAAGATATTAAAATTGCTCCACATGCACAGATGATACTCAAGATACCCATGAAAGAACCAGTAGTGGAAAATAGTATTGTACGTATGAAAAAGAGTGATTAATTTTTGTTTAATCACTCTTTTAAAGTTTAATCTTATTTTAATTTCAACACACATGTCACAGGATTATGGTCACTGTTTTCAAAGCCTAAATCATGACCATACACATCTATAATTTCAATATTGGGTGAAACTAAGAAGCCATCTATAATTGTAGTAAAACTTTCATTTTTAATATATTTGGTGCGATTATCTCTTACTGTAAAAATGGTATCATCAACAGCCCATTGGAAGTCACTTGGTGTAAAATCATTTGGAAGTTCAACTAGCCATGAAGGCCAGCTTTTTTGGCTTCTTCCATCTCTGAATTGCGCATCAGATAATAGATGATTCCAATCTCCACCTAAAATCAAATAATGATTGTTTTGATATTTTTCCGTAATATAGTTCTTTAAAAATCTAATTTGATGTGTTCTCACTCTTCCACCTTTATCATAGGCAGATAAATGTAAATTTACTAATATTAATTCTTTACCATTTTCTATAGGGATGCTAGTTTCTATGATACATCTATCAAGCATAAAGAGTTGTTTAAGCCATGTTTCTTTACCTGGAAGCTGATATCTTATGCCCAAGTCCATAGTATATTTCGAGAATATAGAAACACCTGAATTGACGTTACCCATAGGATCTGAAACAGGGATAGGTACCCACTTAACTCTGTAATTCCAAGCGAAAATTGAACCATATTCATCTAAGGTTTCTTGAAATATAGTATATTGGTTCATATTAAAGCTGCGTGAAGATTTAACGTCAATTTCTTGCACGAGAATAAAATCTGATTTCTCTTTTAATAAAAAACTCAAGACATTCTCTATGTTTATCATCGTTTGTTTTTTACTACTTGACTTCGATGAGTTACCTCCATCCATAAAAAAGTCCTGATTTCTGTCAAGTCCTCCGTAACCAATATTAAAAGTGGTCATAGTGAATGTTTTATCTTTCGGTAAAACATCATTTTGATTATTGTCTATTTTTAATTCTAAGATTTCTTCAGGTTTATAATCTGACAATACAATAGTTCCTAAGAAGAGAAAGAATAATATAAATCCACTTGTGAACAAGAGTACAATTCCCTTAATTATTAGTTTAATCATGATGATTCCCCCGTAAAATTGTCTTATTAATAGTATTGTATCATATTTGCAGTATAATACAAGTTCTGGAAGGCAAAACTGAATATTAAGGTGTTTTTATTTTAAAGGAGGGTTTTGCCGATTGATAAATTATAATAGGATTAGAGTGCTTGTTATTATTATTACTATTCTTATCTTTACGATTATTGGAAGATTAGCAAATCTGCAAATTGTACAGTACGAAGAACTGGCACAGCAGGCTGTCAAACAGAGAGCAGTGGAAACAACTTTAAAAGAGTTTAGAGGAAATATTTATGATAGAAATATGATTCCATTTACAGATACGGAAGATAGAATATATATCATCGTGATACCAAATCTATTTAAAACTTTCGACGAAATATCGACACTGATTTCAGAATTTACTGGATATAAAAAGAGTCAAGTTATAGAAATTTTAGAAGAGCGAAAACCAGTTACTTTTATGATTGATGATTATAAACAAAAAGATGTAGAGGTGAGATTCCAATATCCAGGTGTCAAAATATTAAGTTCTAGTAAAAGATATGGCAATCATTCTCTGGCACGTCATGTGATAGGATATATAAGTGATAAAGATCAAATAGGCTATGCAGGAATAGAAAAAGCCTTTAATGAAGAATTGCGTATACAAGAATCACAGAGTATTGCAATGATTGGTGATGCGATGAAACAATTAATTCCTGGATTAGGATATCGGGTGACCAATACGTATAATAATACTAGTAATACTAGTAATACGGGTATAAAACTAACATTAGACTATCATATACAAAAGATAGTAGAAGATGTAATGGATAAAAATATCTCAGAAGGTGCTGTGATAGTTACTGATATTGCAACAGGGGATATTCTGGCATTAGCGAGCAGACCGAATTATTCCCAAAGTAATATAGAAAATCATATTCAGAGTGCAGGAAGCGAATTGGTAAATAAAGCATTTTCAGCATATGATTTGGGTTCTATTTTTAAAATAATTGTCACAGCAGCTGCACTGGAGACAAGAACGGTTACCCCGCAAACACTATTTAACTGTACGGGTCAAATTATGGTGGAAGGTAAAGAGTTTAAATGTTCAGTGAAAGAAAAAAATGGTCATGGCGAGATTGATTTTATACAAGCTTTTGCCTACTCGTGTAATGCATCCTTTATTGATATAGGGCTAAAACTTGGATATAAACCTATCGTCAATATGGCAAGGCGTTTTGGGTTTGGAGCAGACGTGGATTTGTCTGTAGATTTGGCACAGAAACAGGGTTATATACCTAATCATACGTATGTATCTTCGAGAGAAATTGCTAATATCTCCATAGGGCAGGGTGAAATTTTAGTAACGCCGTTGCAAGTAGTAGATATGATTACTACAATAGCAAATGATGGTGTTCGAAAGAGGTTGAATATTGTTAAAGCTGTAGTATCAGATAGCGGTGATGTCATGAGAGAGATTTATCAAAAAGATGATACAAAAATTATCAATGCTGACATAGCTAAGGAAATTCAAAAAATGATGCATCAGGTCACTATTTCAGGAACAGGGCATAGGGCTAACATGGAAGAGTATGGGGGTATTGCTGGGAAAACAGGTAGTGCAGAAACGGGATGGGCTGTTGAAGGAGAAACAAAGGTTCATGCTTGGTTTGCAGGTTATTTTCCTGTAGAGAATCCCCAATATGCGATGGTGGTTTTTGTTGAAAATGGACGATGGGGAGGTACGGCCGCAGCGCCAGTTTTTAAAGATATGGCTGAAAAAATTATACAGCTAAATCGTTAATGTGGAGATGATTTGTCAGTAAATCATCTCCATGTTGTTAATTAATTCCGTAAATTTATAGTCCAAATATAATAGTTGCAAATGTAAAATAAACAATTAAGGTGACTGCATCTACAATCGTAGAGATGAGAGGAGTCGCCATAATCGCAGGATCTAACTTTAGTTGCTTTGCCAATATTGGCAGAACACCACCGATAATTTTCGCAATCATAATTGTAACAACCATTGTTGCAGATACGGTAAGTGAAACGGCAAAAGTTTCATCAAGAAGCTGAGAACGCTCAAATATAAAAATCCTAAGAAAGTTTATAATAGCAAGAGATACACCAACGAGTAGACTAACTCTCATTTCCGTCCATATCACTTTGAAGATATCTTTGAATTCTACTTGCCCTAATACAATACTACGAATAGAAAGGGTAGAGGCTTGCGCACCAGCATTTCCACCAGTATTCATTAACATAGGGACGTAAGCTGCGAGCGCAATGACTGCTGTTAGCGTACCTTCAAATTTTTGCATAATAAAGCTAGTAAGCGTTGCGGATATCATTAATATTAGCATCCATGAAATTCGTTTTCGAGCCATATTAAGGATTCCAGCGTCTAAGTATTCTTCTTCCAATGGCTCCAATGCAGCCATACGGTGAAAGTCTTCAGTGTTTTCTTCTTCGATAACATCTACGATATCATCAATTGTGATGATGCCAACTAATCGACGTTCGCGGTCTACAACTGGGACAGATAATAAATCATATTTTTTTGCCAAATCTGCAATTTGTTCTTGGTCATCGTAGGTATTTACATAGAGTACATCTTTCTCCATAATATCTTCTATTGTTTTATCAAGAGGCATTAATACTAAATCTTTTAATGAAACAATACCTTCTAAGACCCTTTGGGCATTGGTTGCATAACAGGTATAAATTGTTTCTTTATCTATTCCGACTTTTCTTATTCTATCTAGGGCATCTTTAACAGTCATTTCTTTTTTTAAATCCACTAATTCAATTGTCATCAGACTACCCGCTGAGTTGTCAGGATAATTGAGAAACTGATTAATGAGTTTGCGCTCAGTTTCACTAGACCTCTGTAGTATTTTTTTAACTACATATGCTGGCATTTCCTCTAAGAAGTCTATTTTATCGTCAAAATTTAAATCATTTAAAATATCTGTTAATTCTTTTTCGTTTACTAACATAGACAGTTCAGATTGCTTATCATGAGGTAAATAGGCGAAAACATCTGCAGCCATTTCCTTTGGAAGTAGCCTGAAAACTAGCAAAGTGGTTTTAGCATCTAAATCATCTAAAAATTCAGCTATATCAGCTTCTTGTGTGTCTTTGAGTTCTATTTTTAAAATAGAAAACCTTTTTTCTTTCAATAAATCATTAATTCTATCAAAATTCACGATATGTACCTCCTCTACATAATTTTTTTGAGCATAACAACTTTGCTGAAGAGTATACCGTTCTTAGTTTCGTATATATACAAAGCATTTATGTTACAAAGAAATTATGATTATGGGATGCTATCGTAGAAACAAGGTGGTAAAGATTTCAGCAAGCTTTTTTTGTGAGATATTTTGTTTATTGCAATAATGACTATAACTGGGGCCTGCGTCCATATTACCACCTCCTCGTAGATTTATCTTAAAATTATAGCTTTATATATTCTATCACGATTAAAAGTTTATTTCAATCAATTACTTTATATCTTTTAAGTTATATGGTGTTTCCTGATATACGTAATAATTAAGCCAATTTGCGAATAGCAGATTTGAATGACTTCTCCATCTCACTACAGGTGTTTTAGAGGGATTATCATTAGGAAAATAATTTTGTGGGACTTCAATGTCTAATCCTTTTACAATATCTCGATCATATTCATCCTTTAAAGTTAATGGATCATATTCCGAATGTCCAGTTACAAAAATCTGACGTCCCCCTTTGCTCTTGACAAGATAGACACCTGCGTTATCAGATTCACATAATAGTTCAAGTTCAGGGATTTTTTCTATATCTTCTCGTCGTATTTCTGTATGTCGAGAATGGGGCGCATAAAATTTATCATCAAAACCCCTCAGAAGATTTATATTATTTTTTAAGATAGTATGAGGAAAAACACCAAACATCTTTTTATCTAATGGATATTTTGGTACTCCAAAATGATAATAAAGTCCCGCCTGTGCAGCCCAACAAATGTGGAGCGTTGATGTCACATGGTTTATTGACCAATCCATAATTTCTTTTAATTCTTCCCAGTAGTTTACTTCTTCAAAATGCATTTGCTCAACGGGAGCCCCTGTAATAATCATACCATCAAAATTCTCATGTTTAATATCATCAAAGGTTTTATAAAATGCCACCAGGTGTTCCTTAGGTGTATTCTTGGATTTATGTGTCTTGGTATATATCAAGTCAATTTCTACTTGCAGTGGAGAGTTTCCAAGCAACCGAAGTAATTGTGTCTCTGTGACAATTTTTGTAGGCATTAAATTTAGTATTACAATTCTAAGTGGACGTATATCTTGATGCATTGCTCGCTTTTCAGTCATAACAAAAATATTTTCTTGATTGAGTATTTGTACAGCGGGAAGGCGATCGGGTATTTTAATTGGCATTTCGTATACCTCCTTTTATTCTACTCAGTATAACAAATAATGATATGCTTTACAATGTTAAGTAACATTTAGTAACCTTTTAGCAGAAAAATGAATACCTATTGCACCTAAAGGAGCTGTTATTAAAATGGATAAAACAGCAATTGCCAAGATAATATCACCAGAAGCTACACCAGAAGATAGTGGAACAGCTCCAATTGCAGCTTGCACAGTTGCTTTCGGTGTGTATGAAACGACACAAAACAATCGCTCTTTCCAGTTCAAATTCGTACCCATTGTTGATAATAATACGCCTAAACTTCTAAGGAATAATCCAGTTAAGATGATGGCAAAGCCTTTTAGGCCGGAATCTAAGGCAACGTAAATATTAACTTGTGCGCCAACTAAAACAAAAAGAAGTAATTCAGCAAATACCCAAACTTTGTTAAATTTAGCAGCTAATCTGTTTGCAACTTTTGGCTTTTTTTCTAGAATAATAAATCCGATGGTCATTACCCCTAATAGGCTTGCAATTTCAATTCTATTTTTAAGGATGTTTTCCATTGTTGTTAGTAGTATTGCTGCTCCAAGTATTAATAATACTTTTTTAGTATCTCGAATATGATAACGATTAAATAAGTTTATCAAAATAAATCCAATCATAATACCTAGAATAATACCAAGTATAATTGAGAGTGGGATATTGAAAATATGAATTCCAATATTAATATGATTACCGCTATATAACCCTAAAAACGCACTGAAAATAGTAATTGCCACCACGTCATCAATTGAAGCACCAGCTAATATTAATGTGGGGATTCCTTTATTAGTTCCTATACCTTTTTGCATTAACGTCAACATTTGTGGTACAACTACTGCAGGAGATACTGCGGCAATTATAAAGCCTAATATTCCCCCTTCAATAAAAGAGAATCCTAAAATATATATGGATACAAAACTTATTGTAAAACCTTCCAATAAACCAGGTATGAAGCTCAATCTAACGGATGTCCAGCCAACATTTTTTAATGTTTCTCTGTTGATACCTAAACCTGCTCGTAATAAAATTACGATTAAAGCAAAATTTCTGAATTCATCAGACATGATCAATAATTTTTCATCTAACCAATTCAAACCATATGGACCTATGACAATTCCTAGTATGAGCATTCCTAAAAGACCAGGTAACTTTAATTTTGTAAATATTGAATTTAATGTCAAACCTAAAATGATGATGAGTGCGATACTAGTTGTCATATGAATACCTCCTGATATGGTTGTAGATGAATTTTATATATTGAGTATTATACACAAAAAATAAGCTCTTGCAAAGTTGTACCTTTTGCAAAGAGCTTATTTTTAATGTTCACTATCTATTAAACCATATTTCATCTTAATAAATTCAATGTATTCTTCAATTCGTTCAATTGCTTCTTCTGGTAACCCCTTAATTTCTAGATGATATATCGAATCTGGATTATATTTATCCTCTCTCTCTTTAACAGTTTCGTAGGGTTTTCGTATATCTGTTCTATTGAGAAGATAGTCAATAGATGTTTCAAAATAGTCAGCAAACCTTTGGAGTGTTGCTTGATCTGGAAATCTTTCGTTAGTTTCATATTTTCCAATAGTAGCTCGATGAACACGTATAATTGTTGCAAGATCTTCTTGTCGCAATTTTTGTTCTTTTCTCAATATTCTTAGTCTTTGTCCGAAAGTCACATTTATCACCCCTATTGATAGTATTTTACGATATTGGGAAAAATATTTACATAACATGTGACGATAAGCCATAAAAAAAATATAAATTTAAACATATGCGCCATTTAGGAGAATATAGTTGAGACCAGTTATTGCCATATTGCAGTGTAGTCATAAGATAAATCTATCAAGCATATAATTGTTGTGGAAATGAGGGTGAATATGATGACAAGATTGGTACAACAATTACTTCTTAATATTTTTATAGCACTAGGTGTGATGTTAGGTGGGTCATTATTTGGTGCTTTGGCTGCACTGTTAAGTGGTGGTGAGCCACTCAAAGAGATGGTTATTTTGTCTGAGAAATTAAAAATATGGGCTATTGTTGTAGCACTAGGTGGTACTTTTACAAGCTTTGAAATACTGGATTTAGGAATACTAAAAGGTGAATTTCGTACTGTTACGAAACAAGTGCTCTATATTTTAAGTGCATTTACGGGTGCACAAATAGGTTATTTACTCATTTATTGGGTAGAAAAGTGTGGTAGATTATGAAAGTGATGAGGTCTGCTACGCTTGTATTCATTGGCTTTTTACTAGGAATGGCGATTACGAATATGGTTACCTGTCATAGAATTGATAATATTTTAGAAATACAAAAGGTACTAGAAATGGATTTAGAAGAGGCACAGATAAAACTTGAGAATTTGGTAAACTCAAAGCAATCAATAGATCAAAGCATCATTAAAGAACTCACAGTAGAAGTGGAAATTTCCGAAAGAGATTTCGTGATTTCTGAGGCCCAACAATTTATAAAAGAGTTATTGAGGGAACAAGTTGGCAAAAAAATTGAGGAAGTTGATATTGAATTAATATATAAATCAATCAATAATAGAATTGTAGCATTTGACGATAAAAGCTATCAATTCGTCGTTCAGTACATCCTTCTGTCCAAGACACTAAGTATAAAAGTTGTTATGAAAAGAATCAGTACAACATTACAGGAATAATTCAGCCTAAGAATTTGAATACTAGTAATAGTATGATTTGATTCAAAATTTGGCAGGAGTGATAATGTGGACGCAAAAACAGTTAAAAATAAAGTAACCTTTACGAAAATGCAAGATTCCAATAATAAAGAACAGAAGACAGATGAAAACAAACTTGAAACGATCAAAGAATTAGGCACGTCTAGTGTAAAAAATGAGAAAGGGAATATCCATTGTTTAACCATTATTGGTCAGATTGAGGGACACATAACGTTACCCCCACAGAATAAGACAACAAAATATGAGCATGTTATCCCCCAATTAATAGCGATTGAAGAAAATAAAGAGATTGATGGAATGTTGGTAGTGCTAAACACTGTTGGTGGCGATGTAGAAGCAGGTCTTGCTATTTCCGAAATGATTGCTAGTATGTCTAAACCAACAGTTTCTTTGGTATTAGGAGGAGGTCATAGTATTGGTGTTCCTTTAGCAGTAGCGGCAGACCATTCATTTATTGCACCAACTGCAACCATGACGATACATCCAATACGAATGACAGGATTGGTTATTGGTGTTCCACAAACTTTTGAATATTTTGATAAAATGCAGGAAAGAGTTGTTCAATTCGTTATTAAGAATTCAGGAATTACAAGAAAGAAATTTAGAAACCTAATGTTTCAAACTGGTGAATTAGCAAATGATGTAGGTACAGTATTGTTCGGAGAAGATGCGGTTAAAAATGGTCTCATAGACAAGTTAGGTGGAGTATCTGATGCAATCAGTACACTTTATAACATGATTGCTGAGAGGAAAACGGAAGCAGAGACAGATGATAATAATGAAAGTGATAAAGGAGATGAAGGTGAAAATTAATGATTATTTATACAATTGTTCCACCGGAAGTGATATTTAATCAGCAGGAAAGCTCTGAACAGAAATCTCAATGTATTGCGTATAATGGAAATTTTTTAGAAGTAACACATATGAGTGGTACAAAATACAAAATCAATAGAGTGATAAGCACAGATTTAAATACTTATCTTGATCCTAATTTTCAGCCAGGCTCAACAATAGAAGGTTCCGAAATAGGCATTCAATTTTAGCTAGAAAAATAACAAATGATATGGTATAGTTAAGATGTTGGCGTGAGTTGCTGGCATCTTTGTTCGTAGTGCGTAAATATATTAGCATAAATCACTTTGGGGGGCTTACAAAATGGACACTTTAACAGCAATTATATTAGGAATTGTACAAGGATTAACAGAATTTTTACCTGTAAGTAGTTCTGGGCATCTTGTCATTTTTCAGGAAATTTTTGGGATGAATGACTTGGAAGAAAGTCATTTGCTCTTTGATACTTTACTTCATTTTGGTACATTATTATCGATCTGTTTAGTATATAGTAAAGATATTTTTCGTTTAATAAAAGCATTCTTTGGTATGATAGCTGATATAGGAAAGGGGAGAGTTGAGATTGATTCGTCACCCGATAAAAGGATGATTGTACTTCTTATTGTGGGTACTATACCAGCTGTTGTGATTGGTTTACTGTTTAAAGATATCTTTGAAATGATGTTTAAATCTATCAAAGTTGTTGGGATTACACTATTAGTGACAGGATGTCTGTTATGGATTACTAATAAACTTATTGAAGGAATGAAGGATGAATCGAATACAAAATATTCTAATGCATTTACAATTGGTTTATTTCAGAGTTTTGCAATACTTCCTGGTATTTCGCGCTCTGGATCAACAATTGTTGGAGGTCTATTAAACGGTCTTAAAAAAGAATTTGCAATCAAATATTCTTTTTTAATGTCTATACCTGCCGTTTTGGGCGCTGCCGTACTTCAAATCCCTGATTTGATGTTACAAGGATTTAACAATGCAGAGGTACTACCTTTTATTTTTGGAACATTGGCTGCAGCTATTACTGGTTTTATAGCAATAAAATTTCTAATAAAATTATTAAATAACGGGAAATTATATGTATTTTCTTATTATTGTTGGACTGTAGGTTTGATAAGTATTATTTATGGTTTTTTCCTTAAGTAGACTTAAACATTTAAGGAACGTCTACTATGTAGACGTACAGAATAACTAAAGCTCACATACTCGCTAAGTTATTCTAGCAAGGGGGGCAATATGGCAAAACGAAAGATGAAAAAGGGTACTAGTAAGAGAAAGAAAAAAGCCGAATGGAATATTCAAGGTGAAATTATTGCTCTATTGATTATGGCTTTAGGATTCTTAATGGGGATAAGTTTTTTTACCAATGCAGCAGGTGTGTTTGGTAAGTATTTTAAAGACATTTGTATGGGGTTGCTAGGCAATATTTCCTATGCACTTCCTTTTATAGTATCGGTCTATGGTATCCATTTTATTATAAAAAAAGGGTATTTTGATAATGCATATAAATATGTTTTGGGATTAGTATCTCTTACGTTATTTAGTGCCACTATACAAATTTTTTATTATAACCCCGATAGTCAATTATCTATTGTTGAAAGTTTTAAATCTTTTTATATTGCGGGTATGAATGGAACTGGTGGTGGGCTAATTGGAGGCGTTATAGCTGAACCCATAATTAATATGTTCGGTGTATGGGGCGCTAGTATTATTTTGATTTTCTGTGTTTTAATTATGCTGATGATTATAACACAAATCTCATTTTTTAAAATTGTAGTTTACATAGCTAACATTGTGAAAAATGCATGTTCGTATATTTATGGACGATTAACTGATCTCATAAAAGAAACTAGATTTAATAAAAAAGAAGAAAGTCAAGATATTGAAGAACAATTAATTGAAATTCAGCAGTTTATACAAGAGGATGTGGCTGCGGCAAAAGAAGAGTCTATTACAATTTTAGATCACCAAATAGAAGAAAAGGTTATATCACCAGAACCAATTAAGAAAAACACTGAAAAAAAAATTTCTAAAAATAGTGAAATTGATGTTGAGATAGACAATGAAATTAACCTTAAGAATGAACATATTGAATATGTGTTTCCACCAGTAGCGCTATTATCACTATCCTCTCAAACAAGTTCACAGAAAAAATCTGCTGAAGATTTAAGAAAAAGCGCCAAGAAACTCGCGGATACATTGAAGAGTTTTGGTGTGGATGTGAAAGTCCTACAGGTGAGTAGAGGACCAGCAGTAACGCGATATGAATTACAACCAAGTGCAGGTGTCAAGGTTAGCAAAATCGTCAATCTAGCAGATGATATTGCACTTAATTTAGCAGCGCCAAGGGTAAGGATTGAGGCTCCTATTCCGGGAAAAGCAGCGATTGGAATTGAAGTACCTAATAAAGAAATTATGTCAGTAAATCTTAGAGAGGTTATAGAATCTGAGGAATTTAGCAATCATCCATCTAATATAGCTTTTTCTATTGGAAAAGATATCGCTGGTAAGCCAATCGTGGGTGATATTGCAAAAATGCCACATCTTTTAATTGCAGGTGCGACAGGCTCAGGAAAAAGTGTATGTATTAACACTCTGATTACCAGTATATTATACAAAGCGCACCCTGATGAAGTTAAACTTGTATTAATCGATCCAAAGGTCGTCGAGCTTGGTGTTTACAATGGCATTCCTCATTTATTAATTCCAGTTGTAACAGACCCCAAAAAGGCAGCTGGTGCGTTAAATTGGGCAGTACAAGAAATGGTCAAACGCTATAAGTTGTTTGCGGATAATAATGCAAGAGATCTAAAAGGGTATAACCAAGTGGCAGAAGAAGTTTTACCGCAAATAGTTATTATTATAGATGAGTTATCAGATTTAATGATGGTAGCACCTAATGATGTGGAAAATTCTATCTGTCGTCTAGCACAAATGGCTAGGGCTGCGGGGATGCACCTTGTCATTGCTACACAAAGACCTTCAGTAGATGTTATCACTGGGGTTATTAAAGCAAATATACCTTCAAGGATTTCATTTGCTGTTTCTTCACAAGTGGATTCAAGAACTATTTTGGACATGGCCGGTGCCGAAAAATTATTAGGGCGGGGAGATATGCTGTATTATCCAGTTGGTTCAGCGAAGCCAGTACGGCTTCAAGGGTCTTTTATATCTGATAAAGAAGTCGAGAATATTGTTAAGTATATTAAGGATCATTCGGGCGTTAAATATCATGAAGATGTTATTGAACTGATAGAAAATGAAAGTGATCATCATACAATGAACGGTGATGATAGCGATGAATTTTTACCAACAGCGATTGAACTAGTCGTAGAATCGGGTCAGGCTTCTATATCGATGCTTCAGCGACGTTTGAGAGTAGGATATGCTAGAGCAGCCAGGATTGTTGATCAAATGGAGGCAAGAGGGATTATTGGCGGTTTTGAAGGCAGTAAACCGCGTCAGGTATTGATTACGAAAGAGCAATATCAAGAAATGATTATGAGTGAAGGCAAGGAGACAGTTGAGGGCTGAGAGTTGAGGTCAAACTGAAATATATTTAAAATGCTAATGGGTATATCCATTAGCATTAATGTTGATGATAATAGGAAGAGATGGAATAAGCTCTGCACTAGCATAGCAAGGGAAGGATTATATTTATGGCAATAAAAGATTTTATACCAACAACAAGAGAAGAGATGGAGAAACGCGGCTGGGATCAGCTTGATTTTTTATATATTAGTGGTGATGCATATGTAGATCACCCGAGCTTTGGACATGCAATTATTACGCGGGTATTGGAAAGTAAGGGGTATAAAGTTGGAATTATTCCTCAACCAGATTGGCGTAGCAAAGATGAATTTATGCGTTTGGGAAGACCTAGGTTGGGAGTACTTATATCTTCAGGAAACCTAGATTCAATGGTAAATCATTATACTGTTAGTAAGAAGCCACGTAGTCGCGATGTCTATTCACCAGGCGGTGAAATAGGAAAGAGACCAAATAGAGCAGTCATTGTATATTGTAATCGAATAAGAGAAGCATTTAAAGATATACCTATCATTATTGGCGGGATTGAAGCTAGTCTCCGAAGATTTGCTCATTATGATTATTGGGAAGATAAGGTCAGACGATCAATTCTGGTAGATACTCGAGCAGACCTATTGATTTATGGTATGGGAGAAAGTCAGATTATTTCGATTGCGGATGCTCTAAATGAAGGAAAAGATATTCACGACATAAATCATATTACGGGTACAATGTATTTGACCAATCACATTGATTCAATCAAAGAAAAATCAGTACTCATTCCGTCCTATAAAGATGTGAAGAGTAATAAGGTTAAATATGCAGAGGCATGTAATGTGCAGTATGAAGAACAGGATCCTATTAGGGGTAAAATACTTATTCAGCCCCATGCGAATCAATATTTAGTACAAAATCCACCTGCAATGCCATTAAGTCGTAAGGAATTGGATGCTGTGTATGCATTACAATATCAAAGAACTTATCATCCAATGTATGAAGACAAAGGTGGTGTGCCTGCAATACAGGAAGTTCAATTTAGTATTGCAAGTGCTAGGGGATGTTATGGTGCATGCACGTTTTGTGCGCTGACCTTTCATCAGGGACGTATTGTACAAAGTCGCAGTAAACCCTCCATTGTACATGAAGCTAAAAATATGACCCATCATCCTGATTTTAAAGGATATATTCATGATGTTGGAGGACCTACAGCTAATTTTAGATATGAAGCTTGTGATAAGCAGTTAAAGCACGGAGCATGTAAATCAAAACAATGCCTCTATCCTAATCCGTGCCGTAGTCTAAATATATCACATGAAGAATATCTTACTCTTTTGAGAGAATTGAGAGAACTTCCTAAAGTGAAGAAAGTGTTTATACGTTCAGGTATACGTTATGACTACTTAATTCATGATAAAAATGATGAATTTTTCTGGGAATTATGTGAGCACCATGTCAGTGGACAATTAAAAGTAGCACCAGAACATATTTCGCCAAAAGTTTTAAAGCGGATGGGAAAACCATCAAAAAAAGTGTATGAGAAGTTTGTTAAAAAGTTTTATGATATAAACAAAAAGTTAGGAAAAAAGCAGTTTCTTGTGCCTTACTTGATGTCAAGTCATCCAGGAAGTAGTCTAAAAGAGGCCATTGAACTTGCAGAATACCTAAGAGATACTGGGTATTATCCTGAGCAGGTACAGGATTTTTATCCTACACCTGGTACATTGGCAACCTGTATGTTTTATACAGGACTTGATCCTAGGACCATGGAGAAGGTTTACGTAACACGATCTGCAAAAGAAAAGGCAATGCAAAGAGCATTACTTCAATACAGAAATCCTGCAAATTATTCATTGGTTTTTGAGGCACTTATCAAGGCGGATAGGAAGGATTTGATAGGATATAGCCCAAAATGTTTAATTCGACCGAAAAAAGGGAAAAAAAGAAAGAAAAGAAAACATTGACAAGTATAATGACGTGACATAAAATATAAACTGTGTTTGGAGTAAGGAACATCTTCTGATGAAGATGTACAGTACAACTAAAGCTCATGTTACGAATTTGCTAAGTTGTACTAGCATGAAATGAGGGGGAAACTATTTTGGCTGCAAAGATAATTGATGGCAAGAAAGTTGCAACGAGAATAAAAAGTGAATTAAAAGCAGAAGTAACTCTTTTAAAAGAAATGAACATCTGTCCAGGATTGGCAGTAGTCATTGTAGGAGATGATCCTGCATCACGGGTTTATGTGAATTCTAAGAAAAGAGCATGTGCTGAAATTGGTATATATTCTGAAGAATATGCATTACCAGAGAGTACGACACAACAGGAATTATTGGATTTAGTAATCAAGCTTAATGAAAAAGATGATATTAATGGTATTTTGGTTCAACTCCCATTGCCAAAGCATATGGATGAAGATGAAGTTATTAATACCATTCATCCAAACAAAGATGTAGATGGTTTTCATCCTGTTAATGTTGGGAGAATAATGTTAGGAAATCCTCAATTTTTACCATGTACACCTGCAGGTGTTATGGAATTAATTAAGGAATCTAGTATAAACGTGGAGGGAAAGGAATGTGTTGTTGTGGGAAGGAGTAATATTGTTGGCAAACCACAAAGTATGCTGCTATTACAACAACATGGTACAGTAACCATATGTCACTCAAGAACAAAAAACTTAGAAGAAATATGTAAGCGAGCTGATATTCTTGTAGCAGCAGTGGGTAGACCACAAATGATTACTGGTGATATGATTAAACCTGGGGCAGTTGTTATTGATGTTGGTATCAACAGACTAGAAAACAGAAAACTAGTTGGAGATGTTGATTTCAATAGTGCTGCTTTAATTGCGGGTGCTATTACACCTGTACCGGGAGGGGTTGGACCCATGACAATTGCTATGCTCATGAGAAATACTGTGAAGGCTGCAAAAATAAAATGATATTGAGTTGCAATTGATTCTTGACATGGATTTTAAAAAAGTTTACAATTAACTTATGTATATTTTACACACCAAATAATTAATAACATTAAGTTATATATTTTATTTTGCAGTAATTGTAACATCCTCAAAATAGCTAAAAAGAAAGACAATAAAAAAGGGAGGTGCATATTATTATAGATCCACAAATTTTCATATGGATAGGTATTATACTTGGTGTAGGTGTGATAGCAAGTGTATTGGCTTTTCGTATGGGGATTTCATATAGAAAAAAAATTGCAGAAGCTGAGATTGGTAGCGCTGAAGAGGAAGCGAAACGAATAAACAGTGAAGCACAAAAACTAGCTGAAAGTAAAAAGAGGGAAGCTTTACTAGAAGCGAAAGAGGAAATTCATAAAAATAGGATTGAACTTGATAGGGAAATTAAAGAGAGAAGAAATGAAATTCAAAGACAAGAAAGACGGCTACAACAAAGAGAAGAGATATTAGATAGAAAATCACAATCTCTTGAATCTAAAGAAGATAACTTAAGTAAGAAGACAAAAGATATTCAAAGGCAGCAGGAAGAAACAGAAAAAATCAAGAAAAAGCAAATGGATGAATTAGAAAGAATCTCTGGTTTAACAGTTGAAGAGGCGAAGGAATATCTATTAAGAAATGTTGAGGACGAAGTAAGACATGAAGTTGCAATCATGATTAAAGATATTCAAGATAAAGCAAAAGAAGAAGCAGAGAAGAAAGCTAAGAATATCATTAGTACAGCTATTCAGAAGTGTGCTGCTGACCATGTTGCTGAGACGACAGTTTCAGTTGTTCCACTTCCAAATGATGAAATGAAAGGAAGAATCATCGGTAGGGAAGGTAGAAACATAAGAACACTGGAAACGTTGACAGGCATTGATTTAATTATCGATGATACACCAGAAGCGGTTATTCTTTCGGGCTTTGACCCAATTAGAAGAGAAATTGCACGTGTAGCACTGGAAAAACTAATTGTAGATGGACGAATTCACCCAGCTAGAATTGAAGAAACAGTTGAAAAAGCTAAAAAAGAAGTTGAAAGCATCATACGGCAAGAAGGTGAACATGCTACATTTGAAACAGGAGTTTATGGCCTACACCCAGAAATGATTAAGTTATTAGGTAAACTAAAATTCAGAACAAGTTATGGTCAAAATGTTTTAAAACACTCCATTGAAGTTTCGCATCTTGCAGGAATTATGGCAGGCGAATTAGGTGTAGATGTAAATATAGCAAAAAGAGCTGGTTTGTTACATGATATTGGAAAAGCTGTTGATCATGAAGTGGAAGGTTCACATGTTACAATCGGGGCAGATATCGCAAAGAAATTTAGAGAAAATAAAGAAGTTATCCATGCTATTATGGCACATCATGGCGATGTTGAAGCAAATACGATTATTGCATGTATTGTGCAGGCAGCAGATACAATTTCAGCTGCAAGACCTGGTGCAAGACGTGAAACTTTAGAAACTTATATCAAACGACTTCAAAAGCTTGAGGAAATTGCGGATTCATTTACAGGTGTAGATAAATCATTTGCAATACAAGCGGGTAGAGAAATTAGAATCATGGTAAAACCAGAAGATGTAAAAGATGAAGGTATTGAACTATTAGCGAGGGATATTGTGAAAAAGATTGAGAACGATTTAGAATATCCTGGTCAAATAAAGGTAAATGTTATAAGAGAAACGCGATCGATTGAATATGCGAAATAATTATTAGTAGATAATAAACTCGTTTAGTATTTTGCTAAACGAGTTTATTATTTAACCAGTAGGAGGAAAGTCAGTGAAAGTTTTGGCGATTGGTGATATTGTAGGCGGTCCAGGCAGAAAAATGATTAAGGATTACCTCAGAAAAGTAAAACGTGAATTGAAAGTTGATTTATGTATTGCAAATGGTGAAAATGCGGCGTTAGGTAATGGGATTACACGGTCTATTGCATACGAATTGTATGATAATGGTGTTGATGTGATTACAATGGGAAACCATGTATGGAGCAAGAAAGAAATAATAGATTTTTTTGATGAAAATGAATACATCATTAGACCAGCCAACTACCCACCAGCTTGTCCAGGTAAAGGTTATGTAATGATTGAAGTGAATAGAAAACAAGTAGCTATTATTAATCTTTCTGGTAGAGTGTGCCTAGATGCACTTGATTGCCCTTTTAGAACTGTTACTGAGTTACTAAAAATAATAAAAGAAACGACAGATATTATTGTTGTAGATTTCCACGCAGAGGCTACCTCTGAAAAAGCTGCGATGGCTTGGTACTTGGACGGAGAAGTTAGTGCAGTACTAGGGACGCATACACATGTCCAAACTGCGGATGAAAGAATCTTACCAATGGGTACAGGATTTATTACGGATATAGGAATGACTGGTCCCTATAATTCTATTTTAGGTGTTGAAAAAGATATTATTATTGAACGGTTTTTAACACACCTTCCAAGAAAATTTAAGATTGCAGATGGACGAGGACAGTTCAACGCAGTTGTTTGTGAAATAAATGAAGATACAGGTAAGTCAACAAGTATAAATAGAATAATCATAAAGTAAACTATGAAAATAAATAACAAAAACCCCCAATATTATATTATTCTAGTGAAATATTCTAGAAATTAATTATTTTAAACAAAAAAGTGTATAGAAAAGAAGGATTTTCCTATTTGATGTAGAATATATTCATTAGACTAAATATCGCTAGAATAAAATAATGGAGGTAACAACAATGGACATACTCAAGGTTTCATCAAAATCCAGTCCCAATTCTATTGCGGGTGCATTAGCAGGTGTCATCCGTGAAAGAGGTCTTGCCGAAATACAGGCTGTAGGTGCCGGAGCATTAAATCAGGCAGTTAAAGCGGTAGCGATTGCTAGGGGATTTGTAGCACCTTCTGGAATTGATTTAGTATGTATTCCTGCCTTTACTGATATTATGATAGAAGGGGAAGAAAGAACTGCTATTAAGTTGATTGTCGAACCTAGATAGAAAGTTGTGAACTTGCTTAGAAAATGCAAAAAATCCTACTGGATTTTTTGCCATTTTTTTGCCAAAAAAATAGTTTGAAAGGGGTCATTATGAACATTGGATTTAAGCATCATAAGAAGGGTGGATTGGAATATATTACCATACCGTCATTTGATGATACTGGACTTGTTACACACTGTTTTACTACAAGGCTAGGAGGCGTTAGTAGTGGAGAATGTAGAAGTTTAAATTTAGGTTTTAATAGAAATGATTCAGAAGAAAATGTTATCAAAAATTATAAAATAATAACAAATCGAATAGATGTCGAATATGAAAAACTTGTATTTTCAAATCAAGTACACGAAGATAAAATAGAAATTGTTTCAACTGATGATATGGGACAAGGGTTAGGACATTTAAAAGGTGTTGACGGATTAATAACAAACCAGCCGGGTATACCGCTTATAACATTTTATGCTGACTGTGTTCCTCTCTTTTTTCTTGATCCAATAAAAAAAGTGATTGGACTTGTTCATTCTGGTTGGAGAGGGACAGTGAAGAAAATTGGTGAGAAGACGATCGAAAAGATGAACAATGAGTATGGGTGCCGTCCTCAGAATATCCTTGTAGCTATTGGGCCTTCGATAGGTAAATGTCATTTTGAGGTCGACCAACCTGTTATAGAAGAATTTATTAAGTCATATGGTGAACAAGCATTAAAATTTATTAAAAAAAAGAAAAATGATAAATATTATATTGACCTATGGCAACTAAATATATTACAATTCTTAAATAAGGGCATCACAGAACAAAACATAACTTTGGCAAAAGAATGCACATACTGTCATAAGCATATGTATTTTTCACATAGAGGAGATAAAGGGAAGACAGGTAGCTTAGCATCTATTATGCAGCTGAATGTATAAAAATTGAACAAAGAATATATGATATTCATATCTCATAATTTAAAGAGGAGGCTATAAGATTTTGAAAAAACATATAGAAATAACACTACTTTTTGCATTGATATTATTATTATTTTTAAGCGCATGTTCATTTGACGGAAAAGATGGAGATCAATTACGCAATGATGGTGATGGGGTGGAGAATTTAGAGCCGATTCAAGGAGGTACTTTATATTTGCAATCCTATAAAGTGGACACATTGAATCCTCTATTAACCAAGAAAAGCGCTGGTATGCAAGTAATGAATATGATGTATGATAGTTTAATACGATATGATAGTAATATGGATATCTTACCTTGGTTAGCTGAAAGTTGGCAAGTTTCCAATGATGGTATGACGTGGACATTCAAATTAAAAGAAGGTGTCAAATGGCACGATGGTAAAGAATTTACAGCTGATGATGTAGCGTTTACTTTTAGAGCTATTATGAATTATAAACTTGATACTGTCTATGAAACAAATACCCAGTATGTCTCTTATTTTACTGCAGTAGATAAATATACCTTTAAAGTCGTTTTAGAGCAGCCTTATGGAAACTTCATTAAAATGATGAATTTTCCTATCTTGCCTAAGCATCAATTTGAAAATTTAGCATTGGAAGATAGTTATGACAGTTTTCAGCCAATTGGTACAGGACCCTATCAATTTGTTAAGCATACACCATTAAATATAATTGAATTAAAGAAAAATGATCATTGGTGGCAAGAGAAAGGCCCTTATATTGACCAAATCATTGTTAAGATATTACCTGATAACCAGACAGCACTATATGCTCTTGAAGCAAAAGAAGTAGACTTAGTTCTTACAGATGTTGTGGATTGGGAAAAGTATAGTAGTAAAGAAAGACTTAAAACAAAAGAATTTACCACTAACAATTATGAATTCCTTGGTGTTAATTTTAATCATAGGGTTCTTGGGAATAAGGAAGTGCGTAAGGCAATTATCCAAGGTATAGACAGGGAAAAAATTATTGATGAAGTATTATTAGGCCATGCGCATATCACTGATGTTCCTATGATTCCAAACTCACCGTTGTATGATGAATCTTCACAGATATATGGATATGATAGAAAACAGGCTAAAGAATTATTAGAACAGGCAGGGTGGAGTGATTTGAATGGTGATGGTATTTTAGAAAAAGAAATCAATGGTGTGAATATTCCGCTTGCATTTGAATTAACTACAAATAACGATAATGTGATACGGACACATGCAGCAAATATGATTGTTTCACAATTAAAAGATATCGGTATGAATGTTACACTAAAAGAAGTGTCTTGGGATGAACTTCAAAACAATATTAATAATAAAAAATTTGATCTTGCATTAATTGGATTAAATCTTTCACAAAATGTGGATTTATCTTTTGCACTACATTCAAAAGAGATAGAAAGAGGAACAAATTTATCATCTTATAGTAATGCGATCATGGATGATTTGCTTTATAAAGCCTTTACGGAAGTTGATGATAACAAAAGGAATGAAATATATTCTGAGTTACAGAAACTAATTGTAGAAGATCTTCCGTATATCAGTCTTTATATTAGAACGTCAGCTGTCGTTTATAATGATAAAATTAAAGGAGATATACACCCTACTAATATGAACATATATTACAATATATACAAATGGTTCATTAAAGAAGAGGAAAACGAAGAATAGATTATCTCTTTTACATAATTCGTTAGCATAATCTACCCTCCCTGCATAGTATATACTAGATTATTATATATTGATGGAGGGGTTTATGTGAGATTTAAAATAAGTGATTTTCAAGTATTAGATGTGCAACCTTCTCAGAGAAGAGAAGTAATAGATTATGGTGTGGAAATGGTTGGCAGTCCTTTGGAATGGAGCGAAACAATGGGGGACGGAATCAAAGTTGGTGTCATTGATACTGGTATCGATTTAAATCATGTCGATCTAAAGGGTAGAGTTAAAGATTATGCAAACTTTACGACTTCCGAAACTAAAAGTGTACAGGATGATAACGGTCATGGTACACATGTAGCTGGTATTGTTGCAGCAGAACGCAATAATGTTGGGGTAGTGGGTGTAGCACCTAAAGCAGATTTATATATTGCGAAGGCTTTTGATAAGGATGGCTATGCAGATTTTGATGCAATTGCAAAGAGTATTTCATGGATGATAGATCGTGATGTTGATGTTATAAATATGTCATTTTCTGCAGATACTTCAACAAGACAATATCAACAGGTTATATCTCGTGCGTACCAGAATGGCATTACAATGGTATGTGCAGCAGGGAATGAAGGGGGAACAGCGTCAGCCGGTGAAAATACAATTGGGTATCCAGCAAGATTTGATCAAACCATCGCAGTTACAGCTGTGGATACGAAAAAGAGAAGAGCTGATTTTAGTTCTATAGGGCCAGAAGCTGAAATTGCTGCTGCAGGGAAAGATATTTATTCTTGTTATTCTAATAATAGCTTTGCAACATTAAGTGGTACGTCTATGTCAACACCGGTTATTGCTGGTGCTGTTGCATTGTTACAGGCAAAAGGTTTAAGAAGATATAAAAGAAAATTGACGCCAGAAGAAATAAGATTACTGCTACACATTTACGCTGAGGATTTAGGTGATGTTGGTAGAGATAATAAATATGGATTTGGATTGTTTTCTTTTGGTAGAATTAATGGAAGTGATAATGTTCGAAGTCGTTCAAATGTTGCACAAGCAAGAGCGATGAGGGCCAAAAGAAATATGAAGGCAATGGGGATTACAATGAATATGATTGTTTCAGTATTATCATTATTGTAATGAATGTTTATTCGTGGGAAAAAGGGATGGTTGTGGAGAAAACCGTCTCTTTTTTTATCCACATTTTTCCTTGCGGAAATATAGCGACATATGTTAAAATGGGTGCGGGAAATTAAATGTGGAGGATGATAATTTATGGCAGGACATTCGAAATGGGCGAATATTAAGCATAGAAAAGGCAAAGCAGATGCTAAAAAGGGAAAGATTTTTACTAAAATAGGCAGAGAAATTGCAGTAGCTGTAAAACAGGGAGGACCTGATCCAAGCGTTAATTCAAAGCTAAAGGATGTTATTGCCAAGGCGAAATCAAATAATATGCCTAATGATACAATTACGAGAAGCATAAAGAAAGCTTCAGGAGATATGGACGGTGCTAATTATGAAGAAATTGTCTATGAAGGATATGGTCCATCTGGGGTAGCAGTTATTGTAGAAACAATGACAGATAACAAAAATAGAACCGCTGGAGATATGAGGCATTATTTTGATAAATATGGTGGGAATCTTGGGACAAGCGGATGTGTATCTTTTATGTTCGATAAAAAAGGTATTTTTATTATAGAGAAAACAGAGGATATCAATGAAGATGAATTAATGATGGAAGCTTTAGAAACAGGTGCAGATGACTTTGTAGCTGAAGAGGAATATTTTGAAATTACAACTGCTCCTGAAGATTTTTCACAAGTGAGAGAAGCTCTTGAAGAAAAAAAGTTGACCTTTGCTTCAGCGAGCATTGAAATGGTTCCTCAAACGTCAACTTTATTAGAAAGTGAAGAAGATATTAATAATATGAATAAGCTAATTGATATGCTTGAAGATAATGATGATGTACAGAATGTTTTTCACAATTGGGAGAATGAAGAATAATTATAATATTAATAGTAGAACACCTTCTTATATTGGTATTTAGCCAAATAAGAGGGTGTTTTTTGTGCCCTGAGTTCGTATAAAAAGTTGTTTTGTGCTATAACTTAAGTTTTGCAGTAGAAAAGCAGAAAAGTACCCCGTAAGCCACTGAGAATAGTGAATTTGCGGGGTTTGCATTTTTTCGTTTTTTTGTAGCGTAAAATTACCTTTTTTTAGTTTTTGAAATATTTTTTTTGATTTGTTGTAATGTTCTTATCTTTGCTGAGAAATCAACGTTTGTAGCTTCCCCAATATCTTTTAATACCTCATCATAATAATCAAATAAATAATAGTTTTGATCAATATTAGTACATGTACAGCTCTTTAAGCTCTCAATCATTTTTGTAATACTATGTTTACCATCAGTAATGTGTTCAAGTATTCTCGCTAGAACTAGGGCAATAAAGCAAGTTAGAAAATGTGCTTTGATATGCTCTTCTGTTGAGAGAAAAACTGGTCTGGTTTCTAAATCACTCTTTGTTACTTTAAATGATTCTTCGATTTTCCATAAACCACGATAAATATCAATAATTCTGCTTGCTGATTCTTTGTATTCGCTTGTTACAAGTACATAATATCCATCTAAAGCTTCTTGAGTCTTAATTTTATCATCATCGAGTTCTAAAACTTTTCCTGAAACAATTTCACCAGTTGATTTATCAAAGCTGATATTCTTAATATAAGAAGTTGCACCATAAGCAGTTGCTCTATTGTAGCTTGCAGGTGACTTAATAAGCCTTCTTGCTTTTTCAAGAGCTTTTTCTCTTTCGAACCTTGCTTTCTTAGCATACTTCTTACTATAGAAAACAACTTGTTTTTCATGAACAGTTCTTTTAATTTTTTTCCCAGTGATACTTGTAACCCAAATTTCTCTGGGATATAATCTTTCTTTCCACTTGTAATCCTGTCCGTACCACTCGTAGTCTGTATCATCAGTAATATAGTTTTTTAATTCGTTATTTGCACCTCGTGCAGATTGACTAAAAACATAACCATCCTTAGCAGACAAAGTATAGTAAATATTATCACCAGTAGACATACCCTTATCAGCAACCACAATAACTTTACCAAGATCAAACTCTTTTTTCATCCTAGAGAAAGTAGGGCGATAAGTCAGACAATCATTAGTATTACCAGCATATAAGTCATAGGTAATAGGAATTCCATTAGTATCCATAAACAGTCCCATTTGAATAATAGGGTTTGGTCGGTGTTCTTTACAAACACCTTTACGTCTAAAATCATCTTCATGATCAGATTCAAAATAATAATTTGTGACATCATAATAAACAAGGCTGGTATCTCTACCATAATGGTCTTTGATTTGATCATTAATCCACTGTTGTAATTCGTATCCCTTATCATTAAAAAAGCTAAGAGCTCTATACACATCATCGAGGGAGTAATTTACTCTTTCAAAAAACATATCTCTGTTTTCATAAGCTTTTTTCTTAGAAGAAGGCATCAGAAGTCTAGAGAAGACCAATAGCTTCATAATGTTATTTGTATTCGCTTCAATTTTAGTAGAGCGTTGTCTGTTAATCAAAAACTTATCAATTTGAAGCGTGTGATATAGTGAACTAAAAGCAGCATATCCAAAGTTCTTCCGGTTGTTAGTTCCGACTTTAAGTTTCTCATCATGACTAAATTCAAGCTTAATAGGTTTAGATTCAATAGCTTTTTGTATCTTCATTTCTTCGACAACTTGAGTGAAATGAGCGATAGGGTCATCGTACTCTTTAATAAGTTCATCTAAGTAACCAATAGATTGGATCGTTCTAGCCCTAGGTTTCTTAGTAATCTTATCTCTATAGCTTTCAGCAATAGCTAAATATGTTCTTCCAGTTTTATTATTTTTTGATTTTTTTAAATACATAAATATCTCCCAGATTTAATAGTATATTACTATTATAGCATAAAATGATACTAAAGACTACAAAAACACGAAAGAAAAATAAAAAAAATAAAGCCTGAAACAATTGGTATAACTTTGTTTCAAGCTTAGCTATATGTAAAGTTGCTGCAAAACTTCGGAATGAAGAATAATTATAATATTAATAGTAGAACACCTTCTTATATTGGTATTTAGCCAAATAAGAGGGTGTTTTTTGTGCCCTGAGTTCGTATAAAAAGTTGTTTTGTGCTATAATAGGAAACAAAAACCCTCTATTCTCATATGATAATAGGGGTGATTGATGATGAGAATGTGGAGACGAAGAGGTTTAGGCTTTGGATTTAAATATAATTTGCACTTTAGGAGAAAAAACTATAGAAGTTTTAGTCTTTTATTAGTTATGATTACAGTAAGCTTATTAACAGTTTTTACTTTTTCTTATTTTGAGAAAAGAATAAAGCCTACAGTCAGCTCGATGGCTGAGGTGAAGGCTAGATATATCGCCATTGCGTCCATTAACCATGTTGTATATCAACAAATTAACGAAGATAATATTACATATGAAGATTTAGTATTTTTAGAAAAAAATAATGATGGCTATATCACTGCACTCCAAGCAAATGTAGTTAGAATGAATCAGATGAAGTCAGAAATTGCGATCCGCGTGCAGCAAGAAATTGCAAAAGTTGATTCTACAGAAATAAATATTCCAATAGGAAATATCGTTAATGGGGAGCTTCTTTCGGGATGGGGTCCGAGGATTCCTATACAGCTTATGCCTTTAGGGTCAGCTGAGACAGATTTTGAAAGTAGTTTTGAATCTGCGGGTATAAACCAAACAAAGCATGAAATAACTATCATTGTAAAGAGTAAAGTCAGAGTGATATTACCGTTAATCACTACGGATGCAGAAGTGGTAACAACAGTTCCAATTACTGAGACAATTATTGTAGGTACAGTCCCACATCAGTATGTGAATGTGGAAGGTACAGGAATTATGAAATAAAATTTTAAAGAAAATTTGTTGAAATAATAACAATTTTGTAACATGTTTAGGTTATAATGACAATACTAATGACAAAGGAGAGGTTTCAATATGTTATCTAATTTAATAGCAAATCTTCACCCAACTGCATGGTTAATAATTGGTCTTATTGTATTGATTTTTGTTGCTGCAGTTATCATCAGTATAATTATTCGAAAACAATATATCGATATACAAAGAGATTTAAATAATGGGATGCATCGTAGAAATGAGCAATATCAATCCCAAATTCTTAATAGGATTGTTGAAGACTATAAAAGTGCAGCAATGGGTAATTATAGTGAAGTCAACACGCAGGCGATCATTGAAAATTGTTTTAATCAAGAATTAAGAAATATGAATATAGGTGAGAGATTTGTAAAAAATGCAGTTTCTCTACTTGTTGTATTAGGTTTACTTGGAACGTTTGTAGGATTAACTATATCCGTTGGTGAACTTGTGGAAGTACTTGGTGGTTCGAGTAGTGCAGACGTTATGAATAACTTTGGGAACATAGTAGATGGACTATTAAGTGCTGTATCAGGTATGGCAGTCGCTTTTATCACTAGTCTTATTGGTATTGCGCTATCAGTTATTTTGACGATTATGAATATAATTATTAATATTGAAGAGGAAAGAGAAACGTTGATGGTTCATATTGAAGAATATTTAGACAATACTGTTTCCTTGGTACTATCAAAGGATAAAGAAACAGAGTATACCATCATGAATAAAATATTGAAAAACACTTTTACTGAATTTGGTGAAAAAATAGAAAATTCACTAAAAAAGACGGTTGAAGATTTTGGTCAAAACCTTGCACATGTAGTCATGGAAGTAGATCTATCATCTAAAACATTAGATCATACAATCGATAGATTTGATCATTCCTTAAAAAACTTTTCGGATAATATCAAAGATTTTAGTAGTTTTAATTTAAATTTAAGAAATAATATTGATAGAATGGATGCAAGTTTCGTTAAAGTTGCTGATGCGATTAGTAGTGCTTCAAAAATGATTACACAAAATTACGATCATATGGAACAGTTTACAACCCAGATGATAGAAGCAACTGGAGAAGTAACTGCATATAACAAGCAAGTGATAAGAAATCTTGACAATTTAGTTAACGAAATACGAGGGAGTATTTTGTCTGTGAAAGAATTAAGTCAGATGCTTAGTAGTGATATTAATGCTCGTGTTGAGGATTTACAGGAGTATCAACAGAAATTAGATGGTCTTACTAAGATTATCGATGTACAAATGAACCTATTTGCAGAACAGACTGCAAAAGCTTTTTCAGATAAACTTGAAAAAAATGGCGAATTTGTTTCAAATAAAATTACTGAAGATTTAAAAAGCGTCTTGAGTGAAGTATTTGTAGTACTTGAATCCTTTAAAGAAAATGAAAAACATTTGGCAAAGACTATTTCAATGTTACCTGATCAGATATTAACATATAATGAGGTTGCTGCAACAAAAATGGACAAGCAGAAAAAAGTTGAGAGCTAAGCGTTGAGCGTTTACTATTCACTAATTTGGGGTGATTTTATTGAAGTTACGGAAAAGAAATTTTAGAAAAAGCAGTGATATACAGAGTTTTTGGCCTTCCTTTACAGATGTAATGTCCACAATTGCATTGGTTTTGTTTTTTCTAATGCTATTGGCATATATACAAAATATAATTACAGGACAAAACCTAGTGGCTTCACGTTTAGCTATCGATGAAGCACAACAAGAGCTGAATGCTATTAAAGAAGATAGAGCGCTAATTTTGGCTGAAGTAGAGCGAGGGCAAAAGGAGCTTGCATTATCTGAAAAGGAAATTGAAAATCAAAGAAGAATCATTGCTGCCAGTAATACAGAATTGGGGAATTTACGTACTAAGCTGCAACAGGTAGCGGTTTTAAGACTGGACATTTTACAGAAAGTGAAAGAATCCATTGAAAAACAAATGGGTAAAACCAATGACGAAGGAAAAGAACTTGTTACCATTGGTGATAATGCTAATATTATTATCAATGAAAGTCTTGTTTTTGACTATAATTCTTATACGGTTAAAGAAGAGGGAAAAGAATTACTAAAACAGTTAGCGGTTGCTTTTGAAAAAGTCTTAGACGATAAAAATGTAAGATATAGTATTGATGCTGTTAATATTGAAGGACATACGGATAGTGTGGGAGATACGCAATACAATAGGGAGCTTTCAACAAAGAGAGCTACGACTGTTGTAAACTACTTGATGCAGTCCAATCCTTCCCTTGAAGATAAATACGGTCAATATTTTGCAGCTAGCGGTTATTCAGAATTTAGGCCCATTACAACAGAGCGTTCTGAGCAAGATAGAAAATTGAATAGAAGGATTGAGATTTCAATCATAATAAAAGACTCTAGTGTTCAAAAGATTATCGAAGATTATCTTACAGAATCTGAGAGAGTAGAGGTAGAAGAGTAAGGGGGACAATATGACAGATAGTGTTAGGATGGATATAAGGATCATAAAATATGAGAATTATATAAAAAAGCATCCTCAGAAAGCCTATGGTTATTATGGTTTAGGAAAGCTCAATTTAGTCACAGATCAGTGCAAAAAAGCTGAAGAATGCTTTGTGAAAGCACTGGTATTGGATAGTGAGCATATCTATTCAGTAATTGGGTTAATTGAAGCCTATATACGAAGAGGTAAGTTTTATAAGGCAGTGAAGCTCTATGAAAAATATGAGAAACAGATGGCCCAAAAAGAAATTTATAAAAGAAAATTATGTAGAGATATTAGTTTATATTATGAACAGCACAAAATTAATATGAAGCGTAGAGGTCCATTTTCACATTTTTTTATAGCGTATACAAGCCAAAGAATCAATACTTACTATGGAAAACATACTAATAATCTTGTGGCATTATTACTATTAAGTATTTTTCATTTATCCGAGAGTAAAAAAAGTAGTCCCAAAAAAGTAATTGAAGAAATATATAATAGCAGTGTACGTTTGGATGGTATTAATGATGCGATGCGATGGAAATTGCTAAAAAAAATCTCGGAAGGTAATAATGAGATTTATCAAAGTGATGAAATAGCAGCATTATTTTCACAAATTCCGAGTAAGGATTGTGATGAAAAATATTTGAATAAGATATTCAAAGCGATTCTTAAACAGAGAGATATTCAAAAACTGAATAGTATATTAAAATCTTATGAAGAGATATATAAAAAATTATCACCGTCCAACTTGTGGACATATGTATTTCTATGTAAAGAGATGGACATGCTCGATTTAACAGTTTATCATTGTTGCTCCAGACTTTTGGCGGTAGGTTGGATTGATAAAATGGTAGCAGAAACGATTGTTAGACTAAAAGAACTAAAGGTTGTAAATAATACGAATAAAGAAGAAGAAGTATTAAAACTTTATGGATATTGATCCTTGTAGAATAAAGAAATGATGGTATAATATTAACAGTTATACCATCATATTTTTTGGAGGAAAATGTATGAATATTAAAATTGCTAAAGAAAAAATAGATGAACTAAGTAAAGAAATCCAATATCATAATCATAAATACTATGTAGAAGATAATCCAGAAATTAGTGATTTTGAATATGACAAATTATTACGAGCACTGGAGGAATTAGAAAATCAATTTCCATCGCTTATTTTGCCTGATTCTCCGACACAAAGAGTAGGGGGGAGACCTCTTGAAGGTTTTGAAACAGTAATACATACTGTTCCTATGCAGAGCTTGGCAGATGTTTTTAATGAACAAGAGTTAATTGATTTTGACAATAGAGTGAGAACAGCATTACATCCACAAAAGGTAGAATATGTTGTAGAATTAAAAATTGATGGACTTTCTGTATCTTTGGAATATGAAAATGGACTTTTTTATAGAGGATCTACAAGAGGTGACGGTGTTACAGGGGAAGATGTAACACAAAATTTAAAGACAATAAAATCTATTCCGTTAAGATTAAAAGAGAATATATCTTCTCTTGAAGTGAGGGGAGAAGTATTTATAGCACGAGATGACTTTATAAGGCTTAATGAACAAAGGGAAGCATTAGAACAGCCAATATTTGCAAATCCCCGGAATGCTGCAGCGGGTTCTATGCGCCAACTGGATTCAAAAATTACTGCACAAAGAAAGCTTGATATATTAATATTTAATATCCAACAGATCAAAGGCAAATCCTTTCCAACACATAAAGAAACATTGGAATATTTAAGTAGCCAAGGTTTTAAAGTTGTTCCTACAAATCATGTGTTTGATAATATCAATGATGTTTATACTGAGATTATGAGATTGGGAGAAAGCAGGGGTGAATTACCCTTTGAAATTGATGGAGCTGTTGTAAAAGTAAATGCGCTCGTACAACGAGAAGTTTTGGGGAGTACTTCCAAAAGTCCAAGATGGGCAGTGGCATATAAGTTCCCTGCTGAACAAAAAGAGACTGTGATAACAGATATATACATACAGGTAGGAAGAACAGGCGCATTAACACCTAATGCAGAATTAGAACCTGTGCGATTAGCTGGAACAACAGTGAGTAGAGCGACACTACACAATATAGATTACATTAAACAGAAAAATATTCGTATTGGTGATACTGTGGTAGTACAAAAGGCTGGTGATATCATTCCAGAAGTTGTAGAAGTTGTATTAGATAAGCGGAATGGAGATGAAAAAGAGTTTAATATGCCAACCCATTGTCCAGTATGTGGAGCCGATGTAATACGTGAAGAAGGTGAAGCTGTAACCCGCTGTACTGGAATAGAGTGTTCTGCACAGCTTTTGAGAAATATTATCCATTTTGCATCCAGAGATGCAATGAATATAGACGGGTTAGGGCCTTCAATCATTGAATTGTTACTACGGGAAGAATTAATTAAAGGTGCAGCTGATTTATACTATCTTAATATTGAAGATTTGATTCATTTAGAAAGAATGGGGCAGAAATCTGCCGAGAATCTAATGAGTGCGTTAGAAAAATCAAAAGAGAATGACCTTAGTAAATTATTGTTTGGGTTCGGTATACGGTTAATAGGACGTAGAGCAGCACAGATACTAGCTGATCATTTTGGTTCAATAGATAATCTTATGACTGCTACAGTAGAAGATATGGTACAGATACACGAAATTGGCGAAAAGATGGCACAAAGTGTTGTAAACTTCTTCAAGCAAGAACAGACATTAGACACCTTACAAAAGCTTCAAGAGGCAGGGGTGAAATTTGAGAGCGAACGTAAGGATGAGAATCAAGACAATAGATTTGAAGGACAAACATTCGTGTTAACAGGTACTTTAACAAGCTATACCAGAAATCAAGCAAAAGAAATCATTGAAAGCTATGGTGGCAAAGTTTCAGGTAGTGTATCTAAAAAGACTGCGTATGTTCTGGCAGGTGAAAAAGCGGGAAGTAAGTTAGACAAAGCGAATCAGCTCGGTGTGAGGGTGATTACAGAAGAGGAATTTGAGAAAATGGTATAATAAACAGTTGAAAAGTTGAGTGCTGAGTGTTTAAACAAGTTGGAAAAGTATAAAGATAGATTGAATTAAGCATAAGATGAAAAAGTAAAATAGATATGTTATAATAAAACCATTAAAAGCTAAGAGATAAAAACACAATTCGGTTGGTAGTCCGAATGCAGAACAAAAATAATACTTTCAGCACGAATATTTTTTCTGCCAGTTTCAACAGTAGAAAAAAATTGATGGCTTAAATCGGATTTTTCAGCTGCTTGCTCCTGAGTATAACCAAGTTGTTTCCTTCTAAGCATTATTCTATGTCCAATAGTTTTAGATAAATTATTATCACTCACAACAAACACCCTCTCATATAAAATCAACCTTTAAAAGGATTTTATACATAATGGACTAAAAATATAATAGCCACGACTTCACGCTCTACTTTTCTTAGATTTCTTATAAGGTTTGCTAACATCTGTTTTACCAACTAAATAATCGATACTCGTGTTATAGTAATCAGAAAGTTTAATTAGAGCATCAATAGGAATATTTAATTTTCCATTTTCATAATCAGAATATGTACTTTGGTCAATATCAAGAAAACTAGCTATTTCCCTTTGTTTTATATCCAAATCTTGTCTTAAATCCTTAATTCTTTTAAAAATCATAATTATCACCCCAAAAATATTTTATTATATGGCATAATCCCATATTGACAATTATGGGAAATTCCCATAAAATAATACATAATAATAGTAGAATAAGTAATAAAAAGTATGGATGAGGAGGAGAAGTATAAATGGTTTAAAAAGAGAGACAAAAAAAGAAAAGAAGAAATACAAATGAAAATTGACCAATTAAGAACAAAATTAAATGAAATGTATGAATTAGAGGGTAATATAGAAGAAGTATTAAAAATAAGCCAAGAATTAGATGAATATATTATATTAGCTCAGCAGGAAATAATGCGAAAAAACGTTGAATAAAGTCTATTATTATTGACGAAGATTTTGTATTAATATATAATCCTGTCTTTGACAGTTGAGAAGAACAAAAAGTCTAGAAACCCTTGTGAAATAGGGAATCTAAGCTTTCTATATTGTTCAAAAAAGTGCGTACTTTTTCTATTTTTTTGTGTTTCTAATAATTTTTTTTATGGTCTTGTTGTTGACAATCTGAAAATCAGTTCTAAATCCAAAAGAATCATGTAATGCATCAGTAAAATCAGTTCTAGTATAAGTGGGAACATATCCTTCGTATGGAATTTCATAAAAGTTTAGATCTCTTAATCCGGAAATGATTTGATTACAAGTATATTCTTCACTAAGTTTCTTTTCTAACAGCCTATAAATCATTAATGAAATAAAACAAGTTGTGAAGTGAGCTTGTATTCTATCATCTCTTTGCAAGTAAACGGGTCGAGCTTTAAACTCTGTTTTCATGATTCTGAAGGACTCTTCAATTTCCCAACGTCTTTTATTGACTTTAATAATATCGGAAGCATCATCCTCAAGATTAGTGCAAACGGCATAGAAGCCATCATAAATGGACTCTTTTGAAACCAACTCATTATCAATGCTATAGACTGTTTTATCAGCTATTTCTCCATCTTTTGTGCAATGATCTTTTACTATAAAACGTTTATAGTCATTGGCATTACATTTTTTTAGTTTTGTTGGATTGGAGTCTATAATCTTCTGTGCTCTTTCTACTTGACGATTGCGAATATTCTGTTGATAAATCTGATATTTCAGTGAAAAAGTCACCACAAGTTTTTGTTCTAATCCGTTTTCTTTTATCCATCGTTCTTTATAGAAAATTCTTTCTAAATCCTTCTTTTCATCCAATGTCTCTAAATCAAAAGTTTTTTGTGAACCACATAGGTGCCATCCTTTTGTATCAAGTGCCCATTCCTTCAAATGAGCTTTTAACTTTTTAATGGACTGGGTCGTGATAAAGGCTCGGTTATTCATATCATTAAATTTTCGGTTAGCAGTGGAGGCAAGTCCAGCATCCGTGCATACAACAAATTTCGAGAGTTTAAAATCAGAAATAATTTTTCTCTCTAAAGGCTTTAAAGTTATTTGTTCGTTAGTATTGCCTTTGTTAATATAAAGAGCAAGAGGTAGGCCGTCACCATCCATAAAAAGACCCATTTGAACAATAGGATTAGGTCTGTGTTCTTTAGAAATCCCATATTGTTTTAGACCCTGTTCTTGTTCGATTTCAAAGAAATAATTGGTGCAGTCATAATAAAGAATACCTTTGTTGCGCTCACAAACCTTAAGGCTATTATTGTATAGTTGAGATTGTATAAAATCCATTTCATTTGAAAGTATTTCTAATGCTCTGTAAATATGCTGAAGTTCAAAGTCAGGAGGTTCAATGAATCTTTTGGCTAATTCAAAAGTAGCAAGTTTAGAAGAAGGAAAGATAATTCTACCGTAAACAAGTCTAGAAAGAATAGCATCGAGATTAAATGTAAATTTGTATTTTGCTGAGATTTCACGTGTAATCTTATGAATCCCCAATTCATGATAAATCTTTTGCAAGAAAAGATAACCGCCATTAAATAAGTGCTGTTCATCTTTGGTAATTTGCTTCACAGGAGAATATTTAACAAGAACCTCTCGTTTTTCTTCTTTTTCTTTTTGATTTAACTTTTCAATATATTTTTTTGCCCACTCAATAGGATCTTGTCCATTTAATTTTTTTAGCAAGTCATCGTAAGTGCCCAATTTTTCAACGATCTTAGAAGAATGTTTTCCGTTTTTGTATGTAGATTTGATAACGTAAAGGGATTGAGCATTTTTGGACTTTGAAATTTTTAATCTCATGATAAACACCTCTTTTTCTTACATTATATCACATTACCCAAAAGTACTCAATAGCAAAATGTAAAATTTGACAAAAAAATTAGCCTATATCAAGGCTTTAAGAGATTTTTCGATTATACAACTGTCAAAGACCCGTATAGAAGAAGTATTAAAAATAAGCCAAGAATTAGATGAATATATTATATTAGCTCAGCAGGAAATAATGCGAAAAAACGTTGAATAAAGTCTATTATTATTGACGAAGATTTTGTATTAATATATAATGATTAACAGATTGAATAAAGGATGTGATGAAGTGAAAATAACCAAGGAGCAGGTTGAACATGTGGCTAAACTTGCGCGCCTCAATTTAACCGAAGCGGAAAAAGAACGATTGACTGGTGAAATGGAAAATATAATTGCATTTGCGGACAAGCTAAATGAGTTAGATACTAGTGGGATTGAGCCTACTGCACATGTAATCCCAATTCAAAATGTATTTCGAGAAGATGTTGTTAAACCTTCTTTTGATAGAGAAAAGATATTGGCTAATGCACCAACAAAAGAGGACGGATGCTATAAGGTACCTAAAATAGTAGAATAGATCGTTAGGAGTGTGAAAGAACTTGGAACTATATCAATTGACAGCCCATGAGTTAAGAGATTTACTCAGAAAAAAAGAAGTCAGTTCAGTAGAACTTACAAAATCAGTTTTAAATAGAGTTCAAGCTGTAGAAGATAAGGTAAGTAGTTACATTACAGTAGTGGAAGAAGAAGCATTAAAAAATGCTGAAGCAGTTGATAAAAAGATAAGTGCACAGGAAGAATTAAGTGATCTTGCTGGTATCCCAATGGGATTGAAGGATAATTTGTGTACAGATGGCATAGATACAACCTGTGCTTCAAAAATGTTAAATAATTTTAAGCCTCCATATAATGCTACAGTCGTTAACAACTTAAATGATGCTGGAGCGATTTTACTCGGAAAAATTAATATGGATGAATTTGCAATGGGTTCCTCTACAGAGAATTCATATTTTAAGAAGACAAAAAATCCATATGACTTAGAGCGCGTACCAGGGGGATCAAGTGGTGGTTCAGCGGCAGCTGTGGCAGCGGATGAAGCGGTGTTTACCCTTGGTTCTGATACAGGCGGTTCAATTAGACAGCCTGCAGCTTTTTGTGGCGTAGTGGGTATGAAACCTACCTATGGAGCGGTATCACGATTTGGATTGGTTGCCTTTGCTTCATCATTAGATCAGATTGGACCGCTAACAAAAGATGTAACAGATTGTGCATTGGTAATGAATACAATCTGTGGATATGATCCTATGGATTCAACATCAGCTAATATATCATATCCAGATTATACAAAAGCCCTAGTGAACGATGTGAAAGGGCTTAAAATTGGGATACCAAAGGAGTATATGGGGGATGGCATTAGTGATGAAGTAAAAAAATCAGTATTGAAATCATTAGAAGTATATAAAGCATTAGGTGCTGAATTTGAAGAATTTTCTCTTCCAATCACCGAATATGCGTTACCTGCTTATTACTTAATATCTTCCGCAGAAGCTAGTTCAAATCTTGCGAGATACGATGGAATAAAGTATGGGTATAGAGCGGAAGAATATAGCAATTTATTGGATTTGTATAATCAGACAAGAAGTGAAGGGTTTGGAGACGAAGTGAAGCGTAGAGTAATGTTAGGTACTTATGCATTGAGTTCGGGATATTACGATGCGTATTATAAGAAGGCGCAGCAGGTGCGAACACTTATTAAGAAAAGTTTTGATGAAGCTTTTAATAAGTATGATGTTATTATTACACCAACAACCCCTACAACTGCCTTTAAATTTGGAGAAAAATCAGATAATCCACTTGAGATGTATCTTGCAGACATATGTACTGTTTCAATAAATATTGCTGGGCTTCCAGGATTAGTAGTACCGTGTGGTTTAGACAGTCAAGGACTGCCAGTGGGATTGCAATTAATCGGTAAAGGGTTTGACGAAGCTACTTTATTGCGTGCTGCATATACCTTTGAACAAAATACAGAATTTCATAATAATAGACCGAATATATAATTGAGGTGATAAATTTGAATTACGAAATAGTAATGGGCTTAGAAGTTCATGCTGAACTTTCTACAAAATCCAAAATTTACTGTGGATGTACGACTGAATTTGGTGGAGAAGAGAATACACATTGCTGTCCAATTTGTACAGGAATGCCAGGGGTACTACCTGTTCTGAATAAAAAGGTTGTTGATTATGCGATCAAAGCAGGATTGGCAACAAATTGTGAAATTACGAAATTTGGTAAACAGGATAGAAAGAACTATTTTTACCCTGACTTACCGAAGGCATATCAAACATCCCAATATGATTTACCTGTTTGTAAAGAGGGATATCTTGATATTGAAGTAAACGGACAAGAGAAGAGAATTGGTATTACAAGAATACATATAGAAGAAGATGCGGGTAAACTAAACCATGATGAATGGGGAACTGGCTCATTAGTAGATTATAACCGATGTGGCGTTCCATTGATTGAAATTGTAACTGAACCAGACTTTAGAACAAAAGATGAAGTAAGTGTATTCCTTAATAAACTAAAATCTATTTTACAATATATAGATGTTTCCGATTGTAAGATGCAAGAAGGTTCATTGAGGTGCGATATCAATTTATCTGTAAGACCTTTCGGACAACAGGAATTTGGTACAAGAACAGAAATGAAGAATGTTAATTCCTTTAAAGCTGCAGTCAGAGCAATTGAGTTTGAGGCGAAAAGACAGATTGATGAAATAGAATCTGGTGGAGAAATTGTGCAGGAAACGCGCCGTTGGGATGATGTGAAAGGGTTTAGCTATGCCATGAGGAGCAAGGAAGAAGCACATGATTATAGATATTTTCCTGAGCCTGATTTAGTACCTATCGTTATCGATGAAGCGTGGATAGAGGACATTAGAAAGACAATTCCAGAACTTCCCCATACTAAGATGGTAAGATATGTGAAAGAATATCAATTACCTGAATATGACGCAGAAATCATTACATCTTCAAGGACATTAGCCCAATTTTTTGAAGAATGTATAGCCCAAGGTGTTACGCCTAAAGCGGTTAGTAATTGGTTTATGGGTGATTTATTGAGGATATTAAAAGATAAGAACATGGAACCAGAGGATATTCCTTTTCCAGCAGCATATATCGCTAAGCTAATTACGCTTATTGAAAGAGGAACGATTAGTGGATCAATAGGAAAAAAAGTTTTATTATCTATGTTTGAAGAAGTTAAAGATCCAGAAGTGATTGTAAAAGAGCAAGGACTTGTCCAAATAAGTGATGAATCACAGCTTATTGAAATACTTTCAAAGATATTGGATGAGAATCCACAGTCTGTAGCAGACTACAAAGCTGGTAAAAATCAAGCAATAGGATTTCTAGTAGGACAAACCATGAAAGCAACAAAAGGAAAAGCGAATCCTCAGTTGGTAAATAAGATGTTAAAAGAGATGTTATGCTAGAATAACTTAGTGAGTATAACGAACTTTAGTTATTCTGTACGTCTACTGTAGGTAGATGATCTTTAATAAAGAAAATGTGGGAAATTCCCACATTTTTTTTGTCACTCTTTATTCACTTCTGTCTTTGTCTTTTGTTTGTCAGAAAAATAAATACATGACTGATTCAACGTGTTGGAAACCGTGGTGACATTATCTAGCTGACATTTTCCTTCTTTTTGATAGATACATTTGGACGTACAATTTATATTTGTCATAACATCACCTCCATAAGCTTATTTTGTCATCATTACGGTAAATCATACATAAATAAAAAAAATACCGTGAGAGTAAAAACTCTCACGGTTTATCTGAACAACTGGTAGTGAAGCAACTTCGCCACCAGTTGGTTGCAGAAGGGAAAACAATCCCGAAGGATTGCTTTCAATAATTATAATATGTAAGAATATTTAAAATGTGAAATAAATTTAAAACCAACATCATAAGAAGAAGGTATTTTGAGGTTATTTTTTTGTCTAAAACAGATACTAATGGTATTATACATTTTATAGATATTAAAAAATATTTCGTAGAGGGGGATATTCGTGTATACATTCTTAAAGACACCATTTATTCCAGAAAAAAAAGTAAGTCATGTTCTTATAGATGCCAGAGCGTCAGGGGCCTTAATATCACATTTAAAAAAAATGGGAATTACACCACTATGCACACCTTCGTTAACAAATTTGTATAATGCTGTTTCTTATCACCCAGATATGCTAATACATCCGATTGGTGATAATGTTTTTGTTACTGCGCCTGCTGTTTACGAAATGTTTTTTACTATGTTGAAGCCATTAGGAATAAAATTAATAAAGGGTAAAAGTAGATTAAAAAGTAACTACCCTGAAAATATTGCATATAATGTAGCAAGAATAGATAAAATTGCTTTTCATAACACACATTTTACAGATAAAAAGATTAGAGAGTATTTTGAGCGTAACAATATTCAATTAATTCATGTAAAACAAGGCTACACGAAATGTTCAACTTGTATTATCAGTAAGCAAGCAATTATTACTTCGGATAAAGGTATTGCTAAAGTAGTTGATAACTATAATATTGATGTTCTATACATTAAACCAGGATATATATTACTGCCAGGATTGAATTATGGTTTTATCGGAGGAGCAACTGGACTAATATCTAGTAATACATTAGCTGTTGCTGGTAAACTAAAGCATCATCCTTCGTATAAAGAAATCGAAAAATTTTGCAATAAATACAGCAAGAATATCATTAGTTTGACACAAGAAAAAGCAATGGATATTGGCTCAATAATACCGATTTGTTGCTTTGGATAATATAGGCAAGGCACGATATCGAATACAACTTTGCTCTTACACATATACTACACTTGAAGGGATGTGAAACTAATGGAATGCTTATCTATAGGAATAGCTGATGAAATTGAAGAGATAAAAAATCTCATTGATGATACAGTATTAGAATTTAAATCAAAAGAAATTCTGATAGAGCTAAAACATAAAACAACAAATGATATAAACTATATAGATATAATTATACAACCTGACAACAAACTAAATAGTATAAAGGTCTATATAGCTAGCGTTATTTCACAATATATCATAGACAAATATGAAAAGACATTTATTAACCGCATTATTAATACTAATTACTGCTATTTTAATGCTGTAGAGAGAAAGGAAATATTAAAAACAGCAGTAAATAATATTATTGGTACAGATGATAAGAATATATTTAATAACTTGTTTATGTTACGTAGAAAAAATATAATTACAAAAAAAATTATAGAGTATTTGGAAACCTCTAATGAAATCCTATTAGATGGTTTTGTCACATTTCGATTAAAAGACTATATGAAAGAACTAGAGGATGTTGTTGATAAAGCTGTCGACGATTATCTAATGGAAAAAGAGTATAAAGAATTCATTCGCTTGCTTAAATATTTTGTTGAAATTCAGGAACCAAAACTTGATGTAGTACATGTGGTAGGAGGATATAATAACAAATATGCCCTACTAGATGAATATGGAAAAGAAATTACAAATGAATGTATCAAGGATTTTGTTAATGAAGTCTCAGAAGGGGAAATAAATTATGATGATTTGTTAGTGAGTTCATTAATTACCCTTGCTCCAAATAAAATATATATACACAAGGCAAAACATATTCAAAATAAAGAGTTGATAGATACCATAGGAAATGTTTTTATAGGAAAAGTTGTTTTTTGTGAAGGGTGTGAATTATGTTTAAATCATAAAGTTAGCATCATGGAAACAACAATGACTGATTATGTACAAAAATAATTAAAACTGAATTAAACAGGGGATATTTCTTCGCTCTTTTATCAATAGAGAATGAAGAAGTGTCCCCTGTTTAAGATTTAATAAAAACATATGTTTGCATTTTAAAGACTTTATGATATAATATCATAAGAAAAAATCGTAAAAAATTATGTTTGCGCGGGTGATAATATGGGAAAGTTTCAAATAGTATCGAAGTATAAACCTCAGGGTGACCAACCAAAAGCAATAAAGCAATTGAGTAAAGGTATACTACATAGTGAAAAAGGACAAACCTTACTTGGTGTAACTGGTTCTGGTAAAACATTTACAATAGCAAATGTAATACAGGAAGTGCAACGACCGACTTTAGTATTAGCACATAACAAGACTTTGGCAGCGCAATTATGTAGTGAGTTTAAAGAATTTTTTCCAAACAATGCTGTTGAATATTTTGTGAGCTATTATGATTATTACCAACCGGAAGCGTACATTCCTCATACAGATACATATATAGAAAAAGATGCATCGATTAATGACGAAATTGATAAACTACGTCATTCGGCTACAGCAGCTTTGTTTGAGAGAAGAGATGTTATTATTGTTGCGAGTGTATCTTGTATTTATGGCTTAGGGGATCCTATTGACTACAATAATCTTGTACTTTCATTACGTCCTGGTATGAGAAAAGATAGAGATGAAGTGTTAAAAAAGTTAGTTGAAATACAGTATGAAAGAAATGATATTAATTTTGTACGTGGTAAGTTTAGGGTGAGAGGGGATGTCGTCGAGATATTTCCATCCGTTTCTAATGAACGCGCATTAAGAGTTGAATTTTTTGGTGATGAAATTGAACGAATTACTGAAATTGATGTATTGACAGGTGAAATTATTGGTTTAAGAAATCATTGTGCAATTTTCCCAAAATCCCATTATGTTACTACATCAGAAAAAATGGAGCGCGCAATTGGAGCTATTGAGCTAGAACTTAAAGAAAGGGTAGATCAGCTTGAATCACAGAATAAAATACTTGAATCACAGCGTCTGATCCAAAGGACTAACTATGATATAGAAATGATGAGGGAAGTTGGATTTTGCCAAGGAATAGAGAATTATTCTAGACATATTAGTGGTAGAGAAGCGGGAAGTTCACCTTTTACTTTATTAGATTATTTTCCAAAAGACTTTTTATTAGTTGTAGATGAGGCGCATGTGACATTGCCACAAGTAAGAGCAATGTATGCTGGTGATAGATCTAGAAAAAACACATTGGTAGATTTTGGTTTTAGATTACCATCAGCCTATGACAATAGACCACTTATGTTTAATGAATTTGAACAAAGAATAAATCAAGTTATTTATGTAAGCGCTACACCTGCTTCTTATGAGAGAGAAAATTCTGCAAAGGTAGTTGAACAGATTATTCGACCCACAGGTCTCGTTGATCCAGAAGTAGTTGTGAAACCTGTAAAGGGTCAGATAGATGATTTGGTTGGTGAGATACATAAGCGAGTGGAAGAACAACAGAGGGTGTTGGTCACAACACTTACAAAAAAAATGTCTGAGGATTTAACAGATTACCTAAAAGATATGGAAATTAAAGTAAAATATCTCCATTCCGACATAAAAACGATGGAAAGGATGGAGATTATTCGGGATTTGCGATTAGGTATATTTGATGTTTTAGTAGGTATTAATCTTTTGAGGGAAGGGTTGGATCTTCCAGAAGTATCATTAGTTGCAATATTAGATGCGGATAAAGAAGGATTTTTGCGTTCAGAAACATCATTGATTCAGACAATCGGGAGGGCGGCTAGAAATGCAGAAGGTCAAGTAATCATGTATGCAGATAAAATGACTGATTCTATGAACCGCGCAATAAGTGAGACTAATAGAAGACGAAAGCTACAAACTGATTTCAATAAGCAACATGGTATAACGCCAAAAACAATTGTAAAAGATGTTAGAGAGGTTATTGAAGCGACTAAAGTTCAAGAGGAAGGTGCCGAATATTATACAGGAAATCAAAAGGATAATATTGATGCAATCATTGTAAAACTAACTGAAGAGATGAAACAAGCGGCATTGGATTTGCAATTTGAACGTGCAGCAGAGTTGAGGGATAAGATACAAGCGTTAGAGGTCGAACAAAAATAGTGTATATAGAAAGGATAGTAGCATGTCAATAGAAAAGATTTTTATTAAAGGGGCAAAGGAACATAACTTAAAAAACATAGATGTTGAAATACCAAGAGATAAGTTTGTGGTGTTAACAGGTTTGAGTGGTTCGGGAAAATCATCCCTTGCTTTTGATACGATATATGCAGAGGGACAGAGAAGATATGTTGAGTCACTATCTGCATATGCACGCCAGTTTCTAGGATTAATGGAAAAGCCCGATGTGGAATATATTGAAGGATTATCTCCAGCAATATCAATAGATCAAAAAACCACAAGCAAAAATCCACGATCCACTGTTGGAACTGTAACAGAAATTTACGATTATCTGAGATTATTATATGCACGTATAGGAACTCCCCACTGCCCGAAATGTGGGAAAGTAGTAAGACAGCAAACAGTAGATCAGATGGTTGATAGTATTCTATCATTAGAAGAAAGAACAAAAATACAAATTCTTGCACCAATTATACGTGCGCGAAAAGGGCAGCATGTAAAGATTTTTGAAGATGCCAAGAAGAATGGATATGTAAGAGTAAGGGTTGATGGAGAGGTGCGAGAACTCGCTGACGAGATTACTCTTGAAAAAAATAAAAAGCATGATATTGAGATTGTGATTGATAGGCTTATTGTACGAGAAGATATTAGAAAAAGATTAGCAGATTCTTTAGAAACTGCACTTAAACTCTCTGGTGGCTTAATAATGATTGATATAATAGATGGCGAAGAAATGCTATTTAGTCAAAATTATGCTTGCGCGGATTGTGGTATTAGTTTTGAAGAGTTAGCACCTAGAATGTTTTCGTTTAACAGTCCTTTTGGCGCCTGTACAGAATGTAGTGGATTAGGCACATTGATGAAGATAGATCCAGATCTAGTTATTCCTGATAAAACAAAAAGCCTGCTCGATGGTGCAATCAATGCAGGAGGCTGGAATACAGCAAATGAAGATAGTATGTCACGAATGTATTTCCAAGCCCTATCAAAACACTTTGGTTTTAGTCTTGCAACTCCTGTGCAAGATCTTCCGCAGAAGATAGTTGATATTATTCTCTATGGTACGAATGATGAAAAAATTGAGGTGAAATACGAAAGAAAGTATGGAAAAGGGACTTTTAATGCACCTTTTGAAGGAATAATTAATAATTTACAGCGAAGACATAAAGAAACTCAATCTGAATGGATGAGAAATGAAATTGAGGGTATGATGTCTGCTAATTCTTGCCCGGTTTGTAAAGGTGCAAGGTTGAAAAAAGAAATTTTGGCTGTAACGATTAATGATGAAAATATTGATACAGTGACAAGGATGTCTATAGAAGAGGCAAAAACATTTTTTAGTAGTTTAGAACTGACAGAAAAAGAACAGAAGATAGCGTATCAAATCTTAAAAGAAATAAATGCACGATTAGGTTTTTTGGTGAATGTAGGATTGGATTATCTCATGCTTTCCAGACCATCCGGTACCTTGTCAGGTGGTGAAGCACAACGTATTCGTTTAGCAACACAGATTGGCTCAGGATTAATGGGTGTTTTATATATATTAGATGAACCTAGTATTGGTCTGCATCAACGTGATAATGACCGATTATTAAAAACACTAAAAAATCTCAGAGATATGGGCAATACACTTATTGTCGTTGAACATGATGAGGATACAATGTATGCTGCTGACCATATTATTGATATAGGTCCAGGTGCAGGTATTCATGGAGGTGATATCGTAGCAATAGGAACGGTTGATGAAATTAAACAATCCGAGAACTCTGTAACAGGATTATATTTAAGTGGGAGAAAAAAAATTAAGATTCCTGATGAAAGAAGAAAGCCAAATGGTAAATGGCTCAAAATAGTAGGTGCAAGTGAGAATAATTTAAAAAATATTAATGTTGCTATACCATTGGGTGTTTTAAGTTGTGTAACGGGTGTATCTGGATCGGGAAAGAGTTCACTTGTAAATGAAATTTTATATAAGCGTCTTGCCCACGATTTAAATCGTGCTAAGCTTAAAGCTGGCAAGCACAAAGAAATAAAAGGGTTAGAATATCTTGATAAAGTGATAGATATTGACCAGTCACCTATCGGTCGTACACCACGTTCAAATCCATCGACCTATACAGGTGTATTTGGTGATATAAGAGATGTTTTTGCACGTACTAAGGAAGCAAAGATAAGAGGGTATAAACCGGGTAGATTTAGCTTTAATGTTAAAGGTGGACGTTGTGAAGCGTGTAAAGGTGATGGTATTATTAAAATTGAAATGCACTTTCTACCTGATGTTTATGTACCTTGTGAAGTGTGTAAAGGAAAAAGATATAATAGGGAAACACTTGAGGTGAAATATAAAGGGAAGAATATACATCAAGTATTGGATATGACTGTGGAAGAAGGTTTAAACTTTTTTGAAAATATACCTAAGATTAAACGAAAATTGCATACAATGAACGATGTAGGGCTAGGGTATATTAAACTAGGGCAATCTTCGACTACTCTTTCGGGAGGAGAAGCACAAAGGGTAAAATTAGCGACTGAATTGAGTAAAAGAAGCACGGGTAAAACAATGTATATTTTAGATGAGCCTACTACAGGACTTCATGTGGCCGATGTTCATAAATTGATAGGGGTGTTACAAAAGTTAGTAGACACTGGGAATTCAGTTCTAGTGATTGAGCATAATCTCGATGTTATTAAGACTGCTGATTATATCATAGATCTTGGGCCAGAGGGTGGAGACAAAGGTGGCACAGTGGTATGTGAAGGCACACCTGAAAAAGTGGCTGAGAATAAAAGTTCATATACAGGTCATTATTTGAAACAAATTTTAAATAAAAAGCTGTGAGGCATTTTTGCTTCACAGCTTTTTATTTACATGTATAAATTTTCTTAAATTAATTGTTATTAGTGTTTGGTATAATATCTTCTAACATTATATTAAATTCTTCATCTACATTACTAAGATTATCCTTTATAGTATCTCGGATTTTATCAAGATTAATATCTAGAATAGGTCCATGTTCGTTACAATATTCACCAGCAGGTAATTCATATTGGGCATCTTGAGGCAGATTCAAGCTCCCATTTTTATTTTTAATAGGTACATAAGGTACAGCTCTTTTTATGAAAACGCGCTCTTCTACTAGATGTGGGGGGCAATATTTATTTGCTAGTAGGTTGTTATTCTTATCTACTTTTTCAAGTACATGTACAGTACATTTTTCAGTTGGTTCAGTACCTTTTTTGAAATATTCCGTATATGTCCTAGAACCTCTTGGATCTTGGTTACAATACTTATTAGGTAGCATTCCGCTGTCTTGACAAATTTCTACTTTCACGATACCGGATGGTTCAGGGAACTGTTTAACGACTTTATTCTTATGAATTTCGTCCATTACAGCACCCCAAATAACAGAGGCAGGATTAGGTTTATAGTAAAGGTTTGAAATCTGGGTCATATCCCTAGGCTTATCAAAGCCATACCATACACCACCTGAATAATAAGGGGTATAACCAATAAACCATTTATCTTTAAAACTTGATGTCGTACCCGTTTTACCAGCAGCAGGCATATTATTTGATAACTTTGCTGAAGTCGCAGTTCCTTGTGTAACAACACCTTCTAAATTTTTTGTCATAAGGAAGGCGGTTTGCTCACTCATAGCAATATGAGAAGATCTTTCTTTTTCTAGAATAACATTTCCTTCATGATCTAACACTTTGGTATAAGTATATGGTCGGGTATAGATACCTCTGTTTGCAAATGGCGCATAAGATGCAGTCATTTCCATTACAGAGATTCCATCAGTAAGTCCACCTAAAGCGAGACTATTATATAATTTATCTGTATAGACTTTACCATCAGCACGTTTCTCATTTTCTACTAAAGTACTTATGCCAAGATTTTCCAAAAATTCAAAGGAGGTATCTACACCAATCATGTCAAGTACTTTAACAGCAACTATGTTTCTACTTAATTCAATCCCTTTCCTAACAGTTGTAAGACCTCTATAATCACCACCATAATTTCTTGGTGACCAGTTTCCATAAGTAACAGGGACATCATCAATAACAGTGCCTGAGGTGATATAACCGTATTCAATGCCGGGTGCATATACACCGATAGGTTTAATGCTAGAGCCTGGTTGTCGTAACGTTTGTGTTGCTCTATTCAAAGTACGCTTTGCTGTTTTATCACCTCTACCACCAACAATGCCCTTGATTTCGCCAGTGTAAGGATCCATGATAAGCATAGATGCTTCCGGTTGCAGGTCATCTCGGAAAGTAGGGAAATTATCACTTTTGAAGAAATTATCATCTTGAAACACTTTATCCATCGCACTTTGTATTTCTGGATCAATAGTTGAATAAATCTTCAATCCACCAGTATACAATAATTTATAAGCCATTTGTTCTGTGTAATTCTTTTGTTCTACCAAATCTTTTACAACATCGGCAATGACTTGATCAACAAAATATGATTGTTTACTTAAACGCTCTTGCTTTACGCCCTTTACAAAATGTAGTTCTTCATTTATTGCTTGTTCATATTCTTCTTTATTAATGTAGCCTAGTTCCAACATTTTATCTAAAATAATAATTTGTTTCTCTTTATTATTTTCAGGGTTTTGGAAAGGGTCATAATGAGTTGGAAATTGTGTGATACCTGCAATAGATGCCGATTCTGCAAGACTTAATTCACTAACATCCTTTCCAAAATAAGTATTTGCGGCAGATTGTACACCATTACAACCTTGACTTAAAAATATTGTATTTAAGTAGTATTCTAATATTTGTTCTTTCGAATATTTTTGTGATAGTTGAACTGCACCCCATATTTCCTGCACTTTTCTTCTTGGAGAAACCTCATCGTCACCAGTTAGATTTTTAATAAGCTGTTGTGGAATGGTACTTGCACCATATGAGGAATCACCTTTAAATATATAGTTTATTGTAGCCTGTACAGTTCTCTTGATATCAAATCCAGGATGTTTCCAAAATCTTTGATCCTCAAAGGCTACAAAGGCATTTTGTACATGCTTAGGAATTTTATCTATATTAACCCAAACTCTATTTTCTTCACTGTACAAACGTTCCATTTCTACTGGCTGATTTGTTTCGGCATCGATATAATAAACAAAGGACGTAAAGTTCAATTTGAAGTTATCAAGATTAAGGTCTTCAGTGTTTTTAATATAGCCGAATAGTGTACCGCCTCCAATACCTACGCCAGCAATTAGGATAAAGATCATTACTATTGAAACGACCTTAAATATCTTTGGTATTTTATTCGTGTTTTTCGTATTCGGTTTTCGTTTTCTTTGTGTGTTCTTACGTGAAGAACGATTTGTTGGACTCATATGTACCCTCCTATTTACATTCACATGTAAATTATTACCTAATTCATATTTTAATATCCTCCTATTATAACATAAAGAAATTGTGAATAAGTTAAAAAAGTATTACAAATTATTTATATTACTATTGAAAAAAGTATAATTATTGAGAAAATTGTGCATAATAATGGCAAAATAATTATTGGAGGAAATAGTGATGAGAAGGAAAAAATCCTATAAATCCACGATTTTCATTAGTATTTTGCTATTACTCATTGGTGTTGCATTTGGATACTATGGCAATGCATGGATAAGTGGGAGCGAGAATAATCCATCAATAGAGCCAGATGAAAATCAGTCGATACCAGCTCGTGATGATAAAAAATCAGAAAAAACCACTAACATCACTAATGTGAATGTAGAAGATACAATAAACGAACCAGAAATTACTACTAACGAGCAAGAACCAAAAGTAACGAAAGATACAACAATGATTTATGTACGAAATTATCTACAATGTGGTCATAAAACCAGTGAAAATCAAACTGCAACAGAAGAGATTGTGAACTTGACAGAAGAAGAATTAGAGATGGTTTATCCACAGTGGGAGATTCAGTCATTTAACAGCAATCAGGTTGTTTTAACTGCTGATATTGATGAAAAATGCTTACATCATTATATTGTGAGAGAATATGATGGTAAAATAGGCGTTTATTATCAAAGTGGTATTATTGAAAATCCTTTAAAACAAGTTGTAGATATTAATGTAAGTCAGCTAAGAGAAGAAGACAGAATAAAATTGAAGCAAGGAATTCTTGTGGATTCTGATAAAGCATTGGCACAATTAATTGAGGATTTTGTGAGTTGAGTAATGTTTAATAATTTTTTATACAGACATGCACAAAAAAGCAGAAAGTGTCATATACTCTTATAAGGCCTGAGTTTCTTTATTAGTGATATGAATATGTAATATAATATATTCTGGGGGGCTTATAAGATGCTTACGTTTTTTTTGTCTTTTTTTCCAATCATAATTAACCAAATATTTTTACTAATTTCATATGTTTCTAATACGCACTCATTTCCGCAACCATTATCTAGTCAAGAAGAAGAACTGTACTTGAAAAATTTCCAAGATGGTGATGTAGAAGCGAAAAATATACTTATAGAAAGAAACCTTCGCCTTGTTGCTCATATCATAAAAAAATATAGTACAACTGGTAAAGATACGGATGATCTAATATCCATCGGTACGATTGGTCTTATCAAAGCGATTAGTACTTTTGATATGAGAAAAGGGACTAGATTAGCAACTTATGCGGCTAGATGCATAGAGAATGAAATTTTAATGACTATACGGGCTGATAAGAAATGTCAAAATGAAGTTTCTCTAAATGAGCCAATTGGAATTGATAAAGAAGGAAATGAAATCTCACTTATTGATATTATGAGCAATGATCATGAATCAGTATTGGAAGAAGTTGCATTAAAAATGCAAATCAAAAATTTGTATTGTAAAATGAAAGACGTATTGAAAAATCGTGAAAAGCTTGTTCTGCAATTAAGGTATGGATTACTAAACGGACATATCAAAACGCAACGAGAAATAGCTGAACAGCTTGGTATATCGAGATCATATGTTTCAAGAATTGAGAAAAAAGCAGTTAAGAAATTGTGTAAGGAACTGAAAGTTGAGGATGGCATGTAAATGTCATTCTTTTTTTTGCCCTCGTTTTATGTCGAACAATTTTTAAAGGTTTTTTATCATATTGCTGATGAAGAAAGAAAGCATGTGGGTGAATTACAACAGCTTTTGTATATGTTAAGTCCTAATAAGGAGTTTTTGGCATTAATTATTGGTGTAACCATTCCTATTATTGTTACATATACATGTTTATATAAGGCATTTTAAGGAGGGTTACATGTGGTAATCTATTCATTACTGATTGCGTTAGCAGTTAGCCTTGATAGCTTTAGTATAGGTTTAGCTTATGGAATTAAATCTGTTAAAATTCCAAAGTATTCACTACTTATCATCAACATATTATGTGTTGGTGTTTTTTCTGCTTCCTTACTCATGGGCAATCTTTTAGCACATTTAATTCCATGCATAGTAGCTAAAATAATTAGTGCGATTATTTTAATTTCATTAGGTTTATGGATGTTAATAGAAACCGTTTTAGGAACGATTGAATCAAAAAGACAAGAAAAAATCCTATTAAAAGAAATTAGAATAAAACCTTTAGGTATTATAATTGATATTTTAAAAGAACCTTCGAGTGCGGATATAAATGTATCGGGAAGAATTGATAAAAATGAGGCTATTTTTTTAGGTATAGCTCTTTCGTTGGACTCATTAGGTGTGGGGATTGGTGCTTCGCTGGGAAATATTCACATTATTTATGCAGTAGGATTTCTTGCTGGATTTAATTTGTTATTTTTAATACTTGGTATGAAGATTGGAGAATGTTATAATGTAATAAGAATGGAAGAGAAAGTACAGTTTTTACCCTCTATCATATTAGTTATATTAGGAATACTAAAGCTATTGAAGTAATATGTTTATAAACACAAAAGAAAGTGAATGATTAGATGGAAAGAAACCTTGAATTTAGAATATCAGAGAAATATTCAGGTTGTAAAATTAAAGATATACTATATAATCATTATAAAATGTCCTCGCGTCTTATATCTAAGTTAAAGAGAAATAAAGGAATTTTCTTAAATGGCAAAAGCGAGTTTGTTACAATGAGTGTCGGAATAGGAGATATATTAAAAGTTGTTTTACCTTCTGAAACGTCAGAAAATATAGCTTCTACACCCATGTCTTTAGACGTGATATATGAGGATTTTGATATTATGATTATAAATAAACCTTCAGGTTTACCCGTTCACCCTTGCCAAGGAAATTATGACCAAACATTGGCAAATGGTGTAATAAACTATTGGGAAGAAAGAGGCTATCAATATGTTTTTAGACCTGTCCATCGTATAGATAAGAATACAACAGGTTTAATTGTAATAGCTAAGAATCAATATGCACATCAACAGCTTTCTGAACAGGCTATGAACAAGCAGTTAATCAGAAAGTATGTTGCAATTGTTCATGGCGTAATAAAAAAGTCTGAAGGTGTCATTATATTGCCTATTGCAAGAAAACCCGGTAGCATTATTGAGCGTATGATTTCTGAAAAAGGACAGGAATCAATAACTTACTACAAAGCAGTAAAAAAATTAAAGAATTCTACAATAGTAGAATTAAGACTTCAAACTGGTAGGACACATCAAATTCGCGTTCATATGAGTTATATTGGACATCCCCTTGTGGGAGATTGGCTATATGGCATTGAAGAACACGAATTAATTCAGCGTCACGCGCTTCATTCTTGTAGCTTGCGTTTTACCCATCCAGTGACAAGAAAAACCATGAGATTTGATAGTGATATACCAAAAGATATGAAGGGTTTAATTAAAAAATAAACAGCAATAACATACAAAATATTGTATATTTATTCATTGAAAGTAAAATATATAAATACTTGTTGAAAATTTCACAATGAAATGATACACTAAAAAAGAGGGGTGGTGAGGTTTATTTATGATAGGTGGTATACCACATACTGTCTTATGGCTAGCTGTAATGATTATTTTAGGAGTCATTGAAGCAGCCACATTAGGTCTTGTTACAATATGGTTTGCAATCGGAGCATTATTTGCTTTGATAGGTGCATATCTGGGGTTAACCCTTCAGTATCAAATTATTGTATTTTTAATTAGTTCAGCAATTTTACTCTATTTTACACGACCAATTGCAAAGAATTATTTGAAAATAGGTAATATAAGAACCAATGCTGACCGTTTGATAGGTGAAATAGGGATTGTTACTCAAAAAATTGATACAATTGATGGTACTGGACAAGTAAAGGTTATGGGACAAATATGGTCAGCAAAACCTTTGGAGAATCAGACTATTGAGTCAGATGAGAGAGTTGAAGTGGTCAAAATATCAGGGGTTAAATTAGTTGTTAAAGAAGTAGAAAAAAATACATAATCAAGGGGGCGTTTTACAGTGGGTTTAGTTTGGATTATAATATTTGCACTTTTAATAATCTTAGTAGTTACAAATATCAAAATTGTTCCACAGGCACATGCGTATGTTATTGAAAGGCTGGGTGCATACCAAGGAACATGGAATGTTGGTCTACATCTAAAATTACCATTTTTGGATCGCGTAGCAAAAAGAGTATCTTTAAAAGAACAGGTAGTAGATTTTGCACCACAACCAGTTATTACAAAGGATAATGTAACAATGCAAATTGATACAGTTGTTTTTTATCAAATTACTGATCCTAAATTATTTACATACGGCGTTGATAATCCAATCGCTGCTATAGAGAATCTAACAGCAACAACATTAAGAAATATTATCGGTGATTTAGAATTAGATGAAACGTTGACTTCACGTGATACGGTTAATACAAAAATGAGGGCGATATTAGATGAAGCAACGGATCCGTGGGGTATAAAAGTTAATCGTGTTGAGTTGAAAAACATTATTCCACCAGCAGAAATTCAAGATGCAATGGAAAGACAGATGAAAGCAGAAAGAGAACGGAGAGAATCTATTTTGCGTGCTGAGGGTGAGAAAAAATCAGCAATCTTGGTATCGGAAGGTAAAAAAGAATCTGCAATTTTAGAAGCTGAAGCTGAAAAACAAGCTGCTATTCTCAGAGCAGAAGCAAAGAAAGAAGCAGCTATAAGAGAAGCGGAAGGTGAAGCAGAAGCGATTATAAAAGTTCAGCAGGCAACGGCAGAAGGATTAAAGATGTTAAATGAAGCAGATCCAAAACAACCTGTTATTGCAATTAAGAGCTTGGAAGCTTTTGCAAAGGCTGCAGATGGTAAAGCAACAAAAATAATTATTCCTTCAGAGATACAGAGTCTAGCTGGATTGGTTACAGGTTTGACTGAATCTGTTAAGGAGTAGATAGTAAAATCTATTTTAATATTCAATATAAAAAAAGTAGTCTGTGAAAAAATATTCACATACTACTTTTTCAGTTTCTGTTTAAAATTGACATAGAAAAAGACTTTTTTACAAAAAAATACGTGACTTTACAAAAAAACAATAGTATAATTAGAATATGACATGTCTTATAAAAATTCTGTTTTTAGCCTAGATAAAGAGAGGGGTAAATGTATGGGGAATTTTTTCTTTCAAAAAAGAGCCAGTCGAAAAGTGAACAATATTGAACAAAAACTACTAACATGGGATTTTACAAGCAAGGAAATTGGTAATGGAGATTCTTTTTTGTCAAAAATATATTCTAATTTTAGACAATATTTTATGAATCTAAATCAATATTTTAGTGATATTGGTAATGTATCCAATAATTTGAATGCCCTTATTGGTGATGTGCTTGATGTATCAACAAGTATTGCAGAAGCGTCCGATAGCATAGCAGGTGGAGCTATAAGTCAGGCTGAAGATGTCGAAAAATGTGCATTATTATCTGATGAATTAGTAAAGCGTATTAATAAGATGGAAGCAATGACGGAAGATCTTATTAATGAAACTGATAAAATGCAGGAAGTAAGCGCAGAGGGAGATCAAAACATCAGGATATTAACAGAAAAAAATGACCAGTATCAACAGGTGATGCATGGCATTATATCCCAGATACAAGTATTAGCTGATGAAGCAGCGAATATCAGTAAAATATCTGACGTTATGTATGGCATTTCTGAGCAAACGAATTTACTTGCGCTTAACGCATCTATAGAAGCAGCGAGAGCCGGTGAAGCTGGTAAAGGTTTTGCAGTTGTTGCAAATGAAGTAAAGAATTTATCAGAACAAAGTCGAGATGCAAGTGGTAATATTAGTGATATGATTACAAAGGTTTCAAATGAGCTTAAAAAGGTGACGGATTCAATTCATGCATCTAAAACGGTATTTGACGAACAGAGTCAGTCTGTTAAATCTGCTCAGAATGCTTTTGGAAAAATAGATGAGTTTATTACTTCTTTTATTAACCAGCAACGACAATTTGGAGAAGAGTTTATAGAACTAAGTAGGGCAAAAGATGAACTTAATTTTGCCATAGAGAACATAGCTTCAGTAACACAAGAATCAGCAGCTACAACTGAAGAGCTCGCATCTTTAACAATGTCACAGATGAATGCTACACAATCTTTGATTGATATGTCAGAAAAGCTGAAACAAAATGTACAACATGTTGAGGAAGTGAATAAGGTTATTAAAATCCAGAAAATTGAACAAAAAAAGAGACAGATAGCACTTATTTCTGATTTGGATTCTCCATTTTGGGAACCTATGAAAAAGACTGCAGAAAAAGCGGCAAATATATATAATGCGAATGTGGAAATTATGGGTCCAAAAAGTCGTGAGAATGGAGCCGCAGAACAATGTAATATAATACAAGATTTAATTGATAGAGGTTTTGATGGAATTGCTATAAGCTCTATAAATGATCCAAAGGTAACTAAAATTCTAAATGTAGCGATTGAAAAAGGAATAAAGATAATTTGTATTAATACGCAGGCAAAGGGCGTATCTACGCTTGGTCTTATGGAAACTGATGGTATTAAAGGTGGACAAAATGCTGCAAACATTGGTAAGAAGCTGATAAATAATAAGGGGACTATAGTTATAGGACATTGGGCGGATGTTGACATTGAAACAATTAAAAACAGAGAAAAAGGTTTTATAGATGAAATACGTAAATGTTCCGATATTGCTGTACATGTAGTTGATATTCCATCTGGCCCTACTAAAGAGCAAGCGGAAAGAATTATTGCTGAAATGTTAGCAAAACATCCAGAGGTTGATTTGTTTTATGCAACCAATATTGATTGGGGTATGAATTACGCTTCATATTTCAAGAAACATGGCATTAGGAAAAAAATTATTACGTTTGATTATATTCCAGGTATCAAACAATATATTGAAGATGAAGTTATAAACGCTTCTATTGCACAAAGACCTTTCGTATGGGGTGAGTTATCTGTGAAGTGGATGATAGATGCACTGGAAGGAAAATCAATACCTAAGTATGAGGATACAGGAACATTTGAGGTTAACAAAACAAATATAGATATTTTTGGAAATCGTTTTGAATAGAATAATTTAAACCTTTATGCGATATTGATTATAATATGTCGCATAAAGGTTTTTTTTATCTATTTTGCAAATACGTGTTTACCGATTTTTGTTATAACAGGTCTACTATATATCCATTTACTTGTAGTCTTTGCAGGATTATAATAGTAAATTGCACCACTGGAAGGATCCCAGCCATTCATAGCATCTCCAGCAGCTTTTGTTGAAGATGATCTCATCTGTGCATGAATTTGCCCATCTACAATAGCTGTAAAAGCGCCTGGTTGATAAATGACACCTGCTATGGTATTAGGAAAAGAAGGATGTCTCACGCGGTTGAGTATGACAGCGCCAACGGCTACTTGTCCAGTATAAGGTTCTCCCCTAGCTTCACCATTGATCACTCTTGCAATTAAATTTAAATCACCAGAACTACCACTGCTTGATGATGTTTCACCAGTAGGTAATCCTAATGCTGCAAGCGTTTTAGGTCCAGCAATGCCATCAACTGTTAACCCATTTTTGCGCTGAAAATCTCTTACAGATGTAGCAGTTCTCCATCCATAAATGCCATCAATATCTCCTTTATAATATCCCCACTGTCTCATACGGTATTGTACATCTTTCACTTCTTGGCCTCTAGATCCATATTTGGACAATACTGATTCCGTAGTCCATGCCTTGTAATAATAAATGCAACTTACACAAGTTAAAGTGATAACTACAAAACTAATAACAAATTTTTTCATCAAAATTCCTCCATATTATTCTGTCTAATATATCCTTACTAGCAATAAAAATATTTTTTGTTATTGTTAGCAAAAATATGTGTAGAAGAGGAATTATATTTCAATGTATTACTCATTTTGTATGTTCAAATTCAAAGTTTGTAAGCTGTATGTCTAATGCATTTACGGATATTAATATTTCTCGTAATGCCATAAAAAGCGAAAGCATAAATGATAATAAGCAGATTGTGAATACGACTTTAGCTGCATTAATATAGCCTACAAAAATGAGTAAGATACAAATGATACACATCAAGAAACTGAAAATAGCAGTTATCTGCATATTACGAATGAGAAATAATCTTTTTCTAAAAAGAACGATTTGATTATGTAAAATGTCATCGGGACTTTCAATATACTCAGAATGAAGATCTCTAATCCGCTTTGATATAGCAATAAACTTATTTGTGTATGCAACCATCAATAATGATATACAAGGGAAAAATAATGCAGGTGTTGATACAGTTAATTCCATAAATATTTATCTCCTTTATAACTTATTTCTATTATTATTTTATCACAAAAAGGATAACTTTTGAAAGGTACAAAATTTTTTATTGCAGGTGACAAAAAATTGTATTATAATTTGAAATGGACTAGGTTTTAGAACGGAGGAAAAGGATTGAACAATAAATTAAAGCTTTACCATATGGATAGAGGTTGTTTTGCGCTACCTACATATGTAAAGGAGATGCTTGAGAGTGTCTAATAATTTTACTTTTTTAGGAATGGATAGTGAATATGAAAAATCAAAAATTGTTGTATTTGGAGCTGGCTATGATGGCACCGTATCATATAGACCAGGGACTCGTTTTGCACCAAATGAGATGAGAATGGAGTCTGACGGACTCGAAACTTATAGTCCTTATTTAGAGCTAGACTTAGAAGATATAAATATATTTGATGGTGGAAATTTGGAACTACCCTTTGGTAGTAAAGAAAGAACACTAGAAATTATTTCCGAATATGTAAAAAAATTATGCAAAGATAATAAAATACCGATTTTGATTGGGGGAGAGCATTTAGTCACTCTTCCAGTTGTTAAAGAAATGTTTATAAAATATAATGACTTGCATATCATTCAATTTGATGCCCATGCTGACCTTAGAGATGATTACATGGGTGAAAAGCTATCTCATGCTACAGTTATAAGACGTATATGGGATACTATTGGAGATAGGAGAATACATCAATTTGGTATAAGATCAGGAACAAAAGAAGAATTTGAATTTGCAAAACAACACACTCAAATAAATAAGTTTAATTGTAATGGCTTGGACGAAGTTGTTAAACAATTAAAAGATAAACCTGTATATATTACGATTGATCTCGATATTTTAGACCCATCAGCCATGCCTGGCACTGGTACACCCGAACCTGGAGGTATTACTTTTAATCAGATGATGGAAGCTTTTATGGCGTTACATAAATTAGAAAATATTGTAGGGATGGATATTGTTGAGTTGTCGCCACATTATGATCATTCGGGTATATCTACTGCTGCAGCATGCAAAATTCTGAGAGAAGCAGTATTAATATGTAGTACTATAAAAGAATGTTTTTAAATATAGGTTAATAATAAAAGATATATATAATTGCCAAAAAGGTGACAAGAAAATTTTTATTTGTCGAATGATGTAAAGATTTTTTTAATATGTCACCTTTTTGTATTACATTATATATATACCAGTTTATGTAATACATAAACAAAATATTATAAATATTATTGTGAAATGTAAAAAAAAACGATATAATGTCGGTAGGGTTGTCGAACAATGGTTAGAACCTATTTTTATATCATTTGGAGGTCAAAATGTACAGAAATAAGAATTTGTATCCGTTAACTCATCCACAAAAATCTATATGGAACACTGAAAAGTTTTATCCAAATACAAGCATAGGAAATGTTGCTGGAACACTAAGAATAAAAGGTAGTATTAATATAGATTTGTTGGAAAGAGCCATTAACCTATTTATTAAAAATAATGATGGTTTAAGATTGAGAATAATGGAAAAAGATGGCCTGCCTATGCAATACATTTGTGAATATAAACAGAAAAAAATTAATATTATAGATTTTAGTAAAAATAATAATATGGAAGATTTGTATAAATGGGAAGAAGAACAATCCAAAATCCCATTTGAGATACTTGATTCTAATTTGTATGAGTTTACCATTGTGAAAGTTAATGATCAAGATGTAGGTTTTTACATAAAAACACATCATTTGATTTCAGATGCTTGGACAATGACTATTATAGGTAATCAAGTTATTGAGTACTATACTACTCTTATTAATGAAGATGAAATACTAGAAAAACAAACTTCGTATATAGATTACATCCTTAGTGAACAAAAATATAAAGAATCTAAACGGTTTGAAAATGATAAAAAATACTGGTATAAAACATTTGAATATATGCCAGAAATTACAACATTAAAAGTTCGAAAATCAAACAATATTGATACAAAGACAAAAAGAAAAACCTTAGTAACACCTGTGAAATTTACGAAAAAACTGCGTCAATATTGTGAGGAAAATATGATTTCTCCGTACCCATTATTTTTATCTGCATTAGCGATGTATATAAAGAGAGTATCTTCGAAAGATGATATTGTTTTTGGCACACCTATTTTAAATAGATCTAACAAAAAAGAAAAAAATACAGTAGGAATGTTTATAAGTACTGCGCCGCTTAGAGTGAATATTGATGAAAATATGGACTTTAAAACCTTTTCTCGAGAGGTTTCGAAAGAATGTATATCGTTATTGAAACATCAAAAATATCCTTATGACATATTACTTAAAGACATTAGAGAAAAATATGGTACAATTAATAATCTATATGATATTGTATTATCTTATCAAAATACTAAATTTAATAAAAAACAGCTAGATAAAATTCAAACTAGGTGGCATTTTAATGGTTATCAAACGAATTCGTTAACAATACATATAAATGATAGAGATGATGAAGGAAGATTAATTATTGATTATGATTTTCATAGCGATTTATTTTATGTTAAAGAGATTGAATTTATTCATTCACATATAATAAGTTTACTTTGGCACGCATTAGATAACCCTGTAAGACCCATAAAAAATATTGAAATGCTTACAGAAAGTGAAAAACATAAAATTTTATATGATTTTAATGATACAAAAGCAGAATATCCAAAAGATAAGACAATTCATCAGTTATTTGAAGAACAAGTTAGAAGGACACCTGATAATGTTGCGCTTGTGTTTGAAGATAAAAAAATGACATACCGGGAATTAAATGAAAAGGCCAATGGGTTAGCAAGAACGTTAAGAAATAGAGGGGTTAAACCAGATGATATTATAGGAATTATGTTATTTCGTTCATTTGAAATGATGATAGGTATTTTGGGAATATTAAAGTCAGGTGGTGCATACCTTCCTATTGACCCTGAATATCCTGAAGACAGAATTCAATATATGTTAGAGGATAGTAATGCGAAAATCCTTTTAACTACAAAAGATGTAATAATAGCAGATGAATTTAATGAAATAATAATTGATTTATATGATGACGAGGTATATTCAGATGAGGCAAGTAATCTAAAAAATGTAAATAATTCCAATGATTTAATTTATGTAATTTATACTTCTGGTTCAACTGGGAAACCAAAAGGTGTCATGATAGAACACTATTCTGTGGTAAATAGAATTCATTGGATGCAGAAAAAATACCCAATTGACGAATTAGATGTTATTATTCAAAAAACTCCTTATACGTTTGATGTTTCAGTTTGGGAGTTATTTTGGTGGTCATTTGTAGGAGCAAAACTAGTAATGCTTGTACCAAGGGGTGAAAAACATCCAGATATTTTAAAAGATACAATACATAAATATGGTGTAACTACGATGCATTTTGTTCCTTCAATGTTGAATGTTTTTTTAGATTATATCTCTAATATTACAGATTTGTTTAAATTACAAACTTTGAAAAAAGTTTTTGCAAGTGGTGAAGCACTTACTCCAGGACAAGTAAATAAGTTTAATGAAATATTATTTAGATCACATAATACATATTTGTTTAATTTATATGGACCCACAGAAGCAACGGTAGATGTATCATATTTCGACTGTTCAACAGGTGGAAAACATAAAGTGATACCAATTGGAAAACCAATTGATAATATACAATTATATATATTAGACAAACATTGTAATGTACAACCTATCGGTATTGCTGGAGAGTTGTATATATCAGGTGATGGATTAGCAAGAGGCTATTTAAATAAGCCTAAGTTAACAAGTGAAAAATTTGTACAAAATCCATTTATACCTAGTCAAAAGATGTATAAAACAGGAGATTTGGTAAGGTGGTTCGCAGAAGGTGATATTGAGTACTTAGGGAGAATAGATCAACAGGTGAAAATTAGAGGTTATAGAATTGAGTTACAAGAAATTCAACATAGGATTCTACAGTATGAATATGTTAAAGAAGCAGTTGTAACAAGTAGAGAAAACAAACAAGGAAGTAAATATATTTGTGCATATATTGTATTTAAAAAAGATATAGATTTTGTAGCACTAAAGAATTACTTATTGAAATTTTTACCAAGATATATGGTTCCAAGTTATTTTGTTAAGTTAGATTGTATTCCACTATCACATAACGGAAAAGTAAATATAAAAATGTTACCTGAACCAGTTACTTCAATTACAACAAATAAAGATTTTATTCAACCGCGAAATGAAATTGAAGAACATATTATATCAGTATGGAAAGAAATTTTAGAAATTGAACAAATAAGTGTGAAGGATAATTTCTTTGATTTAGGAGGAGATTCTCTAAACGCTATAAAAGTGATTTCTAAGATTAATAAAGGTCTAACATTTGAAGATCTATATCAAAACCCAACGATCGAAACACTAGCAAGAAGGATTGATGAAATTAAAAGTTTAAATAATGATTTATTAATTCGCATTGGAGATAAAAAAAATCAAGACGTCATATCTATAATTTGTTTCCCTTATGGTGGAGGGAATTCAATTATATATAAAGAATTAAGTGATTCTTTAAACAGAATTTCATCAAATCACTCATTATATTCAGTCAATCTCCCAGGACACAATTTTTCTAGTCAAAAAGAAGATTTTTTATCAATAGACGAGGCTTCTAAAAAAATAGTTGATGAAATTAAAAGTAAGATAAAAGGCGATATTATTTTGTATGGGCATTGTGTTGGTAGTGCTTTAACCATACAAGTGAGCAAATTATTAGAAAGTGAAGATAAGAAAGTTCTGGGTGTTTGTATTGGTGGAATTTTTCCACCTAAATTTGTTAAGTATTTTGGTAAAAAGTTTGATCCATGGAAATATGCATCCGATAAATTTGTTATTAACTTTTTGAAAAAAATAGGATTATCTAATACTATGGATTTAAAAGATGAAGATATTACGTATATAATGGATGCTTTTAGATATGATGTTAAGTGTTATTATAAATATTTTTATGATTGGAATAATCAGCATACTAAAAAAATATCTGCACCAATACTAAACATTGTAGGTGATGGTGATCCTTTAACAAAAGGTTATAACAACAAAATAAAGAGATGGGAAAATGTAGCTGAAGATATTAGGTTGTTTGTATTTAATAATGCTAATCATTATTTTATTAAATCACATGCCAATGAATTAGCAAGAATAATAAAAGAGATTAAGTAAGGGTGAAGATATGTTTTCAATAAATAATGATTTTTCATTTATTTTAACACATTTATCAACTTTGATAGTTATTATAATGGGTTATGCAATAGTGAAAATAAAAAATAAAACTCAAATATTAAATATTTTCAAAGGCTTTATAATTTTATTATTTCTCTGGAACTTAGGAACAATGTGTGAAATGTATTTTAGAAGAATATATAATTATACTGAAATGATTTTTGTATATATTAGTTATTTTAGTATTTGTTTTATACCAATTTTTATCCTATTATTGGGTATTGTATTTGCTAAAACGAAAATTTATTTTTCGTGGAGATATAGAGTATTATTTATTATACCTATAATATCTATAATCATAATATGGACCAATGAGTATCACAATTTATTTTTCGTGAATTATTCGATATATAGCAAAGAAGCAGTTTATGGTGTTTATTATTACTTTCATTCAATATATTCCTATACATGTATATTAATTGGAATTATATATTTAAGTTATTTTTCAATGAAAAATTCAGGTTTCTTCTCAAAACAATCTATATTAATTCTTATTGGAATAATTTTACCACTTGCTGTTAATGTTATTTATTCATTTAATTTAGCTGACCTTGCATTTAATATTAATTCAATAGCATTTACTTTTTCATGTATTTGTTTTATGATAGCAATCTTTAAATTTCAATTTTTGAATGTAGTTCCAGTGGCGCTTCAAAGAATTGTTGACCTTATGTCTGATGCATATATTGTTGTAAATGAAAATTATGAGATAATAGATTTTAATAAAACATATACAGATACGTTTAAAGATGTTTTAAGAATTAGGAGGAAAGAAAATTTTATAGAACTTATAGATTCTTTTAATTTTATTGAAAGCAGGGAATTTATTTCATATAATGAAACTGCAATACACAAAAAAAGAACAGTTGCTTTTGAAAAACATATAAAGTTAGATAGTTTTGATAAACATTTTACAATAGAAGTAACACCTATATTTACAAGAGAAGATTATATTGGTACAATATTTTTAATGAAAGATATTACAGAACATAAGCAAAATATTGAGACGATTAAACGAAATCAAGAAATTTTAATGGAGCAAGAGAGACTTGCTTCACTTGGTCAGCTCATAGGTGGAATTGCACATAATTTAAAAACGCCAATCATGTCTATCGCTGGTGCTATTGAAGGAATTAGCGAACTTGTGGAAGAGTATGAGGATTCTATTGATGATGAAGAGGTTACAGTGCAGGATCATAAAGAAATTGCACAGGAAATGTACGACTGGTTGAATAAAATGAAACCATATTGTTCATATATGTCTGATATAATAAGTGCAGTAAAAGGCCAAGCTGTACAATTAAATACGTCGCTCAATTATGGATTTACTTTGGATGAGCTTGTAAAGAGAATCCAAATTTTGATGAAACATGAACTCATAAAAGGGAACTGTACTTTAAATGTACATTCTACAATTGATTTTGAGACAATTTTAAAAGGTGATATTAACAGTCTCGTTCAAGTTTTTAATAATATTATTGCAAACGCAATACAAGCTTATGGCAATAAAAATGGCATAATAGACATTTACATTGATAAAGATAGAGAAAGGGAAGAAATTCTTTTTACTATTACTGATTATGCTTGTGGGATATCGGAAGACATTAAAGATAAACTATTAAAAGAAATGATAACAACAAAAGGCACAAAAGGAACTGGCTTGGGGCTTTATATGTCATATTCTACAATAAAAGGGCGTTTTAGTGGAGAAATGTGGTTTGATTCTAATGAGGATACTGGAACTTCATTTTATATATCAATTCCATGTTCAAGAAATTTGGAGGGGTAAGTAGTGAGAAAAAGAAAAAAGACCGTATCACGAAATTATAAAATAATTGTAGTTGATGATGAACAAGGTATTATTGATTCGCTATCTGTCATGCTCAAGAGAAGTGGATATACATTTGTAGGTGTTACTGACCCCATGATGGCAATTGAGATGGTAAAAAATGAACATTTTGATTTAATGGTTCTTGATTATTTAATGGCGCCGATTCATGGTGATAAGGTAGTTGGAAAAATTAGAGAATTTAATGATGACTTATATATCTTATTACTAACTGGACACAAAGATTTGGCTCCTCCACTAGAGACAATAAAAGCACTTGATATTCAAGGATATTGTGAAAAAAGTGATCGATTTGACCAACTACTTCTTTTAGTTGAGTCGGGGATAAAATCTATATCACAAATGCATACAATCAGACGTTTTAGAGATGGATTGAACAGAATTCTTGAAGCAGTACCTAAAATTTATCAATTACAGCCTATTGGAAGTATTTTAGAAGAAATTCTAGCTAAAATAATGCCTTTAGTTAATAGTGAACATGCATTTATTCTTGTTGATAATACACAATATATGTCTGAGGGAAATAAAAGTATATTTAGAGGCATAGGAAAATATAAAGTTAATATTGAAGAATTTATGAGAATGTTGGATCCTAATTTCATGGAACAGATCGGTAGTTCAAGAATTACAAAACAGGTTATCCAACTTAATGAAGGGATTATTCTGCCACTGATAAATGAGTTTTCACAAGCTATAGGTGTGATTTATGTTGAAAGTAATGACTTGCAAGAAGGTATAAAATTACTAGAAATATATACGAGTCAGGCGGCATCATCGTTAAATAATGCTTTTTTACATTCGATGGTTAATATGAAAAATGATGAACTAAATAAAACATATGACCAGCTAAAGATTAGATATATGGATACCATTGAGGTTCTACGTCAGGTAGTTGATGCAAAGGATGTCTATACTAGAGGTCATTCTGATAGAGTTTCATATTATGCAGTTAAAATTGGTGAGGTATTCAATTTATCAAAGAAAGACATTGAAACATTAAGAATAGGTGGTATGTTCCATGATGTAGGAAAAACAGGAATTGCTGATGATATCTTATTGAAAACAGATAAATTAGACGATTATGAATATGAGGAAATAAAAAAGCATCCATTAAAAGGAGCCCGTATCTTATCAGCTGTTTCAATGCTCAAAGATGTTGTTCCAATCGTAAAATATCATCATGAGAGGATAGATGGTAATGGTTACCCTGAGGGTCTTTCAGGCGAAGAGATACCATTCTTAGCTAAAATCATTGCTGTTGTAGATGCATTTGATGCGATGATGTCAGATAGACTATACAGGTCAAAGCTGGATATTGAAGAGGCAAAAAATCAATTAATTAAAGGAATTGGTATCCAATTTGACAGTGAGATAGTAAATAAATTTATTACTCTTCTTAGTGACTATAATATTATGGCAGAAGAATTGAAAGAAAAGTATGAGGTATATTAAGCTTATATTAACAATTATTTTACTTATAAACATTTATACTTTTTTTATATACGGTGTTGATAAAAGAAAGTCAATCAGAGGGTTGTGGCGTATTTCTGAGAAACGCCTTATGTTTTTATCCTTGCTTGCACCTATAGGTGCTATGTTAGGAATGAAGTTTTTTCATCATAAGACAATGAATAAGAAGTTTCTGATAGGAATTTCTATATTCCTACTTATGCATGTTTTGATCGTTATAAAGATAGTTTTATCATTTTAGTAGATAGTTTAAACAAGAAAAAGTGGACTTCATTTGAAATCCACTTTTTTGGTGCCGAAGGTGGGAGTCGAACCCGATGGATTTTTAGTATAAAAATTAGTATATTAGTTATGTAGTATATTAATTTGTGTACTTGAAAAGGATTGAACATTAATACCATGTTTCTTCATACCAAAAATTAAATTTAACAGTTTTATCAAGTAACTCATTATTATCTCCAATTTTGTAATCAACGTTATATATTTCATCTCTTGATGTTACCTTTTCTATCTGTACAATAGTACCACCTAAATTATTTATATATTCGTATATTTTTGTTCTGCATTTTTTATCTCTATAATATTTTTCATATATAATTCCTACAAAAATAAATAATATAAATTTCATTTCTATCATCCTTTTTTGGACATTGTTTAACACACACCTTTCAATAATTATTATATCGTGTTAAACTTTTCGTGTCCACACTTATATACTAACATCATGGGCACACCCATAAAAAGGTTGCAGTCAGCTTTTCGACTACAACCTTAATCGCTTATAATCATTGATTTAATTCATAACCGCAATTTTGACAATGTTTTAGAATAATTGGCCTCGTTATAAGTGGATGACCACAATTTGGACAGGTATAAAAAACAAATCCTATAATTAGTCCAATTATTGTGATAATTATTCCCAATATAAAAAACACATTTTTTTCTGTTCCTAGAAATAATATTGATAATGCGCTTATACTGATTCCGAGTAGCATACATGATATTCTAACAATATTTGCAATTTTATAGTCCATTTCGCAACTCTCAATCAATCGTACCTGGAGTATCAGGGTTAAGTAGATTTATTGTCTTTATTTTTTTCCCCTGTATCCCTTTAACAACAATTTTATTTACTCGTGCTAGGTCATATAAACCAGCTCCTAAATATTCACTTACTGCCTTATATGTATTATTATAATATGTAGGGGTTGCTGTTCCACTATATGTTTTGGTAATAGCGGACGTAATTGCTCCATTTGAATCATATTCTAATGTTGGGGTTACGGTTGTTACAGTGGAGCTTGCTTTACTATATTGAGCACCCATCACCCAATTCCCAGTAACTGTTGATTTAACATAGACAAATACACAGGTTTCAGCAGCATTCCATGTATAAGAGGAACTAATGTTATTAATTGTTGATGTTGAAGACAGTGCACTTATAGAAGATCTTAATGCACCATAGACAGTCTGAATTGCACCAAGAGAATCAGAAGCAAGACCAGCAGTAGCCTGAGCGACTATGCTAATAAATTTCATAGAATTTGCTGTAGCTGATGATGAGTTTTTCAGAGCCGTTACTCCTGAATAATATAAATTACTGCTAGTTGTCGGAGTAGCATAGATACGCATAATGTCATATGTTATGCCATTATGTGTATATGTGCTATATACAGTTTCAAAGGTTGCACCGCTTCGTGCGGCAATCTTACTATCAGATTTATTTTCGCCTGTAAGTTGATTTAACTCATCTAATGAAATAGTACCCATTCCAGTGCTATGAAGTTCATTTGTTAATCGCTCAACTTCCTCATTGTCGCCATTCAAATAGGCTTCATTTCTTTCATCTACCAATTGGTCGATGTCACCAATTGTAACTGAGGATAATGCCATATTTCTGCTGTGCTGTCCAGAAAAAATTACTTCGGATTGAGGCACTTTGTCTGCTGCAAAAGCTGTAATTGTCGTAGATAAAACAAGCAAAATTACCATAATTGATGATATAATTCTTTTCATAAATAACTCTCCTTATTGGTTACGGTAGTATAAAGTTTTACACTACTCTTTATTATTTTTGGATAAGAGCGTTAACAACCAACCCTCCTATTTTCGCATTCTCCCTTGCACAAATATCCCTATGTGGTATATAATAATTATGTGCTCTTATACCACGTTTGTGTAAGGGGTGTGCCCTCAAATCAATGCTATCCGTCGAAAAGTTAACATTGATTTGGGGGAGTTATATTTTAAGCAGTAATATTAACTGCCTAAAAACGTAATTTAATACAATGTTTTTACTATAAATCAAAGGCATAACTTTGTCGAATGATGTCGTAAATTTAAGTATGTGTAATTATATCCTTATTTTAACACTAGATATATAATAACATGAAATTAATTATTTGAATACAGCATTTAATAATTCTTAATGTTATTTTTATGTAAAATAAACTGCCCACATATATAACAGAATATATATAATTGTATTAGTAGAAGAAATAGAGTATTAACTGATATTATTGAAGATTAAATTAATTTTTTAGACTTGTGTTTACACTATTGACACAAGTCTAAATGTAGCTGATAAGATTAATCAAATATTTAGTATTTCAAATTAGAGTTTTAGAAGTTTTGTTAGAAATCTATAAAAAAAGAGTTTAAACAAATCATTTGCAATTCGTTCAAACCCTTGTGGCTCAACTGGTGCCGAAGGTGGGAGTCGAACCCACACGGTATTACTACCACAGGATTTTGAGTCCAGCGCGTCTGCCAGTTCCACCACTTCGGCATATGTTATTTTAATAAAAATTCATCACTCTTTTGTGAGAACATTGTCCATTATACAGTATAGATATATAAAAAGCAATAGTTTTCAACGAAAATTTTTAGAATAATACTTTTGTAATATATTTATGCTAAGATTAAGAGAATTTAATGATTAATATTGAATAATGACAGAATAATTGATACTATATTATTGCAAGGTTTTTATTAATACTAATACAATTTTATTTAAATAAAGGAGCGGGAAGAATGTTAAGATATCTTACAGCAGGAGAGACCCATGGAAAATGTTTGACAGGAATTATAGAAGGGATGCCATCTAATGTTAGTATAGATGTAGATAAAATAAATGAACAATTGGCACTTCGTCAAGGAGGTTATGGCAGAGGTGGCAGAATGAAAATAGAAAAAGATCAAGTTGAGATATTATCAGGTGTTAGAAACAGAAAAACACTTGGAAGTCCTATTGCACTAAAGGTAGAAAATCGAGACTGGGCAAACTGGCAAAGTATAATGACAGATGCAGATGCTACGCAAGAAAGAGTTGTAACGAAGGCAAGACCAGGTCATGCAGATTTAATTGGCGCATTAAAATACAATCATAAGGACATTCGCAATGTCTTAGAACGCGCAAGCGCTAGAGAAACAGCAATAAGAGTAGCAATAGGAAGTCTTGCTCGTCAACTTGTTGAACAATTTGGTATAAAAGTAATGAGCCATGTTGTGGAAATTGGTGAAGTAAAGGCAAATGCAAGCTGGCAGGATGAGGATTTTGAGAAAAACATTAAGGAATCCCAGATGCGTTGTGCAGACTTAGATGCTGAGAAGAAAATGATAGCATATATAGATCAAATAAAAGATAACGGTGACTCTGTTGGCGGTATTTATGAAGTGATTGTAACCGGACTGCCATTAGGATTAGGTAGTCATGTGCATTGGGATAGAAAGTTAGATGGAAGCATTGCGGGTGCATTAATGAGCCAGCAAGCTATCAAGGGTGTTGAATTTGGATTAGGCTTTGATTGTGGTCGAACACCTGGTTCAAAGGTACACGATGAAATATTCTATACCGAAGAAAAAGGATATTACAGAAATACAAATCGTGCTGGTGGATTGGAAGGTAGTATGACAAATGGTGAGCCTCTTATAGTAAGAGCGGCAATGAAACCAATTCCTACGTTGTATAAGCCTTTAAGAAGTGTGGATATCATAACAAAAGAACCCTATGAAGCAAGTATAGAACGTTCCGATGTATGTGCTGTTCCTGCTGCCAGTGTTGTTGGAGAATCAATTGTGGCATGGGAAATTGCAAGAGCATTTTTAGACAAATTTGGTGGGGACAGTTACGAAGAAATAAGAAATAACTATGAAAAATATATGGAAATGATCAATAATAGATAATTAAGTGACAATTCCTAAGAAGGGAGTGTTATACCTGTGGATGATGAAAAACGTTTGATAAAAAAGTCGAAAAATGGGAATATAGAAGCATTTGAACGGCTGATTGAACCCTATCAGAAAAAGGTATTTAATATTGCATTGCGTATGATGGGCAATCAAGAAGATGCTTCAGATGCGGCCCAAGAAGTATTTATTAGAATATATAAATCAATATCAGGTTTTAAAGAAGAATCATCATTTAATACATGGGTGTATCGGATTGCAACCAATGTATGTCTGGATGAATTACGTAAACGAAAAAGAACGAATGTAGTATCGATGGATGCTGCAATTGAGTTGACAGATGGCGAAGTGAATGTTCAAATAGAAGACAAGGGCTTAAGTCCTGATGAAATATTAGAAAAAAAAGAGCTTATAGAAGAAGTAAAAGAAGCGTTGAATCATTTAAAGCATGAGCATAAACAAGTGATTGTATTAAGAGATATTCATGGGTATTCATATAAAGAAATATCAAGTATTATGCAATGTTCTGAAGGAACAGTAAAATCACGGATAAATCGAGCACGAAATGCTGTTAAAGACATATTGTTAAAAAAGAGGAACTTTTATCGAACTATCTCGTCTAAATAGATGAAAGGAGGAATTATTGATGCTAAAATGTGAAGAGACAAGAGAATTGATGTCTTTATTTATAGATAATGAATTAACTGATGCTGAATTAGCAAAATTTAATGAGCATATAGATACTTGTAAACAGTGCCAACAAGAATTGAAACTATTAAAAGATATTGTAACAGAATTCAATACAATAGAAGAAGTAGAATTGCCAAATGATTTTAAACAGAAGCTGCATCAAAAGCTCGTAGAAACGAAGAAAAGTATGCAGCGAACAAATCCTCCTTGGTATCGAAATTGGCGAACATATTCAGGAATAGCAGCATGTATTTTAGTTGCTTTTACATTAAAAACATTGGGGTATACCCCAATCAATAGTAGTAAATTAAAACAGGCGGAGAATGCATATGTAGCAGAAGCAGACTTAGAATCATACGATGGAGAGTATCGGATGGCTGCTGATGAGTATATAGAACAGTCTATAATAAACGATGAAGATATTGGAGTTTCCGCAGCGCCAGCTCATGGAATGAGCAAAGTACAATCTAGTGAAAGTTTAGTATTAGGAGATACTAATAGTGCATCCCGCATGATGAATGCAGATTATTCAAAGGAAATAGGAACGTATAGAGATACACAACCATTAATGACTTATTATGCACAGATTGTGGTCAATAAAGAGCAGAGAGCATTATTGCTGGATGTTGTTCAGAAAAACTTTTTACCTTATGATGTAACATATCAGATTACAGAGGAACAAATTATTGTGGAAATAGGTAAGAGTGATTACAATAAAATAGTCCAGCTTGTACATTCATCGGGGGTAGAAGGGGAACTAGATATTGTTGAAACAGATGTAACCGAAGCGTATAAAGCATTACTATTTAAATATGATGAATTGATAAAACAGTTAAGCGATGTATCCAAAGCTGAACAAATTAATGACCAAAAACAATTTGAAGTGGTAACGAATGAAATTTTAGAGTTGGAAAATAAGATTGATAAATATATTATAGTGATAGAAAATAATAAATAGTAAAATTTAGGCATTCGTTGCTAAGATATTAGTAGCCAATGTCTTTTTTTTATCCTCGTTATGAATTTTTCCCTGAAAATCATATAAATTTATTCTTGCGTAGGTTATAATATAATATGAATCATAAGAAATAATTGAATTAATAGATATAAAGGAGAACATTATGGATAATAAAAAACTAATGATTATAGATGGAAATAGTATTATTAATCGAGCTTTTTACGGTGTTCGTATTCTAACGAATGCAGAAGGTTTATATACCAATGCCATCTATGGATTTTTAAATATCTTATTTAAATATCTTGATGAGGAAAATCCTCAGTACCTATGTATTGCTTTTGACCTGAAAGCACCGACCTTTAGACATCTTGAATATAAAGAGTATAAAGCACAAAGAAAAGGGATGCCAGAGGAACTTGCAGTTCAATTGCCTGTATTGAAAGACTTATTAAAAACAATGAATATTCCTATATTACAAATGGAGGGATATGAAGCCGACGATATTATTGGTACAATGTCAAGAGTGTGCGAAGAAAACGATACGGAATGTGTGATAGTAACTGGGGATAAGGATTCGCTTCAGCTTGCCTCAGGAAAAACAAGAATTAAGCTTCCTGTTACACGCAAAGGAATAACAACTACCTCTGATTATGATGATAGAGCGGTTATTGAAAAATATGGTGTTACGCCAAAACAGTTTATTGAAGTAAAAGGATTGATGGGTGATGCTTCGGATAATATTCCTGGTGTTCCAGGAATAGGTGAAAAGACAGCATTACAACTTATTAAAGAGTATAGCAGTATAGAAGAACTCTATCAAAACATTGAAGTAATTAAAGGTAAAAGAAAGGAAAACTTGGTCGAGAATAAAGCAATTGCATTTTTAAGTAGAAAGTTGGCGACCATTGATTGCAATGTGCCTATAGAACTTAATATTTCAGATTATTTAAGAACAGATTATAATAAAGAAGAGTTCTTAAAATTATTAAAAAGACTTGAGTTTAAGACATTTATTAAAAGATTATCTTTAGAATCATTAGAAGAGATACATGAAGAAATGATTGAGGAAACGAATAATGACTACAAACATATCACTACAATACAGGAATTGCATGAAATTGTAACTGTTATAAATAATAAGCAAGAATTTATCTATCTTCTTTATACTGATGAGACACAAGCTGAGAATGAACTTATTTCCATAGCAATCAATGTATATTATGAGGACAGACCTTATGTAGCATATATAGATTTTAATGATGAGTTATCAGATTCACAAGTAATAGAAGTATTGAAACCAATTTTTGAAAATAAAGAAATTAATAAGATAGGACATAACATCAAAAATGACATCGTTCTTCTCCATCAATATGGGGTTAAAATCAAAGGCATAAACTTTGATACAATGATTGGCGCTTATATTATCAATCCTTCACGTAATACATATCAAATAGATGAACTTGCACAAGAGTTTATAGCACTTACTATACCTTCCAAAGAAATGATATTGGGGAAAGGTAAAAAAATGCTTTCATTAAAAGAAGTCGATAAAACGAATGCTGTAAACTTTGCCTGCCGTCAAGTTTCGGCACTTTTGTCTATCACTGATGTATTAAAGAAAAGAATGAAAGAGTACGACCAAGAAAAGTTATATTATGAGGTTGAATTACCATTGGTAGAAGTATTGGCAGATATGCAGATTATTGGATTTAAGGTGGATAAAGAAAAATTGCTGGAGTTTTCAGAGACTTTAGATCAAAGAATTCATAAGTTAACAGAAAGTATACATGCGTTTGCAGGCGAGGAATTTAATATAAATTCTCCAAAACAGTTAGGTGTTATACTGTTTGAGAAATTGGAATTACCAGTTATTAAGAAAACGAAAACAGGATATTCTACAAATGTAGATGTATTAGAAAAACTTAAAGGGAAACACCCAATTATTGAAATGCTTATGGAATATAGGCAGTTGGTTAAATTAAAATCAACATATGCTGATGGGTTGGTAAAGGTAATCAATGAAAAAACTGGGAAAATACATTCAAGCCTAAAGCAAACAGTAACAGTGACCGGCAGAATTAGTAGTACAGAGCCAAATTTGCAGAATATTCCGATTAGGCTTGAACTAGGAAGAGAAATACGTAAGATGTTTGTAGCTTCTAATGAGGAATATGTTTTAATAGATGCTGATTATTCACAGATAGAGTTAAGGGTTTTAGCCCATATATCAGAGGATCCTAATATGATTAAAGCATTTGTTAATAATGAAGATATTCATAGGCGTACAGCTTCACAAGTTTTTAATGTACCAATGGCGGAAGTAACGTCACTGATGAGAACAAGAGCAAAAGCGGTCAATTTTGGTATTGTATATGGCATTGGTGATTTTAGCTTATCACAGGATTTAGGTATTAAGAGAAAGGAAGCAAAGCAATATATTGACGGATACTTAGAAAAGTATAGTAATGTAAAGCAGTATATGACAGATATTGTTGACTTAGCTAAAGATCAAGGCTATGTAACAACATTAATGAATCGAAGAAGATATATTCCTGAGCTCCATGCAGGGAATTTTATTACACGATCTTTTGGTCAAAGAATATCAATGAATACTCCAATTCAAGGGAGCGCAGCAGATATAATCAAAATTGCAATGGTTAAAGTATACCGTGAATTAAAATCAAGAAAGCTAAAATCAAGACTGATTCTACAGGTACATGATGAACTCATAGTAGAAACACATAAAAGTGAAGTAGATGAGGTTAAGGTTATTGTTCAAACTGAGATGGAAAATGCATTTAAACTAAAAGTTCCTATGGGTGTGGATATCAATATTGGTCATAGCTGGTATGATGCGAAGTAGTAAGTAGTGGGTGGTGAAAGGGATGCGTGTAATCGGACTAACTGGCGGAACTGGAAGTGGAAAGAGTACAGTCTCAAAAATAGCTGCTGATATGGGAATACTTGTAATTGATGCAGACGTTGTGGCAAGAGAAATTGTACAAAAAGGAGAAAAAGCTTTAGAAGAAATTACTAGCACATTTGGAAAAGATGTTTTGTTGGAAGATGGTACGTTAGATAGAAAGAAACTGGGGAGAATAGTTTTTGCTGATAAGGAGAAATTAAAGTTATTAAATAGCATTACTCATCAATATATTATTGAGAGAATAAAGCAAAAAAAAGAAATGGAAAGAGTTAACGGTGCATATCATATAATAGTGGATGCAGCGATACTTATAGAAAGTGGTTTATATAAACAATGTGATGAAGTGTGGGTGGTTATAGCCCATAAAGATCAAAGATTAAAACGAATTATTCAGCGGGATTGTTTGTCAAGAGAAGATGCTTTAAATAGGATTAATGCACAAATGCCTACAGAAGTGATGAGAGAATATGCATCAGAAATTATAGATAATTCTAAAGATTTTGACCATTTACGTATGCAAATCATACAGTTAATCAATAAGGTATAGACTAATAAGATAGGTGATGGTGTGTTTATAGTTGTGAATATTAAAAAATATCGTGTAATATTATTACTTTTAGTTACTGTTCTGATAACAACATGGATGATAGTGTTCCCACAAACTATGTTACGTTTTTTTTATCCTCTGAAATATCAGGATATTGTTTTTGAAGAGTCTCAAAAAAACAGCATTGATCCGTACTTGGTATTTGCGATTATTAAAATAGAAAGCAATTTTAAAGTAGATGCCAAATCTCATAAAGATGCTAAAGGTTTAATGCAACTGACAGATAAAACGGCACTATGGGGTGCAGAACAATTAAACTTGAAGGAGTTTGATATTAGCAGGGTATATGAACCTAAAACCAATATTCAAATTGGTTGTTGGTATCTTAATAACTTAAATAAAGAGTTTAATAATGATATTATTTTAATGCTTGCTGCCTATAATGGCGGTAGCGGAAACGTAAATAAATGGCTTAAGGATGAAAGATACAGTACAACAGGTGAAAGCTTAGATATTATTCCATTTAACGAAACGAACGTATATGTTAAGAAAGTAATTAAAGAATACAATATTTATAAAAAACTATATGTAAAAAAATAAATGGTAATACTTGTAGTTCCTTCTATGATAATTAGAAGGAATTTTTTTTAGTTTATCTGATACATTAGAAGCTGTAAGCTCCTAGAAGAGGAGTTCATAGTTAAAATAATTGACTTATGTTAAAAAGTTTGATAATATTTATGTATCATGTGTTATAAGTGAACAAAAATATCAATAATTGTGTTTTGAATTAACAACATACAAGAAATATAGAAAGGAAGTCTTAGTGTGAATATTGATAGGAGAGACGCAATCAACGCATATATTCAAAATAGAGGGGAAATCACTTTGAAAGAATTGGAAGAACTTTTTCCTGATGTATCTAGTATGACACTACGAAGGGATTTGGCCTATCTAGAACAAAAAGACGAAATTATCCGAGTACGAGGCGGTGCAAAGTCAATTCGTTCGTTATCAAATATTAAAGAAGAGATTTATAGTTTGAGGGAAACAGAAAATAAAGATGCAAAAATGAAGATTGCTAAAAAAGCGTTGCAATTTATTGAGACAGGACGCTCTGTTTTTCTTGATTCAGGAACAACGACTATGTGTCTTGCAAGAAGTCTTCCAGATGAAAATCTATTTATTTTGACGAGCGGACCAAATATAGGTTTAGAAATGATAAAAAAAAATAAACCATCTGTTACTTTGATTGGTGGTCAATTGAATAGAGATAATATCTCAGTTTCAGGATTACAGTCTTTAAACTTCTTAAATGCAATTAATGTGGATATTGCTTTTATAGCGGCATCTGGATTTTCAATTGACAGTGGTTTCACCAGCGGGAACTTTGATGAATGTGAACTTAAGAGGTTTATTATGAAGAAAGCAAGGAAAAGAATTATGTTGATGGATACTACAAAAATAGATAAGAATATGCCTTTTACTTTTGGTACACTAGAAGATATTGATATTCTTATTTGTGATAAAAAGCTACCAGAAGATATATTGGAAGCAGCAAAAGAACATAATGTTGAAATTTATTAATTATTAAATATAAGGGGGCATAACTTTATGAAAACTAAAGCGGTAAGAATTTATGGAAAAAAGGACTTAAGATTAGAAGAATTTGAGTTACCTGAACTTAAGGATGATGAAATATTGGCCCACGTTATTTCAGATAGTATTTGTATGTCATCTTACAAAGCTGCAATACAAGGCATTGACCACAAGAGAGTACCAAATGACATAGATGAAAATCCTACAATTATCGGCCATGAATTTTGTGGAGAAATCGTGGAAGTTGGTGAGAAATGGAAACGAAAGTTTAGAGCTGGACAAAAGTTTTCGATTCAACCCGCATTAAACTATAAAGGTAGTCTTGATGCTCCAGGATATTCTTTTCAATACATTGGAGGAGATGCCACGTATATTATCATCCCTAATGAAGTAATGGAAATGGATTGCTTATTAGAGTATAATGGGGAAGCATATTTTCACGGTTCAGTTGCTGAGCCTATGTCATGTATTGTTGGTGCTTATCATGCAAATTATCATACAGTACAAGGTTCTTATGTGCATAATATGGGTATTGTTGAAGGGGGAAGTATGGCAATATTAGCAGGCGCAGGTCCAATGGGGTTAGGTGCAATCGATTATGCGATTCACTGTGATAGGAAGCCTTCACTTTTAGTTGTTACTGATATTGATGATGCTAAATTAAATAGAGCGAGTACGATATTTACTGAAGAAGAAGCGAAGAAAAATGGTATTGAACTCATATATATTAATACGGCTAATATAGAAGATGTAGAAGAGCATCTTATTTCATTAACTGGAGGTAAAGGATATAATGATGTACTTGTAATGGCTCCAGTTAAACCAGTAATAGAACAAGGGGATAAAATACTTGGCAAGGACGGTTGCTTGAATTTTTTTGCAGGTCCAACTAATCCAAATTTTTCGGCTGAATTTAATTTCTACAATGTGCATTATGCTGCTACCCATGTTGTTGGCACTAGCGGTGGAAACACAGATGATATGAAAGAATCTTTGCAAATGATGGAAAATGGATTCGTCGACCCAGCTGCAATGATTACGCATATAGGAGGTTTAAATAGTGTTATAGAAACAACACTAAATCTCCCAAAGATTCCTGGTGGGAAAAAATTAATTTATACAAATATAGAAATGGATTTAACAGCAATTGTAGACTTTGAAGAAAAAGGTAAGACAGATTCAATGTTTGCAAAACTGGCTGAAATTATAGAGGCTAACAATGGCTTATGGTGTGTTGAAGCAGAAAAATATCTGCTTAAAAATGCTACGCATATTGATAATTTTGGTGTTTCGAGCAAGGAGTGAAAATATGCAAGCTCAAGTAGTATCACTTGGTTTAATGGATTATAAAGAGGTATTTGAAATGCAGAAGAAACTGTTGAATTTACATCAACAGGATAAAATAAAAGACACATTATTACTAGTAGAACATAAGCCAGTTATTACGCTTGGTAAAAGAGGTGGAGAATCTAACATACTTGCTTCCAATCAGTTCTTAGAGGAAAAAGGTATTTATGTATATCAAATAGATCGTGGAGGTAATGTGACTTATCATGGTCCAGGTCAAATCGTGGGATATCCTATTATGGACTTGAAAAACTATGGAAAAGATATACGAAAGTTTGTCCATAATATAGAAGAAATATTCATACAATTATTATCAGACGAGTTTCATATTACAGCTGGGAGAAACCCAATAAATACAGGAGTTTGGGTTGGTGATGAAAAGATAACCGCTATCGGTTTTGCTGTGAAACGCTGGGTGACTATGCATGGGTTTGCCTTTAATGTGAAGACCAATTTGGAACACTTTAGCTGGATTTATCCATGCGGTATACAAGACAAAGGGGTAACATCATTAGAAAAATTGACTTGTAATCCATTAGACATGGATACTATTATCGCTCTTATTAAAAAATATTTTTCAAAAATATTTAATGTGCAATTAAATGAGATGTCTGTGGAAGAATTACTACAATTGCTGGGGAGCGATAAAAATGAGTATAAGAAAACCTGAATGGCTGAGAGTAAAGTATTATGGTGGAGAAAACTTAGAACAAGTGGAAGCTATATTAAAAAGGTATTCACTTAATACAGTCTGTGAAGAGGCTAGTTGTCCTAACCGTATGGAATGTTTCGATAGAAAAACAGCTACTTTTATGACGATGGGTAATGAATGTACTAGAAATTGTACATTTTGTAATGTAAATAAGGGAGAAGTACAACCGCTAGACTCGGAAGAACCAATGAGGGTAGCACAAGCTGCAAAAGCAATGCATTTAAAACATGTTGTAATTACTTCTGTCACGAGGGATGACCTGCCTGACGGTGGAGCAGAGCATTTTGCACAAGTAATAAAAAGTATTAAAGCAATCGATAAGAAAATGATTATTGAAGTACTCATCCCAGATTTGCAAGGAAATATTTCTTCATTGGAGACAGTTGTAAATGCAGAGCCAAATATTATTAATCATAATATAGAAACGGTGCCTAGACTCTATCGGGAAGTTAGACCAATGGCGATATATGATCGTTCGCTAGAGGTGTTGGGCAATGTAAAAAAAATTGATAGCAGTATTACTACGAAATCAGGGATAATGGTAGGCCTTGGGGAAGATAAAAAAGAGGTAGTTAATGTTCTTCGAGATTTAAGAAATGTAGATTGCAATTTACTGACTATAGGTCAATACTTACCTCCATCAAAAGAACATTATCCATTAATAGAATATATTCATCCTGATATTTTCGAAGAATATAAAAAGATAGGAATGGCGTTGGGCTTTGACTATATAGCGTCAGGACCTTTGGTGCGTAGTTCTTATCATGCGGATCAAGCATTCATAGTAAAAAATTCATAAAATTTCAGTATATATAAACGAGAAGAGGAAGAAACACATATAAATGTGAGTTTTCTTCTTTTTTATTATTCAAATTTGTTATTATTGAACGCAATCAATTGACATATTCGTATTGATTTGCTAAAATATAGACATGTAATGTTAAAAACAAACAAAAACATTGAAAGAAAATAACAATTAATATAAAAATAATATTATAGGGAGGGTTCATATGGCTACACCAATTGTTATGCCTCAATCGGGGAATTCAGTTGAAAGTTGTATTATAGCGGAATGGCATAAAAAGAAAGGTGACACTGTTAAAGTAGGGGATATCTTATTTACTTATGAAACAGACAAAGCTGCCTTTGAAGAAGAAGCTAAAGTTGACGGTATACTTCTTGATGTTTTCTTTCAAGAAGATGCTGATGTACCAGTTTTAACTAATGTTTGCGTGATTGGAGATGAAGGTGAAAAAATTTCAGAATTTGTCCCAAATGCAATTCAAAATGGAGCAAATCAGGAGGTTGAACAAAATGATGTTTCTGAAAAAGAGGATGTACAGATAGACAAAATTGTCATTCAAAATCAACCAGTAGTATTAAATAATGATGATTTTATAAAAATATCACCTCGTGCTAAAAACTTATCAGAGAAATTGGGAGTTGATTATCGCTATGCTAATTCAACTGGGCCAAACGGAAGAATTATTGAAAGAGACATTGGAAATTTGATTGCAAATGGTCCTGTGGTAACACCAGCAGCTAAAAATGAATATTTGGGTATGAATGCTGGTAATGTTACTGGTACAGGCTTAGGGGGTAGCATTACAACCAATGACTTGGTAGCGTCTGATACTGTAACAACACAAGTTTCAACTGAACCATTTGAAGAAGTGAAGCTAAGTAATATTAGAAAAGTGATTGCAAAAGCGATGCACCAATCATTATCTACCACTGCACAATTAACACTGAACACTTCATTTGATGCAACAGAAATATTAGATTATAGAAAGAAATTGAAATCAAATAAAGAGCAACTAGGTTTAGAAAATATTACGCTTAATGATATTGTATTATATGCAGTTGCTAAAACACTTCTAAAACATAGAGAATTAAATGCACATTTAGTTGATGACAAAATGCTTTTGTTTAACAATGTAAATTTAGGTGTTGCTATCGATACTGACAGAGGACTTATGGTACCAAATATTTTCAATGCGAATTTGAAGTCATTAAATGAAATTTCAGCAGAAGTTAAAGCAAAAGCGCAAGAATGTCAGAAAGGCACTATTAATCCAGATTATTTAAAGGGTGGAAGTTTCACAGTAACAAATCTTGGTGCAATGGGTATCGAATCATTTACACCTGTATTGAATCCACCACAGACTGGTATTCTTGGCGTGAGTGCGATAGTTCAGAGAATAAAAGAAATAAATGGCGAATATGAATTCTATCCAGCGATGGGATTGTCATTAACATTTGATCATAGAGCAGTAGATGGTGCACCCGCTGCCAAATTCTTAAAGGATTTAACGATAAACTTAGAAAATTTCAATCTATTGCTAGCAAAATAGAGAGGAGGTATATTCATGACATATGATTTAGTTGTCATAGGTGGAGGTCCAGCAGGTTATCTAGCTGCTGAAAGAGCAGGGCATGCCGGGTTAAAGACATTATTAATAGAGAAGCGATTTCTTGGTGGAGTATGCTTGAATGAAGGATGTATTCCATCGAAGACATTATTAAATTCTGCAAAAATATATGACTATGCACGTTTTAGTGAAAAATATGGCATTGTATCAAAAGATGTTACTTTTAATCATAATAAGGTAGTTCAGAGAAAAGATAAAGTAGTTAATACGTTAGTATCTGGTATAAAAGCACAACTTAAAAAGAATAAGGTTACCATTGTTGAAGGTTTTGGGAAGATATTAAGCAAAACAGATGATGGTTATGAAGTTGAAGCTAACAATGAAAGATATTGTGCTAAGAAGTTACTGGTTGCTACTGGTTCAATGCCGTTAATTCCCCCTATTTCTGGTGTGGAAGAAGGCGTTGAGAATGGATTTGTTTTAACCAATAGAGAGATTCTAGATTTAGATGCTATTCCAGCATCATTGGTTATTGTTGGCGGTGGGGTTATAGGTCTAGAGATGGCTTCATACTTTAATTCAGCTGGTAGTAAAGTAACCATTATAGAGATGCTAGATCATATAGCAGGAAATACAGATAGAGAAATATCTGAACTGCTTATGAAGGGACACCAGAAAAAAGGGATTGAATTTAAACTAAATTCAAAAGTTGTTGAAGTGAAAAGTGATAGTGTTGTTTATGAAGCACAAGGTGAAACATTTACTGTAGAAGCTGATAAAGTCTTAATGAGTATAGGCAGAAGGCCAGTTGTAGATGGTTTAGGCCTTGAAAACATTGGTGTTGAAGTTGAAAGAGGACGCATTTTGGTAGATAGATATGGGAAGACAAATATACCAAATGTTTATGCGGCTGGAGATGTAAATGGACAATCAATGCTAGCACATACAGCATATCGAGAAGCAGAAGTATGTGTAAACAATATGATCGGCAAGAAAGATATCATGAGGTACAGTGCAATTTCATCCGTTATTTATACGAATCCTGAGGTAGGTTCTGTAGGTGAAACAGAAGAAACCGCTAGACAAAAAGGGATAGAGTATGAGGTGTCAAATATTTCCATGATGTATAGTGGAAGATATGTTGCTGAAAACGAAGGTGGAGATGGTATTTGTAAAGTATTAGTTGATAAGAAATACAGGAAACTAATTGGTGCACATATGATTGGAAGTTATGCATCCGAAATAATATATGGTGCGGCTATAATGATTGAGACTGAAATGAGGGTAGAGGATATTAAAGAACTTGTTTTTCCTCATCCTACAGTTTCAGAAATTATCCGTGAGGGAATTTTTCAATTATAAGGCTAGTACAGCCTAGATGATGAATTATATAATTAATGAAGGGAGTTTTTAAAATGCCAAAATCACAATTTATTGATCCAAAAGTAATAAGAACAAGTGGTACATTAACATTTAAAGATATTCCACTAAATCAATATAAAGATACAATGAAGGACGAAAAGAAAAAGTACTCAAAAGAGGAAATAATGAGAATATATAGAGATATGCTATATATCAGAAAATTTGAGGAAATGCTTTTCGAACTAAGAACAACTGCAAAATATAAAGATGTTGAATATAAATATACTGGACCTGCACATTTATACATTGGGGAGGAAGCATCAGCTGTAGGACAGGCATTTGCCTTAGGTAAAGACGACTATATTTTTGGTTCCCACAGAAGCCATGGTGAAATTATTGCAAAAGGTCTTTCGGCAATCGAAAAGTTAAATGATAAAGAATTATTAGATGTAATGCAAAACTTTTTTGGTGGTGCAATATTGAAAGTAGTTGAAGGAAAACAAAATGATAAAAACAGTGTAAAAGAATTGGCTGTTGACTTTCTATTCTATGGTACAATGTCGGAGATTTTTGGACGTAAAACAGGATTTGCAAAAGGTTTAGGTAATTCCATGCATGCTTTCTTTACACCATTTGGAATTTATCCGAACAATGCAATTGTTGGTGGTTCGGCACCAGTTGCATTAGGGGCTGCACTTTATAAAAAAGTTAATCAGAAAAAAGGTATTTGTATAGCGAATATTGGTGATGCTTCCTTAGGGTGTGGACCCGTATGGGAATCAATGAATATGGCTGCAATGGATCAGCTTACGAAGCTTTGGGAAGAAGGACACAATGGTGGATTGTCAGTGTTGTTTAACTTCATAAATAACCAATATGGCATGGGTGGTCAAACTGCTGGTGAGACAATGGCATATAATATCTTGGCAAGAGTTGGAGCAGGTATTAACCCAGATCAAATGCATGCTGAAAGAGTAGATGGATACAATCCATTTGCAGTCATTGATGCGGTTAAGAGAAAGAAGGCAATTCTTGAAGCGAATAAAGGTCCTGCATTATTAGATGTAATAACCTATAGATTTGCTGGGCATTCCACTTCTGACGCCGATCCGTACAGAACAAAAGAAGAATTACAAGCTTGGGCTGACGTGGATAGTATAGAAATATTTAAAAAGGATATTATTAAAGAAAAGATTGCGACAGAAGATGAAATTAATGCAATAAATGAAGAGGTGAAAAACGTACTATATAAAACTTTAAAATTAGCCATTGATGATAATATATCACCAAGAATGGATTTCATGAAAAATCCTAATGCGATTTCTGAATTAATGTTTTCTAATGAAAAAGTAGAGAAAATGGATGATAGACCATGTGATGTTCTGTTAACAAAAGAAGAGAACCCAAGAGTAAAAAGGATTAAAAGAAAACTAAGATATGGTATGCAAGATGGTAAACCAGTTTCAAAAGCAAAAGCATTTTCATATAGAGATGCATTATTTGAAGCTATTTTTGATAAATTCTATACTGATCCAACATTAGTTGCTTTCGGTGAAGACAACAGAGATTGGGGTGGTGCTTTTGCAGTATATCAAGGATTATCAGAAGCACTTCCATATTACAGAATGTTTAACTCTCCAATTTCAGAAGCTGCAATCGTAGGTGCTGCTGTGGGATATGCAATGTCTGGTGGAAGAGCTATTCCAGAATTGATGTATTGTGACTTTATGGGAAGAGCAGGAGACGAAATTTTTAATCAGCTAGCAAAATGGCAAAGTATGAGTGCTGGTGTATTGAAGATGCCAGTCGTATTAAGAGTGTCTGTTGGTTCAAAATATGGTGCACAGCATTCACAGGACTGGACTGCTTTAACTGCTCATATTCCAGGACTTAAAGTGGTATTTCCAGCAACACCGTATGACGCGAAAGGTCTTATGAACAGTGCATTAATGGGCACAGATCCAGTTGTGTTCTTTGAAAGTCAGAGATTATATGATATAGGAGAAATGTTCCATGAAGAAGGGGTTCCAGAAGGATATTATGAAATACCTCTTGGTGAACCAGATGTTAAAAAAGAAGGTAAAGATGTAACGATTTTAACTATCGGTGCTACACTTTACAATGCGATGGATGCTGCGAAAATATTAGAAGAAAAATATGGAGTATCTGCAGAAGTCATTGATGCTCGTTCGATTGTTCCATTTAACTATGAAAAAGTATTAGAATCCGTTAAGAAGACAGGCAGAATTCTTTTAACAAGTGATGCTTGTGAACGTGGTTCACACTTAAATGATATGGCGAGAAACATCACTGAACTTGCGTTTGATTATTTAGATGCTCCTCCAGTTGTATTAGGTGCAAAGAATTGGATTACACCATGTTTTGAATTAGAAGAGGTGTTCTTCCCACAAGCAGACTGGATGATTGATGCAATTCATGAAAAGATGTTACCACTAAAAGGTCATGAAGTGAAGAATAATTTCACTGAGAATGAACAGTTAAGAACGAACAAATTAGGCGTATAACCATTTAAAAAATGGCGTGTTTTAAAAAAGGGCACGCCATTTCTTTTTTTGGCTCATGCTTATTTTTTTATATTAAAATTAACATTAACGCTAGTATTTTTTATAATAATATGATAATATCTAAATTGCAGTTATGAAATCGTTATCATTGTTAATTATTTGGCAATAATAACGATTTCATATAAACTAAAAAGTTATTAACAAAGTTATAGGGAGGGTTTTATTATGTTAGAAGTTAGAAGAATGTATTTACCACAATTAAGCTTATTTGGACCAGGAGCAGTTAAAGAAATTGGACCAGAAATAAAGAAAATGAAGCTTAATAAAGCACTTGTAGTTACAGATAAAGTTTTACTTGAGGTAGGAGTTGCAGGTGAAGTATTATCAGTATTAAATGAGAATAAGATTGATTATGTTGTATATTCTGATGTGAATCCTAACCCAACAACTAAAAACGTATATGATGGGTTAGAAGTACTTAAAGAGAATAAATGTGATTTGGTAATCTCTATAGGTGGTGGATCACCACAAGACTGTGCAAAAGGGATTTCAATTTTAGCTACAAACCCTGGAGATATTAAAGATTATGAAGGTGTTAATAAAACAGGAAATAAGGGGTTACCTATCGTAGCAATTAATACAACAGCAGGAACAGCAAGTGAAGTAACAATTAATTATGTTATTACAGATGAAGCAAGAAAAGTAAAAATGGTAATGGTTGATACAAATTGTTTAGCTACAATAGCAGTGAATGATCCAAAACTAATGGTTAAAATGCCAAAGAGCTTGACTGCTGCTACAGGCATGGATGCTTTAACGCATGCGATTGAAGGCTTAATAACTAGGGGTGCATCAAGACTAACGGATGTATTATCATTAGAGTCAATCAAGTTAATCTCTGAAAGTTTAAGAGATGCTGTTAATGATGGTTCAAACATTGAAGCGAGAAGTAAAATGGCCTATGGACAATATGTAACAGGCATGGCTTTTAGTAATTGTGGATTGGGAATTGTTCATTCAATGGCACATCAGCTTGGTGGTACATATGATTTACCACATGGTGTATGTAACGCTATATTACTTCCACATGTAATGAAATATAATGCTTCAGCTACAGGTGATAAACTAAGACAAGTTGCAATTGCAATGGGTGAAAATGTTGAAGGATTGTCAACGGAAGAGGCTAATGAGGTTGCGATTAAAGCAGTTGAAAAACTTTCGAAAGATGTAGGAATTCCATCAGGGATTGGTGAGCTAGGGGTAAAAGAAGAAGATTTTGATAAACTTGCAGATTTAACATTGTTAGATGCATGTGCACCAGGAAATCCAAGAGAAGCTACAAAAGAAGATGTCGCTTCAATCTTTAAGGCTGCGTTATAAAAAAAGAGATTATAAAAATAGCTACAAACATTATATATATTATGTTTGTAGCTATTTGATTCTTATTATAGATATGTTATTATCTCATTTCTTGACCACCAGTTACATTAATAGCTTGTCCTGTCATATAACTTGCTTCTTCAGATGCTAAGAAGGTCATAACATTTGCAACATCTTCGTATTGACACCCTCTTTTAAGAGGTACTTGATTTAAGTATTTTTCTCTTATTTTTTCTTTTGTAGTTCCTTGGTTTTTTGCGTATTGCTCATAGAGACTGTTTACCCAAAGAGGAGAATCAAGTAGATTCCCAGGGCAGATTGCATTTACTCTAATTTTATGTGGTGCCAGTTCTAGCGCTAAGCTCTGCGTTAATCCAATACCACCAAATTTACCTGCTGCATATGCTGAGTTTTTGAATGAACCTTTTTTTCCAGATTTACTATTGATTTGAATAATATTTCCACTTCCTTGTTCAAGCATTGTTGGAACGACTGCTTTTGCACAATTAAAATAACCAACTAGGTTTACATCGATTACTTTTTTCCATTGTTCTGAAGTGAAATCAGTGATTGAATTTGAAATCAGTATTGCAGCATTACAAACGAGTAAGTCAATCCTACCGTATTTTTCTATTGCTTCTTGCGCTACCTTTTCACATTGCTGATAATCTGATACATCGACGCCAACTGCAATCGCGTCTTTTAAATCATTAGCGACTTTTTGAGCAGACGCAAGATTAATATCTGCAACGACAACTTTTGCACCTTCAACGCTGAGTCTATGTGCCAAGGCTTCGCCCAACCCTTGCGCAGCACCAGTGATGATGGCAACTTGATTATTTAACCTTCCCATAATTAGTATCATCCTCTCTTATGTGTGTTAATAATAAACATTTAAATGCACAAAGTTAACATGCTATGACGGTAAAAATCTGTTGTAAATAACATATTTATAGCTTAATTATACGTTAATAAAAGAATTATTTCAACAGTAAAATAGAAATAGATAGATTCGGCACGCAAAAAAACGTTAGAAATAAAGGGGCGCAGGTGTAATGTAGATATCCCGTTTGTACTTTATATATTAATGATTATTGGGTTTGACAACAACAATATTGTTTGATAAAATGTACATAATGATGACAAATTATTATAAAAATTAACAATATAGTGATAGATTTTAACATTGATTATATATATATATAGATTAAAACTTTAATAGATATAAAATATTAGGGGGAATTATATATGGGTTTAAAATATCAGGAATATGTTCAAAATCTTAATCACGAAAATGTTGAAGTTCGACTAAAAAATCTAAAGAAGTTGCTGGAAATGCTACAAAGGGGAGAAATTGAAAGACCAAAGAACGGCTGGGCTGTCAATAACCATATTCATACTATCTATTCATTTTCACCTTATTCTCCGACTAAAGCTTTATGGATGGCTTATAATGCTGGGTTAATTACGGCTGGTATAATGGATCATGATTCGATTAGCGGTGCCAAAGAGTTCATTGAAGCTGGTAAGATGATTGGAATGGCAACTACGATTGGGGTTGAGTGTAGAGTTGATTTTTCTAATACGCCACTCAATGGTAGGAGAATTAATAATCCAGATCAAAAATCAATTGCCTATATGGCTTTACACGGTATTCCGCATACAGAGATTAATAAGGTGAGAGAATTTTTTGCTCCATATACTGAAGAGAGAAATAAAAGAAACCGATTAATGGTTCAAAATATAAATAAGATTATCCAACCATTTAATATTTTACTTAACTATGAGAAAGATATTGTTTCTATTTCCAAAAGCAGTGAAGGGGGAAGTATTACAGAAAGACATATTCTATTTGGCTTATCCCTTAAGTTGATTGGGAGATTCGGAAAAGGAGAAAAACTATTAAACTTTGTGAAAAATGAACTTAATCTAAACTTAAGTATAAAGGCGGAGAGACATTTACTTGATATCAATAACCCTTATTATGCGTATGATTTGCTAGGTGTCCTAAAGAGAGATATGGTGAGTGTGTTTTATATTGACGCAACAGCTGAGTGCCCTGATGTAAAGGACGTCATTGCGCTATCTGATGAGATTGGTGCAATCTCATCATATGCGTACTTAGGTGATGTGGGAGACTCAGTGACAGGGGACAAAAAAAGTCAAAAATTTGAAGATGATTATTTAGAGCTATTATTTCAGACTATAAAAGATTTGGGATTAAACGCAGTAACGTATATGCCATCAAGAAATACTATGAAACAGCTTATTCGATTGAAGGACTTGTGTTTAAAATATGATTTTTTTGAAATAAGTGGAGAGGATATTAATTCTCCACGACAATCCTTTGTATGTGAAGCTTTAAAAGATGAAGTGTTTGATAATCTGATTGATTCAACATGGGCATTAATTGGACATGAAAAATCGGTAACGCGAAGTATTGAAAATGGAATGTTTTCTCAAAAGATGATTAAGGTCTTTCCAGATTTGATGGAAAGAGTCGAAGTATTTAAAAAAGCAGGAAAGCTAAAATAATAATTGAAATCATAAATATTAGGAGGTTATTAATGATGTTATATATGCTAGATACAGCGAGTGTTTTCAAGATGAAAAAATTATTTAAAATGTTTCCATTGGATGGTGTAACAACCAATCCTACAATTATAGCGCAGCAAGAGAAACCACTCTCTGAAATCATTCCTGAAATTCAGGAGATTATCGGTAAAAAAATGATGCACATGCAGGCCATTAGTAGAAGTGCAGAAGATATGGTGAAAGAGACTTTGAAATATAAAGTGCATTTCGGATTTGGTGAAAACTTTTATATTAAAATACCTGTTACACCAGAAGGAATCAAAGCTATTTCTATGATTAAAGAAAAAGGAATCAAAGTAACTGCAACAGCTGTTTTTACACAGCAGCAAGCCGTAGTTGCAGCTAAAGCTGGTGCTGATTTTGTAGCACCCTATGTAAATAGGCTGGATAATATCTCTTCCCATGGTATCAATGTTGTTACCGATATTAAAGTACTGTTTGATAAGTATAAGTATAATACAAAAGTACTTGCAGCGAGTTTTAAAAATGTCGACCAAATTTATCGTGTAAGTATGTCTGGAACTGATGCGATTACCATTACCCCAGATTTATTTGAGACAATGGTTAATCACCCAATGACAGATAGCAGTGTGGCGAAATTTGAAGTAGATGGTAAACATCTTTATGATATCGAGTTCTAAAGTTTTAGGCAATATGAGGGATATAGAAATTAATATTGATACTTGCTGGCTCATACAATATAATATATAATAATTGTAAACTATTTCATGAAATCAATTATTAATATAGAGGTGTACATATGGCGACCATAAAAGATGTGGCAAAATTAGCTGGCGTATCAATTACGACTGTATCAAGAACACTGAATAATACAGCTCCAGTTAACGAAAAGACTAGGGCGAAAATAATGAAGGCGATAGAAGAACTTGATTTTTCTCCAAGCATTATTGCTCAGGGGATGCGTACGAAAAAATCTAAGACATTAGGTGTAATTATCCCTGATTTTATGAATCCATTTTATCATGAACTATTTAAATATGTTGAAGATGAAGCTAAAAAAGAAGGATATCATCTCATTGTTTCTTCAACAGGTGAAGACGAAGCAGACGAAATCAGTTATATTAATGATTTGATTAATAGAAATGTTGATGGTATAATTGTGTGTTCCTATAGGGGAGAAGAGGATACCATAAGCAAGTTATTGATGTTATCAAAAAAAATACCTGTTGTTTTTATGGATAATTTGAAAGTAAAGAAACAGATTAATGCGGTATATGTCGATGGATATGATGGTATAAAAGAAATAACTGAGCATCTAATTCACCTGGGACATCAAGACATTGCTTTTATTAAGCCTTTAGAAAGATTTCATGTGGCTAATAATCGGTATCAGGGTTACCTAGATGCGATGAAAGAAGCAGAACTAAAAGTTAGAAAAGAATTTATATATCAGGGGAATTATCATATTGAGAGCGGATATAACGCCGCAAAATATTTTTTAAAGGAAAGCAGCTTTCGCCCCACTGCGATAGTATCGGCAACGGATTTGATGGCAATAGGAGCAATGAATTATATAAAATCCCATGGATATAATATTCCGCAGGATATAGCAGTTACTGGATTTGATAATATATATATGAGTAAACTTATGTCACCACCATTAACAACCTACCATCAGCCGATGAAAGAGATTGCTAAGGAAGCAGTGAAGTTAATACTACACCTATTAAAACATCAAAACGCAAAGAATAGACAAATAAATTTAAAAGGTAAATTAGTAGTAAGAAGGTCTACTGATTCGGCAAAAAATGCAACTGAATTTGTAGGGGATTAATAGACTAAAAAATTACTTGCGAAAATACTTGATATAGTATAATATATAGTATGTAAACGATAACATGAAAACGATTACTTGGAGGGGAGTTTGATGAGAAAAAAGATAAAAATGCTTGCTTTTGACTTTGGTGCTAGTAGTGGAAGGGCAATGCTTGGTACATTTGATGGTGAGAAGCTCAAGTTGGAGGAACTACACAGATTTAGTAATGACCCAGTATTGGTCAGTGGAAATTTTCACTGGGATGTGCTGCGTTTATTTCATGAAATTAAACAGGGTATCTCAAAATGCGTCAATGGTGGACACCAAGATATTGCTTCTATTGCGATTGATACTTGGGGTGTTGATTTTGGTTTATTAGATAAGGCGGACAATTTGTTAGGTAATCCGTATCATTATCGTGATACACGTACCGATGGTATGATGGAAAAACTTTTCGAAATTATTCCAAAAGATGAGGTGTATGACGCAACTGGTATACAATTTATGCAATTTAATACTATATTTCAGTTATATGAGATGAAATTATCAAACGCATCTTTACTTAAAGATGCGAAAACACTCTTATTAATACCCGATCTTTTCAACTATTTCTTAACTGGAATTAAATCGACAGAGTTTACAAATGCTACAACTACTCAAATGTTTGACCCATCAAAAGGGACATGGGCGAAAAACATGTTGGAAAAAATAGAAATACCAACAGAAATATTAACTGATATTGTTCATGCAGGAACTGTTATCGGGAAATTGTCTTCAGAAATATCGCAAGAGTTAGGTGTTGCTCAGATACCAGTTATTTCTGTTGCCTCTCACGATACAGGTTCAGCTGTAGCAGCTGTACCAGTAGTATATGAAGAAGATTTTGTATATATCAGCTCTGGAACATGGTCGCTCATGGGTATCGAATCAGCAAATCCAATTATTAATGAGAAGAGTCAAGCATTGAATTTTACAAATGAAGGTGGCGTGAATAACACCACTCGATTCCTAAAAAATATTATGGGGTTGTGGTTAATACAAGAGAGTAGAAGGCAATGGAAGAGAGAAGGGGACGAACTAAGTTTTGCAGAATTAGAGCAAATGGCTTGGGAATCAACACCCTTTGAATCATTTATTGATCCTGATTACCATACTTTTGCAACGCCAGGTAATATGCCAAAGAAAATAAAAGAATTTTGTGAAAAAACAGGTCAGAAAGTTCCTGAAACAAAGGGTGAAGTTGTACGATGTATTGCGCAAAGTTTAGCATTAAAATATCGTTATACGGTAGAAGCCCTAGAAGATATACAAGGTAAGAAACTAAATGTAATTCACGTAGTTGGTGGCGGAATTAAAGATAAGATGTTATGTCAGTTTACTGCTGATGCAACAGGAAGAGAAGTGGTAGCAGGTCCTGTTGAGGCAACATCTATCGGAAATCTTATTGTTCAAGCAATGGCATTAGGAGAGATAAAAGATTTAGTAGAAGCAAGAACGGTTGTTAAACGTTCATTCCCAACTACCGTCTACAAACCAACAGACACGGCCGAATGGAATATAGCTTATGATAAATTTAATAAAATAATTCAGGAGGGGTAGTCATGTATTCAAAAGAACTTGAAGAACTACAAAAGATTTCACAAGCAGTCGGAAACTCACCAGATTTTGTTCAAGGTGGTGGAGGAAATACTTCTGTTAAGTTTAATGAAGAATTAATGGCAGTAAAGGCTTCGGGATATAAGCTGAGTCAAATAACACCTAAAGAAGGCTTTGTGGTTGTAAACTACAAAAATATTAAAGTGTATTATGATAGTGTTGATTTGAATGCAAAAATTAATTATGAAAAAGACAGTGTAACTTTTGTTAAACGAAACGTTGTGGAAATGGAAGGATTGAAAAGTTTAAGGCCTTCTGTAGAAGCTGGTTTTCATTCAGTTCTTAAAAAATACGTGATTCATTCACACTCTGTTTATGCAAATATTGTGTGCAGTAGCCAAAATGGAAAGTCCTTAGCGGATAAGATATTTGGAAATTCTTATTTATGGATACCATATATTAATCCTGGGTTTTCTTTGACATTAAAGATTAAAGATGGGATACAAAAATGTATTGAAAAAACAGGTCAGTTTCCAGAAGTTATTTTCATGGAAAATCATGGATTGATTGTTACCGCAGACAATTGTGAACAATCTATTGATCTGCATAGGAAAGTTAATCAAAGAATAAAAGACTATTTAAAGATAGAGGGAAATTATCCTGCAATTGATATTGCGAAGCTGGATGAAAACACTTTTGCTAGCAAAACAAAGTATCTGAAAGATGCTATAAAAAGTGGGAGTATAAATGATGATTTCTTTAAACAGTATTTATGTCCTGATCAGCTTGTTTATTTGTGTGGAAATGTAGCTGTTAACAATGAGGAAAATAAATTAAATATTAATACAAAAACTGGAGAAATCATATACAAGGCGAGTGAATCAGAGGCAAGGACAATGGAAGAGACATTGTTAGCATTTTTATATGTTGTAAACAATATTAAGGAAAGCAAGCTTATATTAAAAACAATGTCAAATCAAGAAGTAGATTTTATTCGAAATTGGGAAAGTGAAAAGTATAGGAAAAGTATGATTAAGAAATAGGGGGAGTATTTAGATGAGTAATTCAGAAAAAAAGTTTATCGAAGAAAATTATTTAAGAGCTAAAGAAAGTATATGCAAAATGGGGAGTAGACACTGATGAAGTATTAAGTCAATTAGAAAAAATTTCGATATCTATGCATTGTTGGCAGGGTGATGATCTAGTAGGTTTTGAAGAATCTGGTCAAGAATTAACTGGTGGTATTCAAGTTACGGGAAATTATCCTGGAAGAGCAAGAACAGCACAAGAATTAAGAATGGATATTGAAAAGGCGTTTTCATTGATTCCAGGAAAAAAACGCATTAATTTACATGCCATCTATGCAGAAACAGAT
>CAXXDC010000001.1:0-2386506 GCA_963662695.2 Clostridia bacterium | reverse complement strand
GATCCCTACCTGGTTTTAGTAACTCATCCACAATATCTCTCAACGTGGGTAATCCGATGCCTAAATTTTCGCAAAGCTGTTTGCGATCTGCTTCTGCAACTTTATCTTTCAGTCCTTGTAATTGATTCGCCTTCACGTCATCCACCATATAATTCATCTTTTTTAATAATTCTTCTGCTGCTTTATAGGATTCTGGATGTACTGATGTATTATCGAGTACATTGGTTCCTTCAGTAATTCGCAAGAAACCTGCACATTGTTCAAAGGCTTTAGGACCTAATTTTTTCACTTTTAGTAGGTGTTTTCTATTTTCGAACTTTCCATTCTCTTCTCTATATGAAACGATATTTTTTGCAACAGTTGCACTAATTCCCGAAATATACTGAAGTAATGATGGTGAAGCTGTATTTAAATCTACGCCTACACTATTTACACAATCTTCAACTACACCACCTAAGGATTCACCAAGTCTTTTTTGGTTCATATCATGCTGATATTGTCCTACACCTATCGCCTTAGGATCAATTTTCACAAGCTCCGCCAGTGGATCTTGTAGCCTTCTACCAATGGATACTGCACTTCTTAGTGCTACATCATAATCTGGAAATTCTTCAGCACCAAGCTTTGAGGCAGAATATACTGATGCCCCTGATTCACTTACCACCATATAAAAGACTTCCCGATCAATCTCTTTAATGAGGTCAGCTACAAATATTTCTGATTCCTTTGAGGCTGTTCCATTCCCTATAGATATAATGTCTACTTTGTGTTTGTCAATTAATGATGTTAATTTCTTTTTTGCTTCATCTATCTTTTTCTCTGGTGGCGTAGGATAAACTACTGTCGTATCCAATACTTTACCAGTTTCATCAACAACTGCGATTTTACAACCCGTTCTATATGCTGGGTCTAATGCAAGAACTACACTACCTTTTACAGGAGGTTGTAATAATAAATTCTTCAAATTCTCTGCAAATATTTTTATTGCTTGTTCTTGTGCTTTCTCTGTCAATTCGTTTCTAAGTTCTCGTTCTATAGACGGTGCTATTAATCTTTTGTATGCATCTTCCGCAGCTCTTTCTACATATTCTGTTGTAATTGATCTCTTTGACGGAATAATCTGATTCATAATATATTCAATTATTTTTTCCTGTGCAATGACAATTGAAACATTTAGAAAATCTTCTTTTTCTCCTCTATTGATTGCTAGTATCCGATGACTCGCGACCTTTGAAAGTGGCTCTTTATAATCATAGTACATACGATAAACTGAATCTTCTTCCTTAGATGCCTTAGAAACCAGTATCCCCTGTTTATAAGTTATCATTCGTATCGCTTTTCGATATTCAGCATTGTCAGATATCATCTCTGCAATAATATCCATTGCGCCATTTAGTGCATCTTCTATTGTATGTACTTCTTTTTCTTCGTTTAGATAAGGCTGTGTGATATTTTCTATATTTCCTTCATATAATTCTTGTGCAAATAAAGCTAACGCAAGAGGCTCAAGACCTTTTTCTTTAGCAACAGTATCCCGAGTCCTTCTTTTCGGTCTAAATGGTCTATAGATATCTTCAATTTCCTGAAGTGTTTGTGCTTTTTCGATATTTGCTGCAATTTCTTCTGTAAGCTTTTCTTGTTCGTCAATTAATCGTCTTACTTCTTCTCTTCTTGATTCTAAATTTCTGAGGTAAGTAAGTCTGTCGTAAAATTCTCTTAATACTTGGTCATTGAGCTCTCCTGTCATTTCTTTTCTATAACGTGCAATAAATGGAATGGTATTCCCATCATCAATGAGCTTTACAGTGTTTTCCACCTGAAATGTTTTTAAGCTAAATTCTTTCTGTAGTCTTTGTAATATTCCGTCCATTTCTCTCCTCCATTTTTTTATTGTATTTATATTATACTAGAATAATGGGGGGAAAATCAACCTATCGTCCTCAATCGTTGGTATTGTATCTAGTTGTTTAGAAAATTTCTGTAAATATCCAAGAATATGTGACGCATCTTCTCCTTCTGCCGAAGTTTTGCAGCAACTTTACATATAGCTAAGCTTGAAACAAAGTTATACCAATTGTTTCAGGCTTTATTTTTTTTATTTTTCTTTCGTGTTTTTGTAGTCTTTAGTATCATTTTATGCTATAATAGTAATATACTATTAAATCTGGGAGATATTTATGTATTTAAAAAAATCAAAAAATAATAAAACTGGAAGAACATATTTAGCTATTGCTGAAAGCTATAGAGATAAGATTACTAAGAAACCTAGGGCTAGAACGATCCAATCTATTGGTTACTTAGATGAACTTATTAAAGAGTACGATGACCCTATCGCTCATTTCACTCAAGTTGTCGAAGAAATGAAGATACAAAAAGCTATTGAATCTAAACCTATTAAGCTTGAATTTAGTCATGATGAGAAACTTAAAGTCGGAACTAACAACCGGAAGAACTTTGGATATGCTGCTTTTAGTTCACTATATCACACGCTTCAAATTGATAAGTTTTTGATTAACAGACAACGCTCTACTAAAATTGAAGCGAATACAAATAACATTATGAAGCTATTGGTCTTCTCTAGACTTCTGATGCCTTCTTCTAAGAAAAAAGCTTATGAAAACAGAGATATGTTTTTTGAAAGAGTAAATTACTCCCTCGATGATGTGTATAGAGCTCTTAGCTTTTTTAATGATAAGGGATACGAATTACAACAGTGGATTAATGATCAAATCAAAGACCATTATGGTAGAGATACCAGCCTTGTTTATTATGATGTCACAAATTATTATTTTGAATCTGATCATGAAGATGATTTTAGACGTAAAGGTGTTTGTAAAGAACACCGACCAAACCCTATTATTCAAATGGGACTGTTTATGGATACTAATGGAATTCCTATTACCTATGACTTATATGCTGGTAATACTAATGATTGTCTGACTTATCGCCCTACTTTCTCTAGGATGAAAAAAGAGTTTGATCTTGGTAAAGTTATTGTGGTTGCTGATAAGGGTATGTCTACTGGTGATAATATTTACTATACTTTGTCTGCTAAGGATGGTTATGTTTTTAGTCAATCTGCACGAGGTGCAAATAACGAATTAAAAAACTATATTACTGATGATACAGACTACGAGTGGTACGGACAGGATTACAAGTGGAAAGAAAGATTATATCCCAGAGAAATTTGGGTTACAAGTATCACTGGGAAAAAAATTAAAAGAACTGTTCATGAAAAACAAGTTGTTTTCTATAGTAAGAAGTATGCTAAGAAAGCAAGGTTCGAAAGAGAAAAAGCTCTTGAAAAAGCAAGAAGGCTTATTAAGTCACCTGCAAGCTACAATAGAGCAACTGCTTATGGTGCAACTTCTTATATTAAGAATATCAGCTTTGATAAATCAACTGGTGAAATTGTTTCAGGAAAAGTTTTAGAACTCGATGATGATAAAATTAAGACTCAAGAAGCTTTAGATGGATATTATGTACTTGTAACAAGCGAATACAAAGAATCAGCAAGCAGAATTATTGATATTTATCGTGGTTTATGGAAAATCGAAGAATCATTTAAAGTAACAAAGAGTGATTTAGAAACCAGACCAGTTTTTCTCTCAACAGAAGAGCATATCAAAGCACATTTTCTAACTTGCTTTATTGCCCTAGTTCTAGCGAGAATACTTGAACACATTACTGATGGTAAACATAGTATTACAAAAATGATTGAGAGCTTAAAGAGCTGTACATGTACTAATATTGATCAAAACTATTATTTATTTGATTATTATGATGAGGTATTAAAAGATATTGGGGAAGCTACAAACGTTGATTTCTCAGCAAAGATAAGAACATTACAACAAATCAAAAAAAATATTTCAAAAACTAAAAAAAGGTAATTTTACGCTACAAAAAAACGAAAAAATGCAAACCCCGCAAATTCACTATTCTCAGTGGCTTACGGGGTACTTTTCTGCTTTTCTACTGCAAAACTTAAGATACTAGAATAATGGGGGGAAAATCAACCTATCGTCCTCAATCGTTGGTATTGTATCTAGTTGTTTAGAAAATTTCTGTAAATATCCAAGAATATGTGACGCATCTTCTCCTTCTGCAAATACAGTTTGTGTTTTGCCGATAATTTTAAGTGGGAATACCTCTAATCTTGAAATTTTTCCATCAGTAAAGTCAACATCTACAATCATTGTTTCATTATTTTCTTTATCATTCTGATCGAATATAAAATTACCCATACTGTAAACAATCGCTTTCCCGTTATATATTTCAATGCCCTGTAGCTGATGTGGATGATGTCCAAGTATCATATCTGCACCAGCATCTATTATTTTGTAGGCTAATTCCCTCTGTGCTTCTGGTACATGATGAGATTCTTCTATCCCCCAATGAAGAGATATTATAACTAAGTCAACCTCTTCTTTCAATTGTTTTATATCCTCTTCGATTAATTCATATTTAAGAGGAGCAACCCCAGCAATATCCTCTTTTGCTTCAAAATATCTATACCCTTTCTGTCCTGGTATTCCAAACCCATATTGGTAAAAATCTGAATAGCCAAGAAAACCGATTTTCACTCCCTCAACTTCAAAAATTGTTGGTTTTTGTGCGTCACTGAGATTAATGCCTGCCCCTATATGTTTTATATCATTGCTATCTAATATCCCTATTGTGTCCATCATTGCAATATCAGTAAAGTCTAAAATATGATTGTTAGCTATGTTTAAAATATCTATGCCCGCATATTTAATTCCTTTTATCGCTTTTGGGTCTGCTCTTAGCCAATACCCTTTTCCAATCAACTTTTCTCCTCGGGTAGATAAAGTCGACTCTAGGTTTGCAAAGGTTATATCAGCATCTTGTAATGTATCTCTAACTTTTTGAAATGGGTAGATATAATCCCCATTAAGTCTTCCGCCTACACCCCGGCCTAGCATGACATCCCCTATTGCTTTTATGTTCACAGTATATGATTGCTGTATTGGTTCTTCAATTTCTATTACCTCTTCCTCTACATAAACGTCTGTATTAACGGATTTGATATCATCATTACTCACAGCACATGCTGTAAGTATAAGTAAAATACTTAACATGCATACTATCCCTTTTTTCTTTGTTTTCATTTCTTGTTCTGCCCCCCTTTATTTTCTCACCATCATTATACCACATTTTGTAAACAAAAAGTCTTAAGTGAGCCTATTATCATATGAATAAAATAACAATAAAAAAGGAGCTTCTCGCTCCTTTTTTATTGTTATATATTCATTATTTACCCAAATTTTTTTTATTTTTAGATGGATTTAATAGCACTAATTCTTTGTCCGATAACTCCCTACATTTACCTAGCATTAATGAATCATCTAACGGAAGAGAACCCATCTTAATTCTTTTAAGGTATTGTACTTCTTTATTAACAGCTCGAAACATTCTCTTAACCTGATGAAATTTTCCTTCTACAATAGTGAGTTGTATTTCTGAGATTATATCTGATTCTAAGATTTCGAGTGTAGCAGGAAGGGTTTGATAGCCGTCATCAATCTCTACACCTTCATTGAACAGCTGGATATCCTCCTTAGTTACTTTTCCATCTATTTTAGCATAATAGGTTTTAGGTACATGTTTCTTCGGTGATAGAAGTTGATGAGATAATTGCCCATCATTAGTTAATATAAGTAATCCCTCTGTATCTTTATCCAAACGCCCTACGGGAAAAATTTCATAATGCCTATACTCATCTGGTATTATGTCTATCACAGTTTTATCTCGATTATCCCATGTCGCAGAAACGACCCCTGCAGGCTTATTAAGCATAAGATATATAAACTGCCTATATTCTATTTTCTGTCCCGCTACAACTATTTTATTTTCTAAAGGATTAATATGTATACTGCCATCTTTCACAATATTGTTATCAACTGATACTTCTCCTGATTTTAGCAACTTCTTAACTTCTTTCCTTGTCCCAAATCCGCTATTTGCAATAATTTTGTCCAACCTTTGCGTATCTTTCATTAGGTTTCTCCTATCCATTTTTTAATGTTGGAATTATTATAACATAACACCCAAACAAAAACACCGACTTAATGTCGATGTTTAAATAAAATAAATACTATTATTCACCTACCTTGTAGAGTAAGGAATGCATAAATCCTCCTATTGGTATCGTCATAATATCCCCTGCAATAACTCTATTTTTATATACCAATATATTAGCCCTCACTTCATCCTCAATAGGTTCAGGATAATTCACAACTCTATATGTATATCTTTTGACTCTTCTCCCTTTATAGTTTTTTAAATCTAAGCCAACTTCTTTCTGATATTCATTATAGTTTATATAGACCTGATCGAATTCTTCTGGAATCTGTACCTCTACAATTTCAATGGGCACACCCTCTACTTCCCATCCAAACTGTTTTAAAAAATCTATTCTATCTTCGTTTGTCTTAATATCTCTGAATTGAAATGTATTCTGTCCGTTTATTATATTGTTAAACATTGAATGATCTGCTGTACCTATAAATTTAAATGTTATCGACACCAATATAACAACCATAAAAAAAACGAGTGCAGTCGTTAATATCTTCTTAAGTTTTAGTTCAAAAGAAAAAACAAACATACTGCAACACTTCCTTTAAAAATATAGTTATTTAATTATATTTAAAAAGGGTATTAAATATGCAGAAAAAACTATCTTTGTACATCATATGTGGCAAACAAAACGTCCCTTTGCCACTTTTGCCACATAAAAAGAGAATTGAAAGCCAGTTTAACATCTAAACCCTCAGCTCTCAACTCTCAGCGCGCAACTGTTCTATTAATGTTCTTCTTTTTGAGCTTCTTCTATAATTTTTCGACTCACATTTGAAGGCACTTCTTCGTATCTTGCTAGTTTTGAAGTAAAGCTTCCTCTGCCCTGTGTCATTGATCTTAAATCAGTAGCATATTTGAACATCTCTGCCATGGGCACCTCTGCAACGACCTGTTGCAGTCCTCCTGACTGGGGATTCATACCGCTAATTCTTCCTCTTCTCTTATTTAGGTCACCTATAATATCCCCCATATAATCATCAGGTACAATAACCTCTACATGGGCTACAGGTTCTAAGAGTATAGGGCATGCTTGTTCCAAGCCCTTTTTATAGGCTTGAGATGCAGCCACCTTAAAGGCCATTTCTGATGAATCTACTGGATGATATGACCCATCTACCAGTGTAGCTTTTAAATTAACAACAGGATATTGGGCTAATACGCCTTGTTTCATGCTATCTCTTAAACCTTTTTCAACAGCGGGAATGTAATTTCTCGGTACAGAACCACCAAAAATCTTCTCCTCAAAAGTTAGGTCTTCTGTCTCACCAGGTCCAAATTCGATCCAAACATGACCGAATTGACCGTGTCCTCCTGATTGTTTTTTATGTTTTCCTTCTACTTTTACTTTCTTCTTAATTGTCTCTCTATAAGGTACTATTGGTTCTATTAAATCTACCGATACATCAAATTTAGATTTCAACTTACTTACTACAATATCAAGGTGCTGTTCACCAATACCTGAAATAAGTTGTTGATGTGTTTCTACATTGTGTTCAACTTTTAATGTAGGATCCTCTTCAACAAGTCTATGAAGACCTGAACCTACTTTTTCCTCGTCACCTTTTGCTTTAGGTATAATCGCAAGAGAAATTGCTGGTTCTGGGAAATCCACGCCATCTAATATAATTGGATTCGATGGATCACACAAAGTATCTCCTGTATTTGTATTCGTCAGTTTTGTTACAGCCCCTATATCACCTGCGCTAATTTTATCTACTTCAATTTGTTTTTTGCCTCTTAATATGTACAAATGACTAATTTTTTCATTTGTCTCTGTGTTCGGATTGTATACCATCGAATCAGCTTTCAAAGTTCCTGAAAAAACTCTAAATAATGAAAGCTTACCTACATATGGATCTGCAATCGTCTTAAACACGAGTGCTGATAATGGTTCACTAGCATCAGGCTTTCTCTCAACCATATCTTCTGTTCCTGGTTTTGTTCCTACAATATCACCCATCTCATCAGGTGAAGGAAAATATTCAACAACTGCGTCCATCAACACCTGTACCCCCGTATTTGTGAGTGCTGACCCACATAATACAGGAACAATCGTTCTTTCTTCGACCCCGATTCTTAATGCATGGTGAATTTCTTCAACTGAAAATGCTTCTCCTGCGAAGTATTTCTCCATTAATTCTTCATTTGATTCAGCAACCGATTCTATAATCATTTCTCTAACGGGTGCAATTTTTTCTTCCATCCCTTCTGGAATAGGAATATCAACAACCTTCGTACCATCGAATTTTCTTGCTTGCATATCAACCACGTTTACAAAGCCAATAAAATGTTCTTTTTCTTTAATTGGAACTTGGAAAGGGGCAATCGTTTTTCCGAATTTTTCTCTTAATTGATCAAGGGCCGCATAAAAATTTGCATTGTCTTCGTCCATTTTATTAATAAATACGATTCTGGGGAGTTTTCGTTCTGTAGCATATTTCCAAGCCTTTTCTGTGCCTACTGAGACACCGGATTTTCCACTTACTAAAATCACAGCTGCATCCGCTACCCTGATACCTTCCATGACACCACCAACAAAGTCAAAATAACCTGGTGTATCGATAACATTAAACTTATCTCCATTCCATTCACAGGGTGCTAATGCGGTATTAATAGATGTTTTTCTCTTGATTTCTTCTGGATCATAATCCGTCGTTGTCGTTCCATCTGTCACTTTACCGAACCTATCCAATACGCCTGTATTATATAACATGGCTTCCGCTAAAGTTGTTTTACCTGCTCCACCATGAGACATCAGACATACGTTTCTTAGCTTTGATATTGGATATTGCTTCATGTATTTTCCCCCTTAGACTTTGTATTTTAGTTATACTAAATATTATTCGATATTTTTTCCATTTTTCCTTTTTTTATGTGATTTTTTCTATTGTTTAAAAAAGATTTTATGCATTGTTTATCGAAAACATTCCTTTTTTTTATGTGTTTTGATATAATGGTAGCAAAAGTTATATAAAAGCTTATACATAATTGGAGTGATACAATTGACTATACAAGTTAGAGAAGTACTCAATCAAATTAAACCCTATGTACCTGGAAAACCAATTGAAGAAGTACAAAGACAACTAGGACTGCAAAAAATAGTGAAATTGGCATCTAATGAAAACCCTTTAGGGTGTTCAGCTAAAGCAAAATCTGCTATGATGAAAACATTAGAAAACCCCGCCCTATACCCTGATGCTAATTGTACTGAACTTCGAAATATGCTGGCTAAAAAAATGAATCTAAAGCCTACACAATTTTTCTTTGGTGCTGGTTCTGACGGCATTATTGAAATGATACCTAAAGTTTTTATGAACCCGGGAGAAGAATCAATTATGGCTTCAATCACTTTCCCATTATATGAAACTGGTATAAAACTATCAGATGGTATGTGTGTAAAAGTACCATTAAATGATAAGTACTGTTTTGATTTAGATACAATGGCAGCAAGAATAACTGAGAAGACAAAGCTTATTTGGCTTTGTAATCCTAATAATCCGACTGGAACAATATATACAAAGCAGCAACAAGATAAATTTCTACAAATGGTTCCTAAAGATGTTGTTGTTATTTTAGATGAAGCCTACTACGAATATGTTACTTGTGATGATTATCCAGAGTCTTTGGATCTACTTGAACAATATTCTAATATTATTATTTTAAGAACTTTTTCAAAAATATATGGCTTAGCCTCGTTAAGGGTAGGGTATGCGATATCCAATATAGATATGATTGCTAAACTTGAAAAAGTCCGTAGTCCATTTAATGTGAATAGGTTCGCACAAGTTGCAGCAGTTGCAAGCTTAGAAGATGAAGAATTTAAAAATCTTAGTTATGAAACAAATAAGGAGAATAAAGAATTCCTTTATTATTCCTTTAAGAAGTTAGGGCTTGATTATCTGCCTTCTGAAACAAATTTTATTACTGTAAATGTGGAGAAGGATAGTCAAAAAATATTTGAGGCACTATTACATAAGGGTATTATTGTAAGACCATGCGGTGGATATGATATGCCAACATGGATTCGTGTTACAATTGGCACGAAAGAGGAATGTGAATCTTTTATACAAGCCTTAGTAGAAGTACTATATTTGGAGGTTTTTTAGAAATGGTTGAATGCATAACAATTGTAGGGCTTGGCTTGATTGGTGGTTCTATTGCTAAAGCCCTCAAAGAGAAATGCGGAGTAAAAAAAATCATTGGTATTGATTTTAATGCGTCTGCATTACAACAGGCTTTAGATGAAAAAATTATTTCTGTGGCTGCTACTGATGTAACACCAGAGATTAAGGAATCAGATATTGTTTTTATTTGTACCCCTGTAGGTAAAACAGTCGAATGGATTGAAAAAATCATTCCCTTTATTAAATCCAACTGTATCATCACTGATACTGGAAGTACAAAATCACAATTGATTAATAAAATTGAACAGATACCTGCATCTTTTCATTTTGTAGGTGGACATCCTATGGCAGGCTCAGAAAAGTCTGGATATGCAGCAAGTCAAAGTCATCTTTTTGAAAATGCATATTATATTTTAGCGCCTTGCTCTAAAACTGAAGAACAAGATGTAGCACTACTCACAGGAATTGTACGAAATTTTGGAAGTATTCCTGTCAAATTAGATCCACAGATTCACGATGAAGTTACGGGTGCAATTAGCCATGTACCACATATTATTGCATCAGCCCTTGTAAATATGGTAGAAACTACGGATACGCCGGAAGGATATATGCAAAAAATTGCTGCTGGAGGGTTTAAGGATATTACTAGAATTGCTTCGTCCAACCCAGAAATGTGGCATAACGTATGTTTTAGTAATAATGATGCTATTTTAAAAGTGCTGGACAATTATATTAATATATTAAATAATTTCAAAAAGGCTATTGATCGAGAAGACGATAATTATGTTTTTAATTTTTTTAGCAATGCAAAAGCATATAGAGACACGATGACTTCTAAGGTGACAGGCTTAATTCCAGAGTCATATGAGTTAATCATTGATGTTAAGGATACACCTGGTATTATCGGTAAAGTTGCAACTATTCTTGGAAAAAATAATATTAATATCAAAAATATTAATGTGTCAAATAGTAGAGAATATGAAGGCGGTGTACTCATCCTCAGTCTCACAGATACTGAAAGTGTGCATAACGCACATCAAATACTAATTAAACACAATTATGAAATTGTAGAAAGAGATTAAAGGAGCGAATTTTATGAATATCAACCCGGCGAATTCTTTGAATGGGGAAGTGACTGTCCCAGGCGATAAATCCATTTCCCATAGAGCGGTAATGTTCGGCTCAATTGCAAATGGCGATACAGAAATTGATGGCTTTTTAATGGGCGAAGATTGTCTCAGTACCATTGAATGTTTTAGAAAACTTGGCATACCAATAGAGGTCTCATCAAATCATAAGATCATTGTACAGGGGAAAGGTTTAAATGGTCTAAAATCTCCTGAATATATTTTATATACAGGTAACTCAGGAACAACTACACGTTTAATGCTAGGGCTTCTAGCGGGTCAAAAACATCTAAAATGTACCATTGACGGTGATGCCTCCATTAGAAAACGACCTATGGGAAGGGTCGTTAATCCTCTCAAAGAAATGGGAGCAAGTATATCAGGACAAGACAATGATAACCTATGTCCACTCACGATAAGAGGACAAAAATTACATGGCATTAAATATCATCTTCCTGTTGCTAGCGCGCAACTAAAATCTTCATTGTTGCTTGCCAGCCTATATGCCGAAGGAGATACAAACATTATTGAACCAGCAAGGTCAAGAGACCATTCGGAATTAATGCTAAACTATTTCGGTGCTAATATTAGTGTTAACGGACTTCATATTTCTAGCACCCCTATCTCTGAACTTTCTGCACAACATATCACTGTACCAGGTGATATATCGTCTGCTGCATATTTTATGGTGGCAGGACTAATTGTACCTAATTCGGAGATAACGATTAAAAATGTTGGTATTAACCCGACTAGAACAGGAATTATTGATGTACTCTTTGCGATGGGTGGCAAAATCGAATTGTCAAACCGACGTACTTTGAACAATGAACCTGTTGCCGATATCACCGTTTCTTCTTCAGTCTTGCAAGGTACAACAATTGGTGGACAGATTATTCCTAGATTAATTGATGAAATACCTATTATAGCAGTGGCTGCTTCTATAGCTAAAGGTACTACTATTATTAAAGATGCTGAAGAGTTAAAGGTAAAGGAGTCTAACAGAATTCAAACTGTTGTAACGGAATTATCTAAGGCAGGTGTGGATATACAAGAAACGGAAGATGGTATGATAATAAATGGTGGTAACCCCTTACATGGTGCCCAATATGAATCTTATCATGATCATCGTATTGCGATGGCAATGGCGATTGCTGGTTTAGTATCAGAATCACCATCGAAAATTAGTAATGCCCACGCGGTTGATATTTCTTTCCCAGGTTATTATGAATTATTAAAGAGGTTGCAGAAATAATGTGGCAAAAGGACGATTTGTTTACCACAATAATGTGGTAAACAAATCGTCCCTTATTCTTTATCTATTCATTTCACTATCAATGCCAATTTTTTTATGACTTTTGATTACCTTTTCTATCTCTTCAAAATCGGAAGCAGGCATGTCTCCAGGCACTGTATTTTTTATTGCTGCCATTGCATTACCAAATTCTAAAGCTTTTTGTAGACTGTTATATTGAATCAAACCAAAAAGCGTACCAGCCAGGTAAGCATCTCCACTTCCTATCCTATCGACAACTTCAATGCCTTCATATGGCTCCTCTTCATAAAATTGATCCTCTTCAGCACTATAAATCATAGAGTTCCAAGTATGGCGAGTAGGGCTAATAACTTCTCTCATAGTGGTAGCGACTATTTTTACACCATATGTTTTTGTGTAGTTTTTCATAATCTCTTTTAAACTTCCCTGTTGCTGTAACATCCTTCTAGAAGTTTCTTCAGATACAAAGAGAATATCAATATAAGGTAATATAGACGTAATGGTATCTCTTGCTGTTTCTTCATCCCAAAGAAAAGCACGATAGTTAACATCAAAAGAAATCAGTACACCATTCTCTTTAAATCTTTTTATTAGAGCAATAACTACCTCTCTAACTTCTTGACTCAGTGCAAGGGATATTCCACTTACATGAAAAACGCTTGTATTGGTAAAGACGGTTGAATCTATCTCATCTAATGAAATTGATCCAATTGAAGAATCATATCTATCATATACGACTGTCGGTTTTCTTGGGTATGCACCATTTTCATAGTAGTATATTCCCAGCCTATTATGTAACGACTTATCGAATACCAAATAGTCATCACTGACTCCATAATATCTAATTTTGTTCTTTACAAACTTTCCAATTTCATTGTATGGTAGCTTTGTGATAATACCTGTTCTTAAACCTAGGAGAGATATTCCAGAAACCACATTAAGTTCTGATCCCCCAGCTTTTTTCTCAAACATTTCACCTTGAGATATTCTTTCTTTACTTGGAGAGGATAACCGTAACATTACTTCACCAAAACCAACTACATCAAATTCTTTTTGATCATTTGTTTGATCTTTAATAATCATTATTCATTCCTCCAATTTCCTCCAATTTTAAAAAGAAGGGCTCTAGAAATAATTCCAGAGCCCAAAGTCATATATAAAAAACATAGGAAGTAGCGTTATCTCTGAACTCTACCAGAGGCATCTCCATTTGCTAGTGTCATTACTTCATCAGCACATACTAGGTTGAAATCACCTGGAATAGTATGCTTTAACGCTGATGCTGCCACAGCAAATTCTAAAGATTCTTTAAAATCTTTACCAGTTACTAATGAGTAGATTAATCCTCCTGCGAAGGAGTCGCCTCCACCTACTCTATCTACAATTCTCACATCATACTTTTTAGAACGGTAGAATTCATTTCCATCATATATAAGAGCTGACCATCCATTATCGGATGCTGAATAGCTCTCTCTTAAAGTTGTAACGACATATTTAAAATTAAACTGTTCTTTCATTTGTTTAAAAATATCTTTATAACCATCTAACTCTAATTCACCCTTTGTAACATCTGTTTCTCCAGGTTTGAATCCTAATACTTTTTCTGCATCTTCTTCATTTCCAATACATACATCTACATAATCCATTAATTTTGTCATGATTTCTTTTGCTTTTTCTGGTGTCCATAATTTCTTTCTGTAGTTTAAGTCAACACTAACTGTAACACCATGTTTCTTAGCAGCTTTCAACGCCTCTTCAGTGACTTGCGCTGCTTTATCACTAATTGCAGGCGTAATACCTGAAAAATGGAACCATTCTGCATCTTTGAAAATTGCATCAAAATCAAAATCTTGTATATCTGCGTCGGAAATTGCTGAATGTGCTCTATCATATACAACTTTAGATGGTCTCATTGAAGCACCAGTCTCTAAGAAATAGATTCCAACTCTTTCTCCACCTCTAGCAATATAATCTGAATTTACGCCATATCTTCTTAAATGGTTCACTGCACTTTGTCCAATTGGATTATCGGGTAACTTTGTTACAAAGTATGAATCTAATCCATAGTTTGATAGAGAAACTGCAACATTTGCTTCCCCTCCACCATATACAACATCAAATGATTCCGATTGCGTAAATCTTTGATATCCAGGAGTAGATAATCTTAACATAATTTCGCCCATTGTAACTACTTTTTTAGACATCTATATTCATCCTTTCTTCTAAAGTCCTCTAGCTACTTTAATTTTTTGTACAAATTCTTTTCCTGCTCTTGTAATTGCTTCATAATCTCCAGTCTTAGCACCAGCAGTTAAAGCACTACCAGCTCCTACTGCTACAGCACCAGCTTTAATCCATTGATCCACATTGTCTACACTTACGCCACCTGTAGGCATTAGTTTTGCATAAGGGATTGGTCCACGAATATCTTTAATAATGTTAGGTCCAAAAGCACCACCTGGGAATATTTTAATAATATCCGCGCCTGCTTCCATGCCTTCTACTACTTCTTTTATGGTCATTGCGCCAGGCATACAAGGGACTCTATATCTATTACATAATTTCACTGTATTTATATCCAAATATGGGCTAACAATATACTGTGCACCTGAAAGAATGGCAATCCTTGCAGTCTCAGAATCCATTACAGTACCTGCCCCTAATATAATTTCTCCATTAGAATAAGTCTTTGCCAACTCTTCTATTAGCTTATGGGCTCCTGGCACAGTAAAGGTCATTTCAATTGCCGCTACGCCCCCTTCTAAACATGCGTCTGTAATTTTGCGAGCCTGATCACTGTTTTCAGCTCTAACAACTGCAACAATACCTGAATCGCAAATTCGACTAATTACTTTTTCTTTATCCATCATTTAAAAACCCTCCTATGTAATTTTCTATCTATCCATTATTATTATATATGGATTAGAATTTTTTATACGTCTCACATTATGAAACGTCGTTTCACTTTCTTGTATATTTTTTGAGCCTTAAGTTTTTACTCAGACTCATTTTAATTAGGATTGTATCCCATTCTTTTCGATATCTGTTCAGCAGCTTCCAAAACATAGCTACAAATCTCTTTATCTCTTTCCTTTGAAATAACGTTGTCAGGCCCTGACGTACTAACTGCTGCAATGACCTCACCTCTATAATCATAAACTGGTGCAGCAATACATCTTATATTTTCTTCATGCTCTTCATCATCAATTGTCCAACCTCGTTCTTTGCTCACTTTTATTTGCTCTACTATTGATTCCACATCTGTTAATGTATTCGTAGTATATGCATACAAATCCCGATTCTGTAATACTTTCCTTATTTCATCTTCTGACAGATCTATCAATAAAGCTTTACCTACCGCAGAACAATGGATTGGTGCACGTTTTCCAATTTGTGAATACATACGAATCGTATTTAGTGTCTGCACTTTTTCAATATAGATAACTTCACCGTCAACAAAAGTAGCAAGATGCACCGGCTGTGTGCTTTCAGCTGCCAGTTTTCTTAGATAAGGAGCTGCTTCTGTTTTGAGCTCAATACTATTTAGATGAAGACTGCTAATCTCAACAATTTTAAGACCTAATTGATATGTGCCAAAATCTGTGTTCTTTTCAACATATCCTCTTTCACCAAGTGCAGCTAGCAATCTATGTACTGTACTCTTATGCAAGCCTACACGCGTTCCAATCTCAGTAACGCCTAGACCTTTTTTTTCAGTTGCTAACAACTCGAGTATATCTAAAGCTCTATCTAAAGTCTGAACACCTTTTGCCACGATTTAATCACGTCCCATTATATAAAACACCGTTTCACTAAAAATATTATATCAAAGATTATGGGAAATTTCAAGTGAAACATTAAAAAAAAATAGAAAACAACCTATATATCTTGAGAATATTTCAATTGTTCAAGATATATAGATCATTTATAATACACCATTTTAACGTACGCTAGTCTGTTCCGTTTACAAACTCACGCTATAATTCGGTGCTTCTTTTGTTATATATATATCATGGGGATGGCTCTCTTTTAATGATGCACTGGTAATCTTAATGAATTTACCGTTTTCTTTTAAATCTTGAATTGATTTTGTACCACAATACCCCATCCCTGCTTTTAAACCACCTAATAGTTGAAAAATTGTATCAGAAACAGGCCCTTTATATGGCACCCTTCCTTCTACACCTTCTGGTACGAGTTTTTTACTTTCTTCTTGAAAATATCTATCTTTACTGCCTTCTTGCATTGCACCTATCGAACCCATACCTCTATATACTTTAAATTGTCTGCCTTGATAAATTTCAGATTCTCCTGGACTCTCTTCACATCCTGCCAATAGACTTCCTACCATAATTACATCTGCGCCTGCAGCTATCGCCTTTGGAATGTCTCCCGAATATTTTATGCCACCGTCTGCAATGACAGGTATACCATGCATTTTTGCTTCCTGCGCCACATCATATATTGCTGTAATCTGTGGCACACCGATGCCTGCAACAACCCTAGTAGTGCAAATGGATCCTGGTCCAATTCCTACTTTTATTCCATCTACACCTGCTTTAATCAAATCTTTTGCTGCTTGAGCTGTTGCTATATTTCCAGCAATTAATTGCAAATCAGGATAAGCTGTTTTTATCTTCTTAATACCTTCCGCAATATTTTTATGATGACCATGTGCAGAATCTAGCACGATAACATCTACTTTTGCTTCTACAAGGGCTTCAACTCTTTCCATCATATCTAACGAAACACCCACTGCAGCACCCGCTAGAAGTCTCCCAGTATTATCTCTCGCAGAATTAGGATATTGAACAGCTTTTTCAATATCCTTGATTGTAATCAAACCTTTGAGTTTACCCTCATCATCAACAATTGGAAGTTTCTCAATCTTATGATGCCTTAGTATTTCTTGTGCTTGATCAAGTGTTGTGCCTTCCGAAGCAGTGATTAATTTTTCTTTTGTCATAGCCTCTTTAATAGGTTTATCAAAATTAGTTTCAAATCTTAAATCTCTATTAGTTAATATACCAACCAACTTACCTCCTACCGTGATTGGTACACCTGAAATCTTGTATTTCCCCATTAGCAAATTTGCTTCGTGTAATGTGTTTTCTGGAGAAAGGAAAAAAGGATCTATAATAACGCCGTGTTCGGATCTTTTTACCTTATCCACTTCCTGTGCTTGATCTTTAATGGACATATTTTTATGCAATATACCTATGCCACCTTCTCTTGCAACTGCAATCGCCATACGTGATTCAGTGACAGTATCCATAGCCGCACTCATCATAGGAATATTTAATTTAATAGTTTTAGTCAATTTAGTTGCAAGTTCTACTTCTCTTGGTAAAACTTCGGATTTCTGAGGGACTAATAAAACATCATCAAAAGTTAACCCTTCTTTTACAAATTTATCATTATAGATAGTAATCAACTCCCTTTCTATTTAATATATATACGTAGTTTTTTTCATTTAAATATTAGGTATAAGTATACCAAAGCCCTGTCTTATCGTCAATAAAAAAAACAATTAAAATCTAAGTACTTTTTCCAGCTCTTTTTCCATTCCTTTAAGTGTTGTAATGCTATTAACTTTTTGCCTTATCCTCGCTGCATCATGTAGTCCTTTAATATACCAACTTATATGTTTTCTAGCTTCTCTGATTCCTACATATTCACCTTTATACGCAACTAAAAACCGGAGATGTTCTATCGCTTTTTCTATCTTTTCTTCGGGCGTCGGTTCTGGGAGAAGTTCCCCAGTTTCCAACAGATGGATTGTCCTCGAGAAAATCCATGGATTTCCCTGCGCTCCTCTCCCTATCATTACACTATCGCACCCAGTATATTCAAGCATTTTCTTTGCATCTTCTGGGCAAAATATATCACCATTTCCTACTACGGGAATAGAGACAGCTTTTTTTACATCCTTAATAATATCCCAATCCGCTTTTCCACTGTAAAACTGTTCTCTTGTTCGCCCATGTACTGTTACAGCTTGTGCACCGTTTTGCTCTGCAATAACTGCAATTTGTGTAGCATTAATGTTATCATCATTCCACCCTTTGCGTATTTTAACTGTTATCGGTACGTCAGCGGAGCTTGAAACAGCCTTAACGATTTCACCAACCAGTTCAGGTCTTTGCATAAGTGCAGAACCTTCACCGTTCTTAACTATTTTGGGTGCAGGACACCCCATATTAATATCTATGATACAGGCACCTGTACTCACTGCCTCATTTGCTATTTGTGCCATAATTTCTGGTTCTGAACCAAATATTTGAACAACTACTGGCTTTTCTCTTTCATCAATTTGTAATAACTCATAGGTTCTTTTATCTTTATAATATAACGCCTTGGCACTCACCATTTCCGAATATACTAAACCACATCCGTGCGCTTTGCAAAGTACACGAAATGGTAAGTCTGTAATTCCCGCCATAGGGGCAAGAAATACATTGTTTTCTATTTGTACATTCCCTATCTTCATGTTCGCCTCCATGTATACAAAAAAGTCAAGAGGACTATCCCTTGACTCATCACAAAACTACAATTTATTAACTCTTAACCAATTTTAACAATAATCATGAGCTCTGTCAATTGTCAATCATATCTTTTCCCCTAATACTATCAAACGCAATATAAGTTGCAAATTCCCATTACATATATTATACTTTTTTTAAATCAAGAAAAAGATTGGAGTACATAAATGAAAATACTTGTAGATGCAGACGCATGCCCAGTTAAGAAACAGATTGTAAGTATAGCAAAAAATTATAGTATACCTGTATTAATGTTTATTGATACAAGCCATTCACTCAATGACGGTTATTCAGAGGTCATTATGGTTGATAAAGGTAGAGATGCTGTTGATATCGCTCTAATTAATAGAACAACGAAAAAAGATATTGTTGTTACTCAAGATTACGGCGTAGCTACCATGGCACTCTCAAAACATGCTTATGCTATTAATCAAAATGGATTGATCTATAACAAGGATAATATCGATAAACTCTTATTTGAACGTCATCTTTCTCAGAAAGTACGACGCTCACGTTCAGGAGGCAAAACAACAAATCCAAAAAAAAGACAAAAATCTGATGATGAAAGATTTGAACAATCCTTTAAAAGATTGTGTGATGAGGTCTTCAAAAAAGAAAGCAGCTAAAACTTAGCTGCTCAGCAAAATATATATTAAATTGCCCTCGATAACAAATATATAAACAAAGTTATGGAGACAAACAATGCAATATTTAGTATAAACCCAACGGAAATATTCCATTTCCTTAATCCATTATTTTTTTGTTCTTTTGAAAAAAAATGATATTTTGAAGAATGCTGGTCGATATATTGATCGATAATATTTTGCGCCTCTTTTACTATATCATTATTATTCTTAAAATCATGCATCATCATTTTCTCCCCTTGTTTTGTACCTATTAGCTGATGTTTACTTTTCAATATGATAATAGCTTCTTCTATGTACTTTGATTGTATGTTTTTTAAAATAACGACTTGTTTTGCATCATCGTGCATCATAGACTACCTCCAACTCACAAAAAAACGATTCTAAATGTATATAGCTTGGTTGCATTTTACTATATTGATAGTCTACTCACAATTAAGTCTTTTTATTCATAATCAACTAACTTTTTTCCATACTTTTGCTACTAATACTGTCATATCATCTTCTACACTTCCACTATTATCCAATACAATTTTCAGGACTTGATCTGCAATTTCTTGAGGATTTGAGGAGCTTATATCACAAAGTACATCTTTTAACCAAGCCTCTTTTTTAATTACCTGTTTATTGGCATCTAGCACCCCATCGCTCATCATAATGATAAAATCACCTTCATTTACTTTCTTGCTGGATATTTCCATATCTATGTTGCTTAGTATTCCCACAGGTAATGATGTGGATTTAATAACTTCTATCCTATCTTGTTTTTTTATAAATGTTGAAGCAGCTCCTATTTTTGCGAACTCGACATTGCCTGTCTGTAGATCAATCGCAGAAAGATCAATTGTAGAAAAAGATTCTTCAGGCGATTTCAATACGAGTACTGAATTAATCAGTTTTACTGCCGTATCTTTATCGAATCCAGAATCTAGAAATTGTTCAAGCAAAGCAATTGTTGCACTACTTTCTTTCAGTGCTTTTTTACCACTCCCCATACCATCACTAAGTGTTAACACATACTTACCATCTTTTAATTGCATAAATGAATAGCTATCACCGCACTGCGTCTGCCCTTTTTTACTTATCTGCGAAATCCCTGTCGATATTTGATATGTCTCCTCTTCTCTAAATTTTACAACACATCTATCTTTCCGTTTTTGTTTACTACATATCATATTTTCTTTCACCATTTTCCTACCAATGACTTTGGATACTATTGGTGCAGCATTTTTGATGCATTTGCGAGTGCCACCACATGATTTGAAAATAATATCCACTTCATATTTACTGCTGCTATTACGTAGAACAGTTATTTCTTTTGCAACCATCCCTATTTTATCCATTGCAATCATGATCTCTTTTTCCATTTCATCATCAAATTCCAAGTCTATTGTAATCTCTTCAGCAAGATTGGTAATAATTTTCGCTACCCCTTGAAGCTGCTGGGAAACCAAACCTCTACTTTCCCCCACTTTATTCGTCCACATCAAATTCACTTTATAAATCTCAAACATGTTATTCATTGCGTTAACAAAGGTTTCAATTCTTATACAGCGCTTACTAAACCATTCAGGAATATCAGTTTCATAAATTCTGCCTTTCTCTTCTAATGTCTCTAGAATATTAAACATCACCTGATATGTGTTATGAAATTCTCTTTCCCAACAACAAAGGCATAATCCGCAGTCTTTACATACCTGATCTGCTACCTGATCAAAAAGAATCGTAACATCTTTTGTGTTAAGTCCCGATTTCTTTTGCGAGATATGATTAAACGTATTCGCCAATTGTTCAAAGGATGCTGAAATGCTTCCCAGCTTCTCCACTATCGTCCCTCGTATTTTTTGACTATATGCCTTTCGATTAATTATTTTGTTTGAGTTTTTGTTCAATAAATCCCCTACATAATCCAATGCTTTCGTCGGTATAAAACTAAAAATAGCAACTGCTATAAGGATATCATATATATTTATTAGCACTTCGCTAGAACCGTTTACATAAATTGTGAATATTGTGTTAGCAAGAATAAATCCTAAGCTAATACCTACTTTACCCAATGACCTAAAGACTCCTGAAATCAATCCACAGAATGCATAACTTCCTACTAAGATTGGCATCATGGGTGTCGCCATACTATTGATAAGGCCTAACGTTACTCCTGTAGAAGTTGCAATGCCTATGCCATTTTTTAAACTAAATATCAGTATTATAAGGATACACATTATATTTTTTAGAGAAACTCCTCCTGGAAGTGGTATATCAATAAAACCTAGTATAACTAAACCCAATAATATGGAGAGACTAATCATCTCTTCATTCGTTAAAATTCTTCGTTCTACATGTTGCTTGATAACTGGAAGACCTGCCTGAAATATAAGTACCATTATAAACCCAACAAAACATTCAAAAAGTAGCATTAGCAGATCGTATAATAACAATCCTTGCAGTATTACCGGAATCAATCCAGTGAAAAATAAACTACTAAAGCAAATGAGTGCAACAAAAAACTTATTCTTAAAAATATCTCTCTTATTTATCAGATAAAACCCTGTAAATAGTATGAGTGCCATTATATATTTAACAGAAATAATTCCCAAACCTGCTGTTATAAGACCCACTATAATGCATAAACCTAGGCTCAAACTCTTAATATCACCCGTAAAAGATGCTACATAGAATGCAAGTCCAAAAGGTGACAGACCAGATAATATTGTCGCTCTTCCCAGCATGAAACCAATGATATTGATTAATATATCTCTTATTTTAAAAGGACTCTTCTTCAGATTAAGTCGCTGTGTGTTATAGCTAAAAACTCTTGTACTTTCCATTCTCCCAACCTCCATTTTATCCTGATTAGCTTGTGCAAAAAATATTATACAGCATGTCCACTAAAATATTTGTCACATTAGGTTGGAGTGAATTTTTTTTCATCGACAGTTTTTTCCATTTTGTAGAATAATCGTACATATTGCCCTATAAAATAAAAAGAACACAATCTAATGATTGTGTTCTTTTTATTGGTGGGCACAACAGGGCTCGAACCTGTGACCCCCTGCTTGTAAGGCAGGTGCTCTCCCAGCTGAGCTATGCGCCCAATTTTTGGTGACCCATAGGGGACTCGAACCCCTGTTACCGCCGTGAAAGGGCGGTGTCTTAACCGCTTGACCAATGGGCCATGCAATGTGGTAGCGGCGATTGGATTTGAACCAACGACTCTGCGGGTATGAACCGCATGCTCTAGCCAACTGAGCTACGCCGCCATATATATTTTATCTTTGTCACAACAGTAATCATTATACCATAGATATTTCTTTAAACAAAGTATTAATTTATGGCAAACTGTTTTCAAGCGACTATTGCATTTTAATATAAATCGACATAATTGTCAATAGAAAAAATAAAATTTCTATATTTTTTTATCTTTATGCTTTCTTGTCACTCGAAGCAACACTTGAAACAAAAAACACCCTTTTGGGTGCCTTTTCATTTATGGTTGCGGGGGAGGGATTTGAACCCCCGACCTTCGGGTTATGAGCCCGACGAGCTACCGAACTGCTCCACCCCGCGATATATAATTGTGTGGTGCCGGAGACCGGAATCGAACCGGTACGGTCTTTTAGGACCGCAGGATTTTAAGTCCTGTGCGTCTGCCAGTTCCGCCACTCCGGCATGCATCACATTTAATAATGCTTGCCGCGTCGTTTCAGCGACAAATACCATTCTACACGGTTTATTGTTATTTGTCAATACTTTTTTAAAAGATTTTTTTGGAGATGCTATAACAACGGAAGTAATTGCATATTAATTGCAACACACCGTAATAACGAGGTGGTTTTTTCTACCTCGTTGCAATATATTAAGCCGGGCATGTATCCCGGCTTTTTCTCTATTTAAAACATACTTTTAATATATGTTAAATGATTTTCTGTATCCGCCACCTCTTTTTGATTCCATGTTCCTCTTAATGTCTTGCATTCTTTCATCACTATCTTGTTTGAATTTAGACATCTTGTCTTCAAATGATAGCTCTTTAGGCTTGTTTTTTTGTGACCAATCAATATCGGCAGGTCTCGTAGTCATTTTTTTGCGTTTAGTACTTCCATTCTCAACAGCTTTTTTAATTGACAGGCTGATTTTACCTTTATCATCTACTGAAAGGATTTTCACCTTCACCTCTTGATTTTCCTTGAGATAATCCTTGATATCTTTTACATATTCCACTGCTACTTCTGAAATGTGTACTAAGCCTGTCTTCCCTTCTGGTAGTTGAACAAAGGCTCCAAACCCTGTTATTCCTGATACCTTTCCTTCAACTATTTTACCAACTTCAACTAGCATAAAATTAAAATTCCTCCTTTAGTGTTGAGCAGCACTTATGCACTACCATATAGGCTAATTATATAGTGATTTCATATCAGTGTCAAGAAAATTACTATGAATTATTCCGCTAATCTGAAATATCTATAAATACTCTCTCACCTGGCTTTACCAAGCCCAACTTGTCCCTTGCTATCTTCTCGATATACAGATCGGTATTATACAACATTTTTTTCTTTTTAAGTTCATTAGTTTTGTCTATTTCTTCTGCTATTTTTTCTTCGTAATATTCTTCTTGCGCTTTATATAAATTCAATGTGATTTGTTGCTGTACTATGATATATACCGCGTAAATAATAATAATTCCAATCATTACTTTTTTTATTTTTCCCATTATATACACCACACATTTTTCATTAGTTAGTTACCTTAATATATTCGACATAAATTGGTAAATTCCTGCCAAGACTATGTTTTTTTTAATACAACTTTTATATTTTTAAAGTATACTATGATTTTCCTCTTGCATTTACTAAATATTTTACGCACTCTTTTCGATCCTTTTTTTGTCCAATGAATAATATGTCTGCATGGCTTTCTTAATTGCTTATACAAGAAAAGAAAGGGGAATAAAAGCACTCTAAGTATAGAGATAACTATTTTTTTAATGATATTAATTATTTTAACAGATATTTTTATAATATACATACTAAATAACAAATGATAAAATATCACGCCCAATGCTACTCCCAAAAATTCATACCATCTCAATTCTCCGTTATTTGTAACAAAGACCAATATAAATATAATAATTGCAACTAATATCCAAAATAAAATATCTTCTATATAGGTTATTACATTAGAGGTTTTAATGACTTTTCTTAGAATTCTAAAAATGTCAAATACAAATCCAACTATAAGTCCTGCTGCAACAGAGCTTAGAAAGATAAATGCTTGATTTGTTATAGAGACCTCCAAATACAACACCTCCGGTTTCTCCTGAACACCTCACTATCTAAATATTCTTCCTAAGAACCCTAATCCTTTTGTCCTGATGTCTTCATCTGTGTATGTACAACTAATAATGTCTCCCTCTATAATGAGTTCTCCGTTTTCAATACTTAATTTATTGATATGTAATTCTTGTCCTTTTATAATAAGTACACCTAGTTCCGTATCTAAAATCACATTTTCATCATCAAAGCTTTCTACATCTGTTACACCTGAAACAGTTACTTTTTCTCTGTTCTCTATCATTATATTTTGCTTTTCATTCTTCCCACTACTTTTCATTGTCCTTTTTTCATCTATCACGCTTCTGTCGCCCTCCTTTTATATTAACTGTAGAATATCCCTAATATATAAATATGAACGACAGAATAAAAATATGACAAGCTATAAAAATTTGTTTATATTATCTTATATAAACTTGTTGCATCACTTTTAGAAACATGTTCTACAAGATTACTTATTTCCACCTTTAGTAACTTTTCTCCAAATTGGATTTCAACAATATCACCTATTTTAACGTCCGTACCTGCCTTTGCAATCTTACCGTTTAATTTCACTCTCCCTTGCCTACAAGCATCATTAGCAACTGTTCTTCTTTTAATCAATCTAGCATTTTTTAAAAATTTATCTAGTCTCATTATATTTGCCTCCTAATAAAAAAATAAAATAAAATAAAATAAAAAAATCAGGCATAAGCCTGATTTTTTCTGTCTACTATAATTACTTTACAGCATCTTTTAAGGCTTTACCTACTTTGAATACAGGAACCTTTGATGCAGGAATTATAATTTCTTCTCTAGTTTGTGGATTTCTCCCTTTTCTTTCTGCTCTCTCACGAACTTCAAAAGATCCAAACCCAACTAACTGAACTTTTTCACCTTCCACCAATGCTTCTTTCACACTTTCAACTAAACCATTTAATGCTTTTTCCGCATCTTTTTTTGAAAGTTCACTTTTTTCAGCCATACTAGCTACTAACTCCGCTTTATTCATCCTATATACCTCCTAATGTAAATAATTGTACATATAGCATATTCGCTAAATATTTTAAAAATCCTTCTTTTTGCCTATAGTTTTTAGCATTTTTTTTAAATTTATGTGTTTTTAGCCTCATTCCACAGTAAATCCATCTCTTCCAAGGTCATTTCCTCTAAATCTTTATTAAAACGAAACTTGTTCTTTTCTATATATTCAAACCGCCGAATGAACTTTTCAACCGTTTTTGTAAGCGATAATTCAGGTTGTATTTTAAAAAAACGAGCCACATTAACAACCGAAAATAATAAATCACCTATCTCCTCTTCAATTTTTTCCAAATCATTAGATTTATATACTTCTTTCACCTCTATTATTTCTTCGTCAACCTTCATGAGAGCACCTTCTACGTTGTCCCAATCAAATCCCACTTTCGCAGCTTTGTCTTGTACTTTGTAACTTCTCATAAGCGCAGGCAAATATGTGGAAACATCCTTAAGCACCTGTGTATGGCTTTCAAGACCTTTTTCCTGTTTCTTAATGTTTTCCCAATTATCTATCACTTCTTCTGATGTATTAGCACTAGCTTGTCCAAAAACATGGGTATGCCTATGAATCATTTTTTGACAGACCATTGAGATTACATCATCCACATCAAATGTACCTTCTTCTTTGCCTATTTGGGCATGAAATACAATTTGTAATAATAAATCACCTAATTCATCTGCAAATTTGTTTTTATCACCTGTATCAAGCGCCTCAAGAACTTCATAGGTTTCTTCTATTAAATATTTTTTTAAGCTCTCATGGGTTTGTTCTCGATCCCACGGACAACCATTTTCACTACGTAACAATGACATAATTTCTAACAAATCGTTAAATGTATATTTCTTGTTTATCATTTTTTTACCTCCAATGACTAAGCGTTGGTTTATTTTAATAATCCAAGTTTATTTAAGAATTTTATAATCTTTTGTCCTTTCGGTAACATCTCAATATCTTCTTTTTTAATCGCACCAATAGCTAATAGCATTAAACCATATATTAAAACACCAATGAATATTCCCACTAGTGTTGATATGCTATTGCTTCCAGTATATATCATTAGCTTATTATATGTAAAGAGTACAGATATAGCCATTGAAGCAACCGCCACAATAGGCTTAATGAGAAAATCAACTACGCTGTATCGCACTTTTATTATTCTTTTTATAGCTATCAGATTTAAAACTGCTATCACAAGGTAACATAAAGTAGTCCCAATCGGCGCGCCATTTATATTGATTTGTGATTGACCTACCAATATATAGTTTGCTATCACTTTAACTAATCCACCAATAAACATATTTCGTACTGGAATCATCACTTTTCCAGTTGCCTGAAGCATCGCATTAGATACTAAAACCAATGATACGAAAACAACTGCTATTCCAAGTATGCTAAGTAAGTTAGCTGCACCTCCATCATTATATACAAATTCTAAAATAGGCTCTGCAAGAATAGATAACCCCACAGCACACGGCAATGAAAACAATACTGTTATCCGCAGAGCAGATTCTGTTGTAAACTTAGCTATTTTTTTATTGTTGAGTGCTAAAGCTTTTGCAATAGCAGGTACGATACTTATACTTAATGCAACAATCAGAGTTGGAGGTAAGTTAAATAATGTTATTGCATCATTTCCATAATAGCCATATAACGTTCTTGATTGTTCAATTGTATATCCAATCGTCTGCAAACGATATTTAACCATTAATGTATCTATTGTATTTGTCAGTGTAAATACTGAAGCACCAATAGTAATGGGTATAGCAATTCGTACTAGTTCAAAAAGAATTTGTTTCATAGTTTTTGATTTAATATTGTTTGATTGATACCCTTTTAAATCAACCGATTTATTATTAATTGAGAATTGATAAATTATATATAGGATTATAGCTCCAAAAAGTGTGCCTGTCGAGACACCTAAAACAGCTCCTGCGGCTGAATATTCTAACCCTCGGCTTAACCACAATGAAGCTAAAAAATACCCTATTATTAATTTTCCTAATACTTCTACTACTTCTGAAACTGCCGTTGGTATCATGTTTTGTAAGCCTTGGAAATACCCTCTATATGCTGACATAATAGCAACAAATAATAAGCTTGGTGATACAGCCAGAATTGCATAATATACTTGCGGGTCTCTTAATAACACTGAAAAATGTTTAGCTCCAAAAAATAAAACTGTGGTTCCTACTATACCAATAATACTTAATAAATAAAAAGCAACATTAAAAATTCGCTGCGCTTCTTTTGGTTTTCCCTTAGCAATACTTTCTGATACCATTTTAGAAATAGCCACTGGCATTCCTGCGGTTGCGATAATAAAAAGTGTTAAATATATTGAATATGCTTGTGTAAAGATTCCCATTCCCTCTGGACCAATAAGTCTTCTTAGAGGTATTTTGAACGTTGCCCCAATAATCTTAACTAATAGATTTGTTGCACCTAATATTAAAGCTCCTTGTAAAAAGGTTTGTTTACGTATTTTACTCACTCTTGTCCCCACCCTTCATTATTCCACTTACAATATTATACCAATCATTGTAAACAATGAAAAGATAAAAATAATAAAACAAAATAAAAAACAGATAGCTTTTGATAATTACTATCTGCTTTTTATTCATTAAGTAGTGAAAGCATCGTATGCCTATTATTGTTCCATTTGTTTACCTAAAAAGCCTGCAGCTGACTCTGCAAGTTTGTTTTCCACCTCGCCCATATCTATGCCAGATTCTTTGCTTAGGAACACAACTGTACCGATTGCATCACCTTCTGAGATAATAGGGGTAACTATACCTGTGGTATATTTATCTCCTGCTCCTTCAATGACAGTAAAGTCACCTTTGTCACCTGCTTTTGATATAAAGTTGGTTTTTTGTTCAATTACTCTTTCTAGGTCTCCACTAATTCTTTTATCAATAAATTCTCTTTTCGGTGCTCCTGATACAGCCACAACTGCATCTTTATCAGTTATACAAATAATATGCCCACTTGTTTTGGCAAGTGTTTCAGCATATTGAGAAGCAAAATCGCCTAATTCACCTATGGGCGAATATTTTTTCAGTATTACTTCACCTTCTTTGTCGGTGAATATTTCTAAAGGATCGCCTTCTCTAATTCTCATTGTTCTTCTAATTTCTTTTGGTATTACGACTCTTCCTAAATCATCTATTCGCCTTACGATTCCTGTTGCTTTCAAGTACACTACCTCCTTTTTAAAATATTTGTTTACAAGAATAGTATGAATTTTTCATTGGCTTTTTATACATGTATTTGTACTCTTTGCATAGTATGGACTAATGATGGTAACAAAAGAAAACCGGTAAATCTTATTGATTTACCGGTATCTTAAATTCCTCTATTACTTTATCATTTGTATCGACATTCATCTCTTCTTTCCATATTTTTAATTGGTTTTGATATTTTTCACTTATTAATTTCTGCTGTATCCATGCTTCAGTCTGTTCATCTAATGGATAATAATCTACTTTTTTATCTTCAACTTTTATAATATGATAACCAAAATCAGTTTTTAGAATTTCACTCATCTCACCAGGTTCAAGTGCAAACGCTGTCGCTTTGAATTCTGGTATATAATTACTTTCCTTTCCAAATGTATAACCGTCTGGATTGGTTTCTAAACCTGGGTCTTCTGAATATTCATGCATTAATTCATCAAAATCTTCTCCCGATTTTATTCTTGCAAAAATTTCTTCCGATTTCTTCCTTGCTTCTTCTTGTTTTTCCTGTGGAAGTGGCTGATATGCATCATCTATTGTACTAAACAAAATATGCTTTGCAGTCACCTGAATATTTTCAAACTGCTGTTTATTCTGTTCATAATATGTTGATATTTGCTGCTGTGAAATAGTGTATTCATCACTTTCACTAATGATTTTATTTGAAAGTTTATCAGTAAGCCTATACTCTTCAAGAAGCTTTATGTAAGTCTCTTCTGTCAAACCTGCTTTCGCCAGCTCTTTATTAAATGTTTCCTTACCGACAGTATTAATATATTGGTCTTTTTGCTCTAATAGCGCATCTCGTTCAGCTTGATCCAAACTTAACCCTAATTCTTCTGCCTTCACCAACTGCACCTTATTAAAGATTGCTGCTTCTAAAGCCTTTTCTTTTGCCAGCGTTACTGTTTTATCTGTTTCCCATATCTTTTCTACGTCTTCACCTTTCGTCGCAGCCTCAACCTCAATTTCATTTTTTGCATTATAAAGCCAAAATTCAAATTCTTCTGTTGTAAGTTTTACACCATTTACGCTTGCAACTTCTTTTTCTTTATTTTTGCTACAACCGGTCATCAATCCAATAACTAATACGATACTTATTATGATGGTAAATGTCTTCCGCTTCAAAAGCAACAACTCCTTTTATTTCTTTCTTTATATATTCACATTATACTGAATAATTATACTGACTGCAATTGTTTTAAGTTTTGTAATATAATCTTAATATTGTCTAATATTTTGTTTTTATACTTATAAGATAAGTAAGGCTTGTCACTTGCATTAAATAACATTTGACCTTTATAGTTTTCAACTAATTCAAATATTGCTCTCATGTCTAAATGATTATGATTATAAAACTGAATTAAAATCCTATTCTCTTTTTGAGTTATCGCACTAATCCTTAATTGATTTGCTAAGGACTTTATGAGTGCAATCTGAATTAAATTTCTTACGGAAGCAGGTAAATCTCCATATCTATCTTCTATTTCTTCTTCTACGTCATAAGCGTCTTGTAAATTTTGTATTGAAGCAATCTTCTTATAAATATCTACTCTATGACTATCGCGCTTAATATAGGTGTCAGGGATATATGCATCCACATTTAGTTCAACTGTTGTTTCTATTTGTTCAATAATCTTTTCACCTTTTAGCTCTCTTACAGATTCTTCTAATAGTTTACAGTACATATCATAACCTACTGCATCCATATGTCCATGTTGTTCAGGACCTAAAATATTTCCTGCACCTCTGATTTCCAAATCACGCATTGCAATCTTAAAGCCAGCGCCAAATTCAGTGAATTCTTTGATCGCTTGCAACCTTTTTTCTGCACTCTCTTGTAACACCTTATCTTTTTTATAGCAAATGTATGCATATGCTAATCGATTAGAACGTCCTACTCTCCCTCTCAATTGATATAACTGAGACAGTCCCATTCTATCTGCATCTTCAATAATAATTGTATTGACATTGGGTATATCCAGACCTGTCTCAATGATGGTTGTGCACACCAAAACATCAATCTCTCCATGTAGCACTTTCAGCATGATATCTTCTAATTCACGCTCATTCATCTGACCGTGACCTACAGCAATCTTTGCATCTGGTATCATCTGACGTAAGCTTTCCGCAACTTTATATATCCCCTGTACACGGTTATATAAATAGTATACCTGTCCTCTTCGACTGATTTCCTTTAATATGGCATCACGGATCAAAGCGTGATTGTACTCCAACACATACGTCTGGACAGGATATCTGTCTTCTGGCGGCTCTTCTAGTATGCTCATATCCCTTACACCTATCATAGACATATGAAGTGTTCTTGGGATAGGTGTCGCTGTCAACGTCAAAACATCTATATTTTTCCTTATTTCTTTTAGTTTTTCCTTATGTGTTACACCAAATCGTTGTTCCTCATCTATAATTAAAAGTCCTACGTCTTTAAATAATAGATCCTTTTGTAAAATACGATGGGTACCAATGATGATATCTATTTCCCCAGTCTTCAACTTTTTGATGATATTCTTTTGTTCCGATGGACTTCGAAATCTACTTAACATTTCAACAGTAATGGGGAATTTATTCATTCTCTTTGTAAAATTGGAATAATGTTGCTGTGCTAATATTGTAGTGGGTACAAGATAGGCTACTTGTTTGCCATCCATAACAGCTTTAAAAGCAGCACGCATTGCAATTTCTGTTTTTCCATATCCTACATCACCACAAAGCAATCGATCCATGCACCTAACGTTTTCCATATCCTCTTTTACTTCACAAATACATCTCAATTGATCCTGAGTTTCCTCATAGGGAAAAGTGTCTTCAAACTGTCGCTGCCAGGTTGTATCACTGGAAAAAGCGTGTCCCTTTATAGACTGACGGGTCGCATATAGTTCTATTAATCCTTTTGCAAGATCTTGCACAGATTTTTTGACCTTAGCCTTTGCTTTTGTCCAATCGGCGCCACCTAGCTTATGCAGTCTTACTCTTTTGCTTTCTCCTCCAATGTATTTTTGCACGATATCTAATTGATTTGTTGGGACGTATAGGAAGTCGTCACCTTGATATTTTATTTTTAAATAATCTTTTGTAATACCTTCTACAATTAGCTTCTCACTACCCATATATCGACCAATACCATGGTTCTGATGGACAATGAAATCACCAACATTTAAGTCTGTAAAGCTCTTTATTGTAGATGCAGATTTTTTTGTTTTTTTACTTTTTCTTTTTTTATTTTGCCTAAATATTTCTTTATCACTAATAATAACAAATCGAATAAGGGGATATTCAAACCCCTTTGTTAAACTGCCTTGTGTGATAACTATTTGACCTTCTGGCATAACTTCATTGAGTTCATCCATATAGATGCTGTGTATATTTTTCTCTTCAAGGATTTTTACTAACTCAATCCCTCTGTTTTTCGTACCTGCTAAAATGACTATTCGATATTTATTTTTTTTCCATCTTTCTAAATCTTCATATAAAAATTCTAATTTCCCATGAAATGAATGAAGTATTTTTCCTGTGATATTTATTGTACTGCTCGCAATATTGTCCTTTTTTGTTCTTATTAATGCACTTAAGCTTATACGTTTCCCATCTACAATTTGGGTCATAAAATCTGTTTTATCTATCATTAATCGGCTTGTATCCTCAATAACCAATCCTTTTTCCATCATTGCTTTTATAGTTTCATTAAATTCGAAGGTTGTCGACTTTATCTGATGTTCAATTTTCAATGGTTCATCTAGAAATGTAATGGTATTCCCACTTAAATATTCTAGAATTGTTGACTGTTCTGAATAAATAAGTGGCAAATATTTATCTAGGGAGGCAAAGTAATGTTGCTGTTTAAATTTCTCAATATCTGCTTTTAAATGTTTAAGTGTACCTTCTAGAATATCAGCATACTTCCCCTTAGCTATTCGACCCTCCACTTTTCTTGCTATGTCATTAATTTGAGTTACAATTCTGTCTACGTGTTTCTTCGTAAGTATTGCTTCTCGCGCTGGACCAACACGCACTTCTTTTACTTTATCAACTGATCGTTGCGTCATGATATCTAGCACTCTTATCGAATCAATTTCATCATCAAAAAATTCTATTCTATAAGCACATTCAGAAATAATAGGATAAAAATCTACAATCCCACCCCGCATACTGAATTGACCTCGTCCTTCTACCATGTCCACTCGTTCATACCCCATGACAATGAAATCTTCAACTAATGATTGTAGCTCACAAACCAGCCCCATTGTTAATGTTTTTATATTCTTTTTGTAAATTTCAGAAGGCATAATAATCTGTCTCAATGCTTTTTCAGTGGTGATAACGATTGTTTTCTCAGGTGCAGTGCATAGCGAATTTAATACTTCTAAACGCTGTCTTATAATATCTGTACTGTATGCTTCTACTTCATAAAATATATATTCTTTGCTTGGAAATAACTTCGCACGATCTCCTACAAAAAACTGCATATCTTCATACAGCTTTTTCGCCTGTAAATCACTGTATGTTACAATAATACTTGGTTTTTCTGTGTGCAAGCAAAGTGAAAAAATCATATGCGCCTTTTGTGTTTCAGATATACCACTAACATCAATGGAGCGTACGCCTTTTTTTATGTCTGAAAGCAATTGATTATATTCATTCATTTCCAAAATAAAATCTGCAAAACCCTTCATTTTTTCCTCCATCAACTTTCTCTATATCCTAGAAACTATTTCCCATTATACTCATTCATTGCAACACTGATACCTTCGTCTATAATCAAAGGAATCGCATCTGCTGCTCTTCTTACTGTATCTATTACATCAGCCTTCTCTTCTTCAGAAAATTTACTGAGAACGTAATCAGCCAAATTATATTCTGAATGCAAAGGCTGTCCTACTCCTACCTTAATACGTGGAAAAACATCGGATTTTAGTTGGTATATGATTGACTTTATACCATTATGTCCTCCATCGCTTCCTTTTGCTCGAATTCTCATTCGCCCTGTCTCAATGCTAATATCATCATATATAATAATGATGTTAATTTCCTCAATCTTAAACCACTCTTTTAATTCCCGTACACTTTCGCCGCTGAGGTTCATAAATGTCTGAGGTTTTACAAGTACAACTCTATGACCCTTTATTTTACCTTCTCCAATTAATGCTTTGTGTTTTAATTTTTTAATGCTAATATCATATAACGTCCCTAAGTAGTCTATAACTTCAAACCCTATATTATGCCTCGTACCATCGAAACGTTTTCCTGGGTTCCCTAATCCAACAATAAGATACATGTATCTCCCTCCTTTTCGAAAAATCAGCATAAGGCCAGATATGCATATACCTGACCTATATACTGTATTTAATTTTTCTCTTTTTGATTTATATAAACAATGTACTTACTGATAAATTTTCATGTATTCTTTCAATGGCTTCTGCAAATACTGCTGAAACAGATAATACTTTTATTTTATCAATTTTTTTGTCTTGGTCTAATGGAACAGTATCTAATACTACCAATTCTTTAATTAGAGAGTCTTCTATCCTTTTTATTGCAGGCCCCGATAGTACACCATGGGTACAGCAAGCATAAATTTCCGTTGCACCTCTTTCTATTAACGCTTTGGCACCATGGGTAATTGTACCTGCTGTGTCTATCATATCATCTAAAAGGATAACTTTTTTTCCCTCTACATCACCAATAATGTTCATTACCTCTGCTACGTTCGCTTTTGGTCTTCTCTTATCTATAATTGCAAGGGGTGCCTCCAAACGAGATGCAAAATTTCGTACTCTTGTTACACTACCTAAATCAGGAGAGACAATTACAATATTATCATCCTTAGCAAATTTAGAAGCATAGTATCGATAAAGAATAGGAATACCTAACAGATGGTCTACTGGAACATCGAAAAAGCCCTGAATCTGTGGCGCATGGAGATCCATTGTCAAAACTCTATCCGCTCCAGCTTTAGCAATAAGGTCTGCTACTAGCTTAGCTGAAATTGGATCTCTCGCCTTTGCCTTTCGATCTTGACGTGCATAACCATAGTAAGGTATTACCGCAGTAATTCGTCCAGCTGATGCTCTTCTGAAAGCATCTATCATAATAAGTAACTCCATTAAATGATCATTTACAGGGTTACATGTTGATTGTACTACAAATACATCTGAACCTCTAACCGTCTCACTCGTATTGACAAATATTTCTCCATCACTAAAGGTTCCTACATCACAATTTCCCACAGGAACACCAATTTGCTCAGCTATAGCTTGTGCTAATTTTGGATTGGAATTTCCACAGAAAATTTTAATATTTTTTTCGTACCTAATCATTTAGACCTCTCCTTTTCTTTACCCATCCATCTATATTCTTTTGTTTTTTCCTAGCAATGGCTAACGAATCCTTTGGTACTTCTTTAGTTATCGTTGAACCTGCTGCAATATATGCGTTTTCTCGAACGACTACAGGCGATACCAAATTAGCATTACACCCTACAAAAGCATTATCCTCGATAATTGTCTTATGTTTCTTTTTACCATCATAGTTTACAACTACTGTGCCACATCCCATATTTACATTATTACCTACTTCCGCGTCCCCTATATATGAAAGATGTGAAACTTTTGAATTGTTACCGATTTCTGCGTTTTTTACCTCAACAAAGTCACCAATTTTAACGTTTTCACCAATTTTACTTCCTGGACGCAGGTATGCAAAAGGACCTATATGCGTATTCTTCTTTACATAGCTATCTAATAATACCGAATATTGTATTTCTACATTTTCTTCCACGGTACAATTAACTATACGCGTATTGGGTCCTATTAAACATTTTTCTCTTATTTCTGTATTTCTTTCTAATACACAACCTGGATAAATGATAGTATCCATCCCTATTTTAACATCGGATTGAATATACGTGCTAGAAGGGTCTATAATCGTTACACCATTTAACAAATGCTTATTTATTATTCGTTGTCTCATAATACTTTCAATTTGTGCAAGCTGTACTCGATTATTAATCCCTAACAATTCAGCAGAATTATCAATTTTTAATGCACCAACTTTAAATTGTTCTTTTATAAGAATTTCAATGGTATCTGTAAGATAGTATTCACCTTGTGCATTCTTGTTGCTTATTTTGTTCAAGGCGTCCAATAGATATTGTACTGTAAAACAATACATCCCCGAATTGACTTCTCTGATGCTTTTTTCTTGCTCATTTGCATCTTTGTGTTCAACAATTTTAACGACATTTCCATTCTCATCTCTTATAATGCGACCGTACCCAGTTGCATCCTCTAATTCAGTTGTAATTACTGTTGCCATATTATTGTTTTTGATATGGTAATCAAGCACTTTCTTAATTGTATCACCTTGAATAAGAGGGGTATCACCGTTTAATACAATCACATACTCTGCATTATCTTTTATCATTGGTTGTGCTTGCATGACTGCATGACCGGTACCTAACTGCTCTGCCTGTAATGCAAATTCAACTCTTTGGCCCATATATGACTTTACCTCATCAGCTTTATGACCAACTACAGTTACACATGTATGTATCCCTGCCTCCGCTACCGCGTCACAAACCCATTCTACTAATGCTTTACCGCATACTTTATGAAGTACTTTTGGCATATTGGATTTCATCCTCGTTCCTTCACCAGCAGCCAAAACAATCGCAGATAAATTCTCCATCGCTCACACCACCCTTGTCTAATATCGTTACTATTTTCTCACTTTTTATATCTTTTTTCAACCCTAAAACTCTATTATTTTTATTTATTTTATATTTTATTTTTTTTAAAAAGAGAAAAACCGCTAATGTATACGTCTACACAATAACGGCTTTCTCTTTTATTATAAAGCAATTCTTCAATATAATTATTTTAACATATAATTTATTGTAATACAAGGGTTTTTATGGAATGTTATTCAATTATTCTAACACTATCAATAATGTTCATTGAAGAAATACGATTTAAAGGAACAATGGTAGATAATATCCCTATTACTATACTCCCTACAAAAGCAGATATTGTAGCTTTCCATGGAAATATCCAAATTAAATTCATTTCTTGTTTCATTAAAATAAATAATATATATACGAATATATTACCAATAATGCACCCCAAGCTACCACTTATTAATCCATAAAACAGTCCTTCTAACATTATCACTTTCTTAATTCTAGCATTTGAAATACCAACAGCTCTCAGTATTCCAAATTCTCTAATTCTTAATATCAGATTCGTGCTGATAGTATTGACTACATTAATAAGTCCAATTAACACAATAACTCCTACTAAGATATAACCTAGTACTTTAATATTTCTTTTTTGCTGTTCATTGTTCTTTATCTCTTCTTCCAATGAAACACAAGTACCTCGTGAAACTCTTTTAGTAATTACGCTCAACTTATCTTCTAGTATTTTCTTATTTACATCTTTATCAACCTTAATATCCAATCTTTGATATGTTTCCATACCGCTAATTTTTTTAAATGTATTCTCATGTGCTATAACCGTTAACCCTAATACTGTTTTTGCTCTTTGCAGAGGAATATCTCTCAATATTCCTCCTACTATCAGTTTTTTTCTTCTCCATAAGATATTAGCCCATTGGCATCTTTTATAAGCTCTCTGACAACTATCTCATCTCCAACTTTCAATCCCGTTTCCACATATGAATCTGCTCCAATAGCTCTTATATGATCAGAAACTAATACTATATTCTCCTTAGACATATTTTCTATATCTATAGTTCCTTCAATAAGACATTTCTTAGATATTTCAAGCATATCATTTGTATATCCAAAAAGGTTAGTAGCTGTATTATATATATCCGTATCAGGATCTTTAAAAATACTAAATATGCCTTTTAAAGTTTCCGATATTGTATTGTCTGTAAACATTGTAAACATTTTATTAGTATATTGAGTTCTAAAAACCTCTTTAACTCCGTCTAAATTATTAATAGTATTATACTCTTCATCTGAATACCCTATATCATAATTACTATTATTTTCTACTAATATTTTATAATCTCCGAAGATATAATCTTCCATTTTATTGGATTTATTTAAGTTATCTGTATAAAAACCAAAAATAATAAAAAGAACAACCCCTAGGCAAATCGAAAAAATTGTTATTATTGACTTCTTTTTGTTTCTCCACAAATTTCTATATGCCATTCCCCCAATTGCTCCCAATAATTTTTGTATAACTCTATGCCACTTTCTTCTACTTAGGCTTTTATTCTTAAATACTATACTATTATTTCTTAATGCCTCTAAAGGTGCCACTTTTGACGCAAGCATAGCAGGACTAAGTGCTGATATAAAAACAGAAATCAAACTTATAACAGCGGTCATTAATACTAAATTTAATGATATAACAGTGCTAACTAGTTGAAATGTAGTTAAAGAAGAAATCACTCCCATTAATAACTTAGCCATAAAGCCACCAACCAACAGACCACATGGTATGGCAATTATACTTAAAATTAGTGCTTCGCCTAATACAATTTTTCTAATATGCTTTGAAGAAGCCCCTATTGTCCTTAACATACCAAATTGGCGAACTCTTTCAAGAACAGATATATAAAAAATATTATAAATAATTGCTACTGATGCAATAATAATAATTAAAACAAGCATTACTAAAGCATAGTTTGGTTTTTTACTCTCCCCTAAAAGCTTTAATAGTGCCTCATTAATACCTACTAATTTATCATTTATACCTATATTTTCTTGTATTTTTTCTATCGTTTTAACAACTGATAATCCATCTTTAATCTTTACAAAAGTTTTAGTTGTATGCATAATAAATTCCTTTGGTAATAGTTTCTTTACTGTATCATGTCCAACAAAGCCTTTTGAAATACCTTGTGGCTTTGATAATATATTGTTTTCCATAATACCCACTAGAATAAAATTTGATTTCCCTTCATAGTGATGAATGTTTTGTCCTTCCTCTATATAGCTCACTCCAAAAGATAAGGGAATTGTTTGACCTATGTCCAAATCAAACCCCATTTCTTCTAAAATCCACTGTTCTAGTACAATTTCATTTTCTTGAATAGGATATTCTCCTGAAATAAGATTTCTATTCATCATTTCATATGCTTGTGAGTCATATCCCTCTATCTGAATATATAAACTTTTATTTGCTAATTCATTATTCCCTAAAGAAAGTATAGTTGCTACTTTATCAATTCTAGTATCTCTCAGTAAATTTTCTATTTGATAAGAATCTAAATTTTCGAAATATACATGAAAATCTCCATGAAGATTTTTTTCATGGTTAATCATTTCATATTTAATACTTTCATTAATTGTGCCAATACACATTATTAAGGTCACTGATAAAATGATTGCTATTACTGTTAAAATAGATCTTTTAAATTGCTTATGCAAGTATTGTGGGACTAATCCTAAGTAACTCTTCATTAGTTCACCACCCTATCATTTATAACAATCCCATCTTCAATATTAATAATTCTATCAGCAATCTTAGCTACATCTGGATTATGTGTAATCATCACCAAGGTTTGATTGTACTTTTTTATAGATTCTTTTAATAGTTGTAATACTCCTCCACTGGTCTTACTATCTAAGTTTCCTGTTGGCTCATCAGCTAAAATAATGGTAGGTTTTGTAGCTAATGCCCTAGCAATAGCTACCCGTTGCTGTTGACCGCCTGATAAAGCATTTGGTAAATGGTGTTTTCTTTCTTTAAGTCCTAAAAACTCTATCAATTCTTTTATGTATTTCTTGTCTATCTTCTCATTTTCAAAAGTTAGAGGTAAGGTTATATTTTCTTCCGCTGTGATTACAGGTATTAAATTATAGAATTGAAAAATGAATCCGATATGTTTTCTTCTAAACGCAGATAATTTGTCTTCTGAAAAAGAATAGATATCTTGTCCATCAATTATAACTTTTCCGGATGTAGGTGTATCCAATCCACCAATTAAATGAAGCAATGTACTCTTACCTGAACCACTTGGTCCTATAATAGCTACAAATTCTCCTTTTTTTATAGAAATATCCGTTGCTTTAAGTGCGTTAACAATATTATCCCCTTGCCCATAAGTTTTTGTTAATTTCTTTGTTTTTAGAATGTTCATTTATTTGCGCCCCCTAATAGTGTTTTATGAAAATATGATAATCTTTTTATTACACTATCCTTTTCAACTAATATTTTTCATCATATATAAATTATAATAGATATTTTTTAGTGCCACAAGCTTTTACATTTGTTTCATTTATAAGTGTTCCATTTGTTAACATACCAATTTTTCCATGATATTTTTCAGAAGTATGTTTTTATATATCTATAAAATCTTTTCTTAGCAGGGGCTCTCCACCAGTAAAATTTATTCCTTTTGGATTGTAAGTTACAATTTTATCTATAATATTTTTTACTTCATCAGTAGATAATATATCTATATTATCTACTGTTCCAGCATCTACGCAACAATGTATACAATTAAGATTGCATCTATTCGTTATAGCAAAGTCTATTTGTTGTATTGCAGATAATTCTTTCTCATCTTTATTTTTTAATACATCTAATTTTTCCATCGTTCCAATAAGCTTTTTAAAATACTTTTTGTCAGCTTCATCAGCTGATTTACTAATTAATTCTAAAACTGTCAAGTTTTCTTTCATTCCAATATACAACACATCGTAACATTGTTTAGTAACTTTTATCCAATGACCTGAATTACGATTTCCTATTACAACCTGATTATTATTCTCAATCTTTCTCATATTGTTTTTAAAACTATATTCATTGCCACAGAGATTGCATTACTTCCACAACTTGTTTCTGAAAAGGATATCCCTTTTCTGATACCACATTTCTCTATTTGTGATTGTATTTTTGTACTGCCTTTCGTTTCTAATAAAATACCATTACTGTCTGCTAATATAAAAAAATATTGTCCCGTATACTCTAATTTTTCGATACAGTCATTAAAAATAGAAACCAGTGTTTTATTTTTTTTATTTACTATTTCAAATTCATTATTTATTTATTGTTATTTTAGGTTTTAGAATGCATTTAGACAGTCCTTTTTGGCTACATCTTTCCCATGATTTATATATTTGCTTATTCATTTAAAGAATATCCCCCCATGGCTCACTCGATACGCATGGACATTTTTCAACAAATAACACTTATGTATTTATTTGTATATTTAGCATTGTAACATGTTAATTTACAAATTACAACATATAATAGAAAAAACTGTACTTTCGTACAGTATAGTTTTTACATAAAAAAAGACACTTTTCAGTGTCTTTTTATTCTAAATTTTGCCCTATAAGATTGTAAGCGCCTCGGAAATATTTTTTGATTTTATTTTTTTCAATGGGCTTATAACAGAAATTCTGGTCACTAATATACATGTCACTATTACCAAAATAATTTGAGCTATAGGGAATTTCCATATGATGTTTAGTTCTGAAAAACCCTTTATTATCAATGTTTTTTGTAATATGACACCTAAAATACACCCTACCACACATCCACTTGTAGTATACGCCATTGATTCTACTGTCACCATTTTATTTATTTGTTTACATGTCATTCCTGTTGCTCGCATCACACCTAAATATCTTGTTTTTGCCGCAATGCTTGTATTCATCGTATTAATAATGTTCAGAATACTTACTAAAGCAATTGCAAATACAAATCCATAGATAAAGACAGCAAATGTTAAAAATGTTTTATTTATCTCATCATTTTCTTGACGTTTATCTAAGAATGTTATTGTTTCATCCATCATGTTCTCTATCTGTTCGACTACTCTTTCATTGTTTTTATGCTTGATTTTAATATCTACTTCTTTATATAATGAGTCCCCTAGTAAATTTACAAATAATTCTTCTGTTGTGATAAATGTAGTCAATGAATCTTCTTTGTTATTTATAGGTACTTGACGCAATATTGCCATAACAGTTAATTCTTTTTTTCCGTTAGGCGTCTGAAAAAGTATTTTATCTCCATATTTAAAATTAACATTTTGAGTATCAATGCCATTAGCAAAGTGTTTAGATACCACAATTACACCATTTTTCTGATTTAGTTTTTCTGCTGAGAGTTCTCCCTCAATTAAATCGTTTTTAGACCATTCTAATTGTTGTTGGTCATAAGATACTAATAATGATTTTATGGATGGTGTATATAAACCTTTTTCTATTAATATCTTTTTATTTAATTGTTTTTTATACGAATCAGACAGCCTAGATGCAAGAAAAGTTGTTGTGATATAGCTAGCCTTTCGTCCGTAAACATTTTTAACCCCTTCTATATCATCCAACGCTGTATACATGCTATCTTCTATTCCTTGCTGGGATATAAGAGAAATATCAGGGGTATATGGTTTTGTTGTTTTCATCGCAGTATGCATAAAAGTGACCAGCGCGTTAAAACCAAAGAACATGATAATACTTATAGCAATAGAGCTTGACATCAAGAAAAGGGTCTTCTTTTTTATAAATGCATTATTTATCCCCATGCCCATTTCAACCGGTAACATCCTTGTTAAAAATCCTTGTTTTATTTTTTTGTGTATTTTGATATCCTCATTTCCCGTTACAGCATTTACAGGCGAAACTTGTGCTGCTTTCTTAGCAGGTAAAAATGAAGCTATTAGAACCGTTAAGAACCCAACCATTATTCCCATTACAACACCTATTATGCTTATACTAAACAACGGAATGTTATTAAAATAGTTATTATTAAAGAATTTTAATATAGCCGAGCCAATAAACGTCAATATCATACCCGCTATGATGCCTATGGGTATTGCACGAAAGGATATCTCTACCCCTTCTATTCTTACTAGTTTTTTTATCTGTGATTGTGAAGCACCAATACACCTTAAAAGACCAAACTGCCGCACTCTGTCCGTGACTGATATATTGAATGTATTATATATCATAATAATACCTGCTACTAATACTATACAAAACAAAACTGCACCCACACCATATATCTGCAAAGCTGCATTATGTTCACTTTGACCCATTACTGCAAGTAATTGATTGTTGTATATGATTCTACCTTCTTCAATGTTGAGTGTGTTTTTTATATCTGATACCACCTTTTTAATTTTTATTTTTTCTTTAAATTCTATACAATATATACTATCTTCATCTGATTCTATTCTAGCTGCTCCTATATTAGAGAGCATAACACCTAGTATCCCATTCGCCTTCATGGAACCGTTATCATTAAAGATTCCGCTAACTATATATTCCTTATTTTCATGAGTATTATTGCTAATTAAAACAATATCACCAATATTTACATCTAAATATAGTTTTTCTGTTGCCCATTTTTCTAACATTATTTCATTCTCTTTGGTGGGATATGTCCCTTCTATGAGTTGAATATTTAAATTTTCAGCAAATTTTTTCTCTATTGTTCCTAATTCACATTTTAATCCATTAATTTCTCCATCGCCAAGTGACTTCCACATTCCTGAGTTTTTAACCTCTATACGGTTTTTTATTATAGATATCTCTTGATCTGTTGCATTTTTTATTGCAATATGATAATTCCCTTTATCCAATTTTATCTGTTGTTTTTCAAATTCCAAAAAAACATCCAGCATAGAGAATATTCCTGCTACGAGTGCAACGGATAATGCTACACTGAGAATCTGCAACCTCGTTTTTTTTCTATGTGCGGAAAGATATTTAGAAGCAAGTGTAAGATAGTTATTCATTGCGCACTACCTCCTAGTTCAAAAACTTCACCATCCTCTACCCGAAACACTCGTTCAGCATAAGAAGCATAGTTTTCATTATGTGTAATCATTATTAATGTTTGTTTATATCTTTCTACAGATATTTTCATTAATTCAATAACATCTCTACTATTTTTACTATCAAGGTTTCCAGTTGGTTCATCTGCTAAAATGATTGCAGGCTTAGTCGCAAGTGCTCGTCCTATTGCAACACGTTGTTGTTGACCTCCTGACAACTGACTTGGCAAATGATGCTTTCTTTCGCTGAGTCCCAATGTAGAAAGCAGTTCATTTATGTACGATTTATCTGGTCTTTTATAATCCAGTAGAAGTGGTAAAATTATGTTTTCCTCAACATTTAATTCAGGTACAAGATTATATGCTTGAAATATAAAACCTATATTACGTCTTCGAAAAACCGCTAGCTGCTCTTCTTTCATTGTAAAGATATCTCGATTGTCTATATACACCTTACCAGATGTCGGTGCATCTAAAGCTCCTAACAAATGAAGGAGTGTACTTTTCCCTGAACCAGACGGTCCTACAATTGAAACAAATTCTCCCTTTGATATAGATACAGATGTCTTTTTTAATGCCTCTACTTTTGTTTCACCCTTCCCATATGTCTTTGACAAATTATGCGTCTTTAGTATCTCCATTTTCTTCACCTCAATTATTATTCTTTTATTGTTTGTTTTTGAACAAGTAAAGAATAACATACGAACCTTACTCTAATATGAATTAAATCTTACAATTTTGTAAGTTTGGTAAATGGATAGTGAATTTTGTTCCTTTATTTATTGTGCTATCTACAGAGATAAACCCATGGTGCATTTCAATGATTGTTTTTGCCAATGCTAGTCCAATACCTGTCCCTTGTTTTTCCTGCGAAAACCTACTCCTATAAAACCTTTTAAAGATATGATTAATATCTTCTGCATGAATGCCTTCACCATTATCCTCAATGATTATTTTAACAAGCAAGGGTGTCTGTTCAATTAAAATACTTATATGATTCCCTTCTCTCGTATGTTCTACAGCATTTTTAAATATATTACTAATCGCTTCGAATAACCATTCTCTATCACAACAATAAACCACTTTAAATTCTGATTTTACTTCAAATATTTTTTTCTCTTTCATTAATCTTATTTCAAAGCTTTCCGTGACAGCTTCGATAATTTTATTTATTTCACACTTTGTTCTATTTAGCTCTATTATTCCTGCATCTAATTTCGCAAGCTTTAATAAGTTGATAATTAGCTTTTGAATTCGGTCAAGTTCACACTCACTTCTATTTAAGAATTTTGATATCACTTCATTCTCTATATTCTCGTCTTTCATTATCTCTGTATACATGGTTAGTGCAGCTAAAGGGGTTTTAATTTGATGAGATATATTCGTTATGATATATTTCAAAAAGAATCGACTTTGTTTTTCTTTGATTATATGCGTATAGAGTGATGTTGTCATAATATTAATTGATGTAGCAAGTTTTGATAAACTTCCTTCAGCTCTATCATCAAGCCTTATTTGTATTTCCCCACTTATAATTCTATGTATATCTTTTTGGTACATCTCGATTTTGCTAAAATGCTTTCTAAAAAAATTATATATAATAAATAAAATGACAGTGCTTAATAATATTAATAATAAAAAATTTGTTATTCTATTTATTTTATAAATTTTTTTCATTTGAGGTAGTAAATTTATATGAATCTTTTTTTCATACCCAACTTGTCCCAGTATACTTTTACCTTTTTCAATATGTTCAGATGACTTTGTAGATGTAAATGATTCTTGTATTTCGAACGCTAGCTCTGGATGTTTATTGAGCAAATACCCCGAAACACCATAATCATGTATAATCATTTCATTTTTAAATTGGATAACATTTATGTAAGTTACGATTTGACCAAGTACTATTCCTACTAACAATACAAATGTCAGTAAAACAAAATTTTTCTTTACATTTTTATTTTCAAATAAACTCATATCTATATCTTTATTAAACATCCCATTTATAGCCCCTTCCACGTATTGTTACTAGAAATAACGGCTTTCTAGGGTTATCTTCTACTTTTTCTCGTAATCTACTGACGTAAACTGCTAAAGTATTATTATCAATATACTTTTCATTGCAATCCCATAACTTGTCCATAATTTGGGTTTTTGATAAGATAACTTTTGGGTTCTTCATAAATAAACACAATAATCTATACTCAGCAGATGTAAGTTCTATTTCTGTGCCATTTTTGAATATTCTTCCTTCAAGAAAATTCACTGTAATACCATTTGACTTAAATTCTTTCACCTGACTTTTTATAGTATCTAAACGTCTCAATAATGCATTTATTCTTGAAATAAGTTCATTTATTCTAAATGGTTTTGTTATATAATCATCTGCACCTATATCTAAACCCATAACTACATTTACTTCTTCATCAGAAGCTGTTAGAAAAATGATTGGAACATTTGACGTTTGTCTAATTTCTTTACATATCTCAAATCCACTGCCATCTGGAAGCATCAAATCTAGTATAATGAGATTGTATTTATATTTATTTAGACATTGTTTAGCTTGTTTTACAGTCCTTGCAATTGTTACATTAAATTGATGCTTGGAAAGTGAAAATTCCAAGCCTTCAATTAGGCTTAAATCATCTTCTACAAGTAATATTTTTCTCACATTTTTACCTCCTCTACAATATTATAAAATGAAAAAAACCACCAGTGTATACCTATACACTAACAGCTTTTCTTTAATATAATTATGTCAATACCAATAATTCATTTTCATGACAGTATTTAATATTTTAGCGGCTTCATCCACATACTCTATTGATATTGATTCATCTATATTACCTCTATCTACGCTTATTCCTAATAACTCTAACTCCCAAAGAAAACACTTTAGCCTCGGGAACCTATTCATTGAATCTGTAATATAGATTAATAAATTGTTTAGTCTTTTATATTCCGTACTATTTTCTCTTTTGTTTTGATTGTATATATTAATGTCATAGATTAACCTAAAGCACTGTACATATTCTTTCCTTACGCCGTCTAACGTGCCTATTAAATTTTCATAGCTATCTTGAAACATTCTATACATTATACATCTTCCTTAATGTGTTAATTTTAGTAGTTAATATTGATTTCACTTTATTGTTTATGTCATCTCTATTTAATATTTCATCTACAATCTTATAGATTGTATCTATCGATGCTTCTTTTATCAAAATATCTATATCTTGCTTATCTTTATCATTAAACCTACATAATTTACTTACTATTATATCTTCTCTGGATAGTACATATATATCTAGATATTTGAATTCTGTTAGTTTTTTTGCCCTAACTCTCATTGTGTTAGATATAGGTGCTAATTCTGATTCTACCATATCATAATCCCCTAATATCGCTAGAGCTCTTCCTATATTTGCATTATAGTTTAAATTCACAAAATCGTAGTCCATCGTCATTCTATATATATAATCTCCAAGTATACATCCACTACCACCTAAGAAAAAAATTTCAAATGGAGGTATATCTAAAGCCTGTGCTACCTTTTCCATATCATATATTTTATTCATTAATGCTTGTTTTATATCCACTCCTATCAGCTCCTCCATCATATCACCATCCATTATATCATAATCAATAAAAAGGTGTAAATGAATGCACTTTCCTAAAATAATAACAAATAACAAAAGACACTTTTCAGTGTCTTTTTATTCGATAAATGTAGATTCTTCTGTGGTCACTTCATTTTCTTCAATAACTGTAGCTTCGTACTTTTCCAAAATTGCTCCTTGAATAAAGTCTCTTGCTTCCGCATGAATTGGATGTGCTATGTCTTTAAATTCACCTTCAGGCGTTTTCCTGCTTGGCATCGCAACAAATAGCTTATCCTGACTTTCAATTACCTTTATGTCGTGCACTACAAAAGCATTATCAAAGGTAACAGATACCACCGCTTTCATTTTGCCTTCTTTATTTATTTTTCTAATGCGAATATCCGTGATTTCCATGATGTGCTTCACCACCTTCCACTGACGCAACCAAGTTAACACTACAATACTTTAACATGAATACAACTTTATGTTGCTCATTTTAATCTAATTTTATACCCGAGTCTAAATCTATCTCATTACAATATTCGTCAATTTGCTTTAATTCGATTAAAGAAAAATAATCCTTTGCAAATTTTTCTTTTGTTTCTTTTGTAGATATTAATACAGCTATACCCTCCACAGTGGATTCAAATTCTTTCATTAGTTCAATTATCCCTTTTGCTGTACCTCCAGCTTTCATAAAATCATCAACGAATAAAACTTTTGAATTCTTTTTTATGGCTCTTCTAGATAAGGACATGGTTTGAATTCTACGAGTGGAAGCAGATACATAATTAATATTTACTGATGACCCTTCTGTCACTTTACTATTTCGCCTTACAATCACTAACGGTACATTTAAATATTTGGCTGTCATCAAAGCGATAGGAATCCCTTTTGTTTCAACCGTTACAACATAGTCAATATTATTATCAATAAATTGTCCAGCAAAAATTTTTCCAACATCATCGACAACTTTGGAATCATAAATAATATCTGTCATATATATATACCCACCAGATAAAATCCTACTTTCATTTGAGAGTTTATGACATAACTTAGAAATAATCTGATTGATTTGTTCTTTTGTTAATAAAGATATATATTTAACGCCTCCAGCTGCTCCGGAGATTGTTTGAATCGTTCCTAGAGAAAATCTTTTCATTAGATTTTGTAAAATATCTATATCCTCACTCAATGTAGATTTAGCACAACCAAACATTTCTGAAAATTCATTGAATGTAAATATACGATTTGGGTTGTCACTTAGTATCTTAACCAATGCTCCAATACGTGCATTCCTATGCAATTTGTCCATTGTTTACCTCCTGTCTTTACACATTACCATTATACACAAATACATGAATATTTCAAAGATATTTTAAAAAAATATTCGCATAATATTTTAACAAGAATAGCCATATAATAATTATTAATAGCAGTTTCACAAATTTTTGAAATAATAGGTGTATTTTTTTTGTTTTTGGTATAAAATAATATGTTGTAGTCAGTTTTATTAGATAAACGAATTTCGAAGGAGTGTTACAGTTGCAAAAATTCAAACTAGAATTGTTAAAATCAGGTGCACATGTACATTTTATAGGCATTGGCGGTATAAGCATGAGTGCACTTGCAGAAATATTATGTAGAAGTGATTTTATTGTATCAGGCTCTGATTTAAGGCAATCATCCTTAACAGATAGATTACAGAAGATGGGCGTCACCTTTTTTCTAGGTCATTCAAAAGAAAATATAACAAAAGCCGATCTCATAGTACATACAGCAGCTATTAAAGAAACCAATCCAGAATTACAAGCTGCAAGACAGCAGGGTATATTGACGATTGACAGACCTACCTTATTAGGAGAAATAATGAGAAAATACCCTCACGCCATTGCAGTATCTGGAACACATGGAAAAACAACCACAACTTCAATGCTTTCTTCCATTTTGATGCAAGCAAAACTTGATCCAACTGTATTGGTTGGAGAGATTTTAGAAACAATCGGTGGGAATCTTCGGTTAGGGAATAGTTCACATTTTGTAACTGAGGCCTGTGAGTATTGTGAAAGTTTCTTAAAGTTTTCCCCCTACATTGGCATCATTTTAAATGTCGAGGCAGACCACTTAGATTATTTCAAAGATTTAGAACATATTATTGCATCTTTTAAAAAGTTCGCTCAACTTGTACCACAAGATGGAACTATGATTGTCTGTGGTGACGATATAAATGCTCTAAAAGCCGTAGAAGGACTTGATTGCAACCTAATAACCTATGGCATGAAACAGAAAGAAAATGCATGGTTCGCTCAAAACATTACATATAATGAAAATGGCTTTCCTATTTTTGATGTGATTTATAAAGGAGAATACTTAACTACGATAGCATTAAATGTCCCAGGAATACATAATGTATATAACGCCTTAGCTGCAACAGCTAGTGCATATGTTTTAGATGTGGATATTACTAGTATTAGGCAAGGTCTTGCTACTTATAAAGGCGCAAATCGAAGATTTGAAATCAAGGGTAAAACCAAAGGATTTACTGTTATCAGTGATTATGCACACCATCCAACAGAAATAAAGGCTACACTGGCAGCAGCATCGAAATATCCACATAAAAAACTGTGGTGTGTATTCCAGCCACATACATATACAAGAACCCTTACATTAATGAATGATTTCACTAATGCTTTTACTGATGCAGATCAAGTGATTATTACGGATATCTATGCCGCACGAGAAAAAGATAACGGAAAGGTTCATTCAAAAGATCTGGTGAAAAAAATTCATCATAGCGGTTATGAAGCACAATATATCTCAAACTTTGATGATATTGCTTCTTATGTTCTTAAAAATGCTGATGAAGGTGATATTGTTATTACAATGGGCGCAGGAAGTATTGATCAATTAGGTGATGTCATTTTAAAAAGTAGTTAAAAAAAAGACGCTGAGTCGTCTTTTTTATTCACTATCCACTACTGCAAACATTAGCTCTCCTGATGCCGCTTTTTTACCATCTACTGTAGCGATTGCAGTTCCTTTACCCATACCCCGTCTTAATGCAGTCAATTCTACTTCAAGTCGAAGTGTATCTCCTGGTTTCACCTGTTTTCTAAATCTTACTTTGTCTATACCCGTAAAAACAGCTATTTTCCCTTTATTTTCTTCCATTGATAACAGTGCTACAGCACCCACTTGTGCCAACGCTTCTACTATAAGTACACCTGGCATAATTGGATTTCCCTGAAAATGCCCTTGAAAGAATGGCTCGTTAATGGTTACATTTTTTATCCCTACAGCTTTCTTACCTTCTTCTAGTTCTTCAATTCTATCGACTAATAAAAATGGATACCTGTGTGGGATAATTTTTTGAATTTCTGTATTTGATAGCATTTATATGCCCTCCTATGCGTTCGTCATATTATCTAGTAATAGATTATATAATTCTTCTTCTTTAATGTCAAGAAATCTGATTATTCATCATAAACAATACATATCGCTCCTCCAACCATTCGCTCTCGCCCACGATATGAGGGTTTATTCACAATTTCACCATCTACTACCATAGTGGTAGATGCTCCACCGTCGAGCATAAGTGCATTATTGATACCTAGACTTATGAGAAATTGTGCCAATTCATCTCCAGTAACACCTACACTATACTCTTGCTGTCTTCCATCGATTGTTAGAAAAACAACTATGCCATCATCCTTTAACCCTACAATTGTTCGCGGTTCTCTATTGGTTGTAAGTCCTACCCATGCTTCTCTCTGCTTCACAACTGCGATGCCATCTTTTACTACCCAAAATCCTCCTTCAAAAGCATGGGTAATTTGATTGTGAATTGGAGAAACTTTGTATTCTAGTGTTATCGTACTTCCATTGCTTATTTCAACATATTCTTTTAATCTATTTATTTTTTCCCCTGTCGCTGTTAAAACCATACCGTTTTGAGGAATTTCCACTTCCATTTTAGTCATTAATGAGTTTGTTACTATTTCGTTTTGAAGTATTTTACTAAATGTCTCAATGCCATTCGTCCTTGTTGTAAGACCATATTCAGGAGTATAAAGTATAATTTCATCGTCCTTTGGTTCTCTATTCACACCATCAATTGATAATATTGCATGTTCTGTCTCTACCCATATTTCTATCGTTACATCTAACATGTGTGCAATGCCATCTTCATCTGTTAAGAAAATTGGTCTTGAACTTTTTTGCCACGGTGTACATAGTAATTTCCCATTAATAATTGTAATACCAGAAGGTTGTCCATAGATGTGAAAGAATCCACCATTGACTGCCGCCTTAGCTTGTATTCTTTTTGCTATTTCACTCGTTTTTTCGAATCCAAATATACTATCCTGTGAGAGTATCGGGAAGATTTGTACGCGTTCATCTTGCGGTTTTACCTCTAATATATTGATTACTTGTTGATTGCCATTGATTGTTGTTATATTCTGATGATACATTAGCGGATTATCAAGTTTAATAGACCGCTTCTGAAAATCAAATACTCCTTTTGGAAACAACAAAAAAGCAGTAGTCATACTAACTACTACCATAATTATAAGTTTAATAAACTTATTCATCCTTTTCTTCTCCAATATCATTATCTATACCTTTAGTATGATTAGAAGATTTATATATACTATCCATGTCTTTCGATAGTTGCTTATATAGCATATCTGCTAAGCCAACGCCTTGTCCCTGACTAGCTTTCTCTGCAAATTCATCATCAAGCATTGATTCGAATGTTTCTCTTGCAAAACTAGTTGGTAACAATTCGGATTTAGGTATTGATGTTTTCATTTGTTTATACATCATACCGATGAACATCGTTTCAAATTGTCGGCACGCCTCTTTTAGCTGTTCTTTATCTTTCTCACCTACGGCCTTTTCAAGTACAGCTTTGAAATCTGTCTCACTTTTTTGATTTGCTTGTGTCATCGAATTATTAATTTGCCCTGAAACAGCCATATTATTATTTATTTTCACACTATCACCCAATCATTATCTTCTTAAATTATTTGCCATTCCAAGCATCTCATCAGCCGTTTGTACTGATTTTGAATTTACTTCATATGCTCTTTGTGCAACAATTAGTTTAACCATTTCTTCCACAACTTGAACATTCGAAGATTCTAAAAACCCCTGCATGATTGTAGTTTTTTCGTCTAGATCTGCTTCTGATATGGGTTCACCTGATGCAGGTGATGGCTTAACATAGTTTGAACCATCTTTTAATAATCCCTCTCTATTTTGGAATCTGACAATTTGCAATGTTTGTCCTAATGGTTGAACTACATTATCAGTGTCTAAATAAGATATTTCTCCATTTTGACCTATAGATAGATTATTAACATTTATATCTGTAAGAACAATATCATTTTCACCATCGTCTAATACAGAATGTCCCTCTGACGTAACCAAAAGCGCTTCTCCATCATTTATACTTATCTTAAATGATCCATCTCTTGTGTAAGCAATTTCTCCATTTGCATCTCTTACTGCAAAAAAACCTTCACCGTCTAGTGCAATATCTAATGGGTTTTCTGTGTTTTCAAAGTTTCCCACACTATAATTGGTTACTGTCGCTGTCGGCATAACACCATGTCCTACTTGTAAATTCACAGGTTTACCCAAACCATCAATCAAATCAGACTTCGAAAGTGTCTCATATAGTAAGTCTTTAAACTCTACACGCTGTTTCTTATAACCTGTTGTATTCACGTTTGAAAGGTTATTTGAAATTGTATCAACATTAAGCTGTTGTGCCATCATACCGCTTCCTGCGGTCCATAATGCTCTCATCATAAAGAATTCCCCCGATCTTATACTTTTCCTACATCATTAATAACTCGATCTAATGTGTCATCATAAGCCTTAACTATTTTTTGATTTGCCTCGTATGCACGCATTATGTTAATCATTTCAACCATTTCTTCGACAGTATTAACATTGGATCCTTCTATAAATCCCTGTACTAGTTGTCCTTGAAACGGTTGTGTCTGAGCGCTATCTTCCGCCTGTACTAAGTTTTCTCCATATTTGGTTAGTTCATCTGTATTTTCAAAATCTACAACTTTTAATGTATCAATATATTGATTATCTGCGTAGATGCTTCCATCTTCCTGTATAATAAAATTATCTGTACCAATATATATAGATCCATCTAATCCTAGCACTTCATAATTTTCTCCTGTTACTAAATATCCATCATTACTAATTGTCCACGAGCCGTGTCTAGTATACATTTCAGTGTCTTCACCCTGATAAGGTACATTGACCGCAAAGAAAGCTGAAGTACTATTCTTTATTCCAACGTCCGTATCACTGTCAGTTTTGACCAATGTACCTTGGGAATAATCAGTAAAAACCTGTACAATATCGCTCCCCAAGCTCATTTCCCCTATATCTGCATTGTTTGGTTGACCATTCTTAGTATCGTTCATACGTTTGGTAAGCATCTCTTTAAATGATTGAGAAATACCTATATCTTTTTTATATCCTGTAGTAGCACTATTCGCCAAATTATTAGATACTATGTCCATTTTCTTTTGTCCTTTTAACATACCACTAGCTGACGTATACAGACCTCTAATCATATTTTTCCCTCCTAGCTAACCCCTTTTTCTCGTGTTATACTCTTCTGCTAAAACTTCAATATGATCTAACGCCTTTCCTGTTCCAACTGCAACACAAGAAAGAGCATCATCGGCAATAACAATATTAATTCCTAGTTTTTCCTGAAGTAGTTTGTCCAATCCCCAGATTAAACTACCTCCTCCTGTTAAAATAATACCTCTATCACCTATATCTGCAACAAGCTCTGGCGGTGTTTTTTCTAACACATAATGTGTTGCTTCTACAATATCAGCAATAGGTTCTTGTAAAGCATTTAACATTTCTGTAGATGTAACATTAATTGTTTTGGGCAAACCAGATATCAAATTTCTTCCCCGAACATCCATTGATACTTCTGTTTCCCTAGGGAATGCAGAACCAATCGTAACTTTCATTTCTTCAGCAGTTCTTTCCCCAATCATAACATTGTGCTTCTTACGCATATATCTTACAATTGCCTCATCAAATTTGTCACCTGCAACTTTGATTGATTTGCTTACCACAGTACCACCTAATGAAATTACTGCAATATCTGTCGTACCGCCACCAATATCAACAATCATACTCCCACACGCTTTGGAAATATCGATTCCCGCTCCGATCGCAGCTGCAATAGGCTCTTCAATCAAATATGTTTTCCGAGCGCCTGCCTGCATTGAAGCATCCTGTACCGCTCTTTCTTCTACTTCAGTTACGCCACTAGGTACACAGATAATAATACGAGGTTTTAAAATACGATTCTTACAAACCTTTTTGATAAAATGCCTTAACATTTTTTCCGTTACATCATAATCTGAGATAACACCATCCCTTAGCGGTCTGATTGCCACAATATTACCAGGAGTTCTTCCGAGCATTCGCCTTGCTTCCTCTCCAACTGCTAATACTTGATTAGTATTTTTGTCAATTGCTACTACTGAAGGTTCTCTAAGGACAATTCCTTTTCCTTTAATATACACCAAAATATTTGCTGTCCCTAAGTCAATACCTATATCCTGTCCAAATCCAAACAATTTTATCTTCCTTTCCCTAGTAGAAACCCTACCATCTTATTTTATCGGCAAAATATCATTAATACTTTAATTATATCTATTTTTTCACTGGATTTAAATACCTTTAATAAAAAAAAATAATTTTATTCGTAAAATTTATGAAAACTGTCTTATTTTTTATACTATTTCTCTGTAATATAGTTGAAATATCAAGCATATATATGTACAGAGCATTACGTAGAAAAGGGGGCCGCTCATTTGAAAGAGTATATAGAAGAAAGAACAATTATGCTGGCTAAATACATTATAAAGAACAAAACAACCGTACGGGAAACAGCAAAAAGATTTGGCATATCCAAATCAACTGTACATAAGGATGTAACAGAGCGACTTCTAAAGATAAACCCTCAACTCGCCATAAATGCTAAGGCTGTTCTGGATGAAAATAAAGCAGAAAGACATATACGAGGTGGCATGGCTACAAAAAGAAAATATCAAAAAAAAACAAACTAGTTTTATACGAAAACACAATAAAATGAGCTAAGGAAGCAGATTTCATCGCCCCCTTAACTCATTTTATTCTACTCAATTTAATTTGGCAATAATGTCATTGGATCAATATTTTCTCCATTTTTAATTACTTCAAAATGCAAATGTGACTGATCGCCTATTTCAAATGTTGCAGTATTACCTACGCCACTAATTGCATCACCCTTCTTCACTAACTTCTTCTCTTCTACCATATCATTAGTAGACAAGTTGCAGTACTTTGTTTTCAGTCCGTTGCCATGATCTATTATGATTGTAATCCCCATTTTATCATCATTATATATTTTCTCAACAATACCATCTGCTGCAGCTTTTACAGGTGTACCTCTATCGCTCTTAATATCAACACCGTCATGGGTGCTCCACTGCTCCAGCGTCCTTGAATATACTAGTGTGTCTTTTGCAAAGGCTAAAATAATTTCTCCCTCTACCGGCAATAATAGTTTATCAATCACTTTTGGTTCTGGCACAGCTTTTGGTTGAGATGGTTCAGGTTTCGCCTGTACTGTTTTTTTAGGTTTTTCCTGTACAAGTTCAATCACTTTTTCCTTTTCTGTTCCAATACTATCTAATTCATCCTGTACAATAACAGGTACATCTTCATTTTTTTCTGTTAAACTGTTATCAACTATCTCATCTACAGTAGGTTCGTCATCTATGACACCACTATCGGTAAAATACTCCATATTTCTTCTAGTTACCAATACCCCTGTCACACCAATGATCAATACGCAAAATAACAAAACCATATAAAATCCTTTGGTACTTAAATATTGCAAAATCTTTTTTAACGTCACTGAATCGTTAGTTTTAAACATTGATTTTTTCATTAATAATGCACCTCCATATAATATTGTTACCTTTTTTGTAAATATTATACTTAGTGCTGTAAAAAATTTTATCTTCGCACAGTCTACTCTTCTTCCATCGAAACAATATTTATATCCGTATAATAGTAATATAATATCTCTTGATAACTCAACCCTTGCTCCGCAAGATAATTCGCACCGTACTGGCTCATACCTACACCATGCCCATAACCTTTCACATTGAAAGTAATATGATTTTCATTAATATCTATCGCAAAATTGGAGGAGTTTAATGCAAATATTTTACGTAATTCTGTTCCTTCAAATTGTTGACCTCCAATTGTAATATCTTTTACACTTCCGCCTTCTGTTCTCTCATTAATTTGAATATCATTCTTAATATTATCTCCAATTATTATTTCTGGTCTTATCGCTTGAAGCTTATTCGTAAATTCTTCTATCGTTATTTCATTCTGTGTTATATATTTAGGTGATTGTTCTTCTCCTAAGCTTTCTTTACTTCTTAAATACGGAATTATATTGCTCCACACATCCTCAGAATTTTCTGTTCTACCACTACTCGTAGAATGAAACACAGCATCAATTGGTTCATCTTGATAGGTGGCAATAACATTTGCTGTTTCTTCAACGGCTTGGCTTATTTTGTTCCAATATTTCTTTGATGATAGTAATCCCCACCGATCCATTGCTTCCTGCTTAGATATCCACGCCTTACAATGAGCGGAATCTGTACAGATATCCGCACCATGGTGATCCGGGTCATTTATTCCTAATTTTAATTGTCTATCAACACGATGATATACATAAGTTCTTGCAGCTACAGCCTGTGCTTTTAATGCCTCTAAATGAAAGCTAGCTGGCATCTCCGCAGCCACTACGCCTTTTAAATATTCGTCAAATGTCATTTCTACCACTTTTTCTTCTTGTGCAATATAGACTTTGATTTTATGTATTTTTTCATAAGCTTTTTCATCTTCTATTGATATGTCTTTTGTGCTACAACCCCTGACTAGTATAAATGGAATAACTATAATTACGAACATTAAAAAAAGTATGATATATCCTATTTGCTTCATTATTTTTCCTCCAGTTGTTTGATACTTTGTCCATATTATAAATATATTTCTGGAGAAAATTTTTAGAACTAAAAGATACATAAAACAGCTAATACGAAAAAAAAGACGTCAGACTGTATAAAATTTATTCAGCCTAACGTCGCATTCTTTTAATCTTACTACGCTCATTACATACACCCTTCCCTGAGTTACTCAAAAAACTTTAATACGCCACCTTCAGAGAAATAAAACTTTTGTCCATTTACAGTAAATGGTTTTGTTGTGTCTATCCCAACCTTTTCTAAACCTGCTTTAATATTTTCATGCATATCAGGACTTATCGCAGCTTTTGGCATTTGACCATTTGCTACACGTATCAGTGCATCAAAAGATTCTCCCATTTTACATATTGTTTCATATTGTTTTACTCCACCTAATTTCATAACATTTTTAGTATGAACTTTCTCCATATTAAAAATTATAGCTACTTGTTCTCTAGTTAACTTAGATAAGTCAGGTATCCCATTTTCATCTCTTTCACCATTTAGCATACCCTTTATAGTATCATTGATTTTTTTTATATAAGCACTTCCAATAGGACTAGAACCCCATGACATACTAACAGAACTTTCCCCGATACACAACGTTACATCCCGACCTGAATACTCACCAAAATTCACTGTAGTTCCATTTGTTAAATTAATGGAATTTTCTTGATTTTGATTTTCTGAAGAACCTTCAATCTTAGAACGCATATAGGCTCCTTTAAAATTCAATGGATTAAATTCACTAAAGTCATAATAGACATTTTTTAGCTGTTTGCTCTCATCCTTCAGGCTTTCTTCATACATACTATCCTGCGGCTTAAAATCAGGGACTCGTTTTTTTACTGTATTGCCTTGATACATTGCTGAAACATATGTGTTATTTGATACTCTCAATATTTATACCTCCTCTTAGTTACTCAAAAAACTTTAATACGCCACCTTCAGAGAAATAAAACTTTTGTCCATTCACAGTAAATGGTTTTGTTGTGTCTATCCCAACCTTTTCTAAACCTGCTTTAATATTTTCATGCATATCAGGACTTATCGCAGCTTTTGGCATTTGACCATTTGCTACACGTATCAGTGCATCAAAAGATTCTCCCATTTTACATATTGTTTCATATTGTTCCACTCCACCTAATTTCATAATCATTGATTGATGATTTGTTTGGATATTATCTAATACTGATTGTTGTTCTTTTGTTAATTTAGACATATCTGGGACACCATTTTCATCAACAACTCCATTTAATAAACTACGCAGAGTATCATTGAATTTTTTCACATAGGCACTACCCATTGGTTCTGAACCCCATGACATACTAACAGAACTTTCCCCAATGCACAACGCAACATCCTTACCTGCATGCTCTCCCAAACTCACTTTAGTTCCAGGTGTTAAATTAATGGAATTTTCTTGATTTTGATTTTCTGAAAAACCCTCAATCTTAGAACGCATATAGGTTCCTTTAAAATTCAATGGATTAAATTCACTAAAGTCATAATAGACATTTTTTAGGTGTTTGCTCTCATCCTTCAGGCTTTCTTCATACATACTGTCCTGTGGCTTAAAATTAGGAACTCGTTTGTTCGCTGTATTACCTTGATACATTGCTGAAACATATGTGTTATTTGATACTCTCAAAATTTATACCTCCCCTAGGTTATTTTTTAAAAAGGGGACATGCTTATAACTTATTACAGCATGTCCCCATACTGTCCTAATAGTTTATTGACTATTCATGTATCCAATATATGTATCGGAATATCCAGGAATATCTTTACACTTTTTTTATTCGATTACATATTTGTATGCAAAATATATATTTGGCGTCCAACTTGCAGTGGAAGTATAAAGGTATTGAATCTTTGTTGTTATAGGCCACTGCTGCTTTACTGATAATGTTTCTTCAGGGATACCTAATACGGAATCTAATCCTACAAATGTCTCATACCATGCACCTGTCTGAGCGGAGTAAATATATTTAACTTGATTCCCCCAATTACCAGTTCCTGTACTGTCGATTTGTATATACCTCACTACTGCTGAATCTGGAATACTAGCGTTATAACTTAAGTCAAACACCTGATAGGGTAAAGTTGTGTTTACATTACTGGATGTAAAATTGAAAGTTAACCCTGTAGGTAGCCATCCTGTTGTCCCATTCTGCCATGCATCACCTGTGAAAAGCTTGTAGTTTGCATTATCGTTATAGCCGCTATAAGGAACAACTACAACATACCATGTTCCTGTGGTTCCTATTTGAATATACATCTGTTCATCAGCATTACCAGAATTTTGTGATGCCGCATAATTGAAATTAGGATCAAATACATACAAATCATAATCACAACCAGCAGGAATATCTTTGAGCAAAAATGCAACGGCTTCATCAGGATCAGAACTTGCCGTCAGATTTATACTATACCAGTCTTCGTCGGTTAAACTTCCAATATTAGCATACGTATACTGGTCGTATGAGATAGCTGCAGCTTCACCAGATGTATCATTTGGCTCATATGGATCTGTTAATGCTCGAAGCGAGACAGTTTTTCGAAGACCTTTTTTTATTTCATCAATATCAACTCCTTTGGATAGTGGTGCATTGTCACTTACTTCAGTTAATTCCAATTTAAACTCTGGGACATCATCTTTACTAAAGCTTAATGTTGGTGTAGTTAGCTGTTTTACATCCAGTGTTTCACTTCCACTTGCCAATACTGAAAACGTTAAAGTACATGAAACTACTATAGTGCAAGTAACCATTAATAGTTTTAACAAATTTTTTCTCATACCAAAAAACCTCCTGACATATTTTTATTTTATTACTTTTTTTGTGCTTTATTTTGGCTATTTTTATTCTACATAGTAACGCCCCCCCTCTACAAAAAATACCATGCATTATATGTAATTAAATACAATTAATTACATATAATGCATGGTATCACAAACCCCATAATTTGTATATATAGTTTAATAATTCTTAATTAAATATTTACATGAATTTGACAAAAGGACATTTTGTTTACCACATTAATGTGACAAACAAAACGCCCCCTTGTCGTCAGACTGTTCTATTGTTCTACTCTTTATCTTCATTGGTCTCAATTCTATTAATTTTTGCACCTAACGTCATTAATTTTTTTTCAAATTCATTATAACCTCTATCAATATGTTCAGCTTCGCTAATTTCGGTTTCCCCTTCCGCAGCTAAACCAGCTAATACAAGCGCAGCACCAGCTCTTAAATCTGTAGCTTTCACTTGTGCTCCTGAAAATTTCCTAACTCCTTCTATTACTGCACTTCTCCCATCTATTTTTATACTTGCTCCCATTCTCTTTAGTTCACTTACGTGCATAAAACGGTTTTCGAATATTGTTTCAGTAATAATACTTGTTCCTTCAATTATACTCATTAAGGCCATAAACTGTGCTTGCATATCAGTTGGAAATCCTGGGAAAGGTAGTGTCTTAATATCCACAGAATGAAGCTTATCTTGCGAATCAACTATAATAGTGCTATCCTCTTCTGTAACATCAGACCCAATTTCTCTCAATTTTGCAATGATAGGTTTTAAATGGTCGGGTACAACATTTTCAATAATAATATTCCCCTTGGTAATTGCTGATGCAATCATGAATGTACCTGCCTCTATTCTATCAGGAATAACTGTATGTGTGGAACCCTTAAGTTGTTTTACGCCATCAACTCTTATAGTATCAGTCCCTGCACCCTTAATATTGGCGCCCATGTTAGATAAGTAATTAGCCAAATCCACGATTTCTGGCTCTACTGCAGCATTTTCAATAATCGTTTTGCCGTCTGCTAGACAAGCTGCCATCAAAATATTCTCTGTAGCTCCTACACTGGGAAAATCCAAATATATTTTTGCACCTCTAAGTTTTCTGGCCTTTGCTTCTACATATCCATGTCCTTGTGTGATTTTTGCACCCATTGCTGCAAAACCTTTAAGGTGAAGATCAATAGGCCTGGTTCCAATTGCACATCCTCCAGGCAATGATATTCTTGTTTTCCCCTTTCTCGCTAATAATGGCCCCATTACTAAAAAAGAAGCCCTCATTTTACTGGCTAGCTCATAAGGAGCTACATGTTTACTAATACGAGAGGAGTTAATTATTACCTTTCCGTCTCCTTTATTATTCACTTTTAATCCTAACCATTTTATTAATTCACACATATTCTCAACATCTTTTAAATTTGGTACATCCTCAATCATACTTTCCCCATCTGACAATAAGGCTGCTGCTAAAATAGGCAAAGCAGAATTTTTAGCACCGCTTATTCTTACTGTTCCCTTTAAAGCTGGTGCTCTCTCTATAATAATTTTAGACACTTATATTCTCCCTTTCAACACTAATTTAGTAAGTTTAATATATAATACTCAATCTATGATTGGGGCGGGGTACTCAACATAATATATGTAGTATCTTCATATGAATGATAGCGTACTGACAATTCTATGTTCGCTTTCTTATCATTAATCATTGAGAAATCTTTATATTGTGGGCTATATGAAAATGCTGAAACAGTATTATCTTTTTCAACATAATACACTTGTTTACTACTTGTTTTATTAAACAACCTATTGCTGAGCTCATAAAACTGCTCATTATTTAATTTTCCATCATATACACCAACAATACTACTCATTATATGCTTATCTGAAAAATACGCCCCAACTATTTTCTCTAACTTTTCTTTACTATCTTTAAGGTATTCTGTTGTATCATCCTGAAATAATTCAATATTTATAAATCCTTCAAAAGAGTCTGAACTCCTTTTTTCACTCCATGTTTTAACATTTAAATATTGATTCTCATCGATTTGAGCAAAAATACTATATTCCATATAATAATCATTCATATTTTGCTCCCGTTGTACGGAAGTATTATTACAAGTTCCAAATGAACGTAGAACATCTTCAGCAACAACCTGTAATTTATTTATCTCTGGTTGATTTCTACTCCAATATTTATTATGCAAAGTACCTTCACATAACACACTTGTCTTCATAACTTTTGCATCAGAAACATTAAATGCCTCGATAATTGCTTGTTCTTGGGATATCTCCCCCCTTTTCATTAATGGAATACATAGTAGTGAAATGACAAAGAGACTCATAACAATGATTGCCAATATTTTTTTCAAGTATACTCTCCTCCAAGATATGTGTTTAATATTAGATACCAAATTCTTTCCGTATTAGAATTATTGCCGTCAAAAGAGAAGGTTATACATGCAATATTTACTATGCTTTTTAATGTATACATATAATATTTTATGTTAAGTTTATAGGTAATGTGCAACGCTAGAAATACTATTATTATTTTATACTTATATGTTTCTTTCGCTCTTCCTTTCCAACTAACCAACTGCTTTTCTCTCAGCCATCAACCCTCAATTCTCAACTAGTTTACCATCGCTCTGCTTATCATCATTGCACACTCAGCTCTAGTTGCAGGAAGATCAATATCAAAATTGTTATAGGTACTATCTTCTGTATTTATAACACCCGCATCCAACATCTTCTTGACACTTTCTTTTGCATAATGATCGTTAAGTGGTAATTTTGTATATATTTTGTCCTGTCCATATGTTCTTATTTGATAAGCTCTATCTATAATCAACGCTACTTGTCCAATTGTTACCTTATCATCAGGTCTGATCGTACCATCACCGTTTCCTTTTACTAATCCATTTTTTATAGCAGTAAGAATTTCCTGTTGACCCCAATGTCCCTCTATATCCATAAATGTTGTTTCTCCTTCTTTTACTAGTTCATAGCCTAACGCTCTAACCATCATCGCAAAAAATTCTGCTCTTGTAATTGTACTACCTGGTCGAAAACTTCCATCACCATCTCCATTGAGTATGCCCATATCATGAAGATGGCGTATATAAAGCTCACTTTCAATACCATTAATATCGGAAAATGGAGAATCATCTGCCTGTTCAACATTATATAGTACAACTCTGATTGGACCAGTAAAACTTCTTGTATCTATATCAATAGTATTTTTATTGTTTGCTTCACTATGTTTATAGAAAATTTTTATTGTTTTATTACTGTAAGAAGGTGAATAGGATGTTATTTCTATACCTTTCCCCGCTGTAGCTTGTTTTTCATTTACTGTGACTCTAAGGGTGTATTTATCTATTTTTTCTGTTGTGTAGACTGCTGACGCAATCACCGTACTCTGAAATAGTATTATTATAATTGACATCACACTAATAATCTTTTTAACCATTATTTCCCCTCTTTTCACTACTTTGTCCCATTTTACTTTCTCGGTATCCTGTTTTCTATATTAAACCCTCAACCCTCAACCGTACTTATATCTCCCCTATATTTCCAAGAACTCTTCGCAACATCGCAATAAACTCTGCACGCGTTACCTTATCCGTTGGTGCTAAAATCTGGGCTGATTTACCGATTATAAAACCTTTTTGTGAAGCAAATTGAAGAATTTCTTTATATGCTGCATCGATTTCATCTACATCTTTATACTGTGTAATTGGTGCACTACCAGCTTCGACTGCTTCGCCTGTTTTAATTTCATATAGTCTCATAAGAATTGCAATCGCTTCTTGTCTAGTAATATACTCTCTACTTGTCACTAGACGCGTTAAACCAGCTTTATACGCTGTTTCCATATAGGTATTCGTGTTATATTCCGCCTCTAATACGTCCAATATCATTTTAATTGTATCTTTTACCGTAATAGATTGATCAGGATTAAAATATGTCTGGTTGTCACTTATACTCCCTATTTCATATTTTGAAAATATGGTTATGATATCATTTTGTGCCCAGTGTCCATAGATATCAACAAATCGCAAGGTATTGTTTATTCTCACTATACCCATTTTCCCAGTATTTTTTGTTTCAAATGTAACTAACCCATCACCATCATCATTAACAAATGCATTGGTTGGTAACATATCCCACTCACTACCATATGCGTCACTTTCTATCCGTGCGCCCTCTATGCGACTTTCATAATAACTATAGTTTTCATCATAAGTCATTGTCATTTTTATAGGTCTATTTAATATTGTTAATGAAATATCTGTATCTCCATCACTTACTTCAATGTCCAATTGCACCATTTCAATTGGTGAGATATTAGGCTGATAAACCTCTGATGTACTCACTGAATCATCGAATGTCAAATCAACAACTATGTTCTCAACATCATCAAAGTATTGAGTCAATTCTGGCACATCCAATACGTGAGGTCGTATTAAGAATTTTACCCCTTCGCCTATATCAATAATTAGATTTTCCTTTATCTGTGATAAACCTTTGAACACTTTGTAGCTTACGCTTACCCTTCTGCTTTTTAATGGTGAATAAGAAGAACGTGGATCACTCATATCAATCGTATAGTCAAATACATGATCTGTATACACTTTTTCTAAAAATCTATCCGCATTGACACCTATAATTTCGTTTACCCATTCATCCTTATCTCTGTCATATCCATCTTCTATATACGGACCTGTAATTTCTATTTCTATGTTTTGATTTGAATCATAATCATCTCCGCTTCGGAGCGTCTTCACTGAAATACTCTGTGTTGGATAAGAAACCAGTTCTGTTTCTGGATCTACCGCATAAAGCCGTGCATAGTAACGCTGATTAGAAGTAAGGTTGTCCACCATAAACTCATCTATTCCCGATATATCAAATGTCTGCGCATCTTCGTATTCCGAATTCGTAGCTATTTCTAGTGCATAATTTGTATTTTCTTCCATGTTCCATTCGTATGTGATATGATTTTTACCAATCGCATCGCCTGCATTTTTAATTCCAAAACCAGTAGGTGTATCAGGTGCAATATATTCAGTTGTTGTGATAAGTTTTGAATCACTCCAATCAGATCTTTGTGTTTCACCTGCATCATTTTCAACTTCTGCACTTATCCAAAAATAATACATTGTTTCTGACTCCAAATTTTCTGCTAAATACACATCTGTCGTGTCAAAATAGGAAGAAGGTATTTCTACTTCTTCAGTGGCACTTTCTGCGATGTCTTCTGTGCCCCATTTTAAATAGTAGGTATACGCAAGTCCATTTCGTTCAGTTGTTCTATCCCAGCCTAACTCAATACCTTCATTATTATCCAGGGCCCTTCCCACTGTCCATTCTGGTACTGATGGTTTTTCTAACGGTATAGTATAATCAATATCCGTCGTTATAATAACGGGGTCTGAAGGCTCGGATAAGTAATTGATATCTCTATATGCTCGAAGCCATACCAAGTACATTGTATTGGGGTCTAAGTCAGTAAGCGTATATTCTATTAACTCCTGACTTTCACCATATGGATTATCAAGCCCTACTACCTGTAACGGCATATCCCGAATTGTTGAATAGTCTATTAAATCTTCTTCTAATTCAATATATCCAATCGCAAATCTTATATCTTCATCATATTGAATCGTTCGTTGTCTATATACATCGTCAGGTACACTGTCAATATTGTCCTCTGTAATAGGTATCCACTCTCCATCGTCATCTTTATATTCATCCCAACCTGAATACCACTCAACTGTTGCCTCATTTGTAGTCACATAAGGATTCCCTGTATCGTCTATCTTGACTGAAAATGGTGGTTTTGCAGGTGCTGTGGGCTGATCGATACTCCCCGAATCTGTCAATATCATTTCTATTGCTGGTTCAGAGGTATAATAGACCTGTTCTAAACTCCCATCTACTTCTACTAAGAATTGTTTCTTTGCAATCAATTTTATATAATATACTGTATTAGGTTCAAGGGATTCAAAAGTGTATTTATATGCTACGATGTTGTCCGTTAAACTGTCTCCAATCATTTCATAAACATAGTTTTCTGAACTTGGATTAAAGTTTTGAATCGTCGGCGATATATCTGTATTATCTAAATCACTTGACTCTGTTGTAAGCCATATATCATATAAAATTTCTGTATCAATGTCTCCATCAGAACCAGTTGGAGCGTACCAAATGACTTTAATACTATCCGTTCCTATTTCAATTGTCTCTTCTTCATTTTCTACTATTGTATATTCTATATCTGGTATCGTAGGATTATATGGTACTTCTGAGTAAAATGTGTAAAGCACATCAGATTCTATATATAGTTGATATCCATATTCATCATATTCATTTTGAATATATACACGCACTTTGTAACTATAGTCACTTTCTTCCCCATGATTTACCTTTATATATCTAATAACATCTGTCTGACCACCGATATTTTGCCATACATCACCTGCTTGTTTCTGCATAACAACATATTCAGTTTCATCAGTTCCTGAAACACTTGATGTCACCCGCTCCCACTGCATTTTCCATATGTCATAGTCGTCTCCTGCTGAAACCCTTGACATCGTTGCTGGTATATATGTATATCCTATCGCAACCTTTGTTTCTGGACATATAGCTATTTCCTGATTTGATACAATTGGAAGTATTTTTACATAATAAACCGTGCCAGGACTTTTATTTTTTGCAGTATATATAAGTTGATTATTTCCATAAGGTTGAATTGCACCTGAACTACTAACATCTTGTGGTAAGACTTCTATAGGAACTGTTGTGGCAAAGTCTTTACTTTGAGATATATATATTTCGTATCCGATTCTAGAACCATTATATTTAACGTCATCCCATATGATGTCTATCTCATTTGTTCCTGCAGGGTTTACCTGTACATCTACACCAGTTAGAAATAATACTTCATCATCCTCAGTTGCGTTAGATGAATGGGTTTGTCCTGCATAATTTACGTCATCATCTGCGTGAACATGTACTGCATCAACATAGGCGTGATAAATTGCTCCAGCATCTAATTGTGATAAACGTATCTCTTGATTAGACGATAAAATTGAAGAACCGTATTGTGCATAGCTTTCACCATTTTTTTTGTAATAGACATTATAGTACCTTGATACACCATCAAAAGTTGGTATATCCCATTCTATATCTGCATAATACCCCAAATCTTGTGAATCTGAATTATATCCTATGACATATTCGCCATCTACTTCTTTTACTCTAACATTACCAGGTTTTTCTTGTGTTGTAGCGAATACACCCTGCCCACAAGGGAAAATCTGTATCATGAGTGTTAATAATAGTATGAGTGATATTTTTTTCTTCATTCATCTTCCCCCTAGTTATTGCTCTAGCTTTTCTAAAACATATTTAAGAAATGTAATAAATTCACCTCTTGTTACTTTACCTTTAGGATTAAATAAATTATCTTCTGCTTGCATTATTTCTAAATCTACACTTGATTGAACACTTTTGTATAAATATGAATTTATTTGTTTCTCATCAAAAAAGCTAATACTTTTTGACGAAGTCATTGTTTCAATAGATGAATATGTTTTCATTTCATACAGTTTCATGAGTATAAAAGCTACCTGTTCCCTCGTAAGATCTGCGTCAGGCCTTTTTGTATTAATGACTTTATCCAAGCCCCATTCTTGTGCTTTATTAGATAAATCGCTATCACTATATTCTTTTGAATTTTCATACATTATCGCTTCAAAAAGTAGTATTGCATCTTTTGTATTTGTATTCGTTTCCGGTTGTATATAACTACTATTGGTTAGAATGTGAGCAATATTAAACCTATTATTCATATATTGTATTTCTTGTTGATATTCGTGATTAGAGACATCATAAATATTTCTTGATTCTTTTATAACTGCTAATTTATATTCATCAATCCCATTAATCTCAAAAGTAGAAACCATTTGAGATGTACTATTTTTACTACGTACCTTTGTCCATTTTCCTGATCCTTCAATTTCATATCCAGAAATTGTATTATTATTTTCAGTGGATGATGTTGAATATTTTAATTTTACTGCGATTGGCTTCGGAACATCATCCATATCATCTGTATATTCAATATAATCGTTATCAGTAATGATATCTTCAATGTACTCACCCAATTCTTCTTCTATCTCATCTAATAAATCTTCTATTTCTTCTTCCAACTCATCTATATCTGGATCAATGTCTTGTAGTTCTTCTCTCATTTCATATACAAGTCCATTCGTTTCCCCTGTGCCATCTGATCCATATAGTTCTTCATAAATCCATTCTTCCAACTCATCATCTGTAATGGCAAAAGCAATTGCTTCTCCACCTAAAGAAGTTATATTTGAAACCAACTCCAAGCCTGATGATGGTTCATACTTAGAAGAATCCTTTATATCTTTAATCGTCAATGTTACATATACATCTTCTACTGAGGACTTGTTTTCTTTTTTACTCATCATTTTTTCTATAGCTGAATTATCAACAGTATCGAATACCCCAGGTCTAAATACAAAATCCCCATTTATGGTATGTAGCACTAAGGTTTTATTGGTTTCGTCTAAAACTTCCACAACTTTAATAGGAATATAAACTTTTAGTGAACTTTTCTTGTCATCATCCACTTGTTGTGCTGATGAGAAATCAATTGTAAATGTATCATCCTCCATACTTCTGATATGATTCACAGCTTTACTACCTCGTACCTTAATCTTATAGTTTATAGTACTAGAAGTTATGTTATTATCGTATACCCAATATAGACTATTTTTAAAACGTGTTATACTGTCTATGAAGGTTACATCATTCGTTAACTCTTGTTCATCATCATCATAGTCACTATTACTAAATTCAGTTCTTGTAGTAACAATTTCTGTAAACTTAGATACCGACGTCCCATCAGCATCTACGATTCTAATCTTGATAGAATATTTAGTATTGGATTTCAAGTCTGAAATAATTGTCGAATACCACTCATAATTCGTTCCTACCATCACGCCATTTTGCCAGCTTTTTAAATTTTCAATACGTCCAGTGTCAGTAGTACTGATAATGGTATAATCATCCTCATCATCCGCTTTAATCGCTATATCAAAGTCGTATCTTTTTACGTCGTCTGAATTATATTGTTTGAAACCTTTCCATGTTATCTTAACTTCATGGTATTTATTGAAATCATCATAATCTTCATCATCATCTTCCACTTCTACAACACTTAATCCCGTTGGCGCTTCTAATATGAGTGTTGTAACTGGAATGGTAATCCAGTCAGAATAGTATACGCTTTCCTCTCCATCAATGACCACCGTTTTTTCAGCTCTAATACTAAAGAAATAAACCTTATTTCCCAATAAATCATCTAGTGTTAATAAATAATCTTCGGTATCTTCTCTATATGAAGATGAGATATCTTCTTCTGATATCATCTCTGCCATATATTCCGCGGGTAATGAAGCAGGTTCTCCATCCCATTCAGATATATTTTCAACAGACCTTTCAGTTCTCAAAATATTGTATGTCACACTGTCAGAATCATTAACATCACTCCAATTTAATGTAACACTATAGTTATCAATCAATAAATTCCCCTCTACATCTTCTGCAATTGCAAAATCATCAGGTGCAAGTGGATATATTTCATCATCACTTGGTCCTTCTATCTCTGTTTTTAACGTTGTCGCAGTAAGGGTCTGTGAATAAGATGAATAAACAGGATCATATCCCCCATCATCGGATACTACTTTTGTTCGTACAAGGATATAGTAAGTAGTATTTGGATCCAATGTTTGATCTACGTCATCTGGATTATCGCCATTTATAGTCGTTTCTATTTCACCACTCCTCTCTGAGGATAAGAAACTTACTAAATCACTAGAACCCTCATTTGTTATGGTAAAGACAGGGTCTTCAAACGCACCATATTTACCTGCACCCTCATCTTCCAATTCGTCAAGTTCAACTACTTCTCTGTCTTGTTTTCTACTTAATGACACTTCGTAATATACTGTCGAGGTAACTGTCTCAAAAAACGCTTCATCTTCTATGTCAACTTTTTCCCACGCTAATTGTATTGAACTGTCTGTCACTTCTGTAATGCTGATGAGGGATGGAAGCGTTGGTTTGTTTTCTCTATATCTGGGTGTTGTAAATGTGATTGGAAGCGTATTGTTTGATGTTATATCGCCATCTGTAGTTTCAACTTCAGTGTACATTTTTAGGTAATAGACTTTATTTAACAACAATGTTTGAGGATAATTGTCTTCTGAATCTGTAAATAGATTCTCACCTGTTAGTGTATACTCAAGTCTTTCACTACCTGTATTTAGTTCACCAGACAAAAGGTCGTCTACTTCTACTATTTCCAGTGCCCCATTCTGAATGGGTACATTAATCGCTTCTCTATACTTTATGTCATATGAACCTAAAAAATTGTCTTCAAGGTCATACAATTTTTCTGTAATCGGTACATCTGAGTTATCATACAAATCATCTATTGCAGTATTTAATAGCAAATGATATTGATAGTTGCCATCACTCACCATCTGTTCATAGTTAGAAGGCTTATCCCATCTAATTTTAATGATAGGTGCTGTTTTATCTTCATTTAGTGACACATCTACAATTTCCATATTTTCTGGCATTGGTGGTAACGACGTTCCCACTTGGCTTAAATTCACCTGTAGCTTTTGTGAGGTTAAGACAATTGGATCATCTCCGTCTGATGTTTCATCTGCAGTAGCCGTTACCATGTAATAGTTTGAAAAACTTGCCGTATTTGCTAAAAATGCATCTATATATGATTCAGCCGCACTCCCCGCATCCTCTTCTCTTTCATAGTATGATCTGTTGAGATTATTTTGTTCAGGACCCACCCAAAATTCATACATGAAATTTGGAACTGTTACAAAACTTCCGTCATTTCTTACCCTGTAAACGGTCATCATCGCATTATCTGTACTATGACGCACAAGTTCTATATGTAAATATGTTGTGACAAAATCTTTTTCTAACTCTGTTTCAACATATTTGACGTTTGCAAATTCGCCGCTCGTATTAAACCTAGGATAAAGTTGTATATAGTAAATTGATCCTGGCGATAATGCACTTTCCTTTAGTTGACCTGTTTGCACATCAATAATACCACTTAATTCATCAGCCACTTTTGTCCAATTAAAAGTGATGTCATCGTCATCTGTATCAAGTGCATATTCTGTTTCTGAAGCTACGTCTACAGATACAAACTGACTACCATCCCATCTTCTTAAATAATATCTACTATCTGAATTAGAATACTCTATACGAAACCTCTCAACTGTATCAGCTGTAGAAGATTTTGATTTTCTTATATTAATCTCATAATCGATTTGCTCTTTTGGTATCTCAGCATATGTATTATTGATTTCATCAAAATATTGTAATTTGTCCCATGTGAGCATTAACCCAGGGTTGGTTCCTGTTTCTGTCATGTTTTCACTTATTACTTCATCTATTTTATGTGCTTCAAAGTTTGCAATACCAGTCATAGCTTTTACTTTATAATCATCCTGAACACTTGGAGTGATAAGCTCTTGTCCTGATTGATCGGTTGCATTTAAGCGAAATTCGTATACAAAGCCAGGGTATAAATTGTTAATCGTGGTCTCTGTTGTATATACATCTTTTGAGACAGTTTGTCTAGCTCCCAAATATTCTTTATCATAAGATACCTGATATGTGTCTGCATTAAGTATGCTTTCCCATTCTAAGGCAATACTATTATCTGTAATATTATATTTTTGCTTTACTTTTGCTACACTAAATTCTTCATCAATTGCTGCAAAGCTTTGCGGTATATTCCAACCTATATTTGATATTATTGTTAGTACGACCATTATTGAAATCAATCTTTTTATCTTCAACATTCTCATTCCATCCTCTACCTCTTTATTTGGCAGTGCTTTATTATTTTTATTCGATTCTTCCATGTCAAAATCCTGCAAAAAAAACATTACGATATTATTTCATTGTACATATATATTTATCGGTCTTTTTGCATAAGTATTTAATATATTAATTTTATTTATAACAAAAAATATTATATAATAGAGATAGAATTCTATTAACTGTTCTGGCGGAAGGTGGATTTTGATGGATATTAATATGTATCATCATGCAGAACTTAACCAAAAACTTTCTATTACACCTCAGCTTCAGCAATCAATCAAAATCTTACAGATGGGTTGTCAGGAATTGATAAAACACATTGAGCAAGAAGCACTTGAAAACCCTATGATTGAAATTGAATCAATTGATGAAGAATTAGACCATTACGAAAAACTAAAAAGAAAACTGGACTGGCTAAATGCTAGCGATGAAGAAAACCGGGTATATTATCAATCTTCCTGTGACGCTGATGATTATTCATATACGGCAATTTCTGAAAATGAAAACACCCTTGAACATTACCTTCTTTCTCAGTTAGATTTATTATCACTGTCACCGATAGATTATAAAATTGCTTATTATATTATTGAATCATTAAATGAAAATGGTTATTTGAAAATACCTCTTGAAGACATTTCAAAAATACTACACGCAGATAAAAACAAAATAGAATCCATCCTTGATATTATTCATTCCTTTGATCCACCAGGCATCGGAGCAAGAAATCTTAAAGAATGTCTCACACTCCAACTCAACAGTAAAGGTATTACAGATAGGAACATCTTTAAACTTGTTAATAACTACCTCGAAATATTAGGGAAAAATAAGTTAAATGTAATTGCCAAAGAATTAGGCATCCCAATTGGCGAAGTAAAAAACATGGTATCTATCATTAAATCTTTAAATCCACGACCTGGTAACATTTGCAGTATTATGAATGCTACAAAGTATGTAACACCAGATGTTGTTGTTGTAAAATTTAAAGATTACTACGAAGTACTTATTAACGATTTTTCTTACCCTAAAATAAGAATCAGCAGTTATTATAAAAACACGCTTCTTCACACTACTGATAAAAATGCTAAAGATTATATTATAAAAAAAATGAAACAGGCATCATGGATCATAAAATGTCTTGAGCAACGAAATACTACGCTAAGTAGAGTTACTAAGGCCATTGTAGATCAACAAAAAATGTTTTTTGATATGGGACCTGGGCATCTAATACCTATGGTTTTAAAAGATATTGCAGAGAAATTAGAAGTTCATGAATCTACTGTATGTAGAGCCGTTAATGATAAATACTTGCAGTGTTCATGGGGCATTTTTGAATTGAAGTATTTCTTCTCAACTGGTTTCTCTGCTAAAGAACAAGATCATACCACCTCTGAAAATATTAAGTTGCTCATTAGAGAACTAATAGAAAATGAAAATAAGAAAAAACCTTATAGCGATCAGAAACTTACCGATATACTAGTAAAACGTGGCATACAGATTTCACGTAGAACTGTTGCTAAATACAGAGGGGAATTAAAGATACCAAATGCGTCGGGACGGAAAGAGTTTTAGTGATATTATATAAAACAAGCGATAGTCCCATCTGATCCTAGGACTACCGCTTTTTTAAAAGCTATAATATTCTATTATTGTGCTTTTCTTGCCTCTTGTATCATCATATCTTTCACCTTCATCAATCTGGTGATATTTCCTCTTTCGTTTTCATCCAACTTCATCGTAATATATTTGATAGTCTCTGCAAGCTGTGGAATCATAACATATTCTAGTGCATTAACTCTTCTTCTAGTCTTTTCAATTTCTTCTGCTAGAAGCTGTGCTGATTTCTCCATCTGTGCAAGCTCTAACATATAGGGTAATACTTCTGATAACGTACCGATTGCACCATCTAGCTCGCCAGATGTTGTTGCAAAACCATAAGGATAAATATTACTTTGATCATCACTCTGCGTTTTGAAATCAAAAACTGGTACATCTACGCTCATGATATTTTTGGATGATACTTCTAATGCTACGCTTTGCTTTGGAAACATCAATGCTTCTTCTAAATATTCGGAAGACATGACTGCCCTTGCAATCAAGAAGTTATTATGCGCTTGCATTAACATTTCTTCTACTTTTTCACGAAGCTCTTTATTCTTCTTAACCAATTCTAAAAACTGTTTCATTAATTCGTCTCTTTTATCTTTTAAAAGCTTATGCCCTCTAAGTGCCACTTTTAACCTCTTTTTGAGAATCGTCAATTCCATACGAGTAGGATTTACGTTTAAACGTGCCATAATATCTCTCCTTTACGCTTCTTCTTTAGGTAAATATTTATCGAGATATTCATCCTTAATACGTTTCAATTCTGCCCTAGGTAGTATGGATAACAGCTTCCACCCAAGTGTAAGGGTATCTTCTATCGTTCTATCGGTTTCAAATCCCTGTGAAACATATTCTTTTTCGAAAGCATCTGCAAATTTTGCATACAGCTTATCAATCTCAGAAAGTGCCGCTTCACCAAGGATAACTGCCAATTCTTTTGCTTCTTTACCACGCGCATATGCTGCAAATAGCTGGTTCATGGTATCAGCATGATCCTCACGTGTTTTTTCTTTACCTATCCCTTTATCTTTTAAACGGGACAATGATGGTAATACATCAATTGGTGGCATAACACCCTTTTTATATAACTGTCTTGATAAGATAACCTGTCCTTCGGTAATATATCCTGTTAAGTCAGGAATTGGATGGGTTTTATCATCTTCAGGCATTGTCAAGATAGGAATAAGTGTAATACTACCCTCTTTACCCCTTTGTCTACCTGCTCGCTCATATAATGTCGCAAGGTCAGTGTAGGTGTATCCTGGGTAACCTCTTCTACCTGGAACTTCTTTTCTTGCCGCAGATACTTCACGTAAAGCTTCTGCATAGTTTGTGATATCAGTAATAATAACCAATACGTGCATGTCTTGTTCAAATGCCAAGTATTCAGCTGCTGTAAGCGCCATACGAGGTGTCGCTATACGCTCGATCGCTGGGTCATTTGCAAGATTAACAAATACAACTGCACGGTCAATCGCACCAGTTCTCTTAAAGTCAGAAATAAAGAAATCCGACTCTTCAAAGGTAATCCCTACTGCTGCAAATACAACAGCAAATTTACTATCCGTTCCTAATACCTTTGCCTGTCTTGCTATCTGAGCAGCAAGTTGTGCATGAGGCAAACCTGAACCAGAGAAAATTGGTAACTTTTGTCCTCTAACCAAGGTATTCAAACCATCAATTGCAGAAACCCCTGTTTGAATAAATTCTGATGGATAGTTTCTAGCAGCTGGATTCATTGGAATCCCGTTTATATCTAATCTTTGATCTGGAATAATATTAGGACCTCCATCGATTGGATTACCAAGTCCATCAAATACTCTTCCTAACATATCAGTAGATACAGGAAGTTCCAAACTTCTACCCATAAATCTTACTTTACTCTCTGCGATGTTAATGCCAGCAGCACTTTCAAAAAGCTGTACCAATGCATTATCTCCATCTACTTCAAGTACTCTACATCTACGAATTTCGCCACTTGCTAATTCTATTTCACCTAGTTCACCAAACTTTACACCTTCTACCTGTTCGACAAGCATCAAAGGACCAGCAACTTCTGATATTGTTCTATACTCCTTCAACATTCTACTCTACCTCCTTTGACACTAAAGCATTTAGTTGCTCTATCAATTCTTTTTCTATTGCATCAAAAGTTGTATTTACATCATCTTCAGGAACATATTTTCCTCTACCAGCTTTTTCCCTTGCAGGGATAGCAAAAATATCATTAATCTTAGCGCCTGCTTCAAGAACTTTTTTACCTTCATAGTAGAATGACATAATGAGTTTTAATAATCTATATTGTTTATGTAATGACGCAAATGTATCAATATCGTGGAATGCATTCTGATGCAAATAATCTTCACGAACAGTTTTAGCTGCTTCAAGGGTCAATCTATCCTCTGGTGATAATGCATCCACTCCAACCAATCTAACGATTTCTTCCAATTCACTTTCTTCTTGCAAGATTCTCATTGTATCGCCTCGTAATTCAGACCAATCCTTGGCGATATTCTCATTATACCATTTGCCTAATTTGTCATCATAAAGAGAATAACTTGTTAACCAATTTATCGCTGGGAAATGTCTTCTGTAAGCAAGACTTGAATCCAATCCCCAGAACACTTTAATAATTCTAAGTGTGGCCTGAGAAACCGGTTCTGATATATCTCCCCCTGGTGGTGATACCGCACCGATAGCGGTCAATGAACCTTCTCGATTTTCTGTACCTAGACTTAAAACTCGACCCGCTCTTTCATAGAACTGTGCAAGTCTTGATCCCAAATATGCAGGATATCCTTCTTCACCAGGCATTTCTTCAAGACGTCCAGACATTTCTCTTAGTGCCTCTGCCCAACGGGATGTTGAATCAGCCATGAGTGCCACACTGTATCCCATATCTCTAAAATATTCTGCAATGGTGATACCTGTATATATTGATGCTTCACGTGCAGCAACTGGCATATCAGAAGTATTTGCAATAAGAACCGTTCTCTTCATGAGAGATTCTCCTGTTTTGGGATCCTTCAATTCAGGAAATTCAATCAATACATCGGTCATTTCATTTCCACGTTCACCACAACCAATATATACAACAATATCTGCATCTGCCCATTTTGCAAGCTGATGCTGTACCACTGTTTTTCCGCTACCAAAAGGTCCAGGAACAGCTGCTACGCCACCCTTAGCTAAAGGGAATAGTGTGTCAATTACCCTCTGCCCTGTAACCAATGGAATGTCTGGTGACAATTTTTGTTTATAAGGTCTTCCTTTACGCACAGGCCATTTCTGCAACATCTGTACGTTTACTAATTCACCATTTTCTTTCTTAACAACTGCAACAGTTTCTTCAATAGTAAATTCGCCTTCTTTTATCTCTTCAATCGTTCCTTCAACACCATAAGGAATCATTATCTTATGCTCAATAACAACTGTTTCCTGTACTGTACCAATGATATCACCAGCTATAACTTTTGTACCTTTTGATATCGTTGGATTAAATGCCCACTTTTTCTCACGACTAAGGGCATTTACTTCTATACCTCTGGTGATATTATTTCCAACCATTTGTCTCATGTCTTCCAACGGTCTTTGGATTCCATCAAACATTCTTTCGATTAATCCTGGTCCCAGTTCTACACTAAGAGGTGCACCTGTAGATACAACTGGTTCTCCAGGACCTAATCCAGATGTTTCTTCGTAAACCTGTATGGACGCTTTATCACCATGCATTTCTATAATTTCACCGATTAGACGTTGTTCACTAACACGAACCACGTCAAACATATTGGCATCTCTCATTCCTTCAGCAATTACCAATGGACCGGAGACTTTAACAATTGTTCCCTGGCTCAATTTCTCACTCAAGTTCTCACCCTTCTTTCCTCATAGAGTGGGGATTCTTATACGTATCCCCCGATATTTTACTCATCATCTCTAAATAGTATATCTGCTCCTACTGCTCGTTCAACAGATTTTTTAACTCCCTGCATACCCATTCCCAGTACACCTTGGTTTCCTGGAATAGGAATGATCGCAGGGAAGCGTGTATCACCATACTTTTCAATGGCTGGTACAATATCTTTAGCAATTTGCTCTGTTACATAAATCACTGCAAATTGTTCCTTTGCCATCTTATGTAAAACTTTCTCAGCTTCAATCGGCTGTGTTACAGGGAAAACTGACAAGCCAAGTGCCTTAAAGCCAAGAATACTATCCTTATCTCCGATAACACCTATCTTATACATACGCTTCTCTCAGCCTTTCCCTAATTATTTCATTAGAAATATTATTAATTTTTCCTACCATAATGATTCTTGCAATCTTAATTTCATTCTCTTTCGCCAATAAATATGCTATTAAAGGCTCAATACCTAAGAACATATACTTTGCTTTTTGTATGTAATGCATAACATAGTTATCTGCCATTTTTTCTAATTTGGTTAAACTTCCTGTACTCTGATAATCGGCTATGCCTTCTTCACATATCGTTCCATATGCTCCGTATTTTAAAGCATCTACAAAACTCTCTAATGAACTTTCTAATTTTTCAATAAATAATTTACTATCAATACTTCCACCAGACAGTAAAACTTTATTGAGAAAATCCCAGGATTTCTTTAATCGCTTAACCCTTAAGAATATTTTAATATTCTCTAAGTCAATCAATATTTTAACCAAATCAATGACAAATTGTATATTAACACTCTCTGCCATCTCTTTCATCTGGGCAAAACTTGCTCTATCCAAAACTAGGTCAATAATTTGTGGATCTCCTGTTCTATTATAAGTATCAAGACATTCGTCGATTGCCTTCCTCATAATAATAGGTAGTTTGGATAATTCACGATCTTTAATTATCACTTTCAATTTAGATGCAGGAATGGTTCCCGCATCTATTAAAAGATTATCATTTTCTTGACCTAAAAACTCATCTTTTAATAACACTTTTACGTTATGGTAGTCATTTCGTTGTAAGAATAAATCAAAAACCTGTGGCTGGGGCGCTAGCGTTTTTAATAGTGTATATACCTTTTTGCTTTCCTCTTTTAACAAGTCTTCGTATTCAAATGTATTGGATACATCGGACCCTTGGCCATAGTCAGCTTCAATCAGTGTCTTTATGGCATCCTCGGGGGTCTTAGCGTCTACCATTCTATCGATTTTACTCTTATCCAATAGTTTTTTTTCCATTGTACGAATCCTACCAACTGCATAAGCATATTGGGTATCCTTCGTCTTAACTGCCAATCATCTCTCCTCCCTTCCTATTGAGTTGTACATGGATCAATTTTATTCACAATTAAGCGAAAAGCACCTTCACTACTTCAGATTCGATAGCATCTCGCTGCATTCTAATAATTGTTCCAAAGGAGTAATTGGCTTCTACAGCACCCATTTTCAAGATGAATCCACCATTGAGTTCTCTTGATTCATCAGATAATTTTACATCTGCAGCAATCCCTTTTTCTTTCAACTTATTATTAACCGTTGTTATAAAATCAGGAGTAAGTCGCTGCTTATCTTGCTCTGAAACAATAATCTCTTCATTTCCAACTGTCACAGAATCAACAATCATATTTAAAAGAATTTCTTGATATTGGTCAGCTGGCAAATTAATGAGCTTATCCAAAGCTTTTGCAAAGGCTTCTTCAAGTACTTCTTGCTTTGCTTGTAATCTTTGTTTTCTAGCGTCTAACTCTGCGACTGCAATCAAACGCTTTTGCCTATCCACCGCATCTATACGTGACTTTTCTATTATATCTACTTTCTTGTTCTGCGCCTCTTTTCTGGCACCTTCAATAATATCAGCAGCTTCTTTTTCAGCTTGCTCGACGGTCGCACGTGCCTGCTGGCGAGCTTCTTCCATTATCTTTTCCTTTAATCTTTCTGCTCCTACCATCTGGGACACTCCCTTTTTTCTATTAATTAAATATTACCAATCATTAAGATGGATACAAGAAGTGCGAAAATCGCAAATACTTCAACCATCAATGCAAGGATAATACCTTTAACCATCTCATTAGGATGTTTTGCAACGATACCAATACCTGCAGCTGATACTCTACCCTGTGCAACACCTGAAGCATATCCTACAAAAGCCATAGGTAATGCTGCCATTAAAAGAAATAGCCCTTGTTCGGTCGTTAAACCACCAACACTACCGATAATCATAAATGCAATTACGAAACCATAAATACCCTGTGTACTTGGAAGCGCTTCAAGAATCATAACAGGTACAAATTTATCTGGGTCTTCAGTAACAACCCCTGCAGCCGCTTCCCCTGCAATCCCAACACCTTTAGATGATCCCATACCTGCAAGTAAAAATGCAAATGCTGCTCCTAGTAATGCTAAAAAATCTCCGCTTAAAATTTCCATAATAAAAAACCTCCTAATTATTCAAATTAATATATTTTGTGTTTCTTTTAAAAGGTGCAAATGATTTTCCTCCACCTTTATAAAACTTACCAAAAAACTCTATGTATTGAAGTCTACTTGAATGAACGTAGGCTCCTAATGCATTAATAGCAAAGTTTAATGCATGCCCAAGGATAAATATGAGAAGAAATACAACAATTCCTCCAATATTATCTAAGCCTTGCATTGCTCCCATGTCATTAATGATTGATGCAATAACAGAAGTTGCAAGTCCTAATGCAAGCAATCTAGAGTATGATAATACATCACTCATAAATCCTACTAAATCGTACAGACTTGCTATGCCTGAGAACAACTTCATGAAAATATTTTTTTCATTTCTCCCCTGGGTCAAAATAAGTAGAACAACGCCTATACCGAGTAAGTACAGTCCAGTCGTCACTAATGGAGCTACAACTGCTGGATCCATTTTAGGGAGATATGGTAATACAAAAAATACGAAGCCAGTAAATACAATATACCAAGGTACAGTATCTAATACAGCATCTAAATATTTCTTGTGTTTCATATGGTTTAGCGCTCTTACAAAAATACCAACATAAACATGCACTACACCAAATAAAAGCGACCATAAAAGCAAACGTTCTGGGTCATCAATAGGATTAAACCATAGTGGCTTCATTGCAGTTTCTACCCCTGTCAATATTGGAAATAAATTACCAAACCATCCACCAAATAATGCACCCCAAAATATTGTCGCAAATCCACAATACATCAACAATTTCATAAATCTTCTCATGCCATCTTCTAATTCATACTTGAAAAGTATAAATCCTGTCCCAAGTGCAAGTAAGATACCATATCCTGCATCACTCAGCATTAAACCGAAGAATAATACAAAGAAAGGTGCCATAATCGAGTTAGGATCTATTTCTAATGAATTTGGTGTACTGTACATCGCTGTAATGGTCTCTGTAGATTCTACAAAGCCATTGTTTCTAAGTAATACAGGAAACTCTTCACCTTGTTCAGGTTCTTTCACTTCAACAATGCATTCCCACTGCTCAGCAATCATTTCCTGCACTTTTTCACTAGTCGCTTGAGGCAACCAGCCATTTAACATAAATACGCTATCTGTTTTTACAATGCTACTGAGTACCTCTTTTTTATCTCTTTGCATGACCAAATAGTCAAAAAGCACTTCAAGCTTTTCCTTTTGGTCAACTAACCCTTTGATGTTTGCCTCGATTTTTTGTCTCTCGATTTCAATCTCTTGAATACGAGTATTTGCCTTATGAATATTCTCTTTAATAGTACCATCCATTTCTTTAAAAGATACCTTTGAAAATCCATCCTGCTTTAATACCTGCATAACATTTTCTTCAAAAAGTGTATAGTAAATTACAATTAAATAGCTTTGATCTTTATCCGTATTTACAACCTCTAAGTAACATTCTGCAACTTGTTCATAAAGCTCTTCTTTCAAGTGTTCAGTATCTACTAATGCAGGTACAACACCTAAAGAAATTGTAGTTTTCTGAGTAGAAGTTATATGAACAGGAACATCTAATGATTTCCATGGCTCATAAGTAGCTATAGCATTAGAAAGTTTGTTCAGCTCTGTTCTAAGCGTAGATAATTGTATATCATATCTACCTATTTGTTCTGATACTTTCCAAATAGCTTCTTGATTACTTAGTATTTCACGATATTGGTTATCGCTTAATCTCCTTTTGGGTTCAAACAAACCTTTTTTTCGGGTATCAAATTTTGCCAGATAGTCGATTGCTGAGCTAATCTTAGCAATATCTTCTTCAAGACTAGCTACTTCCTCTTCATTTCCATCTAGCGCTACTAATTGAGACCATTCTTCTTCATCAATTTTCTGATCAAGGTTTGTGACTTCTACAACACCCATCTTCATAAGACTTTCCATAATTGCTTCTTTATCTGATTCTAGACCAATTAAGGAAAGCTTATTCATGTTAACTACTGCCATGAGTCTTCACAACCCTTCCCATAATCACATTTACTGCATCGTCAATTTTTTTCATAGCTTGTTGCTTAATCTCATTACATTCCTGTGATACTTTTTGTTTCATCTCTTCAATTTGACTGTATGCAGTTTTCTCTGCCTCTGAGATAATACCCTTTGCTTCATTTTCAGCTTTCTCAATTTCCTGTTCCATTAATATGTAAGCTTGATTTTTCGCTTGTGATACAACCTCACGTGCTTCCAAAACAGATTGCTTTCTAGTTTGCTCAGCTTCTGTTTCTGTTTGCTTAATTGATTTAACAATCTCAATTGACACATCATCACCACCTTTAAACGTAACAATTTTCTTATAAAAAATGCTATTAGAATCTCTTTACAATAACACTATTATATCCTCTTGTTAAATACATGTCAATTTGGTTTCATAAACCTTAATATTTAGTTAATTATTTTTGAATTATTTTAAAATTATGGTTTTTTATAGATGCTAATCACCATTTACAGATACACTTATATTATCTGTTACATTGCCTCTGGTCTATTCATATTATACTGAATTGAATTTCTTAATTATCACCTCTACTATTCTTTCTGATGCATGACCATCGCCATAGGGATTTACTGCTTTCGCCATTTTATTATATTCCCCTTTATCTTCAATAAGCTGAGAGCCCAATTTAATAATATCTTCTTTCTCAACACCCGCTACTTTTACTGTTCCCGCTTCTACTGCTTCAGGTCTCTCTGTCTCTGTCCGCAAAACCAAAACTGGTTTCCCTAATGATGGTGCTTCTTCCTGTAGCCCTCCTGAATCAGTTAGAACCATATAACATCTATCCATCAAATTATGAAGCTCCTGTACATTCACTGGGTCAATTAAATGTATGCGTTCTTGATTACCCAAAATTTCAAATACTGTTTCTCTTACAGCAGGATTAAGATGTACAGGGTAAACTAGCTCAACATCTTTATAACAACTTACTAATTCTTTTAAAGCGATACATATATTTTCTAATGGTTTCCCTAAATTTTCTCGTCTATGCGCTGTAACTAGTATTATTTTTTGATCTGCAAAGTCTAACGTTCTAAGTCTTTTCTCTTCAAATTTATAATCTGTTTTCACAGTTGTTTGCAAAGCATCTATTACCGTATTTCCAGTTATATATATTATTTCGTTATTTACATTTTCATTAAGTAAATTATTTTCATTAGTACTAGTAGGTGCAAAATGCATATCGGCAATTCTACCTGTAAGTTGTCTATTCATTTCCTCCGGATATGGAGAATGCTTATCAAAAGTTCTAAGTCCTGCCTCTACATGACCCACTTTGATTTTATTATAGAATGCTGCCATACTTGCTGCAAAAGTTGTTGTTGTATCACCATGTACTAAAACAATATCAGGTTTAACGACTTTAAATATCTTATCAAGACCCTCTAGCACTCTTGCTGTTATGCCAGTTAATGTTTGTCTTTGCTTCATAACATTCAAATCATAATCCGGTTTTATATTAAAAATATCTAAAACTTGGTCTAGCATTTCTCTGTGTTGCGCTGTTACACAAACGATTGATTGTATCCTCTCGTTCTTTTCTAATTCTTTTACTAATGGCGCCATTTTTATTGCTTCTGGTCTCGTCCCAAAAATTGTCATTACCTTTATCTGTGTCATTTTAAAGTCTCCCTTCCTATTTTCACATACAAATAGCCACAACAATGACTGCTGTGACTATACCTAACATTATTTAAAACTACTCCTGCGAAGAATCCTCATCATTTGATTCCACGGTTTCTCTAACAGGAATCTGCATATATCTTGCCCCAGCAATTACAAAAATAAGTAATGATAAAATGAGTACTGTTGCAGTCATTGCTCCACTTCCTGTTAATATGATTGCACTAATACCTAAAATTGCACTTAATGTATATAATATAAGTACCGTTTGTCTCTGTGAAAATCCCATATCTATCAATCGATGATGCAAATGCCCTCTATCCGCTTCCATAATTGGTTTACCGTTTTTAAGTCTTCTAAAAATAGCAAAACCTGTATCAAATATAGGCAATGCCAAAACGAGTAGTGGTAATCCAAAAGAAATCACTGTTGCTGTTTTTAGCAAGCCTTGAATAGATAATGTTGCCAATATAAACCCTAGGAAAGTTGCCCCCGTATCTCCCATGAATATTTTTGCTGGGTTAAAATTATATGGTAGGAATCCCATACAGGATCCTGCGACTGCAGCAGTAACAAGGGCGACTATTGCTGCAATATTTCCACTTCCACTTAATAGTGCGATAAACATAATAGCAATGGATGCAATAGATGAAACACCTGCAGCTAATCCATCTAATCCATCAATAAGATTTACTGCATTCGTAACACCAACAATCCATAAAACTGTAACGGCGACTGCTGTAAACTCTCCGAATTGCAAAAATGTCCCTCTATTAAATATATTAGGATGTGTAATAAATCCTATTGTTACTTCACCATAATAAACAACCACTAATGCCGCAATAATTTGAACTACTAACTTTACAATAGCAGGTAAAGGCTTGATATCATCTATTATACCCAGTGCAACAATAATTGCTGAACCTAAAAGTATACCAGTGAGCCATCTTTCCATTCCGCCAAATGCAAAAACACTGACAATAAATCCAAAATAAATGGCCAATCCACCTAAACGTGGAATAGGTGTTGTATGTACTCTTCTATTGTCCTTTGGGATGTCTACTGCTCCTATCTTATGAGCAAGTATTTTCGCCAAAGGAGTAGTCGCAAATGTTATTAATAGAGCGACTAAAAATGAAAAAACAAGTGACAATCTATAGTCCAATCTTAAACACCTCTTCTTTTGCACACTAACTATATACTTAATAGTATACACACATTTCCATTTTATACACACCTAATTGTATATCTTACCTATATGATTGTCAATTATTTCGTAGGAAAAGTTATACAAATGTAATATTATATTATTTCGCTTCCTTGCTATTTATTGCAGTAATAATATCTATATATTTTTGCTCATTTAAATTATAAAAGTACATAATCACTATCGTTACTACAAAGCATAGTATTGGAATGAGTGTCATCATATTTTTGATACAACTTAAGGTTTGCACTGATTGCTGCTGTATCCTTGGTATGATGCCACATGATGCTAGAATTATGCCAGCTAGTCCACCAATCAACACATGCCCTATTTCACTAAAAAACTGTGGAATATTCATAATTGTACCCTCTGCGCGAATACCTGTTTTCCATTGACCATATTCAACAGTATCCCATCCCATTACACCTAGTGAAAAATTTGCTAAGGTAGTTCCCGCGCTGACAAACATCATACTGCCAATAACGATTGGAGTACTAGAATTATCAATAAAATACATTACCGTACCTGCTATACATGCTATAATCATTCCTATATAAAACACTCTTTTTTTTCCCAGTCTATTCGCTAAAATAGGAAATAGTATAGCTGACAGTATCATGCCTAACATTGATAATAATGATGTTTGTGCTACTAGTCTAATATTTTTTAAAATATACATGAAATAATACATCTGGAAAGATGCTTTTAAACTAAATGCTACCATAACAATAAATTTAATAATGATTAATACTATTAAAGGTTTATTATATAATACAACACAAAAAAGCTCTTTTATAGTTGGTTTTTTCTCTGCAGGTTCTATCGTTTTTGCTTTTGTAGCGTAAAAACTGATAAATATTAATACAAAACCTACAATTGAATATATTACTGCTGATGTTATCATTACCTGCTCTTGAATATTTATTTTGTGTCGAAGCATATTCAATAATAATGAAATAGCATAAGTTACAATCCCTCCAAACAATAGTACCGTTATGCTTTTAACAGCAACAAATACATTTCTTTCTTTCGGATGTTGGGTCAATGCTGGTGCCATCGCCACATAAGACGCATGGACTAATGTATGCATTAGCGATATTACAATATATATAATATACGCATAAACTAGTTTCACCGTCCCATTAAATGCAGGCGTAGTAAATAATAAGATCGTTGTTATTCCCAATACTATAGACCCAAATAATAGATAAGGTCTAAATTTCCCATTTCGGGTTCGTGTTCTGTCAACAACAATACCCATAATTGGTATACTTAAAACCTGAATAACTGTTGCTATTAAAAATAGCGTTGATACTAAAACTGCTGAAGCACCGATGTTCGCAGTAAAAAATAGCATGGCATAAGCAGCGATAATATACTTCATCGTTGTTATACCTACATCACCTACACTGTATCCTATCATCCTTGAGATAGGCAACCGGTTTACTCCCTGCAATACTCGTTCTTCTTCTGACATGATGTCTTTACTATGTGACATTCCAATGCCTCCCTAGCTGTCAATTTACTGATATTTACACATTCCTAAGTACTTCTCCAAGTGTCTTTATCCCTTGTTCGATTTTCTCCTCACTCATGGTTGAATAGTTTAAACGGAAAGAGCTATTTTTTTTATCTATATCTACCATAAACGTATTTCCTGGTACAAATGCTACTTTGTTTTTTACACATTCTTTCATTACTTCAACCGTATCATATTCACTCGGCAAAGTGCACCAGATAAATAAGCCGCCATCTGGTCTCGTATATTGGCAAAAATCAGGTGCATATTTATCTAGAGAATATAACATTGCATCTCGTCGTTTACTATAAAGTTCACAAAGTTTTGTGACATGTTCAAGCAATGAATAACGTGTCATAAATTCCGCAGCAATCATCTGACCTAACATATTTGTATGTACATCATTTACCTGCTTAACAATTACAATTTTTTTAATAATATCTGGTTGAGCTATAACCCATCCAACTCTTATCCCTGGGCTTAATAGCTTTGACATTGAACCAATACAAATTACTCTACCATTATTATCTAAAGATTTTATTGTTGGAACATCTTCTCCACTATACCTTAAAACACCATAAGGATTGTCTTCAATGATATATACATTATACTTGTTTGCCAATTCTAATATTTTTTTTCTCTTTTCCAAACTCATTGTAATTCCTGAAGGATTTTGAAATGTCGGGATTGTATATATCAGTTTAATATTTCTATTATTCTTCAAAAGCTTTTCTAGCTCATTTACATCCATCCCGTCATTCTCAACATTTACAGGATACATTTTTGCATTATATGCTCTAAAAGAATTCAAAGCACCTATAAAGCTTGGGTTTTCTACAACAATGCCATCTCCTTCATTTAGAAAAATTTTAGCAGTTAAGTCGATTCCTTGTTGGGCACCACTAACAATAATTAATTGATCCGTTTCTTTTTTCACCCTTAGTTGTTCCATTCTTTTTCCTATTATAATTCTTAGTGGATCATATCCTTCCGTTATTCCATATTGGAGTGCCGTAACACCGTCATTTATTAATATATCTTGTGCGATATCAGCAAGTTCTTTAATAGGATATGATTCTGGAGCTGGAACACCTCCCGCAAATGATATCATGTCTGGTTGGTTAACTAATTTTAAAATTTCTCTAATGGTCGATCCTTTCAATGTTTTTACTCTTTCAGCAAACAATCTGTCTATTTCCAAAACAAAACACCTCTCCTACATTCAATTCTTGTGAACCATTCTATCATATGCACAATGCCGTTGTAAATATGATAGAATATTTGTAAGTTGGAACTATACTTTTATATTAAAAACACCCCATAAAATAGATTTTGATTATCTATTTCATAGGGTGCCTATCAAAGGAAAAGCAAGAACTTTTCATTAATATAATATCACTAATCCGTTTTTTGAAACTCTTAATATCAGATATTAACTATTAATTTCAGACTTGAAAACACCCTATAATCTAGACTTTTCTGTCTGTTTTATAGGGCGCTTTTTTATTTAAGGATAGACTATTCCTCATATTTTTTCATCCTATACTCTTTAGGTGTAATACCATTATTCTTTTTAAAAATGGTAGCAAATAGACTTGGTGAACTATATGATAAGCGTTCACTGATTTCGGTAATGGAATAATTGCTGTAAGTCAAATATCCCTTTGAAATTTTTAGCTTTTTATCCGTAATATATTGAACAATGGACATTCCTGTTTCTTTACGGAATTTTTTAGAGATATAATCTACATGATAATGAGCATAATCTGCCACATGTTTACTATTAATATTTTCCTCAATGTGCCGTTCTATGTATTCGATGCAATCTAATATAACCTTTGAATAATCTCTATACCCCTTATATTCATTTACCATATCAGACATTGATTTTAGAATTTCTTCCTTAAGCTCGATTATCAAACTAATATCCATCAAATTTTCAACTTTTTGAATATAATAGTCACCTAAAGAATATGCTTCCTCTGGCGGAACTCCTCCTGCCATAGCAGCCCTAACAGCAAGTGTTACTAAAACAATAACCATATTTTTCCCCTGACGCAGAGGATCACCATTACTTAAATTCCCAACCTTTCCACGAAACTTGCTCCGACCTTTAATAACTTTATCATATTCGCCTTCCTGTATTGCAGAAAACAAAAACTTCTCGTACTTGTAAGAACCGTGAAAACTCTTATCATATTCAATTCCAAGTTTAGCCTTTTTTGTTTCTTTTTTATGCGACTTTTTTAATTGTTCCTCAATAGGAAAAAATTCCAATTCCGGTGTTTCCTCTTCATCTTGATAAATAAATTGATGCAAAAAACATACCCAATGCAATAATTCGCTATATAAAACTACTGGTAATCCCTCATTTAATCGTATTATTGCATTTTTAAAATCTAATGGCATATTCTGAGCAGCTAAGTAGTCTCTAAGCTTATTTGTTGACATACCCGATGTATAAAATGGTCCTAATACATACAGATGCTCTAACTCATCTTCATTAAATAGTGGAAATCCCACCCATATCCAATTAATCTTATTTGCTATAACTTGTATATTTTTTACTGATATGCATTTATCCATCAACTTTTGTTTGCAATAATCAGTAGAAAATATTTTTTCCAGCATTCTTTTATCATCTGTCATTTCACAATGTGGGTTTCCATTTTTATCGTATTTGGTCATATGCATCTTAGTTGCCTCATAAATCATATTCATTAACTGCATTTCATTTATCTGCTTCATAATGGCTCCTCCATAGGTGTTTTCTGTACCGTTATATATAGTATTCCCTCCCATAATTCAGTCACGTTCAATTGTTCTCTCCGTTTCAAATTCATTCCATCACCTAAACATTTTGTTTATTAGATATTTTTTATTTTTTTCCGCTTTTTTGTTTAATTATAACATTAATGCATTTTAAAAAATATCTAATTTCCGATATTTCCCACTAATTTAAGTCATAAAAGCAAAATTCTATTACTATTTATATCTAATATCACAGTTATTACATTACCTCAATATAAAAATAGCTCAGAGAGCCGTCGACTTACACCAACAGCCCTTGAGCTAAATTATTGTGTTGCTAATAACTATTCACTATAGATAACTACTACTTCTACTTGCTCATCATCGTTAAATCCTAACGCAACCTGTGAATAATTATCTCCATTTTTCTCTTTTGTCTTAATATCGCTATAAGACTCTACTGTAAATTCATCTGCAGATTCATCAATCTTGTATACATAGTATGTGGATGCAAATGATTCTGATACTTCTTTGCCGCCTTTCCATATTGTAATGGATTCGCTATCTTTATCATATACAGCGAACGCTACAGCATCACCATTATAGTCAAATTCAACTTCTTCAACGCCGTCTATTTCGCCGTCTGAATTGTAGGTAATGTAAAGTATATCACCTTGACTTGAGTTATCTAAATCGCTGATAGTATCTTCAGCTATCTTTTGAACTTCTTCACCCTTAATGTATGCATAAAGTTTAGATACTTTATCATCACTATCATTTTTTACTTTTGTTACACGATCTACTACTGCAATTTCATAATCAGTACTTGCACCTTCAAATTCTGTACTTCTGATTACAATTACCTCTAAATCTCCATTTTCAGTATAATAATAAACATCAGCAAAAGTATCTTCATCACTTATATCTGCTACTGTATACACATCACTATCATCTTCGTCATCAGTGTCAATAAAAAATACTAGTGTGTCTTTACCAAGTAGAGTATCGTCTATTACATCGCCATCACCATCTGTAATATACATTTTTCTAGTATCTTCATTAAACTTAGCGTCTTCCATTGAACCATCAGCATCAAATTCATTAGAGTCCTCTGTATATATTTCGGTGATTTCTCCATTACTGTTTAATTCATATTGGATAAGTTGACCAATGCCTTGATCGCTATCAATATCATACGAGCCATTACCATTTAGATCAATATATGTTGTCTTACCGAGTGCAACACCATTAGCAGGAATATCGGTATCATCTAAATCATAGATTTGATCTGCATCCACTTCTTCTATTACTATTTCTTCATCATCTGTTCCTTCATTTTTTATAACATTGGTTTCAATTTCTTCAGCACCTTCATAGATAACTTCATCTCCTTTTGCGGTAAGAATCTTGAACTTTCTACCACTTTCAAAGTCTTCATCTGAAGCTTCACTATCAAGTAGGTATCCGTAATTAGAACTATCTGAACTTGAACTAAAGTCTATAGCGACAACTTTCCCTTCAAGATCCATATAGAATAAACCTTCGTCGCCTACACTAAAGTCAGTAAACATTTCTTCATCATTTAGGTCAACAACGCCTAGTCTATCACATTCGCTTTCCTTTCCATCGATAGTAACATGAGTTTTAATTTCTACGTAACTAGGGTATAATTTGCTCGGATGCGTTACTTCTTCACGCACTTCTTCTATTACTCCTTCAGATACAAATGGTGAAAGTATGAAAAAGTACTGATCCTCAGAAGGGCTCATCATACCTACTAAAACATCGCCTTTTTTAAGGTCTTCTAATTTAAGTTTAGAAGTAGCATCCCCACTATAGTAAGCCATAAGGGTTGTCACTGTTATATTATCATCATCATCGAATTCATATTTTGGATCAGTATCTCTTAAAGTATATAGTTCTTTATCTTCTGCGTCATAATAATCAACAACCATTGGTGCACCACATACTTGGTTAATGCTATCATAATCACCATCTTCATCATTATTAATTAATTTAAAAGCCATGCTCCACGAATTATTTGATAATATACCACAATCATACTTAGGATCCGTACCATCTCCATAAGCAACTATATGCTCTGCCTTAACATCTTCACCATTAACGATAAATAGTGCATCCTTGTCTACTTTAACGTCGTCCCACTCATCATCTTCCTCAATATAAAAATTGAATGTATAACTAGTTACCTCATCATTACTTTTATTTGCTACAAGTCCCGTTTTATGTAGAAGGTTCCCATCCTTATCATAATCTTCAGTTTCCATTTTACATGATAACGTTTCATTGCTATCAGTCCTACTTATTGTAATGATTTCATCATCATCTGTTACAAATAGTTCGACTTCGTTACCTAACAATTGTTCAACATATTTATTGTCACCCACTTCATATTTCTCGACTGTTTTTGTAACTTCTTCATCATTGACTTCTCTTAACGTAACAGCTACTTCATTTTTACCAAGATTTCTGCCGAAATCTGCCCAATAAGTACCACTTAGTACCCCAAGAACTTTGTCAACATCTAAATACTCAGTTAACAGATTTTTGCCTTCTTTCTTTTTGAAAGTAGCCTCATCACCATATTCATCTTGTTCCATCATATCAACTGTCAATGAGTTATATACCATCTGCGCAACATCGCCTCTTAATGCAGGTGTTCCGGAAACAGCATCAATATCATCTGTGATACCTTCATTTGAAGCAATAAATAAATATCCAACTGGATATCCACCTTTTTGTTTTGCGGCGGGCTCATAACCCAATGCTCTTACAATCATGGTAAGTGCCTGTTCATATTTCACAGTGTCTTCTGGACCAAAGTTACCATTACCGTAGCCATTGATAATCTCCATATCTGAGGCCAAATTAATGTAACCTGCTGCCCAGTGTGTTGCAGGTACGTCAGTATATTCCGTTGTTCCTCCGGATACTTTAGCCGCATCCTCTAAATCAAGTGCTCTTGCAACTACCGCAGCAAATTCTGCTCTAGTAATTGTGTCATCTGGTCTAAAACCACCATCATCTCCGTTCATGATGTTTAGCACACCAAGAACAGAAGCTGCCTCTTCATAGTCTGTCCCCTTAACGTCATCAGGAACAGCAGCAACCGCTACTGTGCTTACCACCATCATAAATACCACTAATAGGGCAAGCATTTTTTTAAGTTTTGTCATAAGTCCCACTTCCTCCTCTAAATTAAATTAATTTTTTTATTATAAAAGACTTGCGTCCATTATAAACAGAGTTAAACTCGGATAGCCATAATAATTTAATTTTCTTTTATACTCCCTTTATTTCTATTTAATGGTTAGAATATATACTGATTAATGTGAAATGACAGAGAAAACATTATATTTCTAAGATTATGGATAAAAATATATCTTGTCCAAAGTCATTCTATAAAATATGTCATATAAATATACAAATTAATCTATAAATCCATTAAAATGGGTTTATAGCATTTACTATTTCCATATCTTTCACTGTATAATAATAACATTATTCTTTTTTTTAAACCCTTTTATTTCCGATATTAATTTTTAATTCCAGACAAATAATAGAAAAGAAAATTTATTTTTAAAAAGATAATTATTGAACTATGATATAATAACCATAAAAAAATCAATAATTTTTAAAATGCTGGTATTTTGAAAACAGGGGGTAAAATGTGTATGAAAAAAGATATTAAAGAAATCATCACCCAAATGACTTTGGAAGAAAAAGCTGGAATGTGTTCTGGAAAAGATTTTTGGAATCTAAAAGGTGTAGCGCGGTTAGGTATTCCAGAAATAATGGTAACAGATGGACCTCACGGATTACGTAAACAGGAAGGAAAAGGGGATCACGTAGGGTTAAACGAGAGTGTTCCTTCAACTTGTTTCCCAACAGCTGTAGGACTCGCGAGTTCTTGGGATCGAGAATTAATATCAGAAGTAGGAAAAACATTAGGTGAAGAATGTAGACAGGAAAAAGTAGGCGTACTCTTGGGTCCAGGCGCCAATATAAAACGCTCTCCTTTATGTGGAAGAAACTTTGAATATTTCTCCGAAGATCCTTATTTAACAGGAGAAATGGCAGCTAATCACATCAGCGGTGTTCAGAGTCATGGTATTGGTACATCAATAAAACATTATGCAGCAAACAACCAAGAATACCGTCGTATGGTTATTGATACCATCGTTGACGAACGAACACTAAGAGAAATGTATTTAACTGGCTTTGAAATGGCAGTTAAACAATCACAGCCATGGACAGTTATGTGTGCATACAACAAGATAAATGGAGAATTTTGTAGTGAAAACAAATATGTACTCACCGATATATTGAAAGATGAATGGCAGCACGAAGGAATAGTGGTAACAGACTGGGGTGCAGCAAATGATCGTGTTAAGGGTTTAGTAGCAGGGCAGGAACTCGAAATGCCTTCCAGCGGTGGACTGAACGATGCAAGAATTGTCGCAGCAGTTAAGGATGGTACACTGGATGAGAAAATATTAGATTGTGCAGTTGAAAGATTATTAACGATGATATTCAAAGCCGAAGAAACGTTAAAAGAAGATTTTACTTATGATAAAGATGCACACCATGCTTTTGCTAGAAAAGTTGCATCAGAATCAATTGTACTTTTGAAAAATGATGAAGATATTCTTCCCCTACAAAAAGATAGCAAGATCGCAATAATTGGTGCATTTGCAAAAACACCTCGTTATCAAGGAAGCGGAAGCTCACTTATTAACCCTACGAAGCTCGATAATGCATATGACGAAATATCAAAACTTGTTACCGATACGGGAAATGTAACATATGCACAAGGATATAACGTTAAAACAGCTACCGTCGATCAAAGAATGATTGATGAAGCTGTAAATGTAGCAAAAGATTGCGATTTTGCAATTATTTTTGCTGGTTTAACAGATATTTTCGAATCAGAAGGATTTGATAGAAAGCACATGAAAATGCCAGATAACCATAACGTTCTTATTGAAGAAATATCTAAAGTTAATCCAAATGTTATTGTGGTATTAAGTAATGGTTCTCCTGTAGAAATGCCATGGCTAAATCAAGCTAAAGGTGTTCTAGAAGGGTATTTAGGTGGGCAAGCTGGTGCCGGCGCAATAGCAGATATACTATTTGGAGACGTTAACCCTAGCGGTAAGCTGGCAGAAACTTTCCCACATAAGCTCGAAGACAACTCATCATTCAAAAACTTCCCATCAGGGCCTAAAACCGTTGAATATCGTGAAAGTGTATATGTAGGTTATCGTTATTATGATGCAGCAAAGAAAGAAGTCCTATTTCCGTTTGGATATGGTTTAAGCTACACCACATTTGAATACTCTGATTTACAAATTGATAAAAAACAAATCAATGATTCTGAAACTATGACTGTTACTGTAAAAGTAAAAAACACTGGTAAAGTTGCAGGTAAAGAAGTTGTACAGCTTTATGTTAAAGATATAGAATCAACTATTTTCCGTCCTGAAAAAGAACTCAAAGGCTTTGAAAAAGTCTCTTTAGAACCAGGGGAAGAAAAACAAATAAGTTTCACATTAGACAAACGTTCATTTGCATACTATAACATAAATCTTAAAGATTGGCACGTTGAATCAGGGGATTTTGAAATCATGATTGCTGCATCTGTATCAGATGTAAGGTTATCAGAAAAAGTAATTGTAGAATCTACTCAAGAAGCTGATTTAACTTCTTTTGATTTCAGAAAAACATTACCTATCTATTATAATATTACACCAGAAAACTGGGAAATCAGTGCAGAAGACTTCGAAAAACTATATGGTAAACCATTGCCATTAAATAAAATATTGCCTGGAGAACAATTTACATTGAATTCAACTTTAGGAGATGTTAAAGATTCAGGATTCGGAAAAATAATATGGTCAGCAATGCGAAAAGGTGCAACAAAAGGTAAGTCAAACACAGAAGATACTGAGAATAATATTGAGGACGCATTGCTTCTAGCTGTTATGGAGGGATTGCCTTTGCGAGGCATAGCAACAATGAGTAACGGTATGGTATCTGAAGCAACTTTGGATGGATTACTACTTATGATAAACGGCAAATACTTAAAAGGTATCTGCAAAGTTATTGGTTCACTTGTTAAGAGAAAAAAATAAAACTGTATAGTATAAATAAAATCTAGGGATGATAATATTCACATTAAGTATAGACTATTGTGTATATATCATCCCTTTTATTATTGCAAGAAATTCCTCTTTCGGTTTTTTATATTTTTTTATAACCACCTGAATTATTGACAATCTATTTACCTAATAATATAATTAGTTCAGCATTAATATTGAAATTAAGGAGGACATAACATGTCAAATAAAGAAATACGTACTCGTTTCGCACCGAGTCCTACTGGATACATGCATATAGGTAATTTAAGGACTGCCCTATATACTTATTTAATAGCAAAAAGTAATAACGGTAAATTTATCTTGAGAATAGAAGATACGGATCAAGAAAGATTTGTAGAAGGTGCGATTGATTTAATTTATAGAACATTAGCTGAAACAGGCTTAAAACATGATGAAGGACCAGATATCGGTGGAGATTTTGGCCCATATATTCAAAGTGAAAGAAGAGGAATGTATAAAGAATATGCAGAAAAATTAGTTGAGATGGGAAAAGCTTATTATTGTTTCTGTGATAAAGATAGATTAGATGCAATGAGGGCAAAATGTGAAGCAGAAAAAACCCCTTTAAAATATGATAGACATTGTTTGAATCTTTCAAAAGAAGAAATTGAGCAAAAACTTAATGCTGGATTACCCTATGTTATTCGTCAGAAAATGCCTACACAAGGTACTACAAGTTTTGATGATATAGTATTCGGTACAATAAGCGTTGAGAATAATGAATTAGACGACCAAATACTATTAAAATCAGATGGACTACCTACATATAATTTTGCAAATGTTATTGATGACCATTCAATGAACATTACGCACATTGTAAGAGGAAGTGAATACCTATCTTCTACTCCAAAATACAATCTGTTGTATGAAGCCTTTGGATGGGATATACCTACATATATTCATGTTTCACCTGTTATGAGAACTGCAAGTAAAAAATTGAGTAAGCGTGAAGGTGATGCTTCCTACGAAGATTTTATTAAAAAAGGTTATCTAAAAGAGGCTATTATCAACTACATCGCTTTATTAGGTTGGAGTCCTGGTGGTAAAAAAGAAATCTTTTCTCTAGAAGAATTGATACAAAACTTTGATGTAAAAGGTATTAATAAATCACCAGCAATTTTTGATGTTAAAAAATTAAATTGGATGAATAATGAGTATATTAAGAATTTACCATTAGATGAATTTCATAAAATGGCAGTTCCATATTATAACCAAGTTATTCATAATCCTAAAATTGATTTATTAAAGCTTAGCAAACTGGTTCAAGCAAGAACAGAAAAACTTTCAGATATTCCAGAGACCATTGATTTCATTGATGAGCTTCCTGAATATGACCCTGAATTGTATGTTCACAAAAAAATGAAAACCAATCCAGAAAATTCACTGGAGATGCTAAAAGAAATCTTACCTGTTATTGACGGTATGAATGAATGGACACATGATTCCATCCACGATGCACTTTTTGCACTCATTGAAAAGTTAGGTGTTAAGAATGGATTAATTCTATGGCCACTTCGAGTAGCAATCTCTGGAAAGCCAGTTACCCCAGGCGGTGGTATTGACCTTGCTGAATTACTTGGAAAAGATGAATGTGTGAAAAGGATACAGAAGAGTATCGCAATGTTGGAAGAATAAAAGTAAATATACAATATTATAGCCTCCACTGTTAAAATATGTGGGGGCCATTTTAAGGTCTACATTTTATGAATAGTTATACTTCTTAATATATTTATTTCTTATACACAGAAACATACATAATTGAAATATTAAATAAACAAATCCAATCCAAAGCGAATATTCTACAAAAACATTAACGAATAAATTGCCATAATACATTAGTATTGTAACTAATAAACCAAAAGCAATCCCAACTGTTGTAGTAAAGCCATATACCAGTAATAATTGATTTGTTATTATCTTCTTGATATTTTTCTTTTTCTCGCCAAGTAGATTAATATTTCTATATACTTCATTGTCACGCCACGAAATATTTATTACTTTAATATAAAGTATTGTTGATGCAAAAATAAAACTAATTATGGCAATATGTATAAAAAGCATACTAAAAAAATCTCTTTGATTTTTGTGCACTTTTCCACGTACTTTTGCGGACAATGCATAATCGGTAATATAATAATCTTTCTCTGTCAAATTTTCATATTTAACAAATTTATTTTTTTCATTATAAAAGTAATTCCCTATAATATTACCTCTTACTTTTAAACCTTTGTCATTACTTCTAATTAAATGTCTATCTAAGGCAGAATAAAAATCAGATGATTCTTTCCAGTCTAAAACATTAAACAATACTTGAGTCTCAATAGCTTCTTTTTTGCTATTTGTTTTGAAATAATTATAATCACTACTATCCACAATATAATAATCTTCTCTGTCAGCCGCTCCTCCTGGTAATAACATTTTATGCATAAAATACTGCCTTTTCAAATGTAAGCGTCAAATAGAATACACATATTCATAATAAGAAAACTTTGATAAAATCATCTCAACAAGAAAATAGAGGTGATTTTTGTGGTTAGAGAAAAGAAGCGAAAAAAATGGCAAGAAATAATAGAAAGTCAAAAGAAAAGTGGCATATCTCAAATCAAGTGGTGTGAAGAAAACAATGTAAATATACATAACTTTAGATATTGGGTAAGTAGATTGAATGCATCGAAACAACCTGCCCAAACAGGGGCACCTGTTTGGGCATCAGTAACACCGAAAACTAAAGCAACTTCTTCAATTAAAGTAAGCATTGGATGTTCAATAATTGAACTTGATGAGAATTTCAATCCAGAAGTGCTTGATAAAATTATGAAAGTTTTATCCAGATATGCTGAGTAACAATAGAATTGATCAGGTTTATTTAGCATTAGGTGTAACAGATTTGAGAAAAGCCATAGATGGTTTGTCATTAATCGTTCAAGAAAGTTTTCAACTGGATCCCTTTTCAAGAAGCTTGTTTGTATTCTGTAATAGAAAACGGGATAAGATTAAAATCCTTGAATGGGATAAAACTGGATTCTGGCTTCATTACAAGCGTCTTGAAAAAGATAAGTTTCAGTGGCCAGAAGATATAGAAGGTACACATATAGCTATTGATGAACGTTCCTTTAGATGGTTATTAGACGGTCTAACCATTCAAGAAAAACATGCGCATCAATCCGTTTCAGAACGACAAATAATATAAGTCGCAAGAACTTAAAAACATTAGAAAAATAAATAAATTTGTGACTGTTTTTATATGAATTTCAGTCGAAATATGATATAATATAAACATGAAAAACATTGAGAAATCAACACTTACAGAAAAAAATACAACTGAAAATAAAGAGGTTTCTTTAGAAAATAAATATGCCATTTTAGAACAAGAAAATGAAGAACTTAAGGCAAAAGTAAAGTTTTACGAAGAACAGTTTAGATTAAGTCAAGCAAAGAAGTATGGCGCATCTAGTGAGAAACTAGATCCAGAGCAGATTTCAATTTTTAATGAAGCTGAGAAGTTATCTGTACAACAATCACAAGAACCTAAAATGGAAGAAATCATTAAAAGGCGAAAATCTAGTTCAAGTAAGAGTCGAAAGACTTATGAAGATTTGCCAGTTGAAGAAGTCTACTACTCACTTTCAGAAGAAGAGCAAGTTTGTCCAACCTGCGAAAACACGCTTCATGAGATGAAGACAGAAGTTCGGAAAGAACTAAAGATTATTCCTGCTCAAGTAAAAGTAGTTCATCATATTAAACAATTCTATGCTTGTAGAAGATGCGATCAAGAAGGTACTGACGGGACAATTATTTCTGCACCTATGCCAAAACCAGTACTTTCAGGTAGTATGGTATCTCCATCTTTACTGGCATTTATAATGGAAAAGAAATATAACCAAGCGCTTCCACTTTATAGACAAGAAAAATCATTTATAGATTTTGGAATAGATATATCAAGACAAAATATGGCTAACTGGATTATATATGGTGCTGAAACTTGGTTAAAACCTCTTTATGATCGACTTCACGAAAAACTGTTAAAAGAACCTATTATACATGCTGATGAAACAGTATTAAATGTACTTGATGAGAAAAACAATAAAAATAATTACATGTGGATTTATGCATCAGCAAAATGCGGAAGTCGACCAATTTATCTCTATGACTATCAAAAATCCCGCGCAAATAAACATCCAAAGACATTCCTTGAAGGGTTTAATGGTTACCTTCAAACAGATGGATACGCTGGATATAATAAAATACAGGATATTACACAAGTAGGTTGTCTCGCTCACGCTAGACGAAAGTTTGATGAGGCTATAAAAGCATTACCTAAAGATGCTGAAGTTACAAAGACAAAAGCACAAAAAGGTCTTTTATTCTTTACAGAAATATATAAGCTTGAAAAAATGTATGCAAATCAAGCTCCAGAAGAGCGTTATAAAAACCGACTTAAAAACACAAAGCCTATACTTGATGAGCTTTATGAATGGTTGATGATTGAATCAAAGAGAACCTTGCCGAAAAGCAAGTTGGGTGTTGCTATTAAATATTCAATCAAACAATGGCCAAAACTCATAGGATTTTTAGCAGATGGTCGGCTTGCTGTTGACAATAACCTAGCAGAAAGAGCCATTAAGCCTTTTGTAATCGGGAGAAAGAACTTTTTGTTTTCAAAATCGCCAAAAGGTGCAACAGCAAGTGGCATTTGTTATAGTATCATTGAAACTGCAAAGGCAAACAACTTAAAGCCGTTTCAATATTTAACATATCTATTTGAAAAGCTTCCAAACATTGATTTAGAAAATCAAGATGAATTGGACGCTCTTTTACCATGGGCTGAATCTATTCCTGATGAATTCATAAATAAAACTGAAAAAGACAAGAAATAATGACGGCCTCCACTTTATTTGTCAATGTGGGGACTGTTTTACGCTTACTTTCAAATCACGATTTAAATTACTATCAATAATGATTGCCTTAATATTGTTATAAAAAGCTCTATTTGCGTCTATTTTATTAGGTGTTACCATGACAAATTTATTCTTTTCTACATTAAGGTTATCATGATAAACTCTATTATATTCTTTTTCATCAATAACAGCCATCGTCCATATATAATTATCAATTTCTTCTCTTGCCAATACAAGTACTTCAATTTCATCATAGTCATATATTTCTCCTTTATATTGTTTTGCTATTTTATCTATATCACTTTTTTCGATACTTGTATTTTGGTCATAGGTTTTTCGTATTGAAAAATCATATGGATATGAAACATCTATCATTTCATCTGATGCTAAAATTGGAATAAATGAAGATATTGACATATATACCGTTATACCTATTAAAACTATCACAGCAAAAAAGATATTTGCATATTGTTGACTTTTAATTTTTAAAAATGAGAAAAAGACCATGTTTTTATAATATGTATTAGGAATATACCTCTTTATTAAATTTCCAAGAGTATAAATATTTCTCGTAGCTAAGTATAATAAAAGAAGAGAAAATACAGCAAAGACAATTGACATATATGACTGATTATAAAACCATATAGCAACGGATGAATTATACCATCCGTAAACACTAATTATCGATAATGATAAGAAAATGATTGCAGAAAAACAATTACTTTTAAATTTATATTCTGGAACGCTATTCGTTTGTAAAAGCTTCATTATTTCTGTTTTTCTTATATACCTAGATACAACAAATCTTTGAACCCCAATGATAAACATCCCTATTATAAGACCTACTATAAATCCTAATAAATTAAACTTAAAATCTAATCCCACATCAAAATTACTCACAACTAATTTCCAAAAAACATAAGTAATAGGTACACTGATAGCTAGTCCTACCACAACTCCTATAGGTAGTACTAAAGATAATTCTTTAAGCAATATTTTTTTTATACTTTTTCTATCCAGTCCTAGAGAAATAAAAATACCAATTTCTTTAGACTTATATTTTATAAATAATAAGTTTGCATACAATACAAAAACCAGACTACAAATTATTAATAGTATTAAAGCGCTCATTGCTTGATCATATACTCCTCCACCTTTTGTTATATTGTTTTGTATAGATGGACTAAAAATGATTAGGGTTAAAGATGTTACTAACGATACGCTTACTGTCAAGCAAAATAATAATATATGATATTGTTTTATATTTTTCTTTACTAATTTTTTACTAATATCATCAATATTCATTGATATCACTCCTTTAGGCCTTCATCAAATCAAATATTTCATCTAAGAAGACTTTCCTATCTCCATTATTTTTTATTGTTTTAAATATCTGCCCATCTCTAATCCCAATAACTCTATCACTTAAACTTGCCGCTTTTGCATCATGCGTTACCATGAATATGGTTGTCCCAAGATCTCTTTTTGCAGTAATAAATGCGTCAATTACTTTACTCCCTGAAACAGAATCTAAGTTGCCAGTAGGTTCATCGGCTAATATGATAAGAGGAACATTTGAAAGCGCTCTAGCTACAGCCACTCTTTGTTTTTGTCCACCCGAAATTTCATGAGGATATTTATTTTCTATTTCTAATATGTTTAATTTAGATAATAAGTTTTCTGTTTGTTTTTCAATGTCACAAATATCTTTTCCAGCAATTATCTGAGGCAAGAAAATATTCTCTAATACTGTAAGCCCATCTATTAACATAAAATCCTGAAAAACAAATCCCAGTTTATTTGATCTAAAGTGACTAATTTCACTTTCTGTTTTGTTAGCAATATCTTTACCTTCCAATTTTATTTCACCAGATGTACTTTTCAAGAATCCACTTATACAATTAAAGATGGTTGTCTTTCCACTTCCTGAAGGCCCAATCAAAGAGACAAATTCGCCTTTTTGTATTTCAAAAGAAACATCTTTAACTGCTTCATACTTTTGATTATACGATTCATAAGTTTTGTATAAATTACTAACACTCAACATTAAATATCAACCTCCCTTTTAAATCTATTCGTATTGTTAGTACAACTATATCTATTCAACTTTTCTTAGATTCCCTATCGCATTGTTATTGCACAAATGTTTGGTCATACACATTGTTAATAATAGTTTCACTATACATAATGCGACTCCAAGTAAAATCATTTCTTTCATTGGAACACGATAGCTGTTTATTGCGATCCAATCATTTGCCTTTGCATATTTTACTAAGACATAGCCTAAAAGATTACCAAATATCAATGAAATTCCAAAAGAACTCCCTATTAAAACTAGCATTTCTTTATATAGCAAGGAAAATAACTGCTTTTTTGATAGACCTAAACATTGATAAACTGCTATTTCTTTCCTTCTTCTAATTATGCTAATAACCATGGTATTAAGAATTGTAATAAATCCTATCATACCAATAAAAGTACAAACAAGAATAATAGGATATTGTATAGTTGACAATATTTGCTTTCCATACGCTTTTTCTTCATCCTCAGAGTATAATATATAATGCTCATCATCAGATAGGTGCATAAGGGAGCCTTTTACGCTATCATAGCAAGCTGGCTCTGAGTGAACAGCTATAGCATAAACTGGCATATCATCTCCATATATATCACGCATTAGATGAATAGGAATTAAAAATGTACCCTTACCTAAACTACTTGTACTAGCCATTAGCTTTACAGGCACAGAGACTACTTGGTCGCCAACAAGAAACTGTATCTCGAATTCATCATTAATGGCAAAGCCATTTTTTTCGAACGCATGCCCATAAGTATATACAATACCAGATTGCTTCACTAACGAATTATAATCAAGAGTTCCCCTTTCTAACGATTTCTCTAATTGTGACACATCTTCCTCATCAAATGTTCCTATTGTTACACGCTTACCATCAAATAAAGTGTTTGGATAAATAATATCTCCCAATGCCAAATATAGTTCTTGTGTACGCTTTATACCATCTACTAGTAATAAATCTGATTTCATATCATTTAAGATTTTGGACTCTTGGAGCATATTTAAATTATTTTCAGGGTATTCTTTATCATTATAAGAATAATTTAGCTGTACAATAAATTGTCCTTCTGATATTGTTTCTTTTACAAACGCTTCCAAATCTATGCTGGATAACAAAGCAGATGATGCGATAAATAGCGCACAACTTAAACTCATTGTGACTATTGCCACTTTAACATTTTTTCTATTCCTTTTAAGATCAATTTTTACCAATTTATTAATATCAATTGTTTTATAGCTTAATCTGTTTGACTTTAAAAAACTATCATCAATTTGATATTTGACTGCTTTAATTGGCGAAATAGATAACGCTTTTTTGATTGCTGGTCTAAAGCACAAAAATGTGCTAATAAAAACAATAAGAATTAAAAAAAGAATAAATTTAAATGTTATTAAATTTGGTAATGCAACAGATGGAAAATGCGAGTATAGGTATTTTAATCCGCAATATGCAACAATATAGCCGAATACCATGCCAGTAAATAATCCAATGAACGTCAGAATAGTATTCTCAAAATACAATATAGTTTTTACTTGTTTATAATCTGCACCTATTACTCGATATCTACCAATAGTCTGGACATCAAGCATTAATATAGCTGAATAAATACTATATACTACGAGACTACTAAATAGTATAATGATAAATGCTATTGAAATCGCCAACATGAGAGTTTCTGTGCCAGATTTATTCATTGACTTCAAATATGCAGTATTTTTTTTAACATTATCTGATGGAATCTCATATTTTTCTGTCAATGTATCTATATCATGTTCTATCTGATTATAGCTAATATTATTATTGACATCCAAACGGATAAAGATATTATAAAAACCATCTAACTGAGTAGCATACTTTTTAACAAACTCATTAGAAACCATAATAGAATAAGTGTATTTATTTATATTAATGTTCAAATTCTTATCTTCTGATCTGTTATTTTTTATAATTCCACAAATCGTAAGTTTTTTATTAATAATTTTTCCTTGTCCATTTATTCTAATAGGGATAGTTATCTCAGAACCAATACTTGATGCAACATTTAATGCTTCAAATAACGCCTTTGAGCCAGCTATTTCATTTTCTTTTTGTGGTTTTTGTCCCTCTTCATAGGTATATCCGTGAATTCCTTCTATTAAATCTTCATTATATACCATATATACATTCATTTTATTTTTCTCTATAGTACCAATATTTTTACTAATCAGTAATGCTTTTATATCATCATCGTTTGCCATTTGTTTTATGGTGCTCTTAGAAACCTTTGAATATTTGATATGATAATTGATATTGCTATTATGTACGTTCTCGTTATTTAGATGAATAATACCTTTAGTTGCCATCCCAATAACCATAAGCAAAAATGAGGCTATCATTATTGAACTAAACAAAAAAATTGTTTTTGTTTTTTTCTTTTGTATATTTCTAAGGGCTAATCTTATTAGTACATTCATTACGATTCAACCTCCCCAAAATTTATAAGCGAATTCTACCATCGTTCATTACTAGTACTCTATTAGCCATTTTTGCAATGTCATTATCATGCGTAATTATAACTAATGTCTGATTATATTTTTCTACAGTGTTTGTCAGTAATGTCATAACTTCATCACTGGTTTTAGAATCTAAATTACCTGTTGGCTCATCTGCAAGTATAATAGACGGTTTTGACGCCAATGCTCTTGCAATAGCTACTCTTTGTTGTTGACCACCTGATAACATGTTAGGAAAAGCATTATTTTTATCTTGTATACCTAAATCCGCCATTATGCACTCTATAAACTTCTTGTCAGGTTTTTCTCCATTAAGACCAATGGGCAATACAATGTTTTCCCAGACATTTAAAACTGGTACAAGATTATATGCTTGAAAAACAAAGCCTATATGTTCTCTTCTAAATTTGGTTGCTTCTCGTTCCGATAGCTCACTAATATCAATATTATTAATTACTATAGTACCAGAAGTCAGTGTATCTAACCCACTTAATAAATTTACAAGTGTAGATTTTCCAGAACCAGATTTCCCAACAATTGCAACAAATTCTCGTCTTAATATTGTAAGATTAACATCATCGACAGCTTTAATTATTGTGTCACCAACTTGATAATGCTTTGAAATATGATTTGCTTCTATTATATTTTTCATTTGTCAATACCCCTTTATGTTGTCCTATTCGTTTTCAGACTTATTTCCTAACTCTTCTTCCCGTTTCAGAGTTTCCATATACATTTTTTTCCGTGTTGTATTTTTTCCATGTTTCAGCAATTATATGATTACTAGTAATAAGTTTAGATATGTCATTCGGATTTTCTAATAAAGTCAGTAGATTGAACTCAGTATCTATTTGATAAATTAAGTATTTACATAATATTTTTGCTTTAGAGGAATAATTATCAATATGATTATATCTCTCAACTATACTATTTATATAACCATCACGATGAACATCATCCTGTATATTAAGCTCAGCCTCTAAAAAATTTAATGCCAGCAAATCCTCTTCATCCATAATACTTATTATTTCTCGTTTAATGACAGTATCATAGTAGTATTCAATTAAACTAAACCTGAGCATTTCATCTTCTATTTCATCAAACGTTTGATCCATGACCTTTACACAAATGCTATCTATTAAAGGCAAATTTCCATTTCTAACACCCTCAAATGATTTATAATTTTGAATAATATATTTATAATAGTTATCATTTGGCAAAATATAATCTCCCTTGAATACAACCTCCAAAGTGTTACTTTTTATACTTTTGGGAAAGTTATTCGTCATAACATTGTGAGAGGTTTCCCATAACTCACTAATCATTTTGATTTTTTCATATGGAATATTGCGATAAACCACTCGAGTATTATCGTTAGTAATATGCAATGAAGCAGTAGGAGAAATTATAGATAGATTTTTTTCTATATTAGTAATATCTTCGAAATTGCTTTTGGCTAAAATAATAGTGTCTTGATAAGCAACAAAATCTCCCTCTCTCTCGTTAAGTAAAAGTTCTAGTTGATTCCTTGTCCATTTCCTTGAAGCAAATATAGTTAAGTTATCTAAATGAACTCGAAAAGCATTACTATCCCTAACACAAATATTATTAGCCTGTACACCTTCATTACTAAAATATATATTAATATCTTTGATATTACTTGGCATCTGTCCATCCGTAATATATACTATGTTTTTATAATATTTACTATCTATATTATCAACAAAATAATTTATATTGTTGTTTTTTAAATATTGATATACAATTGGACTTTTTGATAAGACTATCACTGCTGTATTCTCAGAATTTTGAATAATTTTTTTATGTTTAGCATCATTACTAGTATTTATTATGCTGATAATTGCAAAGATAACAATAAATAGCATGCATGATATTGATAAATACTTAACCATTTTCTTTCTTATTTCCTCCCCTTTACTGGTATACCAAATATTAAAAAGTATCAGTAAACAAATTATTGAGGATATACTAATTAAATTATCCCAAAAAACTGTTTCTCTAAGATAAATACTAACAATAGGCGATATTAACCTGAGATTTTCATTTAGTTGATATCCTATAACAACACTTAAGCCCCAATAAGCGATAGCACTGCCATATCCAATCGTGGTAGACTTTGTAATATTAGATATTGTTAAACCTATAATACAAAAAAAAGTTGAATATATTACCCAAATTAACAAGTGATGCATATTTCTCTCACGACCTTGAAAATAACCAATAATATATATTATAATTAACATCGACTGACAGAATAACCAACCGCAAATAAACTTGTTTATCATTTGCCTATACATCGGTGTGATAGCCGTAAACAAATACCCTTCTCTGTTATATTCATATGTATTTGATAACGCATTACTCGTTAAAAATAAAGGAATTAACAGTACAATAATTTCAACATATATCCAAATCCCTCTATTATCTGTAGTCAACAATGTTAATATGAGTAAACAAAAAATAACTATTACACTTACCTTAGACAGTTTTAATTGGGTTTTTAATTGATATTTTAACATGTTTAAATCCTTCCTTTATTTTGCTTTTCATTTTTAATTGTATATAGAACTACTGCAAGTAAAAAAAACAACAATGATATACCTATATTAGCTAACCGATTTACTAACAAAAATGATGTAAATGTTGATGTTAGTTCCTTACCTTGAGCAAGTATTTCTAAATTCTCATTTCTTATTATATATCTGTACTGAACTGGAAAAAGAATATCCTGAATCAAAGTAAACACTGCAACAGTTAGAACTGTTGAAATACTAGAACTGAATATCATAAATGATAGATAGCTAAGACTTATTGTAAACAGTACTGTTGGGATTATATAAATAATGAATGCATCTATAAAATCTTTTGGCATATAGGGATATTCTCCGAAAAATACTGGAATAAAAATCTGGACAACCATCCCTAACATAAGTATTAGAAGCATAAAAAACGTACAACCTAATATTTTTCCTATCAAATAGTTATGCTTTTTTATAGGTTGCATAAATAACACTGTAGTCATGCCTGTGACTATTTCATAATGAAAAGTGGCGGGAACACAGATAGGTATGAATATAGCCGATATTATACAAGCTGCATGACTATATACATAACTAGAAGATGACGAAATCCAAGTATATCCATCCATTATTGGACTTTCAATTAACACTGGTAAACCTACTAGCATTATTATACCTACAAAAAACATCCAACTTTTTAATAACCATTTGAATTCAAATATTAAAACATTTCTTATGTTAGTTCCCATATTCTTCTCTCCCTAGTTTACTTTGACATAATTATACGAAAGTAGTGCATCCTCTAAATTAGGTACACACTTACGAATTCTACTGTCTTTATGCATTTCTGTTGCTATTATCCTCACCCGTATACCCTCTGATTCCTGTCTCATTGAAATTATATGATATTTATTTTTCACTTCAATAATATCATTCCTATTTGTAAGAACAACTTCCCAAACTTTATCTCTTGCAGTATTAATAAAGTCAATCGGTCTACCAGAATATATAAGTTCCCCTGCTTTTAACAATGCGATATGTTCACATGTAGCCGAAATATCTTCCACAATATGCGTTGATAATATTACTATCTTCTGTTCACTTAATTCAACCAACATAGTCCTAAATCTAATTCTCTCTTCTGGATCCAAGCCAGCAGTTGGTTCATCTATAATTAGTATCTTGGGATCTTTAACTAATGCTTGCGCTATTCCTAAGCGTCTTATCATTCCACCTGAGAATCCACCAACTTTTTTATCTTTAAATTCATGAAGATTAACTTTTTCTAATAGCGTGGAAATTAATTTCACTCGTTTTTCTTTATTCTTTATACCATTAAGACGTGCCATATAGTCTAAAAATTCTAATGATGTTAATTGAGGATAAATATTAAAAGTTTGAGGCAAAAAACCAACTATTCTTCTTACTTCTAATTTATCCTTATTCACGTCATATCCATTAATAATAATCTTCCCCTTTGTAGGTTGAGATAACGTAGTGAGTAGTTTCATTAACGTTGTCTTCCCTGCTCCATTATGCCCTAGTAGCCCGAACATACCATTTCCTATTTTTAGGTTTATATTATTTAAAGCTTGGAATTTACCGTAAGACTTAGAGACTCCTGTTATTTCAATATAATTCTTTTTAAGCATAAAACTCTCCTCCTGACCTCTCTATTTATTAGACGATATTTTTTTATGATTTACTTCAATTTTTTTCAATTTTTGAGCTTGAACAGCATAGGAGCATGGATAGAAATAACTATCCATGCTCCTATGCTATTCTTACTAATATATTATATATTGTCCTCCAAATGAATTTGAAGTATTAATTATCTTAAAATAATATGGGGTTTCAATATCTAAATTTTCTATTCTCCAAGTTTTTAATGTATCACCTTTTATTAAAGAATCAATTGTAGTAACTATATTATTTGTATTGAAATCTATAATTTCTATTTTTATATTTCTTTCACTTTCATCTAATTGATTGACAGGGACTGCTCTATTTCGTGTTGGTCTTAATGTGATTATAAAATTTCCATTTTTATTATCTACATTAGTATTTGGATAAATTGCTTTTTGGGAATATTTTACATTGTATAATGGTACAAAAATACTTTTTAAATATCCATTATTTTCTTTTAAGTATAAAGTATCTTCGGGTATTTTTTGTCCAGGTATTATTACTGGATTATCTTTCTTATTAGAATCGCCCTCACTTACGCTTAAAATCTCACCATTTAAATCTATGTGTATATATTCAATGTTCTTTTCTTTCATTCTGTCTCTGAAAATACTATTTTCAATTAATTTATTTATTTCAGTTGAATTTTCAATAATTAAGTTAGCATTGTAATTTATTACATCTGAAAATATTGATTCATTATTAAACATATCATTCAATTTTTCATTTTTTTTCAATAATTCAAATTCCTCTTCTTTAATTTCTTTTACTATAATATTTTGTGATTGAATTTCCAGATTATTTTTACTTGTATTTATAGTTCTATTTCTGTAAAGAAATCCGTATGCTAATGTCCCCACTAATAATATGCTTATAACAACTATCATTTTTTTCACTTTAATACATCCTTTCTTTGTTTGAAATAATTTAAAATATAATAATATGCACACTGTAAGTCTATTCATGATTCATAGGCATACCAGTATCTAAATCAACATAACTTTTTACACCTACATCTGTATTAACTTCCCATGCTATCGGCATATATTCTTGTTTTGCCTTAAAATAGTCAGACCAATAAACTAATCGTATCTCTGTTATTTTCGGCCATTTATCTTTAGGGCATTTAAGATATATAAACGCATTTTCTTTTATCTTGCTCACAATTTCTTTAAGTTTTTCTTTCTTTTCATTATCATTTTCAGCAAAAACAAATGGTTTGTCTTCTGAAACAACGTTTCTCCATAACCTAAAGTAATATGGAATACCCGTATTATCAATAGAAACTTTTATTGCATCCCCTCCAATACCATTAATTTTCAAATCATTATAAGAATGTTTATAGACAAATGTGTATCCCAAAATTGTTTCTTTTCCGGTTGATATATTAACCATTTTATCTGCTTTAATTTTCTCCAGATATGCGTCTTCGGGTAATCCTCCATTTTCTTCAATAAATTCTTCTACCTTTTGCTGAGCCTGTTCTTTATTTAATTTAAATTCATCCTCTCCAACACAGTCCGTCTCAAAAATTAACGCTCCCGAAGGATATATTATTACCGTTTCTTTATTATATGCGTATATTTTTGAAGAATAGTTCCCTTTTATATAATCCAATTCTTCTCTGTCATCCTCATCTATATCATCAAAGCCAAATAAATGCGAAACTATTTCTTCCTCATCTATATCTTCTGGCACTACATTTATATTAGTCAAAGCATCATTCGAAGGTATGATGACATCAATGTCATCAATGTTGAAGGTTGACAATTTACTATTTACAGATAAATCAGAATCTTCATCATTTTCTGTTATTACTTTCATAGAAATAGTATTGGTTTGTTCATCCCAATGAATAGTTATATTATCAAATGCATCAGAAAAATAACGGAGTGGAATAAAGTACTTCTGATCTATAATAATTGGAACTACATCCATTTCAAATGCTTCACCATTTTTATAAGCTGTTTTATTGTCAACTTCAAATTGAACCGTTTTTTTAGAAAATGTATCTGTAATTAAAACCTTTTTGTTTTCTTCGTCTATTGAAATTTCCATATCGGTTTTTAAAAATTCCAATACTTTCAATGGTGCTAAAATGCGATTGTTATTAATAACTAATTCAGTACCTAATTCTTCTGTCATTGACACATCTTCTACAATAAGGGAAATAGCATCTACTGCATAAGCAACATTTGAAAATATCATAAAAAAAGAAAATACTAAAAGGCAATATAACTTTTTCATTTTTAAATAACCTCTCAAATAATTTATTTTTTCTTACTCAAAAACACTCTATATTTACTATTTTATTAGTTATTGTTAAAATATACAAATCTCAAACTACCAACCTACTGAAGTAGATAAATTTAGGTATAAAATAATCTTTAAGATTTCATCCTTCTTATCAATGATTGTTTCTGAATATAATAAGTAAAGTAATAATATACTATACAAATACTCAAAAAGATTACAAATGTACTTGCTCCTGATTTAATAAATACATTAAAGTCTATAGCAAGTTTTCCATAATAGTATTGTATAAGAAATGTTACTATCAATAGTATGGCAACAGGTAAAAGTAATGGGTAAGTAAGATAAAATGCTATCTGCTTCTTAATAATTCTAGCCCTCAGCATATTATTATAGCCTATATTATCGAGTACTTTAAAGACATTTTTTTGTTTGTCTATCTGTGTAAGCTGTTGTAAAGACAGTAATGTTAGACAGGTTATAATAAGTATTACTCCTATAAACATTGACATAAAGGAAAACACAGATACTCCTACCAGCCCATTCGCTTCAGACCAAGATTTCACACTTACTTTGAAAGTTATTTTTGTATTAGACATAGGTATCTTTGTTATTAATGAATTGTTTTCTATGTCTACAAAATAATCACTATTGATAACTTCACGTAACTCGTTTTTTAGAGCGGGATCTGTTGCACCATAAGTGGATATAACCAAATTTGTTTGCACTGGTTTCAAATATTCATTATACATATCATTAACGATAATTAGGTAAAAAGTTCCATTGTGTCCATTTTGCAAAAAAGGCTCTGAATATATTTCTTTGTTTATTAAGGAGTGCCCGTTTATAAAAATCTCGTCTGAAATGACATTCCCCAACTTAACTTGAGTTTCCCAATCTTCTGCATGAATAATATATTCTCCCTCAGAAATATGGATACTTTGCAGTCCAAGTTCAGAGCGTAAAAAATTATAATCACTTAGCATCATGTATCTATCCTTTTTACGAAACTCCATAAGATTAGCTTGGGTCTCATTTTCATATAGCTTATACTGCAGGTGATTTTTAACATTTTCCTTTTCATTAATAAATTGTACAACTTCAGTAAAGTCAATCCACGGATAATCTAAATATAATGCTATATCAAATGGAGCTTCATTTTTGATATTCGATTTATAAAAAGCTCCAAACGATAATCCAAACATTAAAATGATCAAGCTTAGTGTCATCAAAATGGATACAACTCCTATTGACTGACTGTTTGCAAAAACCTTAGAACTAAACTGCCTTACTATAATAGTTTTCACCCCGTAATTTTTATCTATTTTTAGTCTATTGTTATAAACTGTAATAATCACAGCACCACACTTAGACATTCCAAAAACACCAATAATCAGCATAAATAACGATAACACTGCCCATATATAGGAAAAATTATTTGATGCTTTAAAAAATTTTAATATTAAAACAATTCCAGCAATACTATACATTACTGCTAAACTAAATGTCCATTTATATTTTTTAAAATCATTAATCTTTATTTCGGCATTTGTTCTGTTCTCTAATAATAATTCATGAATATTCGCACAATTTAATTTTCTTCTAATAATAATAACGCTGATGCTTTGAATTCCTATTAAAAATATAAATACACTTGCCATTGAATGTACAGAAATTAAATTTAAGCTTATAGAATATTTGACTTCAAATAAATTTATTAGACTTTGAGTGAGAAGTTTTTGGAAAAACAAAGAAATGGGAAAACTAAATACTAATGCTAACAAACTCATAATGATAAGCTCGACAGCAAACACACCTGCTATCTTTCTTTTTTCCATACCTGATAGTAATAGTATACCAAACTCTTTTTTTCTTTTATCAAGCAAATCAAAGGTAACATATCCTGTTAAATACGAAACGATGAAAACAGATATAATGATAGCAAATATGCTCACTGTTCTTAACATCGACATATTCTCTGCCAATGATAGTATGTCTTTTGAGTTACTTAAAGACGCCACAGCCCCCACAAGACTAAATGCAATAACTAAGGTTATTATATAAATCAAGTATCCATTAATATTCTGTTTTATATTTTTAATTCCCATTTTTATTTTCATGATAAATCATCCTTTTGGTTAATATAACCATCAAACTGCAGCGAATTACTTATAATTCTATTAAAAAAATCCCTTTGGGTATCATTGTGTTTAACAACTTTTTTATCAATATGTCCATCTTCCATTAGTAAAATCCTATCGCAAAAACTAGCAGCATAAGAGTCATGAGTAACCATTACAATAGTTTTATTGTAGTTACTATTCATGAACTTTAATGTTTTAAGTAAACTAGTAGTCATTTTAGTATCTAATGCCCCTGTCGGCTCATCTGCGAATATAATGTTCGGTCTAGTTATTAATGCTCGAGCACAAGCTGTTCTTTGCTGCTGACCTCCCGATGTTTGGTAAGGATATTTATCTAAGATTCCTTCTATATTTAAATCTCTTGATATTTTAGTAATCTCATTTTCAAAGCATTTAATACTTTTACCATCAATTAATAATGGTAATGCTATGTTTTCTCTAATAGTTAAAGTATCTAAGAGATTATACTCCTGAAAAATATATCCTATTTTATTCTTTCGAAACTCTGAAATATCATTGTCATTTAATGTTGAAATATCCACACCATCAATAATCACCTTCCCTTCGTAATACGGGTTGATGGTAGAAATAGCATTTAAAAGGGTAGTTTTTCCTGACCCCGAAGTTCCCATTATCCCAATAAATTCTCCTTCTTTTACAGAAAAACTCACATTATCTACAGCTTTTTTGATCATATTTTTATATCTATATTCTTTTGATAAATTAGCTACTTTCAGCATTGAAATCCCCCTTATGAATAGGATGTATCCTTTAATTTTCTAATAAATACAATGCGCGCTTTAATTGTTGATCATATTCGATAGACGTCAAACGAAAAAAGAATAGTTTATTAATGATTTCTATTTCTTGTTTAGATAATAAACTTTTATTAATACAACCTTCAACTTCTACAAGTCTTTTAGCTATAGTTAGTGTTTCTATATCACATTTTCCATTTATAGTTATATTATCATCAATCAAGAAATTAAGTCTCTGCTGAAGTGCGAATACATTCCCACTAAACTCATGTAGTTTTATATTTTCTTTAGAAGATAATTTTGCAAAGTAAGTTCTAGATATGTTGAAACTATATCTTTTGCAAATATAATCAGGTTCAATTCCTATTTTTTCAATATTACCAATGCTTTTAAATAAAAATTTTCCTATAGTTAATTTAATTACTGTATTTTTTATATTCATACATTTTTGAATACTGTTCTTCCCATATGAATTTGTTTCACCTATAAGAATATCAACTGGAGATTCCTTTACGAGTCCAGCAATCAGTTCTCCAGATGACATTGTGTTTTCATTAATAATACACACTATTTTTTTAAATATCTTTTCATTTTTTAATTCTATTATTTCCTGATCATTCTTATAATTAATGATAAATGAGTTATTGGATAATAATTCATTTGCAATCTTTAACGCTTCGCTAAGTAATCCTCCGGTATTATCTCTCAAATCAAGTATTAAATATTCTGTTTCTTTTAATTTATTTATAAACTCATTATATGTTCCATTCTTGAAAAATGAAATATAACAGTAACTGACTTTATTGTTCAAAAGAGTATATTCGAATCTATGTTCATTATTACTATATTGATTTGAATTTTCTATAATCGAAGCGTAAGGATCTATAGATTTCAGAAATAATTCTAATTGCTCCTTTTTAGTGATTCTATTATTGTTATATACGCAATAATTTTCTATGATTTTTTCTAAATCTTTCTTTTAAAAAAATTATTCTAGTACGAACTCTAAAAACTTTCTTTTCTATGCTATCAAGTGGTTTATTACTATCTTCCATTGGAGCAAGTATAAAAATTATAATACCTGATATAAATGTTAAACCTAAAACAATAGAACTTGTCCACAGAATATTTTCGATTGCAAATAGCACACATATAATAAGTAATACTGACAACAAGTAACACCTTAGTTGCGTTTTTGCATGGTAACCCCCTACATATGAACGCAAAGGAATGTAAGCTATTGAAAATACTATCGTTTCACTTAACATCCCAAATAGAGAACCAATCATTATGGTTGTAATAGCATTTAAAACGATTATCATTCCTTGCTTCAATCCATAATCATATATTTCTTTGTCTTCTGCATCTATAACTTCATTTTCAATCAGGATTCTTGTAAAGTTTGCAATTAGATTAGACATAATTAAAATCTACGTAATTTTTTTGAGTTTTTTGGTAATTGAGGCTGATGAACTATATACATACAAGTTAAGTTTACATTTATTGTCGTTACAATTAAAGCTAGACTTGCTATTATACTACTAAATCTAAGAAATATTTTTCGCATAATCCTTCCTCACCTGTCATTTTCTTTTGTTACGATAATAATAGCAAAAAATTACTTTTTGAGCATAAAAGTGTAGAAAAATATATGTATTTATGTTGTAAATTAAAATTTTATATTTTTTTATCGTATATCATTAACTCTACACAAAATAAATTTTCTGTATAACTAATATCCATAGTACCATTATATTTTTTTAATATTTTTTCAATATTCTTGAGACCAAAACCATGTTTTTCTTCATCCTTATGTCGTGTTTCAATTGTATTACCTTTAGAATACACAATCCCATCAAATGTATTCTGAATATAAATATATAAAATTCCCTTTTCATAATTAATTTTCATAGTAATTTTCTTATGTTCTACGTTAGAAGTTGCCTTTATAGCATTGTCCAATATATTCCCCAAAATAACTGTCATGTCTAAATCTTTTATATTTAAGCTTAAAGGAAGTATTGATAATTCTACAGATATATCTATATCTTTTTCCTCTATTTCATGTAATTTAAAATTTAATATACTATCCAAAACTATATACCCCGAACTAATATACTTCTTGTCATCGTACACATTATCGGTTAATTCTGAAATATATGATATAGCCTTTTCATTTTGATTTTCTTTTATATAATTCCTAAGTGTTAAGAAGTGCTTTTTATAATCATGTTGAATAGATCTAGTTTTTTCTATAGATTTTTGCATTATTTTAAATTGTTTATTGTAGTACCTGTTTTGTTGTCGTAATACTATTTCTTCTAATTTAGTCTCAAAGAAATTATTCAACACATCATATATATAAAATATGACTAAGTTTATAATTAGGAATAGTACGATACAAATTGTCACTTGGTATAGTTGTAGCGTATTTGCCTCAAATAATACTATAATGTTATATAATGACCCTATTGGTATAAGGATTAATGCTACCCAATATCTTGATGGGATTTGAACACTTTTTTTAATATTTTTATATTTCCCGAATATAAAAACTACGATGAAAGACAAAAATTTTATAGTTATTACTCCCAAGATAGAAGAATAATCACTTTTGGAGAAAGGCGGAAATTTAAAATATCCTGTTAGTAATACGACGATACTTTCTAGTATCATTAGTGTAAGATATATAGATAATACAGCAATTACTCTCTTTTTAATAAAAGATTTATACCCAGAAGAAATAATAAACAGACATAGTATATTCCCCACCAACATTACTACGGGAATATCTATGAATAAATATAAAACACTTATTATTATAAAATACAAAGCATAAAATAAAAATTCTATCTTTTTATTCACTAATGATTCTTCAAAAAAAATTCTCATGAATTTATAAATCACGTAAGTTCCTATAATATTACTCATCAAATACACAAGGTCATAACTGTCTATCAACATAATCTAGATAACACCTCTTCGATAATCTGTCTGTTTTTTTCGTATGCTTTTTCTTTTGGATTGACTTATTGGCAATACTTGAGAATTAGACATCGTCACCCTATCATATTCAAACATTGACACATGTTGATAGTTTATAATATAGGATTTATGAATATAAAGAAATTTATATTCTTCAACCTTCGTGTATACTTCATTTAATCTACCATAAAACGTCATTATTCCATCTGTAGTAATTATATTTATCTTTCTATTATTGCTTTCAAAGTAGATAATATCTTTAAATTTTTTCTTATATACTGTGTGCCCAATTTTATATTCAAAAAATTCATTTTCCTTTTCAATTAATTTAAATGCTGATTTACATACTTTATGTAGTTCGGCTTCATTAATTGGTTTTATTAAAAAATGATGTGGTCGTACATCAAAAAGACTCATGGCATACTCATCTTGCCAAGATATATAGACTATCTTGGAATGCTCATTATTTAGTTCTTTTCTAATCTTTTTCCCAATATCTATCCCATTCATATCTTTTAGTTCTATATCTAAAAAAATAAGATCATAATCATTTCCTTTTGACAGATACTGATATAATTCCTCTCCTGCATAAAATACATTAATTTCTATTTTTTTCTGAAATAAAGTTGCCATTTTTTCTAACATTTTTTCTAGTTCAGAACAAAATTGAATTTCATCATCACAAATTGCAATATCTATCATAGATTATTTCACCCACTTTACTAGTTCTTTTTCTAATAAAACAATGTCGAATAATGTAAAATAAATTATAATTTTTGTGTTTTGATACATTTTTTTACACATATTATATAATACCATAAATCATACTTGTTTGAAATATTATTTAATAATTTTTAATTTATTTTTTACATAAAATAAAACCTATAAGATAGACTTTTTTAGTGTCAATCCTATAGGTTCTTTTTCATATCATACGCTATATTTAACTTTTCTATATTACTTCTTTATCTTAAATGAACTTTTTAGAGATACAATCCTATTAATAACTAGTTTTTCATTTGTAGTATCTACAGAATCTATACAATAGTATCCATCTCGAATAAATTGATATTTTTCTCCTGGTTTCCCCTCTTTTATTGAAGGTTCTACAAACCCTTCCACGACTTCAAGGGAATTTTTATTTAACTTCATACCATCTAGTTCAAAACTTTCTACATCCTGTGCCTGTTCTTCCTCAAGGAAGAGATGGTCATATAATCGCACTTCTGCCTTCACTGCATATTTAGCAGAAACCCAATGTATTGTTCCTTTGACTTTTCGTCCTGTAAAGCCAGAACCACTTTTTGTTTCTGGGTCATAGGTACAATGGAGTTCAATAACCTCTCCATTCTCATCCTTAATAACCTCTTCACATTTAATGAAGTATGCATTTTTTAGACGCACTTCATTTCCTGGGAACAGACGGAAATATTTTTTAGGTGGATTTTCCATAAAGTCAGCCTTTTCTATATATAGCTCTCTTGAAAATGGCACTTCTCTAGTTCCCATTTCTGGACATTCTTGATTATTCTCAACTTCTAAATACTCTACTTTATCCCCTGGATAGTTCGTAATAACAACTTTTAAAGGTTTAACCGCTGCCATGATTCTTGGTTTTTTCACTTTTAAATCGTCTCTAACACAATGCTCAAGCAATGCAATATCCACTGTACTATTATTTTTAGCCACGCCGATACGTGCACAAAAATCTCTAATCGCTTCTGGTGTGTATCCTCTACGTCTTAAACCAGATATGGTTGGCATACGAGGATCGTCCCAACCATCGACATATCCCTCTTCTACAAGTTTTCTGAGCTTTCTTTTACTCATAACCGTATTGGTTAATTCAAGTCTTGCAAATTCAATTTGTTTTGGAGGTGTTGGAAAATTTAATTCTCTAAGCAACCAATCATACAAAGGTCTATGATCTGCAAACTCTAATGTACATATTGAATGTGTAATACCTTCAACTGCATCAGAGATAGGATGTGCAAAATCATACATTGGATAAATACACCACTGATCACCTGTCTTATGATGTACAGTATGTGAAATACGATATATAACAGGGTCACGCATATTTAAGTTTGGTGATGCCATATCAATTTTTGCTCTTAATACACGTGTACCATCTTCAAATTCTCCAGCTCTCATTTGATTAAATAAATCTAAGTTTTCTTCTATTGAACGTTCCCTATAAGGACTGTTTTTCCCTGGCTGTTTTAAGGTACCTCTAAATTCTCTTATCTCATTCGCTGTTAAATCACAAACATATGCTTTGCCCTTATTAATTAATTCAACTGCACATTCATACAATTTTTCAAAATAATTTGAAGCATAGTATAGACGACTTTCCCAATCAAAACCCAACCATTTAACATCTGTTTGAATAGATTCAATGTATTCAAGATCTTCTTTAATAGGATTGGTATCATCAAATCGAAGATTACAAAGCCCATTATATTTTTTAGCAGTTCCAAAGTTCAAGCATATAGATTTTGCATGCCCTATATGTAAATATCCGTTGGGTTCAGGTGGAAACCGCGTATGCACCTTTTGATCATATATATTTTGCTCCAAATCTTCATCAATAATATTGTGAATAAAGTTTGATCGAATATCCTCTTCATCATTAATATTATTATTATTCACCATTATAATGCCTCCCTAATGTCGTTCTTTTTACTAGTTATTATAACACTTACGTCAATTATTAACAATATAATTAAAAAATAAGATAAATAATGCATTTTCTATTTCTTTTTTACCAGTTTTAGCTTATAATATGCCTTAAGAAGAGAAAAATAAGTAAGATATATAATTTTCTCAAAAAGTCATATATAAAAAAGATTATGGAGGTTACGTATGTTAGTTTCAGCAAAAGACATGTTAAACAAAGCTAGAGAAGGAAAATATGCAGTTGGTCAATTCAATATTAATAACTTAGAATGGACAAAAGCCATTTTATTGACCGCTCAAGAGAATAATTCACCAGTCATTTTAGGTGTATCTGAAGGTGCTGGGAAATATATGGGAGGATTCAAAACTGTAGTTGGTATGGTTAATGGTATGCTTGAAGAGCTAAATATTACTGTTCCTGTTGCTGTACATTTAGATCATGGTAGCTACGAAGGTGCTTTAAAAGCAATCGAAGCTGGTTTTTCTTCCGTTATGTTCGATGGTTCCCATTATTCTATCGAAGAAAACGTTACAAAAACAAAAGAAATAATCAAAATAGCTGAAGAAAAAGGACTTTCTGTTGAAGCAGAAGTTGGCTCAATCGGCGGTGAAGAAGACGGTGTTGTTGGTGCAGGTGAGATTGCTGATCCTGCTGAATGTAAAACAATCGCAGATTTAGGTGTTACTATGTTAGCTGCTGGTATCGGTAACATTCATGGTAAATACCCAGAAAACTGGCAGGGATTAAGCTTTGATGCATTAGCTGAAATCCAAAAGTTAACAGTTGATATGCCATTAGTTTTACATGGTGGTACTGGTATTCCTGAAGATATGATTCAAAAAGGTATCTCTCTAGGTGTTGCAAAAATCAATGTTAATACTGAATGTCAATTAACATTTGCAGCAGCTACACGTAAATACATAGAAGATGGCAAAGATTTAGTAGGTAAAGGTTTTGACCCTCGTAAAATATTAGGACCTGGCTTTGAAGCTATTAAAGCTACAGTGAAAGAAAAGATGGAACTGTTCGGTTCAATCAATAAAGCTTAAGTTTAATAAAACATAGAAATATAAAACAAAAAAAATGTCCTAACGGACATTTTTTTGTTTTATATTAATTTATAACTGCTCCAATATTACCCCTGCTTCATGTAGTAATTGTATAGATAATTCATCAGGATATTCGCCTTTATATACAATATGTTGTATTCCTGCGTTAATAGCCATTTTTGCACACAGCACACATGGTTGATGTGTAACATATAGTGTGCCCCCAGCAATGCTTGTACCAGAATTAGCTGCCTGTACGATGGCATTCTGTTCGGCATGAATAGCCCTACATAGTTCGTGACGCTGTCCCGATGGGATATCCATTTTTTCACGCATACATCCTATATCGATACAATGATTACACCCCTTAGGTGCACCATTGTACCCCGTTGCTAAAATTTGCTTATCTTTTACGATCAATGCTCCAACCTGTCTTCTTTTGCAAGTAGATCTCCTGCTAATTAGTTCTACGATTTCCATGAAATACTCATGCCACGACGGTCTCATTCATTTTATCCCCCTTTGTTTATGTAATGTGAACAACCATTTTTTTCTTAAATCTTGAAAGTATGTGATAAAATGATTTTCCGAATATAATTGAAAATACAAGATTGCCTGTTGCATGTAGTGTGTCGGCTGGAAAGCTGGTTGCATAGGTTGCTAGAAATGTTTTTATTGACAGCGGGTATACAAATGCTATCCAATGCCACATATTCATGATCCAGCCAAATAGGTAACCGCATACAATCGCTAATAATACAAATCGCTTTATTTTCAATTCATTTTTTCTCTTCCCTAATATTCCTGCTAACACGCCACATACCCCCCACGAGAACATCTGCCACGGCGTCCATGGGCCTTGTCCTAAAAATAGGTTTGATACAAATGCCGCTATCGCACCAACCATAAAACCCGTTTGGCTACCAAATACGTATCCTGTTATCATTACTATAAATGTTGTGGGCTGTACACTCATAATAATTACAAATGGAATTCTAGTAATTGCTGCGAGTGATGCCATTGTTGCTATTAATGTAATTTCTTTTGTGTTTATTTCTTTTTTCATTTTTCTCCTCATACTTAACGCTCTAAACTTTTCTTTAGTTGCATTACGCTGTATGCACATTGTGCCCTTGTTGCTATTTTTGTAGCATTGAAGTCAGGGTATAGGAGCTTATTTTGTTCTGCAATTTTCACATATCCTGAATACCAGTACGATCCTTCAATACTTTGAATGTTTGTTTTTTTATCGGCGGGAAGATTTCTTACTAGTATTGTTGCTAATTCTGCTCCTGTTATTTTACCATTTGGATCAAATATTTGCTCTGTTCTACCATTAATATACCCTTTATTTATGCCTATTTTGATATATTGATATGCCCAATGTGTTTTAGACACATCTGTAAATTTAAATGTTTTATTGGTATCTGTGTCTTCTATCTCTAAAGCACATGCAATGAATTTTGCAAATTCTGCTCGTGTTACTGGTTTTTCTGGTCTGAATGTATTATCTGTATAGCCAGTCAGTACGTTTTCTCCCACAAGATTCATTATTTCTGTATATGCCCAATGTTTGCTGTTTAGATCTGTGAATTTGGTGTGATCCATTATATACTGCTTGTATTGTATATTCACTGGGAACGGTTTTTGTTTTAGTGCAATGATTGCGTAGCTAGTCATTTGTGCTGGTATTGAACTTGTACCCTTTTTCCAGTTGAATGAACCGTCACTTTGCTGAAGGCTGAGTATATATGATATATTATCATTTGATGGGGTTTCGCCTGATGCTATGATTCCTTGTATTGCCCATGAGGTTGATGCTATATTTGTATCTTTACCCATCCAACTTCCAGTGCTAAATCCTCCATCTTGTTGCTGATAGCTTTTAAGATAGTCAACTGCTTTTTTTATGACTTTAGATGTTTTTGGATTTTCTCCTAGTAGTATAAGCGTCTGTATTGCTACTCCAGTATCGTCACAATCGCTGTCTGCTCCTTCTAACCATGAAAATCCACCGTCTTCATTTTGTTTTGAGATAAGCCATTCTTTTGCTTTTTGTTTGTTTGGTATATCATTATCCTTGGAAGCAATGGCTAGTATTGACCACATATGGGCATTGATCATTCCTTCTTCTCCTTGATCGGATTGCAAAAATGCACCATTGGGCTGTTGAAATGAACTTATTTTGTTTAATATGTTCTCTCCATTATATGTTAATGGTTGGTCTGTGGCTGTAAGGGCTAATATTGTTCGTGCATAATCCGTTGTTGATTCTAGTTTATTACTTTTTTCTTCCATGAAGTCTATTGGATTTTTATTATTTTTTGTCCACGTGTCATTTGTTATATTTTCTCCTGCTGCCCTCAGTGTCATTATTACCCAACTGGTCATTGCTGTACTACTTGGTTTTCCTTTCTCCGTTGGAAAACCACCATCATTATTTTGTATATTATGTAGATATTCTATCGCTTGATTGATACTTTTGTCTACTCTTTGTTCTGTTGTTATATTCTGAGCAAATGCACTATTTAAATTACTCATTATGAGTATGAATAATAGAATTTTCGTAATTACTATTCTAGTTTTTTTCATCATTTTTATAACCCTCATTTTCACACTTTAATTTTTTTAATATTTTCTCACCTTGTTTTATTGTTACGATATTCTCTGATATATTATGAAATAATTTACTTACCTGTGGAGAATAAAATGTTGAGTTTGTAAGCATTTCATATTTGTTACCATTTCCTATAACCGTTCCTTTATCTATTAATATGATGTTGTCTGCGTATTCTGCCGCAAATTCTACATCATGGGTCACGATTAGTATTGTTGTTCCCTCTTTTTTAATCTGTGTAAGAAGTTCTCCTAGACTCTCTTTTAACTCATAGTCTAATCCTCTTGTGGGTTCGTCTAGCATTAATATTTTGAGGTTACTTACTAAGATTGTTGCGATAGCTATGCGTTGACGTTCGCCAACGCTCAAATCCCTTGGGTTCTTTTCTCTTAGCTGTTGTATATTTAATTTTTCTAATATTTGTTCTAATTTATTATTTTCTTTTATCTTTAGATTTTTCATTGTAAACGCTATTTCTTCTTCTACACTGGGTAAAAATAAATAGTCGTTTGGATTTTGTGATAGATAACCGATTGTAGATGCCAGTTCTTCTATTGACTTTTTATTTGTATTTTGTCCATCTATGATTACTTTTCCTCTGCTTGGTTTGAGCAATCCGTTTATTTGCTTTAGCAGGGTCGTTTTACCACTGCCATTCCCTCCCATGATAACATTAATTTGTTGGGATTGTATCTCTAGATTAATGTCTTTTAATACTTCTTTTCCGTTTGGATATGTAAACCATAGGTTTTCTAATTTAGCTATATCATTGTTTTCTATGTTTTTGTTTTCTATTAGTATTTGCTCTGTTACTGCTTTTGTACCATATAAGTCGTTCTTGTTAGTCAATAATATTTCTCTGCCTTGCTTTACTGTTACGGGTATGTTTTCATAATTTGCTAATGAAAATAATTTTGCCAGTGGTGGTATAAATGGTTTATTATTTTTCACTGCCCATTTTGCTATTTCGTCGGTTGAGTAGTGTTCGAATTTTATCTCGCCATTTTCCATTACTAATATTCTATCTGCTAAGTGGAAACATCTTTCCAATCTTTGTTCTATTAATATTACGGTAATACCATTTTCTTCGTTCAGTCTTCTTAGCATTGTAAGAATATCTTCGCCTGCTATGGGGTCAAGCTGTGATGTTGGTTCGTCTAATAGTATGATTTCCGGCTGCATTGCAAGTATGGATGCTAGTACGGTTTTTTGCTTCTGTCCACCTGACAGCTCTGGTATAAAGTGATTGGCGTATTGTGTTAGTGCAAGGGCATTTGTAACCTCCATGACCCTTCGTTTCATTACTTTGTTATCTAGCGCCAAATTTTCGAGTCCAAATACGATTTCTTCTTCTACATTTGTCATGACTAATTGGCTTTCTGGGTCTTGGAAGACCATGCCTACCTTTTGTACAAGACTTCTTCTATCTAATTGGCATATTTCTTGTTTTCCTAAATATATTTTACCACTATACGTCCCGCCATAAAAGGATGGGACTAACCCAGCGATTGAACGCATGAATGTCGATTTCCCACTGCCTGAGCCACCTACTAGTAATACAAACTCTCCCTGCTTTATTTCTAAATTTATATTTTTAAGCGCTGGTGTCTCTTTTTCGGGGTAGGTATAGTTCAGATTTTTAATTTTAATGTCTTGCATCTTTTCCACCCCCAATTTAGTATTGCTGGTATAAGTAATAGTATTGTTATGATGATTGCTGTCTTTATTTCTATGGAATTAAACGCTTGTAGCTTAGGGTAGTAAGCATATCTACACCAACCTTTACTATATGTCCATATGCTAAATATAGTCACCAGTATTAACGCAAATATGATTATCTGGTCTCGTGGTCTTATTTTTTCATTTTTATATAATGTTCTATCTCCACTTCCGTATCCTCTGGAATACATTGATTCTGCTAATTGAAATGAACGTTCTAAAGATGATAATAGGAGTACACTGAATATGGGGAGCGTGTTTTTGATACGGTGTAACCAGTTACCACTATTTAGTCTCACTCCTCTGCACTGTTGCACCTCAGCTATCCTTTTATAGTCTTCCAACATTAATGGAAATAGTCTTGTGGACAAAGTCAGAATAATCACTGATTTTTTTCCGTATTTACTAAACAGTTTTAATACTTTGTCCGGGTTAACTACATATGTATAAAAACAGAATATACTAGATATTATCATTAATCTTATACCCATACTGATCCCAAATGCAAGTGCCTCCATCGTTATTTTTATACGACCTATGACTGGTAGTACGGGACCTTTATATATAATAGTGTTACCTGATTTTACGACGATGATATTTACTAAGAGTATTATCATTATCATATAGAAACTAATTTTTAAGTATCCTTTCCATTCCACATAGTTATCGGATGAAATGATCGTTATTGCAACAGCGATGAATAGTCCTATTAGATAAAGTGGATGTTCAAATAATAGTGATAGTATTATGGTTATTATCATATATAATATGGCTGTAAATGGATGTAGTCTGTAAAAAAGATTTTCTTTTTCACGATATATTAACATACGTTTTTCTCTTCTTTCAGATTATTTGTCTTTATTATTGTATGGGTAGCCTTATGATTTCTTCTGCGGTTACTGCCGCATTGTACATATTTCTGATTTTTTTTGGATTGTTTATGAGTAAATTTGCCGCATCTTCAACCCCTTTTTCATCTATACCAACCACTAGCCATAAAGGTTTTGAATCCCCTAGTCCTTCTCCAATGGATGCAATAATCCCTGTGTTTTCAGTTTGTTTCATAGCAATGGTTCCATCGTTTTTCAATAATTCTATTTCGTTTTCAGTAAAGTGCATATTTAGCCCTGTTTTCTTATATGCTTTGTTTAATGTATTAATATAGTCTATTTCTTGCACTTCGTTCCACTGACCTATGATGATCGTAGGCCCTTTTTTGTTTGTTAACAGGGTTTCGTCTAATGCATTTGTTTCAACTGATTGTACACCTACTTGCTCCAGTGATTCTTTTAGTTCATTTGCTAAATCAGTGTTTTTTTTTGTCGTCATAATGATGGTTGGATATTTGTCCATACCATATCCATGCACAAATGGTTCTGGGAAACTACCGATTACGGACGTGTTCATTGTATTCTTACTCCCCCACTTGTGATAATCCCACCATATGGTATCGCCTTTGTTTAGATTATATGCCATTGCACCTTGATCTGAACATATGCCGTTAATATAATAAAACCAATCTTTTCGCTGTCCGCTTTTTACTCCGTTGTCATTTTCTATGCCATTGATAGATGATATAAAACTCCCGTTATACTTTGTTTCTATTTCTAGATTGTCTTCTAATATATCCATGACTGTGTAGTCTTTTTTTATCTCTACTTTTTCGTCAAATAATGTCTCTCTTCCAAAGTCGGTTGTTACGACTAATGTAACATATTCTGTCGTTTCATCCTTCTGACTGTTTATACAGCCAGTCATTGTAGAGGAAATCATTATTATCATAAGTATTAGCGTTATTATTTTTTTTATATTCATGTTGTTGCCTCCAAAAGTTAAATAAATACCTTATTATACTATTATAGTATGGAAAACTTGTCAAAGCAATATAAGTGTTTCGTTTAAAATGCACTGCCCCCATGATTATACATAATCAAATGAGCAGTGCATATCTAGTGTCAACTCTATGTTAGTCTATATACTGTTCTAAATATCTATATAAAACTACTGATGCTTCTGCACGGGATAATGCTTGTTCTCCTTTAAATGTTCCATCCTCATATCCTTTCATTATCTCTGTTTTATTTGCAAATTTAACGCCATTTAATGCCCAATTTGGGATTGTGTTTTTATCTTTTATACCTAATTGATATCCTTCAATATCAGTATCTTTTTGTAGACGTAATAGTATGGTTGCTATTTGGTTTCTGCTAATCTCGTCATTAGGTCTAAAGTAACCATCACCATTACCAATGATGATTTTGTTTTCTGTGGCAATTCCCACTACCTCTGCAAACCAATCGTCTGATGATACATCACTGTAATTCTCCTCAGCTCCTTCTGTTGGAAGGTCTAGTGCTGTCACAATGAGTTTTACAAATTCTGCACGTGTGACTGAACGCATTGGTTCATAACCTTTGCTTGTACCATTGATAATGCCCTGTCCAGCTAGTATTTCAATAGCTTCTTTTGCCCAGTCTATGTTTTCATCGACGTCTGGAAATGTTTTTCTAACTGGTTGTTCTATTACAGCGAATTTGGTAAAGTGATCTATTTCAAATACTACTAGCCCCTCTTTCACATCAATAATTCCACTCACTGGCACCCATTTGTTATTCTCTTCGTCGTACCATGCAGGTGTTAAGCTTTCTACATCGATATCTTCTGTAATAGGTAATTGAATACTGATCGTAACTGGTTTTTTGAATTTTGTTCCTGCTGGTCCAAATTCATAGGTTGATGAACCTACTTTTACTGCAAATTGTTTTGGATTCTTTTTCTTATCAAGCTCTTTAATCGTGATTGTTGTTGTCTCTGATAATGCTTTCTCTGGTACTAGTAATGCTACTTCTGATTCTGTATCTGTTACGACTGCTTCTTCTGTTTTTACTTTAAGGCTAACAGACACGTTATTTGCATCTAATTCTTTTTGTAGTTTTTCTGCTTTTTTTTGTGTCATTCTTTTGTCTGCATTTAAGATGATGGACGTATCGTCTACTTCTGATAAATCATCAGAATATCCTTCGATTGTCTTTTTTGTTTTTTCTTGCTCTTCTTCGCCTGCTGTATTGTCTCCAGAGGATGTGAAAGAAGATGTTGTACTTGGCCAGTCAGGAATACCTGCGTCTACATCTTCACTGTACCACCATAATACTTTATCATTTGATTTTACTCGCTTTTTATTTGCTAAAAAGCTTGGTGCGCTGCCATTCACTGCATACATCCAACCACTTTTACCTCGGTTCTTTTGTCCTTCTATTTCAACTACAAAATTATCCCATTCACTACTGAATGCATAGTCTACGCCTGTTGCATCTAATGCGCCTAGCGCTGTGTATCCGTACTCGCTGTCTTTATATACTTTCGTTTTACTAGGACCATATAATGTCTCTCCGTCTTTTCCAATGATGCAAACATTAACTTTTATTGTTGGATCATTAATGACTGGTGTGCTGTCATCATCAGCTTCGTCATCATTTGTATCAATGTAGTCTAGTGAATCCAGCTTTAAATATGCTTCCAAAGCATATGTTGCACTATAGATTCCCTCATAGTTTCCAAAGCTACCACTACTGCTTAATGCACGGCTTCTCATGTAATCAGTGGCTGTTTTAGATGAAGCACTACTTTTCCATTCTTCTACATCTATTTCTAATAAATCTAAAGTGAGTATAACTTCTGCTGTATCTACAACAGGGTCATCTCCTCCATTAGCGAAACTTCCATCTGTCTGCTGTTTACTATTTAACCATTCAAGTCCTTTGTTGATAGCTGTTTCTACTTCGCCTTCGTTATCTGTATACTCCTTTAGATATGTTAATGCCCTTACAGCCTGTGCTGTGGTCATAAAATCATTGTAAGCAGGTGTCCATGCACCTGTCTCAGAATCTTGATTCTCTAATATAAATTTTATTGCCGTTGCTGTATCTATCTCATCTATAGCGCCAGCTCTCCCCAACAAGTCAAAGGTAGGCATATCACTATAGATATTATTATCAAAATAACCTTCATCATCTATCTGTTGTCTTGATATAATAATGCTTAATAATTGTTCTGCCCTATCTGTTTCTCCCCATGTCTTTGCAGTTAGGTATTCTTGTGTAACCCTTTTTGCCGGTACTAGATATTTTTCATCTGATTTACTATTTCCTATTTCTATTGTTTCATCCATTAATTTTATTACATCTGATTTTAGGTTTGAGTCACTATATACCCATTCGGACACACTGACTCCAGCCTCTGTCAAAACATATGCTTCATAACTTCCAAAGTTATACCATCCATAATCAACTGGTGTTCCATTTAAATATTTTTTTTCACTATATTGTATCGCTTTATATACACCACTACGAGCGTATACGTCCAATGCCCATGTAGCAGCAATTAAATTTCTTTCCTCACCAAAAGAGCCATCATCATTTAATGCCTTTGTTCTCATATAATCTATTGGAGTTAGTCCGTCTGCTCCATAGGACCAATCGCTTGCATTAATATCTAATAGGTCTAATGTAAATATTACTTCCGCAGTGTTTACGGTAGCATCTTCGCTCACATAATTTTCAAAACTCCCATTGACTAATTGTTTGCTCTTAAGCCATACCAAACCTTTATTAATTGCAACCTCTACTTCGTCTGTTTTACTTCCTGCGTATTCTTTTAAATATACTAATGACCTTATTGCTTGGGCTGTAGCTTGAAAATCATAGGCAAATTCCCCTGTTTCTAATTGTTGAGAAAGTATATATTCTATCGTCTTCGTTGTATTTATTTCATCAATATCACCTGCTATTCCCAATGCTTCAAATGCAGGCATGTCACTATAGGGATTATTATCTATTGAACCATTATCACTCGATTGTTGTCTAGCTTTAAGTATTTCTAGTAACTGGTCTGCTCTATCTGTTTCACCCCAAGTCTTTGCTGTTAAGTATTCATGTGCAACTCTTTTTGATGAAGCTGTTACTTCCTCTGATATTGTTTCGTCCATTAGTTTTATAACATCTGTTTTTAGGTTTGAGTCACCATATACCCATTCAGAAACACTAACACCAGCTTCTGTCAACACATATGATTCATAAGCTCCAAAGTTGGCATATTTACCATCTGCCACTATTAATCCATCTTCATATCGTGTTTTACTAAATTCTATCGCTCTTGTCGCTAAATAGTAGTTTGAATTGTATACCTCATTTGATACTGTTTGTTCCTGTTCTGTTGCATATGATACTGTATCCGTATCAAACAACGATATTAATGGCATCACTACCATGAGTAGCATTACGAATACCATTGTCTTTGCTATAAAGCTAGTACTCTTTTTACTGAATAAGACCATTTGTCTTCATCACCTTTCTTGTTCTATACAAAAATAAATAAACCTCTCCAATGGAGAGGTCCTAAGATATATGTTTATTCTAATAATCAGCGCAAATGTGCATAGAAATGTTTCTATGTACTAATATTAAAGCCACATATATCTTCAAGACCCTCTAGTCGGAGATTACTTGAAGCGTATTAGGTAAGGTCTTCTGGCTCTCGGGTCACATTCAGATTATGTCTTCCCATCATACACATTAGATGACAGTGACATATTATAATCCTCATCACCGATTACAGCTGCGACTACAGCAAGGGCTTTGCACCCTTTTCCCTTTTCCTTAATACCATTTTAAAGTTTTCAATTTTGTATTATTATATGCGCTGAAAATACTTTTGTCAATTCTTTATTTCGTTCCAAAAAGCCGATCTCCTGCATCACCTAGACCTGGTACAATATAGCCGTGATCATTTAGTTTTTCATCTACCGCTGCACAATAGACTTCGATATCAGGATGATCTTTACATAGTCTTTCTACGCCTTCTGGTGAAGCAATCAGACACATTAATTTAATACTTGTCGCGCCCCTATCTTTAATAAATTGAATGGCGGCAGATGCAGAACCTCCTGTTGCAAGCATAGGATCAACTACAATAAGTTCTCTCTCTTCAATATCCATTGGTAATTTGCAATAGTATTCTACTGGTTCTAATGTCTCTGGATCTCTATATAAGCCGATATGACCTACTTTAGCCGCCGGAACAAGCTTTAACATACCATCTACCATTCCTAAACCCGCTCTAAGGATTGGAACAATGGCCATCTTTTTACCCGAAATCACTTTTGTTTTAGCAACTGCCACAGGTGTTTCAATCTCTACTTCTTTTAATGGTAGATCACGAGTCACCTCATAACACATTAACATTGCAATTTCTTCTACCAGTTCTCTAAATTCTTTTACCCCTGTATTTATGTCTCTTATTAATGATACCTTATGTTGTATTAATGGATGGTTCATTATAATAACTTTTTCATTGTTCATCTTTATATTCTCCTTCCTTTTATTCTTCTATTGCATGAATTTTATCAACTCTATTTTGATGCCTGCCACCTTGAAATTGTGCAGATAACCACGCATCTACTATTTCGGAAGCCAAGCTAACACCAACAACTCGTCCTCCTAATGCGAGAACATTTGCATTGTTATGCTCCTTTGCCATTCGTGCTGAAAAACAATCGCCGCATAAAGCTGCTCTAATGCCATGCACTTTATTTGCAGCAATAGAGATCCCTATGCCTGTACCACAAATCAGGATACCTTTTTCACATTCTCCACTTATAATAGAAGTACAAACAGGATGGGCAATATCAGGATAATCCACTGAAGTTGGATTCTCTATACCAAAATCTTTTACTTTATACCCTTTTTCTATTAAATACTTCTTAATTTCTTCTTTTAATTCAAAACCACCATGATCACTACCAATTGCTATCATTTTTGTTCTCTACTCCTTCTATCTTAAGTTATCATTATTGTATATAATATTAGTTCTTATGTCAAAAGGTTATCCCGCATTTTCATTATTCTTTTTTATCTTTTTTTCATATTCACGTTCCGCTTGCGATTTTCTCAAATAAAACGGTGCAAAGGACATATAACTCTCTAACTCACCATTTTTTGCTTTTTCAATCGCTAATTCTGCGATAGACGATGCTCTTTGCATCCTAGCCGCTATGGGAGCAACTTCACAAAGTTCACCTAATTCATTTTTTAGCTTTTCTTGAAATACTGGCACACCATCACCTGTGAATATTACTTTTTCATTCTTTTCTCTGAGTTCTTGTATAAGCGCTTCAATTGATATAGCACGATGTTCCGATACAATATAAAAAGTATCATCTTGCCATTTGTATAAAGCATTATAAACCTGCTCTCGTCTTGCGTCCATAATCGGACATATTAAGTATTTGCAAAATGGTAGATTAAATGCCAATCCATCTAAAGTTGAAATACCGATAACAGGTTTATCAACCGCATGAGCAAGTCCTTTCATTGTTGCTCCACCAATCCGCAACCCTGTAAAGGATCCTGGACCACTTGCCACTGCAAAGATATCAATATCTTTAGCTTCTAGCTGCGCACTGTCTAATATTTCTTTTATCATCGGCATAATTTTTTGCGAATGGGTCTTTTTATGATTTAATATGTATTCACCTATTAATTTGTCATCATCCATAATTGCCGCAGTTGCTACAATTGAGGATGTATCAATGGCTAATACTTTCAAGATTGTCAGCTCCTATCATTATTTCTCTATAGTTTTCTCCTCTACTGAGGTCTTTCTTAATTTCTATTTTCAAATGAGATAGCGGTAAAATCTCTTTGATATTGTCTGCCCATTCGATAATAGATATACCATCACCATAGACATATTCTTCAAATCCTATCTCAAACATTTCTTCAACATCATTAATCCTATACACATCAAAATGATACACAGGCCACTTCCCATCATATTCATTAACAATTGTAAAAGTGGGACTAGTCACATGGTCAACAACACCTAAGCTTTTGATTAATCCTTTCGCAAAAGCTGTTTTACCTGCGCCTAAATCGCCACCAAGACATATGACATCACCCGGCTTTAGATTACTTGCTACATCATATGCAATTTTTTCTGTTTCTGCTGGTGAATTGCTTATAAATTTTTTTATATCTCTTTTTGTCACTGTTCTTACTCCAATCTGACTAAGATGTGGCAAAGGGACGTTTTGTTTGCCATGTTTTTATTATGTGGCAAACAAAACGTCCCTTTGCCACCTTTGCCACTTTCACATTAAAACAACCCTGTTATAGTGCCATCAGCATCAATATCAATTTTTTCTGCTGATGGTATCTTAGGTAATCCAGGCATCGTCATGACATCTCCCGTTAAAGCGACAATAAATCCTGCACCAGCTGAAACATTTATCTCCCTTACGGTTACTGTAAATCCGACCGGTCTTCCTAACAATGAAGGATCATCCGAAAGAGAATATTGTGTCTTCGCCATACATATAGGCAATTGATCATATCCCAATTGTTCTAATCTCTTGATTGCCTTTTCGGCTTTTGCTGTATAGGTTACACCTTGTCCTCCGTATATCTCCGTAACAATAGTATGTATCTTCTCTTTAATAGATTTTTGTTCATCATATATAGGCATAAAGTTAGCACTATGCTTTTCTACAACATCAACTACTTTTCCGGCTAAGTCGACGCCTCCTTGTCCACCTTTTGCGAATACTTCAGAAACAGCACATTCTACACCTAAGTCTTTGCATTTCTTCTGTATATATTGTATCTCATTTTTTGTGTCTGTATCAAAGGAGTTGACTGAAACAACAACAGGTACTCCAAATTTTCTAATGTTTTCTATATGTTTTTCTAAGTTAACAATACCATTTTCTAATGCTTTCAAATCTTCTTCTTTTAAATCTGTCTTCGGAACCCCACCGTTATATTTAAGTGCTCTTACTGTCGCAACAAGCACCACTGCTTCTGGTTTGAGTTTTCCGTATCTGCATTTAATATTTAGAAATTTTTCTGCGCCTAAGTCTGCACCAAAACCAGCTTCTGTAATGACATAATCAGCAAGCTTTAATCCTAACTTTGTTGCGGTAATGCTATTGCATCCATGTGCAATATTGGCAAAGGGACCTCCATGCATCAAACAAGGTGTATTCTCTAATGTTTGGATGAGATTTGGCTTAATAGCATCTTTAAGTACTACGGTCATTGCCCCATCAGCATTTAAGTCTTTCGCTGTGACAGGTTGGTTATCATATGTATAGGCAACAATTATTTTACCAAGTCTAACTTTAAGATCCATCAAATCCGCCGCCAAGCATAATATTGCCATAATCTCTGAGGCAACCGTAATCATAAAATGGTCTTCCCTCGGCACCCCATTTATTTTGCCTCCGAGCCCAACTATGACATTCCTTAGTGCTCGATCATTCATGTCTAAAACACGTTTCCAAATAATCTGTCTTGTATCTATATTTAATTCATTTCCCTGTTGGATATGATTATCAATCATTGCAGATAATAAATTATGTGCAGAAGTAATCGCATGCATATCACCAGTAAAGTGAAGATTAATATCCTCCATTGGCACTACTTGCGAATATCCTCCTCCTGCTGCTCCACCTTTAACGCCCATCACTGGACCCATTGAGGGTTCCCTTAGAGCGATAATTGCTTTCTTTCCAATTTTACTCATTGCTTGTCCTAGACCAACCGTAGTAGTTGTCTTCCCCTCACCTGCAGGTGTAGGATTTATTGCAGTAACTAAAATTAGCTTTCCATCAGTATTGTCTTTTATTCTTCCCCAAAGTTTCTCAGATAATTTTGCTTTATATTGACCATAGTTTTCTATTTCATCTTCAGCAATACCAAGTTGCTCAGCAATCTCTCCTATTGGTTGCATCTTGGCTTGTTGTGCAATTTGTATATCTGTGAGCATAGTATAGACGCCTCCTTTTATCCACATAAAATAAAATCAATTTAATGAAACAAATATCAATTACTCAACTATTCTATCATATTGCTATCGCTTATCCAATATTTTTCTATAAAAAAAACTGTGAGATATTCTCACAGTTTTTTTTATAATAATTATTCGTTGTTCTCTGTATCTTCTTCAATTTTCTCTTCGACTTGTGTTTCTTCTTGAACCTCTTCTTCTATTTCTTTTTGAACTGTTTCATCAACAACTTCAGGTTTTTCTTCAAGCTCTTCACCAGCAAATACTTTTTCAAAATCTGGACCGTCCAGTTTTTCCCTCTCAATGAGAACTTGTGCTACAGCATGAAGCTTATCCATATTTTCTTCTAATAGTCTCTGACATTCTTTGTATGCATCTTCAATCAGTGCTCTTATTTCATCATCAATTTCTGACGCTACTTGTTCACCATAGTTTCTTGTTTGCGCTAGATCACGTCCGATAAACACTTCGTCTTGATCAGAACCAAATGTCATTGGCCCTAATCTGTCACTCATTCCATATTTAGTAACCATATTCCTTGCGATTTTTGTAGCTCTTTGGATATCACTTTGTGCACCTGTACTAATATCATTCAATATTAGTTTTTCTGCAACTCTTCCTCCAAGAAGCACCCTTAAATCCTCAACCATCTTTGTCTTAGATATATAGGACTTATCCTCTTTTGGAAGCGTTAATGTAAATCCGCCAGCTCTTCCTCTTGGAATGATAGATACCTGATGAACAGGATCTTGTGTAGGCATTAGTTTTGCGATAATCGCATGCCCTGCTTCGTGATACGCAACCAATTTCTTTTCTTTATCACTGATCACCCTTGTTTTCTTTTCAGGTCCTGCAATAACTTTAATGATTGCCTCTTCTAAATCCAACATGCCAATTCTCTTTTTACGTCGTCTCGCTGCAAGCAGTGCTGCCTCATTCATTAAATTCTCGAGATCCGCACCAGTGAAACCTGAGGTCGTTCCAGCAAGTACTTTTAAATCAATATTTGATTCTAATGGTTTCCCTTTAGAATGCACTTTTAATATTTCTTCTCTACCCTTAATATCAGGAATACCAACCAGTACCTGTCTATCAAAACGTCCAGGCCTTAATAACGCAGGATCCAAAATATCTGGTCGATTCGTTGCCGCTATGATGATAACTCCTTCGTTGATACCGAAACCATCCATTTCAACGAGTAATTGGTTTAAGGTTTGCTCTCTTTCGTCATGACCGCCACCTAAACCTGCTCCTCTATGTCTACCCACAGCATCGATTTCATCTATAAATACAATACATGGAGCATTTTTCTTTGCCTGTTCAAATAGGTCTCTCACTCTTGATGCACCTACACCTACAAACATTTCAACGAAATCAGATCCACTAATACTGAAGAAAGGTACACCAGCTTCTCCAGATACCGCCTTCGCTAACAATGTTTTACCTGTTCCTGGAGGCCCTACTAATAAGACACCTTTTGGAATTCTAGCACCTAATTCAACAAATCTCTTTGGTGTTTTTAAGAACTCTACTATTTCTTTTAGTTCTTCCTTCTCTTCATCTGCCCCAGCAACATCTTCAAATGTAACCTTCTGCTTATCATCTGTATTGAGCTTAGCCTTGCTTTTGCCAAAGGACATGACGCGGTTGCCTCCACCACCCTGAGATTGTTGGAGGAAAAACACCCAAAATAAAATAAAAATTACTACTAGTCCTAAAGTAGGCAATATCGTTATCCACCAAGGTGGCTCTGATGGCTTTCTATAGGCTGTTTCAAGTTGGTCACTTTTCATAAGCAAACTAATTTCTTCACCTACATCCATATATAAAACTTCTATACTTGGAATCGTAACCTCTACTTTATTATCAGTTATTAATGTTGCTATAACGGTGTCATCAATAACTTCAAATTCTTTGACTTGTCCTTGCTGTATTAGCTGAACTAAATCAGAATAGTTTGTCACTTCATTCGTTTCAGGTAAAGTATACAAAGTATAAATAATTAAAATTACTGCAAAGAGTAATATATAAAAGCTAATACCTCTAAAGTATTTTTTCAACAAACTCCCTCCTTGATCCCTACTGTCTAATCATTATTAAAGTCAGTGGAAATATAGTTATACATTATAATATGTTAACACAAAAACATAAAAAAAACAACAAAATTAGAACATATTAATGCCACTTATTTTTCATAAACTTCTGGCCTCAAAATCCCTATATAAGGAAGATTCCTATATTTTTCAGCAAAATCTAACCCATATCCTATTACAAATTCATCAGGAATATCAAAACCTTTATAATCAATATGAACATTTTCTTGTCTTCTTGCTGGTTTACTCAATAATGTACATATTTTAATACTACTCGGTTCTCTCCCCTTTAAAAGCTCTTTAAGATATTTTAATGTCAATCCGCTATCAATAATATCCTCAACAATTAATATATCCTTACCTTTTATATCAGTCTCTAAATCTTTAATGATTCTCACTACACCAGATGTGGAGGTAGAAGCACCATAGCTGGATATAGCCATAAAATCCATTTCTAAAGGCAGTGTAATCTCTTTTACGAGATCTGTAGTAAACATAATTCCACCCTTTAAAACGCAAATGATTACTAAATCTTTACCCTTATATTCATCACTGATTTGTTTGCCTAGTTCTTTTGTTTTTGATTCTAATTCTTCTCTAGAAATTAGTATGCTTGCAATGTCATTTAGCATATTTTCCCCCTCCTATTATTTCTATCACTAGCGCCTTGTCTGTGTCACTGCTACATTTAAATTTCTCATTTATTCGATATCCTATAACCCATAGTATATCATCTGCTGTTGCCAAGAGAGGAACATAATCCCTTTGATGCCGGGGCACCTTAAGATCAATGAAAAAATCTTTTAATTTTTTTGTACCCTCCATTCCTAACGGTACAAATCTATCCCCCGGTAGCCTATTCCTGATATATATTGGTGCATTCACTTTATGATAATCAAACATTTTCACAAAACTACTTGTTGATATATTCTTTACATCTTTAGCCTCTATCACTCTCATTTTTATAGCTATATCTAATTCTTTACAATAATTACTTTCATCCATTTCTAAAGGATAGATGAATTTCTTTATTCTTTTTGATGAATGATTTAATATATATAATTTATTATATGCAATACGTACGCCCATATCTGAAGGTAGGTCTAGTGAAAGACCTGTGTGCTTTTTGTTGAGCATTTGTAGTATTTCCTCAATATGCTTATATTCTATGTTGTATACATTTCCTTTCAGCATCTCAATTGCTTTCCTAAGGATTCTTTTACGGATTGCAATATGCTGTTTCATTAAAAATTCAATTGGCATCTCAATAGTGTTGTCTATCTTTATAATTTGTTGTTGCATGATATCATATACATATTGTTCAATAAAATCGTTATCTTCTCTTATTATTTTACTTGTTATTGCAGCCGCTTGCACAAAATTCGGATTATGTTCTTTCTTAATATACGGAATTAAATCAAGTCTAATCTTATTCCTAGTATAAATTGGTTCTAAATTAGTCTCATCCATACGTGGTAATAACTGATTTCTACTACAATATTGTTCTATTTCCACTCTCTCAACATCAAGTAACGGACGAATAATACCATCTTTTCTAATCGGCTTTATACTGGACAATCCATCTAATCCAGTCCCACGAATTAAGCGCATTAACATTGTCTCTGCTTGATCATTTTTATTTTGTGCAACTGCAATCTTATGCGCACCTACTTGTTTTGCAATTTGAGAAAAAAAAGAATATCTTTCCTGTCTCCCTGCTACTTCTTCTGACACACGTTTTTTCTTTGAAATCATTTGAATATCTACTTTTTTAATATATACTGGTATCCCCAGCTTATTACTAAACTCTTCAACATAGCGAGCATCGTTTTCGGAAGCTTCCCCTCTCAACATGTGGTTCACATGGGCTACATATAATTTAAGATTATATCGTTCTTTAAGCTTGTTTAATATATGCAAAAGACAAATGGAATCCGCGCCTCCAGATACAGCTACAAGTACACCATCTCCCGAATGTATCATATTATATGTTTCGATTGTATTTTTCACTTGTTCAATAACGCTATCCATACCTCATCACCATCATCAGTCTTTTCCTAACCAAAATTCCAACTTTTTAACTCTTTTCAAACACTCAGCTCTCAACGGTCTTATCCATGAAATTTATCAAGATTTCTAAATTTCGTAAATTGCCCTACCCATTGTAACTCAATTGTACCAGTAGAACCGTTACGATGTTTTGCAATAATACATTCTGCTATATTCTTTTTTTCCGATTCAGGGTTATAATATTCATCTCTATATAAGAACATAACAATATCTGCATCCTGCTCTATCGCTCCTGATTCTCTTAGGTCACTTAGTATTGGTCTGTGGTCTGCCCTTGCCTCTGGCGCACGACTCAACTGTGATAGCGTCACTACTGGTACATTCAATTCTTTAGCTAAAATTTTTAAGGAACGGGATATTGCAGATATTTCTTGTTGACGGCTTTCGCTTCTTCCCCTTGATTCCATCAACTGCAAATAATCTATCACAATAAGACCTAGATCCTTTTCTAATTTTAGTCGCCTACATTTAGCACGCATCTCTGAAACTGTAATCCCCGGTGTATCATCGATATAAATGGGTGCTTCTGAGAGAGGACCTATGACACGCGCCAATTTTAACCAATCATCCTCTTCCAATTCACCAGTTCGCATCCTCTGGCTATCTACCAATGCTTCAGACCAGAGCATACGGTTAATCAATTGTTCTTTTGACATCTCAAGACTAAATAATGCTACTGGAACATTGGCATGCATTGCAGCATGCTGTGCAAGGTTAAGTACAAAACTCGTCTTTCCCATTGCAGGTCTAGCAGCAACTAGAATAAGGTCTGAAGCGTGCAGTCCAGCAGTCTTTTTATCCAAATCAATAAATCCTGTCGGCACACCTATTACTTTCCCTTTATTCTTATATAGCTCTTCTAGATTGTCAAAATTATTGATTAATATATCCCTGATTGGTACAAAGGACTGCGTGTTTTTATTCTGTAATATGTCAAATATCTTTTTTTCTGCTTGGTCTACAATATATGCTACTTCATCAGTAGCTTCATATCCCATATTAACAATCTCTGTCGACGATTTTATTAGGTTTCGTAATAATGCCTTTTCTTTAACGATCTTTGCATAATGCTTAACATTAGCTGTTGTTGGAACTGCAGTAGCAATGGTCGTCAGATATTCAATATCACCGACTGATTCTAACGTATCTCTTAGCTTTAATTGCTCTGTAAGTGTAACAAGGTCTACTGGATCCCCTTTATCAAAAAGATCCAACATTGCCTCGTATATTTCTCTATGATCTTTTCTATAGAAATCTTCATTGGTAATTAGCTCGATTGCCTTTGCAACTGATTCTGTATCAAGAAGCATCGCACCCAAAACAGATTGCTCTGCTTCGATACTATGAGGCAATATTCGTCCTAATGGTATATCCATGTTCCATTCCCCTCACTCTTATCCCTCGCTATTTTGCACAACAACTTTAAGTTTAGCACTTACTTCAGGGTAAATCTTTACTTCTATTTCCGTTGTACCTAAAGTTTTAATTGCTTCATCTAAGTTAATTTTTCTTTTATCTATTTTAATTTTATGTTGTTCTTCTAATGTTTCTGCAATGTCTTTGCTTGTAATTGAACCAAACAACTTACCATTTTCACCTGCTTTGGCCTTCAACGTAACCGTACATTTAGAGACCTTATTTGCCAATTCTTTCGCTACCGCTAAATCCTGTGCTTTTTTATGATCTGCTGCCGCTTTTTTAGTCTTCATTATTTGTATATTCTTGCTACTAGCCTCAAGCGCTAAGCCTTTAGGAAATAGGAAATTTCGTGCGTATCCGTCACTTACATTGACCATATCCCCTTTTTTACCTTTTCCTTTTACATCTGCTTGTAATATTACTTTCATTATGTTTCCCCTCCAAATAATTTAATTATTGTTTGCATTCGTTGTTACTTCTAGATATTCATCTATCGCAATTTTTAGTTTTTGTAGTGCTTCTTCCATATTGGATGCGCTAAGTTGTGCACCAGCTACTGAAAGATGACCACCACCGCCTAACTTCTCTAAAATTACCTGTACATTAATATCTCCTAATGATCTACCACTAATGAGAATCTCATCGTTTGCATGGCACAATACAAATGATGCAGTAATACCCGATATATTCAATAACTCATCGGCTGATTGCGCAATAATCATCTGTGCGTTTTGGATATTATCCTTTGCATATGAAATCGCAATACTCTCTTTATATGTTTCTGCTGTTTTTACAATGTCAGCCTTTGCAATATAAGTCTCTAAATCACTTTGAAACAATTGTTTGACAGCAATTGGATCCATCCCTGCTCTCCTCAAAAACGAAGCTGCTTCAAAAGTGCGCACGCCCGTTTTAAAAGAAAAATTCTTTGTATCTACTGCAATTCCTGCATACAAAGCCTCTGCTTCTATAGTACTTAGCTTAATATCTTTCTCAATGTATTGAAGTACTTCCGTCACCATTTCACATGCGGAAGATGCATAGGGTTCATGATAAAGCAACACTGCATTATCTATAAATTCTGCACCTCTACGATGATGATCGATTACTACAATATGTTCTGTTTGATTTAAGGCTTCTGGGCACTCTGTAAAGCTTGCACGGTGTGTATCTGTTACTATTAGTAAAGTATTTTCTGTTATCATGTCTAATGCCTGCGTTTTAGTAATGAATACCTCGTCATACTCTTCTGTATGATTCAATCGGGATAACAAGTTCTTAACTGTAGAGTTATATGTATTCAAAATTATATGTGCTCTTTTTCCTTTGCTCCGCACACCTCTATATAGACCTATAGATGCACCAACAGAGTCAACATCCCCATTCTGATGTCCCATTATCATGACATGATTTGCTTGGGAGATAAGTTCTCGAAGTGCATAGGCTACTACCCTTGCCTTCACCTTTGTTCTCTTCTCTAACTCTTTTGTTGTACCACCGAAAAATCGAAGATGTGTCCCTTCTTTTATAACAACTTGATCTCCACCTCGACCTAGTGCAATATCAATTGCAGCCTTTGCATAAGCATCATTTTCCATGAAAGTAGTCCCATGCATCCCAATCCCAATACTAAGTGTAACTGGGATTTTATTCTGAATATTAATACCTCTGATATGGTCAAGAATATCAAATTTCTTTTCTTCTAACTGTTTTAAATATTTTTGTTCAAAAATAAAAATATATTTGTCTCTTTCAAATTTTTTAAGCACTCCGCCAGTAAAAGATAGCCAATTCGACAATCTTTTATCTATCTCCGCAAGTACCTGTGGTTTATTTCCTTCTTCCGTACTTTGCATGACTTCCTCGTAGTTGTCTATGACAATAATACTTTCTATCATCTTCTCATTAAAATGTTTGGTCTTTAATTGTTTAAATTCTGTATTATCTAACCAGTACAAAACAACCATGTAATTCGAACCGGGTATTGAGTCAATCTTCACAACATTACCCATAATATGATACTGTTGCTTATTGTATACGATATCTAAAGATATATGATTTTTTTCATCTTGATGTGACATAATTTCAGATATCTGTAATTCCTTAACAAAGGACTGTATTGGTTTTTCAAATAGTACTTCACCCTCAAATATTTCACTAAATCCTGAATTGTACCATGTAATAACACCGTCAAGCTGTAGCACAACCATAGGGAGCGGAAAATATAGCAGTGTATCCTTTGTAGCTGAGTCCACATGAAAAGTTAGATTTTCTAAATACTTAGTAATCTCTTTTGACTTCTCACGCTTATTCTTTGCATTAATAAACAATAGAAAACAAAAGACCCCTAGACCGACAATCGTAACCCACATATTATAAAAAGCCATAAGGATTAATAAAATGAATATCATCCAAAGGTATAAATTCATACCTGGTGTAAAAATGCTATAAAATTTCTTATTATCCATGATCTTCTCCTATATTGGTTAATTTTCTGAAGTCAAAAATATTATCTGACACAGCTACAATTATAAGCATATTAACAGGGTGAAAAATTGGTAAAAGCATCGCTAAAAATGTCATCATGCCGAAAGCAACACAATATATTATTACCCTTATGATAACAGGAATCCCTGCTTTTTTGATAAAAAATTCTACTGTAGCTAAACCACAGAACATTAACACTACCGCTAATATAAAGTTAATATTTATTAAGGCTGCTCTGATTGTCATTTGGTCAATAAACAATAAAAGCATAAAGGATACTACGAAAATCACTACAGTCTCTTTTGCAATTTTTAATTCTGCAAAATTCGGAAGATATTTATAGTCATATTTAAGCTTATTCAATATATTTTTAGATAATGCAAGCGTTAAATACCCTAAAAGTGCAGACATTACTATAAAAAAACTCGGAATCATATATTGCATAGTATTGCTTAATACTTCCACATCAAACTGTTCTTTTATCGTTGACATATCCTCAGAAAGCAAAGGATTTTCCCCAGCTATCTGAAGTGCCTCCTCCATGCTTTTTTCCATTTCTATAAAAAAATCATTCGATGGTTTTACTATGAATTCGTTAATGACATTAATACCTTGTACAGTATTCATCAAAACAATGATGATTAATATAGACAATAAATACGCTGAGGAAGATGATAAAAAAATTTCTCGAAAATCCCATCTTCTTTTGAGTCCATAACCAATTGTCAGACCTGCAAATGAAAAACTTAATATCGTCGTTGTTGCAGTTATAACATGTCCCGTTAGTAAAATAAGTAATACATATGAAACCAAAACTGAAAGTATAGCAACTTTTTCATCTATTTTAACTGTAAGTATTGTAATGGTTACAGCACTCAAAAATATTGTAAAAAAAGCCAGTTGTGGTACATATAGACCTATTATACTCATCACTATCGTTATCGCCGTAAGGCATGCAACTTCCAGCAGCATTTTGGAGGTTCTATTCATAACCTATTCTCCTTTATATCTTTTTCCCTCGTTCTCTCGATAAATCCATATGCTTAGAAAGTTGTGACAAATCACCATACCATTTTTCCAAATCATGTCCTTCAATAATACCAAGCTTAAGCTTGTTCTCAATTTTAAAATCAATGGTCTGATAATTTATACCTAATCTTCTCGCTAATAAATAACATACAATGATAAGATTAGATAATATTTCTGCCAGCATTTCGGTAGCATCGTCTTTGACACCATTTACTAATTCTTTAAAAAGTGCCGCTATATCAGTTAAAAGCTCACTTTTCAACCAATTGATCATCCTTATATTACGAGTGATATCTAGCTCCTTTTCATGTCTAGCCATTTCCCCTCACCTCTGTATTCATAATAGTCACACTTTAAACGCTATAATAAGAACCTAGTAATTTAAAAAATCCTGTCTTCTTTTTAATCATTGTAAAAGCATCTTGTACATTTTCATCTTGGTGATGCCCTATAATATCAACAATGAAAATATATTTCCCTAGACTATTCTTAGCTGGTCGCGATTCAATCTTTGTCATATTTACATCACATAGATTCAATATTTGAAGAATTCTGTATAAGCTACCTGGCTTATCACCTGTATCAAAGATAATGGAAGTTTTATAGTTATTCTGCTCATTGTCATTTTTACTTTCTGCATCATTGGAAGTAACTACTATAAATCTTGTTGTATTGTTGTCATAATCCTGAATTGCTTGATGGATAATATCCAAACCATATTCTTGCGCAGCCTTTTCTGCTGCTATTGCTCCCCACTGCTCATTGTTATTATTTCCAGAAGCTACTAATTCTGCCGCCTGTGCAGTGCTGTATGTATATTGAATAGGCACATTAGGATAATATTTATCTATAAACTTTTTACATTGTCCTATCGCCTGAGGATGAGACAATATACGAGATATATTCACCTTTCCTTTCTGACCCATCATATTATGGACGATAGAAATATTTATCTCTCTTTTTATTGTTACATTTACATCCCACGCTAACATATCTAATGTGGTATTTACTGAGCCTTCGATTGAATTTTCCAACGGCACAACAGCTTCATCAACCTCTTTCATATCTACTGCCAATATTAACTCTGCAATACTTCTATACTCTACCATTTTTATTTTTCTATCATCAGCATATACTTCTGCTGCATATTGTGAAAAAGTCCCTCTAGGGCCTAAAAAACCTATTCTCATGTATAGTCTCCTCTTCTCAAAATCTAACATTTTTATTCTATCTCTAAGCTATAAAAATGTCAACAGGTACTAGATTGTTAAGCTATGAAATAACAGAAAGGACGGATTCCTTTTTGGAACCGTCCTCATATCATTTTTAATTATTTTTACTCTGATGTATATGGTAATAAAGCAATCTGTCTTGCTCTCTTTATAGCTGTTGTTAACTGTCTCTGATGTTTTGCACAGTTTCCAGTAATTCTTCTTGGAAGAATCTTTGCTCTTTCAGAAACATATTTTCTAAGCTTTGAAACATCTTTATAATCTATATGGTCAACTTTATCAGCACAGAAAGCGCAAACTTTTCTTCTCGCTTTTCTTCCTCTGCCGCCTCTGCCGCCTCTTTCTCTTCTTTCAGCCATTTACTCCTAACCTCCTTTTATCGATGCACTTTAGAAAGGAAGGTCATCATCCGCTTCTATAGGCATAAACCCTTCCGCATTATATGCATCTTCTTGTCTCGCTGGTTCTGAATACGTACTATTCGTATTATCCCGTTTACTATCTGCAAAGTAGGTTTCATCTGCTACAACTTCAGTTGCGTAACGTCTTTGTCCATCTTGTCCGTCCCAGCTTCTAGTTTGTATACTGCCAGACACAGCAATCATTCTTCCCTTAGAGAAATATTTGCTTACAAATTCAGCATTATGCCTCCAAGTAACAATCTGAATAAAATCAGCCTTTCTTTCTTCTCCCTGCCGACTAAATCTTCTGTCAACAGCAAGTGTGAATGTGCATACTGCTGTATTATTAGATGTATAACGAAGCTCCGGGTCTTTTGTAAGTCTACCCATTAATATTACCTTATTCATTTTCTTTCGTCACCTACCTCACTCATAATATTGGGATTATATATTACTTGTCTTTTCTTACTACGATATGTCTTAAGATTCCATCAGTGATCTTGTATATTCTCTCTAGTTCAGTGATGGATGAAGGATCTGCACTAAAATCAATTAGAACATAGTAACCTTCTTTCATATCATCAATTTCATAAGCAAGTCTTCTCTTGCCCCATTCATCAACATTTTCAATTTCACCTGCAGACGCAATAAGTGTCTTGAATTTCTCAACAAGCCCGTTGATTTCTTCTTCACCTAGGTTAGAATTGATTATAAATATGGTTTCGTATTTATGCATTACTTTATTCACTATCGTCACCTCCTTCTGGTCTTTGGCCCCAACACTGTCAGAGCAAGGATTGTTATCTTACAAAGTAACATTATATGTCATTATTTTTATAGTGTCAAGGTAATCGTTAAAAAAAGATTTGTTATTCATTAATTATAGCTGGGTATATACAATATGAATATTTAATATACTATAAGCATCATTGAAAGGAGTATCTGTCATGGATAAACTAAAAAATATTTTAAAATTTGCAATGAAATTAGAAAAACAAGGTGAAAATTTCTACACATACTATTCTGATTTAGCCAAAAAACCTGAGAATAAAAAGCTTTTTGAAAATCTAGCACAAATTGAGCATGAGCATTATAATTTCTTGAAAAAGAAATATGATGAATTGTATTTCGCTAAAGATCTACACGACGTTTCATGGGTAATAGATAGCAAACAAATTGTACACCCTACCATCTTTGGTAATGCAGCACAAAGCATTAGTGTAGATGAAGATTCAGATGATGCTTTCTCTGATTTAGCAATTTTAAGGATTGCTTACACTATTGAAGATGATTTTGCTAATTTCTATAGAACAATGGCAGAACAAGTTGATTTCCAAGAGGCAAAAGATTTCTTACTAGAACTTGCGAATTGGGAAGATGGCCATAGGGAACTTTTCTATACTGGTTATTCTCAGCAGCTTAAAGCTACATGGGAAGACTTTGCAGATATGCTTTTAAAGTAAATAATCCGTTTAATATCAGTGCACAACGCCCATATATTAGTGTTAGATATCACCTATCTTATGGGCGTTATGTGTTAGTTAATCCATTTTTTGTTGCAAAAGTCAACACCTTCCCATAGGAAAGTAACATCCATTCAGGCTTCACCCATGGATTGTTTTTTGCTTTTTCCACGCTCATTGGCCAGTCTCCAAAACGTTGGTTACAGAACATATCCCCATCATCATCCCAGCCTGATGGCCAAATACCTATTCTGCGTTCAAAATTGTGATTTATGCTTATACGCATGGTTGCTATATGCCATAATTTACCATTCACGTCTTCCATTGTGGAACCATGCCCCGCACCTGGTATGAAACCACCAGGTTTATATGAAAATGGATTGTTTTGAGCAAGTTTAAATGGCCCTAGAGGCCTTTCCCCAATATATACACCATCATTATATATGTTATTTTGGGAACTCGGACTTGAATACTGAAGGTAGTACTTCCCATTATGTTTAGTCATCCAAACACCTTCAATATACGGTGCACACATTATGTATGACCTCGCTACCTCCTTCATCTCTTCAGACATACCATTATTGGGATCGTCCAGAGATTTGAGCATTTCAGAAATTTTTTCTGGCGTATGTCGGGGAATATGATTTTCTCCTGACCTTTCGTATCCATTCTCTTTATCATTACAATAGACAAGCCCTTTTTTCTCACCTATTGGTGTCATGTCATCAGGATTCAATTCAATGCCATAAAGAGGTTCACTGGTAGAAGAACCCCAGTAAAGATACATTCTCCCATCATCATCCACAAACAGATTTGGATCCCAGAATAGGAACTCACTCTTAATTTCTTCAAAATCATCTTTGAATGGATCCATAGTTCGGAAGAATCTTCCCTGTTCATGATTAGATGCACAAAAATAAATATATTCTCCTACAACCCTTACATCTGGAGCATAATCGTAAACAGGTATACTCTTCAGTTGCTGGAACTTCCATTCTACTAAATCATCACTGTATAAAAAGCCACAAGTCATAGAAGGGAAAATATAATATCTATCATTAAACATAATCATAGATGGATCTGCTGCCTCTCTGGAAGCAACTATTCCCCCGCCTTGTTTTTTACTGAATTGATACTTATATATCAGGTTATCCACACGATATCTCCGATGCAATTGGAGCTAATCGAAGCTATCTATCCACACTTTTCCGAAAGGAAACTGGTACTACACTCACCAACTATATCCATAAAGTAAAAATGGAAATGGCTGGTGACCTCATTAGCAGTAACCTTTACCGATACAATGAGATTGCGGAACTCCTAGGCTATTCAAATTATGCTTCCTTCAGTAGAGTTTTTCGAAGGATTATGAAAACTACTCCCACCAACTACAGTCGTTCAATGTAAAAGAATCAGACCACGAAATTTTTTTCGTGATCTGATTCTTTATGATTAACCGTATTTAAAATCCTATAATATACCTATAGATATTGCTGTAACTATAATTCCTGCAACCACTACACCACTAATAATAGATGGCAGAGCATACTTCATTCTCATATCCAAAAGTGCTGCAACCATTGAACCTGTCCACGCCCCCGTACCTGGCAGAGGAATAGCTACCACAAGAAATAAGCCGATGGCACTATATTTCATCACAGTTTCAGCTTTCTTCCTTGTTCTTTCTTCTAACCAATGTATCAATCTATTAAATAGTCGTGTTTTTCTTAAAAAAGAAAATAGAGGTCGCATATACATAATAATAAATGGTACAGGGACTAGATTACCCAATACACTTAATATAAAAACCAGTTTCCAATCCATCCCCATCGCAATGCCCATAGGGACAGATGCCCTTAATTCTAGAACTGGTACAGCCGCTACACTAAAAATCACAAATTCCTCATACATTGAACCCAATAAATTTGATAGAAATCCCATGTCTTTTACCTCAACATCTAATATTTATTCCTCTATTATTGTAATATAACAATTGGAAAAAAACAACAACCAAATTTATTACTTGTTTAAAACTATAGACATTTTTTTATAAATTAAAAGTGTGATAACTGAAATTATCACTGCCTTTATTAAATTAAACGGAACAATTCCTAAAACAATTAATGACCTCAGATCAACAATTGACTGATTTCCTTTTGTACCTAATTGAATAATTGCTTCTAACGGCCAGTGAAGCGCCGATTGATACAATGGAATAAAAACAAAATAATTAGCACTAGCAGCTACTACTGCCATACTAATACCACCAACCACTAGTGCTAATAATGCACCACTTCTATTTTTCTTCCTATTATAAATCATTCCTGCAGGTATAACAAAAGCAATCCCTACAATGAAATTTGCTAATTCTCCTATCCCCATTGTAGATGTAGAAAGTACATGGAAAAGATTTTTTAATAGTTCTATTAAAACGCCAGCAACTGGTCCTAATGCAAAAGTTCCTATAAGAACTGGAATCTCACTCAAATCCATTTTTAAAAATACTGGCATCATCGGAATCATAAATTCCAAATACATGACAATTGCCGCTACCGCAGTTAATAATCCAACCTTAACAATATATTGCGTTTTTGTGCTTTTTACTTCTTTTACATTTGACATTTTATAACCCTCCAAACAAAAAAATAATTCCCAAAAATATCTTCAGGAATTATCATGTATATACGCACGTATTTATCATTATAATATATACTATCTTCTTCCATCCAGACTATACTGTCGGTTTTGGATTCTCACCAAATCAACCTTTCGGTTCGTGGACTTAGTATATAGCTATACTTTACCACCGGTCGGGAATTTAACCCTGCCCTGAAGACACTTTCGTATTAAATTTGATTTCATTTTAACATACTAATGTAAAAATATCAAGGAAAAATTACTCTTCATCATTATCATCATCTTGAATTTCAACTTCAGTCTCATCTATATCATTCTCTAGTTCTTCTTGTTCTTTTTCCTCCTGTAATTTAAGCCAAATTCTTATTGTTGGCGCGGATATTTCTATGCCATGTCTCAATAAGAACCTCGAAATCTCCCTCGTCTTGACCCTACGTTTATGCCATTTTAAAATTTGGACGCTATTCATGTCAAGAATATCAAATGGCGATATTTTCGGAATATTATTATCAATTATAATTTCCGTCTTTTCATCTGCTTTCATGTCTATTTTAGTTCACTCCCCTCGATCTATCTTTACTTATATATACAACCTCACCATTTATTAATACCCACTGTACTTTTGCCCTAAAATCAAGGGGATGACCATTAAAAATTACAACATCCGCATCTTTTCCCTTTTTTATTGAGCCCACTCTTTCACTTATCCCACAATTTTTAGCAGCATTAATAGTGATTGCCTTTAATGCTTCTTTTTCATCTAATCCTTCTCTCACTGCGAGCGCAGCGCATAGTGGTAAATATTGTATGGGTGTTTCTGGATGGTCTGTAATAATTGCCACACTAAGTCCAGCATTCGCTAACACACCGGCTGTCGTAAAAGTTAGATTTTTCAGTTCGATCTTTGAACGATCTGATAATGCTGGCCCAACCATCACTGGTACTTTTTCTTCTTTTAAATAATCAACGATAAGATGTCCTTCTGTACAATGTTCTAACGTAATGTTTACATCAAATTCTTTGGCAATCCTAAGTGCAGTAAATATATCATCCGCCCTATGAACATGTGCCTTTAATGGTATCTCTTGATTTAACACAGGAATCAAGTTTTCCATTTTAAAATCATAATCAGGCCTATCATTTTCTTCCTGCTCTTCATAATACTCATCCCATATTTCTTTATATTCTTTTGCTTTGATTAGTGTCTCTCTTAAAATAGCCGCCGTCGCCATCCTTGTTACAGGTGATTGATTTTTTTGGTGATATACTGATTTTGGATTTTCCCCTAGTGCAATTTTTATGGCAACAGGATGTTTAATAATCATATCATCTATCCTTTTACCATACGTTTTAACAGCAGCAAATTGTCCCGCTATTACATTTGCACTCCCTGGTCCAGTTACAACCGTTGTTACCCCTGCATTTCTCGCTTCTTCAAAGGCTCTATCACAAGGGTTGATGGCATCTATAGCTCTAAGATGTGGTGTCACAGGATCAGTATCCTCATTTCCATCATCGCCTTCAAATCCCATCGAATCTTCCCATATCCCTATATGACAATGGGCTTCAACAAACCCTGGAAGGATATAACCACCATCAGCATCTATTCTTGTTTCTATATTGTTCTCATTTTCATTTAGTGACGCCATGCTTCCTACATCAATAATTTTTTCACCTTCAATGAGAACATATCCATTCTCATATTCCTGACCTTCCATGGTTAGTACTCGACCATTTTTTATTAGCAACATATTATATCCCCCGAAAATAATTCATTTAGTCCCATTGATGTTCATTGATATATCTATCTGCAGCAAAAGCAGCTGTTGCACCATCAGCTGCGGCAGTAATAACCTGACGAAGTATTTTTTCTCTAATATCACCTGCGGCATACACACCCGCTTTATTTGTCTGCATACTATCATCTGTTATAATATAGCTACTACTGCTGGTAGCTACCTTATCAATCACTAGATCACTGCTAGGCACAACACCTACTGCTACAAAAACACCATCTAACTTTAATTCTTTTTCATCATTTGTTTTGACATTCTTAATACGAATCCCTTCAACATTATTTTCTCCTTGAATCTCTTCTACAACTGAATCCCAAATAAATTCTATTTTATCATTTGCAAAAGCAACATCCTGTAATACTTTTGCCGCACGTAGTTGATCTCTTCTATGGATGAGATATACTTTCGTACAAAATCTACTTAAGAAAATTGCATCTTCAATAGCTGTATCCCCACCGCCAATAACCGCAGCGGCACGATCCCGATAAAATGCACCATCACAAGTCGCACAATATGAAACACCAGCACCTCTAAACTTCTTCTCTTTTGGCAACCCTAATTCCCTTGGGTTTGCACCCATCGTAAGAATAAGAACCTTTGCTTCATATGTACCCTTTGCTGTAGTTACCTTTTTTATTTTGCTATCAACATCAATATCTATTACATCCTCTTGAATGATTTCTGCACCAAATTTCTTCGCATGTGCCTCCATCTTCATTGCCAAATCTGGGCCACTAATACTCTCATGAAACCCTGGATAATTGTCAACTTCATAGGTTGTAGCCGCCTGTCCGCCTGCAAACATTTTTTCAATAATTAATGTTTTCAATCCACCTCTTCCGCCGTATAATCCTGCTGTTAAGCCAGCAGCTCCTCCACCAATAATAATCATATCATACATATTTTATTGCCTCCTTCATTTTATCATTTCTATACTCTTTTCCATTTACATAGTTGTCTTTCTAATAAATCTACTATGGCATATAGTAAAAATCCTATAAGACTTAAACCAATGATGCCTGCAAACATTTCTTCATAATTTATTCTAGCCCATGCATCAATGATAAAGTATCCTATCCCTTGACTAGTTCCAAAAGTTTCTGTAAAGAACAGGACAGCAATTGCAGTACCTACCGTAATTCTTAACATTGTGAATAACGCAGGCATTGCAGCAGGTATAATGACATGCCGATATATTTGCCATTCATTTGCTCCCATTGCTATTAATGAATAGTATACCTGTTTATCAATATTTTTTCCAGCATCTCTTCCTGTTATTAATATTATAAAAAATACAATCATTGCTATCATTAATATTTTTGTTACATCTCCCAATCCAAATAAAAGCATTATCACTGGCAAAAATGCAATTTTGGGAATGGGGTATATTAAATATATAATTGGTGAAATGACTTGATCTATCTCTTTATTACGACCAATAAATAACCCTATTGGCATTCCAAATAACGCAATCCCTATCGCACTTACTACTCTATAAAGACTTAACAGTATATGCACCCATAATTGTGTGGGGAAAATCTTTATAAAATGATTTAGTGCACAGTGAGGAAGGGGTAGAATAGGTCTGTCTATAATAAGTGCAAAAACCCACCATAGAAGATAAACTACCATTAGCGGCATCACTATTTTCTTTATTTTCACCACACTATACACTCCTCAGCCGTCTACGGATTTCAGTACACATTTTCAAGAAATCCGGATGACTTCTTAAATGGATGTTTCCCTGATGTGGGTTAGATATATCATAAATGATCTTACCCGGCAAAGATGATAATATTTGAATCTTGTTCCCCAGAAATACTGCTTCTTCTATACTATGTGTCACCAATACAACAGTCATCTGTGTTTTATACCACAATTCTAAAAAAGCTTCCTGTATCTCTTCTCTCGTAATTGCATCCAGTGCCGAAAATGGTTCATCCATCAATAGTACTTTTGCATCCATGCTTATCGCCCGAGCAATAGCTACTCGCTGTCTTTGCCCGCCACTTATTTGACTTGGATAATGGTTTCTTAGTTCATATAACCCCACTTGATTTAATACATCATCAATTTTTTCAGTGATTTGTTTTTTATTTGTTTTTCTTATTTCTAATCCTAGCGCTACATTTTGCCATACCGTTTTCCAAGGTAAAAGTCCATAGTCTTGCAATATTAGACCTAGCTTCCCTATATGTTGCTCAGGTGATAAACCATCTATTCTCACTGTTCCTTCATATTCATGAATAATCCCAGAGAGTATGTATAACAAAGTTGTCTTACCACAACCAGAAGGTCCTATTATTGAACATATTTCACCGTTTTTAACCGTTAGGTTTATATCTCCTAGTGCGACCACTTTTTCTTGCTGATGATGATATGTCTTATTTAAATGAGAAATTTCAATCATTCCAATAGTCCCTTTGCTACTATTCTATCATATTGCAATCTTTGCTTTAATAATTCTTTCTCTTCCATCCAATCTATTACACTTTGCACATCTTGTTTAGATGGCAATACTGCCTTTTTATAATAAGGAAGTTGAATGGTATCTTTTATACCTGCAGGGAATTTTGCCTTTTCTATAATCATATCAATATAATCGTCAGGATTGTGATTAATTTGTTCTACAACTTGATTATACACTTGATATATCTTTTTCATTTCTTCTTTTTTCTCAGTAATAGCTTTTGAGTAAAATACCATTACACTTGGTGCAAGTCCTGCTTGTTTGCTACTAGCAATTATTCTTGCTCCTTTGTTCACCGCAAGTGTTGCTAAAGGCTGTGGTAGGCACGCGCCGTTTATGCGATCATTTTCCAACATTTCCATACGAATAGGAATTTTGGGGATTGCAACTTTTTTGTATTCTCTTGTATGTAAGTTGTTTTTTGTAAGAACAGAATCTACAACATACTCTATAATTGTGTTGTTAGATAGTCCTATTTCACTATCTTTAAATTCTTGCGGCCTATAAATATTTGAATCTTTCGAAGCCAGCAATACATAATCCCCATCGGTTATCGATGTCACTTTTACATCATAGCCACCTTGTATGGTAAATACAGCCGATAAGATGTCGGACACACATCCATCGAGCTCACCAGCTTGCAATGCTGTATCTCTTTCAACGGCACTCATAAATAACCGTAGTTCCACATCTAGTCCTTGTGCATCAAATTCCCCTTGTTCATACGCTACAATAAATGGTACAGAATTCACATCAGGCATAACACCAATTACAATTTTTTTATGCTCATTCTGATTACAACTTGTAAATAATAATAGTAATATGATCATTAATATGCTAGCTGATCTTTTTTTCAAAAGACATCACCCTTTCGCAACATATTCATGGTATAAATCATTTTCTATCCCTAATTGTTTTAATACTTTACCAATCACCATATTAATGACATCGTCTATTGTACGTGGGTTTGCATAAAAGGCTGGCATTGGAGGTATGAGTACTGCTCCTGTTTGTGCCAACGTCAACATATTCTTTAAATGAATTGTGCTCAGTGGCGTTTCTCTAGGGACAAGTATGAGTTTGCGTTGCTCTTTTATTGTTACATCCGCAGCTCTTTGTAGCAGGTTTGATGCGTTACCATTTGCGATACTTGCTAACGTCCCCATACTACAGGGAATAATAATCATACCGTCAACTTTGACAGAACCACTTGCAATTGGTGCAGATATATTTTCGATATCGTAAATATTTAAGTTCTGTCGTTCTGGAATCTTTTCAATTCCTAATTCCCTTTTAAGGACACAGTGTCCCGCTTTTGTTATTACCAGATCTACTATACATTCTCTCCAAATTAATTCTTCCAGTAATCTATGACCCAAAATAGCTCCACTAGCACCTGATATCCCAATAATATAACGCTTTTTGGCTTTTTGCACACATCACCCTTCTTTCCAATATTATCATCCATTACAATTTTAATGCATTTAACCTTTGTTTTCAAGAAAAATATCTATAAAATTAAAAAGGTCATGAAATAAATTTATTTCATGACCCCTAAGATTATTTGTCCACCCCATTAATTGTTAGAAAGTTAACTGAATTTGCTAAATAGTTTACTTTTCACTAATATCGCTATGAAGTAACTAATAATTGCAACAAGTATAATAGTTGCCCCCGATGGGATATTAATATAGTATGAAATAGTTAATCCAATTAAACTAAATAAAATTCCAAGTATACCCGACCAAATCATCATCCATTTCAACTCATACGTAAATAGTTTCGAAATGGCAGGCGGAATTGTCAGCATTGCAATGGATAAGATTACACCTACTACTTTTATTAATATGACAATACTGAGTGATATTAAAACATACAAAACCATTTCAAATATTATTACACGAATGCCCATAATTTTTGCATACTCTTCGTCAAATAGATATAACTTCCAATAGTTAAATGCGAGGCCAACAACTAGAATAACCAATATTGTTAAAACAAACATGACACGTAGGTATAGATTGTTAACTGCCAGAATATCACCAAACAGGTATGATGTCATATCTGGAGGATATCCCGGCGTTATAGCTATAAACAATATCCCTATTGCCATACCTGCTGACCAAAACATACTGACCACTGTATCTGCATTTGTATTTGTCTTTCTTTTTATATGACCAACACTTAATGAGGTCAAAACTGCAAATACTAAACCTCCAATAATCGGTTCTATTTGAAGGAAATATCCAGCACCTATACCACCAAAAGAGGCATGGGCTATACCACCGCTCATACTTACGAGCTTTTTTTCTACTATAATCGTGCCCATAATACCACAAATCAGACTGGATAATATAGCGGATAATACAGCATTCTGCATATAGTTATAGTTAAGTATTGCTTCTATCATTGATTTTCTCCTTCTTGTCTAGAAAAACTTTTTGAATTTTCTCGTTTTGTATAAACCAATTTATCGGACACGTATTGTTTTGTGTATTGATTGACTCTTCTTGTCCAACTTGTTCGTGAATATGAACTGTTTTATTGATATATATCACACGATCAGTATACTTTAAGAGCTTTGAGGTATCATGGGTAATCATTAGAATAGTCATGTTTTGGTTAAGCTCATGTAACATTTTATATATTTCTTTTTTTGATGATTCGTCTACCCCTGCCGTTGGTTCGTCAAGTATTAATATCGTTGGATGATTCATCAACGCTCTCGCTATCATTGTTCTTTGCATCTGACCGCCTGATAATGTCCCTATCTGGCGATCCTTTAAGTTTTCGATACCTAAGTGTTTCATGACTGATAAAGCATGTTCGATTTCATGCGCACTAAACCTATGTCCTAATTTGATATGCTTCGGCAGATGCCCTGTTAGAATAACTTCCTTAACGGTGATTGGAAATTGACGATCAAAGGTGGTTAATTGTGGAACATAACCAATCACTTCTGAGGATTTAATATGAATTTTACCTGCTTTTGGTTTTAGAATTCCTAATATGGTTTTAACTAAAGTTGTTTTCCCTCCACCATTTGGGCCTATTATCCCTATAAATTCTAATGGTTTCACATCAAAACTAACCTGCTTTAGGGCAATGACGTGGTCATAATTCACTTGAAGTTCTTGAATAGATATTACCGACATTTTTTTCTCTCCTTATAAAATGCTTCGGAAAACCTCATTAATTTTAATTAAATTTTCTATATAATTAGATGCTAATGGTTTTAGCTCTAACGTTTCACCGTCTATTTCTGAAGCAAGTGTTTCAGCTTGTTGATTGTCAAACTCAGCCTGATAAAATATAACTTTGATATTTTCTTCTTTGGCAAACTCAATTACTTTTTGTAACCTCATGGCTGTCGTTTCTTTCCCATCTTCCTCTATTGCAACCATTTCTAGTTCGTAATCATCTGCAAAATAACCCATAGATGGGTGCATGATAATGAATGTTTTATTTTCGAGTTTTTCCATTGTTGCTTGTATTTCTTTATCTGTGGTTTTAAGTGTATTAATATATGTATCTGCATTCTCTTCATAAATAGCTTTATTTTCAGGGTCAAGTGCCACTAGTTCATCACGAATTGCTTCTACCATAATGATTACACGTTTGGGTGACATCCAAATATGAGGGTCTCTCCCTTCATGGGAATGCTCTTCCTCATGCAAATGCTCATCTTCGAAATAACGCGCTGGATAAATATTATCCACGATATCCGCTAACGCTACTACTTTTATTTCTTTATTTAAGTCCAATATATTAGGAATGATATTCGTTTTTTCTGTTGGAACACCTACACTAAAGTATACACTCGATTCACTAAGCTCAGTCATTTGTTTTGGTGTTGGTTGGTAATTTGCAGGACTTGATCCAGGTGGTATTAATGTTACAACATCAACAAGCTCTCCAGCCACTGCCTTTACAAAGGTTTCCTGTGGAACGATAGATACTGCAACCTGTAATTTGTTGGATTGATTGCTCTTTGCTTGACAAGCCACTAAAAGACTTAATACAAGAATACCAGACATTATTATTAGTATTATTTTCTTCATACTGCTCCTCCTTATTGCAAATCATTTGCATTTATTATATAATAGTATCATAAATTTTGTCAATTATACTTTTAATTTTTTTTAAGAAGGTGCTAGATATGGAAATAAATACGGTTATCCAGATATTAAAAGAAAATCAATATCGTATTACACTTCAAAGGAAAATAATTCTAAATATATTATTTGAGAATAAAAACACCCTATTGACGATTGATGCTTTATTGGCATTATGTCAAGATATAAATCCAGCTGTCAATGCTACAACGGTCTATCGTAATATTGAATTATTAGACGATTTGGAGTTATTATATAAAACGAATATCAATCGTAATACGACTGCTTATAAATTAATTTGCTCACATCATCACCATCATCATATTACTTGTCTCTCTTGTGGCAAGCTCGTCGCAATTGATTATTGTCCTATCACGCCATCCTTAGATGCTTTGGTAGAGGAAAATGATTTTGTTTTGACAGATCATCAGCTTGAGTTGTATGGATATTGTGGAAGTTGTAAAGAGTTTTGAATTATTAATTTTGTGTGAAAAGAGTGTACCCTTTACGGATACACTCTCTTGATGTTATTGCCATCTTTTTAATGTTGGGAGAAATTTTTGCATACTTTCTCTTGCTTCTTATTCACTCATGTTAGGATTGCCTTTTACCATATGTGGGATACAGAACTCTATCATCTCTTCAATAGTCATATCCCCTTTAAATTCTCCATTTTCGTAGCAGTACATATAATACTCTTCATTTTTACTGTGGTCTTTATTCGTCCCTAGTAATGCTTCGTTATTTAACGGCATTCCACAACTTTGACAGAATTTTGTGTTAATATTCATTATGAACACACTCCTTTTTTTTGATAGCACTATCGTATCAGGTATAACTTGACAACAGGGTGTCATATATGAATATATTTTTTTAAGTTTCCTTTTAACCGTTTTATTAATTCGTCTCTTATGTACTTAGGCGCAATGACTTCTACATTTTCTCCAAATGATTGTATGTATTTGTCAAGTGAAAAGTTCCCACAATTTCAATCGAAAAAGTACCACTTATGTGTAAAAAAATTAGTTGCTCATATTTAACGTTTCCATTGTCCTGTAAGAATTACCATTCATGTTAATGACATAAGCTTTGTGAGTAAGCCTATCAACCATGGCGGCAGTAAGTACTGGATCATTAAATATCTCATCCCAACGGTTAAAAGATAAGTTTGATGTAATAATTGTAGATTTTCTTTCCGCTCTCAAAGACAGATGTGTAAATAATAATTCACTACCTTCTTTATCAAATGAGATGTACCCTAGTTCATCAGCAATGATAAGGTCATAGCGCTCAAATCTATTTTCAAAAGATTTAAGAGTTCTATTGCTTCTACTTTCCTTTAACTCATTAATTAAAAGTGGAATCGTTGTGAAAAGAACTTTATAGCCAGCATTACAGGCTTCAATACCTAGACCAATACTAATATGTGTTTTTCCTGTACCTGGATTACCAGCTAATATGACATTTCGCCCTTCTTCAATAAATTTCAAGCTCCGCAGCTCTTTAAAGCGCTTTTTAGCTTCTTCTGGAAGGTATTTTAATACCAAGTCATCTAAATATTTTTTATATGGAAACTTTGCATTACGAATGCGATTTTTTTTACCATTTTCTCTTCTTGTGTCAACACCAATTTCAAGCAATTCTTTCAGGAATAATTCATAACTCATATCTGTACGATAAGCATCCTCTAATTTTTCTTTCAACACATTACTTAAGCCAGCTAATTTCAGCTCTTTAATATATTCTTTAACATACTGTAAGTCTTGTTTGTTCAATATTTGACCTCCCATTTTCAGGTTCTAAAAACTTAATAGTTAACTTATCTAAAAGCTCCCAAGACCTCTTTTTTATTTCATCATCTGAATCTTTATTATGCTCGATATTTACAGCAGACACTTGATGTACAAGGTTGTTTATGTTTTCAGTTGTGACATGACGAGATCCTAATTGGGTCAATTCTTCAATGGCTGATTCTACAGATTCTAAATCTTTTTCTTTAATAATTTCTAAAAGTACTACAAAATCTTTAGGTTTTCCTGTATAATAGGTATTGTATATTTCTTGAATCCTGCGTTCAGAACACTGTATGGCTGCACTGTTCTTTAATGATCCAGGTTTCTTTTTTATTGTATTTAAATAATGATTAATATCCATAGTCCAATCAAAATGACCAAAACTTCGATTATGATGAGCAACTGACTCGTGCTTATAATTTACCTTGAGTTTATTTGAATAGACTATCACTTCTACAAATTTTCCAACAAGGTATTCGGGTACTGAGTAGCGATTTTGCTCAACGGTAATTGTACTGTATTTGTCCACTCGGCATTCTAATTTCTTTGCAATAACATAATCAGGCTTTAAGCTAATCATATGTTGTTGTTCTTGAGTTAATATATCCCAAGGACTTTTATTGTCCAACCAATGTCTTTGACGTCGATTTAAATCTTCCAGTACCTTAAGTAAATGTGTATTTGCCTCTTCAAAAGTATTGAATTTATATTTCTTGGCGAAAGCTTTTCGTCTTACAAACTCAATACCACGTTCTACATGACCTTTTTCATTTCCGCGGCGAGCATTGCAAAATCTATAATCAAAACCGTAGTACATCGATAACTTAAACAAGTCTTCAGTAGGCTCATTTTTCCCTTTGGAGACAAAACGACCAACTGCAACTTTCATATTGTCATAAACGATCTCTTTAAAAACACCTCCAAAGTAATTAAGTCCCTTTATATGACTATCTAAAAATGATTCCATCTTTTGATTATGATAAAGCATGGCAAAGTGACATGAACCCGCAGCTGTTGTCATTAAAGCCATTTGAAACCTCTTTGCAACACCAGCAATCTCTAATTTTACTTCTCCCCAATCATATTCCAAAGTTTCCCCTAATGGATAAATTTGTTTAATATATGCCTCCTTCGCTTTTTTTTGAGTTTTCACGTAATTATTTACTGTCGTATATCCAATATCATAGCCTTGCTCAATTAAAAGTTCATGGATATCAACGACTTTCATCAGTTGTTTTCGATTATGATTCTTTAGTTTTTCATCATTTTCTTCAAGGCATGAATTAATAACTGCCTTAACTTCCTCTGTTAGCTTTAAACAACTTCGATTTGAAGTATCATACTTTGGTGGTTCACTTAATGATTCTATGAGCGCATTTAACTGTTCTTCATTGTTGTGATCCATAGCACCTAACTGTTCGAGTTTTTCTTCATACTCATTAATATATTTCCGTACAGTTTTTCTTGCAACTGATACCTCCCTTGAAATTTCTGATTTGTTATATCCTTGTCGATACAACAATAAAATTTTTCTCTTCTTATTCAAATTTATCATCTCCACCATACCACCTATAATTTTTTTCTTATAGATAGTTTAGTTTTTATGTGGGGATTTTTCAACTGTAATAGTGGGTACTTTTAGTATACTATATACAATTGTATAAATGAATAAACCCACTCATCTTCTGGAAAGGTTGTATTGACTTGATAGGAGCCATCATGATTTTTTATCAATTCTGTTTCGTCAAAATAGTCGTACAGACGATAAGCCACTATAGGTTTGAATTTTAGTTTTAAGTCCACTGTTTTTATTGTGTTTTCTTTCCCACATGATGTATATTTTCCCCAAGGGCAATGAGTTTTTCTCTTTCAAAATATTCTTCTAAAACTTTTAGCTCTTTTATTCTATTTAACTTAAATAATCGAAAGTCTTTTTTTAGTTGACAATATGCCCATAGATACCATGCTTGACCTTTATATATCAACTTTCTAGGATTGACTGTGCGTTTTGTTTTTTGTCCATATGAATTTGAGTATACAAAGCCGATTGCTTGACTATTTAGTATTGCCTGCTTTATGTCATTAAAGCTACTTATACTTGTGGGTGTACCTCCCCATCCAGTAAAATCTACCTCAATCCAATCTTCTGAGTGCTTTCTTGTTGAGATATCATTAGTTTTGCTAAGTGTATAATTGTCTAATAGGGATATACCACCGCCGTTACCCTTGTCTGTGTATACACTGGTATCCCTGCTGTTGATAATACGTCAATATCTCGATATATTGTCCTTGTCGATACCTCAAATCTCTCTGCAAGTTCTTTTGCCGTAATTTTATCTTTGTTTAATAATATTTGTCCATTTTCATCATTTATCACCCTTGATTTATTCTATATTTAACTCTAACACCATATTGTTGAGATCTTAAGAGTCTATGGTTTTCAAATTTTAGTACAAATGCACGAATTGTCGCATACGCTGCATTTCCAAAATCTTTTTCTAGCTGTTTCGTTGAAAATTCACCCTCCCCGTAATTGGATATAACAAATTCAAACAATTCCTTTTCTTTAGGGGTTACAATACCATCTGCTAAAATTGACTCATATTTGTTTAAAATATCTACGGCAAATGACTTGTTATTAAGTTTTTCAAACACATGCTCAACAAAATATTGGATAAAAGGAGTCATATCATGCAAACCTGATATTTTTCTATTTTCTTCAATTTGTTCAAATACTTTGTAATATATAGACTTACTTTCATTTATATACCTTGAAAATGGGATGTATAACGCTTGTGGATATCCTTTTTGGACAAGATACCATAACTGCACAAGTCTCGCCATTCTCCCATTCCCATCGAAATATGGATGTAAATATGTGAAGTAATAATGAATAATGATGGACTTTATCACTTCATCTAATGTTCCCTCTTGATTGATAAATGAAATAAGATCCTTCATATATTCTGGTAACAATGTATGATTTAATCCTGTATGTGTAACATCATCACCAACAACATAAACTGCATCATGACGATAATAATTATCTTCTTGTAATTTCTCTTTTTCGTCCAAATAATTTCCTACAGATATCATATAAATCTGATAGAGGTTATATTCTGTTATTTTATTTCTCTTATCTGCAATATAATCAATTCCTCTTTTTATTCCATACGCCTTTTCCTCATTATCATGGTTAGGTGCGTCACCTTTTAATAAACACCTAACACTCTCTCTTGACGTGTTTATAGACTCAATTGAAAGAGTAGATATTATTTCTTCTTCCATTGCTTTAATACCATATTCGTGACTGTGTTGTGAACGAAGTAATTGCTTTTTCAATTGAGAAGTTAAATTTATTTTACTTAGCATTATCGTAGCAGGAAAACTATCAAAATCTTTTATCAGTATATGGGTAGCAAAAGTGTGTTTTAGTATTTCTATAAATGCCTCAAAGTTATTAGTGCCATATTTATATTTCATTTTCTTAAAATTTAAAACCAACTTATCCGAAAACATTTGAGTAAAAATATTAAGTTCTAACACACCTTTTCACCTTCTTTGATAGTAATTAGTAGTAATTAGTAGTAATTACTATCAATTTGTATCAATGTTATATCACAACTCAGTTGCTTTTTATACATTAAAAAAGAAAATGATGACAGATACAGGCAATCATTTCTTCACTTTATTATTAATAATCTTTTTTATAGTATCTACATCTTCTTTCCTAATCCGAGCTCTTACTTGTTTTATTATTACTGGCTTACTAAGTACAAATTTGAATGCGTTATATTCATATTTAAATTCTTTAATATCTTCCCATTTTAATATCTTGTTTAAAAGAAATATACCTTTCTCCCTTATTTCAATATAGAATAAACCATTATATAAATATGTAAAGGATGTTATAACAAATATTATCAATATTGACCAAGACCATAGCCGTGAGTCATAAAATTGAATATACTGTATTATAGCAATTACAAAAAAAACCATACCCATAATTATATTAGAACTGCTATTTGCTTGCTTAGTTTTAAAAAGAATGTCACCAAACTCCGCTTTATCAATAATTCTTATAATAATTAGTCTACATTCCCAAAGGAATATTATTAGACTTAAAGCCATTAAAAAGAAAATAATTTTTTCTTCCGTAGTCATACTATCACTCCAATCATATCTTTAATTATTATTTTTCTTTATATTATATTTCATTTTGCGGTAAAAAGCTAATTACCCTGATAAATTTTTTCAACAAATTTCTCAACATCCTCTGAAACTTCTTGAGCACATGAACTAGTTAGTATGACATGTTCATAACAATCATAATACTCTACTACTTTGTGTTCCGAACCTATTTTATCATAGATATATTTTGCACTTTTTCTATGTACTGTATCATCACTATTCGCCTGCGTAATCAAAATTGGACATTTTATTGTGGATATTTTAGGTTTTGTTATCCATAAGAGTCTTCTAAAATTATATAGCGCAGCTACCGGAAACTTAGCACTTGAAGACAAATATTTTTTTGCATAGATAAAATCTTGTTTTTTTAAGTCAGTGATTATATTTTCAAATATTATTCTAATATTCCAATAGTAAATAGGTGTATTGATTGTTACTAAAGCATCTACATCATATTTTTCACACAGGTTAAACGCGATTAACCCGCCCATGGAAAAACCAATAATAAATATTTTTTCACACTTATCTTTCAATCTAATGTAGTCTTCTTCAGCGGACTTAATCCAGTCTGAATAGCCGACACCAACAAAGTCTCTTCTTCTACCTGTGTGCCCTTCAAGCGTTGGACATTTAACATAGTAATCTCTTTTTTTTAAGTAATCGGCTAAATATTGTACTTCTCCAACATTACCACCAAACCCATGTATTAATAGGCAACCCTTTTTGTATATCATTTTTTCGCTTCACCCTCTACTCTATTGCATAAAAAACTATGTTTAATTATATATACGGATGGATATCGAATTTTGTCTTAGAGTTTTTAAACAATAGTACCAGACAAGTCCCTGTCCGAGACCACTGAAAAAGTATAGTCACTATTTAAAACATGGTATATATGTCCCTCTGTCTTATTTGTTTCAAAAATTTAACATTTTTAAAAATTTATGTTGAAATTTTACTATTTATGTATTATAATTGGATTGTGTTAATTTATTAACTTATTTTACAAAATCAAACATTTAAGTAGTGATGTTATGACATGCTTAAACAAGCGATTATTATCCCATATGGTCACAGAAGTTTTTGAGGATAATGCTCACAAACTATTATTAAGGAGGTTTTATTATGTCATTTAATGAAAATTCTAAAGTAGGTGATTTATTAAAAAATGAGGCGGCAAAAGCAGTTGTAGACAAACATATTCCATGGCTTACGTCTTCACCAAGAATTGGTATGGCGAAAATGTTTACTTTAAAATCATTAGTTGCTTATTCACAAGGGAAAATTACTCAAGATCAACTAAAGGCTTGTTCTAATGATTTGGAGAAGATATCATAATAGTGCTTATTTTAGGTACTATTTTTTTATGGGTTCAGATTAATTAACGAGAAATAAATTCATATCTGGGGGGGGAAAGACAATGATAAATTTTACAATTGATAATAATGAAAAATCAATATTCCCACACTACTGGGAAAAATGCGTAGGTAGTAGTCACGCTTATACAACTTTGAGAGATGACTACAGGAAACAATTAAAAATGGCACATGAAGAATTGGGTTTCCAGTATGTTAGATTCCATGGCTTGTTTAATGACCAAATGAGTGTTTGCTCTCAACCACTTTCGTTTGATACACCCATGTCACAAAGGATAATTTATAACTTCATGAATATTGACAATATTTTTGACTTTTTGCTCAGCATAGATATGAAACCCTTTATAGAACTTGGTTCTATGCCGGGTTGTTTAGCATCGGGAGATGATACAATTTTTAATTATGGGATGAATATTACTCCACCTGCCAATTATAAAAAGTGGAATCACTTCATTAATGCTTTTATTGAACATCTGGACAAGCGTTATGGAAAAAAAGAGATACACAATTGGTTTTTCGAAGTCTGGAATGAGCCGAACATGCCAACTTTTTGGACAGGAACAAAAGATGAATACTTTGAACTCTATGAAAATACTGTTAGTACAATCAAATCATACGACTGCAAACTAAAAGTTGGAGGCCCCTCTACTGCATGCAATGCATGGATTACGGATTTCATCAGATTTTGTGAAGAAAAAAATATTCCTCTTGATTTCATTACAACTCATCATTATCCTTCTGATGAACAGCTATGGAAAAAAGGAGATTTTACTTTTGATGATGTTATGAAAATTTATCTTAGCGGGGAGAAAAGAAAATTCGAACGAGATATTATGATGAAAATGACATCCAAAACCCGTGAACAAGCTGGAAAATATCCACTCTACTACACAGAGTGGAATCCATCAGGCGAGCATGGGGATGCCAAACATGATGAAAACTATTCAGCAACTATGGTCGCAAAAGTTTTATCGGATAACGATGGTTTGGTCGATGGATATTCTTTTTGGACTATAAGTGACATTTTTGAGGAATGTGGTCAACTATCAGGTGTATTTCATGGTGGATTTGGACTTATGAATTATTACGGTATCCCGAAACCTGTATACCGCTGCTTGCAACTTTTTCATGGAGCAGGTAATGAACGATATGGAGTAACTTCTGATTGTACTAACGGTACAGTTGAAATGATAGCGTTAAACATACCTAAGGGTATTCGCTTAATTACCTATAATTATAATACCCCTGATGCTCCTTTACAGGATGAAATGATTCATATCAATCTTCCAGAAGTCTTTCAAAATGGAAAAATAACCATTCAAAAAATTGATAAAGATCATACAAATCCCAAACAAGCTTGGATTGATATTGGAAGCCCCGAGTACCTTAAGGCAGAACATATACAATATCTGCAAAAAGAATCCGAACTCAAAAGAGAAATTCTAAATACATTGGATTTACTTATTCCTGCACATGGAATGTGTGCAATAGATATAGAGACGAAATAATTACGTAAAATTTAACTAAAAAAAATAGAAATGGAGTGAATATAAAAACCTATGAAAAAAATATTATTTATTGATATACCTTATTCAGCTCATATAAATTGTTCATTAGGATTAATAAAAAAACTAATAAATAGAAAGTATGAAGTTGGATATATTAATGCCCCTAAATATAAAAATTTACTCAAACCAATAGGTGCTAATTTTATTCCCTATAATAATTTTTCAGACAACATGTCACAACATGATGAAAATGTGAATCTATACTATGCCGCATATACTACTGCATTGGGAATCGGAGCTGAATATGATTTAATCATTTATGATATGAACTTTTTTTTAGGAGAAATCTTAGCAGAAAAGCTAAAAAAACCTTCAGTACGGCAGTCACCTATGATAGCTATAGACAAAGCCGTAAAAAAAGATTTAATTAAAAAGTCTCCATTCTGGTTTCCCACAAAATATGAATTTATAAACCGAATGAGCACAAAAAGAAAAGCAAAAGGAATAAAAACAAAAACTGGACATTATCTTGACGAAATAATTGAATGTGTGCCTCAGGTTAATATCTTTTATACAGCTAAAGAATTCCAACCAAATATAGAAAATTTTGATGATAGATTTTATTTTGTTGGTCCATCTATACATCATCAAAATGAAGATATAGATTTACCTTTCAAACAAAAAGAGTATCCTATTATCTATATTTCATTAGGAACTCTATTAGACAAAATATTTAAGGATGAACCAATAATTAAATTTTTCAGTGGCAATCTTTCTCTCAAAGTATTAAATTTCTTTAGAACATGCATAGAGGCTTTTAGAGATAAAAAAGTAAACGTTGTAATAACTTTAGGCGATAAGCTATGTACAAATCCTTTTGAACAAGAACAACTTCCTGACAATATCTTTGTTTTTAAATATGTACCCCAGCTTGCAATTCTAAAAAAATCAAGTTTATTTATCACTCATTGCGGAATGAACAGTGTTAATGAAGCTATGACATGCGGTGTACCAATGCTTGGCGCCCCCTTCTTTTGGGATCAAATGGTAAATTGTGACCAGATTGAAAAACTGAATCTAGGCAGACGCATAAAATGTTTAAAAATTTTACCAGAAAAATTATATGAATCTGCAATGTCCATCATCGATGATAGGGTAACAAGTAACGATGTTTTAAAAATGAAAGAAATAATGTCAAAATATAATGGTTCATCAATGGCAGCCGATATTATTGAAAACTATATTGGCGAAACCTACTATTATTGGGATAAAGAACAAGTATTATAGCAAAGGGATAAATATCTAAATAGAAAGAGGCGTAGATTATGTTAGATAATATTAAACACACTATAAAGGTGTTACCCTGGAAAGGATATAAAGCTGCAATCTCACTTACATTTGATGACGGTGATAAATCACAATCCGAAATAGCTGTACCTTATTTAAATGAACGCGGAATTAAGGCTACATTCTTTTTAACGGTTAATATGCTTACAAATGAAGAAGCTTGGATTCAAGCGGTTAAGAATGGTCATGAGATTGGAAACCATTCGATGAATCACATATGTCCGTTGGAGACTGATATTCCTGATGTTAAAGAAGAAACATTGTCGTCTCAAAAGATATTATCAAAAAAATTCAATACCCGCGTTTTATCATATGCATATCCGTATACCTTTACCACACCAGAAATAATAGACGAACTTAGAAACACACACTTATCTGCACGAGTAGGACAAGATGAACCTGTACATATGAAGGCTTCATATACTCCAGATTGGCTTAATATACCATCGGTAATTACCTTTACGGATTTTCCTCTTAAAGTATATACCGATTGGATTGATGAGTCTTTAAAACAAGAGGCATGGACAGTCTTTATGATACATGGCATAGAAATACCTGATTGTGGTTTCGAACCAATAGATATTGAAATATTTACTGGCATTCTCGATTACTTGAAAAACCCTGATATATGGGTAGCTCCCTACGGAACGGTCTGTGCATACTGGATGGCACAAAAAATATTCCAAAATTCAAAACAAAGTTCAACATCAAACGGAGTAGAATACTCATGGTATATACCTTCCGTTTTCCCCGAAGGTACAAATCTTAAGATAGAATTGGAGAACGTAGAAGGAAAGTATGAATTATTACAGTATGGTGAAAATCTTAATGCCGATTCAAATAACATTTATACTATATCCTTTGACGCATCCTCTCTTGAATTCAGATATGTAAAATAGATTTTTACCAAAACAATAAATTTTAGAAGGAGTGAAATTCATGAATTATGTGAAACAACAAACCGAAGATGAAACAAAGACCATGGAGAGGGTACAAGAAGAATTAGTTGGACTGCATCCTCATATCCCTCTTTGTGTTGCAGATAGTTGTGAGAGCTGTGATTACAAAATAAAAGCTAGCTTATCAATGCAAAGATTGCAAATCGATTTAAATTCCATGTGTACTTTAGGTTGTCATAATTGCGATAGACATATTGATATTGCTCCTGGTGATGTTGAACAAAATATCACTCTGGAACAGATTGAAAAAATGATAAATGAATCAATAGATATAGACTATAAATGGGACAGTATGATTATCTTGGGAGGGGAACCAACTATTCATCCCCAATTCAGAGAAATTGTAAGTACAATAGTTTCATATAGGAACAATTACAATAAAGATATGAAAATAAGAATGGCTTCAAATGGGTATACACTAAAAACTCGTGAAGAATTGAGCTGGGTAAAAGATAATTTTCCCGATATTTTTGTTGCAAATACATCTAAGACTTCTAATATCCAAGGTGATTTTGTAAATGTTCGTAATGCTCCAAAAGATAGATATCCAGAGGGTACACACTTTGAAAGGTGTCCAATGCCTTGTCATGGCGGTATTGGCTTTAATTATTCTGGATTTTATGGTTGTGCTACTGGAGCTGCCACAGCAAAAATTTTTGGATATGATATTGGAATAAGAAATATGAAGGATTTAACTTATAAAAACTTGGAGAAAGTGTTTGATATATTGTGTCCATTGTGTGGACATTGGGATTGTGTAGAATTCAGTGAAGACATAAATAATGAACCTAAATTGTCAAAATCATGGATAAATGCTTTAGAAAGATATAAAGAAAACGGCGTTTCTGGAATCACAAGATATTGAGCGTCGAAAAACCATAGACGCCAATCGTTTTTACTAACGATTAGCGTCATTTTTTTTAGCCAGACAAGTCCCTGTCCGAGACTACTGAATGTCCCTCCGTCTGTAAAAAAAAATTGGGGGAAATCCCCCAATCAATAAAATTTATAATGTGAATTTGTATTTACTTAAACATTTCATATGCTCTGTATAACATTAAAACTGCCATTTCTTTTGTAACCGTACCTTTAGGATTTAATGATGTACCATTTCCGTTTATTATTTTATATGCGTTAAGGATTTCGACACTTTTTTTTGCCCAAGGTGAAATTTCATCTATATCGTCATACTGTTTTTGAAAACTTGATTTTAGTTCATACTGCTTATTTGATAAATCTATAGCTCTCATAATCATTACACATAGTTCTTCTCGTGTAATGTTGTTATTAGGACTAAATGTTGTAGCACTTGTTCCATTTATAATCCCTGCATTATATGCCTTTATTGCTGATTGATTCGTGGTGTCACTAAAAGAATTATTATATGTTTCTACTCTACCACCTAATTTTTCATACATTGTCATTACTAATTCACAAAACTCTTCTCTTGTTGCATTCTCCTTGAAGTTTGATGAAGTCATTCTTTCCGTTTCCAAGCCTACTTTTATGGCTTTATTAATTTCGTCTTTTGCCCAATTACTAGCTGTATTAAGGGTGTTATCCGTCTGCGTATTAGGCAAATTTTCTACTGAAAGATAATGTGCTATCATATAGTTGTTTTCATTACCATAGTTATCACCAAAAATGAAATGAATTGACTGTGGACTATTGATAGCTTTTTTTGCTGTTTCTGATAAGTTACCGCTTTCTTCATACAATAGTGTACTACCTGACACACCATTAAAATTACCCGTTGCAACTTTTATATTATATGTTGAATCTGTTAGTGTCATTATTTTATAAAGTTTTGTTCCACTTGGTACAACTTTGCTCCCAGCCCAACTATGATGTGTTGTTACACCCTTACCACTTATTATTTGGTCTACACCATGTCCAGCATAATAACAATATTGTTCCCCATATACTGTATATGATGATAATATTCTCTTGTTTTTAACATTAAATTTCTTTACTGTTATTACACCATTGCCATCACGTCTTTCATTTACTACTCTGTTATTTGTATGGCTACCACCTTTCATTATTAGGTCTGTGTTATCTCTCATGAGCTTACCATCATAGTACGGCATTTGTGTTACTTCATATCCATACAAATAGTATTTTTCTTGTGGTGTCGTTTCAACTACATTTTTCTGAGTATTTACATTTACAAAAACTATGGCATTGCCATCATTATTCTCGCTTTTAGGAATGGTTATCGTTTCATAATATGGCTTATATCCATCTACGACAACTTTTATATCGTATGTTTCACCTACTTTACTTTGTGGTAGATTCGTTATATGCCCCATATACCCTTGATTATTTGTGTAATCAGCACCATTTACATATATTTTATAATTGTGCTTATCAAATGTCTCAGCAGGTATTTCACACGCTGTATGCAACATGATAATTGGTTTAACTAAATTTTCTGTTGGTTCTGGAGTTGGTGTTGCAGGGGTTGGTGTTGGTTCTGGAGTTGGTGTAGTGGAATTTGTATCCCCTAACTCTTCATAGGTTATTGTATATTCACTAGGAAAACTTGCACTTAAATCGATATAATAACCTTCGTCTTTTTTTATGTTTACACTTAACTCTTTAGATTCTCCAGGTAATAGTTTAAAACTTCCATTTTCTTTTACACTAACAGTTAAGTTCCCATTTGATTTATATGTACTTGTGAGCCTTCTAATCTCTAAATTTTGCTTATCATTATCATTTCGTTTGTACTCTATTTCTTTTTTGAATAGATTTAGAGGATTACTATTCGTATTAGAAATTTTTAATTTAACTTCTCTTTCATTTCCTGCAGGAATCATATATCTATCACTTGTATCTAAGGAGTATTTTTTTGAGCTTTCGGAATAAATCAGCCCCATTGCAACACTTCCTTTTACTGTATCTTTATCTGCAACAAAAGTGTATGGATTTGATTGATTTGTATCTATATTAGGATCTTTACTATATGATTGACTAGTAACAGTGATTTGATAATCAACATAATCTAGATAATTTGTCACCTGTTCTTCTTTTGTATACTGTTTACCACTTACAGAAAAATAATATATTCCTTCATCAAGATATACATTTCTCAAACAACTGCCATAACCATTATAATCTTCTATAACTATACTGTTACTTTGATTTCCAGCTGAATAATACTTTTTCTCTCCTGAAACATTTGATACGAACTGAACGCCTCCAATGTTAAGAGAAGTATAATATTGTTTATTTAATGGAACAACTTGTATTGTAACGATGCCTGCCTCTCTGACAGTCAATATATATACATCTGTATTAGGATTTGAATGACCTGAAACTGACATTACCTTACCTGTATCTTTTCCACCGACTTCAATATTTTTATATGTATTATTTCCACCTTTGAAATAATTCTCTTTCATATAATCTAAATCACTTATTGTTTTTGGGATAGTCACCTGTGCAAATGCAATATTAGTAAATAGCATCACAAAGATTAACATAATCCCGATAGTTTTTTTAATCTTATTCATTTTACTTTCCTTTCTTTGTTCATATTTTTTAGTTTCCTTCTGCATATTACTATAAATAAGCAAATAAAAAAATCACCAATGATTGATGATTTTTAGGGGTGGCCTTTAGGGGTTATATGTCTTTTCGCTGATATTTCAGCATTTTATCTACTTTTAACAATTTTAAATTTCAATTGTCTTTTTGATGAAATTCCTAATTTTTTATATGCGTTTCGGATATGTGTTCTAATTGTATTGGGACTTACGTGTAATATTTCGGCAATTTCATTGCCACTTTTGTCGTTATAATAGTAATAGATGACTTCTTTTTCTCTGTCCGAAAGCTTTGATATAATATCCATTTTATATAGAATTTCTCTGTCAATAGTATTGTTTGTCTCAGGTTTCTTTTTTTCAGGCATTAATGAAAATATAATCATTGCTATAAAAAGTGGTATTAAAGTTACAAGTGCATATATATGTATTGATATATGATAAATATAAAAATTATAAGCAATTATAGCACCACATATAACACCAACCATTATGGAAACAATGCTATAACCAAATAATCTATTATTTTTATGTGTTTTGGCAAATTCCCATGAATATGAAAAACCAAAAACGTTAATGAATGCCCATCCAATCTGTAAAAATGTTTGAATAGCAAAATATACAAATAGGTTGTGATCAAGATTAAAAAACACGAATGATATCCCTAAAAAACTAATGCCTAATGCAAATGTAACTTTTTTCCCTAGCTTATCAGTTATTATACCTGCTATTGGAAGTGCAATTACAAGAGGTAATACATTGTAATATCTATCATAATGATAAAATTTATATAGAAACGGATAAATACCTGAGTAACTAACGCCACCACAAATGTATACAAGCATTAAAAAGGCAAACGTCACTAAATCTTTTTTATTTATATTTTTTTTATCTTTTGTTCTTTCAGTAAAACAATCATCAATTTTATAATCAAAAAATACCATCAATCCACTTGTTATTAAAGGAATAGTCATTATTATGCTTTTTTTTAGACTTAACGATATTGAATTTACAAAATAGAGAGATAAAAAAGATATAAAAAAACACAAAGACATTATTCTTCCAGCATATTTTAAATCTATATTCTCACAAACTAATACTGTCCATCTATTACATATCCTCGCTACTAAGAATGCATAAATAGAAATCGCTATAATTCTTCCAGATAGTTCTAATCGAAAAAATAATCCCAAAAGAGGTATAGATATAAGCCACATAAAAATGAGATATTTTTTATTTTTTTCGAAATTTAAAGGATTTACTAAAAATGAGATAATGAATACAATTAATGAAATAATACTATACAGAAATGCATTCTCTGTGTCTACAATATTCAGTATTGGACCAAATAACGAAAATATAATAACACAGCTATACGCAAACCCAAAAATTAATATCTCTTTATAATATGTTTTTATGATTTCTATATTTCTTAACAATGTCTTACTCCTTTTTTTATAACTTAACAATCGATCGTTTTAGATTTGTCTTTCTTAACTCTACATAACATTTTATTTGCATAATATTAATTATACAACTTGAATAAATTATATTCAAATTATTTTTGATTAATACAGAAAACGTCCGTTCCTAAGCAAATAACAGGAACGAACGTAGACATAATGGAACGAATAACATATTTTTTATGAGGAACTTTAATGGTTTAAAATGAAGTTATATGCCATCTTTGCAACATCACTTTTGGCAGATGCGGTAAATCCGTGTCCTTCACCTTCAAAAACTTTAAGTTCTGCCTTTTGATAAATTTCAACTGCTTTTTGAGAATAGGATAGATTTACAATCGTATCTGAGTCACCATGAAAAATTATTACATCTTTTGTATAATTATCGATATGGTCATAGACATTATAATCCAACAGCTCATCATAGTATTTTTTACCAATTGTTCTACCCATAAATTTTATCGTTTCAGGAATTTGGTCAACTGTATCGTATTTTTCTTGTGCATCATCCGGTATACAAAATGCAGGATACAATAGCATCATACCTTTTATTTCATCATTACGTTCAGCTGCTGTAATAGCTGAAACAAAACCACCTTGACTTTCACCGAATAGAAAGAGATTATCCTCATCAACAAAATCGAGTGTTTTTACCATATCAATTACAGCGTTTAAATCATTTTTTTCTGTAAAAACGGACATTTCTGTCATCTCTCCATCACTATTACTTCTTCCAGAGCCACCACAAAAATCAAAATTGTAAGTAGCGATTCCACTCATTGCAAGGGATTTCGAAATCATATCGGTGTTTTTATATGTCCCATTATAGCCATGACTAAATATAACAGTTGGCATTTTCTCTCCTGCATCTTTTGGAATATAAGCAACCCCATAGATGTTTTTCCCATCATTTGAGCATGAAATCTCTTTAGTTTCATACTCGTATATAACGCTACTAACCTCTTCAGGTGAACCGAAGTATCTTCTGGCATTTAATACTGCAGTAACACTTAGGATAACAAGTAAACCCACAACAATTGATAAAATTACTTTTTTTCTACTCTTCTTCATTTTTTTATGTCCTTTCATTTTTGAATTTATTTTTTAATATAGATTTATGTAGTTTATTATACATAACTATCTATATTAAGTATATTTAAAAACATGTAAATCATCAACAGTTTCTTTTTTTTAAAAGTCTTATAATAAGACTTTTTTTAAAATTCGTCCTGTTGTTGAACTAATTGTTTTAAATTGCCTTGATAACAAACTAATTAAAATGTTGTCCTCTCCACCCCTTTATGCATTTGCAAAAGTATACCATTATTGCTTCCAGATGTTCCCACAATATTAACCCCAATTGCCACCAAATTACGAATGGAATATTTTGTTTCAATCCTTGTTTTAATGGATTGTTCATTGTTACGTATTTCTATTTTCTTAAGCTTTTCTATTCTATATAAGTTTCAATCCTTGTTTTAATGGATTGTTCATTGTTACTTTTCGCGTGTTTACAGTCTATAGTTAGTTATTAGGTTTCAATCCTTGTTTTAATGGATTGTTCATTGTTACTTACTTTAAATCAACTTTAGTATTATTATATCATTTGTTTTAATCCTTGTTTTAATGGATTGGTAATTGTTACTTATTATTCAGCATGATGAAGTGGAAACACCATTTTGAGTTTTAATCCTTGTTTTAATGGATTGTTCATTGTTACGTAATGATTTGCGGTATTACGATACAACTATTGCGGAGTTTTAATCCTTGTTTTAATGGATTGTTCATTGTTACTTGACGATGCCCGCAAGGAAGGGTTTTTGCAGAATAGTTTTAATCCTTGTTTTAATGGATTGTTCATTGTTACATATTCTAATATACAATAATATATACAACAATAAGTTTTAATCCTTGTTTTAATGGATTGTTCATTGTTACACAAGACAATATCTACAGAAATATTAGAAGGTACTAGTTTTAATCCTTGTTTTAATGGATTGTTCATTGTTACTGGACTTTCAATCTAGGATAGAACGATTAAAAATCAGTTTTAATCCTTGTTTTAATGGATTGTTCATTGTTACAGGATAAGATTGACAAAATAGACGAGATGGATTAGCAAGTTTTAATCCTTGTTTTAATGGATTGTTCATTGTTACAGGATAAGATTGACAAAATAGACGAGATGGATTAGCAAGTTTTAATCCTTGTTTTAATGGATTGTTCATTGTTACTACCCACCACGAATGGGAAAATGCGATATATGAGACTCGTTTTAATCCTTGTTTTAATGGATTGTTCATTGTTACTTAAGCACTATATTGCCTATCGATAATGTTATAATGTTTTAATCCTTGTTTTAATGGATTGTTCATTGTTACTCTTTTTCACCCTTTCCTAACACCACAAATCGCCTAGTTTGTTTTAATCCTTGTTTTAATGGATTGTTCATTGTTACACTCTTAACTAATGCGGACAATTCCGCTGTCTTTGTTTTAATCCTTGTTTTAATGGATTGTTCATTGTTACGTAAATAATACATTTAGATTATCAAAAACAATTGCAGTTTTAATCCTTGTTTTAATGGATTGTTCATTGTTACTGTTTATAACTGTATCAGGAACGCTATCGACACAATACGGTTTTAATCCTTGTTTTAATGGATTGTTCATTGTTACTTTTCACCCTTTCCTAACACCACAAATCGCCTAGTTTGTTTTAATCCTTGTTTTAATGGATTGTTCATTGTTACAACATTAATGTATTCCGTTTGTTATAGCTATTATTATGTTTTAATCCTTGTTTTAATGGATTGTTCATTGTTACGCGCGTTTAAACTTCCCAAGGGGGATAAAATTGACGGTTTTAATCCTTGTTTTAATGGATTGTTCATTGTTACCCTACATACCTCCATTTTATTTGTGAACATTCTTCTTTGTTTTAATCCTTGTTTTAATGGATTGTTCATTGTTACCTTAACCAAAAACCGACTTTTAAAGGTTTAAGAGAGTAGTTTTAATCCTTGTTTTAATGGATTGTTCATTGTTACTTTCATCAAATAGTTGTAAAACTTGAGGATTTACAACGTTTTAATCCTTATTTTAATGGATTGTTCATTGTTACTATACATTTTTTAAGTTCTCCTTTCTCCTTTACACGTTTTAATCCTTGTTTTAATGGATTGTTCATTGTTACTTAGTTAGTATTGTAGGGAATGCACAACATCCTAACGCTTTGTTTTAATCCTTGTTTTAATGGATTGTTCATTGTTACAAGGACATAGAAGGACATTGGGCAGAAGCCAATATGTTTTAATCCTTGTTTTAATGGATTGTTCATTGTTACAATGTTCACATTTTGTTCACATGACTGTTTTGGAAAACGTTTTAATCCTTGTTTTAATGGATTGTTCATTGTTACAACTTGAAAATATTCTCTGTCAACTTCAACCATTTTGTTTTAATCCTTGTTTTAATGGATTGTTCATTGTTACTAGCCATTTTGTTGGTACTGTTTATAGTATTGTTCCATGTTTTAATCCTTGTTTTAATGGATTGTTCATTGTTACATGTTGAACTGTATTTATTACATCACTCTTAATCGTTTTAATCCTTGTTTTAATGGATTGTTCATTGTTACACTATAGCTGATAGCGCAGAGCCTAAATCAATCTCGTTTTAATCCTTGTTTTAATGGATTGTTCATTGTTACTTTTCTATAGCATTCATATTGACATTATCTATAATAGTTTTAATCCTTGTTTTAATGGATTGTTCATTGTTACTTTTGTATATTTGTTAGAAAATCTTTCACTCTTAAGTTTTAATCCTTGTTTTAATGGATTGTTCATTGTTACAATATTTCTTCCTTCTAACAATAACCGTGTAAAAGGTTTTAATCCTTGTTTTAATGGATTGTTCATTGTTACTAAGAAAGAAAAGACCTAAAAAAGTTCAAAAAAGAAGTTTTAATCCTTGTTTTAATGGATTGTTCATTGTTACAGGAGATTCAGGAGAGATTACAAGGAATGTTATAGTTACGTTTTAATCCTTGTTTTAATGGATTGTTCATTGTTACTCATTCTAACACCGTCCCTAAAACTGGTACATTATCAGGTTTTAATCCTTGTTTTAATGGATTGTTCATTGTTACAAATGATGAGCATTTCCGTTTCCCTTTTCATCTCCAACAGTTTTAATCCTTGTTTTAATGGATTGTTCATTGTTACCCAAGAAGTATATGCCTTTGCTGTCAATAAGGGTGGTTTTAATCCTTGTTTTAATGGATTGTTCATTGTTACCATCTTTGTATTTATCCCCCCTATAACCACGTACAAGTTTTAATCCTTGTTTTAATGGATTGTTCATTGTTACGATGAGGTATATAGCGGATGTTATGGACGTGCAAGTAGTTTTAATCCTTGTTTTAATGGATTGTTCATTGTTACACGCTTTATTTTAAGTGGTGTTGCCCATTCTTTAGTTTTGTTTTAATCCTTGTTTTAATGGATTGTTCATTGTTACCCTTTTGGATGCCTTCTTAATATTTTCTAATATTAGTTTTAATCCTTGTTTTAATGGATTGTTCATTGTTACTCATTCTAACACCGTCCCTAAAACTGGTACATTATCAGGTTTTAATCCTTGTTTTAATGGATTGTTCATTGTTACAAATGATGAGCATTTCCGTTTCCCTTTTCATCTCCAACAGTTTTAATCCTTGTTTTAATGGATTGTTCATTGTTACCCAAGAAGTATATGCCTTTGCTGTCAATAAGGGTGGTTTTAATCCTTGTTTTAATGGATTGTTCATTGTTACCATCTTTGTATTTATCCCCCCTATAACCACGTACAAGTTTTAATCCTTGTTTTAATGGATTGTTCATTGTTACGATGAGGTATATAGCGGATGTTATGGACGTGCAAGTAGTTTTAATCCTTGTTTTAATGGATTGTTCATTGTTACCTTTTACTTTGCAAAATAGGCAATGCGAACCTGGTTGTTTTAATCCTTGTTTTAATGGATTGTTCATTGTTACCTCCGATGCTTCTGCCTTCACCCCAAGGGAAGGTATAAGTTTTAATCCTTGTTTTAATGGATTGTTCATTGTTACCATATAATGATCTATCGCAACTCTAGCATCGATTACTTGGTTTTAATCCTTGTTTTAATGGATTGTTCATTGTTACAGCATTTTTTACTAAAACCTAGTGATAATAATAGTTATACGAGTTTCTTGACAGGAAAAATATTGATTCATTTTTTTAAATTTATTCATGATATCACCATCTCGGCATCATTTTTGATTCAATAACACATAGCTATAATCACGTATATATGTGCCTTTAACACCCTTTTAATTGTTTTATCAAATAATTATATAAGAACATAAAAAATAATTATTTAATACAAATATTTTTGTAACAACAATCATCACATCTTGATTTGTAACGAGTTGCTTTCGGATAATATCCCTGCAGTACCTTTTCATACTCTTGAATTTCTTCAACAATAGTATTTTCATCTTGTTTATTAATTGATAATTCTTTTACACTATTATTCCCTCTACAATATACTAAAAACGCCTTTTCAACTTCTTTTTGAAATACTTCTTTAACCATTAGAGCATACATAATCATTTGCATTTTATAGGTATTATAAACTTTTTCGTCAAATATTGCAAATTTATAATCTAATGGTGCCATTGTATCATCATGTAATAATAAAACTTCGTCTACTTTTCCCCGTATTTTTAATCTTTCTGATACTAACTGTACATCTATGTACTTGTTTTTAACTCCTAATTTCTTTCTTAAGTATGATTTATTTTGTCCTTCTTTTTTCTCATGAATTCTTCTTCCTTTTTGAACTTTATATCTTTTTTCTTCAAATTGCTGAATACCTAAAACTTTCATATAATAGATAAATCTTTTACAATACTGAAATTCAATCATATCAGATGGTGTAATGTAGTAACTATATTCATTAAAAGAATTTTGAAATGATTTCATCTGTTACCAACCCCTTATCAAAAGCTTGTCCTATTAGACCCGCTTTATTGAGTTCAGCCTTATTCATAGTAAAAACGTAAACAGAATCTGCATCTAATTCAATTAAATCCTCAGCTATTATTTTTATTTCGTCAAAATCATTTGTTTCTATATCACCTAAAAAAACACTTTTCTGAACTCTGTACAACCCTTTGTTCTGACATTCCTTGGCTAATTTATTTCGCACACGGTCATTTTTTATATCATACATTACCCATACTAGCACTAATGTCCCTCCTTTAAAATCCTATTTGCAATATTATGACAATCATACTGTATAATGTTTTGAAGTTCAATATTACGCCCTTTATATTTGATTTTATTCTCCATAGATTTGTTGTATTCAGTTATTAACACTTGTTTACCTTCTTTGTTAAGATAGTACCCGCCTTCAATATTATCAAAATAATTATCTTTAATTTTTTTAGTCGTAAATAGTTTGAATACGATTTTATCCATATACCCTCTATACATCTCGATAAGATCAAACGTAAAAGCTTTTCGGTTATAGTTATCGACATGCATCAATCCTATATATGGATCTAGTCCAGCTAATATACATGATTTTTCTACACTTGAATATAAAATGCCATATCCATAATTCAACATACAATTAAATTGATCTTGAGCTGGATTTCGAGTCCTACCACTAAATTTATATTGTTTTGGAATCAATTGACTTAAGATATCAAAATATATGCGACTAGCATGTCCTTCATATCCTTGCAATGTTCCTCTGATATCGGATATTTTTTCTGTATTTTTAATTTGTTCTATTTTGCTATTTTGGTCACTTAATTTTTTTATTACTTCACTTATTTGTTCTTTTCTTTTGTCACGTCTATTTGTAGCCAAATGTTTTAAATGATTTATTTGATTATCAATTTTTTGAATCAACCATTCTTTTACAAGTTTAGTCCCTAACGTTTTTCCATCTAATTGTAATTGTTTTTTTCTTATCGTACTAATACTTCCTAATTTCGAGTGCCATACCCTTCCAAAAGGTCTTCCTGTATTTTTCAAAAAAACTACATCGATATTATTCTCTACTGCTAATTCTAGAACATCTGTTGTTAACGCTGCGGCTGTTGTAATCATTATCTGTTCAACCTTCTTCACGGATATTTTATTTATGCCATTATCATTTTTTATTTGAAAACATTCCCCTACCTTTGATAAATATGTGCCTGGTGAATTTATTACTAACTTCACAATGTCACCCTCTTTGAGTTACTTTTTTTATTGTTCCAAACCCCCTTGATACTGCTTTTCCAAGTCCCATATAATCAGGAATATTAAAATTCACTTTAAACTCTCCATAAAAACCTTTCATCTTTACTCCTTTTAGGCTAGTTTCTTTTTCTTTTAGATTTATCCATATATATATATTATCTGAAATCGTATACGATAAACCTTTTGACATAGATATGATATTTCCTATTAATATTTTTTTTAAGATATCTTCTCGTTCTATATCATTCATATTATGAAATTTTTGATTGTTTTTTTGATTGAGTGCAAGCCATGGTGTTAAAAATTCATATTCAATGTAATTATCAGTAATACCGAATTCTTCTTTTGTTACAGATATCTTTTTTTGTACTATCTCTTTTTTATTTCCATCAATAATTATTTCATCTTCCATTATCCCCAGTTTACATATTAATTTTGCACCTTCATTTATTCCACATATTAATGGTTTTCTACTAATAACTTTGTACTGTACTTTCGGGTATGTAAATAAGTATTTCTCTTCTCCATGATTATGAAGAATACTATATTCTTCATATTTGCGTCCAAAATAGCCTCTTATTTTCGAAGCATGTTTTGGACTGAAATTCATATCTTCGTATTTTATTATTGCATAGTCAATAACCATAATCCCCATCCTTAAAATATTACTATGTTATTTCTTTTTACACCTCTGCAAATATCATAATCATCTTTATTTATTATTTGAACGCCTTTAATGTCATAACTATTAATATTATCCATATCTTTTTTGTTCACTGATATTCTAAATCCATTTAGATATCTCCATGCATTCATGATTTCTTGATAGCTACCGTCCCCACATTGTATTACCTCCAGTCTTTTTTGTGTTTCTTCATCTATATTTACTATAATATCTGTTTTTTCATAATCATCGTCAATAAGCTTAAATAGTTTTCTAACTTTTTGGTAGTCAAATTTTTTTATAGCTTCCAGTATTTCATTGTAATCTTCATTACATTTTTTCTCTGTAAATGTTCGTACTTTGCTGAAGTATTCATGATTGATTCTATCTATTTCATTTTCGTTAATAATATTCTTGTCTTTTAAAATATCTTCTGTAATATCCAGCAATACCCCTGAGTATATATACCTAGAAAATTTTTTGTCATTGTGTTCTTCGTTCATTAATGAGAAAATTTTAACTATTCCCTTCTCTTTTATTGCATTTCTGTTAACACGTCCAGCTGTCTGATTAATGGAATCAATCGTTGACATATCTCTGTATACTATGTCAAAATCAATATCTACACCTGCCTCAATTAGTTGAGTAGATACAAGAACGTATTTCTTATTATTTTTTTTAATCTGTTCTATTATCTCTAACCTTCTTCTAGGATATATTTCTGTCGAAAGATATATAATTTTACGATTCATATCCTCATTTTGAAGCCAGTCAAAGATCTTCATTGATGATTTAACTGTATTCATTACTATTAGGAAACTTTTATTTGTATTTTCTATAATATCTTCTTTTAGAATATTATAAAATTCATTTAGATACATGGGTGTTGTAGTATTGTTAATTAGTGTTATTCTATTTAAAGATTGAAATATTTTTTCTCTACTATTTATTAGCTCCTTCCCTTCTAAAAACAGCGGTCTTGTTGCCGTTACAGTAATGATATATGTGTTAAATTCTTTTGTAAGAATACTAAATATATTTTCTATTATTTTATAATATTTAGGTGGAATAGTTTGAACTTCATCAAGTATTATTATTGAACCTGCAAGTTTATGAAATCTATGTTCTATACTGTTCTTACCAGGTCTGAATAATGTATTGAATAGCTGTACAAATGTTGTCGTAATGATAGTACTTTGCCAATTTTCCACCAAAAATCTAGCATCATAATTTTTGTATTCGCAACCTTCATCTTCTTTATATTCTATCTCTGATAATGAATGATGTTTTAAAATTAAATCCTCAAATGTATTATTTTTCTCGTCCATTATAATATTTTTTAGCACATTGTAATTTTGATCTATGACACTTGTAAATGGAATATTATAAATAATTGATGGTACAACCTGTCCATTACTTTCACACACTATTCTTTCAAATAATCTAAAAGCACCTCCATAGACAGCTATTGTTTTTCCTGTGCCTGTGGGTACATTTATTGAGAGTATTCTATCTGTTACTAAATCAATACTGTTTATGCTTTCAATCGTTTCATCATAAATTGTATTCCTGATTTTAAATAGTTCTGAATTTTTTATCTCTGGTAATTTTTTTAGTAAATCTTCTCTTATGCTATTTTTATATTTTGATACTATTTCTTCTTTTACTGTTTTTTTATTTATATATGCTTGTCCTCTAATAAGCTGGGTTTTATCCGCTGTTAGCAATAATGACCACAAATATTGAACCCATATATACTCTCTTAATAAATCATTATCTGTTAATGTTTTTATCTTTTTTCTTCGTTCAAATAGAAACGCCATATGTACTTTTTTTATTAATGTTCCATCTTTTATTTCCTCAAAAAATCCTGATAAATCTCTTTCATAAATACATTCTAATTCTCCAATATTTTTTTCTATGTTTTCTGCGATTTCTATTAATACTTCTTTTTTTCTTGTATTGAAGAAATCTTTATCTGGATTCATATCTCCATGATGTTTTTTTACAACCATAAATCCAATTAGTTTCCATTCTTCTGGGAGCATATAATAGGTGAAATAGGCTGATATTTCTGCATGATTTTTTAATTCTTTATTATATTCTCCTGAAAGGTATGCTTGAAAATATGAGCTTGCCTTTCCGAAGTCGTGACACATACATATCGTCTCAATAACTTGCTCAATCTCTCCTATGACACCATGCATTCGTGTTGTCTCAAGTGCTATCTCAGTTACACCTTTTAGGTGATTATGTAATGTCTGATTTCTGCTTTTTCTCCCTTCAAAAACATGAGATAATAACTTATACATTTCCCCACCATCTTCCCCCATCAATTAGAACAAGTATACATTATAATCTTTTACATTATATACAGTACAATCCTTTACAATTAAATTCCTATCATTTGAGAAAATAATATTAGCATACTCCGTATATTCTCTACTTTTTGAATTTTTGATTGGTATTCTATCCAGATATACTGTAAAATCAGTCAACCCTTCAACATCTATATATTCTTTTGGTACAACAGTATCAATATGTGTTTCCTGATTATTAATGGGATATGCTTCATATATCCCTTCACTATTAATTTTTGCAATGTGTTCTGTACACCCCAAATATGGGGTAAAAACATATTCGTGCGTTTGTAAAGTATTGTATATAGATGTCAGCTTTTCATTATCATCACAACTTAAAAATATTCTATAGTTAACGTCTCTAAGAAATTCAACTCTTGACTGGAATCTATACGCCCCATTTCCTTTAGTTATTGGTATAAGGTTAAAGGACTGCATATCTTTATATACAGGGTTAAGTACCTGTATCCCTATTTGCATGTCTTTCGTATATTCATATAAATCTGAATAATCTATTCCCATTACAGCACCTATCATTCCCTTTATTGCTATGGGATGAAATAGTATATATGTCAATGCTGATGTAGTCGTATATGCACATCTGAATCTAGCATAATCCCCTTTAACTGTAAATACTAACGTCTTCATTTAGACACCTCAAGTCTTCTTTATATATCTTTCATACAAAAGTCTTCAATCACATTCTGAAGTTTTACTTTTGGATGTCTATAAATATTAACTTTTTCAATGATATCTTTTTTTGCTATATAATATTTAGCAAGTGGGGCTAAATCAAATATAAATTCGTCTATATTTCTAATACTCAAATCCTCTTTTTCTTTATTGACAGTGATATAATCAAGTTCCCCATCTATATAGTTTTTACTGTACACCACTTCAATAAGTAACCTTGGCATTTGATTTTTGGAAGTGCTTTTATAGTTTTTAATACCACTTATAAGAATATCTTTAAACTCTTCTATTTCTTCTTCTGTAATGCTTATGTCTTGTCTTTTTGCAGTCATGTCATTGTAAACCATATATGTTTTAAATAAAGCATAGGGTGTGTAATACTTTGACCATGTTGTGCCTTGTTTTTTACCTTGATTTGAAGCAAACACTGATGTTCCTTGCGCAAATTTTACTTCTGCTTCATGGATGCTTTTACTCCACATTATTTGCAATGGACCTGTTATGTGAAATGTTGGATCTGTAACAACTGCACCAAATAATTTTACATCATTATAGTCTTCTATTAGTTTACTTCTTAGGTCTTCTTTTTTTACTTTTTCATCTGCTATTATCTTTTTTGCTGTCCCTTTGCAATCTAGAACGGCACCTTTTTCATTTACTCTAGGCTTTACAAATATTTTAAAGCCTCTATTGTCTGCCTCATCCCTATAATACCGTTTGATTCTTACATCAGACATTTCAAGTTTTCCCGTACGCTCATCTTGTCTCGGACGATTATCATTAATCATATCCCCATTACTGTTTGCCATCATGCAATCTGTGAATAATATTATTTCTCTTGTATTCGCCATTATCATTGCCCCCTTATATTATTTTTTCATTTGTTATAGCTGATTCGGCTTTCTTCTTACCAAAATAACTATCAATTCCCCAAAAGAAGATATATTTTGCTTCATCACAAGATAATTTATCTTCTCTATTTGCCATATACTCTTTTGCTTCACAGAACATATTTTTTAAATCTACTGTATTGCAAAAATATTTTCTCGCTTTATCAGTTAATAGATTTGAAAAGTATACAAAATCATTATAGTCAAATTTTCTGGCAAATATGAAATTCTTATCGAGTGATGTTTTTTCAAAATTGTTCTCTGCTTCCTCTTTTTTATTAGCACTTCTCATGTAATAGTTTACAAGGTCAAAAGCATTTCCTAGTATGAACCACGCTTTCTTTTCATTTGTATCAAAATACTTTTCATTAGATGTGATTAACTCTTGATGATTTTCATAATTTTTCATAATATCATATCCTCCTTCAAGACATCCACAGTCAACAAGAAAATTATATATTTTGTTAATATTTCTTATACAGAAATTATCCTTTTGCTTTCCATGTATGTAGTCTACTTTATATACCTTCATTACTCTTCTATAAAATAAATTTCTATCAATTTTTTTACCTCTGAATATTGAGTCAACAATCCTTATCTTTTCTTTTGAGGTGGTTTTAACCCCTTCAATATCTACTTTCACTGCCGCAATATAGGCAAGAACATTAAAAAGTCTTAAGTCATACTGCCTAAGTTGATTACTCAAGAATGTAAACCTAGAAGGCAATATAGACTCAATTTTATGATAAATATTAAATGTCTTATTTCCCTCATTCATATAAAAAACTATATCCGTTGCAGATTTTGTACGCCCAATGTAATTTAATACATCTACTTCATTTTCTTTTATTGAATCTATAAATTTATTACCCTGCGTATTTTCAGTAAATTTACTGTTTTCATATATTGCCGCTGCTATCTCGTCTAATTCATGGGCGAGAAACATAACTTTATAGCCTAACCAAAAAGATGTTAAGTATTTATCTACATATTTTTTACCACATAGTAACCTTTCGAGACATTTTTTACATATGACAACACCATGTTTTTTATCTTCGTTAACATTACTATACACCTCTTTATCATTTGTATAAAATTTGAACGTCGTAGTATTGAAACATTCGTTTTCATCACCACAGATATGACACAGATGTTTCCCTTTTAACTTATTGTATATTTTGTTATGCATAATATCTAAAAATTTATCGCTAAATAGTTCTGCTGGTGTTTTTCCATTTATTTTGATTAAAGCAAAAGTATTCTTACCTTTAACTCTTATATGATTTTCTATAATGTTCATAATCTCGTCTTTCTTGTTTTGAATTTCACAAAATGAACAAACACTTTTGACTTTATTAGATTTATAATAATCAAGTCTTATACCACCACCATAAGCACCATTCCCCACTTGGTAAAATAGCGCATCTTTAATCACATCTTTGTAAAATTCCTCAGTGTAGGTTTCTATATTATTCTCTTTAACATTAATTACTAATATTTCTTTCATGTCTTTTGAGTTTACTTCTGTAAGCATACAATCAATCGCTTGCATATTATGTTCATTTATGGCATACTCTCCGATATTTTTAATACTTAATAGCATGAGTACCCTCCCTTCTATATTGTTTTATCATACAGCATTTAACATCCCTACATATAATTATACATCCAGCTCCTTTAATATGTCAACAAAACCATATTTTTTGCATTTTTCGACATTAAATGAACAGAAGAAAAAGCACCCTATGTGGGATGCTAATTTATATACTAATGTAATTTAGTTTTTCTCATTTTTGTAAAATAATCTCTCGTGGTTCCTCTTTCATTTCCTCTAGTAATATGCCAACATTAGAACCAATCTCAGCAAACATATTTTCATTCACTTGGACTACTGATTTTCGGAACAGCACCATATCTGCCTTCAAGGTATGCTTTACTCAATTTCTTATCATATCGTTCTTTGAAACGGTCTAATGAATATAAATGAGATACATTATCCTTATTCCTCTCAACAAACCAGATTTCATCTCTCCTTAATAATTTTTGATCCATAATGGTTGATTCGTGAGTTGTAAATATTAGCTGAACATTGTTTTCCTGCAATATTTCAAAAAATAGTTCAATAAATTTATAGGTTAGCTTAGGAGTATTGCTTCAATGATATTTGTTTTACCTGAAGCATTAGCACCATAAATAGTTGCATTCCTTAACATAGAAAGTTGATCCGTCTCTACAATGTGATTTTTATTTTTCTGTAGTCTTCTAGCAGGTATTAATACTAATTCTTGTTTATCGTGGAATGATTTATAATTCTGAACTGAAAATCTAATTAGCATGTTTTCCCTCCTAACGAGTTTTTTTATTGTTTAGCCTACCCAGATGTTTTTCTTGCAGTTTAGTCGTTGCATTAGTTTTATAATTTCATTGTATTCGTCTTGCAGTTCAGTATTACTAGGTCTATTTTTCATCATAATATTTCGGATTAAGTTTAGTTTCTTTTGTTTTATTTGGCTCTCAAGTTCTCTGATTTTTTGTTTTTTGTTCTTATTAAACATATATTTTTCCCTCTCAATTTGTTTTATTGAGAGGGAAAATAAAAAAGTGCGCAGCAGGATAAACTCGTTTCCTACATACGCACCTAATGTTTTAACCCATAGGGATTAAGTCGATTTGCAAAAAAGCACAAAATCGCTTATAATAACATAAGGTCGCTCGTGGCAGCGTAATGCTGTACGTGTAGGTTGCTTGTGAACCTGCGCGAGCTTTCAGGTGTCCTACCACCTGAAAGTCACAGCGACTATTCTATTTTCCCTCTTGTTCCTTATTATATATTTGTTGGATTAATAATGCAAGAATTTTGGATATTTTTTTGTGTTTTTTCGGCAATATGGGGAGAAATTTGAGGAAAGGACTGATGTTAAGATGTTTGATAAGACAGAATATATTGAGCATGACTTTTCAGATATATCAATAGGGGCAGTTGCAATAAACGGAATTAAATTTGTTGGGTGTTCATTTAGAAATGCTGAATTGGTTGAACTTGAAACTACAAATTGTCAATTTATAAACTGTAATTTTATTTCATCACGTCTGAATGGTTCCGTTCATAATTGCTCAGCTTTTACGAATTGTAGGTTTAAGTTTACTAACTTATTTTGTGTAGAATTCATAGACTGCAAAATGACTGGTTCATCATTTATAGATGCGGATATAACTGGGATAAAGATTGCAAAGGGTGATTGGTCTTATACTACATTGCGTGAAACAGATTTTAAAGGTGCAGATTTATCAGGCATCAAATTTGAAAACGCTGACTTGTATAATTGCAATTTTGAAAAGGCTAATTTAAGAGGATGTGATTTAAGATTTGCTAATATGACCGGTGCTAATTTAAAAGAAGCAGATTTGAGGGATGCAACTATTAACGGCATTGATATTTTAGGGTTGAATTTGAATAAGACAAAGATTGATATTTTTCAATCAGTAATAATCTCTGAGGCGCTTGGAGCGATTTGTGATTCTTTTTGAAAACTGTGCTTTTCTACTTCATAATCTTTTCAGGCGGTGAGCATATCTCCCGCCTCGTTTATCTATTTTACAAATTGCACTTCTAACGCATTTTTTATCATCAGTGCTATTGAACCTCTGTTTGCAGTATCTCGCGCCTCAAATGTTATATTCTCGGTAATATTAAGTTCTGCTGATTTTTCAATATAGTTATACGGCCATTCTCCTGTTAAGTCTTCATCTGAATAGCCCAGCGTCCTTGCTATCATCGTCAAGGCCTCTGCATAGCTTACGGGCCTACTTGGCCCAAATGTGCCATCTGTATATCCTTTTACTAATCCTTTTTCAACTCCAACATATATATAGCCTACCGACCAACGTGAAGCATCTACATCACTAAACTGCGTTTCAACATTACTTGCCTCTATATCCCCTAATCCTAAAGTTACCACTAGTATTTTGGCTAATTGCTCTCGCGTGACAGGATTGTCTGGATGATATTTGCCATCTTCCATCCCGTTGATGATGCCTAATGCATTTAATTTCACTACCGCTTCTTTTATATCTTCATTTTCTATATCTGATGTTAAAATATCAGATGCAAAACTCGTACTTACCATCATTAAAACTGCTATCATTGATATCAAAACGTATTTTAAACCTTTCATGTCTGTATGCTCCTCATCTTTGAAATTTTCTTACGAATTAATATTATTATATCACTAAATTATGATATAATCATCATTAAAGTGAAATTATTCATGTCTATACATATATTCGCAATATGCTTCTTTTTAATATTATGAGAGGGGATCACAATGCAAGATACAAAAATATTGATTGCTGATGATGAACAAAAAATACGTGAGGTCGTAAAATTATATTTACAGCAAGAAGGTTTTTCTGCTGTCGAAGCAATAGACGGTGAAGATGCATTAGAGAAAATTAGCACTTCTTCATTTTCTCTAATACTACTAGATATTATGATGCCTATTGTTGATGGGTGGACAATTTGCAGAGAAATTCGCAAACGTTCTACAACTCCTATTATTATGCTATCTGCTAGAAGTGAAGAATATGATAAGTTGTTCGGCTTTGAGCTAGGTATTGATGATTATATTACGAAACCATTCAGTCCAAGAGAATTGGTTGCACGTATCAAAGCGGTACTAAAGAGATATAATCCTTCTACCTTTGAAAATGGGCTCTTATTAGATGCTTTGCTTATTAACCCCATCTCAAGACAAGTAATACTAGATAATCAAGAAATGATATTAACACCTAAAGAATTCGACCTATTATATTATTTAGCTCAAAATCCTGAAAGAGTATATTCAAGAGAACAATTATTAAATAAGGTATGGGGATATGATTTTGTAGGTGATTTAAGAACTGTGGACACGCATATTAAACAACTTCGTGAAAAGATGGGAAGTTTTAAAAAGTATATTTATACTGTCTGGGGAACAGGATATAAATTTAAGGTAGGCGAATAAAATTGAAAAGTATATTAAGCAAACTATGGTTAAGTACTACCTCGTTGGTAATTGGCATACTCGTAATCATTTGGTTATTCCAAATCGGTTTTTCGGAACATATGCATATTCAAAATATTAAAAGTACACTTCTTGAAGAAGGCAAAAAAATGGCCACTATAATAGAATCATCGGATGATGCTATCGTTATTTCCCAAGACCTGATTGATGAAATAGATACTTTTACAACTTCAGTCAATGCTAAAATTATTATTATTGATATAGATAAAAATTTACTCTATGATGATAATAGTCCATTTTCGCGCACTCGCAATATTGATCTACTACCAAAACCTGATAATAAACCAAGTAAACCATTAAGCTTCATAAATGAAATTAATAAACAGAAAGTTTTTGTAAAACAACATCAATATTTAAATGGCGATTTTATTATTGTAGGCCTACCAATCTTTAATGCTAATAGTGAGTTCTTAGGTACAATTTTATTAAACTCTCCATTATTACCGATTAAAGAAACTGTATCTATACTCATTAGACAGTTAACTATTATTTCGCTTGCATCATTAATTATAGGGAGTTTAATGGCTTTATTACTAGCGAAACAATTTACAAAGCCCATTTTACAGATTACAGACACAGCACGGAAAATTGCAAAAGGTGATTTTGAAGCTAATGTTCAAATAAAGGACAAAAATGAGATTGCTGTTCTAGGTGATACAATTAATGATATGGCTATTCAGCTAGGGAGAATAGAGAAATTTAGAAGAGATTTTATTGCAAATATTTCTCACGAGTTAAAAACACCTATTAGCCTTATTCGCGCTTATTCAGAATTAATTATGGATTTTAGCGAAGATACTTCTAAGGAAACTAATCAACATCTTCAAATTATTATAGATGAATCGGAGCGATTAAATAGCATGGTGGAAGATATCCTATATTTGTCCCAAATGGAAGCAGGATATTCTAAGCCAAATATAATGCAGATTCCTTTATTAAATCTAATCAGTAGTGTGATTAGAAAACTGTCAATTCTTGCATCTCAAAAGGATATTACATTTCATTTGGATATCGAGGACAAAGAAATAGAAATCCCTGCTGACGAGAATAAAATGTATCAAGTCTTTTTTAACTTGATTAGTAATGCTATTAATTATTCTCATCATGGTGGGAAAATAGAAATAAAAGCAGCTAGTATTGAAAATGTCATTCATATAGAAATTATTGATACTGGTGAAGGTATTCCAGCAGAAGATTTACCCTATGTATGGGATAGATTTTATAAAGTCGATAAATCTAGAAAAAGAGATGCTAGTGGCACAGGATTAGGAATGTCAATTGTTAAAAATATTTTAGAAGCACATGACTTTGAATATGGTATCCAAAGTGATATTAATTTAGGGACTACTATTTGGATAAATGTTAAGAGATGAACAGCAACTAGTGCTCTTCTTGGATGATCAAAAATAATGGTAGTTATTAATTTTACAGCTTAAATTAGAAAATCAGCAATATATAGTAATACCTTACTGTCATACTAAAATTAGATGGAAGTGATGAAAAAATGAAGAGTTTCTTAATTGGTTTATTATTTTGTGTTATTGGTTTAATATTATTATTAATATTTTAAAATTTTGATTTAGCTATAATTATGTCAGGAATCGTTGCAATAATTACATTCACGATTGCTATTATTATTTCTGGAATTTTAACTAATAACTATCAATTCAGAAATAATTATGAGACACAACCTCAAAAAAAAATTAATAAAAAGAACAGTAATTCGTTAAAATTTTCCTTGGTGGGATTACCAAATATTATATTTATATTTATTATTTTTTACTTATCAAATAATTAAATCAAGCCTCTAGATTGTTACTTCTGCAATCTAGAATTTAGTTTTAACCTATATATGAGTAAATAATATGTTATTGATAACACCAAGGAACATATGTTTGCATTTATTCTTGTAATATGGTAAGATAAATTTGGCTAAAATATTACAGACTGAATTTACTTACATAGTCGTGGGGAGTGCATACAATGGAACTAGTAACAAAATTAAAGATTTTAGCAGATGCTGCTAAATATGATGTATCCTGTTCATCCAGTGGAAGTACACGCCAAAATAAAAGTGGTAGCGTTGGTAATGCACATTTGTCTGGTATTTGCCATAGTTGGGCAGATGACGGGCGTTGTATCTCTCTCCTGAAAATATTACTCTCAAATGATTGTATGTACAACTGTGCTTATTGTGTTAATAAAGTGACAAACGATGTTCCAAGAGCATCATTTACACCAGATGAAGTTGCAAAACTTACTATCGAATTCTATCGTAGAAATTATATAGAAGGTTTGTTTTTGAGCTCTGCGATATTTAAAAGTCCCAATTATACTATGGAGCTCATGATAGCAGCTGTGAAAAAACTTAGAAACGAATATAAATTTAATGGCTATATCCATCTTAAATCGATACCTGGCGCAGATCAAATATTAATTGCAGAGGCAGGTAGTTATGTCGACCGTATGAGTGTCAATATTGAGCTTCCTTCACAAAAAAGTCTACACCTATTGGCTCCTCAAAAGAAGAAAGAAGCAATTGTTGGCTCAATGAATTATATTGGTTCACAAATTATTGAGAAAAAAGAGGAAAAAAAACGATTTCGAAACGCAAAATCTTTCGTTCCAGCTGGGCAGACTACACAGCTCATTGTAGGTGCTACCCCTGAACCAGATTTAAAGATATTGTTATTATCAGAAAATCTCTATCAACGATATCAAATGAAAAGAGTATATTATTCTGCGTATGTACCCATTATTGACCATCCCAATTTACCTAGCGTTATAACAACACCACCTCTATTGAGGGAACATCGCCTTTACCAAGCAGACTGGTTATTAAGATTTTATGGATTTACTGCTGGTGAATTATTGGATGAGCAAGAACCAAACTTTGATATGGCTGTAGACCCAAAGTGTAATTGGGCATTAAGAAATCTAAACTTGTTCCCTGTTGAAGTTAATACTGCAGATTATGAAATGTTATTGCGAGTACCTGGTATTGGTGTGAAATCAGCTAGAAGGATTGTGTCAGCTAGAAAAGTTTTTTCTTTAGGGTATGATGATTTGAAAAAGATTAGGGTAGTGCTAAAAAGGGCGCAATACTTTATCACTTGCCGTGGAAAATATTATGGAAAAGTAGATATGAATGACAATCTTATTCGGCAATGTTTAACCTATGATAATGCAATAAATTCACCATTAGCCCCACAATATGAACAATTATCTTTTTTGAGTGGAAAATTGGGAGTGAAAAAATAATTGATTAACTATATTTACGACGGAAGTTTTGAAGGATTACTTACAGCAATTTATGAAGCCTATTACCGCTATGAAAAACCTGAAAATATCCTAGCTAATGTAAACCTACAACAAAATCTGCTTGCTCAAAATATTTATATAGAAACCGACAGTAGTAAAGCGGAAAAAGTATACACCTCTATACGTAAAAAGATTTCTCCTCAGGCTTTGCGACATATTTTTCATGTATTTCTGTCTGAATGTGAAGACATTGGTACACTTATATATCGCTATCTACAGTTCGGATGGAAGGTTGGAAAGGATATCGATCGCTATCTTTCAGATGATAGAGTTCTTCAAATTCATAGTATAAGTCAAAAGGTAGCATGGGAGCATCATCGCATGTTAGGATTAATTCGGTTTCAGAAGTTGGATGAAAAAACTTACTATGCAGCTTATGAACCTGATAATAATATCACTGGATTAATTGCGCCCCATTTTTCCCGTAGACTCGCAGACCAACATTGGATGATCCATGATTTGAGAAGAAATATTGCAGCCATATATAATCAAAGGGAGTGGATATTAACTGATATGGCGTTAGATAAACCCATTGAAACTTCAGAACATGAAGAAAAATTCCAACAGCTATGGAAACAATACTTCAAAAGTATCGCTATTGAGAGCCGAAAAAATCCAAAACTCCAAAAACAATTTCTGCCGATGCGATACTGGCGACATTTGGTAGAAATAAAATAACAGGGTCAATTTGACCCCGTTTCTTTTATCCCTTTTTTCTACTCGCCCTCATTCTATCAGTCTCATTTAATACTTTCTTTCTAAGTCTAATATCATCCGGTGTTAATTCCACTAATTCATCTTCTCCAATAAATTCTAGTGCCTCTTCCAAAGTGAATACTCTTGGAGTAGAAAGTTTGATTGAATCATCAGAACCTGAAGCTCTCACATTGGTCAATTTCTTATTCTTACATGGATTTACTGCAATGTCCTCTTTTCTGCTACTCATTCCAATAATCATGCCTTCGTAAACTTCTATAGCAGGTTCTATAAATATAGTTCCTCTTTCACTTAAGTTATATAATGCATACCCCATTGCAGTTCCGTTACTTTGTGAAATTAATACACCATTCAGTCTTCCAGGAATCTCACCTTTATGCTCTTCGAACTTTTCTATACGGCGCACAAGTGTTCCTTCACCTCTTGTATCATTGATAAATTCACTTCTATAACCCAACAGACCTCTTGTTGGAACAAGGTACTCAAGTCTTGTATATCCATTTTCTGAAATCATCCCTTGCATAGCACCTTTTCTGACATTCAGTTTTGAGATAACAGTACCCGAATACTCATCAGGAACAGTAATAATAACCATTTCAATAGGCTCTACTAATTTATTATTCTCAGTATGCATCAATACTTGTGGCTTAGATACTGCTACTTCATATCCTTCTCTTCTCATGTTTTCAAGAAGTATTGATAGATGTAGTTCACCTCTACCAGAAACCTTGTACCCGTCTGTTGTATCCATAGGCTCAACTTTTAGCCCTACATTGACTTCAAGTTCTTTCTCAAGTCTCGCTTTGATATGTCTTGTTGTTACAAATTTCCCGCTTTGACCACAGAATGGTGAGTCATTGACTAAGAAATTCATTGACAATGTTGGCTCTTCTATTTTTATCATTTCCATTGGTAAAACGTTGTCTTCAGCTCCAACTGTTTCCCCTATAGATATATCAGCAATCCCTGCTATAACAGCGATTTCACCACTTACGGCTTCATTTATAGATGTTTGTTTTAATCCTTGATATACAAAGAGTTTAGATATTTTTCCTTTAACGATACTTCCATCTCTTTTGGATATTGATACTGTTTGTCCATCTCGAACAACACCCTTAGTGATTCTTCCAATACCTAGTCTGCCAATATAATCATCATAGGCCAAGGCAGATACTTGCATTTGAAGTGGTTCTTCATCATAATCCGGGTATACATCAACATGCTCTACGATTGTTTCAAATAATGGTGATAAATCTGTACTTGAATCATCCATTTCTCTTTTTGCAATACCTTCTTTTGCAATACCATAGATAATTGGAAACTCCAATTGTTCATCATGGGCATTTAGGTCTACAAATAGATCGAATACCATATCTACTACTTCTTCTGCACGTTGATCCTTTTTGTCAATCTTATTTATAAACAAGATTGGTTTAAGTCCACGTTCTAACGATTTTTGGAGTACAAATCTTGTCTGTGGCATAGGTCCCTCACTTGAATCAACAAGTAATACAACCGTATCTACTGTTTTTATAATTCTTTCTACTTCAGATGAAAAGTCAGCATGTCCCGGTGTATCAACAATATTTATTTTTATTCCATTATATTCAATAGAACAGTTTTTAGAATATATCGTAATACCTCTTTCTCTCTCTAGGTCATTACTATCCATGACACAATCTACAACTTCTTCGTTCTCTCTGAAAACCCCACTTTGATTTAAAAATGCATCAACTAATGTAGATTTTCCTGCATCAACATGTGCAATAACTGCTATATTGATTATTCCTTTTTTACTAGACATAAAATTTCCTTTCTACTATCCCTTTTTTCTTATTAAACATACCGCTTTATTGTACACTTTTTTTTAAAAAATATCAATCTTTATTATATTAAATTGTATCACTTACTTTTCTATCTACTCTCATATTATAAAATAAACCTATTATTATTAGTATAGCGCCTATTGTTTTGCCTTCTGAAAATACACCAAAACGAAAATAATCTATAATAATACCAGTAATAATCTGTCCAGTGAATGCTAAAATAGTCGTATACACAACTGGAATTTTAGGTATTATGATATTATTCGCGATAATAACTAAAACCCCAAGCGTTCCACCTATTAGATAATATTTAGGCGTTTTTATTAGTTCAGAAAACTTTGTTATATTTTCACCATCCATAATAACAAATAAGATTATGGAAAAAATTAATCCAACGATATAATTTATTGCAGTACCGTGCACTACACCAATTCTATTGGATAAACTCGCATTTATAATCATTGATAATATTATCAACCCACCTGTTATTAGGGCAATAAATAAGTACATGTTTATTTCCTCCCTACCCTAACATCATTGCAATGATTCCTAGACATATGATTAAAAAGCCCAATAGTTTTCTTGGCTCAAACTTATGTACCGTCATACCAAATAAACCAAAATGATCTACAATGTTAGAAGTAATCAGTTGACCTAATAACTCAACCCCTAGTGTAATTGTAATACCTAAATGAATAAAGGCAATATTGGTAAAAAATACATTTAAAACACCTATTGCACCTGCTATAAATAAAAATTTCGGTATATTTCTCAAACTTATTGTTTCTTCCTTTATAACTATAAAGAATATACCTATCGTTAATAAACCGATTAAATGTATAATAATCACTGAAAAATATTTTCCCACTTCAGCTGCCAAAAAACCATTAACCATAATCATTAGCGCAATAATTATTCCATTGATTAATGCGTATATCTTATACATATATTAAATCACCAACTATCGTTCACAATAGTATATTTCTAATTTTCGGTTAAAATATTTTTCAAATTTATCTTTAAATCGCATCGCTGATTCGATATCTAGTTCTGGATTTTCATCAGCAAGTAATGCTATTTTCACATTTTTATTATTTATTTTCACATTTATATTCTTTACCACACCATTCTCTACACGATCAAGTTGCTCAGCAATTTGCAAAAAAACAGAAAGCTTTTCCAATCTCGCCATATCCTTTTTGCATATTATCGGTTCATACTCTTTTATACGCTCTTTAATGCTTTTCTGACGATGGTTACCTACTAAAAATGCTACTGCAATGTGCTCAAAGTTTGTTAGTCCATCTATTTTACTGTTTAGCAATAGATACATCCCATGAATATGATGATCGTAATATTCTATATGCATTCCAATATCGTGTAATAGTGCCGCTATCTTTAATATCTTTCTATCTTGTGTGGTGAAGTCATGTAGCACTTTTAGTTTTTCAAATAAGGTTAACGCCATTTTTTTAACTTGTTGTGCATGATCTTCATTTACACAGAATCGCTTCATAATATTTTGACTACTATGAACTAAAACATCATCTAGTATAATGTTTTTTTGTTGTTTTGAAAAATATACTTCATAAAAATATCCTTCTCTCAGACCATTTCCACTGATACGCAACTCTTTTGCTGATACCGTCTCCAAGAGCGTTTTTAAAGGTAGTATTCCTAACGTCATTAGGTCAGCTCTGCGACGATTTATACCTTCAATTTTGCCAAGTTCTCTTACATTTGTATTAAAAATCATTGTAAAAATTCCATTTACTTCGTCAATTGTCATGTGATAATTATGCATATTTTCAATAGGATAGTCATTTTGATTACGGTCTACTTTTCCAATTGTACGAATGACACCCCCAAGGCCTATTACAGGTAACTCTTTTATTTCTTTTAGCCAATGAATAGCTGCAAAACATTCTCTTGTATAATCTTCAGCTTTTTCTATTCTCTTTTTCTTATTCTTTATGTTTTTAAACATTTCCGTTAAAATGACAGAACCAATAGGTAAACTTATAGCTTTTTTTAGTTTACGGTTTTCAACCCATATAATCTCACTACTTCCTCCACCAATGTCTATAATAACAGCATCTTTAAAATCCATAGAGTTAATGACACCTAAATAATCATAATAGGCTTCTTCTTCACCAGATAATATACGGAATTCAAAACCTGTTGATTCTTTAACTTGCATTAAGAAGTCATCCTTGTTTTTTGCCATACGTACGGCTGCAGTACTTAATGCATAAACTTCTTTGACATTATTAACATCTATCAGCCGTTTAAAATAGTTTAACGCTTTTATTGTCCTTTCAATTGGAATGGGTTTAAGTATAGCATCTTCATTTAATCCTTCACTTAGTCGAACCATTTCTTTTGCTTGTTCAAAAATACTATATGCACCAAACTCATTTACCCCAATAATATGCATGCGGGCAGAGTTTGAACCTAAATCTATGATTGCTATTTTCTCCTTCAAAAAATCACATTCTTTCTTTAATTTCATTGATACAGTCTTGATTGTTTTCATACATAATTGTTTTCAAAATCTCTTGTGCTGCAATAATTTTGTTCCCATCGTGTGTCTTCTTCTCATAAGTTCCATCATTTAGAAGTTGCCAAGCTTTTCTGTTATCACGTAAATATAAGTCTAAAATATTATATATTCTTTCTGCAATTTGCTTATCCTCAATTGGAAACAATATTTCGATACGACGATTAAGGTTTCTCGTCATCCAATCAGCACTTGATAAGTATGTTTCAGGACGATTGTTATTATTAAAATAATATATCCTAGAATGCTCTAAAAATTCACCAACAATACTAATTACTTTAATATTTTCACTCAATCCTTCTATCCCTGGAATTAATGTGCAAATTCCTCTTACAATTAGTTTTATTTTCACACCTTGACTTGAGGCTTCGTACAGTTTATCAACTATTCCTTTATCAACGAGTGAATTCATTTTTGCAATAATCAAGCCCTTTTTCCCATTTTGTGCATGTTTAATTTCTCGGTCAATGAGTGCATAAAACTTTTGTCTAAGGTCATATGGCGCAACAGTTAGAGTATGAGAATATACAGCGTTAGTAAACCCTGATACCATGTTAAAGAATATGGATGCGTCAGAACCAAAACTTTCTTTACAGGTCAACAAACCCATATCTGTATATAATTTTGCTGTTTGATCATTATAATTTCCTGTTCCTAAGTGAACATATCGTCTAATTTTTTTCATTTCTCTTCGAACTATTAGAGTGATTTTTGAATGGGTTTTCAATCCATAAATACCGTATATAACATGAACCCCTCGTTGCTCTAGTTTTTTTGCCCAGTTAATGTTGTTTTCTTCGTCAAATCTAGCCATTAATTCAACAAGTACAGTTACTTGTTTTCCTCTGTCCGCCGCTTCTGCTAATGCTTTTACTATTTCAGACTCACCGCTTACGCGATAAAGTGTTTGTTTAATGGCAAGTACTCTTGGATCTTTACTAGCTTTCTTAATAAATTCCACTATATAGTCAAAACTCTCATAGGGATGATGTAAAAATATATCTCCATCACGTATGGATTTAAAAATATTCTTTTTTTCCATAAACGACATTTTCTTTGGTTTATAAGGTTTCTCTTTAAGTTGCGAAAATTTCTTTTGTGGTCTAAATTTAAACAACATCGTCATATCCATGGTTCCCTTAATATGGTATACTTGGTTCTGCTCAAGATGAAATGATTTTGTTAGAACTTCCAACAACCATGGATCACAACCTTCTGAAATTTCTAACCGAATCGCTTCTCCCCATTTACGCAACTTAATTGCTTCTTCAATAACCATAAGTAAATCATCAGCATCATCTTCAATCAAATGCAAATCACCATTTCTCGTAATGCGGAACGTACTCGTTGCAATAATTTCATGTCCTACAAAAAGCTGATCGATAAACTGCATAATAATATCTTCTAACAATACATAATATATATTACCGCTACTTTCGAATTGTACCAGACGATTTAACACGCTTGGCACTTGCACTAGTGCAAGTTTAATATTGTTTTCCACCATTAGTTTAACTGCAATATACATATTCTTATTTGACACTAGTGGAAATGGTCGACTAAAATCAACTGCCATAGGTGTTAATACTGGAAAGACTTGTACAACGAAATAGTGCTTTAATTGGTCAATTATCTCTTTAGTGTATTGATCTTGTTTAATAATTTCAATCCCTGCTTTTGTTAAATCCTTTATACATTTTTGGTTAATAATATACTGTTTCTCAATCAATTCTTTTACTTCTTTATTTATTTTACGAAAAATTTCTTCTGGTGTATGTCCTGAAGGATCCATCTCTTGATATCCAATATTAATCTGTTCTTTTATTGATGCAACACGAACCATAAAGAATTCATCTAAATTTGATGAAAAAATAGCACTAAATTTTAACCTTTCTAATATCGGTAATGAGGGGTCTTCTGCTTCTCTTAAAACACGTTCATTAAATTTCAACCAACTTAATTCTCTGTTAAAATACATCATAATCTCCTTTATACTTCAATTAATAGCGGTACAATTCCAAATGTATTAATAAAGTTATGTTTAGCATTATCAAAACTCCATTCCTCTAGGGTAATATCATCTGAACAACGAATAAAAATAAGTAAGTTATCATCAGTTATCTTAACGTTCTCAATTGAAATTTTTTGATGTTTGCTTTTATCTAACGCATCAGCAATTGATAAAATCGCTGAAAGTTTATAAACTATGCTATACTTTTCCTCACTAAGACCTTTAAGAAATGAATCATATTTTTTAACTTCGTAACTTGAACAAAAAAGGCAAGTATACGCTACCATTAAAGTCTCTTCATGGGTTACCCCCAGAATATTTAAATTACTTATTTTATCAAAAGACGTCACTAGATAATCTTTCATGCGCGTATATTTGCCTATTTCATGTAATATTGAACTTAATCGTAATATGAGTTCATCACGTTGTTGAAATAGGCAATGGTTTTTCAACTGTTTAAAAATTTTTAATGCGTTAGTTTCAATATTTTTCAGATGTGCATTTGAGCTTTTATATCGTATACTAATCTGTCTTGCTTGCGAAATTATATCTTGATTAAAAGTTCTGTAACGTGTGATTTTATATTCTTTTTCTAAAATCTCCGCGATGATACCATCCCTTAATGTAATATCTGGGATCATTACTTGTTGTGCTGTCACTAATTTTAAAAAAGTATGATACACTAAAATACTCGGTACAAATTCATACCAATCAATACCTATCGCTTCTATTTCATTTCTTAGCCTACGGTAATCATTGATTACTCGGTGATAGAGTGTTTCAAAATCATTTCTATGAATAGTTTGTGCTCTGTTAAAGAGGTGATATCGTATAAGTCTTAGATCTCCGCCAATTGCTAAATAATTTTCAAATTTTTTAGCTTGAATTGATCTCCATATGTGACTGGTTCGTGTCTCGATAAACTCTTCCATCACTTTGGGATAATGCTCATTTCTTGACTCTAAATCCATCAAAATATACTTTAATACTTTTGTCCCTATCTTAATTTCATCATTCTTTATTAATTTGTTTTGACGATAAATACTAATATCACAACCACCAGCATTTAATTCAACAATCAATAGGCTTTTACGAATGGTTTGATAATTTTCAATATTGTCTCTCATTGACTTGTAAGTCAGAAATTTCTCAATCGTATCTTCGATAATCTCAACATCTATACCTGTTTTCATACGAATCAATTCAACAACATTACGTCCATTTTGCGCTTCACGCATTGCACCAGTTGCTACAGCACGATATGAATGTATATGATAACTATCCATCATCGCTTTAAATGAAGATAATATATCTAATAATTCCTTGACTGTACTATGTTCAATATATCCAGTTTCGTATACATCTTCACCAACACTAATAGATTTTGATACATCTTCTAATACTTCAATATGAAGGTCAATATATTGAATAATTTTCAATTTAACAGAATTCGAACCTAAATCAATAGCAGCATATATGTTATTCACCTGTCCCCCTCCTGTGATCTTATATATTAAAATGTGTTTGGCATTTTACACATTTCTTCAATCTTTCATTTTTTTCGACTTACATAATCGCTTTTCTTTATCAGAAACACGACCACACTTTTTGCAAATATACTTTGGCTCTTTAACGATTTCTATATATTCACTAAGATGGGCAACAAGGTATTCATCTTTAACTAATTTACATAGTTTTTTGCTCATTTTTTCTATCCTCCATTTTTTCTTCGTACAGCCTAAAACTAAGTCTTCTTTGTCTTCTTTTACCCTGATTGCCAATAAAATAACAAACATATAGTCCAGAATATCATATCCAATACACCCAAACAAGGTCATCATATGATATTTTACATAAACATTACATTTCAAAAATCTCATCAACTTGAACTGTCAGCCCCTCAAAATAAAAAGATTTTGCTTCATCACCTATTTGAAATATCTGTAACATAAGGGGTAAGCCTCGCGATTTTTGTTCCATTTTTTTTAATAACTACATCTTTTTTATCAGCAGTCATATCAAGGTACTTACCTAAATTCTTCTTAAGTTCCGTTGCTGTTATAACGATCCCTTTTTTTATGTATTCATCACAAATCACCTCACCTACAGTATATCATGCCGTTCGAAACAAGGTAAATAATCACACGACATTTCGCACATAATATTAGTTTGCGGAATCCCACCATTTTTTCTCGTTTACCATCTAATATCCCAATAAATCTAATATTTTTTCTCCCAGCCTTCTATTATCACCTTTATAAGGATAGCAATGTATATGTATAGCTGGATTAAAGTTAAGCTCAATGATTCCATAGTTATCTTCACTAATTTCTTGTGTGATATCTTCTATCATCACATCTACACCACATATGGAAGCGCCAACTGCCTTAGCAGATTTGACAGCAATTTTTTTATAGCCCTCGGGAATATCATCGGTGTAATCTATACTATCTCCACCTGTACTAATGTTAGAGTTTTCCCTCAAGTATACAATTTCACCCTCGGTAGGAATATAGTCAAAATGTTTTCCCTGTTCCCTAAGAAACATTTCCTCCGCTTCTTCAAGCTTAATCTTTTCAAGAGGTGTTCTATACCCCTTCCCTCTAAGTGGATTTTTGTTCTTTACTTCAACGAGCTCTCGAATGCTCATACTCTCGTTACCTGTCACATTTGCAGGAACCCTTCGGAGTATTGCTGCAACTTCATCACCTAATACAAAAAATCTGTATTCTCTCCCACTTATAAATTCTTCGATTAATATTGAATTGTCGTGTTTAAAAGCAATTTCTATAGCCTTTTCATAAGTTTCCTTAGAAAACCTCTCTTTCAAAATAGTAATGCCTAAACCAAAATTTGTTGATTTCGGTTTAATAACAATTTCTTTATCCTTAAAGTAATCGAAGTCTTTGTTCGCTACTGGTATATCCAAGTAATTTCTACCTGCAGGTACTCTAATCCCCTCTCTTTTTAGTACTTCTTTTGTAACAACCTTATTTTCCATAATTAAAAACGTACTGTACGAATCTAATGATGTCTTTGTAGCTTGTTTGATATACTCTATCTTCTTACCATTATCCAATATGATAAAATTCTCTTTTCTATCTAAAATCTCAAATTTAATACCCTTCTTTATTGCCTCTTTTAAAAGTATCTGTGTCGAAAGCTCCATATCTTCATACCCTATTAAATTAAATTCTTTCTGCTCACTTTTTTTACGGTACTGTATTGCTTTTTCTATATGATAACCCGTATAAGATTTTTCTTTGATACCTTCTAAAATATGAGCAGATAGTGTTTTTCTTGGGTATTTCAACTTTTCCATAGCACTATCTAATATTTTATTCAAAAACGCTTCTTTTTCACCTATAACCGGAATAATCTTTCTAATTTCCTCTAAGATTTTTTTTCCCAATGTGTAAATCGGCATTTTTTTGTGACAATCATCATAAATTTGAACACCTTCCCTTAGACCAAAAGATGCTACCAATTCATGGTTTGCAAAGGCCATTTCCTGACACTTTTCACTAAAATCTTCATCTTCTTTTAATAAACAGAATAATACCACCAAATGTACTAAATACAGAGATTCTAAATCAATACCATTTTTCACAAGAGGGTTTAAATCTAATAATCTAATTTCAAGGTATTCAATCCCTTCTTCCATGAGGGATTTCAATGTGTTTTTGTTATCTCTAGCTTTTAGTCGCACAGGATAATATAATTCTTTTGCATCATCTAATTCACCACTACTAATTAGTTTTTTTATGTCCTTTACATATTTTTTTACGCTATCTAATGATATGATATAATCCTTCTCATTCTTATACCCACAAATGCCATTTCTAATAGAAATTGTATCACCAAAAAAATAACTCTCTTCATCAATATTTGTCATACGATTGATACATCTTTCTTTATATGACTTATGGGTAACAGGACTTGCGCCCATCAAGTATATTAATAACCATCTATATTTCATTAAGTTTCTACTTATTTTGAGATAGACACTATTTTCAAACTCTTTATACGTCATATTCGTACTGAATGTTGTATATATTTCATTTAATAGTCGCTGATTAAGTGAAAAATTATAATGGATACCTGACATAAGTTGCTTCTTCCTTCCATACTTTTCACCTATGCTTTCTCTATATTTCTTTGCTTCTTGCCCCTCTTCACCGTCACTATATTCCGCAATCGGAATTTCTTCATCCTCTGGCAAAATTGGTGGATTACTCTGAGGCCATAAGTATTCTTCTTCTAATTCCAAGCTTATAATATCATGAAGGTTTTCTAAAAAGTGATATGTCTCATCAAGCGTATTAAAAGTTGGTGTAATCATTTCAACTTGACTTTCAGAAAAATCTGTCTTGATATAATTATTTTTTAATTTATCGCCAAATGCGGACGGATGCGGTGTCTTTATCATCCTTCCATCTCTATCGACACGTACATTCTCTTTTTCTATGCCAAAATTAGCGTTTAATAATTCTGTCCCAAGTTTATTTTTAAATATGAAATCAATAACTTTTTGATCTATTCCCCTCATATCATAGCCTCCATACCTATATAATTTCTTCTTTATTTTCTAACTCTTTGTTGATTTTTATTTTAAGATATACCAAGAATAATGTCATCAGTATTGTTCCCTTGAACATACTACTTAAGCTTATTGTTAACCAAACACCATTAAGTCCTAGCCAAGTTATGCCTGAGAGAAAAATTGCAATTGGAATTCTCAAGCTTGTAAAGGTTATACTTACTATAGATGGAATGTATGTTTTCCCAACGCCACTAAACGAAGCATTAGATATAATTTCGATACACATAAACATTTGTGAGAGACCAATAATTCTCAAATAATTTGTACCCATCGTCAAACTCTCTGGCTCCCTCAGAAAAACACTAAATATTTCTCTTGCAAATACTATGAATAACGTTGTCGTCAATAAACCAAATGTCCCGCTCATTAATAATGCTATACGATATCCACTCTTAATTCGCTGGGGCTTTTTTGCACCATAATTTTGACCAACAAAAGCAGACATCGCACCATGAAGTCCAGCGATTGTCATATATGATATGGCTTCTATTTGAAGACCGACTTTTTGAACTGCAATTGCTGTAGCACCCCAAGATGAGATAATTTTTGCTATTGTAATCCCGATAAGTGTAAACAACACTCTCTGTAGTGCAAACGGCGCACCTAGCTTCAATACTTCTACTGCTTTTTGCAAACGAAATTTCAAACCATCCTCAAATATTTGAAAATAATTTTTGGATTGAATCAAGAATATTATAAATACAATGATTCTTGAAATAAGTGTTGCTAAAGCAGCACCAAAAACACCCAATCCTGTAATGCCTAATACCCCAAATATTAATATAGGATCTAAAATAACATTCATCCCGAATCCTATTGTATTTATTTTGAATGGTAATTTGCTATTCCCAAAGCTATTTAAAATAATAGTAAATAATGTATTAAAAAACATAAAAATGATGCCAACCATTGAGGTCACTAAATAAATTGATGCCATTTTTTCTGTTTCATAGCTACCTAAATTAAAGAATCCTACGATAGATTTTCTAATTAAGATGATGAATATAGAATATATTAACGCTAAAACAAAGGTCATAATAACACCATTTGTTATAAATGTCTTCGCTTCTTCACTTTTTTTCGCACCAACACTTTGGGCGATTTTAATGCCACTTCCTGTAGATATGAGTACAAACAATGAAATTGCTAAGTTTATAAAAAAACTAGCTGTTCCGATTGCGGCAACTGCATTACTTCCAAGCATACCAATCCAAATCATATCAACCATACTATATGTAGTTTGGATAAAATTTGTAGCGATAATGGGTACTGCCAAACTCAGTAACCCTTTAGATATACTTCCCTCTGTTAAATCCTGTGAACCTTTCAAAAAAACCACTGCCTCTCATATGCTATTCTGTATCTACTAGTCTATACTTTCTAATAAGATTCGGAAACTTTCTATTACTTGTTCCCGCTTATCTTCTGGAACACCTTCTAGCAATCTGCTAAAAAGGTTACCCCCTGGTGATTGAAATTTAGAAAATATCGCTTCGCCACAACTAGTAAGCATAATCTTTATATATCTCCTATCATTCTCATCAATTTCTCGTTTAAATATACCATTCTTTACAAGGTTATTCACCGTCCTACTTGTTGTACTATTATCCAAATCAAGTCTGTCTGCTAACTCTTTTAACGTAATGCGTTCATTACTTCCCACTTCGATAATTGCTTCATATTGTCCTACCGAAATCCCACAGCACTCAGCATTCATCTTTTCAATTCGATTAAATAATTTCATCATATCTCTTGAAAATGCCAGCATTTCAGAACATGACATCTTTTTTTTCATTATATTCACCTCCTGTAATTAATTGTATCATGCATTAGTTGTGTTATGCAAGTATTATTTTGTTTGAATTTGTTATTTATTGGTGATATAATAAAAATTGACAAAGATATCGAACTATATAGATTTGTTTTGGAGGAATTTATTTGCGGAATATAATAAAGTATTTTACATATGCCTATTATGATGAAAAGCTATATAAACGAAAGAAAGCTGAATACTCCGTCACTTTTATTTGTTTAATATTATTAGTCATGCTTGTTATCCTATCAACGGAGCTCATTGTTGAAGGTTTCTCTGCATACAAAGTTATTCAAACAATATTATTTATGTTCATTTTTATTACTTTACTTTTTCTCATTCGGGCTAAGAAACTGGAACTTGCAATTAATATCCTAATTATATCTGGTATATTTCGTTGTGGTATTCTCTATTTCTATACAGACGCTTTTCAATTTTATACGACATCATTATTAATTGTTCTGTCCGCTGGCGTCGTACACGTTCGTCGTTATCAACTTTATATTATCTTTACAGTTTTTCCGATTGTTTTTTTAGTTAAAATTAAACTATATATAATAAAAGCTACTCAAGGTTTTGCAAATACCCATACGGTATTGCAATCTTTCTATACGACATGTATCTTAGTTGTATTCATCTTTATGGTGCACTGTCTAGTACAAATCATTAATAGAGAGATACAAGCTTCTGAAGATTTGGAATGGTTGGCAAACACGGATGCATTGACGGGTCTATATAATCGTCGTAAATTAGAGGATATGCTCGAAACATCTATGCGGACTAATCGCACTTTTTCAGTGATTTTATTTGACATCGATCATTTTAAACATATTAATGATAAGTATGGGCATAAGACAGGAGACAAGATTCTTAAGACAATTGTCCACACTGTAAAACGTAATATTAGTGAAGATGATATATTCTTTCGTTGGGGTGGGGATGAATTTATTATTTTGGCGAATCATGCTAGACTTAATCAAGCTTTTAGATTGGCAGAAAAGGTGCGGACAAGCATCCTTGCAGAGAATGTTGGATTAAAAAATCCAGTTACGATAAGTCTTGGTATCGCTGAATATCACGAAGACGAGACCTCTGAACATTTAATCGCTCAGGCGGATGAAGCACTATATTGCGCAAAGGAAAATGGTCGTAATCGCACAGAAGTTCTCCATGATATCGACCAATTAGATTTTTTGATGAAATAACGCTAGCACCTCTAACTGTATCGATACACATTTCAAAATTATATTAAAGTCATCTATTCCTCTTGATATGATTCTGGGTTTCATATACAATTACTTCAAAAGAAAAACAGGTGATGATTATGCGTAATATTATACCGCGTATTGCGGCTATACACGATTTGTCTGGGTTTGGAAGATGTTCTTTAACGGTAATTATTCCAATTTTATCAGCAATGGGTATGCAAGTTTGTCCACTTCCTACTGCTGTGCTCTCAACCCATACAGGGGACTTTGAAAATTATACTTTTGTTGATCTGACCGATCATATGGAGGCATATATAGCTCATTGGAGAAGTCTTAATCTAGAATTTGATTCTATTTATAGTGGGTTTCTAGGCTCACCGCGTCAAATTGACATTGTCGCAGATTTTATTAAAACGTTTCGAAAAGAAGATCAAATTGTAGTGGTTGACCCAGTGCTTGGTGATGATGGTAAGACTTATGATACTTTTGGAGCTGAAATGATTCAAAAGATGGCTAATCTTATTGAACATGCCGATGTTATAACACCAAATATAACAGAAGCGGCTTTTTTGCTTGGTGAATCCTATCCTGAAAACATTGATAATGCTGAAATTAAATCATGGTTACTGCGTCTTTCAGAAAAAGGACCTAAGACAGTTATTATAACAAGTGTGCCAGACAATCTGGCAATCAATAAAACAGCTGTTGTGGCATATCACAGTGAAACCAAAAAGTTTTGGAAGGTATCCTGCGATTATATCCCTGCTGAATATCCTGGCACAGGCGATGCATTAACCAGTGTATTGATTGGTAGTTTATTACAAGGGGATAGTTTGCCCATTGCTCTTGATAGGTCTGTTCAATTTGTATCGATGGCTATTCGTGCATCTTTTGGGTATCAATACCCTGCAAGAGAGGGAATATTATTGGAGAGAATATTAGAAAATCTAAAGGCACCTGTTGTTTCAAGTAGTTATGAGATTTTAGAATAGTGGAGGTTTAATGATGGAAGAAAATAAAGTAAGAAAATTAGTTTTAGCTGGTTTAATGACTGCGCTAGTGTACATTGCTACTGCATTATTGCCACGTATACCTATCCCTTTTACACAAGGGGGATATATACATTTGGGTGATAGCATGATTTTTGTCGCTGCAATTTTATTAGGATGGAAATATGGTGCTTTTGTTGGTGGTGTGGGTTCAGCTCTTGCTGATCTTTTAAGCGGATATGCCATTTGGGCTTTTCCCACACTTATTATTAAAGCTCTTATGGGCGGAATCGTAGGATTTATGGCCCATGAATCAAAGAATACAACTGTTAAAAATACTAAAAGTATTTTGTCTATCATTGTAAGTGGAGGCTGGATTTTATTAGGTTTTTATTTGAATAATATATTAAGAACAGTGTTTTCTGATACAACGCTTGCTAACACACTCATTGAAGAACTACAATTAAATAGCCAAGAAGCCCTCAATACGTTGACAAGTGGTGTACAGACCACATTAATTGCTACTGTAATCATTATTCCTTTATTAATTATTGGACTGTTTATATACTTATCACGAAAAGATAAACAAATATTTAGCATCTACACTTTAATTGGAATGACCCTTGGTGGTCTCATCATGATTATCGGTTATTTTATTGCTGAATCGCAAATTGTAGGAAACATGATTGTTCCTATATTTAGTATTCCTTTTAACCTGATGCAATTTATAGCTGGACTAGTGATTGCTTTCATCGTAATTATTCCGTTAAAAAAACGTGTAAAAATTTAGTATTGATCTCTTTACCATTCAAGAAGTTATATTTAACTTTTTGGATGGTAATAGATATCAATGAAAGATAAGAGGTGCTTAATTATGTATATAGGAAGTCATTTATCCGTTTCAAAAGGATATGAACATATGGGAAAAGAAGCGTTAATGATGGGTGCAAATACATTTCAATTTTTTACCCGAAACCCTAGGGGCGGTAAGGCAAAAGCCTTGGATTTAAAGGATATCGATAAATTGAAGGATTTAATGGAAGAAAATCATTTTGGTCCACTCCTAGCCCATGCACCATACACATTAAACATGGCATCGTTTAAGGATGAAACATGGGAATTTGCAAAAATGGCATTCGCTGATGATTTACAACGGTTAGAAGTTATCCCTTGTTCATTATATACTTTTCATCCTGGGAGTCATACTGGGAAAGGCGTTAAATATGGTATAGAAAGAATTACTACTTTAATGAATGAAGTCATAACGGGTAATGAAAATACGATGATCTTACTTGAGGCCATGTCTGGAAAAGGCTCAGAGATTGGTCGTAATTTTGAGGAACTAAAAAGCATTATTGATAAGATAAAATATGATGAGCTCATTGGTGTAACGGTAGATACTTGCCATTTATATAGCGCTGGATATGATATAGTCAATGACCTTGATGGTGTCTTGGAGAAATTCGATAGTATGATAGGATTAGAAAGATTAAAGGCAGTTCATTTGAATGATAGTATGGTTGATTTTGGTAGTCACAAGGATAGGCATGAACGCATCGGTCAAGGAAAAATTGGTTTCGATGCATTAGTAAATGTCATCAATCATCCACAGCTTAAAGACTTGCCATTTTATTTGGAGACCCCAAATGCATTTGAAGGATATAAAGCGGAAATAGCATTACTAAAAAATGCACGAGAATAATATATAGAAATGGACGTTTTGTTTGTCACATAAATGTGGCAAACAAAACGTCCCTATGCCACTTATGGTAAATTGGTATATCCCATTAAATAGTTATCACATTCTCTCGCTGCACCACGACCTTCATTGATTGCCCAAACAACCAAACTCTGTCCTCGTCGCATATCTCCTGCAGCAAAAACGCCTTCTACATTGGTTGTATATTTTTCAAATTCTGCTTTTACATTGGAACGTGGATCTCTTTCTATAGCTAACTGTTCAATTACAGTATCTTCTGGACCAAGGAATCCCATTGCAAGCAATACCAAATCTGCTTTCCACACTTTTTCTGAACCTGCTATCTCTACTGGTGTAAATCTACCATTGTCGTCTTTTTTCCATTCTATCTGAACGGTATGAGCCTCTTTAATTTGCCCTTTTTCGTCGGATACAAGTTTTTTAGTCATTATGCAATAATTTCTTGGGTCATCTCCGTAAAGATGCGCCGCTTCTTCTTGGCCGTAATCTACTTTCAACTTCTTGGGCCACTCTGGCCATGGATTGTTTTCTAATCTTTCTTTTGGTGGTTCTGGCATAATCTCAAATTGTACTACATTCTTACAACCATGACGTATTGATGTTCCTACACAGTCTGTGCCAGTGTCCCCTCCACCAATAACGATAACATTTTTATTTTTTGCACTAATATAGTTGCCATCTTCTAATTTTGAATCAAGTAAACTCTTTGTATTCGCAGTTAGAAACTCCATTGCAAAATGAACACCTTTAAGTTCTCTACCTTCAACTACAAGGTCACGTGGCTTAGTAGCACCACAACAGAGTACAACTGAATCAAAGTCTTCACGCAATTTTGCAACTGGCACATCTTTGCCTATTTCTGTTGATGTTATGAATTTTATTCCTTCGTCTTTCATCAAATTCACACGGCGGTCTACTATTTTTTTATCTAGCTTCATGTTAGGAATTCCATACATTAATAATCCACCTATACGATCAGCTCGTTCGTAAACTGTTACTTCGTGACCAACCTTATTTAATTGTGCTGCACATGCAAGGCCTGCAGGCCCAGAACCCACTACAGCTACCTTCTTACCAGTTCTAACTGCTGGTGGTTCTGCTACAATCCAACCTTCTTCAAAAGCACGTTCTATAATATGTTTCTCATTATTTTTTATTGTAACTGGCAAATCTTTAAGTCCTTCTGTACATGAACCTTCACAGGGAGCAGGACAAACTCTACCAGTAAACTCAGGGAAATTATTCGTTTTGTCCAAACGATAAAATGCCTCTTTCCATAAACCACGATAGATTAAATCATTCCATTCTGGTATCAGATTGTTAACCGGACACCCTGAAGCCATTCCATTTAGCAGTACCCCTGAATGGCAAAATGGTATGCCACAATCCATACATCTTGCCCCTTGTATACGAAGGTTTTCTTCGTCCAATGGTGTTATAAATTCATCCCAATCATTAATACGTTCTTTGGCAGGACGATTCTGGGACAGTTTACGCTCATATTCCATAAAACCTGTTGGTTTTCCCATTACTAATTGCCTCCATCCTTTATAAATTCATTCATTATCTATTGTTAATTACGAAAGTTTTCTTCAAAAGCTTCTAAGAGTGCTTCATCACCAGTTAGTCCTGCCTGATGTGCTCTTTCAATACCTTCAATCATTTGTTTGAAGTCTTTTGGAATAACTTTTACGAACTTAGGTAATGTTTCATCCCAATTTGCTAATACTTTTTCAGCTAGACTACTATTCGTATATTCTACATGTCGCTCAATCATAGCTTTCACTTCTTTTATTTCTTCTACATCTTCTAATGACTCAAGTAATACTAGTTCTTGATTGCATTTTGATTCAAAGTCATCCGCTTCATCTAATACATACGCTATTCCGCCTGACATACCCGCAGCAAAGTTACGTCCAGTAGAACCAAGAACAACAACTCGTCCACCAGTCATGTATTCACAACCATGATCGCCAACACCTTCAACAACTGCTTTAACACCACTATTTCTTACACAGAAACGCTCACCAGCTACCCCTCTAATATATGCTTCACCGCTAGTAGCACCATAGAAAGCAACATTTCCGATAAGGATATTTTCTTCAGGTACAAATGTCGCTTCTTTTGGAGGATATACAACTATTTTACTTCCTGATAACCCTTTACCGATATAGTCATTTGAATCCCCTTCTAGTATAAAGGTCATACCTTTAGGTGAAAATGCGCCTAAACTCTGTCCAGCTGAACCTTTTAAATTCAGTGTAATGGTATCTTCTGGCAACCCTTCTGCGCCATATTTCTTAGATATTTTATTACCTACAATTGTTCCTACCACACGGTTCGTATTTATAATTGGTAGTGTTGCAGTTACTTTTTCACCGTTATCAATCGCTGGTTTACAAATATCAAGTAATTGTTGCTCATCCAGTGATTTTTCCAGACCATGATCTTGTTTTACTTGGCAGTAACGACCAATGTCAGATGATACATTTGGTTGATATAATAGTTTTGATAAATCTACGCCTTTTGCTTTCCAATGCTTCGTAGCATCTCTCATTTCGAATTTATCTGTTCTACCTATCATTTCATCTATTGTTCTGAAACCTAATTTCGCCATATATTCACGTATTTCTTGTGCAATAAAACGCATATAATTAACAACATGATCTGAACTACCCGCATACTTCTTACGTAGTGCAGGATCCTGTGTAGCAACACCAACAGGACAAGTATTAAGGTTACATACTCTCATCATTACACATCCTAATACGATTAGTGGTGTAGTTGCAAATCCATATTCTTCAGCACCAAGTAATGCTGCTACCACTACATCACGTCCAGTTAATAGTTTACCATCCGTTTCTACCACGATACGGTCACGCAAATTGTTGAGTACAAGTGTTTGATGTGTCTCAGCAATACCAAGTTCCCATGGCAATCCAGCATTTCTGATACTGGTTCTAGGTGCCGCCCCTGTACCTCCATCGAAACCACTGACGAGTACAACGTCTGCTTTCGCCTTCGCTACCCCAGCAGCAATTGTACCTACGCCCACTTCAGAAACCAATTTAACATTTATACGTGATTCTTTATTCGCATTCTTTAGGTCGTGTATAAGTTGCGCTAAATCCTCAATGGAATATATATCATGATGTGGTGGTGGTGAAATCAATCCTACACCCGGTGTTGAGCTTCTAACTTTAGCAACCCATGGGTATACTTTTCTACCTGGTAGATGTCCACCTTCTCCTGGTTTTGCCCCTTGAGCCATCTTTATTTGGATTTCTTTTGAGTTTGCCAAATAATGACCTGTTACACCAAATCTACCTGATGCAACCTGTTTCGTAGCACTACAACGGGAGTCTCCATTAGCATCCGGTGTGAAACGATCTGGATCTTCTCCACCTTCTCCTGTATTACTTCTTCCACCAATTCTATTCATAGCAATAGCAAGTGCTTCATGTGCTTCTTTACTAATAGAGCCATAGGACATCGCTCCTGTTTTAAAACGTCTACATATGGATTCCACTGATTCTACTTCATCAATTGAAATAGATTGTGATTCATCAATTTTAAAGTCTAATAAACCTCTCAATGTACAAAGCTTTTGACTTTCTCCAGTAATTAACTCCGAATATTCTTTGTACATATCATAGTCATTCGTTCTACACGCATTCTGTAGTGTGTGTATTGTGACAGGATTATACATGTGGTATTCTCCATTTTTTCTCCACTGATATAATCCACCGGCTTCTAATGTTTTTGTCTCTCCACGACGCTCTGCAAATGCTTGTTCATGTCGCATTTGTACTTCTTTTGCAATTTCATCTAAGCCGATACCTTCTATTCTTGAAGGTGTTCCTGTAAAGTATCTATCTATAATCTCTTGTTTAATACCAATCGCTTCAAATATTTGTGCACCATGATAACTTTGTACCGTTGAAATACCCATTTTTGAAAGCACCTTTACGATACCTTTTGTCGAACCTTTGATATAGTTTTCAACTGCTTTTTCATAATTAATATCTTTAAGCATTCCTTGTTCCAACATATCTTCCAATGTTTCATAAACAAGGTATGGGTTAATCGCTGTTGCACCATAACCTATCAATGTACAATAATGATGTACCTCTCTCGCTTCACCCGTTTCTAAAACGATACCAACCTTAGTTCGTAGCCCTTCACGGATTAGGAAGTGATGTAATCCTGCTACAGCAAGTAATGCTGGTATGTTTGCATTTTCTTTATTGATACCACGATCAGATAATATTAAAATATTTGCTCCGTCATTTACAGCTTTTTTTGCAATTTGGAACAATTCATCCATTGCATTTTCTATTCCTCGACCACCATCATTAACTTTAAATAAAATTGGTAACGTAACCGCTTTAAAGCCTGGCCTATCAATATGACGTAGTTTTTCTAACTGTTCATTTGTTAATATTGGTTTTTCTATTTCTACCTGGCGACAGTTATCAGCTCCAGCTTCAAGCAAGTTGCTTTCAGTACCCAGTAAAAGTGTTGCAGATGTTACAATTTCCTCACGAATAGCATCGATTGGAGGGTTTGTAACCTGTGCAAATAACTGTTTAAAATAATCATAAATTAATTTAGGTTTTTCCGATAATACTGCTAATGGAGAATCATCACCCATCGCTGCAATAGGGTCAACACCATTTTTAGCCATTGGTTCTAAATATGATGTTAAATCTTCAAATGTATATCCAAAAGCCATTTGTCTATCCAATACTGATTGGTGTTCAACTGGCGTCGCATGCGGTGCTTCCGTTAGTTCTTCCAATTTAATTAGATTTTCATCTAACCACTCTCTGTATGGCTTTTCACAAGCAATGTTATGTTTTAATTCTTTATCTGTAACGATACGTCCTTCTTCTGTATCTACTAATAACATACGTCCTGGTTGTAGTCTTCCTTTGTACGCTACATTTTCTGGCGCAATGTCAAGAACCCCTACTTCTGATGATAAAATAACTTTATCATCTTTTGTTACATAGTATCTTGAAGGACGCAATCCATTTCTATCAAGAACCGCTCCAACTTGTACCCCATCGGTGAATCCCATCGCAGCAGGACCATCCCATGGTTCCATGATACAACTATGATATTCATAGAAGGCTTTCTTTTCTTCACTAATCCCCTCATTCTTAGACCAAGGTTCTGGCACCATCATCATTGCAACGTGTGGCAATGAACGACCTGAAAGGGCAAGAAATTCTAATGCATTATCGAACATTGATGAGTCACTACCATTTTCATCGATGATAGGGAATACTTTCGAAATATCATCGCCAAATAAATCAGTCGCTAAATCTGCTTGTCTTGCTCTCATCCAGTTTACATTCCCACGCAATGTATTAATTTCACCATTGTGTACAAGGTAACGGTTTGGATGTGCTCTTTCCCAACTTGGAAATGTGTTTGTACTAAAACGTGAATGTACCATTGCTAGTGCAGTATCTAAAGTAGGATCAGATAACTCTGTATAAAATTCTCCTAGTTGTTCTGGTGTTAACATACCTTTGTATACGATTGTTCTATGTGAAAGACTTGCCATATAAAAGCAATTCTTAAACGCATTTTCAGCACGCTTACGAATCACATAAAGTTTTCTCTCAAAATCCATACCATCTTTTAATGCTGGATTACGCTTAATAAAAACCTGTCTAAATACAGGCATACATGCCAAAGCTGTTTCTCCTAGTGACGTACTATTAATGGGAACAGTTCTCCAACCTAATACAGTCTGACCTTCTTCTTGGGCAATCGCTTCAAATTGCTTTTCGCATTTTTCTCTTTCGTCCGCATCAGCAGGAGCAAATACCATCCCTACACCATATTCACCTGCTTCAGGAAGTTCAAACCCAAGTTCTTTACTTTCATTTTTGAAAAATGTATGAGGAATTTGAATGAGAATACCAGCACCATCACCAGTATTTTCTTCTGCCCCACTCGCACCACGGTGAGTAAGATTTTCAAGCACCATTAATGCTTCGCCAACAATATCATGTGACCTATTACCTTTCATGTTTACGACAAACCCCATTCCACACGCATCGTGCTCGAACCGAGGATCATACAGCCCCTGCTTAGGAGGCAAACCGTAATTTTGCATATTCTTCAACCTTTCTATTCCTTATATATTAATAATTTTCATCTAGAATAACTAGTGTGACAAAAAGTACTTTTAATTAAAAGTACTTTTCTGCAATTATCTGAATGCAACATTGCATATTTATATTCATTTTGTAAGAATGTTCCAATCAACTTTCATAATTTACTTATTAAAATCCTTACAGAAATGCCATTATCACTTATACATTGTACAACAACTTTACTTTTTTGTCTACACCTGATTTATTCAAATCCAATGTTTTTGCATTTTTTTAAAACTTTTATTGCAAAAAATATCGTTTTTCATTATTTATATCCAAACAAAAAAATGTTTTTGACAGTTAGTTCCTTCAAACTTGCAATTCTTCAACTAATATAATTGATGTTTTTTACATCATATTTTTTTCTATATTTAAATATCTTTACAACTATTCATGACATTTATTGCAATAGTTCTTTCATATTATAGGTCATATGCGCATCGCTTTTTTTGCTTCTTACCGCAAGTTCTATTGTCAACATTCCCATAAATCGATAGAATTCTAAGCTTTCTGGCGAATATTCCCCCATGGCTTTAACATGCCTCTTAATCGTTTTACTATCACCTCTCGCAATCGGTCCTGTCAGTGCTTTTTCTGTACCTAGTGCATCAATGTTTTTTATAGTCCCTTCAATCAATGGTAATAACGCTTTGTACCCTTCTTGTTTATCAATCCCTATAGATTCAAATAATGAAAGTCCTTGCTCCATCAAAGTTACCAAATAATTCGATACCATACATGCAGCAGCATGATATAATGCCTTTTGCTCAGCTGTAATTCTAAAATATTTATTTCTCATCCTATTTAAGATGCTTTCTATTACTTCAATTTTGTCGTCATCACCTTCAACGCTAAAAACAGTATGTTTTAAATCTTGAACAGCTTTATGAATATCAGCAAATGATTGTAAGGGATGTAGAGAATACGTATAGCATCCCTTCTGCTTAGCTGATTGAAGAATACTAGACGAAGAGCTACCGCTCATGTGTACCAATATTTTGCCTTTACATAGTAAGTCTTGTTCAACCAATGTATTACATACTCTTTCTATTTCATCATCATTCGTCGTAATAAAAATAATATCTGTATGCCTTACAAGTCCACTTAGTGTTTTTTCCGCTTTGCTATTCGTTAAGGCAGCAGCGCTATTAGCTGAATTCAAAGTACGACTATAATAGCCATAAATAGCAAAACCATTCTGTTTGAGATATACACCGAAGGCAGTACCCACTTTTCCCGCACCAATAAATCCGATTTCAAAATTGTTTTTCAGCATCATCACCTCCAGTTTTACATCTCAATCATCAAATCTGCCACTCTCTTTGGACCATCAACTCTGTCTTGATAATCTTTTAGCGTTGCCATATTTCTCTTATAGGATGAATCTTGTAATATTTCAATCATGGTTTCTTGTAACATTACTTTATCAACTTGACTTATACGAAGCATCTTTCCTGCTCCATGCTTTTCCATTAATGCTACATTTAAAGCTTGTTCAACGTGAAGTGGAAAACCTATGATTGGTGTTCCTGATGAAATTGCAGTCTGAACGCTACCTTGCCCTCCATGGATAATTGCCAAATCAGTAAGCGGCATTAGTTTATGAGAAGGTAAATACTTTTTAATCAAAATATGAGGCTTTTCCTCTAAATTCAACTCATGTACTGTACTACAAAAAACAACTCTTAAATTATCTAACTCCATCAATGACTCATATACTCGTTTTATATAATCAATCCTACTTGATGTCATAGCAACATATACTTTTTTCTTATCCGTTTCCAGAAATTCTCTTACATCTTCTGGTACCTCTCCAAAAAACTTTGCATATATCGCTCCACCATACTTTATTATAAAAGAATAATTGTATAGTTTTTTATACGCTGGTTGACAACGATTCATATCTTCTTCAGGTATACCAAGAATCTCCGGCACATCTGTGGCAATAATCGTGTCGCCCATCATTACTTCCTGCATACTCTTAAAAGGTTTTATACCTACTTCTTTTGCAATAATATTGAATTCCTTTGTCCAAAGCTTTGTGCGAGGAATAAACCAATTTACAAAGTTTATTTTCCATTGGTTTGGAATTAAACGTAGTAACCAATTATCCAACATCATAAATCCCGGTAATAATTTGTATTCAAAGATAGAAGGAACATAAGAACCTAAATGTGTCACAGCTAACTTAACCTTTGCTACTCTAGCAGAAATTACACAAGACAATGTGAATCCAGAAAGTATTTTATCAATTTTATGCTTTTTGAAAAATGCGATTTCTGATTGCACATGCTCTCTCAACTCATCTGTTTCATAGAACCCCTTCCGTCCCTTTTCACCACGATTCGTCGCAACAAATAGTTGTGCTCTTTTCGTATCCATATATGGTTCAACAATAAAATAAGGAATTTTTTCTGTTTTTAACAACTCTTCATATTGACCTCCATGCGTTGCCATTATTACCTCAACGCCTTTATTCTCCAGCTCTTTGTATACAGCGATCATTCTAGAAGTTTCAGATAAATATGCACAATGAGGAAAACAACAAATCTTCATTTTCACACACTCCTTTTAGTATTGTTTTTTGTTTGAATACTATTAAAATAAATGTATCATGTATTTGTCCGAACGTCAATTAATGCCAAAAAGGTCAAGTTTGATATACAACGCAAACCTGACCTAATTACTTATTTTCTCTTAGCAATTCCCCTAATTTGTCGACTGGAAGCGGCTCGCTGAACAAATATCCCTGTATTATAAGACATCCAAGTTTTGTTACTTCTTCTAGCTGTTCTTTTGTCTCTACACCTTCCGCAATAACCGAAATCCCTAAACTCTTAGCCATACCAATAATCACTTTAGGAATCGTAGGGTTATGAACAATGTTATTCATAAACATTTTATCAATTTTAAGACAATCAATCGGGAATCTTTCGAGGTAACTCAAAGAACTATACCCCGTGCCAAAGTCATCAATAGTTATACGAATCCCCATATCTCTGAGCTTCTGCAATTTAAATATAACGGCATCTGCTTTATGTAGCGCTATACTTTCCGTGATTTCTAATTCAAGATATGATGTTTCTAAATTTGTCTCATCTAATATCCCTTTTACACTTTCCATAAAATCTTGACGCATTAACTGGATGCTTGATATATTGACAGACACACATATGTTTTTATACCCTGCATTCTGCCATTTTTTATTCTGTAAACAGGCCTCTCTCAGCACCCATTCTCCAATCAGTACGATGAGCCCCGTTTCTTCAGCCAACGGGATAAATTCAAATGGAGATATCATTCCTAATTTAGGATGCTTCCAACGCAGCAATGCTTCCATCCCTTCTATTTTTTGCGTACATCCATTAATTTGAGGTTGATAATATACCATTAACTCATCCCGCTCTAATGCCTTACGCAACATATCTCCAGATAATCGATTTCTCATATCTGATTTATATAATTTATAATTATTTTTTGTCTCTTTTTTCACCTTATACATTGCAATATCAGCGTTATTTATTAGTACTTCAAGATCAGCACCATCTAGAGGATATATACTCATACCAATACTTGCTGTAATCACAAGTTGTCTATCATCGATTTTAAATGGTTTACTAAAAGATTTTATGATTTGTTTGGCAATTGCTTCTGCCTCTACCACCGATTCTATTTCAGATAGAAACACGAGAAATTCATCACCTCCTAATCGAGAAAGAATACTTTCTTCAGGCGCAACTGTTTTTAACCTTTTTGCAGCAGCTTGAAGCAAAAGATCTCCTACCCTGTGTGCAAAGGAGTCATTAATACTTTTAAAATGATCAAGGTCGATAAAAAGAACTGCTGCAATCCTGTTTTCATCATGCGCTTTTCTCAATAACGCCTCTGCCTGCTCATAAAAGTAACGTCTATTAGGTAGATTTGTTAATATATCATGCTGAGCTTGATGTATAATCTGTTTTTGTGATATCTCTATCGCTTCTATCATATTATGAAATTCATCTTCTAATGCTGAAAATTCATCTTTTGATAATAGCGAAACCCGTGATGCATCACTATATTTCCCCATTTTATGTAGCCCTAACATCAAAATATTTAAACGATTAAAAATAACTCGATTCATAAAAAACCAAACACTAGTTAGAAAAATTATTGATAAAAATACAGTTACAAATATAAAATAGAATATTGTAGTACGACCTTGCGAGTATATTTTCCTTTGGGTTTTTACTTTCAACATTAAATCAGATTTTTCTTTCATATCATTAATCGAAATATATCCATCAATATACTTTTTATCTCCACTACCAATCCATGCATGTAATTTTCTTTTAAATAGAGTACTACTAATGCTAATTTGTTTAAGTGATTGATGCTTTTCTCTATCATCTGCAAATGAAATTGATAATTGTGTTTGCTCCGATAGTAGTGCAAGTTTATTTTCATCAATATGTCGTCCAACAATCAGTATGCCGTGGCTAGAACCTTGAAAATGCCTTGCCAGAATTGGCGAAACTGAAACAATCATATGCTCGTCTTGTAACGTTATAAAACCAACGATACCATCGCTTTTTTCTGATGAATCGAAAAGAGATTGATGCTTTGCAATATAACGCAATAAGTTTTCTGAAATAGGAACCTCAATCTTTTCCTCTAAGTCAAACGCCTTCTTAAAGACAACATTACCTTCTGTATCAATTAATATAAATATATTTAATCTAGAATATACGAAAAAATTATCTGCTATACTTCTATCAATATAATCTTGGTTTTTATCATATAAAAAGTTATACGTATCATCCCGCATAGCATATTCTCTACCGATTAAATCAAGTTCATATAGTTCGTGCCCTAAAAATTTAACAACTCTTTCTATTTGTTTATTCATGTCTTGCTGTTCTCTCTCTTCATAACTCCCTAAGACAATCGTATGTGTTAAGATGCCAAGTAAAATATACATAAAAGAAGAGATAAGAAAAAGAAAGATAGTGAATTTTTTATGTATATTCATAGTTTTGGGGTTGAATAGCAACTTGTATCTTTCTAACACTGATTTCATATAATATACTCCTATTTTTAACAAAGAATAAAAAAAACATAATGCCCATAATATATATTATGTTAATTTAATGGCTTATTTATATATATTCAACATTCTTTAACAAACTCCTTCATTCTCTCTTAATAATATAAAATATACTTAAATAAAGCCACCAAAACACTGTTCACTCTATAATTTTCACTAAACCACTCACACCGTCCCCCCCCTATACAACCTTAGAAAAAAAGCACATCAATGCATACACCTATAAATACAACGATTCCCACTAGTTCGTTTACATTGTATGATGCAATTTTTACATTATTACGATTATCTGGTGATACAATTGTATGTTCATAATATAGCATCGCTACAACAATAGTCACTGCTATATAATATGTCCATCCCATCGGATAAAAAAGTGGTAATAAATATAGTAATAGTATCGCCATCAAATGACATATGGCTGAAATTTTTAATGCGCTTGCAATCCCAAAGCACGCTGGAACTGAATAGATGCCATGTTGGGTATCGAATTCATAGTCCAATGTACCATAAATGATGTCAAATCCAGCAACCCATAAACCTACAGTCGCCCACAGGATAAAGGGTGTAATTATTTCTGGAAAGACAATAGTGCCTTTGATGGCAAGCCATCCTCCCATAGGAGCACCGCCGACTGAAGCGCCTAATACAAAATGACACCACCATGTAAATCGTTTTGTATAGGAATAGAATACAAATAAAAAGATAGGGATTGGCAATAACATCAAACAAAGTGGATTAATCATATAGGCTGAAAATATAAATAATATGAAACACGCAATAATAAAAAGTAATACCTCCCATTTCTGAAGAATCCCACTGGGAATATGTCGATTTGCTGTTCTAGGGTTGTCTTTATCTATTTCACTATCTATTAGACGATTTAAAGCATTTGCGCCATTTCTTGCACCTAGTAGTGCAAGAAAAATCCATATAAATTTACTTAAACTCGGAAGTCCTTTTTGTGCAAGTAATACGCCGATAAACACAAAAGGGAGTGCAAATAAAGTGTGTCTAAAAATCACCATATCACTAAAATGTTTAAGTTTGCGCAAAACTTTTCGCCCCCTTATAATCGCTACTCTAATTTATATTCTTCCCACTTTTTATCTACCAAGTCTTTAATTTCCTTTGTCATCTCTATATCATCGGGCCATTTTCTATTGTGTCCTTCTTCTGGCCACGTTTTAGTGGCATCTATCCCCATTTTGTGTCCATAATGGGGCAAAGGGGAAGAATGGTCTAATGCATCTAATGGCCCATCTACTATTAACAAATCTCTTTTCGCATCTATATTATTGAATACTTTCCAAGCTACTGTGGATAGATCATGGGGATTAATTGCTTCATCCACAACAATTATCATCTTTGTAAACATCATTTGTCCCATTCCCCATAGTGCATTCATCACTTTTTTTGCATGTCCTGGATATCTTTTTCTAATAGATACGATAATACAATTATGGAAAACACCTTCCAACGGCATATTGATATCAATTATCTCTGAATGTATCATTTGTAATATAGGAAGAAAAATACGCTCTGTCGCTTTGGCAAGATAACAATCTTCCATGGGTGGTTTCCCTACAATTGTCGCAGGATATATTGGATTCTTTTTTCTAGTTATACATGTCACATGGAAAACAGGATATTGGTCTTCTAGAGAGTAATAGCCAGTATGGTCACCAAAAGGTCCTTCTGTCCTCAGTTCATCGAAATCAATATAACCCTCTAAAACAAATTCTGCATGGGCAGGTACTTCTAAATCATTTGAGATGCATTTCACTACTTCGACAGGTTTTTTCCTTAGAAAACCCGCAAATAAAAACTCACTGATTTCTTTGGGTAAGGGTGCTGTAGCGGAATAGATAATAGTAGGGTCTGCACCGATTGCAACAGATACTGGCATACATCCACCCTGTGCTTTATATTTATTAAAATTCTCTCTGCCATCCTTATGTAAATGCCAATGCATCCCTGTTGTTTTTTTATCATATTTTTGCATTCTATACATGCCCATATTACTGTTCCCACTAACAGGATCCTTCGTTATCACTAATGGCAATGTGATAAATTTGCCTCCGTCCTGAGGCCAGCATTTTAATATTGGAAGTGTATTTAAATCAGGTTCTTCAATCACTTCTTGACATGGGGCATTTTTCACTCTTTTCGGAAATACACTTGTGACTAGTTCAAGTAGCTTAGGTGCTACTTTCACTTTGTTTAATAGACCCATATAATTTGATAGTGTAATTAACTCTTTAATCTCATGGGCAATATCATCAAAACTATTTACACCTAAAGCTAGGTTCAACCGCTCAAAAGAACCCATGCTGTTCATAAGCACAGGGTATTTAGATCCTTTTACTTTTTCAAAAAGCAATGCCGAACCATTTTGTTTGCATACTCGATCTGTTATCTCTGTTATTTCTAGTTCTGCATCAACTTCTATTTTTATTCTCTTTAATAAGCCTTTTTCATCAAGGTCTTTTACAAATTCTTGTATATCTTTATAGGCCATTTTGAATCAACCACCTTAAGAATAATTAGCTTGTCCTACTTACCAACTGCTCTAGTAATTGATGCATAATCTCTTTACTTAACCCATTTGGTAGTTCATTCAAATAACGTTTTGCCCGCTCTATGTACCGGTTAGCTAATTTTTTAGAATTTTCTATACCGCCAGATTTAAGAATTTGTTCAAAAATATCTGGGGTGTCCTCCCGCTCATACTGTTTTAATAGTATTTCTTCTATAACCATACTATAGTGCTTATTTTGCAAGGCATAAATAATAGGTAACGTATAAATTCCCTGTGTAAAATCTATTCCCATTGGTTTACCCATTGTTTTACTCTTCCCAACAATATCTAATATATCATCTGTAATTTGGAAAGCCATCCCTAAACTCATGCCGAATTTTGCAAATGCATTTACTATTTTTTTATCAAACTTTGCTTCAGAAGCACCGATATAACAGCTCATACTAAATAAACTAGCTGTCTTGGCAGCAATTCTTTTCAAATAACCTTGCACACTGATATTCTGATTATATTTATCTTGATATTGTTGAATCTCTCCTTCACAGACGACTTTTATGGCTCGTACTATTCTCTTAGAGTTCTTAGTATTTATATCTTGTGGTATTAATAAGAGCGCCTTACAGAGCAAGTAGTCTCCTGTAAACACTGCAACATCCTTCCCCCATCTTGACTGTACAGTTTGATTGCCTCTGCGTAATACGGAGTCATCAATAATATCATCATGGACGAGTGTTGCCATATGTAATAATTCTATCGAAGCAGCTAATGATGTAATTTTATCACTATTATATTCTCCTAGATTTGCTGAAAGTAATAATAATAGTGGGCGAAGCCTTTTGCCTCCAGCTTCAAGTAGCTCTTGCGTTGCCTGCGCAACAATTTTTTGCCTTGATTTCACGCTCAGCGTCAATTTATCTTCAATTATATTCATCTCTTCAATAATTTCAGGATAATTTGCTAATAAATCCATATTTCACCCGCACTATTTTAGTACTCTTATTCTTTCTCCTATTTGAATCTATATTCATCATTCGAAATAATCACTTTTCCTTCTAGTCCTTTTGTTATACTCACTTTTTTATCTTCATTAACTATAATTGCCTCTATATCTGGTAATGATTCAATCAGCTTTACACCTTTTTTCTCTCCTAGTAAAAATATACTTGTAGAAAGTGCATCAGCGTCAATGGATTTATCTGCAATAATGGTTGCACTAATGATACCATTTTCCGCAGGATATCCAGAAAAAGGATCTAAAATATGATGATATATTGTTCCGTTTTGTTCAAAATATCTCTCATAGGGTCCTGATGTTACTACTGCTTTATCCGACAATGCTATTACCGCCATATAACTTCCTCTTTGCTTCAATGGATCTTGAATTCCAATTCGCCAATCTTGATAATAGGATGTCTGGTGTCCTTTTACTTTTGAAAGCAAGTACTGTTTCCACCCTATGCTCTTTTTACCTACTATGACAATATTACCACCTAGATCGGCATAGGCACTTTGCACACCATGTTCTTTTAATATACGAACAACCTCATCGGCAGCATAACCTTTTGCAATTCCGCCCAAATCTATTCCCATATTCTCTTGTTTTAGTTTTATTGTACCCAAATCTTCATTCATAGCAATCATTTTATAATCTATATCATTTAGAGCATTTCTTATTTCTGTCTGTGTGGGTACTCTTGGATTTTCTGTACCTATTCCCCATAAATCTACCAATGCCTTAACTGTAATATCGAAATACCCATTGGTGAGCTTTGAATAGTGTATGCCTTTTTTTATTACCATAAAGGTATCTTCACTGATAGTAGTCTCTTCCATTGGTACACTATGATTAATTGCCCACACGTCTGTATCCTCTATATGTGCACTCATTGCATTTTCTATTTCTGTAATTCTTGCCATAGCCGCCTCTATAGCTTCTTCCGCATTATCACCAGAAGCTTTTATACTAATCAATGTATTCAACAGATAGCTTTGCTTATCGACTGTTTTTTCTTCAAAAAAACTTGTCAATGAAAATCCTGTGAGAATAATAATTATAAAAAGTAATATTAGTATTTTTTTTAAATGTCTAAACATAAATTGCACGTTTTAATCACCTGACCATGATATTATTTTCTATCTCTTGATAATAGAAATAATATCATAAATGATTCTTTATTTAAAGAGACAACAAGAAAAACAGGGGCTTTAACCACTACTGCCCCTGCCTAAATTATTGCTTTGCTTGCTCACGAATTTTCCCCATTACCTCCTGCAACCCTTTATAAGTTGATGATGCACCTGCAATTGCATCCACTTTTGAAGCATCTTGCACTTCAATGAGTTGTTGTGGATATTTTTCCATTGCTTCTACTGCTGGAGGATGTTTGTATTGTGACATATCTACTTTAGTACCTTCACTATCATATTTTACAAAGTCTATGTTCATATATTTACCGTCTTGAATCGTAACCGTTGCGCCATACCAGCCATGATCCGTGTGCTCAGATTCTGCAGTATAAGTACCATCTTTCAGCCCTTGCGCTGTCCCTCCTGCAGACGGTTCAGTATCTGGTGTAGGTTCTTCGGTTGGTTCTGGTTCTGGCGCTGGCGTAGTTTCCTTTTGTGTGTCTCCTCCTGTACAGCCCATCAATACACCCAATATCATGAATATACACAAAATAAGTGCTAATGATTTTTTCACAGCTTCACCTCCTCATAAGTATTAATAATACTCTTATATAAGTATTTATATTTTTGTAAATTTTTATGCATGATTTTATGTGAGGACAAAATATAAAATAAATTAAAAGTTGCAGTCGATTTCTTAACTGCAACTTTGATATTATATTTTTTAGTACTATGTTACCCATTTCTAATCCTCGTACTACTTGGTTGTTTTAGGTAAAAGTCCTGCGTTTCTAAGTAGCGGAAGCATCTTCCATGCTGTTAATCCTACAAATACACCTAGAGCTACATCTTTAATCATATATGGCATCATGATTTTAGAAGCATTTACAAATGTCATCGGCTTGCTTAAAACAAAATTAAATATGCCATAAAAATATGGAATACCTATCAAATAGTCTACAATCAGACCTACTAATACAGCTATCAATATTTTAGCTAAACTTAATGTTTTAGCATCCTCAATGATTTTACCCATCACATAAGCTGCAACAATAAAACCAATCAAAAATCCAAAAGTAGGATTCAAGACATATGCTGGACCTCCGCCTTGTGTAAAAATAGGGATCCCTATAAGACCGATAAGTACATATATGAACTGTGAAAACATTCCAAGTCTCGCTCCTAATAGTATTCCTGCAAAGGAGCAGAAAAATAATTGAAGTGTCAATGGTACAGGACCTACTTGTACTTTTACGAATCCTCCTATAGCTGTTAGTGCAGCAAATAGCGCTACTAAAATAATATCTTTTGTATTAATTTTCATATAATTGACCTCACTTTCTATTGTGTTAGAAATTAAAGTTTAAACTCTCCTTACAATAGAATAAATGAAGTTCGTCTTATTGTCAACCTTTTTATTTTTTAGTTTACAATAGTGCTAAAAAAATGACTATCCTTACTATTAAGTAAAGATAGTCATTTTACTAATTTAATTGGCGCTTAACCCTATACCATAGGAAACTTTAAACATTTTCTTAGCTAAATTATATCCTAACGCTACTTCGGCACGTTGTAACTTTATTTCTGCTAACTGATTGAGTGATTCGATTACATCGTTTTCTGTTGCCATGCCAACTTCATATCTTTTTTTAGTAGCATCATATACTTTTTCTACTTGTACGATTGTCTTATCTAAAATCGTGAGTCCCTCATACGCATCCATCATATCCATATAGGCTTTTTGGACAGAAAGCTCAACTTCCTTCTTTGTTTCAGAAAGCTCATTTTCATTTGAATCAAGCGTATACACTGCTGTTTTAAAACCATAGGTTCCAGGTGCATTTCCTTTAAGAATTTCATAATCCAACTGACTTAATTCATATTGTTCTTGTGCTGTAATCATTTCCATTCTGTTTTCAAGTGCTTCTGATACCTTGGCATCTAAATCTACTTCTTCCGGTGCCTCTATTGCAATCTTTTCAGTCAACGCAACTTTAGTATCTAAAGGAACCCCTATTACTTTATTAAAAGACATTTTCGCATATTCTAACTCTCTTTGCGCCGATTTATATGCGATCTCTGCCTGAGAATAATCAATTTCAAAAGTCATGGCTTCTATTTCTGATACCAACCCTAATGCTAATTTTTTATTGCCTGCATCTAAATTCTGTTTTGCGGCATTCAAAACACTCTTTTGAATATCAAGGTTTTCTTGGGCATGGAGTACACCAAAATAGCTTTGCTCTACAGAAAACTTAATGCCCTCTGTTGCCATTTCTTCGCCTTTTTCGTTTAACCTCACAGCCATTTTTGTCGCCTCTTTATAGTACCCTTCTTTTACTCTTGTATAGCTAACTATAGTTTCACCTGATGTATCTCTACTTAGCTCTTGAAAAAAAGCTAAAGATTCATCTTTCATGGAACCATACTTACTTCCAGTGCTTCTTGCATCAACTCCTGCTATCTTAATGTCTGCATTTAGTTTTTTAAGTTGTGTACTATTTTCTAGTGCATAATCTATTGCCTGTTGTAATGTAAAGCTTTTGACTTCTACCGCTTCTTCTGCCTTTGTCCCTGCCACCGTATTATCTGCACCAAAGGATGTCACTGTTGTGCTAATTAATAAAATTCCTGCTACGACTAAAGTTAGTAATCTTTTCTTCATTTTTATCAAACCCCTCTCACTATCCTTACATAACTGCATCTGCAGTTATTTTTTGTTTCTTTCGCTTTGATTTTACTTTTACAGCTATATCATCAAATATTGTATAGATTACCGGTACAACAACTAATGTCAGAAACGTTGATGTAATCAAACCACCAATAACAACAATCGCCATTGGTGACATAGATTCTGACCCTTCACCCATTCCTAATGCCATAGGCATAAGACATAACATTGTTGTCAAACTAGTCATCAATATTGGACGCAATCTTATAGGTCCTGCTTTTAGTATTGCTTCACTACGCGCCATTCCTTTCTCTCTAAGTGTGTTAATATAATCCACAAGCACTATCGCATTGTTAACCACTATACCAGCTAGCATGATTACACCTAAGAATGAATTAACACTTAATGGTGTTCCTGTAATCACTAAACCAAACAATGAGCCTGAATATGCCAGTGGTACTGAAAACATTATAATAAAGGGTTGTAATAATGACTCAAATTGCATCGCCATTACCATATATACTAATACAATCCCCAATACTAGCGCCAATGCAAGGCTTACAAAAGATTCTATCATTTGTTCCTGCTCTCCAGTTATTTTAGCCGTGTATCCTGTTGGTAGAGTTAATTTATCTAGTTGTGCACTGATATCGTTATTAACACTTCCGAGATCTCGACCAAATATATCAGCAGTGACACTTACGTATCTTTTCATGGAATCACGCTCAATACTAATAGGCCCTTGTTCAATACTAATCTCCGCAATATCACTCAATGATACTTCCGTACCGATTGGGCTTAATATTTTAGTATTCTTTAATTGTTCAAAAGTATCTCTATCTGATTCTGGTAGTTGAACTCTTACATCTATTTCGTCACCATCAACCTTATATTGTGTTGCTACACTACCCGAAACAGCCATTTTAACAAAGGAAGAAACTTGCGCAGTATTCAATCCATAATATGCTGCTTTATCTCTGTCTACAATGATTTGAGCCTCTGGTTTAGCTTCTGCGATACTAGATTCTACTTGTCGTGTACCTTCTACACTCTTTACAATCGTCATTACTTCCTTTGATATATCTTCTAAAACATCCAAATCATTACCGCTAATCTGCACAGATATGGGAGCACTTGACATGCCTCCGCCGCCCATCATGGAATCAGACTCTGTTACTTTTATTTTAGCACCAATAATTTTGCTCAAATCTGTTCTTAATTCATCTACTACTACGGATGTACTTCGTTTTCTTTCTTTTAATCCCTTAAGCGATACATCAATGGATGCAATATTCGAACTTCCTTCCTGGATTGCATTACCACCACTAACACTTACAAATACCTTATCTACCTCATCTATTTTAAATAGTATTTCTTCAACTCGTAATGCTATATCATTCGTCTGTTCTAATACCGTTCCCTGTGGGAGCTCAATATCAACTGTGAATTGTCCCTGATCCATGCCAGGCATAAAATCTACCCCGACAAATGGTAGTAAGAATATCGCTACGATAAGTGCAGTAATACCAAGTAATATTGTGGATTTTCGATGTTTTAAAACCCAACCCAATATTTTCCCATAAGTTCTATCTACTGCATTTAACCAATCATCCCATTTATCGGTGATTTTTTTCAGTCCTTTTCTTGTCCCCTCATGTGCCTTATCAACACGTAAGTATTTTGAACTTAACATTGGTACCAAAGTTAATGCAACAATTAAGGATGCCATCAACGAAAATACCACTGTTAGAGCTAACTCTCTAAATATTTGACCTGCCATTCCTTCAGTAAAAATTATCGCAAGGAATACAACCGCTGTCGTCATAATGGATGCAAAAACTGCGCCAGCCACTTCGCCAGTTCCTAACCGTGCTGCCTCTATCCTACTATAACCTTCACTTCTAAATCTATAAATATTTTCTAACACAACAACACTACTATCCACTAACATTCCTATGCCAAGGGTTAAGCCTCCTAGTGATATCATGTTCAATTTAACACCTGAAAAATACATAATTACAAATGTAGCTATAATTGAAAGAGGGATAGATGTGGCTATGATTGACGTACTTCTTCCATTCTTTAAGAACGCAAAAAGAACGATAATTGCCATAATAAATCCGAGCCCTGCACTTTGAACAACAGAAGTTATCGCTTTTTCTATAAATCCACCCTGTTCATAGGCTATCTCAATAGTTACATCGGGAAATTCCTGCTTTAATTCTTCTATTTCATCTATTATACTATTCACAATTTCAACAGTATTACCATCTGATTGCTTTTGTATAGATATTCCTATACTGTTTTTCCCGTCCATCCTTGTATAGGAATCTATTGTTTTAAATCCTTCTTTTACGTTCGCAATATCCCTTAGGTATATTGTCCCCTGTGATAGCATAATCGGGATGTTTTTAATCTGATCGATGCTCTTAAACTCACCAGTACTTCGAACAAGAAGTTTTTTATCCCCAAATTCTACATTTCCGCCAGGAGAATTTAAATTTTCCATTTGCAATGCACTAATGATGCTATTGATTCCAACTTGATATCCTGACATCTTTTCTGGATCTATTTCCACTTGTATTTCACGTGTTTTACCACCTGAAATACGCACTGATGCAACACCACTAATACTTTCAAATCTTGGTTGGACCGTATCTTCTACAAATTCTTTTAACGTAGCCTCATCCATACCATTGGAGACACTTAAACTCGCAATTGGCATCATACTTGGATCTAACTTTATTACCATTGGCGAATCAACATCACTGGGCAAAAACTTCCTTACCATGTCAACTTTTTCTCTTATATTTAATGTTGCAAAATCCATATCTGTTCCATAATCAAATTCTACAATTACTACAGACGAACCTTCACTTGACGTTGAGGAGATATTCTCTACACCTTCAACAGATGCAACAGCATTTTCTATTGATTTTGTTACGATGTTCTCTATCTCCTCAGGACCTACACCAGAGTAGCTAGTCATAACAATTGCAACAGGTATTTCTATGGGCGGTAATAAATCCATAGGAATTCTAGTCAATGAAATTAAGCCTAATAACAGAACAATAAGTACACACATCATTACAGATACGGGTCTTTTTATTGAAAGCTCATGTAGTTTCATTCCTTCACCTCATTCCTTTTATTCAACTACTGTCAGTTTAGAACCATCAGTAAGATAATTTTGACCCTTTATTACGATTACTTCACCCTCTTCTAATCCTTGTGTTACTTGCGCATATTCTTCATTTATAAACCCGATTTGTATTTCCCGTTTTTCAGCTTTTTCACCATTCACAACGTATACTACATTCTTACCATCTACGGTAACCATTGAAATTAAAGGTACTGCTAAAGCATTTTCCGCTTTATCTGCTATTATTTTAATTTCAGCAAACATTCCACCTTTTAAAAGTCCAGAATCATTCGCAATTTTTATTTTAACCGGATAGCTTTGTGTTCTACTATTGGCAATCGGACTGATTGTCATAATTTCACCTTTTAAAGGTTTATCACTAACAGTATTCACCAAAACATTAACACTATCGTTCAAGTTTATTTTATTAATTGCGTTCTCTGGCACATCTACTTCCACAGTCATATAAGAATTATCAATGACACTCATTGCTACTGAAGCATTTGTTGCAAATTCTCCTATCTTCACATTATTCGTTGCAATTACACCAGTGATAGGAGAAGTAATGATTGTGTTATCTAATGCTGATTTTGCAGTATCGTACGCTGCCTGTGCTTGTTGCAGTTGTGCTTGTGCCGTCGCTATGCTTTCAGGTTGTACCTTTGATTCTGTCAGCTCTAAACTTGATTTCGCAGCATTATATTGTTCTTCTGCTATCTTCTTTTGGGATTCAGTTTGCTCTAACTGTTGTTCTGAAATAACCCCTTGATCATACAATTCCTTCATTCTCTCATAGCTCTTATTGGCATTAGTATAATTTGTTTCTGCCTGTGTTAAAGCAGTATTGAGCTGCGTTAATTGTTGTTCCTTTCCGCTACCTTTTGTTCTTGTCAATCCGACTTGTGCCATCTTTAAACCTGCTGCTGCCTGTTGTACCTGTAAACGAATATCCTTATCTTCTAACGTAAAGAGAGCATCTCCTTTTTTTACATTATCCCCTACATCAAATTTAATACTATTAACTTTTCCAGCCATTTTAGGCACAACATTAATATGTTGAGCAGGCTGTAGTTTTCCATTTAATGTAACAGATGACTCTACTGTGGTTTTTGTAACCTTCGCGACATTAACATTGACAGCTTGCATTTCTTGTGTTGTATCTGTTGATACAACGTCTTGACCGCACCCCGAAATGGTTAATGCACTCATTAACAAAATCGCTAATAAACTTACATGTTTTACTTTCATACATGAATCCCCCCTCGTATAATTTAAGACTTTATTTTTATATCAGCAGCATTCCTTCCACACTCCACAAGTGGTATATTTCTGCATATCTAATAACAATTTAAGCGAAAGGATTTTCTGAATATAAACAGAGTTCTTAGTCATCGGATAAATACACTTTATACACTTACAGCTACATCATCCCCACCCTGATCTTCTTTCAATAAATTCACGAGAATTTTATCAAAAGTACTGAAAAAAAACATTATTTCTTTTTCGGACAAATTTGAAAATAATTGTTCATACAATTTTTTTCTATTTTTTTTGATTATATCTAATTGTTTTTTACCTTTATCCGTTAGTTGAATATGTACAATTCTTCTATCTTTTTTGCTTCGTTTTCTTGTAATAACCCTCATGTTAACTAGTTTATTTGCTAAATTAGTAATAGCACTTAGTGTAACATTACAATGTTGTGCAATATCAGAAACCCTGCACTGACCTTGTTTTCCAATAAACATAATTAATTGAATATGTGATAAATCTATGCCTGTTTCAAGTCCAGAACACATAATTTTTTTTATCTTTTTTATTACGATAAATTCAAAAATATTTATTTTCTCAAAATATTCTAAATCGCATGAATGTTCTTTTTGAAGCAAAAAAATCTCCCCCTTTTAATTAAGCGACTTAAATATCTATCCAGCTAATAGTGATAACATTATATATTTCTTTTCTAAATGTAATATTAAGAAAAAATAAATCTTTATTAATTGCAATAAAAAAACAAAAAAAATGATTTATCTAACTTAGCATAAAATGCTAACTCAGACAAATCATCTGTAACCACTCAAATATCTATTTTTATTGTCTATATTTCAATAGGAAATCACCTAGTTTATTTATAGCCGATTCCAATTCCCGTACCTGTGGAAGGAAAACAATCCTAAAGTGATCAGGTTCTTTCCAGTTAAAGCCTGTACCCTGTACCAATAATATTTTTTTCTGCAGTAAAAGGTCTAGTGCGAACTGCCTATCATCCATAATGTTATATTTAGAAATATCTATTTTGGGGAACGCATAAAATGCCCCTTTGGGTTTAACACATGTTATACCTGGAATATCGTTGAGCATTTCATAGCAACAATCCCTTTGTTCTCGTAAACGTCCCCCTGGTAATATTAGTTCGTTAACGCTTTGATATCCTCCAAGTGATGTCTGTATTGCATATTGTGCAGGTACATTACTACATAATCTCATACCTGCCATCATATTTAGTCCTTCAATATATTCTTCTGCACCCGCTTTATTACCACTAATGATCATCCAACCTGCTCTAAAACCAGCTACACGATGAGATTTGGATAGCCCATTAAAAGTCAAAAATAGTACATCATCTGCCAGAGAAGCCATAGGTACATGCTTAGCATCATCATAAAGAATCTTATCATATATTTCATCAGAAAACACAATTAATTGATGTTCACGCGCAATATTAATGATTTCTTCAAGTATATCTTTAGAATATACAGCCCCAGTAGGATTGTTTGGATTTATGACAACAATTCCTTTTGTTTTAGGTGTAATTTTACTTCTTATGTCATTAATATCTGGGTTCCAATCCGCTTCTTCATCACATATATAATGTACTGGTTTTCCTCCTGAGATATTGACTGCAGCTGTCCACAAAGGATAATCTGGTGCTGGTATCAATATCTCATCCCCATTATCTAATAGCGCTTGCATCGACATTACAATTAGTTCACTGGCACCATTTCCTGTATAGATATCTTCTAATTGTACATTTGAAATGTTTTTCTTTTGGCTATCCTGCATGATTGCTTTTCGAGCAGAAAACAGACCATTAGAATCACAATATCCTTGAGCATTTTTCAAATTCATAATTACATCATGGATGACTTCTTCTGGTGCATCAAATCCAAAAGGAGCTGGATTTCCTATATTTAATTTTGTAATATGATATCCTTCTTCTTCAAGTCTCTTTGCTTCTTGTAGTACTGGACCTCTGATATCATAACATACATTATCTAATTTACTGGATTTCTTGAAAATGCGCATATTGTTTCCTCCATTCACGTCCTATTATTCGTTATTAATTGCTATTTACATTTTCACATAAAATAACAATTAATTAAAGAACCACAGCATATAACTTTTCTAATGACTGTGGTTCTAATAATACACCAAATGTTAAGCTCTTTCTGATTCTCCCTGTTCTTCTGTATCATCTGATAAATGCCTAAGCTCTTTTATGACCCAAATGAGTGTTATAATTACAGCTAATATATCGGAGATCGGAAATGTTGCCCATATACCCGATAAACCAAAGTATAAAGGAAGTAATAGTACTATGGGAATAAAAAATAATAGTTGCCGAGACATAGATAGAATCGTTGCTGGCAGAGCTTTGCCCACTGCCTGAAAGTATGTTGAACCAACCATTTGTATCCCTAAAAGTGGTAGCATTACAGTCATTATTCTGAGTATTGGTGCCCCACTTCTTATTAGCTCAGCATCAGAACTAAAAATACTCATCACTGTACCAGGAAACAGTTCAAGCACAGCCCAGCCAAAAGTAAGCATTACTGTGACCGCCAATGTTGTTTGATAAAATGTCTTTTTAACTCTATTCATTTTCTTCGCACCATAGTTGAAACCAATAATAGGTTGAAGTCCTTGGACAACACCAAAAACAGGCATAAATAAAAAGTTTACAATTCTATTGATGATTCCGTAAATCGCAATGTAAACATCGCCACCATATACTCTCAATGAATTATTTAATACAATCGCTAATAAGCTCATTGCAGCCTGCCGTACTAATGAAGAAAAACCAATCGCAAATACTTCCCCTAATATCTTGATATCTAACAATAAGTGATGAATCTTCAAATGCAGTTTGCTCTTCCCAGTAATGAAATAGGTTAATAAAAATAAAAAACCTACAATTTGAGAAATGATTGTTGCATATGCTACACCTTTAATTCCCATATGAAATACTAATACAAATATAGGATCTAGAATAATGTTGAGTACTGTCCCAACCATCATGCTAACCATTGCTATAAATGGACTTCCTTCTGCCCTTACAATATTATTAGAAGATACTGAAAACGCAAAAAATGGCATTCCCAAAAAGACAATTTGCATATACTCTTTGGCATAGGGTAAGATGGTATCTGTTGAACCAAAAAGTTTTAGTAGTGGCTCAATGAACCTTATACCCAGCAAAGTCATTATTAGCCCTAAGAAAAATGAAACCGCAAATGAATTCCCTGCTACTTTATATGCCTTTTCATAATCTTTAGCACCCAAACTGCGTGATACTATAGATGATGATCCTATACCTACCGTCATTCCAATCGCCAATGATAACATCATAATTGGAAAACAAATTGCCAAACCTCCTATGGCTAATGTTCCTACCCCTCGCCCAACGACAATGGTATCTACTAAATTATATAATGAGTTGGTAACCATTCCTATAATTGCAGGTGTAGAATATTTCACTAATAGTTTTGTAATGTTTTCGTTTTCTAATTCATAGTTTCTCTGTTCCATCATTTATTTACCTCGTTCTATACTGTATTGATAAACATATAACCATCCCTACTCACATCGTCAGTAAGAATGGTTATACTATAGTAAATCATATTTTTTGAAGAATGTAAACTATTTTTTATTTCATATTTATTCTCAATATCCTAATCCGATACCATAGGATAATTCAAACTGCTTCTTAGCTAATCGATAGCCCAAAGCTGCCTGTGATCTTTGTAATTTCAACGCTTTTGCCTGATTTAATGCCTCAATGACTTCATTTTCTGTCGCCATACCAAGGTCGTATCTTGTTTTTGTGGCTATATATACTTTTTCTACTTGCACTATCGTCGTATCTAAAATTGTAAGTGCTTCATAGGCATCCATCATGTCCATATATGCTTTCCTAACTGAAAGTTCAATGGTTACTTTCGTATCTTCAAGGGTATATTCACTTGATTTAAGTGTATATTTAGCATTCTGATAATCGTAGGTGCCAATAAAAGTAGAACTAATAATATCATAATTCATTTTATCCAATTCATATTGCTTCTGCGCAGATATAATCTCCATTCTATTTTCCATTGCTTGTATTACTTTTTCTTCTAAGTTCACTTCTTCTGGTGGCTCTATAGTTAGTTCATCTATCAATTCAACTTTAGTATCAAGTGGTAATCCTATCGCCTTGTTAAAACTCATCTTAGCGTATTCAAGCGCCCTTTGCGCTGATTTGAATCCCAATTCAGCCTGTGAATACGCTATTTCAAAATTCATTGCTTCCAAAGGTGACGCCATCCCTAATTCATATTTTTTGTTTATACTGTCTAGATTTTGTTTTGCTGTAATTAGTGTGCTTTCTTGAATACCATACTTTTCTTGGGCATGTAGAACACCGAAATAACTACTTTCGACAGAAAATTTGATTCCTTCTATAGCTATTCCTTTACCCTTTTCCGCTAATACTACTCCCATCTCGGCCAAGTCTCTGTAATAACCTTCTTTTGCTAATAACATTTGTGAAGTTGTCGTAATGAGTATACCAGAAGTTGTGACCTTTGCATCTTTATAACCTTTTTTTGCCTCATCAAATGCAACTTCTGCCTTTTCGATAGCAGTTTCGCTAATTCCTATTGCTGAATTATTTTCTAATGCATAATCTATCGCCTCTTGCAATGTAAAACTTTTCACCGCAGTAACGTCGTCCTCAGAAGCACTATCTGCACCAAAAGATGTAGCTGCCGTACAAAATAGTAACATTCCTACTACGGCTAAAGATAGTATTCTCTTTTTCATACTTATCATACTCCTCTCATTCATTAACTCAGGGTTATCCCTCTATCACTGTATCTGCAACTTTTATTTTTCTCTTTTTTTTCTTAGCTTTTGCTGCAATATCATCAAAAATTGTATAGACGACAGGCACAACAACTAGTGTTAATAATGTTGAGGATAACAATCCTCCAATTACAACTGTTGCCATCGGCGCCATCATTTCTGAACCTTCTCCTATTCCCAATGCCATTGGTATAAGTGCTAACATTGTTGTCAAAGTTGTCATCAAGATAGGTCTTAATCTCGTTGGTCCTGCTTTTAAGATAGCTTCTCCACGTTCCATCCCTCTTTTTCTTAGGGTATTAATATAATCAACCAATACGATTGCATTGTTAACCACAATACCCGCTAACATAATCACACCTAAAAAAGATGGGACGCTTAACGCTCTTCCTGTAATAACTAATCCTAATGCTGAACCAGAATAAGCTAATGGTAGAGCGAACATGATGACAAATGGATGTAACAATGATTCAAATTGTGCCGCCATTACCATATAAACTAGTAATACTGCTAACAATAGTGCAAGGCCTAAGCTAGCAAATGATTCCATCATATCTTCCTGTGCACCGCCCATTTCAATGTAATATCCACTTGGAAGAGGTAAGTCCTTTAATTTTTGCTGAATATCTCTACTTATACTTCCAACATCTCGACCAAAGATGGCAGATGTTACATTTACGTATCTTTCCTGTCCTTCACGTGTAATTGTGATGGGCCCTTGTTCTGTTTGAACGTCTGCGATGTCACTCAAAGGTACCTCTGCTCCTGTTGGTGTTAATAGTTTTATATTTTTTAGCTGCTCATATGTTTTTCGCTCTGATTCGGGGAGTTGTACTCTTATATCTATTTCTTCACCATTTACTTTATAGCGTGTTGCAGTTTGACCTTCTACCGCAGTTCGAATAGTTGAGGCTACCTGAATAGTTCCCATACCGTAAGCTGCAGCTTTGTCTCTTTTCACATATATTCGTGCCTCCGGTCTAGCTTCTGCTATACTAGATTCCACCTGTCTAGTACCTTCAACTTCTTTTACTATTGCTTCTATCTCTTTTGATATCTGTGCTAATATATCTAAATCCGGTCCACTGATTTGGATAGATACAGGATTACTACCTCCCATACCGCCGCCCATCATCGAATCAACTTCTGATACTCTTATCTCTGCTCCTGGAATACTTGTTACTTCGTTTCTAAGTCCATCTACAACCTCTGATGTACTTCGTTCTCTTTCTTCTAACGCTTTTAAAGTGACTGTAATAGAAGCCGTATTGCCATTTGAGCCTTGCCCCATAAAGCCACCTCCACCAACGGTTGTAAATACTTTTTCCACTTCTTCTATATTAGATATAATTGTTTCTACTTCCATAGTAACTTCGTTTGTATTCTCTAACAAACTACCTTCTGCAAGGTTAATATCTACGGTAAATTGCCCTTGATCTGATGCAGGCATAAATTCCATTCCTACAAACGGTATCAACATCAAACTAATGATTAGTATGAATATTGCACCAAAGACTGTTGTTTTTCTATGTTTTAATACCCATGCCAGCACTTTATTGTAGAGATTATCAATTGCCTGAAGAACGTCATCCCATTTATCTAATACTCTACTTAACCCTCTTCGTTCTGATTTTTCATGTGCTTTTGACACTTTTAAATATTTTGAACTCAGCATTGGAATAAGCGTAAAAGCTACTATTAAGGATGCGAGTAATGAGAATACTACAGTAAATGCTAGTTCTTTAAATATCTCTGCCGTAATCCCTTCTGTAAATACAATCGGTAAAAATACCACTATTGTTGTAAGCGTCGAGGCAATTACAGCACCACTTACTTCCTGCGTCCCCAACATTGCTGCTTCAATTCTGCTATGTCCTTCTGTTCTATATCGATAAATGTTTTCCAATACCACAATACCATTGTCTACTAACATCCCTACGCCCAACGTCAATCCGCCTAAGGATATCATATTTAATTTGATTCCAGCGAAGTAGATCATTGTAAATGCTGCAATAACAGATACCGGTATCGCTGTACCTATAATTAATGTGGTCCTTCCATTTTTCAAGAAAATAAATAGCACTAATACTGCAAGCAAACCACCAATGATTAGGTTATTCGCTAACCCGTTAATCGCCTGCTCTATAAATTCACCTTGATCAAATACAATAGATATTTTTATATTAGAATATTCGTTCTGCAGTTTTGTTACTTCTTCTTTTATCGAGTTAATGACTTGTACCGTATTAGCATCCGATTGTTTACTAACAGAAATACCAATACTGTCTTTGCGATCCGTTCTTGTATATGAACTTATTGTTTTAATACCATCTTCTACTTCTGCAACATCCCGTATGTATATTGTATTTCCAGTCGGCAATATAATAGGGACATTTTTTATGTCATTAAGGCTTTTAAATTCTCCAGTACTTCTAACAAGGAGTTTTTTATCACCATACTCAACAGTCCCACCTGGTTGATTCAAGTTTTCTGTCTGTAATGATTGAATGATTTGGCTTGTCGAGAGTCCATATCCTGATAGCTTGTCTGGATCTACATTCACCTTTATTTCACGGGTATTCCCCCCCGAAACCGATATTGATGCAACCCCATCTAGTCTCTCTAATCTTGGTTGTATTTTATCTTCTACAAAGTTTTTAAGTTCTGCATCATCTAGACCATTTGTCACACTAAGATTTAAAATTGGCATCATACTTGGATCCATCTTCATAACGATTGGTGCAGACACTTCATCAGGAAAAAAGTTCTTTACCATATCTATTTTTTCTCGCATTTCTAATGCCGCAAAGTCCATATCTGTACCAGAATTAAACTCAACAATAACTAGAGAATTTCCTTCCGAGGATTGGGATTGTATGGATTTTACATTTCCTACTGATGCTATTGCATTTTCAATCGTATTTGTCACAATACTTTCAACCTCTTGTGGACCAACTCCTGAGTAGCTGGTAGATACGATTGCTATTGGAAACTCAATATTCGGCATTAAGTCTATCGGAATTTTGGATAAAGAAACAAATCCTAATAGTAATACTATAAATACACACATTAATATTGTTACGGGTCTTTTTATTGAAAGTTCATGTAATTTCATTGTTTCACCCCATTTCTACTCATTCGCTATTGACACTTTTGAGTCATCATGAATAAAATTCTGTCCTTTTACTACAATTGTTTCATTTTCATTTACACCATCTAGTATTTGCACAAGTTTATCATTTAGATAACCAATTTCAACCGCTCTTTCCTGTGCCCTTTCACCATCTACTATATATAGAACATCTTTTCCATTTTTATTTATGATTGAAGCAAGTGGCACTGCTAACGTGTTCTCTGCTTTATCAACAACTAGCTTGATTTCTGCAAACATACCACCTTTTAACAACCCTTTTTCATTTGAAATTTTTACTTGGATCGGATAACTCTGTGTTCTAGTGTCTGCGACAGGACTTATGGTAACAATTGTTCCTGCAAGTGTTGTTTTTCCTGCAGCTTCTACATACACATCCACTTTATCATCTACCTTAACTTTGTTAATGATATTTTCTGGTGCATTTACATCAATTGTGACTGATGATAAATCAACAACACTCATTGATGGTGTTGCACTTGTTGCAAATCCACCCACAACGATATTCTTTGTTGCAACAATACCAGTAATTGGTGATGTTACTACCGTATTATCTAATTGTGATTTAGCCATATTATAGCCTGCTAAAGCTTGCTGATATTGCGCTTTTGAAGCTGATTCAGCATTGTTTTTTCCTTCTGTCAATTCTAAATTCTTTTTTGCCGCCTTATATTGTTCTTCTGCTATTTTTAGCTGGGTCGCTGACATTTCCAATTGCTGTTCTGAGATTGCTTCCGCTTCGAATAGCTCTTGCATTCTGTTATAATTTATTTTTGTATCATTGTAATTTGTTTCTGCAGTTGTAACACTGGTGTTTAATTGCGTTAATTGCTGCTCTACCCCTATTTTTGACATGCTTAGTGCTGCCCTTGCTTGATCAACTTGTAACTGAATATCCTTTTGTTCTAATGTAAATAGTACATCACCTTTGTTTACCTGATCTCCAATCTCAAAGTTTATAACACTTACTTTTCCAGGTGTTTTTGGCATTACACTAATTTCTTGTATTGGTTTAACTTTTCCATTTAAGGATACAACTGATTCTACAGTAGTTTTTGTTACATTTGCTACTTTTACAGCTGTTGTAGTCTCTTTTTCTTGTACTTGCTCTGCATCAACGGGTGCTAGTTTTTTACCGCATCCTGAAATCAACAAAATTCCAATCATTATGATTGCTAATAAACTCAAACTTCTTTTTCTCATTTAAAATAGACCTCCTATACCCTTTAATTTATATTTACAAGTTTTAACTACTTTTTGTAATGCCTTCATTCCCCCTATCATCTTCTTGTTCCAAAAAGTGAATAATAATTTTATCCATTGTATGAAAAAAATCTTTAATTTCACCTTCAGTCAAAGCAGAAAACATTTCATTAAATATTTTTTTTCTGTTCTCATTTATTCTATGTAATTCTGTTCTACCTTCATCGGTTAATCGAATAAGTACAATCCTTCTATCATCTTCACTTCTTTCCCTAGTTACTAAATTCATATGAACTAATTTATTTACTAAATTTGTAACACCACTGAGAGTAATATGACAATGATAAGCAATATCTGAAACCATACACTGTCCCCTATTTTCGATAATTTCAAGTAGCTGAATATGAGGCATATCCAGACCTGGTTGAAGTCCGTCACACATAATTTTTTTAATTTTTTTACTCATGGCAAAATGAAATTTATTCATATTCTCAAAATATTTGCTATTATGTAAGTTTTCGTTTGTCATTAAAATTTTTCACCCCCCTGCATTTAATTAAGTGACTTAACTATATATAGACTTAATTATACTCTCGTTATATTTTTTAGTCAAGTAATAATTTATAGGTCATATTATTAATCTTATTATATATTCTATTTCTTAATTTTTTATTAACAAATTGTTAATTTTTTTTCCAAAAAAAAAAGCCACTTTTAAGTGACTTTCATTGCTCCATTTTTATTAATCTAACGAATTAAAATGCGATCCTCTCGGTGTATATGTTGTGTGTAGTAGCTTCATAGATTTCCCACCCAAAGGTTTGCCTAAAAACTCATCATATAATCGTTTTATATCTGGATTATCATGGGATTGCCTTAATTGGCTGTGTATATCTATCTTGTATAATGCATCTGCTCTATTATGTCTATAATCTAAAGATATTCTCTTGTGATCTCTACCACCTAAAATAGGTTGTCCTCCTCCTCCAACACAACCGCCAGGACAACCCATTACTTCAATGTAGTCATAGTGTTCACCGTTTAATATTCTATCTAAAATAATGCGCGCATTGCCTGTACCATGGGCTATAGCTACTTTAATTTTCTTTATGCCAAGATCTACTTCTGCTTCTTTTATGCCACTCTGACCCCGAAATTCTTTAAAATCTAGCAACCCCATTTCTGTATTCTTATTATTTACGATTGCATAGGCACTTCTTACAGCCGCCTCTATCACGCCACCTGTTGCACCAAAGATAGCACCTGCTCCCGAGGATATACCGAAAGGCATATCAAAAGGTTCATCAGCTAAGTCTATAAAATGAATACCTGCTTGCCTGATCATACGTCCCAGTTCTCTAGTTGTGATTACATGGTCAACATCCTTATATCCATACCAACCCATCTCAGGTCTGGATGCTTCATATTTTTTTGCTGTACATGGCATCACTGCAACTGTTACTATATTTTTAGGATCTATTCCTTCTCTGTCTGCATAGTAGGTCTTAATCATTGCACCAAACATTTCATGGGGAGATTTACAACTTGACAAGTTGCTAAGCAACTGCGGATAAAAATGTTCTGCAAATTTCACCCATGCAGGACAGCATGATGAAAGTAGTGGAAGTTTTCCATGTCCCTGCAACCTCTCTACCAGTTCATGGGCTTCTTCCATTATTGTTAAATCTGCTGAAATATCTGTAGGAAATACGCGGTCAAAGCCCAATTTTCGTAAAGCTGCTGTCATTTTACCTGTGACAATGGTACCTGTTTCCATCCCAAATATTTCTCCTAATGTTACCTGTATAGATGGTGCTGTTTGCACAACAACATGTGTATCCTTATTTTCTAGTGCAGCCCATACATCATCTATAGCTTCTCTTTCTACTAGAGATGCGGTAGGACAAGCAATAACGCACTGACCACATGTGATGCATTCCGTATATCCTAAGTCTCTCATAAATGCAGGAGCTATAACCGTATCAAGACCTCTCCGCTGAGCAGAATATACATGCACTTCTTGTATCTTATTACATATTGCTTGACATCGACGACATGATATACATTTATTGTAGTCTCTCATAATAAAGGGATTTTCCATTTGTATTGGATATTTTTTAGTCTCACCTGTCACTCGCAGTTCTCTAATTCCAAGGTTATCTGCGATGTTTTGTAGCTCACAATTGAGATTCCTTATACATGTTGTACACTCTCTGTTATGTTCTGATAATAATAGCTCTACGACTCTTTTGCGTGCTTTTCTTACCCTCTGGGTATTTGTATATACCTTAATAGGACGCGTAATAGGGTAGACGCAAGATGCTTGAAGAGCCTTAACGCCTTCTATTTCAACTAGACATACACGACAGGCGCCAATTTCATTGATTTCTTTTAAGTAGCACAAACTTGGTATTTCAATCCCAATTTCATTTGCTGCTTCTAAGATACTAGTACCACTTTCTACTTCTAGCTCTATATTATCTATCGTTAATTTAACCTTCTCATCAGCCATTACTTGCACCTCTTTCTATCGCATCTACAGGACACTTTTCAAAGCATGCACCACAATTTATACATTTACTATCTATAATTATGTAGGGTGGTTTTTTGCGTTCACCTTCTATGGCATCTACCGGGCATACATTTGCACAAATGCCACAAGCGATACATTTGTCTGGCATGATACTGTGTCTTCTTAGCTTTTCACATACACCGGCTGGGCATCTTTTTTCTATAATATGTGCGATATATTCGTCTCTAAAATACTTTAGTGTGCTCAAGACTGGATTTGGCGCAGTCTGCCCTAAACCGCATAAGGAACCTTCTTTAATATCATGACCTAATTCCTCTAATTCATCTAGGTCTTCCATCTCCCCTTCTCCGTCTGCAATTCTTCTTAGTATTTCTAACATCCTTCGTGTTCCAATTCTGCAAGGGGTACATTTGCCACATGATTCATCCTGTGAAAACTCTACATAAAACTTTGCTATATCCACCATACAATTGCTTTGATCAAGTACAATCATGCCTCCTGAGCCCATCATTGATCCAATGCTGTTTAAAGATTCATAATCTATTGGTGTGTCCAAATATTGTTCTGGAATGCATCCCCCGGACGGACCTCCAGTTTGTACAGATTTAAATCTCTTTTTCCTTGGGATTCCTCCACCAATATCATAAATAATTGTTCTCAATGTTGTTCCCATGGGGACTTCTATTAAACCTGTATTGTTAATTTGACCCGCTAAGGCAAAGACCTTTGTTCCTTTGCTTGTTTCTGTACCCATAGACGCATACCACTGTGCGCCTTTAAAGATTATCTTTGGAATGTTTGCAAGTGTTTCTACATTATTTACCAATGTAGGCTTATCATATAGTCCACTACTTGCTGGGAAAGGTGGTCTTGGCCGAGGTTCTCCTCGCTTTCCAACTGTAGATTTTAATAGTGCTGTCTCTTCACCACATACGAACGCACCTGCTCCTAATCGTAATTCCATATCAAAGCTAAATTTTGATTCTAAAATATTTTTACCTAATAATCCTTTTTCTCTCGCTTGCTTAACTGCTCGTTCAAGTCTATCGACTGCAATAGGATATTCTGCACGTACATAGATATATCCTTTGTCAGCACCTATCGCATAACCAGCGATACACATGGCTTCGATTATGCTATGTGGATCGCCTTCTAGAATACTCCTGTCCATAAATGCACCTGGATCACCTTCATCGGCATTACATACAACATACTTTTGCTTTTCTTTTTCAGAATAAGTTAGTTTCCACTTTGTCCCTGTTGGGAATCCGCCACCACCTCTCCCTCTGAGCCCCGATTCGGAAATGATATCAATAACTTTTTGTGGTTCATACGCAGTTAGAACTTTATGTAATGCAAAATATCCGCCAACTGCGATGTACTCATCTATTTCTTCTGGATCAATAATTCCACAATTTTGGAGTGCAATGCGCTTTTGGTTATCAAAAAAAGTGATGCTCTCCAAACGCTCCTGAATTTTATTATCTATTGGTGATTTATATAACAATTCCTCTACAACTTGTCCACACGCTAAGTGCTTATTTATTATTTTATCCACATCTTCTTCTTTAACTTGGCAGTAAAATGTTTTTTCTGGATAGATCACAATGATTGGCCCTAGTTTACAAAATCCGAAGCATCCTGTTCGTAATACTCTTACTTTATCGCTTAGTCCCCTCTCTTCTACGCCTTCACTAAGCTTTTTTCGTATCTTTTCACTATCTGTGGAAAGGCAACCTGTTCCCGCACAAACAAGGACATCATATTGATTTTCTGTATCTCTTTTATTTAACCTAGTATTCATCGTTTCCATTGTTTTCTGTTTTATTTTTTCTAAATCTTTCATATTTTTTATCATCATATTACTCCCTACTTTTTCTGTACTTTTCTAATATGTTAGGAATATCATCAGGTTTTATTCGTCCATGAACATCATCACCTACTGTAATGACTGGCGCTAATCCACACGCACCTATACAGCGTGTTGCTTGAATTGTAAAAAGTCCATCTTCTGTGGTTTCATCCTCATTAATTTTTAGTTCATTTTTAAGTTTCTTTAGAATATCATTGCCACCTTTTACATAGCATGCTGTTCCCAAACATATGCCTATGGTATATTTGCCTTTTGGTTTCATTGAGAATAATGAATAAAATGTAACCACACCATTTACTTCGCTCACTGGAAGCTTTAGTTTGTCTGCTATGTATATTTGTACATCCTCTGAAAGGTATCCATAAATTTGTTGTACTTTTTGAAGTATTCTTATTAAGTTTTCTGGCTTTTTGTATTTCTCTATGATCTCATCAACTTCTTTATAGTTTAGCTTTTCTTGTAACTGCATTTTCTCACCCTTTATGCATATTTTAAGGAATAACAAATTCCCTTCATTCATTTAGTCTTTGAAACTTGAATAAAAGTTATACATAAAGAAAACTAAGGCATAGAAGGGTTTTTGATCCCATCTTCACCTTAGTTTTACTTGGTTTCTATTGCTTAAACTACTGATGCTAGTAATAACAGTTCTATATTGTCATCATATATTTTATCAAATTGTGTAATTGGCAGTGGGTTTTTACCTTTACCTGCTTCAATTGTGTAGCCTGGGCGACGATAATCTTGGATAAACCAGTCTTTGTATCCCGCATAGGATGCTATGCCTGTAAGCTCTTCCATGGTATAACCACTTACTTGTTCAAATAGCTCACCAATTTTTTTTGCTTCCGGTGGTGCCATATTCTGAAAGTCCCAATAGATAACTTCTCCCTGCGTATGGTATGCCAATACCAATCTAAAATTGTGGTCTTTTGTAAATTGTACTACCGCTTGTGTTTCTGGCTCTGATTCTGGAGACGGACCTGAAAATCTCGTAGGACCTGGGCCATCAATACCTAGTGCTTGCTCTGCATCTTTTGATTCTTGCCATGCAGCGTTATAATTATGATTTAAGTCTACTCCTCTATTATTTGCTTGCCATACTTTCGAAAAATCTGTGCTCCCATTATTCCATTTTATCAATTGATCATAATAGGGATTATCCTTTTGTAATCCGTTTAATACTAAATCAATACCATCTGGATTTACCATTGGCATAATATATATTGTACTCTGCTGCCAAATATCTCTTGGGTCATAACCTAGGATATTATATCCTTCAACAAAGGCTTTGGAAAAGTTTTCAATAAATTTCATTAATAACGGTACTGTTATCCACTCTAGCGCGTGATGTGCTCCGTTATAAAAAACCTGATTCGGTCCATCACCGATTTTAATATAGTAAAGATTCCTTCCTAATACACTTTTACCTGCTACACCGACCTCTAAAAAAGGATATCTAACTTTTAGTCCTTGAATGTCTCTTTCCATAATATCATAAGTATAATCAATATTTGTATCTACTACGTCGATTCCATATGGGACTATAACTGTTTGACCCACTTGTAGATTATAAGGGTCTATACCTGGATTTGCCACTAAAACTCTTGCGAGATTTGTGTAATACTTTAAAGAAATATCATAAAATGTATCACCTGGTTGAATCGTATATGTATCATATCCAATCAAAAATCTTTCTAACAGACTATATGTATTTTTCCCTATAATACCGTCAGGGGTCAGACGGTTATCACGCTGAAATTCTATGACAGCTTGCTGTGTTTTTGAACCAAATATACCGTCAATGGATCCAGGATCGTATCCTATCTTTGCAAGTAACGCCTGTATTTCCATAACATCTGTCCCTCTATCACCTAACTTTAGTGTGCGCAATTAAATCACCTCAATCACTTATTTATAAACTATAGTATTATTATATTTCTCTTATGTGCATTTGTGATTGTATTATGTGCGGTTATGTAATAGATTTTTTACAACACAAAAAAAGAACATCTCAATTAAGAAATGTTCTCCAAGTTTGTTCCGGCAACGACCTACTTTCCCAGGAGGTCACCCTCCAAGTATCATCAGCACTGTGAAGCTTAACTACCGTGTTCGGGATGGGAACGGGTGTGACCTTCACGTTATTGCCACCGAATAAGGGTATATACCCTCAAAACTATACAATGTAAAGAAATGATTGTGTTAGGAATAACTTTTTCCTACTCATATCTGTTTTTTTGGTCAAGCCCTCGGTCTATTAGTACCAATCAGCTTAATACATTGCTGTACTTACACCTTTGGCCTATCTACCATGTAGTCTTCATGGGACCTTAGTAGACTATGTCTACAGGGAAATCTTATCTTAGGGGGGGCTTCACGCTTAGATGCCTTCAGCGTTTATCCCTTCCGTACTTAGCTACCCAGCCATGCCGTTGGCACGACAACTGGTGCACCATAGGTACGTCCATCCCGGTCCTCTCGTACTAAGGACAGCTCCCTTCAAATTTCCTGCGCCCGCGACAGATAGGGACCGAACTGTCTCACGACGTTCTGAACCCAGCTCGCGTACCGCTTTAATGGGCGAACAGCCCAACCCTTGGAACCTACTACAGCTCCAGGATGCGATGAGCCGACATCGAGGTGCCAAACCTCCCCGTCGATGTGGACTCTTGGGGGAGATAAGCCTGTTATCCCCAGGGTAGCTTTTATCCGTTGAGCGACGGCATTTCCACTCACAACCGCCGGATCACTAACTCCAACTTTCGTTACTGCTCGACGTGTCTGTCTCACAGTTAGGCTACCTTATGCGTTTGCACTCTTTGCGCGATTTCCGACCGCGCTGAGGTAACCTTTGAGCGCCTCCGCTACTTTTTAGGAGGCGACCGCCCCAGTCAAACTGTCCACCTGACAGTGTCCCTTAGCCGGATTACGGCTACAGGTTAGAATTTCAGTACTCCAAGAGTGGTATCCAAACAGCGGCTCCACAAACACTAGCGTGCTCGCTTCTAAGCCTCCCACCTATCCTGTACATGAAATACCAAAATCCAATATCAGGCTACAGTAAAGCTCCATGGGGTCTTTCCGTCTTGTCGCGGGTAACCAGCATCTTCACTGGTACTACAATTTCGCCGGGTACGTTGTTGAGACAGTGCCCAAATCGTTACGCCTTTCGTGCGGGTCAGAACTTACCTGACAAGGAATTTCGCTACCTTAGGACCGTTATAGTTACGGCCGCCGTTTACTGGGGCTTCGGTTCTAAGCTTTGCGCGAACGCTAACTCTTCCCCTTAACCTTCCAGCACCGGGCAGGCGTCAGCCCCTATACGTCATCTTTCGATTTAGCAGAGACCTGTGTTTTTGCTAAACAGTCGCTTGGGCCTATTCACTGCGGCCTGGTTGCCCAGGCACCCCTTCTCCCGAAGTTACGGGGTTATTTTGCCGAGTTCCTTAACAACGCTTCTCCCGATCATCTTAGGATTCTCTCCTCACCTACCTGTGTCGGTTTACGGTACGGGCACCTAACCTATATATTAAGCTTTTCTTGTCAGTGTAGGGCTGCCTGCTTCGCTACTTATTTTCGCTCCCTTACGCCCCGCTCAACCAACGGCGGGGTCAGGCTTGCTTCCTGCGTCCCTTAATATATTAACGGCTTCGGTGGTTACGGATTTTCAACCGTATGTCCATCGGCTACGCCTTTCGGCCTCACCTTAGGTCCCGACTTACCTTGAGCGGACGAACCTTCCTCAAGAAACCTTGGGTTTTCGATGATTATGATTCTCACATAATTCTCGCTACTCATTCCGGCATTCTCTCTTCTATCTCGTCCACATGTCCTTACGATCATGCTTCTTCCTATAATAGAATGCTCCCCTACCCAGTATTGCTACTGCCAAAGCTTCGGTATAGACTTTAGCCCCGTTACATTTTCGGCGCAGATTCACTAGACCAGTGAGCTATTACGCACTCTTTAAATGTATGGCTGCTTCTAAGCCAACATCCTGGTTGTTTTAGCAACTCCACATCCTTCTCCACTTAAGTCTATTTGGGGACCTTAGCTGTTGGTCTGGGCTGTTTCCCTCTCGACTATGAAACTTATCTCACATAGTCTGACTCCCGGACATCGTTTATGCGGCATTCTTAGTTTGATAGGGTTCGGTAACCGTATAAGGCCCCTAGCCCATTCAGTGCTTTACCTCCGCTAAACTAATCCGAGGCTAGCCCTAAAGCTATTTCGGGGAGAACCAGCTATCTCCGGGTTCGATTGGAATTTCTCCGCTACCCACAGCTCATCCCCCGATTTTTCAACATCGGTGGGTTCGGTCCTCCACGAAATTTTACTTCCGCTTCAACCTGGCCATGGGTAGGTCACCCGGTTTCGGGTCATATACATGTAACTATGCGCGCTATTAACACTCGGTTTCCCTTCGGCTCCAGTGCTTAACACCTTAACCTTGCTACATACATATACTCGCCGGACCGTTCTACAAAAAGTACGTCATCGCACCTTAACGTGCTTTGACTGCTTGTAAACACAGGGTTTCAGGTTCTCTTTCACTCCCCTCCCGGGGTTCTTTTCACCTTTCCCTCACGGTACTATACGCTATCGGTCATTAGGTAGTATTTAGGCTTGGGAGGTGGTCCTCCCGGCTTCCCACCGGATTTCTCGTGTCCAGTGGTACTCTGGATCCTGATGGCTTATTTCTGCTTTCACGTACGGGACTGTTACCCTCTTCGGTCTACCTTTCCAGGTAGTTCTGTTAGCTTCTATAAATACCGTGCTCAGTCCGCAACCCCTATCTCTCTAAGAGAGTTAGGTTTGGCCTGTTCCCCTTTCGCTCGCCGCTACTCAGAGAATCGAGTTTTCTTTCTCTTCCTCCGCCTACTTAGATGTTTCAGTTCAGCGGGTTACCTCCGTATCGCTATGTATTCACGATACGGTGACTGGATATTACTCCAGCCGGGTTTCCCCATTCGGACATCTGCGGCTCAATGGCTATTTGCGCCTCCCCGCAGCTTTTCGCAGCTTATCACGTCCTTCTTCGGCTCCTAATGCCAAGGCATTCACCCTGTGCTCTTATTAGCTTGACCTTTAAAATTGTGTTATCAATTTTAGTATCTCGGTCCAAGTTTTTAAACTTGTTCTCGAATTATATGAGTAAGAATTTGCTGTAATACAGTTTTACTGTGTTACCCTTTTTTTGTACAACTTTACGTTGTACGCTACATCTTCGTTAAAAGATGTTTTTTCTTACACCTCATTGTCTTTACATTGTTTAGTTTTCAAGGTACATTCAGAATTTTTATATGCTTTGCATCTTTTAATTCTAGTGGTGGGCTTAAGTGGACTCGAACCACCGACCTCACGCTTATCAGGCGTGCGCTCTAACCAGCTGAGCTATAAGCCCATTTATGGTGGAGATGAGGAGATTCGAACTCCTGACCCCCTGCTTGCAAGGCAGGTGCTCTCCCAACTGAGCTACACCCCCACATTTAGAATCATTATATGCTTTGCATCTTTTTATCCTGTTTATTATGAAATCCCAATTTCTCTAATCATAAGATTAGACAACATTGGTCTTTCAAAATTAAACAGCGTAAGAGGATTTTTTGTTACATCAATAATCGATGTATCGACCATAGGATTGGCTTAAGTTGTGCTAATTTGCATTACCACCTCAAGCTCCGCTCCTTAGAAAGGAGGTGATCCAGCCGCACCTTCCGATACGGCTACCTTGTTACGACTTCACCCTAATCATCAGCCCCACCTTCGACTGCTGCTTCCATAAATGGTTAGCTCACAGGCTTCGGGTGTTACCGACTCTCATGGTGTGACGGGCGGTGTGTACAAGACCCGGGAACGTATTCACCGCGGCATTCTGATCCGCGATTACTAGCAATTCCAACTTCATGCAGGCGAGTTGCAGCCTGCAATCCGAACTGGGACTATTTTTGGGGATTTGCTCCATATCACTATTTCGCTTCCCTCTGTTAATAGCCATTGTAGCACGTGTGTAGCCCAGGACATAAGGGGCATGATGATTTGACGTCATCCCCACCTTCCTCCGATTTGTCACCGGCAGTCTCGCTAGAGTGCCCAACTTAATGCTGGCAACTAACGATAAGGGTTGCGCTCGTTGCGGGACTTAACCCAACATCTCACGACACGAGCTGACGACAACCATGCACCACCTGTCTCATAGTTCCCGAAGGCACTCCCGTATCTCTACAGGATTCTATGGATGTCAAGCCCTGGTAAGGTTCTTCGCGTTGCGTCGAATTAAACCACATGCTCCACTGCTTGTGCGGGTCCCCGTCAATTCCTTTGAGTTTCAACCTTGCGGTCGTACTCCCCAGGTGGGATACTTATTGTGTTAACTCCGGCACAGAAGGGGTCGATACCCCCTACACCTAGTATCCATCGTTTACAGCGTGGACTACCAGGGTATCTAATCCTGTTCGCTCCCCACGCTTTCGTGCCTCAGCGTCAGTTACAGTCCAGAAAGTCGCCTTCGCCACTGGTGTTCCTCCTAATCTCTACGCATTTCACCGCTACACTAGGAATTCCACTTTCCTCTCCTGCACTCAAGATATGCAGTTTCAAATGCAGCCCCGGAGTTGAGCCCCGGTATTTCACATCTGACTTGCATACCCGCCTACGCACCCTTTACACCCAGTAATTCCGGACAACGCTCGCCACCTACGTATTACCGCGGCTGCTGGCACGTAGTTAGCCGTGGCTTCCTCCTCTGGTACCGTCATTTTTTTCTTCCCAGAAGACAAAAGTTTACGACCCGAAAGCCTTCTTCCTTCACGCGGCGTTGCTGCGTCAGGGTTTCCCCCATTGCGCAATATTCCCCACTGCTGCCTCCCGTAGGAGTCTGGGCCGTGTCTCAGTCCCAATGTGGCCGATCACCCTCTCAGGTCGGCTACCCATCGTTGCCTTGGTAGGCTTTTACTCTACCAACTAGCTAATGGGACGCGAGTCCATCTATTAGCGGATTGCTCCTTTGATGTTTTTATCATGCGATAATTACATTTCATGCGGTATTAGCACACCTTTCGATGTGTTATCCCCCTCTAATAGGCAGGTTACTCACGCGTTACTCACCCGTCCGCCGCTAAGATCAAACTGTGATAAATCACTGTCGTCTCTCCGCTCGACTTGCATGTGTTAGGCACGCCGCCAGCGTTCGTCCTGAGCCAGGATCAAACTCTCAATACATATATGTGCATCTTCTCACCGAAGATGTACAGTACTACTAAAATTCGCTAAGCTCATTAAGTAGTACTAGCATGTTCGTTCGTTTAGCTCATTACTTTTTACTAGCTTTGTTTGCTAAGTTTTGTTTCGCTAAGTTTAACCTCGTTTTATTAACGAGAACCTCTTACGCTGTTTACTTTTCAAAGACCAATTTTTTACCGCTCTTTTCAAGCGGCGAAGTTTATTATACCAAATACTTTTTTGTTTGTCAACATGTTTTTATTTATTATTCGCTAGAATAACTTAGTGAGTCTTTTACGAACTCTAGTTATTCTGTGCGTCTGCATCAGCAGACGTTCCTTAATAACTCCTCTGCATCCTCGCTTCGTTTTTCCTCGCTTAATGCAGCTTGATTATCTTAACATGTTTCTTGCGTTATGTCAACACCTTTTCCTAAGTTCTTTTAAACTTTTTCAAATGATGTTGTCATTTCTCTTTCCGCGCTTTTGAAGGCGCTTGACTATAATAACATGCTCATGTACTTGTGTCAACAATTATTTAAAATTTCTTTTAGATTTTTAATATCTTTCATATATACTTCCGTTAAACTTCTATTATATATAATACTTGCTGGATGATATAAAGGATATAATTGATATAACTGTTCGTCTATTTCAATTTCTTGTACCTTCCCATGCACAGCACCTATATTGATACTATCATCACCATACACTGCTCGAAGTGGTACATTTCCTAATGTAATAATGTATTTAGGCTGAATTCCACTTATCTCTTTAAATAGATAGGGTCTGTTTTCTTTAATCTCTTTTGTGGTAGCAGGTCTGTTAACAGGCTTACCAGTCTTCGGACTTGCTTTAGATAATCTATATTTAATGACATTTGTAATGTAGATAAACTCTCTATGAATACCTAGGACATCCAAAAATTCACTAAGATTTTTCCCTGCCTTACCTACAAAGGGTCTGGATAACCGAACTTCATCTTTACCAGGAGCTTCACCAATCAAAAGCAAGTCAGTATCAACATTTCCTTCACCCAATACTATTTCTTTATCATTATATACGCGCTTATATTCTTCATATAAATTGTTCAATTTTTGATGTTTCAAGCACTTAGCTCCCTTCACTATCTATTATTCTTAATTTCTCCTGTATCATTTTAAAATCCTGCCAAAAAGGGCTTTTCTTTGATTCATCTCTTAGTAAAGCTGCAGGATGAAAAGTAGCTATTAAACAATATCCTTTTCTCTCAATCCACTGCCCTCTTATTCTGCTGATTCTAGCGTCTGGATTTATAATACGTTTCATCGCTGTGCCGCCAAGGCACACAATAATTTTTGGCTTTATTAATGCTACTTGATTTCTCAAATAATGGATACACACTCCAGCCTCCGCATCTGTAGGAACTCTATTCCCTGGCGGTCTACATTTCACAATATTCGCAATATATACTTCTTCCCGTGTTAATCCTATTGCATGAATTGCTTTCGTAAGTAACTGACCTGCCTTTCCAACAAATGGCCTCCCCGTCCGATCCTCTTCCGCACCAGGCCCCTCACCAATAAACATTAATTTTGCATTGGGACTCCCTTCCCCTATTACAACATTATTTCTGGTTTTAGATAGTATGCATCTTCTACATGCACTACATTGCTTTAGGAAGTCTTCCCACTCTAACCACGCCATTTTAAGCACCTCATTCGTTGCTATATCCAAAATTTCCTTCTATTAATTCTAATGTTTTTTCTGGATTGTGAATAATGAAAGAGTCCCCATTAATCATCTTTGCTTCGCCAGGTAATTGATACATTTTTATATTCTCTGGCTTTAGGAGTTTGATAATACCTAAATTTTTTGCTAACTCTGCCGCGTCAAAGTCAGTTTTTACATTTTTCATTACTTCTTTATATATATCATCAATTTTTAAAATATTCTCTGGTGTAAGCTTTTGTTCAACCAAAGCGCGCAAAAAATCCTGTTGTACTTTGATCCTGTCAATATCCCCATTTGTATATCGTCTATATCTTACAAGCATTTCAGCCTTAGCGCCATTCAAATGTTGTTCACCTTTTTTAAGGTCTATAAGTAACTTTTGATATGGATCTTTGTAATACATATTAGTAGGCACATTAAAATCAACGCCACCTAATATATCGATAATATTTCTGAATCCATTAAAGTTAACAACCACATAATAGTTTATAGGTATACCTGTTATTTCTTGAACTTTTTTTATCGCTAGATCCTCACCGCCCCAGTATAATGCTGCATTAATCTTTCCGTATCCATTATTAATTCGAACCCTTGTATCTCTAGGGATTGAAAGCAAATTAACTGTTCTTTCTTTCGTATTTAAACTTGCCAATATCATTACATCGGAGCGCTGGCCACTTTCATCTGTGCCCATTACTAAAACATTTATTTTCTTATTAGAAGAAAAGATATTAATTGAGTCAATCTGAGGAAGGTTCACTGAAGTGTCAGTACCAAAAAAGAAACGCGCAAGGATGAGCCCCCCCATTAGTATTATAAAAGTACCAACAATAGCAATTATCATTTTAATATATTTTTTTACATTCATTACATTGACCTCACTTATTTTTAAAATATCTGCTGAAATTTTGACATAATAACATTATAACATAAACAAAAAAAAATAAAACTATAAGCTATAAAAATAGCTACAGTTTTATTTTGGTGGAGGGAGATGGATTCGAACCATCGAAGTCACTGACAACAGATTTACAGTCTGCCCCCTTTGGCCACTCGGGAACCCCTCCATGCTTGGAGCTGATGATGGGACTCGAACCCGCAACCTGCTGATTACAAATCAGCTGCTCTGCCAATTGAGCTACACCAGCACAATATTAACTTGTTCAAAATACATTCATTGAAATGAATATGGTGGGCACAACAGGGCTCGAACCTGTGACCCCCTGCTTGTAAGGCAGGTGCTCTCCCAGCTGAGCTATGCGCCCATAAAATCATGTCAATAAAATAATGGTCGGGGTTGAGGGATTCGAACCCCCGGCCCCATGGTCCCAAACCATGTGCGCTACCAAACTGCGCTAAACCCCGATGCATTGTTCATACTATCATAGTGCTACTTTATTGTCAACCGCATCATTTTGCGCGACCAGTTAATATTAATACATTTCTGAATATATTTCAAAGTCAAAAAAGAACGAATACTCTAATTTATATGGAATTTTTATTGTTTTTCCTCTCGTTTTCTCCCCTTATCTCATTATTTTAACATTTTAATTTTCACCCTTGAGGCATATCTGTTCGAATTTGGAATACATTTATTAACATATATAAGCTGTATAGTTAATAGGGTTATTGTCCCTCAGAGAGGAAGGGTGCTATGCATAAATTTTTTATCATCCTAAGCAAAAGAGAAATCGCATATATAATAACTGGCATAATCATCATCTGTTCTTTGTCCACTGGCATCTTCAAAGCAGCCATGGCAATCAAATTTCAATCAGACAAACCACTATCAGGTAAAGTCATCGTTATTGATCCTGGACATGGTGGTGTAGATAGCGGAACCCGTTATGGAGATAAAGTTTTAGAAAAGAATCTTAACCTTGAAATTAGCTTAAAATTAAAGGGGCTTCTAATCAAAAAGGGGGCAAATGTCATTATGACCCGTGAAATCGATGACTCCCTAGATGATCATATCAAAAACGGAAGCCGACACAGAGAAGATTTGAATGCACGGGTATATCTTATTAATAAAAGTAATGCTGATCTTTTTGTCAGTATTCATGTGAATTATATTCGGAACAGTTCTACAACATTTGGCCCTATGGTTTTTTATTATAGATCCAGTGAAATAAGTAGCCAACTGGCTAATTGTATTCAGCAAACGCTAAATACACTATCTGGATATCATAAAGTTGGTGTAAAATCTAAGCATTCTGCTAACCCAGGTAATTATGTAATTTTACGTGAAACTTCTCCGCCTGGTGTAATTATTGAAACAGGTTTTCTTTCAAACGCACTAGACAGAACACTACTACAAAAAGAAAACCATCAAAATGAATTAGCACTATTAATTACCGCAGGAATTATAGACTATTTTTATTCCGAGAACTAGTGAATAATTCTTTTAATCCGTCTATTAAAATGACTATCATCATAAATATTCCTAGATAACCAAACAAGGGATATAACGTCTTTACAAGTGTAGAAAAACCCATGTTTGCTAAAGGCACAGAAATTATGCAAATGATTATTGCGCAAACTTTTTTATTAATATCAAACCAATATGTTACACGATTTAGAAATCCATATCCACTTGCAACAGCAGTTGTAAACATCGCTACATATAGAATAAATGCATATAATATTTCCATTACTCTACCTTGCTTCATCATTATTTGAAGAAGTGGAATCTCATAAGAAATAATATCAGCAGAGAACAACCGCAAAACCAACCACATTATAAATGCAATAATCCCTAAAGAAATACCACCTATAAAACCTCCCATAATAGCCACTTTTTTTTGTGTCAATATAGGTAATAGCGCTGTCATTATAACGACTATAGTAAGCGTATTATAACTGACATAGATTAGAGAAGATGTAAACCAATTATGAACAACTCTGCCGGCTATATGTGTAAGAGACATTACACTAATATCCCTAGTTATCAAAATATAGCAACCCATTAAAACGAACCCTATCATCATCATGGGTGCTAAAATACTATTAACGACTATAACACCTCTAATATCATTCCAAAATACAATCAAACACAACGTCACCATAATTAAGATTCCTGCCTCTTTTGCTAGCCCCATTTCCTCATAAAAGACTGCACCACTCCCAGCCACCATTACACAAAAACTAGAAAGCATAAATAGACATACTAATATTTCTACACTATGACCTAATCTTTCGCCAATGAGTGGTGTAACATATTGTTCATAACTTTTTATTTGATAACAATAAATTTTATTTAATATGATTACACCCATCATTGCAAATAATATAGCAGATAGTAATATGCCATATCCTCCTCTATGTTCATAGATAATAAAGAACTGAACAATTTCCTGTCCTGAGGCAAATCCAGCGCCTAAAATGGTACCAGCATATACACTCGCTACTTTTATTGTATTCTTAAAAGGTTCGTTCATTTTCTCTCACTCCTGTCTACTACTAATATTATTAATACACAAATTGTCCTATTACTTTTGTAGTAATTCTTAACTTTTTAAATATTGTTTGTTATAATACTTTAAATAGTGGTAAAATATAGTTAGTTATCAAAACAATTTTAAGGAGGCTTTACATATGTTAAGCGATAAACTCGTAAAAGAAATCAATATGCAAATTAAATATGAATTCTATTCTGCACAACTCTATTTGGCAATGGCGGCATACTGTGATGACCAAGATTTAGAAGGCTTTGCAAACTTTTTTAAAGTACAAGCGGAAGAAGAAAGATTCCACGCTATGAAATTTTATAATTTCCTTAGTGAAATGGGTGGTAGAGTAATGATTTTTGGATTAGAAGAGCCAGAGAATAACTATGCTTCTATTTTAGATTCTTTCAAAAAATCTGCAGAACACGAAAAGTTCGTCACAAAAAGAATTTATGGATTAATGGATTTAGCACAAGAAGAAAAAGAGTATGCTACAATAAGTTTATTAAAGTGGTTTATTGATGAACAAGTCGAAGAAGAAGATATGTTTGGTAAAGTAGTGAAAAGACTTGAGAGAATTGGTGATGATGGTACAGGTCTTTACATGTTAGATGATGAACTGGCATTAAGAACATTTACACCACCAGCAACAGATACTGTACAATAAAATACGATAAAAAAATCCCATTTTTACATGGGATTTTTTTATCGTAAATATACTAATTACCAAACAAGTATTTCATGAATTCTGAGTCAGAATCAATGACAATCGTCGTCTTATCAGATAATGTGTTTTTATAAGTCTGCAATGTCCTCCAAAACTTATAAAATTCAGGGTCTTTATTGTATGCCTCAGCGTATATTCTAAGCGCCTCAGCGTCACCTTCCCCTTTAATTTTTTCTGCCGTTTCATACGCTTGCGCTTCTAAGATTGTCGCTTCCTTTTCTGCTGATGAACGTATTTTCTGTGCTTCTTCCTGTCCTTCAGAACGGTATTGCTTTGCTGCACGAACCCTCTCAGTTCTCATACGATTAAATACATTCTCATAGTTTTCTCTAGGCAAATCTGTTTTTCTAATACGAATATCAACAACTTCTACCCCATAACTTTCAAATTGTTGATTCACGCCATCCGTAACTCTTTGTAACATCTCCATCACGTATTCCTTATCAGATATCACAGTGTGCGCTTCTACTTTACCGATTTCTTCATTAAGCATAGAGTAGATAACATCATCAAGTTTTGAATATGCCTTTCTTTCATTTTCTAATGTACTAAGAAATAATACAGGATTCTTTATCTTCCATTGTGCATAATTATCCAAAACCAATTTCTTTTTATCTTTTGTCGTAACCTCTCTTGGGTCAGTATCATAAGTTAATAGCATATTTGTAAAGGATTCTGTCGTCTGTATAAAAGGAACTTTTAGGTGCAATCCCTTCCCCTCGACTACCTTAACATGTTGAAGGCTTTCCTTTTGTGAAAGCTCTTTTTTAATTTCTTCTGCATTTCCATCAACTACTACTTTCATTACCTTACTTAATTGTTTAACAACCACTTGTTCTCTTTCATCAACGGTATAAGTAAAACTACTAAAAAATATACTAAAAACGATTAAAACGATAAAAAAACCACCAAGTACTTTAAATACGCCTTTATATTTCAACAAATCAACATTCTTTTTATATTCATATACATTGTTAGTATCCTTATTATCCATCACTATCTCCCCCTTCCTCTACTGTTCTTCTTGTTGAATCACTGAATTTCCTTGCAACGGTAAAAATTTAATTGTGCCTCCGTCTTCATCTACAATATATTTTTCAACACCCGGCAAAACTTCCTCAAGCGTTTCTAAATACATACGCGTTCTGGTAACCTGTTTCCCTTGATTATATTTCGCAAGAACCTGAACAAAATTAGCTACATCCCCTTTTGCCTCTGCAATTCTTTTCTCTTTATAGGCTTCAGCTTCATTTAACATCTCCGCTGCATTTCCTCTAGCTTTAGGAATCACTTCATTTCTATAGCTCTCAGCTTCATTTATATAACTATTTTTATCTTCTCTTGCGTTGGCAACGTCTTTAAATGCATCATCCACTTCCGAAGGAGGGTCTACGTCCTGTAGCTTAACAGTAACAATACCCACGCCCATCTCATATTTATTACAAATCTCTTGTAAATCAGCTTGAATTTCTCTAGCAATACCCTCTTTATTAACCGTAAGTGCTTCATCTAGTTCATGATTGGCTATTACCCTCCTAATCGCTGATTCTACTGCAATAACCAAGGTTTCTCTCTGGTCATCTACATTAAATATATAATCTTCAATATCCGTAATAACATACTGCACACTAGCATCAACATTGACCATATTTTCATCTCCAGTCAACATTAGTGAATCTTCTCCCACACTTTCATATTCTGGATTTTGGCTCGTATTTCCCTCTGTCACTGTAACAAATCCAAATTCCAATCTCCTTGGTTCATCTACTTTTTCCTTTATTACTGTCTCAATTGGACTTGGAAGATGCCAATGTATACCTGCTGTTTTTTCAGTTCTTACATGTTTACCAAATCTTAATACTACCGCTTGTTCACCACCAGTTGAATCCACAGTATAGATGCCTGTTGCAACCCACAAACCTATCACTACAATAACAGCTATAATGCCTACTGAATTAACAATTTTCTTAATCAAAAAATTTCCCCCTTTACTTTTTTTAATACTTCTTATCCTATTAATATCACATTAGATATAATATTTCAAATTATTTAATAAAAGTTCACATTTTGTTCATATATTTAAAGCGTATACCTTGACAAATGAATAACCTTTGATACAATAGTTCATAATTAAGTATTTAATAAATATTTAGCGTACAATGATTGGAATGAGTAGCTTAAATCTCTGCGAATAGCGATTCGGGGATAGTGAAAGCCTGAAAGTATATTTAAGTGAACGGAGTCCATGAGTACACTTTTACCTAAAGAGGGCATTTAATATTATGCCAATAAGGGTGGAACCGCGGAAGTTAACCTTTCGTCCCTTGATTCAGTCAAGGAGCGGAAGGTTTTTATTTTTTTCTAAATTATTAAGGAGGTTAATACAATGCAAAATACTGAAAAATCTATGGATAAAATTGTGTCACTATGTAAAGGAAGAGGGTATATATATCCTGGTTCTGAAATTTACGGAGGGCTTGCAAATACGTGGGATTATGGACCTTTAGGCGTAGAATTTAAAAACAATGTAAAAAAAGCATGGTGGAAGAAGTTCATTCAAGAATCCCCTTATAATGTCGGATTAGATTCTGCTATTCTTATGAATCCACAGGCATGGGTGGCATCAGGTCATGTAGGTGGATTTAGTGATCCATTAATGGATTGTAAAGACTGTAAAGCAAGATATAGAGCTGACAAATTAATCGAAGATGCCGCAAATGAAAAAGGCGAAAATATCATTGTAGACGGTTGGGACAATACAAAAATGCTAGGCTATATCGAAGAGAATAATATTGTTTGTCCGAAGTGTGGTAAATCAAACTTCACCGATATTAGAAAATTCAATCTTATGTTTAAGACCTTCCAGGGTGTTACTGAGGATTCTAAATCAGAGATTTTTCTTCGCCCTGAAACGGCTCAAGGTATTTTTGTTAACTTCAAAAGTATTCAGAGAACTTCAAGAAAGAAGATTCCTTTTGGAGTAGGTCAGATCGGAAAATCTTTTAGAAATGAAATTACGCCAGGTAATTTTACTTTTAGAACGAGAGAATTTGAACAGATGGAATTAGAATTTTTCTGCAAACCGGGTGAAGACATTCAGTGGTTTAACTATTGGAAAGATACCTGTAAAAAATGGCTCTTAGACCTTGGTATCAAAGAAAAACATATTAAATTGAGAGACCATAGTGATGAAGAATTATCCCACTATAGTAATGCAACTACCGATATTGAATTCTTATTCCCATTCGGTTGGGGTGAGTTATGGGGTGTTGCAGATAGAACAGACTATGATTTGAAACAACACAGCGAACATTCAGGAGAAACAATGGAATATATCGACCCTGTTACAAATGAAAGATATGTTCCCTATTGTATCGAACCATCTTTAGGTGCAGATCGTGTCGCCCTTGCTTTTTTAGTTGATGCATATGAGGAAGAACAGGTAAATGAAAAGGATACCCGTATAGTTCTTAAATTACATCCAGCTTTAGCACCAATGAAGGTAGCAATATTACCTCTATCTAAAAAATTGAAGGACGAAGCATTTAAACTATATGAAAACTTATCTAAAAAGTATATGTGTGACTATGACGAAGCTGGCAGTATAGGAAAACGATATAGAAGACAAGATGAAATTGGTACGCCTTTCTGTGTAACTTTTGACTTTGATTCTCTTGAAGACAAAAGTGTTACAATTAGAAATAGAGATACCATGGATCAAGTAAGGGTTAAAATAGCTGATTTAGAAAAATTTATTGATGAAATGTTAGCATACTAGTATTATTGGAGGTTGATCTTCAAATGAAAGATGATGTAAAAACAGTAATTATTACGGGTGCATCAAATGGCATTGGTAAAGTAACAGCTGAAGTTTTTGCAAAGTCAGGATATAATGTGCTCATCAATTATAATAATTCTTTTGATGAAGCACGTAATCTATACGATGAATTAATTAAACAAGGACATAATACTAGAATCTACAAAGCTGATGTCTCACAAAGAGATGAAGTCGACTCAATGATAGATTATTGTATAAAAGACTTTGGTAATATAGATGTTTTAATAAATAATGCAGGCATATCACAGTCCAAGTTATTTACAGACATTACCGAAGTTGAATGGAATAGAATGATGGATGTTAATTTAAAAGGTGTTTTTAATTGTTCACAAAGTGTATTGAGATATCTATTACCAGCAAAACAAGGTAAAATGATTAACATCTCTTCTATTTGGGGAATGGTTGGCGCTTCTTGCGAGGTGCATTATTCAGCAGCAAAGGCTGGTGTCATTGGGCTTACAAAAGCGCTTGCGAAAGAGTTAGGCCCTTCAGGTATCCAAATAAATTGTATTGCACCTGGTATTATTCAAACTCGAATGATGGATGAATATGACGAATCAGAAATATTGAAACTGCAATCCATGACTCCTTTAGGTACTTTAGGCACACCTGTTGATATTGCAAAATTAGCATTGTATCTTGCATCTGAAAGTGGTAATTTTATAACTGGACAAGTCATATCGCCAAATGGTGGCTTTGTGATATAATGGTGGCTTTGTGATATAATGAAAAAGAGCTGTTGCAAATAATTTATTTTGCAACAGCTCTTTTTTAAAAAATATACTTCTTCTTTCTCTAAAACCCACTTTTCTTGATATTTCCTAAGTAAGTCAAACTCTCTTTTGGATATCTGGTTTGTGTTGTTCTATCTACAGCTATTAATCCGAACTTCTGCGCATACCCTAGCTGCCATTCAAAGTTATCTAATAGTGTCCAATGCGTATATCCAATCACATTGATGCCTTCTTCCACACATTGATATAAACCATTTATTGCACGTTCAATGAACTCTACTCTTTCCTCGTCATTATCTGTTGATACCCCATTTTCAGTTACAATAATAGGCTTCTTCCAATGCTTTGAAACAAATCGAATTACGCCAGCTAATGCTTCAGGATAGTATTCATATCCCGCTTCTGTTAACCGTGTATTCTCATCGGAACGCACAACACCATTAGGACCATGAATTTTACGTGAATAATTCTGTACGCCTAAGAAATCATCTTCTTCTATATATGGTAGATAGTGCACAAAATCATCTTCCTGCTCTCTTTTCACAGATTCCTCACCACCTGGTAATGCTTGATGATCATATAGTGAAAATGTTATTCCAACCTGAATATTTGGATTCAATTCTTTTATAATCTCTCTTGCCTTAACATGGCATTTCATAATAAGAATATCGCCATTTTCTGTACGTGGCATCAAAAATGTCTGTACTTTTCTTGGATCCATACTAAATGCTTCCCCTAGTGCCCTATAATAAGTTTCCATTTTACTCTTCATATCTACATTGATTCCAACCTGTACATCTCCGTCTTTTACTTCATCTTCACCCTTTTTTTCTCCTGCAGCTAAAAAGTTTTTCATAATCTTAGCTATCTGTAAACCCATATTCGCTTCATTAATTGTACAAATGTATGGTATCAAATCTCCGAGCTCTGAAACAACATATTTACAATAATCACCAAAATGTTCAATAGTAGTTTCACTTTCCCATCCACCCTCTGAAATCAACCATTTAGGTGAAGAAAAATGATGTAAAGTTACTATAGGCGTCACTTGATTTTCATGACAAAATTCCAAAACATCTCTATAGTGTTCAATTTCTTTTTTGTCAAAGTTACCTTTTGATGGCTCAATCCTTGCCCATTCTATAGAAAATCTGTAGGCATTCAATCCTGCATCCGCTAACAGCTCAATATCTTCCCTATATCTGTTATAATGATCCACCGCATCCAATGACGGTTCTTTATACGTTGAACCTGGAATATGCTCCATAACCCAGAAGTCACTATTTACGTTATTTCCTTCTACTTGATGTGCCGCTGATGCCGCACCAAACATAAAATCATTGTTAAACTTTTTCATTTATAATTCCTCCATAAATTCTTTTTATTAAAAAGCGACCATAGTTTAACCATGATCGCTTTATTCTTTTCTACTTTACAATTTTATTTTCCAACCGATTCATAACCAAATGCGTCAGTTTTTGTCCAACGACTTCGCATATAATGTGCAGCAAGTTTTGGACGACGATCACGTGTGAATACACCTTTTTTGTTACCGTCTACACGCATCATACCTTGTATAGTCTGGAAATCAGCAAAGTTCCAAACATGTTCACCAATAAAGAAATCATATTCATCAAATACTTCATGGTTCATTGTAAGGTAATCAACCTGATACTCCTCCGTAAACATAGTCGGAGTAGCAGAATGTAAACCTGCAACTGTATCTGCTCCATATTCTGTAAACATAACTGGTTTACCAAAGCTCTCCCAGAATTTAAGTTCCATCGCAAGTGCCTGTTTTGCAGCATCAAGATTCCCTCCAAATACATACCAGCCGTAATAACGGTTAAGGCATATCACATCCATAGCAGGAAGAGTTTTATCTCCACGGCTTGCTCCCATTACACCAACTATTGTAACAGGTCGGTTTTGTGGATCGCACTCATGTGCCAAATCATATAGCGGTTTAAAATAGTTATATGCACTGTCAGGGTTTGTGTTAGTATCGGATTCATTTGCAATACACCACATAACGATACAAGGGTGATTTTTATCTCTTGCAATCATATCTTCAACTACATCGCGATGATGTTGATGAGAACGAATCTTCTCAAAAGTATCTACGGTCTCAGAACCTTTCATTCCTCCAATGTTAAAATGAAGTCCAACAGCTGGAGTTTCATCAATAACAACAATACCTTCCCTGTCACATAAGTTCATCATTTCTTCCGAATAAGGATAGTGACTAGTACGGAATGAGTTTGCTCCTATCCACTTTAATAGGGATAAGTCCTTTACATTCAGAACCTCGTCAAGACCTCTTCCACGGAAGTCTGCATCCTCATGCTTACCAAAACCTTTAAAGTAGAAAGGTTTTCCATTGATAAGGAACTTAGTACCCTTAACCTCAATAGTACGTACTCCAAAGGTTTGTTCATAGCTATCCTCACCAAAGCTAATTTTAGCTGTATATAGATATGCATTTAATGGTTGCCAAAGATGAACATTTTTTATGGAAAAAGAACCCACTTGTCCTTTCGCTTCAGCAACTATCTCTCCGCATTCAGAATATACTTCTAGAGATACCTCTCCTTCACCCACAGTGTCTATATTATAGGAAACATTTGCATCATCCCCATCTACAGATGGTACTATGGTTACATCTTTAATATAGCTCATAGGTGTACTGTAAATTTTGACTGGACGAGTAATCCCAGCATAATTGAAGAAATCGAAATTTGGACTATTCTGCTTTTTAACATCAATGCCAGGAATATTCGGCATTCCAGCCATCATACCACGGCCTTCTTCACTCCCTAACGGCAGTGTACTATGATCTATTACGTTATCAACTGCTACAGTTAATAGATTCGTATCAAATCTTACTATATCTTGAATTTCAACCTCAAAAGGCAAAAATCCTCCCTTATGCTCACAAATAAGCTCACCATTTAAGTATATTTTAGCATAATGGGTAACTGCTCCAAAACGGAGAACAATTCTTTGTCCTTTTAATATTTTTGGAACTTGCAATTCTCGTTGGTAGAATACGTAACCATAATGGTCACGAAGATCTATTGACTCTTTTTGGTCATTATAAGAAGCAGGTACCGCCATCGTTATTGGATTCTCCAACTTCTTTTCATACCATTTGTTTTCAAAACCTGTACCATCATCTGCTTTAAATTGCCAAATGCCAGAAAGGTCTATCAAGTTTCTTGATACATTCAATTTTGGGTATAACATTCAAACACTCTCTCTTTCAATTAGTCTACTACTTCCTACTCTGCACAATTTTCTATGTCCCTATATTTTTCTATGTCGGACAGGTGCATTTCTATATATTTTATCAATGTAAATAGAGCTGTGTCAATAGCATAGTTGCAAAAATATAATTCATTATAAACTATTCGATTTCTATTTAGAAGAATTTTTTCACTGCTTTTCCGTTTAAATAATTAAACTTTTTGCCTTGATATGTATCTCTTTTTTCCATTTCTTCTTCTATCATATCTCGTATTTTCCACCAACTGGTGTTCCAGTTTACAAATAATGTGTTTTCTTTTGGCGCTCTTCCAATGAGTCGTTGTATTGTTATTTGGGGATCTAAATACTCTAAAAATGTGACAACCCTGTTTATATAATCATCAAGAGAAATAATGTCTATTTCTTCTTTCTGAAACATCGCTGCCATTACTGTATTTTGTACAACATATAATGAATGTAGTTTAATCTGATTAACGCCCAACGCAGACAATACTTTTGCATTTTCAAGCGTATCATCTATTATATCCCATGGTAGATTTAATATGAGATGGGCACAAGTATCAAATCCATATTTTTTTATTTTCGAAATTGCATCAATAAATTCAGCTAATGTATGTCCCCTATTTATTTTTTTTAACGTCTTATAATTTACTGTTTGTAATCCCAACTCAATACTAATATTTATGTTTTGACGACTTTTTATTCTGCTTAAGAAATCAAGATGCTTTTCATTAATACAATCAGGACGTGTAGAAATACTAACCTCCACTATTCCCGGTTGACAAGCTTCTAATATGTATGCCTTAAAGTCTTCAAATGGTAAATACGTGTTTGTGAAATTCTGAAAGTAGGCAATAAATTTTTTTGCATTGTATTTCTCACCTATGTATTTCATGTTTTGTTCTATTTGCTCTTTTACTTGTATTGTTTTAGATAAATTTTCAAAACCTGCCCCTTCTTCACCACAAAAAATACAACCACCACATCCGACCGTTCCATCTCTATTTGGACAAGTTACAGGCAAATTAACGGGTAATTTATATACTTTCTCACCATATTTATTTTTTAGATATTGCGAATAAACATTGTATCTTTTATTTTTCATTTCACTCATTTAATACCAACCTTTTTATTTCTTTTGTTTCATATTATTTGATTGCTTGTCAGATTGCAAGTTAAAAATGAGTTGAATAAAGAAATATTAATTGTGAAAAGCTATTTATGAATAACTTTGATCATAATATATAGGTTATTTAGGAGGGGTTACATGAAAGTACAAGAAGGAGTAATTCCAACAGCTTTGGGAAGCGTGGTAACAATTGGAGGTATTGCTTTGCGTAATGTCAATCCTTCACTAGGATGGGGCATAACAGGCTTTGGATTAGCCCATGTCGTCCTAGGAGCAATAGACTTAGTTGAACATCGAACTGTTAAACAATAGCACAAATAGTGGATAGTGGAAATAAATTCTACTATCCACTATTTTTTTTACGAAATTATTACAAAAGTATTACAGAAAATATTGGTATCTTACATTATAATAGCCTTAAACGATAGAATTATTAGCATAACGTTTATATCTTGCTTAGCCTGTGAATAGGGTCTATTTTTATGTAAACCTGTCTATATTTCCATTTTGACTTTCTTTTCCCCATTTATTATAATTATTAAGTATCATCACATTGTTTATCAGGTAGTGTCTATCACTACCTTTTTTATTATTGAATAATATCTTATGTAAACTAAATCTAACGAGAAAGGAGGAAAAACTGTGAAATATTTATTCAAGAAAGCCGTATGTACATTCATTATTACATTAGGACTCATTATTTCTTCTAATTCTGTATTTGCCGCTACTTTATTAAAAGTTGGTGCTAGTGGAACCGAGGTATCAACTTTACAACAAACATTAAAAAGCAAAGGGCACTATACCTATAGAGTAACTGGATACTACGGGTCTATCACCAAAAATGCTGTGACAAGCTTTCAAAAAGCAAATGGATTATCCGTTGATGGTATTGCAGGACCTCAGACATTAGGTAGATTATATACTAGTAAAGCTTCTATTTTAAAAGTAGGATCAAAGGGAACAGAAGTTTCAACTTTACAACAAACTTTAAAAGACAAAGGATATTATACCTATAAAGTGACTGGATACTATGGGTCTATTACAAAAAGTGCTGTGACAAGCTTTCAAAAAGCAAACGGGTTATCCGTCGATGGTATTGCGGGACCACAAACCCAAAGCACATTGTACAATGGTAATAGTGCTGCTTCTGCAAGCAATAAAGACATGTCAGAAGACATATACTGGCTTGCAAGAATTATCGAAGCAGAATCAAAGGGAGAATCATATACTGGGAAGGTAGCTGTAGGAAATGTTGTTATGAATCGAGTAAATTCATCTGAATTTCCTAGCAGTGTAAAAGGGGTTATTTTTGAATATTATAAAGGTATCCCTATGTTTAGCCCTGTCGCAAACGGAACAATTTATAATACACCTAGCCAAGAAAGTATTAAAGCAGCATATGCAGCTTATAACGGTCAAAAACCAGTCGGAAATGCAACATATTTCTATAATCCAAGTATAGCAAAATCATCTTGGATCTCACAAAACAAAACATACATTACTAGTATTGGTGGACATGCTTTTTATGTGTAAAAAATGTGCCCTGTTTAAAGTAGCCAGTGATAAAAACAAATTATATGACGCCAATTTCTAAATGACATTTGGCGTCATATTAGTACCTCCTAATCATCTTTTTAAAAAAAATTGAATTTTTTTATTATTTTTTGGAACATTTTTAGCATGTTTTCCCTCTAATATATGAAACAAAATAAATCACTGGAGGGATACATATGAAAAAACGCTTTACATTAGTATTATTAGTTACACTTTTATCTTTTTCACTTTCAATAGTTTTCGCTCAACAAAACGAAAAAAAGATGACTTATTCAGAAAAGCCAACAATAGGCATACAATCTAAAAAACCTAATGTTGGTGAAGGCTTTGTGGCACCTGATTCATTACCTACTCCAAATTTATTCCAGCTTGAAAGTACAACTGGAGAATTACAAGGAGGATCTTGTAGTATAAGAAAAACGAGTAGTACCAGTGTTGAAGGATATGGTAAGACAGTCGCAACTGCTAAGGTAGACAAATTAGGTTATACACTATATTTTCAAGTGTGGAGTGGCTCTGAATGGGTAAATATTGACAATGTTAAAAACTCAGCCAATAATGCCCAAGTTATTTTTGAATATCATAATGAAAATGTTATTACAGGAAAATATTACAGAGTTAAAGTTAAGCATTTCGTTACTGATGACGGACAAACGACGACAGCTACTTCCTATTCTGATTATATTTTAGTTGATTAATGATCAGTTTAAATAGCTCCTTGCTTTCAAGGAGCTATTTAATTGATTTAAGTAGTTTTATCAATTCATCCTTTGAAGTATTTGCATATACTTCATATTCAAATCCATCTTTGTACCAAGTACCCCAGTGAGATTTGGTATTATGGGATATAAGAGATACTTCAACCCCCATCACTTCTACCAGACTAACATCATTATCCTTTGTTGCAATATCTGATCTATCTATGTCTCCCATAACTGCTGTTTGAAAAAAATTTATTTCCTCTTCATTATCATTAATATAGGCTTGTTTTACTACATTTCTACCATTCTGATATCTAGTCCACTCTACTTGTTTAAGGTTATACCCTTTTGGCATATATTGAGGTATAGGAATATGAAAGCTTATCTTTTTTTGGGCTTGTTCTAAAGTCAATGTTTGAACAATTTTATTATTGTTACTCATAGGTGAAGGTTGATTATCTGCCAAATGTTCTTCTCCCGTTGTATGCTTAATTCTAAAGAGATTATCTCTCACATCTACGAAAACCTTTGTGATATTAAATTTAAAAGCTTGCGCAGGTACAGTTTCAAAAGATATTGTAAATATAAAAGATAAGCATATTATACAGCAAGCAATCAAAGCGCCTCGTCTTAATACTATACCTTGAAAATTCCTATTTTTATAATTTTCAAATTGGATGACTTTGTGATTCATTTCAGTTTGAGGTATTACTCTTTGAAGCATTTCATCTATTGGAACTATTGATTCTTCATTTAACACAGTAATTTTATCAGCATTTTCTTGTACAGCTTCTTTAATGAGAAAATCTAGTTTTTTATTTGCCATATCTACACCCTCCTTTTTATTTATTTGATATTATTCTACTATCCTTTAATTTGTCAGCTATAATAGATTTCGCTCTCATATGTCTAGTGCGAATAGTACCATATTTTACATTTAGTATTTGGGATATTTCTCCCAGAGATAACTCTGCAAAATATTTGAGTAAAATAATATCTCGATGGTGTTCGTTTAATTGATTAATAATTTGTATAATTTCTTTTTTCGTTTCTTGATTAATTAAAAATTCCTCGGGTAGATATGTATTTCCAGGAACAAATTCAATAATGTTATGATCCAATGATACTGTTCTATTGTAAGTTTCCAGCATTGTTACAGCTTCTCGCTTCCCAATCGTAAAAAGCCATGATTTAAATTTGCTAATATCCTGTATACTATCAATCTTACTATAAGCAAGTACTAATGAATTCTGAACAACATCATCTCTCATGTTCCTATTTCTTACAATGGAAAATACATATCTATTAAAGTCTTCATATAAAGGAGTAATTAATTCTCTGAAGAGTTGCTTTTGTTTTGTTATTTTCTTTAGTTTTTTCATTTTGTCATACACCCATTTCAAAAATCAATTTGCAATTATATATTTTCTATATACTTACAAACAATTCAACAAAATAATATAATATCCTCCCAAAACATTTATTTATTTATCGCAAAATTCGACATCACTCCAAACAAATTCTTTTGCGTATGTTTCCATAAAAAAAAGAGGCGACTTCACCTCAATTTCCGTTCATATTCACCTTATTAATCATCACTTTATATTCTTTATAACTATATAATGTGTTTAACACATCCAATAATGCATTTGTAGATATTTTGGTAGGTAAATTTAGTTCAGTTTTTAATTTTTTACGTAATTCTTGACTATTTGAATGTCCACTCAAGCCATCTTCATATAAATCTGTTTTTGTTATTTTTCTCCCTATTTCTTTCGTTTTATTAGTATTTTCAATTATACATCCTGCTTTTCTAAACGCCTCTATGATATAGCTGTTTTTGACTCCTTCTACTCCTAGAAGTCCTTCTTTCCCTGGCACTTTCTTTCTTTTTTCAACCCCTTCTATTTCAGGGATATATGCATGCTTTATATACTCAGCAGGTACACATTGTTTAATATAATTTCTAATCATAAAACCTGCTCTATCGGAATCAGTAAGTACTACAATACCTGTCTTTTTAGCAATTGTTTTAATCATTTCCATCTTTTTTTTATCTTTAAAAATTGTAAAGCCTCCAGTAATAATGACAGTAGCATCTATTATTTGGTTAAGCTTAATCTTGTCATAAGTACCTTCAACGATGATCGCTTCTTTTATTTTAAACATTTATGTTCACCCCTGTGCAACCATTATAACATATCATCGTTTTTTTCATTAATATTTTTTATAAATTAATGTTATCCTCCTAAAGTTATATCTGTAGCTTGATACCATTGAAGTGCATCAATAAAATGCTGCTCATCAAAATCAGGCCAGTAATCATCAATAATATATATATCTGAATACACTGATTGTATAGGTAAAAAACCACTAAGTCGTCTCCTGCCGCCCCACCTTATAATCATATCTATCCTAGATATATCTCGTGATTTGATATGGTTATGTAGACTATTATTTACATTTCCACTATTGTTAGTTAACGCATGCTTCAAATCCCACTCCCAATCATAATTAACTAGAAAATTTATATTTACTAAACCTTGTCCAAATTTTATACGTTTATTTGCATATTTTATTAGTTCTTTTGGAAAAACATTTGAATCTGTATTCCCTACAACTAATAAATTTGCATCTCGATTAGCTAGAATATCAACAGCATTGACACATGCATTAATAAATGCTTCTTTTTGTCTTTTGGGTCTTTTCGTATTATCTTGCGTGAAACCATAAAAAGTCGCCTCTTTAACTCCATATTCTAACATTAGCTCATAAAGCTTGAAACCAGGTGAAATTCCATGAGAGTACCCTTCTTGTTTTTCTAAATGATTGCATTCCGCCCATCGTCTATTACCATCAGGTATTATTCCAATGTGTTTTGGAATTCTTTTAAATTCGTATTTGTTCATCTCTTACTCCTTCATAAAAATAAATTATATTATAAAACTATTTACAGTTATATAGATTATTATACATAGAGGTTGCGTCTGGGAAGATTTGAATAAAATCATTAGCAAAGTTAATAATAGAAGATATAGTGATTCTAGTTAAGGGAGCTGATGATATGACTCAATTAATTCTAAAATTTGTAGTATACCCTATCATTGTTTTTATGTTCAATAGCCTCATTCCAGGTATTCATTTTTCGACATTAGGTCAAATACTAATGGTTGGATGGTCACTAGCCATATTGTCCTATCTAATAGATTTAGCCCTGTTACGACAATACGGTAATTTAGTGCAAGCCGCTATTGATTTTGTTATGATTGCATCTATGCTCGTTATTTTTCAATATTATATGCGCAACTCTACTATTTCTTTTTTCAGTGCGAACGTAACAGCTTTAGTAATAGCTACAATTGAATATTATATACATAAATGGCTTTTGCAAAATGAACAAGGTTATTATAAGCACCATCAATAACCCTGTCCAATTTGTTTACTTTAGATTCATATTATACGATATAACTAATATCCCTCTTACTCATCTGTCTATAAAACATTAACAAGCATCCTGCCGTTGTCTTTTCTGCTAATGGGAGTATATATTTTGTGATACGGTAAAACTTTTCACCTTCATCGGGAACACAATGAAATTTCTTATATACTTTAATAGCTATTTTTGCATTATATTTTATGAATTCTTCTATACTATTTAAATATATGCCTCCTTCAATTGCTTTATAAATTTCTACTTCTTCATGTGTGTTTTTAACAAATGTTTCATACTTACGATGACTATCCATAAGCCGAATATTAACATGTTGAGGTATCGTCATGTCTTGTATTAAATGCACAGCAGCTCCTAAAAAAAACATGGCACCTCGCGTATTACGTCTTATCCAGCACCTTCTTGCTCGTCTATAATATACTTCTGCTAAATTAAGTGCACTTAAGTGACCGTATAAGCCTCTTTCTTTTCGAGGACTGTAAAAATGCCCAATGCTTTTAAAATCTTGATCAGCCCATACAACGCCTTGATTTAACTCATAGATATAGTCTGAGAATAACATATATGCATCTTCGTATTTATCATTCCTTAATATTTCAAGTGCCTGTTCATTTATAAATTGATGCACTTCACATTCTGTTTTAATAATCGCTTTTTTAAATGGATTAATGAACATCAGTGCGAGTCTAAACATTTTTCCGTATGTTTTTTCTATAACTTGCACTCTACTGCACCAACCTTTCGTTTTAAAGAAGCATTTTCATTATTTAGCCTTTCCTAAGCTAAAAAAAATATAATAAACATATTCTATTTTAAATAAATCATTCATATTTATAATATTATTACAGTTCATAGTTTGTGACAAAGATGTATTATGTCAATTATTGCAAAGGGAGATTGATATGACTATATTGCCAATTCTGCTTTTTATCATAGGATTGTTATGTATTATTAAAGGTGGCGATTGGTTTATCGACTCAGCTTCATGGATTGCAAGAGTTACAGGTATGCCTGAAGTACTAATTGGCGCTACGATTGTGAGTTTGGGAACTACACTGCCTGAGTTAATGGTATCTGTCACATCTACAATGGATGGTTATACTGAAATGGCAGTGGGGAATGCAATAGGTTCTATCATTTGTAATACAGGATTAATACTTGGAATATGTAATTTGCTTTCACCTTCTAGAATTAACACACGTATATATAACTTGAAAGCAATTATTATGATATTCTATACTACCATTCTCTTCATTATGGCACAAGACGGAATAATTGGTAGAATTGATTCTAGTTTACTCATCATTTTTCTTCTAATTTACATTTTAATTAACTATTTAGAAGTGACTATGAAAAAAGTCCCGAAAATAAAAAGAAATCATTTCATAATTGTTAATAAAAAAGAGGTACTTGAAAATATTATTAAATTTGCTGGTGGGAGTATCTTCATTTATTTCGGTGCCAGCTTTTTAGTCGATAACGGAATCATTATTGCCTCAATGTTAAAAATACCACAAATGATTATCAGTTTAACTGCAATTGCTCTAGGGACATCACTGCCTGAACTTGTTACCTCAGTCTCTGCTCTTTTTAAAGGGCACAGAAATCTTTCCCTAGGAAATATTTTAGGTGCAAATATTCTTAATATTAGTATGGTGCTTGGAATCTCATCTGTTGTCACGCCGTTAAAGATTAATGCAATGACACTTCATTTACATATCCCGTTTGCACTATTAATGATGTTAACTTTAATAATACCAACCATTTTTTCATGGCGCATTCGTCGCGGTCATGCCTTTGTTTTATTAGCATTATACTGTTTCTATATTGGCATGCTAGGATTTATTTTTGTAGTAAATTAGAGAAACGTGGAAAAGAGATGTTTTGTTTACCACACTAATGTGAGAAACAAAACATCCCTTGCCATGATGTATTCTTGTTTACCATTTTCCTTTATTCATATGACCTGCTAGTTCAGCTTTACATCTTTGCTTGATTACCCAAACTTCATCTTTTGCTTTATTAAAGGCTGATACACAAGGAGGATCTAAATCAATATTAATCCCCTCTTCACTGAGTGCTGCTATTTTTCCGCATAACTCAATGATTTCCATATGTATATCATTTGTTCTATCAGAAGCGTATATCTTATTCGCATCTTCTTCGCTGAGTGCAACAAATTTTTCTTTTGGCGCACCACATTTTGGACAAACTTCTAGCGCTTCCTCGCCTTCATGAATATAGCCACAAACTGTACATTTCCATAAGTTTTTCATATCGCTCATCCTTTCAGTTAGTTATTAATAATTTTCTGCTCGTACTTCAAAAAATGCTTGTGGATGTTGACATGCAGGACAAACTTTTGGAGCAGCATCTCCTTCATGAATATGTCCACAGTTTCTACAAATCCATTGTACTTTACCATCTTTCTTAAATACTTTTTCTTCTTCAATATTCTTAAGTAGTGCAGCATATCTCTCTTCATGCTCTTTTTCAATATCAGCAATCTTCTCAAAAAGCATAGCGATTTGGTTAAATCCTTCTTCTCTTGCTACTTTCGCAAAATCAGGATACATGGATGTCCATTCATAATTTTCTCCATCGATACATGACTGTAGATTTTGCTTCGTGTCACCTATTCCTTGTAATTGCTTTAACCATATTTTAGCATGCTCTTTTTCGTTGTTAGCTGTTTCTTCAAAGAATGCAGCAATCTGTTGATATCCTTCTTTTTTTGCAACACTAGCAAAATAAGTGTACTTGTTTCTAGCTTGAGATTCCCCCGCAAAAGCTTCTAATAAATTTTTCTCTGTTTGACTTCCTTTCAATTCCATTGTAATACTCCTCTCTCATCTCAATTGTAATTTACATCTGAATTTTACTTACCACTTGTTATAAATAAGTAAACAAAAAATTCAGATTTTTCATTTGTCATCTACATTCATTATTATACTATATTTTTAGTAAAAAATGTTATAAGTTATTTTATAAATGACGTAAAAATTTCTTAATTGATAGCTTTGCTTTTTCATAAGTGTTTTTCAATTTCAACTCAGAATTACTGGGATATCTTTTTGTTTGTATAGAATTTGTACTACTAAGTTTTCTGAGCGTACGGCTAATATCTTCATTTTTTCCCGTTAAATAATTTTCTATCTCATCTAAATCTCTCTCTATTTCATTCATTGGAAACATTTCTTTCATTTTTTGTGAAAAAGGCATCTCTTCACCTCCAAATACTTGTTTTTACTTTAATATATGCTAAATCTATACTTTCTGATATAATAAAAAGGGGCAAAAAAGGGTGGCAGGTCATCCTGCCACCGATAAGTAAAGGGGGTCTCAATGTATTTTGTGAGGTCAATATAAATATACCCATTTTTTAAAGGTTATATGCATTTTTTTTAATTATTTTTGGACAAGTTACAAAAATGGTTTTATAGATACATTAATATTGGAAATAATGATACTATGCAAAAGAAAAGGTGATTTGAAATGAACAGTATACGAAAAATAATTGCTATCTGGATAGCAAAAATGCTAATGTTTATAAGCAAAGTAATAGGTAAAAAAGGTTCTTCCATGCCTGGCGGTATCGCACTAAAAATATATCCTTCTTTACTTAAAGAGTTAGCTTTAAAAGTAGAAAAAGAAATCATAGTCGTATGTGGGACGAACGGAAAAACAACAACAAATAATATGCTATATAGCTTGTTAGCTTCAAAAGGATATACCGTTGTATGTAATAATGTAGGTGCTAACATGCTCGAGGGTGTTACCACTGCCTTTATTTCTTCTGCATCTATATGTGGAAATCTGAAAACAGATTATGCAGCAATTGAAATTGATGAAGCTTCTACGGTAAAAGTTTTTGACCATTTTACCCCTTCAAAAGTTATTATCACAAACCTATTTAGAGATCAATTAGATCGGTATGGTGAAATTGATATTACGATTCGGTTATTAGAACAAGCTTTGGCTAAAGCACCTAATGCTGAGCTGATTTTAAACGGTGACGATCCTCTTACATCACGTTTTGGTTATATTGCAGAACAAAATAATGAAAAATGCTACTATTTTGGTATTGCACAAGATATGAACATACATTTAAACGAAACAAAAGAAGGTCGATTTTGTACCCTTTGTGGTGAAGAGCTATCTTACACTTATTATCATTATAGTCAGCTGGGGGATTTCCATTGCTCTTCATGTGGCTTTAAACGTCCATCCCTTGATTTTCGCGCTTTTAATGTTTCGGTAAATGAAGGACTTGCATTTGAAGTTGCATACAAAGAAGATACGACTACATTTAATATAAACTACAAAGGATTCTATAATATTTATAATATCCTCGCTTCATTAAGCGCAAGTGTTTTGATAGGACTTGATATGCATACTGCAAATGATGTATTGCTTCAATTCACACCACAAATTGGACGTATGGAATCTTTTGATTTAGGTAAACCTGTTATTCTAAATCTATCAAAAAATCCAGCAGGCTTTAACCAGGCCATATCTACTGTTCTTCAAGATGAACGCAGTAAGGATGTAATGGTTATTATAAATGACAACGCACAAGATGGCAAAGATATCTCATGGATATGGGATGTTGATTTTGAACGATTGATTGCACCAACAATTAATAGCTATATCGCTTCTGGTATCAGGAAAGAAGATGTGGCTGTAAGATTTAAATATGCTGGGATAGACGAAGAATTCTATATCATACAAGAAGATATAAAGTCGGCAATCATCGATCTTGTGAGTCGTGCAGGTGATGTTTGCTATATCTTAGTGAATTACACCGCATTATTTAGTACACAAGATACATTAAAGGAATTAGAAAAGCAATGGAAAGAGAGGTTAGCAAAATGAACTATAAAATAACCATTGGTCATTTATATCCTGACCTGCTCAATCTTTATGGAGACCGTGGGAATATTATATCACTCACCCAAAGATGCGCATGGCGTGGTATAGATGTTGAAGTTAAAGAATTTCAGTTAAAGGATACTATCGATTTTGATGCATTAGATATTGTGTTTCTTGGAGGTGGTTCTGACAGAGAACAGCTCCTAGTTTGTAACCGCTTGAAAGAAATAAAGTCAGATTTTAATGATTATGTAAATAATAATGGTGTTGTAGTCGCTATCTGCGGCGGCTATCAGTTATTAGGCCACTATTATAAATTAAAAGATGAAACTATAGAAGGGCTATCCGTACTTGACATTTATACCGAGATGGGGGATACACGTTTAATTGGAAATGTTGTCATTGATTCCACTTTGTTTGATACTCCAACAAAAATTGTAGGCTTTGAGAATCATGGTGGAAGAACCTTTATCAATAATCATAAAGCATTAGGTACTATTCAATATGGACATGGCAATAATGATAATGATGGTCTTGAAGGGGTTCTTTATAAAAATGTGATCGGTACATATTTACATGGACCACTTTTACCTAAAAATCCCGTACTGACTGATTATATACTATCAAATGCACTAAAATATGCATACCCTGATACCTTTGATGTATTAGAACCTCTGAATGATACGTTAGAATTGCGTGCCAGAGATTATGTAGTCAATAGATTTAAATAAGGGATAAAAAATAGATCTGCATTCCGCATATTATTTGTATATTTTTCAAACAATAGTAAAGCAGGAGGGATGTTTATGGATTATAAAGCTAAAATTATCAAGGTTAAAAAAAATTCCGATGGCGATATTACGGATGTAATGCTCGATAATGGAAATATTTATTCTATTAATGAAGCAGTAATGTTGGCTAGAGATGGTGCAATTGAAGGCGTAAATATTGGACGCGCACGAAATGGAAGACAGTTTTTAAGAAGTAATCCAAATGAAGAACAAAACGATAATCTTGATAGTCTACCAACCTTTGAATAAAAAGCGTGGCAGGGGGGCGCTTTATTGCCATGTTTTTGTGGTAAACAAAAGTCCCCTGCCACACTTGCCATTCTTACCACTCCTTTGCTATAATAGAAGTTAGTTAAATAATTAAAAAAACTAGTATATGGGGTGTTCACTTTGAATCTTTCTGAGCGACAAAAGAAAATCATTGAAATTGTAAAAGAATTTGAACCTATTACCGGAGATGAGATTGCAAAAAAAATAGGTTGTCCGAAAGCAACAATTAGGTCTGATCTCAGCCTATTAAAACACTCAGGTTTCTTTAGCGCAAAACCTAATGTGGGATATATCATTAATAATAAATCTATAAACCTTGTTCAAGATTTAAATTTTTTTAGTGAAAAGGTATCAGATGTAAAAACCCCTGCTATATATGTTCAAGAAAATAGTTCAATACATAACGCTATTATTAAAATTTTCTTAAAGGATGCAGGTACAATATTTGTTGTAGATGAAAATGAATATTTAACTGGTGTCGTATCGAGAAAAGATTTTCTTAAAAGTATTATGGGAAATATTGATATTCATCATGTCCCCGTAGGTGTTATTATGACTAGGATGCCTAATATTATAACCACACATGATGATGAAACCATTTTACAGGTAGCCATAAAAATTATGGAGCACAAGATAGATAGTATTCCCGTTGTTGAAAACGCAGGTAATGATTTATATAAAATAACTGGGAAAATTTCAAAGACAAATATTACACAATTGTTCGTTAATATTGGAAAAAAGATTGAAGAAGTTTAATACACTTCTTTTTTTTTTGTTTTTTTATTGCTTTTTTTGCAATTATGATGTATTATTTAAAAAAGCATTACTTATTATGATGTAATATTTATAGTATTATTCTCAAAAACACTATTTATATTAGAATATTCTGGAGGTATATGATGCATCAATTAACTGGCAATTGTTTAATCGGACAATCTGGAGGTCCTACTTCAGCTATCAATGCAAGTCTTTGCGGAATCATAGAGCAATCATTTCAAAGTGATTTTATTCAGAACGTGTATGGTGCAGTAAATGGGATTGAAGGCGTTCTTAAAAAACAAATTTTTAATTTTGACTCTCAACTAAAAACAAAAAATGATTTTAAACTACTTAAGACGACACCCGCTGCCTATTTAGGTTCTTGTCGCTACAAACTTCCTTTACCTCATTTAGAGTCAGACATTTATAAAAAGATTTTTGATGTTTTCCAAGAGTATAATATTAGATATTTCTTTTATATCGGCGGAAATGATTCGATGGACACAGTTATGAAACTTTCCGAATATGCAGAAATGACGTCTTTCTCAATAAATATTATTGGCGTACCAAAAACAATAGATAATGATTTAGTCGGCACTGACCATACCCCTGGATTCGGATCTTCTGCCAAGTTCATTGCAACTAGTGTACTAGAAATCACACGAGACAGTTGCGTCTATGATATGGATTCCGTAACCATTATTGAAATTATGGGCAGGAATGCAGGTTGGCTGACTGCAGCCTCAGCACTAGCTAGAAACAAGTACAATGAAAGCCCTGACCTTATTTATTTACCAGAAATACCCTTTTACATAGATCAATTTATCAACGATATTAAATCTGTTCAAGCACGGAAGAGAAATGTAATTGTAGCAGTATCAGAAGGGATCAAGGATGTATCAGGGAATTATATTCACGAAGATAAAACCAATGTATCGGCTGATACATTTGGTCATGCCACCCTTGGTGGTACATGTCAAACATTAGGCAGTATTGTTAACGAAAAGTTGCATTGTAAAGTTCGTGCTATTGAATTGAATGTACTACAAAGATGTGCGATGCATATGGCATCTAAAACCGATATAGATGAAGCATATCAAATTGGTAGAGAAGCGGTGAAATCTGCTACAAAAGGTGATACGGGCAAAATGATGGCTTTCAAACGAGTAAACATGCCAAATTATTCAGTTTCTATTGAAAGTATCGATATACGAAAAATTGCGAATCTTGAAAAGACAGTACCTAGAGCATGGATTAATAAAGCTGGTAATGATATAACTTCTGAATTGATTGACTATATAAAACCACTCATACAGGGTGAACTTTCACTGATAATGAATGAAGGTCTTCCTGCACATCTCACTTTAAATAATAATTTATGCAATAAAAAATAAGCCCTGTAATGATATGATCCCTCCAAAGTAGTTTTGTGTATTTACACTGTCTACTTTAAAGGGATCATATCAAATTAGGCTCATTTTTTTTGCTACTTATCCTAAAATTCTAATGGTGATACTTCGTCTTTTCCGAATTTTGCTTTAGCATCTTCTAGTCTTTGAGCTTGTGCCTTTAATTCAGCTGTAAAAGCTTCAGGCATTTTAACTTTTGAGAATACAGCTTCCATTCTCGCCATCTTTTCAAGATATTTTGCTATACGAACGGAGAATTGTTGTACGTATTCTTCTTCAGTATAATTTTTATCTAAATTCGCTTCAAATAATGCTTTTAAGTCTTCATACTTTGGTATTTTCCCTACTGGTGTTTCAATAGCTTCATATTCACCATTTACTCTACCTTCTGCCCAAAGCATCCATACTTTTTTGTCTAATTTTCCGTTACAGAAATTACCTTCTTTATCTCTTAAGAAGTAGTTCGTAGCATATACTGTTGGTACTTCTTTAACGCCATCAACAAATTTTAAGTGATTTTCAATATAAGTTCCAAGAGGAACTGAGATAAAGTCAAGGTTTGCCATTGGATTATGGTTTCTAACACCTTCTGCACCAAGCGTTGCAGCAGTTGTTTCGGATTCAATTGTAGCACCTAAAAATACACCATGTGCCCAGTTAACAGATTCAACAACAGGAACTGTAGTGTCAGAGTCTCTACCACCGTATACAATACCCTCAATATCTACACCTTCAGGATCATTTGCTTTCACGTCGGCATTTGCTAGTGAATCAATCTCAATTGTATATCTTGCATTTTTATGTGCATAAGGAATTTCATTTCCATTTGCATCTTTCTTACCTTTGTACCATTCCCCTGAGAAGTTGATACCTTTATCAGGTACATCTTGATCAGAACCCAACCAGTATGGATTACCATCGTTAATTAAGATGTTTGAGAAAATAACTTCACCTGGTGTAGTGATTGAATTATGGATTACTGGGTCGTCTTTTGGATTAACATCTTGAATAATACCAAAGATACCTTTTTCAACGTTAACTGCTTTTACAACGCCATCTTTTTTCTTAAGGTATGCAATATCATCCCCTACAATACTTTGTCCAGGAATCATAGCAGTACTTGTTTTACCACAAGCACTTGGGAAAGCACCAGCAAAATATGTTGTACGGTCTTCTTTACCATGAACACCCATCACGAACATATGCTCAGCTAACCATCCTTCGTTTTGTGCTTTTTGAATAGCCAATCTGAAAGCTAATTTTTTTAAACCAACACTGTTACCAGCATATTGGTTATTAACTGTGTATACTCTATTTTCTTCAATATCAATATAAATTCTTCTCTTATCAATATCTTTAACAACATTATTTTCTAATCTACCAGCTGAATGTGTGAATACGAAGAAATCGCCTGAACCGTTCAATTTCATGAACTCTTTATATCCTTGACGATAAAGAATGTCTTCACTATGTAATACGTAACATGAATCAGTAATCTGTAGTGCTAGTAAAGAAAAGTCTGAATCATTAGGTCCAAGGCAGTAGAATCTTACAAACATTTCTTTTCCTGCCATGCTTCCATCAAGATATGAAAGTACTTCGTTTAATCCTTCAGGTTTTAATGCATAGTTGATATCAAGACCCCAATCAACTTCTTTAGATAATAAATACTTTGTATTTGCTTTATCTCTCGCTTGGTCTTGTGGTCCATCATAGTGAATTGTATGTCCTTTGATATTTAAAGGTTTTTCTTCACCATTTTTTTGAGCTAACTGTTTTACATATTCCCTATCTTCAGCTGAATCAGTAAGTACAGTTACTTTTGCAGGTTTACAAAGCTTAACAGCTTCTTCTACATACTTAATAACATGTGGATTATTAAGCTCTTCTAACTTTTGTAAATATGTTGTATCCATAATATTTACCTCCTCTAATTTGTTTAAGCTTTAATTAAAAGCTTTATATTAACAGTCTCAGCATTTTCGTGATAATACATACACTTCTATACTAAAACTATTTGTACACACTTTAGCAAAACCGTTACAATCATTACAATTTTTGTTATTATTTTAACAACAGTTAAAAACAAAAAATTCTTCCCCTTATTCTATATTCATACTACATTATACTTCAAAAACCCTTTTTTTGAAAGAAAAATCTTTGAAAAATGCAATTTTTTTTTTAGAAAATTGCATTTGACAGTTCTGCAAACTGATTTATGGATAATGTCTCACCTCTTTGTTTCTCTTCAATTCCCAATTTTTCAAGTAATTCTTTTAAGTCCTCTTTAGACATTTTGAATGACCCTGAATTTGTTAATGCATTGACAAGGGTCTTTCTACGCTGTCCAAAAGCCGCTTTGACAACTTTTAAAAATTTTCTTTCATCTTCAACAGTTACCGATGGTTTTTTTAGTATATCCAACTTAATGACTGTTGATTCTACCTTGGGTTGAGGCATAAAGCAGTGAGGTGATACAGTCGTGACAATGCTAGGTTTAGTATAATATTGTACCGCCACACTTAAAGCACCATAGTCCTTTTTAGCTGGCTGTGCAATCATCCTCTCCGCTACTTCCTTTTGTATCATTACAACTAAACTACTAATGTTTAATCTTTTTTCTAATAGACCCATAATAATTGGTGTCGTGATATAATAGGGTAAATTGGCCACTACTTTTACATCCATTTCTTTAAACTCGTGCTGTATAATAGTCTCCATATCGACTTTAAGTGCGTCTCCATGTATAATTCTAACATTTGGATACATTTGTAGCGTATCTTCTAGTATAGGAATAAGATGTGTATCTAATTCTACAGCAACAACTTTTTCAGCTTTCTCAGCCAAACTTTGTGTTAAAACACCTATGCCAGGACCAATTTCTATGACACCTGTATTTTCCTTTATTACTGAAGCATCAACAATAGTATCTAATATATTTGAATCAATAAGGAAGTTTTGCCCAAGATTCTTGTTAAATCTAAAATTATACTTATGAATAATTTCTTTTAATACTTTTGTAGAATATAGATTTGTCATTATTATTCTCCTCTGCTCAACATATTTATAATTAATTTGTGACAGGAGAGGACGGCTCTCAACCATTGCATTTTTTTGCGAAAACGCGACAATTGAAAGCCGTCCCCTTGATAAACTTATTCAAGTATGTATACTTTTACTGAACGTATACCAAATTTTTTTACAAATTCTTCATCAGGATAAAATAAATCAACAATATCCCCTTTGACCATGCCACCTATATCTCCAGCCACAGCTTCGCCATACACCCATGAACTATCTGCTGCTTCAATATATAGTTTAGATCGCAAAGGAATAGTGTTAGGATCTACTGCAACTACGCCATATTCGGCTTTTATCCCTGTATAAGTAACCCCATACTGGGGATGATCAGGGGTTTTCCCACAACTTTCATAGCTTAAATCATAAGCTGTTGCTCTCATGTTCAATACTTTCTTGTATTTTATTACCGCTCCTCCAGAGGTTGTATAAACACCTGATGTGCCATATTCAACAATCTTTGCTACAGGAGAAACAGTTGTCTCTTCACTAACCAATGTTCTTGAATTCTCTACACCATCATGTAATACTACAAGATAATTTTCCTTTTTTTCTCCATCTGCACCTTCTTGTACAACCCTCGTTTCTCCTGATTTCATAGTATAGTTTTCCCTTTTTATTGTCTTAAAGGGAACTTTTTTTGTCTCTGTCTCCTGCTTTTCAACGACTCTAATGACATTAATATGCATATCAGGCGTTATAGGCTCTAATAAATCTACACTAATAATATCTTTATCATTTCTCTCAATATCCGCCTGCTTTAGCATTTCTTCAACTGTTCTTGCACTCGTCATTATTTCATGTTCTTCGCTATCAATCGTCACAAAGACTGATACTGCTCTTTTAATAGTAATATCTTGATCCTTTTTAATCTTAGTACTCGGCTGTGGTGTTATTTCGTCGCCTTCGTATATCTTTATACGCTGTTCGTCTAAAAGCTCTTCAACTGTTGTTGAAAAAGTTGTAACCGCCTGACTTTCTCCATCATCATAGATCACTACCTCTTTATAATTTGCAATCACGAGATTGCACACTGATGCCAATAATGAAATAACAATGGCTACAGTTAAGAAAAAAAGAGGGCTCATGTTCATTCCTCTTTTGCTCTCCTCTATTTGTCCCATTTGTAAGGCCTCCCTATCAAGGAATGGTTTTTTTATTTACTTCTATTCTTTATATTCTCCAATTATTTTATTGTTAAACATTCCCTTAGAAATGATATTATAATTTAGCTTTACTAGGGTCTCTAGGTATAACCTCTACTTTGTCAATTAATCCATCTCTCATACTAAAAATTTTGAGTACAACATCACCAGTTACAATAGATGTGCCTGCTACAAGTTTTCTCCCTTTGCTATTCAAGTCATTTGCAATAACGCCACCCACTGTATTCCCTAATGTTTCAGGAATATTGGCTGATGCTATTTTATTTACTTGCCTAATAGCTGTACCGCCGCTAACTACAATTCCTTCTTCCTGCGTGAAATTTGTTGAGTATAAAAACTTTTTAATGAAAAACAAAATTGCAATCGCAACTACACCTATTAACAAATCCATACTACTTGAATGATCCACAATGAGTTTTCTTGCTATCGCAAATAACAATACCTCAATTACGCTACCAGGTGTGTGCTTTGCAAGCATCTTCACAAATTCGACACCGATAATAAGTTGTAAGGTATGACCCAAAAACGCTTCAATCATAAATGTATCTGAGCCATTAATGAGTTCTTTTATTATGAGATATAAGTCTTTAAATAACGAGAACGATACAAGAACAATGCCCAAGAGTATGATAACAGAAATATAAATTTCAATATAACTTGAGAGCTTTGATACTCTACTTCTCAGAAACTGTTTCATTTTTCTCCTCCATAAAAATATTTTTATAGCATTTATTATAACTTATTTCATCATTTAAATCTACACTTTATCAATAGAATACAGGTAAAAGATTAAATCTTTTACCTGTATTCTATTGATATTATCTACTTATTCACATTTAAATAATTTCTTTGCGTTCTCTAATGTATGATGCGCTACCTCTTCTAGGGGGATGCCCTTTATTTCTGCAATCTTTTCAGCTGTAAACCTCATATAGACCGAATCATTTCTCTCTCCACGAAAAGGCACTGGTGTTAAATAGGGCGCATCAGTTTCGATTAGCATTTTATCTATTGGCAAATTCTTTACAACTTCTACTGTTTTCTTAGCATTTTTAAAGGTAACGGGTCCAGCAATTGAAATATATATCCCCATATCAATAAGTTTCTGTGCCATTTCCCAACTACCAGAATAACAGTGAAATACACCACCAATATCAGAAATATCCTCGTCCATTACAATACTTAAGGAATCTGCGTGTGCATCTCTATCATGTATGATTACAGGAAGATTTAGCTGTTTTGCCAACTGAATCTGCTTACGAAACCAATACTTCTGCATATCTCTAGGTGAATGGTCATAGTAGTAGTCCAATCCTATTTCTCCAATAGCAGCAACTTTGTCATAGCCTGCTAATTCCTCAAGAAGAGACAGCGCATTCTCTGTCATGCCATCAACATCATGGGGATGAACACCTACAGATGCATAAATAAAGTCATATTGTTTTGCTAATTGGATACAATCCAACGAAGATGCAATATTTGAAGCTACGTTGAGAACAAATGATACACCTTGCTTCTGTAACCCCTCTAGTAATTCGTCTCTATCTTCATCAAATCTCTTATCATCATAGTGTGCATGAGAATCAAAAAACATAAGCTACCCCTCTACGAAACTGTTGTTCCACTTTCTATATCTTTATCAAGTCCTACTAAAACTAGGTTTTCATCATCACAAGCAGCAAGAATCATACCTTGGGATTCAACGCCTCTCAATTTCACAGGTTTAAGATTTGCAATCAGGATTATCTTTTTGCCGACTAATTCCTCCGCCTTATAGTGCTGCGCAATTCCTGAAACAACCTGTCGGGTTTCATTTCCAACTTTAAGCTGTAACACTAGCAATCGATCTGCCTTAGGATGCTTCTCAGCCTGTATTACTTCCGCTACCTTTAAGTCCATTTTAGCGAAATCGTCAATGGTAATCTCACTCTTTACCATTTTCTCTTTATTAGACTTGCTTTCATTAGGTTCATTTTTATTAGAAGTTTTAATCTCTTCAAACTTCTTCTCTGTATCTATTCTAGCAAACAATATTTCTGCTGTACCGACTTTTGAACTATTTTTTGTACCATTAAATTCAGATAATGACTCCCAAGTTGTATTTGTTGTATTTAGCTGTTTAAATATTTTTTTTGCTGTTTCAGGTAAAAATGGTTGAAGCATAATTGCCGAGAACCTTATTGACTCAAGCAGGTTATATAACACTGTCGCAAGTCTATCTTTCTTTTCTGGATCCTTACCTAATACCCACGGCATTGTCTCATCTATATATTTATTACTTCGACGAAGTAATGTGAATATTTCACCTATGGCATCCGAAACCCTCAATTCATCCATTTTCTTTTCAACGTTCTGAGGTGTCTCAAGGGCTAACTGTATTAATTCTTTATCAATAGACTCTTTTGCATTAGGTTCTTCAATCACACCACCAAAATACTTGTTAACCATTGTAATCGTTCTATTTACAAGATTACCTAATATATTGGCTAAATCTGAGTTTATCCTCTCCATCACCAATTCCCATGTAATGGTTCCATCTTGTGCAAAGGGCATTTCATGTAGTGAAAAATATCTTACAGCATCCACTCCAAAATGTTTTGCCAAGTCATCCGCATAAATAATATTCCCTTTGGATTTACTCATTTTGTCCTCTCCAAAAAGCATCCATGGATGACCAAACACCTGCTTAGGTAATGGAATATCTAATGCCATTAACATGATAGGCCAGTAGATCGTATGAAATCTCAAAATATCTTTTCCAATCAAATGCACATCTGCAGGCCAATAGCTATTATAATTTTCAGCGTGAAACCCTTCCACATCAAATCCGATCCCTGTTATATAATTGGATAATGCATCAATCCAAACATATACAACATGCTTGTCATCAAATGTAACTGGTATTCCCCAATCAAAAGAAGTTCTAGATACACACAAATCCTGAAGTCCTGGCTTCAAAAAATTATTAATCATCTCGTTTTTTCTAGACTCTGGTTGAATAAATCCTGGATTATCCTCTATATATTTTATTAATCTATCTTGATATTTGCTTAGTCTGAAAAAATATGCCTCTTCCTTTGATTTACCTACTGGTCTGCTACAATCAGGACATTTTCCATCTACTAGTTGAGATTCCGTCCAAAAGGATTCACAAGGTGTACAATATAATCCTTCATACTCACTTTTATAGATATCTCCCTGATCATATAATTTTTTAAATATCTTTTGAACTTGTTTTTCATGATTTATATCTGTTGTTCTTATAAATTTATCATAGCTTGTATTCATCAAGTCCCATATATCCTTAATTTCACCTGCAACCTCATCTACAAATTCCTTAGGGCTTTTTCCCGCTTCTTTTGCTTTTATTTCAATTTTCTGACCATGCTCATCTGTCCCCGTCATAAAAAATACATCATAGCCTATCTGTCTCTTAAATCTAGCAATTGCATCAGCCAGTATTATTTCATACGTGTTTCCTATATGTGGTTTACCAGATGTATAGGCAATGGCAGTAGTAATATAAAATGTTTTATCACTCATTTGCCTTCCTCCTTCATCGATTAGTTTAATGTCTTGGATAAAATATAATTATTTCCAATTTTCATACTAATATCATACCATTATTCTTATTTTTTGCAAGGTATTTATTCTTTTTCACGTTAGAATCCAAATATCATTCTGCAAATCCATACACTTACAACGATTCCTGTAAAATCAGCTAATAAGGCTGCTACTATTGAATGTCTCACATTTTTGATTCCTATCGAACCAAAATATATTGCCAATGTGTAAAACGTCGTCTCTGTAGAGCCCATCATTGTAGATGTGATTCTACCTATAAAGGAATCCGCACCATATTTCGTGATTAGGTCCGTCACAATAGCTAATGATGCACTTCCTGATATTGGTCTCATCAATGCTAGAGGTAAGACTTCTGATGGGATTTTTAGTACAGATGTCATGGGATTAAGTAATTGAATAATAAATTCTAGCGCTCCTGATGCTCTAAATACACCAATAGCAACTAATAGTCCTACAAGTGGTGGTAAAATCTTTATGATTGTTTCTATTCCTTCTTTTGCGCCTTCTACAAAGCAATCATATACTTTGACATCTTTTATTAGCCCATAAGATATAATGACTATAAACATCATTGGCATCGCCATATTAGATATAAATTTAATTATTTGCATCTTCAACACCTCTTTATTACTTTACTTTTTTATACCTGCGAATGTATGCCCGCAAATCATATTGCTCTCGCCCTTGTAATATTTTTGCTGCTGTTACACCTACTATTAAAGCACATAAGCTTGTCACCCACACAGATACAATTATCTCAAAGGGGTTATTGGAACCAACAGTAGAACGAATTGCAATCACCGTTGCAGGGATTAACTGAATAGAAGCCGTATTGATAACAACAAACATACACATGGCATTAGATGCTATTCCCGAATTTTGTTTGTTTTTTTCACTTAGTTTTTGAAGTTCTTTCATTGCTTTTAGTCCTAATGGCGTTGCAGCATTGGCTAATCCCATCATATTTGCCACCATATTCAATACAATTGCACCCATCGCAGGTGACGACGGGGGAACCTGTGGAAATAATATTTTAGTTATTGGTTTTATCAGACGCGCAATTACTTTTATTAATCCAGATTTTTCACAAATACTCATCAGCCCCGTCCAGAGGCACATGATTCCTAGTAGCCCTATACTCATCTGTACTGCTATTCCTGCAGAATCTAAAGCAGCTTTTGTTGTTTCTTCTATTCTCCCTGTTAATGCAGCAACAACAAAAGCAATCAACATCATTCCAGCCCATATATAATTCAACATAATAACGCCCCACTTTTTCTATTTATTATCGTTTATATATATGCTAATCCTTGAATTTTAACAACTAATAATCCAATTTTAAAGATTATATATTTTCATATATTAATTTTAAATTAACGCAGCTTTCGTCGACATTTGTCGAATGGTGTCAAATAAGCCCGACAAGCTATTTTCCAGTGTTTTTTTGCCATTGTTAAAACTTATTTACTATATTTTTCATTTTTTTCTTTGATATATTAAGGAGATTTTATTTATATAAATAGCTTGAACTCCACTATTTTCAAGAGTTTAATCACAGCATATTTTATTGAGTTGTTTATTAGCTAAATTTATTATCATAAATTTTTTAAATTTTTTTCATTTTTTTGTTGACGTATATTGACAATTATGGTACTATAGCTTTAAGAGGTTTGTCGAATAATGTAATCATAGGAGGAATTTTATCATGAAATCAACTGGTATAGTAAGAAAGGTAGATGAGTTAGGAAGAGTTGTACTACCTATCGAATTAAGAAGAACACTAGATATCGCTGAGAAGGATGCTCTAGAAATTTATGTCGATGGAAACACAATTATTCTTAAGAAATATGAGCCTGCTTGTATTTTCTGTGGAAATGCAAAAGATGTACAGGTTTATAAAGGCAAAAACATTTGCCCAGCCTGTATGGATGAATTAAAGAGCTAAGAAATTCTACTTAAAATAAAAAGGATGGAGTTTTCCATCCTTTTTTATTTGCCATTTTCTTTTAGCTGCCAGGCATAGACTTCTCTTTTGCTAATGCCCCTATCTTTTGCAACTTTTTTTAGTGCTTCTTTATTCATTAACCCCTGGGAACAATACATCTCAATATGTTGACTTACAGAAATATCTTCCCATTGTTTTTGCTTCTGTTCAATTAACTGCTGTTTATTAGTTCCTTCAATAATAATAACAAATTCGCCTTTTGGTGATTGTTTATCAAATTTTTCAATCGCTTCTTCTAAGGTACATCTAATGATTTCTTCAAACTTCTTTGTAAGTTCTCTAGCAATTGCGACTTTTCGATTACCGAACACATGAATCATATCTTTTAAAGTACCAATTAATTTATGAGGTGCTTCGTAAAATATAAGTGTGCGGGTATCATTTTTTAGAGCATTTAGATGTTCTTTCCTCGTCTTTTTCGATACGGAAATAAAACCTTCAAAACTAAAGCGCTTTGTTGACATACCTGATAAAATCAGTGCCGATATAGCTGCCACAGGCCCTGGTAATGATGTAACATTTATATCTCTAGTAATACAAAGACGTACTAAATCTTCTCCCGGATCTGATATTGCAGGTGTGCCCGCATCGGACACCAGTGCTATATTTTTCCCCTGTTCCAATTGTGTAATGAGATACTTACCTTTTTCTACTTTGTTGTGTTCATAATAGCTAATCAAAGGTTTATGTATCTCAAAATGGTTTAAAAGCTTCTTGGTATGCCTTGTATCCTCTGCGGCGATAATGTCTACTTCTTTTAATGTTCTCAATACGCGTAGCGTTATATCTTCAAGATTTCCGATTGGTGTTGCACATAAAAACAATGCGCCTTTGTCATTCATTATTCGTCACTTCCTTTACCCTACCATATATCCTGTCAATTTCTTCAGTATATTCTCCATTTTCATCTCTCACATACAGAGGTGTCATCATCTTTAAATAAGGCTTTCCAAGCCGTGCCCCTTCAATAAGTATTAGATTAGCTTTCTTACTAGGAAGTGGATGTACAAATCTAAGTCTTTTGGGCTCTACGTTATAGTTTCTCATAAGCCATATAATATCAACCAGTCTTTCGGGACGATGAACCATTGCCAATTTCCCACCCACTTTTAAAAGCTTGCTGCTAACAGATATAACATCTTCTAGCGTACACATAATCTCATGTCTTGAAACTGCCTTCATATCCTGTGGGTTAACAAGTCCTCCCCCTTGATTCATATAGGGTGGATTACAGGTTACGATGTCATATTTACCTACCCCTAACAATTTTACGCAGTTACGTAAATCTAATTCTCTAATTTTAATTTTATTTTGCAGTCTATTCAATGCTATACTTCTTGTAGCCATCTCCGCCATCTCTGTTTGAATCTCTACTGCATCTATTTTATCAGCTTCTGTCTTACCCGCAATTAAAATAGGAATAATGCCTGTCCCTGTTCCTAAATCTATGACATCATCACCTTTTTTTATGTCGGCAAAACTTGACAGCAATACTGCATCTAATCCAAAACAAAACCCTCTAGTGTCTTGGATAATCTGTAGACCGTTCAGCTGTAAATCATCAATACGTTCCCATTCATTAAGTTTGATATCTTTCATCTATATTATTCCTCCATCGATCAATCAGTTGAAGTAATAAAGTGCTGTACAAAGATAAAAAAACCTGGGTTAAACCTCAGGTTTTTTTATGATAATTTTTTAATTATTTAGGTTGAGGAGCATCTACAGGACAAACACCAGCACATGCACCACAATCAATACAAGCGTCAGGATCAATTACATATACATCATCACCAGGTGATATACATGAAACTGGACATTCTGGCTCACAAGCGCCACAACTAATACATGATTCTTCAATAAAATACGCCATCTTATTGCACCTCCTTAAAGTCTAATAAGATTTTACCACGATATCATTCATTTGAAAACACTTTTTTTGAAATTTTATTATTGATTATCTTCTGCATCTTGTAGTACTTTTATTTCTGATACTTTAAATTCCTTTAAAATATTTTCATTCTTATTATCCATTTTCACTTTTACTATACCTTTAATCATACCTACATTAACTACAACACCATTTCCCTCAGGTGTTTCTACAATTGCACCCACATTAGGTGTCTCTTTGATTAGTTCTTCATAAGTGTCTTGTTCATACTTAAGACAACACATCAATCTACCACATGTTCCTGAGATTTTAGTGGGATTAAGGGATAGACTTTGTTCTTTTGCCATTTTAATGGAAACAGGATCAAACTCACCTAGGAAAGTTGAACAACACAAAGCATTACCACAAATACCTAAACCTCCAAGCATTTTAGCTTCGTCTCGCACACCAATTTGTCTTAACTCAATTCTTGTTCTAAAAACCGATGCCAAATCTTTCACTAATTCTCTAAAATCTACTCTTCCATCTGCCGTAAAGTAGAACAAAATTTTATTGGCATCAAAAGTATACTCTACATCAATAAGTTTCATTTCTAGATTATGTTTTTTTATTTTTTGTAAACAAATATCAAAAGCTTCCCGCTCCTTCTTTTTGTTTTCATCAACTTTACGAATATCCTCGGGGGACGCAAGGCGTATAACCTTTTTTAAAGGTGCTACAATATCTTCTTCCGTTACTTTTTTGTTTGCCACAACTGTATTGCCAAATTCTATTCCTCTGGCTGTCTCTACAATGACAGGTGTTCCTTGTTCTATACTTAAATCACCGGGGTCAAAGTAATATATTTTCCCCGCTTTTTTAAAACGTATTCCTACTACGACCATGAATTTCCTCCCAACTCCTCATAAGCATTGTTTCTATTGCCAATTGATAATTTGTATTTATGCTTATTTTTTTCTTTATATCTATAATAACATGGATAATCCGCTCTACTGCACTCGTACGAACTTGATTCGCATAAACTTCCAGTTTATTTTTCATATCCATATTTATTACCTTATCACTATTATATAATACTTTTATCAATAATACATCTCTAAACCACGATAATAGAAATTCTAATAACGAATCTATATGTGCTTTATGTTCAACAAAGTAGCTAGTTGCTTCAAGGACTTCCAACTCACTATTATTCAAAAACTTTCCTGCGATCTCAATAACTTCCTGCCTCATCTGCCCAAACTCTTCTGATGTTGCTATCGCTTTTGCCTTACCAATAATTCCTCCAGAAAAAGCCGCTAATACAGGAATCTTTTCCTTCAAATCAGGATATTCCTCGCGCAAATACAATTCCACCTCACTTTGTGGGTGTACTTGAAATCTAATCAATATCGCCCTAGATAATATGGTATCCAAAAGCTGAGATGCATTTTCTACAGTTAATATAATCACACCATAACGTGGAGGCTCTTCAAATACTTTAAGCAAACTATTTTGTGCCTGCACAGTCATTTTTTCAGCATGAGTAATAATATATATCTTTCTATCTGATTCGTAAGGCTTTATATAGATATCTTTTTGAAAATCTCTAATTGTATCTATGCCAATTTTATCTTTAATAATCTTAATATCCGGGTGGTTACCACTTTGGCATTTGATACAGCTTTTACACTCTAAGCAAGGTTCGCCTACCTTTGTATCGGTGTCTTGCTCCATTTCGCACATCAGGGCAGAAGCAAAAATAGATGCTATGGTTTGTTTACCAATACCTTCTGATCCTTCTAAGATATAGGCATGACTGACTCTATCATTTCTAATACTGTTTTTTATGCTCGTTATAACCTTCTTCTGTCCTATTATATCACTAAAATTCATATGTTTCACCCACACCTACCTACATCCAACTTTTTTGAACGCTCAACACTACATCATAATGTCTAGCAACAGTCCTCGTATATCATCAAGCTTTTGTAATATCTTTATATTATCCTTTTCTTCTTTCAGAACTTCTTCTGTTAATTCATCTAGATCTTTGTTAACTGTCTTGATTGTTGCAAATACTCTATGTCGTCCTCTGCGATCTAATAGACTCTCTTTCTGAAATTTATGTGCATGACTTGTCGCTTCATATAAAAATTCCGAGACAAGTTTTTTATACACTTGTAGTTCTTTTATATCTACATTTTTACTTAATCGAACACTTTGCTTTTGAATGCTGTCTAAAATAGATGTTAATCTTTGCTCGTAGTTTTGTGTATCAATTTTTCTCAGTTGTGAACCAAACATGGACTGTGACGTCTTTTGTGCATTCTTATCATCTTTTTCTACTTTGTTTTGAACTGCTCCAGCTTGAGCAAGCGTATCACGAATCTTCATGCAACCAACTCCTTTTTGAATCTTTATCCTGTTCAACTAACCAACTAATATCATTATATCCTTTTCCCTACAAATAATCTAGCTATTTTCTACTACCCGAATATGAGACTTTTGATGTAGTCCTAATATTTCGCCTCCACAAGTTACTATCTGCAATATATGTTTTACAATATCATCGGATATGAGCTCTCCAGGGCAAAGTAGCGGCACTCCAGGTGGAAAACACACCACTGTCTCCGCACTAATACGACCTTTAGCATCTCTAATGTCTAAAAGTTCACTTTTACTAAAAAAAGCTACCCTTGGCGCAATAGCATACTGGGATTTTATCCATTTACTCGAAAAAGAACCTTCTCCTATATCAGTATTCTTAAATTCGATATTATTTACTGCACGTACTAAGGCTTGTAATTCCTTTTGCGTATCTGCTATCGTTAAAATGCTCACTATATTATATATATCGGCCATTTCTACCTGAATATCATACTTGTCTTGTAACTGATTTGCTATTTTATATCCATTTGTCCCTTTTGTTCCAAAATGTAGTACCAATCGTGTCAAATCTATATCATGAATATTGTATCGACCTACCAGCTCAGTTCCTAGACAATACGCTTTACCTAATGTACTAATTTCTTCTTTCACTTCTTTTATATGAAGTAATAGGTTGTCCAATAAATGTTCCCCTTGACTTTGCATAATATATCGCGCGACATCAAGATATGCCATTAGTATATATGACGGACTGCTACTCTGAAAAAGTTTTAAGCCGTTCTTCACCCGTTTCAAATCTACTTTGTTAGATTTAACATGCAAATATGCGCTCTGCGTGAGTGCTGGTAGTGTCTTATGTGCACTCTGAACACACATATCAGCGCCAGATGCCAAGGCACTTTTCGGTAAATCGTTATGAAAACAAAAGTGGGCACCATGAGCTTCGTCAACTAACAATATTTTATTATGCCTATGTACAATATTAGCGATAGCCGTCATATCTGAACATATACCATAATAGGTAGGTGATGTAATCAGTACCCCTTTTGCATCAGGGTATTGCTTCAAAACGTCATCGACCAATTCAGGCTTCATCCCACCTACAATCCCTAACCTCGAAATATATTGAGGATAGATAAACTTGGGCGTTACACCACATATAATAAGCCCATGAATCACTGCACTATGACAATTTCTATCCACTATGAGCATATCTCCAGGATTACAGATGCTTGCAATCATAGTTTGAATCCCACAGGTGGAACCATTGACTAGTAAAAAACTATTCTTCGCACCAAAAGCTTCTGCCACCATTTCCTGCGCCTTTTGTATAGCTCCTTCTGGCGCATGCAGATTATCAGTTTCAGATAGCTCCGTTAGATCCATTTTAAAAACATCTTGCTTAAACTGATCAAGGAGTGCTTTTCCTTGTTTATGTCCTGGCATGTGAAAAGTAATTTTGTTTTTATGAATATAGGTTCTTAATGCATTGTATAACGGTATATTATTATCCATCATATAAAATATCTATTTCCCCTTTATATACTTATAAGTACAAAGCTTATATAAAAAAATCCATCAGTACATTACTATACTAATGGATTTTACGTTTTCAATCAAGTACCTTTTTCGGGATACTTCTCTTTAATAAATCAATAAGTTTATCACTAGGTAAAAAAACAAATCTATAATATTTATTATCCTTCTTAAAGATACCACAATATTTATTTTTGCCTATCAACAAGCCCGGTAAATTATATGTCTTTTCAATTTTATCATATTGTTCTAAGTCGCTACTGTCTTTCGGCGCTATCATAAGTATATCAGCTACATTAACGTTCAACGCAACGGTTTCATATCTTCCTAATATTTTTTGAAAAATCAAGTCAGTATCAATTAATACATATCTAAAATCTGCAACTTTATATTTTATTACCAAATATACTATATATGCAAAAAAACATATTGCAAATATATCAACTACAAGCCTATATCGAGTGATAGGAATACTATCTAATATACTCATACCAATAAATACGAAAACAACCAGTCCTATCACTGTAAGAACTGTATTGCCTTTTCGTTTGACAACCTCTCTATACATCTTTCCAAAAGGCCCCCTTCAAACATTTCATAGATTCCAAAAAACAAAAGAATGCGGCATAATCTATATGCTACATTCTTAATACTCTATAGCTATTATAAAACAAAATGTTTTGTAACACAATTGTCATATAAGGCTGTTTTTATCCAAATATTTTGTAATTAGGCGTTTAACGAGCAAATACGGCATATTTTATAATTTTGCTACGCCTGTTTCCCTCGCTGCCCTTTTCACGGCTTCTGCAACTGCTTGCGCTACTCTTTCATCGAATGCCTTAGGAATAACATATTCTGCATTTAATTCATCTTCCGTGATTAAACTTGCAATAGCATAGGCTGCAGCAATTTTCATCTCATCATTAATATCTTTCGCCCTGACATCTAGAGCACCTCTAAAAATACCTGGAAAAGCTAATACATTGTTTACTTGGTTTGGAAAATCAGAGCGTCCTGTTCCAATTACCTTTGCTCCTGCTACCTTTGCTTCCTCGGGATAAATTTCTGGCACAGGATTTGCCATTGCGAATATGATTGCATCTCTATTCATAGACTGTACCATTTCTTTGGTTACCGTATTCGGAGCTGAGACACCAATAAAAACATCAGTACCAACGATAACATCTTTTAGGTTGCCTTTTTTCATTGTTCTATTCGTAATCTTGGCAATTTCCGCTTTTACAGGATTTAAGTTGTCTCTGCCTTCGTATATCGCACCACTTCTGTCGCATAAGACCACGTCTCTTAAACCCATTTTCATCAATAGTTTGCAAATTGCGATACCTGCTGCTCCTGCACCATTTACAACCACTGATATCTCCTCTAATTTTTTGTCTACAATCTTAAGGGCATTGATCATGCCTGCAAGTGTTACCACTGCTGTACCATGCTGGTCATCATGGAAAATGGGAATATCCAACTCTTCTTTCAATCTTCTCTCTATTTCAAAACATCTAGGTGCGGAAATATCTTCTAGATTGATACCTCCGAATGTTGGCGCCATATATTTTACTGTCTTAATGATCTCCTCTGGATCCTTGGTGTCTAGACATATTGGAAATGCATCAACATCTGCGAATGTTTTAAATAGTACCGCCTTTCCTTCCATAACAGGCATACCTGCTTCTGGTCCTATATCACCTAATCCTAATACCGCTGTTCCATCTGAAACAACTGCTACTAAGTTCCATTTTCTAGTATAATCATATACCTTCTCTTTATCCTGATGTATTTCTTTGCATGGTTCTGCTACTCCCGGTGTATATGCAAGGGACAAATCTTTTGTACTACCTACTTTAACAGTACTATTTACTTCTATTTTACCCTTCCATTCTTTATGTACTTGAATCGCTTCTTGCTGTATTGACATATTTTTTACACATCCTTTACTTTATTTCTTTCATATATAATCCTTAATCCTTCAAGGGTAAGGAATGAATCAATTGTGTCAATGGTTGATGATTCACTAGTTATCATCCTAGCTAAACCACCTGTTGCAATTACTTTTACAGTGGGTTCACCCATTTCTTCTTTCATTTTGTTTACAATATAATCAACTTGTCCAATATACCCATATATTGCACCTGCCTGCATACTGGTCACTGTATTTTTACCGATAATCTTGTCTACCTTGGCAAGTTTTACCCTCGGAAGTTTCGCTGCTCTTTGGAACAATGCATCCATGGAGATCTTTATACCCGGTGAAATAACACCTCCTTGATATTCCCCCTTTTGCGAAATTGCGCAAAAAGTTGTAGCCGTTCCAAAATCAACTATAATTAACGGACCACCATATTTTTCTAAACCAGCTACGGCATTCACTATTCTGTCTGCACCCACTTCTCTTGGGTTTTCGTACTTGATGTTCAACCCTGTCTTTATCCCCGGTCCCACAACCATAGGTGTAATCTTGATATATTTTCTTATGGCATGTTCCAGCGTATACATAATAGGCGGAACAACCGATGATATAATTACTGCTTGTATATCTGATATTTTGATATTTTCATGGTTAAAAAATTGTAAAAAAAGCATACCAATTTCGTCGGAGGTCTTCCCTTTATCTGTAGCCATTCTCCAATAGGTTATAAGCTCTTTCTCTTCATAGATTCCTAGTACAATATTTGTATTCCCTACATCTATGACTAATATCATGTATCATGCTCCTTTCTATCTACACATATCCATAAAGCCCTCTCACTGAAACCTCACCTGAAAAAACCTTAATGACTTTGCCGTTATTTGTTTCAACTAACAATTCTCCATCTTCAGTGATTTCTATGGCTTTTCCCTCCGTTTCTCTATTTTGCCAAATCACTTTTACTTGATGATCTAATGTTAATGAATAATTCCTGTATTGTTCTAATAATGATTCTCTCTCTGTCTGAGACTGTATGTAAATTGCTTCAAAGTTCTCTAGTATACGCTGTACCAGTTGTTTTCTATCAATCTTTTTTCCTGTAACTATTTTAATAGAGGTAGCACTATTTCTCAACTTTTCTGGATATTGTTCCGCATCAATGTTTACATTAATTCCTATGCCTACCACAATATGGTTTACCCTCTCTATTTCTGCACTCATTTCAGTTAATATACCACATACTTTTTTCTTATTTAGTACAATGTCATTCGGCCACTTTATCCCCGGTTTTATCTCAGCAACTTGCTCGATGGAACGTGCTACTGCCAGTGCAGCAAGAATGGTTATAAACGGTGCCTGTGTAGGTACAATGTCAGGACGTAGAATGACTGACATCCATATGCCTGTACCAGATGGTGATACCCATGTTCTCCCAAGCCTACCCTTGCCAGCGGTTTGGTGATTACCAATTATAACGGTACCCTCAGGTTCTCCTTTGACAGCCATATCCTTGGCAATCGTATTGGTTGAAGTTACCGTATCTTTATACACAATCTTATTACCTAAAATCTCTGTTGGTAAGTCCATTTGAATCTCTTCTGCTGAGAAAATACCAGGCGTAGATACTAATTTATATCCTTTACGTGAAGATGAATCAATAATATAGCCTTCTTTGCGAAGTGTGTTAATATTTTTCCACACCGCCGTTCTTGTAACGCCCAATTTATGACTAAGCTCTTCACCAGAAATATATTCATCTTTATGACTTTTTAATGTTTTCAGAATTTTAAGCTTCATCTTTTTTCTCCTTAATATTCTATCGGTAGTAAAGTACAATAAGCAGAATATCTACGATTAGAAATCCAAACAAGACCACCCATGTAAGCAATTTGATTAGCTGTTTAGATATACTTTTAATGGTTTTGAGATATTGAATCATTAAAAAAAGTCCTATAAAAATAAGCCCTGCATTAAAAGGATTAATTGTATCTATTTTAATGGATACAATTGCAGCCAAAAAACATAAAATGCTCAATATAATCAACCCATATAAATAGGATTGATTGGGCTTATATTCTGAACTTTTTCTCATACTAATCACTCATTTAATCCTTTTCAGTCTTGTTCGATGTTATATATTTATCACACATCAATTATACACTAAATAGGATTATTTTCAAGACCGCCTTTAAGCCTGTGTTTAAGATGTTAAGGTCATTTCGTTAAAATCAATAATAGCCTTTGCTTGCTTTAATAAATCTGAACTGATTATAGCATCAAATTCAAAACTATATAGCATAGCTCCAACATCCACTTTAAATTTATATAAGCTAATAGAATCTAAAACAATTTTATCTACATACTTTTCATAAACCGTTTCAGTGCCACCAATACCACTTACAAGATTTATTTCATCATTTGGTTTCTGATCTAGTCCAAGTTCTATTGCTGTTTCAGTAGAAATGATTGTGGTTCCAGAACCAGTATCAATTAAAACCTTAGATAGGCTAACATGTTTTGCATTGTTAATTAGTTGGATTTCTGCAAATGGTAATCCATATTCAAAATATAAATTCATCTTATTCCCCTCACTCCAGTCCAGTGTCTTACTTTTATGTTCAATTCCGGACGCGAAGTATGGACTACATAGTATTCTTTTTCAGGATGTGCTTTGTGTAGCAATACATATTGGCGTAATGCTCTATTATTATCGTCGCCAAATACTTCAACAAGTTAAATATTTTCAATAACTCGGTTTTCTCCTTCTGTATGGGATTCAACCGCTTCTATTATTACCCATTGCTTCGGAGTAGTTTTCTTTAAATCATCCCAACGCATATTATTTCCTCCGTTCATTATTTTTAAGCTATATTTTAATCGAATGGGCCTAGTTTTATCAAATGTAGTTATTTTTCAAAACATATTTATTGTTCCCTCTTACTAAGATAATATAACGCATTGGTTCTATTTGTCAATTAATCTACTTCACCACCCGAAGGTGTCCTTCCTCTTTCTGTCTATTCTTATTAATATTTGCTACAGTATCAAACTCAATTAGAAATTCCGTTTCTTCGTCACTACTCTTCACAGTAATCTTTCCATCATTTCTCTTGACAAACTGTCTAACAATATATAGTCCATAGCCATGATTTCGTGGATGTTTCTTCTTAGTGGTATATCCATTTTCGAAAATTCTACTAAGATTTTCTTCAGGAATCTTTGGTCCATTATTCGCAATAGAAAGATAATACTTTTTATTTTCCCTATATGCACAAATTGATACCACTGCATGATTTCTTTTATTGATTCTCTTAAACGCTTCAAAAGCATTATCAATGATATTCCCTATAATATTGGTAAGGCTTCCGTCCTCTACCTTTGCCTCAAAAAGTGGTGTCTCAATATCTACCTCTAAATGAATATTGTGTGCATAGGCATAACTGGTTTTCACCGCCAACAATCCATCAACATAGTCATTTCCTGTATGATAAAAGACATTGGACAGCTTCATATTACCATTTAGTTTACGAATATATGATTGTATTTTTTTATGAGAATTCGGTTTATTCATTGTACTTAATGCGTAAATAGTATTTAAGTGACTATCAAATTCATCTCTCTCACGGCGAACGACGTTCATTGTTTCTTCCATATTGTTTACGTATTCTTCCTGTAATATAAGCTTATTTTTTAGATTGATGATTTTCTCTCGCTCTCTGTAATCTAAATAAGCAAAGAAAATGAATATAACCTGGATAGCCAATAATAAAAATTGATAAAAAGCAGTATTTTTGTGTGTATCAACCACATAGTCAAGGGTAATAATAAAATTTACCATGATAAACATCTGGAGAATTACAAATGCTAAAATGTTATTGGTCCTTTTAAATATATCATGTTTATACAAAACTATATTTTTTCGATATACATATATTGTAATGATTATCTGAATTGTTTTTGCTATCGTTACAAAATAAAGTCTGTATGTGAAATTATGAATAACATCTCCAAAGCTAAAATGAAAAAATATCATGCCAATATTTGCAATGCACATTTCAGTTACAGCAAACAATATTAATATCATTCCAATCGATATTGCCGATGTAAGAGTATTGACCTTTGTAATGAAGCTAAGGGTAAATATTAAGAAGATTGTTATACATATTGTATGAAATCCAAATGGCAAATAGATAGTTGCCCAACAGGTAAAAAGCGTAAAAGCAATTATAAAAGACAATGTCCTGCCTTTATTTATTCTAATAAAGTCCTTTCTATTGATTAGTGATACATATAATAGCATAATAATAATTGCTTCTATAGGATCAACAATCAGTTCAAAAATAACCAGCGATAAATCCATACCATCAGTCCCTTTTGTTATATATAATTTATAATACATTAAAACAAAAAAAGGCGTTGTTAAATACATATTCTACCGAATTTAACAGCCGCCTCTTTCAATAACTATGTATTTTCATATTACCCTTTACATATTCTGAGCATACCCTCTTCTTCAGTTATCAGCACACATCCTTGTTGTTCTAATTTTTTATCTTCAACAGTTGTCCATACTGGGACACCAACCTGCAATTCTTCACAAATATTAACTAACGCTACAAAAAAATTTTTTTTATTTGTGTATGTCTTTTCAACCGCTCCTCTAACAACATCATTGTCTTTAATTATTTCACCTATTAATTTTTTCATAGGCTCCTGCCTCCTCTATTTGTGTATTTTCCTACTGGAAGGGTGATTGCTTCAATTAATAACGCCATTACAGCTGTTGTTCCCAGTTGTGTGGGAAGTAAAAAGCTAACACCTCCCAACACTATTACTGCAATAATTGAAAGAATCTTAAAACCTTGTCTTCTTTTAATACTAATAATTGGTTTATTAGGATGATCTACTGGTGCATAAATCCACATTATCATCACTGAAATAAGAATTACAACTATTTTCACTAATATACTTAGTGGTATCTGTTTTCCTATTAATATTGCCCCCGCAAACATAATCAATGTAATAAAAAAACATCCCCAGTAAGTTTTGGCATGATATCCGCCTGCTATCAATCGAAGACTACAAAAGAAAAGTGATACAGTCAAATAGTCTTGTATGACTGAAAACACTGCAAATATAACGAAATATATAAAAAATTTAGACAGCTCGCCCAATAAGCTTTCAAGACCAAATTTAATTGTTTTAAGTTGCAACTCGCTGAGATTGGGATTCTCCTTCTGAATCGCGTTTGTTATCCCCCTTACTACTTTCTCCATTTTTATCCTCCATCAGCTTAAATTCAATCAGAAACTCGGTCTCGTCCTCTGTACTATTAATTGTTATTTTCCCTTTATTTCTGTCAACCATTTTTTTAACGATGTATAATCCAAAACCGTGGTCTTCTTTTTTCTTAGTCTTTGTTGAAAATCCATTTTGAAATACTTTATTAAGACTATCTTTTGGGATGCCCGGTCCATTATCTGCAATAGAGATGAAAAAACGGTCATCTTCAATATAGGTACAAAATGAAACGACTGCACCTTTCCAATCGGCTTGTCCCATGATTGCCTCAAAGGCATTGTCCACAATATTTCCAATAATACTGGTTAAATCGTTATCTCTCACTTCTGCCCTACGGATTGGTGCTTCCACATCCACCTCCATATGAATGTCGTTCTCAAAAGCATAGTTACTCTTGACCGCCAACAATCCGTCTACATAATCATTACCCGTATCAAAAAACCTATATGATTTCTGAACGTTTTCCCCTAATTTAAGAATATAGGCGTGCATTTTATCATAGGTATCTGGCTTTCTTATCAAACACATCGCTAGAATTGTATTTAAATGATTTGCAAAATCATGCTTCTCTCTACGAATAACACTGACAACAGTTTCCATATTATTCACATATTCTTCTTGTAGCTTATATTTATGTTTAAGCTTAATTAATCGTTCTCTTTCCTTAATATCTAGATAGCAAATAAATATAAACAAAAAATAAATGATTAATAACGAAACATTATACATTAAAATATTTGCTGGGTGAGATACAACATGATTTAAACTCAAAATGAATGTTGACATTATAAAAACCTGGAGAATAATAAAAGTTGCTAGTGAATTTTCTCTTTGAAAAATATCAAGCTTGAATATATTAATTTTAATGCGATACATTAGTAAAATCGTTATAAATTTTAATATATTAATTGCAATGAGGAAATACAATCTATAAATCGGAATACTAATTATTGAATTCAATTCAAGTCTAAATAATGATATACCAATAACTAATATGACATATTCAATCAATGTTATAATTATAAAAGTTATACCAACAGAAATGGTAGACGCATAAATATTTGTATTGGTGATATAGCTTAAAGCAATAACAATGAAAACTGTAATAAATATAGTATGAATCCCCACAGGTATATACATTGTCGCCCAATATGAAAATACAGTATATAGTATTAAAAATAAAAATGATTTAAACATATTTTTTATAATAAAATATTTGTTGTTATTCAACAGAATAAAAAATAGTAAAATACCTATTGCCTCAACAAAGCTAAATACCCATTCATTCACAAAATGTAATATGTCCATCTATTCCATCTCCTTTATTTATATATGACAATAAAGGGTGCAAAGCACCCTTTATTATTTCAAAAGCTCTTTTGGACACTCAGGCTGATAACCAGTATGCCAAGATGCTGTCGATACAGCAAACATACCTACCACTAACCCAATTACACTAATCACCCTTAAGGAGTTACTTTTTAAAAATGCTAATGTTCTTTTCATGTCAAATCCTCCCTTTTATTTAATGATACATGTATTATACCACAAATTACGGACAAGCTTTGTAGAATTTTGTCGATTATACAAAATTTTTTTAATTTTTTTTATAAACAGAAAAAAATATGCTCCAAATATTAAAATTTAAACATATTTCTCCACTAATTTAGATAATTGTATTCTTACACGCTACAAATACATTTTCCAAGTTTATCTTTTTCAATCTCTATGATGCCATAGGTAGGGGTTCCTCGATTGGGTAGTCGAATGCTACCAGGATTTAATAGATGTATTCCTTTATGATTGGCTTCATATGGTTCGTGCGTATGTCCAAATAGTGCTACATCTACATTGAGGGAAAGGGCTTTTTCTAAAATGGTTTCATATCCATTTTTTACACGATAATAATGTCCGTGCGTGATAAATATTTTTTTCCCTTTTATGTCTAGTACTTTTTCACGAGGGACATTTTTAGAATAATCATTGTTTCCACATATATATTCAATGGGTATATGCGGATATAGTATCTGTAAATCTTCTGCATCACTAACGATATCTCCAAGATGGAGTATCATATCTACATCATCGATTTTTTTTATTACCTTTATACAATTACGAATGCTTCCATGGGAATCACTAAATACTAAAATACGCACAATAACACCTCTATTTATGATAGGTCTCATTTTTTAATATTTTAAAGGCTCGGTACATCTGTTCTAGTAAAATCATTCGCATGAGCTGATGGGGAAACGTCATTTTGGAAAAGCTTAATTTATAGTTTGCCCGTTTCTTCACTTCATCGGACAGACCCAATGAACCACCAATTATAAGGGTTATGTGGCTACTACCATGAAGTGCTAAGCGCTCTATTGTTTCCGCAAGCTCTGTAGAACTCAACATTTTACCTTCTACACATAGTGCAATGACATAGTTTTCTGACTTAATATGGCTTAATATTTTTTCGCCTTCTTTTTTCTTGACTTCTTCTTCCTGTTTTAGGCTTGCGTTGTCTGGTATTCTCTCATCTGCGATTTCAACTATTTCAAGTTTACAATATTTTGTTAATCGCTTGCTATATTCTGCAATTCCGCTCACTAAATATTTTTCTTTTATTTTTCCTACTGCAATTATTTGAATATTTATCATAGAAAATCACCATTTCTTAATCTACAATTTTATTATAAAATGTGGCAAACAAAACGTCCCCTTGCCACAAAACGTCCCCTTGCCACATTTATATATGATATACTTTACTAGTTTTATCTCGCGCTGCAACGTCTAATAATATATCTTTCCCTACTTTAATGTTTTTACTCTGTAATGCATTGCAAACTGTCTGGTATGCTAATTCTGGAAAGTTATTTTCCTTGCTTAGATGACCTAATAGTATACGGCTTGTTCCTGTCTCCGCAAGTCGTACTGCTAATTCGCCAGCGACTTCATTGGAAAGATGACCTTTCTCACTTAAAATTCGCTGTTTTAAATAATAGGGGTAGGATCCACACTTTAACATCTCTACGTCATGATTAGATTCTATTAATATAATCTCACTACCTTCAAGATATGAAACCAAATCATCATTGATATGTCCAAGGTCTGTCGCCAGTGTAACCTTCGTATCATTCATATAAAAATTATATCCCACCGGCTCAGCAGCATCATGGGGAATTGAAAATGGATGAATACGCATGTCGTTTATATAGAGATCTTTTTGTGTATTGAAATAGCATTTGTTTTCTTCTTTGATTTTACCGATTCCTTTTTCCATGCCCGTCCACGTTTTTGTATTAGCATAGATAGGTATATTGTAGCGTCGTGACATAATGCCCACTGCATGGGCATGGTCACTATGTTCATGCGTAACCAATATTGCATCGATATCAGATGGATTGATACCAATACTCGCTAAAGAAGCGGCAATTCGCTTGCCGCTTACTCCACAATCAATTAATATTTTTGTGTCTTTACTGGATATATAAATAGCGTTCCCACTACTACCGCTATATAATGAGCAAAATGTAAGCATTATATGTTCCTTTCATGATAAGTGGCAAACAAAACGTCCCCCTGCCACCAACAAAACGTCCCCCTGCCACATTAATCTGTTATTCTTCTAATATCTGCACCCAATTGATTGAGTTTATTTTCAAAATCTTCATATCCACGATCTATGTGGTATAGGTCTCTGATTTCTGTCGTACCGTCAGCAATCATCCCAGCGACTACCATCGCTGCACCAGCACGTAAGTCTGTTGCTAAGACAGGCGCACCTGATAGCTGATTAACACCTTCAATGATTGCAATCTTGCCTTCTACTTTTATATCCGCTCCCATACGACTCAATTCATCTACATATTGAAAACGATTATCCCAAACACTTTCTGTTACGATGCTTGTCCCTTCTGCTATGGATAATAGCACTGTGGCTAATGGCTGTAAATCTGTAGGAAATCCGGGATATGGTAATGTTTTTATATTGGCTTTGGCAAGCTTTTCTTTTCTTACCACTCTAATAGCTTCATCGTATTCTTCAACTTCTACATTCATTTCAATAAGTTTGGCAGAGATGGCCTCCAGATGCTTGGGAATTACGTTTTGAATTAAAACGTCTCCACCTGTAGCTGCTGCCGCTATCATAAAAGTACCTGCTTCTATTTGATCTGGTATAATACAATATGTACCACCGTGTAATTTATCTACACCTAATATTTTTATCACATCGGTTCCTGCACCTTTGACGTTAGCACCCATGGAATTTAAAAAATTCGCAAGGTCTACGATGTGGGGCTCTTTTGCTGCGTTTTCAATGATTGTAGTCCCTTTTGCTCTGACTGCTGCAAGCATAATATTGATTGTTGCTCCAACACTTACAACGTCCATATATATCTGCGTTCCTGCCAGCACTTCGGCTTTTGCTGTTATTTCGCCATGTTCTACTTCTACTTTTGCGCCTAATGCTTCAAACCCCTTAATATGTTGGTCAATAGGTCTTACGCCAAAATCACATCCACCTGGGAAGGATACTTCTGCTTGATAAAAACGACCTAGTAAAGCGCCCAATAAATAATAGGATGCTCTCATTTGTGTAACCATTTCGTATGGTGCCGTATGACTATGCAAGTCTGAACAATCGATTTCTACTGTACTTTTATCTATAAATTGAATGCTCGCTCCTAGCTGTCTTAAGGTATCTATAATTATTCTTACGTCTTTTATATCCGGAATGTTTTCTATCCTGCAAACACCTTCTACTAAAATTGTCGCAGGGATGATTGCAACAACTGCATTTTTTGCGCCACTTATGGTTACTTCACCCATAAGTTTGTTGCCGCCTTTGATTAAAAATTTCTCCAAAGCAAGCACCCGCCTTTATTTCTTCATTTGATAACTTTGACCGCATGTTTATTTCGTCTCATGCGGTCACTCCGACTATTTTATTATAACATCATATTATACGATTGAAAAGGATAAATTCTATGGAATGGCAGGATAATAGTAAGATTTTCCGTCATCTGAGACAATTCGCCAAGAAGGTTCTATGATTAAATCCCTAAATTCCCATTCATCATTGATATTTTGAATATAATATCCGATCGAAATATCTGTAATAGTAGTCTTTTGCTCTTTTGCTCTCTCTTCTTCTCTAATAAACTCTATAAGGGCCCCCGTTACCTGTCTACTAGGTATCTTTTCTATTAATTCAACTGGTTCTATTCCATACCCCTTAACCCTAACATGATTACCAGATGTAATTTCTACAATAATATCATTGCCATACACTTTTGCATCTGCATATTTCTGCATAAAGGTGAGCCTATATGTGTTTTCATCCTTTTGTTCGATTTTTGATAAGTATATATATTGCAAATTAAATCGGAGCTTCTCAAGAAATTTCCTCGCATGTTCTTCTAATGTAGTATCATCGAATTTGGATATTTTCGCATCAGATGTCGTATCAATATATTCGAACTTAAAGCCTGTTATCTTAATGATTTGTGGACCTTTTGTAAAAGTGATTACATCATCATTAATCTGTATGCTATAGCCTTTGCCAAGTAATTGTTGAACGATTGAATTGGTGTCTTGAAAAGTATTCCGCACGACTAGAAATGATAAGTTTTCAACTTTCTTCGGAATAAGTTCCCTATCAATTTCTATATTGTTTTTATTCAGTATTTCTATTGTATTATCTAATGTTTCGCTACTAATCATAATGGTTTTGTTTGCTGAAATCATCATGCTTGTAAGCAAGAAAATATTCACACCTAAAAATAAGACTATTAATATTGTTTTTACTTTAGACCAATTCATATTATTCCCTCAAATCTTCCTATCTTAAATCTATTTGACCGCTGGCACAAAAACTGTAAACGTTTCTTCTTCTCCTTCTACTAATATACACCATTGAAGTCGCTTTAATCCTTCGATACCGTTTTCTGAATAGGACAAATTTACTTCCTTAATTTTAAAATTCCCTTCGTCTCCAAATTCATTTACAAGACGATTATACGCTTTGTCAAGTGCTTGTAATATTGGAACGTTTACTTTTTGAAACCGTTGTTCTTTATATCCTTTGATATACTGCTTATAACTTTGTAGTGTACCGTCTACTATTTCTATCTCAACAGCATGTTGAATGTTATCATTTTGAAAGTCCATTGCAATTGGTATGCCTTCATATTGATAGTCAAAGGTAAATCTATAGGTGCCTTGTCCTTCTGTTTCATTGATAACATTTGTCATGTACAAAGTTCCATCATTTTGATTTATTCTTTTTAATAAATCGAATGCCATTTGTAATGATTCGTATAACATAAATTTTCTGCCTTCGGTCTTAGGGTTTTGGGTAAGTGATAAACCTTTTCCTTTTTCAACTGCATTATATTCAATGAATCCATTAGGATGAATTTTGAGTGTACTTCTATTTTCAATATATACGCGGGTATTATCCTTTTCTGTATATTGAAAAGGTGTACTAGGATTATAGTCAAATGATGTTAATATCTTCTTGATAATATATCCATTTTCTATATCAAATATATTATAACTTTTAATAGTAGGTACCTTTTGTAAACTTGTTGGCATTAATATATATTCATTTATCTTTCCATTTTTGAAATGTTCAAAGAAAAAAGTATATCTTGTATTATTTTGTTCTGAATACTGCGCTATCAACGCATTGAGGGGTTCTTTTTTGTAGGTATAATAGAATTTCTTGATTTTGTCGTCTTTTTTGTCCTTGATATAAATCATAATATCGTTAGTAACTAGTCTTCCAGGTCTAATAATCATTTCTCTAAAGCAAGATACATGTTTCGTTAAAAATGTATCTTCTACACCGAGTATCTCCCCCAGCACTTCCATATCCCAGTCAATTCCAAAATCGATGTAAAGTGATTTATCTTTTAGTGCAGAAACCCACTCTGTTTCTTCGACTGTTTCGCGTGTGACTTCTTCTTTACTCTTTATAAACAAAGTAAAAATATGTTTAAGTAAATGATTAGCTTGTTGATATTGTTCGCTCTGCTTTAATACTATTGTTCTATTAGTGCCTTCATTGATTACAATTTTTTCAGGGTAAAACAAATATTCTTTCATTATATCTGTTTCAGACCCAGTTGTACTATCTAATTGTCCGTCCCGCCCTAAATTAGCAAAAAAATTATAGTCTCCAGACCATAATTTTTCACTAAACCATATTTGTTTCATGAGTAGTATACTCATTATCACTAGTGAAACAAGTACAACTGTTTTTATTCTTTCTTTTTTCACTTTTATTTATCTCCATCGTCAATCAATTTTTCTACTGCTCCAGAATCAATACTACGTGACTCTGCTGATTCTGTAAATTCTTTTTTAAGCAATGTCACATCAATTTTAATAATCTGATAGATTTCTTCATCTTTCTCAGCATAAAGCAATAATCTGTTTTCTCCCTCTTGCAACTCAATGTCTGGTAACATAAATCCAAAAGCTGTAACCTCTACTTCTACATTTATTACACTATCTTCCTCAGCAAAAATATCTTCGATATCTATTTGTTCGCTTTCCTCTGTATTTATATCGTATGTATCATTTTCTTCTTCATCGTTTTCTTCATTATCACTATTTTCGTCAGACATGTCATCAGCTTGTTCTTCCACCAAATTTTCTTCTTCCGAATTCTCTTCTTCCAAAGCATCTATAATTGTCGCTTTCGTATACTGATTATTAATAGCGTCGTATATGTACAATGTAACAAGGATATTCTCTTCGCCTGTTCCAGTTATTAAATACTTTTCAAAGGTTGTAACCTTTTCTTCATCTGCATTATTAAGCTCTATTAAACCTTCTGCTGTGCCCTCTGCATCCGATTCTAGAATATCTGGTGCAGCATAGCTCACCATAGGTATAATTAATATTGATAATGTGATTATTAAAGAAACAAACCGTTTCATCATAGTTTCACCTCAAAACATATTTACTTTAAATCTTCTTGTTTTAATTATACTATATTATTATTACAAATACATTACACACCGATTAAAATAGCTTTACAGTGAAGAAATAGGTAATACAATGGTTACTTCTGTGCCCTGTCCTTGTTCGCTATGAATGTCAATTGTGCCATTATGATCTTTTATGATTTCTTGGGCAATTGCTAAACCAAGTCCTGTCCCACCTAATTCTCTTGAGCGTGCTTTATCTACTCGATAAAACCGCTCAAATATCCTAGGAAGATCTTCTTCGGGTATTCCAATACCATTATCTATAATTTTGACAAAAATTCCATTTTCTATACATCCCGTGCGCATAGATATTTTACCACCTTCAGGCGTATATTTTATAGCATTTGATACAATGTTTGTTATTACCTGTTCAATTTTATCTCTATCCCCAAATATCTCGTAAGGCGAAGTGCTTATTTCAAGGGTTAATTCATGTCCCCTGTTTTTTGCACTTAGAGACATCTTTTCCTTAACTTCCTCAATTAATTTTTCTAAAGAAAAGTTTCTTTTTTTCCCCTTGGTCTGTTGATGATCTAGACTTGAAAGTGCTAGTAAGTCTCTTACCAATCTTGTCATTCTGTCCGATTCATTGTTTATGACATTTAAAAATGATTCAGCCGTTTCGCGATCATCTATTGCTCCGTCTAAAAGTGTTTCTGCATAGCTTTTTATTGATGCAAGTGGTGTTTTCAGCTCATGGGATACATTGGCTACAAATTCCCGCCTTGCCATATCCAGTTTTTGTTGCTCTGTTACATCCTGTAATACGACAATCACACCGCCAACTTTATCTCTTTCTAGCTTAAATTTTACAAAAAATGCTTTGATATGTAAGTCGTTTATTTCTATGATTTTCTTTACTGTATCTTCACATTCTGGAGATGTCACATCTTCTATTGAAATTGGGACATTCATTTTTTCAAAGAACTTGTTAAATTTAACTGTCTCTACTTGGTTAATCTCTATCATACGCTGTGCAGCATAGTTGATATGTATAATTTCACCTTCAAGGTTAAATGCCATCACACCGTCGGTCATGTAGGAAAAAATAGCATCCATCTTGTTTTTTTCGCTTGCAATAGCGCCAATATTTCTTTCTAGTTCTTTCGCCATCACATTAAAAGCATTGGTCAAGGTTCCAATTTCGTCATTTGATTTGACCTCAATGGTATGTTTAAAATCTCCTGCTGCCATTTTATCAGCTTTTTGTGTTATTTCTGTTATAGGTTTAGTAATCGTATTTGCGAGTAAGAATCCAAGTATTACTGAAACTACTAAACCGATGAATACGGCATATAGTATAATGCTATTAATACTTGATGTCATTTCTATTAGTTCGTCTTTGGTATCTTTTAAATATATGATATATTGAACGTGATCCTTAGAACCCTCTTCATAAATAGGTAAAGCATAATCTACATAGTCGACCCCTAGATTGTATTCTTTCCCTACCTTGCCAGCCATTGCACTTACTATATTTGCTGTAGGTTCGGGATTTGTTCCTTCTTTATTGGAAGTTTCTAGTTTCTCGCCTAATTCATTTAAAATATAGTAATCGCGAGAGCTATCTATACCTAGCCTTATCCTGTAAGCACTGAGTTTTTCGTTCAACTTCTCTGATGTAATTTCAGACTCTTGAAAATTATCCTGAGCGAGTACTCGTTCCACTTCGCTTATAAAGCTTTGATGATAAAAATCTGTTACTCTATCTAATAAAAAATTACCTACAACTAGTGTCACTGATAGGACAACAAGCACAAACATAATCACTAATTTCCATTGTATACTTTTCATGTTTTCAACTCAATTCGTTTTGAAATAATATCCTACTCCCCGTTTTGTAATGATGTAATCTGGACTACTAGGTGTATCTTCTATTTTTTCTCGTAGTCTACGAATTGTAACATCTACAGTACGCACATCTCCATAATACTCATAGCCCCATACTTTTTCTAGAAGATTCTCTCTAGAAAATATTCTGCCTGGCTGTGTTGCTAAGAATTTTAGTAATTCAAATTCACGAAGGGTAAGTTCTAATATCTTTCCTTCTTTTTGTACTTCATATCGTTCTATATCTATGGATAATTTGCCTGACTCTACGATTTCGCCTTCTACAGCTTGATCTGTTTTTTCAATTTGCACTCTTCTAAGGTTTGCTTTTACCCTTGCCATTAGTTCTCTTACACTAAATGGTTTGGTGATATAGTCATCAGCGCCTAATTCTAATCCCAACACTTTGTCCACTTCTTCTTCACGCGCTGTTAGCATCAATATTGGGGTAGACATCGTTTCTCTTAATTTTTTACATACTGCAAACCCATCTTTTTTGGGTAGCATGACATCTAATAATATGAGGTCAGGTTTTTCTTCTAATGCCTTTTTTATTGCTTCTTCACCATCATATGCTTCAAAGACCTTATAGCTTTCTTTTTTTAAATTATATTTTAGTATATCGACAATCGGTTTTTCATCATCAACGACTAGTATTTTTTGACTCATGATTACCTCCAAAAGTTTTATCTTCGCACAGTCCATATTCTTTCTTTATTCTATTCTACCAAACTCTCTATTACTTTTTCAAGGGAATTTTTGCTGTATAATCCTATTTTTCCTTCTCCAAGCTGATTTAGGAGTTCTATTATTTTTTGTTCACCATAAATATCGGCTATTTTTTTTATAAGATTAAAACTTTGTCTGTATGCCATATCTTGATCTAAAGATTTAAAATTATATTTAAGTTGGGTCAATGTATAACCATGGTTGTTCTGTGGTAGATTTTTTCCCCATTCATATCCTGTCAGTTCATTTTCATAGTATAATGCAACGCCTTCTGTAAACCAAATGGGAAAGTTACCATGTGCTTTTTTATCAACTATTAAATGGACAAGCTCATGTACCATTGGACCATTGGCTGCAAATATCCGCGCTATTTCTTGGGTTGTATCTTTTTGAACCCATGCTTTGGGCGATAGTATATGCAAAATCCCACCGTAATATATACCCATTGGTCGATCGGTCTTTAAAAGATTTAGCTGTTCCCTCATTGTTTCTAAATCAGGGTATATAATAATCTCAACTTTATCATCTAATGTATAATTAAGCCTCTGCAGTACCTGTTCGACATCTGTTTCAATTGTTTCTGCTACAATAGGTACCATATTTTTATCTTCTTTTTTATATTTTATGATAAAATGACTTGTTTCATAGGTATGATAGTTTTTTATTTGAAATAAACTTTTTATTTTTATCGCTTCTACACAATAATCGTAAAATACATTTCGTACTAATATTATATTACTTAATAAAAGTATAAAAACTAAGGCTATTGTTAGCCTCATAATAACTTTATTTCTTACTATTGACCTCACAATAACCACCCCCCCTTACTATATTATATCAGACTTGTTGTTCTTATGGGAGTGGAAAAAAATGTGGCAAAAGCAAAAAAGGACAGGTTTTCATCTGCCCTTCCCTTTCTATGGTAAATAACTTAACGGGTTAACTGCAACACCGTTTTTTCTCACCTCAAAATGGAGGTGAGGCCCCGTACTTCGCCCCGTATTTCCTACTTTAGCTATTAATTCACCCTTTGCAATTCTTTGTCCTGTACTCACTAGTAATTTACTACAGTGTGCATAGTATGTAACGTATTCATTATCATGACTTATTTTTACAATATATCCATAGGAGCCATCCCATCCTGCAAAGATTACTTTACCACCGTCAGCAGCATAAATAGGATCTCCCACACTACCACCATAATCAATACCCGTATGCATTCTGCCCCATCTCGTACCAAACCTAGACGTTATTGTAGCGTATATAGGACGTCGAAATGTTCCTGTACCATATTTGGGTGGTAAAGGTTTTGTTCCTACCTTTTCTGTTTGTTCTTTCGGCTCTGCCAACACAACTTCCTTTATAATATTTTTATCAACTTCTATGCCATTTACCTTGACAATTTCAGCTTCAACTTTTTTTTCACCATTGATACCTCTATCAACGATTGTTCTTCTTCCTTCGTATATAGTTTTGTCTTCTACTTCTTTAATGTCAAAAGGAATGTCCTCATTATAAACGACTTTCTCTCTTACTTCTACACCTAGTGTTGGTTTTGGAACACTTAAGTTAATTTCATCCCCTGGTTGTATTATTTCAGACATCTGTGGATTAATACGAAGAATCTCCTCTACTGGTATTTTATGATCAAGTGCAATATCCCATAGGGTATCTCCATTTCTTATTTGATACTTTTCTATTTCCTCTTCCATAGCGGATAAGTTTCCGTAAATTTCTTCTTTTTTATTTAATTCCCTTACAGGTACAATTGTCTTATCTATATGAATTTTTTTGTTAAATCCTATTGTTACATTGGGGTCACCTGATTGATAGGGTTCTTGAAGTTGATCCAAAATTTCTTCAACCATGTACATATCTTTTGCGTTCCCCATCTGTTTACCATCTACTTCAATACTATATGCTTCTACAGACATATGAATAATAGATCTCAAATTCTCTTCTATTTCATCCACGGGTGTTAATTGTTCGGTTTTTACGATTCTACCAGTAAAAGTAGGCTCTTGTTCAACCATTACTTCTTTTCCAATTTCGTAACTATTACTCTGTACAATTACTTTCAAACATTCATCAAATTCTTTCGTTTTATCTACAATACCTATCGACTGACCGTCTATGTATGCTTCTACTGCAAAAACGTAATCATTCGTCTTCATATATACAAGCGTTAAAGTAATCATTATTATCATCATAACCATACTCATAGCGACTTTTTTGCTCATCCTGAGTATTTTTTTCTTCTGCATTATTTTCTGCTCGATTTCCTTCGTTGTAGGCTCAATGATTGTCGTAGGAATTTTAGCCTTAGGAACCGCAATACAGCTTCTCTTTGTGGATACATGTTTTTTCTTTGCTTTGTTGCTTTCTTTTTTATATAAACTACTTTTTGCGTTTCGACCTTGCATTACAAAACCACCTATCAATATTTATCTTGCATTTATTAAAAAACTATTACACAATTGTTACATCTTATATTATTTCTACATTTATTCAAAAAATCCTTCTAAAATGAAAAAATTTTATTTTTTTTTATTTAAATGCTCTTTTTCTACTTAAAAAAACTTTGTAAATCCTCTTTTGATGTCTCATTTGCCATTTTTATAAATTTTTCAATTGTCGCATGTCTAAATTTATATTCTTTGTAATACTTTTTTAACAATTTAAAGTATGCTTTATCTCCTAACTGATTTCTTAAATCATGATGTATCATTGCACCTCTGCTATATATCACAGCTGAATACTCCTGCCAGTCTCTGAATTCATTTATACTACTATTAATAATTTTACTGTTATAGTCGTTCTTTTCAAATTGCCCTATATTACTTTTTATGAAAAAATCTATTATCATGTCCCTTTTTTCAATGCCACTATTTTTTTCAAAATATAATATTGTTGTATATTCTGTCAATCCTTCATCCAGCCATGGCTCTTTAATTTGATTATTTCCAACCACAGCATACCACCATTGATGCGCAACTTCGTGAGCTATCAAATATTCTAACCATATTTGCTCTGTGCTATAACCATTAAAGTATGCATTACTATCTATTTGTATAATCTGCGGATATTCCATGCCACCGATGTAGAAATCCGATTCTGCAATGGATAGGGTTTTATAAGGATATTTACCAAATAGTTCATTATATGTTTTTAAGGCTTTTGTTGCTATTGCTAACGCTTCAATACCATTAGGTGAATAATGATAGCTTTTTATAGTAATACCATCAACGACATTTTCGATAACCTCATATGTCTCTGATAAAAACCATGCAAAATCTCTTACTTTTGGCGCTGAAATAATGTATTGAACTCTTTCGCAGTTTATTTTTTCCTGTATCAAACTACCTGTATGGGCAATTACATATTGTTTAGGTAACGTTATTTTTACTTCATAATTTGAAATATCACTATAGAATGGATCTCCAATAGGATAATAGGGTGCTATATTCCAACCATCTTGATCGTATACACATAGTATTGGATACCAAGTCGTTAGATTTATGCTATTATCCCCATAGCCAAATCTATGCCTACTAGGTGGGATTTGAACAATATATTTAATAGTAATTTTTATAGTTCTGTTTGGTTTGATAGGTTTATTAAGTTCTACTAATAATATAACATCTTCTTTTTGCGTTGAATGAAATACTGTTTCTTTGTTGACCTTTACTTCTTTAATATCTATATATCCCTCAGAGAAGCCATCAGGATAGGCGCGCGTAATTTCGTTGCTGGGTATAGGTAAATTACTTTCATATCTATAAGCATTAGGGTACAGGTGAAAATATATGTTTTCTATATCTATATTTTCATGATTTGTATATAGCAATGTTTGAGAGCCTTCTAACTGCATTGTTTTATCGTCAAATGTGACGTCTATCATGTAGGTGTTGTATTTATCTTGACCTTTTATTACATTATTGAGTGGTGTAGAAGAAAGTAGTATGAGTATGCTAATAATAAATGTAACTGTAATGATAATGCTACTTCTTATGATGACTTTTTTGCTCACACTCTTCACCTACTTAGCTAGTTTATAGTAATCAAAAAGTAGCCTATCTTAATCGCTAGACTACTTATTGATTATTATATTTAGCTTCACGAAAATTTAGAACAGTACATAATATCAGAATAAGATCTTATTCAATCAATAATATGATTGTTGAAGCCTCAAATGCACCAGAGTCTGTTGCTCCTATTGCTAAAACCGTATTTCCTTCTTCAATATCATCTAAATCTATTGTATCAGTATCATCAGGATCGGTGCTATCTAATATTCTTGTTTCGTCTTTTATAAATACCTGATAAACAGTTGATTCTCCAGTGTCTTCATCTACTACAGAAATATTTATGAATCCATATTTTTCATTCACTTTTTCTACACGCCCAGTCTTCTGCATTGACTGTGTCACTGAGCCTGCCTCTATAGCTACAACCATATCGCTTTCAATCTCTAGTTCAACTTTCTGTCCCAACCTAAGATCATAAATATCTACATCTTCTCCATCAATCGTTCTCTTGCCATCAATTTTTATATCTACATCTCTTATCATCTCATATGCCAATTTTTCATCACCAACTCTAATTGTGATTGATGGCGATTTTGAAATAAGGATTTCAGCTATAACACCTTCTTCTTCGTCTTCTTCACTTGTTGCATATATCCTTTTCACTTTATCATATTCTAAAGAAAGTTCTACTTCATCACCAACACGAACATCATTTAAATCTGCTGTACGGCTATTTTTCTTCACATATACATTATCTAAACACTCATATTCCGCTTCAGCACCGTTTACTTTTTCAATCACAATCGTTAAATCTGATTCAAATAAAATGTCTTTTACCGTACCTTCTACTTTGTCCGTCTTCGACTCCGCTTCTATCTTAATTACTTTTCCATTCTTAATTTCAAGTTTTGCATAATCCGATGTGCTAATATTGTTATAGTAGGATGTCTCTCCATCATACAGAACCGTTACATCTGAATCAACAGTGTATTCCTCTGTAGTTGTGTCATTCCCGTCTTCTATCTTGAGTTTCAATTTTTTTGTGCTTCCATTTTCAGTAATGCTTTTAATAATGCCTTCTACTGTTTCATCAATATCCGGAGAAATACCTTCTATTAAATAGAGTGCCTCATCTTTTGTAGTTACAATTACACTTCCACCTACTATGAAGTCGCTAAGCTCTGCTGGTTTTCCATTAAATCTTAATTTTACATCTTCAGTAATTGTATAATCCTTAACAACATCTATTACATTTTTTATACTTAACATATTTTTTTGCTCATTTATATATGTAATCGCACCCCTTGTCAAACTATCCATTTCTGTGTTTTTTTGCATTACTCTGTGTAACATTACTGCCATTGTTGCTCTATCTACATCTCTTAATGGTTCAAACTCCGTTTCACTCATTCCCCCCATTATGCTTTTGCCGTTAATTTTTTCAGTTCGAACAAAGTTAACATAAGGTTTAGCATCTTTTGGAACAGAATCCGCATCATCATAAGGCAAGTATACCATTACCGTATTTTTAACTTCTTCTTCTTTTCCCATCGCTTTTGTTAATAATATAGCTGCTTCATATCTTTTTAAAGCCATATTTTTATTGGCAGGTGAAAGATATTTATATAGTTCACTTGTATCAACACACCCCTTATATAATAAGTATGCTACTTCTTTTTTGTAGTCGGGATAGTAGGTCAGTATATCTTCATATTCTTCTTGCGCTAATTCAACGTATTGCGCATTTTCCTCTTCGTTTACCCCTAATACCCTCGCAATGAGTATTAATGATTGTAACTTTGTTACGCTTGTTGATGGTTTAAATGTACCATCTGTATATCCTGTAATAATACCTTCACTTGCCATCTCTTCTATGCTACTTTTCGCCCAGTGATTACTAATATCTGGAAAGTTCACAGCTGTCACTGTGCTCGTCATTAATAGCATTATAATAATGACTGCAACATAAGACTTTCTCTTCATATGTAGTTCCCCCTTTATCGTATCCCTATAATCTCATTTTTTAGTCTCGTTACCATCTTTTTACCGCTGTATAAATTATAACATTCCTACATTCATATTTCAACAATTACTAACTATAAACTTACTTACCACTGTTCACCTCCACTAGTAATATTTACGTCTTGATTAGTATGTTAGTCTGCGTTACAATATAGCAGTGGTTGACATAACAATCCGCATAATTCATGGTCATTATATGTAATCGCAAGATTCTACCGCCCGCAATCATAGATTTAATACTATATTTACAGGAGAATTACTTGTATATTACAACTGTGTTACATTGATGACATCGTTTTATGTATATGTTATTATGTTAACTAAGATGTGGAATATGTGCTCTATTATTGGAAGGAGGTGAAACACGTAGTGTTCGGCCAAAGAGTGTTAAATTTAAAGCATGGTTATCCCCAAGTAAGTAACTTAAAAACCAATAAAAAAACCAAGGAGGTCAATTTAATGTCAAAAGTAAGAAAGTTAATGGCTGTAGCGATTGTTTTTGCTATGGTACTAGGAATGATGGTTCCTGCATTTGCGTTGTCAAGTGACGTTGTTGGAACTGAGTATGAAGATGCAGCTGCAAAACTAGGTGCATTAGAAATTATGGTCGGTGACGCTGGCACTGGCAATTTTAGACCAAATGACAATATTAAGAGATCAGAATTTGCTAAAATCGCAGTTGTAGCTCTTGGATTAGAAAGTGCTGCTGAAACTGCAGGCGGAATGACAAGATTTGATGACGTTGCTTCAAACCATTGGGCAAGCGGATATATTAATATCGCTTCTTCTAAGAGCATCATCTTAGGTGATGGTGATGGAACCTTCAGACCTGATGATGAAATCACATATGCTGAAGCGCTAACAATCCTTGTAAGAATTTTAGGTTATGGTCCTGTAGTTGAAGGACAAGGTATGTGGCCAATCAACTATATCACTAAAGCTGCTGACCTTGATATTACTGATGGTATCAATGTATCAGCTTCTGATGATGCAATTAGAGGTGTGATCGCACAGTTAACAGTAAATGCTTTAACTGCTGATATCATGGAACAAACAGGATATGGCGAAGATGTTAAGTATGAAGTTCAAGATGGTAAAAATATTTTAACTGAAAAATTGAACATTGATAAGCTAGAAGGTGTTGTTACTGCAGTAGATACTGATGATGCTGAAGTAACAATCGGTGGAACAATTTATGAAGTTGGTAATACAAACGCATTAGATTTATTAGGATACAATGTTGAATTCTATGCTGATAATGATGATGTACTAATCATGATTAGTAAAAAGGATAATTCTGTTGTTGTTATTGACGAATATGATGCAGTTGCTAACACTGGTGATGATGTTACTTTAACTTATGAAGAAGATGATAAAGTAGAAACTGCTGAATTCACAGTTGACCCTACAGTAGTTATCTATAATCATGATGAACTTGCTGATGGTGCTGCTGTTGCTGCACTTGGTACTACTGTAAATGAGTGGGTATTAATTAATAATGATGACGATGATGCATATGAGTATGTTATTGCTACAGAGTATGATACCTATGTAGTAGATGAAGTAAATGCAGAAGATGAAGTTGTAAATAATAAACTAGGTAATGAAATCGACTTAAGTGATGAAGATGTTAAAACTGTTATTACTAAAGATGGTAATGTTATTGAATTCACTGATCTTCAAGAGTGGGACGTACTTGAAGTAGTAGAAAACAATGCTGGTGATTACAGAGAAATCATGGTAGTAAATGATACAGTTGAAGGAAGTATCAATGCTAAAGCTTCTTCTACTAAATTCATCATTGGTTATACTGATTATGAAGTACTATCTAATGCTGTTGATGTAGATGGAGACACATATGCTCCTCAACTTGGAGATAGCGGTATTTTCTATCTTGATTCAGAAGGTGATGTAGTTGCTGCTAACCTTGATGAAGAAGGTACAGACGCATTTGCATATGGATATGTAATTAAAGGATATAAAACTTCTAACTTTGGTGTTGATGATGTTAGATTAACAATCCTTAATACAGCAGGTGAAGAAGTTGTTATTGAAGTGGCTGATAAACTTGAAGTAAATGGTGTTACTGTTGAAGAAGAAGATATTACAGCTGATGCAACTGCTTCTATAGACACTGTTGCAAACGGTGTTACTATCTCTGGTGAATTAGTGAAATATGGCATGAATAGCAATGGAGAAATGAAAGCCGTATTGACTTCTGCACATGCAGATTTAACTGAAGAAAGTGCTTCTGCGGATAGAGCCTTTGACGAAAATACAGACATGCTTGGTAATTATAAGCTTACAGCAGATACTCTAGTATTCTTTGCTGATGGTACTGATTTTGAAGTATACGGTTTAACAAACTTTGAAGATGCAGGCACTTATACTTCAGTAGTTTATGATGCTGGAACAACATTAAAACCAAAAGCTGTTTTAGTTACAGCTGGTTCATTTGGTGGTAGCGCAGACACAGTTACCTCAGTAGTAGTATCTCTTCTTGAAAAACTTGATGAAGATGATAATACGATTAAATTGTTAGTTGGATATGTAGAAAATAATAGAGCAACTTACAACGAAGGTAACGGATATGCAAATAATTATTCACCAAGCTATAAAGTTCAAATACCAGGAACCATTGTTGAAGTTACTTTAAATAATGATGGTGAAATGGTTGAAGTCGATGATCCTGCAACAGCAACTATATCTGGTACAGTATATGACAAAGATGCTGATTCAATCGTAGTTTGGACTGGATCAAACACAGAAGTATTTACTTTAGCGGATACCGTATATGTATACGAACATGACGTTGAAGATAATACTGTTGCTGTAGCAAGTATCTCCAACATTAAGACAAAAGAACAAACTACTAAGAATGCTTCTGAAATTGAATTACACCAAGATGAAGACGGATTGGTTGATGTAATCGTAATAAAAGTAGATGTTAGATAATAAATATATTATGCAGTAAGTCATTCAACTCAATATCGTTCTGATAAGCAAAAAAGCTGATGTGAATGCATCAGCTTTTTTGTTGGGTATGTCAAGTATTCGGTGTAAATATTCCGATACTTGATATAACAATTACGATTCTAGCAGTAGTAAAGCCTGTGGGTCTTGTGTATAACTCCAAAAGAGTTATACATCAAAACCCATAGGCTTTACTTATGATGATGATTGTATAGCATCCATTACTACATGTGCATATATTCGTTCTGAAGGTCTACTTTTCTATTACGCCTATTATTCTCTTTTTGCTTTTATTGTTTACTTTGCCTTCACTTCAACTGCAATCATACCCATTTCTTTTAAATTTCTCAGTGTAATTGTTTTATCTCCAAGATCTTCTGTAATCTGTTGCTTATTATTCCCTAGTAAATCTTGTACATTGTCAAGCACCCATTGTTCTGCATCCATATCGTTAGGTAATATTGATTTCACAAACCTCACCATTAATATTAGATTCGCTTTCAACTCTTGATCAGGAATATCTTTTATTTTGGTAAGTACAAATATACTCTTTACTCCTTCGCTTACAGAAAATAATTGTATTTGAGTTGATGAACCTTTTATGGTTATCGTCGATTTTTTCATGCCCGTTTCTTCTATATCTTCTTTTGTTTTTGTATCAACATCCTCGTAAAGTGCTAGAATTTCTTCTTTTGTAATATTTAAAACTGACTCTTTAGGTATTTGCTCGGTTTGTTTTTCTTTGTCTAAAAAAGTACATCCGCTTAATAGTAATACTAATATTATTACTATTGGCATTTTCTTTAATATGCGCATATGAATCTCTCCTTGTCATAAGTATAATAATATATTATATCATTATACTTAAATACGCAAACAAAAAAATGAGTAGATACAATGTATCCACTCATTTTTCACTATGGTATTATAATAATCGTAATTATTCTGATTATCTAATATCTGTTTTGATTACAATTACATCTACTAATCCATCATCATTTTGATGTAATTTAATCACCGAAGCATTCTTAGTAGTATTTTCTTTTGTCTTAACATCAGACATACTTGCTACATATACTTTATTATCTTCAGTGTCATTTTCGTATACATATACAATATCTGCTAGAGTAAATGGTACTTCTGCACCATTAGTCCATACAACGATTGTATCTGAGTCTTTATCATACACAGTACCAGTTACAACAGCTGTTGCAGGGTTAGTAGTCAACTTCATTTCGTCATCAACATTCACACCAACTTCTACAATTCCTCCTGGCATTCCTAAATAACCTGTGAAAGTATTACTATAGTCATCAGCTTCTGCATACGAAACCCTTTCACCTTCCACATAAGCAACTAGCTTACTAATAGTATTGTCATCTTCATCAAGTACAGAAAGAAGAGATACTACTACTGCGGTAACTGTATCTGCACTACCGTTAAATGTACCAGCTGTTACCAAGATAGCTTTTGGCTTACTACCAGTTGCATCATAGATTGCTGAAGTATAAGTACCGTTATCTTCAAGATTTGTTACATCATATACTTCACTATCTGCTACGGAGAATATAAGTGTATCTTCTGTAATTTTGTAATTACCAAGTATACGTGTATCTTCATCAAAATCTCTGTCAGCTGAAGCACTTTCTTCAGTTAAATCTGCATCTGCAGAAGTTAAGATTGCTTTAACTTCTCCATCACTATTCATTTCATACTTCACTAATTCACCATTAAGAGTGACACTATTTGCTACAACATCTGTAGAGGCATCTGCACTACCAGTAATATCTTCCTCTTCAACACTTGTGCCATTCACTTCAAGCTTATCAGCTACTTCAAAAACAACTTCATCACCTGCAGCGTTAAGGACAGTTAATCTAACATCAGCAACACCATAGCTAGAATCTACAAATCCTTTGATTACATAGGCATATGCATATTGATCTGTACCTTCTTCGTCAAGGTTTGCAGCAATAACGTCACCATTCATATCAAGATAGAAAATACCTTCATCTCCAAGTTGAGTATTATATGTATCTCCATCTTCATCCACTGCACTTGCTAATACTTTATAATCTCTAAATCCAATAATCCATGTATTACCACCAGCATTAGCGTTTACAGATCCTTCAACAGTATCATTCACTACCATGATTTTTCTGTAATCACCATCTTCATTTTCAAGTACTTCAAGTACATCCCATTCTTGAAGGTCTGTGAAGTCTATAATACTACCATCTTTCGTGATAACAGTTGTTACATCTTCATCACTTAAATCAATTTCTTCACCAAGTTTATTGCTTATAGCTTCATCTTCTTCATTTACTTCATCTACTACATAAGTAGTATACTCTGTAGCAAAAACATAATCATATTCGTCATCGTTATCATTGTCTACAAATACCCATTGACCAACTCCAGTTAAATCCAATGCATCAACTTCATCGTCAACATCTGAACCACTATCAGCACCATCTTTAACTTTGTCTGTATTAAAATACAATTTCGTCGCATCTGCAGTGATGCTTTCTGCTTCATCATTTTCTTCATCTTCATAATTGACAGTAAGAACATCGCTTGTACTGTCTACACTTGTTATATCCTTTGAAGGTACAACAACTTCAGTATTATCTTTTTTGGTAACCATAACTAAAGTTTCATCATCATCAAAATAATATTCAACATTGTAACCTAATAAATCAATAGCATTTGTGATGCCTACTTCATACTTACCTGCATCATCACCATTAATTGTAACCTCTTCATCATCAACGTCTGTAGCAGTAATTACGCCTTCTGATTTTGTTACATCTAACTTTTCTAATAATGTTCCATCAGCTTTATATGTAACATTATCACCAGCCACAAGTTTCAACTGTGTTTCAACTGTTAATGAGTTAGCTGTTAACTTAGCAACTACACCTCTTAATGCAGGAGTGCCAGCAATGCCGTCTACATCATCAGTAAGTCCTTTTTCAGCTGCAACGATCATATATCCTACAGGATAACCACCTTTTGCATCTGCATCATCTTTGTAACCTAATGCAACAACAAGCATTTTAAGCGCTTGTTCAAATGTTACAGGATCTTCTGGGCCAAAGTTTCCATCACCATATCCATTGATAATTTCTAGTCCAGAAGCTAAGTTAATGTATCCTGCAGCCCAATGTGTAGCAGATACATCATCATAATTTGTTGTTCCACCAGATGCTTTTGCAGCATTTTCTAATCCTAAAATTCTTGATACGATTGCTGCAAATTCAGCTCTTGTGATTGTATCGTTAGGTCTGAATCCACCAGCATCACCTGTCATAATATTTAATGTTCCAAGTAATGCAGCATCGCCTTCATATTCTGTTCCTTGTACATCAGCAGGAACTGCAGCAAATGCAACTGTGCTTAGCATCATAGCAAATACTACTACTAATGCTAATGTTTTTTTGAGATTTTTCATAACTCTCAAGTCCTCCCTTGTTAAATTTATTTTTTTAAGAGATTTTCATCTCCTATAAACTAATTAATTTATACTTCTTAATGTTACTTAATATTTCTTAATGTATAATTCATTATTATTTAATATTTTGCGATTATACTTGTTTATATGAAAAACTGTGTGATTTTTTCATTTTGAGAGAAATATAAAAATAAGGGTTGACGTACCACATTAGATTTATATTTCTCCCTACATAAGTAATTTGGGACTTATGGCTTGTTAATAAAACTGCACAAAAGCCTTCATAGCGGCAACTATGAATGGCGTAAGTATAACTCTCAAGTCATGCTGATAGTTTTGTCGGGTCATACAGTCCCGAACTCATGTTAACAAAGTTAGGTTTATTATGCTAACACATGTAGATTGTACCATTATCATTTTTTAAAGTCAATCGTGTAGTAATAATTGTAATATAACTGTAATAAAAATTTGTGTTTTATGTTGTTCTTATTTACATAACTATATATATGTCAATCACTATGGTCTATAACCGATTTTTTGTTTTCAGATTTAGCTCTAGTATTGAAATATTCTTCGAGATTACTCAATAAATTCTCTATATCCCAAGCTTTTTTATAAATAATATTAAGATATTTTTTTGACTCCAGCGGTGGAAGATCATTCATAGATAACTCTTTAATATATTCCGTAATGGTTTTTAACGGAATATTTATGTCTTTGGATATGTCTACAAATATATCATTTTGCTGTATATATGACACTTCTAACCTTTCACCCATTTTCTCAAGCCTTCTACATAAGACCCCTATTTCATCTGTTTTATCATAGTCAATCTTGGTAAGCATTTTTCCATAATGCATCGTTTGTATACTGCTTCGAATTTTATTAAGTGGATGTAAAATAATTATGTAGTTGATTAAACTAATCAATATGAATAGTATGAATAATCCTATTAGGATAACATATTTTAATTGCTGTGTGAGTTTGTTGGGCGTTATTATATTAAGGAATATGGGATATTCTATTACAATATTGTAAATACCAGTACCTTTATTTATGATGTAAGATTCTGTTTTATTATAATTTCCTTCACTTTTTTTATGACTTGCACGATAGATATTTGTACCATTTTCATCATACACAATGATGCCCATGTCATATTTTTCTGTTATACCTTTTAAAGAGGCTAACATCATATCTATATCTTTTGTATTTGATATGGCTTTCATAATCATTTCATGCTCTTTTGTTACGTCACTATTTTCTATTATTTGATGAAATTCTTTTTCGGTCTTCTGCATAAAAAAAAGAATAATTAGCATATAAGTGATTAGTAAACTAAAAATTATAAGCGGCAACTTATATTTTAAACTCATGTTTTCTCCCTTCCAAACTTAGTTCAATACACTATTGTAATGCATAAATGAAAGGCTGTCAACATTATGCTGACAGCCTTTATTTTGCAGTTGTGTTACTAAAAACTATTCACTGTAGATAACTACAACTTCTACTTGGTCATCATCGTTAAATCCTAACGCAACCTGTGAATAATTATCTCTATTCTTATCTTTTGTCTTAATATCGCTATAAGATTCTACTGTAAATTCATCTGCAGACTCATCAATTTTGTATACATAGTATGTATCTGCGAAGGTATATGATTCTTCGTCGCCATCTTCCCATATTGTTATAGATTCGCTATCTTTATCATATACTGCATACGCTACAGCATCACCTTTATAATTGAATTTGTATTCTTCAACACCGTCTATTTCGCCGTCTGAATTATAGGTAACATAAATGATATCACCTTCATCTGCTTTTATGTTTAAACCATCTTCAGCTAATTGTGCCACTTCTTCACCTTTAATGTAACCATAAAGCTTATCTACTTTATCATCACTATCATTTCTAGCTGATGTTATACGGTCTACTACTGCAATTTCATAATCAGTACTTGCCCCTGAGAATTCTGCACTATAAATTACAATTACGTCTGGTTTTCCTGCATCTTCATAATAGAAGTCAACTACTTCAAATTCATCGTCTTCACTTATGTCTTCTACACCATACACATCATTATCATCTTCATCAGCTGTACTAATAAAGAATACTAATGTGTCACTATCAAGTAATTCGCTTTCAATGAAATCACCATCGGCATCTTCAATACCAATTTTTTTGGTATCTTCATTAAAGCTAGCACCTAACATATAATCTTCATAATTGAATTCACTAGAATCTTCTGTATATACTTCAGTAATCTCTCCGTTACTATTTAGCTCGTATTGCATAAGCATGCCGATAGTTTCATCATCTGCCGGATCATACACATCGTTATCATTAACATCAATATAACCTTGTCCAAGGAAAACACCATCATCAGGAATGTCCCCATCTATAATTTCACTCAAGTCAAAGATTTTGTCTGCTTCAACTTCATCACCATCAATTTCTACTTCATCATCTGCTTCATAGATAACTTCATCGCCTGTTGCAGTAAGAATCTTGAACTTTCTACCACTTTCAAAGTCTTCATCTGAAGCTTCACTATCAAGCAGGTATCCATAATTAGAACTATTTGAACTTTCGCTTAAATCTATAGCAACAAGCTTTCTTTCAAGGTCTTTATAGAATATACCTTCATCTCCAACATTGAAGTCATATGTCATTTTATCTTTACCATCAGTCATGTCAACAACATTAGACACTATTCCTCCATTAGTGTATAAACCGCATTCCATTTCAACACCATTAACAGTAACGTATGTTTTAGTCACTGCTGCGTTAACTAAGAGCTCCATTCCTTTATATAAAACTCTTGTCTTCTCATAAGTAGTTCTTTCACTTACTTCTTCAATTACACCCTCTTCTTTGAATGGTGATACGATAAAAACAAACTGATCTTCTGAAGGAGCCATTATAGCTACTACAACATCCCCATGCTTAAGATCTTCTAATGTCAAATCAGCTTCACCTTTGGAAGCAAATGCCATCATTGATATTACTTCTACTTTATCGTCATCATCAAATTCATAAGATAAATCACTTTCTCTTAACATAACAAGCTCATCATTTTCTTCATCATAGAAATCAACAACAGAAGGTGCTCCACATATTTGATAAATTAAGTCGTAGTCACCATCTTCATCGTTATTAACTAATTTAAACGACATATTCCATGAATAGTTTGTTAATGTTGCATAAGCATATTTTTCTTTAAAGCCTGGATCTTCTTCGAGATTATCATCTTTATCAGATCTATGAACCATATACTTCGCCTCAACATCTTCACCATTGATAATAAATAGTGCATCTTTGTCAATTTTAACATCGTCCCATTCATCATCATCAGGATCAAAATAATTAAATGTATAACTTTCTACATCGCCATCATCTGTATTTTCAATTAGTTCGGTTTGATTTGTCATATAACCTTCATCATCTCTTGTTGCACCTTCATTTTTAATATCTAACAGTGTATTACTATCAGTTGCACTAATTGTAATGATTTCATCATCATCTGTTACAAATAATTCAACTTCATAACCTAATAGTTTATCAGCGTTTACATTATCGCTTATTTCATATGTTTCTGTTTTTTCGGTAACTTCTTCCTCATTGACTTCTTTTATCTTGATAGCTACTTCATTTTCACCAAGATTTCTGCCAAAGTCTGCCCAATAAGTAGCACTTACTACCCCGAGCACTTTGTCAACATCTAAATACTCGGTTAGTAGATTTTTACCTACTGCCTTTTTAAAAGTAGCCTCATCACCATATTCATCTTGTTCCATCATATCAACTGTCAATGAGTTGTATACCATTTGCGCGACGTCGCCTCTTAATGCAGGTGTTCCTGAAACAGCATCAATATCGTCAGTAATCCCTTCATTTGAAGCAATGAATAAATATCCAACTGGATATCCGCCTTTTTGTTTTGCTGCAGGCTCATACCCCAATGCTCTTACTATCATAGTAAGTGCCTGTTCATATTTTACAGTATCTTCTGGGCCAAAATTTCCATTACCGTAGCCATTGATAATGCCCATATCTGACGCTAAATTAATGTACCCTGCTGCCCAATGTGTTGCAGGTACGTCAGTATACTCTGTACTACCACCGGATACTTTTGCAGCATCCTCTAAATCTAGTGCTCTTGCTACTACTGCAGCAAATTCTGCTCTTGTAATTGTGTCATTTGGTCTGAAACCACCATCGTCTCCATTCATGATGCTTAATACACCAAGAACTGAAGCTGCCTCTTCGTAGTCTGTTCCCTTAACGTCATCAGGAACTGCAGCAAATGCCACTGTGCTCACCATCATTGTAAATACCATTACTAGGGCAAGCGTTTTTCTTAGTTTTTCCATAAGTCCATACTCCTCCTTTAATTTGATTAATTTTATTTATTATAAAAGACTTGCGTCCATTATAAACTGAAATTTAATTTTCTTTTATACTTCTTTTATTTCTATTTAATGGATTAAATGTATACTCAATAGTGTAAATCAATAATATATGTTATAGTAGTTAGGCTTTCACTTTTTTTGTTAACGTTAACATTTTTTTGCTCAATAATATATATTAAATAGCATAAAAATAGTAAATTTATATTATCATGAAATGGGCGTCTGCTTTATATCTTTTCTATAGGTAAATAAAAAGATATTGCTAAGCCTCCAAGCTTGCTTTTTGTAGCCCAAATTTCGCCTCCATGTTTTTCAATAATATTTTTACATATGGTTAAGCCTAAGCCTGTACCACCTTTACTCCTTGAACGAGATTTTTCCGTTCTATAAAATTTATAAAAAATGTAGTGCATTTCTTCAAAACTTACACCTTCACCATTATCTTCTACAGTAAAAAATATACAGTCTTTTTCTTTCTTGATACTAATTCTAATATAAGTATCCTCTTTTTCAGCATATTTCTTGGCATTTTCGATTAGATTAGTAAAAACTCTTTTTAGCTTCCTTGTGTTAACGTTAACATTTGCTTCCTCTCCAACATACTTTTTATATTCAAATTGAATGTGTTGCATGTCCATTTCTGTTTTATATAGTTTCATTTCTTTCTCAAAAAAGTCTATGATATTGATAATTTGTCTCTCATTTTCCTGTTCAACTTCATTCATAGAATAGTCTGTTAATTCCTCTAATAAGCACTCTATATCTTTTGCTTTTCTATAAGCTATATCTAGGTATTCTTCTGTTTTCTGTTGTGTTAGATTTTTAATAGACATTCTTTCAATATATCCCATAATAGAAGTAAGAGGTGTGCGAATGTCATGGGAAATAGCTGCTATTATTTCATTTTGTTGCGTATAGGATTCTTTTAATCTTTTTCCCATCGCTTCAAACTGTCTACATAAAGTACCTATTTCATTATTTTTATTATAATCTATTATAATATCTGTGTTTCCATAATTTATCTTCTCTATGCTTTTTCTAATTTTATTTAGAGGACTTAAAATAGTAATATAATTTATGATAATAATAATTATTAATAATATCGTTAAACTGCTTATAATAACATTTCTTAAAGTATGAGAAAATACATATGGATTAACATTTAGTATAATAGGATATTCTGCTTTTATTTTATAAGTCTCTGTGTCAGTTACTATCATGAATTTATCTGTACGGTAAAAGAAAACATCTTCAAGTATATAATGTGAACGATGTAATTCCTCTCCATCTTCGTCATAAACGGTTATATTAAATCTATATATATCTGATATTTCATCAAACTCTTTTATCATCAAATCAATATTTTTTTTTCCTGAAATTGCTTTCATGATAATCTTATGTTCTATTGGATATTCTCTTTTTTCTACTGTCTGATAAAAATCAGTTGCATTTTTCTGTATATAAATCCCAATGCCAGATGTAAAAACAATAAATAATACTAAAATTAGAAGTGGCACCATAATTTTTAAGTTCATATTTGATTCCTTCCAAATTCTTTATGCAGGTAGTACCATTTTGTAACCTGCTCCCCAGACAGTTTTTATATATTTTCCATCCTGATCTAACTTTTTTCTTAGATTTGTTATATGAACTGTGACCGTATTGATATCACCATATAGGTTTTCGTTCCAGACACCCGCATATATTTGATCTCTTGTTAAGACAATATTATTATTTTTTATCAAGTACATTAGTATTTGAAACTCTTTGGTAGAGAGCTCAATCTTTTCATTTTCTATAAATACTTCATAACTTTCAGTATCTATTATTACGTTATCAAATTCTATAATGACATCGCCAACCTCAACGATTTCTGTTTTTCTTTTTTCTCTTCTCAAATGTGCTTTTATACGAGCGATTAATTCATTGATACTGAATGGTTTAGTAATGTAATCATCTGCACCAATTTCTAACCCTATCACCTTATCAATTTCCCTTGCTTTTGCACTTAAAAAAAGAATCGGTATATCATATTTGCCTCTTATCTGTCTACATATTTCTATACCATCTATCTCTGGCATCATTATATCTAATACTAATAAAGAGAATTTTTCTTTTTCCAGCATGTCCAAAACCTGACGACCATTATATGCCTTTTGTACTTTAAAACCTTCTTCCTCTAGACAATCTGAAACTAAGTTTAGAATTTCTCTATCATCATCAGCTACCAAAATCCTTGATTGCTGCATTTTGTTACCTCCTAATTTATGTAAGACTCAAAGGCTGCCGACATTAAGTCAACAGCCTCTGAGCTATTTAATTATGTTACTAAAAACTATTCACTGTAGATAACTACAACTTCTACTTGTTCGTCATCGTTAAATCCTAAAGCAACCTGTGAATAATTATCTTTATTTTTGTCTACTGTCTTAATATCGCTATAAGATTCTACTGTAAATTCATCTGCAGACTCATCAAGTTTATATACATAGTAATCATCTGCGAAGGTATATGATTCTTCGTCGCCATCTTCCCATATTGTTATGGATTCGCTATCTTTATCATATACTGCAAACGCTACAGCATCACCTTTATAATTGAATTTGTATTCTTCAACGTCGTCTATTTCGCCGTCTGAATTATAGGTAATATAAATGATATCACCTTCATCTGCTTTTATGTTTAAACCATCTTCAGCTAATTGTGCCACTTCTTCACCTTTAATGTAACCATAAAGCTTATCTACTTTATCATCACTATCATTTCTAGCTGATGTTATACGGTCTACCACTGCAATTTCATAATCACTGCTAGCACCTGGGAAATCACCACTAACAATAACAACTACATCTGGTTTTCCTGAGCCTTCACGATAAACGTAGACATCATCATAATTTGTATCTTCAGCAATATCTTCTGCTTCATACACATCATTATCATCATCATCGGTATTGCTGATAAAGAATACTAAAGTATCACTACCAAGTAGAACACCGTTACTAAATTTCTTAGTTTCTTCATTAAACTCAAGGTTAGAATCTGAATCACCAGTATCTAAATCAAATTCGTCAGAATCCGCTGTATAGATTTCAGTAATCTCTCCATTGCTGTTTAATTCATATTGAATTAGCTGTTCATTTGAAAGAAGAGTACCACCAGCGATAACAGCATCATTTTCGTCATAGATTTTATCTGCATCTACTTCTTCTTCTTCATCAATGTCTACTTCATCATCAGCTTCGTATATAACTTCGTCGCCAGTTGCAGTAAGAATCTTGAACTTTCTACCAGTATCGAAATCTTCATCGCTAGATTCGCTATCAAGAAGATATCCATAATTAGAATCACTGCTACCTTCTGTTACGTCAACTGCAACAATGTTACCCAATAAATCTAAATAGAATGTTCCTTCATCATCAAGTTCTAATTCCATTTCATCGCCATCTTCGTCAACAGAATTAGGTGCATCATATTCTTCGCCGTCGATAACAACCTTAAGATCATCACCATAAGTTCCACGAACTTCTTCTACATAACCTTCTACTGTATCATTTACAACGATAATTGTATATACATCCGCTTTACTTTCACTTTCGTCATTTCTAGCAACTGCTAAAACATCCCATTCTTCAATGTCTTCTAATTCTACTTCTTCACCATCAACTGTTGTGATTGTTATAATGTAGTCATCATCATCTAAATCCAAGTCATTAGCAGTATCATTTTTAGAATAGATTTCTAAATCATCTAATTCAACATCATCAACAACAAGAACTTCATATGCTTTCGCAATTACAAAATCGTAATCGTTATCACCATCGTTATTAATCAAAGTATATTCGATACATTCTGATCCATTTGTAAGTGCGTCTACATCATAGCTATCGCTAGAACCAGGTGCAATTTGATCATAATCAACTTCTTTACCATTAAGTATAAAAATTGTATCATCATCTTTATTTTCTACTTTAATGTTAGCTTCTTCAATGTCTTCATCATCATCATCTGTTTCATAGACGAATTCGTCAGGGTCACCATCATCGTAGTTAAAATAATCTTCAGTATCTGTACCCAGATCATCGAATTTGTCAACTAATACATCATTCTCATCTGTCTTGATGATTGAAATGATAACATCATCATCATTCGCATAGAATTCAACTTCGTACCCTAATAATTCATCTGCATTTGTTTCACCAATTTCAAATGTCTCAGTGTCTTGATCCTCATCTTTTAACTTGTCGTCATTAAGTTCTAGTTTCTTAATCTTTACTTCATCATCATCAACATCATCATTCATTGCTTTGTTTTCAACAACGATACCTATATATTTATCAACTTCTAAATACTCTGTTAATAAATTATCGCCATTTACATTTTTCTTGAAAGTAGTCTCATCACCATATTCTTCTTGTTCCATTAATGTAACTGTCAATGAGTTGTATACCATTTGCGCTACATCGCCTCTTAATGCAGGTGTGCCTGAAACAGCATCAACATCATCAGTAATACCTTCGTTGGAAGCAATATATAAATACCCAACTGGATATCCACCTTTTTGTTTTGCTGCAGGCTCATAACCCAATGCTCTTACAATCATAGTAAGTGCCTGTTCATATTTCACAGTATCCTCTGGACCAAAATTACCATTACCGTAGCCATTGATAATTCCCATATCTGACGCTAAGTTAATGTAACCAGCTGCCCAGTGAGTTGCAGGTACGTCTGCATACTCTGTAGTACCACCTGATACTTTCGCAGCGTCCTCTAAGTCTAATGCTCTCGCTACTACAGCAGCAAACTCTGCTCTAGTAATTGTATCATTTGGTCTAAAACCACCATCGTCTCCTTGCATGATACTTAATACCCCAAGAACTGAAGCTGCCTCTTCGTAATCTGTTCCCATAACGTCATTAGGAACAGCAGCAAATGCAACTGTACTTAGCACCATCGCAAATACGACTGTAAGTGCTAAAACTTTTTTTAGTTTTTTCATAAGTCCCAAATCCTCCTAGATTAATTTTTTTTGAAAGAGATGTCCCAATTACTTAAAAGTTAAATTATCCTCTCTTTCATAAGATAATTAACTTCACAAATCTAGGTCAGTTAAATATTTCCTACCCTGATTCTATGGAAATTATAACATTGGTATATTTTAGAGTCAATAGGAATGGAAGAGTTGTAACAGAACTGTTAATCAATTAAGAAATGTTAAATATTATTAAGAAATGTTAAGAGACAAGGAACAATTCCTATTATCATAGAATGTCTCCTTGTCTCATCTTATTTCCTATTCATTACTCTCTTGATTTTCTATACTCGCCCTTATAAAATCTCTGAACAATGGATGTGGTCTGTTAGGGCGTGATTTAAATTCTGGATGAAATTGAACACCGATATACCAAAGGTGTTCCGGTATCTCAACAATTTCCACTAAACGTTCATCAGGAGATAAACCCACTGTAACCATTCCACTTTTCTTAATCTGTTCGCGATATTCATTATTCACTTCATATCTATGTCTATGTCTTTCATAAACTAATTCATCATTATATATTGCATATGCTTTTGAGCTTTCGTCCAGTTTACATGGATATAATCCGAGACGCATGGTACCACCCATCTCTTCGATATCTTTCTGTTCGGGCATTAAATCAATCACTGAATATGGTGTTTGAGGATTTAGTTCTGAACTATGTGCATCTTCTAGCCCTGCAACGTTACGGGCATATTCTACGACTGCAAGTTGCATGCCTAAACATATCCCAAAATATGGAATATTTTTTTCACGTGCATATTTTGCTGCTGCAATCTTACCTTCTACCCCTCTATCGCCAAAGCCACCAGGTACCAATATCCCATCTACATCGCCTAACATTGCATCACAATTAGCTTCTGTTAGTTCTTCAGAATCCACCCATTTGATTTCTACATCACTATCATTGGCAATTCCACCATGTTTCAATGCTTCTACAACACTGATATAGGCATCATGTAGGGCAACATATTTCCCTACCAATGCAATGGTAACTTTTTTATGAAGGTTTTTTACTCTATCAACCAGTTGTTTCCACTCCGTAAGATCTGGAATGCCACAGGGTAGGTTTAAACGCTGACATACTACATCTGCTAGTCCTTCATCTTCCAACATGAGAGGTACTTCATATATTGTTTCTGCGTCTAAGTTTTGGATGACTGATTGGGGCGAAATGTTACAGAATAAACCGATTTTATCTCTCATTTCCTGTGCCAAAGGCATTTCAGAACGACATACGATAACGTCGGGCTGGATTCCTAAACCTAATAATTCTTTTACGCTATGCTGTGTCGGTTTTGATTTTTGTTCCCCTGCCATACCTAAGTACGGCACAAGGGTTACATGGATGTACATGCAATTTTCTCTACCTACATCAGCGGCCACTTGGCGAATTGCTTCTAAGAATGGTAAACTTTCAATATCGCCAACTGTTCCACCTATTTCTGTGATGACAATATCCGTGTGTCCTGACTTTCCTACTCTATATATGCGGTCTTTTATTTCGTTGGTGATATGAGGGATAACTTGAACGGTCCCGCCAAGATAATCGCCCTTTCTCTCTTTAGATATAACGGACCAATATACTTTTCCTGTGGTAACGTTACTGTTTTTGCTCAAATTTTCGTCAATAAATCTTTCATAGTGACCTAGGTCCAAATCTGTTTCAGCACCATCGTCTGTAACAAATACTTCTCCATGTTGGTAAGGGCTCATGGTTCCTGGGTCAATATTTATGTAAGGATCAAATTTCTGTATTGTGACATGCTGTCCTCTTGCTTTAAGTAAACGACCTAAAGATGCAGCAGTGATTCCTTTTCCTAATCCGGATACAACGCCTCCGGTTACAAAAATGTATTTGACTGGCATACTTAACCTCCTGTTTTATTTATTATTGCTAAACCATAAATTCATATTCATAACTATATTATTTTATTATGTACAAGGGATGGTGTCAAGAGAATACAGCAAAAAAACAGCTGCGCAGCTGTTTCTTTTTTGTTTATCTTCGCACAGCCTGTAAAACCCCGCCCTCTTTAGGTCGAGGATAACAGGCTATAATCTCAAAATAAGTGCGACTAAAATCCAGATGGGGTCACCCCCACCTGAATCAAGTCTTCTTTATCTATTTTCCATTTTTATTTTTATGATTCGGTATAGTATTTTCACCGCTTCGCCACGGGAGATATAATTAAATTGACTCGTAGGTTGAGTAGACATGATTCTTGCGTTAACAAGTGCGCTAATATAATGTTCACCAATATCGTCAATTAATTTTTCACCTTGATAGTCCTTGTATCGTATTTCAAATGCCTTAACTATCGTCCTCGCTCCTGTACCATATGTCAACCCATTATTAGGTTTAAATTTGTAATCACTATATCCACGCATAACACCTTTATAATTTGCTAATAACACCTCATTATAATATGCATACGCATCATTAATGTCTTTAAAATTACTTGTCAATTTAGGCATTTGCTCATTGGTTATATTCGTAGCTTTTAATACCATATTTAAAAAGTCAATGCGACTTATAGGTTTATGTGGATAGAATTTATTCGTATATCCATTTTCTAGAAGTCGTGTGGAATAGAAATACTGTAATGCTTCTTTTAATTCTTTATCTTGCACATCATCAAAATGAAAGGATGCATTTAGCCAAAGGGGTGGCAATTCAAAGTCTTTCATTGAAATTCCCTTTTTACCATCTATTATTCTATCCATAGGTTCTTGTGATTCTTCTATATTTAATTGCTGTTCAGAGGTTTGGGACGTAGTCGTACGATTTGGTATGGATAATACGCTTCGTCCTGAGTCACTTGATTCGTTCCCCCAGCGGTCGTATGCTCTAGCAAAGCTATAAACGATTTGATTATCTTTTAAATAATTAAATGTGTATGATTTTTCGTCCGTCTTCCCTGAGGAAAAAACTTGTCCGTTTGCAACTAAAAAATATTCTACAGTTTTTGCATCGCTTGGTATTTCTGTCTTTACTAATACCTGCTGGCCATAGGGATAATCATATCCCATATCAATGAATTGCATATATGGTTCATCAGGAGTTGAAATGTCACCATCATCACCTATATAGAGCATTGCAGTGGATGATTGTTCCGATTCACGGTCATCTTCATCATATGCCTTGACATAGGCATATACTACTTGATCGTAGTCTATATTTGAGAATGTATAACTTTCTCTGGTTGTTTTATTTGAGTCTTTCAAGGTGCCATCACATACCAAAAAATATTGCAGTTTCTCAGCATCATCTGGCATTTCTGCAGTTATCGTTACTTTCTGTGTGTTTTTTGTGCTATTATTTGAGTTTTTCCATTCTACCTCTGGTTCTTCTGGCGTTTCGACTCTTGAAGAGCTACTACTTTTCTTTTCTATATATTCTGAAGTTAATTCTGATCTTTCAGAAGGATCATCATTGTCGTCATATGCAATAATATAACCCCAAACTTCTTGTTCTTCGTCTAATGATGTAAATGTACAAGTGATTTCATCATCCGATGAATGTACGGTTTTTGTTTCTTTTTTTACGTCATCATCTGCTATAAGTACAAATTTTATTTTCTCCGCATCATCTGGTACTTCTGCTGTCATTCTCACTTTTTGTGAAGATGCGCCATTACTGTAGTCATCATCCCATTCGATTTCTGGCGGTTCTGGACTATCTAGTTTATATTTTGCACTAACAGGAAACGAAAAAGCAGTAAGTATTATTGTTGTGATTATAATTAGTAATATCTTTTTTCCCATAACGAAACACCTCAAGTCTTCTTTTTCTAATATTTTTATCGGATAATTTCATTAAAATCTTTAGATATGTTAAAAACACTCACAATTATTCGCGAGTGTTTTTAGCATTTTATGACTCAAGGTTATATTAATTCCTTTGCAAAGGCTGTACCATATTCGTATATTGCGCTAAGGTCATCTTCAGATGGAATAAAGTTTATTCTTATGCCTTCGCCAAAGAGTTTTAGTTTTAATCCTTTCACTCTGTCTTCCATCATCTTCGTTGCTTCGCCACTCCAGCCATAGGAACCAAATACGCCACAAAGTTTTCCTTTGTTTTTTGGTACTTCTACGAGAGATAGTACATCCCAAATAGGTTTTACGGCATCTCTATTGATAGTTGGAGAACCGAATAATATTGCATCTGCTTTTTCTATTTTTTCTTTTATTTCATTAATATCACTATAGATAATGTTGAACATTTCTACATCTATATTTCCTGTATCCTTAATCGCTTTTTCCATTTCTTCTGCTATTCTTTGCGTGCATCCATAGGCTGATATATAAGCCATTACAACCTTTGGCGTACTATTTTTTTCTGATATGTCACTACTCCATTCTCTATATAAATCCATTGTTTTTTGAATTTCTTTTACGAGGATAGGCCCATGACTAGGACATACTGTCTGAATTTCTAAATCTTTTATTTTATCTAATCCAGTTAAGACATTACTTTTAAAAGGACTAAATATGCAATCATAATAATATTTTACTGCTTTTTCAAAATCTTGTTGATAGACTATTTTGTTATCATACATCCTTGGTTCACAGTAATGACATCCTAAGAAATCACAGGAGAATAGCAATGCATCTTCTTCAATATAGGTAAACATAGAGTCAGGCCAATGCAGAAATGGTGCTATGATAAATTTTAATGTTTTTCCGCCCAAATCTATGGTATGTCCATCTTTAACTATTTGATAGTCAAATTCCTGATTTACAATTCCTTGAATATATTTATTGCCTGCCATTGACGTAATGACTGTAATGTTTGGATTTTCTCTTAATAAATACTTGAGTGCGCCAGAATGGTCTGGTTCTGTATGGTTTAGAATAATATAATCAATATCTTTTATATCAATAATACTTTTTATATTGTCTAAATACTCGTCAAAAAATGGCAGATGTACTGTCTCAATCAATGCTGTTTTTTCGCTTCCTTTTACTAAATATGCGTTATATGAGGTACCATATTTAGTTTCCATGATTATATCAAAAATCCTAAGGTTAGGATTTAATACGCCTACAGAATATATATTTTCTTGTATTTCAAATGCAGCCATTGTATCACTCCTTATTTTTTTGGATAATATTTGGACATAGGAATTAAATTTCATGACCCCTATGTCCATATACTACCTCTGAAATTCATCTTTTAATCAATTTTTTCAAATGCATCTTTTCCTAATCCACAATCTGGACATACCCAATCATCTGGAATATCTTCAAATGATGTGCCTGGTGCAATCCCACTATCTGGATCTCCTACTGCAGGATCATAGATGTAGCCACAAGCTGTACATTCATACTTACTCATAATAAAAAGCTCCTTTCATATGTATGTTTTAAAATACTATTTTATGTTTTCTAGTATTTTTTTAAAGTATAATGCATGTGCTTTTTCTTCTTCTATTAGTATTGATAACATTTCTCTCATATCATCATATTTTGCACCTTCAACCATTTTACTATAAAGTGCTACTGTTGTCTCTTCGGCTTTTAATGCATTCGTTGCAGCAATTTTTATATCTTTAAATGCATCTTCTAGTTGTGCTTTTTTGTCAAATACTTGGTTCTCTACTAATGCTTTCAAATACGCCGAAACATCTGGATCAAACAAATAGTCTTCTTCTGTAGTTTCTTTCTTTTCTGCTAGATTATTATAAAGTGTTAAAAATTTTTCTTTATGGTTTTTTTCTTGTGCTGCGGCCTGTAGTAAGAAGTCTTTCAATTCGCCATTTGTGTGTTTTGCGCCATTTGTGTAATATGTAAACCCCTCTTCTTCCATAGATATTGCCATCTTTATTACTTCAAGGCCACTAAAGTTACCTTCAATCATCGTTTGTCTCCTCCATTACGTATTAAATATCATCTCTCATTAATATACCACATTTTCAATTTATATAACAAGGTTTTCCTAATTAATTTACTAAAGGACACAAAAAAATCGGCTGCTCAGCAACCGATTATTCTTGTTCTTCCTCAGGTTTTATATAACTTTCATCTCCCTTGAAGGGCTTATCAAATTCAAGATGTCCTTTGAATTCCTGCACTGTCTCATCATCTATCGTAAATTTTACTGTATCAATCCCGTCAATTCCAGTGAGCGTATTAACGATAGCATATACTGTTAGTACCTCGCCTGTTGAACCGCCAGGATGTTTTTTGACAAAGTCTTTTGTCATGTTAACAGTCGCTGTCTTGTTATCGACTTTTACTGTTAATTTTTTTGCTCCTTTTGGTAATGTATTGGTAAGACTTCCACTGATCGGACCTTTTTCCAATTCTTCTATAGCAGTTTGTGCCAATGCGGTTATGTCATCTGCCTTACTTTTTGGTATGAATCTTTTTTCTGCAACTAATTCCGCAGTTGTACTATCTGCAAAATAGAGTACCAAAACTATTTTTCCATCTTCTTTGCTGAGCTGCTCTTCTGTAATCATCATACTACTTGTAGGTTGAAATTCCTCTAACTGCTGATTTTTAGATGTACGCTGCGATCTATAAAACCATGTGCTGAATACACCTACAATAAGTAAACAAACGACTATGATACTTATTATTTTTTTGTTCATAAACTAAAGCTCACCTCCCAAACGCTTCTCATAAAGCGCATCATAGCTTATCCAATAACTATTCTATGCTTTAGCTTATGAAGATATTACATATATCGCTTTTTATTGTCCTTTTAATACCTCTACTGCTTTTTCTAACTGTTTGTCTATGGTTATTTCTAATTCTTTTACTGTATTATCAAGTTTATGCTGTGTGGTAAAGTCCATTACACCATAAGGATACAGCTCTTGTTCTGCTTGAAAATGTCTTACTGCTAGGAATGTTTTTTCATCAAATGTTTCATCTGGTTCACCCACATCATAGCCTAGCAACTGTAATCTCTGCTCAGCAGCTAAAACATCTTTCCCAGCATCACCAATGGTTAGCTTACGGGTAGCTTCAAGTGTTTCTAATACACTCATATCTAGCTTTTCTTTTATGTTTTCTACTGTTATATCTGGATGTATCCCATCCCCGTCAATAGAAATTTCGTTCGGCGTTAGATAACGGGCAATCGTAATTTTAATTGCACCACCAATTTTGAGCGGTAATAGTTGCTGTACTGTACCTTTTCCAAAAGATTTCGTACCAATAATCGTTCCTGCATCCGTATCTTGAATGGCACCAGCCAAAATTTCTGAAGCGCTGGCACTTCCTTCATTGATAAGTACTACAACTTCATATTTTTGATCTTTCAAATATGAAACTTCCGTCTTTCTTTTTGTTTCGTCTTTGTATTCTATATGCACAATAGGACCCTCTGGGACAAAATGTTTTGCCACTCTTACAACTTGATTTAAAGAGCCCCCTGGATTATTTCTCACATCGATAATGATTTTTGAAATTTCTGATTCGTCAAAACTATGAAGTGCTTTTTCTAAATATTCATTCGTATTTCCATTAAAATCTGTAATCTTGATGTAACCTATTTGCTCTTCTAGTACGCGATGTGATATTGGATTGAGTTTGATTATATCTCTTACTATTGTAAAGTATAGTATTCCGTCGGTACCGTCTCTTTTTATTCCTAATTTTACTGGTGTGCCAGATTCCCCTCTCATAAATGGGACGGCCATGTTTATATCATAACCTGTGATATCGAGTTCGTTAACAGATACGATCTTGTCTCCTGATTTCAATCCTGCTCTTTCTCCAGGCGTATTTTCTAAAGGTGCTACAACCGTAACATACCCATCTTTATTCATTACTTTGATACCAATGCCACCAAATTGACCATCTACTTGTGTTGAAAATTGGTTGTATTGTTCTTCATTGAAATACGTACTATGTTGGTCTAGTGATTCAAACATACCGTCTACTGCTTTTTCCAACAATTCTGGATTTTCTTCGATGATATTTATTAGTGCGCTTTCTAAAAGCTGAGCATCGTCTACTTCAAATTTATAATTTGTTTTTATAAATTTCATTACATTTTTCAAATAAATGATATTTGGATCTTCTATTTGTTCCTGCTGGCTTTGCTCCTGCTGTTGTTGTTCTTGCCCTTCTTCGGCAAAAACCTGGCAAGTAAATAGCAGTGTAAAGATGATAATTATCGCAGTAATTCTTTTGAATTTGTACATTTGCAAACGTCCCTTCTCATTTGGAGTTAGTATAATTTATTCTTAATACATTAACACTCTATCTCTGTATTCTCGCACTATACCTTGTCTTAAGTACTGAACTAATCTATTTAATACAACTGCTGCCTCGGCCTTCGTCATCGGATCATTAGGATGTAAATAGCCATAGTCATCACCTTCTACGAGACTAATATATGAAGCTACATTGATAGAATTTCTAGCCCAATCGGGTATGTCATCATTATCTCTAAAGTATGTGATGCCTGTTGGGTTTGGTGCAAGTCCTTCAAAACCCAGCACTCTTATAAATATGGTGAATGCTTGTGCGCGGTTGATAATATCATCTGGATGAAATCGTTGTTCCCCTACGCCCGTCATTACGCCTGTTTTATAAAGTGCCTCTATATATTTATAATATGGATGGTTTTCAGGAACATCTGAATATGGAATTCCCTGTGCCTCATCGGTATTTTTCTTTAATCTTGGATTCACTTTTTTTCCGTCATCTTCTTCTATTGGAATTTTTCCCGCCAACACGATGGCTTTTGCAAATTCTGCCCTTGTCATATATTGATTTGGTTTAAAGTTGTTTGGATTATCGAGTATCTCCAAGCTATATAATTGCTTCACATCTTCTTCGCTCCAATGACCTTTTATCTGTTTTAAGCCTGGTACATACAGTCGTGTTTGCTGTGGATAATTTTTTTGCGATATACTATCTGTATAGGTTTTTTTCCTATCTGTTGCAATGCCCTCTGAATCGAATTCTGGTAGTTTTGCAGTGTAAGTAAGTACACTATTATTTTCTTTACGCTGCCTATAGCCACCTTCAAAACTAATCTCATTGGGACGATTGCTTTCATAAATGAGTGCCTGCATAGATGTAGAAGATATTTTGATGTCCACAGTTCCACCCCAGTTATCTTCCTCATCGTCTGTTCCCGTTTCATTTTCTATATATATAAGAATTTCTTCTGTTTCTGCATTGCCCCAATATTGATCGTAACCATATAGGCTAGCTGTAGATGTAAGTGTGATACGTTCATTATTCGGTCCTATATATATCTTCCTTCCGTTCCAGTTACCTGCAAAATAGTCCGCTGCTGGACGGTCATCAGTAATGGTACTCATGGAAAAATCTATATTACTGTCATCATCTAGTTGATAAGATTGTCCATTTATTGTAATCTTTTCTGTAGGATTTGAATTTGGTTTTATTACAGTATCTTTAATAATTTGGTTATTTGTCTTGGTTACCTCTGTTGTAAATATCACTTTCCTTTTTAATGTATCCTCTTCACCGTGAGTCAAATCATAGTTGTAGGTTATTGTTTCACTATCAGACTTTTCTGACCTTTTAACCGTTACTTGACCAGTAAAAAGTATAGGTTCACCAGTTATAAATACTAGTTCCTGATAGTCAAAATCTTTTGAACTTGATGTCTCTCCTGAGGAAATGCCACCTTCGTAACCGTTATCCCCTTGTCTCGCTTGTACAGCTGTGCTAAATAGTAACATAATTGAAATTAAAAAAATAATTACTCGCTTCACTTTTTCACCTCTTAATTCTCAATAATAATGATGAGTGCCTCATCTATCGCATCTTTTTTTAGTATGTTAACTTTTGCACCTCTTACTATTTGTGATTTTGTTGCCAATTCACCATTCTTTAATAATATCGTATCTTCTCTCAAGGTGATGTCTAAATCGTCTATTTCTTCCCATTTGCCTTCTTCTATGTCGTATATTTTTGCTTTTTTAAGACTGAGTGTGTCATCAGCTTTTTGTCCATAATTTAAGTAAACTTCGCCTTTTATGTTATCTTCACCATAAGGCGCTTCAGCGATCATAACTGCTTCCTGACCATCGGCTAGAATAGTGACACTTCTACCTATATATTCTTTGTCGGAATATTCGTTAAATTCTCTATTGTTCACGACACCGTTTTCATCTAAAATCCGTGTATCACGCGTTATTACAAATGTCTTCGGTGTATTGCTATAATCCCATTCCATATCATCCAGTTGGGCAAAGGATTCCACTGTAAAATCCTCTTCTTCATTAATTTCTTCTATACGACCTCGATAGACTAAAAGTGAATCTTCTGTACTTTCTTCTCCTATAGTGATAACACCAGCATAATATTCTCCATCTTCATCACTTCTATTGGCTATTACGATTGCATGATCATTTTCGTCAAGGTTATTGCCCGTAATCAATTTACCGTTTTTCACGATAATAGAGCCGTTTGTATATGTAAAGGTTTCATACTGAGTGTCCATTTTAAATTCTCTTGCACCTGTTGTGATTGTTTCTATCTCATCTTCATAGCTTTTTTCTTTGTCATCAGAATTGATTAAGCTAATGAATACGGCTATTTCCTCGCCTCCTAATCCTTTTTCTACTGCTATATAGGCTTCACTGTCAACATAATATTTGTTAATGTCTTGTAGTGATCTTTGACTGTTTGCCGCATAAACTTCTGCATTTTCTTGTACGCTTATTTCGCTATATGCTTTACTTCCTGTCAACACCCATTTACCGTGTTCTAACTTGGTTAAACCTTCTAATAATACGAAGGAGTCATATGCATCATAATAATTGATGTGTGCTTTATAGATGTTAGTGATTGTATAGTTGTCTTTTTCGATTACGATCTCTTTTATTGTTGTAAAATCTTCCGTTTGATGTAATATCATTTTGATTCTATTGCCTGGGTTTATAGCGGCATAGTTTTCCATCTTTCTGTCTTTTGATATAAATATTTCATTGTTAATGTCTAGTAGTTGTTGTGTTCCGTTGTCATAACGTACTAGAACGGATGTTGGATTTTTTGTCATAACTGTACCGTATTTAACAATATAGTTTTGTGAAGCAGCTATCTCACTCACATATCCTTCATCATCTAGCTTTAGGAATATGGAGTCTCCTTGTTGCACATCATCAATATCTACCGATTCTCCATTTCTTATTACTTTAACGTATGCTGGATTTAAAAAATGATAGATGCGTAGTAAATTAAAGCTTGTTTTACCACTCTCGTCGTACAATGATATATAACCTAAGGAAGGATTAACCTCTTCTACGATACCTGTCACTTCATTTTCTTTCAATGTGCCTTCCTTTGCTTTTACCTCAACTTTGGTTACAATATTATTTTGAATCGTAAGTTCTACTGGTGCTTGTTCTAATACTTCTTTAAAGGTAGCAAGGTCACCATTTATAATGATTTCTGCATTATGACTCACCTGATAAGTAAGCATTTTATCTTCTTCTTGCTCAATTGTAATTTTATATTGTTCATAATCAACATTAACAATATCGCCTATTTGTTGTTCTGTTCTTGTATTTCCACCCATCACTCTAACAAATCGTACCTTTTTATCACTATCGGTTATATAGCGAATTTCATCTCCTTTTGCTAATAGGTTGCTATTTCCCGGAGCACTTCTACCTACTACGATGAGCTCTATCTGCTCATCATCCGCATACTCTTTCGATGTTTCTATCTTGTTGCCTTGTGCATCTTCTATTGTCTGTACCTGAATGTGATCTAATTGTCCTTCTGCATTTCTTACTTTTATGGTTTTAGTTACGAGTGTTTCTCCTATTTGGTTTGTTACGTTTTTCTCTATCTCTTCTATATATCCATTATGCTCTTGTAAGTTCTGTTGTGCGAGGATAAATTCATCTGCATTTTTGAGTACTTGTGCCATTTCTTCTCTACTGATTTTTCTTGTAGGGTAGAGATAGCCGTCCGTCGAACCGTTCATAATCTTTTCAACTAGTACTGCTTCTATATACGGTATTTTTAGTGGGTCAGCTTGTTTCCAATCTTTAAAACTATTGAATATGGTTTGTTGATTATATATGGGGGTAAGATTCATTGCTTTTGCAATCCATTCTGCTATTTCTTGGCGCTCTGCTGGATTAGTTTTAATGAAATTTTCTTGTGGATTAAGGCTCTCCTGTTCAAAAGCTAAAGCGTCATCTAGTTGCTCCTGCGATATAAGCCCGTCATTTGCTGCAAGTTGCAGGTATCCATCAGCCCAAATATCAACCGCATTGATTCTTCTTTCGTCCGCCGCCCTCTGTCTTTCAATATTTTCAGCCTCAATTTTGGCTTCTTCTTCTTTTCCAATGGCACGATAGATAAGCGTGAGTGCCTGTGTCCTTGTAACAGAATTCCGTCTGCCAAACCCGCTCTCTTTACCTACGCCTTTAATAACTGATAATGCGGCCATATCATAAATAGCATCTCTCGCCCAGTAGTTATCCCCTTGGGCTTCTACGTCTTTAAAGGTTATGTTTTCAACCACTGCATTTGCTTCTCTGATACCTGTATATATATTTGCCGGCGTTTCTAAGGCAGCTTGAACAGGTGCGATTTGTACGAAATTAAATATAAGTGCGATACTACATATGATCGCTATGTATTTTATTTGAACTTTCATCTATTTCCCTCCAATGATTATGTGTATTACTATTTATTCTATATTTGTCAGGTTAAGTCCTGCAATGTAAAGTAATTTTAATATATTTGAATAAAACCCGACATATTTTATATCGGGTTTTTCAATGCGTATGTTTACATTTTTTCTGGTACAGATACTTTTAACATGTTTAGAATATTTTTCATGACTATTCTAATGCTATCAACTAGTTTCAATCGCGCCATCATCAGTTCTTCATCGTCCACTTTTACTCTACATGCGTTGTAGAAGGAATGGAATAATGCGGCTAGATCTAGTATATATCTTGTAATTTTACTCGGTTCTAATGTCAAAGCAGATATTGTTATTTCTTCAGGAAGCTGTGCTAATTTTTTTAGCAGTGCAATCTCTTCTTCTGTTTCTAAGCAGGAAAGATTAATTTTCTCTACTGGCTGTACTTGGGCACCTTCTTCTTTTAGCTTTCTTAAGATACTACAAATTCTTGCATGGGCATATTGTACGTAGAAAACAGGATTCTCGTCAGATTGTGCCACAGCTACATCAAGGTCAAAGTCTAAATGACTCCCTGCCTGTCGCATATTAAATAGGAACCTTGCAGCATCTGTGCCTGTTTCATCTAATAGATCGCGAAGTGTAACGGATTTACCTGTCCTTTTTGACATACGTGCGACCTCTCCGTTTCTAAGTAATCTTACCAATTGCATGATAATTATCTCCAGCTTGTCAGGTTTACAACCTATGGCCTCCATCGCACCTTTCATGCGCGCAACATGTCCATGGTGATCTGCGCCCCATATATCAATAACTCTGTCAAAGCCTCTTTTGACAAATTTATTTCTATGATAAGCTATGTCGGCAGTAAAATACGTAGGAATCCCATTATTTCTCACTAATACTTCATCTTTTTCTGCACCTAATGCAGACGCTTTAAACCATATTGCTCCTTCTTTTTCGTAGGTATATCCTTTTTCTTTTAAATAGTTTATTGTCTCTTGTACTTCGTTGTTTTGATATAGGGTGCTTTCTTTAAACCAAATATCGTATGTAATACCGTATAATTCTAGTTCTTCTTTTAATTTATCTATATTTTTTTGTAGTGCATATTCTACAAATGCTTTTTTTCTCTCTTCTGATGGCGTCTCTAAATACTTGTCACCCACTCCTGCAATAAATTCTTCCATGCGTTCTTTAATGTCGTCCCCATGATACCCGTCTTCTGGAAATTCAAATGCATCTTCTCCTTTTAAAAGCTGGATATATCGCGCTTCAAGAGATTTCCCGAATTTTTCTATCTGATTACCTGCATCATTGATATAGAATTCACGTGTCACGTCGTAGCCAGCCCACTCTAATACACTGGCAAGACAGTCGCCCAATGCACCGCCTCTTGCATTACCCATATGCATGGGGCCAGTTGGATTTGCGCTTACAAACTCAATCATGACTTTTTCGCCGTTTCCAATGTTTACTTTTCCGTATGCTGTGCCTTCTTGTTCTATTGCGGTAATGACACCGTATAGCCATTCTTTCTTGAAATAAAAATTGATGAATCCTGGACCAGCAATTTCTACTTTTTCTACCTCTGTGTTGACTAAGTCCATATTATTTATAAGCGTCTCCGCAATCATACGCGGTGCTTTTTTTGCTTGCTTCGTTATTTGCATTGCTATATTGGTTGCAAAGTCTCCATGTTGTTTTTCTCTAGGTACTTCGACAGCGATATCACCAATTTGCACTTGCGGTAACTGACCTTCTGCTACTGCTTTTTCAATTCCTTTGTTAATTAACTGGGTAATCTGGCTTTTCGCCGTTTCCATTAAGTTTATCATTTGTAATTTCTGCCTCCCTTATCTGTACACAAAAATCATTGTTAACTGTTTGCATCTGATCAATCTGCAATGAATAGTCTACTTCTATTTTTCCACCTTTATCATTAACACTCACATCCATAATATTTGTAAAAACACCCACAGTAAAAGAACCATGGGGTGTTTCATAATGACATAAGTGTTTTTGTCCTTTTTCAAATATTAACTGTGAATTGTTTTCTCCAAATCTCATCAGTGTCACTTTATCTTTGCCAACTTTTAATGTTGTTGTAGTTCCTTCCATCCCAGTAATCTCTGTTTCTTTATATGTGATGAAATAATTGTCACCTTTTTTGTAGTACTTTCCTTCTGTAATGAGTTCTATACTATCGCTATCATCACTATATTGTTGATTACCTTTTACTGAAATAAGTACATTCTTATTCATATGCGTATCCCTCGTTTTAGTATTTTTCTATATCTATTTTCTCAACTGAATCGTTAATTTCTTTTTCTAAGAACATACTTCCTAATCTACTAAAGCCTTCTACACTATCACTCACGTAATATTGATAGTGTGCTTGTTGCCGATTATCAGATAATTGGTGTGTATGTTGTAATATTTGTTTTACATGTTTTGCAGTTTCAGCACCAGGGTCTATTAATCGAACCCCTTCTCCCATTGTTTCTGCTATTGTTTTTCTTAATAAGGGATAATGGGTACAGCCCATAATAAGTGTATCGACGCCTTCTTCTCTTAATGGCTTTAGATATTCTTCTGCAACTAGTGTTGCTACCTGATCATCAATATATCCGTTCTCTACCAACGGTACAAACATAGGACAGGGTGTAGAAAATGTCTTTATTTCTGGATCAATTTCCGCAATTTTTTTTGCATAAGCGTTACTATTAATCGTACCTGGTGTCCCTATAATTGCTATTTTTTTGTTTTGGGTTGCTTTCACAGCTCTTTGTACTGATGGTTGTACGACCCCAATAATGGGAATGCTAAACTGTGATTGAACTTGCTGCAATGCTACCGCACTTGCTGTACCACAAGCTATTATAATAATTTTTATATCAAAATTCAATAAGAACCGTATATCTTGTTTTACATATTTTACGATTGTCTCATTTGACCTTGTACCATATGGAACTCTCCCCGTATCTCCAAAATATACTATGCTTTCATCGGGTAACTGACGCATTAATTCTTTTACGGCTGTCAATCCGCCTAACCCTGAATCAAATACACCTATGGGCCTATTGTCCACGTCATCCACTCCTATCTATTCACGTTTTTCTAATGCAAGTTCTATCAGTCTGTCTAATAATGCAGAATAGGAGAGACCAGTCGCTTCCCATAGTTTTGGATACATGCTGATATCTGTAAAACCAGGCATTGTATTGATTTCATTGATATATACTTCACCTGTTTCTTTATGAACAAAAAAGTCTACTCTTGCTAAACCTTTGCAACCTAATGCTTTGAATGCCTTTATTGCATATTTTTTTATTTCTTGTGTGGTTTCTTCAGGTAATTGTGCAGGTATAACGAGTGCTGATGTTGCATCTTCATATTTTGCTTGATAATCATAGAATTCTCTGCTGGGTATGATTTCTCCTAATACTGAGACTTCTGGGTTTTCATTTCCCAAGACTGCACATTCTATTTCTCTTCCATTAATGAACTCTTCAACTAATATTTTGTCATCATGTTCAGCAGCTATTTGTAATCCTTGTATTAACTCTTCGTTATCATGTGCCTTCGTTATACCCACTGATGAACCTGCATTTGATGGCTTTATAAAACATGGATATGAAAACTTACTCTCTATTTTATTTGTTACTTGCCCTATATTATTTAAATCATTTTTCATTACTACTACTTCAGTAGCTTGTGGTATTTGTGCTTGATTTAAAATCATCTTTGTATAAACTTTATCCATACTCACGGCTGATGCCAATACGCCAGGTCCTACATATGGGATTTGCGCCAGTTCAAATAATCCTTGTACTGTTCCATCTTCACCATAACGTCCATGTAATACTGGTATTACAACATCAATCCTTGCTTTCGTAGCCGTCATATCTTCATCTATTTTTACAATACCGTTAATGATAGCATCAGGTGTAATCATAGCCCTTGCAGTATGCCCGTTCTCCCAATCTCCTGTTGCTATTTTATCAACAGGACCTTGGTACATCAACCATCTACCTTCTTTTGTAATACCTATCATTACAATATCATATTTTTCTCTATCTATATTGTTTATCACTGATGTTGCAGATACTCTTGATACTTCATGCTCGGAAGATTGTCCGCCAAACAATACACATATTGTAAGCTTCTGAGCCATTCATTTAACCCCCCTAAGATTTGTGCTAGTACTACTAAATGAGCAAAGCGAATTTTAGTAGTACTGTACATCTTCATCAGAAGATGTTCCTTAATTATTAAAATATATTAATATTATATTGTTCATTTTACCCTTTATGATTCTATACTGCAATGATTTTTTTAATAATTAACAAAAAGATAGGGGAAATCCCCTATCTTTTTAACGCTATTTTTAAGCTCTTATTTCTGATTGTTTAGGTTTCTTTCTGCCATTTCTATTGCTTTAGTGACAATATTACCACAGTCCCTAGAACTAACACTGCCCCAACCATTTGTCTTTACTACGTCATAGACTCCTAGTTCCTTTGCAATTTCATACTTCAATTGGTCTGACATCATTGAATTCCGCCTACTCATAGTAAGAGCCTCCTTCTATATTTTTAGCGTTCATCATTAGTGTTGTCTAAAAGTCTTAATATTATGACGTCCAATTTTTTGCTAGCGCTAATTTACATTGTCAATATACCATTCGGTGTTTCTAATAGCAATAATATTTTTTCTTCTTTTCCCGTTTCCGCATTAATATATATTAAGAAGTTGCGCTCTTCAAAACTGCCTTTAAATTCATAGCATAGTACTTCTCTTTTGGATTCTAGCGGTATGACTGTTAAACGACTGGAGTCAATGTTAAGTCTTGGATTAACTCTTTGTCTAGCCTCGTCTTCTGATAAGTTTATTTGTGGTAATTTTCTTGTATCTTGATGTGCCATGAGGTATCCTTTGCTCTCAAAGCCCACTATTTCTCCATTATCTAACGCGACTTTTACTTTTATTAAATCGGTGTATATGATGATGTCATCCTGTACGTATGCGTAATTAATAGTTGCTACACCTGCACTTTTGATATAATAACTTTCCTGCATGTTCTTGATGCCTCTGGAGTCTAGAAATTCTTGCGCCTTTTGTTTGGCTTCCTCCATTTTCATGTCTGACTTTACTACGTTCCTGTTATCTAACATCCATACCACATAACCACCCTGCTGGGTCACATTGATTGTTATTTTCCTTTCTTTATTTTTTTTACCTTCTCCTGAGGCTTCCGCAGTATAACGATACGCTTTAATAGCACCATTGCTTTCTCCCGCATATTCTATATTCTTTGCTCGGTCTTTACCTAGGAATTTTTCTACTATGTCTTTGGCTTCATCTTTTGATATCTTCTTTGCACCTTCCAGCATGCGAGGTTTCATCCTTTCTATATGATCTGAAAAAGGCCCATCGTAAATTAAAGAGGGGTATTCTTGAAATTCTTTTTCTATGTTTTCTATTTTTGTTGTTGCAATATTTTTAGCTGCCTTTGTGAAATATTTACTGCCTTCTTTTTTTAGTTCTCCGAATTTGACTGTACCATCATAGATATCATTTTGCATCTCATTTAGGCTTTTACTAAGGGATACCGCATAGGTGTGAAGCTGTTTTAGTTGATTAAATTCTTTATCACCGATTGGCTGGTCATCCATTACTTTCCTAGAAAGACTATAGGTGTAGTCTCCTACTTGGGTTAAAAATTTTGATGTTTTATCTAATTGTACATGTGAAATAGGAAGTTGCCCTAAATTAGCTTGTGCAAATGCTGCTTGTCTCCAAATCTCAGATGATACACCCTCCATCTGTCTTGGACTGTTCACTAACATTGCTTTTGCCAAAGAAACTTCTAAATTTTCTACATAGTCTACTAAATCATGAAATGCTCTGTTATATTGGTTATTTACAGAATTCTGATAGTTTAAAGCCTTTTTGTATTGGTATATCCCCACAGATGCTATTAATGCTGCTACTACAATTACAATACTGTACATATGTCGGTCTGATAATCTACGTTTAAAATCTAATAATTTATCTCTGATTGCCATGTTCACGTCTCCTTATTTTGCAAATTTATGCTTTCCTATTGTTTTTATCACTTCTCGATTGTAAATCCATTTATTAGTTGTTTTTGCAGGGTTATAGTAGTAAATAGCGCCACCGCTAGGATCCCATCCATTCATTGCATCTGTACATGCTTTAAATACTGTTGAACCCTCATCAATTGCTACATTGATTTGCCCATCACTTACTGCTGTAAATGCTCTAGGTTGATAGATGACCCCTACAAGCGTATTAGGAAACGACGGATGTTTGACTCGGTTTAATATAACTGCTGCTACGGCAACCTGTCCGATATATGACTCACCTCTCGCTTCCCCATTTACGCATCTTGCTAATAATTGAATATCTTTTTTGTTGTCTGGATTATCTGCATAGGCTGTTTCCATGGTTTCAACATGGTTAGAAAGTACAGGTCGCTCTTTAGGGATTGTGAAATTACCATATAGTAATGTGATACAAATGCTACTTACGATGATTGAGAATACAACATTTATGTATTTTCTCACCTGCATATTCCCTCCTCTGTACCATAATTGTTTCAATCTATATTTTTTGTTGTTTTGAGAAAAATATGCAAACAAAAAAAACATCCGAATTTTCGGATGTTAGTTTGTGTGATTAAATGCTGTTTGTACTTTTATTTTTGAACTTTGCCACCATTCTACGATTTTGAATTTGATGACTACGGGAATCTCACCTTCATTTTGTGCCGTTGTAATGATTTTATATTCTTCTTCTGTCAAAACTTTTTTTAGGTGTTGCTTCGCATCTTCTGGTACTTCACCATGGGTAGCGTCTACGAAGCACAACGGTGGAAATAGTACACACCACCAATTTTTACCCGCTCCTTCTCCGATTACTATACGCAGCGCTTCATAATTACCTGCTGGTAACGTTACATCACCATACTTCTTTGTTGGAAATGGGTAGTTGCCAAAAAATACTGTGACCTTATAGTCCGCTCCTGACTTTACAACTTCTTCCTGTGCCATTGCTTCTATAAGCATTATATTTTCGTTTATCTTTTGTTTTGTTTGCTTTATATTCTCGCTTTGTTCAAACAATGGTTTTGTTTGTTCTATAATTCGGTCACGCACCTTCAATTTCAACGCTTGATCTTCTACTGAGTCACTATTTGCGATTACATGAAATCGTACAAATTGATGCGCCAATTTTGCCTGTACATCCTCTGAATATGCGCTTATACAAAGAGTGAAAATGAATCCAATGATTATTGCGAATGATATTTTTTTCATGAAAAAATCCTCCTATTTTGTCCTTCACTTATGATACAGTCTTGACATAAATAAGAGGTTCTATTCATTATTTTTAAATTCTTAATTGCTTTCTGACGTATTCCAAGTCTGATGCTTTATCTACATCATTCGCCAATTCTGGGTATTTACTGATAATGGCTTTGGCTGATATATTAAAAATCGATGAAACTTTTTGCTCTATTTGTGCTATTGTCAGTTTTTTTATTGATAGTAAGTACAATATTCTAAGCCCTAGTATTCTCGCCATTTTGACAACATTCTTTCGTTGTGCAATTAATTCTTCAGCTTTTTTACTACTTTGTTCTATAATTTGGGGCTTTATTAAAAATATATTTCCGCCAGTAAATGTACCTTCTTTGATGGTTATATATGTACGCTCTATGCCAGGATACTTTTTTTCATTTAGTTCTTTTTCTACTATAGGATAACATAATTCTGCACTTGTATCCAAGCTTCTATTGATAAAATCACGGATTGCTTCATCAGTCAACATTGGAATATCACTTGTGCATATCAATAGGGGATAATTTTTCCCCATATGCTTAACACCTTTTACAACGTTTTGAATGATGCTTCCTTCTCCTTCAATTACATAATCGACTTGAGTCCCTATTGTATGATTAAGATTCTCATAGCTTCCTACGATGCCAACTTTATCTACTGCTTCACATTTCTTTAAAGCATGTATCACATATTCTACCATAGGTTTTTCATTTATTTTAATAAGCGCCTTTACATTTATGTCTAAACCAATGTGTTCCTTTTCTCCACCTGCAAGGATAAGCGCATTTACCAATGGTTACATCTCCTTTTTCTTTGTTCCAAATAGTTTTACCATCGCTTCCTGCTGTCTTTTGATATGCATAGAAGCTAGTTCTTCTGCAAGTAAAGCGTCTCTTTTTTCTATGGCATTGTATATATCTTGATGCTCTTTCACAAGTTCTTTTGATGTATTATAATCTTTTAGGTATGCCACTCTAAAACGGTGTACCTGATCTTTTAAATTCGTGATAATAGGAATTAACTTATCATTTTTTGCGGCCCTATAAATTAAATCATGAATTTTTACATCCTTTTTAACAAGTTCTTGCACATTATTTTCTTTCATATATTCGGAAAATTCAGCCACAGTCTTTCTTAACTCATTCAATTCTTCTTCATTAATTCTTTGCGCTGCAAGTTTTGTTGCTAGTCCTTCTAATGAGCTTCTGATTTCAAGGACATTAATGATATCTTTTGCCGAAAGTTCCGCTACATGTGCACCTTTTCGAGGTATCATTATAACTAGTCCTTCTAATTCAAGTTTTCTAATCGCTTCCCTTACTGGCGTTCTGCTAACTCCCATTTTTTCCGCAAACTGGATTTCCATTAGCCGTTCACCAGGCTTTAATTCACCCATAATAATTGCCTGTCTTAATGATTCAAATATTACTTCCCTCAGTGGTTTGTAATCATTAAAATTGATTTCTGACAATCTCTCTGACATCTGCTTCCACTCCTCTAAACACTATTGTATGTATTGACTACAAAAATATCCTTTGTCATTGTTCTTAGTTTACTTACTGCTTTTTGCGCACTGATTTCATGTTCAAATATACCGAAAACTGTCGGACCGCTCCCGCTCATAATTGCGCCCAGTGCACCATTTCCCAGCATAATATTTTTTATCCTGTATATTATGCTATGTTCTTTTGCTGTTATTTTTTCCATTACATTATACATTCTCTTGGCAATGCCTACTACATCCTGATTGTATATTGCATTAATAACGCCTTCTGTATCAGGATGGATCAAGATATTATCTACGTCCACACAACTGTAAACATATTCTGTAGATACACTAATTGGAGGCTTCGCCAATACGATTATACTCTCAGGCATTGGGGGTAATAATGTAAGCATATCTCCTATGCCTTCCGCCAATACAGTCCCTCCCAGTATACAATAAGGAACATCTGCCCCTAACTGTCGCCCTAGTTCCATTAATTCCTCTGTGTTTAATCCTGTTTTATACATTTTATTCATTGCTAGTAAAACGGTAGCTGCGTCCGTACTTCCTCCAGCAAGTCCAGCGGATACTGGAATTTTTTTTTCAATCTTTATTTTAATACCTTGTCCGTATATATTGGTCTTCTCATAAAAAAGTTTTGCTGCTTTGTATGCAAGATTTCTTTGGTCAACAGGTAAATAAGGCAAATTTGTTTCAATCTCTACACCAGTATTTTTTTTTTGTAGATAAAGTGTATCGTATAAATCTACAGTCTGCATAATCATCTTTACATTGTGATAATGGTCCGCTCTCTTGTTTAAAATGTCCAATGTAAGATTAATCTTCGCTCTGGCTTTTAATTCCATTTTATTCATTTTTTCACCGCCTACCCTATGAACATTATATACAAAATACTGTATACTTGCAATACTAACAGAAAAAAAAGAAGTGTGCTAAAGGTTCACCCTTCAACACACTTCTTTTTTTATATTTAACTCACTTCTTTCTTTTTCCTCTTGGGAATTAATAACCGTTTGCCCGGTACTAAAGCTGCTTCAGTTTCTATATTATTAGCATGCATAATTGAATCAACCGTTGTACGATATCTTTTCGCAATTTCCCAATAGGAATCTCCTTGCTGTACAAAATACAGAATGATGCTTGGTAGTTCTTTATTGACAGCAATATCTACTTCATTTATCTCTGCACTTGTAATCAATTCCATTTTAGATGTCTTAATAACTTTACATGAAACACCTAAGATATATCTAGCATCCATTTCTGAGGTGGCATTCATACTATAGCTAAAATGGTCAATTTCAACTTTAATATCACATGCCATGTCAGAGGTAGCACCCGTCACCTCAATACTTTGATTAAAGGGAACTTCTTGTTTATAGCTGTATATAGGACTTTCCTCGTCATCTGACAGATAGAGGACATATGTGTCTATAACGCCTTCTACATCGACTTTATTCTCTGCAACCTTTGTATCTGTGATATATGGCTTTGTAATTACATTGTATACTTGCACGATATTAGGAATATCTGCTGGCATATCCAATGTTTCTTTGATCGTACTCTGCATTTTACTATCTTCTAAAATTTCATCAATATAATAGTCGTTCTTTTCTAATTCAATATTTTCGTCTGGGCTGTAGCAGTCTACTACTACATCCATCGATACCTTTTCACTTACTTTAACGTTAACCTTGATTGTATTTTCAATATTGAGCATCCGAATGTCGCCATCACTATCTTCTTTGACTTGATAATATACATCTTGTATATCGTACTCTAACTCACAACACATTTCTTCTTTAACGCCATCAATATCTACAATTTCTGTAAACGGTATTTCATGTTCCATAAATTGAATGGTGTTTTCGTCCATATCTCCTACATAAAGTGTACATACATTCAACTCACCTTTGACTAAGACTTTATCATTGATAAGTTTCATGTCTTTCCCGCTAATTTTTACATCGACTTTTAGCAAGTCATCTATTGATGGTTTTCCAGCCGGAATTTCGAGATTTTCAGTGATTGTAAGATTTGTTTCGTCGTCTGCAACTATATTATAGGCATTAACCTTCTTCTTTAAGACCTGTATGTCCTCCTTCTTTTCTTGACTGCCCTTAACATCCGCAACAAGTTCCAAATTAGGAGACTCAATTACTTTGCAGTTCATGCCAACTACTGCTTTCACATTAAGCTTTCTACCATTTATAATTTCAAATTCTACATGTTCTACGTCGCTTTCGACTTGTGCCTTCATATCTGGAATTGTATCTTTTAGTTCTATTGTATGGTTGAAATTTGAACTTGCGTTGATGCTCTTTATTGTTTCACTGTTTTCATCAGGAATATACAAAATCTTAAAATTTACTGTGCCTTCTATAACCACTCTGTCTTTATGTACTTGCTTATCGTTTATGACTGCTCTTCCATCTACCTGCAAAACTTTATCAATGTCTGGTTTAATATCAGGGACAATAATATCTCCTTCTACCAATGTCTGTGAGAAATCTTCCCCTATAAGTTGATTTATTTTTATAAGCTCTTTTGAAAGTTCTAAACCCATAATGATCCTCCCCTTAAATATATGATTCGAAGTGTAGTAATACTACTTATCCTAATAATATATATTACATGCAGGATAGGATTATGACAAAAAGAAGAAGTAATAAATAAAAAAAGCGATAAGTTCAATTTTATAACTTATCGCTTTTTTTATTTAACTAACTTGTATGCCTTGGTCTTCACTATAAACTATAAGCTCTACAGATTTTGTAAGTACATCTGTATAACTATAGGACACTCGTCTTATACTTTCCTGTTCATTATCGAGCTTTACAACAAATATGCTAGGATAGGTACTTTCAATTACGCCTTGTCTGATGATGGATTTCTTTCTGCCTTTCTTTGCTTTCAACTGAACCCGTTGCCCAATATTGCTTTCCAGACTCTTTTTTATCTCGAAAAGATCAGTCTTTTCAATCATCTCTTCACCTCTTTTGTTTTATAACCACAATGTTCATTATACCACAATCCGCCACTATTGTCAAACTATAAACATATATTATAGCAGAAGTTAACCATAATGACAAGTCCTAAATTTCTGTTTCTTTTGACAAATAATATCTTGAAATCAAAGTATATGTTGTGATTATTCCTTAATGTCTAAAAAAACTGCTGTTATATCATCTATAATCTGATTAGTGCCTTTTTTAAACACGTCTATTTCTTTAATGAGTAAATCTTTTGTCTTATTTATAGTATTATCCTTATTTCTCAAATTAAACGCTTTTAATCGAGAAATTCCAAACATTTCGTTGGATGAATTGCAAATTTCTGTTACACCATCGGTAAAAAATACCAATCTATTGTTGATTTTGAACTTCTCAACATATTCATCATAATTAACTTGATCCATCCATCTACTTATAGGAATGCCTGTGGCTTGTAAAGAAATAATTTTTCCCTTTTCTTTATCTAGGAGTATAGGCAACATATGATGCCCCGCATTTGCATATCGAATTGTGCTTTTCTCAATATCTATAATCCCGTAAAACATTGTAATATACATCTCTTTTGAAAATTCTACCTCACTGTATTTCTTATATAGCTCTTTAAGTACTAGTGCAGGAGATAGGTTGTCCTTTTCAATTGTCTGCCTTAAAAACATTGTGAGCATCGATGCTGGTACACCGTGACCAGATACGTCTGCAATATATACACCAATATGAGTGTCGTCGATAGGAAATACGTCGAAGAAGTCTCCACCTATCATCTCGGAAGGCCTATAGATATAATCAAACTCTACTTTGGTGCTTTCTAACGGTTTCGGCAACAAACTATACTGCATTTCTCTTGCTATTTGAAGGTCAGTATTTAGTTTATTGTTTTGTTTTTTGAGCTTTTCTTGCAATAATTTTGTTTCTGTTATATCACGTAACACTTCTATTACCGAATGTACTTCTCCGTTTAAATCCTTTAACGGGGAGCTCATAATAGAATAGGTTTTTCCATTTATTTCTTCTTCTTTACGCATCGATTTATATTGTTCTATAGATTGTTGCGATACACAATTATCACATGGCGTATCACGTCCAATAACTTCATAACATTTACGTCCTACTAAATAAGAACCTAATTCTTTTTTCATTGTTCTGTTTGCATAAATAATATTATCTTTCGCATCAATTACCCTTACCCAGTCGCCCATACCGTTGAGTACATTTTCTATGAAGTAAATATGTTCTTCGAGGCTTATTGTTTCTTTTTCAAAATATATCATTTCTTTGAGCTTGATAACATGTTTTTCCTCTTCACTAATAATTTCATGCAATATTTTTTTAACATCTTCTCTATGTGTGTTTTTGGCTATCTTGTTATAGAATTCTATTGTCCTATATTCTTGTACCACTGATTCATCAATAATCTCTTTAAAACTCTGTGTCCTATCAGAGAATCCCTCTTCTGCTGGTAGTACAAAATAGCTGATAAGTGATTTCACCGCATTCGGTATATGTGCGTCAAATAGTTTGCCTTCCGCTAGTTCTTCTTTTTTTTCTATATCTTTATATATTTTTTTAAAGATAGTTGCATGGCTCTTCTCTTCATTCATCATGGCAAAAAATACTTGCTTCTTGAGTTCATTTTCTTCGCTTGCATATAATCTTCCATAAAGTTCTGCCCCATCTTCTTCAATCGATATCGCAATTTTTAGAATATCTAATTCCGAAAGCTTTTGCATATTCATCCACCCCTTATCTTTTACTGCATTATATCATATTATTGGTATTTTCTAAATGATACATCAATAAAATAGTATAAAGAATACTAAGATGATGAAATGTTGGACAACTAGCATAAATTCACAACTTTTGGCAATAATTAATATTATGTAATATACGAACTTTTAGTTTTTATTAAGAAAATAACTGGAGGAGACTTTTTATGGTGAATTCACAGCAGTGTACTAGTTATATTAAAGCAAATGGCCACTCTGCATTTAGAAATTTTACCACTTCACTAGAGGAGCAATTAGAAAATTTTTCATATATTTATGATAATATCGTTATCGTTTGTATTGGTACGGATCGTTCTACTGGTGATAGCCTTGGCCCTCTCATTGGTTACAAGTTAAAAAATCTTAGATTTGATAATGTATATGTCTATGGGACGCTTGAAAAACCCGTTCATGCAAAAAATTTAGAAGATACGTTAAAGCATATTCATGACACACATAATAAACCCTTAATCATTGCCATTGATGCATGCTTAGGTAAAATGGATCATATTGGATATGTTACCATTACTAAAGGTTCCTTAAAACCTGGGGCAGGAACTAACAAAGAACTGCCTGCGGTTGGTGATATTTCTATTATGGGTATTGTAAATGTCGGTGGGTTTATGGAAATGTTGGTATTGCAAAATACACGGTTAGATATCGTCATGAAAATGGCGGATATCATTAGTTCAGGTATAAAGTATGTATTGTGGAAAAAATTTAATAAAGGTGTGCATGTATCTGTACCTGATTCTGCAAAAAGTAGTGTAGTGCAATAAAATATATAGAATCATTTTAACAAAGCTCGACGATTTACATACTCTAATCGCTGAGCTTTGTTATTGTAAAAGGATAATGAAGTGATAAATAATAACTAATTTCTATAGCCATGTTATATCATCTCCTTATTTATTATTAATGATTATTAGTAGTACCGAATCTCATTTTTTGTACTTAATCATTCAAATTCGATACTTCTTTTAATTCGTCTGTATTTTTAGCATTTACTACTTTTAAATAATGTGGATACATTTTTTTGTATTTTTCAAATCGCATATAAGCATCTGCTTCATAAGCTATCATGGGGTTGAAGTTATAATTAGATGATAATGTTCCCATTGTTCGTCTCCTCCCAACACCAAACTTTTAGCCAGAATATTAAACATAGCTAATCTACATAGATTATTCTATCTCTTCCCTATAAGATAAAATAAATTTATCGTTATATAAGTGATATATATCCCTATAGATACCGTCTGCATAATCAAATATCCTTTTTATTGATACGTAGATCAACTAAATCATATATAGCAAAATTATTTCTTTCTCCAATCCCTACTACTTGTGCCACATTAGAAGTTTTAGTAATTCCTTTTATTATTATTTTTCCTTGCTCTTTTATGTACACTATTCTGTGCTTAGCTTCATTAAAATATAATTTATAACAGTTTGATAAGTCCCTTATTCCATTATTTTTTAATGGCTTTCCTAGATGGATATTATTTTCAAGCTTTTTTAATGTAATTAGACATTCTTTTTGCAATTCAGTAGATAGTTTTGAAAAATCTTCTTTTGATAATTCAGTTAATTCTACTCGACAAGTTTTTTCATAGAAATTCTCCTTAAAAATAATCCCCTTTTCTTTATCGTATTATAATTCAAATAAAAATTCAAATAATTTTTATAATTATTATTTGAAGAATACTTGAATATTTTCTACAAACATGGTAATATTAATATTAGAAAGGGGTGTTTTTAACATGATGACTATAGTTAAAGATGAAATCTTATCAACCACTGATGTCATAAAGAATTTTGCAAGTTGTAGAAATAAAACAAAAGAGATGTCACGAACAGTGATTTTTAAAAATAATAAGCCTGATTTGGTAATGCTCGATATAGAAGAATATGAGAAAATGTTAAATCTATTAAGTGTCTTAGAAGATTACGAGATTAGCTGTTTAATTGAAGAAAGAATGAAAAAAGACAATGGAAAAAGATATTCTTTAGATGAAATAAAAAAAATGTTTAATTTATCGTAAGGTGCTATACAGACATTAATAATTGTAAAGTTTTTGAATTGCCTGTAGTGAAAAAATCTTCTCCGTTACTCATAAATGTACAGTAAAAATATTGTTCTCCATATTTATCTACTATTGTTGCATTCTTTTCTTCATAATTGGGCAACGTTATTTCAAGTGTATCAACATCCTCCTCTCTTATCTTTCCATTTTCTTTAATTTTTGATTTTGCCTTAATCTTTCCATAGGCAATATATATCCCATCACTATTCTCTTCATCCCAGAAATATTTATCAAAATATATATCTATACTATTAGTACTATACTCTTTCCATTTAGAATCACTTAAGGTTTCCCATTTATCATCTTCCGTTTTTGTAACAAATATAACATCTGGGTTGCTTTGATTATTGACTGTAGTTTTGTAAAGACACGCATAAACATTATCCTTAATATGTACATACTCAATAACGTCATTTTCATTTATAATCTCATCAATTGACCTATTCGTAGTACATCCTCCTAAAGAAAGCACCATAACAATAATAATAATTAAGTGTTTGAACTTCAAAATATATCCACCCTTTCATATTTATGTTTTCTAAATTATTCTTCACCTACACTATACTATTAATTTTTACTTTTTTACAAATTTTACTTTTTAAAAATAAATAAAGCTAATGAACTAGATCCAGTAGCTATGTTCCAAGAGTTTAATCAAAAACTTCAAAGCTTTGAAAGTTATACAGTCCAAAATATCCAGAAGGAAGGAACAATAAGTAGTATTAAGACGGATACTATTATTAGAAATCCTGCACGCATTAAAACAGTAACATATAAAGAAGGTGACCCTGAAAGTCCATTTTCAAAAGATTCTCCATCTATACAATATGCTGTATTTGAAAATGATATATTTACACAATATGTTAATGTTAATGATGAGTGGATAAAAACCAAACCACAAATGGGTAAAGCCATTAACGAACAATTGTATAACAGTTATTGGAATAGAGGTGCTATTAGTGCTGAAATGCTTGAAACTCAGAAACCTAAGGGCGAAATGTTAGGGGAAGAAGTTATTAATGGTATTGATACATATAAAGCTAAAATTACATATGATAAGAAATATGCTATTCAGAGTATTTTAAGAAGTAATAGCGACGATATAGAATCTCTTATTGGAGAAATAGAAGATCCAGATTTAAAAGAAGCCATTGAAGCAATCGAAGACCCTGAAGTGTATGTTTGGTTTGATAAAGAAAATAAATACGTTGTAAAGACATGGCAGGATAATTCATTAACTAGTAGAGCCCGAGGGTTGGTATTATTGGGTTCACATGCAGATGCCAGTAAAAAAGAAAAAATAAAAACTATGACAAAAACGAGTGAAACGTATTATACAGATATTAATAATTGTAAAGTTTTTGAATTGCCTGTAGTGGAATAATATATTGTAGATAAATATTATAAAAAAGGGACAGGTGAGTTGTTATGATTCGGCAAACTTTACCTGTCCCTAGATTTAGGCGATTTATTAAAAAGTCCCTCTATTAAATATGATTACTTGTATATTATTAGATTTTCCTTGCAGCTCATATCCTAAGCCATTAAAAAAATCTTCTCCGTTACTCATAAATGGACAGTAAAAATATTGTTCTCCATATTTATCTACTATTGTTGCATTCTTTTCTTCATTATTGGGTAACGTTATTTCAAGAGTATCAATAACCAAATCCTTTAGCTTCCCATTTTCCTTAATCTTTGTTTTCACCTTAATCTTTCCATAGGCAATGTAAACCCCATCACTATTCTCTTTATCCCAGAAATATTTATCAAAATATATATCTATACTATTAATACTATCCTCTTTCCATTTAGAATCACTTAAAATTTCCCATTTATCATCTTCTATTTTTGAAACAAAGATAACATCTGGGTTGTTTTGATTGTTAACTGTAGTCTTGTAAAGACACGCATAAACATTATCCTTAATATGTACATACTCAATAACGTCATTTTCATTTATAATCTCATCAATTGACCTACTGCTATTTTTTGTAGTACATCCTCCTAAAAAAAGAAGCATCATAACAACAATAATAATTAAGTGTTTAAACTTCAAGATATATCCACCCCTTATTTTTAAATTTAACACCTTGAAGTGTACCATAAATTTCTTTTATTTACAAATTAAATCTTATTTTGTTAAGAAGATTTAATTTTTATTCGACTTTTTTCGCTATGGACAAGCATTTTTGGATATGATATCATATAATTACATTTTTATCTATAAAAAAACAGGAATTTATGAATATATCTTGGTATAATGATGTTTTAAGCAGTTGTATAACTGTTTAAAATAGAGCCCCTCAAATTAATGCTTGCTCTGAAAAAGGTTACATTAATTTAAGGGGGAACCTCTTACATAAAGTGGTAAGAGCCTAAAAAAATTATATACCACGAAGGGATATTTATGCAAGGGAGATTATCTAGAAGGAGGATTGGATTCATAAATGCTCTATTATCCCAAAAACAAAAAACTGATTGGAGGTAATACATTATGAAAAAAATTTTAGCATTAACACTTACTTTAATGATTATTTTAAGTAGTTTTAGCATTGTCAATGCGTCACAGATTAGTTCAGATGTTAATAACGATTTATTATTTCAAAAACTCGAAAATGATGCTAAAGAAAAGTTAACTCCAGAGCAAGTTAAAAGAATTGAAGAAATTCAAGAAAAATGTGATGAATTATTCCCAGAACAGAGATTAAAGTTTATTCAAAACAAGAAAAAATTACAGAATAAAATTCTAAAAGGCGAATCATTGGATTCTATGAAAATAGATAGTAAACCAATTGAAACAATAACCAAAAAAGATGGTAATGATATTTATACATTAGAAACTTATAGAGATGGTTCAAATTTTTTACATGGAATTGAAGGAGGCACACCAACATCAGGCTCAACTTATTATAGTTGGGAAGATAGAAATGCATTTACTAAAATGAATCCCTGGTTAATCACTGGATTTTTATTTGAAACAGCTCTAAGCTATACCATAAACATGGGTGCTAATAACTACGATGTAATTGACAGCAATGTACCAACTAGTATGGTGGCTTGTTTTGACACCCTAAACCCTATACAGAGGTATAACGAAACATCGTCTCGATATGCTTGTTTTCGATGGACCTTTGATGGAAGAGTGGGATATGACACGCAAGGTAATATGGAAACTTGGCCTGTTCGTTTTAGTATATATGTGGGCAATGATGGTGCATATACTGAATCAGTGCCTAATATTTAATAATTATGGAGCAAGATAAATATATTTATCTTGCTCCATAAAAAATAGTAAAGGAGTAAAAAATGAATCGTGCACTTAAACCTATCACTTTAATTTTCACCGTAATCTTTATGTTATCTGGGTGTATCCCTAAAACAAACGAAACAAATAAAGCGAATGAACTAGACCCAGTGGCTATGTTACAAGAATTTAATCAAAAACTTCAAAGCTTTGAAAGTTATACAGTCCAAAATATCCAGAAGGAAGGAACAATAAGTAGTATTAAGACGGATACTATTATTAGAAATCCTGCACGCATTAAAACAGTAACATATAAAGAAGGTGACCCAGAAAGTCCATTTTCAAAAGATTCTCCATCCATACAATATGCTGTATTTGAAAATGATATATTTACACAATACGTTAATGTAAATGATGAGTGGATAAAAACCAAACCACAAATGGGTAAAGCCATTAACGAACAATTGTATAACGGTTATTGGAATAGAGGTGCTATAAGTTCAAAAATGCTTGAAACTCAGAAACCTAAGGGCGAAATGTTAGGAGAAGAATTTATTAATGGCATTGATACATATAAAGCTAAAATTACATATGATAAGAAATATGCTATTCAGAGTATTTTAAGAAGTAATAGTGACGATATAGAATCTCTTATTGAAGAAATAGAAGATCCAGATTTGAAAGAAGCCATTGAAGCAATTGAAGACACAGAATTATATATTTGGTTTGATAAAGAAACTAAATATGTTGTAAAGACATGGCAGGATACTTCATTAACTAGTAGAGCCCGAGGATTGTTTTTTTCAGGTTTGCGTGCAGATAACAGTAAAAAAGAAAAGATAAAAACTATGACAAAAACGAGCGAAACATATTATACAGATATTAACAATTGTGAAGTTTTTGAATTGCCTGTAGTGGAATAATATATTGCAATGCACTTTTTAAAGCTTAAATAGCGGGATAGGTTGAGTATCTTTTGAATAACTCAACCTATCCCTTAAATTTTATCAATTTTGCCTATAACAAACCTCTAATCCGCATACTGACTTGTTGGTATACTAAGTACCGTAAACAATATAGCCATTCCAAACAAAACCAATAGTGGTTTCTGTAATGCTAAAGCTGGCATATCTCGTACTATCAAATAGTTTAATCCTTTTACTGCCCAATATTGCGGGGTAAGCATACCTATTCTTTGCATATACTCAGGACTAAATTCTATAGGCCACCAACATCCACCTAACATACTTGTTACTGTAATAAGCAGGGATGCTATTGCACCTAATTGTGATGATGTTTTAATTACCGAGGATAATAATAGACCCAATGCAATTACTGCTATCAAGAAAATACTTACAAATATAATGGTATTTATAATAGATGTACCCCAGTTAACACCCATTATAAATCGACCAAACAGCATAAGAAAAATGACTTGTATCCAGCCTGTTACGAAAGCCGCTCCTAATTTCCCGAGCATTAATTTCGCTTTATCAGTAGGTGTTGTTCTTAATCTTTGCCATGTATAATGCTTCTTTTCTTCTAATATGGAACTTGCACTGAATACAACATTAAACATAACAAACATGACTAAGAAACCTATAGAGCTCTGTGCTTTGTTATCAGCTATTAAGTCTTTATTATAATTAGATTTATAGATACTTGCCTTATTGATTATTAAGGGTTTTGAAATCACTTCTTCAACTTCTGACTCAATATTTATTTCAGCTTTTTTCGTCGGTGTTTTACCCTCTTCCTCCATATATTGCCGATATAAAACCTTCGCATTATTTTTCAATTGCATTGTACTAACTGTGGTATTAATTGCCTCGTTAACAGCCATAAATTGTGTTGATGATGGATTTTTAAATATCTGTACTACAGGTTGTTGATTGTTTAAAATGTTTTCTCCGAACCCTTCAGGAATAATATACCCTTCTCCTATTGTCTGATCTTTGATTGCTTCTACTAACTCTTCATTTGTCATAGATATAAATTGTATATTGCTATCCTGTTCAACTTTTTCTAGCACTTCTTTTGTTATTGCATGTTCATCTTCTAACACAAGTCCTACTTGTATCTCTTGAACCTCTCCATCTGTACCCCCAACATTTGAAAACATCAGACCTGTTATGATTGTAAAAAATATAGGAAGTATAATCATAAACGATATACCTAATTTATCTCTCGTTAGTTGTATTAATTCATAGTGAATGATATTTATTATCTTCATAAAATTTACCGTCCTTTTATTCTAATATGGCAAACAAAACGTCCGAGGACCACTGTAATAATCACCATAGCCCAAACAGAAAGATGGTATATATCTCTTGAGCAATTTATAACTGTTTGAGCAAGGGTGTATAAAAGACTTGGTATAACTGCTATCAGAGATTTAAATAGCTAACAATTAATAAAAAACATATGCGAGTTTTAGAAATTGCGAGGGACATATATACCATATTTTAAATATTAACAAGACTTTTTCAGTGCTCTCAAACGTCCCTCTGCCACTAATCTACTCTTATCCCAACAACACCTATTGATAAAAATACAATACCCATTGCAACTAGTACCGCACAATTTGTTAGGATTGAATAACTCGTTCCACCTGTCATTAAATTTAGGTATCCTCTTAGTGCCCAGCCATTTATAGTGAATTTACTCACTACTTTCATGAATGATGGCATAATGTACAACGGAAACGTACTACCACCAATCATTGCCATACCTTGTATAAATATCATACCCATTCCATCTGCTGTTTTTGATGTTTTGCTGACTGCTGCGATGAGCATTGCCCCTCCTGCGCCAGCAAAGACAGTGGACAATGTCAATAACACAATACCCACTATATCGTTACCCCATTTCACACCCATCGTTAGATATGTAAATAGTATAATAATTGTTGATTGCCCCATACCAATAAGGATTAGACCTAAAAATTTTCCGACTATTATTGTTCGTCTTGTTCCTCTTGCACTTAGCATTCTCTTTAGTGTTCCCTGCTCCCTTTCGTCTAACATCGTTCTTATTCCCTGTAATACTCCAAATAATATAAACATGACGAGCATACCTGCAGAATAATATTGTTTAGCTGAAACATTATTATTCTCTTCTAACGCTGTTTCTTCAAAAAGAATATTTGCTTCTGTTGTTTTTTCAGCTAGTTGTAGCATAATCTCTGTTGATGGTGACATGCCTGGCATATCAGTTTCTAGATGTATTCCTTCTTGACCTAGTTTCTGATATATAACATCTCCTGCAGATATTAAATTAGAAAAGTTTAATGTATATGCATCCACAATACTATTTACTATCTCAGCTGACATCGGTCGTTCAGAATTTTTTATTACTTTCAGACCTGTTTGTTGTCTTTTTTCAATATTTGAAGAATAGTTTTCTGGTATAATAATGATTGCTGGAACGATATCATTGTTCAACATCTTCTCTGCTTTTTCTTCACTAACAAGAAATGGTTCGAATATCTCTTGCATATCTTCTGAGCGGAGAAACTCGTTAATAAAACTAGCCGAATACAGACCATTATCATGGTTTACTACCCCTATTGAAAACTTTTGTATACCCGTATCCGATTCAAACATTGGTGCTAAACCCAACCCTAATGCAAAAATTAATATTAGTGGCATCAATATCATTATTACAAATGCTTGCTTATCTCTTATTAATACCTTCAAATCTTTAAACATAATATCTAAAATCATTTTTACACCACCTAATCCCTTAATGCCCTACCTGTTAAATGCAAAAAAACATCCTCTAAATCAGGCTTTTGTATATTAATTGAAAGTGTTTTGCACTTTGCCTCTTCTAACATTGAAACGAGTTTACCTATTATTCTACTGCCATCCTTAGCTACAAGTGTAAGATGTTCTTCTTCATATTGCACCTTATCAATTTCATGAATTTTATTTATATCATCCAATAGCTCTTCTTTGAAATGTGCAACTTTTATATTGATTGTATCAAGATTTCCAACGATTTCTTTCAGTTCAGATTTTGAGCCTAACGCTATTATCTTACCATGGTCAATAATCCCTATACGATTACAGAGATATTCAACTTCCTCCATGTAATGACTTGTATAGATTATCGTTGTCCCTTCTTTATTGAGTTTTAGTATTGTTTCTAATATAAAGTTCCTCGATTGGGGGTCTATACCTACTGTCGGTTCATCCATAATAAGAATTTGTGGTTTGTGGAGCAATGCTGCGGCTATATTTATCCTTCGTTTCATTCCTCCTGAAAAAGTATCTATACGTCCTTTTGCCCGTTCTTGCAATCCTGCAATTTCTAATGCCTCTTCTACTCGGCTTCTAAGTTGATTCCCCTTTAGTCCATACATCTTACCCCAAAACTTTAAGTTTTCTTCTGCCGTTAATGTTGGATATAGCGCTATATCCTGCGGTACTAATCCCAATATTTCTTTCGCCCTATTTGGCTGTTTCTTTATATTAATACCATCAATAATAATTTCTCCTTCATCGGGCTTTAACAAAGTACATATCATAGAAATAAGAGTCGATTTTCCAGCACCGTTCGGACCTAGAAGTCCAAAAACTTCTCCTTTTTCTACCGACAAACTTACGCGTTCAACTGCCTTTATATCCTTGAAACTCTTAGAAATATTCTTAATCTCTATCATTTCTCATTTTCCTCTCTTCAATGTAAGATTGATTTAAACTGTTCTGCATCCATATCTTCCATGTTGATTTCTTCTGGTGTTATCATGTCTTCTGGCTGTATACTAGGAATTTCAATCTCTATTGGTTGATTGATGTTCCACCTCTTTGCGTTCGTTGTAACAGAAATAGTTATATCCTGTTCCAAAAGGTGTATTTTGAATGTCGACATATCTTCTATGATATAGTCATCTCTATCTAATTTTGCAACTATCTTAATTTCTTCTATTGTATATTTATCCTCTATTTCTGCATAAGTCATAGGTAATTTATCTAGTCCTTCTATTACTTTTTGTTTAACTTCTTCTGTCTCTTCTATTTGACCATTCTGCTCAATGTTTTCTAATATCATTTTTTTAATATCTTCGTTCTTTGAAATATTTTTTACAAGTTCATTTATTATCTTTTTAGACCTCATATCATCTAATTCCAATGTCAATATTTTCACTTTCATATCTCCATCAGGCGTATTAACAACTGTATCTCCTTCAGATTCCATTATTTCATTTCTAACAGCTTCTCTCCATACTAGAGCAAAATCTTTAAATATCTGTTCATACACCTCTGGTGAAATTGTGTCTGATACTTTATCTTGCATTTGGGTTTCATTTAGCAAGATATATTCTTCAAATAACGGTGTTTTAAGAAAAACATTTTCACCATCAATATAGAATTTCGAATACAAACTAATGGATTTTAGCTTTATATATATATCACTTACAAGTTTTTCAACATCCCAGTTTTGCTGTGTATCTACAGCTATATTAATATTCTCATATCCTTCAAATTCCTTTTTAATTTCTTCAGTTGCATTCTTTGTATCTATTTTGATGTCTACTGTAAGTTGTTCCTCCATTGATTTTACATTTTCCATATTCTCTAATGCATCTAGATACCTTTGGGTCGTCTTCCCTTTTGTATTACACCCTGTGAATATTAAAATAAATGTAATGCATATAACCAATATTTTTTTTCGCATACAAAAACACTCCTTCTATTTTTTTGTCATTTCAGCCCTCAACTCTCAGCTCTCAGCCCTCAGCTCTAAACCCTCAACTGTCTTTATTATACCTCGCACTCTATTTTTTTACATGTAAAAAAAGTCATATTTCTCATATGACTTTAGTCATGTTTCATTAAATTATTTTATTCTCTATAGCATATAATGCTACCTGCGTTCGATCACGCATATTTAACTTCGATAGTATATTAGTAATGTGATTTTTTACCGTACCTTGCGAAAGGTAAAGTGCTTTTGCTATCTCTTTATTTGACATGCCAGCTGCGATATGTTTTATAATTTCCATTTCTCTCTCTGTCAAATGTTCATACGCACTTTGTTCCGTACTACTGGATATTTTGGCAAACTTATTCACCACTTTTGCTGTTACTTTCGGTGGCATGACTGAACCACCCTGTTTAACTACCCTTATTGCACTCACGATTTCATCGGAATTCATATCTTTTAACAGATAGCTACTTGCACCTTGTTTAAGTGCCTCAAATATGTATTCATCATCATCAAATGTAGTTAAAATTATTATTTTGATTTTTTCATGTTTAGCTTTTATCCTTTTTGTTGCCTCTACACCATCCATATCTGGCATACGAATATCCATTAATATAACATCTATTTCTTTCTCTTTGCAGATGGAAATAGCATCACTTCCATTCGTTGCAACACCAACAACCTCAATGTCTTCATACATATCTAGTATCATTTTCAAACCATCACGTATAATAGGTTGGTCATCCACAATCATGACTTTAATTTCACTCACTTTTTATCCCTCCAAAGTCTATACATATATCCACTTCAAATCCATTCATGTTTTGAAATGATACGCTACCGCCTAATTCTTCTATTCTTTCCTTCATACCAGTCAGACCACAACCCTCAATTATTTTCTCGCATCCTCTACCATTATCTTTTATACTTAATAAAAACTTTTCTTTGTCAAAATTTATATTTATATCTATTTGATTAGCTGCACCATGACGTACTGCATTAGTAATACTTTCTTGTATTGCTCTAAATATAGCTATTTCAAACATCGGTGAGGTTTTATATGGTTGTCCTTGAATATGTAATTCTATATTTGTACTCGGCAACCTTGTTCTGGTTTCATTTATTAGCTTTTCTACTGATTCTATTAGTGGCAATTTTTCTAGTCCACCTGGCTTTAATGCCATCACTGACTTTCTGATATCTGACATGTTTTGTTTTGCAATTTCTCTACATAAGCTTAATTGTTTTGTTGCTTTCCCTATGTCCTGCGTTACTAGTTTTTCACACAATTCTAGTTGCATAATCAGACCTGTCATACCATGCCCAATAGCGTCGTGTATTTCCCGGGCAATGCGATTGCGTTCTTCGTAAATAGTTAGTTGTTGAATTTTCTCATTCTTCTGTTGAAGTTCCTTATATGTCTCTGTAAGCTTCTGATATAATTCCTTGAGTTGTGCTCTTTCGCCCATTATATGTTTGATATAGTTTATTAGAATAATAAGGATGATAAAAGATAACGCATAAAAGATAGCGTATGAAAAACTTGCATAGCTAAATCCTTGGACAAGTAATCGAGCGAACTTAATCATTGAAACAAAAAATACAATGCTGGTTGTTACTAATGATTCTCTCTGGCTTAATAAAATACCTATAGAAATTACGATTAGAAAATAGTAAATACTAAAATAGTAATTTACAATATATTTAGAATTGTACTCCATAAATATAAGTAATAAAATATCTATTATAAATGAATATGCTACATATTTCTTAATCAGAAATTCTCTACATACCATCCATAGGTTAAGCAGTACAAAAAGAACTATTAAAATAGTTAGCCTATCCTTTCCTGCATTTTCTAACATGAGTGCAGGTATAAAAGTAACGATTAATAATGCAAGTTGAAGTAACCAAAACCATTTTTTAAAGTTTATTGCCATTGCATTTCCCCCTGATAAGTAGGCTTTAATATGCAGATATAATTGTTTGTATAGTAATGATTATATCAGTAGAATACGCAAAGAATCAAAAAAATTTTTCTTATATTGTAGTACTGTTTATTCTACGTAAAAATTATATTAAAATTAATTTTATATTCAAATAATGGAGTTTGTTATGATGTACATGGAGTTTTATAGAAGACAACCCCCTATCTTCCAGTACGGTTTATTGTAGAAACATTTGGTGGTTCAGTAACATGGTATGAAAAGATATGGTTTGTTGAAATTATTTTTTAGGTTTTAAAACATATGAGGTCTCAATCTTTCTACAAGTTCATAAACCTTAGTAGCAGGTGCTATCTTCGAAGGCGGGTTCCCCTCATTTTCTTTATATAGTCGTTTAGCATTTTTTATAGCTTCTTCTAAATTACCATATTGTATTAGTATTTCAAATATATCTTCATTATTTTTCTCATATTTATCGAGCTTATAATCTTTAAATATCTTACTTAATTTTTCAAAATACTCGGTTCTATGAATATCAGAATTATAATAGTTAAAGTGCAGTAAAAACCAGATTTCTATGCATTGATTTGACCAAGCAACATGCCATTTTGGCAAAGTAATATTTTCATTCATTGCTTCAACTGAATATGCAGTATTATCAAAATTATCGCATGGGAAGTCATCTAAATCATAAACCAACCATACATGATCATATTCTCGATTTTGCTTCTTTTCTTGTTCAATAATAGTTTTAGCATAATCAAGCAAAGATAAAGTATTTCTGCCAGCACCTTCAATCTTATCGTTAGATGACTTGTAATGCTTATCCGTTCATTTATTCGCTCATCATACTTTTTTTCAACTCTTTTTTTAATACCTTCAAAGTAACACGGCTCTGTCTCTTTTCCTTCACAAATTATTAAATATCTCTCTGGTTGTGCAAGTCTTGAACCCTCTTTCCTTTTTTTCTTATTCATCCTTCTTTTTAATTCATCTTTTTTGAGAGGTTTCTTACTCATCTAATAAGACCTCCCAATTAATAATACTTTGGAAATATGGGTCAGCACCATACCTACCTTCTAAATATTGCTTATCATATCTTGCATTCTTTCTAATTAGTTCTCCTTTTTCATCTCGTAACTCTATTAATGAGTATAACTCTGAAGCATCATTTTTATTTTTTGCTGTAAACCATATTTCATCACGTCTAAATAAATCATTTTTCATAGTTGTAAGGTCATGTGAAGTAAATATTAATTGTGCTCCAGATTTATTGATTCCAGGAGTCTTAAAGAGTTTTATAATATATTTCAACAATTTTGGATGCAATTTTGCATCTAACTCATCTATAATCATTAGTTTACCATTCATGATAGAATCTAAAACTTTTGGTAGCAAGCTTATTATTTTGATTGTTCCGCTCGATTCATCAAAAAAGCTTAATGGGTATTTTTTACCATCACGGTTACGTATTGTAATTATATCTTCAATTTTATCTTTATCATCTTTTTTTATTTCTATATCGTTTATGTCAATATCCATTTCATTTAAAGCTGATATAATAAGCTCTTTAGATTTTTCTTCTTTTGGAAAGAAAATATGACGTTCCTCAAATGATGTCCCATAGTGACTATATTCACACTTGCCAAACCACTCTATTATTTCATTTATAATCGGTAGATTATAGTTGATTTTCAAGAAAGAAAGATATGGCATTTTTGAAGAAATTTCAGTTTTCGAAACAGTTTTAAGTAGTTTTCCGTTTTTTATCTGATTCTCACATCTATAAAATATCTCATTATCTCTTTTACCTCCTATATTAGTCTTGTATAGACTTTCATTTACGATTTTATCTTCTAAAAAACTAATATAGTAATTAAATTCTTTATTGTTATATCTAAATATAATATGAAATTCTGTTGGCTCATCTTTGGATAGTTCATCTAACATAAAGGGAACAGTATCATTTTGTATTATATTCTCCTTATTGTCTGTATTTTCAAACATAACTATAGGAAACATAATCCTACTTGCTAGATGCCACATTGCTTCTAAGACAGTTGATTTACCACTACCATTTGATCCATATATAGATGCAACTGGTATAAATCGTTCTCCATCCCTTTCATCTCTAAGTATTGTATCCTCTAGTTCTTTTATTGAAGCTGCCTGCATATCTAAAGTGGTCTCGTCTCTAAAGCACTTAAAATTTTTATAAGTAAATTGAGAAAGCATAACGCCCTCCTTGCGAATATTTTTTTCTTTCATTAACTATATTATACAATATTTATATGTTTTATGCAAATTTACGAATTTTTTTTTCGCCAAATTTTAAGGTTTAAAACGAGTTAATATATATTCAAAAAAAACTACACAATAATTATGTAGTTTTATGTTTTCGTTTTCAATTTTTCACATACATTCTATTTATCTAGTACTTCCTCCTGTCAGCTAACCAACTTTCCAACTAACCAACTTTTTGCTTCTTAGAATACACCTTTCAAATTCAAATATGGTTGATACTGTTTGTCCGTCTGTTGGATATGAACAGCTATCCAATCGGCAACAAATACTAAAATATCCATTATCGCTTCTTTTTGGTTTTCATCAATATCCTTATTAGATACTTCATTTAATTTACTAATGAACGCACTATGTTCTTGTTTATGTGCTTCAAGTGCCTCATAATCATATTTTTCCATAAGCTTTTCTTCATAATTAAAATGATAAATTGTGTACTCTCTTAATTCATTCAATATGTTCATTATTTCATCATAGTGGTCTATTGAATCGTTCATTGAGAGGAGCTCTCTCATATTCCCACCTAATTCAAATAATTTTTGATGTTGCTCGTCAATAGTCTTGATATTACAACTAAAAGAATCCTTCCATCGAAACATTATTATATCCACCTCTTATCATTATTTTTTATCTTTGCATAATCCTCATAACATAATATTTATTACCACAATATGTTTTGTTATAAACGGATTTCAAAAAAATCTTCCAAAATTCTTGCAAAAATAAACCAATAAATATATAATGATGGACAAGAGGACAATTTAAAAAAGTCGCAACGTGACTTTCAGGTGCTAGGAACACCTGAAAGCTCGCGAAATAGTGATAGGTAAGGCTTTGAAGTTATCTCCGCCTTTTCCCCCACTCCACACCGTGCATGCGACTTTCACCGCACACGGCGTTCCAACAATCAAACGATGGTTCTTATTTTTTTTGCCTTCTATATCCTCGCGGTATATATCAGGTTCAAAGCAGCTCAGATTTTCATTTTAGCGAGTTTTGATTTGTATAGTTGCATTTTGTTTCGTACTTTATTTGATAACATGTTATCAAAATTTTTGTTACTATGAATAAATCCATGACACGTTTTATGCATCCAGGCAAGATTTGAGACTTTATTGATTTTATCAATATTTAAACTATTATCTACATGATGACAATGTCTGTTGTTACGTTGTACAGGTTTATTACAAATTCTACATTTTCCTTTATCCCTGTTATAAGCGTATTCCCTGTTCATGTAATATTCAAAATTATATAATCTTTTATCAAAAGAATGTATTAATATATCCGCATCGTAAAGAGTTGGTCTATCTAGAGGTAATGGCTTGCTCTTATCTATAGCAATTAGCTTTCTCTTTGTGGATTGCTTTACTACGGGAAATTCACACCCACATTTGAATTACAGTTGTATATGGGCTATCATTAGTTATTTCAGACTAATGGGGTTATGCTTTACTACCAACAAGGTAACCCATCTCCAATGTGTCCTCCTTTCAGAGGCGGCATCTAACGTAGCTTCACACGCAACTTCATTACTTCACCATAAACTTACGGATGCCCGCATCCATTTATCTCCGTGACTTAAATTTAAGTTTTAGGTGTTCAGGACTCGACTTCACCACGCTTTATACAAGACAATATTAGCAGATATTGTTTGCATAGTGGAGTATTAGCACGCGTATCATCTTGGAAAAAGAAAGACGTTAATTCCATACGGCAAGGGAAATTCTCCCTTGAATTAGACAGGAAAGTTCACTCTTGTAAGAGTGCGTTCGTTTCATCTATATTTATTTATAGATTTAGCGCCCGAACGTGGCGCACGGTAGACGAAACCTACCTACACGTGTAGCATTTGCTACCACGAGCGACCTTATGTTATTATAAGCGATTTTGCTCTTTTTTGCAAATCCTTATTAGTGTTAAACATTCGGTGCGCGTGTAGGATATTTAATATTCTGCCGTGCACTTTTTTATGTCCTCTCAAATAGACATAGTTCAGGTGAGGAACCCCTCTCATCTGAGCTATAGTCTAACTTATTTTGAGCATACCAGCCTGTTAGTCCGCTTTAAAATCGGAGTCTTACAGGACTGTGCTAAAATAAATTTGAGAGGGTGTATATATATAATGAACAAAAGAAGATGTCAAACGCTTGAAGAACGTAAAAAAACTATCAAAGAGATGAAAATTCAACTACTTAGAATGAGCATTAGTAAAAACAGACCAAATGATGATGAAATTGAAGAATTGTATCATGACATATGGAAACTTGAACGCCCTATTTTTCTTAAACAGCATAATTGGGTGGGGTAATACAATAATTCAAATGAGTCGAGGGACAGTTCCTTGACTCATATTTTCCACAAAGATTATTTTGCATCTTAATTCTTGCATAACACTGAAAAAAAGCTCTTTTACTACCCTAAACTATTGAGTAACAGATAACATATGCTCATGTCATCTCATTAAGGCAGAATTTAGTTGTTATTGTTTTCATTCCTTGCATCTTTTATATGATGTAATTTCAACATAACCATTCTAGCTATCGGTTGTGCAACCAGAGCTTCTATTGCAAATGAAATCGCAAAGTTGCGTGGCCATTTGTAGAAAAACATTCGAATAGGTTCCAAATTCAATTGCCTGCTGCCAATCCAAGTACCGATTACAGTCATGAATACTGACATCAAGAATACAGTGCATAAAATATTTACAACAATGTGAGAGTTAAAACTATCATCTTTTCTAACTATTTTGTTAGTCATCCATTCAGCAGGTCGATATGTAATTAAAACCACAGCAATTACACTACACCAAATAAAAGGAATCACTTTTATGACATCTGCCCATACATGCATATGAAATCCAATTTCAAAACAGGTAATCAGTGGTGCTATTATGTTCACCGATATAATTGATATAATAGCCATAAAAAGTGCAAATTCCTTCTTGTTCCTTGGTAGTTTCATATAAAATTCCATAATTCATAACCTCATTTCGTTTATTTTAAAATATTAGGCAAAAAATAAGGTGAGACCAAATATATGATCTCACGCTGAACCATTTTACGCGCTAAAATTTCGACAAATAATATTATACCTAATTTTTTAATATTTTGCAAACACATTTTTAGACTCTGCTTTCCCAACTGTCCAACTTATGAGTCAAGGAACCGTCCCCTGACTCAAAAATAATTAGACCAACCACCGAAATAATTCTAGCTAAAAAAACTGTAGTTGATTTTATCTTATTTATTTCTACATCAAAAAAAATATTATCAGAAAATATAAACCAATATAATAATAATAAGCATACATAAATTAATTGATACTTATACTTATCTATTACTCTACCCTATTTCCTCCTAATATTCAAAATAATAGACATTTGCGAAACTCCTAAATACTTGATAAATCAATATTTGTTTAATATTGTTTATCAAAATCTCCTCAAGTTATAATGCTTTTAGTACTATTTTTCATTTGTGGATTTGTGGATAATTTTATGGTTTAATAGGTTTGCAATGAAATAATTTTCAATTAAACCTTTAGAAAGCTCATTTCTTCGTTTTAATTTCTAAAACTTATCCACATTTATAAACAATTTAGTTTCGCAATTACCTATTCAAAATAATACTTAATATCTCCTTACGCATTATAATTAATGTAAAATTCGTATGATACAAGCCTCCTTGTATTTTTATGAGTCAATGAACCGTCCCTTGACTCAAGGAACCGTCCCCTGACTCATTTAAGCAAACTTCCTCTATATATGCTGAATTTATTGGTCTTTCCTCTTTCGTTATAGAATGAATATGAGACATCATAAATGTTTTTGATATATCTGAAACAATACTATCTACAGAAGTATTTATACCTGTTTCTTCTGATTTATTCTCTATACTACACGATGTTAGAATAATCGGTGTACAAATAAAAAAGCTCAATAAAAACAACAACGAAAAGAGCCGCAAACTTCTTATATTTTTTTTACGGTTATTCAATTTTATACTTTCTATGTTTTTCATTAAGATTAACCCCTTTGTTCCGTATTGTATTAATCCATACTAGTTGTTTGTCCAAGTCCATTTTTATCATTATTTAACATCAACCGCATTTTAATTTTAATAGGATAATATATACAAATTGCAATTACCAAACTACATATTAATGGCATATATTGAATTTCATTAAAGCTTAGAAATGATTCTGAATGACTTATATATCTGTACTTTACACTCGTTATTAATAAAGAGCCAATTACTCCTGCAATTACTGTTACATTTATTAATGCATGAAATATTTGATATACTTGTCTCATTCTTTGTTTTGATATATTTTTTTTATAATATAGTAATTTGAACCCTTCTATTACATCTTTAAAACAACCTACAGAAGAAATAAATACTATATTTACACTTATTATTATAATCATACTCGTTGAATCAATAGAAAGTTCATTATATAAAACAATTAGAAAAAATATTAGAAAACTAATTGATATAATACTATTTAAATATTTCAAATTATCAATCCTTTCAATTTACTATACACCAATTTTCAGTTAAACTCGGTTAATCTACGATATAATACTGTAATATTTCTAATTCAGATTATTATAATAATCATTTAACCAGTTATAATCAATTGGATTTTTTAACTTATACATGTATTCTTTTGTTTTCGTTTTTTTATTTCCAGTATAGTTTCTGATAACCATAATTACAGTTCTAAAACTATAATCTAACTCGTAATCAACATCATTAAAATCATCTCCAGCTAAAATAACTTCATAAGTATCATCAATTCTATCACTATCTTCAGTTAATACTGTCCTCTCAACTAAAATTGACCTTGTTATTTTATAATTTAACTCCTTTAAGTACATGCGCTTGCCCTTTTCTTTAGATAAATATTCTAAAAATGAATTAATATCTTCAAAATCTGTTGATGTTTTTCTTCTGGTGCCTTTCTGTAATGTACTTTTTATTATCGTTATCTTATTAACTTTCATTTCATTAATATCACAATTTGATGATATATCATATTTGATATTGCTTGTTATCATATATATTATTACAATAAAAAAAAAAGGATAAAAAGATTTAGTTTTTTAATTCCTTTATTCAATAATACCGTCTCCTTTAAATTATTTTTTGAGTCAACGAACCGTCCCCTGACTCATTGATTTGTTTTAAAAGTTTCAACAATAGTTAATCCTTCAATTTTCATAGGCAAGTAATAACTTTCCGATTTATTTATAGTCGATATATTTAATGTTAAAACAGAAGAACGAAATCGCTAGCGCGATGGTTTTTGAAAAATAAAAAATAAAATTCAGAAAAAATATAAAAAAGTATGAACTTTTATGTTATTGTTTAATCACCACAAAAAAACAAACACAGAAAGCACATACTTTTTTATGATTATACCATATACGAGCAAACAAAAACATACTTTTTTTAAAATACCTAGACCACCACCTATCTTTTGATAACGAAACTTATCTAAAAAGACTATCAAAAGATTAGGAGGAAATTTCTTGAATAACTACGAACAAAAGATTGAGCTATACTTTGAACTAAAAGGTGCACCAGATTCATCAAGAGAGTCATATTTAAGAAGAATTAGAGCATTTATCAAGTTTATTGAAGCGTGTAACAAGTCAATAGAAAGCCTTGTAGATGAGGATATACAGGCATACATCCTTTTTCTTAAAAATAAAAAAGGGCTTTCGTCAGGTACAATTAATAACTATATCTCATCTATCAGATTTTTTTATATCTATGTACTAGAAAAAGAATGGAATTCTAAGAAAATTCCACGAATGAAAAGAGTTCATAAGTTGCCAGTCATCCCTTCAAAGCAAGATGTGATGGCAATTTTAAATGAAACTGATAACCTTAAGCACAAAGCTATCTTGGTATTGATTTATGGAAGTGGTTTAAGAGTTAGCGAAGTTGCTAAATTAAAAATTGCTGATATTTGTAGTAAAACCATGAGGATTCGTGTAGAACATGCTAAACACAATACAAATAGATATACTATTTTATCCGAAACAGCTCTTAATGTAATTCGGGAGTATTTTAAAACATATTTTTCTTCCATAAATTATACGCTCGATGATTGGCTATTCCCAGGACAAAAGAAAGATTCCCATATTCATACTAAGACTATCAAAAATACTATCATTAAGTTACGAAAGCGTCTACATCTTGATAAAAATATTTCCGCACATACATTAAGACATTGTTTTGCTACACATGCTTTAGAAGATGGTGTTGATCCTGTATTTATTCAACAGATGCTAGGGCACAAAAGTTTAAAAACTACATTAGTATATCTTCATATGACTTCCAAAAGTTTAATGGGAATCAAAAGTCCTTTAGATACCTATGACGGTGATTTGACATGAGTACCGTACAAGATATCTTTAGAAAATTTTACTCTGCATATATAAAACAATATACGCCATATGCACAGCAAGCCAAAGTTGCTAACGATATTATGAAATGTAGAACAAAAGATTTAGGTGGACATGTTTATGAATGTGGAGAATGTGGTCATGCTGTCATACGCTATAATTCATGTAAAAATCGACACTGTCCTTTGTGCCAAGGTATTAACAAGGCAGTATGGATAGATAAAAGAAACAAAGATGTTCTTAATGCACCATATTTTCATGTAGTCTTTACAATACCCGAAGAGATTCATCCATTGATTTATCAGAACCAAAAACTATTATATGATTTGATGTACAAAACTGTTTCAGAAACCATTTCTGAACTTGCTTGGGATAAAAAATATCTTGGTGCACAGATTGGTTATTTCTCAGTACTTCATACATGGGGACAAGATTTACATTATCATCCTCATATTCATACAGTTTTATTAGCTGGAGGACTTACAAAAGATAATCAATGGCGTGCTAGTTCAAAAAACTTCTTTATTCCTGTAAAAGTTTTAGCAAAAAAGTTTCGCGGAAAATTTATTCACTATCTAAAGCAATATTACTCTAAAAATCTGCTTAAATTTTATGGTAAGGCTAAGAAATATTGTGATAAAAATGTTTTTAAATTACTCTGTGATAAATGTTATGATAAAAGCTGGTATACTTACACAAGAAGAACTTTTTCAGGACCATTAGCTGTTGTAAAATATCTTGGTCAATACACACACAAGATTGCGATATCTAATCATAGAATTGTCTCAATAGATGACGAAACAGTCACAATTATAGTTAAAGACTACAAAGACAATAACAAAAAGAAAACAGTCACATTAAAAGGTATAGAGTTTATTAGAAGGTTTCTCATGCATGTTCTCCCAAAAGGGTTTAGAAAACTTAGACATTATGGAATTTTGGCAAATCGAAACAAAAAGACAAAACTAACACTGTGTAGAAAATTAACATGTAGCCCTTTATATAAATCAAAATTTGAGGGGCTTAAACTCATTGATGTCATATGTACTATTGTAGATAAAGATGTGACCTTATGTCCTCGATGCAAAAAAGGTAAAATGCAAGGCTTACGAACTTTACTCCCTTGTAAAGTACCATAATGAATACTAAATTTTATATATTTCAATATGCCTCTTAAGTGGGGAGGGGGAAAGTGTGTCCTAAACACTCCAATTTTACAAAAATCAACGCTATACAGTGAAAATGGAAAAGAAAAATCAAAAAACAAAAAAGAAAGGCAAAGATTGAAACTCCATAGCTTTTACTCCGCAATTTCCTTCTTCTTGGGCAATCAAAAATTTTGCGTTTTAATTATTTCATAACACTGAAAAAGAAGCTCGTTCATCGAATATATGCCGATGTTCGAGCTTTTTCTTACGCAAAACTTCCGATTGAACCCTTTAAGAACCGTCTTTTTTAAGAAAAAAAGCTGCGCCTTCATCCATTGCAATATCTACAACATCATTAACTCCTTTAATCTTAAAAAATTGCTCAATGTACCGATTGTATCTAGTAGAAACACCTAATCTATATGCACCTAAGTCACCTGTTAAACCCCAGACATCACCGTTTTCTTTCAAAATTATCATTCCATCTATATCACTTTCTATTTTTTTAATAGAACTAAGTGTATTCTCACTTGCAAATATGTTAGTATTCGTTAGACATATAATTAATAATAAGACAATGACTATTTTTTTCAATGTTACAAGCCTCCTTGTATTTGTATGAGTCAGGGGACTGTCCCTCAACTCATGTAATTAATATCAAAATAAATCGTTTCATAGTATCACTCCAATAAATATAGCATATTTAAAATTTTAAAAAGCAATATGAAGAAAGATATCTTTTAATTAACTTAGTTTAATTTATTTATCAATTACTACATCACCATTTTCATCTAATAATGGAGTTATGCCACTGATTCCCAATCCGCTTGTTGCAATATAATTTACTCCTGTTTCATTATCTACAATAATTCTTATTATTCCTCCACCTATATATTCTTTAAATTTAATTTTAAATCTTTTCATACTATATTAAAGTCTCCTTCCATATTTCCATATCAGCAGAAACATTATTACGGTGAAATTTGAAATGAGTCAACGAACCGTCCCCTGACTCAAAAAATAATTTCAGCAAGCCATATCTTTTCATACCATGTTACTGAACCACCAAAAGTTTCTACAATAAACCGTACTGGAAGATAAGGGTTGCCTTCTATCATCTTTATGGATGTATTACATTCTATCTCTTTCTCGTCTAAATAAGTTTGTCTATCTAAATTTATAACATCTATATTCATAGTAAGTTGTTTGTCATTTACAGTTATTTTCGCTTTTTCATAATTGTCCATCCATTCTATAGTTCCACCCATGGCTTCTATCAAACTCCATGCAGGTATATACGCTTTGTTTTCTATAAGTAGAGGAGAGGCAAATTCTTCTCGAACCATTTTACCATTAATAGCAATATTGATATTAGGATATTTTTTATATTCTTCGCTTAAATGATGTCTCATTCCTGGTTTAGCAATATAATTTAACCAATCTCCAAAAGTATATTTAGGGTTTACAATCGTTCCATCTTTCAATATTATAAATATATAACCAGCACCTGAATGGATATAGGAAATATCCTCAATATTAAATTGTGTAACAAACTGTGGTATAGAACAGCCTTTATCAAAAGTGCATGGTCCCCATTCATATAACTTTCCGTCTTTTGTAACAATAACATTGTGACCAACATTACTTTCAATATGTGCTACATTATTTATAGGTAATTTATATGTAATTGCCTTTTCCCAATAATCTATGCTTATATCATCTTTAACGTCCCCATTACCTAATACCCCACCTAAAGTGAATACATTTCCATCTTCTGACAATGCAAGTAAACTGAATGGATAGAAACTCATTCTTATATCTATAATGTTTTTATCACTTAATTCATTGATAAGATAGAGTTGTGGATAAAGTGGTAACTTGTTACTTGCACCAAACCATAAAACATAAACTTGTCCTTCCTCTGTTAATATTGCACGTTTACTCAATTGTATTACGTTCTTGACACCATCTAAAGCCTTAATATTGCAATTACCAGTATTATCTACTGACGCAATCCACACATTACCTAAATTATCAAGTGCCATTAATTCAGAATCTATAGAAACAATTTCTATTATATCAGTTAATCCTTCAATTTTCATAGGCAAGTAATAACTATCCGATTTATTCTTAGTGGATATATTTAATGTTAAAACAGAACCGTCTTTTTTAAGGAAAAAAGCTGCGCCTTCATCCATTGCAATATCTACAACATCATTAATTCCTTTAATCTGAAAAAATTGCTCAATGTACCGATTGTATCTAGTAGAAACACCTAATCTATATGCACCTAAGTCACCTGTTAAACCCCAGACATCACCATTGTCTTTCAAAATTATCATTCCATCTATATCACTTTCTATTTTTTTAATAGAACTAAGTGCATTCTCACTTGCAAATATGTTAGTATTCGTTAGACATATAATTAATAATAAGCCAATGACTATTTTTTTCAATGTTACAAGCCTCCTTGTATTTTTTTGAGTCAACGAACCGTCCCCTGACTCATGCAAGTCCCCTGACTCATGCGAACCGTCCCCTGACTCATGAATCTGCTTGTAAAGTGGCATAAAAAAATTATTTTTATTTAATGCTTATTAATTCAAACTCAAATTCTACTTCATACATTTTTCCTCCAACTTCAATCTCTTTTATAACTTTATATTTACCTTCATTATAATTGTATTGACTTGGATAAAGGCGAATATCAAAAGACATACTTTCTTTTGGGTTAATACAGAGTAATATAAAATTTATACCAAAGTCAAGTGGAACTGTATTCCAAACTCCATTTTTATACTCCTTAATTTCATACCATTCACCAGTTTCAACTTTAATATTTGACTCGTTTTCAAGTTTAAAGCTTATAACTTCTGTACCTACATGATAAGTATTTTTGTCTGCAATTACTTTCATGCCTGTATATTCCTCCTTATTATTTTGTGTGTTGTTTGCTTGAATATTTTTACAACTAGTAAAACTTATGCATATAATGAAACATAAAATAAATAAAATGCTTTTTGTGCTTTTTTGCATATTTTTACTCCTCTCATATCTAACAAAGTAAAACAAAAAGTTTATCAAAGTTATAGTTTTTTTCCATCATTCTAAGTATCAAATTTAATTTCTTTTTAAAGCTTTTATATAAAACATAGGCTACTATCTCAAATTTTAAATTTGAGATAGTAGCTTATACAATATAAATTTCATTATCAAAGATTAATATCTAGATATACCCAATCTAGAATTAATTTGATTTGCTTTTACATAATAACAATAGTTACCTCTACCACCCTTAAGTATTCCAAGCGTGAGCCTTGTATTTGTAGATGCAATATAAGAATATACTATGCATCCACTATCTCCTTTAGCGGCATCAAAATCAGCTTTTGTAAGGTTTGTAAATCGGTTTCCATTTACTTTAAATGTGCTATTTGTTGAAACAATTTTACCAGATGTATGACCTGTCTTTGCACCAATTTTATTAATCACTGTTCCAACACCAGGTTCACTAATAGTTGTAGAAAGTGAATTACTTGTACCATAAAGTGTATTTGAAGGAACATAAGATGAATTAGTGACTTTTACGAAAGCAGCATCTACAGAACCACTTTCTGCATATGCAGTTACAGTTCCAATTTTTTTTGAGCCAACATATATTTTAGTATTCAAATCTGCAAAATGTCCTGCAGTTACTATGCCAGAAACTCCATTTTTCTTTGCTCTATAGCCCATTGACGCCATACCACCATTACTCTTTAATATTTTTCTTCCAGGTTTTAAGCTTGCATAATCTTCTGATTCAGCTTCAGCTTTTTTAAATTCAATTTGAGAAGTATCAATCACTTTACTTTTGAATTTCTTTATTACTTCCTCATTACAGTTTTCAAGTTCAACTACTATTTTATTTTCAGCGTCAAGTAGTGCATATGTATCTAAGTTTTTACTTATTTCATCTAAAGGGTTATTTTCACAATATTGATTTAATTTGTCCATTGTCTTAGTCAAAGAACTATAAGAATACTTAGCGTTTTTAATCGTAATATTTTTATCTTTAGTTATAGTGTAATACATTTCCCTGTATTTATCTTTTTCTTCTTCATTTTTTTTATCATAATCAATAACATATATAACTAAATTTCCAGCATCATTTACATAAGCTCCGCCATAATATTCAGGATATTCACTCGCTCTATCTTTATTAAAAGATTTCTTAATTTCTTCATAAGATTCATTGGCCTTTTCTTGATTTTCAAAGAAATCCTTACCATATTTTTCGATAACTTTTTGTTCTTCTTTAATTAACTTTTGTGATTCAGTATCACTTGCAAACACATTAAAACAAAATAACCCTATAACAAGACATATAGTTAATATTAAACACGCAATTCTTTTCATAAATTATATACCTCTCTCTTTTTTATTTGGGATAATAGAGCCTTAATAACTCGACCCTCCTTTTTGGTGTTTTCCCTTGCACAAATATCCCACTGAGGTATATAATATTCATAAGCTCTATACCACTTTGTGTAAGGGTGTGCCCTCAAATCAATGTCATCTTGTTCAGGGGAGCATTGATTTGGGGGGCTTTTATTTTATGCAATTAAAACAATTGCCTAAAATCAAATTTTTATTATATTTTAATAAAAGTTACTAATATTTTATAACATCACTATACTTCACAGATGTTTCATCAATTTTTCCATTCTTTTTCGCCTGATGTGTCGTTTTTAGTCTGTAACTATATCCTTTAGCAACGTACTTATTTTTCATAACATATGCATATGCAGTATCTGATGCCTGCCATGATTTTATGGTTGTCCAACTACCATCTATATGCTGTTGTAATTCAACTTCTACTGTCGCATCATAACCTTCTTGTACTTCTGTTTTACCCGCACAAGTAAATTTGCCCCCAGAATTGAGAGTCAAATTATTATAACTGTATATTATTGAGGTGAATCGTGGAGAAACTATAGTTCCAGATAAAATATTTTGCGATGCCGCCTTACTGTTCTGAGCTGAAACACTAAAACTGAAACTTAAGCATAAAATCACTGTAATAGCTACTGATATAATTTTGTTTTTATAATTATTTCTCATAAATGAAACACTCCTTTTTTTAGTCTTCATGAAGTACAACTAAAAAAAGAGTGTTTTGTGACAAAATATCTGAATTTTTTTATTAAATGTTATCTTTTTATGTTTTCACCAATCTTTATAATTTCTTTTTCATTGATATTTCCCGTTAACATATATATTGAATCATCTTTATTCCATAATAATATAACTACGTTTTTATTTTTACTAAGAATACCTTCTTGGTTATTAATAATAATATTTTTAATTTCTGCATCTTCTGTATCAATGGACAATGAACCATTAACATCTTGTAGCGTAAAGCTAAAATATTTATTTTCTTTTTTGAACCTTATATAAATACTATTAGGTTCAGACTGTTTCACCTCTGGAATGAATCCATCTGGAATATAATTGAAAGATATATTTTGTATTTGATAATAGCTACCCTCTACTTCATCAAAGGTTATAACAGAATGTGTATCTTTTTTATCGATAAATAAGTTAAACACTTTTATGCGCCATGCTTCAACACTAACAATACTCACTGATGCAGTAACAGCTAATGCTAGAAATATTGTTGCCACGAACTTTGAATATGACACTAATTTCCCCATATATATTTTTCTCTTATAGGTATTAAAAATTCTTTTCATTTTTTTATTATGTTCTTGTGAAAATTTGAATTCATCTATTTTCTCTTTATTTAATTCGTCTATCATCTCTTTTTCAGCTATAGGTATCGCTTCATATAAAATATCGTCAATTACTTTATCTATATATTTTTTATTATTCATACTAATTCCTCCTGCCTTAATGAATTAGCTAATTGCATTCTAGCTCGTTCTAGTCGTTTCCTAATAGCATCACTACTTATATTCAATAGTTTTGATATTTCTTCATTAGTACATCCATGTGAGTATTTTAGTATCATAACATCCTTATAAATAGGTTTTAATCCTTTAACTTCACTAATCACTTTGTTAATTGTTTCTCTATTTATGATTAACTCTACAGGATCGGATGTAAAATCTATGATTTCATCTATGATATTCTCTTTATTTAAATTTGTTTTGCTTTTATATATGTCCTTAGCAACATTTCTACAAATAACAACTAAAAATCCTCGTGTTTTGTGACAATTATTTTCGTCAATTTTTTTTAGATTGTTAATTATTCTTATAAATGCTTGCTGAACAGCATCTTCTGCCAAATATTTGTCATGTAATATTTTATACGCTACATGAAACATAATTGATTTGTTATTTTGGTATAGTCGTTCAACCATTGAACGTTCTTGATTGTTTTCTATTATCGATAGTAAAAGCATTGTTAGGCTCCAATTCTTCTGTACATATTTTTATTTGAAAATACTTAGTTGCTTTTAAAAAAATATCATAATTTATATTATACATAAATATTGTTAAAAAACAACATCTTATATATTAAATTACACTAATAGCGTATAAAAAAAGCTAGGTTCTTAAACACAACCTAGCTTTTTTACACTTTTTAATCTTTTTCTAACTAACCAACTGTCCAACTTATAGTATGAATTTGTCTATTGCATGGGCAACGCCATCTTCTTCATTGGATAATGTGATGTAATCTGCAATTTTTTTTACGTCTTCTGGGCCATTGCTCATACATACGCCCAACCCCGCATATTCTATCATTGTTATGTCGTTATATGTATCGCCTATCGCCATTATTTCTTCTTGTCTAATACCCAAGTGTTCTCCTAAATATTTTACTGCTTGTCCCTTTGTGCCATATTTATTAGTAAATTCTAAGTAGTTTGGTTTTGAGAAATATACTTGGATACCTTCATCTACCAGTGCTTCTGCTTTAGGTTTTATTTTTTGGAGTCTCTCATGTTCGTCTACAAAGAGGACTTTGGTGGTACTACTGTTTATATATTCACTAAGTTTTCCAACTTCTTTCATTGGAACAACTTTTAATAAATTCTTATACATTTCTGCCCATTTGTTTTTCTTCTCGATATGTATTACGTCATCGATATACACATTACAGTGTACGCCTACTTCTTCGGCATATTTTATTATTGGTAATGCTTGGTTGTATTCTAATTCTTTTTTATACATTACTTCGTTGGTTTTTGTGTCTACTATTCGTGCACCTTGGTATGCAATCACTGGAAGTTCTAACCCTAATGCGTCAAGGTAATGGGCTATTGCCTTTGTGGGTCTGCCTGATGCGAGGGTTACTCTTACACCTTTCTGTACTGCGGCTTGTATCGCTTGTTTATTTCGTTCACTGATTGTTAAATCGTGTTTGAGTAGCGTATCATCTAAATCTATTGTAATCAATTTATATGTCATTTCGTTCCTCCTGTCTGTGTTTACCTTCTTAATCTTTTGCTTATATGCTTTGTATAATACCCTATTGCAACGCTATATCCTAAGTCATATATAACAAATGCAATCTCTATTAGAGCAATTACTAGCCAGAAATAATCATTTTTCAAAAAGCTTCTGCCTAATATTTTCGTGATAACGTAATTGTTCAAAATCATTGTACTATTATAACAGACTAGTTTTATGAACCATTCTATTACTAGATGATTCATTTTTTCAATATAGTATTTTACGATGCCGTAATATCCAAAGAATAATAGATATGGGATCATCAATATTTTGTTTGGAAGTATGATGAAACCAAGTATATTAATCGCTATGTAAGTCACTATTGCTGTTGGAACACCAAATTCAATGACAATCGTTGAGATGAACATTGTCCCTAAAGCATAAAATAGTAAGCGATTGGTAGGCAATACATTAGTTAGATAGAGACATATGAGTGCCAGTGCTACGGTAAATCCACCGAATGCCACTCTTTTGCCTATACTATTTTGTAAGTCATTCATATTCCTCATCCTCTTAAATTACCAAAATTTTATTGTTTTAGCAACACCCGATAAGGTCTCCACCCATGCATTCACAACAACAGTCGGCACATATTAGTGATGTGCAACAGTCACAGGTGGACATTCCTCCACCATAGCCCATATTCTTACCTACATTTCGATAGCTATTGTTTCTAAATGCCATGTTGTTTAGTGCTGCTCTGTATTCAAGGTTATTGGGCTGCATCTGTACTGCTCTATTAAAATTAGCATATGCTTGTTCGTACCAACCTTTTTTTAGGGAAATTGCTCCTTTTAGAAAATACCACTCAGCATTTCTATTACCTATTCCTTCTAATAATTGATCTGCTTCTATAATATTTCCATTTTCTATTAAGCGTCTTATCTGTGCATATGAGCCTGTGCTTTGTTGTTGCCATGTGTTTCTCTGCTGGGTATTTTGGTTAGTTCTTCCTCCGGTACCTTTGTTTTTCATTAAGTAGTCATAGGCTTCGTTTATTTCTTTCATTTTTTCTTGTGCTAAATCGGATAGGGGGTGGTTGCTATATTGGTCTGGATGATATTTTCTCGCTAATTCACGATATGCTCTTTTTATCTCTTCTTCTCCTGCGCCTTCTCTTATTCCTAGTACTTCATAAGGATTCTTCATGTTTTTTTACTCCTTTTTTATATAGTAAATCCATTCTATTTCTGAGTCCCATATAGATGATATTATCTAATAAGCCTTTGTTATATTTTATTTCTAATAATTCATAGCTTTTTGCTACATTATCTAATGTGTATGTTAATGATATTTCTAACGGTTCTCTAACCCTCTCTATAAATGTATGAACATCTTCTTCTGCTTCATACTGATATTGTAATAATACGGGGTTATACTGTTTTTGTTTGATGTCTTTTTCGATGTCATGAAAAGCATCAATAATATATATCCACCTGCCTAAATTATATCCCAGCCACGACAGTATTCTAATGCTATTTTCATCTTCCAAATTAGGATAGGTGAAAATTACTTCCATAAGTTTTCCGAAAGCATCAGCGCTTTCATCTATGATATTGCATTGTCTTTTCTCTAATTCAGCTAATTTTTCTAAGCATTGTTTGATTTGCACATACTTTTCATTGTAATTCTTTTTTGTTTTTCTTATTGGCATCAAATAAGCCAATAGTGCAATAAGTGCTGTTATTTTTTTGTCGTCTTTCCAATCGTCTAATAATTTGAAATATACTAATACAATGCTCATATGCGCACTATATTCTATAAATTGGTTTGGTTGTATAACTGGTTTCTTCTTGATTGGGTTTGCGATGCAAATCTCCGCTCTACTTTGGTCAATATCGCTACTTAATGATGATAATAATAGTGCGAGGAATGTAAAATCATAATTTAAGCCCATTCTTGTAAGCTGATTAAACTGCTTTCCTAAAACTTTGCAAAGGCCACAATAGTATGCTCGAAATGTATTATATTCTCTCATTTTTAGTTCATCTTTTAAGGGGGTTACATAACCAAACAATTTTTTCACTCCTGTGCTTTTTTATACATATCTATATTTTAAAGTAAGACGGTAGAAATAGCAATAAAAACATAGCTGTCGAAAATCATAGTTGATATTTGGACAAGCTTTGTGTATAATGTGTTAGTGTTAAATTGAATAGTGTGCGCAATGAGGCGCATGATAGTAAATAACAATGGTGTTTTTAAAAGGGGTATCCTATACCCTCTTTTTAAGGCACCTTTTTTTTCTTCAATGGCGGAGAATATAAAGATAGTATTACTGTAATGGCGCAGTGAATATTATTGTGTATAAATTTAGTTTTTGGTTTTTTTCAATGATGAAAGGAGATTTATTTCGATGACGAATATAAATAGTATTTTGACAAGTAGTAATGTTTTGTTTATGTTTATTGGTGCTGTAATGATTTTCGCTATGCATGCAGGGTTTGCTTTTCTTGAAGTGGGTTCAGTTCGCAAGAAAAACCAAGTGAATGCATTGGTTAAAATTATTGCAGATTGGTCCGTTTCAACTTTAGTTTATTTTCTAATAGGCTTTCCTATCTCTTACGGTATCAGCTTTTTAAAATCTGCTGATAAAATCGCGTCTATGGGATTAATCGATTCAGTTTCTGTTCCAGGGTTTGATCTTATGCATTTTTTCTTTTTACTCACTTTTGCAGCTGCTATTCCAGCTATTATTTCTGGTGGAATTGCTGAAAGAGCAAAGTTCTGGCCTCAAGTTATTGCTGGTGCAATTTTTGCAGGGCTTGTTTATCCTTTGTTTGAATCTATGGTTTGGGGACAAAATGCTTGGTTCCAGAATATGATTGTTTCTTTAACTGGTACTTCTTTTCGTGATTATGCAGGGTCTGTAGTTGTACATTCTATTGGTGGATGGCTTGCGTTACCTGCGATGATTATTCTTGGCCCTAGATTAGGTCGGTATAAAAATGGTAAGGTTAATGATATTCAAGTGAGTAATATCCCCGTGCTTTCTTTAGGAAGCTGGATATTAGCGATTGGTTGGTTTGGTTTTAATGTGATGAGTGCTCAGAACTTCGAGGGTATTTCTTCTCTAGTTGCAATTAATTCTCTTTTTGCGATGGTTGGTGGTGTGCTTTTTGCACTGGTTATTTCTAAGAATGATTCGGTTGCAATTTACAATGGTGCACTTGCTGGATTGATTGCTGTCTGTTCTGGTTCTGATTTGTTTCATCCGTTGGCTGCTTTTGTAGTAGGTGGGATTGGTTCTGTTATTTTTATAAAGATGTTTGCTTTTGAATCTGAAGTGCTAAAAATCGATGATGTTCTTGGTGTATGGCCTCTTCACGGCATTGTCGGCTCATGGGGTGGTATTGCCGCTGGTATATTTGGGTCTACGCTTTTTGGTGGTGTTGGAGGTGTCAATTTCTTTGCACAACTTATCGGTACAGTAGCAGGAATATTGTTTGCTGTTGTAAGTGGATTCGTTGTTTACAAGGTGTTAGATATGACGATTGGTATTCGTGTATCGAAAGATGAAGAGATTGCTGGATGTGACTTAGCAGTTCATAACACAAATGCATATCCAGAAGAAGCTGAAAATGAATGGAATGCAAAAGAAGAAATTGAACTTCTATATGCAAAGTTAGATGAAGTTTCTAAAAGAGCGGTATAAAATTTTAAAATGAATAATTTAATAGGGGTAGTCGTTATGACTACCCCTATTAAAGAACAAAAAACTACTAAATTTCATAAAACATATCTTCAATTTTCAATTGAACAACTTGTTTTCCGTTGGATTTTTTGCATGTTATATTTTGAAAAGCATTTATTATTTTGAAACACCCTTCTATACTAGGTATCGTTTTACATAGTTCTAAATTGCTAATATATTGTTTGCTTGTACCTAGTTCTTCGGCTAGTTCCTGTTGTGTCACTTTGAATTTTTTTCTATATTGTTTTATATTATTTTCTATCATAATCTCCTCAATTTACTCTTTCAAAATCATGCATTTCTATTGTATCACTTCTTTGTACTTTGTTAATTATATTTTTTTTAATTAATTTTACTGTTTTGTTGTCAAAATAAAAGTCTCCACATTCATCACAATATAAAGCAGGTACATTTTGCACTATTATTTTTTTACCTTTGATTGTTCTTTCATAAATTGTCTCTATTGGTTTTAAGTTGTCTGTGTTGCAAAATGAACACATCATATAAAACTTCCCCTTTCAACACTATAGTACTCTAGTCGGATTGCTTCTCGTTTTTTGATTTTTTTTGAATGTATTATCTGGTTTGTACACTGTTTTAATTATTATTATATCTGCAACTTCGTTATTAATTATAACACAATGGTATACTCCATATTCCTTTGATTCTACATACACTAGATATTTGTCACCATACCCATGCCAATAATGATATTCTATCAGTTCGCCTTGTTCAACTACTTCATAAATAATTTTTTCTTCATCATAACCATACATATCACATTTTTCTAATGCATGTCTACTCCACTTAAAATTATCGTTTTTCAAATGTTCTTTGATATTTTCTATCGTTTCCATAGTTGTCTAGCTCCTTTATATTATTAGCTCTTTATATGTATATAATACATCAAATCTATTTATTTGTCAATATATTATATGACAAATGATTTTCTTATCAACTTCTTATGATATCATTGGCAATATTAAAAGCAAAAAAACGCAACATAATTACACCAGATACTATTAGTAATATTACATTATTTCAATGTAATTCTATTTTTTCATTGGTATCTTTCCAACGCCACTCATTGTATATCTCACGTTCTATTGGAATAAAAAGCTCTGCTCCTTCCATATCTAAGAATCTACAAATATAAAAATATTGATTGTTGTATCTACCTAAAATAGCATATGTATTGCTATCAATATTATTGAAAGAATAATAAGATATCACCCAATCAGGCATTGATTTTTCGTCTTTTTTCAAATTATTATTATAGCTTTTTAATCTATCTAGAAAAATCTGTTCTGCTTGTTTTTGCTTTGTTATATCAGAATCTAAAAACACAATCTCCATTAGCCCATAATCTTTTTGTTTTATAACTACTCTATTCTCCTCAATTTCTGATATCCAATCTTTTTCAGGAATATAAGTTATAAATGGGAGCTTTTTATCATTTACTAATTTAAAAGTTTCTGTATACGGTGTCCCTTCTGATTTCCATGTTATTTCTTTTTTTTCATTATATATCATTTTGGTATTTCCTAAATTTTTATTTTCTTTGCTTTTTTCTCCCCCATTTTCTGAACATCCTAACAATATAAAAGATAAGAATAATAATATTATTGTTATCTTTACAAATCTTTTTTTCCTCAATTTTTATACCTCCTAATTAATGAATATATTATAATACATTCATTAATTTGTAAATATTGAAAAACATTATTTATTAGGCTATAATTATATCGTGCATTAAAAACAGACAATTGTAATAAATGTAATTTATTTTTATAGGAGGCGATAAAGCATGAGAAAAAAATATTTACTTGTTTTAATGATTGCTTTAATATTAAGTATTACTGGTTGTAGCAAGTCAAGTACAAACATTAAAAAGTATCTTAATAGCGGTGCTAAAATTGATACGTATGCGAAAGACTTTATGCCTATTATTGAGGATTTACCTGAGTACAAAAATATATCATATAAATATAATTATGTTTGGATGATATTATTTGAGGCAAATACAATGACTCTTGTCGTTGACTACGATGAAGAAACATATAAGAAAGAAAAAAAGAAATTGATAAAAAAATATAAATTTTTAGAACAAAAAGTTGTTTCTGATTATGATGATAGTAAATATTATATTCCTGAATATGAATTCTCAATAAACAGTTACGATTTTAAAGTTGTAGACAAAAATGACAATTATAAAGCAAAATATCCAAAATCATTTGGTATGATTGGAACATCTGATGAGAAAAAGAGTATAGCATATTTGTATTTCTATGATTTAGATTTAGATTTTATACAAGATGAAAGTCCTATGGCTAACTTTGTAGAAGAGTTTTTTAAATATGATTTTTAGTAGAGTAGCTTAAAAACAACCAAACGCAAAAAATAAGATATAATTTATCTCCTGAAAATATGGAGGTAATTATATCTTATTTGCATTACCCCTTATTCCAAATGCTTCTTATCAACTGCTTACGATATCATTGGCAATATTAAAAGCCAAAAGGCAAATACAAAAAGAATTACACTACACACAAACGTTAATACTATATTTTTACGCTGAAGTATCGACTGAGCTATCATATATATAGGCAAAGAGGTAGTGAAGATTTTAGAAATCATGATAATTAAAGGTTGCTTTTCTACGTTTCTAACTCCTATAGGAATTAGAACAACCAGAATTATTATTGCTATTAACATCCATATTAAGAATATTGCTAGTCTAACTTTTTCTCGTGTTGGCATTTTTTTTATACGTTCTCTTATCAAAGGACTCACTCCTTATTTATACTTGCAATCTCATAAAATTCATAATATTACATCTCATTGAGTACCGCAATAATACCGTCATGTATTGCTTTAGCCGCTTCTCTGTTAAATTCTTCAGTCATAACACTTTCCCTGTCTGATTCATTTGATATAAAAGCTAAATCAACAATCACAGCAGGCATTTCAAGATTTTCGTACTTCAGACTTTTAGACATTGTCATTACTCCTGCATCCTCAGTTTTAAGCTTGTTTATGATTTCATTATGTATCATTTGAGCAGCCATTTCCCCAGAAACCCCATAAGCTTCCACATTATTGGAAGAATTATATTGTGTTATCGTACCTTTTCTTGAAGTGTCAGGGTTACTTTCTAGATGCACACTTACAAGTAAAGATACATTTTTATTTTCAGCTAATTCTTTCCTATCTTCTAAAGATATTTCTTGATCTTCTTGTCGAGTAATTTCCACATTGACCCCTGACTCTTTAAGCATGTCCCGAAGCAAGAGAGATACTTCAAAGTTTACATTATTTTCCTCAATTTCAATGCCGTTATTATCTGTGTAAATTGCGCCTGGATCAGCGCCCCCATGACCTGGATCAATGAGTACTATTTTATCTGAGATTGAATCATTTCCTGAGGATGCATCTGTAGAAACAAGTGAATCTGAGTTGCTACACCCTGTAAATCCTATTGAAAGTGCTATTAATAAGACAACAAGTTGTAAATAAATTATGCTACTTTTAAACCTTTTTATTATGTTCATATTTCCCATCTCCTATCATATCATGTTTTTATGTTATTATTTTACTACTTTACCATTGTACTATTTTATTTTCAAGTGTTTTATTGTTTCTTAATAATTTTTAATTTTTTTATGACGGGATTATAGTCGTTTAACTGAAGTTTTTGACAACTTAAAAGGGGCTAGTCACAACGACTAGCCCTCTAATATTATTTTATTATATGCAGAATTTATCTTCTCAAGCTGTTCTATTTCTCTATTCTGGCAGGTGAACAGGATTACTTGTCTTTGTATAGATAGGTCTGCAATGTAATTCATAACATTTCTTAATCTTGTGTCATCGTATTGGGCAAATGCCTCATCAATTATGATAGGCAGTTGTTCTTTCTGTGAAAGCAAACTTGATACTGCCAGTCTTAATGAAAAATATATTTGATCGATTGTTCCACTGCTTAATGATTCAGGTGATAATGTTCCATTGTTGAGGTCACGGATAACAATGTCTAATTCTGAACTTGTATCTACTTCTCCATATTTGCTAGATGTTATATTATTTAATACATCACTCATTTGTCTATTTAGAGACGGGATATAGTTACGCTCAATGTCTCTGAGGGATTCGTCTAAGTAGCTTTTTGCGATGTTAATCGATTCTTTCGTTCTTTCTAATTTTGTTTTCTCTTGTAGCGCTACTTCTATTTTTTCTTCAATATCACCGGGGTGGCTATATTGAATTGATAGTATCTCTAATTCTTTATTCTCTGAGCTAATATTGATTTCTATTTCTTTTAGTTTTTCTTTTTTGTCTTCTATCATTTCTTCTATTTGGGCAATGTTTTTGGCTTCATTGATATTATACTTTTGCATTAATTTTTGATATTTTTTTTCATCAATATCATTTTTAATTTCTTTTTCGTTTCCTATATCCATAACACCAGACGATATTCTGAGATTTTCACTGATAATTGCAATTTCCTTTTCTGTGTCTAGGATTTGCTTTGTTATATCTTTACGTGTATCCCATGATTGTTTTAATTCATGTACCAGTACTGGTAGCATAGCATTGTCATCAGACTTAATACCGATAGTTTCTAGTTTCTGTCGTAATAATAAACTGCTTTGTTCTATATTGGATTGTTTCGGTCTATGGTTTCGTTCTTTTAACGTGGCTATTTTAGACTTTGTATGTTTGATATTATTATATGTTATTAATCCGATTACAGGTATTGTTAATAGCAATGAATACCAATAAGGTTTTTGTTGTCCTAATATAAATCCTGCAATACTAATAGCTCCTGTGAGTACTCCACTTATGAATCTGTTTCTGAATAATGATTTCCGTAATTGTTCTATTCTCTCTTTAATGATTTGATTTTTTATCGTATGTTCCCCTGATCTATCATTGTCCTCTGCTTGATATGAATTTTGGAGTACATTATTAAATGCTTTGTCTATGATCGCTATGTCTTGTTCTGTTATAGTATTAACTTGTGTGTACAGCTTTAATTGTTCATTAAGCTTTTCTCTATTCTCTTTGCATTGGATTAACTTATCAGATAATTCTTTGTAGTGGTTTAATATTGGTCTTTTTTTTATTTCTTTTATATAATTTAATTCTTGTATTTCGCCCTCTATTTTTTGCTTGTTTTTGTTTAGTTCTTTGATGCATTGGTCTATTTCTCGCATTGTGTCTATGTTTTTATATGCGTTTTCTTTGTCTGTTTCTAGTTCTGCTATTTGCTGATTGATTTGGATTAATTTCTTGTGTTTGCCTGTATTGCCTTCTCCAATTTCATTATTGAGTTTATTGAGGTTTTCTATTGCTTTGGTATAATCTATGTTTTCATCTCCATATTTGCTCAGGCGAAGCAAACGTTCTATTATATCTTTACGATTTTTTTGTTCTACTTCTATTTCCTTCTGTTTTATTAATACGGAAGATTCAAATACTGTCTGGTTTAATCCCGTTTGTTCTTCCATAAACAGTACATTCTTTTTATTGATAGAAAATAGTGGGGTAATGTCTTGGTATGGCTGTTTTGTGTATATTGAAGTTGTTTTTCTGTTTAGATTCTTTTCTACTATATATGTTTTTCCATTGTCTAATGTGTATTGCAATGTATTTATAGCACCATATTCGCCCTTGTTCCATGGTAAGTATTTTGATGCCTGTTTTTTATCTAGCCCATATAGCATGGCTGTTATATATGTCTGTATTGTTGATTTTCCTGATTCATTCTCACCATATATAATATTTAGACCTTCTGTAAATGTTATTTCTTTATTTTCAATTTTTCCAAATCCATTTATCGTTAATTTGTCTATCTTCATTTTCTTCCCTGCCCTTCACATCTAGGTATCAATTCTTTAGATGTCCATTGCTTCTAATCCTAATTGTAAAGCATGATTTAGTTTTTCTTTTTCACCTTTATCTGTTGCATTTTCTATGGCGTTTAGCATCTTCTTTACAAATACACCTTTTAAGTTTGGTTGTTTTATAAGTTTTTCTAAGTCATAGTCACTTGATGTATCATCAATTATTTTTAGGTAATAACTGTTTTCTTGTAGTCTTGAGGTGAGTAATGTAATATCTAATATCAGCTCTTTTTTTCTTTTACCGGTTAATATAATCTTCATCATGTTTTCTCGGTGTGATATCATATTATTTTTTATCTGTTCTTCCACTTCTTCTATGGTTTGGCTCTCAGTAATGTCTATCTCTTTTGTTATATATGTTCTTTTGCTCATTTTTACGAATTCTATATTGATCTTCTGGCTATTTATTTTCCCTACGATGATGCCATGGTCTTCTGGTTCATCAAATCCTAGGGGTTCAGGGCTACCACAATAAACGATTTTTTTGTCATACACATGTTTATATGCGTGATAATGTCCAAGTGCGACATAGTCAAATCCATAGTCTTTTATTTGTTCGCTACATATTGGGTGATATGCACATTCCTCTGATATACTGTCAAGTGTACCATGGGTAAGGAGTATTTTTGTTTTCATTTGATTATCTCGTATATTTAATGGCTTATTAAGCATTGAGTCATATTGATATTTCTGACTAAATCCAGCACCATATACTGCAACATTGTATTCGGGTAATGTTATACATTCTATTTTGTTTTTGAATATATGTACATTTTCAGGCCAGTTAAGCATTGCATAATAGGAATTTGCCACATTGGGATCGTGGTTTCCTGGTGTAATAAATATCTTGATGTTTGGAATTCTGCTCAATTGGTTCATGACAAATGTTATTGTCGTTCTACTGATGTATTCATGTTCAAATAGATCGCCACTAATCAATAGTAGATGTACTTGCCTTGTGATACATTCGTCAATGATACGTGAAAATACATCACGCAATTCTTGTCTTCTTTCTTTTGCTTTGTTATCTGTAAGTCCTGTCCCTGTAAAGCGTGCATCTAAGTGTACATCGCCACAGTGAATAAACGTTATCTGTTCCATTTTCGACCTCCAAACACACGTTCTTATGTTTATTGTATATGATATTGCCTAACTTGTAAATAAAAATAGCTATTTTTGTAAAATACTCTTTACAAATTGTATATAATTGTCGAATTTGCTTGTAGAAATTATTTTTATATTATATAATGAATGGAAATTAAAGAAAAAGGAGGGTCTTATTTGCAGTGGAAATTTTAAGAAACAATGATAATTTTTTTGAAAATTTAATCCCCAATGTTGATAATGTGAAATTAATGTACGCAATGAGAATTTTTATTACGATACTAACTATAATTGTGATTTGTAATATTTTAATATTATTTGTCTATAATATATATCCCAATAATGCTAATATCATTTACGGAATCTTTTATGATATTAAAAATTTGCAATATAATGAAATATTAACATTAGAAATTGATGCACAAAACTATCTGGAACAGAAACAGTATAAAATTAATAAATTTATTACTGAAGACCATGATACTCAAATGTTTTTAAAAGATATTATCACTGATAAAGATAAAATTCATTTAACTCTCAACAGTGAAACAAAACGGAACTTAAAGGAAGGTAAATTTTTAACCTTAAGAAATATCAATAATCGCCACGTATGTGGTTTCAGACCGATAACTATTGAAGCTACGGATAGTGAAGGAAATATGATTCCTTTTGTACAATATTCCATAAGTCCTGATGAAGCATTAACGATAAATATTGATAAAGAAGAGATTAAGGATTTAGATAAATTATATATAGATATTAAAGGCTATTCTTTATTGGAATATAAAAATCGATTGTTACATATAGAACCAACTAGTTTTTTAAAAAATTTTTGATTATTGAAATAATGTCTTCGAAATAAAGGAATCCGAACAAGGAGGCTGGCAATGAGAAAAATATTTCTTCTTGTAATAATAGTGTCTATAATACTGTCGGCTTGTAGTAAAAATACGTTTACTTCTACTTTAGATAAATATGATATTATCAACAAACATCTTATTTTAAATGAAGTTAAATATATCTGCAATATATCAAAAAATGACTAAACCCTTCAAAATTATTTGAGTCTCATCATTTGAACAAGATTTTCCTCATTTAAGTCAACAGTGATATCATCATTTTCCGATTTCAACCTGACTGCCATGGGATGCTCATTCATATCACTGGCAAACCAGACCGTCAATGAATATGGCTCTGTGTCCTCAATAGGAAAGCTTATGATATAAAAGCCTAAGCCAATATTCTTATAATAATAGGTATCATAAAGCTCTTGATAAGTCAGTTCTCCATTAACCAGTGCTTTGACTGCTTCCCAGGTAAGGATCGATTTACCCTGGGAGAGGTCATTTGGGCTGGCTCCCTCTTTTAAAGAATTACCCCATAATACGACTATACAACATATGACTGCTACTAAAGTGCAAGAAACCAAAATAATCTTCCTAGGTTTTTTAAGTTCCATCATAATTACACCCATCCTTTCTATGAAATTTTTTATTCCCATATTTTAGACGAAGAAACTGTATCGTTTGTTCCGCATAAATTAGGTTTTATAAATACTCAAAAAAAGGTCTATATCTCATCAAATAGAGATATAAACCTTTTTATTATGTCTTTATTACGTTAGTTCTCATATGCTTTTGTATATATTTCTTCTAATTCTTTCACTAATGGCATTCTTGGATTTGCGCCTGTACACTGATCTTCGAATGCACGGTCTGCTAACTCCTCTAACTTTGCCATATATTGTGTTTTATTGATATTGCAATCTGCTATTGTCATTGGTACATTAATTTTTTGCATTAGTTCTCTTATTGCTGCAACTAAGCTTTTTACCCCTTCTTCTGGTGTTGATGCTTTTAGTCCAAGGGCTTTTGCAATCTCTGCATATTTTTTATCTGCAACAAATGTTTCGTATTTAGGGAATGATACAAATTTTGTTGGCTTCTGTGCATTATATTCTATTACATGTGGTAATAGTATTGCATTGGCTCTACCATGTGGTATATGGAATTCTCCACCTAATTTATGTGCTAAACTGTGGTTAATTCCTAAGAATGCATTTGTGAATGCCATTCCTGCAATACATGATGCATTATGCATCTTTTCTCTAGCTAGTTTATTTGACCCATCTTGGTATGCAAGTGGCAAGTATTCAAATACTAATTGGATTGCTTTGATTGCTAATCCATCGGTAAAGTCTGATGCTAATACGGATACATATGCTTCGATTGCATGGGTTAATACGTCCATTCCTGTATCTGCTGTAACTGTTGCTGGCACTGTTGTTACAAAGTCTGGATCTACGATTGCTACATCAGGTGTCAATTCGTAATCAGCTAGTGGGTATTTTATATTTTTTTGTTTATCGGTTATTACTGCAAATGAGGTAACTTCTGATCCTGTTCCAGATGTGGTTGGGATGGCTACCATTTTTGCTTTATTACCTAATTTGGGGAACTTAAATACTCTCTTACGAATATCCATAAATTTTAGTCTTAAGTTGTTAAAGTCTGTTTCAGGATGTTCGTAGAATAACCACATTCCTTTCGCAGCATCCATTGCTGAACCTCCACCTAAGGCAATTATTACGTCAGGTTGGAATGCATTCATCATTTCACTACCTTTTATTACTGTTTCTACTGATGGGTCTGGCTCTACTTCGGAGAATATTTCGCAATGTACGTAATCATTTCTTTTTCTAAGGTAGTGTAATACTTTTTCTAAGTATCCTAGTTTTACCATATGTGGGTCAGTTACTATAAATGCTTTTGTGATATCTGGCATTTTTTCTAAGTATTGTGTTGAACCATATTGGAAGTATATCTTCTCAGGAATTTTGAACCATTGCATATTCACTCTTCTCCCTGCTACTCTTTTTTTGTTAATTAAATCTACTGCTGATACATTTGATGTTGTAGAGTTTCTACCGTATGAGCCACAGCCTAATGTAAGGGATGGCATGTTTGTATTATAGATATCACCAATAGCACCATGAGTTGAAGGTGAATTAACGATAATTCTTCCTGCCTTCATTGTTTTTGAAAACTTATCAATTACTGCTGTGTCATTAGAATGTAAGACCGCTGAGTGACCAAGTCCTCCAAATTCTAGCATTTCTTCTGCTCGTTTTATACCTTGATCACTATTTTCTACTACATAGTATGCAAGGATAGGACTAAGCTTTTCTCGAGATAGTGGAGATTGTGGCCCTACTTCTTTTAATTTTGCTAATAATATCTTTGTTTCTACAGGTACATTAATATCTGCCATTTTTGCAATGGTATATGCTGATTGTCCTACTACTTGAGGATTCATCGCACATTTCTCTTCATTAATAGCTAACTTTGCTAACTTAACAGTCTCTTCTTTGGTTAAGAAATAGCATTTGTTTTCTTTCATAAATGTTTCAAATTCTTTTTCTATTTCTTTATCTACGATTACTGCCTGTTCTGATGCACATATCATACCGTTATCAAATGTTTTGGACATGATTAGGTCTGTTGCCGCTCTTTTTACATTTGCTGTTTTTTCTATATAACAAGGTACATTACCTGGGCCAACACCTAGTGCTGGTTTTCCTGTACTGTACGCTGATTTTACCATTCCTGAACCACCTGTTGCGAGGATAAGTGCTATTCCCGAATGATTCATCAATGTTTGTGTTGCTTCGAGTGAAGGGTATTCTATCCAAGAAATACAGTTTTCCGGTGCTCCAGCTGCTATTGCTGCATCTCGCACAATTTTTGCAGCTTCTAAACTACATTTCTGTGCTGATGGATGAAATGCAAATATGATTGGGTTTCTAGTTTTTGTAGCAATGATACTTTTAAATAATGTTGTAGATGTAGGATTTGTTACTGGTGTTACACCTGCAATGACACCTACTGGCTCTGCAACTTCTACATATTCATCAAACTCATTTTCGCTTATTGTTCCAACGGTTTTATTGTATTTTATGCTATTATATATATATTCTGTTGCAAACATATTTTTTGTGATTTTATCTTCGTAAACCCCTTTTTGTGTCTCTTCTACTGCCATTTTTGCCAGCTGCATATGACTATCTAATCCCGCCATTGCCATTGCTTTTACTATTTTATCAACCTGATCTTGATTTAACGTTAAATATTGGTCTAATGCTTTTTGCGCTTTGAATACTAAGTCATCAATCATTTGTCCCACATTAATTTCTTCTTTGATATTATTTTTTTTGTTTGCCATTATAACTACCTCCTTTTGATTGTTAGTTGTTACCCATATTTGAGTAGTATTTGCTTTTTATCAGTTATTATTTAAAATAGCTGTAATGCTATTTATTTTTGGTTAACGTTAATCGTTAATTTATTAACGTTAAATATTTAACAAGTATAATTATAAGGCATTGTTAATTATTTGTCAATATTATTTTTAAAAATATTCTACCTTTACTTTTTTCCCTATTGTCTCTAAACTTTGTGCTATGTCTTCTACCAATTTTAGCTTTATACTTAAATCGTATGGAAAATCTGGGTTTTGGTGTGCTGGATTCATTGCACGTCCTACGAAAAATTGTACATTGGTTGCTTGTTCTAATAATATTTTTGATAGTCTTGATGCCCCATCCATTTGATTTAATCTATGTATATCTTGCATATCATTGTCGTCTGAGCAATATTTTTTTATGTATTCTAATGATTTTCCTAAGGTTAATACGCCTTCTATAGTTAGGTCTATTCCTTCTATTAATGCGGTTGGCGGTACTGAGGGGTTTATATAGTTAAATTCTATTTTCATTTCTTTGTCTAATTCTCGACACACAATTTGGGATGTTGTTCCACCACATACGACCTTTTTCCCTCTGGTTGCGATGAATTTTTTTACGATTTCGCTATCTTGTTTTTCATCTATTGGTGGACCTACCATAATGTTTACTGGCATTGGTTCGCGTACTTTTATTGTTGCAACGGTTGTATCGTCTCCTGGCTTTTCCATGTATAGATTTTTACAAGTTGTTAGTAATATCTTCGCCATATTTTTTGCGGTTATATCTGTTTTATATGCCTTGCACATGTATTCTTTTACGTTTTCCCATTGCCAGCCTAGATTTAATGTTTTTCCTATGCCTGCATGTATTACTCCGTCACTAAGCATGATAAATATGTCATCTGGTTGTACGTTAAACCTGCTTTCATATATTTTCTTGCCATGTATATTTCTTGATACTTTCTCTATTTCTAAAAACTGTCCTTCTCGTATATATACTATTGCAGGATTATCAAATTCTATAAGATATGCCTCTCCTGAATTATATATTTGCAGAATTGAAAATGTTGAGTACGCTATGCCTCGCTCTTTACATTCGGGGAGAGTACTAGCAATTGTTTCTACAGCTTCTTCTATGCTCGCTCCATTTACAAGCATTGTGCCAATGATTTTGCTTGTAAGGGTTGCTAGAATATTGGCTTTGACACCGCTCCCTAATCCATCTGCAAGTACTACGATGACGGAATCTTCATTACGCATTATTTCTAGTTTGTCACCACATAATTCTTCGTTGTATTTATTTAAGCTTTCGAAGCTAGTCTCTATAAATAATTGCATTATTTATCACCTGTTTCTGCCAAAAATAGATTTTTTAAATTGCTTAGTGTTATTTTTGTCTCTGCTGTTGTTTCCCCGAGTAGACTGGCTATTTCCTGTGCTACTCTCATTTGTTTGTTTATGACCTTTTGTGCTATTTCTATAGTGTCTGTTCGCACTTGATGTATATGTTGTAGTTGCTGTTCTTGTTGGGTTATATCTTTAATTATTATTATGATTAATTGTTGTTCTTCTATGTTCAATATTGATTGTTCTACTGTTATGTCATATTGTTCATAGTAGTGTTTTTGGTTTAGTATATTTCTATTTTTTTCTTTTGCTATTTCAAATTCTGAACAGTCTAGTATGTCATATAAATGCCTTCCTATTATGTTTTGATTTTTTAGTCCAAATAGTTTTAATGCACTTTCGTTAACTTCTTGTATATAATAATCTTGATTTATTGCAATTATTCCGTTGGGTGTTGAATTGATGATTATATTTGAAATTGATTCTGCTCTTTCACGCATATATGGTAAACACATATGTAGTTCGGCTTTTTGTTGATATACTGCTATTGCTTTTTCTCTACACGTGGAATAGCCACAAGCACCACAATTCAGTTCTTTTTCTTCTGTGAATTTCCCAGTTTTATATAATATCTCTTTGATTGCCTCTTGGTCTATTTCTTTGTTGATTTTTGACTTATTTATAAATTTTTTGTATAAATTTATATTAGTGTCTTTTGTTTTTATAGATTTTTTTGTGTTAGTTGTTTTTTGTGCGTATTTTATTAAGTTTTCACTAGCTTTTAGTAATCCACCATTTATTAGGTTTGTGCATGGCCCTCCTAAACATCCACCAACACAAGCATTCATTTCTATAAAATATCCTTTTATATCATTATCTCTAAGGCAGTCTAATATATTAATACATCGTTCTATGCCATCTGTACTAGTAAATGTATAGTTTTCTATTTCTGCTGTATTTAGTGTTTTTATTATGCCTCCTGGCGTGGGATAAAATCTAGTGATCATTTCTTCTGTTTCTTCTATCTCTTCTTCCATTATATTGTCTAATTTGTGTTTGTCTTGATCTATCCATCTCTGTAGTTCTTCAAAGGTTATTACTGCATCGATGACGCCATCATTTTGCAAATCGTGATATTCTCCCTTTTTTGATAGGCAGGGACCAATGAATACAATTTTTATTTCTGAACCATATACTGCTTGCATTATTTTTGCATGTGCTATCATTGGTGATACTACTGGTGCAATGTATTTTATAAGTTCTGGATAATATTTTTCTATCAATGATACGATTGTAGGACATGCCGATGATATCATATTGGTCATTTTTTTCTCTGTAAGTATTTTTTCATACTCTTCTGATACTTTGATGGCACCAATGGCGGTTTCTTCTATATGAAAAAATCCTAATTGCTTTAGTAATGGAATCATTTTTTGACTCTCGTGCTTTCTAAATGCTGAGATAAATGATGGTGCAAGACTTACATATACTTTTTCTTTGTTTTCTATATATTTTTTGACTTTTTCTATATCGCTTCTCACACGTTTTGCGTTTTGTGGACATACTAATAGACATTTACCACATAGGATACATTCGTCTTCAATAATCTCTGCCTGTTCGCTCTCAAATCCAATGGCTTTTATTGAGCAGCTTCTTATGCATTTATAGCAGTTCTTGCAATTCGCTTTTTTGAATTGGATAATGCTCATTTCCCTTCACCCCGCATTACAAATTCCATGAATTTATCTTCTGCATTTGAGACTGTTAAATCCTGAATAAATTCGTTTTCTACTTTTGCTGATATGCCATTCATACAATTTCCTAAGCAAAATGATGCTTTTAATTCTACTTTTTCTGATAAATTGTTTTTCTCTATCAAGTCTTTAAATGTTTTTATGACATGATATGAACCTTTTAAATGACAAGAACTTCCTACGCAAACATATACTTCGAGCATGTTCTCCCCTCCTCTTTTACTTAATATTGTTATTATATTTTTCTCTTTAATTCTACATCTTCAAGATTCATTACTCTTAATGAGTCTTTTACACTTGTCTCTAGTGCAAGACGGCCATATTTGTCTACTTCTTTTTTGTCTTTAGCCCCATGAGATAATGATGCTGGACCCCCGATACATCCACCTTTACATGCCATTCCTTCTATGAAGTTTTCTTGTAGTCTATTTACTTTGAGTAGTTTTAATGCTTTATCGCATTCTATCAATCCATCGCATGTCATTGGATTAAAGTTTATATCAAGTTCCTCTTCTTTTATAACGTGTTTAATCGCTTCAGTTACTCCACCACTTCGGGCAAATATTCTTCCGAAGAATGATGCATTGTCAAGCACTCCTTCTTCACAATCTTCTAATTTAATTTCCATTGCATCAAAAAGGGCGAGTAGTTCTTCAAATGTTATGACGATATCTGTCGCATCTGTTAGACCTTCTTGTTTTATTTCTGTCTTTTTTGATATGCATGGGCCTATGAATACTACCTTTGCATGGGGATCTGTCGCTTTTATGAGTCGTGAGATTGCAATCATCGGTGATACTGATTCAGAGATTTTTTCTACCAATGTAGGATAATTTTTTTTAATATGGTTTACAAATGCTGGACAACATGAGCTGGTCACCACTTTTTTGTGTTCTATCGTTTCTGCAAATTCTTGACTTTCATAATATGCAATGATATCGGCGCCTAATGCTGCTTCAACTACATTATGAAATCCTATCTTTTTTATCCCTGTTATGACTTGTCCTATTTTTGCATATGTATATTGACTTGAAATTGATGGTGCCATTACTGCATAAACACGTAAGTTATCATCTCTTTTTGCCTCTTGCATTAGTTTTACTACGTCTACTATATATGATTTATCCATTATTGCTCCAAAGGGACATTGGTACACACATGCGCCACATTGTATACATTTTTCTTCATTGATTACTGCTTTTTTGTTTTGATCCATTGATAACGCATTTGCGTGACAAGCCTTAATGCACGGTCTTTTTACATCTGAAATAGCATTATATGGACAAACACCTTTGCATTTACCGCATTCGACACATTTGTTGGGGGCGATGTATGCTTTTTGTCCAATATGGTATATTGCGTCTACGGGACAAGTTTCGGAACATTTATGCGCTAAACATCCTCTACACGCTTCTGTTACTATAAACCTTTGGATGGGACATTCATCACAAGCGATATCGATTACTTCGATGATGTTATTATTTTTTAGATTTTCGCCCATTGCTAATTTTGCTCTTTCGGCAAGTATAGCTTGTTCTTTGTGTATACAGCATCTGAATGTCGCTTTCGGCCCTGTTATAATTTTTTGCGGTATGTTATTTTTTTCTTGCTCTAATCTAGATTCTAAGGCTAATTTTGCGACTTCTTTAAGTACTTTGTATTTCATCATTTGTACATGATTTTCAAATCTTCTCATCATAACACTTCCCATTTGAATTATTCACATCTTTACACTTTGCTTTATTACTGCTCGTCTCTGATTGTTAATTTATTAACAATCATTATTATAATACATCGTTAATTTTTTGTCAATCATTATCTTGTTCAAGTTTAATAAAAATAAGACAGGTTTTATCCTATCTTATTTCTTCTGTCTATACTCTATTTGGGTTGTATGATGTAGTATGTCGTGCAATTTTTCATATATGAGACCTACTACAAACCATACCGGTATATAGTCTAGACGTATCAGTCCTTTTATATTGTATGTGGCACCAGAATAGTCCCACGGGCTTGTCCCAACTATGCCTTGTATTATCCATCCAGTTATGTATTCTAATACTAGGATTATTACTGACCAAATCCCTCCTCTCACGATCCAAGGCAAATGACGAATTTTATCATGAAGCGGCTCAAGAAAAACTGCTAAGCCATATATCGGCAACATCCATAAATAGGTGGTTCCTTGTAGTTTGACATCTCCATTAAGCAGGGAGTGAATCCCTGTCCATATGATTTCCATAGACCAACCTAATAAACCGTAGATTACATATCGTATTAGCATGTTAATAGTTTGCGAACTTATAGATGCATTTATGTATTGTTTCGTTTATTACCATTGTTTTACTCTATTCTTTCTTTGGCTATGTAAATTATGATATCTCCCTCTTGTACTTTTCTGTTTTTGTCAGGGTTTAGCATTAATTCACCGTTTGTCAATCCTAATATTACAGCATTATATTTTTCAATGTATTCACAGACCAAGTCTTTAAACATCAAACCTATATCCTCAGGATGTACTCTAAGTTCATATATTTCATTTCCATATGCATTGGTAAGCAATTCTCTTAATGCGTGCCCTGCATTTTTATATAACGCGCTCCTAACCATCATTCTGCTACTCATCTGATTAGTAATGATAATATCGTCTACATTTGCACGATTGAAATGAGGTGCATTTTGTTCGTTCCTAACTTCTGCGATAAGGTGAATGTCTGTGTTTAACTTGTCAATAGCTAAACAAATGAGTACTGATTTGGCGTCAGCCATCCCTTCATCTGCTATACTTTCGTCTGAAACTACAAGTACAGTTTTAGCAAATTGTACATTCGCTTTTTTAAGTGATTTATCTTGTGATGGATCTCCATGTACGAAAAAGACGTTTTCATAATTTAGTGTCAACCTGTCTATCTGATCAATGACAACAATTTTTATTTTTGAGTTTTCACGTGCCAATTCTTGTACTATAATCTCGCTCTTACTATTCCACCCTATCACTACAATATGACCTTTGAATCTGATATTCATGAGTCCCATCCCCTCTTTCAGTCTGTTTTCTACAAAAACTGATGCAATAGCTGCTGTTATAAAGCCAAAAGCACTTATCCCTATAAGCATTAATAGTGTAGCGATTGCTCTGCCGCCAAATGTATAAGGATAATAATCACCATATCCCACTGTTGTTGAGGTAACGATGCCCCACCATATTGCATCTCCCATACTTAAATCTGGCTTAACTGGACTTTCAAAATAATAATATGCCGTTGAACATAAAAATAGGGTTATTAATCCTATGGATATAAATTTGAAAATATTCGCTTTCTTAAAAGGAATACGTAATGCTTTTATAACATTAATGAATACTGAGAGCATTTAACTACCGTCCTTAAAAACAGTTTGTTACAATGATTATAGTATATGCGTTTTTTATAATCTTAATAAAAAAGTGCCAAAGGAAATTCCTTCGACACGATTTGTTTGATGTAATTTAGTAAAACCAAATGTTATAATCAGCATAACTATTATTATGAGTATTATTTTCATGATATTTTTCATTGTAGTCATTTTTAGCACTCTATATTTTGCTCTTCCTCCATTTCTGTTATTTTTTCGTCTTGTTCTGTTTTATTACTTTTTATTACTAGGTAAACACCTAATACTAGAAATATTGCTGGTAAAACAATATCATCAACCCGGATATGTCCCCAACGCGTAAAGTATTGTCTTAATATAAAGTTAAGTATATCAATAAAATTTCTACTCACTCCTATTACCCCAAGACCTATTAATACATATCCAACGATTCTTTTGTTTGAGAAAAACTTTGTATATAGTTCTTCTAGCGCAGGTAAATCCATATCTTGTAATGTTTCACCTCTGTTCATAGAAAGACAGCTCGTAAAGCTATCTACGACCGAGTATATGTATATTAATACGATAATTGGACCCGCGTCAATAAATCCTTCAAGCAAAAATGAACTAGCAAAGATGATTAAAAATGCAAGCCCCTTATTCTTCAGTCCTACATATAAATGTCCTCCACCAGGACATATTGATAAAATGAGACATAGAAGTGTATTTCTTTGTCCTTTTACTTTACATTCATTTACCTTGTCGTGATCTTCATTATTTTTGCATTCCATCTTTAATCTACTCCTTTATCATATTGATTTTTTTTTGAATATTATTTAAGAAATTGTTTGCTTTTTGAATTGGGCTATAAATAAAATTATATGCTCTATCGGTCTGCTGGGTTATAACTTCTGTCTGTGCTTGAACAGTATGATGAAATATATCTATAGCATCTATTGGTAAAAAAACCGTTGCAAACATGAGCATGGCTGCAGCTATCATACTAATTCCCAGCCTTCTTATATTTATGATACAAACAATTGCAGAACGATGAATATCCTCATTCATGGTAGTCTGCTCTATTTGGCGCATAACTTTTTCTGTGAGATAAGGGGGCGCTTTTACTTCTGGTATACTTTTAAATCGTTTATCAATACTGTCTCGCTTCATACATTCCACCTCCATGCTCGTTATTTGTTTTAATATGCTTTTTTAGCAACTTTTTGGCACGATATAACCGTGTTTCTACTGTCCTAGTGGATATATGTAATATCTCAGCAATGTCTTTGCAACTCAATTGCTGGTAGTAATACATTACAACCACAATTCTATATTTTTCATCTAATCTGTTAACTACTGCTTGTAATTCTCTCTGTTCTTCTGTCAATATATATAATTCCTGTGGCGGAGGTATATCGGATTTTATATTTCCTATTTTATTATTGTCGTCAAACAGAGAAAATATCGTTTTTCTTTTCTTTTTTCTATGCCAATCTATACTCTTATTTGTTGCGATCCTATAGATCCATGTAGATAGTTTTGCTTCGCCCTTATATGTGTTTAGTTTTTTGTATAAGGTTACAAATACTTCTTGGCTAATATCTTCCGCTTCTCCATAATCATCTGTAAAACGATATACAAGGTTAAACACACTGTCTTTATAGCGTTCTACCAAAAGAGAGAACATCTGGGTTTCGCCGTTTACTATTTTTTGTATGAGTTCGTTATCTTCAATCAATACCCATTCCCCCTTTTTGGGCTTTCACTATAATAGACGATACTTTTTATGAAACTACTTCAAAAAATTTATGATAATATATAGTTAATTTGAAATATTAATTCTACGCTTATTATGATTAGTCCTATTATCATTGGCATATAATATGCAAATTTCACTTTACCCTTTTGTTCTATGTTTGATAGTTCACTTTTTCTTACTGTTTTCTCTGTATTATGTCTAAACAAGGTAAATAGGCCTGCAAAAATAATCCCTGAACTTATAACAATACCTAATAAAAATAAAGATGCCATCATATCCATTTGTGGTAATGCTGCTGTCTGAATCTCGTTTATCTCTGTCCCCATGAGCTTTTGTAATTTACTTACAGCAAATGCGACAATCGTTGAAAACGCATTATTGGTAAAATGGGCAATCATTCCTGCAATAATTGAATTTGTTCTATATACCACATACCCAAGGAGTAAGCCCATCAAGAAAATTGGTATGAACGTCTGGATATTTCTATGCATAATTGAAAATAATACAGCTGCGACGGTGAGTGCAGTTCTTACCCCATATCGCTCATATGCTCTCATAAATACTCCCCTTGCCATGACTTCTTCACAGATAGCCGGTGTTAATGCGATTACTATAATACCCATAATTAGCTCTGAAATTGTTTTTATTTCTGGTATAGGATTTGGTAGTGGTCTACCTATCGTATTAATCAATAGTTGTATCATGTAATTTACTAATCCTATTACGGGTATTGCAAATAGCATCATTAACATTATAATTAAAACATTGCCTATAGATATTTTATTAATCCTTAATATATATTTGATGTTTTTTCGTTTGTATAATATATATAGGCAAGATGGTACTAAAAAAAATAGAAATTCTACTATTATTGTACTTATTCCTAAGATCTCTACTTGAATATCAAATACGCTAGTCCCTACGTCTACGCTTACAAGGGTAATAACCCCGAATAAAAATATGATATTGGCTCCTAAAATAGATATTTGATTGTTCTTAGTCATCACCTATTAACCTCCTTCTGTAATGAATATTTTACATGATTATGACGATTGTTACAAATGCAACAGGGGACGATTCTCAGTATCGCACTCAAACGAGCCCGACAGTGAAAATCGTCCCCTGTCATATTTTCTAAATTATCTAACTTATTTTTCGCCTGCTAAAAGTAGTAATTCTTCCCATCTTCTATCTACTTCTGCTTGGATTTCGACAATCATATGTTCATTGCCTTTTTTAAATAAGTGTCTGAATCTTCCTTGTGGTTTTAAGTATTCTTCTACTGGAAGCTTCTTCTTTGGTTGATAGTTAAGTGTTAATTTGCCATTTTCTATTTCAAATAATGGCCAGATACAAGTATCAACAGCAAGCTTATTCATGTCCATTAATTTAGGTGTATCATATCTCCATCCTCTAGGACATGGTGCCAATACGTTTAAGAATGCTGGACCATTTGTATAAATAGCTTTTTCAGCTTTTGAATGCAAATCTTTCATGTTACCTATTGGAGCAGATTGTGCTACATAGGGTAAGTTATGATTCGCCATAATCATCGTGAGATCTTTTCTGAATTGTTGCTTACCTGGTACTACTGAACCTGCTGGTGAAGTTGTAGTGTCCGCATATTTTGGAGTTGCTGAGGAACGTTGAATACCTGTGTTCATATATGCACCATTATCATAGCATACATAAACCATGTCATGTCCTCTTTCCATTGCGCCAGATAATGACTGTAGTCCGATATCATAGGTTCCACCGTCTCCACCAAATGCGATGAATTTTGTTTCGCCATCCTGTGGTAATTTTCCTTTTTTCTTCATTGCAACATAAGCTGCTTCTGCACCTGAAACGGTTGCACCTGCATTTTCGAATGCACTATGAATAAAGGAGTCTTTCCACGCTGTGTAAGGATATAGGAAAGTGGAAACTTCCAAACATCCAGTTGCAGCGCCGATTACTGCATGATCTTCTGGTTTTAAAGCTCTTAAAATTGTTCTAACAACAACTGGAGCTCCACATCCAGCACACATTCTATGTCCACCGGTAAATCTTTCCGGTTTCTTTGCTTCTACTTTTAAATTATAAGCCATCGTTGCACCTCCTATTCTCTTACACCAAGATAATTGAATACGGACTTAACTTCTCCGGTATTAACAATTTCAAGTAATTCATTATATACAAACTCTATATCATCAGTCTTAACGTCTCTTCCACCTAAACCATAAATATAGTTAATTACTTTAACGCCATCAACTCTTCCGAACATTGCACTTGTTATATCTGTGTATAATGGACCACCAGCAGCATTAAAGCTATCTGCTTTATCCATTACAGCTATTGCTTTACAATTTGCAAGTGCTGCTGCAAGTTCTTCAACAGGAAATGGTCTGTAAACTCTGATTTTAATTAGTCCAGCTTTAACGCCTTTTGCTCTTAAATCATCGATTACGAATTTAGCAGTCCCTGCAGTTGAGTTAATAATTACAACCGCGACTTCTGCATCTTCCATTTTATATTCTTCGAATAATCCATATTTTCTACCTGTCATTTTTTCGAATTCCGCAGCTACTTCAAGTATAACTTTCTTCGCATTTTTCATTGCTTCTGCCTGCTGTCTTTTATGTTCGAAGTAATGATTTTGTAGATCCAATGGACCCATTGCAATAGGATTCTCTTTATTATTCAAATAGAATTCTGGGTGATAATCTCCAACAAATGCTTTTACTTTTTCGTCTTCAATTAATTCGATATTTTCAACAGCATGGCTGGTAATAAATCCATCATAACAGCACATGGTAGGTAATAGAACATCTTGATGTTCTCCAATTCTAACTGCTTGTATGAAATTATCATAAGCCTCTTGATTTGTTTCACCATATAATTGAATCCATCCGGAATCTCTTGCACCCATGGAATCACTGTGGTCATTGTGAATATTAATAGGCCCAGATAATGCTCTGTTAACTACTGCCAATGTAATAGGTAATCTGCTAGAAGCAGCAATGTAAAGCATCTCCCACATTAATCCAAGACCATTTGCTGATGTAGCAGTCATTGTTCTTGCCCCAGCTGCCTCAGCACCGATACATGCACTCATTGCACTATGTTCGGATTCTACGGGTACGAATTCGGTATCAACTTTACCGTTCGCAACGAACGCTGAAAAATATTGTGGTATTTCTGTAGACGGTGTTATTGGAAACGCTGCAACAACATCTGGATTGATTTGTTTCATAGCAACGGCTACAGCTTCGTTACCACTTAATCTATCTCTAATTGCCATGATTGTCCCTCCTTTTTTTAGTCTTCTTCAATAAAATCAATTGCATCAAATGGACATACTTCAACACAAACGCCACAGCCTTTGCATTTATCGTAGTCAAAATCAATTCTTTTGCCGTTTTCATCTATAAGGATTGAAGTATCTGGACATACAGGATAGCAAAGCAAGCACTGCTTACATTTTTCCTCTAACCAAATAGGCTTCATAGAACGCCAGTCACCAGTATTAAAATCTTCTGCATTCCCAGCATCAATGATAATTCCTCCGCGAGATGTATCTTTCCATGTAATATCAGGTGTGATTACTTTTTTTCTTTCTTTACTCATAATCCTTTCACCTCCGTAATAGCTCTCTTAAGGGCTTTCATGTTTCCTTCAATAACTTGTGGTTTAGAAGCAAACTTATGAGCAAATGACTCTTCCATATCTTTTACGAATGCATCTGCATCCATAATGCCACTCACTTTAACAACTGCTGCGAGCATTGGTGTATTTGGAAAGTATTTGCCAAGCGCATCAACAGAAATGGTTTTTGCATCAACGGTACAAACTTTACCTTTATAACCATTTAACTTTTCTCTGATATCTTCAGGTTCCTTCTGAGAGTTTACAATAATTGCTCCGCCTTCTTTAAGACCTGCAGTTACATCTACTGCACCAATAAGAGTTTCATCTACAACTACTACATAATCTGGTTTATAAATGTTACTATGAACTGTAATGCGTTCATCGCTGATTCTATTATATGCAGTGATTGGAGCACCCATTCTCTCAGGTCCATACTCTGGAAATCCTTGAATGTATTTACCAGTATTGAACGCTGCATCTGCTAATAGCAACGAAGCTGTTTTTGCGCCCTGTCCGCCTCGGCCATGCCATCTGATTTCAACAACTTTTGACATAAGGTATTCCCTCCTTTTTAAATTAACTAATATATAAACTGTCTAGTTAAGGTAAAATTTATGTATATGTAAGCGTGAAAGCTTTTAAAATTCCACTTTTAACTCTTGTATACAGTATACACGCATACACAAAAAACTATGAAATTACCTCAAAATAAGTATATCAGCATGATATTTTTTTGTCAAGAACATTTATTATTTGTTGAGTTTCTCTCTGAACGATATATGATAATGTCCTATTATACCACACATGATTATGTCAGACATCCCATTTCAAACGCTAATATATTCATATCTATTGTTTTTTCTGGAACGGTCTTTCTAATGCTTTCAATCCACCGTTCTTTCTCGATATTCATTTCTTGAGCTAAAACACCAAGTAAAACTGTATTCACTACCTTGATACTTCCTATCCCCCTTGATATTGTTAATGCATCAATATCAATAACATTTTTGCATACTTCCTTTAATTGTTCAATTATTTTTTTTGGATATTCGCATGTCCCAGTAATAACTGGCATAGGGAATATCTTTTGAGAATTTACCACCATCTTACCTTCTCGTCTTAAAAAATGTTTCCACCTCAAGGCTTCTAATACTTCAAATGAAAGTATTATATCTGCTTGACCAACTTCAACTAATGGTGAATGTACTTTTTCTCCATATCTTATATGAGTCACAACGCTTCCGCCCCGTTGACTCATACCGTGAATTTCAGATATTTTTACTTCAAATCCTAAATCAACAACTAGATTTCCTAATATTCTACTTGCAAGGAGCGTACCTTGTCCGCCCACACCTACAATAAGTATGTTTTTCGCTTCCATTATATCTGAATCTCCTTCCTGATTGCACCAACTTTACAAATCTCAGCACATAAACCGCAAGAGGTACATTGTGATTCTTCAATCATTATCTTTCCATTTTGCTTATGTATAGCTGGGCATCCTAGCTTCATACACATGTCACATGTTTTACAAATTTCTGCTTCAACTATATACGAAGTTCTTTCAATCTTTTTATCTAGCAATTTACAAGGAGCCTTCGCAATAATTACGGAAGGTTCTGATATTTCTGTCTCCTCCTTTACAGCCTTTTCTACTTCCCTAAGTTTAAAAGGGTTCACTATTCTTACCCTCTCAACCCCAATACTTTTACACAAATCAACTAAATTTAATAGCTTTGTTTTTTCTCCTTTTAAGGTGATACCTGTAGCAGGGTTATCTTGATGTCCAGTCATAGCGGTTGTGGAATTATCAAGTATAATAATTGTTGAAACGCCCTTGTTATGAATAATATTCACTAATCCTGTTATACCTGAGTGAACAAAAGTGGAATCACCAATAACACCCACCCAATTTTTTATATATTCTTTACCTCTAGCTTTTTCAATGCCATGGATCATACTAACGCTAGCTCCCATATCAATACAAGTATCCATCCCATTAAAAGGCGGAAGCGCCCCAAGAGCGTAGCACCCAATATCACCTGTGGCATATTTTCTTAATTTGTTCAATGTGTAAAAAACACCTCTATGTGGGCAACCTGCACACATTACGGGTGTTCTACCAGGTAACATCTTAGCTTCTTTAAGATTGAGTTGTTTACCTAATAGCTTTTCTGTTAACATATTTATGCTATATTCTCCCTGTAATGTTAACAATTCCTTTCCTGAAACCTTCACACCCCATGACTGTATCTGTTCTTCAATGATCGCCTCTAGCTCTTCAACAACATATAAATTTTCAACTTTTTTAGCAAAGTCTTCTATGAGTCTTCTAGGCAGTGGATGAACTAAGCCCAGCTTTAATACTGAAGCTTCTGGCATTGTATCTTTTACATATTGATAAGATATTCCACTTGTTATAACACCTATTTTTGTATCAATTATTTCCATGCTATTAATAGGACTTTCAGAAGCATAATTTAATATTTTTTTCATTCGTTTTTCTACAACAACATGCCTATTCCTTGCCATGCTTGGTATCATGACATACTTCGTTATATCTTTTTGATAATCTTTTATAGGCACTTCTTTCCTCTCACTGATTTCCAATATACTTTGTGAATGTGCAATTCTCGTTGTTAATCGAACAATGACAGGTGTATCATATTTCTCACTCATAGCAAGTCCGTATTTTACATATTCTTTTGCCTCTCGACTATCAGCTGGCTCCAACATTGGAATATGAGCTGCACGAGCATAATAGCGACTATCTTGTTCATTCTGCGAACTATGCATCCCAGGGTCATCTGCTACAACAATAACTAGTCCCCCATTTACTCCCGTATATGATAATGTAAAAAGAGGGTCAGCCGCAACATTAAGTCCTACATGTTTCATCGCTACAATAGTTCTAGCACCACCTAAAGAAGAACCTATACCTACTTCTAAAGCTACTTTTTCGTTGGGTGCCCATTCCGCATATATTTCTTCATATTCTGATATATACTCAGTTATTTCCGTACTCGGTGTCCCTGGATATGCAACAGCAACGGTTACACCCGCTTCATACGCACCTCTCGCAATGGCTTCATTTCCAAGCATCAATCTTTTCTTATTCATTTGCTTTTTCCTCTCATCCAATTATTCTAGTAATATTTCAAATTCAAAACTTTTAATACTATTCTCTTCATTACTCTAATTATTATAGATAAGATAAGCCTTAATAATGAAAATAAGGCTAATTAACATAATCTTATTTCCTTCTTATCTACTTTGTCTAAATACGACTTCTGCTCAGTTTTACAACATTTTGTGACATTTTTTATGTTAATGTTTGTTTATATAACATTATAATTAATCATCCATATGCTGTCAATACTAACTTTATTTTTTTGTTTTGTTAATTATTTGTCGTATTTTGTCGAACTGTGTCGTTAATCTAATATAGACAAGAAAAAAAGACTAAGAACCAACTTACACCTTGGTTCTTAGCCCTTTTTATATGTTTTTTATCTTTATTTATACTCTAAATATGACTTGTAATAGTAAAAGTAATACCACACCAGGTATGCCCAACACCCCTGCAATAATTGCAGTAAGGGGATTGATACCTATATGTATACCCAAAAAACCTCCAACTACGTTAATCAATATTAAAATAACACCTCCAATGATGCTATTGTAAATCAATTTTATCACTATTTTGAGTGGAACTAATAATACCCATCCCACAATATATAATAGAATTAGTCCAAATACATAGGCTATGACTACATTAAATTCTATACCCATCATTTTTATCACTCCCATATTGTCCATAAATCTTCATATTAACATTATACGATTTTTTTTAGGACAATATGATAAATATTTGGACAACTTTTTATAAAACGTAGGAGATCTATTCTAAGCCTGTTGAATTTGATCTTCTGCAAGAACTGATATTGTTATCTTTTTCTCTTTTGCTTCTTTTAATAAATGCTGGTATCTTGCCTCTGCTGCTTTCATTTGATATATATAGTAGTCAATCAATTCTTGTTCTTGTGCAAATTTAAAATTGTTATTTGCTATGTCTAACTCCTGTTTTGCCTGATGTAAATTGTATATTACTTCTTTTACTTCTTTTTTCTTTTGTTCTATTTCTGGAGATATTTTCTTATTTAATAAAAGATTGTCCAACCTTTTTTTAATTGAATTTGGTTCTATTGTTTGCGCATCAATCATATCAAGTGGTGTAAATCTATTCAAACTATCGCCTCCAGTATGCATTTGTAGTTGGGTACAACAACACTCCCCATTAATTGTAATTATATCCAAATTGAAAGCATTTTATGCTTTTATTCAGATATTTTATATAAATAATCACAAAATAAGCTTACTGTTAAAAATAGAATGTTTAAATTACTTAAAAAGTAGGAAAAATAGATAATAGGATGTAACAAATTTTTTCTTAATAGAATATAATATTTACATCACTATTGCAGGAGGGATACGAGTGTATTTTGAAACTTTAACGCAAGAGAGAAATGAACGTTTCTGCCCAATACTCGGCAAGAATGTCCTCATGGATGTGAACGAAAAAAGTGCAGGCGGATGTACAACGACTAATGTGAAGTGTTGCAATGAAGGACAATGCACCAAGCAATTTGGTGAATGTCAAAATAAGATCATAAATGGAATATAATATGTGTATATGTATATAATTTAAAACCCAAGAACTGTATCAAATACAATGTTCTTGGGTTGTTTTTTGTCTATATTTCACGTCTTCCTTCCATTGCTTTTGTTAGCGTAACTTCATCAGCATATTCCAAATCTCCACCTATCGGAATACCATGGGCAATTCTAGTAACCTTGATACCTAACGGTTTTAACAGTTTAGAGATATACATCGCTGTTGCTTCACCTTCAATGTTGGGATCCGTAGCCATGATTACTTCATTTATTTCCTTACCTTTGATTCTGTTTAACAGCTCTTTAATTTTTATATCTTTTGGTCCAATTCCATTCATAGGTGAGATTGCACCATGTAGTACATGATATAACCCTTTATATTCTCTTGTCTTTTCCATGGCAATAACATCTCTTGGATTTTCTACAACGCATAATGTTGTTTCATCTCTTTTAGCATTACTGCATAGCCTACAAGGATTCACATCTGTAAGGTTTTGGCACTCTAAGCAGTATGTTATTTTACTTTTCGCCTCTTTGATAACGCTGATAAGGTGTTGTGCAGACGCAGGGGGTATATCGAGTATATAAAACGCGAGGCGCTGTGCTGTTTTTTGACCTATCCCCGGCATCTTAGCAAATTCCTCGATTAATCGAGCAATTGGTCCAGCAAAATAGTTCATATATTTCACTCCAATTTTCTAGAATAAAGAAACCTAAAACATGCCTGGTAAGTTTAACCCTCCGGTCACCTTACCCATTTCTGAGGATACCATTTCTTCTGCTTTTCTTATCGCTTCATTTACAGCAGCAATAACAAGATCCTGTAGCATTTCAACATCATCAGGATCTACAACTTCAGGACTGATTGTAATTTCTTGAATATCTTTCTTACCTGTAACAATGACTGTTACTGCGCCTCCACCAGCAGATGCTTCTACTGTTCGTTCTTCTAGTTCCTGTTGTAACTTTTCCATATCTCTTTGCATTTTTTGTGCCTGCTTTAGCATCTTATTCATGTTTCCACCACCCATACCTGGGTATCTACCTTTTGCCATTTATAATACCTCCTATTTTTTAAATAAATTGTATTTTATATTATTAAAACCTACAAGAAAAATTTATTCTTCATAGATTTCCATTTTACTACCCCATTCAGGTTGCTGATTTATTAGTTCTTCAAGTTTATCATGTACCTCTTCTTCAATTTGTTCATGCTCTTCTAATTCTCTTTCTAATAAGCATTGTACTTTTACTTTTGTACTTGATAATTTCTCGATTATTTCTTCTATGAGCTTAATATTATCATTTCTTCCTACCATCATCTTGTTTGTTGCAAACGCATTTTGAAATACGATTGCTATGCCATCGTCAATCGGCTTTACAACTGTATCAGTTAGGTATGCAAACAATGTAAGCTTTCCACTTTTTCTAACTTCATTTATAACTTCTGGCCATAAACTGATTGCTTTTTTTACTTCTTCACTACTAACTATCTTACGTTTTTTTGTAGATGTTACTTTCTTTGTACTAGTTTTTGGCGTGGTCTTTGTTTTTGATACAGTTTTTTCTGTAGAATCATTATTTGCTTTTATTTCTATTACACCACTTTTAAGATTATGTTCTAGCACTGCAATTCTGTCCAAAACTGATTCTGGTGATGTGTCTAATTCTTTTTGGCACAATTTAATAATAGACACTTCAAGTATTGTACGTGGATTATACACCCATTTTGTCGTCGACTGTGCTTCTGATAATACTTTTATGCAGTTCACTATTTTTTCTTGGTTAAATTGTTTAGTATGCTCCTGAAGCTTTTCTATATCTTCAGCTGCAATATCTAATACATGCTGTGGTTCTTTTACTACTTTGCACATTAAAAGGTTTCTAAAATGCTCAATTAAATCACTCATAAAGTGAATAATGTCTCTGCCTTCCATCACTAACTGCTCTATTAAACTCATCAGCATATCTATGTTTTGCTCGGCTATTCCTTGGGACATTTTAAAGAAAACTGTATGATCAACAATGCCCAATATAGATACTATATTTTTGTAACTAATAAAATCATTGCTAAAGGCGATACATTGATCAAGAACACTGAGTGCATCTCTCATCGAACCATCGGAAACTTTTGCAACTAATCTTAACGCTTGTTCATCAATATCAATCTTATCTTCTGTAACTATTATGTTCAACCTGCTTATGATATCATCGGTTGTAATTCTTTTAAAGTCAAATCTTTGACAACGTGATAATATTGTTGCAGGAATTTTATGTGGCTCTGTGGTTGCTAATATGAATAGTACGTGGGATGGAGGCTCTTCTAATGTTTTTAAAAGTGCATTGAAGGCTCCTGTGGATAACATATGTACCTCATCTATAATATATACTTTATATTTCCCTTTTGCCGGTGAATATACCACTTCGTCTCGTATTTCACGAATATTATCTACACCATTATTTGATGCTGCGTCAATTTCTATGACATCCATAATACTTCCATTAAGTATGCCTGTACAAACTTCACATGTATTACATGGATTCCCCGCATGATTGTTTAGACAATTTATTGCTCTACTAAAAATCTTGGCAGTCGATGTTTTGCCTGTTCCTCTTGTGCCACAAAAAAGATAGGCATGACTTATTCTTTCACTACAAATTTGATTTTGAATCGTTTGAGTGATATGGGGTTGACCTATTACGTCTTCAAATACAAGCGGTCTCCACTTTCTATATAAAGCTGTATATCCCATAAATGCACCTTCTTTTTATTTTCTAACAATGATTTTATCATAGTTAGTGAAAAATAGGAATAAAAAAAGTGCCATAGCACAAAATTGCGAGGTCACTTTAATATTAAATGGCCGTACACCTTTCATCGAATTATCTTTACATGCGTTACTTTTGCAGTTAGCTCTGATCAGGCAACCTTACGGCACACGAAAGTGTTCGCTTATCGCTGCTTCGTTCCCGACCTGACGAGGTTCACGAATTTCCGTTGCGTAAGACCCAATCTTCATCACCACTTACAAAAGCCAGACCATACAAAGAATAACCCTCAAAAAAGGAATTCACCCTTGCTATAGCGGATTGCAAGTACAGGGCACCGCTACCTCCCCAGCTAGTACGACCAATATTTATTTCATCTTAAAATCATTGTCTATTGATAGCGTCACCTTAATGTATGAATACTATACAAAACAATGTTATTTTGATGAAATTTTTTCAATATTCAGATGTGACGATTTAACGCCACAAAGATTATTATAATACATCTATCACTATATTTCAACCAATAAATTTATACAATGTCCCCTTTTTTTCGGAGAAAAAAGAAAAAATGCGATTGCACCTTCATTTATTATATTTTTTTGTATCTTTAGGGTTTGAGTGAAATTTGACTTTGCGGTCTTTGTGATTTGTATTAAATACTACTTTGAAATCATGGGCAAGTTTGCTCGCACAACTGTCACAATATCTGCCTGTTTGAATGGGTTTACCACAGCTGTCACAGTTTATGAATCCGTTCTCACCTTGTATAATTTCAAGTCTCTCTTCCCTCAGATATCTCTTAATTTCTGCTACTGGTACTTCTGTATTCTGTGCAATTTCCCATATGTTTGAACCAGGATGTGCCCTAAGATATTCTCGTATTTTATGAAATTGCTTTTCATCCTGTTCTCTACAATTTATGCATATCTCTAAGAAGCCGTTCGTCTGAAATACTTTGCCACATTTCTTGCAATTTTGTATCTTTAGCATGACTTCTTTCACTCCTCAACATTTTGGCTAATCTTATGTTTACATTATAACATATTTTACTGAAATGTAATGGAGGAATGGTCTTATTTTCGTATGGGTAATTATGACTAAACAATTTATCGTTAAAAAAAATTGTAAAAAGAGCCCATGATGATCTACGCTACAGCTAATGCAAATATCTACATACCTATATGCAATCTTTCGACTACACACAAGCATTACGACAACTACACTAACCTTTGCTCGACTATCAAAGATACCTTAGAAACCTGCTACAACCGCTAGGCTGTAACAAACCTCCAGTCTAACTCAACAAGTTAAACCTGCGGAACCCTTGATAATCTTAGCTCGAATGTTATACATCCCTATCGACCATAGTATAATCGTTCGGACTATAATACAGCCTTACAGAACATATAATACTCTGCCCGCCGGCTAATATCAAGCCAGACCATGACCCAATATTAACCTTTGGCCGACCATTACAGAGCCAACCTATAAAAAAGACCCTGTAACAGTCTTGGCTCAACCACCATGAACCCTACGCTAGTTATTATGGCTTTTATGAACACTTATCATACATGAAAATTTTTGATTTTATTTAGTTCAGCTTGTGTAATCACCTGTTCAGTTCCATCTTCAAATTTTATTGTTAATTGACTGCCATCTTCATACCAATGAAATGATGGTATTTCATCGATTTCATCTGTAAGCGCAACTTCTCCTTTTATATATGGACTTGCTATGAAGACTTTATATTGGTTTGTTGGAATATCTTTTGTAGCATATACCACAAATTCGTCATCTGGTGACCATGTAATATCATGATTATATTCACCATCTTGAAGTATTGCAGTTAGTTGTTGTTTAGTATAATATTTTTTTACTTCCTTTTCACTTTTTGTTTCATATAAATAATAACTGAATTCAAAGGGTGTTGGGTCTTCATTTTCATCGGCTCCTTGCAATAGAATTATTTTCTCAAATGCAGCAAGTCCTTTACCTTCTTTAAATGATTTTATTTCTTTATACGTATTATCAGGGTAGAAATCTATTCCCTCAATAATTGTCTCAGTTTTTACTAAACTAATCCCATTATCGTCTTTAGATATATCAATAATGGTTGTTTTTGCCTCGTATTCTTTTTCATCTAGCGTCACCTTTTGTGACCATGTAGCATTTAACGTAATAGGTGTTTTTAATATTACTTGCTCGCGCATAATTGACTGTGAAAATCTTCTATCATTTTTCTGTATCTCTTTAACGGAATCTTTATCGATAATGTATTGTGTTTCAAATAGTAAATCCTCTCTTTGTGGTCCCTCGCCTCCACTCATATCCATTATTTCTGCATTAAAGTCTAGTACTAAATCTTTTTTATTGTCTGTAATTTTATTAAGCCTATATGTATGTCCATACTCAGCTGTGCCAAAATATTTTAATTCAATGCCTTCTTTACTTGGAAAATATTTTGCTAATTCTTCACTATATGTTTCTTGTTTTGGTTCATTTTTTACTTGTTCCTCTTTACCGCAGCCTACTATTGATGTCACTAACATCAACACACTTAAACTAATACATATCCTCTTAATATATTTTTTCATACAGATATCCTTCCTTTATAATATTATTTTTATTATTTACTATCATTTTTCTTACGTGAAATATTCTATTGTTGCATTTTTAAAATACTCGCTTACCAATTGAGATATAAAAGCTTTTATTTCATTGCTTTTTTCTTTTTGGTAGACATATTTAAATTTACCATATGGTCCCCATTTTAATTGTCTTGCCTCTTCCTCCATATCTAATTGTGTATTCGGAAAGCGTTCTAGTATCAATTGTTTAGCTGTAGCTGTAAATCTATGTTGTATAAGCTCAAAGGTAATCTCATCGTCATAATCCTCTAATTGTGAATGTAATTTTGAAAATAATTCTTTATATTCACTTTTCCAATTATCATATATCATGATAGGTGCAATAATGAATCCTATTGGATATTCAGCTGTAGCTATTTTTCTTGCCGCTTCTATTCTTTCTTCAAAACTGGCTGTATGATGCTCAAATTTGTTTATTACATAACGACTATTAAGACTCACTCTAAATTTTGTGTGCTTATTATGATTAATACTTAATAACGAGTCTACATTATCATATTTCGTAATGATTCTGAGTCTACCATTTTGACTTCTGCCAAAGAAGTCTATACATTTCTTCAAATTTCCTGTCATATGTTCTAACGCAATCGGATCTGTAATACTCCCACACTCAAAAGTCGTTATATCGGGCAGACGTTCGTTAATATGATTTTGAATCACTTCTAGTATATCATCAATATTGACGAATAGCTTCATGAATGGTTTTTCACCTTGTGTTGTCTGCAGATAACAATATTCGCAGTGTCCTGGACATGAACTGGACAATGAAAATTGGTAATCAGCTGATGGTTTACAGCTACTTAATTTCTTTTGTTTATTTAACGTTATATAGACCGTTTTCTTTGCTTTTGCGTAATTTCCACTAGGTGTTTGCCCCTCTATTACCACTTTTCTAGTGGTAACTATCGGAACATTCATTTCTTCTAAATATTTTTTAATAGCTTGACCTGTATTATATTTCAAGCTTCTAGGATCAAAATATGCAATCTCTGGTATAAATAGGTTCATTTCCACACCTCAAATACTTTTTAATGCTTTTAGTATATGTAAAAAAGCATAATAAAATTATTTAAAAATGTTGTGCATTGTATACAACTCTGTTATTATAGATACTTATTCAAAATTTATTATGGAGGTTAGACAATGTATGCATTGAATCTAAAAAATGGTTCAGAAATAAAAAATAATATATTATCAGGGTTAACCGTTGCACTTGCGCTAGTTCCTGAAGCAATCGCTTTTTCTTTTGTGGCAGGGGTTGAACCCTTAATAGGACTTTACACTGCTTTTATTATTGGGCTTATGACTTCTATCTTCGGTGGTAGACCTGGTATGATATCTGGTGCTACTGGTGCGGTTGCTGTCGTTGTTGTTGAGCTAGTAATATCGCATGGCATTGAATATTTGTTCGCTGCTGCAATTTTAATGGGTATCCTTCAAATATTAGCTGGGCTACTAAAGCTTGGTAAATTTATAAGGCTTGTTCCACACCCTGTTATGATTGGGTTCGTAAATGGGCTTGCAATTATAATTTTCATATCACAATTTGAGCAATTTAAAGTTGGTCATGAGTGGATGAATGGCTCAGAACTGTATATTATGGTTGGACTTATAATTCTAACCATGGTAATCATTAAATTGTTTCCTAAAATTACGAAATCGGTACCTTCTACTTTAGTATCTATCGTTGCAGTAACGTTATTGGTTAAGTTTTTAAATATTGATACTAAAACGGTTGGTGATTTAGCATCTATTTCTGGTGGACTGCCGAAATTTCACTTTCCAAGGGTTCCACTTAACTTAAGTTTAATAATGACTATTTTCCCCTACGCTGCTGTAATGGCAATGATAGGTCTTATTGAGTCATTAATGACAATGAGTTTAATTGATGAAACAACTAATACAAGAGGTCATGGTAATAAAGAGTGTCTCGGGCAAGGGCTCGCGAATATAGTATGTGGTTTCTTTGGTGGTATGGGCGGATGTGCTATGATAGGTCAAAGTATGCTTAATATTAATTCGGGTGGAAAAGATAGACTCTCTGGTATAACCGCTGCTTTATCTCTTCTTGCTTTTATATTATTTGGTTCGACATTAATTTCAATGATACCAATTGCCTCATTAGTTGGTATTATGTTTATAGTTGTTATTAGTACTTTTGAATGGTCTACATTTAAAATACTAAATAAAATACCCAAATCGGATGCGCTTGTCATTGTACTTGTATCTGTCATAACAGTATTTACTAATTTAGCTGTATCTGTGGCTATCGGCATTATACTTTCTGCTTTAGTATTCGCTTGGAATAAGGGTAAAAAAATTACTTGCAGAGTAATGTCTGAAGACGATGATACGAAAGTATATATCTTAGATGGTCCGTTATTTTTTGGTTCAACTAAAAATTTCTTAGATTTATTTGATATTACTAACGATCCTGATAAGGTGATTATTGATTTTCTAAATTCACATGTACATGATCACTCTGCTATTGAAGTTATAAATTCATTAACTGCTAAATATGCAGATCAGGGTAAAGAAATTCACTTAAGGCATTTAAGCCCTGAGTGTAAACAATTATTAAATAATGCTCAAGAATTAATAGAAGTTAATATTATGGAAGATCCTAATTATCATATAGCTACAGATGTATTAGCATAAGTAATAAAAAAACAGAAGGTATCAGCTAGGTTGATACCTTCTATTCTTTTATGTTTATTTATCACACAATTCTAACTTTATATTCTCTTAACCACATATCAACCTGTACGAGATATGCAAATATCTGAGCACTTGCCATTAATTGTCCAAACCACGGTTTACCAAATGTTTTTCCATCGGAGTTTACCATATCTTGCACCGTTTCTTTATTTATTAGCTGTAATAATGGTGCATCTTTCTCGTCTAGGATTTGTTGTAATAAATCTTTTACAGCGTTATGATATGATGGATTATGCGTTTTTGGATATGGGCTTTTTTTGCGCCAGAGTACATCTTCTGGAAGTACTCCTTTTAAGGCGTGGCGAAGTAACCCTTTTTCTCTCTTTTTATAATATTTCATCTCCCATGGTACGTTCCACATGTACTCTACAATGCGATGATCGCAAAAGGGTACACGTACTTCCAGACCCGTCGCCATACTCATTCGATCTTTTCTATCTAATAGCGTTGTCATAAACCATGTAAGGTTGAGATAAGACATCTCACGCATCCGTTTTTGTTCTGGACTATCTTCTTCATGCATCATTACTTCTGCCAATGTTTGCTTATATCTAGTTCTTACATAATCCTCTGGGTTTATTTTGGTTAATAGTTCTTGTGATAATAAGCCAGCGCGTTCTTTTGTAGCTCTTGACCACGGAAATGTATCTGTATTGAGCATTTCTTTTCTGTAGTACCAAGGATATCCACCAAAAACCTCATCTGCGCATTCACCTGACAGTGCTACTGTTGCTTCTTTTTTTATATCATGACAAAACAAATATAATGATGAATCAACATCGGCCATTCCAGGCAAGTCTCTTGCCAGCATCGCCGTTTGAAGTGATTGTACCAATTGGGGAGAATCAAACATCTTATATTGGTGCTGAGTACCTAATGCTTTTGAGACAATTTGAACCCAATGGGCATCAGCATTTGGCTGGAATACACTTGGTTTAAAGTATTTATCATTGTCTACATAGTCTATTGAATAGGTATGTAGCTGACCTAGCTCTTTTTCTGCAAATTCTTTGGAAGCAATTGCACTAATTGCGCTAGAATCTAACCCTCCAGATAAAAATGTACAAACTGGAACATCGGCTACTAGCTGTCTTCTTATCGCATCTAGTACCAAATGTCTTACTTTCTCGGTAGTTCTATCAAAATCATCTGTATGCACTTTACTTTCTAATGACCAATATTGAGTTGTTTTTAATCCATTGCGATTATAAGTGAGACAGTACCCTGGTCTTAATTCAAAAATGTTTTTAAATACGCCACATCCTGGTGTACGTGCGGGACCCATTAAAAAAATTTCTGATACTCCATCTGAATCAATGGTAGCTTCTATATTTGGATGTGCTAGTAATGTTTTGATCTCTGAACCAAAAATCAAGTTGCTCTCTTGTTGTCTGTAAAATAGTGGTTTAACCCCCATACGGTCACGGGCAAGAAACAAACTTTCTTTTGCTTCATCCCAGATACCAAATGCATAAATACCATTTAAGTATTGTACACATTTTTCGCCCCATTCAATATATGATACCAGTAGTACTTCTGTATCTGAATGACCTAGAAATTTGTAGCCTTTTTCTTGTAATATTTTTCTTAATTCTGGTGTGTTATATAATTCACCGTTATATGTGATGATATATTTGTGGTTCCAATGTGTACGTATCATTGGCTGACATCCACCTTCTGGGTCAATTACAACTAATCTTCTATGAGCAAACCCTGCACAATGAGATATCCATATGCCTTCGTCATCTGGTCCTCTATTGGCCAATGTATTAGCCATACATTTCAAAGCCAATTGGTGGTTTGATATGTCTGTCTGCCAGTCAATCCATCCGGCTATTCCGCACATAATAATTTCACTCCCTTTTCATTGTTTAAATGACGCCTAGAAACACTCATATAATAAATGTTTCTATAGACGTCATTGTCATCAAATAATACTCATTTTCAATTACAAATAATCTCACTATTAATATATGAAAATTGAATATTATTGTTACTCTACAGAAAAAAGGGCAAAAAAAATAGCAAGTTTAACTCACTATTTCTTCCTGTTGTTCAGATTTTATTCGCATGATTACTTCTTTTTCTCTTTTAAATATATCTACCATAATATCGACAATCATCGGATTAAACTGCAACCCTTTATTATCTATTAATTCGTCCACTGCTGTCTCAATTGTCAATGCTTTTCTATAGGATCGATTTGTGGTCATGGCGTCGAACGCATCAGCAACAGCTATGATTTGGGCTTCAATTGATAACTCTGTTCCTTTAAGACCATCTGGATACCCTTTTCCATCAAATCGCTCGTGGTGATACTCTATTGCTCTTAGTATATTTTTGGATAATCCGACAGGTTGCAATATTTTCTTGCTTATTGTAGGATGCTTCTTAATCTCATCATATTCATCTTTCGTAAGCGGTCCTTTCTTTTGTAATATATTATCGCTTATCCCAATCTTGCCGATATCATGCAATATCCCTGCTATCTTGATATCTTCAATAGCAGCGTTATCTAATCCAAGATGTTTTGTAATTTCAACTGCATAACTGGCTACTCTCTGTGAATGACCCTGTGTATATTTATCCTTTGCCTCTATGACTGCAACCAAGGCATCTATAATTTTTACATAATGCTGCTTAGAATGATAATGTAACATTGCATTATCTATCGCTACCGATGCATTATTTGCTATTGAGCTTAACAGCAATGTATGGGTATTGCTCATTGCTTTATTCGTTCCAACTGCTATGAGTCCAAGTTTTTTACCTTTACAGGCAAGTGGTATAAACACAACTTCTTTAATTTTTTCTTTATGTTCTTTTTTATCATTCCAACCGTGTAAAAACCATGTTCCTTCTATTTTATTTGTTTGTATAATTTCTTCCTCTAATATAACTTGTCCCATTGGGTCATCATGGATATTAATCACTGGGAATGAATCTAAATGACAGTCTTCATCAAAATATTCACCTGCAAAAGCTTTGACTATCAGAAAATTACCACTCTCATCTAGTAATCTCACTAAACACATTGGTACATTTAAACCTTCTACTATTTCTTGTCCAATAATCTTTAATACTTTATCTAATTCTATTGAAGAGTTTAATGACTTGCTCAAATAGTTTAACATTTCCATATCTCTATTACTATGGAATATTGCCTCTTCCATTTCTCGTTTTTTTGTGATATCTCGACCAATAACTTGGATACCCATGCGCTGACCTTTTGAAATATACTGTGTAATCTTAACTTCTGTAATTATTTTTTCGCCATTTTTTTTGATGAGGGGAATTTCTTCATGTATAAATGAAGTGGTATTAAATTGTTCAAATAACGCGTTAAAATAATATTCGATATCTGGTATGGCAACAAAGGAATCAATTTTTTGACCAAGAAGTTCTTCTTTGTCATACTCTAGTATCCTTTTGACGATATTATTTATAAAAACGATATTTCTTTCATAATCTATGACGCAAACAATTTCTGGCATGTTATTGACAAGAGATCGGTATTTGTCTTCTGCTTCTGTCAATTGATCGATTGTCGCTTGCAGCTGCTCATAAGATGCTTCCAGTTCCATATTTGCATTATTTAGCTCCCAGTTTTTGTTGTACATTGCTTCTTTTTGATGTTCCATCTCTTTAAAAATGCTTTTAAGACTTAACGTCATAAGATTAAAGCTTTCACCAATTTTCCCTACCTCATCTTGTGATGTTACATCAATAGTATATTCTAAATTTCCTTTTTCAATTTCTTCAATGCCATTAAGTATTGAATGAACGGGGCGTGTCATCTTATTAGATATACTAATTGCTAAAATTGAAATGATTAATATACATAATATAACAAATAGTAAATACCGTTCTACTAGAGATTGATAGATATATGGATTTTCTCCTGGATTTGAAAGGTTAAGTATTTGTATATTATCGATAAATATTTTATTTTCCAATACAGCTACCCTATAACCTTGAGAAGTTAGGTAAGAAATTGGTCGGTTATATGTGCCCTCGCTTTGCAATTTACGAAATATTTCAATATCTTCTTGTAGAATGTTGTCGATAGATCTTGTGGATAAGATCACATATCCGTTATTTGAAATGTTTATATATTTAGTTGCCATACCGATTGCCATTATAGATATTATAATAGTACCAATAAGGATAATTGCTAGTCTTATCTTAAAAGAGCAGTTCTTCACCTTATCCCTCCTGACTGTTAGCTCAACATATACCGTGACATATAATATACTAAATTAAAAACAATACTACACACTTATTAATTATTAGAGATAATTTATAAAAAACCCACTTATTAAAAAGATAGTTTTCCCATAATATTGTACCATTAATTAGAAGGCTTGGCAACGAAATATATTTTTATGTGGATAACCTTGTGGATATGTTGTTAACTTTCTGTTGACATTCAAGTTGCAGTTTCATATACGTTAAATGTGCATAATTTTATGTTACTTTGATTATTTCCTAGTATATGGAAAAAGTTAACCACAGGTTGTGGATAACTTTGTGGATATGTTGTTAACTTGTTGTTAGCAATTGCTTGTCCACTAGATATTGAGCAAATGTATGTTTGCAAAATCATTGAATCTTCCACGTAATTATAGGGATTATTGTTATGTAAATTAGTTGAGAAATGAAAAGGGTGGTATTGCAAAGTGTGGTTTTTTTTAGTATATTTATATATATATGATATGTCTAAATTTGGTAGTGTCAAATAAGTAATGGAAAAAATGAAAATTAGAAAATAAGCCAATATGGAAGCACCAAACATAAAATGAACCTTGAAAATTGAAAACAAATATATAAAATATCAATAGAAATAAGCTAATAATAATGAGGATTCTTAAAAAAAAGCATGATAAATAAACTACTATGTGACTCTTGTTTGGTTATAGAGGTTTGGATTTAAGCTGATGCTTGCAAAGATTCTAAATGCTCATAAGACAGACAAAGAAGCTTTAACCATTTAGATGGCATATCATCAATCTCTGCGATTTCTGGAATGATTACTGGAACATTGTAATTAAGAGACGAATGACGTCTGAGGAAATTGTAGAAGGAAGCAAACAGAACCATGTAGTCATTAGCTTTTTCAAAAGAATTGAAACCATTTTTGCTATTGTAAGAGGCTTTAAAAGTTCTATTGAGACGTTCAATAATTTGTTTAAGCCAACGGTATTCTTTAGAAACTTCATCATCGTTAGTAAGACCAATAACTTGCTTAACATCAAAAGATATACCGTTTTGAGCAAAGTAATGTTGAGCTAATAGATAAATAGGATTGCCATCAAATATGAAGGTGAAATCTTTAGGTAATTTTTCAAACTTAGAAAGAGTGGAATAAAGCGCCTTAATAGCAGAAACACCATCTCTTTGAGCAAAGATAGAATATGAAGTAATAATTTTTTTAACTGCATCCATAAGAAAGAAAACGTAATGTTTTTTACCTTTGACTTTAACATACGTTTCATCACCACAAGCAGCAACATCTTCAGATAATTCATAAGGATAATTGTCTAAGAACCAACGTAATACTTTAGAAGCAGACGAAGCATAATTAGCGATAGTTTGATGAGAGATTTTAAATTGATGGATATCCCAAAGAATAGATGCAGTTTTACGCAAACTTAAACCATAGTTAACATGATAGGTTAGGGCAAGACCAAGAATGTATTTAGGATTACGTATACGTGAAAGGTCAACAGGCGAAGGGTTTTCAGGTGTTTGCTTAAGAGAGTCGAAAGGGATATTAAAAGTACGGTAATAATAGTGTAGCTTGTATTTATAGGGATTCTTTTTAAAGTCATCTTTTTCATTCTTAGGCATAGAAGTAAGATTATGAATATAGAAGGAACAATGCTTATTATGACATTTAAAAACAGTAAAATTTTTGCGATCTCTTTTTTTCTGAAGAGGCTTTGAACAATGAGGACATTTAAGAATGAGCTTATCAAGATAGGAATTATCAGGATAAAAAGTAGAATTACAGACTTTACAAGCAAGCTGTCCCCTACCACCAGAATTATCAGAAATAAATTCATACGAAGCACCACAAATAGGACATTTAGTTCCAGCGGGAGGCAAATGTTTGCTACGACGTTTAATAGGTTTAAGAGGTTTTCCGTGCTTTACTAAATATTCATGCAAAAGAATGTTGCAGTCGAGTAATTTTTGTTTTTCGACAATAGGTGGTGCATCAATTTGCAAAGCACGATACTTTTCAGAGACAGGGTTGCTAGAGGGATCATTTTTTAAATATTTGTTAATTAGAAAGCATTGCAATTTAAAAAGAAAATTGTTTAAATATTTTATTAATTTAAGAATAAATGATATAATTAAGTTCACGGTAGTTCACTCCTTTTGATTTGTTTAGATTGGGGAATTTAAATATATCATATAAAGGATTAGAACTGCCGTCAATTCTAAATTAATAAAATCTCAAAAATAATAAAAACTGAATAAACTGTGGATTTGATGGAAAAGTCCATTTTAATAAAGAGTTACTAAGATTCAGACTATGGACAAAATCATGGATAAGCTATGGAAAACTTTATTGAGTTTACAACACCTTACCCACAATTTTGACCACAGTCTTCATCAAGTAACACTAAATCAAAATATACTTTACCACAAGTTCCACAATTACTACTCCGTCTACTATTAAAAATACTTATTTTATTTGATGTAGGGGGAGGGAACAAGACTATCGCTGGTAAAAGCCAGTGAAATTAAGGAGTGTAGGTCATTTGTTTATTAAAACATTTGACACTACCCTAAATTTGGGGAGGGAACAATCATGGATCTGCCGAGATATAAGGAAGAAATCGAGAATGTTCAAGGAATGTTTTTAGCACCCTTCGCTACAAAAAAGCCCGAAAGAAATAGTAGATTAAATGAAGAATACCCAGATACAAATGTTGAGACAAGGAGTGCCTTTCAACGAGATCGTGATAGAATCATTCATTCTAAAGCTTTTAGGAGGTTAATGTATAAAACGCAAGTGTTTGTCAATCATGAAGGAGATCACTACAGAACAAGAATGACTCATAGCGTTGAAGTTTCTCAAATTGCCCGTGGCATTGCAAGATCCTTAGCTGTTAATGAGGATTTGGTTGAAGCGATTGCTTTGGGACATGACTTGGGGCATACACCTTTTGGACATGCTGTAGAAGAGTTGCTAGCAAAAAAGCTTAGTGATGAAGATGGTTTTTATCACAATGAGCAAAGTGTTAGGGTTGTAGATATCCTCGAAGAGAGGCATACGGCAAATGGAATTGTATCAGGTCTAAACTTGACAAAAGAGGTTAGAGAAGGAATATTAAAACATACATCTGATCGAACAGAAGGTATCTACCCTTCTCTTTTGCCAAATAGCCCATCATGTATCGAAGGTCAAATCGTTGCCATCGCTGACACAATCGCTTATATTTGTCATGACTTAGATGATGGCATTAATGCAGGACTGATTAATAGGAGTGATGGAATCATCCAAGAGCAAGAGCTTGAGGCACTTTGGGCGCAATTTGATATAAAATATGATGGAAGTGTGAGAACAATCATTAATCATTTAGTTACTGATCTTGTTGAAACTTCTTTAGGCGTTATTATTGATTATAATATTGATTCCCTTGAAAAAGTCAGGGGTTATGTTGAGCAAGATGGCACGAGAAATATCATTAGATTAGGTAGATATCATAAAGCTTTTAAAGCGCTAAAAACATTTGTAGTCAATCATATATATAAAAATTCTGTTACTAATATTATGGATGTTAAAGCGCAGGCATCTATTGAAAAAATTTATGATACCTATACAGATAAACCCGAACAATTACCCCGGCAGATTTATAAAAAGTTTATTATGTCTTCTAATACAAATACGCCAAATGGATATGATGGATATGCTACGACACCTGCCAGAGTGTTATGCGATTATATCGCTTTAATGACTGATCGATACGCATTAGAAACTTATGATAAATTGTTTAATCCTCACACAAAAATACTACATTAATATAGAAATTAAATGATGAAGGTGAAATAATGTGAATAAATATATGGGGTTTTATGAATTAAAAGGTGTTAATATTCCTACTATACCATGGCATGAATTTACTATTGATACTGTTCTGGATGATAGCTTGTTATGGACATTACGAGTTGCAGTTGAAAAAAGCAATGACCTTAATTTGCCTAGAATTGTTGGTGTTGATTCAAAAGAAGCCTATGAAAAAGGCAAAGAACTTTTGGCAAAATATAAAGATGGTGGTATCGTTATATTTTATCCTTACTTCATTGCAAAAAAAAGTGGTGTCATTGATGTTAGTTCTACAACCATTACTATTGAAGCAGTGGATAAAGATCTCTGGAATTTAGTTACCCATGGTAATAAAGATGTCACAATTATTATTGATAAGCTTCATACCGATTATATTGGTGATAAAACATTTCTTTCACAGGATGAACTTGCTTCTTTACTAAAAAGTGTAAATATTATTAAAGCTACATATAGAGATCTTATAAACGAAGGTAAATCCATTTTTGCTGAATGGAGCTTTGCCTATAATACAAATATTTACCATAGACCTATTGGAGAAAAATATTTAGTTTTTTTTGAATTACGTAGTGTGAATTGTTTTTAACCATTTCTCCTATTAACGCATATACTATTTAATAAGCTATTAATTGTTAGGAGAGATTTAATATGATTATTCAATCAGCACTCGTTGTTGCTGCATTAGCAGGCGCTTTGCAGTTCGTAAGAGAAGGTAAACCATCTTCATCTGCAACATCTGAGCTAAATAATAAGCTTCCTATTCACGTACGACCAATACCCATACGTAGAACACCAAAACCACGGGTTTTACCTCCAATACAAATGCGTTCATCAACACCAAAACCACGGGTATTACCCCCAGTACGGACTAACAGAACTGCGACGAACGGAACGCCAGTTCCTAATCCGCTTAAGACTTTGATTGATACATTTACATCTACACTTGGAAATTTAACATCTACTATTCCTTTTCTTAATCAAGATGAACCAATGGAGGATATTAGCACGCAAATCAAAAAATTATTACCTGCTGAGGCAAAGGTTATAACCCCTGAATATCCACAAGGGATTCGTGAGGTTCAGCTTGAAGATTTAGACAATGACGGTCACGATGAAGCAGTTATAACATATGATATGGACGGGGATATGGTAACAGCAATATTTAAGAAAACAGATGATAATTGGATTAAAGCAGCAGAAGTTGAAAATATGGAATATGATAAGTTACATTATTTAAATTTTGCTGATGTTAATGGTGATGGAAAACCAGAAATGTTAGTAGGTTGCCGTACTGATAAACCATTAAAAGATCTACATATTTTTTCATGGACAGACCAAAATATTCAAAAAGTTGCAAGTGAAAAATATGATCGGATGGAAATAAATAATGTGCGTGAAAGAGATAGAAATGGAATTGCTGAACTCGCTTTGTGGCGACCTGAATCAGATGGTGGTTATGCAATTGATTTGGTTCATTTGAACGGTTCAGAGTTCGCTCATTCTAGCGATATGACATCCTATTACTATGAAAGAGTGGTTCCATTCTATGCTCAGAAAGTGCGAGAATTAGGCGTTTCTGCATATCATTGGTACTATTTTTCTGATGCACTTATAAAGGCTAAAATGCCTAGAGATGCCTTAATGGCCATTGATACAGGAATGTCCCTCGAACCAAGTTCTTCTCTTAAAGAAAATTTCTTATCTCTTAGAGAAACATCATTAAACATGATGAGAAGATAGTATGTTAGGCTACAGCAATAAAACGCTGTAGCCTTATTCTATATCCTATGATCATTAACTAACCTTGCACCATTTTTCTTTAACCATTCACGATGCTTTTTGTATTCTGGTACGATAGACTCTACTAATGCCCAAAATGCTTTTGAATGATTCATCTCATTAAGGTGGCATAGTTCATGAACAATAACGTAATCTAATACTTCCATTGGCGCCATTATTAATCTCCAATTTAGATTGATGTTTCTTTTTGTACTACAGCTACCAAATCTGCTTCTTTGATCTTTTATTCTCACTTTTTCTGGATATATTTTTGTTTTTTCACATAATAGTTTCATTCTCTCGGGAAGAATATGATTCGCTTGTTCTATATACCATGAGATTATTATTTTCTTCATCATGTTTTTTTGCGCTAATGTGTCTGATGACCCATAAATCATAATGTGTGTATCCTCGATGTCTATACGTGGCATAACCATATCTGAAATTTTTATTTTATTAAGTATATATTCTTTTCCTAAATATAAGAATTTTTCTCCATTTTCATATTCTTTTTTAGTAGTATCTAATTTTTCTAATGCATCAAGCTTTTTTAGTATCCATGAAGCTTTCTTTTGAATGACTTCTTGTATTTGTCTTTCTGTCAGATGCAGTGGGGTTGCAATTTTTAATCCTTCATCAATAGTAATAGATATGCCTATTGTCTTTCGTTTTCTTCGATTGACAATATATTTGATTTTTCTATTATCTAGTTGTATGCTTCGTTGTTCATTCATTTGCTGTGTCTCCATTTGGTTGTTTATTTTATTAAACATTTTTTCATATTTATCATAGTATATTGCTAATAAAAATGCAACCACTTAAAAGGGTTAAAGTATAAATACTCTAACCCTTATGATATATATTCTATTATTTAATTTTTACTGCGGTTTACTAATAAACATCTGGGTGTACATATTTCCATAGGAACCACCTTTTTTGATTCCAAGACCTATATGCGTAAAATCAGCACTTAATATATTTTTTCTATGTCCAGGGGAATTCATTAATGCATCATGTGCTTTCTGAGCATTCTGATTACCTGCAATGTTTTCTCCTGCACGAACATATTGTATTCCAAAATCTTTCATCATATCAAAAGGGCTACCATATGTTGGTGAATTATGACTAAAATAGTTATTGTCTATCATATCTTGAGATTTAATTCTTGCTACATTGCTCAATTCCATGTCAATTTTTAACGGTGAAACATTGTTTTGTGCTCTAGCTTCATTCACTAATTTCAGCATTTCTTGTTCTTGACTCGTTAGTGCATTAGCATTTGCCTCTGTCGTTGGGGTTGTCGGTTCTGGTGTCGTTCCAGGTGCCTTCGCCTGTGTTCCTGGCGTTGTATCTCCTGGTGCAGTTCCTTCTGGCGCTCCTGGTGCTGCTCCTTCTCCTTCTGGTGCAGTAGATGGTGTTCCAGCTTTTTTGTCATCAACTACGATTGGCGTACACTGTTCATCTGATACAAATCCAATTTGATTATCTGGAAGCTTTACTGCATACCAATCTTCCACTTTATTTATTACGTCGAATGTACTATTTTTATTTGCTGTCTCGAGTGTAGGAGAATCACCTGAACAACCTGATTTCACGTTAAGCTGATCAGCGGTAACTTTTACATTATTGATATCTCCCTCTTTATTAATTGAAGATTCTACGCCTTTTACCTGTTGTTGCGCACATGCAACTGTAAAAATTAACAACAGTGATAAGGCTAATATAAAGAGCCTTCTTTTCATGAAATTCTCTCCTTGCCTATTAGATTTAGAATAAAACTTTATATTCTATATCAATATTATTTGAGAATTTAGTGTTTTTTATTATATTAAATTAATATTTTATTTTTGTGATGCCATGCTCATTTTCATATTTTTTTATTTCTTTCTCAATTAAATATTCAATTTGCATAGCAATTGAACATTAACTATTACCTCTATCATACAGGAATAAGTGTGCAGATGTAATTTCTAGTGATAAAAAAATTTAATTTTGAAAGGCTTGACACACGAACACATGTTTGCTATAATGTGCCCTAAAGAGCTTTATTCAAAAAAAGCTGGACCAAAATTAGAATAAATGGTATAATATATTATCAAGATTTACTTTAAAAGAGGTGTTTTTATTGAAAAAACCAATAGCCATATCATTTTTTGCAGGTGCGGGTGGATTAGATATTGGTATCCATCGAGCAGGATTTGATATAAAGCTAAGTGTTGAATTAGAAGAAACTTATTGTAAAACTTTAAAATATAATAACCCAAATTTTAATGTTTTCAATGGAAATATTATGGATTATAATAAAAAAAGAATATATAAAGATGCAGGATTAAACGAAACTGAAGAGATATCATTGGTATTTGGGGGAAGTCCTTGCCAGTCTTTTAGCACTGCAGGCAAACGACAGTCCTTTAGTGAAAATAGAGGAAAAGCCATGCTAAAATTTGCAGACTTAATTTCCGAAATACAACCCAAATTATTTATTTTAGAAAATGTTAAAGGCTTATTATCTGCTTCATTAAAACATAGACCTTTGAAAGAACGAGGTTGGGGATTTCCACCTTTAAGTGAAAATGAAAAGAAGGGTAGCGCATTAAAATACCTTTTATCAAAATTCAATAATTACAATATAACATATAAAATAATTAATGCAGCTGAATATGGCGTACCCCAAAAAAGGGAAAGAGTTTTTATTATTGGAATAAGAGAAGATTTAAATAAAAAATTTACATTTCCTCAAAAGACGCATAGCAAAGAGGGTAAAAATAAATTTTTAACTTTCAAAGATGTTATGGATAAATTTCATGGGACAGAACATACATATGTAACTTATTCCGTGGAAAGGCTAAAATATATGAAAATGATACCAAAAGGTGGTGGCAATTGGAGACATTTGGATAACAAAACTGCCAAAATAGCTATGGGTGGTGCATATAATTCTGGTGGTGGTAAAACTGGATATTTCAGAAGGATAAAAGTTAATGAACCTTGCCCTACATTACTAACCTCTCCTATCCAAAAAAGTACTAATATCGGACACCCCTTTGAAGATAGACCTTTAAGTATAGAAGAATATTTAGAGATTCAAGGATTCCCATCAGATTATACGGTATATGGCAGTTTAAGTGAAAAATACACTCAAATAGGAAATGCAGTTCCCATTAAAGTATCTACGATTTTAGGAAATCAGTTAGTAAAATTACTGCAAGAATAGAAGTTTAGGTAGAACTTCTATTTTTTTTTATAAAATTATATTATAATAAATATGACATCATTCATGGGGGGGCAATTATAATGGATATGAATACAAAACAAAAAATTAGAAATCATTTGATTAAAGTTATGGAAAAATTAATAAAAAAGAGAATAATAGACGAACCCTTTAATACGACTGAAATAGAAAGCAAAAATCCTTTTGGATTTAGATTAGTTCCAATCGAAGTATGGAAAGGATCTAAATTTGAAAGATCTTTTGTAACAACACTAGGGCAAGGCATATTTGAGCAAATTGCAAAATATGTTGCAGAAGGAACAGGCGCTAAGGCTGAAAACCAATACGTAAGAGAAATAGAAATCAATACTTGGCGAATAGAAAAAATTGATAATATTCTTAAAAATCAAAGAAGGCCAAAGAAAAGGTCTGATTCTAAATTTTCAAGTATTAAAGAGGAATTAAATGAAATATTGTTGTTAAATAATGATAGATATGAGAAAATGCGTGTCCTTTTTGATTTATATATTGAAAGAAACGATGGTAGTGAAGAATTTTATTCTTTTAAAACAGTAAAACCTAATTTAGATCAAACAGAGAAGGCTAAAAAAGAAATTTTATTACTAATGTCATCAGATACTACAACCAATGCTTTCTTCGCGTTACCTTATAACCCCGCTGGAGAAAGTAATATATATAAAAAAGCACATGGCATACCATACAGATTATTTAATATGGATGAAGATGAACACGTTTTAATAGGAGCAAAACTGTGGAATAAAATTGGTCAAGACAACAATACATATAATGAATTGTTGCGTATTTTTGAAGAAGTAGGTAGTATTTATGCTAATAAAATAAAAAAAGAATACTTAGAAGCTTAATTATTATAAAACTCTTGTATAGTTACAATAAATATTGTAACATGTATTATCATAATATACAAAATTTACTTTATAAATAAAAAAATCAAGGACTACAACGAAAAGCGTCATAACCCCTGATATAAATGGCGGAGAGAGGGGGATTCGAACCCCCGGTACGCTATTAACGCACACACGATTTCCAATCGTGCGCCTTCAACCAGCTCAGCCATCTCTCCATATAATATTCAGTTTGTCCCTTGGGACACCTATATAGTATACAATGTCTCTATCCAAAAATCAAGATATTTTTTTGGTTTCCCTATTTTCCCAATTTACTGAGTATATATGCCTTATATACTTAGTATTAAAAGAATTCAAATAGATTTGATTGTAATTTATCTTTTAAAAAAAGTGGTAAAATCTAATGATTATTGACATTTTATAGTTTAGGTGCTAAACTAATATTATGAAAGAAATAACATTAATTAAAGACCTCCACTTAAGCATAAAAAAACTAGAAGAGAAAACATACAAAGTTGAAGACGAAATCTTCTACCCAGTTGAAATCGATGTTTTAGTGTGCATTAAAAATAATCCTGAGATAGGTGTTGTAGAAATTAGCAACAAGCTTGCTGTGACAAAAAGTGCCGTATCGCAGAAAATTAAAATTCTTTGTCAAAAGGGTTGTTTAGAATTTGAACGCAAAGTTGGCAAACACAAAATATATACTTTAACTGTGAAAGGCTTTAAAGTTTGTGACATACACGATGATTTAGCATATAAAACATTTAAAGGAATTCAACAAGCGCTTGATAAGTATTCTGACGAAGAAAGAGAATCATTCATAAATATTTCAGAGGATCTAACGGCATTCTTATTGCAATTGGATTATGAAAAAGAAATGAAAGAAATGTAGGTGATTAAGAATGAATAAAGTAATCGTTCAATCTATAAAGATATCCTTCTGGTTTATCTTCTTCGGTATTATATTCGCGATTAGTAATCATATTGTATTACCTTGGATTGCAAGCAAAAGTACAATTAATCCATTTATTCTAGCGCAGATTGTAAATTCAGCTATACTCTTTATTCCTATATTAATTACAGGACTATTGCTTATAAAATCAGAAACATTAAGTTTAAAATGGCAGGCTATAAAGAATTATTTATTCTTAAAAAAGCCTGAGAAAAATGATTATTGGGTAATGTTCATAAGCTTGTTCATTGCAGTAGCTATTATATTATTCATCATAGGGTTATTATCCCTCATTGGAGTTAATCTAGAACAGTTTGAGAATATTTCTCCAATTACTTTACGACCATTAGAAGGTATAGAACTTTTATTTATACTGTTTATGCCAATTTCATTTTTTTTCAACTATGTAGGCGAAGAATTGTTATGGCGTGGTGTTTTATTTAAAAGACAAGAGCCTATATACCATCAATATACATGGATTATAAATGGTATACTCCATGGAATTTTTCATATGTATATGGGACCTTTAGCACTCATTCTGTCCCCTATATTTTTATCGATTGCTTATACGTATAAGAAAACAAAGAACTTATATGTTGTCATTATTATGCATGCAATAATCGGAGCTCCTACAGACTTGCTGTTAGCATTAGGCATTATAAGTTAAAGTAACATTCTCCACTAGCATCTCATAGAATATAGTAGTTCACTATATTTTCAACACCATTATTAAAGGAGTTATTGCAATGTCAACTTTTTATTTTCCTTCTGGATATTATAATCAATACTATTTACCAGCTAATACACAAATAATAGCCTTTGCAAATGTGACTGGTGGTCCATTAGCACCACAACTCAATGGGATCGTGCGTTTTGAAGATGTTCCTGGTGGCACTCAGGTGTGTGTACAAATAAATGGTCTTCCTCCTTATGAACCTGCTCAAGAAAACAGACCTCCTATTGGACCCCATGGTTTTCATATTCATGAATTCGGTAACTGCGAAGTCGGTAATCCCAATGATCCTTTTAAATCTGCAGGAGGTCATTGGAATCCTACCAATCAACCCCACGGGAACCATGCGGGAGACTTTCCTGTAATATTCTCTAATAACGGATATGCTGATATATGCTTTTTTACTAACAAGTTTCATGTTAGCGATGTAATTGGTAAAGCAGTTATTATTCATCAAAGCCCTGATGATTATCGTTCTCAACCCTCTGGAAATGCGGGTAAACGTTTAGCTTGTGGTATAATTAGAGAGGCAAGTCGTGTTGTTTATTAAAATGCTATTACCATGCCTCCATCATTTGCATATACTGTACTTATACCCGCTGTTTTAACAATCACTATATTTTTGAAATTATATCTTTTCTCTACTTCTTCTTTGAACTTCAAGGCCTTATCTGGACAATTACAATGGGCAATAGTAAGGATTTTATCTTCTAGATGAGTGCCTTTTTCTCCAATTATTTCAACAAATCTTCTAAATGTTTTCTTTGCACCTATAACCTTTTCATGCAACTCGATTGTTCCTATATCTGTTGCCTTCATTATTAGTCTCATTGATAATACATTAGATACTTTTGCTATAAGCGGACTGATTCTACCTGCTTTAACAAGATTATCTAAACTTTCTAATACAAAAAAAGTTTTCATTCCTTTTATAAATTCACTTACTTTTTCTACAATTTCTTCTTCTTTGTAGCCTTCTTCTATTAACTCATTAATTTTAAGACTAATTAATGTTTCTCCCGCTGAAGCACTACAAGAATCAAATACATATATATTTTTTTTCTCATTATCTTCTAAATACATATCTTTTGCCAATTCTGCACTTTTATATGTGCCACTTAATTGTGAAGATAACGTAACAACAAAAATACTCTCATCTCCTTTATATTTATCAATAAAATCCTGTGGAGATGGACAAGCCGTTAACGTTCTGTTCTTACTATTTTTCATTTCTCTTAATAGTTTATCCGTATCTAGATTTTCATCATCCCTGTAGTTTGTTCCGTCAATCTCTATAGTTAATGGAGCGATTGAAATGTTCATCTGTTGCCTTATTTCTTCATTTAGATCACAACAACTATCCCCAACAATTTTACATACCATCTTTTTAAACCTCCCTTTAATAATACCAAGATAGATTTTTTGATACTACAGTAAACCTATTCTTACACTCAAAATTATATTATCATATATATTTTAATTCTACAATTTATTTGTTGCTTTATTTCATTTTTCTTCCTAAAATCAAATGTAATATTTACGTTAAATTTATGTAAATAACATTTTTTTGCTTGTTTTTTAAGAAAGTTAACCACAGACTGTGGATAACTCTGTGGATTGTTTGTGAATTTGTTGTTGGAAACTGCTTATCCACCATATATTGTGTGAAAATTTGTTCTTATTATAGTTAGTATTTCATTTTACTATACATAATATTACTTCATACTTTTGTTTATAAACCTTATTAGTCATTAATGATTTCATCCCCCCATGTTATAACAAGTCAGGTAGATTCGACTGAACCTGATGTTTTGGAATGAATAAAGAAAATTCATAATTATGCTAATATTGATAAGAATAAAAGTGAAAAGAATTTTATTGATAAAAATAATTTAGGAGGATTTAGGTATGATTTCTGTAAAAAACTTATCTCACTCATATAATAATAATGGAAATCTTGCTGTAAATAACATAAGCTTTGAGGTATCAAAGGGGGAGACTTTTGGTTTTTTAGGACCATCGGGTGCAGGGAAATCTACCACTCAAGGTATATTGACCGGCTTGCTAAAACAACAAAGCGGCGAAGTATCTGTGGCTGGATACAACATAATGAAGGTACAGAATGAACGGTTTAACAAAATCGGTGTTTCTTTTGAGCAGTCCAATGTGTATGGTAAATTAACAGCAATGGAAAACCTAGCGTTTTACGCAAAGCTATTTGACGTTCCAACACGTAGAGCTCAGGAGTTACTTGACTTGGTGGGTCTAAGCGGAAAAGAAAATGTACGTGCCGGCGAATTCTCAAAGGGAATGAAGCACCGTTTGACATTTGCTCGTTCAATGATAAACAATCCTGAACTATGGTTTTTAGACGAACCTACAACAGGACTTGACCCAACAATCGCTGCAACAATAAAAGACGTTATACGTGAGCGAGCAGCAGGTGGTACAACATGCTTTCTAACAACTCACAACATGTATATTGCTGATGAGCTATGTGATAGAGTTGCATTCATTATCGACGGTGAAATCAAACTTATTGACACACCAAAAAATTTGAAGTTGCAATACGGTCAAAAATTGGTTGATATTGAGTATTTAAAAGATGGAAAGATTGTTAATGAAACCTTGAAAACTATCGAAGAGGTTGATAGATCGAAAATTGCTGATATCGTCAAAAAATATGAAATTCAAACAATGCACACAAAAGAAGCAACACTGGAAGAAATCTTTATACAAGTTACTGGAAGGGGGCTTGTATAACATGAAACTGATAAGTAGCTATTTTAAGGAGATGAAAATTGCAGCTAGAGGATTTTACTTCTATATTGAAGTTATCGTTGCTGCCATAATACTTTTCATTCTCCTTGTGGTAGTAAATGAAAATCCAGTCAGCAAAGACTATGAGTTTCTATTCTACGATATGCCTGAAGAAGTTTTTGATGCTTATTATTCAGACAGCATTGAAAACGGGACGGTTAAAGAAGTTGGGAACACGACTTTTGAAGCCAAGGCAATATCCTTTGATGTAACTAACAAAGAAACAGAAGAAGTTACTAGTTACGATTTTGATAAACAAACCTACGGGTTTTTGACTTATGATTTGTATGATAGGGATACAGGTGAGTTCCAAAAACATCTATATATCACTGAATCTGAAGAAGCAATGATTCATATGAGCTATTTGGAAAAGAAAATTGGTGCAACTATTGGGTATAATGATGAGCATAAGTTTACCTATAATTACTATATTCAAGGTTTTGAAACGCAAAGATTGAAAGATTTGCTTTATATCTTGCATAACGAATCTGAAGATGAGTTAAGAGGCGCAATAGATAATCAACAGGTTAGAAAACTGGAAAGTATCCAAGTGCTAAATAATAGAGAAACCTTGGTGCCTGTAATAGTTGTATTGATGGGCTCATTGATGGGGTTTTTCATAATTATGGCTTATATTTTTTTAGATAAATATGAGGGTGTTATACGTGCGTTTGCAGTAACCCCTTCACCTGTATGGGAATATTTACTAAGCAAAGTAATGATTATTATTACTACGGTTATTATTTCATCATCAATCATTACTATACCAGTGATGGGGCTGCAGGCGAATTATCCATTATTCTACTTATATCTAATAATTTCAACATTTGCATTTTCTTCTCTAGGTTTATTGGTTGCCAGCTACTTTGATAGCATATCAAAAGCTTTCGGAGTGCTATACTCTATTATGATAGCCTTAATGATTCCAGCTCTCTCATACTACATACCTAGTTTTGATCCCGTATGGCTTAGATTCTTTCCAACTTATCCATTACTGCAAGGATTTAAAGAGATAATGCTGGAAAGCTGTGATGTTAGTTATGTATTGACTTATAGCGGTGTATTTTTAGTGGGCGGTTTATTATTGTTCCTACTCGCTAATACGCGGTTTAAGAAAACTTTGACAGTATAGGAGGTAAAAAAATATGTTGAAAAAAATATTGATTGTTTTTAATAAAGATTTAATAACTGCAACGCGTGACTCAATGGCACTAATTATAGTGGTTATGCCTATCGTTTTAGCAATAGTCATAACTCTATTTACCCCAGGACTTAATGATACAACTGTTAACTTTGCAATGCTTGAAAACGACGATGTATCGCACATTGAATATATGAAGCAATTCGCTAAAGTTGAACTATTCGACAATAAAGAAACCATAGAAAAACGTGTAGCAAAGCGTGACGATATTGTAGGACTTTTACCATTGGATGAAGGTTACGAAATAGTTTTACAAGGCAATGAATCCGATTTGATAGAAAACTATGCAGTTATGCTAAGTTCATTCTATACATTAGGCGCAACAAAAGCAGAAACTACAGCAAGTTTAATGTCCTTTGAGCACTCTGTTCCTCCATTAAAGACAATACTTGTAAATATGCTTATTTCAATGACTATAATGTTATCAGGAATGCTTATTGCTATAAGCATAGTTGGTGAAAAAGCAGATAACACGATAAATGCCTTAAATGTTACTCCGATTTCACAAACAGGATTTGTTATTGGTAAAAGCTTGATGGGTGCGTTAATTTCATTAGGCTCCATAGTCATAGCATTATTCATAACTGGCTACTACGATATTAACTGGCTAATGATACTTTTGGTAGGTATATCATCATTAATATTAACTTTTGTTATCGGCTTTATTCAAGGTCTTGCAAGTGATGATATTATTGAGGCGTCGGCAAGTATAAAAATGCTTATGCTACCTATCGCAGGCTCAATTGCAGGATATGAACTTTTGTCAGCAAAATGGCAATGGACCATGTATTGGTCACCTTTTTACTGGGCATATAAAGCAAATATGATGGTGTTGTCAAAAACAGCTGATTGGCCTACAGTTTTACTGTGTACAGGCATGGTTATCATTCTATCAATGATAGTATACTTCGTATTAGTACCAAAAATTAGAAAAGGATTAAGCTGATATATATTCAATATTTTATAGCAATCGGCTATTTAACATTAAACAATAGGTATAACTTTAGACTAATATTCTCATATTTTAAAAGAAATCAATAGGAAGCCGTTAAAAAGCTAGACATTGTTTACATAAAACTGCAAATCCAAAAAAATAAAGACTACAACATTATCGCTATAATCCTTGATATAACTGGCGGAGAGAGAGGGATTCGAACCCCCGAACCGCGCTAACGGTTACTCGATTTCGAATCGAGCGCATTCAACCGTGCTCTGCCATCTCTCCATATATTATTTATTTTTTCTAAGCTCTCTAAAAAATTGTTTCAGTATCTCTGAACATTCCTCTTGTAACAATCCTGTAGATACTTCAACTTTGTGATTAAAAGTATCAACATTAAATAAATCAACTACTGAACCCGCTGCACCTGCTTTTGGATCAGTAGTACCAATAAATAATCTTTCAATTCTAGACTGTATAATTGCACCTGCACACATAGGACATGGCTCAAGTGTTACATACATATCACAGTCATTTAGTCTCCAACCACCAAGCTTTTTACATGCTTTTTGTATTGCCAATATTTCTGCATGTGCTGTTGCATCACCTTTTTTTTCTCTTAAATTGTGTGCTCTTGCAATAATCTGTCCGTCCTTGACAATAACTGCACCAATCGGAGCTTCTTCTTTAATATATGCTTTTTGTGCTTCTCGCAACGCATATTTCATATAACATTTATCATTACTCATAAAAAACTCTCAAATCTTTGGTACGCCCGAGAGGATTTGAACCTCCGGCACGCAGTTTAGGAAACTGCTGCTCTATCCACCTGAGCTACGGGCGCATGTAAAGTTTATTTTTGACACCTATATATTATAATACAGCATGTTTCACTTGTAAACTATAAAATTTTAATTGGCTATTTATACCTGTCTTTCTTTTATTACTCTAGCACTTATGACCTTATTCCTTTGTAGTACTGTCTATATTCTTACTTGTCTTTTTTTCCATTAGTTTTAACTTCAAATATTCAACAATTAATAGATCAAGTTTTTGATAAAGTTCGGAAAGATAGTATGATGAAACTTCTTTTCTATCATAACATTTATCTAACTATTTCTTAACTTTATTCTTTTTCTTATGATTCATACCACTAATCATTGTTGACCCTACCATAAAAATAATAAAGAAAAGAATTTTACCTGATTTAAGATTAAATATCCCGACAGCCATTAAACAAAAGCTAATTAATAATAGTAATATTTCTAAAACAAAAGCGATATTTTCGTTTGAAGTTTTTATGTGAACATATTTGAATAATTTTTTTCTTAGAAAGTAAGCGTAAAACAGTCCCCACATTGACAAATAAAGTGGAGGCCGTCATTATTTCTTGTCTTTTTCAGTTTTATTTATGAATTCATCAGGAATAGATTCAGCCCATGGTAAAAGAGCGTCCAATTCATCTTGATTTTCTAAATCAATGTTTGGAAGCTTTTCAAATAGATATGTTAAATATTGAAACGGCTTTAAGTTGTTTGCCTTTGCAGTTTCAATGATACTATAACAAATGCCACTTGCTGTTGCACCTTTTGGCGATTTTGAAAACAAAAAGTTCTTTCTCCCGATTACAAAAGGCTTAATGGCTCTTTCTGCTAGGTTATTGTCAACAGCAAGCCGACCATCTGCTAAAAATCCTATGAGTTTTGGCCATTGTTTGATTGAATATTTAATAGCAACACCCAACTTGCTTTTCGGCAAGGTTCTCTTTGATTCAATCATCAACCATTCATAAAGCTCATCAAGTATAGGCTTTGTGTTTTTAAGTCGGTTTTTATAACGCTCTTCTGGAGCTTGATTTGCATACATTTTTTCAAGCTTATATATTTCTGTAAAGAATAAAAGACCTTTTTGTGCTTTTGTCTTTGTAACTTCAGCATCTTTAGGTAATGCTTTTATAGCCTCATCAAACTTTCGTCTAGCGTGAGCGAGACAACCTACTTGTGTAATATCCTGTATTTTATTATATCCAGCGTATCCATCTGTTTGAAGGTAACCATTAAACCCTTCAAGGAATGTCTTTGGATGTTTATTTGCGCGGGATTTTTGATAGTCATAGAGATAAATTGGTCGACTTCCGCATTTTGCTGATGCATAAATCCACATGTAATTATTTTTATTGTTTTTCTCATCAAGTACATTTAATACTGTTTCATCAGCATGTATAATAGGTTCTTTTAACAGTTTTTCGTGAAGTCGATCATAAAGAGGTTTTAACCAAGTTTCAGCACCATATATAATCCAGTTAGCCATATTTTGTCTTGATATATCTATTCCAAAATCTATAAATGATTTTTCTTGTCTATAAAGTGGAAGCGCTTGGTTATATTTCTTTTCCATTATAAATGCCAGTAAAGATGGAGATACCATACTACCTGAAAGTACTGGTTTTGGCATAGGTGCAGAAATAATTGTCCCGTCAGTACCTTCTTGATCGCATCTTCTACAAGCATAGAATTGTTTAATATGATGAACTACTTTTACTTGAGCAGGAATAATCTTTAGTTCTTTCCGAACTTCTGTCTTCATCTCATGAAGCGTGTTTTCGCAGGTTGGACAAACTTGCTCTTCTTCTGAAAGTGAGTAGTAGACTTCTTCAACTGGCAAATCTTCATAAGTCTTTCGACTCTTACTTGAACTAGATTTTCGCCTTTTAATGATTTCTTCCATTTTAGGTTCTTGTGATTGTTGTACAGATAACTTCTCAGCTTCATTAAAAATTGAAATCTGCTCTGGATCTAGTTTCTCACTAGATGCGCCATACTTCTTTGCTTGACTTAATCTAAACTGTTCTTCGTAAAACTTTACTTTTGCCTTAAGTTCTTCATTTTCTTGTTCTAAAATGGCATATTTATTTTCTAAAGAAACCTCTTTATTTTCAGTTGTATTTTTTTCTGTAAGTGTTGATTTCTCAATGTTTTTCATGTTTATATTATATCATATTTCGACTGAAATTCATATAAAAACAGTCACAAATTTATTTATTTTTCTAATGTTTTTAAGTTCTTGCGACTTATATTATTTGTCGTTCTGAAACGGATTGATGCGCATGTTTTTCTTGAATGGTTAGACCGTCTAATAACCATCTAAAGGAACGTTCATCAATAGCTATATGTGTACCTTCTATATCTTCTGGCCACTGAAACTTATCTTTTTCAAGACGCTTGTAATGAAGCCAGAATCCAGTTTTATCCCATTCAAGGATTTTAATCTTATCCCGTTTTCTATTACAGAATACAAACAAGCTTCTTGAAAAGGGATCCAGTTGAAAACTTTCTTGAACGATTAATGACAAACCATCTATGGCTTTTCTCAAATCTGTTACACCTAATGCTAAATAAACCTGATCAATTCTATTGTTACTCAGCATATCTGGATAAAACTTTCATAATTTTATCAAGCACTTCTGGATTGAAATTCTCATCAAGTTCAATTATTGAACATCCAATGCTTACTTTAATTGAAGAAGTTGCTTTAGTTTTCGGTGTTACTGATGCCCAAACAGGTGCCCCTGTTTGGGCAGGTTGTTTCGATGCATTCAATCTACTTACCCAATATCTAAAGTTATGTATATTTACATTGTTTTCTTCACACCACTTGATTTGAGATATGCCACTTTTCTTTTGACTTTCTATTATTTCTTGCCATTTTTTTCGCTTCTTTTCTCTAACCACAAAAATCACCTCTATTTTCTTGTTGAGATGATTTTATCAAAGTTTTCTTATTATGAATATGTGTATTCTATTTGACGCTTACTTTACGAATAGTTATAGTGTATAATTTTATGCACTTTTCAGAATCAAAAATCACATAAATAAAGCACTCATCCCATATATATAGACTTTCATAGTAACTCTTTTCCTCATATAGCGGTCTAGTAATAGCTGCTGGTCCTAATAATGTATTTAAATAATCAATACTTAAATCAGTATTTACTTTTTCTAGTATCGAATATTTTTCATCATATTTAAAAAATTTCGAGTGAATATATTTTGTACTATCTACTACTGCATTAATACCTCCATAAAATGAACCTATCCCACTAAAAATAATACAAATAGTAATAAGAAGAACAACAAAAGGTTTCTTTTTAAATTTTTCATTGTACCATAATAATATTTTCTTTATCATGTCTACTACCTCGTAATGTATATTTTTTTAATTACGTAATGGCAAAATAATTATCAAAAAGACATCCACATTGGATGCCTTTTACTATTTATTAACCAATCGATTGCGTTTATGCTATCTTGCGTTTTTCATAATCAATCTCTCTTAGCAATCTCTCTGCTTCTTCAAATTTATCGAAAATAACTTTCTCTTTGCCATCTAAAGAAATGATTTGCTTAATCAAGTGCCCTTCTTTGTTATAAACATATATATCTATTACTTTTAGATTGTATGGCAAAGTAGAATGTATTTCTAGTGTAGTTAGATCTCCTGATTTTAAAATGTCATATTCATTACCTTTACTAACAGCTTCAAGTACCATTTCTTTAATGTCAACACCGCGACTCAAGAGTATCTTAGCAACTTCTCTAATCTTTTCACTCATACCCTTTCCTCCTTTACCTCACATATTTTGATTTTTATTTTATCAATAATCTCTGGCAACGCCTTTTGAGCTTCTTCGAAATCATAAGTTTCCCATTCATCAATGCCTCTTTTAAGTTTTCTTTTTAAAATATTGTTTATATATTTACGCACATAAGCTTTATTATCTTTTGAATTCAGAAGATACGGATTACTTGTATTGCTCGGTAATTCTGTGCCTTCGTGATTCAATTCAGTTTCTTTAAACAAAACTTCTACCCTATTAATTATATCATCCAAGTGGCGTTCTTGCAATTCTTCACGAATTAAATCTGCTCTTAACATATGTCTTTTTGTTGATATTTTATCTTCTAGTGCTTTTCTTCTTGCTTTTTCATAATCAGCTATTTCGGCATCAGACATGTTAAGTTCAGACTTTAATTTTTTAATATCCTCTGCAAGTTTATTCTCAAATTCATCAATCTCTTTTTGTATTGCCTTACTATATTTATGCGCTATTCCGTCATCTAAAAATGTTTTTACATTACTAATTGTTTTACCTCTGACTATTACTTCCCCAACATCTCTACTTCTATATTGTTCTTCTTCTCTTGAAAATTCTATTTCTATAACCTTTCTTCTCTGTGCTTTAACTTTTTGGTTAGAATAATACTGCCATAATTCTTCTAAATCAAGTTCTTTATGATATACTACATGTGCAATATTATCAATATTATCCAGAGGGTCATTAATTTGTATCTTTCTTAATGCTCTACCAATAAACTGCGCATATGGTGGTAGAGATCTAAATGGGCGAAAAATAGCTGCGATACTTATATTGGGATGATCAAACCCCTCACCTAACATATTAACATTGACAATTACATCAATACTACCCTTTTTATACTCTATAATTGCCTTCTCGGAATCTTCTTGCCTGTCACTAGATACATATTCAGCCCGTATCCCATACTCTGCATATAAATCTTTTATTTGCTTCGCATGCTCAATACTACAAGCAACAGCAATAATTTGATGAAAAGCATTTCCTAATTTCCTTTTTTCATTTAATATTTCAATGCTTCTTTCCACTATTGTCCTACTGCAATTTTCTGAGTAAGCAATGGAACGAGTCACCCAATTATTATCCATTTCTTCAAGAGCTTCTTCCTTACTCACTTTTCTACCATCAATTTCAAACTCAAGATTTTCGTTAGTTATATCTTCAGCAACCAAGTTTTTAATTATCCCATCCTTTATAGCATCAGCTAAACTATAATTATAAATAATTTTTCCACCTAGGTCTTTTGCGTCAGCTCTAAAAGGAGTTGCAGTTAATTTTATGATTTTTGTTGCTTCGAAATATTCTAATGTTTTTTGCCAAGAATCTGCAGCACAATGATGCGCTTCATCAATAATTATCATATCAAAAAAATCGGGCGGTAAAATGTCTACAAGTGTCTTATTGGATGCAGTACTATATACTTTATGGATATTTGCAATTACTATATTTGTTTCCTGCAGCCATTTCATAATTCTTTTTTTATCTGCAGGAGTTTTATATCCAGCATATCTGTAAACTTTTGGCAGCTTTTCATCGTCAATTATTACTTTATGCTTCGACCAAAAATTATACATGGTTCTTGTATCAAACTCATCGGAAATACCTTCTCTAATGATTAGACTAGGCGTTATAACTAGTACTCGTCCATTACAAACTTTATAAGGTGAAAGTGCTATTACACCAGTTTTACCCGCACCAGTCGGTAAAACAATAATTTTATGAGTTTTAGGATCATTAGCAAATTCTTCTTTTATTTCTTTGTGTGCTTCTCTTTGAATTTTTCTTAAATATGAATTACCTGGAATAAATATATTAGTTTCTTCAAAATATTCTTTTACTTGATTCAATATGTATTCCTCCTATTGTAAAATTAGCAACTAGGATAAGTTGTTAATTATTACTATTCTATAGGAAGATAGTTAATTCCTTCTTTGTTAGATAATTTATTTATCGACAAATATCTACAAAAAAAGCTCCCTATCTGGGAGCTTCTACGCTAAATTAACCTATTATATTAATATCTTTCTTCTAAGATTTTTATTATTTTAAATAATAGCGTTGCTATAATAGAACCTATAAATATCATAACAAATTCTTTGCCAGCATTTATTGATAGCCCTATACTCAATGAGATAATTCCAACAATAAAACTAATTATAAATGTCCAAACCATATATTTAATACTCCTATAATATTATATTTTTTATAATAACATACTACCTAAAACGATAAAACCATAAATTTTATCATTTTAGATAGTATATGCTTGTAATAGATAATAATTTCAATATTACCTAATTATTAGGTTAATCTAAATCGACATATAAAGATGCTTCTCCAAGTTCTTCCATTCCAGCGCCAAAAGATATACCTAAATTTCCTGTTATGTCTACTGATGGGAAAACATTGATTGTAGTATGTCCATAAGAAGCCACAAAAGCAACATCATCAACATAGAAGTTATTAAATACGCGAACTTCAATAACTCCATATCTTGCAAAATAATTGCCTCCTAAACCTTCTCTTACATCAAACCTTGCATGAGCACCTTCGGTTGTATCAACGATAATAGTAGGTTCTTCCATATATTAATATCCTAAAATAGTATCGTAATAAAAAATTTGACATTCAGATGTGCTTGCACTTCCATTACAATTCATGTCATCGCTCCATGCAATAGCCAACATATCATCAAAACCAAATATAGGCATAGATGTCCATTCAAAATGATAAAGGAAATCAACATAAGAATATGATGAACTGCTTGAATTTCCATTTTCTGCAATTGTTGTTATTAATTGAGCTGAAAGTGCTCTTATTTGTTCTTCAGAACCATCAAAGTTTTCTAAAATATTTATTTGTTCACTGCTGTAACCTCTAGCTTTTAAATCAGAATTACTATTATTAGCAATTTTTTTTATTTCAGCAACCATATCAAAGTTTTTAATATATTTTATATTTTCATTTGTATAACCAATAGCTTTTAATTCTTCATATGTTTTGTTTTGTAGTTTTTGAAACATATCATACTCAGAAACGGTAGATTGGTTCAATATTTCTCCACCAATTAATTCTCCCTTTTTACTAATTATATTCTCTTTAGTTTCTGCTGCAAATACACCACTGCATAATGTGAATAAAGAAACTACACAAATAAGCAAGCTAATAGTTTTTTTAATATTTACTTTCATAATTATAACCATTCCTTTCGCTTTGCTCAAGGCACAAAACGGAATGAAACCATTAGCTTTGAGCGTATTTAATATATAATAGACTTGTTGAGATTGCAGACAACTACAAATCACGTGGAGGTGAGTGTGCTACTCCTTTTGGAGTTGACCGCATAATTATATGTGTAGATTGTTCTTTCAAGCACAAATAAGTGTGCCACCAGAGCACGAAGACTTATCTTTGTATAGACAATACTCGTTTATAGCTGAACAATCAGTCAATGTCTGTTACTCTCAATAATCTTATTTTAAGAAGGGATATTATGTTAAAAATCGTTTACCCCATCTGTTGTGGAATCGATGTCCACAAAAAGTTTATTGTTGCTTGTATTGCTTCTACTAATGACAAAGGTATTACTACCTACAAAACCAGTCGCTTTTCTACCTTTACAAGAGGTCTAAGAAAGCTGTCGGAGTGGCTTTCCTCCAATTCCTGCACAGAAGTTTGCATGGAATCTACTGGCAAGTATTGGATACCTGTGTTTAATATTTTAGAAGCTACTTGCAAAATAGCTCTTGCACATCCCAAATATGTTAAAGCTATTCGTGGCAAGAAAACTGATAAAAAAGATGCTAAATGGATAGCTGACCTTTTCAAGCACGATCTTGTACCTAGTAGTTTTATGCCACCCCTTGCAATCCGTCAATTACGTGATTTAATGCGGTATCGTGTTAAACTCATCAACTTAAAATCAAGTGAAAAGAACAGAACTCAAAATTGTCTTACTGTATCAAACATTCAACTTGCCAATGTAGTCTCAGACACTTTTGGCAAAAGTTCTATGGCTATCATTGAACGCATTTTGGAAAATCCTCTTGATACTAATTTTGATGTTACTCCTCTTATTCACAGTTCTATGCTTGATAAAGTTGATGATTTACAACTTGCTATTGACGGTATGATAACACCAGAACAAGCTCAAAAACTTGAAATTATTAAACAACACTATAACAGTCTTGATTTGTGTAAACTCAATCTTGAATCTGTTATCCTCTCTCTTACCAATCCTTTTGTAAAAGAAATTGATTTAGTGTCTACAGTTCCAGGTATCAAAAATCCTTTTTCTGCTATCGCTATAATTTCAGAAATAGGTGTTGATATGTCTGTGTTCCCAACTGCTAAACACTTATGCTCTTGGGCAGGTCTAACTCCCCAAAATAACGAAAGTGCTGGTAAGAAGAAAAGTGTACGTATCTCTCGTGCTGGTGTTTATATCAAACCGTTACTTGTTCAATGTGCTAATGCTGTTGTTAGAAGCAACAAACACCCTGAACTTAAATGTCGCTATCTAGCTCTTAAAAAGCGACGAGGGCATAAACGTGCTATTATAGCTATTGCGCGTCTTATGCTTACTGCTATTTACCATATCCTAAAAAAAAGTGAGCCTTACAATGCCGAACTTTACAAAAAAGCTGAGATTATTCCTCCTAATCGTAAAGTCACGGTAGAACAAGCTATTTTTATTCTTCAAAGGCAAGGCTATTCTATTTCGAAGGTAGATAACTGTACTTAATTCTCATTTGCTAACTATTTATTTTTAAAGCCAGCATATGGTGGCTTATTTGTTATACTCTTTTTGAGTCTGCTAAAATCTTAAAGTAGCTATACCTTTGTTTCAGACTTATACCTCTCTCTTTTTTATTTTTGGGATAAGAGCATCAAGAAAACAATCCTCCTTTTCGCATTCTCCCTTGCACAAACATCCCTATGTGGTATATAATGTTTATGAGCTCTATACCACGTTTGTGTAAGGGGCGTGCCCTCAAATCAATGTTAGCTTTTCCAGAGATAGCATTGATTTGGGGGTAGTTTATTTTAAGCAGTAAAGTCAACTGCTTAAAAACATATTTAATATATTTTTTGAATTATAATTATATGTTAACACTTATCATATTGTCTTGTCCATAGGAAATTTTGTAGTATTTTGTCGAATATGTGAAATATATGATGTTTTAACGAAAAGTTTACAATTTGTTCATAGTTTGTTCGGGTATTGTTCGCATATAAACATTAATCTATTCTTTAACGTATATTTTTTCAACAAAAAAAAGAGGCACTAACCTCTTAAATCATAATCATACAAAATGATATTTTTGTCTTATTATAATTTGCTTTCACTTGCATTACTTTCTTCTGATATTTCTTCCTTTGCTTCTTCTACTCGAATTACTTCTTTTGGAATAATCAAGTTCTTAATCTTCTCTGTTAACTCATTCACATTGTACGAATACTGTGCAGAAATATGTAATATCTTTAGTCCCCCATCTTCTAATGCTTTATCAACAAAATTATCTCTTTCCTTCCTACTAGCTTTGTTATGTGAAGAATCATCCAATTCAATTACTAAAATAGGTTTAATATTCTCGTTTTCACATAAAACAAAGTCAACATGTTTTGATTGTATTTTATTCCAATATTTTATTCTATCTTTAGTACCTTTAGGGATATATAGTAAATCACCTAGACGTACTTTTGCAAAAATTTTTATATTTAGCTCTTGTGATATAAGCGATAAAACTTCATAAAAAGACTTTTCAGCTTTGGAAAATAGATAATCTTTTTTTCTATATGGTAATGTTTCAATTTGAATCGTAGTTTCATTCGTACTGTTATTATTAACGTTTTGTCGTAATAGATTAATAATGGTATCTTTAAACAATATTATTATAATTATAGCAATTGCCAACCATAAATACACTGTATTTCCCCCTTTTGCGACTATGCACCTTTTGTGTAATTTTTTTCTTGCGTGGTAATAGAACTGTTTTGCAATTATATTTTATTGGATAATTTTAGTAAAGTAAAGAAATACAAAAACATACTTTTGCAACAAATTATTTAATAAATGGCAGTGATGTTTTTTCATTACAACAGATACTAGGACATAGTAGTCTTGAAATGGTCAGACGATACTCACATTTAGCTTCTGCCTATGTCTTAAAAACCCATAAACAATTATCACCACTCGATAGGATTCAGCGTAAAAAATACAATTATTAAATGATATAACTATTGTGGAAATGTATATAAGGTAAATATAATGATGAGAGGAAAAAGGCTAATTATAAAAAGAGTGCCATGAACAATTAACGTAGCTATAGCAAAATTCTTTTTATTAACATTAGTTGTACTACTGAATGACCAGACTAATAGCAAAATCACATTTATAACTGGAATAATTGTAAGAACTAGTGTAATAATCCACTGTCCAAGAGTCATTTTCTTATCATTTTGTTCCATATGTATTTCTCCTTTTTTTTTAATATTTTTATTATATCAATAAAAGGGGTTAAAATAAAGCCCCTCACTCTTTAATTCAATATCATTACTTTTTTACTAAGTTTTTTGAGTCAAAGACTAATTTTGTAAAAAATAGAACCCTTGGATATCAAGGGTTTTATAAATGGTACGCCCTGCAGGATTCGAACCTGCGACCTTTTGATTCGTAGTTATACAGAATATATGTTCCTATGTTGCGATGTGTAATGAGTGATATCGTTACTTTTATATGTGTAAAAAGAATAACTCTATTATCTATCGTTGTAAAAATTGTCTTATAAAAGTTACTTTGTAAACGTCATTATTTCTAATATTAAGAATTATTGTTTTATCATTTAATACAAAATTATCAAAATAATCATAATGTAATGAAATTTGATTATCCCCTATCACATCAACAGTAATTTTTCCGTTCACATCGCCATCTCGCATAACAAGTCTTTTTTTCTTTGTTTCATTTTCGATTGAATACAACCAATATAAATTACTTTTACTGTCATAATACATTTCTAACTTAAAATCTAATTTATTATTTTCAATTACAGACAATATTTCAACATTATTTGGCATTGGTTCAATATAAAAAAACCAGATAATGTTAAGAATAAAATGTCCTAATATAATAATAACAAAAAAAACTATTAAAGTTTTATAAACTATCTTAAATAATTTTTTGAATATTCTATTAATTAAAGTATCCGTTTTTATAATAATCAATCCCTCTTTGAATTGCCTGTTGGTCATTTGGATCATCCCAATAGGAATCATAATAAGAAATATTCGAAGTTCCTGATAAAATTTGCACGAACCCAGCCGCTGATTTAAGTATAAAATCTGCAAACATGGTTTTTCCAACATACCCAAAGTGAATATTTCCTATATCTTCACCAGGCAAATTATAATAACTCCCATCAATATAGGTATTATAATATGTATTCCATCCTAAATCACGTTTATAGTCCCAATCTCCTCCTTCTCTAACCTTAGAAGCGAAATATATAGATGTATTCACATAAGCAGATTGTGCTGCTAGAGTTGCATCATTTGAACCGCTATAAATAATATTAAAAATTGAATTATAATTGTCAAACATAGATTGTTTATTAATTTGAAGTCTTGACTCCAGACTAAAATTGCTTAATACTCTTACAACTGGCTGAATATTTTCAGTAAATTCTTGTATTTTAGATTGTGATATTGAAAAAGCATCTAAAAAACCGCTTTCCTGTAAATTTTTAATATCTTTTTGATATTTTTTACTTAATTCTGGTGAATTAAGCACTCTACTAATATTTTTCTCTAAATCTTTTTTCAGTGCAAGTGCTGTTTTATTTTTTAATATATCTCTTATTTTATCATTATTCTCAAAATATATTTTTGCATCTTCTAATTTAGACAAATCATATTCCTTACCATTTTCAATAACGATTGTACCGAATTCAGATAAATTGTTATTGTTAATTTCTGTTAAAGTTTTTGCATAAATGTTTTGTACAAAGAAACTGCATATTAATGTTAATGTAATTAGCATACATAGTGTCTTTTTCATAAGTAACCCCTCCACATTTCATATTTTTTTAGGATAAGAGCCCTATCAAACCAATGCTCCTTATAATAATCTCCCTTGCACAAACATCCCTATGTGGTATATAATGTTTATGAGCTCTATACCACGTTTGTGTAAGGGGCTGTGTCCTCAAATCAATGTTTACTTTTGCAGAGCAGCATTGATTTGGGGGTGATTTATTTTAAGCAGTAAAGTCAACTGCCTAAAAACTAGATTAATGTAATTTTTTGAACTGTAATTATATGTTAACACGCGCTTATCATCTTGTCCATAGAAAATTTTGTAGTATTTTGTCTAATCATCTATTTATTTCATGTTTTAACTAAAAGTTAACAATTCGTTCGTGTATTGTTCGCATATTTTCACATTCAACTCTTCTTTAACATATATTTTTTCAAGAAAAAAAGAGGTATTATCCTCTCAAAAATAATCGATTATTTATCGTAAATGGCGGTAATGCTTTTTCACTACAATTAATTTTAGGACATTCAACATTATTCATGACTCGAAAATATACACACTTGGCATCTTCTTATTCATTAATAGAAGGTCAAAAAAAATATTCCCCAATGGACAATATTAATAAGAAAATGAGATGTTAGTTGTTACTTTTGACTCAGAAAAAAAGCAGTCAATAACTATTTTGCAAAAAATAAAACCCTTGATATACAAGGGTTTCGTTATTGGTACGCCCTGCAGGATTCGAACCTGCGACCTTTTGATTCGTAGTCAAACACTCTATCCAGCTGAGCTAAGGGCGCTCATCAGCACATACTATAGTAACATACTTGTTTCAAAAAATCAATTGTTTTTTACGCCAAGCGCCTTGGTATTATTTGAATGGTCGATTTATTCTAATCTACCTATTATATATCATTAAGATTTATGCTATAATGAAGTTAATATTTATTTATCTGGGGGTTTTTTGTGTGGCTACATATAAATTTTTAAACACTGGTTTACAATCCATACCAGTAGCTAATAATTTTATAGATACATATATGCCTAAGGCAAATGCAACATTTGTCATAGTATACCTTTATGGCTTACGTCAATGTTTTACAAGCGATAATGAAATGAATAATAATCAAATTGCTAAGACTTTAAACATTTTAGAATCGGACGTAGTAAATGCATGGAATTATTGGGAATCAGTCGGTGTTGTTAACTTAGTTCGACATGAGGGCAATATGTCTTCTGAATTTGATGTACAGTTTGTTGATCTAACTACCACATCTGTACCTAAAATTAAAAAGACAAATTTTTTAACCACTAAACCAAATTACTCTCCACAAGAAATAGCTATATATATAGAGCAAAATGAAGAAATACACTATATGTATAAGTTCTATGAAGAAAAATCGGGGAAAACCCTAAGCTCTTCAGATATCAATATTTTGTATAGTTTTTATGATTGGCTACGACTTCCAGTAGAAGTTATTATTATGTTATTGGAGTATTGTTTCTCTATTAATAAGAAAAACATGAGATATATAGAGAAAATCGCTATTAATTGGGTAGACAAAGGAATAGATAATATTGAAAAAGCAGAACAACATCTTAAAAAGCTAGAACAAAAAAATTCTGCTACCTTTCAAGTTAAAAAATCTTTAGGTCTAACAGATCGTATTTTAAGTGATACAGAATCTAAATATATTGATACGTGGCTAGTGGAAATGAATCATACTATAGATATGATAAAATTCGCCTATGATATAACGGTTTTAAATACTGGTAAGTTAGCATTTCCGTATCTTAATTCTATCCTCGCTTCGTGGAAGGAAAGAGGCATTAAAACTATTGGTGCTGCTAAAATAGATATAGATCAGCACAAACAGAATAATAAAGGTAAGTACAATAACAAATCTTCTGCACCTAAAGCACAAAAAACAAGTAATAATAAGTTTGTAAACTTTAAACAAAAAAAATACGACTATGAAGAAATTGAAAGGCTTGCACTTCAAAAGCGACTTAACAATAAAAAGGAAAGTGGGTCTCAATAATGGGATATAATCGTCAGGTATATGCTCAGATCTTACGTGAATATGAAATCATAAGAAATAACCACGAAAAAGATTTAGAAATAAGGAAAGAAGAGATATATCGTAAAATCCCTCGTATTCAAGAAATTGACCAAAAATTGCATACTACAGGATTAACGCTTACTAGGCAACTTCTTCACCATAAAGTCAATGAAGATAATATCATTAATGAAATAAAACAAAAGAGTATAGATTTGAATATGGAAAAAGGTGAGCTCCTTGCCACCAACAACTACTCTGTAGACTATTTAACGATTAAGTTTCAATGTATCAAATGTAAAGATACTGGATATGTTGAAAATTCAATATGTCAATGCTTTAAACAGAAATTAATTGAAAAAGCTTATTCACAATCTAATTTATCATCGATTTTAGATACACAAAATTTTGATAATTTTGATTTTACATATTATTCGACTAATAAGAAAGCAAAAGAACATTTTTCTCCTAGAGAAAATATGGAAAGCATCTTTGAAACATGTTTTAATTTTGTAAAGAGTTTTGATAAGTCAGAGGAGAACCTATTGTTATATGGTGAACCAGGATTAGGCAAAACCTTCCTTTCCAGTTGCATTGCAAAAGACTTATTAGATCAAGGTAAGACCGTATTTTATCAGACTGCAAATAATATATTTGGATTGCTTGAAGATTATAAATTCCGTCGTTCAGAGCAAATAGTAACCAAAGATCAAATAGACAGATTATTTGATGTAGATCTATTGATTATTGATGATTTAGGAACTGAGTTTGTAAATGCATATACCAGTTCTACCTTCTTTAATATACTTAACGCTCGCTTATTAAACAAACAAAAAACTATTATAAATACAAATTTGGATATAAGCGAATTAGATAATCTATATTCTAATCGTGTAATCTCAAGATTGATAGGCCATTATATTACATTAAAATTCTTTGGCGAAGATATTAGAAAAATAAAATTAACACGATAAAAGGAAGTATTGACTTTACAATACTTCCTCTAATATTTTAGAAATCATATTAACCCGATTAAAAGGTGTCATAAAATAAAACCCATCCACATGCTCTTTTAGTCTACTTGCAATATCCACCGCTATTTCTATCCCTATTTTTTCGGATTCTTCTCTTGCCATTTCCTCATTAAATCGCAAAATATATTCTTTTGGAATTCTTATGCCTGGCACTTCATTATTTAAAAATTGTGCATTTCTATAACTTACTATAGGCATAATACCTCCTAGAATTTTAATATTCCTTTGTCTTTTCATTGAACGCAGATACTCTACTACCTCTCTATCATATATAGGCTGTGTTAAGAAAAATCCAGCTCCATTTTCAGCTTTTTTGTACATCCTAGCAACCTCAGCATCCTTGTTGCGGACATTTAAATTAAGTGCTCCTCCAATAAAGTATGGTTCTCCACCAAATTGTTCTTTATTCATTTCATCTATGAGTGCCATGAGTTTCATAGAATTTAAATTGAATACACTTTTTATTTCACTCACTGGAACAGGATCACCCGTGACTACTAAAATATTTCTAATGTCCTCCACATATGCGGCCAATATGTCTGCTTTAAGGGCTATAATATTTCTATCTCGACAGCAAACATGCGGTATAACATCAATACCCACTTCTCTTTTAATTTTTGCAGCCGCAACCATTGCATTAACTCTTGCTCTTCCTAATGGAGAATCTGCTATTGTAATTACATCCGCTCCATTATCTTTTAATACACTCGCACCTTTTAATATTTTTTCCACATTACAGTCAAAAGGTGGGTCAAGTTCCACCGCGACAACAAATTCACTATTATCTAGCTTATTCTTAAACTTATTTTCTTCAGATTTTGTCTTATATTCTTTTTTAATAGTTACTATTTGATCAATAATATTGATTTTATTATAAAATGTCTCTTCTGTATTATAGATTCTCTCGGATACTTTTCTAATATGCGCTGGTGTAGTACCACAACATCCACCTATAATTTTTACACCCAAGTCTATAAACTTCTCCATCACCTCAGTAAAATATTCTGCATTTTGGTTATACATCGTTCTTTCGTTCACTACTTGCGGAAAACCCGCATTTGGCAGAGCAGAAATTATGGCATTGCTTAAATCTAAGGTTTTTATACTGTTATATAAATGTGTAGGTCCTGTCCCACAATTAAATCCAAAAGCATCTATGCTATCAATCTCTCTCACTTGTTCAATTATTTTAGACGCTTTTATACCTTTTCTTGTGAAACGATCCTGCATGATCACAAACTGCGTAAGTATAAATACATCTTTATTTTTTTGCTTTATATATTGTGCAATAGGTTTTAAATAATCAATACTACTAAATGTTTCAAAAATAAATATTTGGGCGCCTCTATCTAGAAAAGTGTCAATGATAAATTTATATTCTTCTATAATATTCTCTCTATTGATTTCTTTATTATCGACCATCTCAGGAATAGGACCTATATCTGCAGCTATAAATATTTCTACCCCTTCTGAAGCTTCTTTCGCAATATCATAGCCTCTATCTATTACTTGCTTCAACACATCCCTAGAACTCTTTAATGAATAGGTATTCGCCGAAAAAGTATTTGTTCTTATTAATCGAGCTCCTGCTTCAATATACTCTTGATGAATCCTTTTGACAAGGCTTTCATTCATTATATTCGCCATTTCAGGTGGTATACTATCAGTTTCCATTTGCGCATAATACGTCCCCATTGCACCATCCGTAATTAAAATATTATCCTTTAGATATTCTTTAATCATTATATACCTCTTTACTTTTTAATATTTCTTTTCCAAAAGTAGTAGTCATATGTCTTACTTAATGATAAACTATTATCAATAAAACCTCAAGTTATATTTGTCATATTACATATCCAAACTATATTGTCTTAAGGAGGAATACTATAAAAATGAATAGAGATTTCTTTAATAATCGTTATGGCATTGATAATCTTTCCATTGCTTTAATCATTATTTCAATGCTTTTTGTTAGATATAAATATATATGGTTTTTTGGTGTGGTACTTATAGGAATGGCAGTTTTTAGAATTCTATCTAAAAATAGAAACAAAAGACTGAATGAACTACAAATATATAATAAATTTATATATCAGATTATCACCTTTTTAAATAAGATATTTGATCCATTAATCAAAAAAATTAAAGTCTACTATACGCACTTTAAGCAAAGAAAATATTACAAGTTTTTAAAGTGTCCAGAGTGTAAAAATCAGCTTAGGTTACCAAAAAATAAAGGTATGCTTAAAGCAACTTGTCCCGTATGTAAATTCAAATTCTTAGTTAAAACATGACTTTTTACAAAATTAGCATAAAAAAAACAAATCTCAATATATAAATCGAGATTTGTTTTTTTATGGCGGAGAAGGAGGGATTTGAACCCTCGCGCCGCGTTAACGACCTACACCCTTAGCAGGGGCGCCTCTTCAGCCAACTTGAGTACTTCTCCATAAATGGCGGAGAGGGTGAGATTCGAACTCACGGCTCTTTCGAGTCACTGGTTTTCAAGACCAGCTCCTTAAACCGCTCGGACACCTCTCCGTTTAAAGTGACATATACTAATATAACAGATTTCTATGCACCTGTCAACATAAAATGCAAGTTAATTTTTAGTAATTTTATATTTCTACACTTTAAATTAGTTCACCATAATATTTGCATGTAAACCGCCATCTATCTTTTGCTAATTTTTTCTTTATCACCCATATATTTTTTTAGTGTTTCTGGAATTGTAACAGAACCATCGCCATTTTGATAATTTTCAAGAATACAAGCTACTGTTCTTCCTACTGCAACCCCGGATCCATTTAAGGTATGTACAAATTGTGCTTTATCTTTAGGACTCTTTTTGTATTTTATATTTGCTCTTCTTGCCTGAAAATCTTCAAAGTTACTGCAAGAAGAAATCTCAACATATCTATTGTAGCTTGGCATCCACACTTCAATATCATATTTCATGGCCGCTGTAAAACCTAAGTCACCAGTACATATCCTAACAACTCTATACGGTATTCCGAGTAATTTTAATACTTCTTCAGCATTATTTGTTAGCGTCTCAAGCTCATTATATGAATGTTCAGGCTCCACGAATTTTACAAGCTCTACTTTATTGAATTGATGTTGACGAATTAGGCCTCTGGTATCTCGGCCCGCAGACCCAGCTTCAGCTCTAAAACATGCTGAATAAGCAACATGCCTTATAGGCAACTGATTCCCATCAATAATTTGTTCCCTATACATATTCGTAACGGGTACCTCAGCAGTAGGAATTAAAAAGTACTCTGTATCACTTACTTTAAATGCATCTTCTTCAAATTTTGGAAGCTGACCTGTTCCTACCATACTATTTCTATGTACCATAAACGGAGGAAATACTTCTTCATATCCATGCTTATCAGTATGTAAATCTAGAAAAAAGTTAATGAGTGCCCTTTCAAGTCGTGCACCTGCGCCTTTATAGAAGGTAAATCTTGCCCCAGTAACCTTAGCTGCAGTCGAGAAATCCAAAATTCCCAAATCTTCTCCAATATCCCAATGCGCCTTCGGCTCAAATTCAAACTTTCTAGGTTCTCCCCATTTTCTTAACTCCACATTGTCTTCATCCGTATCTCCAACAGGTACACTTTCATGCGGTATATTGGGGATTCTCAACATTGCTTGTTCAATTTCTATATCTATTTCTCTTACTTTTGCATCTATCTCTTTAATTTTGCTAGATAGGTCTTTCATCTCAGCTAAAAGTTCAGATACATCTTTTCCTTCTTTTTTCATTGCTGGTATTTGCTTAGATGCAGTATTTTGCTTATTTTTCAACTGTTCTACTTGATAAAGTAGTTCTCTTCGCCCATTATCTAAATTCAATAATTCATCCAAGTTAAAGTCAGCTTTTCTCTTCTCTAAAGATTTCTTTACTTTATCTGCATCTTTCCTGATTAATTTTATGTCTAACATTATACCCTCCTGTGCTTTTATATGTTTACTAAATAATTTATTACTTTAATCTTCTACTTATAATGTCTTTATTATACTATATTTCCCCACTTCATCAACTTAATTTGTATACTTTCTTTAATAACTGGGAATAATCTTATTAATATGCTACCATTATGGAGGAAATTATGAATAAAAAAAATAATATGGTGAATCCTGTTGAAATTTTTGGTCAAATCTCAGACCTAAAAACTACTGATTATAAAAATACGCTTGCGATTGCTACATTAATAGAGTTATTAATAGATAAAAATATTATAACTAAAGAAGATTTAATCAAAAAATCAAATAAATTAGACTCGGCTATACTATAACTTTTTCGTCATATTTTCTTCTCGCTAGTTCTAATGCCTGCTCTTCCTCTGAAGATAACTTGTATTTTGATTTGCCATTCTCTATAGGTTTCGCGTAAACTGTTGAATTTTCTCTAGAATATACGCCATTTATAACTAATCCGTTATCATTTTTATCTAAAATCGCTATGGAAAAGCTTAAATCGCTTCCTACGTCTTCAAAAGCATTATATCTAACAACTCCAATTTTCTGTGCGCATTGTTTCATATTGTGATTGACTCTATCTATATTAGCATTAATATTTTTGTTTTCTTTTCGTACACTTTCTACCTTTTCATAATAATCCAACAAAATTCCTTCTATATTTTTATCTGATACCTCATTAATAATTTTTTCATATCTTTTTTTTAGCTTACTTATCTTTATTCTATTAACAATTGTGAGAATAAAGATAATAAAAACCATTATCATCATTGTAAGTATAATCAAATTTGTATATGTAGAAAAATAATTACTTATTATGTTCATCTCTTTACCCCTTATAACTTTCTTTGTTTCACGTGAAACATTTTCTGATTTTATTATTGTTTTAAGTTTTTAAAATTTTGCGCTCACTTTCTGAGGCGCCTGTTTCGCTTTTAAACGAATGTTATGCACTTTTAGTGTATTTATATTAATAGCTTCTTGTTTTTTGGTTTTACGAAAAATATGGACGAGCATTTGTTGCTATTCTTTACTTTTTTTATAGAGACGTTTTGAAAATTTGTAATAGTCTTTCTAGTTCTTGTTCAGAATAGTATTCAATTTCAATTTTACTCTTGTTTTTACCATTATGTATTTTCACCTTAGTTCCAAATGTTTCAGAAAGTTTATTCTCTATATCTATATAATGTTGATTTTTTCTCCTGTTTTCCTTAAGCTCTTTCTTCTTGTTTCCATTTGCTAAGAGTTCTTTTACATGCTTTTCTGTTTGTCTAACACTTAACTGCTCATTTACAATTCTAGTTGCTATTTCATTTTGTAGTATAATATTTTCTAAACTCAAAAGACTTCTAGCATGTCCAGCTGAAATTTTATCCTGAACAAGTAATTCCTTTATATTTTCTGGCAAATTCAATAAACGTAATGCATTAGCTATAGCAGAGCGACTCTTACCTACCCTCACACTAATCTCTTCCTGCGTAAGCTTAAATTCTTCAATTAAATTTTTATAACCCTCTGACTCTTCTATAGGATTTAGGTCTTCCCTTTGTAAATTCTCTATTAAAGCAAGTTCCATTACTTCTTTATTGCTATAATCTTTAATTACAGCTGGTATTTGCTTTATTCCAGCCATTCTCGCTGCTCTCCATCTTCTCTCGCCAGCAATAATTTGATAAAATCCAGTTTCAAGTTTTCTTACAACGATAGGTTGTATGACGCCATGCATCTTAATTGAATCACATAGAACCTGAAGCTTTTCTTCATCAAAATACTTACGAGGTTGTGACTTGTTTGGCTCAATATCTATTAGCTTTATCTCCTGAACACCAGTATTTTCAGCTATCTCTTCATTCTCAAACAGTGCACCTAACCCTTTTCCTAAAGCCTTCTTAGCCATACTCATTCACCTCACTTTAATCACATTTCTTTCACTATTAATTTCTTTCTATTACCTCATCTGTCAATTCGTTATAACATTGAGCTCCCCTTGACCTCGGATCATACTTAATAATAGGTTGTCCAAAACTTGGTGCTTCGCTCAATCTAACATTACGTGGAATAATTGAAGTAAAAACTTTTTTAGGAAAATACTTTTTTACTTCATCGACTACTTGAATCGCCAAATTCGTTCTAGCATCGAACATGGTTAATAAAACACCTTCAATATCTATCTCATTATTGAGATGTTTCTTAACTTTTTTTATTGTATTTGTTAGTTGACTTAATCCTTCCAATGCATAGTATTCACATTGTATTGGAACTAATATCGAGTCCGTACATGTAAATGCATTAATTGTTAAAAGGCCTAATGATGGTGGACAATCTATTATAATAAAATCGTATTCATCTTTAATAGGTTCAACAGCCGATTTCAAACAATATTCTCTTGATTCAACCTCAACTAGTTCTATCTCAGCTCCAGCTAAATCAATGTTTGAAGGACATACATATAAATTTTTAAAGTCTGTTTTTATAATACTCTCACCAATGGGCTCGCTATTAATCATTACCTCATAAATTGATTTTTTTAAAGATTTTTTATGAATCCCTAATCCACTTGTGCTATTTCCCTGTGGATCTATATCGATTAACAGTACATTATATCCTCTATCAGCAAGACATGCGCTTAAATTAACTGAGGTTGTTGTCTTACCAACTCCCCCCTTTTGATTTGCAATAGAAATAACTTTTCCCAAATTTTCACCACCTTTCATATTTATCTTCGCATTACTTATTATAACATAAATCGTCTCTATTTTTAACTATAAATGTTTCACGTGAAACATTATTTTTTATTGAATAAATAAAAATCCGATGAATATAATATACTAATGCTTCTATGGGGTGATTGTCATTGAAAATCAATAATAAATATTCATCAAAATTGGTTTGCTTAAGTATTATCAGCTGTCTTTTTTCATGGGCACTTTATCTGAATTTTTATAGCAATTCACGATTTTTTCGAATATTTACAATTATTCCGACTGTAACAACCAATTTCATATATAAATTCAAAGATACAAGCATTAGTGTATTTTTTAATTTTAGCAATCAAATAACATTTTTAGAGACCCTCGCATTTATATTGAGTTTCTTTATTTTTGTTACAATTGCCTTATTATTAGCTTCTTCATTATATCAATCATTATCAATTATATTTTTAATATTACGGAGGGATAAAAAATGTGGAAAATAATATTTACTAGCTTTATTGTAGTCTTTTTAGCAGAATTAGGAGATAAGACACAACTTTCAACAATGCTTTTAGCTTGTAAGACAAAGAATATTATTCCTGTATTTATAGGATCAGCATCTGCATTAGTCCTTTCATCATTAATAGGCGTTTTAGCTGGTGATTTTCTTAGTAGATATATTCCACCACACTATATTAAAGTGGGGGCAGGTATTTCCTTTATTATTATAGGAATGTTACTATTATTTGAAAAAGTGTAATGAAGATAAAAAAAAGAAATGGCGGTTAACTTTGCCATTCCTACTCTTTATATGTTTTATTTTCATATACTATTTTTTTGGGATTCTAACAGTATACTCAATATAGTCTCCCTTATCCACCTGCGTAGTTGTTGCATTCACACCAGATTTCTTCACCATTTCAACTGCCTGTTTTAGTGTATTTATAAATATCCTCATATCTCTCATGAATGTAATTTTCTTACTATTGCTAATCTGATCCTTTTCGGACGTTACTTTCTCAATGATATTCTGTATTTCTTCTTCTGTTCTTTTAACATTAAAACCTTTTTGACATACTTTATTTAAAACCTTTAACTGTAACTGTTCATCTGGTAATTTTAATAATGCTCGTGCATGTCTTTCGGTTAACTTATTATCATTAATTATTTTTTTTACCATCGGAGGCAACTTTAATAGTCTCATTTTGTTAGCTATTGTCGATTGACTTTTACCAACTTTTTGAGCTAACTCTTCTTGTGTCAATCCATGTTCTGAAATCAAATGAAAGTATCCTTCTGCTTCCTCCATAAAACTCAAATCTTCACGCTGTAAATTTTCTATAAGTGCCACTACAGCAGAATCATTATCTGTCATATTTACAATAATTACAGGTATCTCTTCTAAATTAGCCATCTTAGATGCTCTTAATCTTCTTTCACCTGCAACTAACTCATAATTATTAGCTCCTATTTTTCTAACATTAATAGGTTGTAAAACGCCATACTGTTTTATTGATTGACTTAATTCTTCTAAAGCCGCTTTATCAAAATGCTTACGAGGTTGGTAAGGATTTGGTTTTACCTTTTCGATTGCAATACTTAAAATCTTATTTTTATCACTTTCCTGGTTGCTTTTAAACATAGACATTACCTCCATTATACACGTTCCCCCCTCTTTCGTAATGTTGTTCCGACCTAATACTGACTTGTCTATACACGGTATTATACCATATTATAATAAAAAGTGGGGGAAAATCGTTCGCCTTTTTTTTACATAATTCTCCATAATTAATTGATTATAAGGGGTTTTTTGATGGTTTTCCAGCTTTTCTTGGATATTTTGTCGGACACTTGTTAATTTTTTTTATTAAAATTAAGCTATGCACAATTCCACTGTTTGGTAATGCTATTTTTATCGTCTCTTCAATTTTTCCACCTAGAATATTGATTGCCTTATTCCCATTTTGAATTTCGTCATCTACTTCTGGACCTTTTAAGCTTATAAAATATCCTCCAATTTTAACAAAAGGAAGAACATATTCTGCCAAGACAGCTAAATTAGCTACCGCTCTTGATACAGCAATATCAAATTGTTCACGAAATGTTTCATCTTTTCCATAATCCTCTGCTCTTGCATGTAATGCTTTTATCTCTAATAAATCAAGCTCTTTAATAACTTCATTTAAAAAATTTATACGTTTATTTAAAGAATCTAATAGCGTTACATTTATATCCGTACGAGCAATTTTAAGAGGAATCCCGGGTAGACCTGCCCCTGTTCCTACATCTATTACTTTACAACCTTCATAAAATTTATTACTAATTAGACATGCCAATGAATCTATAAAATGTTTCTCTATAATCTCACTTGGCTCAGTAATAGCAGTAAGATTAATTCTATGATTCCATTCTATGATTAAATCCTTATATTTAAGAAATTTATCAATCTGTTCTGAAGATAATTCAATATTAAACTTTTGTGTACCTTCTTCTATTAATTTTTTAAGATTCATTTTTTTGTTCACCCATTTTTCTCTCTCTTTTTAATTGTTCTAAATATATCATCAAAACAGAAATATCTGCAGGAGAAACACCAGAGATTCTAGATGCCTGCCCCATAGAGTTAGGTCTAACTTTGGTTAATTTTTGTCTTGCTTCCAATCTTAGTCCATCGATATTATTATAATCAATATTAGAAGATAATTTTTTATTTTCAAGTTTTTTGAATTGCTGAATCTGCATTTTTTGTCGCTTTATATAACCTTCATATTTCACTTGAATTGAAACCTGTTCTATTACAGCAAAAGGTAAATTAGGTCTATTTGTATCTATCTCCCCTAATGCATCATAAGATATTTCTGGCCGACGCAACAATTCTACCAATCGAATGCCAGATTTAATTTGTGAACTATTATTTTTTAGTAAAAATTCATTCACATTATATTTTGGAGGAATAACGACTTTTTCTAATCTTTTTATTTCTTCTTCTATATTATCCTTTTTATTTAAGAATTCTTGATATCTCTCATCAGATATCAACCCTATTTCATGACCCAAAGGTGTCAATCTTAAATCTGCATTGTCTTGTCTAAGCATTAATCTATATTCTGAACGAGATGTTAACATACGATAGGGTTCATTTGTCCCTTTCGTCACAAGGTCATCAATTAACGTTCCAATATATGCCTCTGATCTATCTATAATGAGTGGTTCTTTATTTTTAATTTTCAATGCAGCATTAATCCCAGCAATTAATCCCTGGGCAGCAGCTTCCTCATAACCAGAAGATCCATTAAACTGTCCAGAACCATATAAACCAGATACTTCTTTAAATTCTAATGTTAAATTTAACTGTGTAGGATTAATACAATCATACTCAATTGCATATGCTGTTCTCATTACTTTCACATTTTCAAGACCCGGTATACTTCGATACAATTCTATTTGCACATCTTCTGGTAAACTACTAGATACCCCTTGAACATACATTTCTTCCGTATTTAATCCCATCGGTTCTATAAAAACTTGATGTCTATCTTTATTTGCAAAACGTACAACTTTGTCTTCAATGGAAGGACAATAACGGGGGCCAACCCCTTCTATTTGACCTCCGTATAGTGGTGAACGATGCAAATTCTTTTTAATAATTTCATGTGTATTTTCATTTGTATATGTAAGCCAACAGGAAGCCACATTTTTACCTAAATCTTTTGTTTCAAAAGAGAACGGTGTGATAACATCATCACCTTTTTGTTCTTCCATTTTTGAAAAATCAACACTTCGGGAATTTATCCTTGCAGGTGTTCCAGTTTTGAATCTCAATAATTCGATATTGTTTTCTTTTAAAGCATCGGATAATTTATTTGCAGGAAACAAACCATCTGGTCCACCACTATAACTAACATCACCAATAATGATTTTTCCTTTTAAAAAAGTACCTGTTGCTAAAACAACTGCCTTAACATTAAATACAGCACCCGTATGTGTCTTAACGCCTTTTACTTTTTTATCTTCAACAATCAAATCCACTATTTCAGCCTGTTTAATATCTAAATTCTCCTGTTTCTCCAATACATGTTTCATCTCCATTTGATAGGCACGTCGATCTGATTGTGCACGTAAAGAATAAACAGCAGGCCCTTTACCTCTATTTAAAATTCTTGATTGTATAAAAGTTTTGTCTGCAATTTTTCCCATTTCTCCGCCTAAAGCATCTATCTCTCTAACAAGATGACCTTTTGCTGTTCCTCCGATACTGGGATTGCACGGCATATTAGCTACACTATCTAAATTAATGGCAAACATAATTGTTGAACAACCTAATCTTGCAGCAGCTAATGCTGCCTCACACCCAGCATGTCCACCACCAACAACAGCAACATCATATTCACCAGCATAATATTTCATTTATAACCCTCATTTCCCTAGACAAAATTGTTTAAAAATTTGATGGATGATTTCTTCTGAAACTGTCAAACCTATAATTTCACCTAAATTTTCAATTGCGTTACTTATATCTATTGACACCATATCTATCGGCATCCCAATTTTCAAAGCATCCATACTATTATTTATACTTTCATTTGCTTTTATCAATGAATTTTTATGTCTAACATTAGTAATAATAATATTATCATTGATTGTTACTTCGCCACCAATAAACATTTCTTTTATTGTATTTTCTAGTTGCCCAAGACCAGTGCCTTCTTTTACTGAAATCTTTAATAAAACATTGTTCCCAAAAATTTCTTTGATATATTCGTACTCGATTTTTTCTTCTAAATCTGTTTTATTAGTTAATACAATGGTCTTTTTATCTTTAACAATATCAATAATATATTTGTCATTATTATTCAATGGTTCACTGCCGTCTAATAATAATATCACTAAATCTGCTTGCAAAATTGCTTCCTTAGATTTTTCAACGCCTATTTTTTCGACTAAATCATCGGTTTCTCTTATCCCTGCTGTATCTATAATCTTTAATGGTACACCATGAATGTTTACATACTCTTCTATAATATCTCTTGTTGTTCCAGCAATTTCAGTGACAATAGCACGTTTATCTCTTACTAAAGCATTTAACAATGATGATTTTCCAACATTCGGTTTTCCAATAATAGCAGTACTTAATCCATTCCTAATAATTTTTCCCATATCCGCGGTTTTAATGAGATTTTCAATTTCATCATAGATAACTAATAATTTTTCTTTAAGCGCATCTTCATTTAATTCTTCAATATCCTCTTCCGGAAAATCTACAGCTGCCTGTAAGTGTGCTGCAAGATTGACTAATTGGTTTCGAATATTAAGAATTTTATGAGAGAGAGTTCCTTCCAATTGATTAACGGCTGTTTCAAGTTCTACATTTGTCTTAGAATTAATAATATCAATAATTGCTTCTGCTTGTGTAAGATCTACTCTTCCATTCAAAAAAGCTCTTTTAGTGAATTCACCTGCATCAGCAATTCTGGCACCAGCTTTAAGGACTTCTTCTAAAACATTTTTTGTAGATATTATCCCCCCATGACAATTAATTTCTACAATATCTTCTCTTGTATATGTGTTAGGTTTTTTCATCACAGATATCAATACTTCATCAATCATATGTTTTTTTTCAATATCATAAATATTTCCGTAATGAATTGTATGTGTTTTCACCTGACTTAACTTTCTTTGTCTTGGTGAAATAAAAATTTTATCTACAATATTAATTGCATCTTCACCACTGACACGAATAATGCCAATACCACCTACACCAGTTGGTGTAGATATGGCAGCTATAGTATCTTCTACATACATTTTTTTCATCCCACTCTCTATTTAAGTAAAAAAATATAGCCATAGCTATAGACTATTGTAGTCTTCAGCCACAGCTAATTAAACGATCGTCTAACTAATAGCGTATCCTTTTTCGATTATTTAGAGCAATAACTACTTTACGATTAGGTTCCTCACCAATACTATATGTATTTACCATTTTATTATTCTGTAATGTTGAATGAATTATTCTTCTCTCATATGGATTCATTGGCTCTAAGGTAATACTTCTTCTATACTTAAACACTCTATCAGCAAGTTTTTTTGCTAATCTAACCAATGTTTCTTCTCTTCTTTTTCTATAATTTTCAGTATCAATGGAAACGCGCATATATTCATCGTCGCCCTTATTTGCCACCAAACTTGTCAAATATTGAAGTGCATCTAAAGTTTCACCCCTTCGACCAATGAGTATTCCCATATCATCGCCTACAAGATCAATATTTAACGAATTTCCTTCTTCATTGAAATTAGTCTGTACTTCTAAATTCATACTATTAAATACGCTACCTAAAAATTCTTTTGCTCTCATCTGAGCAATATTTTTTTTAGTAACTACTACAACTGCTTCTTTTTTTCCAATAATTCCAAAAAAACCTTTGTTTCCTTCTTCAACTATTTGAATATCCGCTTGTTCTTTTGTTACATTTAATTCACGAAGTGCCTCATTTACTGCCTCTTCAACAGTTTTTCCCCTTTTTTCTACAGACTCTCTCATTTATGATACTTTCCCCTCCTTTTGTGCTGCCGCAAAATATTTATTTAATATAACCTGTTGCGCCATTTGGAATAAATTACTAACAATCCAATATAATCCAACACCTGCTGGCAATGAAAAGCTAATAAAACCTGTCATAATAGGCATAAAAGTCATCATACTATTCGTCATTTGAGCTGTCTGATCATTCTGATTGGAACTAGAAGAATTCATCTTAGTCATTAATTTACTGGATATATAAGTTGTCCCAGCTGCTAGAATTGGAATGATCCATAATAGATTAATAACAGTAAATTGTGGTGAATGCGCTAAATTCAAACCTAAAAAATTAAAATCAATAGGCTTTATATTCGCAATACCAGTAATATTTCTTAACGTTTCTAAATCTATTTTTTGAATCTGTTCTGCAATTAAAATTTCTTTATTGGCAACTTGATCCAAGGAAATAGAAAGATTTAATTTTTTTATTAAACCTAATCTTTGCTCATCAGTTGTTATTTTCAATATGTATGTTAAAGGTTTATTAATTACTCGAAATAAAGCAAAAATAATAGGTAATTGTATAAACAAAGGTAAGCATCCAGCAGCAGGATTAATTTTATGCTCCTGATAAACTTTCATCATTTCTTCATTTAATTTTTCTTTATTGTTTTTATGTTTTTTTTGCAAATTATTAATAATTGGTTGAATCTTTTGCATCTCCATTGTCGACTTTTGTTGCTTATAAGTTAAAGGAAGCAAAATTATCTTTACAACTATAGTAAATAATATAATAGATAATCCATAACTATTCGTAACGTTATAAATAAAACTCAAAAAATTTCCTAGAGGATCTGTTATTAGTGAAAACAAATTTCCCATTGTTTCCCTCCTTAAATATAAATAGTCCCTTCTCTCACTTTATAGGATCATACCCACCAGGATGGAAAGGATGACATTTCAAAATTCTTTTTATAGCTAAATAAATACCTTTAAAAATACCATATTTATTTATTGCATCAATGGCATATTGTGAACATGTAGGATAAAATCTACAACTTGGTCTCTTTAAAGGTGATATTAATTTTCTATACAATAATATTAAAAAAACAATAAATTTCTTAATCATTCATTAACCCTGCTTTTTTTAATAAATGTTGCATTGCTTTATCAACTTGGTCATATGTAGCATCTTTTGCGCGAACACGCGAAACAAAAATAATATCATAACCCTTTGATATCCTATTTTCTTTCAGTCTATAATTTTCTTTTATTAATCTTCTAACTCTGTTTCGAGTCACTGCATTACCAACTTTTTTGTTTGCAACAATGCCAAGTCTATTGATTGGTAATCTATTTTTTAATATATAGATTACCAATAATTTATTAACAATACATTTTCCTCTTTTATATATACTTTTAAACTGAATATTTTTTTTTATAGAAATAGTATCATTCATTAAATCTACCTTACTCAAAAAAAATTTAGCATCCCTTTTTATTAAATAAAGAAGTAATTCTTCTTATTTAATAAAAAGGCCACTCAAAAGTGGCCTTTATGCTGACAATTTCTTTCTACCTCTTTGTCTTCTTTTAGCCAGAACTTTTCTACCATTTCTGGTCTTCATTCTTTTTCTAAATCCATGCTCTTTTTTTCTATGTCTTTTTTTCGGTTGATACGTTCTTAACAAAACTAACACCCCCTTCTAGATAATAATGATGAACACTGATTAAATATCAATAAAAAATGATAAAAAACCAAAATTTATCAATCTACCATTCATTATATAACTATTATAATTATTTTTTATCCAAAATTTTTAGACACCGGTTCAATTATATATTATAAAGCTCATATATGTCAAGAATGTTCCATATCTTTTTATTTTTCTTTTTTATTTTCGTTCGATACACAAGTCAAATTTTCTTATAAGTACAAAATCTTTCTCAAAAAATAAGAATTTCATCTTTTATCATTGAATATTGTTGATAAATTTGATATAGTAGTATTGGCTTGTTGATAACTTTATTATTTTCATTTAAATTGACTAAATTACTCACATGTTGTGGATAAAACTGTGAATATTTTTTTTCTAATTTTTTAAACTACTTTATTTTACATAACATGTACTGTTAGTAAATTTATTAACAGCTTTTTTTAAAAATATATTTTTATCCTTTTTTATTATTTACACAAAATGATATTTTATACTTATTAACACTATCAATACCTACTTATACATTTATCCACAGTTGTTAATAAGTCTGTTTATAACTTTATTATAACAATGTAATTACTTTCATATTAAATTACCACACACCGTTTCAACGAGGCGGGAGATAGACTTAGTAGTGAACATGTTTTAGCCTCGTTATTTTTACTTAATTTTTTATTCTAAAAAAATATTATTATATAAAATCTTACACTTTAATTCATTCAGATTCTTTAAAAATTTATTAGGGGGAACACTATGAATAAAGAACTATTAGTTTTATGGAATAAAACACTTGATATCATAAAATCAGAAATTACGGCAGTAGGTTATAATACTTGGATTAAAACAATTAAACCTATTGAATTATCTGGTAATTCTATTGTTTTAGGTGTTCCAAACGAATTTAATCAAAATATTATAGTAGGAAGATATCTACCATTACTTACAAATGCTCTATTTGCAGTATCATCTAAAGAATATGATATTGATGTGATTATATTAAATAATAAAAAACAAAAAGATACTTTTTCAAAAGATGCACAAAATATAGAAATCAATCAGGAAGATAATAATCATTCTAACTTAATTCCAAAATATACTTTCGATACATTCGTGGTAGGAAATAGTAATAGATTTGCACATGCAGCTTCATTAGCAGTAGCAGAATCTCCAGCAAAAGCGTATAATCCTCTTTTTCTATATGGAGGTGTTGGACTAGGTAAAACTCATTTAATGCATGCTATTGGTCACTATATACTGGAGCAAAATCCATCATCAAAGGTCGTTTATGTTTCATCAGAGAAATTTACAAATGAATTAATTAATGCCATAAAAGATGATAAGAATGTAGAATTTAGAAATAAATATAGATCTATAGATGTTTTACTTGTTGATGATATTCAATTCATCGGTGGTAAAGAAAGTACACAAGAAGAATTTTTCCATACATTTAACGCTCTACACGAAGCAAATAAACAGATAATACTTACCAGTGACCGACCACCAAAAGAAATAAATCCTTTAGAAGAGCGTCTTCGCTCAAGATTTGAATGGGGACTTATTGGAGACATTCAATCACCGGATTTAGAAACAAGAACTGCAATATTAAAGAAAAAAGCACAATCTGAAAATTTAGAAGTACCAGATGATATATTGATTTATATAGCAAATAGAATAAAATCTAATATACGAGAACTTGAAGGTGCATTAAATCGTATTATTGCATTTAGTGCCTTAGTAGAACAGGAAATAACACAAGATTTAGCAGATGAAGCGCTTAAAGATTTCTTGTCATCGAATAGAAATCGAACAATTACAGCAAAACTAATACAAGAAACTGTTGCTAAATATTTTAATATTAAGACTGAAGATTTAAAATCAAAAAGAAGAACAAAGAATATTACTTATCCTAGACAGATTGCAATGTATCTTACTAGAGATTTAACAGAACTATCATTACCTAAAATAGGTGATGATTTTGGAGGTAGAGATCATACTACCGTATTACATGCAATAGGCAAAATAGATGAGGAACTTAAAAATGATAATGAACTTAAAAAAATAATAGAACAATTAAAGAAAAACATAAAAGGAAAATAATCCACACAATACTGTTAATTGATTGTTACTAAACTGTGTACAATTTTATATATTTAAAAACTTGTTCATACTGTTAATAAAATGATTCATTTTTTCAACACTTTATGAACACCACAAAAATGAGTCATAATACTATAAAAACCCTTTTTCCACAGAAGTAACAACCCCTACTACTAATACTACTATATATATTTTATTTATTTTATATATATAGTTAAAAGGAGTTATCCACATTATGAAAATTTCATGCGAAAAAAACTTACTATTAGACAATATTAATATTGTTCAAAAAGCAGTTTCTCCAAAATCAACATTGCCTATTTTAGAAGGAATTTTAATCGAAGCTTCCGAAAATTTAAAATTAACAGGTAATGATCTTGAATTAGGTATTGAATGTAAAATTGAAGCTGAAATTGAACAAGAAGGTGCAGTTGTACTTAATTCTAAAATATTTGGAGATATTATTAGAAGACTTCCTAATGATGTTGTTACGATTGAAGTAGATAGTAATAATCATCATACAACAATTAAATGCGGAAATTCAGAATTTAATATAATGGGAATATCATCTTCAGAATTTCCTGAAATACCTCATGTTGAAAAAAGAAACAGTCTCACTTTTTCTCAGCAAAAACTAAGAAGTATGATTCGTCAGACAATATTTGCTGTTGGTAACAATGAAAATAAACTTATTTTGACAGGTTCTTTAATAGAAATAGAAGAAGAAAAATTTAATATGGTTTCAGTTGATGGATATCGTTTAGCATTAAGGAAAGAAAAAATTAATAATGAATCAAAGGGAATGTCTTTTGTTGTTCCTGGTAAAACACTGAATGAGTTATCTAAGATTATTAAAGAAGATGAAAAAGAAATAATTCTTTATACATCAGATAAACATGTTCTTTTTGAATTTGATAATTGCCGCATTGTTTCTAGATTATTAGAGGGAGAATTTTTAAATTATAAGCAGATTATACCTAGTGAGCACAGTATAACGGTAAAAACATCTGTTAGATCTCTTATAAATAGTATTGAAAGAGCAGCATTAATTATTACATCTGACAATAAAAAATATCCTGTAAAACTAAGTATAAAAATGGATAAAATAATAATAAGCTGTATGACAGATATGGGTAAAGTACAGGATTCCATTAATGTAGAAACATTAGGTGAGGATTTAGAAATAGGATTTAATCATAAATATCTTTTAGATGCTTTAAAAAATTGTGAAAGTGAAGAAGTAATATTAGAATTTAATAATAGTTTAAGTCCATGTATTATAAAACCAGTTGAAGGAGATTCATTTATATATTTAGTTCTCCCTGTAAGATTGAGAAACGACTAATAAATTTGAAAAGGTGATAATTAGGATGAATCGAATAAAAATTGAAACAGATTTTATAAAGCTTGATCAACTACTAAAATGGGCAGATATTGTTAGCTCTGGAGGAGAAGCAAAATATTTAATATCAGAAGGACAAATATTATTAAATGGAGAAGTTTGCCTTCAAAGGGGTAAAAAAATAAAAAAAGGTGATCAAATAGAAATTGAATTAGAGAAAAAAATTCAATTTACCGTAGAATAGAGGCTATACAGATGTATGTAACAAATGTCCAACTTAAAAATTTTCGAAATTATCAAAATGGTAATATCAATTTCGGAAAAGAGGTCAATATTTTATACGGAAATAATGCACAGGGTAAAACAAATATTTTAGAATCAATATACGCTTTTACAATGGGTAAATCATATCGCACAAATAAAGACAGTGAAATGATTTTATTTGATAAAGATTTTTCAAATATAAAAATTAGTTTCATAAATGAAAATGGAATAAATCATGGTGAGATTATTCTATCATCAGATAAAAAAAAGAGAATAAAAATAAATGAAGTACCCATTAATAAAATAGGTGAATTAATGGGGTTTTTCAATGCAGTAATATTTTCACCAGAAGATTTAAATTTAATAAAGGAAGGCCCTGTACAGCGTAGAAAATTTATAAATGTATGTATTAGTCAATTAAGACCTAATTATTTTTATTATTTACAACAATATATTAAAATTTTAAATCAAAGAAATAATCTTCTTAAGTCACTTAATTTTAATAAATCATTAATAGATACATTACCAATTTGGGATGAAAAATTGATAGATTGCGGTTCACGTATTATATCAAGTAGATTAATATTTATAGAAAAGATAAGAGATATATCAAAAGAAATTCATAAAAATATTACTCGCGATAAAGAAAAATTGAAAATTGAATACAAAACAAATATAGGAATTCATGATGATAATTCAAAAGATATTGAACATATAAAAGAAATATTTAAGAAAAAATTAGAGAGAAACAGACAAAGAGAGATAAATTATGGTATGACTTTAATTGGTCCTCATAGAGACGACATGAATTTTTATATAAATGATATTCAAGTGAAAAAATATGGATCTCAAGGACAGCAAAGGACAGTTGTACTTTCTTTGAAAATGGCTGAAATGGAGCTGATTAAAGAAGAATTAGGAGAATATCCTGTTCTATTATTAGACGATATTATGTCGGAATTGGATAAAAATAGGCAAGACTATATTATGAATAACATTATGAATAGACAAGTTATCATTACTTGTACCGAAATTAATGGATTTAATATTAATAAAAAAAACTATATTTATAGAATAGAAAATGGTAAAATATATAGGGAATGATTAAATTATAAATATAATAATTGGAGGCAATAAAATGTTCTTACACTTAGGAGAGGAAGTAGTTGTAAGATTAAAAGATGTTATTGCAATTATGGATTTAGATGCAACAACTGTTTCAAAATACAGTAAAGAATTTTTGAAGATTGCTGAAGAAGAAGGTTTTATCGTTAGTATATCTGATGATTTACCTAAGTCTTTTGTAATAACAGAAGTAGATGAAAAAAGCAAAATATATCTTTCACCAATATCATCAGTAACATTATTTAAAAGAGCAAAATCTATGGAAAACATAGCTAATATATAGATATTTCCCAGGCAATAAAAAGCCAATGAAAAGTAATTTTTGTTTTTCTAAATCAAGGAGGTTGTTATGGAAAATAAAAGAGTAGAAACAAAATATGATGAAAATCAAATACAGGTATTAGAAGGTTTAGAAGCAGTTAGAAAAAGACCAGGAATGTATATTGGGACTACTTCATCAAGAGGATTACATCATTTAGTATATGAAATTGTTGATAATAGTATTGATGAAGCCTTAGCAGGACATTGTGATAAAATTATAGTTACAATCAATGAAGACAATTCAATTGTTGTAGAAGATGATGGAAGGGGTATTCCAGTAGGGATTCATCCAAAGATGGGCATTCCTGCAGTAGAAGTTGTATTTACTGTGTTACATGCAGGTGGTAAATTTGGTGGAGATGGATATAAAGTATCTGGCGGACTTCACGGTGTTGGTGCATCGGTTGTTAATGCTCTTTCAGAATGGTTAGAAGTTAAAGTATACGATGGCAAAAAAATATATTTTCAAAGATATGAAAGAGGAATAGTAACGAATCCTCTTAAAAGTATTGGCGATACAATGAAAAGTGGTACAGAAATATCTTTTAAACCAGATGGAGAAATTTTTGAAGACTTAGTCTATGATTATGATATTTTACTGACGCGATTAAGAGAACTAGCTTTTTTAAATAAAGGCATAAAAATTATATTAAGAGACAAAAGGGAAGAAGAGAAAGAAATTGAGCTAAAATATGATGGCGGTATTATGTCTTTTGTTGAATATATTAATAGAAATAAAGAGAGTATCCATGAAAAGACCATTTATTTTGAAGGTGAAAAGGATGGATCGCAGATTGAAATAGCTGTCCAATATAATAATAGTTATATAGACAATATTTTTAGTTTTGCTAACAATATACATACTATCGAAGGTGGAATGCATGAAACAGGATTTAAAGCTGCATTGACAAAAGTATTTAATGATTACGCAAGAAAAAATAAAATTATAAAAGAAAATGAGAAAAATTTAAGTGGTGAAGATATTAGAGAAGGAATTACCGCAGTTATTAGTGTAAAAATAAGAGAACCACAATTTGAAGGACAAACAAAAACAAAATTAGGGAATAGCGAAATTAGAGGTTTTGTTGAGGGGATAGTAGGTGAAAAGCTGTCAACATTTCTCGAAGAAAATCCATCTGTGGCAAAATCTATTCTAGAAAAAGCTATTATGGCTTCTAGAGCAAGAGAAGCAGCAAGAAAAGCAAGAGAACTTACAAGAAGAAAAAGTGCTCTAGATAGTACATCACTTCCTGGAAAATTAGCTGATTGTTCTGAAAAAAACAATGAACGTACAGAAATATATATTGTAGAAGGTGACTCAGCAGGAGGCTCGGCAAAACAAGGTAGAGATAGAAAATTCCAAGCGATATTACCTTTATGGGGCAAGATGTTAAACGTTGAAAAAGCAAGAATAGATAAAGTATATGGAAATGAAAAATTGATGCCTGTTATTACAGCTCTTGGTGCAGGTATAGGTGAAGAGTTTGATACTGAAAAATTGAGATATAATAAAGTTATTATTATGGCCGATGCGGATGTAGATGGATCTCATATTAGAACATTATTATTAACATTTATGTTCAGATTTATGAAACCACTCGTAGAACAAGGGCATGTATATATAGCACAACCTCCACTTTATAAGGTGTCGCGGGGAAAAAAAGTGAAATATGCATATAATGACAAAGAATTAGAGAAGACTCTAGAGGAAATTGGAAAAGATTCAAATATTCAAAGGTATAAAGGTCTTGGAGAGATGAATCCTGATCAATTATGGGAAACAACAATGAATCCTGAAACGAGAATAATTTTAAAGGTTGAATTAGAAGATGCCGTAGCAGCTGATGAAATATTCACAATTCTGATGGGTGATAAAGTAGAACCAAGAAGAGAATTTATTGAAAAGCATGCTAAATCAGTTAAGAATTTAGATATTTAATATAAGTTAGGAGGAAAGAACGAATGATAGAAAACTCCGCACATAAGATTATACCTGTGGATATAGAATCAGAAATGAAAAAATCATATATAGATTATGCAATGAGTGTAATCGTTGGACGAGCTCTTCCAGATGTAAGAGATGGACTAAAACCTGTACATAGAAGAATACTTTATGCAATGAATGAATTAGGTTTTACACCCGATAAAGGTTATAGAAAATGTGCAACAACTGTTGGGGAAGTACTAGGTAAATATCATCCACATGGGGATGCAGCAGTATATGATAGTATGGTAAGAATGGCACAGGATTTTTCATTAAGGTATCCATTGGTAGATGGACATGGAAACTTTGGATCAGTTGATGGAGATTCTGCAGCAGCAATGCGTTATACTGAGGCAAGAATGTCTAAAATGTCTGCAGAGCTACTAACAAATATAGAAAAAGAGACCGTAGATTTTGTACCTAACTATGATGAAAGGTTAAAAGAACCGACAGTATTACCTTCAAGGTTTCCTAATTTATTAGTAAATGGGTCTTCAGGTATTGCAGTAGGTATGGCTACAAATATTCCTCCTCATAATCTTATAGAGGTTATTAATGGTATTATTGAGGTTATAGATAATCCAGAAGTTACGATAGAAGAGTTAATTAAATTTATTAAAGGTCCTGATTTTCCGACATACGGAAATATTATGGGCTTTCAGGGGATTAGAAATGCTTATATGACCGGAAGAGGTAAAATCTATGTTAGAGCAGAAGCGAAAATCGAAGAGATGAGCAATGCTAAACAGAGAATTGTTGTTACTGAGATTCCTTATCAGGTTAATAAAGCGCGTCTTATTGAAAAAATAGCTGGATTAGTAAGGGACAAAAAGATTGAAGGTATTTCAGATCTTAGAGATGAATCAGATAGAGAAGGAATGCGAATAGTAATAGAACTCAAAAAAGATATAAATGGTAATGTCATATTAAATCAGTTATACAAAAATACGCAAATGCAAGATACTTTTAGTGTCATTATGCTGGCACTTGTAAACAATGAACCAAAAGTTCTTAATTTAAGGCAAGTACTAGATAATTATGTTGAATTTCAAAAACAAGTAATCAGAAGGCGAACAAAATATGATTTAAATAAAGCTGAGGCCAGAGCGCATATTTTAGAGGGTTTAAAAATTGCACTTGATCACATAGATGAAATAATCAGAATAATACGAAAATCTGAAACTACAGCAATAGCAAAACAAAAATTGATGGAAGAATTTCAATTAACAGATATTCAAGCACAAGCTATTTTAGATATGAGACTTGCAAGATTAACAGGTCTAGAAAGAGATAAAATAGAAAAAGAATATCAAGAATTATTAGAAAAGATTAAGTATCTGAAGAGTATTTTATTAAGTGAAGAAATGGTACTTGATATTATAAAAGAAGAATTACTAGTCATCAAAGAGAAATATGGTGATGAGAGAAGAACAAAGATATTGCCATCAATGGATGAAATAAATATAGAAGATTTAATTGATGAAGAAGACATTGTTATAACGTTGACCCATTATGGTTATATCAAAAGGATACCAGCTAACACCTATAAGAGTCAAAGAAGAGGTGGAAAAGGAATTATAGGATTAAGTACGAGGGAAGAAGATTTTGTAGAAAATCTATTTGTTACAACTACTCACCATAATATCTTGTTCTTCACAGATAGAGGAAGAATGTATAAATTAAAGGGATATGAAATTCCTGAATCAGGTAGACAAGCTAGAGGTACTGCAATTGTAAATCTATTAGAGATTGAACCTGGTGAAAAAATTACTGCAGTCATTCCTATTAGAGAATTTACTGAAGGCAACTACTTATTAATGACAACAGAAAAGGGCCTAATTAAAAAGACTGATTTAATGGAATATGATACTGCAAGAAAAAGAGGGTTAGCGGCTATTATCCTTAGAGAAGATGATAAGTTAATAAGAGTTAAGCTTACTGATGGTGAACAAGAGGTCATTTTGGGTACCAGAGGGGGCTTATCAATCAGATTTAGTGAAAAAGATGTAAGACCTATGGGTAGAACGACTCAAGGGGTAAAAGCTATTTCATTAAAACAAGGTGATTATGTAATTGGAATGTCAATTATACGAGAAGATGCAGATTTATTGGTTGTAACAGAAAAAGGATATGGAAAGAGAACAAACCTTGATGAATATCGTATTCAAACAAGGGGAGGTAAAGGTATTCTCACTTATCGTTTAACTGAAAAGACAGGACAACTTGCTGGTTTAAAGGTTGTAACAGATGCAGATGATATTATGATGATCAGTTCTGATGGTACTATTATTAGAATAAGTGCAGAAGAAATTAGTAAGATGGGAAGAGCTACACAAGGTGTTACATTAATGAGAATGCATGATGATGTTGTCTTAGTAGAATTAGCAAGGATAGAAGAAAAAGATAATGATGATGATAATGAAGAAATAGATGAAGCAAGGATAGAAGAAAAAGAATAAATTATAGAATAAAATAAGAGGCTTTGAGACAAAATTGTCTTGAAGCCTTTTATTTTATTGGCAATGGGATGTTTTGATTACCCCATTTTATGTGTTTAACAAAAAAAATCATTTATTTTTTGAATATATGTTGACATAAGCTTATATAAATGTTATTATAGTCAAGCGCCTTCAAAAGCGCGGAAAGAGAAATGACAACATCATTTAAAAAAGTTTAAAAGAACTTAGGAAAAGGTGTTGACATAACGCAAGAAACATGTTAAGATAATCAAGCTGCATTAAGCGAGGAAAAACGAAGCGAGGATGCAGAGGAGTTATTAAGGAACGTCTGCTGATGCAGACGCACAGAATAACTAGAGTTCGTAAAAGACTCACTAAGTTATTCTAGCGAATATCAAATAAAAACATGTTGACAAACAAAAAAGTATTTGGTATAATAAACTTCGCCGCTTGAAAAGAGCGGTAAAAAAATTGGTCTTTGAAAAGTAAACAGCGTAAGAGGTTCTCGTTAATAAAACGAGGTTAAACTTAGCGAAACAAAACTTAGCAAACAAAGCTAGTAAAAAGTAATGAGCTAAACGAACGAACATGCTAGTACTACTTAATGAGCTTAGCGAATTTTAGTAGTACTGTACATCTTCGGTGAGAAGATGCACATATATGTATTGAGAGTTTGATCCTGGCTCAGGACGAACGCTGGCGGCGTGCCTAACACATGCAAGTCGAGCGGGGAGACGACAGTGATTTATCACAGTCTGATCCTAGCGGCGGACGGGTGAGTAACGCGTGAGCAACCTGCCTATTAGAGGGGGATAACACATCGAAAGGTGTGCTAATACCGCATGAAATGTAATTATCGCATGATAAAAACATCAAAGGAGCAATCCGCTAATAGATGGACTCGCGTCCCATTAGCTAGTTGGTAGAGTAAAAGCCTACCAAGGCAACGATGGGTAGCCGACCTGAGAGGGTGATCGGCCACATTGGGACTGAGACACGGCCCAGACTCCTACGGGAGGCAGCAGTGGGGAATATTGCGCAATGGGGGAAACCCTGACGCAGCAACGCCGCGTGAAGGAAGAAGGCTTTCGGGTCGTAAACTTTTGTCTTCTGGGAAGAAAAAAATGACGGTACCAGAGGAGGAAGCCACGGCTAACTACGTGCCAGCAGCCGCGGTAATACGTAGGTGGCGAGCGTTGTCCGGAATTACTGGGTGTAAAGGGTGCGTAGGCGGGTATGCAAGTCAGATGTGAAATACCGGGGCTCAACTCCGGGGCTGCATTTGAAACTGCATATCTTGAGTGCAGGAGAGGAAAGTGGAATTCCTAGTGTAGCGGTGAAATGCGTAGAGATTAGGAGGAACACCAGTGGCGAAGGCGACTTTCTGGACTGTAACTGACGCTGAGGCACGAAAGCGTGGGGAGCGAACAGGATTAGATACCCTGGTAGTCCACGCTGTAAACGATGGATACTAGGTGTAGGGGGTATCGACCCCTTCTGTGCCGGAGTTAACACAATAAGTATCCCACCTGGGGAGTACGACCGCAAGGTTGAAACTCAAAGGAATTGACGGGGACCCGCACAAGCAGTGGAGCATGTGGTTTAATTCGACGCAACGCGAAGAACCTTACCAGGGCTTGACATCCATAGAATCCTGTAGAGATACGGGAGTGCCTTCGGGAACTATGAGACAGGTGGTGCATGGTTGTCGTCAGCTCGTGTCGTGAGATGTTGGGTTAAGTCCCGCAACGAGCGCAACCCTTATCGTTAGTTGCCAGCATTAAGTTGGGCACTCTAGCGAGACTGCCGGTGACAAATCGGAGGAAGGTGGGGATGACGTCAAATCATCATGCCCCTTATGTCCTGGGCTACACACGTGCTACAATGGCTATTAACAGAGGGAAGCGAAATAGTGATATGGAGCAAATCCCCAAAAATAGTCCCAGTTCGGATTGCAGGCTGCAACTCGCCTGCATGAAGTTGGAATTGCTAGTAATCGCGGATCAGAATGCCGCGGTGAATACGTTCCCGGGTCTTGTACACACCGCCCGTCACACCATGAGAGTCGGTAACACCCGAAGCCTGTGAGCTAACCATTTATGGAAGCAGCAGTCGAAGGTGGGGCTGATGATTAGGGTGAAGTCGTAACAAGGTAGCCGTATCGGAAGGTGCGGCTGGATCACCTCCTTTCTAAGGAGCGGAGCTTGAGGTGGTAATGCAAATTAGCACAACTTAAGCCAATCCTATGGTCGATACATCGATTATTGATGTAACAAAAAATCCTCTTACGCTGTTTAATTTTGAAAGACCAATGTTGTCTAATCTTATGATTAGAGAAATTGGACTTTTTAAAATTAGCAGAATTATTAGATATATAGCATATAATGATTCTGAATGTACCTTGAAAACTAAACAATGTAAAGACAATGAGGTGTAAGAAAAAACATCTTTTAACGAAGATGTAGCGTACAACGTAAAGTTGTACAAAAAAAGGGTAACACAGTAAAACTGTATTACAGCAAATTCTTACTCATATAATTCGAGAACAAGTTTAAAAACTTGGACCGAGATACTAAAATTGATAACACAATTTTAAAGGTCAAGCTAATAAGAGCACAGGGTGAATGCCTTGGCATTAGGAGCCGAAGAAGGACGTGATAAGCTGCGAAAAGCTGCGGGGAGGCGCAAATAGCCATTGAGCCGCAGATGTCCGAATGGGGAAACCCGGCTGGAGTAATATCCAGTCACCGTATCGTGAATACATAGCGATACGGAGGTAACCCGCTGAACTGAAACATCTAAGTAGGCGGAGGAAGAGAAAGAAAACTCGATTCTCTGAGTAGCGGCGAGCGAAAGGGGAACAGGCCAAACCTAACTCTCTTAGAGAGATAGGGGTTGCGGACTGAGCACGGTATTTATAGAAGCTAACAGAACTACCTGGAAAGGTAGACCGAAGAGGGTAACAGTCCCGTACGTGAAAGCAGAAATAAGCCATCAGGATCCAGAGTACCACTGGACACGAGAAATCCGGTGGGAAGCCGGGAGGACCACCTCCCAAGCCTAAATACTACCTAATGACCGATAGCGTATAGTACCGTGAGGGAAAGGTGAAAAGAACCCCGGGAGGGGAGTGAAAGAGAACCTGAAACCCTGTGTTTACAAGCAGTCAAAGCACGTTAAGGTGCGATGACGTACTTTTTGTAGAACGGTCCGGCGAGTATATGTATGTAGCAAGGTTAAGGTGTTAAGCACTGGAGCCGAAGGGAAACCGAGTGTTAATAGCGCGCATAGTTACATGTATATGACCCGAAACCGGGTGACCTACCCATGGCCAGGTTGAAGCGGAAGTAAAATTTCGTGGAGGACCGAACCCACCGATGTTGAAAAATCGGGGGATGAGCTGTGGGTAGCGGAGAAATTCCAATCGAACCCGGAGATAGCTGGTTCTCCCCGAAATAGCTTTAGGGCTAGCCTCGGATTAGTTTAGCGGAGGTAAAGCACTGAATGGGCTAGGGGCCTTATACGGTTACCGAACCCTATCAAACTAAGAATGCCGCATAAACGATGTCCGGGAGTCAGACTATGTGAGATAAGTTTCATAGTCGAGAGGGAAACAGCCCAGACCAACAGCTAAGGTCCCCAAATAGACTTAAGTGGAGAAGGATGTGGAGTTGCTAAAACAACCAGGATGTTGGCTTAGAAGCAGCCATACATTTAAAGAGTGCGTAATAGCTCACTGGTCTAGTGAATCTGCGCCGAAAATGTAACGGGGCTAAAGTCTATACCGAAGCTTTGGCAGTAGCAATACTGGGTAGGGGAGCATTCTATTATAGGAAGAAGCATGATCGTAAGGACATGTGGACGAGATAGAAGAGAGAATGCCGGAATGAGTAGCGAGAATTATGTGAGAATCATAATCATCGAAAACCCAAGGTTTCTTGAGGAAGGTTCGTCCGCTCAAGGTAAGTCGGGACCTAAGGTGAGGCCGAAAGGCGTAGCCGATGGACATACGGTTGAAAATCCGTAACCACCGAAGCCGTTAATATATTAAGGGACGCAGGAAGCAAGCCTGACCCCGCCGTTGGTTGAGCGGGGCGTAAGGGAGCGAAAATAAGTAGCGAAGCAGGCAGCCCTACACTGACAAGAAAAGCTTAATATATAGGTTAGGTGCCCGTACCGTAAACCGACACAGGTAGGTGAGGAGAGAATCCTAAGATGATCGGGAGAAGCGTTGTTAAGGAACTCGGCAAAATAACCCCGTAACTTCGGGAGAAGGGGTGCCTGGGCAACCAGGCCGCAGTGAATAGGCCCAAGCGACTGTTTAGCAAAAACACAGGTCTCTGCTAAATCGAAAGATGACGTATAGGGGCTGACGCCTGCCCGGTGCTGGAAGGTTAAGGGGAAGAGTTAGCGTTCGCGCAAAGCTTAGAACCGAAGCCCCAGTAAACGGCGGCCGTAACTATAACGGTCCTAAGGTAGCGAAATTCCTTGTCAGGTAAGTTCTGACCCGCACGAAAGGCGTAACGATTTGGGCACTGTCTCAACAACGTACCCGGCGAAATTGTAGTACCAGTGAAGATGCTGGTTACCCGCGACAAGACGGAAAGACCCCATGGAGCTTTACTGTAGCCTGATATTGGATTTTGGTATTTCATGTACAGGATAGGTGGGAGGCTTAGAAGCGAGCACGCTAGTGTTTGTGGAGCCGCTGTTTGGATACCACTCTTGGAGTACTGAAATTCTAACCTGTAGCCGTAATCCGGCTAAGGGACACTGTCAGGTGGACAGTTTGACTGGGGCGGTCGCCTCCTAAAAAGTAGCGGAGGCGCTCAAAGGTTACCTCAGCGCGGTCGGAAATCGCGCAAAGAGTGCAAACGCATAAGGTAGCCTAACTGTGAGACAGACACGTCGAGCAGTAACGAAAGTTGGAGTTAGTGATCCGGCGGTTGTGAGTGGAAATGCCGTCGCTCAACGGATAAAAGCTACCCTGGGGATAACAGGCTTATCTCCCCCAAGAGTCCACATCGACGGGGAGGTTTGGCACCTCGATGTCGGCTCATCGCATCCTGGAGCTGTAGTAGGTTCCAAGGGTTGGGCTGTTCGCCCATTAAAGCGGTACGCGAGCTGGGTTCAGAACGTCGTGAGACAGTTCGGTCCCTATCTGTCGCGGGCGCAGGAAATTTGAAGGGAGCTGTCCTTAGTACGAGAGGACCGGGATGGACGTACCTATGGTGCACCAGTTGTCGTGCCAACGGCATGGCTGGGTAGCTAAGTACGGAAGGGATAAACGCTGAAGGCATCTAAGCGTGAAGCCCCCCCTAAGATAAGATTTCCCTGTAGACATAGTCTACTAAGGTCCCATGAAGACTACATGGTAGATAGGCCAAAGGTGTAAGTACAGCAATGTATTAAGCTGATTGGTACTAATAGACCGAGGGCTTGACCAAAAAAACAGATATGAGTAGGAAAAAGTTATTCCTAACACAATCATTTCTTTACATTGTATAGTTTTGAGGGTATATACCCTTATTCGGTGGCAATAACGTGAAGGTCACACCCGTTCCCATCCCGAACACGGTAGTTAAGCTTCACAGTGCTGATGATACTTGGAGGGTGACCTCCTGGGAAAGTAGGTCGTTGCCGGAACAAACTTGGAGAACATTTCTTAATTGAGATGTTCTTTTTTTTATCCACAGATTTTTGAATGTGGTTAACAAAATAAAGCATAGAATTTTTTATAAATGCGGTGAAATCAGTAGTTATGAGAATTGATATAAAAAAATATTATGACAATCAGTTATCCACAAGGTGTTGATAACTGATTGTCATAAATGCAAAAAAATCAATTTATGACTAAAAAGTAATACTTGTTTAATAGTTTTTTCATATTGATAGTTTATAATTTTATTATAGTATGATAAATTGTTCTAGGTTATAACTTAGAAGGTAGTTGAAAGGGGTAATACGTTGGAAAACACGTTTAATGAAATAGAATTTGCGAGTTTAAAAAAACGCTACGGCAAAGATGCGAAAGAGGAAAATATTAAATTAAATATCAACGAAAAATTTTTTAATGAAATGAAAGAAAATATTAAAAAAGATCGAAGAGGTGAAGTAGCTTTTGCTGTTGAAAGACCTAACGGAAAAGTAGTAGTTGTCCGAACTTCATTTTATCCTGAAAATATATTCCGTTTACCAACAGGAGGAATAAACTATGGAGAAGATATTATTGAAGCACTATACCGAGAAGTTAAAGAAGAACTTGGACTAGAAATTAATATTCATAAGTTTTTAGGCGTTATAAAATATACATTAAAGAATAATGAAGATCATATAAGATTTTATTCATATGTATTTTGGGTTAAAGAAAAAGGTGGTAATATCTTAGAAGATGCATTAGAAGATGAAGTGAGTAAATATATGGAAGTGAATAATGAAGAACTACAGCGTGTAGTTGATACATTAAAAAATTTTAATGGTCAATGGAAAGATTGGTGTATGTTTAGAGCTATAACAACAGAACACATATTAAGTAGATAACATTATATTTGCTTAGTATCAATAAAATATATATAAAAGAATTAACTTAAATAAATTAAAAAACATAAAGTTGATATCTATTTAACGATAAAATAATATAATTGGCTTTGAGGGGAGAGTAAATATGGAAGATAAATTGAACTATGATAATATGGATACCAATAAGCAGTTTAACCCTCGTTATGAGAAAATTATAAAAAGTGGTATATTATTTTCTGCTATTATATTCGTCATTACAAGTACATTAATAGGTTTTACTGCATACAAATCATTATCACAGACTGATATTTATCAAGGTGTATATATTGAAGATATATATGTTGGTGGAGAAAACAAAGATGATGCAATTACAGAAGTAGAGAAGAAATATATTTCTACCTTAGATAATAAAGCGTTTAATATTACTGCAAATACAGTGAGTAAACGTATTACGTACAAGGAAATTGATGCTAGATATAATTATGAAAAGGCGATAGTACAAGCATATAACGTTGGAAGAGAAGGCAATGTAATTCAAAGACTTATTTTAATATCAAAGGCTAAGAGAAATAAGGTAATTATACCACTGCAAATCGATATAAATGATAAAAAATTAAAGAAAAAAATAAATACATTAGCTAATGAAATATATATCCCTGTAAACGAGCATCAGAAAGAAATAAAAGAAAGTCAATTATTATTGTATATAGGTACTTCTGGCGAATCATTAAATATAGAAAAGTCAAGTAAAAAAGTATGGCAAGAACTGCAAAAAAAAGATGTTAAAAATATAGTACTAAATGTTGAAGAAATAAAACCAAAACCTTTAGATGCAGATAGAATATATAAAGAAATATGTACGAAGCCAGTAGATGCATCCTATGAAATAAAAGATTTTCGTATCCATATTAAACCCCATGTAACAGGTATAGATTTTGATAAAGAAAATGCAAGGGAACTAATTAAAAATAAGCAAGGCCGGCAGGAAATAGCTATCCCACTTATCCTGACTGAACCAGCAATATTAACAGAGGTAATAGAAGCTGAACTATTTAAAGATAAATTATCTTCATATAAAACTAATTTTAATGCAGGATATGTTGAACGAAGCCATAACATAGCGTTGGCAGCTTCTAAGATAAATGACATAGTATTGGCACCTAATGATGAGTTCTATTTTAATGAAATCGTTGGTGAAAGAACTTTAGAAGCAGGTTTTCAAAATGCACATGTTTATTTTGGTGATGAAATCATAGATGGTGTAGGAGGAGGAATATGTCAGGTATCAACAACATTATACAATGCTGTTCTTTATTCTGATTTACAAGTACTGCGACGTTCGAATCATTCAATGACAGTAGGATATGTACCCGTTGGGCAGGATGCAGCAGTTGCCTATGATGTATTAGATTTTGGTTTCGCTAATAATACATCAAACCCAATTATAATAAAATCAATAGTAGGAACAGGAAATATTACATTTGAGCTATATGGAGTTGAAGAAAATAAGGGTAAAACAATTGAAATATATAATGATACTAGACAAATTATACCGTATCCAGTAGAATATATTGACGATCCAGAAATGGAAATAGGAGAAGAAAAGGTTAAACAAAAAGGTGGGGACGGCTATACCGTTGATACTTATAAAATTATTAAGAAGGACGGAAAAATTATAAGCAGACAAATGATAACAAAAAGTAGATATAAACCAATCAAAAAGAAGGTATTAGTAGGAACCAAAGAACAAGAACAAGAAACATTTTTTGAAAAGTTAGATGAAATATTTGAACAACCGTTAGAAAATCAGGAAAAAGATAGAGATGAAATACCAGAAGAAGAAAAGAATAATGAAGATATTATTGAAGAATTAAACGAAGAGAAACCAGAATTGTTATAAAGTGAATAAAAAAAGATGTTATCTACAAATTACTTGTAGGTAACATCTTTTTTAGTTCTATATATTACCTCTGGCTAATAAGTTTACATAATGTTAAACTGGTAATGTGAGAATATAGGTCGCTAGGGGGAATTATAGTGGGGATAAAGATAAGTAAATTTGTATTTATACCAGTTATAGTATTACTAATTGTATCGTTTTTACCAATCCAAGTGAAAGCTTTTCAAATGGATGACAGTTTTTATATGCATGATAGTTCTAACCATTGGGCAGAAGAAGATCTAAGTGAATTAGCGTATATGGGTATACTAAAAGGTGATAACAATCAAAATTTTAACCCAGAAAAATCAATCAGCAGAGCAGAATTCATAGCTTTATTAGTGAGAGCACTGGATTATAATAAGGAAAAAGTAGATACTAACCCCTATTTTAAAGATGTCAACGAGGAAGATTGGTACTACCAAGAGGTAACTATTGCAAAAGAACAAGGGATAACGCAGGGAAATGGTAATGGATTATTCTTACCTGAGAATAATATTACCCGAGAAGAAATAGTATTAATGCTTGTTCGTGCAATTGGTTTAAATAGTTCAGGGCCAATAAAAGCTTTTAATGATATTAGCAATAGCTATCAACATAAAGCTGAATTAAATGCTGCTATACAAAGTAAGATTATTAATGGATATGAAGATAATACATTTAGACCCTATCAAAAGGCATCAAGAGCTGAGGCGGCGGTAATGATGAAAAGAATCATAAACATTAAAAAGCAACCACAAGACAATGAAAAAGAGCAAATTAATACAATAATAAAAGAATATCTCCATCAATATATAGAAAAGAAAAATATGCAAGATTCAAATATTGCATATAATCTTTCCAACTCTATCGGCAAGGAACACAGTGATAATCAGACAAAGGCAGAAATTATTGAATTATATAAAGAAATAGGGGTAGAAGTAGAAGAACATATAAAAAACACTGATATCCAAATTACAGATATAACAGACAAAATCGCAAAGGCAGTAGTAAAATATGATGCAACCTATAACAGAACATTTGATGACAATAGTAAAAGGACTAAGACCTATATGGTTGAGAAAAAGATTGGACTAAAAAAAATAGCTGGAGAATGGAAGATATATAATTCTGAAGATAGACTTTATAGTAAAGAAAAACTGAATTTAGTGTGGGAACAAATTTCTGTACAAACGCCAGATATGTCAGGAATAGAAAAAATGGAAGGTTTAGATATCATCTCACCGACATGGTTTGAACTCAGAACCAAGGATAGCAAAATCTCTGCAAAAGCAAATGATCCAATAGTATTAAATGATAATCAAGGGAGTATCCAAATGGCTGACTTGGGAGATTTAGATTTTATTGAATGGGCGCATCAGAATGACTATGACGTATGGGCACTATATAGGAACGAATTCGATATAGAAGTGGCTAATAGAGTGCTTAATAGTGAAGAAGCTAGGAAAGATAGTATAGCTTTATTAGTCAAATATGCAGATAAATATAAATTAGATGGTATTAATGTTGACTTTGAGAATGTGTATTATAAAGATAAAGACAAGTTTTCACAATATGTTAGGGAACTATCTCTTGTATTAAGAGAACAAGGACTAATCACCTCTGTTGATGTTACAAAAATAGAACCCACTAGTTGGACCTGGTCTATGTTTTATGATAGAAAAGCACTTGGAAAAGCAGTGGACTATATGATGTTAATGGCCTATGATCAAAATGGAAGCTGGAGTAAACAGAGCGGCTCAGTTGCTCAATACACATGGGTAGAAAAAAGTTTACAAGGCGTTATGAAGCAGGTTCCTAATGAAAAATTATTATTGGGGTTACCTTTTTATACACGGGTTTGGGAAGAAGTAAATAGCAACGTAGTAAAGAGTACAGCGATTTCAATGGAAAAGGCACAATCACTAATCAGTGAAAACAATGCTAACGTTGTCTGGGACGAACAGAGTGGACAATATTTGGCGACGTATTACATGGGATTAAAAACCTATAAAATATGGCTTGAAGATGCAGAATCTATAAAACTTAAATCTTCATTAGTGCATAAATACGAGCTTGCTGGAGTAGCAAGTTGGAGAAGGGGATATGAAACACATGGTATTTGGGCAGTACTCAATCAGAATTTAAAAGAGCACAAGAATTAAGGACGAACAAATAGTAAGCAGAATGTGTAACCATATTAAAATAAAACCATATAATGATATTGAGAATTGCATAACTATAGAGTGAAAGGAGGCACCTAATGAATAATTATGAAGATTATATGCCTAATCAATATCCTGAAATGATGGAATATGAACCTATGCAATATCCTGAAGTATATTATATGGTAAATCCAATGGTAGAACAAAGGTTAGATATGATGGATCAATCCTATAATGCTGCAATGTATCCATATCCAAGTCCTGAAATGGTAGACAAAATGAGTGAGGACATATATAAAGAATGTATGGAAAAATATCCTGAAAAAATGAAGGAATATGAAAACCAGATGCCAAATAATGAGACAAATCAAAGATATAGAAGACGAAGAGGGTTGTTTGGTAATTTAATTCCTATTTTACTTATTAGAAATCTATTGAGACGTCGACGTTATGGCTATGGACGTGGTTATGGTTACGGCTATGGGCCTGGTTACGGCTTAGGGTTAGGTTACGGGCCTGGTTATGGTGGATACGGTGGCTATGGGCCATATGGATATTAATTAAGAAAAAAGATAATATGATAAAATTGATGGCAAGGGACAGATAAAATGTTACCTTGCCATCAATTTATTATCAAATAGATCAAAACTTTTCATAAAATGTTCTACTAATAACTTCATTTTGTTGACAACGATTTAGTTTATTGAAATTAACAGCATAACCAGAAACTCTAATGGTTAATTGAGGGTACTTATCAGGATTCTCCATAGCATCTAAGAGCGTATATTTATCAAGTACATTTACATTTAGATGATGGGCTTTTTTAGAGAAGAAACCATCAAGTACCGCACTTAAATTGTTTATTCTATCATCAGTTGTTTTGCCAAGTGCTTTTGGCACAATTGTTGAAGTCAAAGAGATGCCATCTCTACAGGAGTCATAAGGTAATTTAGCACAACTATTTAGAACAGCCAAAAGTCCTTTTCTATCCCTACCGTGTAACGGATTAGCGCCAGGTGCAAAAGGTTCACCCTTTTGTCTACCATCAGGAGTAGCCCCAGTTTTTTTACCATATACCACATTAGATGTAATGGTAAGAATGGACAAGGTGTGCTTAGCATTTCTGTATGTGGGCTGATTTTCTAAATCATTCATAAATAATTCAACAATATCTTTAGCAATCATATCAACATCATCATTATCATTTCCGTATTTAGGAAAGTCTCCATCAATTTCAAAATTAGTAATAAGACCTTCAGCGTTTCTTATTGTTTTAACCTTCGCATATTTTATTGCACTGAAAGAATCCGCGAGAACAGATAGCCCAGCGATACCAAATGCCATATTTCGGTTAACCTGTGTATCAATAAGTGCCATTTGTAATTTTTCATAAGCATATTTATCATGCATATAATGAATGGTATTCATTGTATTCACATAAAGACTGGCTAACCATTTTTGATATTCCTTAAAAATAATGATTACTTTATCATAATCAAGATATTCATCTTCATAAATATTATTCTCTGGTCCAATTTGAACACCGGTCAGCTCATCTTTTCCGCCATTTAAAGCGATCAGTAATAATTTTGGCAGATTACATCGTGCGCCAAAAAATTGCATATCTTTCCCGAGTCTTGTAGCAGAAACACAGCATGCAATACCATAGTCATCACCATAAATAGGGCGCATAAGGTCATCATTTTCGTATTGAATAGAGCTCGTACTTATTGAAACCTTCGCACAATATTTTTTAAAAAATGTTGGTAAATGATTAGACCAAAGTATAGTTAGATTAGGTTCAGGGGAAGGACCAAGGTTTTTAAGAGAATGAAGCATACGATAGGAAGTTTTTGTTATTCTATGCCTTCCATCTGTACCCATTCCACCGATTGCTTCAGTAATCCACACAGGGTCACCAGCAAACAATTCATTATATTCTGGGGTACGTAAATGTCTCACCAATCGTAGCTTAATAATAAACTGGTCAATCAGTGCTTGAGCTTCCTCTTCAGTCAACAATTCATTTTCTATATCTCTAGCAATATAAATATCAAAAAAAGTATTTACTCTACCTAAAGACATAGCCGCTCCATTTTGTTCTTTTACAGCACCTAGATATGCGAAATAGGTCCATTGAATAGCTTCGTGCGCATTTACGGCAGGAACAGAAATATTATACCCATAAGTAAGAGCCATATCTTTTAATTCATTCAAAGAACTAATTTGGGTATGTAATTCCTCACGTAAACGAATCAATTCTTCATTAGTAGTTGAACTAGAAAGCCCTTCTAAATCCTGTGTTTTAAACTCAATTAATCGATCTATACCATATAAAGCCACTCTACGATAATCACCAATAATTCGTCCCCGTCCATAGGCATCAGGAAGCCCAGTGATAACACCACATTTGCGTATCTTCTTCATTTCATCTGTATAGGCACTAAAAACACCATCATTATGTGTAGTACGATAACTTGTAAAAATATTTTCAACTTGCGGAGAAAGCGTATATCCATATGCATCACATGCCTTTTTAGCCATACGTATACCGCCAAAAGGATTGATAGCTCTTTTAAGAGGCGCATCCGTCTGGAGACCTACAATTTCCTCAAGATTTTGTGATATATATCCTGGCGCATGAGAAGTAATCGATGTAACAGTATCTGTATCGATATCTAAAACACCGTTATTCTCTCCTTCATTTTGCATAAGTTGCATACTAATATCCCATAATTTTTGCGTTTTTTCCGTTGGAGAAGATAGAAAAGATTCATCTCCATCATAAGGTGTATAATTTAATTGGATAAAATCAGAAATGTTAATTATTCGTTGCCAAGCTCCCGATTGGAAACCTCTCCATGCATTGGGTGACATAGAAATCCCTCCTAAACGTTTCTTATTTATTCGTCTAAGAGGAAAAAAAACGACCTCCCAGACAAAATAAGTACTCTGCCCAGGCGGTCGACAATTTCAAAAAAATCATACTCCCTGTAGGTAGCCCTACTTCCGCCAGTCGTATGATTCCGTATTCAATTTATATACTTATTATATATTGAACGAAGGATACTGTCAACGTAGCATTTTGCACAAAATTCATTTATTTATTGATTTGAATACTGTGAAGAGGGTAAAATAGACATAAGATTAGAAGATAAGGAGAGAACATCTATGGATAGTTTAAGAGCATTTACATTTATTATCTTTGGAGGCACGGGAGACCTAGCGATCAGAAAATTAATTCCTGCACTATATAATCTATATTTTGAAAACAAAATAAAAGTACCTTTTAATGTAATAGGAATATCACGAAAAAAATTAACCTATGAACAATATCGAGATTATTTTATAGAGGGTATCAAAAAATTTTCAAGAAATAAATATGAAGAAGAAATATATCGTAAAATGGCAGACTCATTTTATTACATATCTGGCGCTTTACAGGACGAAAAGACCTATCAAACATTATCTACGCTGTTAAAAGAGAATGAAAGCGATGTGCAAAATAGACTGTTTTATCTAGCAATCAATCCTGCTTTTTTTCCTATAGTAGTCAAAAACTTAACCAATCATCATGTTCTAATAAGAGGTGCTGTAGGAGAACAAACATCAGATTCTTGGCATAGAGTTATCATAGAAAAACCTTTTGGTTCAGATCTCCAATCGGCGAGAACATTAAATAATCAATTAGCAAATCTCATAGAAGATGCACAGATGTTCAGGATAGACCATTATCTTGGCAAAGAAGCTGTTCAAAACTTTATGGTACTACGTTTTGCCAACGGGATTTTTGAACCACTATGGAACAATAAATATATTGACCATATACAGATAACAGTTTCAGAAACTGTGGGCGTGGGAAAAAGAGGTGCATATTATGAAAATGCAGGTGCGACAAAAGATATGTTACAGAATCACATCCTTCAGTTATTGGCATTACTTACAATGGAACCACCGATAGACTTTAAATCGGATTCAATTGCTACAGAGAAAGTAAAAGTAATACGAGCATTAACCTTGTTTGGCGAAGATTCGATTGTTCGAGGTCAATATGAGGGGTATAGAGCAGAGGACAATGTAAATGCCAATTCAATAGTAGAGACATTTGTAGCTGCAAAACTAGGGATAAATAATTGGCGATGGGCTGGGGTACCCATATATGTGAGAACAGGAAAACATCTCACTGATAAAATTACCGAAGTCATTGTACAATTTAATGAAATGCCATATAATTTATATAAAAATAATAACCTAGCATCTAATAAGTTAGTAATTTCTATTGAACCAGAAACAGGTTTTAGCATGCAGTTTAACATAAAAGAACCGACAAAAGATAGTATAGCAATAAGACCTGTTGAAATGAACTTTTGCCATGAATGCGAATTTGGAAAAAACACTCCTGAAGCCTATGAAAGATTAATTATTGATGCTGTGCGGGGCGATGCATCACTATTTACAAGCTGGAAAGAGATAGAGTACTCATGGATGATTATAGAAAGTATAATGCAAGAGTACAAAAAGAAAACACCTGTTATTTATAAAAAAAGAACCTGGGGACCATGTACAGCACAAAAACTTATAAAAAAAGATGGGAGAGAATGGTATCATGCAGATTTACGATGTGACAATGCCGATTCATGAAGGAATGATGGCGTATAAAAACAAAGCAGAAAATCAACCGAAGATAGAAAAAGCACGTACGATTGAACAGGGGAGTAATGAAACTAAAATAACGCTTTATTCCCATGGCGGAACACATGTAGATGCACCGTATCATATGCTAGGTGATGGATATACACTTGATAAAGTACCACTAAAACAATTATATGGCAAATGTAAAGTTTTAGATTTAACCCATGTAAACGATGCAATTATAGTAAAAGATATTGAAAAGTATACGTTTGATAAAGGAGATTTTATCTTTTTAAAAACAAAAAATTCAATAGAGAATTCATTTAATTATGAATTCATTTATCTATCTCCTGAAGCAGCGCAGTATATGATGGAAAGAGGAATTGAAGTTATAGGTATAGATGCATTAAGTATAGAGAGAGATTGCCCTGAGCATACAACACATAATATCCTCTTAGGCAATAATATACTTATTGTGGAAGGGTTAAGATTAAAAGAAATAAAAGAGGGAGAATATACCGTAGTCATTGCACCTTTACCGATATTAGGGGGGGATGGCAGTCCTGCAAGAGTATTATTAATAAAAGATACCAATAAATAATCTGTATGAATAAATAAACTTTCAAAATCAGGGTATATTTGATGAAATAAGCGATAATATGTTATATAATGTATAGATAGATATAATAGGGGCCTTTAATGAAAGGAGCGAAACAAATGGAGCGAAAGCGAAACCCTTTATTTGAAGTGAGAAATTTTGATGATTTGAAAGAAGAAATACAAAAGAGAGTTGAGATTAGTAAAATTGTGGACTTGAAAGTAGAGATACAGAAGAGAGCGGGGCAAGTTGTTGAACAAACAGCGTCACTCATTAAAAAAAATGTTCCATTAAATAAAGTAAGAGAAATTAAAAACTTGAAAGAGATGCTTACACAAAGTGCAGAACTTTTTGCTGAACAGACAGCATTTCTGGTAAAGGTTAAAGGAAAAGAAAATTACCAACCAATTACCTACAAACAATTTAAAAAAGATGTAGATGCATTAGGAACGAAACTCTTGGATTTAGATCTTAAAGGAAAACGTATCGCGGTCATTGGCGATAGCAGTTATGAATGGGTAACGACATATATGGCAACTGTAAACGGGGTCGGCACAATTGTCCCATTAGATAAAGAACTACCTATTTGCGAGATAGAAAATCTATTAAAAACCTCAGAGGCAAGTGCAATAATATATGCCGATAAATTTGAAAAAGATATAATGGAGATAAAAGAAAAGTTGCCATCTTTGGAAGTATGTATTAATATGAAAAATTCATTAACACAGCTACTAGAACAAGGAGTAGCATTGGTTGAAAAAGGTGACAGAACCTATATAGATGTAGAAATAAATGCTGAAGAGTTGAAAATATTACTATTCACTTCGGGAACAACAGGATTGGCAAAAGGTGTTATGCTATCGCATAAACAAATATGTACCAACTTAATGGATATGTGTGCAATGATATACTTTGATGAAAAAGACACTTTTCTCTCTGTATTACCACTTCATCATACGTATGAATGTACGTGTGGTTTCATTTGCCCAATATATCAAGGTGCGACAGTAGCTTTTTGCGAAGGATTACGCCATATTGTGAAAAACCTAAAAGAATCTCAAGCAACCATTATGTTAGGGGTACCACTTATCTTTGAGTCTATATATGCAAAAGTATGGAAATCAGCTCAAAAAAGTGGTATGGCTTCAAAAATGAAAGTAGGAATCAAGACAAATAATGTTTTAAAAGTTGTTGGTATGGATTTTTCAAAAAAAATATTTAGTAAAATTCATGATACACTTGGCGGACATATGCGACTACTTATTAGTGGCGCAGCAGGAATAGACCCTATCGTTTCAAAAGGATATAGAGATTTAGGTATACTCCTTATACAAGGATACGGATTAACAGAATGTTCGCCAATCGTAGCGGTAAATAGAGTAGAAGACTATAAAGATGCGGCAGCAGGATTACCACTTCCTAGTGTTGAAGTAAAAATAGATCATCCAAATGAAGATGGCATTGGTGAAATTATATGTACAGGATCCAATGTGATGATGGGTTATTTTGAGAACGAAGAAGCGACGCAAGAGGTGCTCAAAGACGGATGGTTCTATACCGGGGACTTAGGCTATATGGATAAAGAAGGTTTTGTTTATATTACTGGCAGGAAAAAGAATGTTATTGTAACCAAAAACGGCAAAAACATATTCCCAGAGGAAGTAGAATCCTATTTAAACAGGAGTGCATATATTGCTGAATCCTTAGTCTGGGGGAAATATGACGTATCAAGTGGGGAAACTTATGTCAATGCTAAGATTGTTCCGGATTATGAAAGTATCGAAGAAGAATTTGGAAATAAATATACAGATGAGAAGATACGAGAGTTGATAAATCTAGAAATAAAAGCGGTTAACCATAAAATGCAATTATACAAACGCATTAGAGATTTTACAGTTAAAAAAGAAGAATTTGCAAAAACAACGACTAAGAAAATAAAGAGATTCATAGAAAAGACAGGATAAAATAAACATTAAAAAATTACAACTATACAAAAAAGCACTAAAAATTTATTTTTAGTGCTTTTTTGTATGCTCAACACAGACAAGGGATAACATTATTATACATTATATTTAATATATTGACAAAAAAATAAAATCATGCTATACTATAATGAAAATAATAACATTAATGACAATAAAAAAATATTATGTACAAGCATTACACATAAAAGTGTTTATGACAAAAAAAGGAGAAAATACAATGGGCATATATTTAATAACTGGGGGAGCAGGTTTTATTGGTTGTAATTTTATTAAATATATATTAGAGAAGTATAATAATGAAATTCAGATTATTAATGTAGACAAGCTAAATTATGCAGGAGATTTAACGAACCTACAAGATATTAACAATAATAAAAACTATAGATTTATTAAAGGAGATATTTGTAATAAATCATTAATAAAACAAGTATTTGATAAATATAAGCCTGATTATATAGTAAACTTTGCAGCTGAATCTCATGTAGATAGAAGTATAAAACAGGCAGATATTTTTGTAAAGACAAACATATTAGGAACACAAAATTTATTAGAGCAATCTTTGAATACAGGGGTAAAAAAATTTCATCAAGTCTCAACGGATGAAGCATATGGTTCTCTAGGAGAGGAAGGTTTTTTTACTGAAGATACACCACTCAATCCACATAGCCCATATGCTGCGAGCAAAGCAAGTGCGGATTTTCTAGTAAAAGCATATTTTGATACGCACAACTTACCAATTAATATAACACGCTGTTCAAATAATTATGGACCAAATCAATTCCCAGAGAAATTAATTCCTCTTACTATTAATAAGACTATACAACATAAAAAAATACCTGTTTATGGGACAGGCAAAAATGTGAGAGACTGGTTATTTGTTGAAGATCATTGTGCTGCTATCGACATTGTAATAAAAAAATCAATCCCTGGAAAAGTATACAATATTGGTGGAAATAGTGAAATGAGAAATATAGATGTGGTAAAAAAAATTATTAAGCTTTTAAGAGAGCTAACCAATGATGAGAAGATATCTGAAGAACTGATTAAATATGTAGAAGATCGAAAAGGCCATGATTGGCGGTATGCAATTGATGCAAGTTTAATAAAAAAAGAATTACAATGGTCTCCAAAAATATGTTTTGAAGATGGAATTTATAAAACAGTAAAATGGTATGTTGATAATAAAAGTTGGGTAGATAAAAAAAGTATAAAGAGGGGAGATAAAATATGAAAGGCGTCATTCTTGCTGGGGGTAGAGGAACGAGACTTAATCCTCTAACAGAGGTAACAAATAAACACTTATTACCTGTAGGAAAAGAACCAATGATTTATAATCCCATTAAACAACTTGTTTCAGCAGAGATAAGAGATATTTTAATAATAACAAGTAAAGAGCATATGGGTGAGATAGTAAGGATTCTTGGAAGTGGTTCAAAATTTGAATGTGAATTTACTTATAAAGTACAAGAAAATGCATTAGGCATTGCAAATGCGTTATTGCTAGCAGAAAATTTTGCAAATGGAGACAAAATAACAGTCATATTAGGCGATAATATTTGTACAAAAAGCATTAGACCCTATGTAGATAACTTTAAACAGCAAGCAAAAGGTGCCAAAGTATTATTAAGAAAGGTGGTAAATCCAGAGAGATATGGAATTGCAGCACTTGACGAATTAAAGATTATAAAAATAGAAGAAAAGCCCAAAAAACCCAAGAGTGATTATGCAGTAATTGGAATTTACATGTATGACAATAAAGTATTTGATATCATACGAAAAATTAAGCCTTCAGCACGAAATGAGTATGAAATAACATCAGTTAATAATACCTATATTATGCTTGGACAGCTTGCATATGATGTTTTAGATGGAGATTGGACAGATGCAGGAACATTTGAATCATTGTATGAGGCTAATGAACTATTATTTAAATGTCAAAATCAAATACTAAATCATCAAGTCACAAATGAAAAACTTTCTATAGTATAGAAAAAATAAATTTTATAAAAGGGGCGCTTAAGATGCAAAATAGAATAATTAAGATAATAAGTGAAGTAAAGAATGATCCATCATTAATAGAAAAAGCGAATAACACATCGGATATTATCAATGAACTGGGGGTAGATTCTTTAGAACTTCTTAACGTAATATTAAAAGTGGAAGATGAATTTAATATCGAGATAGACTTTGATGAATTTGATATGGATTATTTGAGATCAATCGATACATTCTGTAAATACTTGTCTGAACTCAATAAAGATGAATGTATGAATCTAAAGGGGTGAAAATTGAGATGAATGACAAGGTCACAATTTTATGTTCTGGTTTTGGACTAGGGTTTTATGTCCCAGGATTGTTAATCAGCGAAAAATTAAAACAAAAAAAAATAAATGTTGAAGTATTAGTTTTTGAAGATTTAATGAAACAAGAGAGAAAATATAATATTAAAAACAATAAAAAAATGTATCACAAAGATTTTTCAATAGCCTTACTTGCCCAAAGGATGCGATGGGATATAAGAGAAAGTATCGATGAAATTCCGTTAGAAAAGATACTTCAAATATGGCAAAAAGAAAAAAGAAGAAATTTTATCGTATTATCTGGTCATTGGGTATATGTACTAGATAAATATAGAGAACGAATTTCTAAACAAAAAATAAATGTAGATTTGTTATATATAGATTCAGAGTTATCACCATCTTGGAAGAGTTTAAAAAAATATAATGTAGATTATAACAAAAATTACAATGAAGTATGGCTATTCAATGCACATCAAAACGACATAACTTATTATTTGCCAGTTATTGAACAAGATCCAATACCATATGCTATGAGACCAAATAGATTTATGATTCACGGTGGTGGTTGGGGAATGGGTACATATCAAGATATTATCCCAGAATTAGAAAGAGAAAATTTAAATTTAGATATCATAGTATATGAAATTGAAGAAGCAGAAAATCAAAAAGAAAATAATAGATATTTCATGATAGATGATTCATGGTTAGCTTGGCAAAAAAATATGAACAATCTATTTGAATTTCCTCCATTTGGCGAAGTGAAAAAAAATATAACACCAAAGTTTACTTCAAATAATAAATATCATGGTTCATATGACATTGTAAAAGAAGCAAAAGCTATTATTAGCAAACCCGGAGGTGGAACACTCATCGACTCATTTTCTGCTGCAACACCTCTTATACTGCTTGAATCTTTTGGAAGCCATGAGAAAAGAAATGCAGACTTATGGGGAAAATTAGGTTTCGGCATTTCATATGAAAAATGGAAAGATTCAAATTATTCTTTTAAAATATTAGAAAAACTACACGAAAATATTGTAATAAAGAGGCAATATACTACAGACTATGTCAATAATTATATAGAAAAATATTTTGACAATAAGGGGTGTAAATACTGTGCAACCTAGAACAAAAGTTACGCATAATGAAAAATCACTAGAAATTTTAAAAACAACCATTAAAAATGTTTCTATTCCATTGAGAGAGAGAAGAAAAAACCCTAGATATGCTACAGAATTACCTAAAGTAATTGGCATGAAGTTAACCAATAAATGCAATTTAAGATGCAAGCATTGTTACCAATGGAATGAAGATGGTTATCATAAATTCATGGATCAGGAAGAACAAAATCAAGACTTAGATTTTGAAATAGTAAAAAAACTATTGAATGAAACAAAAAGATCAGAATCGAGATTATACCTATGGGGCGGAGAACCGTTATGTTATAAAAATTTCGACAAAATATGTGATTTAATAGCAGCAGATTTACGAGAAACCGTTATATGTACAAATGCAATATTATTAGAAGAACATTTAGATTCAATTATAAAGATATCAGAAAAATTAGAACTATTAATTCCTGTTGAAGGATTTGAGCAAGAACATGATGAAATACGCGGTAAAGGAAATTTTCAAAAGGTAATGAAAGTAATAGATAGGCTCCTAGAATTAAAAGAGAAAAATATATTTAAGGGGAAAATATCTATCCATACAGTTATCAATGATAACATTATTGATAAATTATATGATTTGGCAGAGTTTTATGAGACGAAAAAAATTGACTTTGTATTATTTTGTTATCCATGGTATATATCGTCAGAGACGTCCTGTAAAATGGATAATTATTTTAGAGAAAAGTTTAGTTGGATAGACAATACAAATAATGCGGGAGAAAAAAGTTGGCACGCGTTTAAATATAATATCAACGCTGATAATATTGAAAAATTAAAAGAACAACTACAAAAAATAAATCAAAAAATATGGCGCATTAGTCTCCGATATCAACCAGATTTGGAGGCAGAAGATATTAATGAATTTGTATTAGGGAATGAAGTAATGTCATTAAAAAATAGGAAATGCTTATCTATCTCTACACGAATGGATGTAATGCCCGATGGCTCTGTTACAGCATGTAAGTTTTTTTCAGAACTACAAATGGGTAATTTAAAAAATAGGAGTGTTTCTGAAATATGGCATTGCGAAGAGTTTAGTAGGCTGAGAGAGATAATAGATAATGAGTTAATGCCAGTATGCTCAAAATGCAGTGTTTTGCATTTACACGGACATCAATAAGGGGGACGATTATGTCAAAGCTTGTTTATTCAGACTATTATTTACCTTCCACAACCGTTCATGTTAAGGAAGTATTAGAAAATATGAAAAATCTTAATATTCCAGATTTTTTTCCAGATAAAGAAGCATATATAGATAAATTTATTAGTAATAGCGGATTAGAGAATATAACAATTGAGAAAGATGCAAACCTAATAGATATTTTTACGCAGCAACTAACTACGCTTTTTAAAAAAACGAATATTAAACCAGAGCAGATAAAACATTTAATATTTACAAGTCCTAAGCATTATAAAGTTAGTAAAGACGTCAGTGTACCATGCTATTTGATAGAAAGATTTAATCTAACGCAAGCGTCATTTATGGTAGTATATCAACAATGTGCTTCTACACTAAGAGCTATAGAAATAGCAAAAGGATTTAATAACAATGATAAAGAATGTTATAGTCTTATTTTATCTACAAGTTTTTATAGGGATCTAGATGAAAGATTTGCCTATATAACAGTATGTGGTGATGGTGCAGGAGTATTATTAGTGGGTAAAGATAATACTTCAGGTGTTTTTGAGCTACTAAATTCTACTACTATTTCCTCTGGTGCTTCAAGTGTTGCAAACCATGAACGATTTATTGGGTCACGCAAAAAAGATGAAAAATTAAAAACAGATATCAAAGCGAATGCAGATTATAGAATAGCTATTAAGGGCATAACAGAAAAAAATAATATTAATTTTAATGATATAAAGATATTTTTAATTCAGTCTACGAGTCTCTATTATGCTAATACCCTTGCAGACATACTTGAAATTCCAAAAGAAAAAATATATCCCAAAAACATTTCTAATGGAGGCCATTGGGGTGACGCGGATTTTATTAGAAACTATACAGACGTTATAGACAAAATCAAATTTAAGCAAGGAGATTATATGATTTCATTATTTGGTGGAGCCGATGATACAGGAACGAGTGTAAACGCATCATTATTCCGGTATTGCTAAAAAAATATAAACAAACAGGTAAACATCAACTTTACCTGTTTGCTTTATTTTTAATGAACCGCTACATTGCCAGCACCAGCGCTCTTTAAAATATTAGACACTTTATCTACATTTTCATCAGAAGTTGTCATTGACCATAGAATTTTACCACTTTGCACATCCTGTTCATATTTACGGCTTGCTTCCTCAGGAATACCGAGATCAACTAACCCACCAACAATACCCCCTGTTATAGTACCCGCTAATAATCCAGTAATGGGGCCGGCTGCGGCAACAACACCTAATCCTGGAACAACAATTGTGCCCATTCCCAAAATTACACCAGCTAAACCACCTAAAACACCACCTGTTAATGTTCCGCCAGAGATATTATCATTAATATTGTTATCATTACCTGTTCGGACAACATCGGTGAATCTGTCAGTCTCCTGAATATTTCTATCGTTTTTAGCTACAATAGAGATATCATTTGTTCTTAACCCATTGTCTTTTACTTGTCTAGCAGCTTTTTCTGCAAGCTCTACAGAGTCAAAAATACCTACCACTGTTTTTGCCATTTAAAAGCCTCCTTTTTATTTTAATTTCCTACATTTTAATATTTCTTATTTGAGAATAATTATTCTAATTTTTTTATTAAGACTTTTATCATCGACATAAAAGTTGTATAATAAAGAAGACTTGATTTTGAATTGTAGAGATTAGATGTAGCAAATGTTATGTTATAGGGTGGGGTTTCATGTCGGTAAAAAATTTATTTATAATGCTTATGATGGTAACAGTGTTTCCTCTTGTAATTATTTGTTATGAGACAGAAGCATTTTTTATATTAATGTCATTAATACTTTTTTTTAGCGCTATAGGTAGAGCTTATTTAATAAATCTAGATATTCAAAAATATAGTATTGATGAAGATGAATATGAGGATTTAGATGATGAGCTGGCTATAATAAGTGAAGAAACAGGTCTTAATATAAGCAGGCTAGGATATGGTTTAATGATAGCAAAGAATATATTGGTCATTCTTTATTTTTTATATACATTTTTTCTTACAGATATTTTATTGTTAAATGCAATTGCGGTTATATTGATTGCCAATTGGGTATATAATATCATAATAACTGTTGATATTATTATTAATAACGACAATAATAACGACAATGAAAGTGAAGAGAAAGCAATATTTGTATGGAAGTATTGGATGACAACGTTATATGCTTTAATATATAATGTAGCGACAATTGTGTATATAGTAATGATATTTTACTTAAAATATATAACCTTAATACAACCGTAATAAGGAGAGGTGATTCATATGCCATTAAAATTGAATGTTGGAGACATTGTAGAGCTAAAAAAAATACATCCATGTGGTAGCAAAAAGTGGGAAATTATGAGGACAGGAATGGATTTCAGAATACAATGTTTGGGATGTGGACACCAAGTGATGATCCCAAGACCGAAGCTAGAAAAAAGTATAAAAAAGATACTAGTAGACAAAATACAAAAAATATGAATATTTGTATATCAAACTTAGCAGTTTACGTTAAAAAATGCGTTGACAAATAAAGAATAGACTGTTAAAATGGACAGTAATCATATTTTAATATTAATAGTGTATGATACTCTTACGCTAGAGTTATATGTCTGAAATAATAGTAGGATGTATCGGGATGCCACGTTAAAGCATGAGTAACTTACAGTAATAAATGATTATTGTAACATACTCGCTGAGGCTACTGCCTAAAAGACAGTAGTGAAGTAGGGTGGTAATACGAAGATATATTCCTCGTCCCTAATACATTATTTGTACTAGGAGCGAGGTTTTATTTATATATTTGCCCACTTGAATGGGAGGAGATCAATATGAAAATGATAGGTGCCAAAGCACTTGTTAAAACATTAGAACATGAAGGGGTAACGACAATATTCGGATATCCTGGTGCTGCGAATGGACCCATATATGATGAATTAAGTAAATCAAAGATAAAGCATATTCTTACAAGACAGGAGCAAGGGGCGGCACATGCTGCAAGTGGTTATGCAAGAGTGGCAGACAAGGTTGGTGTTTGTATGGCAACATCAGGACCAGGCGCAACCAACCTAATTACAGGTATTGCCACTGCATATATGGACTCGATTCCTATTGTAGCTATTACAGGACAGGTTTCATCTGAAATGATTGGTAGGGATGTATTTCAGGAAGTAGATATCACTGGTGCTACAGCACCTTTTTGCAAGCATAATTATCTCGTGAAAGATGAAAAAGAGCTTATAAGAGTAGTTAAAGAAGCGTTTTATATTGCTAGTACAGGCAGACCAGGACCCGTCCTAATTGATATACCAATAGACATTCAAATGAGGGAAGTGGAATTTGATATCCCAGAAACACTGGACATTAGGGGATATAAACCTACATACGAAGGCCATGGACGCCAACTGAAAAAAATTGCAGAGGCAATTAATGGAGCATCAAGACCTGTCATATGTGCAGGTGGTGGCGTAATAAGATCTAATGCATCAGATGCATTAGTAGAATTGATAGAAAAAACAGGTATACCTGTGACAACAACATTAATGGGGATTAGTTCTCTACCAGCAGAGCATCCGTTAAATCTGGGTATGTTAGGATCTCATGGTGTATATGCTGCAAATAGAGCCGTTGCAAAAGCAGATTTGCTAATTATCATGGGTGCAAGAGCAGCAGATCGTGTAACAGGTAAGACAAGTAAATTCGCAGAACATGCAACGATTGCTCATATTGATATTGACCCAGCTGAAATAGGAAAAAACCTGGGTACCAGTATTCCGGTCGTCGGTGATGTGAAAACAGTTCTACAACAATTGAGTAAATATATCAATTGTGCTTATAAAAAAGAATGGATGGAAACTATTTCAGAATGGAAAAATAAGCAGATAAAAGATAAAAAAGAAGAAGATAGCAAAAGAACAGAAAAATATGTTAACCCTAAATATGTATTAGAAGTATTATCAGAAATTACAGAAGGAAAAGCGATTCTTGCAACAGAAGTAGGGCAGAATCAGATATGGGCCGCAAATCATTATAAACCTGCCCATGCTGGAGCATTCCTTACTTCTGGTGGGTTAGGCACAATGGGCTATGGATTACCAGCAGCCATAGGTGCGAAAATTGGAAAGCCAGACAAAATGATTATAGCTATTGCAGGCGATGGTAGCTTTCAAATGAATTTACAGGAATTAGCAACCATGCGGCAATGGGATGTTGATGTAAAGATAATTCTCTTTAATAATAATCGCTTAGGAATGGTAAGAGAACTCCAAAAAGTAAAATATGAGAGTAATTACTATGCAGTTCATTTAGACGGTAGCCCTGATTTCATTCAATTAGCTTCGGCATATGGTATAGCTGGTGAGAAAGTAAAACAAAATAAGGAAGTCAAGAATGCATTAACAAAAGCATTACAAGAGAAGGGGCCATATCTATTGGAATTTATGATAGACCCAGAAGAAAACACACTTTAGGTTATAAACAATGAATAGTAAATTATTCATTCTTAATATTAATATGAAATACGAGGAGGTATGAAAATGGCAAAGCACACCTTATCTATTCTAGTTGAAAATCATGCAGGCGTATTATCGCGAGTTGCAGGTTTGTTTAGCAGAAGAGGATTCAATATCGATAGCCTCGCAGTCGGTGTCACAGAAGACCCAAAAGTATCGCGAATGACTATTGTAGTAGATGGTGATGATTATATTGTCGAACAGGTGACAAAACAGCTCAATAAATTGATTGATGTTATCAAAATTAGACAATTACATCCTGAAGATTCGATTAGCAGAGAACTGGCATTAATCAAAGTAACTGCAAATTCAGAAACACGATCAGAAATCATACAAATTGTTGATATTTTTAGGGCAAATATTGTTGATGTATCAAAAGATGCACTTACAATAGAGATGACAGGTACCAGTTCAAAAATGACGGCACTTGAAGATATGTTAAGTCAATTTGGCATCAAAGAAATTGTAAGAACTGGAACAATCGGAATTCAAAGAGGAAATCAAGTAATAAAAGCTGACTAAAAAAGTTAATTATAAAAAATGGAGGGTTTTAAAAATGGCAAAAATGTATTATGAAAATGATTGTAACTTAGACTTATTAAAAGGTAAAACTGTAGCGGTAATTGGTTATGGTAGCCAAGGGCATGCCCATTCACTTAACTTACATGAAAGTGGCGTTGACGTAGTTGTAGGGTTATATGAAGGCAGTAAATCATGGCCAAAAGCAGAAGCAGCAGGATTGAAAGTAGCGACAGCGGCAGATGCTGCAGCGCAAGCAGATGTCATTATGATACTTCTTCCTGATGAAAAACAGGCAGACATTTATAACGAAAGTATTGCACCTAATTTAAACGCTGGTAAAGCACTTGTATTTGCACATGGATTCAATATTCACTTCGGACAGATCGTTGCACCAGCAGATGTTGATGTATTCATGGTAGCGCCAAAGGGGCCAGGTCATACAGTTAGAAGCCAATATGAAGAAGGCAGAGGGGTACCATGCCTTATCGCTGTATACCAAGATGCTTCAGGGAAAGCGAAAGACTTAGCGTTGGCATATGCAGCAGGTGTTGGAGGAGCAAGAGCTGGTATCCTTGAAACGACATTTAAAGAAGAAACAGAAACAGACCTATTTGGGGAACAAGCGGTACTTTGTGGTGGTGTATCAGAACTAATGAAAGCAGGTTTTGAAGTATTAGTTGAAGCAGGGTATCAACCAGAAAGTGCATATTTCGAATGTTTACATGAAATGAAATTAATTATTGACCTCGTAAACCAGGGTGGTCTTAGCTATATGAGATACTCTATTAGTGATACAGCTGAATACGGTGACTACAGCATAGGAAAGAGAATTATAACAGAAGATACTAAGAACGAAATGAGAAAAGTACTTCATGAAATACAAGATGGTACGTTTGCAAGAAACTGGATACTAGAAAACAGAGTAAATAGACCATCCTTTAATGCAAGAAGAAGAATGGAAAGCGAGCATCAAATAGAAGTAGTAGGAAAAGAATTAAGAAAAATGATGAGCTGGTTAAAATAGTTAACGATAAATTTTTAACCTGGAAAGGGGGATTAACATGGCTCAAAAAATTAAGATTTTTGATACAACATTGAGAGATGGAGAACAAACACCAGGTGTAAATTTAAATATACAAGAGAAATTAGAGATTGCAAGACAATTAGAGAAACTTGGAGTAGATGTAATAGAAGCTGGCTTTGCCATCGCGTCCCCTGGGGATTTTGCAGCTGTAAAAGCTGTTGCGGAAGAAATGAAAGATTTATCAGTCGCTAGTTTATGCAGAGCAATCCCTAAAGATATAGATCGTGCTTGGGAGGCGGTAAAAAATGCTGTCAGTCCAAGGATTCATACTTTCATAGCTACCTCAGATATTCATATGCAATATAAACTTAAAATGAAAGAAGACGAAGTACTTCAAAGAGCAGTAGAGATGGTAAAGTATGCCAAGAAATTTTGCAATGATATAGAATTTTCAGCTGAAGATGCTGGTAGAAGCAGACCAGAATTCCTATACAAAATTTTTGAAGCAGTTATTGCTGCTGGTGCTACTTGTATCAATGTACCAGATACAGTTGGATATACAATCCCGGCCGAATTTGGAAGTATGATTAACGGCATAATGAACAATGTCCGTGGTATAGAAAAAATAGATGTCAGTATCCACTGCCATAACGACCTTGGGCTCGCAGTTGCAAACACATTAGCTGCACTAGAAAATGGTGCAACCCAAGTGGAATGTACAATCAACGGACTTGGAGAAAGAGCAGGGAATGCGGCACTTGAAGAAGTAATTATGTCACTAAATACCAGAAAAAATTACTATAGCCTTTCCCACGGAATAGACACAACACAGATATATAGAACCAGTAAACTGGTAAGTAATTTGACAGGTGTAATGGTTCAGCCAAATAAAGCAGTAGTAGGTGCAAATGCGTTTGCCCACGAATCGGGTATTCACCAACACGGTGTTTTAAATGAAAAGAGTACCTATGAAATTATGACCCCAGAATCTATTGGACTTTCTGAAAACAAGATGATATTAGGCAAACATTCTGGTAGACACGCTTTTGAAGATCGTTTGAATGATATGGGTTATACCTTGAAAAAAGATGAAATAAATAAAGCCTTTGAAAAATTCAAAGAACTTGCCGATAAGAAAAAGCTTGTATTAGATGAAGATATAGAGGCATTGGTAGAGGAAAGAGTTTCACAAATACCTGAACTATTTCAATTGGTTAGCTTTCAAACCCAGAGTGGTAATAAGTTAATTGCTACTGCAATGGTAGAATTAGAAAAAGATGAAGAACCATATATTGAGGCAGCGACTGGTGACGGTCCAATTGATGCCGCATTTAACGCAATAGAAAAAGCAGTTGGTATCGATCTTACACTTGAAGAATACAAAATTAGAGCTGTGACCGGTGGTAAAGATGCATTAGGCGAAGTAATGGTTAAAGTATCAGCTAACGGTAAAACATTTTTAGGTAGAGGGATCAGTACAGATATTATCGAAGCAAGCGTAAAGGCATATATTAAATCAATTAACAGAATATTAGGCGAGAGCGATAAAGCCGAATAAAAAATACGCATATATATATAAAGCAGTTTGTTCCACTGAGACTCCATCTTCAAGAAGATGGAGTTAAGTGGTTATGAACACAGAAATCATAGGAGGGAGGATAACGGATGAATAAAGTATATATTTATGATTCCACACTAAGAGACGGGGCACAGGCAGAAGGCATATCTTTTTCAGTGGAAGATAAACTAAAACTAGTCGAAAAATTGGATGAGTTGGGTATTAACTATATAGAAGCGGGAAACCCAGGATCCAATCCAAAAGATTTGGAATTTTTCAGACGCGTAAAAGAGATGGAATTAAAGCATATTAAATTAGCTGCTTTTGGTAGTACACGCCGTGTAGGAATCAAAGTTGAAGACGATAACAATGTACAATCCTTACTCAAGGCAGATACACCTGCGGTGGCTATATTCGGTAAGAGTTGGGATTTACATGTTAAAGATATACTAAAGACAACCCTTGACGAAAACTTAAAAATGATCGAAGAGACAATACATTTCTTAAAAGAAAAAGGCAAAGAAGTCGTATTTGATGCTGAACATTTTTTTGATGGGTATAAAGAAAATAGTGATTATGCTATGAAGGCATTACAAGCTGCGGTAGATGGTGGTGCAGATTGTCTGGCGCTATGTGAGACCAATGGCGGTTGTTTTCCTCTAGAAGTATATGAAATCACCAAAAAAGTGTGTGAGACTTTTGATGTACCTGTAGGTATTCACTGTCATAATGATACAGGAATGGCAGTGGCAAATTCAATAGTAGCAGTAGAAGCAGGAGCAGTACATGTTCAAGGAACCTTTAACGGATTTGGTGAAAGATGTGGTAACGCTAATCTCTGTACAATCATTCCAAACCTACAGATAAAGAAAGGCAAAGAATGTATTCCTCCTGAGAATATTAAGATGATGACATCAGTAGCAAGATATATCAGTGAACTCGCTAATGTAGCACATAATGAAAGAGCACCTTATGTAGGATATTCGTCATTTGCACATAAGGGAGGCATGCATATCGATGGTGTAAACAAAAACCCAAAAACATTTGAACATATAGATCCTTCATTGGTTGGAAACCGACGAAGATTTCTAATGTCAGAGGTTGCAGGTAGAGCAACAATACTATCTAAGATTAACGCTGTAGATCCAACTATCACTAAGAATTCCCCCGAATCAAAACAAATTATTGATAAGCTAAAAGCATTAGAGCATGAAGGCTATCAATTTGAAGGTGCAGAGAGTTCTTTCGAATTAGTGATAAGAAAAGAATTAGGTAAATATACACCATTTTTTGAATTAGATCACTTTAAAGTGATTGTTGGGGAACCAAGTAGAGCGGACGAAAGTTCATCAGCAATCATAAAGATTAATGTAAACGGAGAAGAAGAAATTACTGCATCGGAAGGCGATGGACCTGTTAATGCATTAGATAAGGCGCTTAGAAAGGCTTTGGAAAGATTTTATCCAGAACTAAAAGAAATGCGTCTTACAGACTTTAAGGTTAGAGTATTAGATTCTAAGACGGCTACAGCGTCTAAAGTACGAGTGTTAATTGAATCATCTGATGGTGAAGATGTATGGAATACAATAGGTGTATCTACAGATATCATTGATGCCAGCTGGAAAGCATTGGTTGATTCCGTAGAATACAAATTATTAAAAGATCAAGAAAAATAAATATAATTAAAAAAACAATTAGAAGAACCTCCAAGAGAGAATATAGCTATATTCTCTCTTGGAGGTTCTTTTGATCTTAGGATACATTATTCAGATCTTAAACCTCTGCCTGCGCCTCTACCATATCCTCTAGATCCACCTGAACCAAAGCCGCCGCCACGTCTACCGAAACCCATACCATAGCCTTGACCAAGACGGTCACCATTACCAGTTCCGTCACAGTTTTCAAGTCTATCTTCCATTGCCGCAATAAAAGCTTCTGCTTCATCCTGTGTTAAAGTACCTTCATCAACTCTCTGTTGGATAAGAGCTTTCTTGCTTTCTAACATTTCAGCCGTAAACGCATCAAATTTTTCTGCCTCAATTGCTAGTTGACCAAAGGACTTGTCTTCTTCAGCTCTTTGTGAATAAGCCTCTTCAACCGTTTTACCAGTTAAGCTAGCAAAAATCTCAGCAGGTGTTTTTACTGTAGTTGACGCCCAAACACTTGTTGCAGCAACGAGTAATACAGTTACAATAAGTAAAGGTGTTAAAAGTTTTTTCATAATAATCGCCTCCATACGTTATTTTATTTAACTACAATCCCATTATAAACAATGAATATGAAGAACTTATGGAGAACCAGTGAAGAACTTATGAATTTAAAAAACTGATGCTAAAAACAGTTCCTTTTCCAAGCTCACTTTTAACATTAATAGTTCCATTATGAGCTTCAACCAATGCTTTCGTTATAGTAAGACCAATGCCAGTGCCCCCAGTTTCACGGCTTCGTGAAGCATCACCACGATAAAACCTTTCAAAAATATAAGGGATATCGTCTTGGGAGATACCAATACCTGTATCTCTGATTGTTATCGTAATTGTATCTTGATTGTCATATAGCGTTACAAAAATCTCTCCATTATTATTTGTATATTTATATGCATTTGACACAAGATTTACAAATATCTGATTTACCCTGTCAACATCACCTAGAAAATAAATATTTGGCTTTATATCTTTAGAAAGTCTTATATCCTTTCCTAAGCATAAAGGTTCAAAATTATCAACCACATTATCTAATAAATCAGATAAATTTACGTCCTGTTTATTAAGTGCAATCACGTCACTCTCTATGCTCGAAAGATCAGATAGATTTTGAATCAGTTTTGTAAGTCTAATCACTTCATCATAGCAACCAGAAAGTTTATCTAGTGAGGGATCCCAAACCCCATCAATAAAAGCTTCAATATGACTTTGCAGAGTAGCAAGAGGTGTTCTAAGTTCATGGGCAATATCAGAGGTTAACCTCTTACGCAAATTTTCTTGATCTTGTATCCGTCTAGCTAAATCCTTAATAGCCAAAGATAAATCATATAACTCAACAGTGTTTGTATGTATATCTTTAATATCAATATATTTCTCATCAGCCATAAGAGAAACATTGTCTTTAACCAAAAGTAGAGGTTTTAAAAATTTTTTAGAAACATATGAACTTACGATAATTGCAATAATAATAGAAAAGACAAAAGCAACGAGATAAATAGCATTCATCGTATAGATAAAACTAACATCTTCAGAAGTTACCAAAATACTACTGGATCTTCCTATTTCAATGATGCCAACTTGACTATTTTGATGATATAGCGGATAGCTTTTATAGACGATATTCTCTGGTTGAGTAGACCTATTATTTTGCATACCTCTTCTCATACCCATACCATTGCCGAGCATCATTGGAAAGCCACTATCAAACAGTAATTCTTCCTCCATATCACTGATTTTAATTCTTACCCCTTCACTGCGCGCATAATATATCACATTAATATACAATTCATTGTTGAGTGTTTGAGCGTCGTCATATTCATTTTGAATATAATCGACCAAGTTAATGTCATCTCGTAGCCTGGACTTTTCAATATAGGATTTAAAAAAATAATTAATGCCGATATTTGAAACAATAGTAATAAAAACTACAGAAATAAGGGTGATAAAAATAAAATATTTTCTTAATTGGCTATTAATTTTAATCATTTGTTATTCTCCTATGAATTTATAGCCAATACCATAAACCGTAACAATATATTGAGGTTCCTTCATGTTATCCTCAATTTTTTGTCTCAAATTTTTAATATGACTATCTATTGTTCTATCATATCCTATAAAATCATACCCTAAAGCTGCGTTAATAAGTTGGTTTCTCGAAAAAGTTTTATTAGGATTTTCAGCTAGTATAAGTAATAGCTTATATTCATTGGGTGTAACATTCATTGCTATCCCTTTCTTCTTAACAACATGCTCATCCTTCAAGATTTCAAGGTCTCCATTTCCAAAATTCAATACATCAGAATGCTTTATATCCCCTTTTGTCCTTCTAAGAATTACCTTAACCCGCATTATAAGCTCCCGCATACTAAAAGGTTTTGTCAAGTAGTCATCTGCGCCGATGGCAAGCCCGTTAATTTTTGCATCTTCACTACTTTTTGCTGTGAGCATGAGGATTGGCACATCTGAAGTTATTCTAATGCGATTACAAATTTCTTCTCCAGATAAATCGGGCAACATCAAATCAAGAATAACAAAATCTGGATTAATCTTATTAAAAAGATTTAACCCCTCTTGACCGTTTGTTGACAAGTACACATCATAACCTTCACTAGTTAAATAATCCTTTACAACTTCTAATAATTTCACCTCGTCATCAATAAAAAGAATTTTATAAGGCATTACACTCACATCCTTAGCAAATTTCTTGAAAATAAAATAACTATAAGATTATTATACACTAACAATATTTTATTTAATAGCATTTATAAAATAAGTTATTGACAATGATTCTCATTTTCTATATAATAATAGTATAAACATAAAAAAGGTGAGGGAATAAATATGTATTTATCAAAAGGAAAGCTTAATAAAGAATATACTGTTTCTTCTATAACAGGAAAAGATGATATGGTCAAATTTTTATTTACATTAGGTTGTTATGAAGGAGAAAAAATAACGATTATATCAAGAGTGGCTAGTAATTTTATTATTAACATAAAAGATAGTCGATATGGCATTGATGAAGCATTAGCAAAGGTTATCGAAGTAGTTTAATTGGAAAAATTAAATGTCTTTTTAGCGAGTGTTTGTTCTGAGGGTAAACAGGTCATCGTATTGAGAATGACAATCAATATCTATATGGCTAAAATATAAATATTTTAAAGAAAAGGTGGTACATGATGAAAATTGCATTAACAGGTAACCCCAATAGTGGTAAGACAACATTGTTTAATGCCTTAACAGGCAAGCTTGAGCACGTAGGCAATTGGGCCGGTGTAACAGTTGAAAAGAAAGTGGCAAAATTGAAAAGAAATCTAAGTCCAAATAAAGCTGAAGATGTAATGGTTGTTGACTTACCTGGTGCTTATTCAATGAGTCCTTTCACATCTGAGGAAAGCATTACTAGTGATTTTGTAAAAGGCGAAAATCCAGATGTTATTATTAATGTAGTGGATGCTTCTAATCTTAATAGAAGTTTATTCTTCACAACACAACTATTGGAATTAGGGATTCCAGTTGTAGTAGCGCTTAATAAAACAGATATGGCAAAGCGAAGTGAGCTTACCATTGATGTAGCTAGGCTTAAAAATTTACTTAACTGCGATATTGTAGAAACTTCTGCTTTAAAAGAAGAAGGGCTTAAAGAGTTAGCGGTAGCTGCAGTAAAGGGTTCAAAAAGAAAGGCTGGGCAAATTGCTCCTCATATATTAGATGATAATTTTCAGATAGTCACAAAGGAAGATGCTGAAAAAGCAGATAAATTAAGATTTACATTTGTTAATGAAATAACTGAAAAAGTTGAAATAAGAAAAGTCAAGTCTAATAAAGTGACGATTGCCGATAAGGTAGATATGGTTGTTGCGCATAAGTGGCTTGGTATCCCAATTTTTGGGTTGATTTTATGGGCTGTTTTTTATATCTCCCAGTCATGGTTTGGGCCTTTATTTGCAGAATATTTAGGCATGGGAATGGAGGCGTTTGCAGAGCTAGTAGCAGGTGGCTTAGAAAGTATGGGAACCAATACATTTTTAACTGCTTTGATTGTTGATGGAATTATTGGTGGTGTTGGAGCAGTTGTTGGTTTCTTACCATTAATCATGGTTTTATTCTTACTCTTATCACTACTAGAAGATTGTGGTTATATGGCACGTGTTGCGATTGTTATGGATAGATTTTTTAAAGTAATCGGGCTTTCAGGTAAATCAATTATTCCAATGGTTGTTGGATACGGTTGTGCTATTCCTGGGGTTATGGCAACAAGAACGATTAAAAGCGAGAAACAAAGAAGAATGACAGCCATGTTGACGCCTTTCGTTCCTTGTGGGGCTAAGGTGCCTATTATTGCATTATTTATAGCTGTATTTTTCCCAAATGCACCATGGATGGCACCTATAACATATTTTGTAGCTATTAGTTTGATTATAATTGTTGGTCTATTTGCTAAGGTAATTACCAAGGCGGATACAGAAACAAATTATTTCATGATTGAACTACCAGAATATAGATTGCCAAGTTTTAAAAGAGCAATATTATCTATGTTAGATCGAGCAAAAGGATTTATTGTTAAAGCAGGAACAATTATTTTAGTATGTAATGCAGCGGTCTTTATCTTACAATCCTTTGATTTCTCGTTAAACATAGTTGGGGAAGAAGCGGTTAACACAAGCATGTTGGCGATTATTTCAAATCCTGTAGCATTTTTATTTATACCATTAGGGTTTGGGATATGGCAATTTGCGGCAGCAGCAGTTACAGGATTTATTGCCAAAGAGAATGTGGTAGGAACGTTAGCAGTGTGTTTTGCATTGTTTGGTGATGATGCGGAGGCGTTACTTAGTGCACCAGGCGGATCTAATGTATTAGTAGTTGCAGGTGGCTTAACAGCAGTAAGTGCATTATCATATATGTTCTTTAACCTATTCACACCTCCATGCTTTGCAGCGATTGGTGCAATGAATTCTGAAATGGATTCAAAGAAATGGTTGTGGGGAGCAATAGCTGTTCAATTTGGAGTAGGTTATAATATTGCATTATTAGTGAATCAAATAGGTACAATACTTGTATACGGTAAACTTGCAGAAGGGTTTGCGGCATCGATTATTGTGCTTATAGTTGAAGCAATAGTATTAACAAAATTAATTATGGATAATAAAAAGGAAGGAACAATTAAACAAGGTAGCCTACAGAAAGAAGTGGTATAATGGGAAATATTATTGCAATTGGTGTTGTTGCTATAGTAGTTGGATTAGCAATTTATAAAATGTATAAAGATAAGAAACAGGGGAAACATTGTAGTGGATGCAGTGCTTGCCCATCACAGAGTGATTGCGAATCAAAGAGGTAGAATTTGTTTTTAAATAGATTATTAAATAGCTGGTTAGGGTAAGTTTGCCTTGCCAGCTTATTTATAATCATTTACTGATAATCATTATCAGTAAATGGCATGAGTAATACAAAAGTAATAAAGTATTAAATACTAAAAAATTTTTATAAGGTTGGTGAAAATAATGAGTATTATATTGGTTGGTGGACATGATAGGATGCATGCTATTTATAAAAGTACTGCCAGTAGAATGGGACATAAAGTAAAGGTTTTTACTCAAATGCCTGCTAATTTTGAAAAAAGAATAGGTAATCCTGATGGTATATTATTATATACAAAAACGGTTTCTCACAAAATGGTAATAACAGCAATCAAAGAAGCGAGAAGAAAGAATATACCAGTAGTACGCTGTCATAATAGCAGTACCAATTCATTGTGTCAGTCTATAGTGGAATTGGAAAATAATCTATGTTCATAGAACAGGTGGTAACATGGCATTGTTAAAGGTATATATAATATATCAACAAATAAAAAATACTAGGGTGTTGGACAAACAATTAAAAAAAGAGATGATTGCAAAAATAAATGAAATGTTTGATAAGTAGAAAACACCCCCTGATAATATACTGCACAAAGAAGCACTATTATTGCAATTTGTGATATAATTGATGCTATGACAACAAAACGCTCATATCGCAAAGCATTCACATGGGAATATTGCCTACACGTATTAGTGGATATTGTACAGAGCTTATTTCACGTATGGGAAAAAAACATAGTAAATAGGTAACTTATAAGCGGGAGTAGTACGTTAATGCATTTAGCTTAACAACAGTACTACTCCTATTTTATTGAAAAAACTTAATAGAATATTTGTACAAGTTCATAAATATATTATAACGTATAGAATTTCTACAAAGGAGAACAAATTATGATGAAAAAAATTTTCATTCTATTAAGTTTAATACCTATTTTTTTAATTTGTACAAATGTAAAAGCGGAAGTATCAACACAACGTAATAAGAATACTGTTAAGGCGCAAGTAGTAAGAATTGAGGATATCACAGAACGTAATATAGAAAAACAGAAGATTACCGTACGTATTAAAGAAGAACCATTTAAAGGGAAACATGTAACATTTACTAGAACAATAACAAAATACTCAAAAAATGATTTTAAACTATATAAAGATAGTGATATATATATCAATTTATATATTCAAGGTAATACAATCATGGACGCATCATTGGCATATGTTTCAAGACAAGAGAGTATTACATTATTGGCGATATGTTTTTTAAGTGTACTTGTGTTATTTGGAATAAAAAAAGGAGTTCAATCTGCTATCTCACTTATCTTATCAGGATATTTAATTATAAAGGTACTGATACCATGGATAAAAAATGGACAAGAACCTGTTCGTTGTACAGTAATAGTAGCATCACTAATCATTATAATATCATTTATAATGATTAGTGGATTCAGCAAAAAATCAATAATAGCAATGATAGGAACAATATCAGGTACACTTCTAGCGGGTGTATTAGCCTCATATTTTAGTAATATCAGTTTTAGGTAGTGTCAAATAAGTAATGGAAAAAATGAAAATTAGAAAATAAGCCAATATGGAAGCACCAAACATAAAATGAACCTTGAAAATTGAAAACAAATATATAAAATATCAATAGAAATAAGCTAATAATAATGAGGATTCTTAAAAAAAAGCATGATAAATAAACTACTATGTGACTCTTGTTTGGTTATAGAGGTTTGGATTTAAGCTGATGCTTGCAAAGATTCTAAATGCTCATAAGACAGACAAAGAAGCTTTAACCATTTAGATGGCATATCATCAATCTCTGCGATTTCTGGAATGATTACTGGAACATTGTAATTAAGAGACGAATGACGTCTGAGGAAATTGTAGAAGGAAGCAAACAGAACCATGTAGTCATTAGCTTTTTCAAAAGAATTGAAACCATTTTTGCTATTGTAAGAGGCTTTAAAAGTTCTATTGAGACGTTCAATAATTTGTTTAAGCCAACGGTATTCTTTAGAAACTTCATCATCGTTAGTAAGACCAATAACTTGCTTAACATCAAAAGATATACCGTTTTGAGCAAAGTAATGTTGAGCTAATAGATAAATAGGATTGCCATCAAATATGAAGGTGAAATCTTTAGGTAATTTTTCAAACTTAGAAAGAGTGGAATAAAGCGCCTTAATAGCAGAAACACCATCTCTTTGAGCAAAGATAGAATATGAAGTAATAATTTTTTTAACTGCATCCATAAGAAAGAAAACGTAATGTTTTTTACCTTTGACTTTAACATACGTTTCATCACCACAAGCAGCAACATCTTCAGATAATTCATAAGGATAATTGTCTAAGAACCAACGTAATACTTTAGAAGCAGACGAAGCATAATTAGCGATAGTTTGATGAGAGATTTTAAATTGATGGATATCCCAAAGAATAGATGCAGTTTTACGCAAACTTAAACCATAGTTAACATGATAGGTTAGGGCAAGACCAAGAATGTATTTAGGATTACGTATACGTGAAAGGTCAACAGGCGAAGGGTTTTCAGGTGTTTGCTTAAGAGAGTCGAAAGGGATATTAAAAGTACGGTAATAATAGTGTAGCTTGTATTTATAGGGATTCTTTTTAAAGTCATCTTTTTCATTCTTAGGCATAGAAGTAAGATTATGAATATAGAAGGAACAATGCTTATTATGACATTTAAAAACAGTAAAATTTTTGCGATCTCTTTTTTTCTGAAGAGGCTTTGAACAATGAGGACATTTAAGAATGAGCTTATCAAGATAGGAATTATCAGGATAAAAAGTAGAATTACAGACTTTACAAGCAAGCTGTCCCCTACCACCAGAATTATCAGAAATAAATTCATACGAAGCACCACAAATAGGACATTTAGTTCCAGCGGGAGGCAAATGTTTGCTACGACGTTTAATAGGTTTAAGAGGTTTTCCGTGCTTTACTAAATATTCATGCAAAAGAATGTTGCAGTCGAGTAATTTTTGTTTTTCGACAATAGGTGGTGCATCAATTTGCAAAGCACGATACTTTTCAGAGACAGGGTTGCTAGAGGGATCATTTTTTAAATATTTGTTAATTAGAAAGCATTGCAATTTAAAAAGAAAATTGTTTAAATATTTTATTAATTTAAGAATAAATGATATAATTAAGTTCACGGTAGTTCACTCCTTTTGATTTGTTTAGATTGGGGAATTTAAATATATCATATAAAGGATTAGAACTGCCGTCAATTCTAAATTAATAAAATCTCAAAAATAATAAAAACTGAATAAACTGTGGATTTGATGGAAAAGTCCATTTTAATAAAGAGTTACTAAGACTCAGACTATGGACAAAATCATGGATAAGCTATGGAAAACTTTATTGAGTTTACAACACCTTACCCACAATTTTGACCACAGTCTTCATCAAGTAACACTAAATCAAAATATACTTTACCACAAGTTCCACAATTACTACTCCGTCTACTATTAAAAATACTTATTTTATTTGATGTAGGGGGAGGGAACAAGACTATCGCTGGTAAAAGCCAGTGAAATTAAGGAGTGTAGGTCATTTGTTTATTAAAACATTTGACACTACCCAGTTTTATTACAGGGATAGAGAATGAATACTCACAATTTTTGATATTAGAATTAGGCGTACAGATAGATTTTAGAGGGTTGCTTTTTAGTGGAATCATTCTTGGTACATTAGGTGCAGTGATGGATGTTAGTATGTCGATTGCATCAGTTCTACATGAAATAAGAACACAGAAGGAAAAAGTATCATTTATCGAGTTATTCACATCAGGATTACGTGTTGGTAGAGATATAATGGCTACCATGGTGAATACACTAATATTGGCATACGCAGGCACAGCACTACCGCTATTTCTCTTTTTAAGTTTTATGAATATGGAAGCAATAAACATCATTAATTCTGAGGCTATAGCGGTTGAAATCATTAGAGCTTTATGTGGTAGTATAGGATTAATTATGGCAGTACCATTTACATCCTTCGTTGGTGCTATTATTTTAACTGTTAATAACCAAAAAATTGAAGGATGTAAATCTCATCGAAAGATTAATAGAAAGCGACGCTATAGAAGATAAATAACCAAAGGCTATTGTCAATAATCGACAATAGCCTTTAAACAAAAAATTATACGCCAAATTGAGATTTCACTTGTTGAATATCACTTTGTCCAGCTGGAGCTGCGCATTGATAGTATCCTTTTTGGTCAGCAACCTTATAGAGGTTGTATTGAAACGTTTCGCAATTATCTCTTAATTGTTGAATCGTCTGTCTAAACTGCTGGTTGCTAGATTGTGAAATTACGTTTGCATAGCCAGTAATACTACTGTTTATCATAGAAAGCACATCATTAACCATATCTTTCTCTTGCATTCTCGTTCCTCCTTCTAAGTCAAAAATGACATTAATTTCTGTTTTGTGTTCTGAGCATCCTGTGCTGATTGTTGAAACAGCTGCTTAATTTGCTGATCAGTGCATTGCTGTGCATAAGTATTTAACTTCTGGTATGATGTTTCATGCGAACCAATAAGATGTCTTAAATTTTGAAGCTCCTGTTGATTTAATTGTACCATTATAACACTCCTTTCAAGTAAGTTTCACCTATAGTATGATTAGAAAAATTACTAATTATGCATCAATCACATAAACTTACAGAAACAAAAAAATAGAATCCCTTTATAAGGAATCCTATTAAAAAAATATGTAATCAAAATAAACCGAATTTAATCTCAATAAAATATACTACGAGACCAAAAATCAAAGCTGGTATAGTTGTAATAACTGTTGCCCATAAGGAAGATTTTCTATCAATAGCTAAGAGAGGAAAAAGTGCATCGCCATCTTGTGAGATAGCATTCGCAAGCAAAGCAGCAAAAGGAACCATGCCCTTTGTAAACAGAGCAACAAAGATAACCTGAGGCCCACAACCGGGAATAAGTCCAATCAAGGCGCCCACTATGACAGCATAAATGCCAGCCGCGGTCATAAGATTGGTCATAATTGCTTCGCCAGCGCCATAGTCGCCACCGCCTAAAGCAAATACACCAAGCTCATAGACAAGATACGCCACAAATACCCAGGTAGCCACAAAGGCTGTCTCCTGTGCACTGTGAATCATAGTTTCTTTTAAAGACATGCCTTTCAACTCAGTTTCTTCATGGGTATCATCCTGTAAAAACTTTTTACCCATAATCATCATAACGATAGAAAAGATTGTACCACTCACCCCAAGTACCATACCGAGTTTTGGAATGAACAAAGCATTTACATCTATTTGAAATAATAGCATAACACCAAGGATTAAACCCATTGAAATGAAAATCCAATAAAAAGAGTAGCCATTATGTGTGAATTTATAGCCTAATGTACCCAATTCCTGATGTCCCTTTGTATTGTGATGTAATGCTAAATCCACTTCGTCACCTTCATCATGCCCAATGTGTGAAATCGTATCTGTCTTACAGCCTTCTATGCCATGACATTCCATATTTTGAAGCATATGATCTGCTTTTTTATGTGCAATGCTGAGTTCAGCCTTAGATAGCTTTTTCATGTTTAGCAATAGTTTATCACCAATATGAAAATAATCAACAGCATACCCTGTTATGATTGCTACGAAAAAAGAAAATACACTCACTAGCAGATAGTGAAATGGAAGTGTTGAGATAATAACAAATGCTGAATCCCCCATCGTTGCAATCAATGTGGCAATGATTGTGCCAAAGGTCACTTTACCCTTAACAAACAGTGGCATAACGAAAATTGCGCCTCCACATCCTGGGGTCAATCCTAGCAAGGCACCTAAAATAGGTTGCCATTTTTTTGATTCCTCAATTTTTCTAACAAAAGCCCCTGAATTTTTATAGTTTATATAGCTAAACAATAATAACACAGCACCTACAAACACAGTGACTTGTAAAAAAGAGTTTTCGGCACTTAACAAGATAATATTAAATATTTCACTTAACATATTGTCATTCCCCCTAGCGTAATTACTTCTGTTGTAATCATACCATTCTTGCTAGATAAATAACAATAATTAAACGAAAAAAATTAGCTCAGGGTAACTTTTTAGATAGAAAGTGCATATGATGTTATCAATGAAAAACCAAAAACAAAGTTAGCCGTATCTAACTTTATAGACATTTGAGAAGTTAACAGGAGGTGAGAAAAAATTTATGAATACACAACACGAGGGAATAACATTATGTGAATTGCCAATAGGAGCTGAGGGTATAGTTATTAGCTTACTTTCAACAGGAATAGAGCGAAGACGAATGTTAGATTTGGGATTGGTAGAAAAAAGTAAAGTGCAATCAGTTCGAAAAAGTCCACTTGGAGATCCTATCGCTTATAATATCAGAGGTGCACTCATTGCACTTCGAAGTGAAGAGGCATCGAAGGTGATAGTTGAAACAGTTGAAAATTGAAAGTTAAATAAGGAGGTAAATAGTATGGGTCTTACATGTGATTCTTGTAAAAGATCTGCATTTTGTGACGTAATAAAAGTTGATATGAATTCTTCAGATGAGATTGTAGTAGCATTAGCGGGAAATCCGAACACGGGCAAAAGTACTGTTTTTAATGCATTGACAGGGTTGAAGCAGCATACCGGGAACTGGCCAGGCAAAACAGTGGTGAATGCACAGGGAAATTATACATATAGAGAAAAAAAGTTTATAATGGTTGATTTGCCAGGCACCTATTCACTATTAGCCAACTCCGTTGAGGAACAGGTGGCGAGAGACTTCATATGCTTTGGTAATCCTATGGCAACAGTCGTTGTAACGGATGCAACTTGCTTGGAACGAAACCTAAACCTAGTACTACAGGTATTAGAAATCACTGACAAAGTTGTAGTTTGTGTAAACTTGATGGATGAAGCGCGAAAGAAAGGAATAAGAATAGATATAAAAGAATTATCTAAAATGTTAGGGGTTCCAGTAGTAGGAACTGTTGCACGAAACAATGAAGGCTTAGATGAATTAATGGATATGGTTTATGCAGTCGCAACAGGCAAGGTTAAAACAGAACCATATAAAATTATATATGATGAAAATATTGAGATAGCAATCCAAGAAATAGAACCAAAACTAAAAGCGGTTTTAGGTGATAGACTTAATGCACGCTGGGTAGCATTAAGATTAATTGACGGTGATATGAGTTTTTTGGAAAGTATGAATCAATATTTAAACATACAACTTGAGGATACTATGAAAGGAAGGGCAAAAAATGAATCCATTAACAATGCATACTCAACATCATAGCATTTTAAAGTTAGCTAAAAAAGTGAGAAATGCATATGGTGAAGAATTAAGGGATACTATTGTTAGCAACATATATGAGCACACAGAAAAAATCGCAACAAAAATAATCAAAAAGCAATCAATCAAAAAAACAGAATGGGATCAAAAACTAGATGATATCCTTACTTCTCCATTAACAGGATTCGTTTCAATGGCACTCTTATTAGGCGCTATCTTTTGGCTTACTGTAACAGGGGCAAATTATCCTTCCGCATTACTTGCAGATGTGTTATTCAGGGGACAAGATAGACTTACAGAATTATTTATATGGTTAAATGCACCTGCGTGGCTACATGGCGTTTTAGTTTTGGGAATGTATCGTTGTTTAGCATGGGTTGTATCTGTAATGCTACCCCCTATGGCAATTTTCTTTCCCCTATTTACATTACTAGAGGATTTCGGATATCTTCCACGTATCGCTTTTAACCTCGATAAACTATTTAAGAAAGCAAAAGCCCATGGGAAACAAGCCCTTACAATGAGTATGGGCTTTGGTTGTAATGCAGCTGGGGTGATTGCATGTCGTATTATAGATTCACCACGAGAAAGATTAATTGCAACAATAACCAATAACTTTGTTCCTTGTAATGGAAGATTTCCAACCCTAATTGCGCTTGCTACAATATTTATGGGTGGAGTAGTCGTTACAGGATATAGTAGCATCATTGCTTCAATGGTTATTGTTGGAATAGTACTGCTAGGGATTGGTGTTACGTTATTGGTATCATGGGGGTTGTCCAAAACACTGTTAAAGGGTGTCCCTTCGTCCTTTACACTGGAACTACCACCTTATAGGAAACCGCAAATAGGGAAAATATTAGTACGCTCTATACTTGATCGTACAATCTTTGTCTTAGGTAGAGCAGTTATAGTTGCAGCACCAGCTGGGGTAATTACATGGGTATTAGCAAATGTCTACATAGGAGATTTAAGTATTATTGCCCATATCGCAGGATTCCTTGACCCATTTGCGACTATGATAGGTTTAGATGGATTTATTCTGATGGCATTTATATTAGGGTTGCCTGCCAATGAAATTGTGCTACCGATACTTATAATGAGTTATTTATCTGGAGGCATGATGATAGAGCTCAATAGTTTAGAGGAATTAAGACATCTATTTATATCTAACGGTTGGACGTGGATAACCGCATTGAACGTAATGCTTTTTTCACTATTACATTTTCCATGTGGCACGACATTGTGGACAATTAGAAAAGAAACGCAGAGCATAAAATGGACAGTTCTATCTGCAGTAATACCAACTGTTATTGCGATTGTCGTATGTTTTATTACATATCAAGGCGCACGATTGATTGGACTTAGTTAAAGATGTCTTTCTTCACAGAAAATTTTAAAGTTATTCCGTACATCTGGGTTAGCATTCATAAACGCAACTAAATTATCCATTAATTCAATTGTAGATTTGCTGAGGTAATGCTCCATTGCCTCAGCTTCTGCTGAAATATCACACGTACAATAAAGTGAGGTTAGAAATTTTCGTATTGTACGATTACGATCTACTAAAAATTGCCCCTTTTTGATGCCTAAATCCGTGAGCCGAATTTTTCCATAGGAGCCATATTGAATATACCCTTGTTGTTCAAGGCGTTTTAATCCTTTCACTACAGAGGGTAAAGATACTTTTAGACATACAGCAATATCACTTACCCGTATCTCATTATTATTTTGCTCAAGTCTATACGTCTCTTCTAAATAATCTTCTAAACTGGGCGATAACATCAACGCTCACCTTCTAATATATATTAGTATATAATATGCAAAAAAAAAATTAGTTATGTAGTTAATCGTGTAGAAACGAAAACTTAAAAAAAATCTTTGAAGTTTTTTGTGAAATTTATTGCATCTTCTTTATAAATTGGTTATTCTATATATAGTGAGGAAATGGATGGTGAAAGAATGGTAAACGAAGAACAAGGTCTGTATACGATAGGAACTGTAGCTGAAATTATTGAGGAGCATCCAGAAACGCTACGTGTTTGGGAAAGAAATGGTGTTATTCAGCCTGGGCGCGTAAATAATCAGCGAAGGTATTCCAATAACGATTTAAAAAAGCTCAAATTTATTAAAAAACTTATACATGAAAAAGGGCTAAACCTTGCTGGTGTGAGACACCTTATTATGATGTATCCTTGCTGGAAAATGAAGAACTGTAAAGGTGGAGCAATGCGTAATAGTGCTGTACCTATTAATGATGCAAAACCTTGCTGGAAAATAGAAAACACCTTTTGCTTAAAAGCCAATGACAAGGCTGAAGTATGTGGTACTTGTATCTATAAGAAGTGCACAGATTGTGAAAAGATTGAAACCTCAGTGTAAGAAAAATTTAATAGGCTGTGTTATATTTTTAACATATACCTAAAGAAATTTTTTTAAGTTATATAAAATATATGTTTTAGGAGTGGTAAAATGCAAGCTGAATTTTTATGTGAAGCAAATGAACTTAGTGAAGTCAAAAAAGTAATTGCAGTCTTAAGTGGTAAAGGAGGAGTTGGAAAATCCTTAGTAACCTCACTACTTGCAGTGATGATGAGAAGAAAAGGATATAGGGTAGGGGTAATGGATGCCGATATTACAGGACCATCTATTCCTAAAATGTTTGGGGTAAGTGGTCAAGCAGAGGGGAGTGAATATGGATTATATCCAAAAAAAACCCATAATGATATAGAAATTATGTCAATTAACCTTTTGCTAGATAGGGCTGATAAACCTGTTATTTGGAGAGGGCCTATTATAGCTAATACAGTAAAACAATTCTGGAGTGATGTTGTGTGGGGGGATTTAGACACCCTATTTATTGACATGCCACCGGGTACAGGAGATGTACCACTCACAGTATTTCAGTCCATTCCATTAGCTGGCATTATCATAGTAACATCACCACAGGACTTGGTTTCGCTAATAGTAAAAAAGGCATATAATATGGCGAAAGAAATGGACATTCCAATATTAGGGCTTGTTGAAAATATGAGTTATGCAACGTGTCCTGATTGTGGCAAAAAAATTGAATGCTTTGGGAAGAGCAAGATAGAAGAAGTAGCGCAGGAGATGAATTTAAAAGTATTAGGACAGCTACCTATTGATCCTCGTATTAGTATGTTGGGGGACAAAGGAGAAATTGAAAAATATAGCAGTTCGCTTTTAGATGACTGTATTCAAAATATTGAAGCAATATTGAAAGGAGAAGAGGAAAAATGAAAATAGCAGTTGCAACAGAAAACGGTGCTGTATCAGCACATTTCGGTCATTGTGAAGGGTTTACCATTTATGAGGTAGAGGGAAAAGAAATAATTAAGCAAGTATTTTTGCAGAACCCAGGACACAAACCAGGATTTTTACCAAATTATTTACATGATAATGGTGTGAATACAATCATAGCTGGTGGAATGGGTGCTGGCGCCATAGAAATATTTAATCAGAAGAATATCAATATCATTACAGGTGCATCAGGTAACACAGAAGATGTAGCCACCGCATATATAGAAGGGAAGTTGACGTCATCTGCAAGTGTTTGCAATCAGCATATGCATGCAGACGAATGTGGAGAGCATTAAAATATTCATGAATAAAAAAGAATTATATAGTTGACAGTATAGAATATAAATGCTACTATTTATAGTGTAATATTTAATTGTGAACAATTAAATATTACACTATAAAATTAAATGGAGGTATAGGATGTCAATATATGATTTTAAAGTAAAAGACAATCTTGGAAAAGAAGTATCATTAAATGACTACAAAGGGAAGGTTCTACTAATTGTAAACACAGCGAGTAAGTGTGGATTTACACCGCAATATGAAGGGTTACAAAAATTATACGAGAAATTTGGAAACGAAAAATTTGAGATATTAGGATTTCCTTGTAATCAATTTGGTAGTCAGGAACCTGGAACTGATCAAGAGATTAAGGAATTTTGCACCCTGAATTATGGCGTTGGTTTTCCCATATTTCAAAAAGTAGAAGTCAATGGAGAAAATGCAGATCCTTTATTTAAATATCTTAAAAAAGAATGTTCAGGTATAGTGGGGAAAAATATAAAATGGAATTTCACAAAGTTCTTAGTAGACGCAGAAGGAAAAGCGATCAAAAGATTTGCACCAACGAAAAGACCAGTAGATATCATTACTGAAATAGAAAAACTATTGTAAATAATAAAAGAGGTGTATGGTCATGGATGAAAAACAAATGAAAGATGAAATATTAAAACTAGATAATCAACTTTGTTTTGCGCTATATGCTTCATCTAAAGCCTTAATAAAACAGTATAAACCATTGTTAGAAAAGATGGGAATCACGTATACCCAGTATATCACGCTATTAGTACTATGGGAACAAGATTATATAACTGTGAAGGAACTTGGCAAGAAACTATATTTAGATTCAGGGACACTTACCCCTTTGCTTAAACGACTTGAAGGAATGGCAATACTTGAAAGAATAAGAGATACAAAGGACGAACGAAATGTGTTTGTTAAGCTAACACAACAAGGAAAAGACATGAAAAATGATGCTTTTGAAATTCCACAGAAATTAGTATGTGGTATGGAAATGGACATAGACGAGCTTTTAGATTTAAAATTCAAATTAGAAAAATTATTAGTAAGGATAAATGAGATATGAGAATTTTTCGATAAAAGAGGAGGCAATAGCCGACTGATGAGAAGACTAATATTATTAATAACAATGACAATTTTAATAAACATAGGTTTTTCCGGAACTTGTTTTGCTTCTGACGTGACAGAAGACGCAGGTATCCCACAAATGTATAAAGCAAAAGTATTAGAAATTAAAGAAACAATCAGAGAAGAATACCAAGAAGGAAATATTGTGCTGATTAGACAGATTGCTGATGTACAGATACTTGAAAAAGAGCATAAAAATGAAATAGTTGAAGCAGTGAATAATATGTCTGGAAATCCAGCATTTGATATTGATATAAAAGAAGGAGATATGATTACAGTTACGATAGAATCAGGAGAATATGGGGAACAGTCATTTGTAGTAACGGGTTATGAGAGGACAGGATATGCGGTTCAGATAATAGGTTTATTCTTAATTCTATTAATTATAATAGGCAGATGGAAAGGTTTCAAATCTATTCTTTCATTAGGTGTGACTATTTCCCTAGTGTTTTTTGTGATGATTCCTTTATTGTTAAAAGGAATGAATCCAATTCTTGTTTCTATAGGTGTTTGTGCAATAGCAACTATAGCCACAATGGTTATAATTGCAGGTTGGAATAAGAAGTCTTTTTCTGCCATGATAGGAACAGTAGGTGGAATCACGATTGGCGGCGCGATTGCCTATATTTATGGTATTTTTGCGCATCTTTCTGGATTAGGTGCGCAGGAAGCACAGATGCTTAACTATATCCCACAACAGATAGCATTTGACTATAGAGGATTACTCTTTGCTGGAATATTAATTGGAGCATTAGGGGCTGCTATGGATGTATCTATTTCAATAGCATCTGCACTCACAGAACTGTCACATAAAGACGAAAAGCTATCCCATAGACAAATGATAACCCATGGCATGAATATTGGAAAAGACATTATGGGGACGATGTCTAATACATTGATTCTTGCATATACTGGCGGTGCATTATCCATGATACTACTATTTATGGCTTATAATACCCCACTTAGGTCTATTATTAACCTTGATATAATCATGACTGAAATTGTTCGATCAATAGCTGGTAGTATAGGTTTATTATTTGCTATTCCAATTACTGCATTTAGTTATGCGATGCTGTCAAAGGAAAAACTAGCTCAATAAAATTACTAATATATTTATCAGCTAACTTCACGATTTCATCTTTATTGGGCAGGGAGGCTTCGTCTTCTACGGCGATGACCTTCATGCCAGCCCTTTTAGCGGCTAAGACGCCAGCATATGTATCTTCAAAAACGATACATTGTTCAGGGGATACATTTAGAAGCGCTGCAACTTTTAAAAATACATCCGGATGAGGTTTCCCCTTTTCAACTTCACAGGATGTGACAATCACATCAAAATAATCATAAATACCGTGTTTTTGTAATATTTCTTTTGTCAATGCTTGACTATTACTTGTACCAATTCCAAGTTTCATACCTTTATCATTAAAGAAATCAATGATGTCTTCGACACCTTCCTTAAGGCATATTTTATGTCTATAATGATGTTTAGCCATTCCGTGCCATTCCAGCTTAATATCTTCAATCGTGTCTACAATGCCAAAGCGATCCTTAAAATACATAGCAGTTTCAGTAAAACTCATTCCTTCAATATGCGTTTGCAAATCATCTGGAAGCTCTAAACCTTTATTATCCATATATTCAATGTCAATTTGTTTCCACACATGCATGGAATCTATCAATGTACCATCTAAATCAAAAATAATAGCTTTAATATCTGTAAACATATTTTCCACCTCATTCGTTTCATACTATACAAGAATATGTTCATTGTAACACAAAAAATAAAAGTACGTTAGTAATAAATAATATTTTATCGTATAATACATATAGTTATTATACAGAAGTAATTGTATAAACCATCTAAGAAAGGAATGAGGTATGATGAGTTTTAAAAGAATAATAGAATTTCTGAAAAAACTAAAATTTCGATACCAAGATGATGAGGTATCAGCATTAGCTGCACAGCTTGCATATTACCTTGTACTAGCATTCTTTCCTTTTTTAATTTTAGTTCTTACATTAATTAGCTATAGTCCAGCATCAGGGACTGAGTTTATAGAAGGACTAGAGCTTATATTACCTCATAGTGTACATGTATTAGTTGAAAACAATGTATTAGCTATAGCCAATTCTAATAAAGGAGAACTTTTATCCTTGGGTCTTATAACTGCAATTTGGCTAGCTTCTAGGGGTGTAGGCGCTGTAATAAGGGGACTTAACAAAGCATATGACGAACAGGAACAGCGTCCTTTTTGGGTAGTAAAAGGCGAGGCAATTTTGTTTACCATTGCTTTTGTCGTTGTCATTATACTTACATTTTTACTATTAATTTTTGGCGAACATGTAGGAAGTATTATAATAAATTGGTTCGGGCAATCAACATATATAAATGATATTTGGAATTCATTAAGATATGGTATCATGTTGAGTATGATGATACTTGTTTTCGCAGCATTATACTATTTTGCACCAGATAGAAAATTGACGTGTAGAGAAGTAATGCCTGGCGCAATCATCACAACGTTTGGATGGTTATTAACATCATTGGTCTTTGCATATTATGTTGATAACTATGCAAGATATTCAGAAATTTATGGTACAATAGGCGGAACAATAGTCTTGCTAATCTGGTTATATATAAGCGCAATTGTCATATTAATGGGTGGAGAGATTAATGCGACACTTGCATTTGATAGGGAGGGTAAAGAAAAACCAAAAGGTAAGAAATATTAAGCAATTTCCACAGATTTATCTTCAGATATGACCATAATACTCTGTTTTTGATTTTTTGCTTGTGTTGAAGCAAGGCTAGCAAAATTAATAAGGTCACGAAGGGTTTGGAGTAGAAAATCCCTATTCGTACTCTCAGGAGCTTTCTTCATAGTAATACCAGCACATGCAGAGATACGTATGTTCTCAGCAAACGCATGTTTAGAAATAGCAGTTACCATTTCCTTTGCAAGTTTAATACTTGGATCCAGATTATATGGTGTTAGAATGACAAATTCATCTCCACCATATCTACATATGGCACATTCTTCAGACGCGATATCAAATATTATATCACTTGTCTTTTTAATAATCATATCACCGATAACATGTCCATATTTTTTATTTACAGCACCAAACTGATTCAAATCAATAAAAATAACAGAAGCTTCTAAACCTTGTTCAAATAATTCAAGACCTTTATAATAAAGATAATGACTACCATATAAACCAGTGAGAGAATTTGTGTGTTTTCCTAATTCAGCATATAGTGAAGTGCGATCAATGAGACCATATAACTTATCTTTTTTCATCACCAAAAGTCTTTCAATATTATGTTGTTCGAAGACTTCTTTTGCCTTCCAAATAGAGGTATCGGGAGAGATAGAAATTACGGGACTAGTCATAGCGTCGGCAATAATTCTGTTAGGATGGTTACTCATGATATCTCTTTTCGTTAAAATACCGACGATTTTTCCATCATCCTCAACAGGTAAACAGCCAACGTTTTCTTCCAGTATGATTTGTTGCGCTTTCTGAAGACTCGCTAAAGGTGTAATCGTAAAAAAATTCTTTGCCAATAAACTAGAAACACTTACAATCATAAGTCAATTGATTTACTAATTTGAAGCGAAATGTCGACATCAAATTCAGCTTTGATGACAGTCGCTTCATTAGCAACCTTTCCTCCTTCCTCAAGAATAATTGCGAGAAAACGTTCTTTCGATATTACTGAGACAAGGGCTTTGCGCATGACAACAGCTTCTATAATATCATGTTTAACTTTAACAACTTCATATTGATCTGGCGCTAAAACGTCTGCCATCCTTCGTACAGCTTCAGCACCAATTGGTGCTTTTTTACCTACGAGCAAAACATCTTGCATGGGAGGCATTTCGAATTCAGAGAAGTTAATATTAATCTTAGCTTTCCTGTTAGTAGCTTGAGACATCATAGAGAAAAAGAGCCCCCTTTACAGCGTATGGCAGATACGTACGACCAAAATATACAAAAAATCCAGAAACTTGCTATGACTATTTTACTATTTTTCCCTAGGGCTGTCAAGAAAATGATTCAAAAAACCTATTGACAAAATAACAAATATGATGTAATGTAGCCCGTTTAGGCATTTAAGCGTATATGTAGTTGACAAAAAATATAATAATGATACTATTAATTATAAATAAATGAAAATTATTACTATTAAAAGCAAAACAAGACAGTGGAAATGTAATTTGAAAGGAGTCTTATTTATGTTTAAGAATATGAATATATTGCTTATAGTTACGAGTTTAATTTTAGTAGTTTTTGTTGGAATTATTAGTGTTTCAGCAACAAATCTATCAAAAGAGGATTTAAATGAAGCACAGTTAGTTGAACCAGATCCTAAAAAAGTTTTAGAAAGGAAAATATTTATTGGCAAATCAGTTTTAGAAGATATGAAAGTCGGATTAGATAAAAATAACTCTGAACATGCAAAAGAATTAGAAAGAATCAATAAAAAATTAGAAATATTAATAAAATTGCAGAACGATTTAAAAGAAAATAAGAAATCAATAACAGAGTTGGAATTAGAATATGATAAAATTCGTAAAATAAAAATAAACTTGAAAGGTATAATTGACGAAGGAAATAAAGACTTAGACCAAAGGAAAAAGCTGAAATATGGTATGTAACTAAAAATTAATATGCAGTATATAATAAAACGCAGGGTAAAATCCTGCGTTTTATTTATGGTGCGCCCAGCATGGGCGCAATCTATAGAAGTCTCAGATAAAAAGGCAAAGCTCAAGGGATTAAAGAGTTGAAAAACAATAGTAAGTGGTATATTATATTATCAAGTTGAAAAGTCAAAAGTTAGTTAGCTGGAAAGGAAAATCCATGGATTATTTAAATAAATTAGTACGTTTTCAAAGTATACCTGCGATACCTAAGAAAGACTGGATACTAAGAAGAATGAAATATAGAAAAAATACAACAACATTAAGTAGTGAAGATCAGAAAATGATAGACTTGGGGATACAAAAGGGATTATCTTTATGCCATCTAACCGGTATCTTTGGTCGATTTCCTATCTATAATAAGAAAGAAGGCTATGTAGAGTTGAAAGATGGTATTCGCTTAGAGAGCCAAAGCCTATCTAAGCTGCTCAGAAATAGTGAAGAAGTTGTTTTAATGGCATCAACCGTAGGGGAAGAAGTAGTTGATCAAGTATCTAATGAGATAAAGCATGGAAATGCTGCGATAGGGGTTGTGATGGACGCTACTGCTTCGGAAACGGCAGATGTGGGCTTAGATTGGATTATGAATTATATTAATACCGTTATTCGTAGAGAAGGGAAAAGACTGACAAAGCATCGATACAGCCCAGGATACGGCGATTTACCATTAGAAAATCAAGAAATAATTTATAAGCTCCTAGAGCTGGATAAAATGGATATATCTATTACTGAAAAATATATGCTAGTTCCTGAGAAATCGGTGTTAGCCATTGCAGGAATAGAAAGGAATGAATCCGATGAATAAATCAGAATTTAGAAAATATCTACAAGAGAATATAATGATACTGGATGGCGCGACAGGTACAGAGCTACAAAAGAGGGGAATGCCCCAAGGTGTTTGCCCTGAGCAGTGGGTGTTAGAGAACCCTCAAGTCATTATTGACATTCAACGTGCATATATCAAAGCGGGTTCAAATGCTGTCTACACTTGCACCTTTGGCGGCAATAGGATTAAGCTAGAAGAATTTGGATTAGGAGATAGTACGGTTGAAATCAATAAAAAGTTAGCGGAGCTATCTAGAGAAGCGGCAGGCAGTAATGCATTTGTAGCTGGAGACTTGGCACCAACAGGACAATTCGTAAGACCACTAGGAGAACTATCGTTTGAAGAACTGGTAGGCATATACAAAGAACAAGTGGAAGGGTTACGCCAAGGTGGTGTTGACTTTTTCATTATAGAAACAATGATGGATATACAAGAAGCGCGAGCAGCGCTATTGGCAGTCAAAGAAAGTTGCGACTTACCCGTATGTGTTAGTATGACCTTTAACGAAGACGGCAGAACATTAACAGGGACAGATCCAGCAACGGCAGCCATAACATTGCAGAGCTTAGGTGCAGACGTAGTAGGTTGTAATTGTTCTACAGGTCCAGATAAAATGATGGAATTTATCGTTGCTATGCGCGATGTAGCGAAAGTGCCACTGATTGCAAAAGCGAATGCAGGACTGCCAAAACTAGTGGATGGTAAGACAGTCTTTGATATGGATAGCATTAAATTTGGAAGCTATGCAAAAGAATTTGTAGAGTTAGGCGTAGCAGTGATTGGCGGTTGCTGTGGTACATCGCCAGCATACATTGCGCAACTGAAAGAAAATCTAGACGGGCTAAAACCAATAGCCCCTACACCGAAAACATTTAGTATTGTGACATCAGCAAGACAAAGTACCTATGTAGGGTTTGATTATCCAGTAGCCGTGGTGGGAGAAAGAATAAATCCTACAGGCAAAAAAAAGCTTAAAGAAGAGCTCAAAGAAGGTCAAATGGGGCTTGTGCGAGATTTTGCAAGAGAGCAGCAGGAGAAAGGTGCTAGTATTCTTGACGTCAATGTAGGAATGTCAGGGATCGACGAAAAAGAAACTATGTCACAAGCCGTTGAGATGCTTGCAAGTACGGTAGATTTACCCCTTTGTTTAGATTCATCATCGGTTGAGGTATTAGAAACTGCCCTACGTATATATCCAGGAAGGGCGCTTATCAATTCCATATCAGCGGAGGAAATAAAAATAAAAAAATTGTTACCTATTGTAGCAAAATATGGCGCAATGTTTATACTACTTCCTTTAAGTGATGAGGGAGTACCAGAAACCGCAGAAGAACGTATACAGATTGTAGAAAAAGTGTATAATGAAGCACAACAATATGGATATAATAAAGAAGATATCGTGGTAGATGGACTTGTCATGACAGTATCATCGGATCAAAAAGCGGCGAAAGAAACATTAACTGTCATCAAGTGGTGCAGGGACATATTTGGATGTAATACCATAGTAGGATTATCCAACATTTCCTTTGGCTTACCAGAAAGAAAATGGGTGAATACTGCATTTATGTCAATGGCCATAGGGAGTGGATTGACAATGGCAATCGCGAACCCATCCGAAGAAATAATGATGAATATAAAAATGGCCTGTGATGTACTAACAGTAAAAGACATTGGTAGTAGCAGGTATATTGCGCATTTTGCACATGAGCATCAACAGGATGCGCCGAAAACAACATCAGCAGAAACAAAAACAACAATAGAACAAATATATGACAGTGTTGTAAAAGGAAATCAAGAGAATATTTCACAATTGATTGATAAGGCACTAGAAGAAGGGGTTGTAGCAGGAGAATTAGTTGACCAAACCCTCATTCCAGCGATAACACATGTGGGAGATTTATATGAACAGAGAAAATACTTTCTCCCTCAGCTTATACAAAGTGCAGAAGCCATGAAAAATGCCTTTAACCGTGTAGAACCATTATTGAAACAAGGTAATGACGACAGCCAAAAGAAAACAAAGGTAGTAATTGCCACTGTAAAAGGCGATATTCATGATATAGGTAAAAATATTGTAGCTTTAATGCTCAAAAATTATGGATTTGATGTGTTGGATCTAGGGAAAGATGTAAAATCTGAAGAAATTATAAAAAAGGCAAGAGAAGAGGAAGCTGAAATCATTTGTTTATCTGCGCTTATGACTACCACCATGCAGGAAATGAAGGTAGTTGTAGACTTAGCAAAAAAAGAAAAGGTTAAGAGTAAAATAATGATTGGTGGTGCTGTCGTTGATAAACAGTATGCCAAGGAAATAGGTGCAGATGGATATTCAGAAGATGCCCATAGAGCCGTCAAACTGGCAAAAAAACTTTCAAATCATTGAAGTAAGTGGCAAGGGGACGTTTTGTTTGCCATATAAGAAGTGGCAAATAAAACGTCCCCTGTTCAATTTGGTTAATGATACATTAATATCTTGAGAATCTGGGGTTATTAAAACTAGAATTTCTTTGGTTGCTAAACCCACCGCTACGCTGATTAGAAGATCTTCTTTGTGCTTTTCTTGATGCTCTACAATCTTTGCATCTTACAGGATCATTTTCAAATCCTTTCTCTGCATAAAATTGTTGTTCACCTTCAGTGAAAGTGAATTCATTTCCGCAGTCTTTACATGTGATGTTTCTGTCAGACATACTATAACCTCCTTTAATTTATCTTGGTGCTTTTTGTGTAGGGTGATTTTTTTTTTGATTTCTCCAAGATAAATGGGAGGAGACAAAATAAAATACTAACATAAAAAGACCAAGTGCCTATAACACAATGATACGTCTAAAACAAACAAAATATACCTGTAAATATGAAAATAAAATGAAAAAGCAATTATTTCATGTTATAATATGCTTAATATATGCAAAAATAGATGAAAGGTGAGAAATATGTCTGAGGCAGTATTACCGAAAACATGGGAAGTCCTAATGAATAAAAGAAGTTTTTTACCCGTTATAGTAAAAACGTTAGAACGAATTCATGACATCAACTGGTCTATGGATATAAATTCCCATGACCATTTTGAGATGGTTTATATCAAACGTGGAAATGCTGTATTTCAAATAGCAGGACAAAATGTAAGACTTGGGTCAAATGATGCGGTTATCATAAAACCATATCAGCCACATAAATTTTCAGTAAAATCTCAGGCAGGGTGTGAACTGATTGTATTAAGTTTTAAATTCCGTAGTCAGCATAACCATGAATATTCTGATGTTTCATTATATGATTTTATTAAATTTGTTAATAATAAAGAGAGTGGTGCATTTATAGATTTCAAACTTAGCCGTAAGAATGAGATCGTGCATGTTTTAAATAGAATCGTGCGTGAAAAAGACAAGCAGGATTTATGGGGAGACTATATGAATTACCTCCTTATTATGGAGCTTTTTGTACTTATATCACGTGCATTGAAAATGCAATGGGAGGAAAATATTAAGAGTAAAACATTTAAATTGAAAGAATTGATGGAGATTGCCAAGCAATACATGGAAGAAAACTATGAAAAGGATTTAGGCTTGGCAGATGTAGCGAGGTATATATTACTCAGCCAAAGTTATTTTGCCCATGCTTTCAAAGAAGAATTTAATATCAGCCCAAAAAGCTTTCTACTTAAAGTGAGAGTAGAAAATTCAAAGGAGCTTCTGGAAAAAACAGATATTAAGGTGAGTGATATTGCCCTTAACGTAGGCTTTTCAAGTCAACAGAGATATAACGATATCTTTAAAAAACATGTAGGCACAACACCACTTCAATATAGGAAAAAAAGTAAGGCATTGAAGCTGAATCTTATAGATTACTAAAATTTGCATAAGCGCATTCAGTAGTACTAGCAAGCAAAAAACGTAATCTTTTTTTGATTATTTTAACAGTAAGTGAGAAGAAATTGACGTAAAAATGCTTTACAATGATAAGATACAATAAAATTAACCAAAACGATAAGGAGGCACAAAATGAATTACAAAATAGCAGTTATTCCAGGTGATGGTATTGGAAAAGAAGTGACAGAACAAGCGACTAATGTATTAGAAGTAATTGGAAATAAATTTGGACACACATTTGAATTAACGGAAGTAGATGCAGGTGGATGTGCAATCGATAAACATGGTAAAGCATTACCAGAAGAAACATTAGAAGTGTGTAAAAACAGTGATTCTGTAGTACTTGGCGCAGTGGGTGGGCCTAAATGGGATGATCTACCTGGAGATCAAAGACCAGAACAAGCATTATTAGGTTTGAGAAAAGGATTAGGTTTATTCGCAAACCTTCGTCCAGCAGTATTACATAGTGCATTAAAAGAAGCGTCTCCACTAAAGCCAGAAATAATTGGTGATGGATTAGACATCATGGTCGTCAGAGAATTAACTGGTGGAATCTATTTTGGCGATAGAGGCACAGACAATGGCGTAGCATATGATACGATGCAATATAGCACTGAAGAAATAGAAAGAATCGCAAAAGTTGCATTTGATATCGCAATGAAAAGAAATAAGAACTTAGTATCTGTTGACAAAGCAAACATCTTAGACAATTCAAGATTATGGCGTGCAACGGTAGATAAATTATCTGAGCAGTATTCAGACATTGAAGTAAGTCATATGTATGTCGACAATGCTGCAATGCAATTAGTAAGAAATCCTAAACAATTTGACGTTATAGTAACAGGTAATATGTTTGGAGATATACTATCCGATGAAGCTTCAATGATAACAGGTTCAATCGGTATGTTACCTTCTGCAAGCTTAGGAACAGGGACACTTGGCATGTACGAGCCAGTGCATGGTTCTGCACCAGATATTGCAGGACAAGATAAAGCAAATCCAATTGCCACAATTGTATCAGTTGCAATGATGTTAAGGTATTCATTTGACTTGTCAGAAGAAGCGGATGCGATTGAAGAAGCAGTAAGTAAAGTACTTGACAAAGATTATCGCACTGGCGATATTATGAGTGAAGGAATGAAACTTGTTGGGACTAAGAAAATGGGTCAATTAATTATTGACGAAATATAGAAATTTGAATATGGCAAGGGGACGTTTTGTTTGCCACATTTATAATGTGGCAAACAAAACGTCCCCTTGCCACGTCTTAACCACTTCCTGCTCAAATATGTATTATAGTCCTATAAAGAATAAGAATAGTAAGATTATTACTACGCTATAGTCTTTACATTCATCCTGAAGAAACAGGACGATTAATGCTAGTAAAATAATATCATCGACTTTAAAGTTTCTAAAAAAGTTAGCTACTTTTGAAATATAAAATCCAACAGGATTTTGTTGCATGGTAGCAGCAGTTTGTACATCTGCTGTATTGGTAAAAGGCTTTTCAGGTACAATTATTTCAGGTTCAGCAGGAGTGGTCGATTGATTTTCAACATTTTCTGGTTCATCTCTATTGTTCTGTGCTTTAACAGGGGTGGGTACTGGTCGTAACCCCATGGGTCTTTGAGGCTCTAGATTATATCTGTCGTATCCTTGATAATAACGCCTATACAATAGAAAACCTCCTTTCTACTATATTCCTTTGGATTTGTCTCCTATTGTTTATTGATTTCATTCATTACAGATGTTATCTTTGTAAGACCTAGTAGTTTTACGGCGCTGTCAATATTTGATTTTCTTTTATCATTTAGATAAGGCTTTAGTGCCATTAATAAATTGACCCCGGGATCATCAGGATTACTGATTCTTTCTAATATTTTTTGCATTGCAATAAAAATGTCTCCTTGATTAGAAGTTTGTGTACTTTGTGTATTATTTTGGATTGGTTCTTGAATAGGTATTGTTTTAGGCTCATAGTTATTTTGTGTAATGGACGGTGCGGGAGGTTGTTCATCCATATATGTATTTTGGTTTGCTGTACTGTCATTATTGTTTTGAGGAGTCATTGAAGACAATACACCTCTCAAATTATTCATCATCTGTTCATTTTGAAGTATTTTTAGAACTTGTTCCATCTTGTTATTAAAATCATCTGCCATATACCATCCCTCCGTAGGCATGTCATCTATTATTACTATTTTGATCAATGAATTTACGCAATTTATCCAATAAATCTGGATCATTAGTAACTTCATGGAGCATTTTTTCGTTCTCCATATTATTCATTTTCTCTGTAATTGCGGTTACATCAAGGTTATTTAACTTGTCTACGAGAACCTGTTCGTCTATCTGTTGTATTTGATTCATTAATACATCTTTATCAATTTGGTTAATTTGATCCATTAAATCTTTGCCTTGCGCTGTGTTCATAAAGTTTGATATCGCTTCCATACCTTTTTCCAAAGTATTAGGATCAATTTCTGACAACATCTGTTGAACTTTTTTATTTGCATCTGGAAACATATAAAATACCTCCTATTTCATATATCAGCTGTCTTAATTAATAAAAAACCATACATTAATATGTATGGTGCACCCAGTGTATTTATCACTCAATTGTGCTAAAAAGCGCATGGGTCGGTACTCATATTTCATGATATGAGCACCAATGTAAATGTGTTCCTAATTTATTAAGAAAATTTTAAAGTTAAGTAATCTATATTATTTATAAAATAATAATAGGAATAATAATATGAACCATAGGATTGTGCTATCCCCTTCTCTTCTACATCCATAGTTCCCACTACGTCCGTACAGTGGACTATTATCATAGAATAAAAGAAGGAATAATAAAATAAAAAATAATAATTCGCTGTTATTTTGCCTATATCCATAATCGCCCATCAAATTGGACCTCCTTTCAAATATTAACCAAATTTATATGCAGTATATTTATCAAATCTATCTTATTACATAATATGAATGAACAATTGAATGTGTGAATGTGGCATAGGGACGTTTTGTTTGCCACATAGGTATAATAAATCATATAACCGTTAACATTAACTAAAAATAAGGAGTGTGAAAAAATAGTGGAACCATATGATTTGATTGTAATTGGTGCTGGGCCAGCAGGGAGTACTGCTGCAAGAGTAGCGGCTGAAAATGGACTAAAGGTTGTGATGCTAGATCAAAAAGCATTTCCAAGAGACAAGGCTTGCGGTGGGTATCTGTCATTAAAAACACTGCAAATTTTACACAAACCTTTACCAAATGATGTGATAGAAAAAAACATCTACGGTGTAAAATGGCATGATGTTCGCGAGCAAATAGAAGAAAAAAAAGGATCTCAACTGTTAGGTGTGACCGTACGCAGAGAAATATTTGACAAATTTTTGGCAACGAAAGCCATAAATGCGGGTGTTGAATTTATTAATCCTGCAAAGGTTCTTCATGTCCAAATAATGGACAATCAATCAAATGTAAATATATATACGGATGATACGATTTATGTTGCAAAAAAAGCTATTATTGCTGAAGGTGTAAATAGCGTATTATCTCAACAATTGGGTTTCTTAAAAAAATGGCGAAGATGGCAAAGTGGTTTTACATTTACGACTACAGTAAAATGTCACCATGAAATACAACAACAAATAGAGCCTATAGTTGAATTTTATCGCATTCCATTCTTAGGTGGATTGGGATGGATTTTCCCATTGAAAGAAGGCTACAATATTGGTGTCGGTGGTTGGGTATGGCGTTGCCGCGATTTATATCAATACTATAATTCTTTTTTAGAAGAAATATGCTTGCGCAGAAATATTGAATATCCTTCCTTTAAGCCCAAAGGAAGTTACGTGCCTGCAGGCGGGTTTCCTAGATATCTTGGAAATCGTACCATTGTACTTGCTGGAGATTGTGGTGGTTTTGTAGACCCATTTGCCGGTGAAGGTATTTATTATGCCATCAAAAGTGGCGAAATAGCAGGTAGGGGCGCGGTACAAAGTATTAAAAACAAAGGATATAGATTTGGGCAACAGTATCGAAGGACATGTAAACAGACATTTTATCTCGATTTTTATCTTTCTTTGGTAAAGACAGTTTTAGGTGGCACAAAAAGAACAATTTATGCTGATACAAAGAAAGCAGATAAATTTCTAACAGATGTCATTCAGATTATGAAATCTCCCCATTATTATAGAAAAGTGCTAAGAGAGAACTTGCATATTTTCAGCAAATTTTGAGAAGGATAAATATGATTCTATGTCTAAGCATGGTGGTGATAATTTGGTAAAAATTATTAAAAAAAATAATAAAGGTGATAATGATAAAAACAATAAAGATAAGGCTGACGAACAGGAAATAGCACCAGAGGAGAAAGTGTCTTCTGAGTTCTCTAAAGAATTTGATGAGAATTTTAATAAATTCAAAGAATATTTAAAGGACGGACAAGATGTTATTTTTCGTCAATTTATAACCGTATTAGGGAATGTGAAATGCGGGGTTATATTTATTGATGGTCTGTCAAATAAGGAATTTATACAGCAAAGCATCATTGAGCCCCTTGTCTTAACATCAGGTCAAATATTAGGCGAAAAAAGACAAGAACTCACCCGTGAAATGACAGCAAAAACAATTATGCAAAAAATTGTTTCAATAGCGGAGATAAAAGAAGCAGAAGACCTTGATGAGGCGATGCTTCCACTTATGTCCGGTGAAACAATCTTAGTAATAGATGGTTATGACAAAGTAGTAGTGATAGGAACGCGTATGTGGGCGGCAAGAAGTATAAGCGAACCGCCGTCAGAGGCGTTAGTCCGTGGACCTAGGGAAGGATTTACAGAAACGATACGCTTTAATACAGCATTACTACGTAGAAGAGTACGAGATCCTAATTTTGTAATAAAAAATATGACGGTGGGCAGACGCTCAAAGACCAATGTAGTTATTGCATACATTAAGGGAATCGCACAACCTGATTTAGTGGAAAAGGTGGAAACAAGAATTAAGAAAATAGATGTTGATGACATCCATGAATCAGGACAAATAGAACAATTTATAGAGGATAACAATTGGAGCCCATTTCCACAGATTCAGAATTCAGAACGTCCAGATACAGCAGTAGCATCGATTATGGAAGGACGTGTTGTAATCTTGGTGGATGGCACACCCTTTGTGCTCATTGCTCCAGCAAGCCTATATCAATTTTTTCAGAGCCCTGAAGATTACTATGAGCGCTGGATTATTGGTACATTACTTCGCATGCTCCGATGGATCGGCTCTTTTATATCTACCCTTGCACCGGCATTATATATAGCAATTGTTTCATATCATCCTGGGATGCTACCGACAAAATTAGCGTTAGCTGTAGCGGCAACAAGGGAAACAGTTCCGTTTCCTGCATTTGTAGAAGCACTATTAATGGAATTGACAATAGAATTACTCCGAGAAGCAGGAGCTAGGCTTCCAAAAGCGATAGGTCAGACGATAGGCGTAGTCGGTGGTATCATAATAGGAGATGCTGCTGTTAGAGCAGGAATAACGAGTCCCTTTATGGTCATTATTGTAGCTGTTACAGCGATAGCATCATTTATTATTCCATCCTATAATATTGCAATTTCGTTTAGATTAGTGAGATTTCCACTGATGGTATTGTCAGCTACTTTGGGATTATATGGTGTTATGCTGGGATTTATATTAATTAATATCCATATGGTCATGCTTAAAAGTTTCGGCAGTAATTATATGTCACCTATAGCGCCTATTATGATCAAGGATTGGAAAGATGTACTGATTAGGGCACCACTCCAGTGGATGAATCGAAGACCAGAATATATTAACCCTATAGACATCGATAGAGGTGATCAAGACCCTGTAAAGGAGTGATATAGTGCATGGAAAAAAACAGAGATAAATTAAGTGGCATACAAATGACAGCATTAATTACATTATCAATTATTGGTTCTACATCCATTAGACTTCCTAGAATGGTGGTCGCTGAAGCAGGGTTAAATGGTATTTGGGTTATTATTGCTACGGGCATAGCAGTCATTTTTCTAATGACCGTCTATATAATGCTTTGCAAAAGGTTTCCGCACCAGACGATACTAGATTTTAGTGAGGAGTTGGTAGGTAAAATTCTTACAAAAATAATTAATTTATTTTTTGTAATATATTTTATTGCTTTCTCAGCATTTGTACCTAGATTTTTTGCAGATGCGATCAAAGTGTTTTTACTTGAAAATACACCAATAGAGATTATTTTATTAAGTCTATTGGTAGTAGTAGTATATTTAGTCAGTAATGGTATTAATCCAGTCGCAAGGATTTGTGAATCTTTTTTTATAGTAGTCATTGTTTTTATAGCTATTGTACAAATATTGTCATTGCAGAACTTTGACATTACAGAGATGTATTCAATATGGCAAATTGATATTGTACAGATAGCAAGAGCAGTTCCAAAGATCACTATTGCATATCTAGGGGTGGAAGTCATATTATTTGCAGGGGCTTTTATGTCTGAACCTAAAAAGATTGGACGATATGCATTCTTAGGAATAAGTATTCCAATTATTATATATACCATATTATCAATTGAATGCATTGGCGTGTTTTCGGTGGACACGTTAAAATATCAGGTGTACCCTGTTTTAGAACTGACAAAATCAATTGAGTTTCCAGGTGCTTTTGCGGAAAGATTTGATATCTTTTTTGCAGCATCATGGGTGATGGTCGCATTTACTTCTATTATTGTTTTTTATTATCTCGCTGTCTACAATGTTACACGGTTAGTTGGTATGCGAAATTATAGGCCATTCGCTTATTTGCTTTTACCAGTAGTATACTTTCTTGCCCTTATACCTCAAGATATATTTCAAGTAGAAGTAATGGGTAAGATAGTATCTTACTGGGGTGGGGGAATTGTGGTAGGTATACCGACATTATTATTCATAATAGCACTTATTCGTGGTAAAGGGGAGGGGCGGAAAAGTGATGAAATATAAAAGAATATATATATCTGTACTAGTAAGCATCTTGATTGTATCTACTGGTTGTTGGGATAGAATAGAAATAGAGAATAGGGCTTTTGTTTTGGGTATAGGATTAGATAAAAATAATGAGAGCGATAAGATTGCGCTTACATATCAGATTGCATTACCGTCAGCTATGTATGGAGAAGGTGGAGCAGATGGAAAAAAGGTGTTAAATATTACTTCAACCTCTCCAACAGTTACGAGAGCAGAAAAACAAATATTAACCCGATTAGATAGGGTGCCGAATAAGGCACATACACAAGTGCTAATTATTGGCGAAGATTTAGCAAGAAAAGGTATTACAAAATATATGGATTATTTTTTGCGCGATTCAGAAATGCGACGAAGAACAAAAGTGTTAATAGCAGATGGTAAAGCGCAAGATTTATTTAAGATAGTGCCACCAACTGCAAACAGTACCTCTGATTACATTGGTAATATTATGCTGTTTAATGAGAAAGATGTTCATCGTATTAGCTCTGAAGTAGATTTATTAAAGATGACAGAAAATTTAAGAAGAGGCATGGATTTCATAGTAGCAAAAGCCACAAAAGGAAAAGATGATATTGCTGTAACAGGTGCAGCAATATTTAAAAAAGATAAATTGGTTGGATATCTTGGACCAGAAGAAGTAAGAAAGACAAAATGGTTAATTGACGATATCTCTCGTGGTACGATTGTTTTGAAGGATGTAAACGGGATGAAAGGATATATCATTTTCGAAATTAGTACGGGCACCACAAAAGTAAAGCCGATCATTAAAGGAGATGATGTGGATTTTGACATTAGTATACGTGTAGAAGGAGATGTAGTAGAATCGGAAGATTTGGAGTTTCTCAACACAATGGAGCAAAACTTTATATCCGAATTTGAAAAAGCCATAGAAAATGAAATCATTAAGGAATGTAACGATATCGTGCGTAAAGCACGAGATGAGTTTGATGCTGAATTTTTCAACTTTGGAAGATTGGTTAAAAATTACAATTTGAAATGGTTTGAAGAACACGAAGCAGAATGGCGTGAGATATTTAAACGATCTAAGCTAAACATAAAGGCAGATGTAAATATTAGACGAGTTGGACTAATACAATGAGGTTGAGAGTTGAGTGCTGAGAGTCGAGAGTACAAAAAAGAAATGATGAAAAGAAGGTGAAACGATGCTTCAAGAAGCAATAAGAATAATGACAGGAATTGTATCTGTTTGTTTTTTGATATTAATGCTCTATACTGGATCTGTCTGTATATTTTTTGTTGGACCGTATGTTAGAAGCGGAGGATTCAAAAAAGAGGCGACCGTCGCTACTATTGGAGGAATAATTTATATAATAATGGGTGCGGGATTATATCTTATGAAGCAGATATTTCTATAAAACCCATTGTTTTTGTAATTGTACAAAAAAATATTTGCAAGAAAAATTGGAAGCATAGTTTTGGAGCGAAAAAAGAACAATAATAATGTATATTTTAATAATGAAAAAGCAAAAAAAGAGAGGATGAGAGAAATGGCATACGAAGAGCAAACACATGACAGAGAAAACGAGAATACCTTTAGTAAGATTATTTGGAGATTAGTAGCAGCTTCAATCGTACTAGCGATTACCGCCTTCTTCACACCAGGATTTGCTATCACAGGTATTTGGACACTTATTGTTGCAGCAGTCGTATTATCTCTATTGGATTATGGCGCTGCAAAACTCTTTAATATTGATGCATCTCCATTTGGCAGAGGAATTCTAGGCTTTATATTAGCAGCTATTATCATTTATGCGACACAATTTTTTGTTGCTGGATATACTGTATCATTGTTTGGTGCAGTGCTTGGTGCAGTCGTCTTTGGAATTATAGACGCTATAATACCTGGAAGAGGGCTGTAGAAAAATAGTGTGCGCCAGACATTAGGGACATACGAGAGAAAATAATCTTAGTGTGTCCCTAACTTTTTTTAGTCACATCTTTACAAAAAAAAAGAAATCATATATCATAACAAATGAAGACATTAAAAAGGCATAAGGAGGCAACTATACACATGGATTTCATGAAACAGTATACACATTGGCTTGAAAGTGATGTTGTTGATCAAGCAACAAAAGATGAACTAAAACAAATATCAGATGATTCCAAAGAAATTGAAGAAAGATTTTATACAGATTTAGCATTTGGTACGGGTGGCCTTCGTGGCATTATTGGTGCGGGTACCAATCGAATTAATATATATACTGTACGAAAAGCAACACAGGGTTTAGCAACATATATTACTGAACAAGGAAAACAGGCGATGCAAAGAGGGGTGGTAATTGCCTATGATTCTAGATATAAATCCCCTGAATTTGCAATGGAAGCGGCAAAAGTATTAGCAGCGAATGGCATTCAAACATACGTTTTTGATGAATTGCGTCCAACACCAGAGTTATCCTTTGCAGTAAGAGAATTAGGAGCCATTGCAGGGATCGTTATTACTGCAAGTCATAACCCAGCAAAATATAACGGATATAAGGCATATTGGGAAGATGGTGGTCAGCTCCCCCCGGATAGTGCAGAGAGAGTTTTAGAAGCTATAAATCACACAGAGATATTTAATGATGTAAAAGTAATAGATGAGCAAAAAGCAAAAAATCAAGGTCTTATAAAAATAATTGGAGAAGAAATTGACAAGAAATTTCTGACAAAGGTAAAGGCGCAATGTATTAATCCAGAAGTAGTAGCACAAGTGGCGGATGAGTTCAAAGTTATTTATACTCCATTTCATGGGGCAGGAAATAAACCAGTACGAAAAATATTAGAGATGATAGGCCTTAGAAATGTCATAATCGTAAAAGAACAAGAAACGCCTGACCCTGCGTTCCCAACTGTTAAATCACCGAACCCTGAAGAAAAGGAAGGATTTACAATTGCTATCAAGATAGCAAAAAAAGAAAATGTTGACCTAATCATAGGCACAGACCCTGACTGTGACCGCGTCGGTATCGTTGTAAAAAATAAAGAAGGTGAATACGTTACCATTAGCGGTAATCAGGTAGGGGTATTATTAACAGAATACATCTTATCTCAGAAGAAAGCGAAAGGACAACTTTCTGCAAATAGTGTTATCATTAAGACCATTGTGACCACAGAAATGGCAAGAACTGTCGCTGAGCACTATGATGTTGAAATCATGGACGTACTTACTGGATTTAAATTTATAGGTGAAAAAATAAAAGAATTTGAAGAAAATAATAATCAAAAGCAGTACATATTCGGATTTGAAGAAAGTTATGGTTACTTGGCAGGTACGTATGCACGAGATAAAGATGCTGTTGTAGCTTCGATGCTTATTGCAGAAATGGCAGCATGGTACAAATCTAAAGGATTGACCTTATATGAAGGGTTACAGGAGTTATATAGTAAATATGGTGTGTATCTAGAAAGCCTTAAATCCATTGTATTAGAAGGTAAAGAAGGCATAGAAGAAATGCAAGAGATTTTAAATAAGCTCAGGGCAGAAACACCAACAGAAATTAATGGTGTTAGAGTGACAGCATTACGAGATTACAAAACAAGAATACGCTATGATAAAATCAATGATAGGGAAGAAACAATTGATCTTCCTGAATCAAATGTACTTTATTTTGAAATGGAAGATAAATCTTGGTTTGTTGTTAGACCTTCCGGTACAGAGCCAAAAATAAAATTATATTTTTCTGTTGTAGGTGATCATGTAGACCAAACAAAAGCGAAGCTACAAAGCTTCGAAGAGGCAGTAGTAGAAATAATTAATAAAAAAAATTGACGTACGTAAAAAAGTACGGTACAATATACGTATGGAGGTGATATGAAATGAAAACTGTTTCTGTTACACAAGCTAGACAGAAGATATATACTTTAATGGATGAGGCAATAGAAACATCTGAGCCTATACAAATAACTGGCAAGCGAGGAAATGCAGTTTTAATTTCTGAATCTGATTGGTGTTCTATACAAGAAACATTATATTTACTTTCAGTTCCTGGGATGCGTGAATCAATCATTGAAGGCGGGAAGGAAAAAGTTGAAGGTTGTATACCAATGGAGGAACTAGATTGGTAAATTACAATATAGTATTGACAAAACAAGGGACAAAAGATGCTCAAAAACTGAAAAGCGCAGGTCTAAAGAATAAAACACTTCAGCTTTTTGAAATATTAAAGAAAAATCCTTATCAGCCACCCTATGAAAAACTTGTTGGAGATTTAAAAGGATATTACTCTAGAAGAATTAATATTCATCATAGACTAGTATATCAAGTGATTGAAGATAAGAAAATAGTAAAAATAATTCGTATGTGGACACATTATGATGGTTTATAGTTATAAAAGGGGACATTCTGTAAAGGATGTCTTTTTTGCAAATAAACCGCATTATTTTTTTGCTTATTTAACAATAAAGCATTGATAAAAAAATATAAATGAGATATAATCAAGTAAGAAAGTAAGAAAGTAGGAATATTAAATTTAAGAGATCTTTTAGGAGGTTTTCATATGGCATTTATGGAATTGAGAAAAAAAGCACAGATCACAATACCAAAAGAAATAGTTCTTAAGTTAGGATTAAAAGAAGGAGATCAGTTAGAAGTTTTTGAAAGAGGTGGAGAAATTATCATTACGCCAGTTGTAATATATCCCAAAAAGCAGGTTGAGAGATTGGTAAAGTTAGTTAAAGAGGCTGAAATGGAATATAGAAATGGTGATATGAAAGTATATGAAAATATTAATGAAATGTTTAAAGAGTTAGATTTAGAAGAGAGTGATTAGGAGGTCAGTTTAATGAAATATACAGTTGCATTCTCTAAAATCTTCAAGAAACAGTATAAAAAATTACAAAAGAATGAAAAAAATATGATTCAGAATAAGATGCAATTGCTAATCGAGGATCCTTTTCATCCATCACTAAGAACTAAAAAAATAAAAAAGTTTAATGATATCTTTGAATTAAGTATAAATATGGACTTAAGAATTATTTGGAAATACGAAAACAGCTCTATTATATTGCTTTTAGCAGTCGGTCATCATGATATATTAGAGAGCATATAAAATCCCTATTAGATGTGGCAAATAATCCGCATTATTTTTTTGTACAAAAAAGAGACATTAAAGACTATTCTTCCAAGGAAGATATGTCCCAATGTCTCTTTCTGTATTACCATTCAGTTATTATTTATTATAGATTCTATAAACAATAACCCCAACTTCAGCTCTTGAAGCATTACCTAATGGATCAATACCAACACCATTACCTTTAACAATGCCTTCTTTAACCATAGACGCAATACTTTCAACCGCATAAGAAGCAACATCAGCTTTATCTGTGAACTTTGACAAATCGCTAGCAGAACCAGATTTCACATCTTTATCAGCCACTTCCAATGCTCTTGCTGTAAGTACCATCATATCCTGTCTGGATATATTTGCAGTAGGATTATACTTATTGTTACCAATACCATTCGTAATACCAAGTTCCTTAGCAATACCAATAGCCTCAGTATAATAAGCGCTCTTAGGCACATCTTTAAAGTTATCATCCACTGTAGCTGTTAATCCTAAAGCCCTTACAAGAAGAACCATAAAATCAGCTCTGGTGATATTAGCACCTGGATTATATGTAGTATCAGATGTTCCATTAATAACACCCTTAGATGCCATCACTTCAATCTCTTTCTTAGCCCATGCATAATTTAAAATATCTTCAAATGTCTTATGGACATAAGCGACAGCGTATTTACTAAAGTGCGTTGTACTAAATACTACCTTGTCTGAATCAGCATCATATCTACCATTTGGTATAGAAACTACCTTGCCTTTGCCATCAATATATACGATGACAATATGCTCAGGATCTTTAAGCTCTTTAGCAGTTGGCTTGTATGGAATAGCTACGGTAACAGGTGCATCTGGGTTACTCCATGAAGTATTCTTACCATCTATTGAAGCTTTGAGTTCAATAACAGGTCTGTCACCAACAATTGCAAGTGCATCAGCATCTAAATCCTCTTTATCAACACTTCCAATCGTCAACGCAACAGTAGAAGCCCCTTTCACATCATCTTCGCTAAACATATTACCTGGAGCGGTAACATCAGCAAACTCAGTTTTAATGATAAGCCTTTGTTTTGCACCAGATGAAAGAGCAGTTGTAGGCAACTGAAGCTGATAAGATTTTGCACCTTTTACAGCTTTTACTTTGATCGTAACTACTTTAACACCATTATCATCAGCTTTGACTGCATTGAAAGCTTTATCCAAGCTTTTTTCATCAACACTTGTTGAAGCTTTTCCTGTGCTTGAATCTAATGTAGGTTTAGCAGGTGTAATAGTACCTTTGGAACCACCACCGCCACCGCCGGAGCCACCGCCACCACCAGAGCTACCACCAGTGTAGTTAATGGTAAATGTATCGGTGACATACTCACCATAGACTTCACCGTATACAGAAGAATAAACAGTATAATCTCCATTTGTAAGACTAGAGAATGTTGCTTTTACATCCTTAGAATAAACATCACCATAAACAGAATCAGTGATTTTTTCTTCAATTGGTGGAAACCAAGTAGCAGTATCCTCATTATAGACTTGAAAAATAACTGTCTGTCCATTAATAACTTCATCTTTAGTTTCGCCATAAACAGTAGCAGAAATAGTTGCACTCTTACGACTAACACTAACATCACTAATCTCAACAGTAGCTGCCATAGCAGATAAACTTGAACCAAAAGCTAGTAGAAATACTAGCATATAAACTAACAACTTACTATGTCTCACGTTATTCACCCCCCCTCTCTTAAAATGTCCTTTCTCATCTGTCGAATACATTTTCAACCCTCCTTTCTGTATTATATTGGGTAATCTATATACTGAATTCATAAAAATGAATAGTATATGCAAGCGATATAGGACTATTTTACAATTTTTATCTGTTTTAATCAACAATAATTTACATATATTTAATTAAATTTACATTACATTTAAATTACAGTAACAAAAACAAATAAAAACATAGTATAAAAATTCAAAAATTGCTAGAATCTAAGTGGTGTGAAACCATTTCGAGGAGGAGCATCATGAAAACAAATTTATATAAGCTACTATTTATAACCACATGTTTATTAATTGCAGTTCCTCCATACTTTCGAGGACTATATTTTGAAAGAGAACAGTTTATAGCATATATATTTTCGTTTACACTATTCATCATTTTAAGGGTTATTAAATCAAGAAGAAAAGAACATATTAACCTAAACGCAAACATAGACTATACACTAATAGCATTAGTTATTGTTTATGTAATCTCGACATTTGTTGCAGTAAACAAACGTCTAGCAATGAGTGAACTGCTCAAATACTATCATTACTTCATCATATACCTATTAATAAAAGAACAAATAAAAGACATAAAACAGATAAAAATAATCATCAACATCCTACTTCTTAGCATCACAGGTGTTTCGCTTGTAGGTTTAGGTGCAGCAGCTGGAACCATAACATATAACGGTGCATACTCAGTAGGAGAAAAATGGATAAACTCAACAATACAATATCATAACGCCTTTGGCGCACTTGTAATGTGTGGTCTATTTTTATGCTTTAGCTTATACAGTATTGCAAATAAAAAATGGCTAAAAACAATCTACAGTAATTGTGGCTATATGTTATTACTAGGATTTATACTCTCATATTCACGGGGTAGTTGGATAGTATTCCCTATTGTTTTTGCAATATTTCTGATCATAACATGGAAAAAATCACTTAAAGAAATAATAATATTTACAATAAGCATCATGCTCCCCATACTTATTAGCATACAAGGGTTCAATCAAGCAATGATACAGAGAAAAGAAATATCAGCATGGGGTTGGCTAATCATAGGTGTAATCATTACAACATTATTAAATCTACTATTACAATTCATTAATTCTAAAATCAAAAGAATAATAATTAAGCTTAAAGCACTCTATATAGTAATAGGCAGTACCTTGGGATTACTATTACTCACCTCATTTATTGCACCCAATATAGTACTACACTTCATACCGCAAGAACTATTAGAAAGACTAAGAGATATAAGTTTCACAACACAGACCGTACAAGAAAGATTCGTATTCTATTATGACGCGCTAAAAATCGTAAAAGACTATCCATTAATAGGTGCAGGTGGTGGTGCATGGCCAAGCTTATATTTCATGTATCAGTCGTATATGTATTGGTCAAAACAAGCCCATAGTTATTTTATGCAAATATGGGTAGAAACAGGCACCATAGGAATCATCATTTTTGCAGCAGTACTTATATCATTTCTATATACGGCAATAATAAATATAAAGGGGTATTCCAAAGAAAAAGAAAACTATTTATTGCAAACAGGAATTTTTACAGCGGCAAGTAGCTTGATTATCCATAGCTTCATAGACTTTGACCTATCCATTAGTGCAATATCAATCGTGTTATGGTCACTGTACGCATTAACGGCTACATTGAAAAAAGAAAACGAACAAAAAACAATAAAAATATCAGGGGTATATATACTTGTTCCAACTGTAATACTGTTACTACTGACAAGCACATTTGCAATAGCAACAAACTATGCAAAAAATGGCATGCTTGCAAAAGCAGTACGGTTCGATCCAATCAATGCTTCATACAGAATGGATTATGGAAATATATTATACGATTCATTAAGTGATATAGAAAGAAGAGATAAAAAATCGATTGAAAGTGCAAAAAAACAGGTAGACATAGCATTACAACTAGAGCCATATAACTCTAAAATGAACGTATATGGCGCAACCTTTTACTTTAAAACGGGCGAAATACCTAAAGCACTAGCACTAGTAGACAAATCCGTAGAAGTACAACCATTAAGACCAGAAAACTATCAACAGAAGGCACAAGCATACTTACAAGCCACACAAGCGTACTTAAATATAGGTCAAAGAGATAAAGCAAAAGAATTAGTACAAGAAGTTATACAAATAGAAAATAGCATATCAGCATTAAATGTCAACATACTAAAACCTATAGAATTAACGACACAAACAAAAGCGATGATTGAGCACGCAAAAGGAGTATTACCCCAAATTTGAGGTGGAAAAAATGAAAGTACTAATCACAGGATATAACGGAATGTTAGGCAGAGATATGTTTAACGTTCTTAATAATGAATCTGAGACAATCGGTGTAGATATAGAAGAATTTGATATAACAAATATAAACGATTGCATTAGTTATATTAGATATGTTAAGCCAAATATCCTCATAAATTGTGCAGCATATACAGACGTAGACGGCTGTGAAACAGAAATAGAATTAGCATACACAGTAAATGCACTTGGGACAAGGAATCTGGCAATAGCATGCAATGAAGTCAGTGCAGCTATGGTTCATATAAGTACTGATTATGTATTTGACGGACTCAAAGGTAGAAGTTATGTAGAAGATGACATGACAAATCCTATAAACGAATATGGAAAAAGCAAATTAGCAGGTGAAAAATATGTACAAGCACTACTAAACAGACATTATATAATCAGAACTCAATGGCTATACGGACAAAACGGTAAAAATTTCGTTAAAACAATGCTATCAATGGCTAAAAAAAGTATAGAACTGAGAGTAGTAAACGACCAATTTGGTTGCCCTACCTATACGCTAGATTTAGCACATGCAATAACTGAATTAATCAAAACATCAGCATATGGTAAATATCACATTACAAATAATGGAATAATATCTTGGTTTGATTTTGCAGAAGAAATTTTACAGATTGCAATGATTCAAGGAGCTAAAATTATACCTATAAAAACTGAAGAAATGAATAGGCCTGCACAACGTCCCAAATATTCACCCCTTGAAAACTTTAATTGGAAAATAAGTGGGCATACTGCGCTACGGAGTTATAAAGACGCGTTAACGGAATATATTAAAGAGAACGAGCTTTAATAAATAAAAAGAAAGAGAGGTGCAATTAGTATGAAAGGCATCATCTTAGCTGGAGGCGCAGGAACACGATTATATCCCATTACAAAACCAGTATCAAAACAGATATTACCGATTTATGACAAACCAATGATTTATTATCCATTATCCGTATTAATGTTATCGGGCATACAAAACATATTAATAATCTCTACACCGAAAGACATAAAACTATTTGAAGAACTATTTGGCGACGGAACTCAACTTGGATTATCCATTACATATGCAATTCAAGAAAAGCCAAAAGGTCTTGCCGACGCATTTATAGTTGGTGAAAAATTCATTGGTAATGATAATGTTTGCCTAATATTAGGTGACAATGTTTTTTATGGCCAAAGCTTTAGCGAAATACTTACAAAAGTTACGAGAAAAACAACAGGCGCAACCATATTTGGATATTATGTAAAAGATCCTACAGCATATGGGGTAGTAGAATTTGATAAAGAAGGTAATGCAATTTCAATAGAAGAAAAACCACAAAATCCAAAATCACATTATGCAGTACCAGGCCTATATTATTATGATAATAATGTTATTGAAATAGCAAAAAATATACAACCTTCCGCAAGAGGTGAACTAGAAATCACATCTATTAACGAAGAATATATGAAGAGAGGCACCCTAAAAGTTGAGATATTAGGTAGAGGATTTGCATGGTTAGATACAGGAACACATAATGGACTACTAGAAGCCAGCAACTACGTAGAAGCCATTCAAAAAAGACAGGGGTTATATATAGCTTGCATTGAAGAGATAGCATATAGAAAAGGATATATTAATAAAGCCCAATTAACTAAACTTGCACAACCAATGAGTAAAACAGAATACGGAAAATATCTGCTCGATATAGCGGAAGGGCTGTAGATAATAATGGGAAAATTTAATTTTATTGAGACAAAGATAAAAGATGTATACATCATAGAGCCAACGATATATGGAGATGAAAGAGGCTATTTTATGGAGACATATCACGCACAAGCATTTAAAGATGCTGGACTTAAAATGGTTTTTAAACAAGATAACCAATCCCGCTCCAGTAAAGGAGTCTTAAGAGGCCTACATTTCCAATATAAAAAGCCCCAAGGCAAGCTGGTTAGAGTGACACAAGGGGAAGTATTTGACGTAGCAGTAGATTTGAGAAAAGGTTCAGCAACATATGGTAAATGGACTGGAGTAACCTTAAGCGCAGAAAACAAAAAACAACTATATATACCAGAAGGCTTTGCCCATGGCTTTTTGGTAACTTCCGAAACAGCTGAATTTGTATACAAATGTACAGACTACTATCATCCTGAGGATGAGGGCGGTATCCTATGGAACGATCCTGAAATAGGAATAGACTGGCCCATAGAAAATACTAAACAAGTACAACTATCTGAAAAGGATAAAAACTGGAAAACGTTAAAACACACAAATATAGAATTTTAATAAAACAAAGAGGTGCGTAATATGGCGACAATATTGGTGACAGGTGGTGCTGGCTTCATAGGAAGTAATTTTATAAGATATATGCTCAATAAGTATAAAAACTACACAATAATCAACTTAGACCTATTAACCTATGCAGGAAACTTGGATAACCTAAAAGAGATAGAAAACAATCCAAACTATAAATTTATAAAAGGAGACATAGCGGATAGAACATCGGCAAAAAAAATATTCACCGAATATAATATTGACTATATTATCAATTTCGCGGCCGAATCCCATGTAGATAGAAGCATAGAAGACCCTGAAATATTTGTAAAAACAAACATATTAGGCACACAGGTTCTATTAGACATAGCAAAACAAACTTGGCACACTGGTAAAGAGAAACAAGGATATCCTACTTATCGCCCAGGCGTGAAATACTTGCAAATATCCACCGACGAAGTATATGGTGCTTTAGGAAAAACAGGAATGTTTACTGAGACGACACCACTTTCGCCTAATAGTCCATATTCAGCCTCGAAAGCAAGTGCAGATCTGCTCGTCAGGGCTTATAGTGAAACATATAAACTGCCAATAAATATAACAAGATGCTCAAATAATTACGGTCCATACCAATATACAGAAAAATTGATACCCCTAATGATTGCAAATACCTTAGAAGATAAAAAGCTACCTGTCTACGGCGACGGTATGCAAATAAGAGATTGGCTACACGTAGAAGACCATTGTAGTGCCATAGACTGCGTGTTACATAAGGGCAAAATAGGCGAAGTATACAATATCGGAGGTAATAATGAAAAAGCAAATATAGAAATAGTCAAACAAATAAATCATACACTAGACAAAACAGAAGACTTAATCACATATGTAAAAGACAGATTAGGCCACGACAGGAGATATGCAATAGATAATACAAAGATAACAACGGAACTAGGATGGAGCCCAAGTTATACATTTGAAGAAGGAATACAAAAAACAATCAAATGGTATCTGACACATAGAGAATGGTGGGAAAAAATAAGACACAATTATGAAAAATAAATTAAAAGAATTCATATTATTTATAAAATCAATATTAGAAAAAAGAGAGCTAATATTTAGTCTCTCAAAAAATGACTTCAAAATAAAATATGCAGGCTCATATTTCGGTGTATTATGGGCCTTTGTACAACCACTCGTCACAATCGGCGTATTTTGGTTCGTATTTCAAGTAGGATTTAAGAACCCACCAGTACAAGATGTTCCATTTATACTATGGCTCATATGTGGTATAATCCCTTGGTTTTACTTTTCAGAGGCACTTAACAACGCAACAAACAGCCTCATAGAATATAGCTTTTTAGTACAAAAAGTCGTATTTAGGACAAGCATATTACCGATAGTAAAAATAATATCATCATGGTATGTACACATATTTTTTGTAATATTTATATTCATCATGTTTTTAATATATGGATATGGGTTTAGCATATACAATATCCAAATAATATACTATATATTTGCATTAGTCATATTACTATTAGGATTATCATGGATAGCATCAAGCATCGTGTTATTTTTTAAAGACGTTCGTCAAATAATAAATATAATACTCCAAATAGGATTTTGGTTAACACCAATATTTTGGGACTACAAAGTATTACCCAATAGCCTATTAGAAATATTTAAGATAAACCCAATGTTCTACATTGTACAAGGATATAGAGATACATTTATAAACCATATATGGTTTTGGGAGAGACCCCTAATTTCCATAATATTTTGGATAGAAGTATCCCTACTAATCATATTAGGTGCCAACATATTTAGAAAACTACGACCACATTTTCCCGATGTGCTATAGAGGAGACAAACATGCAAAATACAGTAATACGTGTTAACAAAGTAAGTAAAAAATATCAATTATATGATAAACCCATAAATCGATTAAAAGAAGCGCTACACCCACTAAAGAAAAAATATCATAAAGATTTCTATGCACTCAAAAACCTAACATTCCAAATAAATAAGGGTGAGACAATAGGCTTCATAGGTAAAAATGGCTCAGGAAAATCCACAATACTAAAAATACTAACAGGTATTCTCACCCCAACAACGGGCACAGTAGAAGTCCATGGCAAAGTCTCAGCACTATTAGAATTAGGTGCAGGTTTTAACATGGAATATACAGGAATAGAGAACATATATCTAAATGGCACAATGATGGGACTAGAAAAAAAAGAAATCGATAAACGACTAGAAGATATCTTAACATTTGCTGACATTGGCGACTTCATAAATCAACCAGTTAAAACATATTCCAGTGGTATGTTCGTACGTTTAGCATTTTCAGTAGCAGTACATGTTGACCCAGAAATACTCATAATAGACGAAGCGTTAGCAGTAGGAGATGCCGCATTTACATTAAAATGTATGAATAGAATGCGAGAATTTGTAAACCAACAAAGAACAATCATATTTGTTACACATGATGTCCAGATAGTACGTAGTTTCTGTAGTAGAGCCATATGGCTCAACCAAGGACAAATACAATTAGACGGTCAAGTAAATCACGTAACCTCGGAATACGTAAAATTTTTATTTAACAAAAATGATGAAGAACAAGAAGTGCAGCAAGAACAAATAGAACCCAGTGACATAGCAGAAAGTGACTTTTCAAACGCAATAAGATGGGGAAGTGGACACATAAAAATAATTGCAGTTAAACTACTAAACCATAACGAGACAGAGACAGAAGTATTAGAATGGGGCGAACAAATATCCGTCATAATCAAGGCGAGAGCAGAGAAAGATGTACATAATAGTAGAATAGGATTTGGATTTGCATTTCGCAATAAGAATGCCCTAGATATAGTAACATCTACAACCATAGAAGAAGGCAATGCAATAAGCAGCATATCAAAAAACAAAGAAGTATATATAAAATTTAGATTGCAAAACATACTATCACCGGGAGATTATTCATTAGTTGTTAATATAGAAGAACGTATGGATAAAGTACCAACTTATTATGACTTCATTGAAAATGCAATAACATTTAAAGTCATAGGCAAAGGGAATTTCTTTTCAATGGTAAAACAAAATGTACAACAAGAGATAATCATGCAATAAGCAAAGAGATAAAAGGAGTACATCATCCATGAAGAACGAAAACATATTGACAAATCCCAATCCAGAGATATGGGACAAAGTTGCAATGGCATATTCCAATCAAATAGATGACCCAGAAGTGGAGATAGCTTCAGAATTAGTATCCTTATTTAAACAACTCCATATTCCAGATGATGCAAAAATATTAGAACTAGGATGTGGCAGTGGCCATCTATCGGGTCTATTAAGTAAAGAAGGATATACCGTAAGCCTATTAGACTTTAGTGAACAAGCATTAGAAAAAGCAAAAGGATTCTTCGAAACACATAAAATGCAAGGTCAGTTTATAAAGCAAGACCTATTCCATCTAAGTATACGCGAAGACTATGACGTGCTCTGGAATAGTGGCGTAATGGAACACTTTAATGACACAGAACTACTAAAACTACTAAAAACAATAGGAACAAAGACAAAGAAATATTTTATATTTATGGTTCCGAACCCAGACTCATTACCCTACCTATTATTTAGGTATCATCTAATATCAGAGAACCAATGGGAATATGGCAAAGAATACTTACGCAAAGATTACAAGTGGTTCTTAGAAGAAGCTGGATTTAATTTAGTACAAGAGGGATATATCGGAGCAAAACTAACAAAATATTTATTTACAGTAGGCAATAATCAAGGAAACTACGAAACCTACTTCAATGAAATGAGTGACAATAATTTACTACCGGAAAAAGAAAAATATCTAAAGGTATATGTCGCAACAGTAAATAATAAAGAAGTAGAAAAAGAACAAAAAGAAGCATTGCTAAAAACAGAAAAATTCACCGACAAATTTGATTACACTTGCCAAATTAATGGATTGAAAAGGGAAGTACAACACTTAAAAGATGAAAATGACTCATTAAAAATTCAACACCAGACATCTAATGTAGAACAAGAAACAAATATAAAATGTCAAGAAAAAATAGAGTACTTAGAAAAAGAACATAGTCAACTTATTATCAGAATAAAAAGGTTGCAGGCACAAAAGCAAAAATTAAAAGCAGACAAAAAATCGTTAATAAAAACCAATGAAACATTAGAAAAACAATTACATGAAATCAGAGTAATGAAAGATACAGCAGAAAGAGAAAACAGACAATTAAATGATAAAAACAATCAAATATATGAAGAAAAACGGGAACTTAAAGAAAAAATAAATAAAGAGAAAGAACAAATAATCAAATTAGAAGCAAACATCAAATTGTTAAAGAAAGAAAAGAATGAACAAATAGATAAATTAACAAAAGAAACCATAGACAAAACACAACAACTAGAACATGTAAAACACCATTTAGACCTAATACACCGCTCAGATTTTTGGAAAGTAGCAACCAGGTATTATAGAATCAGAGATAATATATGGCCAATTAACAAATTATACAACTATATAAAACAACATAAATTAAAAAGACAGAACATACAAACAGTAAAAAAGCCACAAACAAACATATACACAGAAGGAAAAAATATAATTGAGAAAAGCACCGTTGATATTCTCTATTTCTCAATTATAGACTATCATTTTAGATATCAAAGACCCCAACACCTTGCAAGCAACCTGGCTTCAAAAGGAAAGCGAGTGTTTTATTTTAATGCAAATTTTAACCCCGAACAAGAGAAAATAGAAGCAATAAATGAAAACCTACAAATTATCACACTACAACACAAGATCATCCATAGGATATATGACATAGACTTTGACAAAGATATGAAAGAAATATATACACGAATAGACCAATTTATATTTGAAAAAGACATCAAAGATGCAGCAATCGTTGTCAACTATCCCAATTGGCAACCTATCGCCCAATACCTAAAAGACAAATTTGGGTTCAAAATAATCTTTGACTACTTAGACGACTTTGCAGGCTTTAATACAAACAATGACACATTATTAAACTTTAACAATAAACTATTTGCAATATCAGACAAAGTCATAGCAACATCCCAATATCTATATGAACGTGCAATAGAAAAAACAAAAGAAACAGATATAATCCGTAACGGCACAGAATACGAACACTTTCATAAAGCCTATCAAACAAATGACCTACAAAAAGAACGACCAGTTATAGGCTATTATGGAGCAATTGCAGAGTGGTTCGACATTGAAAAAATAGTATACATTGCTGATAGCAAACCAGAATGGGATATAATCCTAATCGGTGACTATACCTACAGCAATATAGAAATATTAAAGCAAAAAGAAAACATACAACTATTAGGCGAAAAAAAATATCTGGACTTACCCCAATACTTAGGAAAATTTGATGTTTGCATTATCCCCTTTGACGCCACTATCGAATTAATAAAAGCAACAAACCCAGTAAAATTTTATGAATACCTAAGTGCGGGTAAAAAAATCGTAGCAACAGAGATACCTGAACTTATGCCCTACAAAGGACAATACGTATACCTAGCCAACGAGAACAATAAATTTTTAAACTATCTTGAGCTATGTGTATCAGGTAATGACCAATTGGCATCGGTAGAACAAAGACTTACGTTTGCAGAGCAACAGGATTGGTCGATTAGAGCTAATACTTTTGAGATATCAATACAATCAACATATAAACTGGTGAGCATAGTAATCATTACATACAACAATATATCCTATACAAAAGAATGCATCCAAAGCATACTCACAAAGACGGGCTATCCAAACTACGAAATAATCATCGTGGACAACGCATCAACAGATGAAACGCCACAATACCTAGAAGAACTTGCAAAAAAGCACCAACACATACAGATAATATTAAACACCGAAAACGAAGGCTTTGCAAAAGGGAACAATATTGGCCTAAGACATTGTAACGGTGACTATCTCATATTACTCAATAATGATACCGTCGTGACAAAAGGCTGGCTAACAGGCCTTATAAAGCATTTAAACAACAACCAAGAAATTGGTTTAATAGGGCCAGTAACCAATTCAATTGGCAACGAAGCAAAAATAAACATAGAATATGCTACAATCGGTGAAATGGACACAGTAGCCAAGGCATACACAGAAAAACATATCAATGAACTCTATCGTGACATCCATGTCCTAGCAATGTTTTGCATTGCAATGACAAGAAAAGTATTTAACGAAGTTGGTTATTTAGACGAAAGTTATGGCATAGGAATGTTTGAAGACGATGATTACTCATACCGCATGCATGGGAAAGGCTATGACGTTGCATGTGCAGAAGACGTATTTATTCATCATTACGGCAGTGCATCCTTTAAAAAATTAGAAGACAAAAAATATAGAAAAATATTCGAAGAAAACAAAGCAAAATTCGAAACAAAATGGAACACAAAATGGATCCCCCACCATTATCGTGAAGGAGTTAATGAATAAACAAATGAAAATATTATATTTTTCACCCATCCTATGGGACGACCTAAAACAAAGACCACAACATCTAGCAGAAGAATTAGCAGAAAAACATACAATATACTTTATAGAACCCTCCATTAGCTATTTACACTCCAGAATGAAACATAATACATTATATAAAGCATCTACACAAGAAATAACCCCAAATCTTACCGTAACTCGGTTGAGTGGCAGAAAAAGACTTCCAAGGACAATGGAGTCATTGGACATATTGAATATACAGGCAAGGATAGAACGAAAAAAATATCAAACAATGATAGATGAGTGCGATATAATATGGCTTGGCTCACCAATATATTATTCAATAATAAAACATAAAACCAACAATAAAATATTGGTATATGACAAGATGGATGACTATACCTATCTTACAAAAAATATATTCCTAAGTCGTCAAATAATAAGAAAAGAACGTAAATTAATAAATAAGGCGGACATAATTTTCACAACTGCAAAGATATTTTATCAGCAACTCAACCAAAAACGACAACAAGTATACCATATTCCAAATGGAATTTCCGTTGAACCAATAGACAACAGCACTAACAAAACACCTATACAACAATATATCGAAGACTCAAAAAGAGAAGGCAAAATAATCTATGGCTACATTGGAACAATCGATCATTGGTTCGATTTCAACGTTATCACCCAAATATTAAAATACAGAAAAAACAACAATATCATACTAATAGGCAAAAACAAAATGGAACAATATAAACATGACAGAGTATATTACTTTGGCTCAATCAATAATAAAAAAGAGTTATTAGGCATTGTTCGCAGTTTTAGTTATTGCATATGTCCATTTAAAATGAATGAACAATTAGAAACCATCAATCCAGTGAAAATATATGAATACCTAAGTCAAAACAAGAAAATAATCGCACCATATAGCCTAGAAATACAAGCAATCCATGACAAAATAGCATTGTATAAAAATTATAACCAACTAGAAAAGATACTTTCATACCCTAATGAAATTAAGACCCCATTTAGAGACGAAGAAGAGATAAAACAATTTATCGATTCAAATAGCTGGCATGCACGGGGGGAGAGGGTAAATAATATTATCACACAGCGTGAGCGAATATGAGCGATTAAACGAGCGGATAATGAGCGGATTAAATAATAGTGAGAAATGAATTAATAAGAAATTTTAGGAATAAATATATATCCTTTAAAATCTTCAGAAACTCGCTTATCTCATAAAATTAAACTTAAATAGTTACACTTGCTCAGACAGCAGAAGATTTTTCAAGATATATATTATTCCCTAGAAACACGAATTATACATAATATAACAGAAAACCACCAATAATACTTATGTAATAAGTATATTGGAGGGCTGTACATAGTGAAAACAAAAAGAATAAAATGGATAGATATATATAAAGGTATAGCAATTATATTGATGGTTATTGGACATACATACTCACCATGGGTGCCATATATATATCTATTTCATATGCCCGCCTTTATATTCATCTCAGGATTCACCACATCATTTGACAAGTATAAGACTGTCGACTTTATAAAAGCAAGAGCAAAAGCCTTGTTAATACCCTATTTATGCATAAATATCTTCTATATATTCCTCCGTTTCATGCTACAGCTATTAAAAATAGAACCACTATTTTATCAAGATGCAATGCACCTAAAACAACAGAGTATATTCTTTGTACAAAATTTAAGTACTATTGACTTAGGCGGTGCAACATGGTTTTTAGTTGTCCTATTTGAAATTGCAATCATAAGTTTAATAATAGACCGTATAAGAAAAAAAATAAAATTACCATTAGTAATAAACGTCGTCATATCACTTGCGATGTTAATTGTCATGTACAGATTCTATCATCAACAACGATACCTACCATATTACTTGGATATGGCTATAGGAGGTTGTTTTTACTACTTATTAGGTCATTACATAAAAGAAAAAAAGATACTTACCCAAATCAACATCTATTGGGGGCTTCCGATCAGTGCTTTTTTCATCTACTTCTTTGGAAAACTAAATTACATACCCATGAATTGGCCAACAAGAACATTTGCCACACCAGCAGAAAACATCATTGCAGTAATAAGTGGGATCTATTTATTGTATATCATCAGTATAGCCATTGAGAGATATTCTAAAATAGGCACAAATGCACTCCAATATGTTGGCAGAAAATCAATACACATATTAGTATTACATTTTCTTATATTCAGAATAAGCTTTCTAATGATGTACTTATTAGGCTATACAGACAAAGAAATGATAAAAGAACTCATACCAAGACCAGGAAACCAATATTGGTTATTAATCTCAATAGCAAGTATTATATTTATCATTATCATAGATATATTTTTTCACAAAAACCGCATATACAGCTATGCATTAACAGGCAAAACCCCTTTGGAATACAATTTTAATAATCATACATTTGCACTACTTAATGTATTAACAATTACAATCATCGTAAGTCTGTGGGTAATCACCAACAAAAATGGCTTTGTATTTGACGATTATGCATGGCTACAAAAAGCACACTTTAGAACATACAACCAACTATTTTCACTCATACCACAAACACGGTACAATGATCGTCCGGTAGGAGCAGTCTTAATAAAAATACTATATAACAAATTTGGTCTGGACTATATCAAACACCATATGGTATTGCTACTATTCCATATAGCAAATACAATCATGGTCTATACATTAGTAAGAAAAATAATACAACATTTAAAAATTAAAAATGCTGAATATCTACCAATCATAGCAATGGCTTGGTTTGGCATATATCCCAAAAGCCTAATGGCAATACAATGGGATGCGTCAATATTTGATTTGTTGGGAGCAACCTTTGTATTAACCATAATGAACCTATATGTATCAACTTTAATAGACGATAAATACAAATATTTCAATAGTACATTGATAGTCGCATTCTATATACTAGCCTTGCGTACAAAAGAAATGACCATAACAATACCTGTAATACTAATACTGTACTATCTAATAAGTAATACAATAAACAAAGATAGAACACTTCAACCTACACCCAAAATAAAAAGACTAGATATTGTCCTGCTAATCATCATGGCCATTTATGGATTTTATGTAAACAGACTATCCTCAATAGAAAACATAACCGAAGATATAAACAACCCATATTTTATTTCTTTCAACCCATTTAACATCATTCGTAACTTTATTAGGTATTGTTCCCTTTACTTCAACTATGAAAATAGTAGCTTTGTATTTGAAAAATTCACAATACTATCGAGTATACCAATCATAGTATTCTTCGCAATATTTATAGGTGCAATTTATCAATTAATTAAGAAAAAAAGCTATCAACTACTATCACTATATATAATCATAGTAATCTCATTTTCACCAGTATTGATAATGAGAAATATGCAACACATATTATACCTATACATTCCATCCATATTTATATCCATACTCATCGCCATAAGTATCAATTATATAATAGTAAAACTCTTTAAAACGGACAGTAATAGATACAAAATAATACTTGTACTACCAATAGCACTGCTATTATTATCAATTACCCCTGGGATTAAAACCTTCAGAGATTACTGGGGTGCAGTATCAGCCAACAATCAAATAACAATGAACGAATTATACCAAATACCTAAACCAGAAGAAGGCACGCATATATATGTACAAAATGTAAAAGATAATTATCATATATTCTATTATGGCCCAGGTTTCATCAATCAAATAATATTTAACGATGAAACATTAACAATAGAGATAAATCCAACAGAGATAGATGAAAGCAAACCGTACTTAATATTAGATTATCATGAAGGACATATTCGCGAAATAAAAAGGAAGGGATCATCATGAAGAGCATAGGAATAATGGTTCCAGCATATAACGAAGAAGACGTATTAGAAATCTTTTACGATAGAATTACAACAGTAATGGACAGGCTAGAACAATACAACTTTAATATATTATTTATCAATGATGGCAGTAAGGATAACACATTACAAATATTAAAGACATTAAGTCAGAGGGATAAACGCATATCATATTTAAGCCTAAGCAGAAACTTCGGCAAAGAAGTAGCAATGGCAGCAGGATTTGACTATATCAAAGGTGATGCGGTCATCATCATGGATGCAGACTTGCAAGACCCGCCAGAGCTTATCCCTGAAATGATTGAGTATTGGGAACAAGGATACGACGATGTCTATGCAAAGAGAAAAACAAGGGCAGGGGAATCATGGTTTAAGAAAATAACATCATATTCATTCTATAGACTATTACAGAGAATCTCTCGAGTGCAAATACAAAAGGATACTGGAGATTTTAGACTACTAGACCGGAGAGCAGTTGAAGCACTAAAGAGAATAAGAGAAAGTCAAAGATATACCAAGGGCATGTTCAGCTGGATAGGCTTCAAGAAAAAAGAAATATTATTCGACCGAGACCCAAGAGCAGCAGGTAAAACAAAATGGAACTACCTAAAACTAATAGAATTAGCGATAGAAGGTATAACATCATTTACCATTACACCATTAAAAATTGCATCATATTTAGGAATAACAGTCTCAACATTTAGTTTCATTTACATGTTCATTATAGTTATTAAAACGCTACTATGGAAAGAATCAGTCAAAGGCTATCCATCATTAATGGTAGTTATCCTATTCTTAGGTGGCGTACAACTCATATGCCTAGGAATCATGGGTGAATATTTGGGTAGAATCTTTAATGAAACAAAAGAAAGACCACTTTACCTGATAGAGGAATACTATGAAAATGAACAAAGTTAATAAGGAGATTATTACCTATGTGATATTCGGAGTATTGACAACAATTGTTAACTTTGTAGTCTATGGCATCTTAATCGTTGGAAACATTGACTACAGGATATCAACAACGATAGCCTTTATTATATCAATACTATTTGCATACATAACAAACAAGATATATGTATTTAATAGCAAAACATACGGCACTATAGAAACAATAGTTGAATTTATTAAATTCCTATTATCAAGAGTCATCACATATATAGTAGATATCTTTGGCTTAATAATATTGATAGAAATAGTTCAAATAGATAGCATGGTCAGTAAAGTTATCATTAATATAGTTGTAATAATACTAAACTATATATTGAGTAAAATAATCGTCTTTCAAAACAAAAAAAGTTGAGGGCTATTATGAATTTAACAATTGTGATACCGAACTATAACGGAGGGAAATACCTTCATGCCTGTATAGACTCAATACTACAGCAGATAGACTATTTTGAAGAACTCATCATCATAGACAATAATTCATCAGACAATAGTATAGATATCATACAATCCTATGCACAAAACTACCCAGAAATAAAAATAATACAAAATGATACAAATAGGGGCTTTAGCAAAGCAGTTAATCAGGGCATAAGAGAAACGAACAGCCCATATATCCTATTGCTAAATAACGATATAGAGCTAGAAAAGGATTTCATCAAAACACTATTAAGTTGTATTCAAAGGGATGAAAAAATATTTTCGGTACAGGGAAAGATGTTACAATATCACAACCGTACATTAATAGACGATGCAGGAGACGAGTACAACCTATTGGGTTGGGCATATAAACGTGGTGATGGGAAAGCCAAAAATGAATACTGCAAAACAGAAGAAATATTTTCTACCTGTGCAGGTGCAGCCATCTATCGCAAAACTATCCTAGACCAAATAGGTTATTTCGACGAAAAATTCTTTGCCTATATGGAAGACATAGACATAGGCTATCGTGCGAGAATACACGGTTATATAAACATGTATTGTCCTGAAGCAATCGTATACCATATTGGCAGTGCTACCACAGGCTCGAAATACAATGACTTTAAAGTAACGCTTGCCGCAAGAAACAATATCTATGTATCATATAAAAATATGCCAATAATTCAACTAATAATAAACACACCATTTTTAATAATAGGAACCCTCATAAAATGGCTATTTTTCAAGACAAAGGGTTTAGGTAAAACGTATACTTTAGGACTAAAAGAAGGTATAAAAACACTTAATAATATAGAAAAAATATCTTTTAAATGCAAGAATTTTTGGCAATATATAAAGATAGAAGGATTACTTATTAAAAACACCTTCACATATTTGATACATAGAATAATAAAAAAATAACCAGATGGTGAAAAAATGGACTTGTCAATCATAATCGTTAACTATAATACAAGAGAATTATTACATACAGCATTAGAAACAATCAGAAAAAATCCACCAGCCACTGCATATGAAATATTCGTTGTTGACAATGCTTCAACCGATGGAAGCAAAGAATACTTAAAAGAAACAGCTAATGGAATAAATATCATATTAAATGAACAAAATATAGGATATTCTGCTGCAAATAATATAGCAATACGAAAATCAAAAGGGAGATATATATTGCTGCTCAATCCAGATACAGAAGTATTAGAAGGAACACTAACAAAGTGCATAACATTTATGGATACACAACCTGAGATAGGCATATTAGGCTGTAAAGTAATGTTGCCAGATGGTCAACTGGATTTAGCCTGTAGGAGAGGATTCCCGAATATAAAGAACGCATTTTTTAAATTTACTGGTTTAGCAAACATGTTTCCCAAGAGTAAATACTTTGCAGGATATAATCTGACATACTTAGACGAAAATGAAAGTTATCCAGTGGACAGCGTTGTAGGTGCATTTATGATGCTACGTCAAGAGACAATAGCAGAAATCGGTCTGTTAGACGAAACATTTTTCATGTACGGTGAGGATATAGATTGGTGTTATCGTGCAAAAGAATCCCGTTGGACAGTCTATTATTATGCAGAAGCAGAAATAATACATCATAAAAGAGCAAGCAGTAAAAGCAGTCGCAAAGCATTAATAGCCTTTTATCAATCAATGACACTATTCTATAAAAAGCATTACGCGAAGAAGCACAATTTTTTAGTCAACACAATAGTATACATGGCAATAAGCATTATGGGAAAAATAAAAATACTATTAAATGAATACAAGAAATAGTAGAGGCGAACAAGGATGATTAAACAGAATCAAAGAGTATTAAACACAATATTAATAATAATAGATGTAGTTGTCTATGTTATCTCATTCTTAATAGCTTGGTATCTAAAATTTGAAAGCGGTATTTTTGAACCCCAATTACACTTCACCTTCAGGACATATGTCCAAACCCTACTATTTACACTTCCTGCACTACTAATAATAGAATATATCTTTGAACTATACACACCACAACGGAGAAAGTATCTACACCAAGAAATAGTAAACATTACTAAAAGTAATATCGCCCTATACATACTAATCATTAGTGTACTATACATCATAAAGAAGATACATATTTCCCGTGCCCTAATTATCCTATTAATTATCATTAACATTATCCTATCATCAATAGAACGTGGTGCAGTGCGGGTATTCTTGCGCTCAATTAGAACCCAAGGCTATAACAGGAAATACGTACTAGTCATCGGTGGCGGTCGCCTAGGGAGAGAATATCTTAAAGCAATAGAAAAGAATAAATATCTAGGCTATTCTCCAATTGGCGTATTAGACGACAACGAAAAAAGACAGGGGAAAAAGATAATTAATACAGAAATCATAGGTCGTATCAGTGACTTAGAACAAATACTAGTGCGCTATCGTGCCGATGAAGCCATAATAGCACTCCCCCTACAAGCCTATCCAAAACTCAAAAATATAATTGAAACATGTGAAAAAGCAGGGGTAAAGACCCTCGTCATACCAGACTATATTAGATATATGCCTGCAAAGCCATACTTTGATGAAATAGAAGAACTTCCACTGCTTAACACCCGTTATGTACCACTAGACCATGCGGGCAAAAAGATTATGAAAAGAATATTTGATATTATCGTATCAACCATTGCTCTTATTCTATTAGCACCAATTATGCTATTTTTCATGATAGCAATTAAAATTAACTCCCCAGGTCCTGCAATATTTAAACAAGAACGGGTAGGATTTCATCGTAAGAAATTTATAATGTATAAATTCAGGACAATGAAAACACAGTCTCAAGAACAATCAGATGAGCAATGGACAACGAAAGATGATGACCGAAGGACAAAGATAGGGGAATTTCTACGTAAAACCAGCTTAGACGAACTACCACAACTCATAAACGTCATCAAAGGAGACATGAGTATCATAGGCCCTCGCCCAGAACGGCCTTACTTTGTCGAGCAATTCAAAGGGAAGATACCCAAGTATATGATAAAACATCACGTACGCCCAGGACTTACTGGATGGGCACAGGTAAATGGCTGGCGCGGCGACACATCTATCAAAGAACGAATCAAACATGATATCTACTATATCGAAAACTGGAGTTTCATGTTCGATATCAGAATACTATTCCTAACAATTCTACGAGGCTTTGTAAATAAAAATGCATATTGAAAGACAGTTGATGGTTGAGCGTTGAGTGTTGATAGTTTTTCCAAACTAACTAACCAACTAATCAACCAATTTTTTGCTAAATAGCAGTTGAAATAAATCGAATAATAGTATAAAATGTAAAAAGCAAAGAAGAAAAAACTGTTGAGTGTTGATAGTTGAAAGCTGAGGTGCATCATATGTTCACATATGAGAAATTAGAAGTTTGGCAATTATCAAAAAATGTAGCTATAAAAATATATGAAATAACAAAAAAGTTTCCTTCAGAAGAGAGATATGGGTTGGTTTCTCAAATGAATAGAGCAGCAGTTTCAGTAGCATCAAATATTGCAGAAGGTTCTAGTAGAAGTAGTTTTAAAGAGCAGGCATATTTTTCAGAAATTGCTTATGGTTCGTTGATGGAAGTGACTTGTCAATTGCAGATAGCAGAAGAATTAGGGCTAGTGACTAATGAGGTAAGTAATTCAATATATAGAGAAATTGAATTGCTTGCAAGGAAACTATCTTCATTTAAGAAATCACAATTAAATAGATATAAAAAATAGAAAAACAATTGAGAATTGATTGCTGTAAAGTTGAGAGTTTGTTTTAAACCCTCAGCGCTCAGCCCTCAACTCTCAACAGAAAAAATAAGATGAGTTAGAGCATGAAGTTGAGTAGTACAGTTTTTTCAAACCCTCAACTCTCAGCCTTCAACTCTAAACCAAAATAGGGGGTTTTCACATGAATCAACAAATTCAACCATCATATACAGAATACGACGAAATATCATTACGAGAACTAATAGAAGTATTATTAAACGGGAAATGGATAATCGCAATCATTACAGCAATATGCGTACTGTTAAGCGTAATCTATGCACAATTTATCATGGCACCCGTATACGAAGCCAAAGCAACATTGATGGCATCACCTCTTGAATCAACACAAGTAAAAGATGCAAACCAATTTTCACAACTTGTAGACGAACTATCACAATATCCACAGATGACAATAGATACTTACATAGAGCAGGTGACTACACCAACAGTATTAAGTGCAGTCATTAAAGAATTAAAACTTGATGAAGAATATGATATTAATAGAGCAAACTTGAAAAATATGATAACAATAGAATCACCAAAAGGCACAAATCTTATATATGTAAAAGTTAAAAATAGTGATCCAGTACTTGCTACAAACATAGCCAATGCAATCAGTACTAGATATGTTGACTTCATTACAGAGACAATACAGACTCAAACTGGAAAATCAGCAGAATTTATAGAAGAACAATTAGTAAAAGAGAAAGAAAATGTGGACAAAGCAACCGATGCACTAACTGCATTTCTTGCACAACCTAGAGGTGTGAGAGAACTAGAACAAGAGCTATCCTCTAAGTTAACACAACTTACAGAATTTAAAACAAGGGTTACACAACTTAAGGTGGATAAAGAAGCTACAAACGCAGCGCTCATACAGGCAAAAAAAGCACTAGAAACAACACCAACAACATTAAAGACAACGAAATCAATTGCAAGTGATGCACTAATGACAGAAATCACTATGGAAACGACAGGTGAAAAGCTAGGAAATATTGCAGGCATAGAAATGACAGATGAACAATTAAACCCTGCATATACATCATTATTATTAAATGTAAAGAACTATGAAATAGAATTAGCAAAAAATACAACAGAGTTAAATAGCTTACAGAGAGAAATTCAAACAAGACAAAAAGAGATAGAACAATTACAAGCAGAACTAGCAGAAAAGCAAAACGAATCAGAAATATTAAACTATGAAGTAAACCTAGCAAAACAGACAAGAGATGCCTATCAACAGAAACTAAAAGAAGCAAACATCAAACAATCCGCAGAAATAGGAAGATCAAGTGTAATTATCGTAGCCGATGCACTAGAACCATTAAATCGTGTGAATGGTAAAACCATTGTTGTAGCAATCGCAGGCGTATTAGGATTGATGATAAGCGTATTCTTCGTATTCTTTATGTCATATTGGAAAACAAGCGGGAAAGAACAGTTGAGAGTTGAGAGTTGAGAATTGTTTGTTGTAAAGTTGAGTACTATGGTTTTTAAACCCTCAACGCTCAGCCATCAACTCTCAACAAAAAAATCGGAGTCATGGGGACGGTTCGAGCGTCCTCGGAGCTATGCGGAGAGCCGCAGGGAAGACGATGGAACCGTCCCCATGACGTTACATACAAGACCTAATTAAGGAGTTTTAACATGGATAAAAAAGAAATAAGATGGAGACAAAGATTTCGAAACTTTGAACAATCTTATAAGCTATTAGAAAAATATTTGAATCAACCAATTACAACAGAACTGGAACGTGCTGGAATCATCCAATTTTTTGAGATATCATTTGAACTAGCTTGGAAATTGATGAAAGACTATTTAGATGCAAAGCAATTATCAGTAAAGAGTCCAAGGGATACTATAAAGCAAGCATTTCAAATAGGACTTATTGGAGATGGACATGTTTGGATAGACGCGCTAAATGATAGAAACTTGACAGTGCATACTTATGACAATCAATTAGCAGAAAAAATGCTTACAGATATTAATGAAATATATTTCCCAGAACTCAAGGAATTATATCAGAGGCTAGTAAAAGAGTTATAAAAAAAATAATAGTATGAGTTAGAGTATGATAGTTGAGTATTAAGTGTTTTTTTACTCTCAGCTCTCAGCCATCAACTCTCAACTAACAATGGAGTTTACCATGAATCATAACGATTACGGTTTATTACAAAGAGATATAAAATACATATTAGATGCTATACGTAAACATCTGCAAATAGAACAGGTAATCATTTTTGGCAGTAGAGCTATGGGAAACTACAAAAAAGCATCAGATGTAGATATAGCAGTTAAAGGAAAAAACATAGATAAGAGAATTATATTAAAACTTAGTGACGATCTTAACGAGGAGTATCCATTACCATATTACTTCGACATTGTAAACTATAACGAGATTACAAACAAAGATTTAAAACAGCATATAGATAACGAAGGAAAAGTAATATATACTGTTGATAGATGAATAAAGCGAAGTCATGGGGGACGGTTCGAGCGTCCTCGGAGCTATGCGGAGAGCCGCAGGGAAGACGATGGAATTGTCTCCATGACGTTATAAAAAAGAAAAATACAGAGAATTGCAAAGTTGAGCATTATAGTTTTCAAACCCTCAACGCTCAGCCCTCAACTCTCAACTAATAATACGGGGTCAATTACAATGTATAAAAACAACCAAACAACAAACCTACAACCAAATAAAGCCGAACCACTCAGACAAATAATATTATTCGCTCTATGCATCCTAATATTCTATCCCCCATATGCAAGAGGACTATTCTTTACCAAGGAATTATTACCGTTTCACATTATGTCCTTTTCATTATTTATACTATTACTAATATATAAATTTATAAACAAAGATTATGCAATCTTCAAAACACCCATCGATTATGCTTTATTTGGGTTAGTCATTGCTTATCTATTACCAATTATGTTTGGACAAGCAGCAAACGTTCGAGCAGCAATAGAAGAATTATTGAAATACTGCAATTATTTCGTCGTATATATAATGATAAGAGATATAGTCAAGGGTAAAAAAGATATCATAACAATATTAAATGTTATACTTGCAAGTGCAATAGGCATGTGCCTCATTGGCATAGATGGCGCGGCTGGCGAAAAATTAGCAAGAATAATAGAAAATATAGTTAACATATTACCAGGGGTTGATTATAAGATATTTGGCGTATATGTAGGCGGAAGAATAAATTCTATGATGCAATATCCAAATGCATTTGCATCCTATATATTAGCCGCATTTATTATATCAACGGGATTATTGATAGTGACAAAAAACAAAATAGTAAAGCATATTTACTCAGGATTATCATTCATATTTCTATTAACCATTATCTTCACCTACTCACGAGGGGTATGGTTATTAGTACCAGTAGTATTTGTATTACTAATAATCCTATTACGAGATGTCTACATCATCATGGAAGTAGTTTTACATACCATAACAACAGGGATTGTTACATTATGTGCAATACCATTATTTAATAAATTTATTGCAGAAGAAAAAACAATAGCAATCTGGCTAGTACTATTAGTAGGGACTATATTAGCAATAATATTATCATTTATAATGGGATTATTAATAGACTTTTTAAGAAAATTTAGTAAAAAACGGTTGATGATAGCAGGAATTTCATTTATAATAGTTGTTGTATTATTTATAGGTACTTTTATTGGAATTGCATTAAATATAGAACAACCTGTAGAACTATCAAACATGGGGAGTGAGAAGAACACAACAAAAACTATAAGTAAAGTTATTGATGATTTAGAGATAAACACAGAATATATACTTAATTATGATGTTGAATATACATCAACAAATGATAAACAATGGGCATATAGAATAAGAATAGATAGCATAAATGCCGAGAAAGAAAATGAAAACATTATAACTATTAACAATATTGAATTAGAAGAAGAGAATACAGTTATTTTCAATACATTAGAAGATACAGAAAAAATTAAAATTAGCATTCAAAATTATTATATTGACTCTTCTGTCAATATAGAGAATGTAACATTAGTGAATCAAGCTAACGGAAAAGCAGATAAAATAATCTTTAAATACAAATATATCCCTGATTCAATTGTTAGACGATTTGAAAGCATTGATTTAGAAGATTCAAGTACTGATGCTAGATTTGCTTTCTATAATGATGCATTTAAGATAATAAAAGATAAGCCTATCATTGGTACAGGTGGTGGCGGATGGTCTGCAATGTATTTCATGTATCAATCCTATATGTATTGGTCTACACAGGTGCACAACTACTTTATGCAGGTCTGGATAGAAACAGGGACATTAGGATTTTTGATTTTAATTGCACTAATTGGACTAATATTATGGAACATACATAAATCTACTTGGCGAAACAAAGAAAAACATAAAGATTCAGACAATAATAAAGTGTGGATTGCATTTCTATCAACAGCAGTATTATCATTATTCTTACATAGTGCAATCGACTTTGATTTCACATTAGGTGCAATGGCACTTATGGTATGGGAATTACTCGCATTATTCGTTGTAACAATTAATTATTTGCTTGAACAGGATGCTATAAGTAAAAAACATTATAAATATGAATATATTTGCACAGCAATAGTGATTATTATTACCCTTGTATTCATAACAAATTTACAGGTAGGCTATAGCAGTGGTCAAAAAGCGATAACGATGCTGAATGAGAACAATCACGAAGCAGCTTTGGAGTATTATGAAAATGCAGTCAAACATGATTCGTTCAATGCTTCATATAGAATGGATTTAGCAAAGCTATATCAAAGTCTATCGGTACAACAACAAAATGGTATGACAACAATAAGTAATCAAGAACAATTTGACAATACTGAAGTGATGATGCAGAAAGCATTAGAACTAGAACCATATAATTCAAAGCTATATGCCTATGCTGCTTCAATTATGATGAACAGAGGAAAACTTGATGAAGGACTAGAATTTTTAGACAAGTCAATCAAAGTACAGCCATTGCGTACAGAGAACTATCAACAAAAAGCAGACTTGTATTTTAGACTAGGGATTAATTACTTAAATAGTGGAAAGTACGAAGAGGGAGAAAAGAAATTACAGGAAGTATTAAATATACCTGTAGTTATAACAGAATTAAATAAAATAATACTTAAACCTATATCTCTTAATGAACAATCGATGGAGTATATAGAGAGAGCAGATTATTTGTTGAACAACTATAGAGATACAGAGGCAATCAAGAAATTTAATAAGATGGTTTATAATTCTTATATAAATGCTGATACATATGAAGATGGATTGCTCGATACATGGGTGAACTATAATGCAAAAGGTTCAGATGTGAAGATAGAAATATCAGATAATGGAACACTAAAAGTTCAAAATACAGGGAATAATTGGGGGAGAATCAGAACTAGATTTTTAGCATTAAAACCTAATCAGAAGTATGTATTAGAACTAAATTTAGCAAGTCATAACATAGATAACAAAGATGTTATTATATATGTATTAAGCAGTAAGGGGAAAAGCATACAATTAAAAAAAACAAATATAAATATGGCCAATCAAGAACAAGTATATAAATTTGAATTTATTACAACAGATGATATTTCAGAAGGTAATCAATATATAAGATTTGATTTGAATGGGAATGAAAATGAACATTATGTAGAAATAAAAGATGTGATGATATATGAAGCGGAGTAGGTGGAGTATGTTAAACAATTGTTTAACAATAGTTTAGCAATGGTTAAACTATTGTTTCAAGGGACCGCCACAGGATGTCGAATAAGAGTTGTCAATAACTTAGCTTGTTATGCAATACTTCAAGAGGAAGCAACTACTCGAAAATTTCGATGAGTTCAAAATAATATGATAAACTACTTATGAACCTGTAAGAAACCCTTACAAGTTCATACAGGAAAGTAGGTGAGATGAGTTGGCTAAAGACGAGTTAGATAGAAGCATATATGAATCCATAAAAGAAGTGCTTGCCAATGCACGCGAAAAAGCCTACAAAGCCGTCAATTTTGCCATGGTTGAAGCTTACTGGAATGTAGGAAAGTTGATTGTAGAAGCTCAAGACGGAAATGAACGTGCTGATTACGGTGATTATATACTAAAGAATCTGTCGAAAGAACTTACAGCAGAGTTTGGTAAAGGATTTACTGTTACTAATCTAAAGTATATGCGTCAGTTTTATCAAACTTTTCCAATTAGTCACGCACTGCGTGACCAATTGAGTTGGACACATTATCGCTTATTAATGAAGTTAGAAAATGAAGAAATCAGAAATTTTTATATAGAAGAGTGTATCGAAGGAAATTGGAGCACACGTCAATTAGAACGGCAAATTAACACCTTCTATTACCAGAGAATTCTAGCAAGCCAGAACAAGCAGATCGTCCGAAATGAAATTAACAAGTTGGAAAAAGGCATCCAAGCGGAAGATATCATTAAAGACCCGTTTGTACTTGAGTTTATGGGGTTGACCGATCATCGAGACTTTACAGAAATTGAAGTTGAAAAAGCGTTGATGGACAATCTGCAAAAATTCCTTCTGGAGCTGGGCAAAGGATTTTCATTCGTTGCAAGACAGAAAAGAATTACTGCAGAGGGAGATCATTTTTATATAGATCTTGTTTTTTACAATTATATCTTAAAGTGCTTTATTATTATTGATTTAAAGGTGGGCAAACTGAGTCATCAGGATATTGGTCAAATGGATTTTTATGTGAGGTATTTTGAGAAAGAGATTAAATCTGATTCTGATAATCCGACAATAGGTATTATCTTATCATCAGAAAGAAATGAAACGGTTGTAAAATACTCTGTGTTAGAAGAAAGCAAGCAGCTTTTTTCAGCAAAGTATCTTCCGTATTTACCGACAGAGGAAGAACTAAAGAAGGAATTGAAGCGAGAGAGGAATTTAATTGAGATTGAAAAAGGGTTGCAAGATTAGTCACGTACTGCGTGACCAATTAACAATCGCAGTATATTTGACAGTTCAGGGTGAGAATATTGGATAAAGAATCGGATGGTTTTACTTTAATAGAAATAATTGTTGTGATAGCAATACTAGGAATCATTGCAGCAATAGCTGTTCCAAGATTAGCTGGATACAAAAGCATGGCAGAGGAAAGAGTTTGTGTTGCTAATCGGAAAACAGTAGATAGAATGTATAGTGTTTTTTTGCTTGAGAATGATATTGATGATATAAGTGTCTTTGACCAATTTCTTATAGAAAATTTCAAAGTGGTCTGTCCTGCTGGTGGCGTAATCAGTTATGAAGATGGAAAAGTAAAGTGTAGTGTGCATGAAGATGGAAGTAATGATAAAGAAGATGAACCACCAAGTAGTGAAGTGCCTTGGTTGTGATGTTGTAATTAAGAATCAACAAACTTTTTGATTGAATGTATATATCGACGTGAGTATGGTGAAAGGATCAAAACCACACGATGTAGCATAAGAGTTATCAAGAATTATAATTGTTATGCAAGATGTAGATTAGACAAACCATTTTGGTTCTAAACATTTATCCATAGTATAATCTAAATGATGAAGGGAGTGATCTTGTGAAAAAGAAAAACGATATTGCAATTCGTTCCAGTGCAGCAGAATATCTGACATACATTGCAGCAACAGGTGATGATTCTCAAAGCTTTGAAATGAGATATGAAGACGAGAACATCTGGCTTACGCAAAAGATGATGGCTACACTATATGATGTTTCGGTATCAGCAATAAATCAGCATATAAAAAAAATATATGATGATAATGAGCTTACATCGATAGCAACTATTAAGAATTTCTTAATAGTTCAAAAAGAAGGACAAAGAAAGGTTTCACGTAATGTAGATCACTACAATCTTCAAGTCATTATTGCTGTTGGATTTAAAGTAAATAACGAGCGCGCTGTACAATTTCGAAAATGGGCAAATCAAATTGTCAAGGATTTTACAATCAAAGGGTTTGCAATGGATGATGAACGACTGAAAAGTGGAGGAACCATCTTAACGGAGCAATATTTTGAAGAACAGCTTCAACGTATTCGTGAGATTAGGTTAAGTGAAAGAAAATTCTATCAAAAGATCACGGATATATATGCCACAGCTATTGATTATGATGTGAATGCAACTGCTACAAGGCGTTTTTTTTCAACGGTACAAAACAAACTTCATTGGGCTATTCATGGACAGACTGCTGCAGAAGTCATCTATAAGCGTGCAGATGCTGGAAAAAAACATATGGGATTGACGAATTGGAAAGATGCGCCCAATGGAAAAATCCAGAAATTTGACGTATCAATTGCTAAGAATTATTTGAGAGAATCAGAAATGGTACAATTACAGAGACTTGTTTCTGCTTATCTAGATATTGCAGAGGACATGGCTCTTCGACATATTCCGATGACCATGAGTGACTGGGAAATACGACTGAACCGTTTTATAGAAGCCACTGACCGTGACGTTTTGCAAGATGCGGGAAAGGTCACCGCTGAAATTGCTAAAGCTCATGCAGAGAGTGAATTTGAGAAATATCGAATTGTTCAGGATCGATTGTTTAAGAGCGATTTTGATAGGCTTTTGGAAAGTACAAAAAATGAGTAATTACCTTTGAACGATGGTTTAACAATTGTTTAACCATGGTTCACCTATCGCTCAATTATTGCTCCACTTTCGTTAAAGGAGGTACAAAATGTTTGGTTTTCAGAAGCTGCAAATATATCAATTAGCTAAGGAAATAGTTAAATACAATTATAAGTTGACTAAGAAGTTTCCAAGTGAAGAAAAATTTGCTCTAGTACAGCAGATGAATAGAGCAGCAGTTTCAGTGCCAAGTAATATTGCTGAAGGAACAAGTAGAAAAAGTAATAAAGATAAAGCGCATTTTATTAATATAGCTTATGGTTCATTGATGGAGTTAGTCTGTCAAATGGAGATAGCGCTAGAATTGGGATATATAGAGCAATGTGAGTATGAAGAGTTTATTAAAATGGTAAAGAATTTATCTGTAAAGATGAGTAATTATCTTAGAACAATAGTTTAACAGCTGTTCAACGGTAGTTAAACGATGGCTCAACAATTGTTTAACCATGGTTCAACTATCGCTCAACTATAGTTAATGGAAGGGAAGAGCATTTCAACGATTGTTCAACAATAGTTTAACAACTGCTCAACGGTGATTAAGATGTATGTAAAATATTTCAAGAGACTGATTGACTTAGTATTATCTTTAATAGCATTGATAGTGTTATCACCACTCTTACTATTGTTAGTACTCGCAATCAAGCTTGACTCACCTGGACCGGTTCTCTTTAAACAGAAGAGAGTGGGGATCCATAAGAGTCATTTTCATATATTGAAGTTTAGAACTATGAGGATTGATACACCGAAGGACACACCAACACATCTTTTGGAGAATCCTGATCAGTGGATTACAAAGGTAGGTAAGTTCCTACGTAAGACGTCTCTTGATGAACTACCTCAAATCATCAATATCTTTATAGGTGAGATGAGCATCATCGGGCCAAGGCCGGCTCTTTGGAATCAATATGACCTGATTGAAGAAAGAGATAAATACAAAGCGAATGACGTGCCAGTAGGTCTTACAGGGTGGGCGCAGATTAATGGTAGAGATGAATTAGAGATTGATGTGAAGGCTAGACTTGATGGAGAGTACGCAGAGAAGATTGGTTTCATGATGGATGTCAGATGTTTCTTTGGGACGATATTTAGAGTTCTTAGAAGTGATGGTGTTGTTGAAGGTGGGACTGGTACGAAAAAGGCTGATAAAGAAACAATTAAACATTAGGGGTGAGCAGATGTTATTAGTGACAGGGATTACAGGACATACAGGAAGATATTTATTACAGGAACTTATAGATCATAAAAATGAAGGCCCAATCCGCTGCATCGTTAGGAAGACATCAGATACTTCAGTGTTGGATAACAGCGGATTAAATATTGAGAAGGTTTATGGAAATCTCAACAACAAGGAGTTCGTAAGAAAAGCTGTCAATGGAGTAGACAATATCGTGCACATCTACAACATCCATCATTCACCGATGATTGTGGAAGCAGCTATCGAGAATAATGTAAAGCGAGCAATCTTAGTACATACAACAGGAATATATTCTAATTTCAAATATGCTTCTCAAGGATATAAGGATGTGGAAAAGAAAATCACTGAATTGACTACAGATCCAAACTGTCCTACAAAAGTCACGATTGTTAGACCAACTATGATCTATGGTGATCTATGTGATAGCAACATGAGTAAGTTTATAAAGATGATAGATAGATTGAGAATTATGCCAGTCATTAATGGCGGTAAGAGTTTAATACAACCAGTAAATGCAAGGGATTTAGGAAAAGCATTCTACACTGTATTGACATCTCCTGAAAAAACAGCAGGAAAAGCATATGACTTATCAGGTGAAAAGCCTCTACAGATGATAGAAGTTTTTAAGATGATAAGCAATAACCTTAATAAGAAAACAACCTTTGTAAGTGTTCCTTTAGGATTTGGGGTTGTACTTGCCCAAATTGCCAAGGTACTGACTTTTGGAAAAATAGATTATGTAGAAAGAGTTCAACGTATGGGTGAAGACAGAAATTATCCTTATGCTGAAGCTAAGAAAGATTTTAATTATAATCCGATGAGTTTTGAAGAGGGCATTCAACTTGAAGTGAATCAGTATTTAAAGAAATAACTAAGTGATGAAAGTAGGATTGACAATATGAAAATAGCTGTACTCTCAAGCCATACGTCATCACTATTTTGGTTTCGTATGGATATGATGAAAGATTTTATAAAACATGGACATTCTGTCATAGCTTTAGGACCAGAACCTGAATCAAACTGGAAGAGCAAGTTTGAGGAAAATGGAATTCATTATAAGCAACTTTTTGTGGAAAGAAATGGAATAAATCCGTTTAGTGATATAAAGACTTATCGAGAGCTTAAAAAGTTTATAAAAGAAGAGAAGCCAGACAAAATATTTGCATACCAAGCAAAAACTGTAGTTTACGGAAGTCTGGCAGCAAAAGCTAATGGTATTACTCAAGTATATCCACTGATAGCGGGTCTTGGATCAATTTTCAGAGGAGAAGGGCTTAAAAACAAAATAATTAAAACAATAATGAAGACAGAATATCGTTTGGCATGTAATGCAAGTAAGAAGGTGTTTTTCCAAAATAATGATGATAAAAATGAGTTTATAAATAACGGACTTATTAAAGAAGATAAAATCGTGATTATAAATGGATCAGGTGTGAACCTTGAGAAGTTTAGACCAGAATTATTGCCTGATACACCAGCATTCTTATTTATAGGTAGATTAATCAAAGATAAAGGTGTTATGGAATATTTAGAGGCTTGCAAGAGAATTAAGAGTGAATATCCTGAAGTAAGGTGTTTGCTTGTTGGACCTTATGATAGCAATCCATCGGCATTACAACCAGAAGAGTTGCAGCCTTTTATAGATGAAGGTATTATCGAATATTTTGGAAAGCAGACCGATGTTAGACCATATCTAAAACAATGTAGTACTTATGTACTGCCTTCGTATCATGAAGGAACACCGAAGACTGTCCTTGAAGCAATGGCAATAGGGCGATCAATTATAACCAGTGATGCGCCTGGTTGTAGAGAGACTGTAACAGATGGATATAATGGGTTCCTCGTGCCTATTAAAGACGTAAATAGTTTAATTGATAAGATGAGAATTTTAATTGAAGATCAAGAGACAAATAGGAATATGGCAGAACGCAGTTTGAAACTTGCTATAGAAAAATATGATGTAAATATTGTCAATAAATCTATTATGAAAACTATGGGATTAATATAGTGAAAAGGAGAAATTAAAATGAACTTATTCGAAAAAATCAAAAACAGAGAAGAAAAAATTTCACTTGTAGGTCTTGGCTATGTGGGAATGCCAATTGCAGTAGCATTTGCTAAAAAGGCAGAGGTTATTGGATTCGATATTAGTAAAGAAAAAGTGGAGTTATATAAAAAAGGCATCGATCCGACTAAAGAGGTTGGTGATGATGTGATAAAAAATACAACTGTAGAATTTACAGCAGATGAGAATAAGCTTAAAGAAGCTAAATTTCACATCGTTGCAGTTCCGACCCCTGTAAATGCTGATCATACACCAGACTTAAAACCAGTAGAATCAGCAAGCAGAACAGTTGGACGAAATATTACTAAAGGATCAATTGTTGTATTTGAATCTACTGTTTACCCAGGTGTTACAGAAGAAATCTGTATTCCAATTCTTGAAAAAGAGTCTGGAATGAAATGTGGTGAAGATTTCAAAGTAGGATACTCTCCTGAGAGAATCAATCCTGGTGATAAAGTACATAGACTTGAGACAATTGTAAAAGTTGTATCGGGTATGGATGAAGAATCTCTTGATATTATCGCAAAAGTTTATGAACTTGTAGTTGATGCTGGTGTACACAGAGCGGAGTCAATTAAAGTAGCAGAAGCTGCAAAGGTTATTGAGAATTCACAGAGAGATATCAATATCGCATTTATGAATGAGCTTTCCATCATTTTTAACAAGATGGGGATTGACACTAAAGCTGTTCTTAAAGCCGCAGGAACGAAGTGGAACTTCCTAAACTTCTTCCCTGGACTAGTTGGTGGTCATTGTATTGGCGTAGATCCATACTACCTAACATACAAAGCTGAACAATTAGGATACCATTCACAAATCATTCTATCTGGCAGAAGAATCAATGATGATATGGGTAAATATGTGGTTGAGAATTTAATTAAAAACCTCATTAAAGCAGACGTGCCAGTAAAAGATGCAAAAGTGGCAATCTTAGGATTCACATTCAAAGAAAACTGTCCTGATACTAGAAACACAAGAGTTATTGACATCGTAAATGAATTAAAAGAATATGGATTGACTCCTATGATTGCAGATCCAGAAGCTGATGCTGAGGAAGCAAAACATGAGTATGGAATTGACTTTGATTCAGTAGAAGACATTAAAGAGATGGATGCAATTGTTGTGGCTGTTGGACATGACCAGTTCTTAAGATTTACTCAAGAAGATTTCAATAAGATGTTTAAAGAAGGATCTAATGAAAGCAAAGTATTGCTTGATATTAAAGGGATCTTAGATAGAAAAGAATACGAAGCTGCAGGATACAAATACTGGAGACTGTAAGGAAAGGTAGTGCATAAGCCGTGGGGTATGAAAATATAGAGTTTGAAAAAGATAGTGTATTTCTAGTGACAGGTGGAGCTGGTTTTATTGGCTCCAACTTGTGCGAGGTTTTATTAGATAAAGGATATAAGGTTAGATGTCTAGATGATCTTTCCAATGGGAAGCAAACCAATGTTGACTTATTCATTGATAATCCTAATTATACTTTTATCAAAGGAGATATAAGAGATTTAGATACGTGTATGAAGGCTTGTAAGGGTGTTGATTACGTTCTTAATCAAGCAGCTTGGGGCAGTGTGCCAAGAAGTATTGAAATGCCGTTACTTTATGAAGAAATTAATATTAGAGGTACACTCAATATGATGGAAGCAGCTAGACAAAATGGAGTTAAGAAGTTTGTCTATGCTTCAAGTTCTTCTGTTTACGGTGATGAACCTAATCTCCCAAAACAAGAGGGAAGAGAAGGAAATCTATTGTCTCCGTATGCCTTAACTAAAATGGTTGATGAAGAATATGGGAAACTATATTCGAAACTTTACGGATTAGATACTTACGGGTTAAGATACTTTAACGTATTCGGCAGAAGACAAGACCCAGATGGAGCCTATGCTGCAGTAATTCCAAAGTTTATAAAGCAATTGCTTAATAATGAACAACCAACAATTAATGGTGATGGGAAGCAAAGTAGAGATTTTACCTATATTGAGAATGTCATCGAAGCAAATTTGAAGGCGTGTAAAGCCTCTTCAGAATTTGCTGGAGAAGCTTTTAATATCGCATACGGTGGCAGAGAGTATTTAATTGATGTTTATAATTCCCTTTGTAAAGCTCTTGGAAAAAATGTTGAACCTATCTTTGGACCTGATAGAAAAGGTGACATAAAGCATAGTAATGCTGATATCAGTAAAGCTAAAGAGATGCTAGGGTATAATCCAAGTTGGAGCTTTGAAAGAGGTATTGAAGCCGCAATAGAATGGTATAGGGAGAATTTGTAATTGAAATAGATAGTATTATTACTTAATATAGCCTTTCCAAACAAGGCTGAATATGGAGTGAACAAAATGAAATTATGCCTTGTAATGATAGGAAGATTTGAAGAACGTAAAGATGGTTATTACGCTGATAAAAAAAATATAAATGCAATTGAAAGATATTTGAAATATTTTGACAGTATCAATGTTGTTGCGAGAGTGACAGAAGATAGCAATGGATTATATCCAAGACAAAAGGTGGATTTAAAAGAAGGGAAGATTTCCTTTAACTTATTTGAAGAAAAAAATGGTATATCTCGAATAAGAAATCGCACAACGTTTAAAAGGGTCTTAGTTGATTCAATAAAAAATAATGATTTAGTTCTTTGTTGGGCTGAGCCAAAAACAAATTTAATTGTTGAGACTGCTAAAAAATTAAACAAGCAGTGTATTGTATACGTTGGAGGGTGCAACAAAGATATTTTGCTAAGTGGAAAATCAATAATCAGAAAAATTGCAGCCTTTTATGTTTATTTTTCAAATAGAAAAGGAATACTTAACGCTGATTATGTTCATTATGTCACGAATAGGGAACTTCAAAAAAGATATCCAACCAAAGGACTAAGTGTAGGAGCTTCATATGTTAATGTAGATTTAGAAATTGATGAGTTAACAATATCCAAACGTTATGAAAGATATGATAATTTCAAAGATACGGTGACGCTCGGTATCATAGGATACTTGAATGAAGTAAAAGGAATAGATACAGCAATTAATGCTTTATCAAAACTAGAAGATAGATTTAGGTTAAAGATACTTGGCGGTGGAAATCAAAAGACTTATGTTGAATTAGCAACAAGACTTGGAGTACATTCGAGAGTTGATTTTGAAGGAACATTAGAACCAGGAAAACAAGTATTAGAGTGGCTTGATGGAATTGATATATATTTGCAGCCCAGTAGAACTGAGGGATTACCTAGAGCAACTATAGAAGCTATGAGTCGTGGGTGTCCGGTAATATCTTCGGATGCTATGGGATTAAAAGAGTTAGTTATAGAAGATTGGAGACACAAACCAGGGGATAGTCTGAAATTGGCTTTACTGATTAGTAAATTATCTGAGGAACCCATACAACTACAAAGTTTAGCAAAAAAAAGTTTTGATATAGCCAAGTGCTACGATAGAGAATTATTGGATCAAAGGATAGATGAATTTTTTGATAAGATCTTATTAAATGAATAGGGTGGATAAAATGAGACAGGCTAAATATCATATTCTTCATGTGTTTGGGAATATGAATTGTGGTGGAGCTGAAAATCGAATAATGGATTTGTATAGGTACATTGATAGATCAGAGATACAGTTTGACTTTCTGGTTTTGTTTCAAGGTGAACACTATTTTGATGAAGAAATAAAACGATTAGGTGGAAAAATATTTTCCGTAAGACATCCCCGTGAGTCAATATTAGGGCATATATTTGATGTGTATAAAGTGATGAAAAATGAAGGGCCATTTCAAGCTGTACATTCACATACATCTTATCATTCTGGATTGGTATTATTGATAGCTAAATTTGCTGGAATTAAAAATAGAATTGCGCATGCAAGGACCACCTCAACAAAAGATGTTCGTTCTATAAGAAAAAGGATGTTATTATTTTTAGGAAGATTTTTAATCTTTTTATCTTATACTAAACTAGTTGCAATTAGTAAGACAGCAGCAGAGTTTTTATTTGGCGAAAAATCAATTAAGAATGAAAAAGTAATTATAGTGCCAAATTCAATAAATCTTGATTCATATAAAATGGTAAGGGATGAGGAAATATCTCAGATTAAAAACCAGTTCAATATTTCAAGTAATAAATTAGTAATTGGACATGTGGGTAGATTTAGCTTCATGAAGAATCATAAGTTCATAATTGATGTAGCAAACTCGCTAAAGGAAATGAAGATAGATTTTGTGGTTATACTTGTTGGAGATGGAGAACTAAAAAATGAAATTGAGAATAAAGTGAAAGAAAGTTCTTTAGAAGAAAATATAATTTTCCTTGGAATTAGGGATGATGTTCCAACGTTAATGAATGTTTTCGATGTATTAATAATGCCGTCATTGTTTGAAGGCCTCGGGGGAGTTGTGATCGAAGCACAGGCAGCAGGAACGCCCAGTATTGTAGCAGATACACTACCGTCAGAGGTTGACCTAGGATTAGAGATAGTAGAATTTTTATCATTAGATGAACCATCTGAAGTATGGGGACAAAAATTAATCGAAGCTAGTTCTAAAACTAAATTAGAATCAGCTAGAATTATTGCTGCTTTTAATAAGAAAAGATTCACATTAGAATCAGCAGAAACCGATTTTAAATACTTGTATGGGATTAAGAAACGTTAAATTTATGGAGGTATTTATTCAAATATTTTGGGGGAGAAAAGATGAGAATTATCAGAGTCTTATTTATTGCTATATTTTTATCTAGCTTGTTATATATGAACAATTCATTCAATAGGTATTTTATTTTTGGCTTTGTCATTCTCATACCTATGATTCTTTTTATGAAGAAGAACTTCAAATTGAAAATAAAAAGTAATTTAATCGTCTTGTATTCAATGTATTTTTTGTTCGGAGGAATTTCTTCATTAAAAAATCAAGATATCGAACTATTACTGGGAGCATTATTTATGTTTGTAATATTTCTTACTCTTTCGATCATTATTCCTTCAGGAATAGAAAGTCAGAAATATTTAGAGGTAATTTCGAGGTCTGTGTTATGGAGTCACCTACCTATAATTTTCATCCCACTGTTAGTACAGGGATTATCAATACCATATAAAGGCATTTTTAATAATGGCAATTCATTCGGAATAGCTATTGTTATGGTATTCTGTATATTTTCGGCAAAATTATTTTCATATATGGACGACTTTGTTTTTCACAAAGCAAATAAGTTTGTAAACCGCAATACTATATTTATATTTGTTTTTTTAGCAATACTATTTGTTTTGGGAATTTACTCAGGCAGCAGAACGGCAACTATAACAAATATTACTATTCTATTAGTGAATTCATTTAATATGGTTTTGAAATCTATTAAAAAGCTTAGAAGAAAAAGTCTAAGAAGACTTACTAAAAGCATTATAACAGTATTGCTTTCGCTGCTTATACTATTTGTGTTCACTCCTATTAAGGATATCTTTTTAAATGTATTTATAAATAAATTTATAATTAAAATTAATCAAGGGAACATACTTTCCTATAGACAGTTCATCTGGATAGAAACCATAAAGGATGCTACATTATTTGGTAACGGTAGGGATTATTTTGTAAATACACTAGATGTCGGAGCTCACAATACCTTTATTAGTTTATTAGGACAGTATGGGTGGGCTACAGTTATAATATTTATGATTATAGTTTTAATTGCCTTCAAACATTCATTCAAGTATTCAAGTGAAGAATTTGATTCAAATAAATATTTGCCCATTTCAATTTGGGTTAGTTTTTTCATGTTATCGATGGGAGAAGGGATGTTATTAAAAGTTAATATGATTGCAATGATATGCATCATAGGCATTACAAAATTTAAAGCTAGCACAACAATCTATAAACTGACTTAAGTTATATTATATTATATCAAACATCTAATAATCAGCTATTTTTACTTAGTTGATAATTTTAGAAAATTGCATAAGAAAAGGTGAGAAAGTTGAAATCTAAAGTAAATCCAGTTGTTCATTTATATTTGATTATGAGAAAACTTTATCTAATGAATATTCCTTTATTGCCGAAGATAATTCAAAGAATGATTAGACTAATTTTCTCTTGTGAAATACCGTATACATGTGAAATTCATAAAAGTGTAAAATTAGCTCATTATGGCCTTGGCGTTGTAATTAATGCAAACGCAAGAATCGAAGAAAACGTAATAATATATCAAAATGTCACTATAGGTAATAGAAATAGAAGTGGAGCGCCTATAATACAAAAGGGAGCATTAATAGGGGCGGGCGCTTGTATAATAGGAGATGTTATAATTGGAAAAAATGCAAAAGTCGGATCTAATGCAGTTGTTTTGAACAATGTACCAGATAATGCCACAGCCGTTGGGATACCAGCTCATATAATAAGCGATAAAAATAACCTAGTTTAACAGGAACTAAGTGGGTGGATTGATGAAAAAAACTGCATTATTATTAATGCTTATAACAATAATATCAAAGTTTTTAGGTTTTGGGCGAGAAATTGTACTATCGTATTTTTTTGGAGCTTCAAATATAAGTGATGCGTATTTAATTTCTTGGACAATACCAGGAGTTGTATTCTCGTTTGTAGGGGTGGGTATTGCTACAAGTTTTATACCGATTTTTAGCGCTGCTGATAATAAGAATAAAGAGAGTGGAGTTAGTTTCGTTAATAACATAATCAATGTATTATTGTTATTGGTAACATTTATAGTTATCCTAGTGATGATCTTCACACCTCAAGTCGTAAAGAGTTTTGCTACTGGGTTTGACGCAGAAACAAGTAAATTGGCAATTTTATTTACTAGAATTAGTATATTCAGCATTTACTTTTCTGGTTTAATATATATTTTTTCGAGTTTTTTGCAAATTAGAGGGAACTATCTGATTCCGGCATTGATGGGTATTCCATTAAATGTTACTATTGTTGTTTCAATAATCCTGGGTTCTAAGATAGATATCACAATATTAGCAGTGGGTATACTTTTCGCAAAAATAATTGAATTTATTTTTTTGTTACCATCAATTAGGAAGCAAAACTATAAACACAAGATGATCATTGACTTGCATGATGAAAAATTGAAAAAAATGATAACCTTGGCATTACCAGTAATCCTTGGTGTCAGTGTGAATCAGATTAACACACTGGTTGATAGAACGATTGCTTCATCAATAGCGGTGGGTGGTATTTCTGCATTAAATTATGCCAATAAGATTAACGGGTTCGTACAAGGTGTATTTATTACATCGTTTATCACAGTTTTATATCCTATGATATCAAGAATGGTTGCTTCTAATAATATTAGCGGGATGAAGAAATCGATTAAAGAAGCAATAGTTAGTATATCACTTCTTGTTGTGCCGGCTGCTCTTGGTTCAATGTTGTTTTCTAAGCCATTAATAGAACTATTATTTGGTAGGGGAGAATTTGATTCGAAAGCCATTATGCTTACTTCATCAGCATTACTATTTTACTCGTTGGGTATGATTGGATTTGGACTTAGAGAGGTTCTATCAAGAGCTTTTTATTCAATTCAGGATACCAAAACTCCTGTAATTAATGCAGCCATTGGCATGATAGTTAATATCGTTTTAAATATAATACTATCAAGATACCTCGGAATAGGAGGGTTGGCATTGGCGACTTCTATCGCAGCTTTATTCACTACATTCTTATTATTCGTTAGCCTCAGAAAAAAAATAGGACCATTAGGCATGAAACAAATCAGCATTTCATTCCTAAAAATCTTATTTGCTTCATTGGTTATGGGTGGATTAGCCAAACTAAGCTTTAATTACTTAACCGCTACTTTATCTCAGAACCTTTCGCTTCTAATAGCGATCGGCGTTGGAGCATTATCATACTTTGTGATTATATACTTTATGAAGATTGAAGATGTTGACGTAATCGTTGAAGCGATTAAGAAGAAGCTTGGAAGAGGAGCTGCATAGAGAGTTACTCTATAGTTTTGATGAAATCCCAACTCCCCAAGAAACTATTCCTCCACATAGGGGGATTTGGGAATCTTATATGAGGCTTAGCTCTAACAAGGGTTATATACAGGGTGAACTCAATCTGGTTGATATACATGATTAGCTTGACACCGAGATAGGCATGACAGCCAGATAAACAGTGATGGTAGACATCCCAGATAGGCAGTGATGGTAAACATCCCAGATAAGCAGTGATGGTAACTTTTCAGATCGGTAGTGAAAGAGAACGGGCATTTTTTAGTAGCAGAGATGTCCGTTATTTTAAGAAGATAAGTTTACAGAATATTTTGTTGATGGATAAATTGTTGAGCAGGGCTTTAATCAGAAAGGAAGTGATGCTGTGGTACATAACAGTTATATCAAATGTAGAGTTTGCAATAGCATCACTAGGGTGCGATTACAAGTAGGCTGGTTGGAACAACACCCGATAGTTATAGCCTGTGGCAAATGTGGAGTATCTCTTTCGGGTAAAGTAGACATCGGTCAAATGCAGCCCGGACTTAAATTTGAATTTGAGAATGCTGACATTCTTAACAATGACGAGAAACCAGATTATATTGTAGAATGCTCTGGAGAGTTTCCAACAAGCAAGCAGAATGCAGAAGAACAATCCATCGCAAACATCACCACACCTTTCATGACGAATGTGTCAAGAATGTCGGATGAGGGTTATGAAAAGTTTTCAAGGCGAGTACAGTCTCTTATTAGGACAGCGAATCAATGGAATGATTTTAAACGGATAATTGACTTGGACCAAAATGGAAATAGAGAATACCTTCTTCAAGAGATAAGAAAAGTATTCCCCGAAAATATCATACCATGTAGAAATGAGTTCGAAATCATGAGAGCAATTCACATGGTAGAAGTACATGGGTTTCTCTCGCCATTAAGAGGTGATCTTTTAGAAGATCTTTCGTTTAGTAGTGATATTCTAAAACTTAACAATATAGAACTGACAAAGCTCATTGATTATCTAAATAATCACGATGGATATGGCTTGGTTGATTTACAAGTTTTGATATACAAAGTGCTTGATGATTTCATTAAAAATTACCAATCGCTTATTCCTGCATTTTCAATTCAGTTTTATCATGATGCTGCTATTGATTATGATGTTGAAGGATCCTCTACTAGCAATTTCAATTCGGTAAAACAGTTTTATCTTGAGGCATATGAAGCGTTGGGAAATCTTATGATTTTGCCTGTGGCATTAAATAATATAAAGTATCGTGGAAATTTTGAATCAGTTCAACCCATTAAAGAGAAAATTAAAAATCTTGATGATTTCATTGCTGCGACAAAAGGTACAAGGTATCATTACTGCGATACAAGTGAAATTTATGTAGAGAAGCTGAATCTACAGGTTGATTCAAAATTGCGAAATGCAATAGGTCATAACGATGTTGAATATAACACCATAACACAGCAAATAACATATATACCTAATCCAAAAGATAGAAGCAAACAACTGACAAAGTATCTACTCGAATTCGAAAATGAAGCAATTCATTTGATTCAAGCTATTATTGTGATTTCTGAGTATTTATATAGACTACGAGAAATTGAGTTAATGATTAAGGGTCATATACCAATTATTCCACATGAACCTAATAAAACGTCGAAAAAAATCGGCAGGAACGATCCATGTCCTTGTGGTTCGGGAAAGAAATTCAAAAAGTGCTGCCTGGGGAATCAGGAGTAAATTCATAAGTTGTTTGAATTGACTCTTTGCTTGAATTTGAAGTAGGGCTATTTAGAGACATCCCATCTAGGACGGACATGAAGAGATAAGTAGTGTCCGTTTTTTAAGAAGGGCAACTGTCAGAATATTGTATTAATAGAGAAAAACAATCATTTACTTAGGATGGATTTCCCTCAAGATCCAATGGATGAACGAAACAAACCAGCGAGACTTATGAAGGAGGGATGCCTTATGATAATTAGAGGTGTGAAAGGTTTGATAAAATCAATCAAGTTCGATGGCATTTCAGTTAATATAGGTTTTATTGGGTTGAATTTTGCTGGAAGTTCATCCTAAGTGAATGATATAGATTTTGACTTGATAGTTGAGGGAGGTGTTAAGATGGATTATTTTGAAGCATGTAAAGTAAGGTATTATTCAAAAGGAAATAAGAATAAAGTTATCCAAGAGTTAAATTCAAGGTTAAAATTAAAAGTTAATCATATTTCTGATGAGTTCCTTTGTCTATTTAATGAGATTATATTTAATGAGCCTAATTATTATTGGAATCAGCAGATATTTGAAGAAACATATAACAAGTTGGAAGATCTATTTAAATCAAATCCTCAAGTGATTAACTTTGACGAGACTATTTTGGAACATTTTATAGATATCATACGTATTCTCAACTGTCTGATATAGTAAAGGACCTCTCGGAACTTAATGACAGCCCAATTATTAAAAATAGACTGTATAGGATTCCTACATATATATCCACTGTAGAGGGGTGCCTTACAAATCTATTTCGAGGAATCTTATTAATCATTGATAAAACCACTTCAAAAGATTTTTCAACACAAAACAAGCTGAAACCAATATGTGAAGCCCTGAGTAGTAATGGTTTTGAAAAGTTGGTGCAGTATGTTGATATTGACATTAGAAATGCAATTAATCATGGGAATGTAATTTTAAGAGATAACGGAAGAGATATTAACTTTACCTATTCAAAAAACAGGAAAGTTGAATCCAAAACGCTGAAGACATATGAATTTGATAAATTGTTAGATAATGCATATGATACAGCAAGTGCAGTTCTTTTGGGCTTTGCTTTATTCATAAATAATCATACTGATAAAATAAAGATAAATAGAAATGAAGAAAACTTTTCGGCATTAGGACTATTTTCGATGGAGCTGAGTCTTCCTTCTATTAGGGTGACAAATATTAATGGTGTTGAGACTGCTGATCAACAAAAGCAACTAAACATTGATGTATATATTGAAAATCTTGATAGAACATTTATATTGCAAACAGCTGTTGAAATTGGAATTCTTACGTATAGAAGGTATAACCATTATGATAAATACTTCATTTCATTTAGCAATGAAAGATTACAAACGAGCTGGGTGCGTTTTATCAATGAAGAAGTTGAAGGTATTTTGACACATAAATATGAGATTGTTGAAGCGATTCAATCAGCTATAAATCGTAAGGATGTTATTGTGTGGGATCCTGCTACACATGAAGTTGATATGCAGGAATATAAATACTATAGGTATCCTAATCATTCTACTGATAAATTTAAAATCAACAATGTGCAAGATGCTAGTTTAGAAGACCGAAAAAGATTGAAAGCTCATTTGTTTGTTGGAAACATAAATGATAAGCAAGAACTTCTTGTGATATTTGAAGAAGCAATTAACTGGTTAAAGTCTGTACGAAATATTCAAAATCCTACAATGGAAATCAAAAATGGATCGATGGAAGCAGATGCTCTGTATATTAATGTTTATAGGAATGATTCAAGAAGTAATAAGGAATTGATGCCTAAAAATGAAAACTTTGTGTGCTTTATTGATTATAATGCAAATGGGGAGACTACTCTTAAAAACGGAGGGTTGCCTGAGAGCATTTGGCGGAATTTATACCATGAGAAAGTCAATAACATGGATTTAGCTTGGAGAGATGGAAAGCATGCAGTTGTAATGAAAGTAAAGCTACCAGGTAGAAATGATCCATGCCCATGCGGGAGTGGTAAAAAGTACAAGAAATGCTGCATAGATAAAAAGTAAGACATTAGTTTGTTATGCAGAAGCAATACCTTTAGCAGAAAAGAGGTGAAGTCGTGGCAGAGAAAACAGACTATTTATTGAAATGCATAGAGTGCGGAGCTGATTATTTCACAGAAGGTGAGCGGGATTTCTATAACAGTAAAGGTCTAGAAATGCCCAAACGATGCAAGCCTTGTCGTGATAAAAAGAAAGCCAGGTTTAAGCAAGAAAAAGAAAGAGTAATACTCAAAGAGATTCTTTCCACTTTGCCGTTTATGCATATTGAAAAGGCTGAAATACCATTGACTGACTCTGCTACATCACTTTTCATAATAGGTAATGGATTCGATATAATGCATGGTGTTAAATCCAGCTATTACAATTTTAGAGATTCTATTGGTAGAAAAAACATATTGAGATTCACATTGGAAAACTATATCAGACAAGATGATGTATGGGGTAATTTTGAGGATGGCTTGGCATACTTGGATCGAGAAATGATGCTAGGAACTCTTGATGATTGGCTAGATGATTTTAATGTGCCTGATGAAGACGATGATGATTTTTCAGCTGCAGATTACTTTGCTGCCCAAGATATCGCTACATCCCAAATATATATTTTAACTCAAGAGCTTCCTAAGAGATTCAGAAAGTGGATAAGCACTTTAAAACCACTTAGCCTCTCGAAGCCTGTAGATAATGTAATCAAAATGGATGCTCGATATATCAATTTTAACTATACTGAGTTTTTAGAAACAATCTATGGAGTACCTCAAGAGAATATTTTATATATTCATGGGGATAGAAGAGATAAAAAGAACCAGCTTGTATTGGGGCATGGACATGAAATAGAGGAAGTATTTGAAGAATGGTATCAAGTAAATAAAAACCGTGAGGAGTTTCAGCCAAGGCTGTTAGAAAAAGATCGACGATATGATCATAATGACAATCCAATTTATTTAGGATATTTCTTAAAAGATGAAACAAAGGGAAATTGGAAGAGCCAAATGAGATACGATGCGATTAATAATACAGTAGGTCTCATTGAAGATTATTATGATAACTCAGCCAAGAAAACCAGTGAAGTTATAATCAAGAATCAGTCTTACTTCAAATCGCTGGAAAGCATCAAAAACATTGTTGTAATTGGACATTCATTATCAAAGGTTGATTATCCATACTTTAAAGAGATTATTAAGTATAATACCAATAGCGCTGATTTGAAATGGTTCATAAGCTGGTATAGTTCAGATGGATTAAGGAAAATAACTGAATTTGCGTCAGAGATGAAAATACCAAATGAGAATGTTAAGCTTTTTAGGGTATGATCATAATTGGAATATAGGGCAACAAATGAAATAGAAATGAACGGAGTGATGCAATGAGCCAATTAACAAAATACGTAATCGCATTATCACATCTTTATGGGATAGTCCATAAGAACAAAGTTGTAGAAATTTACAACATCCAAAATGAGGATCAAATCCATCAAGATAACATCGAAGCGATTCTCAACAACCTACCAGAAGAATTAGAAAATGCTTTCGTCCTCACTCACAAGGATTATTTTGTGATGGAAACAATCATTGATAACAATGAATTTGACTTAATGCTTAGAAAGAAAGCAGATAAGCCATACTATGTCCCTGCGAAAGATGAGCTTCTCAACTATGTTGATGAGAGTTACTTTGAGAAATCAAAGCAATATAATAATCTGTTGAGTTATCTGAGAAAGAACTTCTTCAAGCCGGGGGATGAAAAGGCTGAATGGCTCGCTGAAGACATCCAGGGAATGTGTCAGTTTGGCGTGAATATGCAGACAATATTTGATTCATTCAACAATATGAAGATAAGTTTTAAAGACATGAACCAGACTAATGAAGTCATGCAGCTTGTGATGGAACTCTCTAATAATATTAGGATATGGGAAAATAATGGCCATACACCGCAGGAGATATTTGAGAAGTTTGAAAAGCCAAACTTGAGACCGCTTCCAGATAAGCCATTTGAGTTTGGTGGATCTAATGTGATTGACATGAAGTCAAGGCAGAAAATCGGCAGAAACGATCCATGTCCATGCGGCAGTGGTAAAAAATATAAGAAGTGTTGTTTGGGGAAAGAAGAAATTTAGTGCTCATTAAGGAGGTGTCGCCAACAATGATTATACCGATCAAGACAGATGCTAATATAACTGTAGATGAAATGGACATCACAGAAGCCAGTTTCAAGTCCTTAAATCTTAAAGAATCGCATATCGAAGAGTTCATAAGGACGAATATAGAACTTCTTCTAACCGACGAATCCCTCTTAATTATTGGAAGTCAGGTCACCAATAGTGAAAAGGGTAGAAGCGACCTTAGTGCTATTGATGAAAACGGAAATCTTGTTCTAATCGAGATTAAGCGTGATGTTGAGGATATTAAGGCCAGAAAAGAAGAGTTAGAGTTTCAGGCCATCCGTTATGCAGCAGGCTATGCAAAAATCAAAACACCGGAAGAACTGGTTGTATATAGTATACTAAAAGTACCCACTATTACAGTTGAAAAGTCCCCACATAAAAACTAAACTATCTATAAGAAAAAAATTATAGGTGGTATGGTGGAGATAATAAATACGAATAAAAAGAGAAAAATTTTATTGTTGTATCGACAAGGATATAACAAATCAGAAATTTCAAGGGAGGTATCAGTTGCAAGAAAAACGGTACGGAAATATATTAACGAGTATGAAGAAAAACTCGAGCAATTAGGTGCTATGGATCACAACAATGAAGAACAGTTAATTCGCTCATAGAATCATTAAGTGAACCACCAAAGTATGATACTTCAAATCGAAGTTGTTTGAAGCTAACAGAGGAAGCTAAGACAGTTATTGATTTATGCCTTGAAGAAAATGAGAAAAAACTAAAGAATCATAATCAAAAAATGGAATCATTTTTAGATAGTCATATAAAGGGACTTTCAAAGAATAAACAGTAAGTTGGAACAGATAGAGGTGTTGAGAAGCCTGTCTATGAAAGTAACTTCCTGTTACTCAGATGTAAAGGTTATGCACTCACAACTGAAAGAAGTCAGATGGAGAAAACACTGGCTAAAATGATTGATTTAAGTAGTGAAATCAATGAGGAGATAGATAGATTCATGGATTTAAAGACTGAAATTAAAGGGACCTAGAAAACAATATAAAAAAGTGTGTAGTAAAATATAGTGAAGTGTAGTTAGAAATAATGGAATCGACAATTTGTAAATACAAAAAATGCAGATTAGAAGTAGAGCCTAAAGAAGAGTATTGTAAATATCATAAAAAACTTAATGAAATAGAAAAACAAAGGTCGCCTTGGTTTCATTGCAGAACGTTGTGCAACGACAAACGAAAAATCGCTTAAAAATGAAACGAGGAGGTTAGCGTAAAGTTATCGTCGGAAAAAAAATAAAAAAACACCCCAAAGTTGTGATAATATAAGTTCGACAAAAAACAATAAATCATAACAAGGGGTGTTTCTTATGTATAACAGTATACAACAATTTGTGGAAAAAGGGGCAAAAAACATAGAAAAAATAGTAAAAAATTTTATGATGGACGAAAGAATAGATATTGGAGAGTTTGTCTTGGAATTGAATAAGCCACTTCAAGAACTTCAAAGAAATATTATTAAGGAAACAATCGAAGAGATTGATGAAATCTATCGCAAATCAATCTATCGAAAAGAAAGATATGTGATTGAACGGTCTAATGATACCAATTCATTCATGAGTACATGTGGGGAAATTACGTATAACAGAACCTATTTCAAGTCAAAGAAAACAGGTGAGTTTATCCATTTAGCAGATGAAGCTTGTGGCATCACAAAGAAGATGCGAAAAAGTGATGATGTGGTTGCCGAGGGTATCAAACACGTTGTTGACAGTAGTTATAGAATTAGTGGTGAGCATGCAACAGCAACTGATGATGTCATTAGTAAGCAAGCTATTATGAAAGATGTACACAAGTTAGAGATTCCAAATTTTATCCCTGAAATTAAAGAAAAGAAAAAAATAAAAGTCTTGTATATCAATGCAGATGAAGACCATGTATCTCTTCAATTTAATAAAGAAAAAGGTGATCTTAAAACAAATGAATATGGAAGAAAAGTCAACACTATAGAACCAAGATTAGCCTGTATTTTTGAAGGAATAGAAAAAGAAAATGAGAATAGTAGTCGGAATAAGTTGATAAACAAACATTACTTTTCAGGTGTATATAAGAATAGTGAAGATATATGGTTAGAAGTTCTTGAATACATAGAAAAAGTATATGATGAAGAGTACATTGAAAAGATATATATAATGGGAGATGGAGCCTCTTGGATTAAGGAAGGTGTTGAAGTACTAGGTATTAAAAGTCGTTTTGTATTAGATAAATTTCATTTAAATCAATCAATTATGAGAGCCATTGCACATTTGGGAGATTCAGTATCAGATGCCAGAGAAGCAGTGTATGATGGAATAAGCTTTGAGGATTGGAATGCAGTAGAACAAGTCTTAGAACTGGCTAGCTCCTATGCTGAAAGTTTGAATAAAAAAGAACAGATACGCAGAACGAAGATTTACATGAAAAATCATTGGGAAGCTATTTTGCTACCAAATAGAGAAGAAAAGGCAAGAATGGGTTGTAGTGCGGAAGGACAGGTCAGTCACCTTTTATCATCAAGATTAAGTAGTCGCCCACTAGGATGGTCTGCTAAAGGAGCTTCACAAATGGCTAGATTACGAGCTTATACTGCAAATGGAGGGAAAGTTTATGATTTGCTAAAATATAGAGAAGAAAGGCAAAAACGCGAGATACAAGAAGAAATTAGAGCTGAGTTTGATAAACAGATAAAGAAGAATCAGAAACACTATACAGATGTATGGAATCACAATACACTGGCAGGAAGTATTGGTCGTGTAGATGGAATGTATCATTTGACAAAAAAACTTAGAGGTATATGTGGATAAAATATGATATACTAATAGAAGTGCAACTTATATATCTACAAGAGGGATTGTTCTATCTTTCTTTTTCCGACGATAAAATAACGCGACCAACGAGGAGCTTATTGTTGCAAAAACAAAATGTTTATGGTAAATCATACTATAAATATTTTAGAGGTACTGCAACCATAGAAGTGGATAGATTTGAACTTAGAAGGCTAGCTTTGGAAGGGATTAATATGCATTATGAAGATAGAAAGGCATCTTCTCAAGACTTGAATTTTAATATATTAGAAGCTAGGTTAAGAAAAGAAGCTGGGATAGGAAGGATTAACTTAGATATTCTAAAAACCCTTAATTTATATAATAAAGAAGGATACTATAATACTGCAGGAGAGCTGTTAGCAGATGAAAATGATATAGCTTTTTCAGGCATTGATATCGTAAGATTCGGGGAAGACATCAATAAGATTTTGTATAGAAAAACCATAAGTAATGTATCCTTATTAACTCAATTTGATAGCGCAGTTGATATTTTTGAGCAATATTATATATTTGAAGAGATAGACGGCTATAATAGAATAAAAAAAGAGCTAATTCCTAGAGATGCTTTTAGAGAGTCTTTGGCAAATGCCATTGTCCATAGAGTTTGGGATACTAACTCATATATACAAATAGCTATGTATGAAGACAAAATAGAAATAAACTCTCCTGGGGGACTCCCAGCAGGAATATCTAAAGACGAATATTTATATGGTAATATTTCTGTACTCAGAAACCCAATAATAGCGGGGGTTTTTAATCGATTAAATATTATTGAAAAGTTTGGGACAGGAATAGCAAGAATTAATAAAGAGTATACTCATAGCATATGCAAGCCTGATTTTGAGGTGAGTGAAAATAGAATTAGAATCATACTTCCGATTACTGAAATTGATCAATTAGATTTATCTAAAGATGAAAGACTTATCTACGAGTTGATAAAGGAAGAGGCAGAGATTTCAAGAAAAGAAATAGATTTGAAAACCGGATTTGATAAGTCAAAGACCCTGAGGATATTGAATAATCTTTTAGATAAAAACATTATAAGTAAATCAGGTGGCGGGGCTGCAGTAACTTATAAGTTAAAGTAAAAATTTCTAAATCATATGTGATTTGATGGATCAGCTTAACGATAAGTTGGTCCATTTTTAATACCAATTATACGGGAGGTGGGCTTGATGCCTTGGAAACCAAAGAGCATTATGGACACCTCTGTACAAGATGAAGACCAAGCAGAACAGATTCTTTTAACATCGATTAATGAAAACTATACATTAACCGCAGAAGAAAAAGATTTGCCAGATTGGGCATTGAAATATAATTCATTCAATAGTATAGATAAAAATGTATATGCTATTTTAGGAAAACATAATAACCAATACTTCTATATTTATAGATTTTTAGACCTTGAAGGAGCAGAAATATTTATACCAATAGAACAAAAAATATATAACCAATGGCGTTGGAAAGATAACGATAATCAAATAGAATTTCCTTTTCCAAACCCTCAGCCCACAGCCCGAATGCTAGTGCTACTTAATGAGCACAGCGAATTTAGTAGTCACTGTACGTCTACCTCAGTAGACGCGCCTTTCCTATCCAACTAACTAAAAAATTAGAAATATTGATTTTTATTTGTTTGAATGATATAATTGCACTAAAACATACGCATTTAAAATTCAATGCGGACATTGAGGTGCAAATATGATTGATGTTAATAAAATTATTAAAGAATTCCATAAGCACGGAGGAATTCTAAAAACGTCAGAATTGAATGCAATTGGTCTTAATAGCAGACAAATCAAAAGACTATTGGATGATGGAAGAATATCTAAAATAAAGCAGGGTTATTACGAACTTTTAGAATTCATTCCTGCAGACGAAGTATTGATTTCAAGATTATTTTGTGATGTTGTGATATTTTTAGAAAGTGCACTTTTTTATTATGAATATACAGACCGTATTCCGGTAGCCTGGCAGATTGCAGTTGATAGAAATAGTAATAAGAGTCAGTATAACATCGAATATCCACTTGTTGAACCCTACTATCAAGACATTAAGTTTTTGAGTATGGGAGTAAGTATAATACTAATAGATAACGTTGAGGTGAAAATATTCGATCGAGATCGTACAATGTGTGATGCTATAAGATATGAAAAAAAGTTGGAGAAAGAAGTATTTACAAATGCAGTGTTCAGATATATAAAAGATCCTCAAAAAAATATCAGGAAGCTATTTGAGTATGCAGAAGTTTTTAACATTACTAATAAAATTCAGACACATATAGGGAAGTGGTTATAATGGCTAAGTCAAGTGCTTCGATATTAGCAAAATTAAAAAATAAAGCAAAAAGTGAAGGGTTACCATTTCAACAAATGTTGAATTTGTTTTGTCAGGAAGAATTTATAAGAAGGTTATCTAAGAGTAAATATTCTAAACAACTGATACTAAAAGGTGGATTTCTCTTGTACTCGATTAGTGGATTTGCGACGAGGCCAACAGTGGATGCTGATTATTTGTTAAGATACCATTCAAATGAAATAGAATCAATAAAGTTGATGGTTCAAAAAATTATTAATCAGGAATTACCCAATAATTTTATTTCTCTCAGCATACGTAATGTTGAAAAAATTTCAGAAATTAAAAAGTACCATGGTATACGTGTCAACTTAATGGGAAATATAGGGGCAACCCACACACCTTTTAGTATTGATTTTGGTGTAGGTGATATCATTGTTCCTTCTTCAGTTCAAAGAACATTGCCCGTACTTTTAGATGATTTTCCACAGCCTAAAATTCTTACCTATTCATTAGAGTCAACCGTCTCAGAAAAATTTGATGCAATCATAAGTTTGATGGAAGCAACTGGTCGGATGAAAGATTTTTATGATATTTACTATATTGCAAATTCGTTTGAGATTGAAGGAATAAAATTACAGGAAGCAATTAGTGAAACTTTGTCTAATCGAGGAACACCTTATGAAAAAGATTCGGTAGAAGTTATTGAGAGATTGGTTGAGAACCAAGACATTCAAAAACGATGGATAAATTTCTGTAAAAAAGTGTTGAGATATGAATTGAATTTTTCAAGTGTTATAAATAGGCTTATTGATTTTGTTAATCCCCCTTTTCAAGCTATGGTTAATGAAGAAGAATTGCTTAAAACTTGGGATCCAAATCATAAACAGTATATATAGGTAATTTCCCTTTTTAACTAACCCTCAACGCGAATGCTAGTGCTACTTAATGAGTACAGCGAATTTAGTAGTCACTGTACGTCTAACTCAGTAGACGCGTCTTTTCCTATCCAACTAACCAAAAAAATTCTTGCAAAAATAAACCAATAAATATATAATGAGGGACAAGAGGACAATTTAAAAAAGTCGCAACGTGACTTTCAGGTGGTTGCACACCTGAAAGCTCGCGCGGGCAGACGGAACCTGCCTACACGTGTAGCATCTGCTACCACGAGCGACCTTATGTTATTATAAGCGATTTTGTGCTTTTTTGCAAATCCTTATTAGTGTTAAACATTCGGGTGCGCGTGTAGGATATATTTATATTCTGCCGTGCACTTTTTTATGTCCTCTCAAATAGACATAGTTCAGGTGGGGAACCCCTCTCATCTGAGCTATAGTCTAACTTATTTTGAGCATGCCAGACTGTAGACCACTAGATAATAACGGTGTTTTACAGGACTGTGCTAAAATAAATTTGAGAGGGTGTATATATAATGAACAAAAGAAGATGTCAAACGCTTGAAGAACGTAAAAAAACCATCAAAGAGATGAAAATTCAGCTATTTAGAATGAGCATTAGTAAAAACAGACCGAGTGATGATGAAATCGAAGAATTGTATCATGAGATATGGAAACTTGAACGCCCAATTATTGATAAACAGCATAATTGGATAGGATGAAGGAAGTTAGACAGATAATAGGGATGCTATTCAATAAAATTTCTAACACTAATTTGACAGACGTGCTTTGGAAATATATAATGTAAGCATAAATGTCAAAAGGATGATTTTATGACTGGTATTAAAAAACTAGAGAAATTAATAGAAAAAAGTGGTGGTGTAATTACAACTAAGCTTGCAGAGTCTAATGATATTCATAGAGAGTATTTAAGGGAACTTGTAAAAGCAGGAAAATTGGAACGAGTAGCTTATGGTGTCTATATTACTCAAGATGTATGGGAAGATAAAATGCTCATTTATCAATTGCGAAAGAGTAAAATGATTTATTCACATGAAACTGCACTTTATCTTCATGACTTAACCGATAGAGAGCCTTTGCACTATTCAGTGACTGTTCCAAATGGCTATAATACAAGTAGGTTAAAAAAAGAAGGTTTAATTGTGCGTATTGTTAAAAAAGAGTTGTTTAGTCTTGGTATTTGCATAAAAGAAAATTCATTTGGAAATGACATTAGAACGTATAATATGGAACGTACGATTTGTGATATTTTACGTGATAGAAACAACCAAGATCCTGCTATAGTGTCGGATGCTCTAAAGCGCTATTCACGAAGCAAAAATAAGGATATTAATAAACTAATGAAATATGCAGAGTTCTTTAGGGTTGAGAATGTATTAAGACCTTATTTGGAGGTGTTATTGTGAAGACATCAACGCAATTAAAAGCCTTAATTAGAAATCTATCAAGACAAAAAAGTGTACAAGCAGAAATTATTCTAAGAAATTTTATGCTTGAACGTTTACTTGAAAGAATTTCACTTTCAGATTATCGAAATAAGTTTATCCTGAAAGGTGGTATGCTTATTGCAGCGATTGTTGGAATAGGCTCTCGGGCAACCATGGATATGGACGCAACAATTAGAGGTTTTAAGTTAACAGAAGTAGAACTTGAAAAAGTCATCAATAAAATATTGTCAGTACCTGTTGATGATGGTGTATCCATGACTTTTTGCAAGCTTGAAAACATCCGTGATGATGAATACCCTGGCATTAGAGTTTCAATTAATGCAGTATTAGATAAAACCAAGCAGACCATTAAAGTTGACATCACTACTGGTGATCAAATAACACCTAAAGCAATTGAATATTCTTTTAAGTTGCTGTTGGAAGATAGAAGTATATCTGTTTTGGCCTATAATCTTGAAACAGTATTTGCTGAAAAATTGGAAACCATTTTATCAAGAGGTACAGCAACGACAAGAATGCGTGACTATTATGATATTTATATTTTAATGCTGTTGCATGAGAAAAGTTTAAATGAAGCCGATTTAAAAGAGGCCTTTCTACAAACATCTACGCATCGGGGTAGTTATAACAACATTAAAACAAACGGCTTTGAATACATTCAGATGATAGAAGAATCTGAAGTTCTAGCTAAGCTATGGGAACAATATCGCTCAAAAAATGAATATGCATCTGATATAGAGTGGTCAGATGCATTAGAAAGTGTAAAGAAGGCATTTAAGAAAGTTCATTTATCTTGACAATTGAGCTAAAATTATATATAGAATTAGCATAAGAGACAAGGGTGTTTCCTGGAAACTTGAACGCCCAATTATTGATAAACAGCATAATTGGGTAGGATGACTGGAGGAAGTTAATGTTTAAAAGGGTAATTAACAATTTTATAATCGTATTTTTTTGTATATTTCAATGTATTGTTTTATGTGTAAGTTTTTTTGCATTTTCATCTACAATTGAAATATTACCGTGGTATGAACCATTAACAATGGGAGCTGCATTCTTGTTGCTATACTTAATGCCATTTCAATTTTTTGCTCTAATTGGTGCTTGGTATGTTAACAGAAATAAAATATTATTTACAAAAGCAAACATTATTTTATTAGATGGGTAATTGCAGGAATTAAAAAGCGATAGACTGTTTAACTTATCCAGAGGGACAGGCACCTTGTCTGATTTACAACATATATAACCAATGGTGATGGAAAGAAAATGACATCACATAGACTTTCCTTTTTAGTGCAATAAACGCTAAAAACGTATTACGCTTTTCCTATCCAACTGTCCAACTAACCAACTTTCTACTTTTCAACCCTCAACAGTTTTTCACGACAGGCACCTTGTCTGGTCTTAACCAAGATGACGGAAGAAATATTGAGATACTTAACTACCATAAATCTATTAACGTGTTTTGGTAGAATTGTATTTACAATTTATACTAAAATATGATATTTTAAAGTTATTAATAAATTAGTTACTATTGATCGAAAATATATATTGGTTATAAAATGACGAGGTGTTGAAATTATGAAAGTACAAAGATTGAAGGAAATTATTGATGGTGGCGAGAACATATCTGTTGAATTTAAACAGAGTAAGATGAACTTAAATAGAGATGTTTTTGAATCAGTATGTGCTTTTTTAAATCGTAATGGGGGACACCTAATTCTTGGAGTAGAAGATAGTGGTGGTATTATCGGCATTGATCCAGAAGCAGTTGAGAAGATTAAGAAGGACTTTGTAACTGCTATAAATAATCCACAAAAGATTATACCAACTTTTTATCTATCTGTTGAAGAAATTGAAATTGATAAAAAAAAGATACTCTATATTTTTGTGCCAGAGAGTTCTCAAGTTCATAGATGTAATGGAAAAATTTATGACAGAAATGAAGATGGCGACATTGATATTACAAATAATACAAATCTAGTATCTAGTATGTACATGAGAAAACAGGGATTCTATACAGAAAATCGAATTTTTCCTTATGCTGAATTATCTGACCTTAAGGATGATTTATTAATAAAAGTTAGAAAGATGGCTATTAATGAAAAATCAAACCATCCTTGGAAGTCAATGAATGATTTAGAACTATTAAAGAGTGCTGGACTATATATTAAAGACCCTCAAAGTGGCAAAGAAGGTATTACTCTTGGTGGCATTCTCATTTTTGGAAATGAGGTATTGATTCATGCGGCGTTACCTCATTATAGAACCGATGCAATTTTACGAAGAGTAAACCTAGATCGCTATGATGATAGGGATGATATTAGAGTTAATTTGCTAGAGAGCTATGAACGTTTGATGCAGTTCGTGACAAAACATCTAAATGATAACTTTTATTTAGAAGGGGATATTAGAATTAGCCTAAGAGATAAAATTTTTAGAGAAGTTATTTCTAATTTATTAATTCATAGAGAGTTTGCAAATCCTTTTCCAGCAAAGTTAGTCATTGAAAGAGATAGGGTTTTTGTTGAAAATAGTAATAAACCTCATGGTAATGGTCTTATAGATCCAGATAATTTTTCGCCATTTCCGAAGAATCCTACTATAGCTAAGTTTTTTAAAGAAATAGGCCTAGTGGATGAATTAGGATCGGGAGTTAGAAATATTTACAAATATAATAAAATTTATTGTGGTGCAGAGCCTGCTTTTATCGAAGGAGATATTTTTAAAACAATTATACCTTTAACCACAGCTACCACGCAAGTTACCACGCAAGTTACCACGCAAGTTACCACGCAAGTTACCACGCAAGTTACCACGCAAGTTACCACGCAAGCTAATGAAGAAATACAGAGGTTGTTGGAGTTTTGTGAAATACCAAGAACTAGAAATGAAATGCAAAATTTTATGAAATTACATAATAGAGAACATTTTAGAAAGAATATTTTAAATCCTTTAATTAGAGGAGGACTTTTAAAACTTACATTTCCAAACAAACCTACAAGTCCAAAGCAAAAGTATTATTCAGAAAAAAGATAATGGAACAGGGACGTTTGGCCACTGTACAAGACGTGGGGGTTTTCCGTGGTATGAACCATTAACAATGGGAGCTGAATTTTTGTTATTATACCTAATGCCATTTCAATTTTTTGCTCTAATTGGTGCTTGGTATGTTAACAGAAATAAAATATTATTTACAAAAGCAAACATTATTTTATCAATTGTTAATTCGGTCATGCTTTTATCTATATACGCTACTTTTATGCTAAAAAATCAAGAACTCTTTTTCTTAGCTTCAGCATTTTATACTGTTTTAGAAGTAGTACTAATAGTATCCAGAGGGACAGGTACCTCGTCTGAATTACAAAATGAATAAAAAAGCGATACAATCTACTTCATGAATCGCATCAATTCCTTATTAAGTTTTCCAATAACAATGAATAACAATCTTTTTTTTGGATACAACATGAGATATATAGTGTTAACGAGTAACTAATATAATGTATATTAAAACAAAAGAAAAATGAGTATTCTAATTATCAATTATCTGCATATTTTAATTGATATATGCATAAAATAATGATAAAATTATGCATATAAATTAAAGAGTAGGCAGGTGAAAAGGTTGAAAGAGTTTAATTATAGACAAATGAATAGTGACTTAATGGTTCCTGAGATTATGAATTTAGTTTCCAAAATTCATGAGTATAAAGGAAAACAAGAACTGTTTATGAAGGCAAAACCAGATATACTTGAAGCTATGCTGGAAGTTGCAAAGATTAAAAGCACCGGAGCTTCAAACCGAATTGAAGGGATATTTACAACTGATGCCAGGCTTGAAGAATTAGTCTCAAGGAAAGCAGAACCCTTAAATAGAGACGAAGAAGAGATTGCTGGTTACAGAGAAGTTCTTAATACAATTCATGAAAATTTCGATTATATTAATCTAAGATCAAATGTCATTTTACAGTTGCATAGAGATCTTTATAGCTTCCACCCATTATCTAATGGAGGTAAATATAAAAACCAAGATAACATTATAGAAGAAGTAGATGAGAAAGGTACTCGTCTTATTCGTTTTAAACCTCTATCTGCTTTTGAAACCCCAGAAGCAGTAGAAAAACTATGTAGTACATACCATGAAGCAATTAACGAGGGTAAGATAGACCCTTTAATTCTCATTTCAAAATTTGTATTAGATTTTCTAAGTATTCACCCATTCAACGATGGTAATGGAAGAATGAGTAGACTTATAACACATTTATTGTTGTATCAGCAAGGCTATCTCGTAGGGAAATATATTAGCCTTGAAATGCTTATTGAAAGCACAAAGGAAAGTTATTATGAGACCCTTAAAGAGAGTTCACAGGGTTGGCATGAAAATAAAAATACTTATCTTCCTTTTGCTAAGTACTATCTTAGAGTTCTATTAAAAGCATATAAAGAATTCGCTGACAGAGTAGAGACTGTAGCTGTGGATAAAATAAGCAAATCTGAACGGGTTAAAGATTTATTTGATAAGAAAATAGGGAAAATTGCAAAGCGTGAAATTGCAGATATTTATCCTGATATCAGTGTTACAACTATTGAAAAAGCACTTGCTGATTTGTTGAAAGATGGATATATCAAGAAGGTTGGCGCTGGTAGAGCGACTGCATATGTTAAGAGGAGAGATTCGTAATTATACTTAATTCTCAGACAGAGGGACAGGTAGGACAGGCACTTTGTCTGATCTACAATGAGCTGACTATCACTGAAAAAATCATTAAAGAAATAAAAATGCAATTATTTAGAATGTGTTGACTTTTTGGTTAGTATATAATAGTATAGATACGAACGAAAAAGACAATACTAAGGTTGGGTGGTGATTTTATGGTTAAAAGAGATAAGGTGATCGAGTTGCTGAATAGCAATAATGGGATTATTACGTCTAGTGAAGCTCTTACTGCAGGTATTGACAATAAAACACTCCAACGTATGTACCGGTCAGGTGAAATTGAAAGAGTGGCGCATGGTATTTACATTGATTCTAACCAAATGGAGGATGAATTTTATTTAACACAATATCGATGCAAAAAAGGGATTTTCTCACATGAAACAGCACTATATTTTCACGAGTTGACTGATCGAACCCCTTTTCAGATGATGTTAACTATTCCATCGGGCTATAATACTAGGCTATTAAAGGATAAAGATAAATATAAGTTTTTCTATATTTCCGATAAATTTCATTCTATTGGCAAAATTGACATGAACACACCCTTTGAAAATGAAGTCTATGTATATGACAAAGAGAGAACTATATGCGACTGCCTTAAAAAGAAAGATTATAATTTAGATAATAATTTAGTTATAGAAGCAGTAAAGCAATATATGAGATTGCCCGGGGCAGATTATACAAAGCTACTTAAGTACGCAGAGATTTTTAATATTAGAGAGTTGGTTCGTCAATACATGGAGGTGTTATCATGAAGATTAGTAGTCATATAAGGAAAAGTATCCTTACGCGGAGGATATTGAGTTTTCAAGTATTATGAAAACTTTAAGAGAGATTCTTGAATTTGAATGGTGCTTTTTTTCAAATATTTAATATTTATAATCTATAGGGCATAATTGCATTAAAATATTTTCTTTTCAAACTCTCAACCCTCAGCTTTCAACAGTCTTTCACGACAGGCACATTATCTGGTTTACACCAAGATGACTAAAAAAAAAGCGATACAATCTATTTCATGTATCGCTTCAATTCCTTATAAAAGTTTTCTCTTGTGCCAGCCATGATGACAACAACCATATCACCATTATCAAGTTGAGAAACCCGATAGGCTAACTCATAGTTTGTTCTGTCATATTGTATATACCTTTTAAATCACCAGTTTTAGAGTCCCCAATATTAGGATTCTCTCGGATGCTAAGAATCGCTCCTTTATAAGCTTTCTTAAGTTGTTTGTCTTTAAGTTTTTTAAAGTATTTTTCTGCAATTGGTGTATATGCTACTGGAAGCATGATTAAGCCTCCGTTTCTTCATTAGCAAAAATATCATCTGTTGGATCTACGTAATTATTAGATGTGGCTTTAGCAATTTTATCAGCTTCTTCAATCAATTTTTCGACTGCAGGTCGGATCTTACGATTGATCTTTTTGAACTCAGTTAGTAGCTTTTCACCAGAATAACCTTGCTGAATTAAATCAGCTAAAATTTCCTCAGCAAAAGCGGGATCCTCTCTTTTAACAGGTGTAAGAATTAACATATCATTTGAGAAAATACAATCAATTTCTTTATCTAAACCTAGAGCTTCAAAGTATTTAGCTGGAATAGTTATTTGTCGCTTACTAGATATATTTATTCGGCGTTTCTCCATATGCGCATCCTCCGCATTTAGTCTTGTTGCTAACATAAGTATACGCTCCTTTCATAGAAAGTATTCAAGTAAGGAAACAAAGAATCCTTACTTCTATTATATGCTTAAAAATAATAATTGTCAAATTGCGGGGAGATTCTAATGCATGACACAGGGACAGGCATTGTCTGGTTTACACCAAGATGACGGAAGAAAGATTGTGTACTTAACTACCATAAATCTATTAACGTGTTTTTGGTACAATTGTATTTACAATTTATACTAAGATATGATATTTTAAAGTTATTAATAAATTAGTTACTATTGATCGAAAATATATATTGGTTATAAAATGATGAGGTGTTGAAATTATGAAAGTACAAAGATTGAAGGAATCACACTTGCTGGTATTCTTATATTTGGAAATGAAGAATTAATCCGGGCTGCACTTCCGCATTATAAAACAGATGCCATTTTGAGAAAAGTGAATTTGGATCGTTATGATGACAGGGATGATATCCGTGTTAATCTTATTAACCTTTTAATACATAGAGAGTTTTCAAATGCATTCCCTGCAAAATTTATTATTGAAAAAGATAGAGTATATATTGAAAATGCAAATAGAGCCAGAGTAGTTGGAGAGATTGATCCCTCTAATTTTTCACCTTATCCCAAAAATCCTGTTTTCAAAACGATAATACCACTAAATTTAGAGAGAAGTACACAAGCAACCCCACAAGTTGGAACAAGTAGTGAAGACTATCGGACTGAAGAAATTTTACAATTTTGTCGAGAACCGAAGAGTAGGAAAGAAATACAACATTTTGTTGGAATCAAAGATAGAAAAGATTTTTACACTCGTATACTCAATCCGTTAGTAAAAGGTGGTCTTCTTAAATTAACTATTCCAGATAAACCTACTAGTCCAAAACAGAAGTATCACTCTGAGAGGTAAATAAACTAATCGACGAACAATGAAAACTATACATTTACCCCAGAAGAAAAAGATTTGCCAGAGATTTTTAGACCTTGAAGGAGCAGAAATATTTATACCGATAGAACAGAAAATCTATAGCGAATCGCAACACCAAAATGATCGGCAATCTTTTTTATAATCACATACGAGATATCTACCTGACCATTTTCGAAATAACCAAAGTAGAACAGGAACAAAAAGAACTGGTAACTTTTTTTAGAGAAAAGAATACTAGTGACGGTGTTATCGGTTCTGTTGCCAAAATTGAAGAGATACTGAGAGTTTTCCATGCTCACGAGAAGTTATATCATCAGACTAGGGAGAGAGATGCCTATGTGGATTGATAAGACAGAAATTGAAAAACATGCAATAGAAGAACGAAAAAATGTTCAGACATATGGCATTAAAGATATTTTCAGTTTAGTAGCGCAAAAGGATATCCATTTAATTCGCTATCCATTCGGTAAAGATAAGTTGTTGGGCTTTTCAACGTTTTTCGAAGGAAAGAAAATAATTGTTTCGAATTCATCTGAGATACTATCCAGAGAAATATTTACAATCGCCCACGAATTAGGTCACGTTATTTATGATTTTGAAGATGAATTTGGTTCTATAAAGATTGATGTTGAAATAGAAGATAGTTCAGAAGATATTTCTGAAGCAAGGGCGTTTTATTTTGCAAATTGTTTTTTGATGCCAGAGGAAGAATTAAGGAAATTTATAAAATATGAATTGAAGAAAAAGCATCAAGAGTTGAATGCACTTGACATTGTCAGAATGCAATTGGAATTTCAAGTGAGCTATGCTGCTTTAGTTGTTAGATTATATGATCTGGATTTTATTAATGCAAACCATAAAATCAGACTCTTTAATAGAAGAAATGAAATAACATCTAGAGCATTATTTAAAAAGCTAGATGCAGATGAAAGATTATTAAAAGCTACTGATGTGATTGAAGTTCCCCCAAGTTATTTAGAATATGTTACAAGCAATTATGATAATAAATATATCCCTTATACAAGTCTAGAAAAGGCATTTTCCCTTATAGGAATGGATGCGTCAATATTTAAAATGGAAGAAAAAGAAAAAAGCGATGAAGTTCTCTATATTGAAGATATTTTTGAGGAGTTTGAAGAATGAATGCCTCAATAGATACCGATGTTGTCATCCATTTATATCTGAGTAATAGACAGGGATTATTTTTCGAAATTTTTGATGAGTTGTACATGCATGAGTTTTTATATGAAGAGGAGCTGAAGAGAAAATCTATTTCTGTATATGAAAAATACAAAAGAATTTGGACCTCATGAGACTCTAGTGAAAGAGCTTATTGAAGATGTTATCCCTTTCGCATTTTATGAGCTTTTATTTTTGAGATATCTTTCTGGGGAGTTTACTGCAGAAGAAATGAATAGAGAATTTAATGAGATAACATCTAAGAGCATGAATGGGAGACCAATGAACTTTAGAAGCAGAATGCTTAGAACCGTTCGAAGGTTTAGTTATAAAAGTGGTACCAAAAGAGATTGTGACTGGATACATTCCTATTGTAAAAGTAACAGTATTAACTATAAAAGAAAGATGATAGGTTTAAAGCAATACCTATCACAAATATAAAGACATTGGGGATGCTTCAAATGTCTTTGTATTGACATGACAACATAATATTTTCAATGGTATGACAAATATCGATAAATTCAATATGCTTAGCATAATCAAAGTCTTTTTGATAAGTTTTCCAGTGTTTGTTCATCACATCACTTTGTATGATTGTTTCCATAATTTCTTTATATCTAAGAATGATATGTTCAGTTTTTCTTTTTTTTGCTGTGGCATTCAAAGCGGATACCAAAGTTTGTATATTAATATTATGCCATTGTAGCTTATATAGAATGAACACATCATAAAAATCCCTAGGACGTGTACTTTGATCACCTCGTGAGATGATAGTTTCAATTTTCTCTGCCAAAATTGTTTCAAGATTATAAGCTAGAACATTGATCTTACGAGGCTCAAAAAGAAGATCAAACTCATAAACAATTTCTCGAGGGGTGATTTTATCCCCTGTTGTGATATCAATTTTTAGCGGGACTGCCATAGGAGGATAGATTGCTTCTAAAGCAACACGAACCCCATGATAATCATCCTTTTCTCTAATGGCATTAGCTCGCTTTACTTTAAAAGTAATATCATCATCTACTTGGACGGCACATATTTGTGTAAAGACTTGTAGTAAAGTATCTTGACTAACAGGAAGCCCTCTTACAGTTGCATCTAGATCCATAGTAGCCCTTGTATCAAGCCCAACCATGGATGCAATCAAAAAACCACCTTTTAAAATAAAGTTAGACTGATACTTTGAAAGAGATATTCTCTCCAGAAGTCTTTCAAGCATATAGTTTTGAATGATAATCTGTGCAGAGATTCCTTTGTCTTTTGCAATATTTTTTATGAAAGCTTTAAGCTGTGTAGCATTTTTCATAAGAGTACCTCCAAGTAAGGACGTAAGCGTTTTTCAACCTTAAAAATTTTAGCATATTTAGAAAGCAAGGGAATATCCTTTGTTGTCTGTTGCATATATCGTTTAAGCGCTTCAGTTAAGACTTGTATATCTTTATTACTTCTTTTTTGGAGTAGGTCGCATAATGTACGTTCTAGATTATATACTTTAACTTCTGAACCAGAAGAAGTAGATGTTGTAGAAATACCAATTTCATATCGATTCTTTACTGAATAGTAAGTAATCACATTTTCAACTTTTGCTGATGTTGTATTGTAGCCTACCGGAAACGTCATAGTATATTCAATAGGAGTACGATCAGTTAAATCATGTAAAAATAAAGCAGTTTCATGAGAAAAAATTCCTCTTCTAAATCGATTTTGTAGATTGAACAGCTCATCATCAAAGGTATTTGGAGAAATATAAACTCCACGGCAAGATCGCTCTAGTAAGCCTTTATCTACCATTAACTTTAGGTAAATACGAGGAATATGATTGTCTGTGACTTGGGAGGCAGTCACTATTCCATTATTCTTATTTGCTATTTCTATAATTTTTCTGGTATAATCCATCATTGCTACCTCCTTTAGTCGTAATGAAATTAAGATAATATTTCTTCTATTTACTTTTATACTTAATATTATACATGTATAAAGCATTAATGTAAATAGTTTTATCAAACATACTTAAAAATAATAACAAACTAAGCATTAAAGTAAAAACAATGGAAAAATATAATCAGCAATATTTCTATAGTTTATAACGCTTCTATTTTTTTAACTCTCAATACTTAGCCCTTAACCATCAATAGTCCTATCTAATCATGTTTTTGTTTTCCAAACTATCAACCCTCAGCCCTCAACAGTTTTTCACGACAGGCACCTTGTCAGGTTTACACCAAAATGACGGAAGAAATGATTAAGGTAAACTTTCATTCAGTGTTGGAATTTTTAGATATGTTGTATTATCTCGTAGCTCAACCAAAAATTTTGCAGAGATAATATGAGCAGACATTACCCACATTTCAAAAACATGCGTAAAAAACTTAAAAATTTACGCATATTTTTATTGTATAAGGAAAATATTTACTATATAATAGATGTATAGTTAGATAACAGAAAGGTGGATAAGCATGGCTAATAATTTAACACTACTACCGCCAAAGATTGATGTTGAAACAAAAAGGGTATTGAAGCAACTTGTAGCATCACATAGGGCATTAGCTGAATTAAAAGGATTTGCAGATATGATACCTAATAAAAATATTTTAATTAATGCGGTGACAGTAAATGAAGCAAAGGACAGCTCAGAGATTGAAAACATTATCACTACGCATGATGAATTATTTAAAGCAATGAGCGGAGAAAGCTATGACAGTCCTTCCGCTAAGGAGGTTGTAAATTACAGAAGTGCTTTATGGTATGGATATAAATTAGTTAAAGAAAAAGGCTTTTTAACAACTAATATCATAACTGAGATTCAGCAATTAATTGAGTTTAATCGTGCAGGTATTAGAAAATTACAAGGAACAGTTTTAAGGAATGAAGCTACAGGTGAGATTCTTTCTCTTTTATCTAATCTAGAAAAATATATAAATAATGATTATGACAATATTGATCCTCTTGTTAAACTTGCAGTGATTCATTATCAGTTTGAGTCTATCCATCCATTTTATGATGGGAATGGGAGAACAGGAAGAATAATTAACGTTTTATATTTAGTACTCAAGCAATTATTAGATAGTCCTATTTTATATTTGAGTAAATTTATTATTAGAAATAAATCAGCGTATTATAGATTGCTTCAGGAAGTAACGGTTAACGGGAATTGGGAAGAATGGATACTATTTGTATTACAAGGTATAGAGGAAACGGCAGAAGAGACTCTAAAATTGGTAAAAGAAATAAACACTTTGTTAGAGGCTACTGCTGAAAAAATTAAAGAAACCCTTCCCAAAATATACTCTAGAGAGCTGGTTGAGTTAATCTTTTATGAGTTTTATACTAAAATTTCTTATATTCAGGATGGTCTTAACGTTTCTAGAAAGACTGCTTCAATATATTTGTCGTCACTTGAAGATACAGGATTTCTAATATCTGAAAAGATAGGGAGAGAAAGAATATATCTTAATAAGGGTTTATTTAATATAGTTCAAAAGGCTGGTCTAAGAGAATAAACAAGACAAAAGATAGTTCAAAGGGATTTTCATTATTTCTATTTAAGTTGACAAAGTGAAATAAAAACTATATTATAAATGTGTTATTTCATGTTTGGGAGTGAATATGATGAAAAATAGAGCAGGCGTTTATGTAACAAATTTAACAGGTGATATGAAATACAAGTCTTTTATGCCAAACCCTTTGCCACCAATACCGTCAATTAAAATTGATGAAGAGATACTACAATTGCTAACAAAAGCAAATAGAAGCATGGGGATTTTAGAAGGATTTTCTAGACAGATACCAGATATTGATTTGTTTGTGTCTATGTATGTTCGCAAGGAGGCTTTATTATCGTCGCAGATTGAAGGAACACAAGCAACGCTTGATGATATTTTAGATCCAGATATTGAAGAAAATACAAACAGACATGTAGCAGATGTTTTAAATTATGTTAAAGCATCGAATTATGCTAATAAGCAACTTGAAACCTTACCAATATGTAACAGCTTATTAAAGAAAATTCATCAAGTATTAATGGAGGATGTACGTGGGGGAGAAAAAAATCCAGGAGAATTTAGGAGAAGCCAAAATTGGATTGGTCCTGGAGGATGTACATTAAGAGATGCGAGATATATACCTCCAAACCCAATAGATATGATTGAAGCGATGTCGGATTTAGAAAAATTTTTAAATCAAGATGATTCAATTGAACCACTAATAAAAATTGCATTAGGGCATTATCAATTTGAAACAATTCATCCGTTTTTGCATGGAAATGGAAGAATTGGGAGGTTGTTGATTAACCTTTTCCTTAAAGAAAAGAAATTATTATCATACGATACATTGTATATATCATATTTTCTTAAGAAAAATCGCATAGAATATTATGACCGATTAATGGAAGTAAGAAATAAAGGTAATTTCGAACAATGGATCAAGTTTTTTCTATTGGCAATATATGAATCTGCAGAAGATGCAATTAATGCGATTGATAGCCTTGTTAAACTACATGATAAAAATTTTGTGATTGTTAAAAATACTGGTAGAGCAGCAAAGACAATTATGAATGTATTTGCATATTTAGAAAGCAATCCAATTATTGATATTAAGAAAACAAGCATAGCACTGGAACTTTCTTATAATGCTGTATCTAATGCAGTTAATCGGTTAGTTGAACTTAATATTTTGGTGAAAGCAAAGAATAATAAAAGAAATCGAGTTTTCACATATGAAGATTATTTAAGTATCTTACGGAAGGATACGATGTAAAATATATAACAACCATATCACTTTTTTCAAGTTGAGAAACCCGGTAGGCTAATTCATAATTTGTCCTGTTATAATGTATATCCAAACTGTATATGCCTTTTAAATCACCAGTTTTAGAGTTCCCAATATTAGGATTATCACGGATGTTTTTCTTATGCAGACAGGGACAGGTAGAACGCTCAACCATCAGCATTCTTTTCCTGTCCAACTAACCAACTGGGACTTTTTGTTTATCATATTCGCTAGTATTATATAATAAGACACTTTCTGATATATCAATTCAGGAGGTGTTTTCCTGAAATATAAAATATGATATACTAGATAAAAATGGAAAAGAAGGTGTCATAAATGAATGATGATATCAGGTGGAAACAGAGAATTAAAAAGGATGGATTATGATGCCAGATATAAATAAAGAATACGGTAAGAAACTTAAACTGGATTTAGAGGAGATTAGCATCGTAATGGATACTGACAGGTGGGTTAATCAGGTTTATCTTGACACTGATACAGGGCAAATAATATATATACCCACTGAATTGGATGAGGACAATGTATATGACGATGAATATATTTCTAAATTGCCACAGTGGGAAAAGGAAATGGTAGAAGATGTTAAGGTGGTTTATGAAGATGAAGCGGGCAGGTATGAAGTTATTCCTGAAAGAACCAGTTATGAAGTGTATGATATTATGATTGAGTTTACAAAAAGGCTTGATAATCAGTTACAATAGGCTCAGAACCTTTGCCAGAATTTAATGAATTTGTATCTAGGTGGATAGAGTTATTAAAAACAAAAACTGGACAAACTGTTGAGGCTTTATTAGAAGATGCAATTATCTACCTGGAAGGTAAAGAGGCTCTAGAAAAGTATGCTAAGAAATTGCATGAAATATTTCCACGTTATTATGTTTATTGGTTTGAAGATTTACTAATAAATGAAGATTATGAAAAGTTGATGGATGAAGCAGATAAAGCATTTGAATGTCTTGCTACGGTAGCAATAGAACGATACCTTGTAGGTAATATGGTATATATTGTTAGTAAAAAATTAAAAAACAGTGCAATGATGCACACTAGTTCAAAGGTGATGTTCCAAGCTAATCCCTGTGTTAGAGGGATGAAAAGTTTTTACAGAGGAGGAGTAATTTAATGAACAAAATAACAGAGTATGTTATATCTCTAACCCATCTATATGGTTTGGTACATAAGGATAAGGTTATAGAGATATATAATATGCAAAATGAAGAGAATATAGAAGATATTGATACAGTAAGATTAAAGGCAGGTAATATAAACATTGATTTTACAGAACTTCATAAAAATTTCGTTGAGATTATGGACGATTACTTTGTGCATGAGACCATTATGGAGTATGATGATTTTAATGATCAGTTAAAACAACGAGAAGGCAAACCATTTTATATACCGGAACAAAAAGAGCTTCTAAAATATAAGGATGATTGTTATTTTGAAATCAATAAAGAATACAAGGCTCTGCTTAAATATTTTACCAAACTTTTTTTTGACGGCGATGAAATGCAGGCTGAAATGTTAGTCGAAGATATACAAGGTTATTGCCAACAAGACTTCTCACCAAGCGCAATATTTGACCTATTTAATTACAGGGATATTTCGTTTGAAGATGAAAAGCAGGTTAATAAAGTATTAAAGCTTGTAATGGCACTGGCAAACAATACTAGGCTTTGGGAAAATAACGGTCATACACCTAATGAGATATCCAAAAAGTATGATACGGTATTTAAAAGTAATAAAATAGGTAGAAACGACCCATGCCCATGTGGCAGCGGAAAGAAATATAAGAAATGTTGTTTGGGGATGTAAAAAGGATGGGATTACATCCAGATGACTTAAAGAAATTATTGAGTCATTTGGTGTTTTTCAATTCATGTATAGGTATTAACTCTTCTTTCGGTAATGGAATTTTTTAGATATGTTGTATTATCTCGTAATATTGAGTATAATTAAATATAAGATGTGATAGTGGAGGTGAGTATGCATGTGTTCTAGAAGTGAACTTAATTTAGTTTTGAAAAGATTATCAATAGAGGTTGAAGATTTGTTTGGTGATAAGCTAAAAGGTTTGATACTCTTTGGTTCATATGCTCGAGGTGATAATGAAAATGAATCTGATATTGATATAATGATACTTGTTGATATTGATAAAAATGAAATAATGAAATATAGAATGGGTATTGTTGATATTGTTAGTGAATTAGGTTTAGATTATGAAGTAGTTTTATCTCCAATTATTCAAAATTATTATGAGTTTGAGCAATATAAAGAAGACCTTCCATTTTTTAAAAATATAGAAAATGAAGGGGTGAGGATAATTGCTTAATGAAAATAAAGTAAGTCTTGTAAGACATAGACTTACTACAGCGAAAGAGGATTATGAAGCTGCGGTTGATTTACTTAAAAATGAGTATTATAAAGCAGCAAATAATAGAGCATATTATTCAATATTCCATTCGATTAGAGCATTGTTAGCGGTAGAAGGTATTGATTTTAAAAAGCATTCAGCAGTAATAGCATACTTTAATAAAAAGTATGTTAAAACAGGAGTTTTTGAAAAGAGATTTTCAAAAATAATTAATGCAGCAAGTTTAATTAGAAATGAGAGTGACTACAGTGATTTTTATGTAGTATGTAAAGAAGAAACTGAGGTGCAAATAGAAAATGCTAAAAAGTTTTATGATAATATTTTGAAATATATAGAAGAACTAATAGAAAAATATAGTGTAGAGTGAGATGAAAAGCCATAGACACAGGAAGCCAGATTTACACCAAGATGACTAAAGAAATTATTGAGTTACTTGGTGTTTTTCTTATGCAGACAGAGAAACAGGTAGAACGCTCAACGCGAATGTAGTGCTACTTAATGAGGACAGCGTCGTCATGTGTCCGTTTTTTAAACTCTCAGCCCTCAGCTATCAACCGTTACTGATGGACATGCTTGGCTAGATGCTTTGAATAAGAGAAATCTGTTGGCGCATACTTATGACGAACAAAATGCACAGGAAGCAGAAAAATTGATAAGAAATAAGTTTTATTTTATTATCAAGGAGCTTTATTTAAAGCTGGAGGAATTACTATGAAGTTTGGTTTGGGTGATTCAGATATAATGTATATTAAAAATGCTATAGATAAACTTACTGAAATTAATAAGGCTATTATATTTGGCTCAAGGGCTATGGGAAACTATAAACCAGGCTCAGATGTAGATATTGCTATTATGGGCGAAAATATTACTTTTAATACAGTATCAAGACTTCATGCTATGTTAGAGGAAGAAAGTCCAATGCCGTACTTTTTTGACATTATAGACTATACGCATCTTACCCATAAGGAATTAAGGGAACATATAGATAGTGCAGGGAAAATAATCTATATAAGAAATAGGGCTAGCAGAAAGACATAGAGTTTTTAATCTATATTTGATTTATTTAATAATCGCAATATCTGGACGTTTTGTTTGCCACGAATGGTGCTGGAATGAGTGTTAGTGTTTAATTCTCCGCTTTCCAACGATAAAACCTAATAATCCTAGAACACAAACCCATGCAACCAAGTTACCAATAATTGAATGTATTGTTTTGATTCCTTTGATAGGAATATCTGCATACATAATACCATCTTCAGTTATGTCTGAATCCATCTGAGCTAATATATTTCCATTATAATCTTCTGCATAAGTTATTCCATTATATGTGGGGCGGACAAAAGAAAAACCATTTTCTATTGCTCTCAAAGTGTAGCTTGGCTTAATACCTTTAGGCCAATCGTAGGAAGGACTAAGCATAATATCAACATCTTTTTCTGCAGCCTGTTTTATATATTTTTGAAAACTCATATCTCTACAAATTGAAACACCAATTCTTCCGTATGGAGTATCTGCAGTTTGAATAATTTCAGAACCCTTTTTAAATACACCAGTTTCGCCAAACTCACCGATTCCTAGTAGATACCTCTTGGTATAATCTATAGCAATCTCTCCTTCCGGGTTAATGAATAGATGCTTGTTTTCTCCTTTACCTTCATTGGGGAAATATGCATATGCAACACTTAAATAAACACTATTTTCCATTGCTATTCTTTTAAATTGTTCCATAAGTCTGCTTTCATCTTCTTTTTTAATAAGTATAGCAAATTCTTGAAATGAAACAATCTTTGCGTTATTTGAAACTGCTTCTTTAGTTAAACTTTCTATTTTGTAAATGGTTTCTTCAAAGGGAGAGGTTAATTTTTCTTTCTGAATTATCTCCATTGATACTGGTTTTCCGTTTTCAGGAATCAAGATAATTGCCGCAACTTTTACTGTATCAAAGTTGGAATCTGTAGTAGCGATTTTAACTATTCCAAAGATAAGAACTATAAATAAAACAGAAAGAAATAATATTGATGCTTTTTTAATCCTAATCCATGTAAAATTATTCTCCCATGCATAGTTTACTATAGAAGCTAACCATGAGAAAATAAATACAAATCCCCATAACCCAAATATAGAAGCTAATTGCTTAAATATTAAAGGACCATATGCAAATATATCTTTTGCAACATCTCCATCTAAAGGGCCTTCTAAAGAGAATAAAAAGAATACTGCTGTTACTGCAACTGGAAAAATTAAAGTGGATAATATACTTTGGTCTTTATACTTGGGATATAATAGTCTATCCGCTAAGTATGGTAAGTAATAAAAAATAGCAATAAGTGAACTTCTGAGCAAGTCAAATATTAGCATAGTTGACGTATCACTTAAATCAAACAATCCCCAAAGAGCAATATTCATACTTAATAGAAATCCTATAAAGGTGAGAATTAAGCCTTTTTTTGTAGACTGGGTTCTAATAAATCTGAGAATAAAAATGGGTGCGATTAGTATGGTTATAGGGATTGTTGGGACTATTTCACTTCTTCTGGTAAACATTAACAGAGTAAAACCTAATAAGAATAGGACTACTGAAGAAAATTTTTTTGACATAATAAATCCTCCTTAACAAAATAATTTGACTAGCATATTATCAAAAGTTATCATTTTAAATCAGATATCTGTATAAGCGTAACAATATCTTCTATCGTATCAACTTTTAATAAGCCTGATTGGATGAGGCATGCAACCCCGTGGGTATAAATCCAGTGTTTCCGAAATATTTTTTCAATCTTTTCTGGAGAATATGATTTAAATTTATCCATCTTGAGGCCTTCCTCTAAAATCGTATTCCACGCTAAGTTATCTATTTCTTTTTCAGTTTTCATCGAGTTGAAAAGCATATGGAACAAATTTCCATGTTCCTTCGCGAATAATACATACCCTACACCGACATTAGTCCATGGATCTGACGTATAGTTTTTTCTTTGATAGGAAAAGAACATCTCTAATATTTCTTTTAGGACACAAAACTTCAAGTTTTTAATAGTTTTAAAATTTTCGTAAATTGGATTAACCGATGCATTGAGCTTTGCGGCAACTTCTCTCGCTGAAAAACCCTGTTCCCCCTTTGTTTCTAGTATTGAAATAGCAGCATCAATAATCATTGCTTTAGTATATTTGGTTTTTGGCGGCATAATTACTACTCCTTAATATATTAATATAACAATCGTTATATAACATGTGTTATATTAATATTAACGCATAATATTACAAATGTCAAGTTTTAACACCAGACGAAGTGGCAAAGGTGGCAAAGGGACGTTTTGTTTGCCACATCTTAAAAATATACGTAATAATAGAAGGATTTTTATAATTGATCTAGAATATGTAATTTAATGAGTGTATACCTTATTAAATATCATAGGAGAGAAGTCTGAAACAAAGGTATAGCTACTTTAAGATTTTAGCAGACTCAAAAAGAGTATAACAAATAAGCCACCATATGCTGGCTTTAAAAATAAATAGTTAGCAAATGAGAATTAAGTACAGTTATCTACCTTCGAAATAGAATAGCCTTGCCTTTGAAGAATAAAAATAGCTTGTTCTACCGTGACTTTACGATTAGGAGGAATAATCTCAGCTTTTTTGTAAAGTTCGGCATTGTAAGGCTCACTTTTTTTTAGGATATGGTAAATAGCAGTAAGCATAAGACGCGCAATAGCTATAATAGCACGTTTATGCCCTCGTCGCTTTTTAAGAGCTAGATAGCGACATTTAAGTTCAGGGTGTTTGTTGCTTCTAACAACAGCATTAGCACATTGAACAAGTAACGGTTTGATATAAACACCAGCACGAGAGATACGTACACTTTTCTTCTTACCAGCACTTTCGTTATTTTGGGGAGTTAGACCTGCCCAAGAGCATAAGTGTTTAGCAGTTGGGAACACAGACATATCAACACCTATTTCTGAAATTATAGCGATAGCAGAAAAAGGATTTTTGATACCTGGAACTGTAGACACTAAATCAATTTCTTTTACAAAAGGATTGGTAAGAGAGAGGATAACAGATTCAAGATTGAGTTTACACAAATCAAGACTGTTATAGTGTTGTTTAATAATTTCAAGTTTTTGAGCTTGTTCTGGTGTTATCATACCGTCAATAGCAAGTTGTAAATCATCAACTTTATCAAGCATAGAACTGTGAATAAGAGGAGTAACATCAAAATTAGTATCAAGAGGATTTTCCAAAATGCGTTCAATGATAGCCATAGAACTTTTGCCAAAAGTGTCTGAGACTACATTGGCAAGTTGAATGTTTGATACAGTAAGACAATTTTGAGTTCTGTTCTTTTCACTTGATTTTAAGTTGATGAGTTTAACACGATACCGCATTAAATCACGTAATTGACGGATTGCAAGGGGTGGCATAAAACTACTAGGTACAAGATCGTGCTTGAAAAGGTCAGCTATCCATTTAGCATCTTTTTTATCAGTTTTCTTGCCACGAATAGCTTTAACATATTTGGGATGTGCAAGAGCTATTTTGCAAGTAGCTTCTAAAATATTAAACACAGGTATCCAATACTTGCCAGTAGATTCCATGCAAACTTCTGTGCAGGAATTGGAGGAAAGCCACTCCGACAGCTTTCTTAGACCTCTTGTAAAGGTAGAAAAGCGACTGGTTTTGTAGGTAGTAATACCTTTGTCATTAGTAGAAGCAATACAAGCAACAATAAACTTTTTGTGGACATCGATTCCACAACAGATGGGGTAAACGATTTTTAACATAATATCCCTTCTTAAAATAAGATTATTGAGAGTAACAGACATTGACTGATTGTTCAGCTATAAACGAGTATTGTCTATACAAAGATAAGTCTTCGTGCTCTGGTGGCACACTTATTTGTGCTTGAAAGAACAATCTACACATATAATTATGCGGTCAACTCCAAAAGGAGTAGCACACTCACCTCCACGTGATTTGTAGTTGTCTGCAATCTCAACAAGTCTATTATATATTAAATACGCTCAAAGCTAATGGTTTCATTCCGTTTTGTGCCTTGAGCAAAGCGAAAGGAATGGTTATAATTATGCCATCAGGAAATAGAAAATGTGAAGGTGAATATACAAAAGAAGAAATTTTGGAAATGTATAAAAGTTTAAGTGAAAAACTTGGACATCCCGCAACACTTCATGAAATTGATCACAGTAATGAAATATGTAGTAGTTCAACACTATTAAGTAGATTTAATGGTAGTATAATAAACATACGAAAAAGATTAGGTTATTCTCACGGACTATCAAAGATGCAAGATGAATATAGTATAGAAAATATTGAAAAAGTTCTTATGAGACTATATAGAAAATATGGTAGAAAATTAGATTATATGGAACTTGGTATGATGAATAATATACCTACTCCTAAAAATATAAAATCAATTTATGGCGTTGATAGTATGAACGATGTTTGGGAAATTGTAATTCAAAAAGTTGAAGAAGAAGAAAAAAAATTAAGAATGAGTATGAGTTACGAAGAATTATGTAAAAGATTAAACAAGTATAAAAAGAAAGAGTTGATTCAGGCGTTTGTTGAAATATATGAATCAATGACAGACAGTGCAGATTCAAGGAATGAATTATTGGATACTATCCATCAAATCATTGAAAGTTTGAAAGTGATTTAACACATTTAAAAGTGAAATTTCTGATTATTATAGCCCCAAATCATCAGTGTGAAAAAATGGGATAAATTTTATCACTAATTTGGGGCTTTTTACTTTGTTTTAAACAAAGTAGTATAGAGCCTAGTTCTATTATACATTACATTATTATACATGTAAAGTTAAAATTTCTAATAAATATATAAAACTCCATATTGTTTGATTCTTAATGAAGAGGAGATTTGATTAAAAAGAGCTATTATGTTATAATGATTTGGAAAAGTTAATATTTGTTATGTGAAGTAATAACATGAGTAACTGGTTTATGAGTCTATATATGCTGGCTATTACAACAGATATGGATAAGTTTTCCGAATAATGTGAAAATGATTGTGAAAAACTATAACTAGAACTGGGGCTTGGTTAGGACCAAATGGTCATGACCTACACTACATTTAGTGGTGTGATTCGAGCGTATGCGAAGTTTAAGCACTCTAACTCTTGTAAAAAAGAGTTGGAGTGCTTGTTTATTTTAAAGCAAAATTTAATTAAATTTGTAAATGTATGGTGTGAGCCATTACATAAATAAAAACATTAGAGGATTGTTAAATTAACTTGACTAAAAATGTGGATAACTATTAAGAAAGTAGCTTGAAAACTGAATAAAGTAGACATGAAGAAGAACCTTTTCCACAAAAGGCTGAAAACAAAAGGATGGAAAATATTAAATTGTGGATATTTATTATGCCGCAAATTTAATTATTTTTCTAATGTTTCTAATATACTGTGGTTGATTGATTGCATAAGCTAGTATAACCGTAATAAGTTTTGAAATAGCTGCCAAATATAAGTCAGAACGCATGGATATTGTGTTAATGGTTTTTGGGGCTTCAATAGAAGGATTCTTTTTAAAAGAAGCGAGTTCTCTTTCAATGACTGACCGTTGTTTGTAGGTATGTTGCCACTCATCTGAGCATCTTTGGATGCCTGGGTAGAGCCTAAAATCCTTATGGGGATATTTGTATGAGGTTACGGTACTGTTAGTTGGTCTGCAAGGAGTTTCACAAAGACAGATATAATTGCTTTTAACTCTTACTGATTTAGGACACACGTATTTAAGGCGAAAGCTTCTTCCTTTACCTTTGCAGGAACCATCTGGAATGAATTCGGTCTTATCGATTGGACACAAAGGAGTTCCTACTTCATTGACATCTAATTCTGAGTATTTAGTGTTTCTTGAGTTGATAGGGATAAATACCTTCTTAAAACCACACTGTTTGAGATATCCAAAGTTGTCATAGCTATCGAACTCAGTATCACCTAGGAAGCAGTCAAAATAGTTATTTGGCAGTGAATGTAGAAAAGGAGTCAGTTTTTTAGTGTAGTTATAAAGTTTGGCCCAAAGTTTTTACCAGCTGTGGGCCTTACTTTACAATTATCTGTATATTCCATTTTACTTGGAACAATTATAGGATTACTAATAACCACCCTAAAATTGACAAAAATTAAGGTTTTTCAAATATTTGCAGAAATATATATATCTATTATTAGGGGAACGCCGTTACTTTTACAGCTATTTTTTATTTTCTTTGTATTACCAAGCATAGGAATTAAGATTAATGCCTTTATGTCAGCAGTGATTGGATTAGCAATACACTCTGGTGCGTATATTAGTGAAATATTTAGAGGTTCAATTAATTCAATACATTATGGACAAGAAGAAGCGGCAAGAGCCCTAGGGATGACTAAATTTCAGGCTTTTGCGCATATAATTTTACCCCAGGCATTCAAACGTTCAGTCCCTGCTCTAGGCAATCAATTTATTATTGCTATAAAAGATTCATCTTTAGCAAGTGCCATTACAATAACAGAAATTATATTAAAAACAAGACAGTTTGTATCAGCAACTTATAATCCTTTCCCTATATTTCTAATTGCAGGTATTTATTACTATATAATTATTTCGGTACTTACAAAGATGTTAATGTGGCTGGAAAGGAGATTGACAGTTAATGAACGATAAAGTAGTTATAGATATACAAGGGTTGCATAAATATTTTGATGATTTAGAAGTTTTAAAAGGCGTAGATCTACAAGTTCATGAAGGTGAAGTTATAAGTGTCATCGGAGGCAGTGGTTCTGGTAAATCAACAATGCTTCGATGCATTAATTTCCTTGAAAAAAAGACCAGCGGTGATATTATTATAAATGGTAAAAAAGTTGAAGGACATAGTAAAGAGATTAATGAGTTGAGAGAGCGTGTGGGTATGGTTTTTCAAAGATTCAATCTATTTCCACATAAGACAGCCCTTGATAATGTAATTTCTGGACCAAGGATTATAAAAAAAATTGATAAAAACAAGGCGAGGGAAAAAGGACTTAATCTATTAGACCGTGTGGGACTTTTAGATAAAGCTGATGTTTATCCTGCTATGCTTTCCGGTGGACAACAGCAACGCGTGGCCATAGCAAGAGCGTTAGCGATGGATCCAGATGTACTTTTATTTGATGAACCTACATCAGCATTGGATCCAGAATTAGTTGGGGAAGTTCTAAAAGTTATCAATGATCTTGCAAAAGAAGGTATGACCATGGTTGTGGTTACCCATGAGATGGGATTTGCAAGGGAAGTGTCGGACAGGGTTGTTTTTCTTTTTGAAGGTAAAATTGAGGAAATAGGAACAGCTGAAGAGATATTTGAATATCCAAAAAGTGAACGATTAAAAGCCTTTATTGCGAGTATATGGTAAGCAAATAATGTGGTAGAAACAATGATTTACATATAAAAACACCAAGATGACTGAAAAATATTATTGAGTCACTTGGTGTTTTTTTGTTGTGTAAAATCTATATTAAATTATGTTAAAGATTGCTCATAATCCCCCTATCTAAATAATTGCATGCTAGAATGAAAACAATAGTATTCTTATTTCTATGAATAACGGAGTACATGCTCGAATAGTTATTAATATGAGTACATGCATTTATTCGATGACTGAACAAGAGGGGGGATTGATCGGTGAAAATAACAATTGCTGGGACAGGCTACGTCGGCCTTTCCAACGCTATCCTTTTGGCACAACACAATGAAGTAATTGCATTAGATATAATTCAAGAAAAAGTAAATATGATTAATAATAAGAAATCACCAATTATTGATAAAGAGATTGAAAAATATTTAATGACGAAAGAATTAAACTTAAAAGCAACAACAGATAATTTCGTAGCCTTTAGTGAAGCCGAGTATGTTATTATTTCTACACCAACGAATTATGATCCTGAAAAGAATTATTTTAATACAAGAACAGTTGAAGCTGTTATTGCCAATGTATTAGCTATTAATCCAAAAGCTATTATGATTATAAAATCTACTGTACCAGTAGGATATACTGAAAAAGCTAAAGCAATGTTTGACATAGGAAATATCATCTTTTCCCCTGAGTTTTTACGAGAAGGAAAAGCACTATATGATAATTTACATCCATCAAGAATTGTTGTAGGAGAACACTCTGATAGAGCAAAGGTGTTTGCAAATCTATTAGCAGAAGGAGCTATCAAAGAAGATATTCCAATTTTATTTACAGGTTCAACAGAAGCAGAAGCAATAAAACTATTTGCAAATACATATTTAGCCATGAGAGTTTCGTATTTTAATGAGCTGGATTCATATGCAGAAGTGAGGGGGTTGAATACCAAGCAGATTATTGAAGGTGTTGGACTGGATCCTCGTATAGGTAATCACTATAACAATCCTTCTTTCGGTTATGGTGGATATTGCTTGCCAAAGGACACCAAACAATTATTAGCAAACTATGCGGATGTACCTCAGAATATCATGTCTGCAATTGTTGATGCCAACAGAACACGTAAAGACCATATTGCAGCTATGATACTGAAAAGACAACCTAAGGTTGTAGGTATCTATAGATTGACGATGAAAGCAGATTCTGATAATTTTAGACAATCAGCAATTCAAGGGGTAATGAAGCGTATTAAGGCAAAAGGGATAGAGGTAGTTGTATATGAACCAGCACTTAAAGAAGATGATTTTTATAATTCTAAAGTTATAAAAGACTTAGAAGAATTCAAAAATATATCAGACGTAATTGTAGCAAATAGATGCGCAGACGAAATAGTGGATATTAAAGATAAGTTGTATACGAGAGATTTGTACTGCAGGGACTAACTAAAATATGGCAAAGGGACGTTTTGTTTGCCACATTTATATAGGTAATTTAACAATACACTTTCTGATATTTAAATTCAGGGGGTGTTTTTTTGAAAGATGAAATATGGTATACTAGATAAAAATGGTAAATATAAAATTGCAATATATTTTATAGAAGGAGCTACCAATGAACATAAAAGAAAAAATAAAAGCAATCAAAAAAAACACCACAGCTCTATTTCTAGCCATGAAGAGAAAAGAGACACCTTGGTATGCAAAGATAGCTGCTGGGATAACAGTAGGGTATGCACTTTCTCCAATAGACCTCATACCAGATTTCATCCCTGTCCTTGGTTATTTAGATGACTTAATCATACTACCAATCATGATTATTATCACTATGAAGTTGATTCCTGATATAATTATGGAGCAATGCAAGGTTGAAGCACAGGGAGTGTGGCAAAATGGAAAGCCGAAAAAATGGTATTATGGCATACCAATTATAATAATATGGGTGTTGATAATACTGCTAATTATTAATACAGTTTCTAACCAACTAAATATGAAAGGATACCTCATATGAATTCACTTAACAAGAAAACAATCATCACATGGTGTTTCGTTATAGCATGGATGATATTTATATTCTATCTATCAGCCCAACCAGCAACACAATCCGACGCACTCAGTAAGACAGTGACAAAAGTGATTATAGAAACCGTTGATAAAGTAGTTGATATAAACGCAGACGATAAACCAACCTTAGATTTAGTAAAACAATTCAATCATATTGTAAGAAAATACGCCCATGGTGGCGTTTATTTCGTACTAGGATTATTAGTAGTCAATGCAGTAAGAAATCATAAAATTAGAGATATAAGACTTTTTGCATTATCACTAATGATTTGTGTTATCTATGCGATAAGTGATGAAGTACATCAGCTATTTGTGCCAGGCAGAGGCGCACAGGTAACAGATGTGTTGATTGACAGCATTGGCGCTCTAATTGGAATAAGTTTGCTCAAATACTGTTTAAAGCCCCCATCAACATCAGATGGAGGCAAAAAATAAATTTTGGAGGTATAGTTATACTGTAATAATATAACAAAATTGAATATATGTCAATAGTTATACAAAATTTTCAGCTGCGCACTATTTTCTCCTTTCCATCTTTGGAAATTTGCACTATGTATAAAATTGTATTATAATAATAACTGATGTATTAATATATTTTTTTTGCATTAAATTATTTTAAATGGAAGTGACATGATGAAGACAAGAGCAAAAGTGTTCCTTTGGTTTACATTAGATATCATATTAATAAACATAGCGATTTACGCTGCATATTGGTTGCGGTTTGATGGTGTTTTTGATCCAGAAATTATTCAGCATTATAAAGAAGCTTTCTTAATAATAACAGTGATTAAACTAATCGTATTTTATTTTGCCGGCATGTACAAAAGTTTATGGCGTTATGCAAGCATTCAAGAACTAATGGTAATTGTGACAGCATGTGTATTTGCAAATGCTGTTATGATGTCTTTTGTATTTTTGACACAAACTTTTGTACCAAGAAGTATCTATATCATTGCATGTATGCTTGACATTGCATTTATAGGTGGAAGCAGATTATCCTATCGGGTATTAAGAAGATATAAAAATGGCGGCAGTTTTTTTAATACAAATGGTAAAAAAAGAGTACTGATTGTAGGTGCAGGGGATGCAGGAGCAACCATTATTCGTGAATTAAGAAACCATACTGAATTAAATAGTGTACCAATTGGACTTGTTGATGATAACAAAATAAAACTAGGTAAAAAAATAAATGGTTTTTCAGTATTAGGTACAACAAAAGATATAGAACAGATTGTACAAAAAAAAGCAGTACATGAAATAATCATAGCAGTACCTTCTGCAAGTAAAAAGCAGATAAGCGAAATTATAAAAGAATGTAAGAAAACACATTGCAGATTAAAAATTCTGCCAGGCATGTACGAACTGATCAACGAAACAGTTTCGATTAAAGCCATTAGAGAAGTACAGATTGAGGATTTATTGGGACGAGAGCCAATAAAGGTAGATTTAGAAGAGATTTCAGGTTACTTAACAGATAAAACAGTATTAGTCACTGGCGGAGGCGGTTCTATTGGTTCCGAACTATGTAGACAAATATCAACCTTTAATCCTGCTAAGTTAATTATCCTTGATATATATGAAAACAATGCCTATGATATACAAAATGAATTATTAAGGAAGCATAAAAATCTTGATTTAGAAGTACTGATTGCTTCAGTAAGAGATAAAGCTAGACTAGAGTCAATATTTAAAAAATATAAGCCAGATATGGTATTTCATGCAGCGGCACATAAGCATGTACCGTTAATGGAACACAGTCCTACAGAAGCGATTAAAAACAATGTATTTGGAACCCTAAATGTTGTAGAATGTGCCCATAGATATCAAGCGAAGAAATTTGTACTCATTTCTACAGATAAAGCTGTAAACCCGACAAACATTATGGGTGCGACGAAGCGTGTAGCAGAGATGATCGTACAAGCATTTAGTAGATACAGTAAGACAGAGTATGTAGCCGTTAGATTTGGGAATGTACTAGGGAGCAATGGGAGTGTAATCCCATTATTTAAAAAACAGATTGCACAAGGTGGTCCTGTCACAGTGACACATCCTGAAATTAACAGATTCTTTATGACGATTCCAGAGGCCGTTCAACTTGTTATCCAAGCAGGAGCAATGGCAAATGGCGGAGAAATATTTGTGCTTGATATGGGAGAGCCTGTGAAGATTGCAGACCTTGCTAGGGATTTGATTAAATTATCGGGGTTTGAACCTGATGTAGATATTGATATTGAGTATACTGGATTACGTCCAGGAGAGAAAATGTACGAAGAATTGCTAATGGAAGAAGAAGGCTTGACAGCAACAAAACATAAGAAGATATTTATTGGAAAGCCAATTTTTATTGATTTAAAAATACTGAACCGAGATCTTGAAAGATTAAAAACCACAATTACAGATGACGGTGTAGACTTATGTGAGTTAATGGAGACACTTGTTCCTACATATACAAGAGTTGGATAATGTGGCACAGGGACGTTTTGTTTGCCACATTCCTATATAAATATATTGCATAAATAAGATTAGCGACAATATATATGTTATATATATCTAAATTAATTTGATGTATATACTTATATGATAGGAGCTAATCTTTTTGCTATATCCATTAAAATTACAACCAATATACAAAGAGCCCATATGGGGCGGAACCAAGCTAAGAGAGATATATAATAAAGATATACCTTCTAATCACACAGGAGAGAGCTGGGAAGTAGCTTGCCACAAAAATGGGACAAGTAGAATAGCGAATGGTATATTAAAAGGGAAGCTATTAGATGATGTCATAAAAATATATGGTGTAGAGCTATTAGGTAGTAGGGTAGGAGGTAAAGGAATAGATAAGTTTCCTTTGCTTGTTAAGATAATAGATGCAACTGACAAATTATCCGTTCAAGTACATCCAGATGATGGTTATGCGATGCGACATGAAAATGGTGAGCTTGGTAAAACAGAGATGTGGTATGTGATTGATGCAGAACCAGGGGCACAGTTAGTGTATGGTGTGAAACCAGGTACTACGCAGGGAAAGTTCAAGCAAAGCATTATAGACGGTAATTTAGAGGAACTATTAAATTTTGTAGATGTGAAAGCTGGTGATGTATTTCATATACCTTCAACGACATTACATGCGATAGGAAAGGGACTATTGATCGCTGAGATACAACAGAATTCAGATACAACCTATCGTGTATACGACTGGGATAGAATAGGTACTAACGGAAAATCTCGTGAACTACATATTAAAAAAGCATTAGACGTCATTAATTTATCAGATATGACTGGTAAAGAGAAAGTGGAAGGTCAAGTTATTAATGAGGGTGCAACAGTAAGAACACACCTAGTAGCTTGTAAGTATTACAAAACAGAGAAAATAGAAGTGACGTATCGTAGTAAAGAAAAATTAAATGGAGAAAAATTTGATATAATTATCATTATAGAAGGCGAAGGACAGATCAAATACAATCATATAAATGTTGCTTATAATGCAGGGGATACCTTTCTCATACCTGCTTGTATGGGAGATTATGAGATAGTTGGAAAATGTACAATACTTAAAACATATGTGGCATAGGGATGTTTTGTTTGCCACATTTATAAAAAAACATAAAGCATATTGATAAATTGAAAAGAACATCGTATAAACATTTCTATAAATAATGTAGGGATGTATTTTTTTTATCAGAACATAAAAATGACATATATACCTTAATAGATACATATGTCACTCAAATTTCTATTCAGCAATGATATTTTTTAAATATGCTTTAAACTCATCTTTTAGATCATCACGTTTTAAAGCAAATTCTACAGTAGCTTCTAAAAAGCCCATTCTATTACCTACGTCATAACGACGGCCAAGAAAATCATACGCATACATCGCTTCAGTTTTAGATAACTGTTTTAATGCATCCGTAAGTTGTATTTCTCCACCTGCACCTGGAGCAGTGTTTTCAAGGCATTGGAAGATTTTATTGGTAATAATATATCTACCTAAAATAGCGATATTTGTAGGAGCATCCTCTTTATTTGGCTTTTCTACCATATCTTTTACTTTATATACTCTATCTTCTACATGAATGCAATTCACAATACCATATTTGGATACATCATCATCAGGTACTTTTTGTACGCCAAGGATTGAAGTTTTATATTCGTTATATATATCTATCATTTGTTTTAAACAAGGTTTTTTTGCATCCACTACATCATCACCAAGTAGCACTGCGAAAGGTTCATTACCAATAAAAGATTTTGCACATAAAATTGCATGTCCTAGTCCTCTTGGTTCTTTTTGGCGGATATAATGGATATTAACCATTTGTGAAATACCCTGTACCAAATTTAATAGTTCTTCTTTACCTGATTTTTCAAGTTCCGATTCCAGTTCATAGGATTTGTCGAAATGGTCTTCAATCGCTCTTTTGCTTCTTCCAGTAATAATCATGATATCTTCTATGCCAGAAGCAACAGCTTCTTCAACAATATATTGTATGGTAGGTTTGTCCACGATTGGTAGCATTTCTTTAGGTTGCGCTTTTGTTGCAGGTAAGAATCTAGTTCCTAGACCTGCTGCAGGAATAATGGCTTTACGTACTTTCATAAAATTTTGACCTCCAGTCTTTAATAATTATATTTTACCAGATATAGCCTATTACTTCAACGTATTTATAAATCTCATTATTACCATCCATCAATTTCAGAGCGTTGTACTGCTCCAAATAATCTATTTTTTAGCCCCTTATTCTCCCTATCAAGATTAGCCAACAAATCTTTCATATATTGCCTTTTAGTATTTCCGTTGGCAGGGCAGGGACTTTTTACTATAGGAATCTCGATTTTATTAACAAAACCTGTAATTATTTTTTCAGGCAGATAAATCATTGGTCGGATGAGGTGAATGTTCTTTCTATCCAAATATGTTACAGGTGAAAAACAGGTAATCCTTCCCTCGTAAAACATACTCATAAATAAGGTTTCAATCACATCATCGTAGTGATGTCCCAATGCAACTTTATTACAACCTAATGCAAGCGCTGCGTTATGTAATGCACCTCTTCGCATTTTTGCACACAGAGAGCAGGGATTTGTTTCATTTCGAATATCAAATATTACTTCCTTTATTTTTGTAGGTATAATGGTATAACGAATATCTAATTCAGTACACATTTCTTGAACATCTGATAGGTCAAAATCATCAAACCCCATGGTAAGAGTTATGGCTTCTAGCTCAAACTTTTTAGGATAAAAACGCTGTAAAGCCTTTAACGCTTTTAGAAGCGTTAAGCTATCTTTTCCACCTGAAACCCCAACAGCAATTCGGTCACCTTCTTGTATCATATCGTAATCATCTATGGCTCTACGCACATAGCTAAGAATTTTTTTCAAAAATAATCTTTCCTTTCATAAAGAAGTAAGTCTCAATAATGATTATACATTATACTGATATATTTATGCTAGGTGAAAATAAACAAAAAAATAAAATGACGGCGTACTTAGAGCGAGAAAATGGGATAATACGTGCGAAAAACAGAGTATGAAATAGGTATATTAAAATTATAATAAAAACTCCTTGACAATGCTTATTTAATGTATTACAATATGTTATGCGATGCCACAGAACAAAAAAAGAACATTAGATGATAATAATGTACTAAATTATAGGAGGTAGTTCAATGAGTACTTTTATGGCTAAAGCCAATGAAGTAGAAAGAAAATGGTATATCATAGACGCTGAAGGCAAGCCGCTTGGTAGAGTTGCTGCTCAAGTAGCGAAAATTCTCAGAGGAAAACATAAGCCAGTATTTACACCACATGTAGATACTGGGGATCATGTAATTGTAGTTAATGTAGACAAGGTTGTATTAACAGGTAAAAAATTAGATCAAAAGTTTTACAGACATCATTCAGGACATCCAGGTGGATTAAAAGAAATCAAGTACAAAGATTTACTAGAAAAGAAACCTGAAAAAGCAATGATGGTTGCTGTAAAAGGTATGCTTCCTCATAACTCTCTTGGTCGAAAAGCTCTTAAGAAATTGAGAGTATATAAAGGGACAGAGCATAATCATGAAGCTCAACAACCTGAAGTATGGACACAGGAATTATAAAAAGAGAGAGGGAGGAATAGACATGGCGAACGTTCAATATTATGGAACTGGAAGAAGAAAAAAATCAATAGCGAGAGTTAGATTAGTACCAGGTGATGGTACAATTACTATAAACAAAAGAAGTATTGATGACTATTTCGGATTAGAAACTTTGAAGGTTATCGTAAAACAACCGTTAGTACTTACAGAAACTGCTGACAAGTTTGATGTACTTGTAAACGTAGTTGGCGGAGGATTCACAGGTCAAGCTGGTGCAATCAGACATGGTGTAACAAGAGCACTTTTAAAAGCTGATGAAGAATTTAAACCAGCACTTAAAAAGGCAGGATTCTTAACAAGAGACCCAAGAATGAAGGAAAGAAAGAAATACGGTCTCAAAGGTGCAAGAAGAGCGCCTCAGTTCTCAAAAAGATAATTTATCTGTATATAAAGGACATTTTTCAGAGATTATTTCACTGAAAAGTGTTCTTTTTTTGCGTTAACTAAAGCAAAAGCATTAAGAAAAGAATGAAGAACCTAAAATTACAAAATATTGTTGAATAAAAAATGGTATAATGCTATTAATTGAATAATATAAATTTGAATGACGAAAGAGGGGTAATTACATTGTCTGAAAAGATTAGATGGGGAGTATTAGGCTATGCTAGAATCGCGAAAAAGGCTGTCATTCCAGCAATATTAAAAGCATCTAAGGCAGTATACAGAAATAGTTGGTACCAAAGGAGTGATGGAAATACCAGATACATTTGGGGATGCTGCTGGGACAATCACTGTGAATACTGCTGAAGGAAAACAAGAAATAGCAGTTGAGGCAAGCGAAAGATATGTATTAGAAGTTGAAGATTTTTCAGATGCAATTATCAATAAAAAGAAACCGATGTTTAGCCTTGAAGAAACAGTGGGAAATATGAAAGTGATAGATCAATTATTAGCACTACGTAAGTGATGGAAGAAGGGATATTGATGACGACAGAGCTATCCTATGTGATGGTATTTATAGAAGGCATATTGACATTTATATCTCCGTGTATATTGCCGATGTTACCGATATATTTTGTTTATCTTGCGGGGAATGCTGTCCAGAGTAATGCAGAGAGAAAAAGAAAATTAATAATAAACGCAATCGCCTTCGTGCTTGGATTCACTATCGTATTTACACTACTTGGCGCATCAGCTACGGCCATCGGTAATATATTAGATACATATAGAGATCAGTTTAGAGTGATAAGTGGGTTTATTATTATCATTTTCGGACTATATTTCATGGGGCTGATAAAAATAAGCTTATTAAGCCGAGAAAAAAGGTTACAGATGAATATCAAGGAAATGGGGTTTATTAGCGCTATTTTATTTGGTATGGTATTTTCATTTGGTTGGACGCCTTGTGCAGGACCATTTTTAGCCTCAGTATTGTTAGTGGCGAGCACATCCCAAACGGTAGTGAAAGGGATATTGTTACTCATGGTGTATGCCATGGGACTTGGGATTCCCTTCATACTAACAGCCATTTTATTTGACAAACTAGAAAGTATTTTTCAAAAAATAACAAAGCATCAGAGAATAATAAAGATAATATCAGGGGTCATCCTAATCATGATGGGGATACTAATGTTAACAGGAAAACTACAATACTTATCAACAAACTGGTATTAGAAGAAGGAGTAGAATAAAATGAATAGCAAAAAGATATTAAACATAGTATTCTGGATAGTCATCATAGGCGCACTTGCTTTTGCTGGTTATACATACTATAGCAGAGTGCAAGAACAATTAACACTTGAGCAGATAGAAGAAAAAATTCATGCACCAGATTTTGAGCTAAAAACACTAGAAGGTAAATCCGTAAGACTTTCAGATTATAGAGGTAAGATTGTATTTCTTAATTTCTGGGCTACTTGGTGTCCTCCTTGTAGACAAGAGATGCCAGACTTTAATAGTGCTAATCAAAAGCTACTCAAAGAGGGTAAGGCTGTGATATTGACAGTGAATGTACAAGAAGATCCACAAAATGTAAGGGAATTCGTAGAAGAAAAAAACCTTACATTACCTGTATTGTTAGATGAAACGGGTGAAGTATCCTATATTTACAACGTCCAAAGTATCCCCACAACATATATAGTAAATCTAGATGGTACGATATACAATGCTATACTTGGCAAAACGAACGAAAAGGCACTGATAACGTTAGGGAGAAAAATTACAAAATAAATAAATATATTATTTTTGTTTGTAATCAATACTATCCTTTATAATATCCATGCCATATTTCTTCTTTAAACTAAAAACAGTATGTGATAAATGTTCCTTATTTCTATGGCTAGTTTTGATAGTATCCAAACTCAGTTGTTGATATGGCGCATCGGTAAGATTACTCAAACTTAAACCAACCAGACGAATATAGTGGTTTTTATCCACTTTTTTTAATAGTTCTTCCGTAATATGATAGAGCATTTTAGTGCCGTTTATCGGTTCATCTACCGTTTTGGAGCGGGTGATGGAACGCATATCGCTATACTTTATTTTTAGTGTAACAGTACGACACCACTGCTCTCTTTTTTTAAGATGAAACGAAAGCTCTTTAATGATTTCAATAAGGGTACTACGTACGAGGCTAATGTCATTCGTATCCTCCTGATACGTTGTTTCTCTACCATATGACTTAGCAGCTTCATTAGGCGTTACTTTTCTATGATCAATACCCCTGCATAAATTATATATATCAATGCCTAGGTTGCCTAAAATAGACTTAATGAAAGGTAGTTGTTGCTTGCGCAGTTGATTTACGGTAAAGATACCTTGTTGCTCTAGCAATTTTTGAGTCTTTTTCCCTACCCCATAGATAACGCCGACTGGACGATCGAGAATAAGACGATCTAACGTGTCGTGATCCATAATACAAAAAAGGCCATCAGGTTTCATTTCTTCACTGGCAAGTTTTGCGGTCATCATATTATAGCCAATCCCCACAGAACAGGTTAAATTGAGCTCATCTTTGATACGTTGCTTTATTTTCATAGCAACTTGCTGTGCGCCACCAAAGAGGTGCATGGTATAGGTGATATCCAGATAACCCTCATCTAAAGCGACAAACTCAGCTGTATCTGTAAAGTCAAGAAGAATATCTTTGATCTTAGCAGAAACCCCGGAATATTTTCTCATGTTTGGATGTAAATAAATGCCATCAGGACAGCGTCGATAGGCTTCTTTGATGTTCATAGCCGAATGAATCCCGAACTTTCTTGCTTCATAAGAACAGGTTGAAACCACACCACGCTGATGAGGCAGTGCACCAATAATGACGGGTTGTCCCTCTAATTCAGGGTTGTCCCTCACTTCAACAGCCGCAAAAAAAGCATCCATATCAATATGTAAAATTGTTTTCATTGGCATTGGTTCCACTTCCACTTCACAACTGACATCATGGTACAAAAACTTCTAAGCCCTTATTTATAAATTCTACACTAAAAGGCAGATAAAGTCCATCCTCCCCATCAATATTAGTGAGCAATTTATGGCTACTTTCTATTGTACAAGCTTTTGTTCTTAATCTACGGATACACTTATCATCTGTCAGACCTTGATTTAGAACCTTAAAAGCCAAAGGCGCCAATTCTAAACGAGAACAATTCTTGATAATGAGAATATCCATCATTCCATCTGTCAGCTCAGCTTGTTCAATAACATTGGTAAAACCAGCGCCATGCTTTCCGTTTAAGATTAAAAAAAGTAGGGCATCTTCTTCGATGATTTCATCATCTGTCCGTATTTTAAGTGGAAAAGAGGAAATGTTGACTACTTCACTGAGTGCCTGCAAATAATAGGCAAAAGGACCTAAACGTTCTTTTAACTCATTTTCTGTATTCGCTGGCACATTTGCAAAAAGTCCACCAGCACAAGTATTTAAAAAGTATCTTTCTCCGTTGATTACTCCTATATCTACACCTACTTTCTTTTCGGATAAAATAATATCAAGACCTTTTTCTAAGGTCTTAGGAATTCCTAGACTTCGTGCAAAGTCATTACATGTGCCAGAAGGAATAATACCAATAGGCAAATGGATATTATGATGTAGCATGACATTGATAATAGTATTAAGAGTACCATCACCACCTGAAATAATAATGGAAGAAAATTCGCTCTCTTTTAATAAATCAATAAGTTCATTTAAATCATCACCTGTAAACCGATAGAATTGAACAAAAATATTGTTATTCTGAAACCTATTTACAATGTCATCCAATCGTACTGATATTTGATGTTTGCCTGCTAACGGATTATATATAAATAAAGATTTTTTCATGTCTTCACCACCATATGGATTATTGTCTATCAAAATAGTATATGCAAAGTATACCATAAAAGAAAGTTTTTTAAACGAAAAAGTTTCTCATTTTTTCGACAAAACCCACAAATATATTGAATTATTTTACAAAATGTGGTACAATTCATAGGTAACTGGAAAAAACTATGCACAAAGGAGAAAAATACTAATTTTGTTATGGCGGTGTGTATTGTGTGGAGAACAAAAAATTTAAATTGTGAGGAGTATGAAAAAATGATAATGGAATTAGGGCGATTAGCCTATGAAGTAAAGGTAAAAGAAGTGGGTGAAAGAAAGGTATTAAATAATCGTTTAGCGATACCGATTGGTAAAGAAAAAACGACATTTGTCGATATTGTTGCTTGGAACGGCACAGCCGAACTAATCGCAAACAATTTCAAGAAGGGTCATGAAATTCTTATACAGGGACATTTAATCAATAAAAAGGGTCTAAAAGACAAAGTGGAGTATGATACAGTTGCTATTTTAGTAGATAAAATTTTATTTACACATGGCAACCCAAGAGAAGTATAAAGATTAGAATAAGGTCACACAATACCGCCATAAAAACGTGGCAAAGGGACGTTTTGTTTGCCACATTATAGATAAAGTAATAAAGATGGGTGATGAGATATGACACGCGATGCAAGGAGGAAAAGTATTACAGGCATTTATCATGTAATGCTTAGGGGCATAGACAAAAGAGAAATATTTTTATCTGATTCTGATTACACGAAATTTCTGTATTATATAAAAAAAGCAACAGAGAAGAGTGATTTTGATATATATGCGTATTGCCTTATGTCAAATCATGTTCATTTGCTAATTAAGGCTGAGGTTGAACCAATAGGAAATATTGTGAGTAGGATCGCAGTAGGTTATGCCCAATATCATAATATTAAAAATGGAAGAACGGGACATCTTTTTCAAAATCGTTTTAGAAGTGAACCGGTTAATACTAGAAAATACTTTTTGACTGTACTTAGGTATATCCACCAGAATCCTCTGAAAGCAGGAATGGTAGATGATATCATGCATTACAAATGGAGCAGTTATAGAGATTACCTTATTCATTCTGATAAAAAAATTATTGAACCAACATTAGCATTAGAGTTTTTTGCTAATTTAAGCAGTTTCAAAAAATTTATGGATGAAAAAAATAATGACAAATGTCTAGAATATAAAATACGAGATAGATATACCGATGATGAGTTGAAAAAAATAATTATTTCATTCACTGATATTGATGAACTATATACATTAGATAAAAAAAGTAGAAATATAATACTAAAAAATATTAAAGAAAAAACAAAGGCCAGCAACCGACAATTATCAAGAGTGCTTGATATTGGTAGAGGCATACTTGAGAGAATTAAATAAACGTGGCAAAGGTGGCAAAGGGACGTTTTGTTTGCCACATAATCATTCAATATATGATTTTACAATGAAAATAACAATAGGAGCGTGACAACATGAAAAAGAAAATTATTATCTTATTAACAATCATCATCGTACTAATCAACACGACAGCATTAGCAGTCGGTAACAATGACACACAACTAACCGACATCCAAGACCACTGGGCGAAAGACACTATCACCCAATTAATAGGATTAGGTGTAATAAACGGTTACGAAGATGGAACGTTCCGACCAGAGAACACCGTACAAGTAGACGAGTTTATCAAAATGACCGTAACATCATTAGGGCATGAGTTAGAAAATGGAACGTCATATTGGGCGAGTACATACATAGACAAAGCCAAAACATTAGGCCTTGTCAAAAATGGTGAATACACAAATTATACACGACCCATCACAAGGGCAGAAATGGCACGAATAATAGTTAGAGCATTAGACGAAGAATATCCAGATAACTTAGATGAATATAAAAGCCTAATAACCGACTATAACGCAATAGAAGATAATTACAAAGACTACATTGTGAAAGCCTACTGCAAAGGCATAATAACAGGCTATGAGGACGGTAGCTTCAAAGGTAAGCAAAACGCAACCAGAGCAGAATCAGCAACTATGATAGTGCGAATGCTAGACGAAGAAAAGAGAATTATTCCTGAATTAAAAGACGAAGAAGAGCAACAAACGAACGACGATACAGAGCCTTTATACATGATAGCAAGTGAAACAGGAGAAAGACAGCAAGTAGAAACACCTTACCCACAGCTTATTCCACATATCAAGAGGGGTATGAAGATATTAGGTGAAGGTGAAGGGTATGCTCAATTTAGTTTTTACCCTCAAAGTCAAGTGTATATGCAGTTATTTGAGAAAAAAGAAGATGTAGAGAGTCCTATTTGGGTACAAAAACCAACACTCATTTCATATTATTTTGATTTAGACGGAGATGCAACAAATAAAAGATATTATCCATATAATGTAGCTTTCTATAACATTGACAACGCAATGGCAAGAGAGAAATTTGCAAAGATAGTAGAAGATATTGCTCCAGAAGCAAAAGACCTTATCATGGGTGAATTTAATAAAAAGTTGACGGATAATGAATATGGGAAACACTTTATCGAAGAAATTAACGGTAGACGTATTAATATTAAGACTTCTAAAATGGATAGAGGAATATATCTATATATAGGGCTAAAAGTAGGTGAATAGTATGGGATTTAAGAAAACTAAGAAAAGTATCAGTATTTTGCTTCTAACGATTATGCTTATCAATGCTTTTCCATTTATTGGTACGCTAGAAGTATACGCACTGACTGATGATGATTGGGCGAAATTTCAAGAGCAATTACCCACAGGAACACCACGTTTTGAGCAAAAATACAATAAATATGAATTTAACGCTACATACTGGCAACAGGATGATTTAATCGTGTATGGTACTTTTTCATCTGTCAAAAGAGAAGGAATTGCCAACGACCAAGATGATTATGGAGAATATAGATATTTAGGATTTGATAAAAATGGAAATCCATTCTCTAATGAGAAGTTTACAAACGATGCCTATGCAGGTGGTGAGTGGGTAGATAGAAATTGGATAGAAGAACCGTGGAATGAACCTGCTACAGGGATTGACAAACAAAATGATTGGAGTACAAAAGAAGAATACAGAAAAGCCATCAACCGTATGGCAACCGTACAAGGATTAGATACCTATGGGTGGACACCCAATAACAGTGGTAGCTACTTTGGATATGTTCATGTACAATCCTATCCCACGCTGCTCGATAAAGGTAGTGGACGTGTGTGGCACGAAACAAGTAGTGGTGCAATCTTTTATAAAACATTTACAATTCCTGTCCTAGACCATAGGGAGGAAATGATACCGATAGAGGTAACAGCCAAATGTTTAAGCAATGACTTTACAATAGAAGAAGGCGAAAATATAGTTAATATGAAAATTAAGGTCACTGCAAAAGTACCAGATGATTCTGTATATAATGAGCCATACAAAAAAGTCCTATATTACACAAGGGATGATATCAAGAAGTGGTATATTAAATTAGAATACCTTGGTGAAAGTGCTTTTGTAGAAATAGAAAGTGACGGAAGTAACACAGCAAGTAAAACCTTTGAATTTCCACTATCAAGGTCGCAGGTATATGATGGACAAGCTATTACTTTCACTGGTATAGGTAGAGTTATATACCATGATTCAAAGAGTGATGTTGATTCTGATAGCTTAGACAAAACATTCACTGTCGAAGAATTAGACGAAGACGAGGAACTTCCCCCAGGTATATATATAGAAGCCCCTAGTGAAGTAAACGTAAACGAAGAATACATTGTAAAAGTAACTCCAGTTGTACCTGAAAATGAGGAAGTAAAGAGCCTAAAACTAGAACGACAAATAGGGGTAGGAGCATGGGAAAACGTTCCTATGTCAGATAACAAAGCAACACATAGTTATCCAATAGAAAAAGGCATAGAATATAAGGCAACAATAGAATTAGAAAACCTAAAAAAAGCAACAGCAACAGCGTATGTAGAAATCGTAGACAATCGAGCTGCCACAGCAACAGCCGATGTTGAAATACCTGAATATGTCTATGAAGCGTGTTGGTTTAGAGTAAAAAATAAAAACCAATTTTATTTTGATGGAAAAAGCTATAATGCTAAAGAAGCAGATGAACTAGGGATAGGCGATAGTCGATTTAGATTCCAAGACAATACAGGATTTAGATTAAATGCAAGCGAATATGAAACAGATGATTTCGACCATGACGAAGGTGGAAAGGTAAAGTTTGATGAACCGGGGATGTATAAAATATACCTTGAAGCAAGACCAAAAAACGGAGATAGGGTTAGTGATACCGAAACTATACAAGTATTACCCTGCCCTCATGTCAAAGGAATGATACGAGGTTTTAAAAAAGACGATAGAAAAATCATACTAGACTTTACAAGTACGGTCGTACGCACTGACAGTCCCCTTAATGACAGCAAAACAAAAGTAACCATTGAGGACTTAGAGACAGGCGAAAAAGTCGTTGTCACCAATTCATTACACCCGAACAGCACCCATATCAAGACCAATGCAATGTCGGATAATCAATTAGAATTTCTTATAAAAACATCCAAAGACAAAAACTTCAAAGCGACTATAGAAGTAGAGGACAGCAGAGGTGAAAAAGATACAGACGAAATAGAATTTACAGTTATACAAGATAAAGCACCAATACCAAAAATAACAGCGATGGCACAAGAAATACGTAATCCAGAAAAAAGCAGTAAGGCAGAAATCGTCCTAGAAGATGATTCCTATAGCGAAGATGCCGACTATATCACTAGAGAATGGCAAGTCGCTATAGATACAGATAATGACAACAGCTTTAGTGATGAAACATATAAAAACATAACCACATTAGACGGTTATAAAGACCTATCGGGAAAAGGAAACAAGAAAAAAGTAAGTTTCCTAAAAACAGGAGTAGGAAAAGTAGCCATACGACTAAACATCAAAGAAACATTTGGACAAGCTACAATAGATGCGTTTGTAACCGATGCTGATAGATTAAGAGCAACAAAAGATAAAGTCATAGACATTATCAACATAGCACCCCATGTAGACTTTAAACTATCTAGTATGGACAAAAAAGACATATATTTCATAGCGGAAGAAAGCAAAGTGGAAGAAATAGAGAATAATATAACAGAGTTTAAAGCTGACTTATTGGAAAAACAAGTCAATGCAAAGACAAACATCATAACCCATAAACCCATTCAGGAAGAACTCCTAAAGTATATATATTATCGAAACTTTGAATTAAAAGGGGATAATATAGAAGCTTATGATAGTAAGTTTATAAATAACGAAAAAGATATGCTTGTACGATATTCAAATAGGGATACTTATGAAATATGTTATGTGGCATTTAATCTTGATACAGGTGTAAAGGTATGGGAAAGTGAGTGGACTAAAGATATTAAAACTATACAATTATTTGATGGTAGGTATATGGTTGCCTATTGTCGTGATAATGGATATTCGTATTATGTCAAAGTATATGATTATGCCACAGGAGAAGTATTGTGGGAAAGCGATAAAGATCACGAATTGAAATTCTTAACGTTCAAAAATGGAATGGTTTTTATTCAGACGAGAACATCAGGATATTGTATACGAGCCTATAACTGCACTACAGGAGAACTATTGTGGGAAAGTGATAAAGGTGACAAAACACCAATTTTCAGAACTGGCGAAGAAGGTTCATCAATTTTTATGATAAAAACCAATTATTCTGATTCATCTACAATTAAAATATATGACTATAATTTTAATTTATTAGGGACAATGCCCAATACAGGGGGGATTGATAAAAATGATATTATTTCTTATACCGATATTAGTGACGAAGCCTATACTTTCTATAGATATAACAAATATGGTGAACTTATTACTCAACATAATGTTGTCCCAAGAGAAAAAACGTCACAATATAAAAGATTTGAGGATAATATATATGTAATTACACCTATATATGTTAATGGAAACGTGATTACATATACGAATAATGATGAAAATTGTAAGGAAGCACGAGAAGTGAAAATTTATACCCTTAACGGTAATACAAACACTGTAACGTTAGAACGTTCATTAAATTTAATCCATGACCCGTGGACAAATTATAATGACTTTAGGTATGAAATAGATAATGAAAATAATATTTTATATTACTACACAGAAAAACAAGAGATAGATGAGGATGGAGATGTTGATGAAAGACAAATGGTTTTAGGTTCTTTTTCATTGGTAAATGGTTCAAATTTATATGAAAATGAGTTGCCATATGATGAAGATGAGATAATAAAAGGTTGTAAGATTGAAACAATAAATGACAAAACATTCTTTATTTTTCCCAGAATTAAAACAAGATTACCCTATAAAGGAATGAATGTTGTTTTTCCTATTTATAATCGAGAAGGTACTCTCGTGTATCAATATTATGTTGATACCGACGATTATGATTTAGATGCATGGGTGAAATATGACGAACGGTTTCTAAACGAAGATAAGATATATATGCCATATGGATATGTAAAAGGCAGATATATAGTATTTAATGCAATTACAGAAACAGGGTATAAACTAAATCTTGAAGATGTGAGTGGTGCATATGAAGGTATGTTATGGTCACAAGATAATAGCACCCTATACTATGCTTTTTATATGAATGATTCTGCTTATTTATACAAATATACATTAAGAAACACATTAAAATATGCCTATAAAAAAGCAGTAGAAACAATAGATACATGGCGTGGTAAAGCAGAAAAATACGTCGTGCCCATCAATTTTGATGCCATTACCCTAACAGATGAAGCAGTAACCGAGATAACAAACATATTATCAGATACAACCTTTAGCTTTATAGGGGACTCCGATTCACAGGAAGTGGGACAAAGATTCGCTGATGAAACAGGAGGAACGTTCTATAATGCTACATCAATCAAAAACGGAATGAACCAATTTAAAAATGACTTAACACCAGATACAGACGAGCCTGTATACGAATACTACTTCACAAAAGATGATGTAATAAATTACAACATCTTCTACACCGACTACGAAATAGACCCATCAAAGCAAAGCCAATGGCGGTATGTACATACGCCCAAAAGTGATGGGTTAATTGAAAATAATAAGCAATGGCTAAACGAACCAATAATACAATTTGATAAAGATGGTACATATAGAGTACAACATAGGCAGATAGACGATACAGGTGTTGCTACATACGATAAATGGAGTAACATAGTTGAAATGACTATCTATATAGTAGATGGTGACGAACCACCGCCACCACCACCAGAAGAATTTGAAGAAAAATATACACCAGTAGGTATGATATCACTAACAGGAAGCCAGAAACAAAACAGAAAATTAACTCTAAACTTAGAATATTCAGAAGATAATAATTTTAGTTTAGAAACCACATCAATACAATGGACACTATCACCAGTAAGTGGACTAAGCAATAGTGATATCAAAAAACCAGCAACCACAGGGCAGAGCATAGACACCTTATGCAAAAAAGCAGGACAAGTAAAAGCAACAGTTACCTTTAAAGACATAAAAGGGAACACAGGAACAGCTACAAAAATATTTGATATAGTACAAGATGAAGATATAACAGGAAATATTATGTTAGAACCAGTACTATATAGAAATGCAGAAAGTAAAGCAACCCAAACCGTTAATGTAGAAGTGACATCAAACGACGATTACATAGAGACATTAAAACATTACATCACCTATGACAGTAATAACGACGGTAGCTTTACAGATGAAACTGCAACAGAACTAACAGCATACGAAAATATGCGTGAATTTGCCATAGATATAGACACAGGGGTAGGGGATTACAAGGTAACTTCTATTGCTACAGAAGGATTTATCGAGGAAACTATACCTGCATACGTGAGTGAAACAGATTATCACAATATCACATTAGAAGAAATATTTAAGGTCGATAATATCGCACCTATGTACGATATACGAACCAACAAAAGCATCTATCTAGTAGGTGATGACATAACATACATCTCAAACTTCACAGATACAGAATTAAACGGTGATTATAGAAAAGGCTATTTCGACGTAGAAAAAGACACAATGCAAAACTTTAGGGCGAAGTATACACAAGATAGAGCATTTATGCCTAATCAAGATGCCGAATCAGAATACCATAACATAGAAATGACAGAACTTACAAAAACACTCGATAGAGCAGGGGAATATACGATTTCTACATATGCAGTAGATGACCCTAAAAATGCTGATTCAAGATTTAGCGAATTTGAAAGGACATCCAATACAAGCACAAATACAATCATCGTACATCGACCACCAGTTGCAAGAGCTACATTTGATGTAGTAAGTGGAAAAGACTTTAACGATAATATGTACCTTGAAGGGACTAGATTAAGGATAACAGATAATTCAAGTGACCCCGACGGCTACAGCGTAACAAGCACCATAAGCTATAAAGTGGGAAATGGTGCATATACCACTATTAATAGTGGTAATACAATTACATTAGTACATGGTGAACTAGTAACCGTAAAAGTGCAGACAGAGGACAATTGGGGAGCGACAGACACAGAACTAACCACAATAACCGTTATTAACGACCTAAACATGCAACCAGACATACAACCAAACCCAGTACCTGCAAGTGAAAAAGTGACATTAACACTAACAACAAACCAATATGCAACATCGGCTAGAGTTGAAATATTAGGGGATAATGTAGAACTAAACCTAACAAACGAAACAGCAACAGAAAAAACATGGGAAGCACAATACCCAATTCCAGTAACAACAGTAGATAAAACATACACGGCACAATTTTATGCAACAAGCGAAGGATTAGTTGAAATACAAGAAGATAAGGTTTTTGTTGTAGAAACACCTATAGATTTGATTGGTACGATTAACGATAAAAATGCAAATGCTGAAGTATTTGCTGATGAAGAAAACAGCTTTAAATTTTATACATCAACGTATGTATCAAACGTCGAACTCAATTTCATGGGAACAACATATACACGCGATGACGGTGAAATTCTTTTACTTGGCGACAATGGTACATCAAAGACATGGGAAATACTTTTAAATGTACCTAGTACGGAAGTGACAGATGGTGAAACAGGTATTGCCACATTTACAGCTAACCTTCCATCGGGGAAACAAGAATCCGTTGAAGTTAATTATAAAATCATCACAATTAAACTAGAAGATTTACGGATAATCAATATAGGGGATTACAATTGGGAAAGTTATTTTGCTTATGCGAATGGTGCGCCTACACCTTTACAGCGGGAAGGGATACAAGTAAAAGATATGCCCATTGATCGGAACAGACAGGGACGAGGTATCAAATTAGGATACAAAGTTTTATTTGAAATTGATTCAAAAGGATTGCATCAGGAAGAAGATACAATCGATATTGACGTACATTTTTTTGCCTTAGACCGTGAAAATGAAATGCACGAAGTGGATGTTTATGTGGAGAATGAAAAAGGTGAATATATCAAGTTAGAAGATAGCGAATATAGATCGCTATCTAAGGAAATACAATTAAACAGCAAAAATCGGGATATCTCAGAACCCGAACCGAACAGTACCATTGCTAATACATGGTACTTTGGGATTTTCTTACCCTATACCGCTAAAATTGTTAAAAGCGGAGAAACACTTGATTTATACAACGATAATACCTTTGATTACAGATTGATGGTAGCATTGAATATTACAGGTCGAAAGAGTACTGGTGGTAGTTTTGATTATACCAGAAAAGAATTAGAATGGGGAACGGGTGATGGTCATACATACGGTATTAATAAATCCACATCATTAGATTTGCTTAAAAAAGGAATAAACCATGGGGAAGTTTTTTGGTATAATCTATATGAAACATTGTTAGAGGATATTCACATAGATAGAAGATGGTAAAATACAAGAAAAATTTATGTTATTTTTAAATTTTTGGGAACATTTTAGAAGGAATTCACGTCTTATATATGGAATACTATGGGCTAGGATATTTTTTACAAAAAGGGGGGAGCTATATTTGTCAGTTATACAGCTAAAAGACATTTCACGTAGTTATCAAGTAGGACAAGTTCAAGTAAATGCACTAAAAAAGGTAGATTTAACAATTGAACAAGGTGAATTTGTATCCATTATGGGGCCTTCAGGCTCTGGCAAATCCACCTTGCTCAATATCATAGGCTGTTTGGATTTGCCGTCAACAGGGACATATGAACTTGCTGGACAGAGGGTAGAAAAGTTGAAAGATTCCAAACTAGCTGATATACGAAATGAATTCATAGGTTTTGTATTTCAACGCTTTCATCTATTATCTAGGATGAATGCTCTTGAAAATGTGCAGCTTCCTCTGATTTACAGAGGTATGATGGGAAAAGAACGGAAACGCAGAGCGAAAGAAGCGCTTGAAAGAGTTGGGTTAGGCGATAGGATTGATCATATTCCGTCTCAGTTATCTGGGGGAGAACAACAAAGAGTGGCAATTGCAAGAGCAATTTCAATGGAGCCTTCAGTGATCCTTGCTGATGAACCAACGGGTGCACTGGATTCCATTTCAAGGAAAAATATAATGTCTGTATTTCAAGAGTTAAATACCAAATATGGAATAACTGTAGTACAGGTTACTCACGATGAAAAAATGTCTGAATATGGAGATAGAGTAGTCCGAATTTTAGATGGTGAAATCGAAAGAATAGATATATTAAATAATAAAGTGAAATGTTAACAGGGGGTTAGAAGAAATGGCACAAAAGGTCTTTATGATATTTTTAATATTAGTCATTCTGCTAGGGGGCGGTTTTTATGCATATAAAGAACTAATGCCTCCAGCTGAAGAAGTTGCACTTGGTGATGTATACGCCACAAAAGAGGTTGTAAGAGGGGACATTTCAGTAGGAGTTGAAGTAGTAGGAAGCCTAAATCCATCCAATTCAGGAGGAATACGGGTACCTGGAAACAGATACGATTCATCATTAACATACACAATAGAGGAATTTCTTGTGGAAGAGGGGGATGAAGTAACAAAAGGGCAGCCATTAGTAAACCTAAACTCATCTAAACTCTTAGATGAAATTGAATTAAAGCGTGAAGACTATGAAACAAAGAGAGAAGCATTGGCGGAAAAAAGCCAGATGCCTGTGGAGGAAGTAGAGAAACTAAATCCTACAAGAGGACTTACTCTTGTATCACCAATTGGTGGTATGGTAACAGAACTAGATATCACAGATGGTGAAGAAATAACAGCAGGTAAAACGATTGCAAGAATTGTAGATAATTCTAAATATATTGTAAAAGCGAAGTTGAAAGAATTAGAATACCAGAAAGTAAAGGAAGGACAAGAAGTTATACTTAGTTTTCCTTATTTTGATGAACAATATAAAGGGGTTATCACTAAAATTAATCATAATCCTATATTTGATATGCCAGAATCTGGGGACAGTGATGAATTTGCAAAAGGATTTGTTTATATAGCAACCATAGAAGCGGAAAATATGGGACTTGTACAGAGAAATATGGAAGTGCAAGTAGGCGTGCGCAATGAAAATGATAGTATCCATAACTTTTCAAATTCAGCAGTAGTGGATTCATTTATCAAAGAAGAAAAAGTTGTAAATACGATAGATGCAGTCATCACAAAGATACATGTTGATGAAATGGCTACCGTAGAAAAAGGCGAACCACTTGTAACAATGGCGGGTACAGATATTCAAGATGAACTAGAAGATGATGTAGAAGAAATTAGAGACTTGAAATTAGAATTAATGGAGTTAGAATCTAATCTATCAGATTTAATCGTCACTGCTCCCATGAATGGTATTGTTGCCACATTCCATAGTGAAGTAGGAGATGAAGTAGGATCCAGAGATTGGCTTGGAAGTTTATATACCGTCGATGATATGCAGATGTGGTCACAAGTTGATGATATTGATGTTGTATATGTCAAACAAGGAGCACCAGTTAAAGTCACCGTTGATGCAGTACAAGGTCAGACATTCAATGGAGAAGTAACTTCGGTAGAGACAATGGGAAGTCAAGTAAATGGTATTTCTAAATTTGGTGTTGTAATAAAAGTTGAAGGTGGAGCAGAAATCAGACCTGGGATGCAAGGGCGTGCCTTTATAGATGGCGGGAACGCTGAAAACGTATTACTAGTGCCAATCGAAGCTATTTTTGAAGAAGAAGGAAAATCCATGGTTGAAATATTAAATGCAGATGGTACAACAAAAGTAGTGCCAGTTCAATTAGGATTGATGAATGATAGAATAGCAGAAGTTGAGAGCGGTGTTGAAGAAGGCCAACTGGTTATAACGGGAAGCAGTGCCGACTTATTACCCAGTCAGCATATTACGAATGAAGGTGGTTTATTACCTGAAAAGCAAAATGGTAATGGTGAAGACAAATAAAGAATCGGAGGGGAATTCATGAATAGGAAGCATATTTTTGCCATCATTATACGATGGTGGTTTACAGCAAAAATGGCGATGCACGGAATCCTTTCAAATACGCTTCGGTCTTCACTCACCGTATTAGGGGTTGCCATCGGGGTCGCATCAGTTGTTAGCTTGATGGGGATTGGTGAAGGTGCCCGTCAGACAGTGGTCGCACAATTTGAAAGCCTTGGTTCAAATGTTATTAAAATTGAAACACATCACTCCTCTGTAGAATTTGAACCTGAGTTTGTCGCTGAGTTAGTAGAGCGAGTAGACAACTTAGAAATGGCAACACCAGTAATACATACGAAGACCATGATGAAATGGCGTAGAACAAGAGGAAGAGTCGATTTATTAGGTGTTAACGAATATTTTACAACCATTAGAGACCATACAATCACTTCAGGAAACAACATGAATGTATTACATATTAAACAACGTTCGTCAGTTGCGATACTTGGTTATAACGTTGCTGTTAGCTTGATGGGTGGTCGTGATGTAGTGGGTAAGACAATGACATTAAACGATCAAACCTATAAGATTATTGGCGTTTTAGCGCCTAAAGGTACGGGTAATGCTGATGATATTGATGATAAAATCGTTATACCCTATACAAATGCCCAGAAAATTGCAGAGAAAAGAACCATCGAGGAAATATGGGGGAAAGCAGCATCAAGAGAGCAAGCTGACTTAGCAACTGTGCATATAAGCAGAATCATCAAAAAAAGACTGCGTCCTGGAAGTCAAAGTACTGGGAGTGATGAGAACGAAATGTATGGAGAGTCAGAAAAGGCAATGAGAGTAATGGGTAATGGAATGATGATAATGGAAGAAGAAAATAATGACGATTCAGAAGAACCATTGCCTGAGGTCGGTGAAGATTTAATCACTGTTACTAATTTGAATCAACTCGTAGAAGAAGCGGACAAAGCCAATAGGGTTATGACACTTCTATTGGGTGGTATTGCAGCAGTGTCTCTATTAGTAGGTGGATTAGGGATTATGAATATCATGATGGTAGCAGTAAATGAGAGAACTGAAGAGATTGGTGTAAGAAGAGCCATGGGTGCGAAACAAAGTGATCTATTACTCCAGTTTCTATTAGAAGCATTATATGTTAGTCTTATAGGAGCTATTGTTGGGACAATTGCAGGTGTTTGGGGATTAGGTTTATTTGAAAACCTCGGTTTCCAGACAGCAGTGAGTCTAAAGGCCATTAGAATGGCAACGACAGTCGCACTATTGTCTGGACTATTGTTTGGTGTATATCCAGCAGTATCTGCATCATCTGTACCACCTGTAGAAGCGTTAAGAAGCCAGTAGTCTTATTACTGCTTGTGAATGATGCTTTTGTAGTTTTCCTGATCCTGCATAGACTGAAGCCGTAAATCAACAAGGTATTGAACTGCTTGATCTCGATATTTAGGATCACGGATACCAAGAGCGAATAGGGTTGCGTTTATCAGTGCATTTGAATTGTCATAATTTACAGAAGTTAAATTATTCGGTACTTCAGATTCTAATAATTTTGTCATTGCAGATATGATATGGGCATAAATTTCAGCCTCCATTTTTATAATGGGGGTTGCTTTATTCTTATTCAAAGGATTATCAATATATTGTTTTTTGAAATACTCTGTCAGATAATGCTCCAAATTAATATTTTCTGTATGAATTCGCTTTAAAGTTGATATAAGTTCAGAGTTTTCTTCATAAAACTCTCTATATACAGTATCTAGACGTTCTTGACGTAATACTTTATCCAATGAAAAAAGTTCAGAGCCGTTTTCTGTATAGGTTTCAATACGAAATTCATCAAATCGTTCCAAAAATTCATGATACAATTTTTCAGCAATATCATACTTATCATGATAATGGGCATAGAAGGTACTTCTACTCACCAGTGATTCAACCAAAATATCTTGAATTGTTATTTTATCAAAAGACTTTTTACGCACTAGTTTCATAAATGCGTTAACAATTGCCCTATCAGTTCTTCTATACTGTAAGCTTCTATTCATAACTTTCTCCTATACATAATGAAATCAATAGGTATATTATAATTCAAAACTTGAAAAAAATAAAGAATAACCAAACAAAATGTTTGTTAATCAAATACTTTTGTAAATTTGTTTGATGAAAGGACAAAACAGAGAAAATATTTGTGGAGATTGAAAAAAACCGGTGATAAAATTAGTATATCTAAAAAAAATATAAAAATTAAAAAGGGAGAATGGAATAATGAAACAATATTTTAATCCGATTTTACCATTAGATGAGTATATCCCAGATGGGGAACCGCATGTGTTTGGTGACAGAATTTATCTATTTGGTTCCCATGATACAGAAGGTGGAACCAGATACTGTGCAGAACAGAATTATGTAGGATGGTCTGCTCCTATTAGCAATCCAACTGACTGGAGATATGAAGGAGAAATCTTTAATTCTAATCAGGATCCTGATCATAAACAAGGTGAAACAAATGATTTGTATGCACCCGATGTGGTTCAGGGGAATGATGGAAGATATTATCTCTATTACACTTTTAACCATTCTGGTGAAGGGGTATCAGGTCATAATATATGCAAGGTTGCTGTTTGTGATACTCCTGCAGGTAGGTATGAATATCTTGGATTTATAAAAAATCCAGACGGAAGTGTTCATAAGACATATCTTATGGGAGATCCAGCGGCAATTAATGATGATGGAACTATTCGGTTGTATTATGGATGGTCTTTATCCATGGTAGCAGCTACTGCCCATGCACAAGGTGAAGGTTTCTCTGGTGAAGAAAAACGGGATTATAAGAAAGCTGAACAGGCGGGAAGAGGCAAACAAAAGATGCAGAGACCGGAGCCTGGAGATCCAGAGATGAATCAGAAAATGGCACCTTTATATCAGATGCTATTCCAACGAAGCCCTGAGGATGTTAAGGATTTAAAGTATCCTTTAATGGGAGCTAATACAATTGAACTTGAAGATGACATGATGACTGTGAAAGGAGAACCAAAGAGAATTGTTCCTGGACAGTTTGATACGTTGAAGGATAGCGACTTTTATGGTCATGCTTTCTATGAAGCAGCATCCATCAGAAAAATAAATGGAACATATTATTTTATATACTCTTCAGAAAACAGCAATGAACTTTGCTATGCAACAAGTAAATATCCAGATAAGGATTTTGTTTATGGTGGAACCATCATTTCAAATGGTGATGTAGGTTATAAGGGATTGAAAAATGAAGAGCGTCATAACATGACAGCGAACGATCACGGAAGCTTGGAATGCATTAACGGTCAATGGTATATTTTCCATCACCGTCAGACACATAAATCCACCTTTAGCCGTCAGGCATGTGTAGAAAAGGTTGAAATTAAGGCAGACGGAAGCATCGAGCAAGTAGAATGCACCAGTATGGGATTTAATGACAGATCGCTTCTTCCAAAGGGTGAATTCCCTGCTCCAATTTCTTGTATATTGACAAATGGGAACATGCCTCATTGTACCAATACCATGGTGAAAGCAGACATCCCATATATCTCACATGGTAATGAGGAGAGATTCATAACGAATATTAAAGAAGGAACAAAGATTGGTTATAAATATTTCGATTTTACTGGAAAAACAGTGATAACCGTTAAGACACGTGGTGAAGGAAGCGGAAAACTCGAAATCACAACCGATAAAGGCTATGTTGGCGAGGTAATTGTATCTGCATCCAAGGATTGGGAAGAGAGTGGTACGGAAGTTACAATTGACGGTACAGAAGTTCTTTACTTTATTTATCATGGAAGCGATTCTGTAGAACTATTATCCTTTGAATTAAATTAATATAATGTTGGCAAATTTTTAAAAGACCCTCAGACTTGATAGTCTGGAGGTCTTTTAAAAGTATTATTATTCAATAGTTTTATCCTTTTTGTTTTTATATTTTTTGATAAAAGGTTTAGCTATCAAATATAAAATACCTATAATAATCAAAATAGGAAGTAAAGAAACGATTACAATAATAAAATCTCCAATTGCTTCAATGGTTCCTATAAAGCTATCACCTAATGCTTCTATCAATCGTCTACCATAAGATTTAGGTCCGGTCTTAGCAGAGATTTCTTCTGGTACTTTTTCTCTCAATTCAATTGTAATTGTAGCAAAGTCCACGAGATTATCCCATTTGCGTAATGAACCCTTCAGTTTCTCAATTTCATAAGTAATTTCACTCAGTTTTCTTTCAAGTTGAAGCATTGTATTGAGGTCATTGGCTTGTTTAAGATATTGCATAATTCTTTCCCGTTCAGCTTCATACATCTGTGTACGATATTTCGTATCATAATACTGATCAGTAATTTCCTCAGTAAACATCTTATTATCTAAAATTGTACCAAGTTCTTCAAGGTTTTCAATCACACCATAAAACTTATCCTGAGATACTCTTAAAACAATGCTGCCTTCTTTACGATAATATTCAGGGTCTGAAGAATATTGATGAGAATTGACATGAGAACTCTGAATATAACCGATGCCAGAATCTTCGACCATAGATTTAATCATTCTCATTTTAGTATCAAATTCTTCCACTTCCATGATTACATAAGAATTAAAAATAATTTTTCTATCACCCAGTATATCCAACGGTGATTGTATGCCTGCTTGAGGAAGAGCTGAAGGTGCATTTGTTTTACTAGCTAGCTCTTGTTCGGCACTTTCGGGGGCATCATGATAATCTCTGTCTATTGCTTCATTCTGTGTAATGCCTGTGCCGTCATCATACATGATTTCTTCGGTCAGACCTTTAGACTTTTTTTTGGCACCACAGCCAGTAATGCTAAAAACCATTGAGGTAATGATAATACAAACTAATAATAAACTGACAATTTTTTTCATTTTCACAGTACTCCTCTCATTTATGAAGAATTAATTTAACTAATTCATATTTTAATAGACGTAAAGAAATCCTGTTTGTTCCATATTATCATATATATTATACAAAAGATTATTATAACTGGGTAAATATGTAGATAGAGCTATTGTATTTAAATAGCACTATTATTCTTATCCACATGCACAACTGCGGGCTCAAACGTCTTAGCTTCCGATTTATCCATCACCCCATAGGCGATGATAATCACCAAATCCCCCGACTGTGCTCTACGTGCCGCAGCGCCGTTAAGGCAGACTACACCACTACCTCTTTCACCTGGTATGACATAGGTTTCAATACGCTCACCATTATTTATATTAACAACCTGTACTTTTTCATTGGCAAGTAAATTAGCTTTTTCCATCAAAGTTTCGTCAATGGTAATACTACCAACATAATTCAAATTTGCATCGGTTACAGTTGCTCGATGTATCTTTGATTTCATCATTGTTATAAACATTATTACTTCACCTCCAACATCACATTATCTATCAAGCGTGTTTTGCCGAACTTAACTGCAAGTGCAATTAAAAATTTTCCGTTTAGTACATCTAGCGGTTTTAAAGTAATCCCATCAACGATTTCTATATAATCAATATCAGCAAGTGGTTCAGCTGAAACCTTATCTATTATTTCTTGACGAATGATATGCGCATCCCTTTCACTATTATTCTTAATTTTATCCTGCGCCTCGAAAAGGGAACGAGATAAAACCAGAGCAGCCTGACGTTCCTCATTGCTGAGATAAACATTTCGGGAACTCATAGCAAGACCGTCAGCCTCTCGCACAATGGGACAAACCACAACCTCAAGATTCATATTTAGATCAAGAACCATTCGCTGAATTACTGCTGCCTGTTGCGCATCCTTCTGACCGAAATATGCTTTATTTGGCGCTACGATATTAAATAGCTTAGTTACGACGGTCGTGACCCCTTCAAAATGACCTGGGCGAGAAGCACCGCATAATCCTTTTGTCACATCTTTGACGTTAACATAAGTATTATATCCAGAAGGATACATTGCATCAACAGTGGGCGCAAAAATGATATTGGCACCTGCACCTTCAGCAAGCTGCTCATCCCGGGCGAGATTCCTTGGATATTTATCTAAATCTTCATTAGCGCCAAATTGTGTAGGGTTAACAAAAATACTTACAACAACAAAATCATTTTCATCTTTTGCTCTTCTAATCAAGGAAAGATGTCCTTCATGGAGATAGCCCATCGTTGGCACAAAACCAATTGTCTTCCCTTGTTTCTTATGGCTAAATATTATATTTTTTAATGTTTGAATTATAGTTATAGTTTGCATATATTTATTCCTTCTTTCTTTCCTAACCAACTTTCAACTATTCAACCTGTTTCAAGACATCTTCGTCAATTGTAAAAGAGTGTTCAGTGGTCGGGAAAACACCATTTTTTACCTCTTGAATATAGGATGCAACACCAGCCTTTATCTTTTGTCCAATGAGCGCATATTCCTTAACAAACTTTGGTGTCATATCTTTATACATACCTAACATATCCATTGACACTAAAACCTGACCGTCACATCCGCCGCCAGCGCCAATACCGATGGTTGGGATAGACAAATTCTCGCTTATTATTTCTGCCAGCTTATAGGGCACACATTCCAGTACAATCGCAAAAACACCTGCATCTTGTAGTAATTGTGCATCTTCTATTAATTTTTTTGCTTGTGAAGCGGTTTTACCCTGCACCCCATAGCCACCAAATTTATGCACCGATTGGGGTGTTAGACCTAAATGTCCCATAACAGGGATACCAGCCTTAATAATCGCTTTAACTTCGTCAACTACTTCACTTCCGCCTTCCAACTTCACTGCTTGAGCGTACCCTTGCTGAATTAACACACCAGCATTTTTAACCGCATCATAAATACCAGTGTGATAAGAAAGGAAAGGCAAATCTGATATGACCATTGCATGTTTAACACCTCTTGCAACTGCTTTAGTATGGTGCAACATATCCTCCATTGTAACTCTTGTTGTATCGGGATACCCTAACATTACCATACCTAATGAATCCCCAACTAATATGGCATCGATACCCGCCTCATCTAACAATTTAGCATTCGTATAATCATAAGCAGTGAGCATCGTAATTTTTTCTTTATTATCTTTCATCTTTTGAAAAGTTGATACAGTAACCTTATTACCCATATTATCGCCTCCTAATAAAAAAAGCCTTTCAGGGGTTAGCTGAAAGGCATAATAATCCTATTAAACGTATTACTAAGTTATACGTAACGTTATATTATCCATTGCCTATTCCGTCCCCGTCTATTAAAGATCAGTGCAGAAGCAGTGAACTACAATTATAAAGTTGTCATCAAGCATTTGTACAGTTCTTATATAAGGAATCAATCTCCTAAAAGATACCGTCTTAACGCAATCATAACACAGACAATGTCTTTTTTCAAGTCACTAATCCGCAATGATGCATAATTTGTTTAATCTGCTTTGACTTATTCATCGTATACAAATGAATACCATCAACATTATTATGAAGTAAGTCTTCAACTTGACTACTTGCATATTCAATCCCTGCCTTCTCAAAATCATCTTTATGGTCCCCGTATTTTGCCATAATATGTGCAAGTTTAGTAGGAATAGCCGCGCCACAAAGGGTGGTGATTCTTTTAATTTGATTTACGTTCAGTACAGGCATTATCCCAATACTAATAGGAACCGTTATATCTGCTTTTAAAACTTTTTCTCTAAAACTATAAAAGAGCGCATTATCAAAAAACAATTGCGTAATAAGAAAATCTACACCCACATCAACCTTTTGTTTCAGATATTCAATATCTTTATCTAAATCATTACTCTCAATATGTCCTTCGGGATAAGCTGCAGCAGCGATACAAAAATCAGTTTTAGCCTTGATATGACTAATTAAATTTGCTGCATACTGATATTCCATAAAGGCCTCATTTGCATCATATCCTTGTGGGATGTCCCCTCGCAGTGCAAGTACATTTTCAATATTGTTTCTCTTCAAATCATCCAGAACAATATCGATATCAGCTTGAGAAGAGCAGACACATGTAAGATGAGAGAGACATTCAATGTCGTACTTGTTTTTTACAGTAGAAGCAATCTCTACAGTTCGTTCCCTGTTACTTCCTCCAGCACCATAGGTGACACTAATAAAATCTGGTGACAAATCCTTGAGCTTTTCAAGTGTTTTATATATTGTTTCAATTGGATAATCGGGTTTAGGTGGAAAAATTTCAAAAGAAATAACCGCCTTTTTTCTATTAAATAAATTTGAAATATGCAAAAATAATACCTCCATTTACTTTTCTGCAATAATAACGCTCATAATTGCATTTTTATATTTTGTTAATAATTCATCTGAGATGCCAGTATCAGTAATTAGTATATCTATATCCTCGGGTTTTGCAAAGCTAGCAGTAGATTTTTTATTAAGCTTAGAATAATCAATTAAAGCGACGACTTTACTTGCTCTTGATAGAACTAACTTTTTTAATTCTGATTCATAAACATTAAAATCAGTAAGCCCTTCTTTCAAACTAAATCCTTTCGCTGATACAAAAGCGATATCTATATTAATCTGATTAATCAAATCATTGCCTAGCAGACCTTCCATAGAGCTGGATTTAGGACACATAACACCTCCAGTTAAAATCACATTGATATTTGGGTTATCCTTTAATTCTAAGGCAGTATATAGACCGTTTGTAACCACGGTAATTCTTTCCTTTGACTTTAGATGCTTAGCAAGGATTAAAGCTGTTGAACTTCCGTCTAAGAAAATACAATTATTTATCTCAATCAGAGAAGCTGCTTTATTACATATGGCATCTTTTTCAGATTGATTCTTATTTTGACGGAAAGAAAGACTGAGATCCTGTTGGATACTGTTTGGCATCATTGCACCACCGTGCGTACGTTGAATCAAAGAACTCTCCTCGAGTTTTCTCAAATCATTTCTAAGCGTACAAGCAGAAACATCAAGGACTTTTTGTAAATTTTGAATTGTTACAGCTTTTTCTTTGTATAATATTTCAAGAATTCTATTACGTCTTTCAGTAGCCAACATATGTTTTCCTTCTTTCTAAGAGATCTTATATAAAAGTTTAACAAAAAAAATTGATATTGCAAAGTATAAATTCAAAATAGTTTAAAATATTCAATCAAAATGATAACAAACAATAACAAAACGAAAACAAATAATAAAAAATATTTTAAAAAGTGATAAAATGTGGTACTATATTATTGAAATTAATAACTATAGTTTTACAAAAAACAGGTGAAAAAACTTGACGACTTGTGGTAAACTATAGACTAGAGTAATTTAACATAGCGAAGGAGTGGATAAGATGGACCAAGAAAAAAACAGGCAGCTTTCAATCGTAGCTACAAAAATAAGAAAGCATGCTATAGAAGCGGTGTATCAAGCAGCATCAGGACATCCTGGTGGCTCATTATCATCTGCTGACATTTTTGCAACACTGTATTTTGACACAATGAATGTAGATCCTAAAAATCCTAAAATGGAGAATAGGGACAGATTTGTACTTTCAAAAGGACATTGTTCCCCTGGATTATATGGCACATTGGCAGAAAAGGGATTTTTTGATTCCGCAGAAATAAAAAAATTCCGTCAAATCGATAGCTTTCTACAAGGACATCCCGATATGAAAGGCGTTCCTGGGGTAGATATGTCAACAGGATCCCTAGGACAAGGAATTGCAGCAGCAAATGGTATGGCGCTTGCTGGGAAACTAGATAATAAAAATTATCGTGTATATTCCATAATGGGTGACGGTGAACTGCAGGAAGGTCAAGTATGGGAAGCGGCAATGTTTGCAGCCCATTACAAATTAGATAACCTTACAGCATTTGTAGACTTTAACGGGTTACAAATAGATGGCGATATAACAAAAGTTATGTCTCCACTACCAATAGACGAAAAATTCAAAGCCTTTGGTTGGCATGTAATTGTGATTGATGGGCATGATTTTACTCAAATTCGAGATGCTATCAAGCAGGCGCAAGAAACAAAAGGAAAACCAACCATGATCATGGCGAAATGTATCAAAGGTAAAGGTGTTTCATATATGGAAAATGAAGCAGCTTGGCATGGTAGTGCACCAAACAAAGAACAATATGAACAGGCAATAAAAGAATTAGATGCGTTGCTTGCAGGATTGGAGGCACAGTAAAATGGCGAATAAAATAGCAACTAGAGAATCATATGGAAAAGCATTAGCGGAATTTGGAGAAAAATATGATATCGTAGTATTAGATGCAGACCTTTCAAAATCAACAAAGACAGCGACCTTTAAAGATAAATTTCCAGAAAAATTTATCAATATGGGAATTGCAGAAGGAAATATGATGTCCACAGCAGCTGGTATTGCCACTTGTGGTAAAACAGTGTTTGCTAGTTCATTTGCAATGTTTGCTGCGGGAAGAGCTTTTGAACAAATAAGAAACTCTATCGGATATCCTAAACTTAATGTAAAAATTGGAGCGACACATGCTGGAATTTCTGTAGGAGAAGATGGAGCATCCCATCAATGCTTAGAAGACATCGGTCTTATGAGAACAATCCCTGGCATGGTAGTAATCAGTCCAGCGGATGATGTAGAAGCGAGAGCAGCAGTTGAAGCTGCTATTAAACACCAAGGGCCAGTATACTTAAGATTTGGACGATTAGGCGTACCAGTCATATTTGATAAAGAGACCTATAAATTCGAAATAGGTAAAGGTGTGCAACTAGAAGAAGGTAGTGATGTAACAATCGTGGCAAACGGATTACTGGTACCAGAAGCTTTAGAAGCAAAGAAAATGTTAGATCAAGAAGGCATTAGTGCAAGGGTCATAAACATACATACCATAAAACCAATCGATGCAGACATTATTGTGAAAGCTGCAAAAGAAACAGGTGCAATCGTAACAGCTGAAGAACACAATATTATCGGTGGATTAGGTAGTGCAGTTGCAGAAGTACTTGTAGAAAAACACCCAGTTCCTATGAGACGTGTAGGGGTAGAAGATAAATTTGGACGTTCAGGTAAACCAGCAGAATTATTAGAAATATACGGTTTAACTGCAAAAAATATTGTTGCAAAAGCAAAAGAAGCCATTGCTGCAAAATAGAAGTTAATAGTTCATTTAATAATAGAGCCACGATATTATCGTGGCTCTATACATTTATTACAACATTTCCTGTTTTTTGTCCTGTTTCAACATATTTAGTGGCTTCAATGATTTGTTCTAATGAATAACGTCTATCAATAATCGCTCTATATTTTCCTGCCTCAATCAGTTCCTTGAAAAAATTGATATCTTCTTTACTATCTTTAGGTATTGGAAACTTAACTTTTTTACTACCAATAATTTTAGTCAACAAAGCTAAAAAAACATTTTGAGATAAGAATCCAAGTTCTGTGGAAAAATATATACCCCCTGGCGATAATATTTTTTTGCAGCGACAAAATGAACTCTTACCAACAGCATCCATGACGACATCATACATTTGGTTATATTTAGTGAAGTCGTCTTTTGTATAATCGATTACCTTTTCGGCGCCAAGTGATTTCATTAATTCTATGTTCTTAGTATCGCATACCGCAGTAATCTTTGCCCCATAATATTTTGCGAGTTGAACAAATGCAGAACCGATAGACCCTGAGGCACCATTAACTAAAATATTTTTTGAGTGTTTAAAATCTATCTCTTTAATATAAGCTGTTGCCAACATCAATCCATCACAAACGGCAGCAGCTTCTTCATACGACATATTAGTTGGCTTTGTAGTGACTGACGTATTCTCTGATATGCAAATGTATTCAGCATGTGTTCCAAAATTTAAAGTGCTTAGACCAAAGACTTGCTCACCTTTCTTGAAAGATGTTACATATTTACCAATAGACACAACCTCGCCAGCCATCTCACTACCTAATATGTTGTGCTTAGGTTTAAAAAGTCCACTGACAAATCGAACAACAAGATACTCAGGCTTTCTAAATCCGCAGTCTGTTCGATTTACGGTTGTCGCATGTATTTTTATGAGAATTTCGTTATCTTTGGGAGTTGGTTGTTCTACTTCTTTAACTTGAAGAACTTCTGGTGAACCATATTTTGTATATATAATTGCTTTCATTCATGACTCCTTTCCCAGTGTAATTCGATACTATTAATTTTATTTAATAACTTTGCATAATTTGGAGACTCTAAAAAAGGTTGCGCTTGAAAAAGGGCTTCAATTGACATAGTAGACTTCTTATTATATAAATGTTGGGATACAAAATTCTTGGCTTTTTGTATATAAGCGGGAATGAATTGCAGGTTATTAGGGTCAATGCGACCGCGTAAAATAGTAGCTTTGGTCTTACGAGAACATCTACAAGAACCATTTTTATTTAATAAACTACAATTATCATTCATATAATTCCTCAATTGCATCCTTGCACGGGACAAGTTTTTTCTAAATAACTCGGGGGTTAGCTCCATTATTTCTCCTCCAATTGAAGAGCTTAGCCCATAAATTGATCCAAGTATAAATACAAGCCTTTGTTTTCTGCTTAAACAAAGAAGCATTCCCGTCATACACATTATTTTTGTCTCTTCAAAAAGCACCATTTTCTCTGTTTCTGAACCATATGAATCCTCTAAGTCCAAATCAGGAATACTATTTAAGAAATCTTGATGCTTGCTAAACGATAGGAACATGTTTTCACGTCGGCTTTTTTTCATGTTTAGTACATGATTAGAAATAATTTTGTACACCCAAGTACGAAAACTGGAATTCCCTTGAAAAGTAGAAAGCTTAGTCAGCATTTTAATAAGTATTTCTTGTGTAACATCTTCAGCATCTTGTATGCTTCCCGTCATACGCAACGCAACATTATAAATAAAAGACTGATGTTTTATAACAAGTTTTTCAAGAGAAACATAGTTTCCCTGTTGAGCAGACGCAACTAATTCAATATCCTTGCTATCAGATATATAATCTTTATTTGAGTTATTTTTCACAATATGTCATCTCCTGATCTCCTAAATAAATGATATTGTATTATAATTATCTCATAGCTATATCGTATCATATAGTATTAAAACTTTTAATATCATCTACCATCTTTTGTGCGGTTTCTTCAGCCCTTTGAATGAAATCTGGCGCCATGCTGTGTGTAATAATATATTTTCTGACATTATCACTTTTTATGTATCCACTAAATCTGTCAAAAAATATTTCTACAAGATCGGTATTGTTTTCCTGAGATCCCATGCATGTAATCAGTAATGAAACAGGTTTCTCTTCCAAGAACGATTTCTGATTCTGTGTACCATAACCTTTTACAATACTGAAATGCCTATCAAAAAAGGGTTTTATTTGAGAGCTTATGTCCCAGCCAATAAGTGGAGATGCATATACAATAGCATCTGATGAAAACATACGTTCAAATATGGAGTTGGTATCATCTTTTTGTACGCATCCGGGTTTAACTACTACTTTTGTACAAGCCCAGCAGCCAAGACAACCATTTACATTATAATCTGTAATATGTATCCTTTCAACTTCATGTCCCTGTGTTTTCAGAATTTTTTCAAAGAAGTCAAGTGCCTTTGATGTATTTCCATTTTTCTTTGGACTCCCTAAAACTGTTAATACTTTCATAGTAAAAACTCCTCTCAATGATTATTCTATTTATTTAGACACATAGAAAGAAGTAGTGTGACAATTTTAACGCGTAAAAAGCTTGAAAAAATAATTATAATCATGTATACTTTGTAATATAATATTAAGAAGTTATTAAAATTGATAAGGAGGAAAAAACATATGGCGTTTTTGCTTGGAATAGACATCGGTACTTCAGGGACAAAGACAGTATTATTTGATGATAAAGGAAATACCATCGCTAGTGACCTGCAAGAATATCCGTTATATCAACCAAAAGTTGGTTGGGCAGAACAAGACCCAGAAGATTGGTGGAGAGCTACATACACCTCGATTAATAATGTGGTATTAAAAAGTGGTATAGATATAACAGGTATTAAAGGGGTAGGTTTATCAGGACAGATGCACGGAGCCGTACTACTGGATAAGAACAACAATGTATTAAGGAAAGCGATTATTTGGTGTGACCAAAGAAGCACACGAGAATGTGATGAAATCACTTCAATCATTGGAAAAGAAAAACTCATAGAAATCACTGCAAATCCAGCATTAACTGGATTTACAGCATCAAAAGTAATGTGGGTCAAAAATAATGAACCAGAAATATTTAGTCAAATTAAAAAGATATTACTTCCGAAAGACTACATTCGATACAAATTGACAGGTGAATTTGCTACTGAAGTTTCAGATGCTAGTGGTATGCAGTTTATGGATATTCCAAAGAGACAGTGGAGCGATGAAGTCTTAGATAAATTAGGGATAGAAAAGAGTTTCTTAGGTAAAGTATATGAATCACAGGAAGTAACAGGACAGGTTCATAGTCAGGCTGCTAAACTAACAGGTTTAAAAGAAGGAACAATTGTAGTAGGTGGTGCAGGTGATCAAGCAGCAGCAGCAGTTGGTAATGGTATTGTTAGATCAGGTGTTATATCCTCTACTATAGGCACATCAGGAGTTGTATTCGCCTATACAGACAAAGTAAGCATAGATCCAAAAGGCCGTGTTCATACATTTTGTCACGCAGTTCCAAATACATGGCACATCATGGGAGTTACACAAGGAGCAGGATTATCGCTAAAATGGTTTAGAGATAATTTCTGTATAGAAGAAAAAAGAACAGCAGAACTACTTGACATCGACCCTTATGTATTAATGGATCAAGAAGCAGAAAAAGTTGCGGCAGGTTCTAGTGGAGTAATATATTTGCCTTATTTAATGGGAGAGAGGACACCACATCTAGATGCCAATGCCCGTGGAGTATTTTTTGGGCTATCTGCAAAACACGGCAAACAGGAAATGCTAAGATCAGTACTAGAAGGTGTTGTATTCAGTCTTAAAGATTGTCTCGAGATAATAAAAGATATGGGTGTAGATATTAGTGAAGTACGTGCTTCTGGAGGCGGTGGAAAGAGCAAGCTTTGGAGACAAATGCAAGCTGATATATTTGGCACTAATATAAACACGATAAATTCCAGTGAAGGTGGCGCCCTAGGTGTAGCAATATTAGCTGGTGTAGGTGCAGGAATATATGACAATGTGGCTCAAGCATGTGATGCTACAATCGAAGTGAGAACTACACAAGAACCTGATATGATTTTGAATGAAAAATATCAGAAGAACTATACTATCTATAAACAAATATATCAATCATTGAAACAGGATTTCTTTGATTTAGCTAAGTTATAAAAGAGGTCATTATAGTGGGTAAAAAAAGGACAGGTAATAATCAATTTCTAAAGAGATTTAATCAAAAAGTCATACTAGACTTAATTAGAACAAATAAAACAGTATCCAAAGCAGAACTTTCTAGCATGACAGGACTATCAGCAAATGCGGTAGGAATGATTACTTCGAGTTTAATAGAGGAAGGCTATATCTATGAAACAGGCATAGGAGAATCTAAGGGTGGAAGAAGACCGATGTTACTTGAGTTAAAACCACATTCCTTCTATTCGGTAGGTGTAGATCTAGATATAGATGCTATGAACATAGTATTAATGGATATTACAGGTGAAGTCATTGAAGAGAAGAGTATTTCTATGCCAGCGGATATTGGTGTAGAAGTCGTGGTAAATAGCATAGAAACAGAAATATTAAAAATATTATTCCAATTTTCAATAGACATTTCAAAATTGTTAGGAGTAGGTATTTCTATACCAGGTGTCATCAGCAGTGGAACGAGAGAGGTAATCCTAGCACCTAACTTAGGGTGGGAAAATGTAAATGTCAAAATCCACTTCAATAAACTATCAAAAATACCAATATATATAGAGAATGAGGCTATGGCTTCAGCCATATGTGAACATTGGATAGGAATTTGCCAAAAAACCAAACATTTTGTATGTATAAATATCAAATCGGGGATAGGTGCAGGTATATTTGCAAATGGCAAAATATATCGAGGCGCGGACGGCAGTGCTGGTGAAGTAGGGCATATCGTAGTCAATGAAAACGGGCCTAAATGTGGTTGTGGTAAATATGGCTGTCTTGAGACATTGGCATCAACAACTCATGTTGTGGAAATGGCTAAGACCTTAGTGAAACAAGGAATTGTATCAAGCTTAAATGAGGTAAAAGAAATTGATGACATTACTATAGAGACAATAGTAGAAGCGGCAAAAAAAGGTGATATAGCTGCTAAAAATATTTTATTAGAAGCAGCTCGTTACTTAGGGATTGCGGTTTCAGAATTAGTCAATATATTAAATCCATCAGTTATTGTACTTGGAAAAGAATTTGTTAAGTATGCTGATTTGGTGATAGATGATATTAAAAAAATAGTACACACAAAAGCATTAAACTATTCAGCCTCAAAAGTGAAAATTATTGCCTCACAGATTGGGGAGAAGACCTCAACACTAGGTGCTGCAATTATTCCACTTAAAGTGTTATTTGGGAAGTAAAATTACCATAAATAAATATAGAAAAACAACAAGGAGGAGTTTAAAAATGTCAGAATATTTTAAAGGTATTAACAAGATTCAGTATGAAGGAAAGGATTCAGACAATCCATTAGCATTTAAGTATTATAACGCTGAAGAAGTAATCGGTGGTAAGACAATGAAAGACCACTTAAGATTCGCAGTAGCCTATTGGCACACGTATCAAGGAACAGGTGCAGATCCTTTTGGTGCTGGAACAGCACAAAGATCATGGGATAATATAACTAATCCAATGGAACTTGCGAAAGCAAAAGTAGCAGCAAACTTTGAATTTTGTGAAAAACTAGGCGTACCATTTTTCTGTTTCCATGACAGAGATATTGCGCCAGAAGCAAGTACACTAAAAGAAACAAATAAAAATTTGGACGAAATTGTAGCACTCATCAAAGAACATATGAAAACAAGCGACTTAAAACTTTTATGGGGTACTGCAAATGCTTTTAGTAATCCACGATATGTACATGGTGCATCTACTTCCTGTAATGCAGACGTATTCGCTTATGCAGCGGCACAAGTTAAGAAAGCAATGGAAGTGACAAAAGACCTTGGTGGTCAAAACTATGTATTCTGGGGTGGTAGAGAAGGTTACGAAACCCTACTCAATACAAATATGAAGCTAGAACAAGATAATTTTGCTAGATTTTTGCAGATGGCAGTAAATTATGCAAAAGAGATAGGATTCGATGGTCAGTTCTTAATTGAGCCAAAACCAAAAGAACCTACCAAGCATCAGTACGATTTTGATACAGCAACAGTTATAGGCTTCTTAAAAACCTATGGATTAGACCCATATTTCAAGATGAACATTGAAGCAAATCATGCTACATTAGCAGCGCATACTTTCCAACATGAACTAAGGGTTTGTAGAATTAACGGTGTACTTGGAAGTATTGACGCAAACCAAGGCGATTTATTACTTGGATGGGATACAGACCAATTCCCAACAAATATTTATGATACTACCTTGGCAATGTATGAAGTAATCAAAGCAGGCGGACTTACTACTGGTGGTTTAAACTTTGATTCTAAAGTAAGAAGAGGTTCTTTTGAACCTTCTGATCTATTCTACTCACATATTGCTGGAATGGATACTTTCGCAAAAGGATTAAAAATTGCATACAAAATGATTGAAGATGGCAAATTTGACAAATTTGTTAGCGACAGATATGCAAGCTATACAAGTGGTATCGGTAAAGATATTATTGGCGGAAAAGTTGGATTTGCTGAGTTAGAAAAATATGCAATGGAAAATGATCAAGTTAAGAATGTATCAGGCAGACAAGAAATGCTTGAAATGATGCTTAACCAATATATCTTAGAAGTATAAAACAAAACATATTTTTAGTGATTACATTAGGTCAGGGGATGATTATGTTCTCTGACCTATTTAAAATCATAGAAAGGGAATGAATATGGATAAGGATAAAGGTGCATCAATATATGAGAAAATATTCGAAGTACTTGAAATATTTTATCATACGACAGATATTCCTATAGAATTTATTCCGAAAAATAACGAAGAGCAACCTATCAAATTTGGCAATATCCAAATACAATTCCCCAATGCTTTGAATACCCCACTATTAACTGAATCAGTAGAGAAAGTTGATACGATTGAATGTATTGCTACGGAATATTATCAACATTACATTGTAGCCACCATACAGTATAAAGCTGATATATATGGTTATATAATTGCTGGCCCCTATCTACTCTTTGAAATAACGCCAAGTATTTTAAATAACTTAATAAATAAAATGAATATATCAATTAAACATATGACTGGCTTAAAAAATTACTATTCACAGTTGAATGTTATTAATAAAAGTAATAACTTCTATAATACTCTATTATTAAAAAAACTATTTGATGCAAATAGTCTGATATATGAGAATAAAGAAAAAATTATGCGAAATAGTATTTTGAGAGAAAAATTCAATAGAGATTTAATAAAGCATAGAGAAGATGAGTTTATACATCACTCATATTTTTTCGAACGATTCATGTTTGATAATATTTTCAAAAGCGAGGAAGATAATTCACTAGAAATAATACGTCGCGCATTTGAATTTAAGACACCCATATTTTGTGAACACGACCCAATTCGCTCCAATAAAAATTTAGTTATTTGTGGTATAGCCTTATTAGAAAGATATGCAATAGAATATGGACTTGATGCACATCTCGCTTTTACTTTAGGTGATGTGGCAATATCAACGATTGAAAAAGCGAAAACAATACCTGAAACAGAAAAAGTAATAATGCAATTATTAATAGATTTAAAAAATGAAATTAAAAAAAACAGTCGAAATACTTACTCATTACCAGTACAAAAGTGTTTAAATTATATACAATATCATATTTCAGAAACAATTCGGATACATACTGTCGCAAAAAAACTACAAATGAATGTCTCTTATCTTTCACGACTTTTCAAAAAAGAGTTAGGTATATCTTTTAGTGATTATGTTACAACAAAAAAAATATCTGAAGCAAAAAAAATCTTAGATTATACTGATTATACATCGTTACAAATTTCAACATCTTTGGGATTTAGTAGTCAAAGTTATTTTATTAAGACTTTTAAGAAAATAGAAGGAATAACACCTGAGGAATACCGTAAAAGGAAGTACTAAAAATCTTTAAAATAATCCTCAAATACTCTATAATTTATAGTTAGCCAATCATTTTGTTATAAAAGTAATGGAATTACTATAAGCATATAAAAAAAAATGATATATTTATCATATATAAGAATGAGTATGAAGGAGGAAATTAAATGAATTTTCGTGAAGCAGTAAAAAACTATGGTGTTCAGGAGACAAAAGAAAATCTAACAAAACAAGTCACTGGTTTGTTAGAAGAAATGACTTTGGATGAGAAGATATACATGCTCTCTGGTCATGGGGCATTGCAGTCACTTATTGACATCATTAAAACAAAACGAAACTATAATGTGCGTGCATTACCAGCAGGTGGCTGTAAGCGTCTTGGTATTCCGACCGTTTTATTTACGGATGGCCCTCGTGGCGTAGTAATGGGAAATAGTACTTGTTTACCAGTATCAATGCTACGAGCTTCAACATTTGACGAAGAATTAGAGTATAGAATCGGAAAGATGATTGCAGATGAAGCAATTGCGCAAGGAGCCAATTATTTTGCGGGCATCTGTATTAACTTAGTAAGAAATCCAAGGTGGGGTCGTTGTCAAGAGAGTTATGGAGAAGATCCATGCCTTCTAGGTAAAATGGGTGTTGCATTAACCAAAAGTGTGCAAGAAGAAGGTATGATTGCTTGTCCAAAACATTATGCATTAAACAGCATTGAAGATTTGCGTTTTTATATTGATGTAAAAACAGATGAACGTACATTAAGGGAGGTTTATCTTCCGCATTTTAAGAAGTGTATTGATGCAGGGGCTTTGAGTATTATGGGTGCATATAATCGTTATAATGAATTTTATTGTTGTGAGAATAAGAAACTATTGACAGATATTCTTCGTGATGAATGGGGATTTGATGGTTTTGTCATGAGTGATTTTATTTGGGGCGTTCACGACACGGAACAAGCTCTTCGTGCAGGACTAGATATTGAAATGATGATTACTATGCAATATAGTCCTAAAAAAATTAAAAAATGCTTAAAAACTGGAAAATTAAATGAAGATCATATCAACCGTGCGGTAAAAAATATTTTAGGTGTTCTAATTCGTCAGATTCCAAAAATAAAACCTCGTTCCATGAGTGTGGTTCATAGTGAAGAAAATAGAAAAATTGCCTTAGAAGTAGCCGAAAAAGGAATGGTACTTCTTCAAAATAGAGATGGAGTACTACCTTTAGAAAAAAATGCCAAGATTTTGGTAGCTGGAAGCTATGCTGATACAGTTAATGTAGGAGACCATGGTTCCAGTCGTGTACACAGCAAAAATGTTATAACACCATATAAAGGGCTGGAAAAGCAGTTTAAAGATGTGTTATTATCAAATGGTAACGACTTAAATAAGGCTAAAGATGCAGCACAGAATGCTGAAACTGTAATCCTATGTGTAGGTAACGATAGCGAAAAAGAAGGAGAATATTTTGCTAATACAAAATACAAAATGACAGAAAAGCCAAAGAATTGTGGTGGTGACAGAGCAAGTTTAAGACTGACTGATAAAGAGATTTCCCTCATCAAAGAAATGAAAGATATGGGTAAGAAAGTAATCGTTGTATTGTATAGCGGATGCGCCATAATTGTTGAAGAGTGGAAAGAATATGCAGATGCTATAATAATGAATTATTATAGTGGAATAGAAGGTGGAACAGCACTAACAAATTTATTACTTGGAAAGGCAAACTTTAGCGGCAAACTACCTTTTACAGTAGCTAAAACAGAAGAAGATTATCCTCAGATTATCGGAATAGGGGAAAAACCGTATGTCATAGAATATGGTTATTATCACGGATATACTTTATTTGATAAAGAGAGAATAGAACCTGCATATCCATTTGGTTATGGATTAAGTTATACTACATTTGAAGTTGGAAATTTTGATGTGGACATACAACAAGATACAATCGTGGTTAAGACTTCGGTTAAGAATACTGGAGATAGTAATGGCGCAGATGTAGTACAAGTGTTTGTTGGAAGTAATGAAAAAGATTTAGAACGACCAGTTAAATTATTAAAAGGATTCAAAAGAGTGGAATTATTACGGGGAGAAGAAAAAAATATTGAAATATCTATCGACATTGAAGATTTAAAATTTTATTCTGAAACAGGTTGGAATTTAGATTCATCATACATCTTATATGTTGGAGATGATAGTGAAAAGGCTATGGAGAATAGTAAGGAGATAGATTTGAGTTTAAGGTAACGATAAGTTAAGCCCTTTCATTTTATTTAATATAAAATACCCTATGAAGACAATACGTTGTCTTTATAGGGTATTTTAAAAACTTTTATCTCTGTTTAATGGGTAGTATTTTTAGTTCGATAATCGCCAGGCGTATATCCTGTAATTTTGCGAAATGCTTCTGCAAAATAACTTTGAGAACAAAAATTTAGTGTTTCGCTGATATCTTGAATATTCATTTGAGTTGAACGTAGTAATAACTTTGCATGTTCAATTTTTGCATTCTTAATATAATTATTAATACTACAGCCCATCTCTTTTTTAAACTTTTTAGTTAAATAGTATTTTGTATAGCCAACTAAAGAGGCTATATCTGCTATGTTTAGTTTTTCATTGACGTGCAATAATATATAGTCACAACATTCCTTAATTTGACGTGTAACACCGTCAGTAGTTTTATTCTTATGCACCCGTGTTACGTAATCATTAAACATTGTATGACTTATTTCACGTGTTTCGGAAATAGTGGTTGCATTTTCAATACTCTGATAATAAAAGTCGGCAATTGCATATGAAGTTTCAGGATAGAGGCCACCTTTAATGGCAGCGCGAGAACATATGGTGATAAAAATAAGAACATAATCTTTAGCTTGGCGCATAGGATCTCCTATACAAAATTGTCCATATGCACCAGTGGTAGATAGCTTGTTAAAAGCATTATGATAATTCAAATTTCCGTTTTTAAGCATCTTTATTAATGTCTGCTCAGCAAACCAAGTTCCATGATAAGATGTTGAGTAAAGTTCTGGAGATGAGTATTTAATATCAGGCATTGGATAAAGTTGATAATTAAAATCACTGACACTTATCTTTTTTCCAGTAATACTATAATGTAGCATAATACCATATTGGTTATACGTAAGCATTGATATAACTGGTAGTTCTCTTAACTGTATAATTAACTTGTTTTTCTGTTTAATAGAATATTTTAGATGTTCTAATTCACGTTCCAAGGTTTTATCGGAAATATCAGATATAAATGCTGGACCTATTATATGTACTCGGATGACAGTGTTATCCTTGGTTTCAAAAGCCGCTATCCACACTAAACCCATACTATCGTTCAGTATTAGTGGCATTTGATTATTCAATAGATAGGAAGCGAGGTACGCCTTACATCCATTTAACTCAAAAATTGTCTCATAGGCTGACGCGTTAGGACAATTATTATATATAGGGTTTAAGTTGGTATCATAAGACCAGTAATAGAGGTTTTGGTTGCAGGAAATTAAATTGGTGAAGAAGCCTAGATTCCCATTTATTGGCGGATTCATTTGTGACCTCCTAATCACGAGATTATTTTGGAAATAGTATGGTTATGCTATTAATATAAAGTATACTATAGAAAAATAGCCTCTTCAATAAGAAAATAGCTTTTTTTACAATAAAATAGCTAATAGTTACAAGAGGGCGAATATGCGACAAAAAAATCAAATTTACAATAGTCAAAATAGCTTTATTTATAGGAAACGATTTCATTTAGTAAGTTAAAAGGGGTTGGCCAGATTATGATAGGGAAAATTAAAAAAGATAGTAGTAATTTACGAAAACAACGGCATTAAAAAGCCCATCATTAATCCTAACAAAGCACCTAACCATATAATAGCCTTTAACTCTTTGTCAATAATATTTAAAATCAATTCTTCCATTTCTAAGATATCAAAATCGTTAATACGTTTTTCGACAATACTTGGAATATCCATAGCAGACGTAATTGTATCAATATTATTACGTAATATTTGTTCAAAACTAGTAAATATAATTTTCTTTATCTTAGGGATGTGATGTTCAAAATTAGATAACACATCATTTATTTCTGCATTAAATAATCTACGCAATTCTTCACCAACAATACTTTCAATAATGTCTTGTGAATTATCTTGAAGCATGGCTTGAATTTTTCCTGATACAGCATTTTTTATTGTATCTACGATACCAGTGTTTAAGCTAAGTACCATCTTTATCATTGGATTACTCAGTTCTTCGTCAACAAATTGATCAATCCCTTGTGAGATATACATATTAATTGCGTTAATGGTTTCAGGTGAATTTAGTTTCGTATAAATAAAACTTGATAAATCAGTCTGGATATTGTTAATAACATGTTGAACCTCACTTGGATCCAATACACCTTGAATAAGTTCCTCGACTCTTTTATTATTATCTTTAATATTAACAATTTGCTGATCAACAAATGTCTCAATTTTATTTTTGAAATATGAAGATGTCACTGTCTCAATAATAACATCAGGTGTTAAAAGTTGTTCGCCAACGGCAATACCAATATTTTTGGCGAGACGTTTTTTTTCACGGGGAATAATACCTGGTGTGAAAGGAACTTTTATCCCGAATATGTATTTGGATTTTAGTGGACGAAATAACATTTTGATAGCGATAAAATTTGTAATATACCCAATCAATGCACCCACAGCTGGGGCAACTATATAAGCTGAATTCATAATAGATATCTCCTCATTATTAATACTTAATATACATTACTGTACACCGAGGGAAGTCAGGTGTCAATAAAAATCTAGAAATTTAGGAGGGAGAACAAAACATAGATTACGAGTTTGATTGACAGAAAAAAGAATCACTGTTTCATAGCTAATGATTCGAAACAATGACTCTTTTTGATAAGGCTATGTTTTTCTTTCTATTTATTATTTCATACCATTTTTCCTTTTGCTCTTTTCTTCGACGATGTAATCCTGTTCCACTGGCTCCTGATGAACCTTTTCCTTGAAGGATATATCTATTCCCTCTGTCTCGGCTTCAGCCTTATGGCGAGCGATGATGTCACTCTGGATCTGGGGCATCTCCTTCTCAACCTTGAAGAATATCATAAGGATAAACAACAAAGCGTAAATGACGATGTTGATACCTATATAACCGAAGGTAAAGAAGCTCTGAACAGCGGAATTTTGCGCGATCCAGCTGCCATCAAAGGCGGGCGGCACATAACCAAAGGAGGTCAATCCCAGGTTGAATAGACCTGTAGAAATGCCAAAACTTATAGTAAAGATGATGCTATAAATAGACATCGACAAACCGTCGCAACGAAATCCATTCTTCCACTCAACGTGATCCATTGCATCGGCAACCATTGCCATAGTAACATATGCAAGAGGCAGAGCTCCGAAAGAACGGATGACAAGACCAACCAAAACAATACCTATACTAGTGGGATTGATATAGCAGATGATGCCGCCGATAATACCAACGATGAAGCCAGCCATCGTGGTGTTGCGTTTGCCGAATTTCTTGCAGATTGGCCACATAATCAGAACGCCCAAACCAAGAGGTGCGTTGCCGATGGCGGCAACCATTGCCTGTGTGATACCGTCATTATAAGTACCCAATACCCAGTTGCAGTAGTAAACAAGGCTAGCGTTGACAAAGTTACTGCTTAACTGAAAAAGCAGGTAAAATATCATGATAATAATCCAGTACTTGCTGGACAGGCATGCCTTGAGCTGCTTGATGATGCTGGGAAGCTCTTTCTGATCCTTCAAACCGTAGGACTCTTCAGTAATCCGTTCTTTAGTAAAGAAATACTCCACAAAAACAGCGGGGATGACTAGGATAGAGAATACGCACATCAGAGTAATCCACTTGCTCTGGTCAACACCGATGGCGGGTAGAATAAACATCGGAAACAGCAGGGCGACGAACACGCCAGGAATGATACCCATTCCTAAATTGGACATCACTGCTACACCGTCGCGCTGTTTGGCGTTGCGAGTAGACAGGGGAACCATCATGGTATGGCTCATGTAGTACATGGTATAAGCAAGGGAATAGTATAGATTATAGGTGAACATGATCCAAAGAGTCTGTACCGTTCTGCTTGCCTGCGGCACAAAGAACAGTAAGAGACCAGTGACCGCAACCAGAGGTGCAGAAATAAGCAACCAAGGGCGCGCCTTACCCTGCCGACTCTTGGTGTGGTCGATAATACGACCCATAATGATGTTGGAAAAGATGTCAACAATTTTCGATATAATGGGGAATATAGTCAAGAACAAGCCGCCCCACAGTGCGCCGACTTTCAGAACATCTGTATAGAATACGTTCAAATAACTTGCCAAAATACTGTTAAGTAAGATAACGCCGGCCGGACCAAGTAGATAGCCAAGCCAACGTTCGCTGTTTTGCACATTCGTGGATTTGATGCGAGAATCAAATATCTTTTTATCAAACAACCCTTTTTTTGTAGTGGCACTCATAGTTTTCCATTTTCCTTTCTAGTTAGTTTTTCGTTTGTATAGCTGGTTATTAACTTTGCGACCCAATGCTATTATTAAATTCGGATTGGTGCAAGATAGATATATTAATATATTTTCCATAGTTGTTACCTCCAAAATTTTTATTGTTTTGTTTGTGACTACAGTGTATCGAATTAAGGTCACAGGAAGATAAACGCAACATCAAATTTTATTGATTTTTTGTTGATATTCAGTTGATAATTCTGATGTAAAATGCTTTAATAAAGGTATATTATAGAAAGAAGGAATTTGTTATGTTTAAGATTATTGTGGCTGAAGATGATACAGAAATTCGTCAGTTATATGTTAAAGTATTGCGTCGCAACGGGTATGAGGTGTTGGAAGCGGAAGACGGCAGTCAGGTAATAGATATTATGGAAGGTACCAAGCCAGACTTAATTATATCTGATATTATGATGCCCAATATGGATGGGTATGAATTGGTAATGACATTGCGGAACTATGGGTATAACGTTCCAGTACTAATGATTACTGCCAAAGACAGCTTTATGGATTTGCAGCAAGGTTTCCTGTCTGGCGCAGACGACTATATGGTAAAGCCCATCAATATCAATGAGATGGTGCTACGGGTACAGGCGTTGATTAGAAGGGCTCAAAGCGTGGTGGAGCATAAATTCACCATCGGTAGTACAACGGTAGATTATGACTCCTTTACTGTTACTATTGAAGGAATATCCCAAATTATACCTCAAAAGGAATTTCAGTTGCTGTTTAAGATGATTTCCAATTGTGGTAAAGCTTTTACCCGGATGCAGTTAATGGACGATGTGTGGGATTTTGCATCTAACACCGATCCGCATACAGTAGACGTCCATATCAATCGTCTGCGGAATCGTTTTTTGGATAACCCAGATTTTGAAATCGTGACTATTCGGGGGATGGGATATAAGGTGGTGAGCAAACATGGATGAAAACAATCAACAGGTGAAACGGCCATTGGAAAACGCTTTTGCTTTCTGTTTGAAAATACTATTTTGGAATGTTATAGCTCTTGGCATTCTTCTCATCGGAGGTTTTTTCTTATTATCTCAATATGTGGATATTCCTACACCAGTATTTTGGGTTAATTCCATCTTTGTTTTTCTGATTGCTGTCTCTCTAGAATTGATTTGTCCATTTTTGTTGGTGCAGAAGTTGGTTAAGCCTTTGGGGCGTCTTAACGAAGCCTCCAATAAGCTGGCTTGGGGTGAATTTGACGTTAACTTGGACTACACTGGTACCATCAAAGAATTGGATGAGGTATTTGAAAATTTCGGCATTATGGCTGAGGAACTGGCAGTTACGGAGCATCTGAGAAAAGAATTCGTTTCTAATGTGTCCCATGAATTTAAAACACCTCTATCCGCTATTGAAGGATATGCTACCCTTCTGCAAAGTACAGATTTGACCCAAGAGGACTGTAAAGACTGTACAGAACGTATACTGTTCAATACACATAGGCTTTCCGATTTGGTTTCCAACTTGCTAATGCTTAACAAATTAGACAGTAATGTTTTGCAACCAGAGCTGAAAACCTACCGTTTGGATGAGCAGATTCTCCAGATTCTGCTGCAGCAGGAAAATGTCTGGAATACAAAAAATATTGAGTTTGATCTAGATATTGACGAAATCACTTATCATGGCGCAGAAATGATGCTCTACCATGCATGGGGTAATCTTATCAGTAACGCCGTTAAATACAGCGGTGACGGCGGTAAGATCGAGGTTAGCCTAAAGAGGAAAAGGGGTGAAATCGTCTTTACAATCCGTGACCATGGCATCGGCATTACCAAAGAAAATTTGCCCCACATTTTCGAGAAGTTCTATCAGGCTGACAACTCCCGTAAAAGTGAAGGCAGCGGTCTTGGTCTTGCACAGGTAAGAGGTATCATGGATTTAATAGGTAGCCATATTGCCGTGGACAGCGAAATAGGTATGGGCACAACGTTTACTATTGTATTACCAATCAATAAACAGAGTTCCAAGTCAAGTCGTCTAGCCGATTGGTGAACACTTCGCTCGTTTTTTAAGTTTTGTATGCAAACCGTTCCGTTATAGCTTACATCTTGAAGTAAAATGTATCTTATAAGATAGACAGTAAAAAAAGTCTACCTTATAGGATATTTTTATGTATAATTAAATAAAGAGGTGTTTTACAATGAGCGTTAAGCATTTTACTAAAATCAATGAAATTGATATATTAAAGAATAATCAATATAGAAATTATAGGAGTGAGAACAAAATATGAATTTTGTCGATACATTAAATCAGATATTAGTATTATTTATGCTATTACTTGTTGGCTTTGCAGTCAAAAGAATGATACTTGTGGAAGCATCTTTCACTAAGAACTTATCAAATTTTCTGTTTTACATTATTATACCAGCAAGGATTATTGATGCAATGTCCCATGATTTTTCAGTGGAAACGTTAGTACAAAGCGGTTGGCTGCTGGCAACAGGTTTATCTGTATTGATATTTTCATATTTATTTTCCATACTGGTTGTCAACCTACTCAAAGTAGATCCTCTATCGCGTAATATATATCAATTTGCAGTTATTTTTTCGAATTTTGGGTTTATGGGTTATCCAGTGATAGAAGCGATGTTTGGTGGAGTTGGCATTTTCTATGCAGCAGTCTATAATATATCCAACTATATTTTGATAAATTCACTTGGTATTATGCTTATTAGAAGACGAGAGGCAAAGCGGATTAAAATAGATTTTAGTAATTTGATTAATCCTCCTATAGTAGCAGTCGCCATTGGATTATTTCTTTTCATTTTTTCCATAGAATTGCCTATGCCTATTACAGCATCCATTAAAATGATAGGTTCACCTACAAGTGCGTTATCAATGATGTTGGTAGGAATGCTTCTAGCAAGAGCAAAGCTTTCGAAGATGCTTACAAACACTAGCGTATATATTGTCAGTTTTATTCGATTGATTTTATTGCCTGGTATCGTATTAATCGTCTTAAGATTACTAGCCGTTGACTCTTTAGCTATCGGCATAGCAGTTATCATAACTGCTATGCCAGTAGCGGCTAATACGTCGATACTAGCAACTAAATATGATGGTAATGCTTATTTAGCAGCACAATGTGTTTTTATATCAACATTATTATCTATTATTACAATTCCGATCATTGCTTTAATTCTTTGATTTTACAAATGGTTGTCATAATGTAAATTATTGTTTTGCACTAACCATTTAAATAATGTATAATAAAAATAAATGAACTAACGAAAGGTAGGGAAACGTTGATTTGAATACACAAGGGGAAACAGCTCAGAGAATAATACAGCAAGCGTATAAAATCTATGTTGAAAAAGGCTATGAACGGATGACATTATCCCTTATAGCAAAAAAAATAGGTATAAAAAAACCATCTTTATATTATCATTTTTCTAGTAAAGAAGAGATTTTTTTAGTATTAATAGAAAAACAATTTGAAGAGTTAAATCATTTTTTTGAACATGAAATCTTATGTATGTGTGATACTTATACAACAAATGAATTATATTATCAAATGTTTAAAAAAATCATTATATATATCAATGAAGATCCTACAAGAAAGAAATTTTGGCATAATATTTTTTTTAACCCACCTATAGATTTTAAACAGAATATAAAAACAAAAGTATTAACTTTCGCAGAAATATTTATGCAAGGGATGATGAATACTGTCGAGTTAAATAATCAAGGTGATGCTTTAGAAGAAATGAAACGAACGATTATTGATAGTTTTGTAGCTTATATTTTTGGGATTATCTCATTGATGATATATGATGAGGAGTTAGTCACTATAGACAAATTGGAGGTGTTTTGGAAAATATATTGGGAAGGGTTAGATTCAAAGTTGAAAACATATTCATAACACAAAACTAAAACCATTAGGGGGGTATACTGATTGATACAATTATACAAGAATCTTACAATTACACACAAAATCTCTATCATGCTCATAATAATCTCTATAATGTTCATTTACCTTATTATGGATGATGTAGACACACTCGGAAAAGCAATTGATGAAGGCGTAGAAAACAAATTAAACAACTTAGTGGACAACCCGGTTAGCATAATAAATCACTATTATAAATTATCACAATCAGGTGAGTTATCTGAAGAAGAGGCTAAAACTGCTGCAATAGAAACAATAAGGATGTTATCCTATGAAGGAAATAATTATTATTTCATATTAGATTCAAAATATAATATGCTTATGCATCCAAATGCAGGGCTAGAAAGTACAAATGTTGAAGCGTTTGAAGACCCTACTGGAAAAAAAATCTTTGTAGAAATGGTTAATATAACAAAGAAAAGTGGTGCAGGTTTTGTCAGATATGTGTTTGATAAACCAGGACATGATGAACCACAACCCAAAATATCTTATGCAAAATTATTTAAAGAATGGAATTGGATTATTAGTACAGGCATTTATATTGATGATCTGGATGCAATGAAAAGATCAAAATTGCAACATTCTTTTAATATGGGTATTTTATTACTGGCTATCGCTTTATTAATGAGTACAATCATTTTAGTACCTATGACGAAAAGGACAAAACGACTTATTAATAATCTTAATAGATATGCTGAATTTGATTTTCGAGAAGATCTATTTATAGAGGCTAAAGATGAATTTGGAATAATAGCGATTACATTCAATAAAGTTATAGGAAGTGTAAGGGAGTTAGTATCAAGTATTCAGCAAAACACAGAAATTATTAATAACGGTGCGATACAAATAAAATCCGATTCAGGTGTCTTAACAGATCAAGCAAATGAGGCTTCTGCAGTCACTGAGCAGATGGCTGCTGGTATGGAAGAAACTGCTGCTGCTTCTCAAGAAGTAACCTCTACAGCCCATGAAATGGGAGAAGCCGCTAACTCAATTGCAGTGAGTGCATCAGAAGGAGCGCACAACGCACAGGATATTAGTGAGCGCTCAACGATTATGAAAAAAGATGCGGAAGAATCAAATCGAGAAGCAAAAAATATATATACAAATGTTAAAAAAGACTTAGCACAGGCAATCTCAGAAGCAAAGGCTGTTGAAAAAATCAATATTTTAACAGATGCGATATTAAGCATTTCTGAACAAACCAATTTATTAGCATTAAATGCGGCGATAGAAGCGGCAAGAGCTGGAGAAGCTGGACAAGGATTCTCTGTAGTTGCAGAAGAAATAAGAAAATTAGCAGAGCAATCAGCGAGCACAGTGACAGACATCCAAAATGTTGTATCAATTGTTAATAATTCCGTTGGGAATCTTAAAGAAAATTCAGAGAATATACTTCATTTCTTTGATGAAAAAGTACTTAATGACTATCAGAAATTTATTGGTATAGCAGATCAATATGCAATGGATGCAGAAACATTTAATGCAGTGATGACTGATTTTAGTGCCACATCAGAGGAACTTAATGCATCTATAGAAGAGATTACTACCTCTATGCAACAAGTTTCTGAAGTAACAGTAGAGAGTGCAAAGGGTGCCGAGAATATTGTTGTTAAGACAAATAATATATTAGAAGTTGTAAAAAGCACCCAAAAAATCAGTGATAAAAACATGACGGCAGTTTCAGAATTTAAAAACCTAATTTCAAAATTTAAAGTATGAAAATAGATATTAAAAGCACTTACATCAATCGTAGTATTGTATATGCCTCATGATGTGATAAAAGAAAACACCAGCATTGCCAGAGGACTTATCTGGCAGTGCTGGTGTTTTTTGTTTAGGAAACATCCTGCATAACGAGCTGTCTCAACAAATAGATAAAAAAAATCTAGGTGGGACGCTCTTTTTTACCCTTTTCTTCTCATAATGTAAATTACTGTTTTGACACTAATTTTCTAAATAATATATAATAAAATAAACAAAATGTGAAAAAAGCAAAATGAATCAAGGGTTGCCGCCCAAACTTAAAAACACAGTTATCATATTAAAAAACCAGGGAGGGTATATCAATGAGACAATTTTACAAAAATCTTAAAATCACGCACAAAATTATTATCATGCTTATTCCAATATTAATCATGTTTGGCTTTCTTATTATAAATGTCTTAGGAACGCTTGACAAAGCAATTGATGAGGGCGCTGAAAACAAATTAATCAATCTAGTGGACAACCCGTTTAGCATAATAAAGCACTATTACAAATTATCACAATTAGGTGAGCTATCTGAGGAAGAGGCGAAGACCGCGGCTAAAGAAGCAATAAGAATGTTATCCTATGACGACAATAACTATTATTTTATAGTGGACTCAGAATATAATATGCTTATGCATTACGATACAAACTTAGAAGGGTCAAACGTTAAAGGATTAGAAGATCCAAATGGTAAAAAATTTATGCAAGAAATGCTTGAGTTAACGAAGAAAAGTGGAGCAGGTTTTGTTAATTATGTGTATGATAAACCAGGATATAATGAGCCACAACCTAAATTATCCTATGCACGGTTATTTAAAGAATGGGATTGGGTTGTCTGTACGGGTATCTATATTGACGATTTAGATGCGATAAAAAGTGAAAAATTTAAACAATCTGCAGCTATGGGATTATCTATACTATTATTATCTGTATTAATGTGTGCAGTTATTATAATACCTATGTCTAGAATGACAAAGCGATTCATAAAAAGGCTTAATAAATATGCAGAACTTGATTTTCAAGAAAACTTAGTCGTTGAAGGGAAGGACGAATTTGGAACAATCGCAATGACAGTGAACAAGGTAGCTGATAGTATAAGAGAGCTAATCAGTAGTATGCAGAAAAATGGAGAAATCATTAATAACGGAGCGATACAAATAAAATCCGAGTCAGATGTTTTAACAGATCAAGCAAATGAGGCTTCTGCAGTCACGCAGCAGATGGCCGCTGGTATGGAAGAAACTGCTGCTTCTTCTCAAGAAGTAACCTCTACAGCCCATGAGATGGGAGAAGCTGCCAACTCAATTGCAGTGAGTGCATCAGAAGGAGCGCACAACGCACAGGACATTAGTGAGCGCTCAACGATTATGAAAAAAGATGCGGAAGAATCAAATCAAGCAGCTAAAAATATATATAATAATGTAAAAAAAGACTTAGCACAGGCAATCTCAGAAGCAAAGGCTGTTGAAAAAATCAATAGTTTAACAGATGCTATATTAAGTATTTCTGAACAAACCAATTTATTAGCATTAAATGCGGCGATAGAAGCGGCAAGAGCTGGAGAAGCTGGACAAGGATTTTCAGTAGTTGCAGAAGAAATCAGAAAATTAGCAGAGCAATCAACGAGTACTGTGACAGATATTCAAAATGTTGTATCAATCGTTAATAACTCTGTTGAAAATCTTAAAGAAAATTCAGAAAATATACTTCATTTCTTTGATGAGAAAGTACTTAATGACTATCAAAAATTTATTGGTATAGCAGATCAATATGCAATGGATGCAGAAACATTTAATGCAGTGATGACTGATTTTAGTGCCACATCAGAGGAACTTAATGCATCTATAGAAGAGATTACTACCTCTATGCAACAAGTTTCTGAAGTAACAGTAGAGAGTGCAAAGGGTGCCGAGAATATTGTTGTTAAGACAAATAATATATTAGAAGTTGTAAAAAGCACCCAAAAAATCAGTGATGAAAACATGACGGCAGTTTCAGAATTTAAAAACCTAATATCAAAATTTAAAGTATAAGAACATCATATAATTCTAAAATCTCCTTCTAAGAGAATTATTCATAGAAGGAGATTTTGAATTAACCAATTAACTAATGTAAATACTCACTGGTATCATGGACACCGTATAAATTTTGATGTAGCGAATATCTTGCATCGTCATCTTCAATTTGCGGTGCATCCACATAAACTTGCCTTTGTGTTTCAATTGATGTTAAAATATCGAACATCATCTTAACATCTCCATAGGCTACTTCTGGTGTCACTTTAATATCTTCTAATCCGTTAAACGCATTATAGAAATTAAGAAATTCATTATAAAAACCATGTTTTGGTATAAAGTTAACTTGTTCCTGCCTACCATCACGATAGCTAATATTAATAATTCCACCCATCTTATTTTCTAAATAGATTTCACCATTCATACCGAAAATTCTAAAGCCTATGAGTGGTTTTTGTGTTTCTTGACCATCGGGATAATAGGAAAACTGACCAATAACACCATTTGCAAATAACATCTGGGCATTAACAGAAATATACGGATTAAAATCTTCTTGTTGAGGAATTCCCATAGCAAATACATGATCCACGTTGCCAAAGATATGCCTCATACCAGCGATATCATGGATAGCGGCATCAAAGAATGCACCACCCTTATAATTAGGATGCTGTCTCCATTCTTTTGCAGCATAAGTATCATTTTTCATTTCAGACTCAAAATCTACAACATTATTTTTGATAAAGTATATCACTTTACCTATCTTACCTTGACTGATAATATCTCGTATCTGATTCATCTCATCATTGTAACGAAAATTTTCAGCAACCATGACCAACGTATTATGCTGTTTTTGGAGATTAACCAATCTTTGTGCACCTTCCAGAGATGCAGCTAAAGGCTTTTCAGCGATAAGGTTTTTATTAGCCTTAATCACATCTGCAGCGATATCATAATTTTGTTCTATCGGTACAATCACATCAACTGCATCAATATCTGTCCTTTTAAGTAATTCATGATGATTTTCATAAACATTACTACTATCAAGATTTATAGTATTCGCAAAATTTTCAGCATCAACTTTTGTCCGATTACAGAGTGCAACTACTTCGTATTTATCATTAAGTGCTTGGATGGCAGGCCAATGAAGGCGTTTCCAAGCCAAGCCAGTGCCTATAACAGCAAGTCTTATTTTACGCATTTTAATAACTCCTTTCAAATTTACGACTAGTATTAGTATTTTACAATATCATTAAAATATAATTTGTAATTTTTTTTATTTCTTTACCACCAAAAGAACAAAAGAATAATTCTAATTATAGTATATATTTTCTAACTCAAAAAAGTAATCAAATGATATTATGGATTTGAATAACGTAAAATAGAATTGAAAGGGGAAAATATTATGAAAAGAAAAATCATTACAGCTACATCGGTAATACTTATCCTGGCAATAAGTCTCACAGTTCTGTGGTCTAGTGTTAATAAAGATAAAGATAACCTAGATGAGTTTGACAGACTTAGAATAAGGTGGGAAAAATACCTATTGGGTGAAAATTTGGATTTAACGGATCCCGATGTAAAGGAATACATCGCTTCTGTACAAAGGGTTGCAGATGTGGCTATGGAATCTGGCCCCAACAGTGGATATGCTAAACTTAGAGCATTGGCTATAGCATATAGAACGCCAGGAACAAGCTACTATGGTGACGAGGAGCTCTGTGATCAGATAGTCGCAGGGTTGGAAAATATTTATAACACTAGTTATAACATGGAAACTAGCTTCAGAAATTGGTGGGGAGTAGAAATAGGAAACCCGTTGCGTATGTTGGATATACTCGTATTACTTTATGATAAAGTACCGCAAGAGGACATAAAAAAATATACTGATGTTGCACTTCACTTTAAAGATGCCTATTCTCAATCTACTACATCGGGGTTGCCGGAAACAGCAGCAAATCTTGTATGGAAATGTAATAATATGATGTTGATTGGCATATTGCAGAAGGATAAACAATGGATTGACTGGGTAAATGAAAACCTGCCTACGACTCTTCAAGATGCTGGAATCATGAAGGTACCTAGTGATTTTGCTTCAATTGAATATGTTTATAATGATGGATTCCATAAAGACGGCTCATTTATTCAGCACTATGTTCATGCCTATACCGGTGGTTACGGAAAACATTTCATAAACATATTGTCTGGTATGATGTATGCATATGATGGTTCGGAATACTTTGATATTGGCAAAGAAGCCGAACAATATTTATATAATGTTGTTTTCGAAGCTTTTGAGCCTTTGATCTATAATGGCAGGTTTATGGATATGGTAAGAGGAAGAGAAATTACAAGAAGTGATTATCAGGACTTTATTGCAGGACGGCATGTTATCCGATCTCTTTCTTATTTATCTGAGGTTATGCCCGATAAAGAACAAAAGCGTGCAAAAAGCATGATAAAGTATTGGTTAATGCAAAATGACACGGGTGAAAAAATATTTTATGATCCAGCTGGGTGGGTGGAATATTATGCACAAGGTTCCCTTGTAAAAGTTATACAAGGTATAGAAAATGATGATAGTATAGAACCCCGCGGTGAATTATTACTGCATAAAACATATGGAGTTATGGGGAAAATCGTACATTTGTCAAAAGGATATGGCTTTGCTGTTTCTATGTATAGTCCTAATATTGCAGCATATGAATATATGAACGGAGCAGGTGAAAAAACTTGGCATATATCGGATGGCAGGACTTGTCTATATACCTCCGATGCTGATCAGTATAATGGTGATTATTATGCCACTGCGGATATGCAGAGACTGGCAGGAACGACTGTTGACAGATCTCCTGACAGATATACCGATCCATATTATAGCTGGATAGCTACAAATTCTAAAAATGTGTATGCATGGGCAGGCGGAAGCGATATCGATGAACTTTACGGTATTGCAGGACTGCAGTATAGAGGACAGGGAATTGGTTTAGAGAGAGATCTTGAAGTCAAAAAATCGTGGTTTATGTTCGACGATGAAGTAGTAGCCGTAGGATCTGGAATCACTTCAACGACAGGAAATGATATTGAAACAATTATAGATAATAGAAAGTTATTGAAGGATGGATCTAATATTATATCGATTAATGAGAAAAAATATGGTACTTACGAAAAAATAACAGGTATTTATCAAAACACGCAGACACTACATATCACAGGAAACAGTGACTCAAAATCTGATATTGGCTATTATTTCCCGGATAGTGCAAAGATTAACATGATTGGAGAGCAAAGAGAAGGCTCTTGGGGGCGAGATCCTAGTAAAGTATATGAGAATAAATTTGCGACATTTTGGATCAGTCACGGTAAAAAACCTAAAAATGATACCTATACCTATGTTGTATTACCGGGTAAAACGGCTATTGAAACGAATGAATATGCAAAAAATCCGGATATAGAAATATTAGAAATTTCTACAAGTGCCCATGCAGTTAAAGAAAACGAATTGAAAATGCTGGGTATAAACTTCTGGAATGAGGAGTCTTATACAGCAGCAGGAATAACCTCATCTACGCAGGCTTCTGTAATTCTAAAAGTTATGGATACAGGATATGAAATTGCGGTATCAGATCCAACAAAGCTTGACAGAACAATTGAACTAGAATTTGATATCAACGCCACATCCGTTGAAGCTAATGAAGAAAAGATAAAAGTTATAGAGCTTGCGCCATTAAAGCTAAGCGTTGACACTACAGATGAGGAAGGACAAAGTCTTCATATAAAGGTGGCTACTCAGCAATAAAAGACAACTAAGTTAAAACATATCAAATATCCATTAGTGGTCATTCGAAGATACAATTGGTCGAAAGAGATGATAAGTCCTAGAGGAATCTTAAAAAAACAAGGTTTACCGATTTCCTCTAGGACTTATTGTTTTTTACTATAAGGAAAATCATTTTTGCTGTGACGGGTAATAGTATTATCTGTGTTTGACATTCTGAAATCAGAAGGTGTCATTCCCATATGTTTTTTGAAAACTTTTGTGAAATAATTATTATCATTATAACCAACATAACTTGCTACATTCTGTATGGGTAGAGAGGTAGATTTCAACAGTCGTGTCGCTTTCTCAATTCTTTTATGTGTAATATAAGCACTGATTGTGAAACCAGTCTCTTTTTTGAAGAGGGTAGATAAGTAAGAGGTGGATAAACCGGCAGTTTTCGCAATATCGTCTATTTTGAATGGTTGACTTAGATATTGGATGATATAGTTGACTGCCTTTTGTATTTGAGGTACATAAGTATTATGTTTTTGTTCGTATACAGCAAGGGTAAAATCTCTGATCATCCTTTCAAGAATCGTATTTAAACTTCTGATATTTTTGGCTTGATACATCTTCTGTGCATAATCTTTTGAGATGGAATCCAGAATTAGTAATGGCACACCTGCTTCTTCGACAGCCTTTCGTGCCAATGTACGTAATATAGTGGCGCTGGATATTTGGTTTCTTAGGTTTCTGTCAAAAGAATTGTCACCACGATAAGAACGATGAAGTAATGCTCGTTTTTTTAGTGCCTTCTCTATATTACCTTCTTTTATGGAAGCTACAAGTTCGTTTTCTAAATTATACAAATTTTGTATCTGTTTGCTGTCTGAATCTATAAAAGTAGAAATTTTTGGAATCAACTCCATATTTGTTGGCGTTAAAGTGACAGTCTCATACTGACGATGTTGAGAGGATAGAAATGATGTAGCAACTTCAGCATATCGGATAATGACTTCAGACGAAGTAAGGGTATATCGACAGCGGTACAGTTTATAGGGGTTCAATAAAGAGATGGGTATCTTAAAGCTCGCCAAGAGCATTTCAGATTGCACATCATCCCATAAATTTTCAACATAGGGACCCAATAATACCCACTCATTGGTTAGATGGAAGATTAAAATATTGATGCCTAAAGGATCTTTAATCTCATAAATGCAATCTTTTCTTGCCGAAGTTATAAACGAATTTAAATATTTAGAGGTTAACATCGGTTGTATCTCTTTTGAAAAGCAATGCTCGTTTTCGAAGTCTTCAAATAAAATTTTTTCTTCATCTCCATGAAAAACTGGAATTTCTAATAACAATGACATATAGCTTATAAGTGTAATTAATTCATTCATGAAAACACCTCAACGATATAATTCTAGATATAGTATATATTTTCTAACTAAAAAAAGCAATTATATAAGATGAAGTGTAATAAATGTTATCTTCTGTAGTTGAATGAAACTATTTTAGTTGAAAAAATAAATGAATTAGATTATAATATAATTAAGTTTATAATATAAACTTAATTAAGTTTTATTAAATTTACTTTGATAGTGGATAATATAGATATGTAGTAAAATAAATACTAGAGATATGATTAGCGATTAAATGCTTTTTGGAGGTCTCAATATGAAAAAATTAAACGAAATGTTAATTCGAGATATTATGAAATCAAAAGGTCAATTCATTGCAGCGGCTGCTGTAATTTTTGTTGGGATTATGATGTATGTAGCCTGTTATATGTCCTATGAAAATCTAAAAAATTCCGTTGCGTATTATTATGATGAATATAACTTTTTGGATTATTATGCGGAAGCGCAGAATATATCACCGCAGGCTGTCCAAAAAGCAAAATCCTTAAAGGGTGTGAAGGAAGCCGAGGGAAGAATAAGTGTTGATATAGGCGCAGATATGGGGGATGACAGAAGGGTTACAATCAGGCTTATATCAGTGCCCGATTTTGGGCATCCGTCGGTTAATGATTTGTTGATAGGTTCGGGGAAGTATTTGAGCCCAGACAGGCAGAATGGTTGTCTGGTGTCTACTAAATTTGCTGAAGCCAATCAACTGGAAAGAGGTAAAAGCATTCATTTAATTATAAATGGTCAAATCTCGAAATTTAGAATAGAGGGTATCGTTGAGAGTCCAGAATTCATCTATCCTATGCGCTCAATGGAAGAATTTTCACCATCTTACGATGACTTTGGAATTGTATATATTAAAGAATCTATGGCACAAAGTATTTTAGGGTATGAAAGTGCTTATAATCAACTGCATGTAATATTTGAAGAAGATGCACAACAAGAGCCTATCATCAATAAAATAGAAAAAATCTTAAAGCCTTATGGATTTACCTTTGGAACGAAAAGAAAAGATCAACTTAGTGATGCAGCGCTAGCTTCTGAAGTTGATGGCCTAGAATCTATGGCCTATGCATTTCCAGCACTCTTCTTAACAGTAGCTGCTATTATTATATATATTATGCAAAGAAGGTTGATTAGTAATCAGAGGACGGCCATTGGCATATTAAAGGCCTCTGGATACTCAAATGGCAAGATATTATGGCATTATATTTTGTATTCATTATTCATTGGTATTATAGGTGCACTACCAGGCATGATACTAGGTGGTTATCTTTCAGCAGGGATGACACTTATGTACAAAGATGTTCTCAGTTTACCAGTGATGTATGTTAAGATTTACTGGAGTATCATATTTTCAGGTGCATTTATAAGTATTGGATTTTGTTTAGTGGCAGGATATAATTCGGCAAAAAGGATTATGAAAATTAGACCTGCAGAGGCGATGCGTGCGGAAGCCCCTACAGTAGGAAAAAAAATATTTTTAGAACGAATCAAATTCATATGGAATCGTATATCCTTTGGTTGGAAAATGAGCATAAGAAATATATTCAGAAGTCGCCAAAGATCATTGTTTTCAATAGTAGGCGTGTCATTCACAATCATGTTTTTTATCGTTTCATTGTTCATGTTAGATTGCGTGGATTTTATTTTTAATCAACATTTTCTTGAAATGCAGAAACAAGATTATACTGTAGTATTTTCTCAACCAGTATCCTATTATGATACTTTTGATTTAAAATCTATTGATGGAATAAAAAAAGTGGAGCCGATTATAGAGATTCCAGTAGAAATCAGAAAGGGTTGGAGGAAAGAATCTACAGTAGTCATTGGTACTGCGCAAGATACATCCTTTTCAAAATTTATTGATCCAGAGCTTCAACCTATAAAACTCTCAGAAGAAGGGATATTGGTTGCAAAGGTTTTGGCGGACAAATTAGATATTAAGCCAGATGATACCATTATTATTAGACCGTATATAGGCAGTATGGAAGAGAAAAAAGTTAAAGTTGTAGGCATTTCAAAACAATATTTAGGATTTAATTGTTATATGAATATAGATGAATTAACAGCATTGCTAGAACAACCAAAATTTGCAACATCAGCTTTGATTAATATAGAAGAAAGTGAGAACAGTGACATAGAAAAAGAGTTGATAGAAATATCTGCCGTGGAATCGGTGGACAGCCGTTTAGATAATTATTATGAATATATGGATTACATGAAACTTACCTATACTTTTATTGGACTAATGGTTGTATTTGGAATTATTATGGGGTTTGCCATTATCTATAATATTACTGTTATTAATATTATGGAACGGCGTAGAGAGCTTGCTTCATTAAAAGTATTAGGCTATACATCTAAAGAAATAGAACGAGTAATATTTAGGGAAAATATGTTTTTAGGGGTTATTTCATTAATACCTGGCGTGATGTTAGGAATATTAGCTTCTGAACAGATGGCAAAGAGTTTTAGTAGTGATTTATTTGTATTAGAACTGATTATCTACCCTAGAACCTATGCCATTACCTTAATATGTACTTTCGCTTTTATTGTTTTTGCACAATGGGCGAACAGAAAAAAGATATTTAATCTTGACATGGTGGAAGTACTTAAAAATAGAGAAGGATAAATAATATATTACTTAAATGATAAGGAATAGGAAAACAATAGGAGGGATTGTTGTGTTAAAGATATTAAAGAGCAAAAAAGTTATCATAGGGGCAGTCGTTATTTTAGTCATTATAATTGCTATTGTTGCAGGTCAATCAGGTGCCGATGTTCGTATAGAATCAGTAAAAAGTGGTGCTATGCAAGAATACATTTCACTTCGTGGTAAGGTTGCTTTAGAGAAGAACCAAAAGATATATAGTCAATTATCTGGTATTGTAGACGAAGTCATTGTAGAAGAAGGGGAGAATGTTGATACACAATCTCAGCTATTGAAAATTGATGTAGAGGACTTAGATTTGGCGTTACAGAGAGCACATGCTTCATATGATGCAGCAAAGGCATCTTTAGCAGAACTTCGAGGAAGTATTAAACCAGAACAGATCAAGCAGGCAGAAGCACAATTAGAGCAGGCAAAAATAATGGAAGCAGCAGCGCAGAAAGAATATGAATACAAAAAAGATCAGTTAGAAAAAGCACGTACATTGTATGAAAATGATGCAACTTCGGCACAAGAATTAAAAGATATTCAAATACTTGTAGATATAGCCAATGATACATTAAGAAGTGCAAAAGAGTCGACAACACTCGCGCAATATAATCTTGATTTATTGCGAAAAGGAGTGTCTTCCAGTGCAATTGAAGTGGCAGAAGCCAACGTGAAGCAGGCAGAACTACAAATAAAAGAATTAGAAAGCAATATAGGAAAAGCCTCAATATATTCACCGATAGAAGGAACTATACTCGCAAAATATGCAGAAGAAAGGATGGTCGTAGTGCCAGGAACACCACTCTATGAAATTGGAGACTATCATACAGCCTATGTGAGTGTTAATGTACTTGTTGAGGATATGGTAGGTATTAAAATTGGCCAAAAAGCAGTACTATCTGGAGATATATTAGAAGATAAAGAAATAGAAGGTATCATTTATAATATAGCACCCAAAGCGGAAACCAGTATATCATCATTAGGGGTTGAACAACAGAAGGTAGAAATGAAAATAAGCTATGACAATAACGGTGTCAATCTTAGACCGGGATATGGTATAGATGTAGATATTATTAGAAAAGAAAATACAACCGCATTATATATTCCAGAAGAAGCAGTCTTTGATATGGATGGTGAAGACTACGTATTTGTAGTAGAAGAGGGTAAACTTGAGTTAAGAAAGATAACAATAGGTTTAGAAAATGAAGACTATATAGAAGCTGTTGAAGGATTGGTAGAAGCTGAAAAGGTAGTACTAGATCCTGAAAGTGATTTAAAACCAGGGATAAAGGTTAAGTGATGTCGGAGGTGAAAAGAGTGGAAAGAGATGTAATATTTAAACTCGAAAATGTCACAAAAGAATATATAATGGGTGAAGTATCAGTTAAAGCCCTGAAAGATGCTACTTTTGATATATATGCTGGGGAATTGATTGTAGTATTAGGTCCTAGTGGTTCTGGAAAAAGTACATTGTTAAATATCATAGGCGGCATGGATACAGTATCCTCTGGAAATGTATATTTTAATAACCAAGATATTTCATCCTATAATGATAAGCAACTAACAAATTTTAGACGTAGTAACATTGGCTTTGTATTTCAGTTCTATAATCTTATGCCCAATTTAACGGCTAAAGAAAATGTAGAGCTGGCAACAGAAATTTCAAGTAATGCGTTAGATATTGATGATGTAATGAAAAAAGTAGGGCTATTTGATAGAAAAGGTCATTTCCCTGCTCAAATGAGTGGTGGAGAACAGCAAAGAGTAGCCATTGCTAGAGCAGTAGCAAAAAATCCTGATGTTCTCATGTGTGATGAACCAACAGGTGCATTAGATTATTCGACAGGGATAAAAGTATTAGAACTACTAAAAAGTATCAATCGAGAAATGAATAAAACAACACTCATTATTACACATAATCAACCTGTAGCGCAAATGGCAGACAGAGTGATAAAAATGAGGAGTGGAGAGATTACTGAAATCATAAAAAATAAAAATCCTATAGAGCCAAAGGAAATTGTTTGGTAGAGGTCGGGGGTCAAAATGAAAAAAAAATTATCAGTATTATTAGTAATAAGTATATTGTTATTATCAAGTAGCAGTATATTTGCGGTAGATGATATGAAATTTAGTGACGTACCTACAAATGATTGGTCGGAAGAAGCAATACACACATTAAGGGAATTAGGTGTTACCAATGGAAGAGACGATGGAACTTTTGGGTACAATGACAATATTACACGTGCAGAATTTTTAACTTTTTTAATAAGGGTATTGGGTCATGAAATTGAAGTTTCAACAACTACATGTAATCTAAGTGATATAAGTGAGAAAGATTGGTATGCACCATATATTTATATGGGGCTTAAGAACGGGATAATCGTAGAAAATGAATATACAGAAGGCATGTTTAAACCTAATCAATATATAACTCGTGAAGAGATGGCAATAATGATTGTTCGTGCAATAGGATATAATTCACTCGCAAAGTTGATGGAAACAGAAACAACTCCTTTTAGTGATGTAGAGCAAAATAAAGGATATATCACAATAGCGAAAGACTTTGGAATTATTAATGGAAAAACCGATGAAAAATTTGAACCTAATCTTAATGCACTTAGACAAGAAGCAGCTGTTATGTTAAATAGAATGCATAAAATTATAAATCAAGATATAGTCACTAAGAATGGAATATATGCCATAAGTTCATATCCGCAAATTGATAAGATGAGATATTTTGATACAGTGAGTATGGGTTGGAGTAGAATAGAATATAACCAAGAGACAAATATGTTAGGAGTAACAACTGAGCTACCAGCGCCAATTCATCCATTTTATATTCCACCCGATGGTTTTATAGAAGTATTAGAAGAAGCGGATGAAAGCAATGTAGAAAAATATATAATGGTGTTTGCTACAGATGAAGATAAAATAATGAAAGATGATGGTGAAACGTCAGGTGTTCTTACATACATGTTAAAAGATGAGAAAAGTTCGCAAACTATAATATATGAAATCAATCAATTAATAGATAATACCGTTATAGATGAGACAGAATTAGAATTTGATGGTATAGTTATAGACTTTGAAGCTTTACGCGACGAAGGAGAGAATAAAGAGAAGTATATACAATTCATATCTACGCTAAAAAATGAAATAGATAAAAAGCACAAAAAATTGATTGTCTGCGTTCATCCAATTAGAGAAAATGGACAAGCCTATTATGATGGATACGACTATAAGAAGATAGGCGAAATTGCAGATAAAGTTATCTTGATGGCACATGACTATGCGCCAAAGAAACTAACAGATGCAGAAATTGAAAATTTCGCAACTGAAACACCCACACCACTAGCGCCAATCAAAGATGTATATTATGCGCTCAAATATGCGACAGATATGCAGAACGGTATTCCAAAAAATAAACTACTATTACAAATTAGTTTTGGTACTATACAATGGAACTTTGATGACGGAAAAATAATGAATACGTCCCCATATACACCTTATTATGAGGTTCTAAAAGATAGAATGACCGATGAAACAATCACCGATATACGTATTGAATATTCAGATAGTATGCAAGCGCCTAGTATGATATTTACAGATGAAGAAACAGGAATAATAAAAAAAATATGGTACGAAGATGAAAGAAGTGTAGAAGCAAAAATACAATTAGCGAAACTATTTGGAATAGAAGGCATATCAATATGGAGATTAGGAATGATACCAGATTACAAAGAATTAGATAATCAAGAAAAGATGCATTTCCTTGATTTATGGCCTATTATTAATAAAAATTAAATATTTATAATGTAATATTTTAAAACCTATCTAAAATAAATTTATAGATAGGTTGATTTTTTATGTAAAAACGACGTCTTATATATTGGAAAGACAAAGAATAAATGTAAACAAAATGTAAACAAAACGTAATCAAAAATATAATGAAATATTGTCCAACTTCTGGTATAATATACACATATAGTATTTTCGCGGTGGGAGGTTTGGGCAATGGATAAAAAGCTAGCGCAATTTCTATCAAATCCCAAAATGAAAACATTATATGTAAAAGCAGTAAAAGATAATGATAAAGAAGCAAAAGAATTATTAAATGAAGAATTTAATAGTTATTTATTCGAGATTAGTTTCATATCGTATGTAAACAAAATATTATATTATTCACACAAAGATTTTTATAAATATTATAAGAACATTGATGCAAAAGAAAAATTGATATTATACAATTATTCTGGTTTAGAAAAAATTTATAATATTGCAGATGATTCAATAGATATTATTGAGCAAATAAATATGAATAATCCATTAACATATTTTAAAGAAATATTAACGGACTTTAATATTGTAAAAGAGCTTGATAAGTTGACAGAAAATCAAAAAGAAGTATTATACAAATGTATTGTTGAGGGAAAACTGGATACTGAAGTTGCCAGTGAATTAGGAAGAACCAAGCAAACAATCAATAAGACAAAGAAAGCAACTTTACATAAATTAAGACAAGCTTTGAGAAAGGAGGATTCCCAATGACGATATGATTGAAAAACGTCAACTAAAAAAGCTTTATACAATGGCAAAACAAGGGGATGAGAAAGCAATAAACATCATGCTGAACTTACTTCAACCAAGAATTCGTAGAAATAGTTATATTAATGGTTCTTTTAATGAAGACTGTTTTCAAGAATTAAGTATCAGATTATTTAAAGGGCTAAAAAAATTTCAGTATGAAGAGAAAAATATTTTCGACTATGATATAAGTGCTTAATAAACTTCACTTTATCAAAGGGAGGTTTTAAAAATGGGCAGTATTGATGCAGAAGTTGTTAGAATAGCGGCTAATCAGGGTATTTGGGCTGTACTGACAGTTTTTTTCATCTTCTACACTTTAAGAAGTCAGGAAAAAAGAGAAGTAAGACAACAAGAGAGAGAAAAAAATTATCGAGAGATGCTATCAAAACTGACAAGTGAATTTGATATCATTAAGAATGATGTAGAATTAATAAAAAGCTATATCTCCAAAATTTAAGAGATATTAAATAGAGGGTCGCAATCTGCGATCCTTACTTTTGTGCAATCAGATTTACAAACATTATCCGTTATAGTATCATATTAAATATAGAATTTATACCTATATTAGAATGGGTTTATTCACGAGGAGGGACAAATCATGGAAATTAAGTCAATAGAATTTGGTAAAACGCAAAAAGGGAAGGAAGTAAAACAATATACACTATGTAATGACAATGGAAGTTATGTCAGTATTCTAAATTATGGAGGAACGATCACTGAAATAGTGGTTCCAGATAAAGAGGGTAATTTAGAAAATGTCGTATTAGGATTTGATAACATATCTGATTATGAAGAGAAATTAACATTTTTTGGATGCATTATTGGAAGAGTAGCAGGAAGAATATCCAACGCATCATTTGAGATTGATGGCATGAAATATACATTAGCGGCCAATAACAATCATAATAATTTACACGGTGGAATCAATGGCTTTGATAAAGTTATCTGGAATGTAACTGAGCTTGTTGAATCAAATTATATTGGTGTATGCTTAAATTATATGAGTGTAGATGGAGAAGAAGGTTTTCCAGGTAACCTAGATGTTACTGTAATGTATAAATTTAATAATAATAATGAACTAGAAATTATATATACAGCGTCAACAGACAAAAAGACGATTGTAAACCTCACGAATCATTCCTACTTTAACTTATCAGGCAATGCTAAAAGAGATATATTAGATCAATACTTACAAATAAATGCTAGTAACTATGCTTGTATAGATAAGACAGCAATCCCTATTGATGTAGAAAAAGTTAAAGATACGCCTTTTGATTTCACAACGCCTAAAAAAGTTGGTCAAGACATCCATGATAATCATGAGCAAATAAAAAATGGTGGTGGCTATGATCATCCATTTTTACTAGAGAGTGATACATCGTCTGCAGCTATTTTAGAGGATAAAGAAAACGGAAGGTATATGGAGGTAGTAACAGACCAAAAAGCGATTGTATTTTATACGAGCAATATGCTAGAAGAGGGAATGACATTATCATCGGGAACGCTATCTCGTAAAAATTTAGCATTATGTATTGAAACACAGTATTATCCAGATGCTATGAATCAAGACTTTTTCAAGACAGAAATATTGAATCCAAATGAAACATATAAAGCTTATACAAAATTTAGTTTCAAAACGAGAGGATAATAAACAAAAGTAAAGTTATACAAAAATTATTAAAATATTGGAAAAATAGAAGGAATTTTTAGTAGCGGTATAGAATACATGAATAGGAATACTAAAAAAATACGCAATAATGTTTACATTACGAATTAAGGGGAAAATATAAAACATGGAGAATAATTATAGTTTAAATGCACAAGATGGTTTTTATCTCACTTTCCTTGGTGCATGGAGTAGTGTAAGACAGGAATTGTGGGTGAAAGATCCTTGGAACATGATAATACTAATACTTGCGATTCTTTCTTATGCAAGAATTATAACTCAAATTAGACATTTATTAACACCAAATGAAAGCGATAAAAATAAGAATAGATCAATAAGTTATTTTAGTATAATGGGTATAATTATTTTGGTTGCTGTATTATGTTACTTTCTGTGGAATGCAAACACATATTTGTTAAAATCCGATATAATAATATTAGGGGCTACTGCAGTTCTTTGGTTGATAGAACCGTTTGCAGCAGTTTTGGATATGTGTACAGGATTGGTGAATCAAAAGATGAATAATCAGTCCTTGTAGGTAGTATAATAAATACTAAGGCTATTTGAGAGGGTGAAATTATTGAAATTCATTTTAATAGGGCTGTTAGGTATATATTTAATAGGGGCTTCACTTTTAAAAAGAAAAATAATACTAGAAGATATTACGTTCCAAAAGCAATATAGTAGTTTAGCAGGAATCAAAAAATATTGTCAGAAGAACATTGTGAAAGAAGAAAATACCGATGATGATTCAATAGCTGCTTCTACTCCTGCATCATAAATCATATACAAGTGAATAGCAAACTATTAAAGCTCTTAGTTTATCTAAGAGTTTTTTCTTTTTTTCGCTAATAACCACAATTTACAAACCATATCGGTTATAGTATCATATGAGGTATAGAATATATAAACAATATTGGAGTGATATCATTCATGAGCTTACGATTCATATATGGACGAGCTGGAAGCGGTAAAAGCTACTATTGTCTGAACGATATAAAATCAAAATTAAATATAAATCATGAAACGCCTTTGATCTTGCTAGTGCCAGAACAATTTACATTACAAGCTGAAAGGAATCTAATAAAAACGCTTAATAAATCAGGGCTACACAGAGCAGAAGTACTCAGCTTTAGACGACTCGCCTATAGGGTGTTTAATGAAGTGGGAGGGATTACCCGTCAGCATATTCATCCTGCAGGTAGGTGTATGTTGCTTTATCGTATCATGAATGAACTAAAAGATGATCTAAAAGTATTCGCTAAGGCAGCAAATCAGCAAGGGTTTGTAAACACGCTTAGTACTTCCATTTCAGAATTAAAGCGATATCAAATTACGCCAGAATCGCTGAGGAATATGGCAGAGAACACAGAAGAAAATGAACTACTGAAGCATAAACTTGAAGATATTAGTGTGATTTATGAAAAGTTTGAAACATTACTCCATAGAACATATATAGATGCGGATGATGATTTGACACTTCTGGCACAAAAACTAGAAAAGTCACAACAATTCAATCAGGCCGAAATATGGATAGATGAATTTGCAGGGTTCACACCACAGGAATACGGGGTCATAGAACAGCTTTTAAGAAAAGTATATCGAGTCAATATTGCTTTTTGTACTGATTATTTAATTGACGAATATCAGCTAGATGCCACAGAAGTATTCTCCCCGACCAAAAGAGCGGTAAAAAAGCTGATGGATATAGCAAATGCGAACAATATTGTAATAGACAAACCTGTCCCTTGTAAGCATACAGCATATCATAGATTTCAAAATAGTAACTCCCTTCATCATCTGGAGCAGTATTTTTATGCGTATCCGCATAAGAAATATATAGAGAAAACGAAGGATGTCAGTCTTTATACAGCGGTTAATACATATACCGAAGTAGAAAGTGCGGCAAGAGATATTATTCGATTATGTAGAGACGAAGGATTAAGGTATAAGGATATTACTGTCATAACTAGAAACTTGCCAGGGTATGAAAAACTGATTATGGCGGTATTTTCAGAATACGGCATCCCATACTTTATAGACAGAAAAAAGGAAATTGCCAGTCATCCATTAGTATCAATGGTGCTATCCGCATTGGAAATATTTACTCATCATTGGTCTTATGAGTCCGTATTTAGATATCTAAAATCAGGGCTTACCAATATAGAGAGTTCAGATATCAATATGATAGAAAACTATGTTTTGGCAGCAGGAATTCGAGGAAGCAGATGGACAAAAGGGGAAAGATGGACCTATCGCTTAAACGCAGGATTTGGAGCAACAGAACCTAGCATTTATGAACAACAAATGATTGATAAAGTCAACAATATACGTGAACGCATTGCAACACCGCTTATTGATTTCCGTGCCAAAACGAAGGGTAGAACAGAAATAAAAGAAATCTGTACAGCTCTCTATGAGTTCTTATGTGCAATTGAAGTACCAGAAAGAATTGAAAATAGAATAGATACCTTTCAAGCATCGGGCGAATTGAACTTAGCAAATGAATATGGACAGATATGGAATATTTTGATGGGCGTAATAGACCAGATTGTAGAAGTGATGGGAGAAGAAAAAATAACCATTGATCGGTTTAAGGAGCTTTTATCCATTGGTATACAAGAATATCAAATTGGCCTTATTCCACCGGCATTGGACCAAGTGATGGTGGGGAGCGTAGAAAGATCCAAAAGCCATGAAGTACGTGCGCTCTATATATTAGGCGTGAATGATGGTGTGTTTCCTGCTGCCCCTACAGATGAAGGGGTTTTATCAGATAAAGATAGGGAAATACTGCATGAGAAAGGGTTGGACTTAGCGCCAGATACGAAAACAAAGGCTTTTGAAGAACAATATTTAATTTATACCACCCTATGTAATGTTAGCGAATATTTAAGAATTAGCTATCCTATTGCAGACTTAGAAGGAAGAGCAATGAGACCTTCTTCCATTATAGCGAGACTAAAAAAGTTATTTCCCAATATAAAGGAGCAGAGTAACATAAGCATAGATGATACAGACGCTACAAATTTAGAACAGGTTACAGTACCTACACCTACATTTAATGCATTAATATCTGTAATAAGGCGTCAGGAAGAAGGGGAACCAATTCATCCATTGTGGCATAATGTATATCACTGGTACATTCAAAGCAAAGAATGGAAAGACAAATGTGAAGGTGCATTGTCAGGACTCCAATACTCTAATCACGTAAAGCTAATACCAACGGAAAAAATCAAGAAGCTCTACGGTAGCCCTGCATATACAAGTGTTTCAAGGTTGGAACAATATGCGACTTGTCCTTTTTCATACTATATTAAATATGGTCTAAAAGCGAAAGAAAGAAAGATGTTCAAGTTGAGCGCACCAGATTTAGGAACATTTATGCACCATGTTTTAGAACAATTCTCTAAGCGGATGGGTACAGAAGAAATGGATTGGAACGAAGTAGAGAGAGAATGGTGTGAAAAAGAGATATCAAAAATCATTGATGAATGGCTTGAAAAGATGGCAGACTCGATTTTCAATAGCTCTAAGAGATATCAATATTTAGCGACTCGGTTGAAGAGAACGATGACAAGAGCAATATGGCTTATAGTTCAACATATTAGAAGAAGTAGTTTTATACCATTGGGCTACGAAATGGGTTTTGAAGAAAAGGGGGATTTCCCACCAATTACATTGAAGCTACCATCTGGCGAAGAAATTAAATTAGTAGGTAGAATAGATAGAGTAGATACAATGGAAACGGAGGCAGGCACTTATCTTCGAATTATTGATTACAAGTCAGGTAACAAAGCCTTTAAATTATCAGATGCCTATTATGGACTACAAATACAATTGATTACATACCTCGATGCACTATGGGATAACGATGTAAAAAAACTACGCAAACCAATATTGCCAGGGGGTATACTGTATTTTAAGATTGATGATCCAATTATAAAAGGTAGTTTCGAAACAAAGGAAGAAGAAATTGAAAAAGAAATTATGAAGCAGTTGAAAATGAAAGGTTTGTTACTAGCCGATGTAAAATTGATACGAGAGATGGATAATAACCTAGAAGGTGATTCACTCATCATTCCAGCAAGAATCAACAAAGGAGAAAAACTAGGGAGCTCATCCTCAGTTGCGACAGATAGGCAATTCGAAATACTACGAAAGCATGTAAAAAAAGTGCTTATACAATTAGGAGAAGAAATGTTACGTGGGAATGTCTCTATCAGCCCATATAAAAAGAAAGCATTTACTTCATGTACCTATTGTGATTATGCGGCTATTTGTCAATTTGATTCTAGCTTGAAAGATAATAATTATCGGATACTTCATGATATAAAAGATGAAGAAGTATGGAATAGGATGGATAAATAATTATGACGAATAAGCAAATCAGAAATAATAATAAAATAGATCATAATAGGACACAATGGACGCCTGAGCAGCAAGCAGCCATCTCAACCAGTGGTTGCAATCTTTTGGTAGCGGCTGCGGCTGGAGCAGGAAAAACAGCAGTATTGGTAGAGCGAATTATCAAAAAAATAACCGATGTAAAAGCGCCGATAGATATTGATAAACTACTTATCGTTACATTTACTAATGCAGCGGCTACAGAGATGAGAGAGAGAATAGGAGATGCCATTGCAAAAGCATTGGAGAAAAACCCAACCTCAAAACAGCTTCAGCGTCAAATGACCCTGCTACATAAAGCAAGCATAACGACGATACATTCCTTCTGTTTAGAAGTGATTAAAAATCATTTTCATTGTATAGATTTAGATCCTAACTTTAGAATTGCAAATGATACAGAAGCACTTTTAATGAAGATGGAATCATTAGAGGTTCTTTTCGAAGAAAAATATGAAGACGATCAAATAGAAGAAACATTCATTGACCTAGTAGAATCCTATGGTGGGAAGAGAGATGACCAAATGCTACAGGATATGGTGTTTGAACTACATCGATTTGTTCAAAGCTTTCCATGGCCAAACCAATGGCTTTATGAACGCGTAGAGGATTTTAACTTAGAAGATTCTGAAGATTTTGGCAATACAATTTGGGCAAAAACAATCATAGAAAGTATGAAGCTGGAATTACAAGGACTCTTAAATACAATAAGGAGAGGGAAAGGTATTATTCAAAGTGATGAGGCATTGTCATCATATTTACCTAATTTTCAGGAGGACGAAGAAAATATACAGATATTATTACGAAAATGTGATAGTACCTGGGATGAAATAGTTCATGCCATATCAGCTATTGAATTCAAACGGCTTAGTCGTTGCGGGAAAAATGTGGACAAGCTAAAGCAAGAGCAGGTTAAAGGGATTAGGAATGACATCAAAAATAAAATTAAAAAGATGAGAGACGATATTTTCGCGAACATTTCCCGGGAAATCAACACGGATTTACAAAAATTGTATCCCATGTTACAATATATGATGCGATTGGTGATGGAATTTGACGAAAAGTATAGGGTGAAAAAGAAAGAGAAGTCATTGTTGGACTTTAACGATTTGGAGCATTATTGTCTCCAAATTCTTACTGATCGTCCCAATCCTCAAACACTACGTCCATCGAAAGTAGCTTGTGAATATCAGGAACGGTTTCATGAAATCTTTATAGACGAGTATCAGGATAGTAATCTTGTGCAGGAAGTCATGTTAGATATGATTTCAAAAAAAGAACCAGAGCATCCAAACTTATTTATGGTAGGAGATGTAAAACAGAGTATTTATCGTTTTAGACAGGCGCGACCAGATCTTTTTTTAGAAAAATATAATACCTACGGGAATAATACAGAAGACAAGAACAAAAAAATTCAGCTTTATAAAAATTTCAGAAGTAGAAAAGAAATCGTTAGCGGCATAAATTATATATTTAAACAAATCATGTCTAAAATTATAGGAGAATTAGATTATGATGAAAATGAGGCATTAAATCTTGGTGCCCAGTTTGATGAAATCGAAGATGTGAAAGCATTTACAGGTGGGGAAATTGAACTTCATATCATTGATATGAATGATAAACAAGTGGAGGCAAATGATGATGCTAAGGAAGAATTAGAACAGGAAGAAATGGATAAGGTTCAAACAGAGGCACGGTTTGTAGCAAACAAAATAAAGGAACTCATGCGCCCGAATGATGAGGGTAAAATGATGAAAATATATGATAAAAAAATAAAGAAATATAGAACCGTTACATACAAAGACATCGTCATTCTTCTAAGGGCAACACGAAATTGGTCTGAACAGTTCATGGAGGAGCTTAGTGGACAAGGCATTCCAGCCTATGCGGACACGAGTACAGGCTATTTTAAAACAATAGAAGTACAGGTAATCATGGCGCTGCTACAAGTGATTGATAATCCAATGCAGGATATTCCGTTACTTTCCGTATTGCGTTCACCAATTGCATCATTTACGCCGGAAGAACTCATTGACATTAGATTATCCCAAAAAGAAAGCTCATTTTACGAAGCGATGCAGAAATTTGTGAATGATGGATCCGAAACTACAGTGAAAAAAGCAGCATCAATTCTTCAAAAACTTGAAGAGTGGCGTAACAAAGCATTACACATGTCCACAGACGAATTGCTATGGTATTTATACACGGATACTGGTTATTATAGCTATGTTGGAGCCATGCCAGCAGGATTACAGCGTCAAGCCAACTTAAGAATCTTATTTGAACGGGCGCGTCAATACGAAGAAACAAGTTATAAAGGACTATTTAACTTTATCAACTTTATTAACCGATTAAAAAGTAGTAGTGGAGATATGGGTAGTGCAAAAATATTAGGTGAAAACGATGATGTAGTACGCATTATGAGTATTCATAAGAGTAAGGGGCTAGAATTTCCAATTGTCATCGCAGCTGGAATGGGCAAAAGATTTAATTTGATGGATATGAACAAAAGCATACTGCTACATCAGAAATTGGGGTTTGGACCTGAGTTTGTAGATTACAAGAGACGTATTGCATATCCAACGATACCTAAACAAGCACTAAAAACAAAAATAAAAATAGAAAGTCTATCGGAAGAAATGCGCGTGCTATATGTTGCATTCACCCGAGCAAAAGAAAAACTTATTATCACAGGTACTGTGAAAAATATAGATAATGTAATCACAAGATGGTCTAATGTACTTGGCGAGAGAGACGTGAAACTACCTACATATGAAGTATTACAGGGAAAAGGTTATTTAGACTGGATTGGTTTGGCACTTATGCGACATAAAGATGGTGAAATATTAAGAAAATACACTGAAAACAGTACGGAACAGAAAACAACATTCATAGATGACGACTCCAGTTGGGATATTCAAATTTGGGGTAAAAAGGATATATGGATTAGTGAGAAACAAATGGAACAAATGCATTCCAGTGGGAAAAACATATTAGAAGCGATGGAGAAGCAACCAATAGGTAGATATGCACATGATATCTATAGTAGATTAGAGTGGGCATATCCATATCAACAATCGGCGATATTACCCACAAAGATGTCAGTAACAGAATTGAAGCGACAATTTAATATGGGGCTGGATGAAGCAACTGCCACACCTATATTTGCACCGCCACTTGTGAAAAAACCTATGTTCTTAGAGGGACGTAAGGGATATTCAGCCGCAGAAAAAGGAACCATTCTACATGCTGTAATGCAACATATTAATATAGAAAAATCTACTACCGCGTTAGAAATTGAAGGAGAGATTCAACGTATGGTTGTTAATGACTTATTAACAGAGCAGCAGGCACAGACTGTCGATATAAAGCGTGTGGTTCAGTTTTTCCTATCCTCATTAGGGCAAAGAATGTTAAAGGCTGATAAAATAAAGAGAGAGATTCCGTTTCATATTGAATTAAACTGTACGGAAGTATACAAAGAATTATCAGAAGAGATATATGGAGAAGAAACAATTTTATTGCAAGGGGTTATAGATTGCTATTTCGAGGAGAAAAATGATATTATATTGATAGACTATAAAACTGATTATGTATCAGAAGACAATATAGATATAATTAGAGAAAAGTATCGTATACAAATTGACTATTATGCAAAAGCATTAGAGCAGATAACGGGGAAAAAAGTGAAAGAGAAAAATATCTATTTATTCTGGAATGGTAAGATTATAAAATACTAAGGGTGATATTATGGCACGACACGGAAAAGACTGGTTTAGACTTGATAACGCGGCAAAGATATATCCATCTATTACATCGACACGTGTTTCAACAGTATTTAGAATATCCGCAACATTATATGAAAAAGTAGAACCAAATATTTTGCAAGAAGCCCTAGATAATATCATTGAAAGGTTTCCATATTACAAAGTTAATCTTAAAAGAGGTATCTTCTGGTATTACTTTGACTATACAACAAAGAAACCACTGATTACAAAAGAGACGTTTTATCCGTGTATGTTTATGTTTTTCAAGAGAAGAAATAGATTTCCATTTAGGGTATTATATTATAATAAAAGAATCAGCATAGAGATTTCGCATATTATAACCGATGGGACGGGAGCGACTACTTTTTTGAAATCCTTATTAGTAGAATATTTTAGGATGATAGGGTTTAAAGTAGAAAAAACAGAAGATATTTTTACTGCTGATGAGCAAATTGCCACAGAAGAAATGGAGGATGCTTTTCACAAACATTATAAGAAAGATATACATAATCCAGCTAGATCAAAAAAAGCTTTGCATTTTCCCTTTAAACTAAATAAAAAAGGTAAATACAACATCATTACTGGGATCATTTCTTCAAAAGAGATTCTTGCCGCATCGAAGAAATATCATGTAACATTAACACAATTTTTACTAGCAATATATTTTGATTCTATACAAGAATTTATGAAAATATATGATTTAAAACGTATTCGACCAGTGGTTATAAATGTTCCAGTGAACCTTAGAAAAATATATCCTTCTAAGACGATGCGAAACTTTTTTATCAGTATTACACCACAAATAGATTTTAGGCTTGGAGAATATTCCTTTGAGGAAATCTTAAAACTTGTTCAAAACTATATGGAGTATATGACCAATAAAAAGTATTTAAACCAATATATTCATAGGAATGTTAAAAATGAAAAAGCAGTATTGTTACGGTTAGTGCCATTAGCCATTAAAAATATATTTATGCCTATCATATATAATAGGTTTGGTGAGAGAAATTATACAAGCAGTATTTCAAATCTTGGAAAGATAACAATGCCAGAACCAATAGATAAACGAATAGAACGTTTTGAGTTTTATCCACCTCCCAGTAAAGGGAATGTTATAAAGATTGGATTAACTAGTTATAATGATAAAGTATATATTTCTTTTGGTAGCTTAACAGAAAATACAGAGATTGAAAAACTATTTTTCAGGAAAATCAGAGGAATGGGTATTGCCGTAAAAATAGAAACGAATCGGGAGTGATATACATGTCGTATTGTCCAAAATGTGGCGTAGAATTAGATACAAAAATACAGAATTGTCCTTTATGTGAGTTTCCAATGTCTATTATCGATGAACATCTTGATGTTGTCGAACCGTATATTAGATTTCCTGAGGCTGAAAATATATATATGGATATAATTATTAGGTTGAAAAATCAAATATTTTTTGTAATTACTATGTTGCTTTTTAGTGCTACACTTGTGTTGCTTTCAATTCGCATGCTTTTAGAAGTTAAGAATGTATTTGTTGAGTATAGTATGATCAGTGTAATTAGTTTATGGTTCTATCTTTTTTTCGTTTCAGATTTCATAAAAAATAAGTATTACGCGATTTTAGGCATAGGCGTATCAACGATTTTTTTAACCTATAATTTAGATTATTTTGATGGAATTCTAAGTTGGTCAATCAGTTATGCTATGCCTATTGTAATCTTATCAATCATTGTCATATTTACTTTTATGGAATTTTATAAAAGAAGTAAGCATAAAAATCAATTCATTTTTGTTACAATTTACATATGTATAGAAATAGCAATATTATGTGTAGGTATAGAATCAATTATAGATTATAATTTCGCATACCCAATTAGACCTTCGTGGTCAGCAATCGTATTTGTTGTGCTTATGTCAATAGCGATATTACTATTTGTATTATACTCTAAAATGCCAGATAAAATTAAAGATAAATTAAGAAAAAAATTTCATGTTTAAAATGTGGCACGGGGACGTTTTGTTTGCCACATTTATTTAATGATATATTTGAAAAATAAAAGCGTAAAAGATAGAATGCGACATCCTTCAAATATTGTTAATGAGGCAAGGAACAATAAAATTCAAAAGAAATTAATAGAAATATATGAAACACTATATAACCATTATGGTCCTCAACATTGGTGGCCAGGAGAAACAGCATTATGGACATATAGGACATAATGTTATATAATTTATTATAAATGTTAACGAAAAGAGGGAAGAAATTATGTATGATTTTTTAAGGGAAAAGTCTATTAGTGAAGCAAAGCAAGAGTTTCCGAGCGTTTTTAGAGAAGCAATTAAAGGGTATGAAGTGATTGCTGCCAATCATAAGAGTACAAAAGTAGAAGATACAGTATCCATTATATCAACAGAAATGTATGAAGAGATATTAAATCAGGCATTCCCCTTTAAGCCAATTATAGAAAAAGATGAAAAAGGAAAGGGCTATACAATTGCCTTAGATGAAATTATGGTATTCGGCGACGGTGATACAATAAAAGATGCCTTTGAAGACTTAATAGATAACGTGATAGAATATATAAAATTGTATTTTGAAAAAATTGACTTTTATAGACAAATTCCTAATAGAAAAGGACACTATCCATTTCTTCGTAGGTTAGCAAAACATGCTAGTGATAGAACTAAGATGATGGAGGTTATTGCTGAATGGGATACACGTTTACAACAGGAGACATTAAAAAAATTGCGAAACGATTAGGACTACAGCAAGTAAGTAATAATTCTAAAACGTGGAATGGGTTAGATGTAAGCGGTAATTTTCTTCAAACATATATTCATAATCATGGTGATGGTATACTAATTAAGACTGGTACTGCAAAACGGCAAGCAGAACAGTTGGGATTTAAGAGCATAGAGGATATGTATGATTTCTTAAAAAATAAAAAGCATAAAAGATAGAATGCGACACCCTTCAAATATTGTTAATGAGGCGAGGATCAATAAAATGCAAAAGAAATTAATAGAAATATACGAAACACTATATAACCATTATGGTCCTCAACATTGGTGGCCAGGAGAAACAGCATTTGAAATAGCTATCGGAGCAATATTAACACAAAACACAAATTGGGAAAACGTAGAAAAAGCTATCAATCATTTAAGAACATATTTAGACCCAGAAACAATACATCATATGGACAACGATCAACTTGCAGCATATATTAGACCGAGCGGATATTATAATGTTAAAGCAAAAAGAATCAAACACTTTTTAGGTTGGTTTAAGAAATATCATTATTCCTTTGAGGCATTACAAAAAAAAAAATTGAAGAAATAAGAGGAGAATTATTGCAAGTTAATGGAATAGGAAGAGAAACCGCTGACTCCATTATTTTATATGCCTTAAACAAACCTGTATTTGTAATAGATACATACACACGACGGTTATTTAAGCGATTAGGATTTTATGTGCCAGATGACTATGATACATTCAGACAAATATTTGAAGAAAATCTAGATAGAAATGTACAACTATATAACGAGTATCATGCACTCATAGTTATTCATTCAAAAGAAAAGTGCAGAAAAAAGCCATTATGTGATTCGTGTATATTTATAGAAAAGTGTCACGAAAATTAATTAGAAAAAGACCTTCATAATAAATATATGAGGTCTTTTTCTAATTGTAAGAAACTCATTTTACAGGTATTTCAACAGATACAGTTTTAAGCCCATCAATACTGATAGTTAATATCGCTGTGCCAGGTTCATAACCCGCACGGACGATAGCAAGCAATCTTCCTTTATAAGAGGTAAACTCACCTTTTGTATAATTTTCCTTCGTTTGTGGGTTTCCAGTACCAAATGCTGCAAGCGTTGCAGAGCCTTCTACTTTGGCAGTTGCCTTCATTTCGGCTGTAGGAACAAGATTTCCATCCGCATCAATGATCTCAACCACAGCAAAGGCCAGCGATTGTCCGTCTGCCGTAAGTTCATTATTCTCAAGGTTGATTTGGATACCGACAGGTTTTTCAGAGGACTTCAATAGGTCGGAAGAAACCTTCTTACCGGCAGTATAGCTCACAGCTTCCAAAGTTCCCGGCTCATATGTTATATCAAACGTAGCAGTAAAACTGTTCTCTTTGCCTGCGGGCTTTTTGCCCAAGCTCTTTCCGTTTAGGATAAGTTCAACTTCCTCCGCGGCTGAGTAAACATCAACTTGTATAGGTTTTCCTTCAAAGTTAAGCCAGCTCCAGGAATTTTCACGTTCAGGCCATCCCCAGCCGCCTATAATCTCTTTTTTGCCATAGTTTTTGGGGTTATGCGAAGCAATGTAAGTCATGTCTGAACCCCAAACGATTCTGCGGTAGAAATGTTGCGGATTTACAAAGCCACAAAGGTCAAAGTCGGAACAATTTGAAACGCGCCATGGATATGGTGACCTTACAGTACCAAAAAATCCACGATCAGCCTCAGCCAGATTTTGATAAACCGCTTTTCCGAGACCTGCTTCTCCAAGATAATCATGACTCGTCCAGTTAAAATCTCCGATTACATGTGAATAGCGTTCAACGCCATCCCAATACGTAGCCATCTGCATGGGTTTGGTTTCACCGGCGTAAATGACCCGGTTGGGAAATTTCTTTCCATCTTCTTCATAACGATGTGCAAGGTAATTGTATCCAACAGCATCTAAAGGTGCACAAAAAGCTTCGGTATAATCCGCCCAAACCTTAGTGCCATATTCTGTATCGAAGTTTTGTATAGTTTCACCGCTCTTAAGTTGTCGAACAATTTCTTCTTTGCACATCTCCACATCATCGTCATCAAGACCGCTAAGTAAGGTGTGGACGGAGGATGTGACCAGGCGTGTAGGATCAAGCTCACGTACCTTTGCTGCAAGCTTTGCAGACCATTGATAACCGTTGGATAAACCACCGCGCTCATGTATTTCATTTCCTGTAGACCACATGATGATACACGGATGGTTACGGTCACGGAGAATAAAGGATTCAATATCTTTTTCCCAGTTCTCTTTAAAGTATAGACTGTAATCGTTTGCGTTTTTCCCGATAGTCCACATATCAAATGCTTCGTTAATAACGAGCAGTCCTAAACGGTCGCATGCATCCAACATATCCCTTGATGGTGGATTGTGTGCACAGCGGATTGCGTTATACTCGTTGTCTTTATGGACTTTCATTTTCCTGTATTCGCTGTCCTTAAATGAAGCTGCTCCAAGGATGCCATTATCATGATGCACGCAGCCGCCTTTGAGTTTCAAAGAGCGTCCGTTCAGCGTGAAACCGTTTATAGGATCAACAGAGATGGTTGTTATTCCGAATAAAGTGCTATCACTATCAAGAACCGTTTCCTTATCGGTCAATTGCGCTTTGATCGTATAAAGATTGGGAGAATCTATATCCCATATGTCGGCGTTTTCAACTGCGATCATCACTTGTCCCACTGACTTTTCCCCTGCAGGTATGTGTAATTTTACCTTACCTGTACCTGCTTCGGTGCCACAGGCTTCTTTCACAAGTTTGATGTCCACCCATAGATTTGCATCATCGCTGGTGTGGTTTTCTACCGTTGTTTCAACAATTACAAAGGCAGTGCCGTTTAAGATATGAGAAGTATGGGCGTATATTCCCCACGGGGACATATGAATCTTTGGGGCACAAAGCAAATCCACATGGCGGTAGATACCTGAGCCGGAATACCAGCGTGAATTAGGCATCGCCGAATTATTTACAATCACAGTAAGGCGGTTTGATTTGCCCGGCTTTATGTATGAAGTAAGATCGACATGGAACGGAGTGTATCCATAAAGGTGTCTGTCCACGGTATGGCCGTTTAAAATTACAGTTGTATTCATGTACGATCCATCAAACTCAACGATGACACGCTTACCGGCACATTCATCGGGAATATCCAGCATCTTTGTGTAGGTCTTGATTTCTCCACCGTAATAACCCGTTCCTGAATGGCCTGGAGATTCAGGAAAAGGATCCGTTTCGATTGTAAAATCATGGGGCAAGTTAACGATTCTGCATGGCGTCTCCATCATTATATTGGCAATCACCGAGCCTAACGGTTGTCCATCAGTAAGTTCCCATTCTCTGTCAATGTTTTCTCTAATCATAATTAATCGCTCCTTTTCTTTAAATTATTTATTTTAATTTCATTTTATATTTGAATATCCACAAAAACAATTGAAAATATTGTTGTAAATGATATAATATATTGTTATAGGAAGTAATGAGGGTTATTCTTATTTTATGATAAAGATTATATATTTAATTCAAACGACAAATTGTTCATTATATAATAGAAGGGGGCTTCTAGATTGCCTGTAAATAAGCAATTAAATCAAAACTCGCAAGTGTCACAACACAAGAGTACCTACAAAAAAGAATCTTACTATACGCCACCAGATATTATTGCAAAGGAATCTAAAAATATAATTTTAGATAATATGCTTCTCACATGGGCAGGTTGCTATATCAAAGCATATGGACATGTTGTCAATAACCGGTTACTTCAGGATTATATTGTGATATATTGCATTGAAGGACAAGGTTGGTTGGAATTAGAGGGGGTGCGCTATACGATAAAAAGCGGTGACCTTTTTGTCTGTCCACCAGGTATTGTTCATTCCTATGGTGCGGACAATAAAAATCCATGGACAAAATATTGGATTCATTTTAGAGGTAGAAACGCTAATGCGTATAGCGCTTTACTAGGTGTTACAACAGCTTCACCAGTTATTCATATTGGCGACAATATGAAGATATTATTAATTTTTCAGGATATCCTTAAAGTATTAAAAACCGGGTATACTCAAAGCAACTTGATTTTAGCTACTTCTTACCTTGTCAATGTTTTTAGTTATATAAACAATTTATCAATGAAAAATAGGTTGAACAAGGTGAGTGGTCTGAACATCGACAAAGTTATCAACTATATGTTGGACAATTTAAACACGAACCCAAATCTCGAGCAGTTGGCAGAGTATGCGAACATATCAAAGTACCATTTCACTAAGCTATTCAAAGAAAAAACAGGGTATACGCCAGTTGACTATTATATACGATTAAAAATGCAAAAGGCCTGCGAATTACTGGAACTATCAAACTCAAAAATTGTTAGTATCAGTTCAGCACTAGGTTTTAGCAATCCGTATTATTTTTCAAACACATTCAAAAGGATCATAGGGCAGTCGCCACAACACTATAGAAAAATGCACATAAAATAATATCACTATAAACTGGCACTTAACTTGAAGAGGGGTGAAAATGTGAAAATCATTCATACAGGAGATTGGCACTTAGGGAAAATTGTAAACGAATTTAGTATGATAGAAGACCAAGAATACATTTTGAATCAGCTAATAACAGTAATAGAAAAAGAAAAACCCGATGCCTTAATTATCGCAGGAGATTTATACGATAGAAGCATCCCACCAGTGGAAGCGGTAGAGCTTTTAGATAAAACACTGAGTAAAATATTACTTGATTTAAAAACACCTATATTAGTCATTAGAGGTAACCATGACAGTGCAACGAGAGTGTCATTTGCTGGCGAAATTTTGACTAAGAACGGACTACACATTGCAGGCGTTTTTAATAAAGAGGTGAAACAGGTCATACTTAAGGATAAATATGGCCCGGTGAATTTTTATTTAATTCCTTATATAGACCCGAGAGAATTGAGACAAATCTTACAAGACGATCAAATAATAACCCATGATGACGCAATGAAAAAAACAATTGACCACATAAAACAAAGAATGAATGAAGATGAAAGAAATGTACTTGTTGCACATGGATATGTAACATTTATGAAGGATAAAGAATTAGAACTAGAAGTTTCAGATTCTGAGAGGCCATTGAGCATTGGTGGAACGGACTTAATAAGTGGAGAATATTTTGATAGCTTTCATTACACAGCATTAGGACATTTGCACGGTGCGCAGAAGGTTGGAAGTGATGAAATAAGGTATGCAGGCTCAATATTAAAGTACTCATTTTCTGAAACAAAACATCATAAAAGTGTGACATTAGTAAACATCGATAATAAAGGAAAAGCCCAAGTAGAATTAATAAACCTTATGCCAAAGTCAGATATGAGAATTATTAAAGGTCCTCTAAACGAGCTGATAGATCCAGACATCTATAGAGAAAATAATGTACAAGACTATGTATATGCAATACTGACTGATGAAGGAGAATTAGTAGATCCTATATCAAAATTAAGAGCAGTATATCCCAATATCATGGGATTGAGTAGAGAAAACCTACGGGAAAGAGAAGAAAGTAGAACATCAGCAGCAGCAGGGTATCAAAACAAATCAAAGCTTGAGCTTTTTAAAGAATTCTATCAATCTATCTCAAATAACGAGATAGCGGACAAAAAACTTGAAATCATAAAAGAAATTATAGAAGATGTAGAGAAAGAGGGGGGCGTAGCATGCGACCGATAAAGTTAACAATGAGTGCTTTTGGTCCGTATGCAGGACTTGAAACTATAGACTTTACAATGCTAAAAGAAAAGAATATATTTTTAATTACAGGACCTACAGGGGCAGGGAAAACCACTATATTTGATGCTATTAATTATGCGCTTTTTGGAGAAGCATCCGGTAGCAGTAGAGGGAAGGATAGCTTAAGAAGTGATTTTGCAGCATTAGAAATTCCCACATATGTAGCGCTGGCATTTGAACTTAGAGGGAAAGTCTACAAAATAACAAGATATCCGCAGCAGAGCAGAGTGAAATCCAGAGGAGAAGGATTTACAGTTAAGAATGCAGAAGCCCACCTAACTCTTCCTAATGATAAAGTGATAACCAAGGTAAACAATGTTGATGAAAAGATAAGAGAGATTTTAGGCATCAATAAAAATCAATTTACGCAGATTGTAATGCTTCCACAGGGAGAATTTAGAAAGCTATTAGAGGCGGATAGTGTAGAAAGAGAAGAAATATTTCGAAAGATTTTTGGTACAGAAGCATTTGAAGCCATTCAAAGAAAATTAGACGACAAAAAAAAGACCCTGTATAGAAGCATTAGTGAACGCAAAACGAAGAGAGATACCCATGTAAAGCATTTAGAATCTGGCACAGACGAACTTCTAACACAACTGATTGCTGCATCGGACTTAAATATAATCGAGATAGTAAATAGAACTAAAGAACTTGTAGAAAGCGATCTAAAACTCAGTCAAAATGTAAAAAAAGCCATAAATGAAAACAAGCAACTGCAAGAAAAACTTCAAAAAAGTATTCTTCAAGGAGAGACAACAAACAAAAAGCTTAAAGAAAGAGATGAACTTAAACAACAATACGAACTTGCGTTATTAAAAGAAGAAGAATATGCAGGTAAAAAAGTTAAGTTAGAGCAGGCAAGAAAGGCATATGAAGTGAAGGCCGTCGAGGATGCTTTTCTTGATAGACAAAAAAATCTTGCATTGAAGCAAAATCAATTAGAAGAAACAGAAAAAAGACTTAAAGAAACAGAAAAAAGACTTCATTTGTGCGAAAACCAATATGAAGCAGAAGAAAGAAAAGAGGATGACCGAAAAAAAATATCAGATAACCTTGCTACACTAAGAAACCAAGAAGACAAGGTAAAAGAATATACGGAAAAGACTGTTTTAATAAACGGATTAAAAGCAGAACTAACCAATATAGATAATGAGCGAATAAAAATTAAGGGGTTGATAGAAGAAGCAAAAGCGCAATATGAAGAAGCAAAGAATAATTTCATGGATACACAAAAAGCAGAGACCCAAAAAGAAAAAATAGATAATGTCATCAAAGAAAAAGATACGCTACTTAGTGAGATGAGGATACTGTACAAAAATACAGAACACTATATTAAGAAAATGGATGATCATGCACGCCATAGCAAAAGTTTTGAGACGTATAATACAAAATATAATGGCTATAAATTAAAATATGAACATATGGAGGATAACTTTAGAAGAGGACAAGCTGGTATACTGGCAAAAGAATTAGTAGAAGGTAAGGCATGTCCTGTTTGTGGAGCTACACACCATCCACAGCTCGCCCAAATAATTGATGGCGTACCGACGGAAAAAGAGCTTGAAGAAGCAAAGAACGAGTTTGAAAAGCTAAAAGAAGAGAGAGAACAAAGGCTTGGGCACCTTTTAGATTTGAATGGAATCATAAAAAGTAGTAAAGATACCCTTTTAGATCAAAAAGAAAAGATGATGATATCCTTAGACAATAAAATAGCTACGATGTCGGAAAAAGAATTGCTTCTATTTATATCGGAAACGGGAAAAAAGATAAATGTTGAGCTGAAGAAATTAGAAGAACAACAAGATAGATTACTAAAAATTGTAGAACAGAAACAAACCCTTGAAACGTTTATAAATAAACAAAATAGCCTAATAAAAGAAAAAGAAAAATTGCTGATAATACTTGAAAACAAACGTACAGAAATGTTTGGAAAAGTACAGAGTGAACAAGCCCTTATCTTCAGCATAGAAAAGGAAATACCTGAAGAGCTACGCTCATCAGCAAAATTTTCATCGAGAATAAAAGCACTTGAGGATAAATTAAAGGACATGGAACGTGCGTATAAAATTGCACTAGCGAATTATAATCAGTCTAAAACAGAATATGCAACAATAGAGTCCGATAAGAACATTAGATTAAAGAATATAGAAGAAGCGGAAAAAGAAGTAACTTTATACCAAGAACAGCTATTGAATAAGATTAATGCAGCAGGATTTAAAGATTATGAACAATATACAATGCTCAGAATGACCGGGGAAGAAATAGAGAGTTTAGAAAAAGATATTGTGCAATATTATCAAAATCTAAAATCACTAAAAGACAGATTAGAAAAAGTGCTATATGATACAGAAGGAATAGAGGAAGTATCCCTAGAATTATTGGAAGATGATTTAAAAGAATTTAAACAGCAAGAACAGCAATTACTTGAAAAAGAAAAGAATATTTTCTCAAGAACAAATAACAATAAAAAAACACTCAAAGAAATTGAAAAAATCAGTGATGCTATAAGTATAGAGGAAGAAAAATATCGTGTTATTGGTGAAATTTCTAGAATTGCCAATGGTGACAATAGTGAGAGAATTACATTTGAAAGATATGTCTTAGCGGCTTACTTTGACGAGATCATTGATGCCGCAAATGTAAGGTTAAGTAAAATGGCCGGTGGAAGATATGTATTAAGAAGAAAAGAGGAAAAAGGGAAAGGTAGAAAACAGGAAGGACTAGAGCTTGAAGTTTTCGATAACTATACGGGAAAAGCACGTCATGTTAAGACATTATCTGGTGGCGAAAGCTTCAAAGCATCATTAGCATTAGCGCTTGGGTTAGCAGATGTCGTACAATCCTATGCAGGAGGAATAAGCTTGGATACGATGTTTATCGACGAAGGGTTTGGGACATTAGACCCTGAATCATTAGACAATGCTATTCAATGCTTAATAGATTTACAAGAAGGTGGTAGATTAGTAGGAATTATATCCCATGTACCAGAATTAAAGGAAAGAATAGATGTAAGATTAGAAATAACACCAGCAAAAGAAGGAAGCAAAGCAAAGTTTGTAATGTAATTTAAAATTTTTGTAACAAAAATATGTTATAATCTATGTTAAAATAATTAATATAGAATAAAAGATATTTTGCGGAGGCCTAAAATGAACCAAACCGAATTCAACTTAAACAATGATAAACCATCAAAAAACAAAGCAAAAGTAAATAGCATAATACAAAATAAAACATTTAGACTGACAATGCTTATTTCACTAAGCATAGTAGCGCTGATAATTGTATTTTTTATCTCGTTTTATATATCCTATAGTAAAATTGCGGCAGACAAACAAGATAGTAGCAAGGTAAACAATGTGATTAACCAGCAAAAAACAGAGATTGAACGATTAGAAGGATTAATAGAAAAAAGAGAACAAGAAATTGAAGATTATAAGTTGGAAGTTGAAATATACGAGAAACTAATTAAAGAGATGGAAGGAAGAGAACGTACCGTAAAGGAGAATTTGGAACAATTACAAGGTCAGTTAGATAATACAAAAAGTACGACGCCTCAACCACCAAAAAAATCAGATGTTCAGGAAGATTTATATATCAACTAATAAGAAAAATGAGTGATAACATATGAAATATATATTCATCACAACCTTTATCATAGCATCCATATGTCAAGGGTTATATTTTGATGAACAATATATCATCGCCAATATTATTTTGAATGTATATGCGCTGATATTATATCGTCGCCATTCCCTAATCAATAAGGGGTATGTCGTACCTACTTTTTCTCTCGCTATGTTAACAATAATTTATGTAGCGTCCATCGGGTATGGCATAAATAGAGACGGTGCTATTTATGAGGCATTAAGAATAATGGGGTTTTTACCCGCTTTTTATATAGGATTAACAATTAAAGAGCATCAAAAAAAATGGATTGAATATGGCATCATTATTTCAGGCGTCGTTGTAACTTTTATTGGATTTGCAGCATTATCGGGCGTCGTTAATATTGATGGGGCACTTTATGGACAACGCATGCAGTCCACATTCCAATATGCTAATGTTACAGCGCTGTACTTGATGATTGCAATCATCTTATGTGGCAAAGGGACGTTTTGTTTGCCACATTTTTCACTAATGCTAATAAGTATATTAACCTGTGGATTAATTTTTACATATTCCCGTGGCGTGTGGATAATTTTTGGGGTTGTAAATATCTTTGCCCTATTATCTAAAAAAATGCTTATACAAAAAAATATTAAGAATAAGTATCCATATACCCTACTTATTATATCTATCATGGTAATCCTTTTATCTTCAACGAACTTTACAAGACTAACACATATCAATTTTTCTGCCACAGAATGGCAAGCGCGACTAGCATATTATAAAGGCGCATTGCAACTGATTCGTTATTACCCACTTGTGGGTGTAGGTGCAGGTGGTTGGCAGAAAGTATGTGAGCAATATGTAGGGCTCTATACAAAATATGTGCATAACTACTTTTTGCAGATACTTTGTGATGTAGGCTTCATAGGCTTTATCGCATTTATCAGTTTTATTGTAAGTGTTATATATGCATTTGTAAAAACTAAATTAAAGGATTGGTATGCACTATTGATAGTACTAAGTATCATGATGCATTCTTTGATTGACGTCGGTATGCATTTTCAGCTCATCGCAATCATATTCTTTTTATATTGTGGATTGATTACAAGAGCAAAAGATGAATTGGAAAATGTAACAGAACCTGATGATGGTTCGCAGACTGTTGTATGAGATGTTTATAAAAAGCTGTAGTAGTAAGAAGAGGTACTGCTTATTTAAACAGTACCTCTATAATATTTCTCGCATCATCATTGACAATGCAATAACAGATTTCCAAGCCATTTCTTGTTCCCTCAATAATTCCTGCCGCTTTTAATTTAGCTAGATGCTGTGATACAGTAGATTGAGGGAGTTCTAAGCATTCCTGCATATGACTTACATTGCACTGTTTCTTTTCTAATAAACCTTTTACTATGCAAAGCCTAACAGGATGTGCAATGGCTTTTAATATTTCACTTTTATTGTTATAATCCTCAGTAAAGTTCATTGTAGTCAAACCTTTCCAACTTTCTGCTAATCAACTTTCCAACTAAATAAACAAATTAGTATCAGCAGTCTCTGCAGCGCCAAGATAAGAAGCAACACCGCCGATTTCAATACCATCGATGAGTTCTTCTCCTTTAATACCCATTACATCCATAGACATACTGCATGCAACGATATTAATACCTTGTGCTTTTGCTTGTTCAATTAAGTCTTCTAAAGAAGAAACATTTTTTTGATTCATAATATATCGAATCATTTTTCCACCCATGCCACCCATGTTCATATTAGAGAGAGCTAGTTTTTTAGAGCCTCTTGGCATCATCATGCCAAACATAGATTCGAGTAAATTTTTCTTAACATTTACCTTATCATGTTTTCTCAATACATTCAATCCCCAGAAAGTAAAGAACATCGTTACTTTTCGTCCCATTGCTGCTGCACCGTTTGCGATAATAAAGGAAGCAATGGCCTTATCAAGGTCTCCGCTAAATACAACCATTGTTTTGTCATTACCTGAACTTGTTAAATGATTGTTATCATTAGCTTTCCCTTTTTGAACACACGCTTTGATTTTCTTATCTTCTTTCACTACGTTGATTACACGATTGCCTGTACGTTCACACCATGATTTAATATCTGTGCCGAATGCAGGGTCAGTAGCCGTTATTTCAAGTACTTCGCCTTCATTCATGCTGCCTAAAGTTTTATTCACTTGCATAATCGGGCCAGGGCATTGTAAACCACAGGCATCTAATTGTATGTCTACTGTTACGTCGCAATTATCTGGACTTGGATTTGCACCGTGAATCAAATCGGAATTATCTATCTTTTCATAGTTGTAGATATCCGTATTAGATTGTTTTTGAATAACAGGGAAATAAGTTTTGTAACCACCACTTAAATTCTTTACATTTTTAAATCCGTTCTGTGTCAATATTCTACATGCAAGATATCCACGGAGACCTACTTGACAGAAAATAATCATTTCTTTATCTTTTGGTAGTTCGTTTAATCTATCTCTCAAATCATCTACGGGGATATTCACTGCTTCTTCGATGGTACCCATACTAAATTCCATTGGTGTTCTTACATCTACTAAAATGCTATTCGATTTATCTAAGTTTTCAATCTCATCCCAATGAATAACCTTTACATCACCTTTTAATATATTGGAAGCTACATATCCAGCCATATTAGCAGGATCTTTTGCAGACGAATAAGGGGGTGCATATGCAAGCTCAAGTGTTTCTAAGTCATATACCGTCATTCCTGCTCTTATTGCAGTGGCGATAACGTCAATTCTTTTTTCAACACCATCAAAACCAACAGCCTGTGCCCCTAGTATCTTTCCATCCTCTGATGAGAATAAAAGTTTTATAGATAGTGGCATAGCACCAGGATAGTACCCGGCATGTGATGCAGAATGGGTATAAGATTTTTGGTATGGAATATTGTATCTTTTTAAAATCTTTTCGTTATTTCCTGTAGAAGCAACTGTCATATCAAATACTTTAACAACGGAAGTTCCTTGCGTTCCTATATATTCTTCGTTCATGCCGCAAATATTATTAGCTGCAATTCTTCCTTGCTTATTGGCAGGTCCTGCTAATGGAATTTGTGCAGGTTGACCGTTAATATAATCAATAATCTCAATAGCATCCCCTACAGCATAAATATCAGGGTGGGAGGTTTTCATTGTTTTGTCAACTTTGATACCACCTCGTTCGCCTATATCTAATCTAGCCTCTTTTGCCAATTTATTTTCTGGGCGAACGCCTATCCCTAACATAATCATATCAGTTTTAATTAGTTTACCACTATTTAACTCAACAATTGAATATTTGGCTTGATGTTGTACACCTTTAATGCCATCTCCCAAATAGAATTCAATTTCCTTTTCCTTAAGATGTCCATGAACCATTGCGGCCATTTCATAGTCAATAGGTCCCATGACTTGATTAGCCAATTCAACAACAGTTACTTTTATGCCTCGTTCATGTAGATTTTCTGCTATTTCAAGTCCAATAAAGCCACCACCTACCACTACGGCATGTTTTGGTTTTTTTGCATCCACGAAGTCTTTAATAGCAAAAGTATCAGGGATGTTTCTAAGGGTAAACACATTGGGTGCATCTAACCCTTTCATAGGTGGAATAATAGGCGAAGCACCTGGTGACAGTATTAACTTATCATAGTTTTCTGTGTATTTTTCATTCTTTATTAAGTCATATACTTCGACGCTCTTTTGCTCAGTATTAATAGACATTACTTCACTGCTCACACGAACGTCAATGTTAAATCTTTGTTTCATGCCCTCCGGTGTTTGTACAAGAAGCTTTGACTTATCCGTAATAACTTCACCTATATAATAAGGAAGACCACAATTAGCAAAGGAAATATGTTCCCCTCTTTCAAATAAAATAATTTCCGATTTTTCATCCATTCTTCTTAATCTAGCAGCAGCACTAGCACCTCCAGCAACCCCACCAACAATAAGTACTTTCATTATATGCAACTCCTTTCGATACTATATCAATATATCATTATATTACAATATTACGATATACTTGTCAATGTTAAATTGTTAACGATTAAAAGATTCATCTACTCATAGCTTATATAAAAAAAATACTTTTATTCATATTGACTTATGAATAGTTATGTGATATATTGGGTATGACTTTCTGTAGGTCTTTTTTTTATGTGCAATTTTATATATTATATTGTAGGATTAAATAATAATAAAAGAACTACGTATACTGTTGAATAATAGGAGGTGCCATAGATGAGAACGAAGATTACATTAGCGTGTACCGAATGCAAGCAAAGAAATTACAATACAATGAAGAACAAGAAAAATGATCCTGAAAGATTAGAAATGAACAAGTATTGTAGATTCTGTAAGAAGCATACCCTTCATAAAGAAACGAAATAATTTTTTCTTATAATAGTGGCAGGACATTTTAAAATGTCTAAAAACCATAATTCTGAAGAGGAAGTGAGTAACAATGGCAGAAGCTGCAAAGAAAGTAAAAAAAACATCTCTGTTTTCAAGATTGATAAAGTTTCTGAAAGAAGTGAAAGCAGAATTAAAAAAAGTTATGTGGCCAAACCGAAAACAGGTAATCAATAATACTGCGGTAGTTATAGTATCTATTGCTATCGTTGGTGTAGTAATATGGGTTTTAGATTCGATTTTTGGTCAGGCAGTACAATTACTTATTAAGTAATAAAGGAGGAAAGGAAGCTTTTAAAGCTTCTTAGGCTTATGACAGATAATGCTAGATGGTATGTTGTACATACATATTCCGGATATGAGAATAAGGTAAAAGCGAATATAGAGAAGATGGTAGAGAATCGAGGATTAAGCGAGCAGATTGTTGAAGTCGTTGTTCCTATGGAAGAAGTAATTGAGACAAAAGACAACAAGAAGAAAGTTGTTATGAGAAAAGTTTTCCCGGGATATGTGATTATTAAAATGCTAATGACTGATGAAAGTTGGTATGTAGTAAGAAATACTCGTGGCGTTACTGGTTTTGTTGGCCCAGGTTCTAAACCTGTGCCTCTTTCCGATGAAGAAGTAAAAGCGATGGGTGTAGATATGGGAATGCCATCAGTTGATTTTGAAGTAGGAGACAATGTAAAGGTTATTTCAGGTCCACTTGAAAATTTCATAGGAGTTGTAGAAGAAATCAACTTAGAAAAGAAAAAGATAAGAGTATTAGTGTCTATGTTTGGGCGAGAAACTCCTGTAGAATTGGAATTTGGGCAAGTAGAATATTTGATGTAGTACTGTTTAAGAGGGTAGTCAGCAGTAGTTACCTACTGCTTGTGGGAGGGCTAATAACCCGATATACCACATTTTGTTATAAGGAGGTGCAAAAAAATGGCGAAGAAAGTTTCAGGATTAATCAAATTGCAGATACCTGCTGGAAAAGCAACACCAGCGCCACCAGTTGGTCCAGCTTTAGGTCAACATGGTGTTAATATCATGGCATTTTGTAAAGAGTTTAATGAGAAAACATCAAAAGATGCAGGTCTTATTATACCTGTTGTAATTACAGTATATCAAGATAGATCTTTTAGTTTTATTACAAAAACTCCTCCAGCTGCAGTTTTGATTAAAAGAGCTTGTAAGATTCAAAGTGGATCTGGCGTTCCAAACAAAACGAAAGTTGCTACAATTTCAAAGGAAGCACTTAAAGAAATTGCTGAAATGAAAATGCCTGACTTAAATGCGGCAAATGTTGAATCTGCGATGAGCATGATTGCAGGAACTGCAAGAAGTATGGGCGTAGAAGTAGAAGAGTAGAAAAGAGTTGAGGGTTGATAGCTGTGGGGTGAGGGTTTAAAACATGAACAATTAACTACAACTATTAACTTCGTTATTACGTGGGAGGATATTAAATTCCGTATAACCACAGAAGGAGGATTGTATTATCGTGAAGAGAGGTAAAAATTACGAAGAAAGTGCAAAGCTTTTAGATAAAACGAAATTATATGAAGCAGATGAAGCTATTGAATTAGTTCAGAAAACAGCGAAGGCAAAGTTCGATGAAACTGTTGAACTTCATGTAAGATTAGGCGTTGATTCCAGACACGCTGATCAGCAGGTAAGAGGTGCTGTTGTATTACCTCATGGTACAGGTAAGACAGTAAAAGTACTTGTGTTTGCTAAAGGTGATAAAGCGAAAGAAGCTGAAGAAGCTGGTGCTGATTTTGTTGGTGCTGAAGAATTTGTTACAAAGATTCAAAACGAAAATTGGTTTGATTATGATGTAGTCGTTGCTACTCCTGATATGATGGGTGTAGTAGGTAGATTAGGTAGAGTATTAGGTCCAAAAGGATTAATGCCTAATCCAAAAGCTGGTACTGTATCAATGGACGTAGCGAAGGCGATAAAAGATATTAAAGCTGGTAAGATTGAATATAGATTGGATAAAACAAATATTATTCACTGTCCTATAGGTAAAATTTCATTTGGTAGTGAAAAATTACTTGAGAATTTCAACACAATTATAGGTGCTATTCTTAAAGCTAGACCATCAGCAGCAAAAGGACAGTATATGAAGAGTGTTGCAATAACCTCTACAATGGGACCTGGAATTAAAATTAATCCAGCTAAAATTAGTGAATAAATGGCACAAAATAAATTAGAGGCTTGACAATGCATCATATAAGTGATATCATCGGTATGGTGAAAAAAAGTGAATAGTCTTTTCCGTAGACAGTAGGTGCATAGCTTAATAGGTTTACCATCCTACCGAGGAGTAACATTATATGTTGTACTAGTAAAGCTAGTTTATAACGGTTCTCTATTGTCTATCGGATAGAGAACCTTTTTTATTCTAATAAAATATAGAGTTATCACTCCCACTTTAAAGGAGGTGTTTGAATGCCAAGTACAAAGGTACTCGAGCAAAAGAAAGCTGCAGTTCAGGAAATTGCAGACAAACTAAAAGGCGCGGTATCAGGTGTTTTAGTTGACTATAGAGGTCTAACGGTTGAACAAGATACTAATTTAAGAAGAGAATTGAGAAACGCTGGTGTTGAGTATAAGGTTGTAAAAAATACTCTTACTAGGTTTGCAGCAAACGAGACAGGCTTTGAAGGATTAGCGCCATACTTACAAGGACCAACTTCATTAGCATTAACTTATGAAGATCCTGTAGCAGCTGCAAAAGTATTGGTTAAATTTGCAAAAGATTATGAAGCATTAGAGATTAAAGCAGGTTTTGTAGATGGAAAAGTAGTTGATTTAACTGAAATCAAAGCATTAGCTGATTTACCATCAAGAGAAGTACTTATTGCCCAAGTATTGGGTGGCTTAAATGCACCAATATCTGGTTTTGCAAATGTGCTTAATGCAAACTTAAAAGGTCTTGTTGTGGCCTTAAATGCAATTGCTGAAAAGCAAGCACAAGAAGCGTAAAAAAATTAATTAAAATAAAACGGAGGTTTTTTAAAATGGCAAGTGAAAAAGTTACAAACTTAATTGAAGAAGTAAAAGGATTAACTGTATTAGAATTATCTGAGTTGGTAAAGGCTCTTGAAGAAGAATTTGGCGTGTCTGCAGCAGCTCCAGTAGCAGTAGCAGCAGCTCCAGCAGCAGGTGCAGCAGCTCCAGTAGAAGAGAAGACTGAATTCACAGTAGAACTTAAAGATGCTGGTGCACAAAAAATTAAAGTAATTAAAGTAGTAAGAGAACTTACTGGTTTAGGCTTAAAAGATGCAAAAGCATTAGTTGATAGTGCGCCAAAGGCAGTTAAAGAAGGCGTTGCTAAAGATGCAGCAGAAGAAGCTAAAGCTAAGCTTGAAGAAGTAGGCGCTGTTGTAGAACTTAAATAGTTTGTATATATAAAAATAAAAAAAACACCTGTATGGGTGTTTTTTTATTTTTTATTTAAATAAAACATTGACAAACATCAATCATTATGATAGTATTGTTAATTGCATTATATGTAAAGTTTTTAACATTTTATTGCAATTTGTCTATATTAACTATATAAATTATATCATAAATGAATAAGTGAGGCAATATCTGCTAATAATATTTTAGTGTGACGTTTTTTTGCGCTATTCTGTTAATAATTTATGTAGTTTTATTAAAAAATATACTATGTTCACGGAAATTCTTCCTATAAAATTTAATGAGGTGATAAACTTATGGTACATCCTGTGCAACTAGGCAAGAATGTCAGAATGAGTTATGCAAAAATTGATGAAGTGTTGGACATGCCAAATCTTATTGAAATACAGAAAAACTCCTACAAAGAATTCTTGAATGAAGGTTTGAAAGAAGTGTTTAAAGATGTGTCACCCATCACTGATTATACTGGAAACCTTATTTTAGAATTTGTGGACTATTCCCTAGATGAAAGTCCAAAATATTCTGTTGAAGAATGTAAAGAGAGAGATGCTACATATGCAGCACCACTTAAAGTAAAAGTTAGACTTATTAATAAAGAAACTGGTGAAGTTAAAGAGCAGGAAATATTTATGGGAGATTTTCCGCTTATGACAGAACAGGGGACATTTATTATTAATGGTGCAGAGAGAGTTATTGTTAGTCAGTTAGTAAGATCTCCAGGAATTTATTATGCAATGCAGTTTGATAAGATAGGTAAAAAACTGTATTCATCCACAGTCATTCCAAATAGAGGTGCATGGCTTGAATACGAGTTTGATTCCAACGATATTTTTTCAGTAAGAATAGATAGAACTAGAAAGCTTCCTGTCACAGTATTGATGAGAGCCTTAGGTCTTGGTACCGATGCTCAAATACTTGATGTTTTTGGAGAAGATGAAAGGTTATTAACTACTATTGAAAAGGATAGCACAAAATCTGAGGAAGAGGGTCTTATAGAAGTATATAAAAGACTTAGACCAGGTGAACCTCCTACAGTTGAAAGTGCTAAGACATTGATTAATAGCTTATTTTTTGATGCGAAAAGATATGATCTAGCAAAAGTAGGAAGATATAAGATAAATAAAAAGCTTGCTCTTTCAGCTAGAATCACTAATAAAAAAACAGTAGAGAATATTATTGATCCACGTACAGGTGAAATTTTAGTTGAAGCAGGTGGATGGATTGATAGAGAACTAGCACAGAAAATACAAAATGCTGGTGTGAATTCTATATATGTTGAGGTTGAGGGCAAAAATGTAAAAGTATTTGGCAATGCTACTGTTGCTCTTGCTGAATATGTAGACTTCGATATAACAGACCTTAATATTCATGAAAAAGTAAAAGTACCTGTTTTAAATGAAATATTAGAAGAGCACACCGCTATTGATGATATAAAAGAAGTGATTACTCAGCGAATAAATGAACTTGTACCTAAACATATCACTATTGACGATATTTTTGCATCAATGAACTATCATAATAACCTAAATTATGAAGTAGGTGACATTGATGATATTGACCATCTTGGAAACAGAAGGTTACGTTGCGTAGGTGAATTGTTACAAAACCAATTTAGAATTGGTTTGGCAAGAATGGAAAGAGTTGTACGTGAAAGGATGACAATTCAAGATATTGATATTGTTACACCACAAGCGCTTATTAATATTAGGCCTGTAGCCGCAGCAATAAAAGAATTCTTTGGGAGCAGTCAGCTGTCACAATTTATGGATCAAACCAATCCATTGGCTGAATTAACGCATAAAAGAAGATTAAGTGCTCTAGGTCCAGGTGGTTTGAGTAGAGAAAGAGCGGGATTTGAAGTAAGAGACGTTCATCATTCCCATTACGGACGCATGTGCCCTATAGAGACACCTGAAGGTCCAAACATTGGACTTATTAACTCACTTAGTACATATGCGAAAATTAACGAATATGGATTTATGGAATCAGCATATAGGCGTGTTGATAAAGAAAAAGGTATAGTAACAGAAGAAATTGTCTATATGACTGCTGATGTAGAAGACGAGTTTATCGTTGCACAGGCGAACGAGGAATTAGACGAAGAAGGTAGATTTGTTCATAAAAAAGTTACTGCAAGATATAAAGAAAAAATTCTTGAAGTAGAAAATACAAGAGTAGACTTTATGGATGTCTCACCAAAACAGGTAGTATCAGTTGCAACAGCGATGATTCCATTCCTAGAAAATGATGATGCTAACCGTGCGTTGATGGGCTCTAACATGCAACGACAGGCAGTACCACTTTTAAGGACAGAATCACCTATTGTGGGTACAGGTATGGAATATAAAGCGGCTAAGGATTCTGGTGTTGTTGTTTTAGCCAAGGATTCAGGTACAATAGAGAGAGTATCAGCCAATGAAATAATAGTTAGAAGAGATGACGGGCAGAGAGACAGGCATAAACTCCTTAAGTTCCGTCGTTCCAATCAAGGAACATGTATCAACCAAAAGCCAATCATTCAGAGAGGCGAAAAAGTTGAAAAGGGTATGATTATTGCCGATGGATCTTCCTGTGATAAGGGTGAAATCGCACTTGGTCGTAATATACTCGTAGGGTTTATGACATGGGAAGGTTATAACTACGAGGATGCAATATTAATTAGCGAGAAATTAGTAAAAGATGATGTGTTTACGTCAATACATATTGAAGAATATGAATGTGAAGCAAGGGATACAAAACTAGGTCCTGAAGAAATCACAAGAGATATTCCAAATGTAGGTGAAGATGCACTCAAAGACCTAGACGAACGAGGGATTATTCGTATAGGTGCAGAAGTAAGGTCAGGGGATATCCTTGTAGGAAAAGTAACACCTAAAGGCGAAACAGAACTTACAGCAGAAGAAAGACTCCTTCGCGCAATATTTGGTGAGAAAGCAAGAGAAGTTAGAGATACTTCATTAAGAGTGCCACATGGTGAATATGGAATCATAGTAGACGTTAAGGTATTCACAAGAGAAAATGGGGACGAATTACCACCTGGTGTAAACCAAGTCGTACGCTGCTATATCGCGCAGAAGAGAAAAATATCTGTTGGGGATAAAATGGCAGGGCGTCATGGTAATAAAGGTGTTATTTCTAGGATTTTACCTGAAGAAGATATGCCTTTCCTTCCAGATGGAACACCGTTGGAAATCGTTCTAAATCCGCTAGGGGTACCATCTCGTATGAATATTGGTCAGGTACTTGAAGTCCACTTAGGTTATGCAGCGAAAGCACTGGGCTGGAAGATTGCAACCCCGGTATTTGATGGTGCAACAGAAGAAGACATTATGGAGACATTAACAAAGGCTGGTTATAATAAAGATGGTAAAACCGAATTATATGATGGCAGAACAGGCGATCCTTTTGATAACAGAGTAACCGTTGGGTATATGTATATCCTTAAATTGGCTCACCTTGTTGATGATAAAATTCACGCACGTTCAACTGGTCCATATTCATTGGTTACACAGCAGCCACTGGGTGGTAAAGCACAATTTGGTGGACAGCGTTTTGGAGAAATGGAAGTTTGGGCACTTGAAGCGTATGGTGCTGCATATACACTACAAGAAATATTAACCGTTAAATCTGATGATGTGGTCGGGCGTGTTAAAACCTATGAAGCAATTGTTAAAGGCGAAAATGTACCTGAACCGGGCGTGCCTGAATCATTTAAGGTGCTTATCAAAGAGCTACAGAGTTTGTCATTAGATATAAAATTGCTAACGGACGAAAAAGAAGAAGTTGCAATAAAAGAATCTTTAGATGATGAATTAGAAGACTTGAACGTTAATATAGAAGGCACAGAAGACGGAGAAATATTAACAGATTACGATGAAGATGAAAAAGAAATACTTGGGGACGAACTTGATATCAGCGATTTGGATACTAGCGACCTTGAGAGTACAGATAATTTAAATGACGACTTTCCTGAAGAACTATTTGAGGAAAAAGAATTAGTAACAAGTAATGACAATGAATCATAAGAAAGGGAGATGCAGCCGTGTTTGAAAATAACTTTGATGCAATAAAAATTGGCCTGGCTTCCCCAGAAAAAATCAGAGAATGGTCCAGGGGAGAAGTAAAGAAACCTGAAACAATTAATTATAGGACTTTAAAACCTGAGAAAGATGGACTTTTCTGTGAAAGAATATTCGGGCCTCAAAAAGATTGGGAATGTCATTGTGGAAAGTATAAAAGAATCAGATACAAAGGGATTGTATGTGACCGATGTGGTGTTGAAGTTACGCGTTCAAAAGTGCGTAGAGAACGCATGGCTCATATTGAATTGGCGGCTCCAGTTTCCCATATTTGGTATTTTAAAGGGATACCAAGTAGAATGGGATTATTAATGGATATGTCACCTAGAGCATTGGAGAAAATACTGTATTTTGCTTCCTATGTGGTGATTGATCCAGGGAATACTCCTCTGATGATAAATCAATTGCTTTCAGAAAGAGAATACAGAGACAATGTGGAGAAATACGGAAATCGTTTTAAGGCAGGAATGGGTGCAGAGTCGGTTAAAGACCTTCTTAGACAGATTGATCTGGAAAGTCTCTCACAGAAGTTGAGAAAAGACCTTAAGGAAGCTACTGGACAGAAAAAAGTAAGAACAATTAAGAGATTAGAAGTTGTTGAAGCTTTTAGAGCCTCAGGTAACAACCCTGCGTGGATGATATTAGATGTTATTCCTGTCATTCCTCCGGAATTAAGACCTATGGTTCAATTAGATGGGGGAAGATTTGCTACCTCTGACTTAAATGACTTATATAGAAGAGTTATTAATCGAAATAATAGGCTAAAAAGACTTTTAGATTTAGGGGCGCCTGATATCATTGTGCGAAATGAAAAAAGAATGCTTCAAGAGGCAGTAGATGCATTGATTGACAATGGTAGAAGAGGAAGACCCGTTACTGGTCCAGGAAACAGACCTCTTAAATCTCTTTCAGATATGCTAAAAGGGAAGCAAGGTCGTTTTAGACAGAACTTGTTAGGAAAGCGTGTTGACTATTCAGGACGTTCCGTTATTGTTGTTGGACCAGAATTGAAACTATTTCAATGTGGTCTACCTAAAAAGATGGCTTTAGAACTATTCAAACCATTTGTTATGAAAAAATTAGTAAATGATGGATTAGCACATAATATCAAGAGTGCCAAAAGGATGGTTGAAAGGGTTAAAGCAGAAGTATGGGATGTATTAGAAGGAGTTATTAAAGAGCATCCTGTGTTGCTTAACCGTGCACCTACGTTGCATAGACTGGGCATACAGGCCTTTGAACCGGTATTGGTAGAAGGTAAAGCACTCAAATTACACCCATTGGTATGTACAGCTTACAATGCTGACTTTGATGGTGACCAGATGGCAGTACACGTACCGCTATCGGCAGAAGCCCAATCAGAAGCAAGATTCCTTATGCTTTCTGCTAACAACCTATTAAAGCCACAAGATGGAAAACCGGTTACTGTTCCTACACAGGATATGGTTTTAGGAAGCTATTACCTCACCTTATTAAAAGAGGGCGAAAAAGGTGAAGGATATGTATTCTCCAGTCCTGAAGAAGCGGTTATGGCATATGAAAACGGTGTTGTAGCATTACATGCACCAATAAAAGTGAGACTAACTAAAGTAATCGACGGTGAAGAGAGGTCTGAGATTGTCGATGCGACTGTAGGTAGAGTTATATTTAACGAAGCAATACCTCAAGATTTGGGATTTGTAGATCGATCAAAACCTGAAAATGCATTCAAACTTGAGATTATGTTTTTAGCTGATAAAGGGAAATTAGGCAATATAGTTGATCGTTGTATCCGAACGCATGGCACTACAGCAACTGCGATTGTACTAGATAAGATAAAAGAATTAGGATTTAAGTTTTCTACAAAAGGTGCTATCACCATTAGTGTCTCCGATATGGAAATACCAAGTTCCAAAAAACAATATTTGGCGGATGCAGAGGAAGAAGTTGATAAGATAACAAAACAATACAAAAGAGGACTTATATCAGATGAAGAAAGATATAACCTCGTTATATCCACATGGAATGAGACTGTTGATAATGTGACAAAAGCGTTGTTAGACCATCTGGATAAATATAATCCAATCAGCATGATGGCTGATTCTGGTGCAAGGGGTAGTACTAATCAGATTCGACAATTGGCTGGTATGCGTGGCTTGATGGCGAACACCTCAGGGCATACGATGGAAATACCAATCAGAGCGAATTTCCGTGAAGGGTTAAATGTTATAGAGTACTTTATCTCTAGCCATGGTGCTAGAAAAGGTCTTGCGGATACGGCACTTAGAACTGCAGATTCAGGATATCTCACCCGTAGATTGGTTGACGTCAGTCAAGATGTTATCGTAAGAGAAATCGACTGTGGTACAACTGAAGCTGCCATCGTTAAAGACATAAAAGATGGAAATGAAATTATAGAAGAGTTACAAGACAGATTACTTGGGCGTTATACAATGGAAGATGTTATTCACCCTGAAACAAATGAAGTCATTGTTCCATATGGTCACATGATGACTGAATTTGATGCAGCGAAAATCGTAAGAGCAGGGGTAAAACAAGTTAAAATACGTTCAGTGTTAACATGTCATGCAAAGCATGGTGTGTGTGCAAAATGTTATGGTTCAAACCTTGCCAGTGGCGAAGAAGTTAACGTTGGAGAAGCAGTAGGAATTATTGCTGCCCAATCTATCGGTGAACCAGGAACACAGCTTACAATGAGAACATTCCATACTGGTGGTATTGCAGGGGCAGATATTACACAAGGTCTTCCAAGGGTTGAAGAACTGTTTGAAGCTAGAAAACCAAAAGGATTAGCAATTATTGCTGAAATTCCTGGTAAAGTAAAACAGAGCGAAACAAGGAAGAAGAGAGAAATCATCATAACAAATGATGAAACTGGAGAAGAAAAAACGTATTTAATTCCATACGGTTCCAGAATCAAAGTTTATGATGGCGATGTAGTAGAAGCTGGAGATGAATTGACAGAAGGTTCTGTTAATCCTCATGATATACTTAAGATCAAAGGATTGCTCAGTGTACAGGCATACCTACTCCAAGAAGTACAGCGTGTTTATAGAATGCAGGGTGTTGATATTAACGATAAGCATATCGAAGTCATTGTTCGCCAAATGCTACGAAAAGTGAAGGTTGATGATGTTGGTGATACAGACTTATTATTAGGTGGCTTAATCGATATGTTTGAATATGAAGAACAAAACAATGTTGCTATTGATAAGGGATTAAAACCATCAGAAGGGCTGAGAGTACTTCTAGGAATAACGAAAGCATCATTAGCTACAGATTCTTTCCTATCAGCAGCTTCATTCCAAGAAACAACAAGAGTACTTACAGAAGCGGCAATCAAGGGAAAAGTTGATCCACTTATAGGATTAAAAGAAAATGTAATTATCGGTAAGCTAGTTCCAGCAGGTACTGGAATGGCAAGATATAGAGATATTGATATAGAAGTAGCAGAGTAAAGTAGTTCTAAAGTTGGAACGGGGACATTCAGCTGATACCTGGGAGAATTCCCGTGTTATCAGCGTATGTCCCTATTTTTTTAGCAGTACTTACAAAAATATACTTGACACTGTCTAAGTTCGATGATAAAATATTTCAGTGTGTAAATTTATATCAAAAAATGGATAAGGAGCTTTCTAGGGGGATAATTTAAATGTTAGATGAACTCAAGACAGCAAAAGTAGTTGTCGGAGTAAAGCAGTCTATTAAGGCTGTAAAAAGTGATGAAGTAAAAAAAGTCTTTATTGCTAGAGATGCAGACGAAAGAGTTACAAACAATTTGAAAGAGGTCTGTGAAGAGAAAACAATCGCAATTCACTATGTCGATACAATGAAAGACTTAGGCAAAGCCTGTGGAATCGATGTAGGTGCAGCAGTTGCAGTTATAATTAAAGGGTAAGACTTGCCAATTGTTTGAGAATTGAATACATTCAATTCACAATTGCTATATTAATAACGAAATGAAGGGAGGTGTACGAATGCCAACATTTAACCAGCTCGTTAGAACTGGAAGGAAAACTGTAAAGAAAAAATCTACTGCTCCAGCACTTCAAAAAGGATTTAATTCTTTGAAGAAAAGACCGACTGAACAAAGCTCTCCACAAAAGAGAGGCGTATGTACTGCAGTTAAAACCATGACACCTAAAAAACCTAACTCAGCGCTAAGAAAAATTGCAAGAGTTAGATTAACAAATGGTATTGAGGTATCTGCATATATTCCTGGAATTGGTCATAATCTTCAGGAACATAGTGTTGTTTTAATTAGAGGCGGTAGAATCAAGGATCTTCCTGGTGTAAGATATCACATTGTTAGAGGAACACTAGATACATCTGGTGTTGCAAACAGACAGCAGGCTAGATCAAAGTATGGGGCTAAACGTCCTAAGAAATAATAGGTAAAATTCTTTTGTGCGAAAGCACGACAAGTGAAAAGTGCGGCGTACGGAGTTTATATATATAAATTTTAGTAGTCAGCACTTTACGGCAGCTAAAACTGTCGAGTACCTATGATAAGTTTTTATCATGCAAAGGAGGGAAGAAAAGTGCCAAGAAAAGGATATATTGCAAAAAGAGAAGTGTTACCAGATCCGCTATATAACAGTATCGTTGTTACAAAACTAATCAACAACATTATGTTAGATGGTAAGAAAGGTGTAGCACAGAAAATTGTTTATGATGCATTTGACGTCATAAAAGAAAAAACTGGTAAAGATCCTTTAGAAGTTTTTGAAGAAGCATTAGGAAACATAATGCCAGTTTTAGAAGTAAAAGCAAGAAGAGTTGGTGGTGCGACTTATCAGGTTCCAATCGAAGTTAGACCTGATAGAAGACAAACCTTAGGTCTTAGATGGCTGACTCTTTATTCTCGTAAACGTGGTGAAAGAACCATGAAAGAAAGACTATCTGCTGAATTAATTGATGCAGTGAATAATGCTGGTGCTTCTGTTAAAAAGAGAGAAGATACACATAAAATGGCTGAAGCGAATAAAGCTTTTGCACATTATAGATGGTAAATTAGTAATCAGATTGGTAGTTTTAAGCTACGAATTATGAAAGAGAGGAGAAGCTTGTGCCTAGAGAATTTCCATTAGAAAGAACTAGAAACATAGGTATCATGGCGCACATTGATGCAGGTAAAACTACCGCCACAGAGAGAATACTCTTCTATACCGGTAAGGTTCACAAGATAGGTGAAGTACATGAAGGTGCTGCTACAATGGACTGGATGGAACAAGAGCAAGAAAGAGGTATTACCATTACGTCCGCAGCAACTACTGCACAATGGCTTGGGAATAGGATTAACATTATCGACACACCAGGACACGTTGACTTTACTGTAGAAGTTGAAAGATCACTTAGAGTGTTGGATGGTTCTGTAACGGTTTTCTGTGCAAAAGGTGGTGTTGAGCCACAATCTGAAACCGTATGGAGACAAGCTGATAAATACGGTGTTCCTCGTATGGCTTTCGTAAACAAGATGGACATAATGGGAGCAGACTTTTTCAATGTTGTTGATATGATGAAAGAAAGACTTAAGTGTAATGCAGTTCCACTTCAAATACCTATTGGTGCTGAAGATGAATTTTCAGGAATTGTAGACCTTGTGGTTATGAAAGCTTATGTTTATTATGATGATTTAGGAAAAGATATAAGAGAAGAAGAGATTCCTGCAGATTTACAAGATAAAGCACAGGAATTACATGAACAGCTTGTAGAAGCTGTTGCAGAACAAAATGAAGACCTAATGATGAAATACCTTGAAGGTGAAGAAATCACTATTGATGAGATCAAAAAGGGAATCAGAGAAGCAACAATTGCTGTTAAAATGATCCCTGTTCTTTGCGGTAGTGCATATAAGAACAAAGGTGTGCAAAAGCTTATGGATGCAGTGGTAGAATACATGCCGTCACCATTAGATATTCCACCAATACAAGGGGTGCTTCCAGAATCAGAGGAAGAAGTTACTCGACCTTCAAGTGATGAAGAACCATTTTCTGCATTAGCGTTTAAGATTATGACAGACCCTTATGTAGGAAAATTATGTTTCTTCAGAGTATATTCCGGTACAATTAACGCTGGTTCCTACGTCTATAATTCTACGAAGGATAAGAGAGAACGTATTGGACGTATTTTGCAGATGCATGCAAATAGTAGAGAAGAGATTAAAACTGTTTATGCTGGTGATATCGCTGCAGCAGTTGGACTTAAGAGTACAACCACTGGGGATACACTATGTGATGAAGATAATGCAGTTATACTTGAATCTATGGAATTCCCAGATCCAGTTATCAGGGTTGCGATTGAACCAAAGACAAAAGCGGGTCAACAAAAAATGAGTATAGCACTTACAAAACTTGCAGAGGAAGATCCTACATTCCAAGCGTATACTGATGAAGACACTGGTCAAACAATCATTGCAGGTATGGGTGAATTACACCTTGAAATTATTGTAGACCGTCTATTGAGAGAATTCAAAGTTGAAGCGAACGTAGGTAAACCTCAAGTTTCATATAAAGAAACAATTAGAAAACCGGTTAAAATTGAACATAAATATTCAAGACAATCCGGTGGTAAAGGTCAATATGGACACGTATACCTTGAAATTGAGCCACAAGAACCTGGTGTAGGTTACGAATTTGTTAACAAAATCGTTGGTGGATCAGTTCCTAAAGAGTATATTCCAGCAGTAGATGCAGGTATTCAATCCGCAATGCAGGCTGGTGTACTTGCAGGGTATAATGTTGTTGACGTAAAGGTAACATTATACGATGGTTCATATCATGATGTCGATTCTTCTGAAATGGCATTTAAGATTGCAGGATCAATGGCCTTTAAAGAAGGATGTAAAAAAGCAGGCCCAGTAATACTAGAACCAGTCATGAAAGTAGATGTTATTGTTCCAGAAGACTATATGGGTGATGTTATGGGTGATATTAACTCTCGAAGAGGAAGAATAGAAGGAATGGAAGCACGATCTGGTGCTCAAGCGATTGCTTCATATGTTCCACTTGGTGAGATGTTTGGTTATGCAACAGACCTTCGCTCTAAGACGCAGGGAAGAGGTAACTATTCTATGCAGCCAAGTCACTTTGAAGAAGTGCCTAAGAGTATTCAGGAAGAAATTATTACAGGTAGATCAAAATAGGTTGTAGTTTATACTTGAAAATTGGAAGCAAAAGTAATAAAATGAATTAAAAATAATTATAATAAAAATTAACAGTGAGAGATAGTTAAATCTCCACTAATGAAGGAGGACAATTAAAATGGCAAAAGCTAAATTTGAAAGAACAAAACCACATGTTAACATTGGTACAATCGGTCACGTTGACCATGGTAAGACTTCGTTGACAGCAGCAATTACAAAGGTATTATCATTCCAAGGTAAGGCACATTATGAAGCATATGACATGATCGATAAAGCGCCTGAAGAAAGAGAAAGAGGTATTACAATTTCAACTGCTCACGTTGAATATGAAACAGATAATAGACACTATGCTCACGTTGACTGCCCAGGACATGCTGACTATGTTAAAAACATGATCACAGGTGCTGCACAGATGGACGGTGGAATCCTTGTTGTATCTGCAGCAGATGGTCCAATGCCTCAAACAAGAGAGCATATTCTTCTATCAAGACAGGTTGGCGTGCCTCACATGGTTGTATTCTTAAACAAAGCTGACCAAGTTGATGATGAAGAACTATTAGAATTAGTTGAAATGGAAGTAAGAGAACTATTAAATGAATATGAATTCCCAGGTGACGATATTCCAATCGTTAGAGGTTCTGCTTTAGATGCGCTTGAGTCTTCATCAGAAGATATCAGTGCACCAGAATATGCGCCAATCATTGAACTTATGAAAGAAGTAGATGCATATATTCCGACACCAGAAAGACAATCAGACTTACCGTTCTTGATGTCTGTGGAAGATGTATTCTCCATTACTGGTCGTGGTACTGTTGCGACAGGTAGAGTAGAAAGAGGAACAATAAATGTATCTGACGAAGTTGAAATTGTTGGTATGACTGACGAATCAAGAAAAGTTGTTATAACTGGTATTGAAATGTTTAGAAAACTTCTTGATTCAGCACAAGCTGGTGATAACATTGGCGCACTTTTAAGAGGTGTTCAAAGAGAAGAAATTCAAAGAGGACAGGTTTTAGCAAAACCAGGAACAATCAATCCTCATACTAAATTTAGAGGTCAAGTTTATGTATTAACAAAAGAAGAAGGTGGAAGACATACACCATTCTTCAATAACTATAGACCACAATTCTATTTCAGAACAACTGACGTAACTGGTGTAATCCAATTACCAGAAGGTACTGAAATGTGTATGCCTGGCGATAACGTAGAAATGGAAGTTGAATTAATCACTCCAATCGCTATCGAAGAAGGATTAAGATTCGCTATTCGTGAAGGTGGAAGAACAGTTGGTTCCGGTACTGTTATTGGAATTTCTGAGTAATTAATGTAGTTTATAGACCGTGCCATTTATGGTACGGTCTTTTTTAAAGTATGATCATGTTGGTGAGGAGGAAAAAAGGTGCGTCAGATTCATGTTAAACAGATAATTAATACAATTGAAAACCTATGTATAGAGGCGAATTATTACCTTAATGCCGATATCAAAAGTGCATTAAAAAATGGTCTAGTTAAAGAAGCGTCCCCGATAGGAACAGAGATTATCGAAAAAATACTTGAGAATGCAAAAATAGCGAGTGACAAACAGATGCCTATATGCCAAGATACAGGAATGGCAGTTATTTTTATAGATATTGGTCAAAATGTACATATAGAAGGTGGAGATTTAACTACTGCTATTAATGAAGGTGTTAGACGTGGTTACGAAAAAGGTTACTTAAGAAAATCAGTCGTACGTGATCCATTAAGAAGAGTTAATACAGAAGATAATACACCTGCAATTATACATTATAACATTATACCTGGGGAAAAAATAAAGATCACAGTTGCACCAAAAGGTTTTGGTAGTGAGAATATGAGTAGTCTTAAAATGTTAAAACCATCCGATGGCGTAGATGGCGTTATTAACTTTGTAGTAGAAACAGTAAAAAATGCTGGTGCTAATCCTTGTCCTCCAATGGTGATTGGTGTTGGAATTGGGGGTACAATGGAAAAAGCGGCAACACTAGCTAAAAAGGCGGTTATTCGTTCAATTGATAATAGAAATGAAGATGATTATTACAGAAAGCTTGAGGGGAAATTATTAGAAAAAATCAATAATCTTGGCATCGGTCCACAGGGTCTTGGAGGTACCACAACGGCTATAGCAGTAAATATTGAAGTATTTTCAACACATATTGCAGGACTTCCTGTTGCAGTTAATATAAACTGTCATGCAACACGACATGCTGAGGCAGTCATATAGAAAAAATACAAAAACTTTATTAATATTGTGTTAATTTAGTGTTAATATTGGGTATAATAAAAGCATATAATAGTTTTAAATAATCATCATCCTATCATATAAGTGAAATCGCATAAACCTATAATATAAACACAACTTTTTTGACATACTAACAAACGTAACAAAAAAATTTACATTTAATATTAACAAAAGGGGATGAGTTAATGAAATTTATTATCACTGGAAGAAAAATTGATGTAACAAATGGGTTGAGGGAAAGAATTTATAAAAAACTTGGCAAGCTTGATAAGTTTTTTAAAGAAGGTACAGAAATACATGTTACGTTAGAGGTTGAAAAAGAAAGACAAAGAGTTGAAGTAACAATTCCTTATCACGGAATCATTATACGAGGGGAAGAAGAGCATCAAGATATGTATGTAGCCATTGATAGGGTAGTTGATGTATTAGAGAGACAAATTAGAAAAAATAGAACACGTCTTGAAAAGAGATTAAAAGAGAATGCATTTATGATTGAACCACGTAATAATGGAATAGAAAAAGGAAAACAAGTTGATGAAGAGAAAGAGTTTAATGTAGTAAAGACAAAACGTTTTGCAATCAAGCCAATGAATACTGAGGAAGCAATTTTACAGATGAACTTATTAGGTCATCAATTCTTCGTATATTCCAATGCTGATACAGAAGAAGTGAATGTCGTATATAAAAGAAAAGATGGAGATTATGGATTAATAGAACCAGCGTTTTAAAATAATCAAACAATAAATAGACGATTATAGCTTTGTTTTTGAGAAATAGATGATAGGCTATAATCGTCTATTTTTGTAATTTTGTATTGTAAAATAAAGTAGAACAAGGTATAATCAAGCTGTATCAACTAAAAATTAAATATAGCATTGCACCAACCAAACTATTATTTATAAACAGCATTGTAAACACTATAGAGGAGACAGAATAATGACAATATTGATTGTAGAAGATGATCCAGTACAAGTAAAATGTTTAGGTAAAATTATTCAAGAAGTTAGTGATTCTATTCGTATAATACGAGCTTTTACAGCAAGTAAAGCATTTGAAATAGCTAACAATGAGCAAATAGATCTATTTTATATAGATATTGAGCTACCAGATTATTCCGGTATTGAGTTAGCCTTAAAACTTAGAAATGTTAAAAAATATAAACTAACATGGATTATATTTATTACTGTCCATATTGATTATATACTCCAAGCATTTAAAAAAGTTCATTGCTATGATTATATCTCGAAACCATACGATAAGAAGCTTATACAAAATATAACAGAATTGCTCTTGAAAGACATTCAAGAAGACAATTTATCAACAGAACAACGAAAATGCTTAATACTCCATAAAAATAGTAATGTATTGAAAATATATACAGATGAAATTATTTTTATAGAAGTGTATTTAAGAACATGTATACTCCATACAATAAGAGGTAAATATGAAATGAATTACATATCATTAAAAGAAATAATTCGTTTAAATAAAGATGATTTATTAATTCAATCACATCGTTCATATATAATTAATCTGAGATACATAGAGGAAATTTCAAAAACTAAAACAACTTGGGTTGCACAGTTTCAAAATTATGATGAAAGGGCGTATATAGGTCCTCAGTATAAAGAAAAAGTTTTTAAATACTTTAAAAAGTATAATGAAGTTGGAGTAGTAATATAAAAACTATAAACTAAATAATTGACTTTTTAGGTCTTCGACACGAAAGTCTTTTTTTTTTGCATAAAAATCCATAATTCCGTAATTGTTATATTTGATAACAACTTTTTGTATTTCCATGTAATATATGTTGAATAATTACTCACACATCAAGTACAGTAGAATTAAGAGTTGATTAATACTACTTTTACGGAGGTCTATTATGATTTGGAATGAACATTATGAATGTATATCAAGAGATGAATTAAAAAAATGTCAGGGTAACAGGCTTAGAGAATTGACAGAGTATGTATACAATAATGTAGGTTTTTATCGAAAAAAAATGATGCAGATAGGAATTGAACCAGGGGATATAGGTAGTATTAATGATATAGATAAACTACCATTCACTACAAAACAAGATTTAAGAGATTATTATCCTTATGGTATGTTTGCAGCTCCAATGGAACAAATCGTTCGTGTGCATGCTTCTTCTGGAACGACGGGAAAACAAACAGTTGTAGGATATACGAAAAGAGATATAGCAATATGGTCAGAAGTAATGGCTAGAACGCTATATGGTGCAGGTGTAAACAAAGATGATATAGTACAGATTGCTTATGGATATGGATTATTTACTGGAGGTCTAGGAGTTCATTACGGTTGTGAGAATGTTGGAGCTACTGTAATACCAATATCCGGTGGAAATACAAAGAGACAAATACAAATTATGAAAGATTTTAAAACTACAGTATTAGCATGTACACCGTCTTATGCATTATATTTAGCTGAAGCAATAGAAGAATATGGGTATAAACGTTCAGAACTTAATCTGAAAGCAGGTATTTTTGGAGCGGAGCCATGGACGGAGGAAATGAGAATGGAAATAGAAGAGAGGTTAGAAATAAAGGCATTTGACATTTATGGACTCAGTGAAATTATTGGACCAGGTGTATCATTTGAATGCGATTCAAAAAATGGATTACATATAAATGAAGATCATTTTTTGCCAGAGATAATAGATCCGAAAACCTTACAACCTCTTGCGAGAGGGCAAAAAGGTGAACTAGTTTTTACAACGCTGACAAAAGAAGCTATGCCAATTTTACGCTATAGAACAAGAGATTTGACAGTTTTAAATGATACAAAATGTCAATGTGGCAGAAAATCTGTTCGTATGCAAAAATGTACAGGAAGAACAGATGATATGTTAATCATAAGAGGTGTTAATGTATTTCCATCTCAAATAGAAAGTGTATTACTAGAAATAGATGAGACAGAACCACATTATCAATTAAAAATAGAACGTATTAATAACTTAGATGTAATGGAAGTATGGATAGAAGTAAATGAATCGTATTTTGAATCTAATGTTGATAAAAAGAATATTCTTCATAATAAGATACGACATAATATAGAGAGTACTTTAGGGGTGGGCGTAAAAGTAAAATTAGTTGAGCCAAAAACAATTCAAAGAAGTGAAGGAAAAGCAAAAAGAGTATTAGATTTGAGATATATTTAATAAAAAATAAGACAAAAGTGGGGTGTGAATTGTGTTAAAAGAAGTAGTATCTGCTGGAATTATAGGTGTTGGTGCATGTATACCAGAAAAAATAATGGGTAATGATTATTGGGATGATTTAAAAATGGGAAGGGCACCTAAGAATGGGAAGGATCCTTTTTATGGGATAGAAGAAAGACGTGTGTTTGATGAGAATATGTTGCCATCAGATGCAGAAGTTATCGCAGGCAAAAAAGCAATTGAAGATGCAGGACTTACATGTGATGATATAGATTTAGTGATGGTACAATCTATGATTCAAGATGAAATTCTCCCAGGTAATGCAAGTTTAGTACAACATAAATTAGGTTTAGAAAATGCTGGTGCATGGAACGTAGATACATGCTGTTCAAGCTTTGTTACAATGACAACAATAGCGGCAAATTTAATAGCATTAAAACAGTATAAAAAAATTCTTATTATTACTTCAGCATTCAATTCACAATTAGCTGATTATTCAGATTATTTATGTATATACTTAGGTGATGGTGCTGGAGCTGTAGTGATGGGTGAAGTACCTGATAATAGAGGTTTCATTGCATCTCACTGTACATCAAATGGAACCTATCATGAGGCTTTTACATTAACCGAGAGACTTCCATATAATGTAGAACGTACAAGGCATTATAAAAGTTCAGAGGCAAAGGCATTGTTGACTGTAAATGCTGAAAAAGCGCATCAATTAGGCAAACATTCTGTTGAAGATATGAAAAAAGCATTAGATAAAGTATTAGAAAAAACAGACTTAACAGGAAGTGATATAAATCTATTCTTATCGCATCAGCCTTGTCATTGGGCGCATAGTGCATGGAGAGACTCAGTCAATATACAAGAGGAGTGCTCGTATCAGACATTTATGAAATATGGAAACCTCGCTTCTGCTACAGTGCCAATCAACTTGTATGAAGCGAAAAATAAAGGGATGCTTAAAGATGGGGATAATCTTTTTATTGCATCTTCAGGTGCTGGAGAAAATCATGTTGCAGTAGTATTTAAATGGTATAGTAAATAGGAGGTTCAAAGATGAATACTAAGATAAAAGGTAAATTAGGATTTAAAGTTGTAATGATATACTTTGTAGCAATTATATTCTTTTGCATTGTAGTGTGTGTAACAGCTACTATTTTTGCAAGTAAAATGATAAATGCTGAAACAGATAGAATGCTTGATGAACGTATTCAATCTCAAATATCCTTGTTAGAATATATGGCGCCTGGAAAATGGCATATTAAAGGAAGTGAGTTATACAAAGGGGAAACAAAAATTAATGGAAATAAAGAATTAACAAACGCATTATCTGGACAAGGATGCAGTATTTTTTTAGAAGATACACGTGTACTAACCACAATAAGTAATAGCCAGGGCGAAAATGCAGTCGAGACAAAGCTTGGTACGGATATTTATCAGGCAGTAAAAGAGGGAAACGCGTATACAAAAGAGACGACGATATTAGGGAAGGAATATAGGGCTTATTATCTTCCAATTAAAAACGATAAGCAGCAAATCATCGGTGTTATAGGTACGGGCATATCGACTGAAGTAACAAAAAATGAAGTGAGAACATTTACGACGAGTCTTATCCTTCTAAACTTTGTGGGATTAATATTCTGTACAATATTGTCCATATTTATATCAAGATACATAACAAAAATGGCCTCGAAAGCAGTTAGATGTGCAAATGAATTGGCACAAGGGAATTTGACATATCAGGAAGAATCAAAATCGAATGATGAGATGGGAGATATTATTAGGCAAATTAATAAGGCATCCCATGATTTGAAAGAACTTATTTACAATGTTACAAATAATGCTAATTTACTATCAGAAGTAAATGGACAAGTCGTACAGGCTGTTGAACAGTTGAATAGTGGTATGGAAGAAATGGCAGTGGGAGCAACAAAAGTTTCAGAAAATACTGTAAACAACCTTGAAGTTGTTCAAAAAACAGTAGACCATATAAAACAAGCACTAGATATTACGACAGATATCACTGAAGAAATACAAGGGGTTACTAGCAATGCAGAAGAGTCACTTGTTATAGCTTCACAAGGTGGAGAAAAAGTAACAAAAGTTGTAGATACAATAACTCAAATAAAGGAATATAGTGTAGAAGTTGGAGATTCACTAGAACAGCTACAAGAATCGTCTTTACATATTGGTGAGATTACAAAACTTATTACAGATATTGCAGAACAAACGAACTTATTAGCACTAAATGCTTCCATAGAAGCAGCGAGAGCAGGGGAACATGGAAAAGGCTTTTCAGTAGTGGCAGAAGAAGTTAAGCAGCTGGCAGAAGAAACAAGACATTCTGTAAGGCAAATAAATCAATACATAAAAGAAATCCAATCAAAGTCAAAAACAGCATTCGATACGATGGAACAAAAAATGCAGCTAGTAGAAGTTGGTGTAAATCATTCTAATGAAATGCAGACATCATTTAAGAACATCTATAATAGTGTACAATCCATATCAAACAAATTAAATACTGTGTCTAATAATATGGAAAAACAAACGGAAATAAATAATCAAATGATGCAATCAACAGAAACAATGTTAGAATTGTCACAAAGTGAATCAGCGGTGGCACAGGAAATAAGTGGTGAAATAGAAGAACAAGTAAGTGCTTTTGAGGAAATGGGAGCAACCATTGACGAACTAAACAATATGTCATCAGAACTTAAAAAGCAAGTAACGAAATTTAAAATTTAACAATTTGCAATACAATGAAGGGGGCAGTTCTTATTAAGGACTGCTCTTATTTATATAAAAAAAAAATAACTTTTAAAAAATTTGTTGAAGCTCAAACCTCTTAATGATAAAATAAAGCATATTGGGAAAAACTTTCATTAACGAGGTGACAAGATGGTAAAGAAACTACTAGAAAAGCTCATGGGTAGCTATAGTGATCGAGAAATTAAGCGTTTAAAAGCTACAGTAGAAGAAATAGAAAATTTAGAACCTGCAATAGAACCATTAAGTGATGATGACTTAAAAAATAAGACGCAGGTGTTTAAACAAAGACTTTCAGAAGGAGAAACATTAGAAGACATATTACCAGAGGCATTTGCAGTTGTACGTGAGACCTCTCGTAGGGTGCTTGGGATGAGACATTTTCACGTTCAGTTATTAGGTGGCATTGTCTTGCACCAAGGAAGAATTGCTGAGATGAAAACAGGGGAAGGTAAAACATTGGTTGCTACACTTCCCGCATACTTAAATGCGCTCCAAGGAAAAGGAGTACATATTATTACAGTCAATGATTATCTTGCAAAACGTGATAGCGAATGGATGGGCAAAATATATAACTTCTTAGGGCTGTCTGTTGGACTAATCGTTCATGGTAAAACACCTGAAGAAAGAAAAAAGGCCTATCATGCAGATATTACATTTGGCACGAATAACGAATTTGGTTTTGATTATCTTAGAGATAATATGGTTATCTACAAAGAGAAAATGGTTCAAAGAGGACAACATTATGCAATCATAGATGAGGTGGATAGTATCCTCATTGACGAGGCAAGAACACCACTCATTATATCTGGTCCTGGAGACAAATCCACACACTTATATAAAAATGCGGATCAATTTGTAAAAAGATTAAAATGTGTTAAATTTGTAGAATCAGATGACAAAACACATGATGATGATATTGATGCCGATTATATTGTCGATGAAAAAGCACATACAGCTACATTGACCAAAAAAGGAATTCATAAAACTGAGCAGGCTTTTGGAATAGAAAACTTATCAGATCCAGAGCATATCACATTATCTCACCATATCAACCAAGCGATCAAAGCACATGGTATTATGAAGAGGGACAAAGACTATGTTGTAAAAGATGGAGAAGTAATCATAGTAGATGAATTCACAGGTAGATTAATGTTTGGTAGAAGATATAGTGATGGGTTACATCAAGCGATAGAAGCGAAGGAAGGGGTAAAAGTAGCAAGAGAAAGCAAAACGTTAGCAACAATAACCTTCCAAAATTATTTCAGAATGTATGATAAATTAGCAGGTATGACAGGTACAGCGCTAACAGAGGAAGAAGAATTTCGCGCGATATATAATTTAGATGTAGTCGTAATCCCTACAAACAAACCACTACTACGTGATGATATGCCTGACATTATTTATAAAAATGAAGCTGGAAAATTTAAAGCAGTAGTAGAAGAGATAGAAGAGTCATATCGTAAGGGGCAGCCAGTATTGGTAGGTACTATTTCAATTGAAAGATCTGAACTTCTAAGTAAGATTTTGAAGAGAAAAGGAATTCCTCATGAAGTATTGAATGCGAAATACCATGAAAAAGAAGCTGAAATAGTGGCACAAGCAGGGAAAAAAGGTGCCGTAACCATTGCAACAAACATGGCAGGTAGAGGTACAGATATAGTCCTAGGCGGTAATACGGAATTCATGGCAAAAAAAGAAATGCGTAAGAGGAAATATAGTGATGAGCTTATTGCAGAAGCAACGGGATTTGCCGATACAGATAATAATGAAATATTAGAGGCGCGCAAAATATTTAGAGAATTATATGAGCAATATAAAAATAAAACAAGTGTAGAGCATCAAGAAGTTATAGATGCTGGTGGATTAAAAATAATAGGTACAGAGAGACATGAAAGCAGACGTATTGACAATCAACTTAGAGGACGTTCTGGACGTCAAGGCGATCAAGGTATATCAAGATTCTATATTTCCCTAGAAGATGATCTCATGCGTCTCTTCGGTTCTGATAGGATATCTGGTATTGTTGATTCATTAGGATTGGAAGAAGACCAACCTATTGAGCATAAAATGTTATCAAACACAATAGAAAATGCGCAGAAGCGTGTGGAAGGTAGAAACTTTAATATTCGAAAAAATGTATTGCAATATGATGATGTGATGAATCAACAAAGAGAAGTTATCTATAAGCAGAGACAAAAAGTACTGAGTGGTGAAAATCTTAGGGATTCAATTATAACCATGATAGAAAAATCAATAGAATATATTTTACAGTTATATACCAGTGAAAGTCCTCATGCCGAGGAGTGGAACATGGTTGGTTTAACCGAATATGCTGAAAGTATATTTATGCCAAAAGGAAGTTTAGAATTCACAAGGGAAGAATTAGAAGACCTTACCAGTGAAGAGCTAAGTAGGCAGCTCATGGATATTGCAATGGAGCAATATGAAATAAAAGAACAAGACTTAGGTTCAGAAAAAATGAGAGAACTTGAACGAGTCGTTATGTTAAAAGTAGTCGATCAAAAATGGATGGATCATATAGATAACATGGATCAGTTACGACAAGGGATAGGTTTAAGAGCTTATGGGCAACGTGACCCAGTGATAGAATATAAATTTGAAGGCTTTGACATGTTCGAAGAAATGATTCGAAATATTCAGGAAGATACGTTGAAAATCATATATAATGCTAAAGTAGAACATCTTCCAGAAAGAGAAAAAGTGGCAGAGCCTGTAGATGCCGTTCATGGAGATGTATCTTCAAAGCCAATACAAAAAAATAATAAAGTAGGACGTAATGAGCCGTGTCCATGTGGCTCTGGAAAGAAATATAAAAAATGTTGTGGGAGTTGATCGTATGTTAGAATTAGAGCAATTAAAACTTGACTTAAATGCAATAGAACATAATTTAAAGGAAATGGGGGCTTCACTTTGACATTCCTAGCCTAAAAAAAGAGCTAAATATCTTAGAGGAGCAGTCTGCAGAACCTAGTTTTTGGGAAGACATGGAGAATTCTCAGAAAGTATTAAAACAAATAAAAACGTTAAAAGACAAAGTACAGCGTTTTGAAAGTTTACAGCAAACATGGGAAGATTTAATCACACTTGTAGAACTTGCTATGCAAGAAAAAGATGAATCAGTACTTGAGGAAGTACGTGAGGGATATAATCAACTACAGAAAGACTTAGAAATATTAAAACTTGAGACGCTTCTTACAGGAAAATATGATAAAAGTAATGCAATATTGACACTTCATCCAGGGGCAGGAGGAACTGAATCTCAAGACTGGGCAGAAATGCTTTTGAGAATGTATACGAGGTGGGCAGATCGCAAAGGATATGCTACCAAAACCCTAGACTATCTAGAAGGGGACGAAGCGGGGATTAAAAGTGTAACAATATTAATTGAAGGCATCAATGCGTACGGTTATGCAAAATGTGAAAAAGGTGTACATCGCCTCGTAAGAATTTCACCCTTTGATTCATCAGGAAGACGACACACATCATTTGCTTCTGTAGATGTAATGCCAGAAATAGATGATGATATTGAAATAAATATTAATCCGGAAGACCTTAAAATAGATACATATCGCGCAGGGGGTGCTGGAGGCCAGCATGTTAACAAAACAGAATCTGCGGTGCGAATTACGCATCTTCCAACAGGTGTTGTCGTACAATGTCAGAATGAGCGTTCGCAGCATCAGAATAAGGACATAGCAATGAAAATGCTAAAAGCAAAATTAGTTGAGATTAAAGAGAGAGAACAAAAAGAAAAAATAGAAGATATACAAGGTGAACAAAAGGAAATAGCTTGGGGCAGTCAAATTAGATCCTATGTTTTCCATCCATATAATATGGTGAAGGATCATAGAACCAATTTTGAAGTTGGAAATGTACAGGCAGTAATGGATGGAGCGATCGACGATTTTATTAATGAATATCTAAAAGCAGTGAGCTTAAATAAACTAACGTAAAAGGAGTGAAGATAACATGGCAGAAAAACAATTAATTGTATTTAATTTAGGTGAAGAAGAATTTGGTGTTGAAGTAACAAAATTAAAAGAAATTATCAAGCCACCTAGAATTGTAAGTGTACCGGATACCCCAGCATTTATAGAAGGAATCATCAATCTGCGCGGCGAAGTTCATCCAATTTTTAATCTTAGAAAAAAATTCGGATTTGTAGAAAAACCCTTTGATGAAAATACTAAAATACTTATTGTGAATGTAAACGACAATAAAGTAGGTGTCGTAGTTGACGAAGTTAGCGAAATTATTCGCCTGAATGATGACGATATTGAGAAGACGCCTGAAATGGTCTCAAAAGTTAGTGGAGAATATATTAGTGGTGTGGGTAAAAAAGATGATAGAATGGTTATTATGCTGAATTTAGATATTGTGCTAGGGATGTAGTAGAAAGAAGCAGAAAAATTTGTACGTTTTTTTGCTTCTTTTTTGCTTATAAATGTGATATACTTATATATTAGTGAGAAAAATGATGCAACACAACAGATTGAGGTGGAAAGATGTTTGATAAGCTAGAATTTATTGAAGATAGATATGAAGAATTAAGTACAAAAATCAGTGATCCTGCCGTGATAGCTGACCAAAAATTGTGGCAGAAATATTGTAAAGAACATGCGGACATTACCCCTATTGTAAATAAGTATAGGGAATATAAAAAAGTAACTGAGACCATTGAAGAAGCAAAACAGATGTTAGAAGAAAAGCTGGATAAGGAATTCCGAGAAATGGTTGAGTTGGAATTAGATGAAGGTAAACAGAAAATAGAGAAATTCAAAGATGAACTTAAGCTATTATTATTACCGAAAGATCCGAATGACGAAAAAAATGTAATAGTAGAAATACGTGGTGGTGCAGGTGGAGATGAAGCAGCATTATTTGCTGCTGATTTACTACGCATGTATTCAAGATATGCGGAAAGAAATAGATGGCATGTAGAGATGATGAGCTCTAGCCCTACAGATATAGGAGGCTATAAAGAGGTTTCTTTTATGATAGAAGGAAAAGGGGCGTATAGTAGACTTAAATTTGAGAGCGGTGTACACAGAGTGCAGAGAATACCTTCAACAGAATCTGGGGGGAGAATACATACCTCTACAGTGACAGTGGCAGTACTACCAGAAGTTGAAGATGTCGAAGTAGATATTAAAGCAAACGATTTAAGAATTGATGTATTTAGAGCAGGAGGACCGGGAGGACAATGTGTTAACACGACTGATTCAGCAGTACGAATTACGCACATACCTACTGGACTTGTCGTATCATGTCAAGATGAAAAATCACAACATAAAAATAAAGACAAAGCAATGAAAATATTACGTTCTCGACTATATGACGCAATGCAAGCGCAGCAACATGCTGAAATAGCAGAAGCTAGAAAGAGCCAGGTTGGTACAGGAGATAGAAGTGAGAGAATACGGACATATAATTTCCCACAAGGAAGAGTATCAGATCATCGTATAGGTTTAACATTGCATAAACTAGAAGCAGTATTAGACGGGACATTAGATGAAATTATAGATACACTTATTACCACAGATCAAAGTGAGAAATTAAAAGCAGCCGGTGAATAGTGTGAAAAACGTATATAAGGAAGGTGTAAAGAGATGTATGTGTTATTTATTATTTTAAATAAAGTAGAGCATTTAACAGAAATATTGACAAAAATGAAAGATTTAGGTTTAAGAGGTGCAACTGTCATTGATAGTATGGGCTCAAAAAATATTGTTGCAAAAGAGTTGCATAATGTCTCTTTTCTATACAGTATGGTAAAAACACTTGAAGGTGATCAAAGGACCAACAAAACAATTTTTTCAGTCATTGAAAGAAAAGAACAAGTAGATCGAGCGATGGATGCTATAGAAAAAATACTAGGCGGAGACATGAAAAAACCTAATAAGGGTATTATGTTTGTGATGCCAGTTTCTCATATTAGGGGCGGAGAGCTCGAAAGACATATAGAAAGCAGAGAAAATAAAAAATTTCTCAAAAAAGAATATGAAAATGAATATTATTGATGGAGGTTGCATCTTATGTATGCGATGTTTGCAGTTATTAACGACACAAAAAAAATAAAAAAGATTATAAAGAAATTAAGTGAAATAGGTATCAAAGGTGCAACGGTTATTGATACAATGGGCGGTGGCAAGTATTGTAATAGCTACTTATCTTGCAGACCAGCCGTTGGTTCAGCATTGAGAGCAGTATCAGATACGACAGTCTTCAACAAAACAATTTTATCAGTTATCTATTGTGAAAAGCATGTACTAGAGGCAATGGATTTGATAGAAAATATTTTAGGTGGAGACATGAAAAAGGCAGATACTGGAATTGTATTCACAATACCGGTAGTGGACTTCAAAGGTGGAGAATTAGGGAAGTACTTAAAAGCTTGTGAAAAAGATGAAAATTAACGTATAAAATTAGGATTAATATCCATAAGATAAAAAGAATTTAATGAAATCAGGTGAGTATTGGTGGAAGAAGGAAAAGAAATTTTGTTTCAACTAGCAATGATTTATTTATTTGCTAGAGCAGGTGGGTTTATCTCTCAGAAATTTAATCAGCCTGTCGTATTAGGTGAGATGTTAATGGGAATTATCATTGGACCATCAGTTTTAAAATTATTTCATATGAGTGAAGTATTACATGTGTTCTCTGAATTAGGTGTTATACTTTTAATGTTTATAGCAGGTCTTGAAACAAATTTAGAAGAACTAAAAGCATCAGGAAAGTCATATACGGTAATAGCTATAGGTGGTGTGTTGGTTCCTTTTGCAATGGGTTATCTAGCATGCTTTGCTTTTGGTATCACATCATTTGCATCTGCTGGATTTATCGGTCTAGTGCTAACGGCGACCAGTGTCAGTATTACAGTGCAAACATTGAGAGAACTTAAACAGCTTAGAAGCAAACAAGGGATGGGGATTTTGGGAGCAGCCATCATAGATGACGTATTTGGTATTATATTATTAGCCATCTTTTTAGGTGTAACAACGGGAACAGGTAATATACTTGGGACTATTATCCATATGATAACATATTTTGTTGTAGTATTTGTACTTGGCTTTCTATTTCAGAGAATCATCAATAATTATGGCTACAATTTTAATTTATCAGGGAGCATGACGATTGTCGGATTGATTATTTGCCTGTTGTTAGCGTATTATGCTGAAAAAGCTGAAATAGCAGCTATAACGGGTGCATACCTTGCAGGGGTAATATTATCTAGTACATCATATAAATCGAAAATAGCAAATAATGTTGAAATAGCAGCCTATTTAATATTTACGCCTATTTTCTTTGTTGGTATTGGAATGAGCGTAGAAGTGACCAGCGTAGGGTCAAACATACTCTTTGTATTAGTGATGTTATTTGTTGCGATATCTTCTAAAGTAATTGGTAGTGGTGTAGGTGCTAGGATCATGGGGTACACAAATAAGCATTCGCTACAAATTGGTGTAGGAATGGCATCACGTGGCGAGGTTGCTCTGATTATTATTACAATTGGTTTAAAGCAAGGTCTTATTACAGCAGGAACTTTCTCAGTGATGGTATTAACCATTATACTGACAGCGCTGATAACACCTTCATTACTTAATCTTTCATTTAAAGGGGAAGAAACTGTAGACGATATTTTAGCCAGTAAGTACGCAGATGATGAATCTGAGGAATATTCTAACTCGTAATAACAAAGCGTCGCTTATACTAAGATATAAGCGACGCTTATTTTATTAATTCAACTATTTCTAAGGAATTCATGTAAAACATATCTACATAGGAATTGTCAATTCTAACAAGTGGTTTAGAGACATGGTGAGGATTAATATATACAATTTCAGCAATATCACCCGTATTCAATCTAACAAAATCTCCAACATAATAATTTGCAATATTAGATAGAAAAATCATTAAATATTGAGGAGCTAATAAACCAAAGCATTCATCTTCAAACATTTTTAACACTTCAAAAGGAGATGTTTTTGTTTTATATACTCTATCCGAAGTCATTGCATCGTAAATATCAGCGATTGCAACAATTTTCCCAAAAGCATCTATCTTGTTCCGCTTAAATCTCATAGGATAGCCAGAACCGTCTTCTCGCTCATGATGCAGTAACACACCAAGAAGTACATTTTTATTCATACTGGGTATCTTTTCTAATAGTTTGTATCCTAACCAAGGATGCTTGTTCATTATTTCTCTTTCTTTAGGGGTTAACTTACCAGGTTTATTTAATATTTCATCAGGGATTTTTATTTTCCCTAGATCATGTAATAAGCCACTAAAGGATAAAAGTCTAATTGTAGTATCATCAAAATTTAACCATCGCCCCAAGAGTGCAGATAATAGACTGACATTCAGAGAATGCGTATATAAATACTCATCAATGTTCCGTAACGTACTAATCGTATCAATAACTTCTTGGGTATGAGTCATTTGACTTAGCAAAAGATCAGAAATATCTCTAAGTTTACCCATACTGGGGGTCACACCATTACCAACATCTTTAATAAAATCTTCAAGCATTTCTTTCCCTGTATCATATGTTTTAGAGAAATGTTGTTGATTCAGTACAATTTCTTTATCAGAGGTATCATAAACATACAATTTTGTAATATGTAAGAATTTAAGTTTATGAATAAGGCTTTCGGTCACAATTGTTCCATCATGTACGATTACTGCACCATATGGATTTGTAAGTGTCTGAGCTATCATCATTCCCGGAACAACATCATTAAGATTAATTTTTACTTTTGTTCTATCTTTATTATTCAAATCCATTTGTGCTTTCCTCCTAAAAGCGTTACCCTAATTTCATTATAGCTTTTTCTTTATCAAATGTAAATCATTATGCGAATTTGTAGGAAAACGTTATCTTATGCTAAGTTATTATACCATGTATAAAAATGGTTTTGAAATAGTGCCATAGCACTATTTTAAAATAAGACTGTAGCACTACTTCTGCCCGTTGAACTTCTTCTTCTATAATCTTATACACATGAATAAAATAATTAAACAGAAGAATCGGGGGGAGGGAGATACATGGAATATTTATTCTTAATTTCTATGATCGGATTTATTGCAGGAATGTTGGGTACAGGTTTAGGCGGGTTATGCACCTTTTTCATAAATAACACGGGGAATAAATGTATGAGTTTTATACTAGAGTTGGCAGCTGGGCTAATGATAGCAGTAGTTTGTTTTGACTTATTACCAGAAGCATTTAAACTAGCTGAACTCCAATGGATTATTATAGGTATCATAATTGGTGTTGCAATTATTATATACATAGATAATCTCCTTAGAACGTTATGGTGCCATAAACATTTTAAAACAATGAATAACCGTTTATTAAAATCAGGGGTATTAATGGGTATAGGTGTTGCTATACACAATTTTCCAGAAGGTATTGCGATTGGATCTGGGTTTGATGCTTCAGCCAGTCTTGGTTTCAGTTTGGCTTTTGTCATAGCAATTCACAATATTCCAGAAGGGTTAGCTATGGCCTTACCTATGAGAGCAGGAGGACTAAAAAAAGTAAAAGTATTACTCTATGCGTTACTTGCTGGAATCCCTATGGGTGTTGGAGCATTAATTGGTGCATTATTAGGAGAAATATCAGACAAAATTATCGCTTGTTGCTTAGGATTTGCTGCTGGCGCAATGTTATATATTGTTATTGGTGACTTAATACCAGAATCAAAAAGCATTTATAAAGGCAGGATATCGACAATAGGGAATATTTTGGGTATAATACTAGGTATAATAATTTCTGTTTGGAGTTGAATTCTGTGAATACACAAATACTAAAGATAAATCCAGAGCATCCAGAGCAAGATAAAATTAAATATGCAGCACAAGTATTAACAAAAGGTGGTACAGTTGCTTTTCCAACTGAAACAGTCTATGGATTGGGAGCGAATGCATTAAATGAAGTAGCAATAAAGAAAATTTTTGATGCGAAAGGTAGACCATCAGATAACCCATTGATTGTCCATGTTTCAGATGTTTTAGAAGCAAGACAACTGGTTAAAGAGATTCCACAAAGCGCTGAAAAGCTAATGTCCGCGTTTTGGCCAGGCCCTCTAACAATAGTCATGCAAAAATCAGATGTCGTGCCATATGCAATCACAGCGGGTTTAAACACAGTTGCGATTAGGGTACCATCCCATCCCATTGCACAGCAATTAATCCACCAAGCAGGGGTACCAGTGGCTGCACCTAGTGCGAATATTTCGGGTAAACCTAGCCCAACTATTGGGCAACATGTTATCGATGATTTATATGGACGTGTGGATGTAATCATTGACGGTGACTATGCAGAAGTAGGACTTGAATCAACGGTGATAGATTTGACGACTGAGAGACCTATTCTATTGAGACCGGGAGGCATAACATATGCCCAGCTAGTCGATGTATTAGGAGTTGTGGAGATAGATAAGGGGGTAGTGGAGCAAATAGAAGACAATACTGTTCCACGTTCGCCAGGCATGAAATATACCCACTATTCACCTAAAGCTGACGTTGTTGTAGTAGAGGGGGAGGAAGCGTACGTTATTCAAAAGATTAATGAACTAAGCAGAGAAAAAATAAAAAACGGTTTAACAGTTGGCGTATTAGCAATGGATCATACAGCGGAATATTACAAAGTGGAGCAAGTCCTTACATTAGGCGATGAAAATAAACCTGAAACAGTAGCTACCAATCTTTTTCGTCAGTTGCGTCAATTTGATGAACTGGGCGTTGATATTATCTTTGCGCAATCAATAAAGGAAGACGGCATAGGGCTGGCGATAAGAAACAGACTCTATAAAGCAGCTGGATATAATATAATTAGGGTGTGAATATATGAAAAAGATACTATTTGTATGCACTGGGAATACATGTCGTAGCAGTATGGCAGAAGCGATGTTTAAAAAACTGTTGCAGGAACATGGGATAGAAGATATAGTGGTTGGTTCCGCGGGAACATCTGTATTTTATCCTTCTGGAGCCAGTCAAAATTCTATTGAAATAATGAATGAGAGAGGTATCGATTTATCAACACATCGCTCCAGGCAAGTTGATACGAAAATGATAGAAGAAGCGTATTTAATTTTTACGATGACAGCACAGCATAGAGAAAACGTACTACGTCTGCGCCCAAATGCTGCGGACAAAGTCTTTACATTAAAAGAATTTGTTCAAAGCAATGAACAACGTATAGACCTTGACATTATTGATCCCTATGGAGGTTCAAAAGGACATTATAAACAGTGTTCTTTTGAAATATTTAGGCTTCTTGAACAACTTGTCGAAAAATTAAAAGAGGATTCTGACGAATGGAAATTTTAATAAAACCAATGTGTTTAAATGATATCGATAGAATTATGATTATTGAAAACGAGTGTTTTGATATACCTTGGTCTAGAATGTCATTTGAAACAGAGCTAGAAGATAATGAACACGCTGTATATATTACTGCTTCAGTTAACGATGAGATTGTGGGTTACGGTGGAATGTGGAAAATTATAGATGAAGCACATATCACCAATATTGCTATTCATCCAGCCTATAGAAGAATGCATATAGGCAGTGCAATCGTTGAAAAACTGCATCATATTGCCAGTAATTACAACATTAATAATTTTACATTGGAAGTTAGAGCGAGTAATGTAATAGCGCAAAAACTTTATCAAAAGTATGGGTATAAAATAGCTGGCAGAAGAAAAAGATACTACGCAGATAATCATGAAGATGCACTGATTATGTGGAAGGAAAATACGGCTGAGGGCTGAGGGCTTAGAAACTCGACTTGTTTACAAAAAAACGAATGAAAAGGTGAGAGAATGACAAAAAAAGATTGTTTAATATTAGGGATAGAAACTTCATGTGACGAGACCTCTGCAGCTGTCGTGAAAAATGGAAGAGAGGTACTGTCCAATATCATTTCTTCACAAATTGACTTACATAAAAGATATGGTGGCGTAGTACCAGAAATCGCATCACGTAAGCATATTGAGAATATAAATCCAGTGATTCAGCATGCTTTAGACGAGGCAGAAGTAACATTGGATGATATAGAGGCTATTGCAGTTACATATGGACCTGGACTAGTAGGAGCGCTCCTTGTGGGATTGTCTACCGCAAAAGCGCTTGCTTTTGCGTGTAATAAACCCTTAGTAGGTGTACATCACATAGAAGGGCATATCGCTGCTAATTATTTAGAACATCATGAGCTAGCGCCACCATTTATTTGTCTAGTGGTATCTGGAGGTCATAGTCATATTGTTCATGTTAAAGATTATCAAAGCTTTGAAATATTGGGTCAAACACGAGATGATGCAGCAGGAGAGGCATTTGATAAGGTTGCGAGGGTTTTAGGATTAGGTTATCCCGGTGGTCCTTTGATTGATAAACTTGCGAGAGAGGGTAACAAAGAAGCAATTAAGTTTCCGAGAGTTAACTTTCAGGATGGTAGTTTAGACTTTAGTTTTAGCGGTGTTAAGACATCCGTATTAAATTATATCAATAAATTAGAACAAAAGGGTGAAGAAGTACACAAGGCAGATGTTGCAGCAAGTTTTCAACAAGCAGTCGTTGAAGTGCTTGTAGATAAATGTATCATAGCAGCAGACAATGTAGATAATAAATTAATTGTTTTAGCTGGGGGCGTAGCAGCAAATAGTGCACTGCGTGAACTGATAAAACAAAAAGCTGAGGAGCAGTCTAAAAAAGTTTGTTATCCTTCGCCTATATTATGTACTGATAATGCGGCAATGATAGCCTGTGCAGGCTATTATCGTTACCTCGCTGGAAAAAGAGCGGATTTAGATCTTAATGCAATACCTAATTTGCGTTTAGGAGAGTAAAATATCCACAATAATTTTGTTGTTGAAAGAGTAGTTGTGAATATTGTGGAAAATAGTTTCAAACACTGAAAAAAGGTTAATTTTAGCATGTGGATAATCCTGTGCATACTGTGGATGATTTTAAATCACCTGTGGATAAACACGAAATTTTTAACAATATACAACTTACGAAGAACATATATTGACACCGATTGTATAATTGTATACAATAATACAAGAAAGATTATGAAGAGAATGAGGGAGGATTTATATAATGGGTTTAAATTTAGCTCAAAAGATCATAAAAGATCATTTAATAAGTGGAGAAATGAAAGCAGGAGAAGAAATTTCTATAAAGATTGACCAAACACTTACACAGGACTCTACAGGAACAATGGCATATCTTCAATTTGAAGCGATGGGCATCCCAAGAGTAAAAACAAAAAAATCTGTGGCATACATAGATCATAATACATTACAAACAGGTTTTGAAAGTGCGGATGATCATAAGTATATTCAAACAGTGGCATCAAAGCATGGGGTTTATTTCTCAAGACCTGGGAATGGTATTTGTCACCAGGTTCAATTGGAGAGATTCGGCGTTCCAGGTATGACATTATTAGGTTCTGATAGCCATACACCTACAGGTGGTGGCTTGGGTATGCTTGCAATTGGTGCTGGTGGATTAGATGTTGCTGTAGCGATGGGTGTCGGTGATTATTCTCTTACCATGCCAAAGGTTTATAAAATAGAATTAAAAGGGAAGTTAAAACCTTGGGTAGCTGCAAAAGATATTATCCTTGAAGTACTAAGAATTATGTCAGTAAAAGGTGGCGTAGGAAAAGTAGTTGAGTATGCGGGAGAAGGCATCAAATCATTAACAGTACCAGAAAGAGCGACTATAACGAATATGGGTGCTGAATTAGGTGCTACAACTTCAATTTTTCCAAGTGATGATGTAACACTTGAGTTTATGAAGGCACAGGGCAGGGAAAATGATTGGGCAGAACTGCTTCCTGATGCTGATGCTGTATATGATGAAGAAATTGTAATTAATTTAGATGAATTAGAACCATTAGCTGCAAAGCCACATAGTCCTGACAATGTTGAAAAAATAAAAAGTATTGGTAAAATTAAAGTAAATCAAGTTGCAATAGGAAGTTGTACAAATTCATCTTATCTTGACATGATGAAAGTTGCTAAGATCTTAAAAGGTAAAACCGTACATCCACATGTAAGCTTAGCTATTGCACCGGGTTCAAAACAGGTATTAAATATGTTAGCGGAAAATGGTGCGCTAGCAGATATGGTTGACGCAGGTGCGAGAATTTTAGAATCTGCATGTGGTCCATGTATTGGAATGGGGCAATCTCCTTCTACAGATGCAGTTTCACTTAGAACATTTAATAGAAACTTTGAAGGAAGAAGCGGAACAGTATCTGCACAGGTATACTTAGTAAGCCCTGAAGTTGCAGTAGCAAGTGCAATCACTGGTGTATTAACTGATCCTAGAGAGCTTGGAGAAGCCCCAAGTGTAGAAATTCCAACAAAATTCTTAATTAATGATAATATGGTTGTTGCTCCTGCACCAGAGGGAGAAGAAGTTGAAGTCGTAAGAGGTCCAAACATTAAACCTTTCCCACTTAATAAGGAGTTAGGTCAGACAGTAACAGGCAAAGCATTAATAAAAGTAGAAGATAATATTACTACGGATCATATTATGCCATCAAATGCAAAGCTTTTACCCTATAGATCAAATATTCCACACTTAGCAGAATTCTGTTTAACACCATGTAATCCAGAATTTCCGCAAAGAGCAAAAGAGAACAATGGTGGTTTTATTGTAGGTGGCGCTAATTATGGACAAGGTTCGAGTAGAGAGCATGCAGCATTAGCACCTCTTTATCTTGGTGTGAAGGGTGTACTTGCAATAAGTTTTGCTAGAATACACAAAGCAAACCTTATCAACTCAGGTATTTTACCGTTGACCTTTAATAATTCAGAAGATTATGATGCGGTGCAAGAATTTGATGAGATGATAATAGAGAATACAGTTCAACAAGTGAAAAGTGGATCTACTATCATCGTAAAAAATGTAACACAAAACACTGAATACGAAATGAATCTTGAACTTTCACCAAAAGAATTAGATATGATTCTCACAGGTGGTAAAATCAATTTAATAAAAAAATTAAACTAATTATAGAGAGGAGTAGAAATAATGAGTCAAGAAATAAAGACAGCAACAGAAAAATTTGCAAAACTGATCGAACAACAAATACTAAGAGTAGAAAAAATGAAACAAGAAAAAGAATTTATAAAATATGATGAATTAGATACAATTATTATAGGGGTAGTTGGTGGTGATGGTATAGGTCCAGCTATAACAGAACAAGCACAAAGAATCTTAGAATGCTTATTAAAAGATGAAGTAGCTAAAGGTAAAGTTGAATTTAAAGTGATTGATGGTTTAACCATAGAAAATAGAGCGAAAGTAAACAAAGCGATACCAGAAGATGTGTTAGAAGAATTAAAACAATGTCATGTAATATTAAAAGGACCTACAACAACACCAAGAGCAGGAGATCCATGGCCAAACATAGAAAGTGCAAATGTAGCAATGCGAAAAGAGCTTGATCTTTTTGCAAATGTTAGACCTGTAAAAGTTCCAGAACTAGGGATTGATTGGACATTTTTCAGAGAAAACACAGAAGGTGCGTATGCATTAGGTAGTAATGGGATACATATTGATGATGACATTGCTTTTGACTTTAAAGTTATTACAACTGAAGGGGTAGATAGAATTGCTAAAGCTGCCTTTGATTATGCAGTGAATAATGGCAAGAAAAAAGTTACAGTTGTAACAAAAGCCAATGTTGTAAAAACAACAGACGGAAAGTTCCTAAACAAATGTTACGAAATAGCGAAAGATTATCCACAATTAGAAGTAGATGATTGGTATATTGATATCATGACCGCAAAATTAATAGATGAAAAGAGAAGAACACAATTTGAAGTTTTTATATTACCTAATTTGTATGGCGATATTCTTACAGATGAGGCAGCTGAATTCCAGGGTGGTGTAGGTACCGCGGGTAGTGCAAACATAGGTAAGAAATATGCTATGTTCGAAGCCATTCATGGTTCTGCGCCTAGAATGGTCGATGAAGGAAGAGCACAATATGCAGATCCTTGTAGCATCATTCGAGCAGCGGCAATGCTATTAGCACATATAGGATATAACGGTGAAGCAAAAAAACTAGAAAAAGCACTGGATACTTGTATGAATGTTGAAAAGAAATTAGTAATGACAGGAAGAAACACAGGAGCAACAAGTGCAGAATTTGCCGATTATATCATGGAAAAAATATGACCATAATAAATAAGGTGAGGTAAAATGCAAAAAATAGAGATGGAACTAGACAACAAAAAATATTCTCTTCGTGGCAAGGTATTTGAGCAGCTCGAGGAAGCAATATTAAATGGACAGCTCCAGCCAGGAGATAATCTAATAGAAACCAAGCTTTCTCAACAATTTGGAGTAAGTCGTACACCAATTCGAGAAGCAATTAGGCAATTAGAACTGGAGGGATTGGTACAATTTATACCCAATAAAGGAGCTGTTGTTCTAGGTGTTACAACGCAGGATATTGAAGATATTTATTCGATAAGAATGCTTATTGAAGGTTTGGCAGTACGCTGGACAATAGATAAAATTACACAGGAAGAGATTGAAGAGCTACAAGAATCGGTAGAATTACTAGAGTTTTATATACACAAGAAAAATGTACAGCATCTAGAGAAATTCGACTCAAAATTTCATGATTTAATATATGATGCATCTAAAAGTAGACCTTTAAAACATATGCTTTCAATGTTCAATCATTATATACAACGGTCTAGAGCATCATCTTTGGCAATTCCAGGTAGGGCAGAAGAGGTACTGAAAGAGCACAAAGGAATCCTAAATGCAATTATTGACCGTAACAGTGAAAAAGCAGAAAAATTAATGTATCAACATATAAGGAATGCAAGTAAGAAGTTGATTAAACAAAGTGAAAAATAATTTGAAGAGGGATGGTTTCAGTTTCAGAGCTATCCCTTTTTAGTACTATTTTACGCTGGGTATAAACATTGACGATATATTAACAATAATGTTATAATTTCCTTAGTATTATTAGAACGAACATAGAAGGGAGGAAGTGGGAAAATGAGTAATACAGAGAAAAGAGTATCTGAAGCGGTGATTAAGAGACTTCCAAGATATTTTAGATACTTAGGTGATTTATTAGAAAATGATATCACGAGAATATCATCCAAAGAATTAAGTGAAAGAATGGTTGTGACCGCCTCACAGATTCGTCAGGATTTAAATTGTTTTGGTGGTTTTGGTCAGCAGGGATACGGGTATAATGTTGAGTATTTGCATAAAGAGATCGGAAATATTTTAGGCTTATATAACGGATATAAAATGATTATCATAGGTGCTGGTAATTTAGGGCAAGCTTTAGCGAAACATGCAAGTTTTGAAAAAAGAGGCTTTAAACTAATTGGCATATTTGATGTTAAAGAAGATCTTATAGGCAAAAAAGTGCGTAATACACAAATTATGCATATGAATAAATTAGAAGATTTTATAGATAAAAATCAAGTTGAGATTGCTATTTTAGCAATACCAAAGGAAGGTGTTGCTGAAGTTGCTCAGAAATTGGTTGATCTCGGTGTAAAAGGACTATGGAATTTTTCATATACAGACTTAAATCTAGTTGGAGATGTCGCAGTTGAAAGTGTACATTTAAGTGATAGCTTGATGACCTTATCATATAAAATTACAAAAAGAGATTAAATATTAAATGAAGATAAATTTGGAGGGTTACTATTGAGAGTAATCGGTTTTGTTGGTGGAAGTGGAACAGGCAAAAGTTATAGAGCGATATGGGTTGCAAAAGAAAATAATATAGACTTTATTATTGACGATGGTCTACTTATCAAAGGAAATAGAGTAGTAGCAGGTCAATCAGCGAAGAAGGAAAGTACACGTATAGCTTCAGTAAAGCGTGCACTCTTTACTGACACTAATCATGCAGTGCAGGTAAAGAGAGCGATAAAGCTAGAGAACCCTGATGCCATATTAATATTAGGTACTTCTTTGCGAATGGTAGAAACGATTGCACAAGTGTTGGAGTTACCAGAACTGTCAAAAATAATATATATCGAAGATGTAGCCGAGAAAGAAGAAATAGAAAGAGCAAAAAAAATGAGACTAACAGAAGGCAAACATGTCATACCTGTACCTACATTTGAAATTCAAAAGGACTTTTCAGGATATTTCATAGACCCCCTTCGAATATTTAGACGCAAAAGAAAAGATAACACACTTGTAATAGCAGATAAATCAGTTGTGAGACCAACATTTAGTTACATGGGTGATTATACGATTTCAAATCAAGTCATTTACACAATATGTGAGCATGAGGCATTGACTATTGCTAGTGTTATTAAAATGAATAGGTTATGGATAGAAAATAAACCCTATGGCATATTGGTGGACATGGCGTTAACATTAGAATATGGCGTAAATTTATATGCAGAAGCATCAAAGGTTCAAAGAAAAGTAAAGGATGCATTGGAAAGGTATACGGCACTCAATGTTCTTTCTATAAATGTATTAGTGAAGAAAATTCAATTATAATGTGGCAAAGGGACGTTTTGTTTGCCACATTTTTAAGTTGTTGTACTATAAAGGTGAAGAGTAATGGAAATATTGCAAAAAAACAAACAGATAATTATTGAGGGAATAAAAGAATTTAATATTAAGCAGACTTTTGAATGTGGCCAATGTTTTAGATGGGAAGTAGAGGAAGATGGCAGTTATACAGGCATTGCATACGATCATGTTATCAATATTAAACAGCGTAATCAAAAGATAATAATCGATAATACCACATCGGAAGATTTCAACACTATATGGAGACGATATTTAGACCTGGATAGAGACTATTATGCTATAAAAGATAAACTGAGCCATGATAAAGTGTTGCGTAGAGCGATAGGCTATGGTGGTGGTATACGATTGCTTGAGCAAGATGTTTGGGAATGCTTGCTTTCATTTATCATTTCGTCGAATAATATGATTCCGAGAATTAAAGCGATTATCTCAAGTTTAAGTAAGAAGTATGGTAAGGAAATCACCTATAACGGGAAGATATATTATACCTTCCCAAAGCCTGAAAACTTATATAATAAAGCGCTCGACGATTTAGCTTTTTGTAGGAGTGGGTATCGGTGTAAATATATTTTAGATGCTGCCAAACAAGTAACAGAGGGTACAGTGAAACTTAATGCGCTAAAACAAATGGATACCAATGAGGCGCGTAAAGAACTGATGAAGATAAAAGGAATAGGACCCAAAGTAGCGGACTGTATTCTTTTATTTTCATTAAATAAATACGATGTTTTTCCGACTGATGTATGGATTAAAAGGGTAGTAGAGAATCTATATCTAGGTGGCGAAGTAACGATAAAGGATATTCAAGCGTTTGCCAGCAAACAGTATGGAGACTTAGCTGGGTTTGCACAGCAATATCTATTTTATTATGCAAGGGAACAGAAGATAAAGAAGAATGTTTAGATTTTTTATTATAATTTGTGCAGGAATTTTATTATTTATGAAGAATATATAATTATGATAGCCTTAAAAAAATGAACTAAATGGGGTGGGGCTAATGATAATTAATAAAAATAGTACGATTGCATATAAATGTCCAGTTTGTGGATCCATTGAATTTGATGATGTTTCTATTTTTGACTTTTCAGGAAAAAGAGAACATACAATCACCTGTGGTTGCAAGGACAGTAGTGTTAACCTAACCATGAAACGTAATAAACAATGCACAATTGCAGTGCCATGTATAGCATGTAGCGAAACACATGCCTTTACTATTCCTACAAATGCATTATGGAACAATAATATTATGAGTTTTAGCTGTCCAAATACGGGGATGGGATTATGTTTTATTGGTAAAGATGATATTGTTAGAACATCAGTGGATGACTATGAAATACAAATGGATTTATTATTAAATGATATTGGATATGATGACGATTTTTTAAACAATACAGTAATGCTAAATACGATTGATAGAATTCATGACATTGCTGGAAAAGGGAATCTACTTTGTCAATGTGGAAGTCATGATATAGAATTGGAAGTGCTTTATGATTGTGTAGCACTCATGTGTAATAAATGTCAGACTTGTGAAGTAATTAATGCTCGTACGAATAAAGATTTAAAAGAAACGCAAGAGAGAGAGAGTATTATACTATGTCACGACTCATATGGCGTGGGAAAATGATGTAAAAAAAAAGAATGATATAAGAATAAAAAATGTTTATAAGTCCTATTATAGGGCTTATTTTTTTTATTATTAATTATTATGAATGAAAAGAATGTATTGATAATAGTATTTAATAGAACACGAAAAATACGATTTTTATTAGTAGAGGTAGGTGTCATCAAATTTGTTTATACACACAATTAAGTTAAATATTAAACTGCTTTTTATTATCCTTATAATACTGTTTGTGGGTATTCTAATGATAAAATTAGTATTAAGTAACGATAATATTATTTCAAAAAGCGAGGATATTTTTCAAGAACAAGATATTTGTTTAAGAACAGATTTAAACCTTAACAGGGGCTGGCGATTCATAAGAGAAGATATAGAAGAGGCATATAAAACAGATTATAATGATTCGGAGTGGCAATCAATAGACATACCTCATACGTGGAATAATTTAGACGGACAGGACGGTGGTCGTAATTATTATAGAGGTGTAGGGTGGTATAGAAAGAAATTTAATATCGATGAGCCTTATAAAGATAAAAGATTTTATATCCAGTTTGATGGTTCAAACTTAGTAACAGATGTATATATAAATGAAAATTATTTAGGGAAGCATGAAGGAGGTTACTCAGCATTTCGTTTTGATGTAACACCATATATTGATATAGAGGGAGAAAATGTAATTGCTGTGAAGGTAGACAATTCCTATTTCGAAGATATAGCACCTTTAGCTGCTGATTATACTTTCTTTGGTGGTATCTATAGAGATGTACATTTGTTAATAACCAATGAAATACATATCGACACATTAGATTATGCATCACCGGGGGTATATATAACGCAGAAAAATGTGAATAAGAAGAAAGCTGACATAGAAATAGAGGCAAATATTGCAAATGATGGGGATGTAGGTAGTGATGTGCAAATTACTGCCTATATTGTAGATGATAACAATATAATTGTTGATAAGCTAACAGATACAGCCTATATCGAGGCTGGTTCAAGCTATCAGTTTAAAGAAAGCACAACAATCTATAGACCACATTTATGGAATGGTAAAAAAGACCCATATATGTATAAAGTGTATGTGACCGTAGAAACAAATAATAACTGTCAGGATACAGTAGTGCAACCTCTAGGGTTAAGAGATTTTTATGTAGATGCTAATAAAGGATTCTTTTTAAATGGAGAATATCTTGATTTATATGGTGTAAGCAAACATCAAGATAGACAAGACATGGGTTGGGCAATAACAAACAAAGAAATATTAGAAGACTTTAAATTTATGCAAGAAATGGGAATCAATGCGTTTCGTACAGCCCATTATCCACAAGCACAATTTTTATATGATTTATTAGATAAACATGGTTATGTTGTGTGGTCAGAATTGCCACTAAATAGTAAAATAACAGATTCAGATGCCTTTTATGACAATGCTAAACTGCAGTTAATAGAAATGATTAGACAAAATTACAATCACCCTTCAATCATATTTTGGGGTCTATTCAATGAAATTACGTTGGAGACAGAAACAGATCCCTATGAGTTAGTGCAGCAACTTAATGACTTAGCAAAAAAAGAAGATCCAACAAGATTAACAACAGCAGCAACTAGATCCGAGTCATTAGGCAATCCTATTAACTGGATTACAGATACGATTGGTTTTAATACTTATTTTGGTACAGGAGTGGGACAGATAGAAGATCTTAGTACTTGGCTTGATACAGCACATGCAACCTATCCTGAACAAAAAATAGGGGTCAGTGAATATGGTGCAGATGCTGATATCACGAAGCATAGCGAAAATCCAAAAAAAGGAGATAAGACAGAAGAGTATCAAAATATATATCATGAAGCGTACCTGAAGGTATTAAAAGAACGACCTTATTTATGGGGTAAATTTATTTGGAATTTATTTGATTTTGCTTCTGATAGAAGAATAGGTGGTAGAAATATTAAAGGTCTTGCAACATATGATAGAAAGGTAAGAAAAGATAGTTTCTATTTGTATAAAGCAAACTGGTCGGATGAACCAGTACTATACATAACCAGTAGAAGATTTAATCCAAGAACAGCGAAAGAAATAGATATAAAGGTTTATTCAAATATGGATTGGGTGAAGCTAAAAGTCAATGATAAGTCCTTAGGACGGAAAAAAGGTGAAGATGGTATTTTCATATGGGAAGATGTGGTCTTGGAAGAAGGAGAAAATGTTGTAATAGCTACAGGTAAGAAAGACGGTAAATACTATTATGATAAAGTCGTATGGGTTAAGGTGTTAAGTAGTGATGCAATACTTTCGTCAACAGTCGTTGGTATAGATAATGACAAAGAATTTATCGCAAATCTACCATTTGGTACGACTGTAGAGACACTAGATCAAGTCATTACATTCCCACAAGGAGCCGTCGTTAATGTTTATGAAAGTGATGGGTTAACACCAGTAAACAAAGGCATTGTGGATGAGGGTATGAAAGTAGAAGTAACGGCTGAAGATGGAGTTACTACGAAAACATATACAGTTATAGAAGGACCCATTTCATTAGGTAAAAATATATCACTTAGTTCAGAGAGAATAATAGGAGAATCACCTTTTGGTATCATTAAACCTACTAATATTGTAGATGGAGATTACAAAACATTCTGGATTGGCAGTGATCCCTCATTGCCCCAATGGTGGAAAATAGATTTAGGGACAATTTATAATCTAACAGAGATAGAAAATAGATGGTTAGAGATCTTTAGTGATAATGATGTCCAACAATATAAAATAGAGGTAAGTATTGACGATGAAATATATGAAACAATAGTAGATAGAAGCAATAATACTACGCCCAAGTATACAAAGGATATACTTAATACACCTGCTAGATATGTTAAAATTCTAATTACAGGAACAAATCTTATATCACTACCTCCATTTTATTCATTACTTTTTGGCGCATATGAAACAACTATCCATGGAGGGCTTATAATCTCGGAACAATATACAATAGATTATGATGATAAGACAGTTAAAGTACCATGTTTGACATCTATTGGAACATTTGTAGAAAATATAGATTTTGCACCAGGCGCTACATATAAAATAACGCAAAGTGATGGTGAAACAGAAGTTACAACTGGTAATATAGGAAATGGTATGAAAATAATAGTCCTAGCAGAAAATGAGATTAATAAAGAGGCATATGAGCTGAATGTTGATTAAAAATACTTGACTGGGATGTGAATATATGGTATATTTTTTGTAAAGCCAGAAAAATTAAATAATGTTTCCTTATCAAGAGAGGTGGAGGGACTGAGCCCGATGAAACCCGGCAACCTGCGTATGCATAGGTGCCAATTCCTGCAGACAATGTTCTGAGAGATGAGGAGTGTAGTGATTATATTACCCTCTTCATTTAGTAAGAGGGTATTTTATTTTTAACAAAAAAACAAAGGAGAGGATACAAATGGCAAGAAGATTATTTACATCTGAATCTGTTACAGAAGGACATCCAGATAAGATTTGTGACCAGATTTCAGATTCAGTATTAGATGCAATTTACGCACAAGATCCAATGGCACGTGTTGCATGTGAGACATCGGTGACAACAGGAATGGTATTAGTAGCTGGAGAAATCACAACCAATTGTTATGTGGACATTCCAAAAGTAGTGAGAGAAACAATTCGCGGCATTGGGTACGACAGGGCGAAATATGGTTTTGACGGTGAAACTTGCGCCGTCTTAACTGCAATAGATGAACAATCTTCAGATATTGCAATGGGTGTGGACAAGGCATTAGAAGCAAAAAGTGGAGAAATGAGTGAAGAAGAAATTGAAGCGATCGGTGCAGGAGATCAAGGCATGATGTTTGGATATGCATGTGATGAGACACCTGAATTTATGCCTATGCCTATCGCACTTGCCCACAGACTCACAAGACGATTAGCGGAAGTGAGAAAAAATGGAACACTCAATTACTTACGTCCTGATGGCAAAGCACAGGTTACAGTAGAATATGAAGACGATAAGCCAGTTCGAGTTGATGCGATTGTTGTATCTACACAACATGGTTCTGATGTAGATCATGAAACAATAGAAAAAGACATTATAAAACATGTAATTACACCAGTGATCCCAGCTGAATTATTAGACGGAAATACGAAATACTTCATTAATCCAACAGGAAGATTTGTCATTGGTGGGCCACAGGGAGACGCAGGATTAACAGGAAGAAAAATTATCGTAGATACCTATGGTGGCTATGCACGTCATGGTGGCGGCGCTTTTTCAGGTAAAGATCCTACAAAAGTTGACCGTTCCGCCGCTTATGCATCAAGATACGTAGCGAAGAATATTGTGGCAGCTGGACTTGCCAATAAATGTGAAGTACAACTTGCCTATGCAATTGGTGTGGCGAAACCCGTTTCAGTGATGGTAGAAACTTTTGGTACAGCAAAAATTCCAGAGGAAAAAATTCAAGCATTAGTGGTTGAACACTTTGATTTAAGACCAGCTGGCATTATTAAGAGTCTTGATTTAAGAAGACCTATTTACAAACAAACAGCAGCCTATGGACACTTTGGAAGAACAGATATTGATTTACCATGGGAAAAAACAGATAAGGCAAATGTATTAAAAAGAGCATTAGAACTTTAATTTTAAAAAATAATAGGGGGCATTCTTAGCAATTTCAAAAGTTAGCTAAGAATGTCCCTTCGTGTTACCAAGCACTCAATCCAACTCATATGCATATAGTATAATGAGGTGATGGACGATGCTAAATATATTTCTTCAATCGGTACTTTGTTTTTTTATCGTATATGGTGTCATTCAAATGGGGATTAACATCTATCATGAACTAAACAATATCTATTTTAAAAAAACTGATGATATCTATATCATTATTACAGTCAAAAATCAGCAAGATACCATTGAAGGCATCATACGCTCTATTGTTTGGAAAAGTTTAAATAGTAAGCGAGGCGGAGGAAACGTACCCAATATATTAGTTGTCGATATGGGTTCAATAGATGAAACACCAGAGATATTAAAACGCCTGTGTGTAGAATATGATTTTATTGAAGTGACAGATAATACAGAATATACGAAGATACTAGAAAAATTGATTAAATAGAAAATATGTGCATATATTTGCATTTACATAGTTGATTAATGTAAAATAAGAGCAAATACAAAGGGATGAATGGGGGAGACTGTATGAGTGTAGTAACCCTTGAAGGTGTAGTTGAAGAAATAATATTTTCAAATGAGGCAAATGGATACACCATTTGTGATATAAATAGTAAAGAAGCGCTAGTAACAGCCGTGGGATATATGCCATATCTTAGTGCAGGTGAAACAGTGAAAATTAATGGGAAATGGACAGTACATCCTGATTACGGCGAACAGCTTAAAGTGGAGTACTACGAAAAAGTATTACCAACCAGTGAAACAATGATTTTGAAATATCTGGGTTCTGGTATCATAAAAGGAATACGAAAAGCGACTGCGAAAAAAATAGTAGATGAATTTGGAGAAAACGCACTGGATATCATCCAAAATGAGCCAGAGAAACTCGCAGAGATCAAAGGAATCAGTGTGAAAAAAGCTATCAAAATAGGACAAGCATTCTCAGAACAAAACGAGGTGCGGAATGTAGTCATGTTTTTGCAACAATACGGGGTAACGCCAAACTATGCTGTAAAAGCGCATAAAAGATTTGGTAGTGACGCGATCGACCAGATTAAACAAAACCCATATATATTATCTCAAGAAATCCATGGCATAGGATTCAAAACTGCTGATAAAATAGCAACCAATATGGGCATAGAACTTAATTCACAAGAGAGAATTAAAGCGGGAACAAAATATGTACTCACATATAATAGTACTGGCGGACACACGTATCTACCCAAAGATGCACTTATACAACATACAGCAGAGCTATTACAAGTATCAGAAGAAGAAGTAGAAAATGCATTTATCGCATTAATGATCGAGAAAGTTATTGTCATTGAAAGAACAGAAGATATAGAAGCGGTATACTTAACACCATTTCATTATGCAGAGATGGGGGTAGCACATCGCCTCGTAGCGTTAGCAGAAGCGGAATTTTCACTAGAACAGGGAGAAATTGATGATGAAATAACCCATATCGAGCTAAAAACAGGGATTACATTGGCAAGTAGGCAACGTGAAGCGGTAAAAGAAGCCTTCATAAATGGTGTACTTGTTATCACAGGCGGTCCTGGAACAGGTAAAACAACTACCATAAATACCATTATTAAAATAATGGAACAACGTGGGTACGACCTTTTATTGGCAGCACCGACGGGACGAGCTGCCAAAAGGATGACAGAGATGACGGGTAAAGAAGCGAAAACAATCCATCGTTTATTAGAGATAGGCTATGTTGAAGAAGGTGGACTATCACAATTCACAAGAAATGATATGAACCCCTTAGACGCTGATGTAATCATTATCGACGAGGCATCTATGATAGACATATTACTTATGAATGACCTTCTAAAAGCCATTAACGAAGGAACGCGTCTTATCATGGTCGGGGATATGGATCAACTTCCTTCCGTTGGACCAGGAAATGTACTAAGAGATATTATACAGAGTGAAAAAATTAAAATCATTAGGCTGACAGAAATATTCAGACAAGCGCAGGAGAGTATGATTATTGTCAATGCCCATAGAATCAATCAAGGTGAATATCCACATGTAAACGTAAAAGAAAAAGACTTTTATTTTATGGTACGTAATAATGCGACAGATTTAGTTTCGGCGATTGTGGAATTGTGCAAGCATCGTTTGCCTACAACATATAACTACCATGCCACACGTAGTATTCAAGTATTGACCCCTATGCGTAAATCTTTGGTTGGCGTTATGAATCTGAATGTGGAACTCCAAAAGGTCTTAAACCCACCTCATAAAAATAAGAAAGAAAAGACATTTAGAGAACTCACTTTCAGAGAAGGTGATAAGATCATGCAGATAAAAAACAATTATAATATGCAGTGGGAACGACTGAGTGATAGCGAAAAAGGTACGGGCGTATTTAACGGTGATGTAGGATATGTTGAGTCAATCAATGATGACGATAATATTATGACCGTTATCTTTGATGATGATAAAAAAGTCAAATATGAGTTTGGGCAGCTTGAAGAATTAGAACTCGCCTATGCACTCACTGTACATAAAAGCCAAGGGAGTGAATTCCCTGTAGTGGTGATGCCAATGTTCCCGGGAGCGCCTATGTTAATGTCGAGAAACCTGTTTTATACTGCAGTAACCAGAGCAAAAGAACTTGTCGTGCTTGTAGGTCAAGAAAATGTAATAAGACGCATGGTGGATAACAATAGAGAAATAAAAAGGTATTCAGGATTAGCGAGGAAATTGAGGCTATGAAAAAACAAATAAATATTTTTCTAGACCTCATTTTTCCACCTAAATGCATTTTTTGTAATAAAATATTATCTCCGGGAACAGAGATAGAGATTTGCGATATATGTAATACAAAAAATCCCGTTATACACGGTCGTGTTTGTAAACAATGTGGACAACCTATCGAAGTAACAGATGCTCAAGAACAATGCTTCGACTGCAGTAGGACATCACACTACTTTAAACAAGGCATTTCCGTTTATGAATACAGAGGCAAAGTAAAAAAAGCAATGATTCACTTTAAGTTTTTTGGTAAAAAGCGACATGCAGTGACCTTCGGTAAATTAATGTCGAGTAAAATAAAACAAATGACAAATTGGCCAGAATTTGATATAATTACATATGTACCACTGTACAAAACGCAGTTGAGAAAAAGGGGATATAATCAAGCAAGACTACTTGCAAAAGAACTAGCACGGGAACTAAATGTTCCGTTGTGCGTTCGTAGCATTCAAAAAGTAAGACAAGCCTCACATCAAAGAAAGCTAAACCGTTTTCAAAGGCAGATAAATATGCATAATACTTTTGAAGTAGACCCAAATGTATCTATAAGAGGGTTAACACTTCTATTGGTAGATGATATATATACAACAGGGGCAACGATGAATGAGTGTGCTCGAATATTACTTGCTGCAGGTGCAAAACAAGTGTATCTTGCAACTGTAGCAATAGGAAAAGGAATATAAATATAATTAACTAAATAGGGGAGGGATAGGATATGAGTACAAAACAATGTGCGCGATGTAGAAAACTATTTAACTATTTTTCAGGACCACCACTGTGTGTAGAATGTCGTAAAGAAGATGATGAAGATTATAAAATAGTAAGAGATTATTTATATAAGAATCCAGGGGCAAAGATAACGGATGTTTCAAGTGAAACAGAGGTTTCAGTAAGCAAAATCAGAAGATTCTTAAAGGAAGGAAGACTAGAAATAAAAGACCTTGAAAACTGTTTTCTTGAATGTGAGCGATGTGGCGCGCCTATTAAGAGTGGTAGGTATTGTGATAAATGCAAGAGGGATTTATCGACAGAGATGAAATCCGCTATCAATACGGCTGCGAATAACAAGGCTACTGATACGGAATCAGCAAAAGCGAGAATGAGATATTTAAATAAAGATCAGGAGTAATAAAATATGATATACATGGAAGAAGCTGAAAAGCTTTTTCTTTTTTTTATATAAGTATTTTTGAAAAATTGCCGATAATAATAGTGACGAGTGAAAGAAGGTGAGAAAATGCGTATACCTGGAGATTATTCAAAAGTGTTAGGAATCTACAATAAAAATAAAAAAGTTGTCAAAACTGATAAAACACAGAATGTCAAAGGCAAGAAGGATGTTGTATCTTTATCTAATCAAGCAAAAGACTATCAGATAGCACAAAAAGCGGTGAGACAAACGCCAAATATTAGGCAGGAAAAGGTACAAGAACTAGAACAAAAATTTGCAAGTGGTACATATGATGTTTCAGGGAAAGATGTTGCTGATAAATTAGTAACGAAATTTATGGATGAGAAAGCATAAATGCTTGATTAGTAAAAGAAGGTATGGTGGTTTAAATGGAAACACAGATAAAACAATTAATTGATATTCTTAATCGTCAGACAATGGTATATGAAAGTATTTTAAAATTATCAAAACAGAAAACTGATTTGATTGTTGCAGGAAAGATAAAAGAACTGGAGAATCTAGTCAAGCTAGAACAAGTATTAGTGTTACAGATAAGTCGACTAGAACAGCAGAGAGAAGAGACAATAGAATCACTTTCGAGCCAGCTGGCATTACAACATGAGGATATAAGCATTACGAATCTGTTAACCCATTTAAAAGAGGAGCAGCAAGCGCAGTTAATAAGTTTTCAGAAAAGAATGAAAGAGACAATAGAAGAACTTAAAAATACAAATGATTTAAATGCTAAACTTATTAAACAGTCCCTTGAGTATATAGAATTTTCTATGAATATGATTACGGGTACATCCGTATCAGGGACGCAATACGAAGATAAAGGCACTACAAAAGATTCAAAAGGAACAAGAAGCTTATTTGATGTTAAGCTTTAACAGGGAATTGTCAGGAGGTTTGTTTTATGGGGTCTACTTTTTCAAGTTATGGTATTGCAGTATCAGGTATGTATGCAAGTCAAAGAGGTCTATATGTGACTGGACACAACATATCAAATGTGAATACACCAGGGTTTTCTAGGCAGCAAGCAATCATTGCAGAGAGTACCCCAATGAATACGTCGAAAGGACAAATAGGATTAGGAGCCGATATACAAGAAATACGTCAGATTAGAGATCAATTTCTCGATGTTATGTATCGTAATGAAAGTGAATCATTAGGATACTGGGAAGCAAAGAGCAAAACAATTTCAGATATAGAATCAATTTTAGGAGAACCATCAGGAACTGGACTTCAAAAAAGCATGGATGAATTTTTCCAATCATGGCAGGAAGTATCAAAAGATCCTAGTAGTCTTACAGTGAGAGCGATGGTAAGACAGAGAGGAATCTCGTTAGTAGATACAATTAACCATATTGGAAATCAATTGGATAAACTACAAGAGGATATAAATACTGAAATTCGGTTAAAAATAGATGATATTAATCAAATGGCAGAGCAAATTGCAACATTAAATGTTCAAATCATGAAAAGTGAAGTTGCGGGCGATGCTGCAAATGATTTTAGAGATGAAAGAAACCTATTACTTGATGAATTATCAAAGATAGTAAATATAGATGTTTTAGAACGTAATAATGGTATGGTTTATGCTTCAATTGGTGGCATATACCTTGTAAATGGTGAAGAAGCATCCGCGATGAAAGCCGATTATAACAAACCCAATAGTTTATTTTTAACGGCTAAATGGGAAGAAGCGGATACCTTTGTTCAATTATCAAGTGGCTCATTACAAGGTTTGATAGAATCAAGAGGCGATGTAGCAGGTTATAAAGGGAGTGAAGAAAACGGATCACCAAGTGAAACAACCAATGTAGATATTGATGCAAGTACAAGTGCTTATAATTTTGATCCAAGTGGATCGAAAGATATTATTCCTGAACTACGAAAAGGTCTGAATATGATGGTGAGTTTGTTAACGAGGAAAATCAATGAAATTCACAGAGATGGTATCGGAATAGATGGCACAACAGGGACGGATTTTTTCACAAGGCTTGATGATACGGTACCATTTGAAATGGGAAATATTCAGGTAAATCCAGAATTGGACGATTTAGATAAATTAGCAGTATCCGCAACTGGGGCTCAAGGGGATAATACCATTGCTGAGAGAATAGTTGCTTTTCGTCATGAGGACTTTTTTACAGCAAAAGGGTTAACAGTTGGCGTAGACGATTTTTATAGTTCGATTATGTCATGGGTAGGCACAACAGGGCAAGAAGCACATAGAATAGCAGAAAATCAAAGCAAGCTTGCGGAACAAATACAAAGTAATAAAGAATCTATTTCAGGCGTTTCCATGGACGAAGAAATGTCAAATATGATGAAATATCAACATGCCTACAATGCAAGTGCAAAAGTAATCAATGTAATAGACAGTATGATTGACACCATTGTAAGTAGGATGGGTGTAGTAGGACGATAGTAAGAAAGTGGAGGGTATAAACATGAGGGCTTCATTTTTTGGGTTAAATATAGCGATGCAAGGGTTATACACTAGCCAAAAGGCATTGGATATTACAAATCACAATATTAATAATGTAAATACACCAGGGTATTCAAGACAAGTTGGTGACCAAAAGGCATCAAGACCAATGGGGTTATATGATGGTACGGGAATGATAGGTACAGGTGCAGAAATTACTTCTGTAAATAGAGTTAGAGACGATTTTCTTGACTTTAAATTTTGGAGCGAAAACATAGCCTATGGAGAATGGGATACCAAGAGGATCGCGATGGAAGAACTTGAAGCAGTATTTAATGAACCTTCTGACAGTGGATTTACTACAGTTATAGACGATTTTTACGCTGGATTGCAAGAACTTTCGAAAGATCCAAGTAATGAAGCAACAAGAGCGTTAGTGAAACAGACGGGCGTTTCAATTACGAAATACTTTAACACAACGGCAAGTCGTATTCAGAAGCTTATAAAGAATAACAACGATGCAGTGAAAATGAAAGCGGAAGAAATTAATTCCTATGCACATCAGATTAGAGATATCAATGAACTGATATATAAGGCAGAATTAGATGGAAATGTTGCGAACGACTTAAGAGACCAGAGAACACTCTTAGTAGATGAACTATCTAAGATCGTTGATATACAGGCGAGTGAAGTAGTCGTTGGGAATTTGCAAACTGGACAAGAAGATAGACGTTTCCAAGTGACGTTAAATGGAGCCTTCTTAGTAAACCATTTTAACTCCAGCGATTTAGAAGTCTATGAAAATACAGATAATGTTTACGGGGTGCGTTGGTTAGACAGTCAAAATGAACTAAATCCTAAAGGTGGCGAATTAAAGGCATATATGGATGTAAGAGATGGTGACGGTAGCAGTGGACAATATAAGGGATTACCATTTTATATGGAGAAAATGAATACATTTGCCCGTAATTTTGCGAAAGCGTTTAACGAAGGAATTATGAGAAATGGGCAGAAAGAATATGCTGGTCATGCTGGTGGTATTGGACTTGATGGCTCCACAGGAATAAGATTTTTCTCATTTGATGATCAATCTACAGCAGATTTTATGGCAACAGGTACGACTGTCGATGCACGTTATGACAAAATGACTGCAGCGAATATTACCATATCTTCAGATATTGCCGACGATATTTTAAAAATTGCAGCAGCATCTGTGGGTGGCGAACCTGGGAACAACGGAAATGTAGATGAACTAATAGATCTTAGACATGATAGTAGCATGTTTGCAGAGGGTACAGCAGAAGATTATTTGAAATCACTGATTGCAACCATGGGGATTGATGCACAACAGGCAATTAGAATGTCAGATAACCAAGAAAATATCATTAATCAGATAGAAAACAACAGACTATCTATTTCAGGTGTATCAATCGATGAAGAAATGGCAAATATGGTTAAATTCCAACAAGCCTATAATGCTTCGGCTAAAATGATTGCTGTGATAAACGAGATATATGATGTAACCATTAATGGATTAGGACTATAGTGTTGATATATGGAGGTTTAGTATTATGAGAGTCACAAACAACATGCTTGTAAAGACAATGATGACAAATATTAATAGTAATCTTAGTAGGCTTAACAAACTACAACAGCAAATGTCGACAGGTAAGAAGATTCGCGTTCCTTCCGATGACCCAATTATTGCAGCGCGTGCGTTAAAATTCAGAACAGATGTTTCGGAGATAGAACAATTCAAAAAAAACACAGAAGACTCTCTATCTTGGTTAGAAGTAACAGAAAACGCACTCAGTAGCTTAGGAGATGTCATTCATAGAGCAAGGGAACTAACAGTTCATGCATCAAATGGCACATTATCTGATGATGACAGGCTCAAAATAAAAGCAGAAATCAGTCAGTTAAAAAAGAATATTGTTGAGATTGGCAATGCCTCCTATGCAGGGCGTTATGTATTTGCAGGATACAAGACTGATGAGCCACCATTCGAGGTTGAGGATACAGTGGTTGGTGAAAAAATCAAGTATAATGGTAAATACCTAAGCATAGGTGGACCTATATCTAGTAGTGTAGCTGGTCCTACCACTGCCAATACCTTTGAGACTTTTGTACAAACTAATTTAGACCAAATATCTGGGCAACCTGAATTGGTGATGGGGAACTTTACATCATTTACAGCAGCAGCACCTAATCTGGATTTTAATATTACATTAGGCGGAACGAATACACAGACAATGAGTTTAACTGATGGGACAACATATACTATATCTAGTGCAATTTCTGAAATACAATCAAAGATAAATGCTGCCACAGCTTTTGGACCAGATCAAATACGAGTCAGTGAGGATAACGGTAGAATTAAGCTTACTGTTTTAGATGAATCCGTAAATAGCATTGAAATAAATAACCCTATACCTACAGCTCCATCAGCGCCATTGGATGTTTCGCAACTAGGATTTGCAGATGGTGTAAAATCTGTACGAAATCAGAAACAAGATATTCAATATGAGGTTTCGATAGGGAATAGAATAAAAGTAAATGCGGAAGGAAATGAGGTATTTGGCAGCGGTGTGGACGGTTTATTTGAAACTTTCAAAAAATTGGAACTTGCATTAGATGGTGAAACATCATATTTAACAGCAACAATTTCTACGGTTTCAAACGCTTCTACAACTACATTCAGTATTGACGAAGTATTATCGGATTTAGACAATAACATGGACAATTTATTAAAAGTAAGAGCGGATGTAGGAGCTAGAACGAGTTTTGTGGAACTGACGAAAAGTCGTTTAGCGGATGATTATATTAACTTTACAGCGTTAATGAGTAAAAATGAAGATGCAGACATGGCAGAAGTAATCATCAATCTGCAAAATGAACAAAATGTATATAACGCTTCTCTATCAGCTGGTGCTAAAATCATTCAACCGACATTAGTAGATTTTATTAGATAGTGAGGGTTGGTTATGCTTCGTATTTCACAAACCTATGCCCAGATTGGCATACAGACACAGAGGGGACAACTTAATATTAATACGACACAGCCTAAACTAAACATGCAACAAGAGCATGTGCAAGTAGAAATCGAAACTGAGTTACCACGGGTGCATATTGATCAATACCAATGTTTTGCAGAAGCGGGACTTAAGAATAACGCAGATTTAGCAAAAGAAGTAGAACAATTGGCGAAAAAACAGCTGATGAAATATATTAACAAAAAAACAAGCGAAAGTGAACGCCTTTTGCAGATTTATAGAGGGGGGAACCCATTCGCTGAATTTGCGAAAAGAGATGCGTACGAAACCAAACAATTCAACGTTGATGTAATACCCAAAAGCCGTCCCAAAATTGAGGTTACAGGAGAAGTGAAAACCAGTTTCCGTCCGGGCGGCGTTCAATTCAGTGCGCAAAATGGTATAGTTGACATACAGGCGACACGTTCCAATGTAGACATTTATTTAAAGCAAAGACAGAGCATTCAAATTCAGTACGTGGGAAATAATGTAGATACACAGCTATAAAAAGGGAGGAAAAACATGCAGATTAACACAAAGAATTTTGGACTTATTGAAATTGATGAAAAAGATATAATTAACTTTCCAGAGGGCATACCTGCATTCGAAGAAGAAAAAGAATTTATACTCATCAATCATGAAGAGGACTCCCCTTTTCTGTGGTTACAAAGTGTAGAAACCGCTGAATTGGCATTTGTCGTCATTGATCCAAGGTTATGTGACCCTAATTATTTCGTAGATGTGGACGATAGTGAAGTTGAGATATTAAATATCCAAGATGTTAATAATGTGCTTGTACTTTCTATTGTGGTTATTCCAGAAGAAGTTTCAAAAATGACTGCAAACTTTAAAGCACCAGTACTTATCAATACGGAAACCAATATAGGAAAACAAATTGTTATGGATAATTCTGAATATCAACTGAAACACTATATACTAGAACAACTCCAAGCAGTGGGAGGTTGATATTATGCTAATACTATCAAGAAAAAAAGAACAGTCCATTATGATAGGCAATGATATTGAAATTGTTGTGATTGACATTCAGGGCGATCAGGTCAAGCTGGGTATCAATGCACCTAAAAATGTATCCATACACAGAAAAGAAGTCTTTTTAGAAATACAAGAAGAGAACAAAAAAGCGGCGAATGTCAAGAAAATTGCTTTAAAAGATCTATTAAAGAAAAATGAATAAAAAAAAATTATTAAAAAATATTAAAATTTTCCTAAAGTATTATTCGTTTTGATTCGATATATATAATGTAAACGTTATTGGTTGGCCAACCATAACATAAAAAAAATACGGCATGGATGCCGAATTAAAAATTCAGGGAGGAATTTTATTATGAGAATTAACAACAACATTATGGCAATGAACACCTATCGTCAGTTGACAATAGGAAACACAAACTCTTCTAAATCAATGGAAAAATTATCATCAGGTTACAGAATCAACAGAGCTGGTGATGATGCAGCAGGTCTAGCTATCTCCGAAAAAATGAGAGGACAAATCAGAGGTCTAAGTCAAGCTTCTAGAAATGCGCAAGATGGTATTTCACTAGTTCAGACTGCTGAAGGTGCACTTCAAGAAACACAGGCTATTCTTCAAAGAATGAGAGAATTAGCTGTACAGTCTGCCAATGATACCAATGCTTCTGAAGATAGAGAAGCAATTCAAAGTGAAATTGATCAATTAACTTCAGAAATTGATAGAATTGCAAGTACAACTGAATTCAATACTAAGAAACTTTTAGATGGTTCAAGTGGATTAAGTGTTGGAGATGGTTCAATTGTCGGAAGTGTTAATGTTGGTACAAATACGCAACAGGGCACATATACAGTTGATGCAACAAGTGCAACTTTGGCAACTACAGCTAAAAGTGCTGATGTAGCAGGTACAACTGCAGCAACTACTGTAAATAGTGCAGGTACTTTAACAGTAAACGGTGTTGATGTTACTATTGAAGCAACTGATACTTTACAGGATTTGGCAGATAAAATCAATACAAATGTTTCTGGTGTTGTAGCTGACTTTAGTGGGGCTGGTTCAACATTTAAAATCAGTTCTAGCGATGTTGGAGCTGGTGCGTCTGTAACTGTTCAAACAAATGCTGCTAATGTATTAACAGCAGCTTCTGACTGGTCTACTGCGGCAACAACTAATGGAACAAATGCATCTGGTCTAACAGCTGGAAATTTTGATGGTGCTTTAGGTGGAGCGGCATTAATATATGATGGAAATAAAATTACAGTTTCTGGTGGGGATGCTGATGGACTAACATTTAATTTAAAAGATAATTCTGCGGATACAAGTGTTACTGTAAATGGTTCGGTTACTTTACAAATTGGGGCAAATGAAGGTCAAAGTATGACAACTACTATTAATGCGATGGATACCTCAGCATTAAATGTCTCAAACGTAGATATAACAACAGCTACAGGAGCTACTGATGCAATTACTACAATAAATGATGCTATCACTGCAGTTTCTGACGAGAGAGCAAAACTTGGTGCTGTTCAAAACAGACTTGAACATTCAATCAAAAACTTAGATACATCAGCTGAAAACTTACAAGCTGCTGAATCTCGAGTAAGAGACGTTGATATGGCGAAGGAAATGATGCAGTTTACAAAGAACAATATCTTAACACAAGCTGCTACAGCAATGTTAGCACAAGCGAACCAAGCTCCTCAAGGAGTACTTCAATTGTTAAGATAATAATATTATTTAGTTTAATTCAAGAGGCTCTAGTATCTAGAGTCTCTTTTTTGTCGTGCGCCCAGCATGGGCGCAATCTATAGGGTGGGAGTCCCGAGCACCGAAGGTGATATAGGTGTTAGCCAAGAGCAAGGGTGTCCATCGTGAGGTGGAATCTGAAGGAAGCTGGAGGCAAAATTTCGGTCTGAGGAACACGAACCACATATGAGGCTGATTATAGCTGGATGAGTTTGCTAAACAAAACAAAGTCCGTATCACCCGAAGCTATTACAGTAGATGTGGCAGATATATGGAATGAAAGATTGCGTTCTTACCTGGGGAGATCTTGTATCCTATTCCATAAGATGAAATTTCTAACGGAATAACCTATGCAGTGATGTATAGCTAAGAAACAAGAAGTCAGCAGAGGTCATAGTGTGCGCATGGCAGCGCATTTATCAGGTGGGTTAAAGTCCCGCTGAGTCTCGGATTGGGAGACTCATATCCAAACTTGAGGGTAATGCTTCAAGGGCTAGTTATATAACTAGAGGACAGGGTGTCCACGGTGACGTGGAATCTGAAGGGTTTGAGGAGAATTACCAGACCGTAATCGATGGAAGCGATTCCGATGATGAACTGGTCGGCCAAAGATGGGGAAAGGTCGAGTCTGCACTATGGAGGTGTATATAGTATACTAAAAGTACCCACTATTACAGTTGAAAAATCCCCACATAAAAACTAAACTATCTATAAGAAAAAAATTATAGGTGGTATGGTGGAGATGATAAATTTGAATAAGAAGAGAAAAATTTTATTGTTGTATCGACAAGGATATAACAAATCAGAAATTTCAAGGGAGGTATCAGTTGCAAGAAAAACTGTACGGAAATATATTAATGAGTATGAAGAAAAACTCGAACAGTTAGGTGCTATGGATCACAACAATGAAGAACAGTTAAATGCGCTCATAGAATCATTAAGTGAACCACCAAAGTATGATACTTCAAATCGAAGTTGTTTAAAGCTAACAGAGGAAGTTAAGGCAGTTATTAATTCATGCCTTGAAGAAAATGATGAAAAACTAAAGAATCATAATCGAAAACAACTGATGAAAGTCGTTGATATCCATGAACTTTTAATTGAGCAAGGCTATGATATTGGATATACGACAGTAAATAATTACGTGAAAACTCAAAAAAAAGCGAAGGAAGCATATATTAAACAAATTTATCCATTAGGGGAAACTTTGGAATATGATTGGGGAGAAGTAAAATTAGAGATTGCTGGTGTTGCAAAGAGGTTTCAAATGGCTTTAATGACAACAGCTGCGGGTTCATGTCACTTTGCCATGCTTTATCATAATCAAAAGATGGAATCATTTTTAGATAGTCATATAAAGGGACTTAATTACTTTGGAGGTGTTTTTAAAGAGATCGTTTATGACAATATGAAAGTTGCAGTTGGTCGTTTTGTCTCCAAAGGGAAAAATGAGCCTACTGAAGACTTGTTTAAGTTATCGATGTACTACGGTTTTGATTATAGATTTTGCAATGCTCGCCGCGGAAATGAAAAAGGTCATGTAGAACGTGGTATTGAGTTTGTAAGACGAAAAGCTTTCGCCAAGAAATATAAATTCAATACTTTTGAAGAGGCAAATACACATTTACTTAAGGTACTGGAAGATTTAAATCGACGTCAAAGACATTGGTTGGACAATAAAAGTCCTTGGGATATATTAACTCAAGAACAACAACATATGATTAGCTTAAAGCCTGATTATGTTATTGCAAAGAAATTAGAATGCCGAGTGGACAAATACAGTACAATTACCGTTGAGCAAAATCGCTACTCAGTACCCGAATACCTTGTTGGAAAATTTGTAGAAGTGATAGTCTATTCAAATAAACTCAAGGTAAATTATAAGCACGAGGCAGTTGCTCATCATAATCGAAGTTTTGGTCATTTTGATTGGACTATGGATATTAATCATTATTTAAATACAATAAAAAAGAAACCTGGATCATTAAAGAACAGTGCAGCCATACAGTGTTCTGATCGCAGGATTCAAGAAATATACAATACCTATTATACAGGAAAACCTAAAGATTTTGTAGTACTTTTAGAAATTATTAAAGAAAAAGATTTAGAATCTGTAGAATCAGCCATTGAAGAATTGACCCAATTAGGATCTCGTCATGTCACAACTGAAAACATAAAAAATCTTGTAAATCAAGTACCTGATGCAAATAGGGAGCATAATAAAGATTCAGATGATGAAATAAGAAAAAAGTCTTGGGAACTTCTAAATAAATTGACTATTAAGTTCTTAGAACCTGAAAATGGGGGTGCAAATATTGAACAAACAAGACTTACAGTATGTTAGAGAATATATTAAAGAGCTGAAACTAGCTGGATTAAGTAATGTGTTAAAAGAAAAATTAGAGGATGCTTATCGTACAGATATGAGTTATGAATCATTTCTCAAAGAATTACTTGAAGTTGGTGTTGACACAAGAAGAGAAAATGGTAAAAAAAATCGTATTCGAAATGCAAAATTTCCATATAAAAAATATTTAGATAACTTGGTATTAGAATATCTTCCCGAAGAAGCTAAAAAGCGTTTTAAAGAGCTACGGAGCTTGAAATTTATTGAAGAAGGACGAAATGTCATATTAGCCTGGTAATCCAGGTACAGGAAAAACACATATTAGTATTGGACTAGGTATTGAAGCGTGCGATGCTGGTTATAAAGTTCTTTTCACAACGATTCCACTTTTAATTAATGAGTTAAAAGAAAGTAGAAGCAATAGAACTCTTAAATCTTTTGAAAATAGATTTGAGCGCTATGACCTTATCATTGCTGATGAACTAGGGTACATCTCATTTGATAAAGAAGGTAGTGAATTATTATTTACACATCTGTCTTTGAGAGCGGAAAGAAAATCTACAATTATTACATCAAACTTATCTTTTAACCGTTGGGATGAGATATTTAATGATCCAGTACTTACTGCCGCCATGGTTGATAGGCTTACTCACAAAGCTTATGTCATTAACATGAATGGTAATTCTTACAGGACAATGGAAACGTTAAATATGAGCAACTAATTTTTTTACACATAAGTGGTACTTTTTCGATTGAAATTGTGGGAACTTTTCACTTGACAAATACAATATTCAAAAACTGTTGATTTGTACCCACTATTAATTCCGCCTATTGCGTAAATTTTACCATTTAACTGAGCTACTCCTAAGTTTATTCTTTTTTCAGGCATACTATTTTTAGAAGTCCATGTATTTGTCGTAGAATCATATTCTTCAACCGTTGAAAGATGAGCTTTTGATAGATTATATCCACCAATTGCATATATTTTATTATTGTGCACAGCTACTCCAAGACCGCCCCGTCTTGTTGGCATATCTGTTTTGGTTGTCCAAGTATCTGTTGTGGGATCGTACTCTTCAACTGTTCTAATATAGCCTGTATTATTATATCCACCAATCGCATATATTTTACCATTTATTTCGCAAAGTGATAAATTATCTCTATTTGTTGGCATACTAGCTTTAGTATTCCAAGTATCTGTTGATGGATCATATTCTTCAACTATATTAGTATAATTACTAGTATTACTTCTTTTACCAATCGTATATATTTTATCATTACATTCAGTAATTCCAAAATATGCTCTTTTTGTTGGCATATCGGCTTTTTGTGTCCAAGTATCTGTTGATAGATCATATTCATAAACTGTATTGGTAGTATTACCTATATTGCTTCCTCCACCAATTGCATATATTTTACCATTTACCTCTGCTACTCCAAGTCTACATCTATTAGCAGGTAAACTAGCCTTAGTTTCCCAAGTTCCTAGATCCTCGGCTACTACTCCTACTGCATTAAGACATAATACTAAGACCATTAAACTTACACATAAAAAACTTTTAGTTACTCTTTTTGTATTCATAAAAATTGCCCCCTTTTTTTATTTAACTACCTGTATATATTATCAAAATTATTTTATTATGTCATTAATAAAGTGAAATTTTGTAGAATCTTGCCATTTATCATATTTTATTATTTTATATTTGTTTTATAATAATATAGTAGGTTATAAGTTAGAATATACAGAGGCAAAATCTATTACTTTGTTTTAGCTATATTTACAAACGCAAAATTCTAAGAGATACTAAATCACCACGTCAATTTTAGAATTCTTTAGCATTTCCTCTTTGGTAGGAGTTTTGTTTTGTATATAAAAATAATACTAAATATTATATAAAAAAAACCGATATATAGTATATAGAGTGATATAAAGTGGGGGGATTAGAATGCAGATTGATAAGATGACGAATAATCAGCCAAGCGCCAACGTTGATTATAGCAATCATCAAGCAAAAGCTCCTGAGACGGAAATAAAGGAATTAGAACAGTTGATGACTGGAAAGAAATTAATCGAAAAGGGTGAGAATAGCCCTTATGCTGTTACTGTTTCAGAAAAGGTGGTCATAGAAGCGATTGAAAGAGCGAACAAAGCCCTTGAAGGTGTGTATACATCATTTGAGTTTTCTATCCATGAAAAGACACGAGCGATTTCAGTTAAAGTACTCAATAGGGATACACATGAGGTAATTCGAGAAATACCACCGGAGAGAATACTTGATTTGGTAGCAAAAATGTGGGAAATGGCAGGGATTTTAGTAGACGAAAAGCGATAGACAGGAGGGAAAGGCATGTCGACAATTAACGGATTCACCAATACAATGCGTATAACAGGTATGGCGACAGGTATGGACACAGATCAGATAGTTAGTGATTTAATGAAGGTTGAAAGAGCGCCTTTAGACAGATTATATCAGCAAAAGCAATTAGCCGAATGGAAAAGAGACGCATACCGTGATATTACAAATTCATTAAGAAGCTTTCAAAGTGAATACATGGATTATTTAAATTCAACAACCAATATGCTCTCATCCACATCCTATAAAAACTATAGCAGTACTGTTGTAGATAGTACAGGAGCGACCAGTAGTATTGCTTCTGTGAGTGCCTCTGCAAATGCAGTGACAGGGTCGCATACGATTAGAGTAGACAAGCTGGCTACAGCGGATCAGATGGTAAGTAGTAGTGGCGTAACAAAAGACCTAAAAAGCACAGCGGCAATTACAGATACACTATTGAGCGGAAAAACAATCAAAGTAACACTAGATGGTGTGACAAGGGAAATTGCGCTAGACGATTATACAGATGTGAATGACTTAGTTAATAAGGCGGGTACTGGGCTACAAGACTTATTAGATACTGCCTTTGGCAGTGGCAAGATAACAGTCAGTGTAGACGGGGGAACAGGGATACAATTCACAACATCCAATAGTAAGCTAACCCTCGGTTCTGGGACAACCAATGATGGATTATCTGCACTACAAATTAATAGTGGTTCATCAAACCGACTCAATACCAACCAATCATTGGGTGCATTAGCATCAAATTTTGCAAATCCATTAACCTTTGCATGGGATGCTGACGATTATACGCAAAGCACAGCGGATATTGATGTGGCAGGTACGACATGGAAAGATAAAACCTTCAATGTAACCGTAGACGGTGTGACAAAGAAAATCACCATTGATGACGAACCAGTACCAGCTGATATTAATGGTTTTGCGACTAAGTTAAATACATTAATAGATACAGCCTTTGGTGCGGATAATATAGATGTAAATGTTGTTGGCAACCAATTAAAATTTGATAAAGGTAGCGAAGACATAGGCTATTTTACACTCCATGCTGGAGATGAGGATACAAATGCCTTAGCAGATATGAATATAGATAGCAATACAACCGCTTCGGGACACATATCCTTTACAATTAATGATAAAGAATTTACTATTGAAGGGAATAAATCATTAGCAAGTATGATGAGTACCATTAATGGGGATAGTACAGCGAAGGTACAAATGTCTTATGATGAGGTGAGTGATACATTTAAACTCACTGCTACACAATTGGGAGCAGGGGACAATATCAATATCTCTACAACCCAGGAAGGAAACTTCTTTGGTGTAGGTGGTGCTATAAATATCAACACTGGGAATACAGTGGACGTAGAAGGAGAAGACGCTAAATTAGTGATCAATCCAGGAGCAAGTGAACAGATTCTTTATAGAAGTAGTAATACGATTACAGCAAATGGTGTAACCTATAACCTTAACAGAGCAGATGCTTCAGAAGTATTAAATGTATCATTAACAATGGACACAGACAAGGCTTTTGAGAATATCGTTGGCTTTGTTGAAAAATATAACGAAATGATAGCAACGATCAATGATAAATTATCAGAAGATTATGACCGCGATTATCAGCCGTTGACAGCAGAAGAAAAGGAAGCAATGTCCGAAGATGATCTAAAATTATGGGAAGAAAAAGCCAAGACAGGTCTATTGCGCAGAGACTCCATGTTGGAAAAAATCACAACAGAAATGCGAAGAGCACTCTATGAGCCAGTCGATGGAGAGTCAACAACCTTAGCAAGTATAGGTATTACAACAGGAACATATACCGATAAAGGTAAGTTGATTATTGATGAAGACGAGCTAAAAGATGCTTTACAGAATAATGCTGACGGTGTTATGAACTTGTTCAGTAAAAGTTCATCCATTTCCTATAGTCGTACCTTATCATCTGCCGATAGGAATACAAGATATCAAGAACAAGGGTTGGTGCATCGACTATCTGATATCATAAACGATAACATCTCTACATTTAGAGATAGTAACGGTAATAAAGGTACCTTGCTAGAAAAAGCAGGGATGCCAGGAGATGGTTCTGAAATTAAGAATTATTTTTACGAGCAGATTAAAGATTATGAAGATGCCATGGAAAGATGGGAAAACAGATTGGCAGACAAAGAAGAAAGTTATTATAGTAGATTTGCTGCAATGGAGAGCGCGATCCAGCAAATGAATGCACAGTCAAGTTGGTTAGCATCACAATTTAGTACGGGTGGTTGATAAGATGAATGAAACCAAGAAACTAAAAGAAGAACTATTGATTGTAAAACTAAACCTATTAAACCAAATGCATGAGAATACAACAGAACAAAGCAGTGCAATACAAGCAAAAGAAGAGAAGCAGTTAACCCAATTGATAAAAGCAAGGGATACAATTATACAACAAATACGTAAAGCAGATGAAAAAATAAAACAAATACCACTGCAAGGTAGTGAAAATGAAAAAGTCATCGAAATAAAACAACAAGTAGAGAACAGATTAAAGGAAATTTATGCAATTGACCAGAAAAATATAAAAGATGTCAAAGTAATGAAAGACGAATTAGAAGCGTCAATGCGGCACGTTAACCAAGGCAAAAAAGCACTAACAAATGGTTACTTTAAACAAATGCCGCAATTGGGTGGATACTTTATAGATAAAAAAATAGGAAAATGAGGTGTAAGCATGGCAATGAACAATCCTTATGCAGCATACCAAAAATTCGCACTTAATCCACAAGTGAATCAAAAACAAAAATTACAAAAAGAAAAAAAAGAAGAAATACCCACTGACAATATACGTATAATGCCAGCAGCATATAATCAAAACAACAAACAAAAAATGACACATCAATATTTAGAAAATGCCATAATGACAGCGACACCTGAGGAATTGACATTGATGCTATATGATGGTGCAATCAAATTTGCAAACAAGGCAATTGTTTACATAGAAATGAATAATATTGAAGAAGCCCATAAATCGATAATGAGGGTACAAGATATATTTACAGAACTCATGAGCACATTAAATATGGATTATGAACTATCCGAAAATCTATATAACCTATATGAGTTCATCAGTCATAGCATGAGAGAGGCAAACATCAAAAAAGATATAGAATTGATAAAAGAAATGATAGAAATGACCCGTGAACTACGTGAAGCATGGGCACAGGCGATGAAAATTGCTAAAAAAGAGATGAAAAGATAATGTTAGCAATAACGAAACAAAAGCTAGAAATATTAAAAGATATTTTTAGATTAACCAGTGAACAATCGAAGGCAATACAAACAAAAAAAATAAAGACTTTTTTAAACCTAAGTAAAGAAAAACGCTTGTTAGTAAAGAAAATTGATGAATTAGATAGCTTATTTCAAAAACAATATGATGCAGCAAAGCAACCAGTTAAAAAAGGCGATTTTGAGCAGGTATTGGCACAACAAGTAGATATTAAAGAAATACAAGACGTGATCAGAAGGATAAAAACACTCACAGATAAAATCAAAGCAATGGAATCAAGAAACAAAGAAGCATATAATCAATTTATAAAAGAGATGATGGGTAGCATCAACCAACCACAAATTAATAAACAGGAAAAAATTCTTAGATATAAGAAAATGAATGATTATAAAAAACGAAAAAAGTAGGAAGTTGGATATCAACTTTCTATTTTTTATTGTTTTCAACATTACCGTTTAGTGTTATACTAAAAACATAACAAAGGTATATTTTTGGAGGATAAAATATTGTCACAATTACGAAAAGATGTAATAACTGGAGAATGGGTTATCATAGCACAGGAAAGAGAAGGAAGACCTTATCAATTTGGCGAGAAAGATAACATAGATGAATGTCCTTTTTGCCCAGGTAATGAACACATGACACCTGGGGAGACCTTGCGAATCAATGATAAAAATGGTTGGCAACTAAGAGTCGTACCCAATAAATTTCCTGCTGTATGTGAGAATAACGATTCCGTTGATGACCAAATCTTTTTTTATACAATCTGTGAAGGGACAGGCAGACACGAAATAGTCATAGAAACCCCCCTTCATAATAAAGGATTACATGAGCTAGGACAACAGAAAATATCTGATGTATTCATAGCCTGTAGAAAAAGATTTCAAGAGCTTTCACAGCTTGAAGGGATTGAATATGTACAAATATTTAAGAACTGCGGCAAAAATGGTGGCGCATCATTGGCCCACTCACATTCACAAATAGTCGCATTATCCTTTGTCCCTCGAAGAATACAAAAAGAAATGCGAGGCGCAAAGAAATATTATGACCGCAAACAAAAATGCGTATTTTGCGACCTTATTAAAGAAGAAATTGTTTTTGAAAAGAGAATAATATTCCAAAATGAGCATTTTATAGTTGCAACAGTTTTTGCACCCAAATTTGCCTACGAAACAATATTTTTACCCAAAATACATGAGCATGATTTTAGTAAGGTAGATGATAAAGTAATATATTCATTTGCAGAAGCATTTGAAAAGACAATGGCAATGATGACAAAAGTATTAGGCGATTTTCCATATAACCTTATTTTGCATACAGCACCATATAACAGTGAAGAAAACTATTATCATTGGCATGTGGAATTAGTGCCACGAGTTTCATATCACGCAGGTTTTGAGATTGCCACAGAAGCATGTGTGAATTCAATGTTTCCCGAAGAAGCTGCCAGAAGAATTAGGGGATAAATTTTTGCATAGATATATTTGGAAATATATGTTTTACTCTAATTGAGAAATAAAAAAAGTGAGTGATAATATGAGTAATCAATATGATGATATTCCAAAAATTGTAGATTTGATAAAAGAAAAAGCTGAAACACATGCGTGGTGCAAAGATATTATATGAAGCAACAGGCGCAGATGATTTAGTTGCGTTTCATTGTCGGCAGGCGGTTGAGAAATATTTAAAAGGATATTTTATTAAAACGACTGGTGTTTTACAAGGTGGACATTATTTAATGGGATTGCTAAAAAAATGCTATAAGTTTGATGAAAAATTCAAGAAATATATTAACCATGTCACGTATTTGAATACATATTATATTGAGACTAGGTATCCTTCGACAGATGGCCTGGTTGTAGAAAGGGAAGATGCGAAGCAATGTCTAGATTATGCCACAGAAATATTAAATATAGATTTTTGATGAAAAGTTTTTTATCTTTTCCTAACCAACTGTCCAACTAATCCATTTTTTACCTCACAACATAATGCATATTTAGCACATACTAAATAATGAGGTGATAATGAATGGCAGGTTCAAGAAAATCAAAATTATTAGTACCAGATAGTTATGATGCTATGACTAAATTTAAGATGGAAGTAGCGAGTGAATTAGGATTATCACAAAACATTAAAGAAAACAACGACCACTACAAAGGCGACCTTTCTGCAAAAGCAAACGGGCAACAGGGTGGACCAATTGGCGGAGAAATGGTTAAAAGAATGATTAGACAGTATGAAGATAATATGAAATAGAAAAGTGGAAAGCTTAAAGCATAAAGTAGAAAACAAAAAGTTGGTTAGCGGAAATATAGGCTAATCAACTTTTATTTATTTGAAATTAAAGTAATCATCAGTGCTTTGGAATCCTAAATCTTTAACATATCTATTAAAAAGTCCAGTCGGGATATTTCTTCCACCAGCATGTTTATGGATGATAATTTTGGAGTATTCACCGTTATATCCAATGCCTGAATAAATTAGACCATTTTTACACGCTTTCTTAGCAAGTCCAAGAGAAAGACATACTTTTTCTAAATTTCTAAAAGTGTCAGTTGCCACAGTTGCAACCCCTTTCAAGAGTTAATTGATAAATTTAGAACCTCTAGCAACTGATCCATAGTATTACAATGTTTGATTCTTAAATAGTATGGATATAGAGCTTTTAGCTTGGGGATTCTAATATTTAAATCAATACTATCAAAATAATCCTTAGTACTATCAATAACTAAATCTATTAACATTGCGATAGCTTCTTCTTTTGTATTACCAAAACTGTAAATATTAATTTCATCAATAATTAATTCATGCTGATTTGTAGCTTTATCAAAATTAAATATAGGATTAAACTGATATGTTGATAGTATATCTTCTAATACTTTAGTTGAAATAAGTGTTACTGTTTTATCATCACCTTTTTTTATATTTCCACTTGTAATATCTTCAAAATTATTAACAGCTCGCCCAATCACTTCGCTAAGATTATTTCTTAAATCTCTAAACCCAATGACTTTATTATCAAAGATTTTTTCATTAGTATCATTCAGAAGTTCCATCATATTGGCATTCCTCCTATCAATGTTCTTACTGGATTTATTATTCTCATTATTCATTTGATTCTCTCCTCATTATATTATATGATGTACACAATGTCAATGATGTATATAATATATTATGTCCAGATAATAAATATGTTACTCAATGAGTTAAAAAGAAAATACAAATAATTGAAAGGTATCGTATATTATTTTATGTTATAATATCATTATTATAGGGTCGACAATATAATAAAAGAGATATCAGAATATTTGAAAATTGATAAAAAATGAATTATTAAAAACACTTTTTAATTGATAGGCAGAAGAAAAAATCTCTTCTGCCTAAAATAGTATTATAAGGGAGCAAATATGGCAAACGAAAAAACAATCAAAAGTCAAATTGGGCAAAACCTAATACAGTGGTTTGAAAAAAACAAACGAGATCTTCCGTGGAGAAAAACAAAAGAGCCATATAAAATATGGGTATCGGAAATAATGTTACAGCAGACACGTGTAGACACAGTAATAGCATATTATAATCGATTTATGGAGAGATTCCCAACAGTACAAGATTTAGCAATTGCGGAGGAGCAAGAGGTACTTAGATATTGGCAAGGGCTTGGTTACTATTCACGTGCACGGAATTTATACAAAGGCGCAAAAATGGTATGTGAGCAGTTTAATGGGGAATTTCCTAGTGATATTGAGCAAGTAAAAAAGATTCCAGGGATTGGGCCATATACAGCAGGTGCAATATTAAGTATAGCTTTTAACGAACCAACGCCTGCTGTAGACGGAAATGTTCTAAGGGTATTTTCAAGGATATTTGCCATCATAGAAGACATTGCAAAACCACAAACAATAAAAATGATTCAACAAAAAGTGAAAGACTATATGCCAATAGGTAGAGCATCTAGTTTTACAGAGGGTTTAATGGAACTTGGCGCACTGATTTGCATCCCCATTTCGCCACTATGTCTGACTTGTCCGCTATTTGAACAATGTAAGGCGAGACAACAAGGGATACAAGAGGAATTGCCTATCAAAACGAAAAAAATAAAACCAAAAAAGATGCATATGGTTTTCTGTGTGATACGAAGTGGTGAAGAAATACTTATAGTGAAAAATAAATCACAAAAATTACTCAAAGGGATGTGGGGCTTTCCAGGGAAAGAAGGAAAAATGAGTAATGATGGAACAGTGGTAAAACAGATTATAAAAGAGCTGGGAATACAAACTGAGATAATTAAAAAACTTGGAACAACAAGACACATCTTCACCCATATGGATTGGGACATGCATATTTACCTCTGTGAAGTAAAAACGAAAAATGAAATTTCACACCACCACCAATGGATTCAAAAACAAGATATTTCAAAATATCCATTCCCAAAAGTTTATCAAAAAACTTTTGAAATTTATTTAAAAAAGTATAAAGGTTTGGAAATTTAAACCGATATATATAATGAAAAGAGTAATTTGGAAAAAATTAATATGACCAGGGATGATAAATGACCTTACGATATTCCGTTAGGATGGCGGAATGAGGTGAGGAGAATTGTCGTTCGTGGTTTTTTTTATTGACATCAAGGAGGGAATATCATGTTAGTACTAGGCAGGAAGCCGGGAGAATACGTCATGATTGGTGACGATATCAGAGTACAAGTGGTCAAGAGTAAAGAGGGAGATTTACGACTAGCCATAGACGCACCAAAGTATGTATCAATCATACGTGGAGAAATCTACGAAGCAGAAAAAATAAAAAATAACTAAATACAGTTAAATATAACGTCAGGATGAGGGAATAGTTTCAACTGCGACCAGTAAGGATACTGGGTACAGTTGAGGTTATTCCCTATTTTATTGGTTATTGGCATTTTAGGAGTTGTTTTTAACCCTCAACGCTCAACTCTCAGCACTAAACAGTTTTTAATCCGTTAACTCGCCTGCGGCCGAGGCTTGTTATATAAAAAAATCTAAACGGTGACAATGGAAGGTCACTTTAAAATTCAAGGAGGTAATATTATGAGAATTAATAACAACATTATGGCAATGAATACTTATCGTCAATTAACAATTGGGAACAATTCAACCTCAAAATCAATGGAAAAATTATCATCAGGGTACAGAATCAATAGAGCTGGCGATGATGCAGCAGGTTTGGCAATTTCTGAAAAAATGAGAGGTCAGATTAGAGGTTTGAATCAAGCTTCTAGAAATTCACAAGATGGTATTTCCTTAATTCAAACTTCAGAAGGTGCGTTAAATGAAACACATGCTATTTTACAGCGTATGCGTGAACTTGTTGTTCAAGCAGGTAATGGGACAAATGAAGCTGGAGATTTAACTGCTATACAAGATGAAATAGATGAGTTAGCAACAGAAATGACAGGTATTTCAGATAGAACTGAATTCAATGGTAAAACATTACTAGATGGAACCTTTGCTACAGCTGCAATAACATTACAAATTGGTGCTAATACTTCTCAAACCCTAGACATAACCGTTGGAGACATGGGTGCAGATGCGCTAGGTGCAACTGGATTAATGATGAATGCTATTGATGTTGAAGCGTTTGCAACAACAGGCACTAGTTTTGATGATCAATTAGCTTCTATTGATACTGCAATTAACCAAGTTTCTACACAAAGATCAAAACTTGGTGCAGTACAAAATCGGCTTGAACATACTATCAAGAACTTAGACACATCCTCAGAAAATTTACAAGCATCAGAATCCAGAATCAGAGATGTAGATATGGCTAAAGAAATGATGAAATTCACAAAGGATAATATCTTAACACAAGCAGCTACAGCAATGTTAGCGCAGGCAAATCAAGCTCCACAAGGAGTTTTACAACTTTTAAGATAGCATTACAGTATAAAGAGGCTCTGGTAAAGGGCCTCTTTATAAATATGCTAATAAAGAGGAGTTTTTATGAATTTAACTGAATTAGAAAAAAGTATTACTAATATAAGAAAGAAAATTTTTGATTATGATATTTCAGAACTCCAAACAGAAATATTACTTTTAATTGAGATGATACAAAATAAAATAGTCAATTTAAGTACTGAAGACTTAATGTATTTTAAAGAAATCTCGAACTATATAACGGTAGCATTACAGAATAAAGATTATCTTGTTTTAGGGGATATCCTAAAATATGAACTTTTACCATTGTTTAAAATGGTAAAAAAGGAGAACTGAAGAATATGATATATAAGAAAAATTTAAAATTTATTAATGAAATGATGCCAGAATTATATAAGACAATAATATTAAATGAACCTTTATATAGATTAGAAAAAAAAAGATTAGAAAATCAGTTCAATTTTATAGTTGAAAATAAAAATGCTAGCTGTTTTTTACATAGTATTTATGATATAGATGATGAAATGAGAGAAATGTTCAGAAATGTCAAAGATGATTCTAAAACAATTATCCTGTTTGGCTTTGGATGTGGACATTCAGCAGATTATATTAAAAGGAACTATCCTCAAATTCAGAATTTTTATATTATTGAGCCAACATCACAGATTTTTAAGGAGTATTTAAAAAATACGAATATTAATAGTTTAGTAGAAAGTGTTGAAAATATAAGTTTTCTTATTAATAAGAAAGTCGAATTAGTAGCTGATTTAGTGTTGCACTTATTGCTAAGAGATCCTAAAACTGAAATTATATTCAATATAAGCTATAGAACTTTATTTAAAGACTATTTTGATAGACTGCAGGCCTTGATACTAAAAAAGATAAGAACAACGACTTCTTCTATGGTCACAATTAGAAAAAGCACTGAGAAGTGGACTGTTAATAGTGTAAAAAACCTACAAAAACTTGAATATAGTATTGAGAATATTGCAGAAAAGTTAAGTTCTAAACCTGCTATAATTGTATCTGCGGGTCCCTCACTAGATAAAAATATTCATTTGCTAGAAAAAATAAAGAATAAAGTAAATATTTTTGCTGTAGGATCTGCTATAAAAATTTTAGATAATCATGGAATAGACCCACATTTTCGTGTTGCCATAGAGGGAAATAAAGCTGGGGAAAGGACTTTTCATGATTTAAAAAATACTACTATACCTTTAATACATGCAAGCAATTTGTACCATGGAGTCTTTGAGAAATATGAAGGTTCTAAATTATGTATGATTATCAACTCTGATCTGTTGGGGAAGTATATTTATAAAAAGTTAGGCATTCCATTTTTGGAAATTGAGACAGGACCTTCTGTTGCTAATGCAACATTTGATTTGTTGTGCCAATGTGGGTGTAAAAAAGTCATATTCATTGGTCAGGATATGTGTTTTAATAAAGGGAAAATACATGCAAAAGGTACTATAAATCCTAAAAATCAGTCGTATTATAAGGAAAAGTCTCATATAAAAATGGAAGATATTTTTGGGAATACGGTTTATACAATTCCTGCATATTTAATGATTAAATATGATTTGAATGATAGAGTGAAAAAATATCCAAACACTGAGGTAATCAATGCGACAGAAGGTGGACTAGGTATAGAAGGTGTTAAAAACAAGCCATTACAGTCATTTGTGAAAGAAGACTTAATAGATGCAGATACATTTGATAATAACTTATTTGAAATGGAGATAGGTAAAAATGACATATGGTATAAGGATCAGATTTCAAACATATTAGAAAATCTGAAGGAAGAAGTGCAAAGAATTATAGATATAAATAATGATAGATTACATCATTTGAAAAACATTGGGACTAAATTACAGAAATCAACTAAGAAAACTAGAATATTTAATGATTTAGAGTATGTTAAAAAAATTGATGACCAATTAGAGGAGATTAACTTCTATAGAAAGGTAGTCAAGGTAGCCTTAACTTCTGAGTTTATTAAATCAAAGTATAAATATAGATATAATGAATATAGTGATTTGAGTGAGGGTGAAGCTTTACAAAGTGAAATGCTAGATAGGGCGTTAGCGGTTGATAAATATATAAAGATGATATTTAATCTTTTATAAAATAGACTATCAAAGGGATTGGTGCACTGTTGAATTGTATTATTTGTGGTAATAGCCAACATAAAATCATTAAGGAATCGGTTAGAGATGATAAATTAACAAACGTTGTTGTTTGTATTTCTTGCAAACATCAACAATTGACTCCAATACGTCATGAATGTCAAATACAAGAGTTCTATAATCTAAATCTTCAAGCTAAAGAAATAAATCATAATCTCAATATAGACGAAATTAGAGAAAAATCACTCTCAGATATATATCGTAGAGAAGATACTTTAATAAAGCATATAAGCAATCCGCATGAGGCAAAAATACTAGATATTGGGACAGGTTATGGATTTTTTATAGAACATATGGAACAATGTGGTTGTAAAATTGAGGGAATTGAGATTAGTAGCAGCAGAAGGCAAATAGCTCAAAGTATTTGCAAAAGTAAAATTTTTAATTATAATATCTTATTAGATAGACATATAAATACAATGCTCAAAAAATATGATATTGTAACAATGTTTCAAGTATTAGAACACATAGTGGAGCCCGTTAAATTCTTAGAAAATGTGAAGCAAATTATTAGTAATAATGGAAAGATTATTATTGAAGTTCCTAATGCAGATGATCATTTAATAGAACAATGTTATGAATACAAAAACTTTTTCTATCAAACGGCTCATGTTTCTTATTTTACTAGAGATACTCTTTCAATGTTATTAAAACAATGTGGGTTTAAGAAGATAGAATTTCAAGGGGTACAAAGATATAGCATTGAAAACTTTATGAACTGGCTAATTTTAAAAAAACCTCAGTTAGTTAAGCCATCACATGAGGTGAGTGGTAATTTGCAATGGTTAGATAATTATTATAAAGAAAATCTTTGTAGAGACTTCAAATGTGATACTTTATTAGCTATAGCTGAATAAATCATTTGAAAATTCTCTAGGGGTATAAGGGGGAGTTTTAAATGGAGATACTTTGTGTAATCCCTGCGAGATCTGGTTCAAAGTGTATTCCGAATAAAAATATTGTAGATGTTGCAGGAAAACCGCTCATTGCTTATTCTATTGAAGCTGCATTAGAATCAAAATATATAGATCGTGTTATAGTAAGTACTGATTCAAGAGAGTATGCAGATATTAGTATAAGATATGGTGCAGAAGTACCATTTTTGAGACCGGAGAAGCTGGCAGATGATCATGTCCATTCTGTATATCCGGTTATAAATTGTCTAGAGACATTGAAAGATGAAGAAAAGTATAATCCAGATATCATAGTAATGCTCTTGCCTACATCACCTTTAAGGATGGCAAAGCATATAGATGAGTCTGTCGAAATTTATCTAGAGAAAAAAAGTGGAAGTGTTGTGAGTGTTACAGAAGCAACTAAACCTCCACAATATATCAAAAGAATTAATAATGGACTATTACAGCCGTATGAAGAAATGGCTGAAGGTCCAAATTTTCAAAGACAACAGTTAGAAAAATTATATGAAGGTAACGGTTCTATATTCATAACATCCATTACATCTCTTTTAGAAGAGAATACTTTTCATGGACAGCAAGTCTATCCATATATAATGGACAAAAGATATTCTATTGATATAAATGATAAATTTGATTTAGAGATAGTAAGACTAATATTAGAAAAGGAGAGTTCTAATGAGTAAGCAAAAAACAATTTGGCACCTTGGAGGATGGAATAGAAACTATGGTGACTTTGTTCTGCAAGCGTCGATAAAAGAAAATTTAATGAAGAACAGTGATATTCCATTAAATTTCGTGCCTATAGATTATCAGAATACTCACTTTTTCCCAGAATTAATAAATAGAATGAATGAAGAGGCAGATTTATTGCTTGTAGGTGGTGGAGGTGCTATTTTTAATAGACCCGAAGATAAAAGTTTATCTGGGTGGCAATTTAGCATTAAACTAGAAGATCTTGAAAAAATAAATATTCCTATAGTGATTTATGGGATAGGATATAATAAATTCTATTATGATAATTCTGGCTTCAAAGATGGTATTAATGCTCATTTAAAAAAGACACAAGAAATTTCATCGTTATTTTCGGTAAGAAATCATGGAACGAAAAGAGAATTGATTTCAAGAGGTTTGGATGAAAATGATATTACGGTAGTACCGGATGCTGGGAGTTTTTTACCTTCTAAATCTATACAAATTCCCAAATTAAATAGTGATAGTTTTAAAATAGGCATTAACTTGGTATCAGATAGACCATTTTATACCTTTCCTGAACCTTTTGAAGAGACAAAACAAGAAATCATTAAAAATATTACGCTATCATTAAAACATTTTATAGAAGAATATAACGCTCAGATTATTTGTATTGAGCATATTCCATTACTAGACCAAGAGATTGTTAAATATATGAAAGGGGAGTTAGGTGATAGTTTTATTAGTTTAGAAGAAAATATGCCACATTTATTTCCTCCTTCATCAGTATTGGCGCCGTTTTTAGTGGATATATATAGGCAGATGGATATTATTATTGGTATGAGAGGTCATGCAAATATTATACCATTTGGTACAAGAACCCCTTTTATTGCATTGAGCAGTCACAATAAAAATAAATTTTTTCTTGAAGATATAGGAGAAGAATACATTCTTGACATTAGAGAGTATAAAGACCAACTTAATTCGGAAAATGTTATTAATATGATAGAAAAGCTTCTAGCAGAAAAAGAACATTACTTAAGCAGAATTGACAATAAATTAAGAGAAAAGACAATAGAATTTGAAGACTTTAATAAAAAAGTGATAAACTTATTGGGTTAAAGAAAAACAAGGAGGTAAGATAGATGCAAAAAGTTTTTTTAATTGGTGAGATAGGAATTAATCATAATGGTGATTTGGAAATTGCTAAGAAGCTTATAGATGGGGCAGTTGAAGCAGGGTGTGATGCTGTTAAATTTCAAAAAAGAACTATAGATTTAGTATATACAAAAGAGTATCTTGAAAGTTTTAGAGAAAGTCCATGGGGCAAAACACAGAGAGAACAAAAAGAAGGTTTGGAATTTGAAAAAAATGAATATGATGTCATTGATCAATATTGCAAAGAAAAAGGAATAGAATGGTTTGCTTCAGCTTGGGATATTGAAGCACAGAAATTTTTGCAACATTATAAATTAAAATATAATAAAATTGCATCGGCGATGCTTACAAACATTGAATTATTAATGGAAGTTGCAAAAGAAAAGAAGTACACTTTTATTTCTACAGGAATGAGTACATTTGATGAAATAGCTACAGCAGTTAATATTTTCAAACAGTATAACTGTCCGTTTGAGTTAATGCATACAAATAGTACTTACCCAATGAAAAATGAGGATGCAAACCTCCTAATGATAAGTAGTTTGAAGGAGAAATTTAATTGTAATGTTGGATATAGTGGGCATGAAGTTGGAAGAGTGGTTTCATTAGCAGCTGTAGCTCAAGGAGCAACATCTTTAGAGAGACATATTACTTTAGATAGAACAATGTATGGATCAGATCAAGCTGCATCCCTTCCAATAAAAGAACTGGGAAGATTGGTGGAAGATATAAAAACTGTAGAAAAAGCTCTTGGGACTGGAGAAAAAGTATTTACAAGTGATGAATTAGCCATTAGGGAAAAATTGAGAGGGTATTAACATGATTAAACTTGTATTATTAGATATAGATGGAGTAATTACAAATGGTAAAATATATATTAATGAACTAGGTGAAGAAGTTAAACAAGTGGATTTCAAAGATATAGATGCTGTTTATAATTTGAAAGAAAAGAACTATTTAATTGGTATGATTACAGGCGAAGATACGCGAATTGTAAGTTGGTTCAAAAACAAATTTAAACCAGATTATTTTTTTTCGGGTAAAAAAGATAAGTTGTCTATTATTGAAGAACTGGAATTGAATGCAAAAATATCCAAAGAACAAATATGTTTTGTAGGAGATAGCAAACATGATTTTGAGAGTATTAAATATGTAGGACTAGGGGTTTGTCCTAATGATGCAATCTATGAAGTAAGAGAAGTTGCAGACATTGTTCTTCAAGCAAAAGGTGGCTATGGGTGCATACATGAACTAATAGCTATATTAGAACAACATAACTCTATAAATAGAAATGAATTTTTTGATAAGATATTTAATGAAAATATAGAGACTATACAATCAATAAAAAATAATCCAATTATTCAGCGAAATATTTTAAATACCTGCAATATTATTGTAGAAGCATTTAAAAATAAAAAAAAGGTATTGCTATGTGGAAATGGGGGAAGTGCGGCTGATGCTCAGCATATAGCAACTGAATTTGTTAGTAGATTTTATATGGAAAGGGATGCATTAGATGCAGAGGCACTTACTGTAAACACATCTTCATTAACAGCTATTGGTAACGATTATAATTTTGAAAAGATTTTCTCTAGACAAATAGAAGCGAAGGGAAAAGAAGGAGATGTACTTATAGGTATCACAACTAGTGGCAAATCTAAAAATATAATTAATGCATTTAAAACGGCTAAAAAGCTTGGAATGAAATGCATTGCATTTACTGGAAATGATATAAATGAAGAAATATGTTCATGTACAGATTTTATCATAAATATTCCTACAAAAAACACGCCGAGAATTCAAGAAGCACACATATTAATTGGTCATGCAATTTGTCAATATGTAGAAAAATTTTTTTTCGAGTATAATTAATACAAAGATGTTACGTATTATGAAGAAAAATAATACGTAGGGTTCGGATTTGTATTAGAAGGCTATGTCAATAAAGTATGTTCTTTAAAGAGATTATTAGATAATGAATTAATTTTGGAAAGGAGCTGTCCGCATGGACATATCATCAATGTCAACCATGCTAAGCCAGGCAGAAGCACGTCAGCAAGTTAGCATCTCAGTTTTAAAGATGGCAATGAATTCTGGAAAAACACAAATTAACGACATGGTACAAATGGTACAGAAAAACACTAAAATGATAGAACAAAGCGTAAAATCTCACATAGGGGCAAACATTGATATCAAACTATAAAAACTAAGAGACAGCAATGCTTGCACAAGCAAACCAAGCACCTCAAGGTGTACTTCAATTGTTAAGATAGTTATTACAAATTCTCAAGGGACGCTAGAATATCTAGGGTCTCTTTTAATTCTTTCTAACAAACTTCTGAAATCTTCTTCTATTGTCACAAACGATGTCCTATTCTTAATTTTTAAGATAGCGTTTAAGTTCTGTATAAAAATTTTCTCTAGTTCCTACTAGTAAAACTATTACTTTCTTAGAATTCTGATCATTTATTGTATAAGCAATTTCGTAGTTAACGCTATTATATTTCACGTCATATCCATAAATGCCAGATAAATCGCCTCGTTTAGGTTGGCCAATATATGGATCATTACTGATTTTCATCAAAGCTATTTTATAGGTTTTTTTTAATGGTTTTTCTTTAAGTTTTTTAAAATAGCGTTCAGCAGCTGAACTAAATAATATTTCATACATAATTAATTTTCCGAACCAAAAATTTCATCAAAGGTAGCTGCATGTTTTTCTCCAGATGCAATTTGGTCAGCTTCTTCAAGCAAATGACTTACTGCTTTTTTAATGTTCTTACTTTGAGTTTCAAATTGTGTTATAAGTTCATCGCCAGAGTATCCTTGGGAAACAAGATCTTTAAGTATCTCCACAGAAAACTCATTGGTATCACGTTTAAGAGGACGTATTACAATCGCGTCATCTTCTAATGTACACTCTACTTCATTTTTGAGATGAAGAGAATTATAAAACTTAAGAGGTATTGTAATTTGACGTTTTTTTGAAACGCTAATTATTTTACTTTTCATACTTCTAAACTCCATTTTCGTAATGGGCATAAAAAACATCTCCTTTATAAATTATTCAAAACCGATTCAAAATATACATTTCTTTGTTTCTTTTAAATAATTATATCAAAGAAACAAAGAAAACACAACTTTGAGCGCTCAACCATTTTTATATTTTTTCCTTGAATATCTCAACTATTTCCTATAAAATATATCTCATATATTAGTAGAGATGAGAGGAGAATGAAATATGAGTATGTTACCAGATGAAAAGGGGTATTTTGGAGAGTTCGGTGGTCGTTTTGTACCAGAAAACCTTGTAGATGTATTAGAAGAAGTGAAACAGGCATTTGAAAAATACAAAGATGAACCAGAATTTTTAAAAGAATTGGAGTATTACAGTAAATACTATGTAGGCAGGCCTAGCCCATTATATTATGCTGAAAAGCTGACTAACAAGATCGGCGGAGCTAAAATTTATTTAAAAAGAGAAGACTTAAACCATACAGGTTCCCATAAGATTAATAACACCATTGGACAAGTATTACTTGCCAAACGATTAGGCAAAAAAAGAATCATTGCTGAGACAGGTGCTGGACAGCATGGTGTAGCCACAGCAACAGCCTGTGCGCTATTTGATATGGAATGTATCATCTATATGGGTGAAGAAGATACAAGAAGACAAGCATTAAATGTATTTAGAATAGAGTTATTGGGAGCAAAAGTTGTACCAGTAACAACGGGTACAAGAACATTAAAAGATGCAGTTGACGTGGCATTAATGGATTTAATCGAAAATTATAAAGATACATATTATATGTTAGGTTCTGCAGTAGGCCCTGATCCATATCCTGCGATGGTAAAACATTTCCAATCCGTAATCGGTACAGAAGCAAAAGAGCAGATATTAGAATTTGAAAATAAATTACCTGACTACATTGTAGCTTGTGTAGGTGGCGGAAGTAATGCAATCGGATTATTTGCACCTTTTTACAATGATACGGACGTAAAAATAGTCGGTGTAGAACCTGCAGGTAAAGGACTAGAAACAGATATGCACGCAGCGACTTTAAGCCTTGGTTCACCTGGGGTTGTGCATGGATTCAAATGTTATGTACTTCAAGATGATAAGGGAGAACCACTTCCAGTCTACTCAATAGCGGCAGGATTGGATTATCCTGGAGTTGGTCCTGAACACAGTTTCTATAAAGAGAGTGGTAGAGGAGAATATGTATCTGTGACAGATAAAGAAGCATTAGATGCATTTGTTGAGTTATCGAAAGTTGAAGGGATTATTCCTGCACTAGAGAGCTCTCATGCAGTAGCCCACGGAATGAAGTTAGCCAAAACACTTTCAAAAGATGAAGTGATGATTATCAACCTTTCAGGTAGGGGAGATAAAGACGTAGCAGAAGTTTCAAGTATATTAAGTAATCAATAATATGAAATAGAAATGGATGCTATGCCAGAATCAAAAATGTACACACCATACTATGAGTGTGTACATTTCTGATTGACCAGAGTAAATTATTAATATATAAAGGTTTAATTAAAATGACGATACCTAATAAACCAAAAAGTAAATACCAAATGCATGTAAAAGTATAAAGTGTTTATCGAAACTTGTCGAAAAATATTAGGAGGCATGCTATTCGTAAGGACTAAGGGAGTTTATGACTTCCGAATCAAGGATGAGGTCCATATTGTCAAAACAGCCACTGAAGGATTCAGGACTTTTTGACAGAGTAGCATGCTCTCAATTATTTACTCAGCTTCGGTTAATTCTAATGAATTGACTTTTGCATACATGTCTTGTGACTGTAAATATTGTACTTCTACAGTATTGTTAGTAGAATCTAAATTACTAATCCATACAGGTTGTCCATTATGTAATACGTCTATTTTGTCTGGTGAATAATAAATCTGTTTTGCTCTTTTAAACTCCATTTATATTACCTCCCATAGTTTTTAACTACAAATAGTATTTACATAGATAACGGATATTATTATTGTTTTTATCTATTCAAATCTAAATATCCCCAATGCCTCAAGCGTTTGTTTATCAATCTCATTGTGGGGAGGAATACCTGATTGTTCCTGTACTGTAAAGATAGCAGCTTTCATCGCATCACCATACTTGCCATCAATCCCCCATTTATATAATCCTCTCTTCTTGAGAATCATCTGTACATACATAACATCTGCACCAGTGTCGCCAGGAACGAGGACACGTGGATACAAGCCAAAAGGACTATAAGCCCCCTTCGTAATTAATACAGGGGTATTATAGGGGATGGTTTTCCACAATATTTCGGCATTTTTACTGAACATACGAATACAGCCGTGGGATGCGTCATGGCCAATGGATCCAGGATGAGTTGTACCATGAATGCCATATCTTCCCCATGGAACATTTAAACCTAACCAATACCCACCAAATCCCTTACCCCATTTCCCTTTGCTTATCACTTTCCAAACCCCATATGGAGAAGGCGTTTCATCTTTTCCCCCTGCAATAGGATATACATCTTGAAGTTCCCCATCTTTAAAAAGATATAGTCTATATTCAGATAAATCTATATATATCTCATAGGGATTGTTTTGAGAAAAAGTAGAGGTTTTTTCCTTTTCCCAGGAAATATAATCGTTATTATGTTGTTCTTTATAATAATGAAAAATTATCATGGAAAGAAGAAAGAAGACGATAACGATAAGATTCAATTTTCTCATGGTGCTCTCCTAATATCAATGTTTTGATCTTGATATATTATAGTATTAAGGTCAGAATGAAAATAGAATATATGGTATAAATTATCATGGAAAAATAATTTAAAATATCCACAAACAATATAATATCCACAAAAAATATGATATAATAGTTAAAAACTTTTCTCAGATAAGTAAGGGGGCAATTTCATGAGCATTAAATATAAACTATTAGTTAGTTATATATTATTGCTTGTTTTTTCTATAAGCATTTTAGGGATATTGACAGCCAGCAAAGCGCAAGATGCTATTTTTAATGAAACAATAAAAAATAGTGAACGGACAGCGGATTTTGTATACAATATGTTTAAAGTAAGAAATGATTTAAATACAAATCAGGTGTGGTGGGATCTTAAAGTAGCTAAGAGCCTATTAAACAAATTAGGCAAAAAGAAACTTGATGATACAGATCAAGTATTAATTAACAATCAACATGTATCATCACTATATGCTGGAGATACTAATTTAACATTAGATACAGAATTTGTTGATCATTTAAAAGAGTTAGAAGAATCCAAATGGGAATCAATATCTATTTTTTTATTAAAAGATGAACAATTAATTCGTGTAACAACAACACTGATGGTTAATAATGAAAGGGCAGTTGGTACAGTTATTGATAGTGATTCAATCATATACCAGAACATTGTCAATAAGAAGAAATATTGTGGTAGATTTTATGAAGAAGGATTGGGGTTATGGCGTATAACAGGATATGAGCCGATTTGGGATGAATATGGACAAGTTATTGGCGCAATTGCAATAGGCTATTCACCGCTAAATAATTATTTAAAAATAACATTACGAGATATAAAAGTTGGACAGAACGGATATGTGTATATTTTAGATTCAGAAGGTTATGTACATGCCCATCCGTCACTTCAAGGAGAAAATATCTTGCACTATGATTTTACGAAAGAAATTATTACGAATAAAGAAGGAACGATTCGATATAACTTTAATGGTGTTAATAAGTTGGGCGTCTATAAATATTTTGAACCATGGGACTTGTATATCGTTTCTTCAGCAAACTATGATGAATTAATAGCTTCATCTACAGCCATATTACTAAGAACATTTATTATCGCATTATTAGTTATGGGTGCGGGTATTATACTAGCGCTATTACTAGCAAATTCTATCGTTAAGCCAATCAATAAATTGAGAGCATATATGGAAAGCGCAAGTAAAGGAGACGTGGCCGTTTATTCAGATATAAACAGTAAAGATGAAATCGGAGTGCTTTCTAATAGTTATAATAAAATGATTAGAGAAAATAAGAGATTAATGGAAGAACTTATTGAAACTGATAAATTAAAAACAGACTTTTTCTCTAACATTTCCCATGAACTAAAAACGCCATTAAATCTCATTCTATCAGCAGTGCAATTAATATTACACTATAAAGAAAAAGATACAGAAGCTGCCCAAAATATGAACATAGATAAATACATTTATATCATAAAACAAAATACTTATCGGCTTATAAAGTTGGTAAATAATTTAATTGATATCACACGAATAGACTCAGGATTTTTCAAAATAAACCTTCGTAATGGGAATATAATAGAAGTTATTGAGGAAATCACACTGTCAACAGTTGATTATGTACAAAGTAAAAAGAGAGAAATTGTGTTTGATACAGATATAGAAGAGAAAATAATGGCTTTTGATGCAACAATGATTGAAAGGGTTATTCTGAATCTTATCTCTAATGCCGTTAAATTTACAGAAGCAGGAGACAGTATTAGTGTTGCAATTTATGATCAGGGAGAAAATTTGCTTATTATTGTAAAAGATACTGGTCTAGGTATTCCAAAGGAAAAACAAGAGATCATATTCGAAAAATTTAAACAGGTAGATACGTCATTAAGTAGAATACATGAAGGCAGTGGTATAGGTCTATCTCTGGTTAAGGCTTTAATAGAAATGCATAAGGGAAAAATATCAGTACACAGTGAAGACGGAAAAGGAACAGAATTTATTATTCAATTACCAATTAGACAAATATCTGAAGAGGAAAACAGGAGACAAATGAACCATAATGCTAATAACAATAAAGTGGAAACAATGCAGATAGAATTTTCAGATATATATCATTAGGAATCACATAACAGAGGGGGACAAAAATGGGGGCCAAACTATCTCTTAAACAAAATATTTTTATACTTGTTGCTTTTTTATCTTTTGGCTTATTGACAGGTTGTAATATTGATAGAAAAGATGCAATCAGTAAACAAACAATAAAAACATCAACAGACCAAGAAGTTACGCAACAAGAAACGACGCAAACTGACGTATCTGAAAAAAAGAAAGTAGTTATCGTTTCATATGACGAAAAGCTACCTTTTTATGTAGATTTCAGGAAAAATGTTATCAAAGTCCTTAAACAAAAAGGTTATGAAGAAGGGGTCAATTTAGAAGTAGTTGTATACGATTTAGAAAGCGGAGATGCTACGAAATATATTGAAACAGTAGCAGCTATTAAAAATAACGTACCAGATGTTGTTGTTACAGATGGTGTAGGAAATGTTCCAGAAAAGCTTGTACAACCTTTATTAGATACGGGTGTGCAAATTGTGATGGGTATGCAAGTGAATTGTAAGACTTTTAATTTTATTGAGAGTGAACAGAAATCGGGTGGAAATGTGACAGGACTTACAAATTTTCCATCTGATTTATTTGAGCAGGTATTTATTTTCTTAAATGAGTTAGCACCGTTAAATGGAAAAAAGTTGTCTTCATTACTTCTGGAACATCCTTTTCATATGAAAAAATAGAAAAGGCATTGAATGTTCAGGGTTTCGAACTAAAAGCATTTGTGAGAACGGATGTCCTAGAAGAATATAAAGCGGCAGTTCTACAGTACGAAAATGATCCAGAAGTTGGGTGGATTACTTATGGTAGCAATCCGTCTCAGACACGAGAAGGCGGAGCGGTAGATAGAGCTGCTTTTTATAGTTGGGATATAGAGAACAGGACAAAGCCACACGTTACGTTTTGGGAATCAGCAGTTAAATCAGGATATCTTGCAGGCTTGGCGGTTGATGTAGGTGCAGAAGGTCTTCAAGTAGGTGAAATGACAGCCAAAATTTTAAAAGGCGAAAAAGCAGCCAATATTTCAGTGGAAGAACCATTAGAACTAAATATTGTTGTAAACAAAAAAAGAGCGAAAACATTAGCAGTAGAAATTCCTGATAAAATTAAAAAATCAGCTTACCGGATTTATACCGATTATAAAGGATATTATGTTGAATAGTATCTAAATAAAGTAGGGGCTATGCTATTCGTGATATGAGAGCTAGCCCCTTAAATTTACAAGTCAAGCCTTCTTTATTATTGTCTCCGAAATCAGTTCTTCTAGCGGCTCACCCTCCTCATCATAAATTTTTGTTAACACAGAAACTATTTCTTGCACTTCTTTCATCAACCCACCTCCATATTATAATATATTAATAGAGCAACTTGTTTTATAACTATTTTCTTAATGAAAAAAAGGTGTCCACTTCTCTTAATTTGTGTTAAAATATAGTATAATATTAATAGTTATCCAATACGGAGGAGTGTTATACATGAATTGGTTAGATAAACTTGAAAGAAAATTTGGACGATTTGCGATAGAAAGACTCATGATGTATATTGTAGGATTGAATGCATTCGTATATATATTAGGGTATATTGACTCGAGCATTACATTTAGGTTAATGTTGATTCCATCCTTTGTGATGCGAGGTGAAGTTTGGCGACTCTTTACATATATTTTCATACCCCCAGCAGCTTCGCCCATTTTTATTTTCTTTGCGCTTTACTTGTATTATATGATAGGTAATAGCCTAGAACATGAATGGGGTAGTTTTAAATTTAATATGTATTACCTCGTAGGAATGCTTGGTACGACATTAGCAGCATTTATCACAGGTGGTAGTGTGACAGCGACCTATTTAAATCTATCGCTATTTTTGGCGTTTGCGATGATTTATCCTAATTATGAATTTTTACTGTTTTTTATATTACCAGTCAAAGTAAAATATTTAGCATGGCTTAACTGGTTCTTTATTGGTATAACGGTTTTATTTTTTCCTTTGCCAAATAAAATTGCAGCAATTGTTTCTATCATTAATTATTTCATATTTTTCGGCAAGGATATGATTACTGGAGCGAAGAATAACAGGACAGTATATAGTAACCGAAAAAGATTTAGACAGAACATGCCAAAAGACTTCACAATTCATAAATGTGTTATATGTGGCAAAACAGAAAAAGATGACCCTAAAATGGACTTCAGATATTGTGTAGATTGTGACGGTGACTATGAATATTGCATGGAACATTTAAAGACCCATGAACATGTCAAAAAATCATAACAACACAAGGGGACGGTTCTGGTGTGTTCGTGCGTGTTGCTAAATGTGTTACATAAACGAATAAATAAATACTGGAAGAAGGGTTGCTTTTGGAAGAAAAAGTGTTAAAACCGTTATTATCATCTGAAGATTTGATAGAACATATGGAAAATAGGGGCATAAAATTTGAACAAATGTCTAAGGAAAAAGCACTCTCATTCTTGAAATATAACAATAATTATTTCAAATTGAGTTCCTATAGAAAAAACTTTCCTAAATACACAGAAGGGAAAAAGAAAGAACTATATATAGATTTAGACTTTGCATATCTAGTTGACTTGTCAACAATTGACATGCATTTGCGACATATACTTCTTAAAATGACTCTCGATATAGAACATTACGTTAAGGTTAATTTATTACAACATATTGAAAGTAATCAAAATGAAGATGGTTATCAGATAGTTAGAGAGTTTGTAGAGGATTCTCTAGCCGAGAATGGAACTAGCAAAATTATTAGAGATATTAAGAAAAACGCCGGAAATCCTTATTGTGGGGAGTTGCTTGATAAATATAGAATTTCAGAATCAAGTAAAATTGAGGATTTTCCAGTATGGGCATTTATTGAAGTTATCTCTTTCGGAACACTACGAAGGTTTAATAATTTTTACTATAAAAAAAACAATATTAAGGACAAGTATGATATTAGATTTTTATTAATTACAGTAAATCAAATAAGAAATGCTGTTGCCCATAATAATTGTATTATTAACAATTTGTATCCAATACACCCTAAGAGTATTAAAAAATTTAATGCAAACGATAGGGTTATGGAATTTCTAAGTGAAGCTAAGATTAAAAAATCTATGAGAAGTACTAAAATGAAAAATCCACGGTTGAAACAGATTATAACAATGCTCTATGTTTTTGATAAAATTGTAACAAGTGATGCTATTAAGAAAAGCAGATATGAAGAATTACTAAGCTTTGTTAACGGAAGAATGAGAAAAAAAGAGATTTTCTATAAGAATAACCCCACTATTATGAGTACTTATAAATTTGTAAAAAAGATATCAATGCACCTATACATAAAATGTAAAAAAAACAATAAAAAAACTATTGACATCATTTAAATTGTATGATAGATTATAGTCACTAGGAAAAAACCTTTGGTTTTTGTAAGGATGGGGTGTCAGTGATATGATGCAGCTGTCCTATTTTTTATGTCATTTTTAGCTTGACAACTTTCCAACTTTTTTCTCCAAAATTCTTGCATTATTAATCCAACAAATATATAATAAGGAACAAGAGGGAAAATAGAATAGTCGCTGTGACTTTCAGGTGGTAGGACACCTGAAAGCTCGCGCAATAGTGATAGGTAAGGCTTTGAAGTTATCTCCGCCTTTTCCCCCACTCCACACCGTGCATGCGACTTTCACCGCACACGGCGTTCCAACAATCAAACGATGGTTCTTATTTTTTTTGCCTTCTATATCCTCGCGGTATATATCAGGTTCAAAGCAGCTCAGATTTTCATTTTAGCGAGTTTTGATTTGTATAGTTGCATTTTGTTTCGTACTTTATTTGATAACATGTTATCAAAATTTTTGTTACTATGAATAAATCCATGACACGTTTTATGCATCCAGGCAAGATTTGAGACTTTATTGATTTTATCAATATTTAAACTATTATCTACATGATGACAATGTCTGTTGTTACGTTGTACAGGTTTATTACAAATTCTACATTTTCCTTTATCCCTGTTATAAGCGTATTCCCTGTTCATGTAATATTCAAAATTATATAATCTTTTATCAAAAGAATGTATTAATATATCCGCATCGTAAAGAGTTGGTCTATCTAGAGGTAATGGCTTGCTCTTATCTATAGCAATTAGCTTTCTCCCTTCATTGGTGAAAGGTGTCTTGCGTTGATTGTAAGGATACCATTCTCTTTTATATTTAGTTAATGAAGCTTTAGTTATTCCAATATGTAAGTTATTTACCTTCACTGACCAAGTTTTTAAATACTTGTTATTGCTATGTCTAGAAGGATGATTATTTAGTTCATTGACATGTATAAAGTGAGACATGTATGTTTTAGGATAGATTTTCCTAAAAACTAGAAAGGCACTTCTGTAAACTTTATTATCAATGTAGCGGTAAGTATTGCTACATATGCTAGATTTCCAGTATTCCATGATGCCTATAATAATTGAATTTATTTGTTCAATTACCACAGCTCTATGATTATCATCCTTGCAGCGTTTTAATTCTTTTATTTTACTACAAATATCGGATACTTGCTTTTTAACCTTTTGACGGTCTGGATATATTTTAACATATAATTTATCACTATTAACATTATCAGGTCTTGGTCTAGCTTTTGCTACCTTTAAGTAAAATCCAAGGAACTTAGCAGATGTTTCGGTCAGATTAGTGATGACAGTCTTTTCATCGGATAAATCAAGATTGAGCCTATATTTAAAGTACTTTTTCAGATAGGCTAAGAGTCTATTAGCTTCTTGCTGTGTTCTGGTTAAAATAATCCAGTCATCAGCGTATCTTATGAGATACTTTGGAATAGTACCTTTTCCTCTTAATTTTCTTCTTTCTGACGATAAATTTACTTTAGTGGAATTGGGTTCTTGATACATTCTACCTACCGTCCAATCAAAGCTGTTAAGATAAACATTTGCCAAAAGTGGGGATAAAATAGAACCTTGAGGGGTTCCGAGAGTAGACTCATGAGTCTTTCCATCTTCAAAATATCCAGCTTTAAGCATTTTCTTTACTATTGCTATGATTCTCTTATCATGTACGCCAATATTGAATAACATATTTAAAAGTTTTCTATGATTTATGTTATCAAAGAAGCCTTTTATATCTCCTTCAATGGCATATATGGGTTTCTCCTTGCCGCCATTTCTTATTGTATAAGAAAAATGCGCTATTGCATTTTTACAGGTTCTTAAAGGTCTAAAACCATAGCTATGAGGAAAGAATCTTGCTTCCACTATTGGTTCAAGGATAATTCTTATGCACTCTTGTATTATTCTATCAAGCATAGTAGGAATACCAAGAGGTCTAAGTTTACCATTACTCTTGGTAATATATATCCTTCTAACTGGTCTTGGATTGTAGTTAATTATAGATTTTTGCACCAAGTTTATCAATTTTCCTTTAGACATTCTTAGATAGTAGTTAATATTCTTATTATCTAACCCGGAGGTACGTGCTCCTTTATTGGATTTAATATTATGGATCGCTGTTATTATTAAATTTTCATTGAGAATAACTTCAATTAATCCGTGAAAGCATTTCCCCTCCTTGCTTCTCGCGTAAACAAAGTCCAAGGTTTGTTTTAGTTCGCTTTCAGATGAGAAATTAGCGTTAATTAACATGAAATTCACCCCTTGAATATCATATTTGAGTTTGATTGTCTAGTCCCCTTCGCCATGTAATAGGTTTTCCCTATCTCAGACTACTATGAGACCGCTGACTTCCTGTAGAATTCATTATGCTACTACATTCCAACTACAGGCTCTCCCACGTTCCTTCCTGTTTATCCTTGAATGTAAGTCCTTAGGTGGATTGCTTTACTACGGGAAATTCACACCCACATTTGAATTACAGTTGTATATGGGCTATCATTAGTTATTTCAGACTAATGGGGTTATGCTTTACTACCAACAAGGTAACCCATCTCCAATGTGTCCTCCTTTCAGAGGCGGCATCTAACGTAGCTTCACACGCAACTTCATTACTTCACCATAAACTTACGGATGCCCGCATCCATTTATCTCCGTGACTTAAATTTAAGTTTTAGGTGTTCAGGACTCGACTTCACCACGCTTTATACAAGACAATATTAGCAGATATTGTTTGCATAGTGGAGTATTAGCACGCGTATCATCTTGGAAAAAGAAAGACGTTAATTCCATACGGCAAGGGAAATTCTCCCTTGAATTAGACAGGAAAGTTCACTCTTGTAAGAGTGCGTTCGTTTCATCTATATTTATTTATAGATTTAGCGCCCGAACGTGGCGCACGGTACCAAAGATACCTACACGTACAGCATTACGCTGCCACGAGCGACCTTATGTTATTATAAGCTGTATATAGTATACTAAAAGTACCCACTATTACAGTTGAAAAATCCCCACATAAAAACTAAACTATCTATAAGAAAAAAATTATAGGTGGTATGGTGGAGATGATAAATTTGAATAAGAAGAGAAAAATTTTATTGTTGTATCGACAAGGATATAACAAATCAGAAATTTCAAGGGAGGTATCAGTTGCAAGAAAAACTGTACGGAAATATATTAATGAGTATGAAGAAAAACTCGAACAGTTAGGTGCTATGGATCACAACAATGAAGAACAGTTAAATGCGCTCATAGAATCATTAAGTGAACCACCAAAGTATGATACTTCAAATCGAAGTTGTTTAAAGCTAACAGAGGAAGTTAAGGCAGTTATTAATTCATGCCTTGAAGAAAATGATGAAAAACTAAAGAATCATAATCGAAAACAACTGATGAAAGTCGTTGATATCCATGAACTTTTAATTGAGCAAGGCTATGATATTGGATATACGACAGTAAATAATTACGTGAAAACTCAAAAAAAAGCGAAGGAGGCATATATTAAACAAATTTATCCATTAGGGGAAACTTTGGAATATGATTGGGGAGAAGTAAAATTAGAGATTGCTGGTGTTGCAAAGAGGTTTCAAATGGCTTTAATGACAACAGCTGCGGGTTCATGTCACTTTGCCATGCTTTATCATAATCAAAAGATGGAATCATTTTTAGATAGTCATATAAAGGGACTTAATTACTTTGGAGGTGTTTTTAAAGAGATCGTTTATGACAATATGAAAGTTGCAGTTGGTCGTTTTGTCTCCAAAGGGAAAAATGAGCCTACTGAAGACTTGTTTAAGTTATCGATGTACTACGGTTTTGATTATAGATTTTGCAATGCTCGCCGCGGAAATGAAAAAGGTCATGTAGAACGTGGTATTGAGTTTGTAAGACGAAAAGCTTTCGCCAAGAAATATAAATTCAATACTTTTGAAGAGGCAAATACACATTTACTTAAGGTACTGGAAGATTTAAATCGACGTCAAAGACATTGGTTGGACAATAAAAGTCCTTGGGATATATTAACTCAAGAACAACAACATATGATTAGCTTAAAGCCTGATTATGTTATTGCAAAGAAATTAGAATGCCGAGTGGACAAATACAGTACAATTACCGTTGAGCAAAATCGCTACTCAGTACCCGAATACCTTGTTGGAAAATTTGTAGAAGTGATAGTCTATTCAAATAAACTCAAGGTAAATTATAAGCACGAGTCAGTTGCTCATCATAATCGAAGTTTTGGTCATTTTGATTGGACTATGGATATTAATCATTATTTAAATACAATAAAAAAGAAACCTGGATCATTAAAGAACAGTGCAGCCATACAGTGTTCTGAACGCAGGATTCAAGAAATATACAATACCTATTATACAGGAAAACCTAAAGATTTTGTAGTACTTTTAGAAATTATTAAAGAAAAAGATTTAGAATCTGTAGAATCAGCCATTGAAGAATTGACCCAATTAGGATCTCGTCATGTCACAACTGAAAACATAAACAACCTTGTACATCAAGTGTCTGCTGTAAATATCGAGCATAATAAAGATTCAGATGATGAAATAAAAAAGAGGTCTTGGGAGCTTTTAGATAAGTTAACTATTAAGTTTTTAGAACCTGAAAATGGGAGGTCAAATATTGAACAAACAAGACTTACAGTATGTTAAAGAATATATTAAAGAGCTGAAATTAGCTGGCTTAAGTAATGTGTTGAAAGAAAAATTAGAGGATGCTTATCGTACAGATATGAGTTATGAATTATTCCTGAAAGAATTGCTTGAAATTGGTGTTGACACAAGAAGAGAAAATGGTAAAAAAAATCGCATTCGTAATGCAAAGTTTCCATATAAAAAATATTTAGATGACTTGGTATTAAAATACCTTCCAGAAGAAGCTAAAAAGCGCTTTAAAGAGCTGCGGAGCTTGAAATTTATTGAAGAAGGGCGAAATGTCATATTAGCTGGTAATCCAGGTACAGGAAAAACACATATTAGTATTGGTCTAGGTATTGAAGCCTGTAATGCTGGCTATAAAGTTCTTTTCACAACGATTCCACTTTTAATTAATGAGTTAAAGGAAAGTAGAAGCAATAGAACTCTTAAATCTTTTGAAAATAGATTTGAGCGCTATGACCTTATCATTGCTGATGAACTAGGGTACATCTCATTTGATAAAGAAGGTAGTGAATTATTATTTACACATCTGTCTTTGAGAGCGGAAAGAAAATCTACAATTATTACATCAAACTTATCTTTTAACCGTTGGGATGAGATATTTAATGATCCAGTACTTACTGCCGCCATGGTTGATAGGCTTACTCACAAAGCTTATGTCATTAACATGAATGGTAATTCTTACAGGACAATGGAAACGTTAAATATGAGCAACTAATTTTTTTACACATAAGTGGTACTTTTTCGATTGAAATTGTGGGAACTTTTCACTTGACAAATACATAAGCGATTTTGCGCTTTTTTGCAAATCGACTTAATCCCAATGGTGAAAAACATTAGGTGCGTATGTAGGAAACGAGTTTATCCTGCTGCGCACTTTTTTATTTTCCCTCTCAATAAAACAAATTGAGAGGGAAAAATATATGTTTAATAAAAACAAGAAAGAACAACAGAAAAAAAACGCAACAACTGCAAAAGAAAAGAAACTATGTATATCAATTGAAGAGGCAAGAAAAAACAAAGCAAGAAAAAAAGAGATGCAAAACAAACCCCAAAAACCAAATTGGATAGGCTAAACAACACATATGTGATAACACGCAGGGATGGTTTCCTTGAACACGCGGGGACGGTTTTCTTGTGTCTGTATTTTGACACTAGAGAAGAACGAAATCGCTAGCGCGATGGTTTTTGAAAAATAAAAAATAAAATTCAGAAAAAATATAAAAAAGTATGAACTTTTATGTTATTGTTTAATCACCACAAAAAAACAAACACAGAAAGCACATACTTTTTTATGATTATACCATATACGAGCAAACAAAAACATACTTTTTTTAAAATACCTAGACCACCACCTATCTTTTGATAACGAAACTTATCTAAAAAGACTATCAAAAGATTAGGAGGAAATTTCTTGAATAACTACGAACAAAAGATTGAGCTATACTTTGAACTAAAAGGTGCACCAGATTCATCAAGAGAGTCATATTTAAGAAGAATTAGAGCATTTATCAAGTTTATTGAAGCGTGTAACAAGTCAATAGAAAGCCTTGTAGATGAGGATATACAGGCATACATCCTTTTTCTTAAAAATAAAAAAGGGCTTTCGTCAGGTACAATTAATAACTATATCTCATCTATCAGATTTTTTTATATCTATGTACTAGAAAAAGAATGGAATTCTAAGAAAATTCCACGAATGAAAAGAGTTCATAAGTTGCCAGTCATCCCTTCAAAGCAAGATGTGATGGCAATTTTAAATGAAACTGATAACCTTAAGCACAAAGCTATCTTGGTATTGATTTATGGAAGTGGTTTAAGAGTTAGCGAAGTTGCTAAATTAAAAATTGCTGATATTTGTAGTAAAACCATGAGGATTCGTGTAGAACATGCTAAACACAATACAAATAGATATACTATTTTATCCGAAACAGCTCTTAATGTAATTCGGGAGTATTTTAAAACATATTTTTCTTCCATAAATTATACGCTCGATGATTGGCTATTCCCAGGACAAAAGAAAGATTCCCATATTCATACTAAGACTATCAAAAATACTATCATTAAGTTACGAAAGCGTCTACATCTTGATAAAAATATTTCCGCACATACATTAAGACATTGTTTTGCTACACATGCTTTAGAAGATGGTGTTGATCCTGTATTTATTCAACAGATGCTAGGGCACAAAAGTTTAAAAACTACATTAGTATATCTTCATATGACTTCCAAAAGTTTAATGGGAATCAAAAGTCCTTTAGATACCTATGACGGTGATTTGACATGAGTACCGTACAAGATATCTTTAGAAAATTTTACTCTGCATATATAAAACAATATACGCCATATGCACAGCAAGCCAAAGTTGCTAACGATATTATGAAATGTAGAACAAAAGATTTAGGTGGACATGTTTATGAATGTGGAGAATGTGGTCATGCTGTCATACGCTATAATTCATGTAAAAATCGACACTGTCCTTTGTGCCAAGGTATTAACAAGGCAGTATGGATAGATAAAAGAAACAAAGATGTTCTTAATGCACCATATTTTCATGTAGTCTTTACAATACCCGAAGAGATTCATCCATTGATTTATCAGAACCAAAAACTATTATATGATTTGATGTACAAAACTGTTTCAGAAACCATTTCTGAACTTGCTTGGGATAAAAAATATCTTGGTGCACAGATTGGTTATTTCTCAGTACTTCATACATGGGGACAAGATTTACATTATCATCCTCATATTCATACAGTTTTATTAGCTGGAGGACTTACAAAAGATAATCAATGGCGTGCTAGTTCAAAAAACTTCTTTATTCCTGTAAAAGTTTTAGCAAAAAAGTTTCGCGGAAAATTTATTCACTATCTAAAGCAATATTACTCTAAAAATCTGCTTAAATTTTATGGTAAGGCTAAGAAATATTGTGATAAAAATGTTTTTAAATTACTCTGTGATAAATGTTATGATAAAAGCTGGTATACTTACACAAGAAGAACTTTTTCAGGACCATTAGCTGTTGTAAAATATCTTGGTCAATACACACACAAGATTGCGATATCTAATCATAGAATTGTCTCAATAGATGACGAAACAGTCACAATTATAGTTAAAGACTACAAAGACAATAACAAAAAGAAAACAGTCACATTAAAAGGTATAGAGTTTATTAGAAGGTTTCTCATGCATGTTCTCCCAAAAGGGTTTAGAAAACTTAGACATTATGGAATTTTGGCAAATCGAAACAAAAAGACAAAACTAACACTGTGTAGAAAATTAACATGTAGCCCTTTATATAAATCAAAATTTGAGGGGCTTAAACTCATTGATGTCATATGTACTATTGTAGATAAAGATGTGACCTTATGTCCTCGATGCAAAAAAGGTAAAATGCAAGGCTTACGAACTTTACTCCCTTGTAAAGTACCATAATGAATACTAAATTTTATATATTTCAATATGCCTCTTAAGTGGGGAGGGGGAAAGTGTGTCCTAAACACTCCAATTTTACAAAAATCAACGCTATACAGTGAAAATGGAAAAGAAAAATCAAAAAACAAAAAAGAAAGGCAAAGATTGAAACTCCATAGCTTTTACTCCGCAATTTCCTTCTTCTTGGGCAATCAAAAATTTTGCGTTTTAATTATTTCATAACACTGAAAAAGAAGCTCGTTCATCGAATATATGCCGATGTTCGAGCTTTTTCTTACGCAAAACTTCCGATTGAACCCTTTAAGAACCGTCCCAGTGTGCTAAAACCCTTCAATCGACACCAATCGACAAACTTGCACCCTCTAGTGACATGATAGTTAAAAACTGATAAAATAATGATGTAAAAAATTAACTATCCAACAAGGGAGGCAAATTTTATGAAGACAACAAGAGTAAGCAGAAGTGTGTTATGTGTAAGTTTGATGATTTTAGTATTGTGTATGAATATGGTATGTGTCGTGGCGGATACGGTAAACCCGTTCAGTGCAGCAATAAATATTGCAGCAGGTGCTAACCACAGTGTAGCATTAAAGAGTGATGGAACCGTGTGGACATGGGGACTAAATACATATGGACAATTAGGAGATGGAACAACGGTAGATAGCACATCCCCAGTACAAGTGAGTGGATTGACAGATGTACGAGCTATTACAGTAGGAGGTAACCACAGTATAGCATTAAAAAGTGATGGAACCGTATGGACGTGGGGGCAGAATTCGAGGGGGCAGTTAGGAAATGGGACAACTACAGGTAGTCTAACACCGGTGCAGGTAAGTGGGTTGACGGATGTACAAGCAATTGCAGGAGGATTTAATTATAGTATGGCATTAAAAAGTGATGGGACGGTATGGACATGGGGAAATAATCAATGGGGACAGTTAGGAGATGGGACAACAACAAATCGAAAAACTCCAGTACAGGTAAGTGAGTTGACAGATATACAAGCAATTGTAGGAGGATTTAATTATAGTATGGCATTAAAAAGTGATGGGACGGTATGGACATGGGGATATAATGGATATGGACAGTTAGGAGATGGAACAACAGAAAAAAGTTTAATACCGGTTCAGGTGAGCGGATTATCAGATGTGCAGGTAATTGCGGGGATTTTTAGGCATAGTATGGCGTTAAAGAGTGATGGAACCGTATGGACGTGGGGACTAAATAGTTATGGACAATTAGGTGATGGAACGAAAATAAATCGTACAAACCCAGTGCAGGTAAGTGGGTTGATAGGTGTGAAATCAATTGCAGTAGGGTACACATATAGCATGGCATTAAAAAGTGATGGGACGGTATGGGTATGGGGAAATAATTATTACGGACAGTTAGGTGATGGAACGAAAATAAATCGTACAAACCCAGTGCAGGTAAGTGGCTTATCAGATGTACAAGCGATTACGATAGGAGATTACCATAATATAGCCTTAAAGAATGACGGAACTGTGTGGACGTGGGGAGTCAATGAGAATGGACAACTAGGAGATGGTACAACGGAAAACAAAACAACCCCAGTCCAAGTAAGCGGTTTAATTCTATCCACTGAACCAACATCACCTTCATCTCCAACTAATCTCATAGCAACAGCAGGTAATGCCGTAGTAGATCTTATTTGGGATGCCGTTGATGATGCGGACACCTACAACGTTAAGAGAGCAACAACATCAGGTGGTGCATATACAACAGTGGCTGAAAGTGTATATGGGACATATTCAGACACCAATGTAATTAACGGAACAACCTACTATTATGTCGTATCAGCAGTTAATGAAGGGGGAGAGAGTGCAAACTCCAACGAAGCCTCGGCAACACCTATAGCACCAGCTTCAAGTAACAATAGAGCATTGCTCGTAATAACAATGCAAAACGGACTTGAGAAGGAATATGATATGACCATGACAGAAGTAGAGTCATTTATCACTTGGTATAACAGCGGTAGTGATAATGATATCTATACAATCGACAAAGATTACAATATAGGTCCATTTGCAAGTAGAAAAGATTATATAGTACTGGACAAAATAATGTGCTTTGAAGTTATGGAATACGAAACAGAATAGTTCAATCCAACAACACAAGGGCGAACAACACAAGGGGACGGTTCTTTCGTGTCGTAATGCACGACGCGATATAACCGTCCCTAAGTTTTTATTGGCGCATCTTAGGACACGCCTGAACTGTCCTCGTTGTATTTGGATGGAGAAAATTCATTGATGCACTTGACACGTATTATAATACGTATTATAATATATTTAGTGGAAGGGGTACTAAAGATGAAGTCATATTCTTCAAGAGAATTGATTAAAATAATAATTGAAGATGGTTGGGAAGAATGTAGGAATCCAAGAGGTAGTCATCATTATTATAAACATTCTACTAAAAAAGGGTTAGTAACTATACCACATCCTAAAAAAAATATCCCAATTAAAACGGTAAAGACGATTTTCGAACAAGCTAGTATAAAAATAAAATAATTTTTGCTGTACATTTTAATTAAATAGATATGAGGTGATTTTAAATGAAACCTAAAGATAAATATGTTTATCCAGCTATATTCTCCTATGATGATGATGGTATAAGTGTTTCCTTTCCAGATTTACCTGGCTGCTTAACTTGTGGTGATAATGATGAAGAGGCAATGTATATGGCTAAGGATGTATTGGGCGGTTATATGTGCATTTTAGAAGAAGATAGGAACGAAATTCCAGATCCAACAGCATTGAATAAAATTAAGCTTGAAGAAAATGAAAGAGCAGTGTTAATTGATATTTGGATGCCTGTTATTCGCGAAGCAGTTGAGCATAAAGCAATAAAAAAGACATTAACAATTCCACAGTGGCTTAACAAAATGGCAATGGAACAGGATATTAATTTCTCATTTGTACTTCAAGAAGCGTTAAAAGAAAGGCTTAAAATAAGACAATAAAACAAAACGACACAAGGGGACGGTTCTTTCGTGTCGCAATGCATGGCGCGATATAACCGTCCCCTTGTGTTATTACTTCATATTTTTCTGATTCTGATTTCTGTACTCAGCTGGTGTTTTTCCTGTAATCTTCTTAAACTGTTTATGGAAATAACTCTGAGTTGAATATGCTAGAAAGTTACTTATCTCAGAAATTGATTTATCGGTAAATTTTAACAGACGTTTAGCTTCCTCTATTTTTTTTTGATTTATATAATCGGGCACTGAATGTCCAGTTACTTTTTTAAATTTAACGGAAAGATATCCGGGATTTATATGGATGTTTTCGGCTATTTCTAACACTTTTATTTTTTTGTTTAAGTTTTTATGTATATATTTTAATACTCTTTCTATCGTAGGATCATCAGTCTGTATATTGATATTTAAATTTGTCCTTTCGGTAAAATCATAAAGCATAGTGCCCATAAGAGCATTTATTTTTGGAATATCACTATATTCTTCAATCTTTCGGCAATAAAGATTTGCAAGCTGAAGGCAGGTCGCAGGGTCGGCACATCCCTCAATGGCAGCCCTAGAAACAATTGTAACTAAAGAGAGGCATCTATCTCTATATTGACGCAATGCGTCAAAAGCTACAATGCCTTGCTTAGGTTTGTAATTTCCAAGTAGATGAGGTTTTAATTTATCAGTCATTCCATGTCTAACATAGAATTTTAACTTATCTTCATATTCATATGAAAATCTATTCTTAGAATAAAACTGTTTCTTCTGATCATCATATTCATAAAGCTGAATTAGATTGTTATATATATTATTCTTTTCGACTAACCTTTGTTCGCTGTCGTTCAACAAACATTCAGTCGAAACAATTTCACCGTTAATACTTGTATTCAGTGTGCTTATATGCAATACGAAATTTTCTATTGATATTAACTCAATTTGTTCCAAATATTTTTTTACGTGTTCTATGCTGTCTGAACTTAAGCCACTCGACAATGCAATTTGCTTTGCTACAGCAAGAGTAATAGGCGCAGAAAGTGCAGGGCCAATTATCGCGATCATCCCATTAGCTTTGTTGCGTATTGCAGCAAACATCAGAAGCTGTTCGGACAATACTATATTTATGCTGTCGTTAATATTTAGAAGATTTTGAAGATGAGGAGAAACTAAATCAAAATTAACATCAACATCGTGAGGTTCAAATCGACATATAATATCCCCGTTAATATATATTTTTGCCGGAATACTGGTCAATAAAACATTATTATGTATGATGTATTCTAAACACTGTCTATCCATTTTTAACCTCCAATGGTATCGAGTCAGGGTTTCATTGATAAGCTAGTAAACAAGTAATAATAGATGAAATTGTATAAAATATATATAGAATAGTACAATAAATTAATGAATTTTGCAATACTTTTCAGTTGGAGTCTAATAAAATATATTTGGATCCAATAAGGATTTTTCAAATATAAAGGAGGAGAATTATGAAGAGAACTTTTTTTGTTATTTTAGCTTTGCTTACAGTTTTGGTGCTTGGAGTGCCTATGCTAGCAGGTTGTCAGAACAACAAAAAAGCTGACGAGCAGGTAGCAACACAGGAAGAAACAATTGCGGAAACTGAAGCAGAAGGCGCGAATACACAGAGCGAAGGAGAGAACGATGAGGCCACAGTGGTTTATCAGTTCGTTGGTGATCCCAACACAAAGGTTGTTCTTGATTGCTACGCGGATGGGAGTTGTGACCTTATATATACTGGTATGGGTACTGTTACTAGTGGAACATGGTCTATCGATGATACATCTGATTCGCTTCCAGTTTGGACGATTGAACTTGATGAAACCTTTGAGAATCAAGGTGTCACAGTTGAGACTGATAACTCCACCAAGTTCTATTTCAACTTCAAAAATGAAAGCGGACAGCTGGACCTTCCACTTGTGCTCAGTTTTGATGATTATGAGGCTGCATCTGCAGCATCAACTGAAAAGACTGAAACTACACAAACTGAATCGGTAGCGAAAAAAAATCATATGCAAGCTGATAACGTACAGACTTATCCAGATAGCTGGGATTGGACGTTACCTGAAAATGCGACTAGAGACGATGAGATTAAGATGGAAATCGCACATGCTAAATATGTACGTAATCGTCCTCATGCTTATGAGAAGACGTGGTTCTACGAGTATTATGAGCCAATGAACAATTTAATCAACATCTATAACCATAATAATGGTAAAATTCCAGAACAGACACAAGCTCTGTTTGAAAAGGCGGTGGCTATTCGCAAGAAGAAGGTGCAGATTCAAGAAGATCCAGAGAAGGATGTTTGGTATATCTGGGGAGATTCCATCCCACAGGAGGATGCGGTAGCTTCGTATGATTACAGTTATTCATATGATGATACAGACTTTGTGCCTATTTTGATTCCTTATATGCTTGAGGATCAGTCCCAAGTGAAAGGTAATATCATTGTTATTGCAGGTGGTGGGTTCTTTAGTCGAGCTAACCATGTTGAAGGCTATCCAATTGCAGAAGCTTTCAATGAGCGGGGATACAATGCCTTTGTGTTGCAACGACGTGTTTCGCCTTCGCAACCTATTGACTCGGGAATTGACCTGCAACGTTCCATTCGATATATTCGTTATAATGCAGATAAGTTAGGCATTAAGGAGACAGATAAAATAGCTACGATTGGTTTCTCGGGTGGTGGAATGACTATTCTACATCAAGTGCAGTCTTGCTACGGTGATATCACGCCTGATGACATCTATGCTTCATACACACCTGACTCTGTGGATGCTGTCAATTCCGATTATCAGGTAATGATGCTCATGTATACTGCAAAGGACGATTTTGTAAGCGAGAACACAAAACTTCCTGCTGCATTTATTACTACTGGACAGAAAGACACAACGTTACCTGCAGCTAATAGTCTCAAGCTGTATAATGCTTTGGAGGATAAGGTAAGTGTCGAAATGCATATTTATCCTGATGCGCCTCACGGCTACGGTATTGGCACTGGCACAATAGCTGGAGTAAAGGGCTATCGTGGTGCAGATCAGTGGTTGGAATCTGCTGATGTATTTCTACAGGTAGAATTTGGATTGACTAAAAGAACATACTAAACTATAAATGCGAACAACACAAGGCAACACAAGGGGACGGTTCTTTCGTGTCGCAATGCACGACGCGATATAACCGTCCCTAAGTTTTTATTGGCGCATCTTAGACACGCCAGAATTGTCCTCGTTGTATTTGGGTGGAGAAAACTCATCGGCACACTTGACACGTATAATAACACGTGTTAAAATATATTTAGTGGAAGGGGTAGTAAAGATGAAGTCATATTCTTCAAGAGAATTGATTAAAATAATCATTGAAGATGGTTGGGAAGAATGTAGGAATCCAAGAGGTAGTCATCATTATTATAAACATCCTACTAAAAAAGGGTTAGTAACTATACCACATCCTAAAAAAAATATCCCAATTAAAACGGTAAAGACGATTTTCAAACAAGCTAGTATAAAAATAAAATAATTTTTGTTGTACCTTTTAATAAAATAGATATGAGGTGATTTTAAATGAAACCTAAAGATAAATATGTTTATCCAGCTATATTCTCCTACGATGATGATGGTATAAGTGTTTCCTTTCCAGATTTACCTGGCTGCTTAACTTGTGGTGATAATGATGAAGAGGCAATGTATATGGCTAAAGATGCATTGGGCGGTTATATGTGCATTTTAGAAGATGATAGAAGCGAAATTCCAGAGCCAACAGCATTGAATAAAATTAATCTTGAAGAAAATGAAAGAGCAGTGTTAATTGATATTTGGATGCCCGTTATTCGCGAAGCAGTTGAGCATAAAGCAATAAAAAAGACATTAACAATTCCACAGTGGCTTAACAAAATGGCAATGGAACAGGATATTAATTTTTCATTTGTACTTCAAGAAGCGTTAAAAGAAAGGCTAAAAATAAGACAATGAAACAAAAAAGCACAAGCAGCACAAGGGGATGGTTCTCTTGTGCTGATACTCAACCCTCAATAGTTTTTTTCCAACCCTTTTCAACAAAATCAATATCTTTCACTTCAAATATTCTTCCCTTCAAAGCGTTCAATACGCCTGCATCATCTTTAAAATCAAAAATCAATTTATATGAGTATAATGCTTGATATTTAAAACCCATAGTCTTATTCAATACAGAATCCCCATATTTATAATCTCCGAGAAGAGGATGTCCAATAGACGCAAAATGTGCACGAATTTGATGGGTTCGTCCCGTAATCAATTCTACTTCTAATAAACTCATAGCATCTTTGGATTTTAGAACTTTATACTTTGTGACAATTTCTTTCCCTTTGTGTTTTCGCTGATTAGAAATTGAAACTTTATTTCTAACCTGATTTTTCGTGAGATAATTTGTCAACATGTCTTGTTTTTTATCGGGAGTACCCTTCACAATACATAGATAAAATTTCCGTATCTCTTTATTTTTAATCTTTTCATTTATTATACGTAAACTTTCAGCATTCTTAGCAACTATTACTAAACCACCAGTATTACGATCAATACGATTGCAAAGTGCGGGAGCAAAAGTATGTTCATGTTGCGGGTTATATTCATTCTTATGATACAAATAGCTTTGAATATATGTAATCAGATTGTCAGTTGGATGGCTTTTATCAGCATGAACAAGCATACCAGCTTTTTTATTAACCAATATAATATTTTTATCTTCATATATAATATCAATGATAGGTTCAGTATTTTCTAACAATTCGAGTACTGCATTTTTCTTTTTAGAATCTATTTCTTCAAAAAATTCATCATTAATATATAATGAAATTGTATCGCCCTCTACAAGTTTATAATCATTCTGTACTCTTTTTCCATTCACTTTAACCCTTTTCTTCCTTATATACTTATAAATCAAAGCAAGTGGCATAGTCTTAAAAAACTTTTGAAGAAACTTATCAATACGTTGATTGGCATCATTTGATTTCACAGAAATCATTCGCATAAAATTAGTACTCCTTTCATGCGTGGCAAGGGGACGTTTTGTTTGCCACATTATCTGATATAACTATACAATATATGATTTGTCATGTCTAGGGAAAAAAAGTGAAAAAAAATTTAAAAAACCCCTTGCAAAACCTAAGTTTTTCATGTAATATATAAGAGTTGTGGCATGGCATACGATGAAGTAGAAGGTTGCCAACCTGTGAGTTGGGTTAATTTCTATGGAGAATGTCCGATTCATGAAACCGGGCGACAGCGTCACTGTACACTTAAATAGATAAAGATGTAGTTAGACTACATCTGAATGGCTAGAGTAGATTTTTAGAGGCATTATAAGAAAGATGCTCATAGTGGTTCTTAGTGTTTGATGCGGAATTTTTGTGCCCAGGTTATGTCTATTGACGCGATCTGGGTTTAATTATAAGCGTATATGAAACACCCGGCACAGTGTACAGATTTTTTTACTGTCGTACTAACAAGTAACAACAAAATTTAATGTAAGTTTGAAGGAGGGAAAACGTATGGCAGAAAAGCAAAAAATTAGAATCAGATTGAAGGCTTACGATCATACTTTGTTAGATCAGTCTTCGGAAAAGATTGTAGAAACTGCTAAAAGAACTGGTGCTAAAGTGTCGGGACCAATTCCTTTACCAACTAAAAAGGAAATTATCACGATTTTAAGAGCGGTTCACAAGTACAAAGATTCTCGTGAGCAGTTCGAGATGAGAACACACAAAAGATTGATTGATATCTTGTCTCCAACACCAAAGACAGTTGATTCTTTGATGAGACTTGATTTACCTGCAGGGGTAGATATTGAAATCAAACTGTAAAATGCAATAAACGCAAGCAAGAAATTGGTCAAGTTCGCAAGATGTGAACCAATAACCATTTAGGAGGTGTCGTAGTGAAAAAGGCAATATTGGGTAAGAAGGTTGGTATGACTCAGCTTTTTGACGAAGAAGGTAGAGTGATTCCAGTAACAGTTATAGAAGCAGGGCCATGTGCGGTTGTTCAGAAGAAAACTGTAGAAAATGATGGATACAGCGCGTTGCAGGTTGGATATGTCGATAAAAAAGAGAAGAAGGTTAACAAACCAGCAAAAGGGCATTTTGATAAAGCAGAGGTTTCATATAAGAGATTCTTAAAAGAATTTAAGCTTGAAAACGCTGACGACTACAATGTCGGTGATGAAATCAAAGCTGATGCATTTGCTGAAGGTGACAGTGTAGACGTGACTGGTATTTCAAAAGGTAAAGGATTCCAAGGCGTTATTAAGAGATGGGGCGCGCATAGAGGTCCGATGTCTCATGGTTCACATTATCACAGAAGACCTGGATCAATGGGTGGAAGCTCAAATCCGTCAAAAGTGTTTAAAGGTAAAAAGTTACCTGGACATATGGGTGCGGAAAAAATTACAGTTCAAAATCTTAATGTAGTAAAAGTGGATGCTGAAAAAAATCTTCTTTTAATAAAGGGTGCAGTACCAGGACCTAAGGGTGGATTACTCTTTATTAGGGGTTCAGTTAAAGCGTAAGTAGAATTCGTGGGAAAGGAGGATGTACAATGCCTAAGACGGCTTTATATGATATGAATGGAAAGAAAGTCGGCGATATTGACTTAAAAGACACTGTATTTGGTACAGAAGTTAACAAAACAGTTCTTCATCAAGTAGTAGTAAATTACTTAGCAAATCAAAGACAAGGAACACAAAGTACAAAGACTAGATCTGAAGTTCGTGGTGGTGGTGCTAGACCTTGGAGACAAAAAGGAACAGGTAGAGCGAGACACGGAAGCATCAGATCACCTCTATGGATAAAAGGTGGTGTAACTTTTGCACCTAAGCCAAGAGATTATAGCTATTCTTTAAACAAGAAAGTGAAAAGATTAGCGATGAAATCAGCACTTAGTTCAAAAGTACAGGAAAACGAAATTTGTGTATTGGATCAATTAAGTCTTGAAAACATTAAAACCAAAGAAATGGTAAATGTGCTCAAAAACTTAAAAATAGATTCAAAAGCACTTGTAGTTCTCCCAGAAAAAGATGAAAATGTAATAAAATCTGCAAAAAATATACCAGGAGTTACAACAACATTAGTAACGACATTGAATGTATACGATATATTAAACCATGATAAATTCATCGTTACCAAAGATGCAGTTGCAAAGATTGAGGAGGTGTATGCATAATGAGAAATCCACATGATATCATTATTAAACCTATTATATCTGAACATAGTATGGAACAGACAATAGATAGGAAATATACCTTCGCGGTTGCACTAGATGCAAACAAAATTGAAATAAGAAAAGCAATTGAAGAAATCTTTGGAGTAACCGTTGAAAAGGTTAATACTATGAGAGTTTTAGGAAAAATTAAGAGAATGGGAAGAAATTCCGGCAAAAGACCTGACTGGAAGAAAGCTATTGTTAAATTAACAGAAGATAGTAAATCGATAGAATTCTTTGAAGGAATGGCGTAAATCCAGAAGTAAGAAGCTTATAAATAAGCGATATAGAATAGTAAGGAGTGAGAAGGATGCCAGTTAAAAAGTATAAGCCTACTTCTCCGGCAAGAAGATTTATGAGCGTATCTACATTTGAAGAATTATCAAAGGTAGAACCTGAAAAATCTTTACTTGAACCTTTAAAGAAAAAAGCCGGAAGAAACTCATACGGTAGGATCACAGTTCGTCATAGAGGTGGCGGCGCAAAGAGAAAATATAGAATCATTGATTTTAAGAGAAATAAAGATGATATAACAGCAGAAGTTTTAACCATTGAGTATGATCCAAATAGAAGTGCAAATATTGCTCTACTTCAATACGAAGATGGAGAAAAAACATATATTTTAGCGCCTTTAGGATTATCAGTGGGCGATAAAGTTGTATCAGGCGTGAATGCAGATATTAAGCCAGGAAACGCAAAACAATTAAAAGATATTCCAGTTGGTACATTAATTCATAACATTGAGTTAAAACCTGGAAAAGGCGGCCAGATGGTTAGAGCAGCAGGAAATTCTGCACAGCTAATGGCAAAAGAAGAAAAATATGCACAAGTAAGATTGCCTTCAGGAGAAGTTCGATTAGTTAGAGTAAATTGTAAAGCAACGATTGGTCAAGTAGGAAATCTTGAGCATGAGAATATTTCAATTGGTAAAGCAGGAAGAAAGAGACACATGGGCTGGAGACCAACCGTTCGTGGTGTTGTTATGAACCCAGTTGACCATCCACACGGTGGTGGTGAAGGTAAAGCACCTATCGGAAGACCTACACCAGTTACACCATGGGGTAAACCTGCACTTGGTCTTAAGACAAGAAAGAAAAGAAAGAAATCTAATAAATTTATTGTTAAGAGCAGAAACAAGAAATAAGTTGCTGGTAGACTATAATTACTAACCAGTGATGCGGAAGGAGGCATAAACTTGGGTAGATCAGTTAAAAAGGGACCTTTTGTCCAGGAAAAATTGTTACAAAGAATCCAAGAAATGAATAAATCCGGGGAAAAGAAAGTCTTAAAGACATGGTCTAGAAGTTCTACGATATTCCCGGACATGGTTGGACATACTATTGCAGTTCATGACGGTAGAAAGCATGTACCTGTGTATGTTACAGAGGATATGGTTGGACATAAACTTGGAGAATTTGCTCCAACTAGAACCTATAGAGGTCATGCAGGAGAAAAGTCTTCATCAGTGAGATAGATTAGAAAAATAGTTTGCTACGGACGAGATACGGAAGGAGGAGTTAGTATGGAAGCTCGGGCAACGCTAAAATACGCACGTATATCAGCGAGAAAAGTTAAAATAGTAATAGATTTAATTAGAAATAAACCTGTTGGAGAAGCGATAGCGATATTAAGACATACTCCAAAAGCAGCATCTGAACTTCTTGAAAAACTATTAAGTTCTGCGATTGCAAATGCAGAGAATAATCATGAAATGGATGTTGAGAATCTATATGTTTCTGAGGCTTTTGCTAATCAAGGTCCAACTTTAAAAAGAATTAGACCTAGAGCGCAGGGAAGGGCATTTAGAATCAGAAAAAGAACAAGCCATATTACATTGGTGTTGAAGGAAAAAGAATAATCAGAAGGAGGTTAGAGAATGGGTCAGAAAGTTAATCCGCATGGTCTGAGAGTTGGTATCATTAAAGATTGGGATTCCAGATGGTATGCAAATGATAGTGATTTTGCTGATGCTTTAATCGAGGACTATGAACTTAGAAGATATATCAAGAAGAAACTTTTTATTGCTGGGATATCAAGAATTGAAATTGAGAGAGCAGCAAACAGAGTAAAGGTCAATATTCATGCAGCAAAACCTGGTATCGTAATCGGTAGAGGTGGCTCTGAAATTGATAAAACAAAAAAAGAATTAGAAAAGCTTACTCAGAAAAACGTAGCAATCAATATTATCGAAGTTAAAAAGCCAGAGACGGATGCGCAATTAGTTGCTGAAAATATTGCATCACAATTGGAAAGAAGAATTTCCTTTAGAAGAGCAATGAAGCAATCTATGGGCAGAGCAATGAAATTTGGTTCAAAAGGAATCAAAACATCTGTTTCAGGACGTCTAAATGGTGCAGAGATAGCAAGAAACGAACATTATCATGAAGGTACTATTCCTTTGCAGACGTTAAGAGCAGATATTGACTATGGTTTCTGGGAAGCAGATACTACCTACGGAAAAATTGGCGTAAAAGTTTGGATATATAAAGGTGAGGTCCTTCCTGGAGTTAAGAAGCAGACCAATAAGAAGGAAGGGGGAAAAAGATAATGTTAATGCCTAAAAGAACAAAGTATCGTAGAGTTATGAGAGGCCGTATGAAAGGTAAAGCTACCAGAGGTAATAAAGTTACTTATGGAGAATACGGCATACAGGCATTAGAACCCGCTTGGATTACAAGTAATCAAATTGAAGCTGCCAGGGTAGCGATGACGCGTTACATTAAAAGAGGCGGTAAAGTTTGGATTAAAATATTCCCCAATAAACCAGTGACTGAAAAGCCTGCTGAAACACGTATGGGTAGCGGTAAAGGTTCACCAGAGTACTGGGTAGCTGTTGTAAAACCAGGCAGAGTAATGTTTGAATTAGCTGGAGTACCAGAAGATATTGCAAGAGAAGCATTGAGATTAGCAATGCATAAATTACCTATAAAATGCAAGATAGTAATGCGTGAAGAGGAAGAATTGGGTGGTGAAAACAATGAAGACTAGTCAGGTGCGAGAGTTAACATCGGTTGAACTAGAACAGAAATTGTTAGAATTAAAAGGTGAGTTGTTCAACTTGAGGTTTCAACACGCAACAAACCAGTTGGAAAACCCTATAAGAATTAAGGAAGTAAAGAAGACGATTGCTCGAATAAAAACTATTCTTCGTGAAAGAGAACTACAAGAATCAGTTTAATAAGTTTTATTCTGAGAGGAGGTAACTGGTGTGAGTGAAAGAGGCAACAGAAAAGCAAAAATCGGTAAAGTAATTAGCGATAAAATGGATAAAACAATTGTTGTTGCTATTGAAGGTAGTGTAAAGCACCCACTTTATAGTAAAATTGTTAAGAGAACATATAAGCTAAAAGCACATGATGAAAAAAATGAATGTGCTATAGGCGATAAAGTTAAAGTGATGGAAACAAGACCGTTGAGTAAGGACAAAAGATGGAGATTAGTAGAGATCGTTGAAAAAGCGAAATAATGTTCTGACAAAATGGATATCACAAAGCTTGAAAGGAGGACGTACCGATGATTCAACAACAAACAATGTTGAAAGTAGCTGATAACACAGGCGCGAAAGAAATTATGTGTATCAGAGTTTTGGGTGGTTCAAGAAGAAGATACGCAAATGTAGGCGATGTAATTGTTGCTACTGTTAAGAAAGCAACACCCGGTGGAGTTGTTAAAAAGGGTGAGGTTATAAAAGCGGTTGTTGTTAGATCCAAAAAAGGATTAAGAAGAAATGACGGTTCTTATATAAAATTTGATGAAAATGCGGCAGTTGTTATTAAAGATGATAAAAACCCAAAGGGTACTCGTATCTTTGGGCCTGTTGCAAGAGAATTAAGAGAAAAAGAATATATGAAAATAATATCATTAGCACCCGAAGTATTGTAGGGGATGGATCCGTTTTCATTAAGGAGGTGTTAGCATTGGCTAAAAACAATCTACATGTAAAAAAAGGTGATACGGTACAAGTTCTTTCAGGAAAAGATAAAGGAAAAAAAGGAAAAGTATTAACAGCTATTCCGAAAGAGGGCAAAGTGCTTGTAGAAGGCGTTAATATGGTTACTAAGCATACAAAGCCTAGAGCGCAAGGCCAGACCGGTGGGATTATTCATCAGGAAGCACCTATCTATGCATCAAAGGTAATGCACGTATGTAATAAATGCAATAAACCTACCCGACTTGCAAAGAAGGTTTTAGATAGTGGTGAAAAGGTGAGATACTGCAAACACTGCGAAGAAGTATTTAATAACTAAGTTTTTCTTGAAGGGAGGTAAATATAGATGTCAAGAATGAAAGAGAAATATTTGAGCGAAGTTGCACCTGCGCTTATGCAAAAGTTTAGTTATAAAAGTCCTATGCAAATACCAAAGCTTGAAAAAATTATTGTGAACATGGGCGTTGGAGAAGCGAAAGACAATGCGAAAGCATTAGATGCAGCTGTAAATGATTTAACAATCATAACAGGTCAAAAACCAATTATAACAAAAGCTAAAAAGTCTGTTGCAGCATTTAAAGTGAGAGAAGGAATGAACATAGGCTGTAAAGTGACATTAAGAGGCAAGCAGATGTATGAGTTTTTAGATAGATTTTATAATGTATCTTTACCAAGGGTTAGAGACTTTAGAGGAATCAATCCAAACAGTTTTGATGGAAGAGGAAATTACTCTTTAGGTCTTAAAGAACAATTGATTTTCCCAGAAATTGATTACGATAAAGTAGATAAAGTTAGAGGAATGGATATTGTATTTGTAACCACAGCACAAACCGATGAAGAGGCTAGGGAATTGCTTACCCTTATGGGTGCGCCATTTCAACGTAGCTGAGAGGAGGGAAAATTGTGGCTAAAAAATCAATGGTAGTAAAACAGCAGAGAGAACCTAAGTTCAGTACAAGAGCATATAACCGGTGCAGAATTTGTGGTAGACCTCATGCGTATCTCAGAAAATTTGGTGTATGCCGTATTTGCTTTAGAGAATTAGCTTATAAAGGTCAAATTCCTGGAGTTAAAAAGGCTAGTTGGTAATAAGTTTGCAAAAAATGCAAACAGACAGTGAGTTTATGGAAGAAGGAGGTAAGACAAATGCAAATAACTGATCCAATTGCGGATATGCTTACTCGTATTCGAAACGCGAATTCTGCAAGACATGAATCTGTAGATGTTCCAGCTTCCAATTTAAAGAAAGCTGTTGCAGATATATTGTTAGAAGAAGGATATATTAAAAGCTATGAAAAAATAGAAGATGGGAAACAAGGTATCCTTAAAATCAAACTAAAATATGGCGTCAACAAAAAGAAAGTTATAAGCGGTCTGAAAAGAATTAGTAAACCTGGATTAAGGGTTTATGTTGCAAATGATGAATTACCGAAAGTCCTTGGTGGCTTAGGAATTGCAATCATTTCAACTTCTATAGGTATAATGACCGATAAAAAAGCGAGAGTACAAGGAATTGGCGGAGAAGTTTTAGCATACGTTTGGTAAAACTTACGAAGAAGCATAAGGAGGTGTGAGAAGTGTCAAGAATTGGAAGAAACCCTATTGCCATACCGAATGACGTAGATATTAAAATTGAAGGCAATAACGTTGTAACTGTTAAGGGTCCGAAAGGAACACTTAATAAACAACTTCATAAAGATATGATTATCAAAGTGGAAGATGGGAATGTTATTGTACAAAGACCATCAGAAATTAAAATGCATAAAGCACTACACGGATTAACAAGGACACTGGTTGCGAACATGGTGGAAGGTGTAACAAAAGGTTTTGAAAAAGCTCTTGAAATTAACGGAGTTGGTTATAGAGCTCAAAAACAAGGTAAAAAATTAATACTTACTTTAGGTTACTCACATCCTGTAGAAATGGAAGATCCAGAAGGAATTACAATAGAAGTTCCGTCTACAAATGAAGTTATCGTAAAAGGTATTGATAAACAAGTAGTGGGAGAAATTGCAGCAAATATTAGAAGTAAGAGATTACCTGAACCATATAAAGGCAAAGGTATTAAGTATAAGACTGAAGTTATTAGACGTAAAGAAGGTAAGACCGGTAAATAATCGAAATTGTAGGAAAGGAGAGTGAGTCCCCGTGATTAATAAACCAGTCAGCAATGTAGCAAGGAAGAGACGTCATGCAAGGGTACGTAAATCAGTTTCCGGAACTGCTGAGAGACCAAGACTTAATGTATTTAGAAGTCTTAAACATGTATATGCGCAAATCATAGATGACGATGCTGGTGTGACAATTGTTGCTACTTCAACGATGGATAAAGAATTAAATATCGGATACGGTGGAAATAAAAACGCTGCACGCGAAGTTGGAAAAATGATTGCACAGAAGGCAGTGGAAAAGGGTATTAAAAAAGTGGTTTTTGATAGAGGTGGATATCTTTATCATGGGAGAGTACAGCAATTAGCAGAGGGTGCTAGAGAAGGTGGCCTTGATTTCTAAAAAAAGGAGGGAGAATATGGCACAGCGCATAGATGCAAGCACAATGGATATAAAAGAAAAAGTTGTTAATATAAGTCGTGTTGCTAAAGTTGTGAAAGGTGGTAGAACCTTCCGATTTAGCGCACTAGTAGTAGTTGGCGATGAGAACGGTCATGTGGGATGCGGAATGGGTAAGGCGACAGAAATTCCTGATGCGATTAGAAAAGGAATTGAAGACGCTAAGAAAAATCTTATTCATGTACCAATTAAAGATACATCTATTCCCCATGAAATTGTCGGTCGTTATGGCGCAGGAAAAGTGTTATTAAAACCTGCTGGCCCAGGTACAGGTGTTATTGCTGGTGGACCAGCTAGAGCGGTATTAGAGCTTGCAGGTATTAGAGATATCAGAACAAAATCCTTAGGTTCTAACAACCCAAAAAATATGGTTAGTGCAACAATCAATGGATTATCCAGTCTGACTACAGCTGAAGAGGTTGCTAAGCTCAGAGGATTAACTGTTGAGGAACTGTTAGGTTAGGAGGGAACTTCATTGGCTAAGCTCAAAGTAAAATTAGTGAGAAGTACAATTGGTTGTAAAGGTGACCAAGTTGCCACAGTCAAGGCATTAGGACTAAGAAAAATAGGACATATAGTTGAACATAATGATACGCCTCAGATTAAAGGAATGATACAAAAAGTTTCACATTTAGTCGAGGTAGAAGAAGTATAATTAACGAGGGAGGTGTAGCAAATGAAATTATCAGAGTTACAACCTGCACCAGGTTCTAAAACTGAAAGCAAAAGAAAAGGTAGAGGCCATGGCACAGGAAATGGTAAAACTGCTGGTAGAGGTCAAGGTGGACAAAACTCTCGTTCCGGCGGTGGCGTAAGACCTGGTTTTGAAGGTGGACAAATGCCTTTGCATAGAAGACTTCCGAAAAGAGGATTTACAAATATTTTCGCTAAAAAATATGTAGAAGTAAACGTCTCAAAACTTGATCAATTTGAAGACGGTGCGGTCATAACTCCTGAACTTTTAAAGGAATCTGGAGTAATAAGCAAGATTAATGACGGTGTGGTTATTTTAGGTAGGGGTGAAATAACAAAAAAAATCACTGTGAAAGCAAGTAGATTCAGCAAGTCTGCGACAGAAAAGATTGAAGCAGCTGGCGGAAAAGCAGAGGTGATATAACGTGTTCAAAATTCTACGAAATGCATGGAAGATACCCGATTTGAGAAAGAGATTACTATATACAATGTTGTTGTTACTCGTATTTAGATTTGGTTCTTTCATACCTGTTCCATTTTTGGAAAAAGAGGCACTACAGCAATTAGTGAGCGGTAGTAATTCCTTGTTTGGATTTTTGGATACTTTAACAGGAGGAGCTTTTGCAAAAGCATCAATATTTGCAATGAGTATTTCTCCGTATATTACAGCATCAATTATTATGAATCTTTTAACAATTGCCATTCCATACTTAGAAAGATTGGCAAAAGAAGGTGAAGAAGGTCGTAAAAAAATTGCACAGTATACAAGATATGCTACAGTTGTTCTTGGTTTTATACAAGCGTCAGCGTTGTATACAACAGTAAGAACAGCAGTTGCACCACAGAATAGAGGGCCATTAACTTTTATTACTATTACCCTTACATTTACAGCTGGTACTGCATTTCTAATGTGGTTAGGCGAGCAGATTACGGAAAAGGGAGTAGGAAACGGTATATCATTACTGATTTTTGCTGGAATAGTAGCTAGAATTCCCGCAGGTATATTATCATTAAGTGAGAATTATAAACTTGGAAATTTAAATATCTTTACGCTTGCACTGTTTGCTGTTTTTGCAATTGCAGTTATCGCTGCGGTTGTTGGCATGACACAGGCAGAAAGAAAAATTCCAGTACAATATGCTAAAAGAGTTGTTGGACGAAAAATGTATGGTGGACAAAGCACACATATTCCAATTAAGTTGCTTACGGCAGGAGTAATCCCAATTATTTTTGCAATGTCCATTTTAGCATTTCCTTCTACAATAGCATCATTTTTTACGACACCAACACCTGGAACATTTGCGTATAAATTTTTAGCATTTATCGCACCAGACTCATGGTTCTATGGAACAGCATACTTTTTACTTATCATTTTCTTCACGTATTTCTATACTGCAATTAGCTTTAACCCTATCGAGATTGCAAATAATATGAAGAAAAATGGTGGGTTTATACCAGGAATCAGACCAGGTAAACCAACATCCGATTATATTAATAAAGTACTTTCAAGACTTGTATTAATCGGAGCAATTTTCCTAGGAATGATTGCCGTATTACCAATATTTTTAAACTACGGTTTGAAAATCAATATATTCTTTGGAGGAACAGCGTTACTAATCGTAGTAAATGTTGCTTTAGAGACAGTTAAACAGCTTGAATCACAAATGTTAATGAGACATTATAAAGGATTCCTCGAATAATGGAAGGAGAGGAAGAAAAATGAGACTTATTTTATTGGGTGCGCCTGGAGCTGGTAAAGGCACACAGGCTGCAACTCTTTGTGAAAAGCTAAACGTACCTGTAATTGCTACAGGTGAAATCATCAGGAATGCCTTGCGTCAGGAGACTGAATTGGGCAAACAGGCGAAAACTTATATTGATCAAGGTTCTCTTGTACCTGATGATATCGTGATAGAAATTATTAAGGAAAGACTTAATGCAGATGACTGCGAAAATGGTTTTATATTAGATGGTTTTCCAAGAACTGTACCACAAGCCGATGCGTTGTCTCAAATGGGTATAGAGATTGATAAAGTACTTGCAATAGAAGTTTCAGATGAAAAAATTATTGCAAGAATCTCTGGAAGAAGACAGTGCAGTGCATGTGGGGCAACATATCATCTACAATATAAACCTACAAAAGAAGAAGGCATATGTGATGTATGTGGTGCTGACCTTATAATTAGAAAAGACGATGCACCTGAAACAGTTAAAAATAGATTAGATATATATCATGAACAAACAGAGCCTTTAAAAGCGTATTATGATAAAAAAGGAATATTGGCTAAAGCATACGGTCAAGAAGAAATAAAAGATACAACACGTGAAGTACTAAGCGCTTTGGGAGTAGAATAATATGATAACAATTAAATCTACTCAAGAAATTTTGAATATGCGAGAAGCAGGCCGGATTGTATATGATACCCATGAATTATTAAAAAAAAGTATTCAGCCCGGCGTAACAACACAGGAATTAGATAATATTGCAGAACAATATATTCGTAGTCAGGGTGCTACGCCATCCTTTAAAGGCTATAATGGATTTCCAGCAAGTATTTGTGCTTCATTGAATAGCGAAGTTGTTCACGGTATTCCAAGTTTAAACAAGGTAAAAGATGGCGATATTATTAGTATAGATATTGGTGCCATGTATAAAGGATACCATGGAGATGCAGCACGTACTTATCCAGTGGGTAGTATTTCAGAAGAAGCAAAAAGGTTAATACAGATAACCAAAGATAGCTTCTATGAAGGTATCAAAAATGCAGTAGAGGGGAAGCGGTTATCTGATATTTCTTCGGCAATTCAGAAATATGTTGAAGCCCATGGATATTCAGTAGTGAGAGATTTCGTAGGGCATGGTATTGGACAGAAAATGCACGAAGAGCCCCAGATTCCCAATTATGGAAATCCAGGCAGAGGACCAAGACTTAGAGCAGGTATGACACTGGCTATAGAACCCATGGTAAACATGGGAGAGTATTATGTGAAAACACTGCCAAATAAATGGACAGTTGTTACACAAGATGGCAGTCTATCAGCCCATTATGAACATACCATTGCGATTACGAAAGCTGAACCTGAAATATTGACAGGGTTGTAACTGACAGAGGTGTTGTAAAATGGAAGAATATCCGGGACAAATAGTTAATTCCAAGACTGGAAGAGATAAAGGACGAACCTTTATTATTTTAGAAAGAATTGACGAAAATTATGTTAGTATTTGCGATGGAGACTTGAGAAAGATTGATAAGCCTAAGAAAAAGAAATTAAAGCATTTGTTATTCTTAAATGCAGTAGCAGAAGATATTCAAGATAAGATAAAAAATGGCGATAGAGTAACAAACGCTGAACTCAGAAAAAGCTTATCAGCATTTCATGAGAAATTAGAAAAAGAGAAGCAGGAATCTATTAGTCGGGATTAAAGGAGGTTGTTCACTTGGCAAAAGAAGATGTAATAGAAGTTGAAGGTAAGGTCGTTGAAGCGTTGCCTAATGCTATGTTTCAAGTTGAATTGGAAAATGGACACAAAGTGCTTGCGCACATCTCAGGGAAATTAAGAATGCACTTTATAAGAATTCTTCCTGGAGATAAAGTGACGCTTGAATTATCTCCTTATGATTTGACAAGAGGAAGGATTATCTGGAGAGATAAGTAATTCGAGAAGGAGGGAGTCAGGTGAAAGTAAGACCATCTGTTAAACCAATTTGTGAAAAATGCAAAATCATTAAAAGAAAAGGTAGAATTAGAGTAATTTGTGAAAATCCAAAGCATAAGCAAAAACAAGGATAATACTATATATTACTCAATCATTAGTTTTATAATCTGTTAAGTAGCGGCTGTATAAATTGTTTTTACAATCTATAGGCTTAACGATTATTATATATAGTTAACATAGTTATCGTGGGATATGACATTTCTATCCACTGAAATGGGAGGTGTAAAGTAGAATGGCGAGAATCGCTGGTGTTGACTTACCAAGAGAAAAGAGAGTTGAAATTGGATTAACTTACATTTATGGTATAGGTAAAAATAGATCTAATGAAATTCTTGAGGCTACTGGCATTAGTGGGGATACTAGAGTTAGAGATCTTACAGAAGAAGAAGTAGCAAAACTTAGAGATGTAATCGATAAAAGTTATAAGGTTGAGGGTGATCTAAGAAGACAGATTGCACTTGATATCAAAAGACTTATCGAAATCGGATCTTATAGAGGATATAGGCATAGAAGAGGACTTCCAGTAAGAGGTCAGAAGACAAAGACAAATGCTAGAACTAGAAAAGGTCCAAAGAGATTAGTTTCAGGTAAGAAGAAATAATAAGAGGGAGGGATTTAATTAGCATGGCTAAGGCTAAAAGAACGACACGAAAAAAACGTGAGCGTAAACATATAGAACGTGGAGCAGCACATATTCGTTCAACATTTAATAATACCATAGTGACCATCACTGATGTTGCAGGAAATGCAATTTCATGGGCAAGTGCTGGCGGACTTGGCTTTAGAGGTTCAAGGAAAAGCACTCCATTTGCTGCACAGATGGCAGCTGAAACTGCAGCAAAAACAGCAATGGATCATGGCATGAAAACAGTTGAAGTTTTCGTTAAAGGGCCTGGATCAGGAAGGGAAGCTGCAATTAGAGCGCTTCAAGCTGCAGGCTTAGAAGTTAGCCTAATTAAAGATGTAACCCCTGTTCCTCATAATGGATGTAGGCCGCCGAAAAGAAGAAGAGTTTAATTTAATATTAATTGTTTAGGAGGTGCAGATATAGATGGCAAGATATACTGGAGCAGTATGCAGACTTTGCCGTAGAGAAGGACAAAAGCTTTTTCTCAAAGGTGAAAGATGTTATACTGATAAATGTGCTATGGCAAGAAGAGCTTATGCGCCGGGGCAGCATGGTCAAAGAAGAACGAAATTATCAGAGTATGGTATCCAGCTAAGAGAAAAACAAAAAGCTAGAAGATACTATGGCGTATTAGAAAGCCAATTTGAAAAATATTTCGACATGGCAAGTAAGCAAAAAGGTATTACTGGTGAGAATTTATTACAAATTCTTGAAAGCAGACTGGATAATGTAGTGTTTAGAGCAGGTTTTGCAGCTTCAAGACCAGAAGCAAGACAATTAGTGCGTCATGGTCATTTTGAAGTGAATGGACGTAAGCTAAACATTCCTTCCTATCTTGTAAAAGAAGGAGATATTATCACTTTGAAGGAAAAAAGCAGAAGCTTACCAAAAATCAAAGCGGTAATAGAAGCAGCAGAAGGAAAACTAGTTCCAAAATGGTTAGATGTTAATAAAGACTCACAAGTAGCAAAAGTTTTGAGTCTAGCTTCAAGAGAAGACATTGATTTACCATTAGAAGAACATCTAATTGTAGAGTTGTACTCTAAGTAATAAAAAGACATAAGATAAAATCTGAGTAACGTTACTAAATGTGCATCAGATTAAGGTATGAGTACGTTGCCCTCGGAAAAAAAATAAAAAAACAGCAGTTAAGGGAGGGTTAATAATTGATCGAAATTGAAAAGCCACGCATTGAGTGTGTAGAAACAAGTGAAGACGATGTATATGGTAAATTTGTAATAGAACCATTAGAAAGAGGATATGGTACGACACTAGGTAATTCATTGAGAAGAATTCTTTTATCATCATTACCTGGTGTAGCTGCCACTTCTATTAAAATTGATGGTGTATTACACGAATTTTCTACCATTCCAGGAGTCAAAGAAGATGTAACTGAGATCATTCTCAATATTAAGAATATTGCTGCTAAGCTATATTCCGATGAGCCTAAAGTTGTTTACTTTGAAGCAGAAGGAGCAGGGGAGCTAAAAGCGAAGGATATTAAAGCTGATGCTGATGTAGAGATATTAAACCCTGATCTTCACATTGCAACTTTAAATGAAGAGGCAAAGCTTTATATGGAAATAACATTAGCAAAGGGTAGAGGATATGTTTCTGCCGAAAAGAATAAATTATCGGGCCAACCGATTGGGGTAGTACCTGTTGATTCCATATACACACCGGTACATAAGGTGAACTATACTGTTACCAATACCCGTGTAGGACAGGTTACAGACTATGATAAATTGACCTTTGAGGTTTGGACTGACGGCACTATTAAGTCGGATGAAGCAATAAGTTTAGGTGCAAAAATATTGAGCGAACATCTTAATTTATTTATTGATCTTTCAGATCGAGCTCGTAATGCAGAAATAATGGTAGAAAAAGAAGAAACGAAGAAAGAAAAAGTGCTTGAGATGACTATCGAAGAACTAGACTTATCAGTAAGGTCATATAACTGCTTAAAACGAGCAGGTATCAATACTGTTGAAGACCTTATTAATAAGAGTGAAGATGATATGATGAAAGTAAGAAACCTCGGTAAAAAATCTTTAGAAGAGGTTATCAATAAGCTTGCATCACTAGGATTATCTCTTGCACCAAATGAAGAATAAGCGTACTTTTTTGCAAAGGAGGTAATGGTTATGCCTGGTACCAGAAAGTTAGGTCGTCCAACCGACCAAAGAAGAGCAATGCTTAGAAACCTTGTTACTTCTTTATTAGAAAATGGTAAGATTGAAACTACAGTAACTAGAGCAAAAGAAACTAGAAGTATGGCAGAAAAAATGGTTACTTTAGGAAAACAAGGCTCACTACATGCTCGTAGACAGGCACTTGCATATATCACTAAAGAAGATGTAGTTACAAAATTATTTGATGAGATCGCACCTAAGTACGAAGAGCGTCAGGGTGGATATACTAGAATCATCAAAAAGGGTCCTAGACGAGGGGACGGAGCAGAAATGGCAATATTGGAACTAGTTTAGTTCCAAGGTTATAATAGGAAGATGAATGCGACAGGGGAAATAACTCTTGTCGCGTTTTTTTTTGTATTGTATAATATAGTGAGTACTTAAACAAGTGAGGTATATGATGAAAGAAATGATTAATACAATAAATGTTCAATATGCATATCATCACGAAGACACTGTTAAACAAGAATTGGTGTTAGATCATATCAATCTTAAAATTAATAAGGGTGAATTTGTGACAATCCTTGGACATAATGGTTCTGGTAAGTCAACACTTGCAAAGCATTTTAACGCTTTGTTACTTCCCATGGGAGGAACAGTGTTTATTAAGCATATAGATACATTGGAAACAGATCATAGATGGGATGTCAGACAAGCAGTAGGGATGGTATTTCAGAATCCTGACAACCAAATTGTCGCAACAATCGTAGAAGAAGATGTTGCATTTGGCCCTGAAAATTTAGGGATTGAACCTACAGAAATTAGAAAACGTGTAGACGATGCGCTAGCAGCAGTAGATATGACTGAATATAAAGAGCATGCACCCCATTTGCTTTCAGGTGGACAAAAACAAAGGGTAGCAATTGCAGGAGTGATTGCGATGAAACCTGAATGCATTGTATTAGATGAACCAACTGCAATGCTTGATCCAGAAGGTAGAAAAGAGGTATTTGATGCGATTAAGAAACTTAATAAAGAAGGTATTACAGTAGTATTAATTACACATTACATGGATGAAGCAGTGCAATCAGATCGTGTCGTTGTGATGGAAGAAGGCAGTATCATTATGGATGGAACGCCAAGAGAAGTTTTTAGTCAAATCGAGGAATTAAAGCAAGTAGGGTTAGATGTACCACAAGTGACAGAATTAGCTTATGAACTTAGAGAAGCAGGAATAAATGTTAGACAAGATATATTAAGCATAGATGAATGTGTAGATGAATTGATGAAACTTCTGGAGGATTAATATGTCAATAAAAGTAGAAAACTTAAGTTATACATACATGGAAGGAAGCCCCTTTGAAAAGCATGCCTTACAAAATATTAATTTACAAATTAAGCAAGGTGAATTTATTGGACTAATAGGACATACAGGCTCAGGCAAGTCCACCCTCATTCAACACTTTAATGGCTTGCTTAAATCAACGAACGGAAAAATATATATAAACGATATTGATATTATGGATAAAAAGACAAATCTAAAAGACATAAGAAACAAAGTAGGATTAGTTTTTCAATACCCAGAGCACCAACTATTTGAAGAGACAGTGTATAAGGATATCGCCTTTGGCCCTATGAATGCTGGACTCAGTGACAAAGAGATACATAAGAGAGTATTGGAATCTTTAAAAATTGTTGGGTTAAGTGAAAATATATTAGAAAAATCTCCATTCGAATTATCTGGTGGTCAAAAAAGAAGAGTGGCAATTGCTGGCGTGATTGCGATGAAACCAGAGATACTTGTATTAGATGAGCCAACAGCAGGACTTGATCCAGCGGGAAGAGACGATATACTATTTCAAATCAAAACATTGCACAGAAAACTGGGCATGACAGTCATATTGGTTTCACATAGTATGGAAGATATAGCGCGACTGGTGAACAGAATTATTGTTTTAGATCGAGGGACAGTCGCAATGGACGATGTACCTGCACAGATTTTTAAAAAGGCTGAAGAACTTGAGAAAATTGGTCTATCTGCACCGCAAATTACGTATGTAATACGCAAACTTAGAGATAAAGGATTAGAGATAAGGGAAGATATTTTTACAGTTCATCAAGCTAAAAAAGAGTTACTTACTTTACTGGAGGAAAAAAAATGCTAAAAGATATAACGTTGGGACAATATTTCCCAGGCAATTCAGTGGTACATAAAATTGATCCCAGACTAAAAATAATATTAACATTCTTTTATATTACAGCATTATTCTTGATTAAAAATTATACAGGATATATTATCTTAGCGGCATTTACTATAGGAATTATATATATATCATCTATTCCTGTAAAATATGTTTTTAAAGGATTAAAACCGCTGTTTTTCATTATTTTTCTTACGGTCTTTCTTAACATGTTCATGAGTGGAGGGGTTGAGATTTTTCGTATTGGCCCTTTGGTTGCTACTGATGAGGGTATAAAGATGGCAATATTTATGGCATTGAGATTGATATTCCTTATTATGGGCACATCAATATTGACACTTACAACCTCACCTATCTCCCTAACCGATGGTATTGAAAAACTTTTAAATCCATTTAGAAAAATTGGAGTACCAGCTCATGAATTAGCGATGATGATGACGATTGCGCTACGCTTTATACCAACACTTTTAGAAGAAACAGATAAGATTATGAAGGCACAAATGGCAAGAGGCGCTGATTTTGAAAGTGGCAATTTGTTAAAGAGAGCAAAAGGATTAGTACCATTGTTGGTACCACTATTTGTTAGTGCATTTAGAAGAGCAGATGAGCTAGCTACTGCAATGGAATCTCGTTGCTATAGTGGTGGGGAAAATCGAACACGCATGAAACAGCTTAAATTAGACAAAAGAGATTTGATTGCACTTGTAGTATTTATTATATTGATTATAGTTATATTTTCAATAAGAGGACTGAGGTATTAGAAAAGGGTGGCAAAGGGACGTTTTGTTTGCCACATTGTTATAAAAGATTTTGAAAAAGCTATTAAAATAAAAGGTGACTGATATGCGAAACATAAGATTGAAACTTGAATATGACGGCACGAATTATCACGGATGGCAACGTCAGGATAATGTAGTGACTGTACAGGGAGAATTGGAAAAAGCGCTAAAAAAACTGATAAAATCAGATATATCTGTGACACCTTGCAGTCGTACTGATACGGGTGTACATGCATTAGGGTTTGTATGCAATTTTTTTACAGACAGTTGTATACCGATAGATAAATTTCCCTATGCTTTTAAAAGTGTTTTACCTAAAGATATTGTTGTATTTGAATGTCAGCAGGTTCCAAATGAATTTCATTCTCGATACTTTGCAAAAGGAAAGAAATATCAATACCGTATCGTTAACAAACCATTTGCCTCTGCGTTGAAACGGAATTATTGCTATCATTGCTCATATAAACTTGATATTGGCTTAATGAAAAAAGCGGCACAATATTTTATTGGTGAGCATGATTTCAAGGCTTTTATGGCTAGCGGGAGTATAATAAAAAATACAGTTAGAATGATATATAATCTTGAAGTTGAACAATGCAATGATGAAATTTTGATAGAAGTGACAGGGAATGGCTTTCTATATAAAATGGTAAGAATCATTGTTGGAACCCTATTGTATGTAGGCAGTGGGAAAATAGATGTTGAACAAATACCTGAGATTATTAAACAAGGGGATCGGACAAAAGCAGGTGTTACAGTGCCACCACAAGGGTTGTATTTGGTGGAAGTATACTATAATGAAGTAAAAAAATAGACATAATACCAAATATATGATACACTTCTCCTGTTAAGTGGGATTTAACTGGAGGAGTATATTTATGAGGGAAAGAATATGTACTTTTGACTTCATTAGAATAATTGCTTGTTTTGCGGTGATACTGATACATATTACCAGTGTGTATGTACCTATTAATAATTTTGCCTATATAATTAATCAAATGATGAGATTTGCAATTCCTATTTTTATTATATTATCTGGGGCTTCAATATACTACTCTGAATCAGAAAAAGAAGAGATTGGATTTGTTTCATTTGTGGTTAACAGGATAAAAAAAGTCTTGATACCATATACTTTATGGACATTGTCCTATATGCTCTATGACTATATAGAAAATATAAACGGTATTTTTTCGAGGGAATTTGTTTATGAATTTTTGAGAAATTTTTTATTAGGAAAAGGACATTTATATTTTGTAGTAATCATCTTTCAAATATATTTATTATACCCTTTTATAAAAAAGGGATTTCAAAAAGGATTTAGTAAAGTTATATTATTGGGTACTTTTATTTTAACAACCTATTTTCAATTAGCGATTTATTTGGTTCGATGGTATATTTATATATTGCCAAAGTCAATAGTAACTTATGGATACATTCTTTTTCCATCATGGATTTTCTTTTTTGTTTTCGGTATGTATTTTATTAATAAGAGACAAGAGTGGGACAAACATTTATTAAATAATATCATTTCAATAGCTATTACGTGGTTTTTAAGTCTCATATTATTAATAATAGACAGTAAGATAACATCAACATATGGTTCGTCGGTGAAGCCTACTGTGATGATTTACGGTATTGTAAGTTTTATATTTTTATATTGCGTATATACATATATTGAAAAATATCTCTCAAAGTCAATTCATAACGTGATTTACTGGCTTTCGACTCAAAGTTTTTTTGTTTACTTGAGCCATATTTTAATATTGGATTTAATAAAATCCTATTCATATATCTTTGGGATTAATAATAACTGGCATCATATAGAGGGCATGTTACTACTCTTTATCCTTGTGTCAGGAGTCTCATTTGTTTTGGCTTATATAATAAATTTATTACCTTTTACCTCTATAGGGGGAGGGAAAAAACATAATGCTAGAACACCAAATAAATATGTGGTATAATGTATGGAAATTAATAAACAAACCCTGGAGGGTGAATAAGTGAAAAATGGTAATATAAAAGAAATCAAAGAATACAAGAGAAACAAAAATAGTAAAAGTAAAAATGAAAAGCCTAAAAAGTCAAATGGAAATATCTTTTTAGGAATTATTTTCATACTTATTGCTTTAGGTGGTACATATTTTCTATATATAAATGGTTTTAATTTTCCATTCACTCAAAAAAATAATAAGACTACAACAATTACAATTGATTCAGGTTCTCAAACAATACTTGAAAGCTATAAAGACAACATTATATATTGTAATAATAGTGGTATATATGCTGTCAATCAAAAAGGAGAACTTGAGTGGAATGTACCTATGACACTCAATAACCCCTTTCTCTATACAAACGAAAAAAGTATTCTTGTTGGTGATCGTGGAGGCAGAGAAGTCAATATTGTAACGAATTATGCTACAATTGACCCTATCAAGACGGATGAACCTATCATTACTGCTAAAATTAATGCTACAGGATATTTTGCTATCGTAACAGAAGAAAAAGGATATAAAGGAAGGCTGACAGTTTATAATCCAAAGGGGCAAGAGATTTACAGGTGGCATTCAGTGGGCAATAATATCATTGATGTCGCTATTTCTAATGATGGTAAAAAAATAGCTGTATCTGTACTAAATACAAGCAAAGGAACGGTTTCAAGTGGGCTAATATTTTTCTATGTTAGCGAAGAAGAGCCATATGCAGCAACACAAATTGAAGATACACTTATTACGAATATAAAATTCTATAAAAACAATAGCCTTATTGCATTTGGCGATAATCAAGTGATGGAATTTTCACCACAAGGGGTGAGAAAGTGGAATATTGATTTCGGGGATAAAAAGATGAGTACATATAATATTGATTCAGATAGTATTATCGCTATAGCTTTTGAATCTGAAAAAGCTAGTTTGTTAAATAATAAATCAATTGTTGAACTTTTTAATCGAGATGGAAACAAAATTGGTGAATATGAATCAGATGGTAAAATTAATAGATTGGTTGTCAAGAATAGACAGATTGCTTTCTATCAAAATAGAAAAATACATATAATAAATACAAAAGGTGAAGAAATAGCAACCCTAACGTCCAAAAAAGATATAAAAGATATTATTCTATTGAAAGAAAGAGGAAAAATTTTAGTTGTATCAAGAAATGATATGGATGTTTTAGAATACTAAAAATGTATTTGGAGGATTTAAAATGAATATTATAGACTTATTAGTGGTAATTGTAATAGCCGTTTATTTGATTAGAGGCATAATTAAGGGATTAGTACTTTCTATCTTTCATGTAGCTTCTTTCTTTGTAGCTGCTTATGGTGCTGCTAAGCTCTATCCCAGTGTTTCACTAAAATTTTCGCAAACTTCGATATATATGAACATACGACAAAGCATTACGCAAATGTTAACAGATCGTGTTCAGCAAGCGGTAGCAACATCAAACACTAATTTGACATCAGGTATGGGTCAAGCACCTACAACTGATACCGTGCAATCTGTAATGGAAACACTACCCGTTCCAGATTCTATGAAATTAACACTAATTGAAAACTTAAGCCTAGAAAATATTATAGATATTCAAGGTATTGTAGATACATTAAGTCAAAACATATCAACAATCATACTAAACATTCTAAGTATTATTATCGTATTTTTTGCGATCAAGTTAGTGTTGTTTATTATCGCGAATATTTTAGATCAGGTAATGAGTTTGCCAGTGTTGAATGGCATAAATAAGATTGCTGGAGGGATTTTTGGAGGGATGAGTGGTTTAATAATGGTATATATTATTTTTGCCATTTTCACCTTATTTGCACCGACACAATTTGCAGCACCATTAATAAAACAAATAAATGAATCAATGGTTGCTAGTGTATTATATAATAATAACATTTTGCTCAACCTAATATTATAATGATAAATTAATGTTTCTTGCTTTTTTGGGAAAAACGAAACATGTTTTTTGTGGGATCACCCTTGATATGCTGGACATTATGGTATAAAATGAGTAAAATAGTATATAGTAAGTTTACCCTAGAGCGATTATATGTATTTACTTATACGGCCGAGCCATTAGGTTCGGCTATCCTATTAAGATTAGAATAAATGAGGCTAAGGAGTTGAAAATAATGCGCAGTGATAGCATGAAAAAAGGATTAGAAAAAGCACCACAAAGATCACTATTAAAGGCATTGGGTTTGACCGATGAAGAGATTTATCGTCCTTTAATTGGGGTGGTGAATTCCCAAAATGAAGTAGTTCCGGGTCATATCCATTTGGATAAAATCGCAGAAGCGGTTAAGGCAGGTATTAGAACTGCTGGGGGTACACCTATAGAATTTCCTTCAATTGGTGTATGTGATGGCATTGCAATGGGACATGTGGGTATGAAATATTCATTGGCATCAAGAGAGCTCATTGTTGACTCAATAGAAGCAATGACAATGGCACATGGTTTAGATGCATTAGTGCTTATTCCAAATTGTGATAAAATTGTACCTGGGATGCTAATGGCAGCAGCTAGATTAAATATTCCTGCTATTGTTGTTAGTGGTGGAGCGATGCTTTCATTAAGAAAAAATAATAAAGATTTAGATTTAAATAGTGTATTTGAAGCAGTTGGTGCAGTTCAAGTTGGGAAAATGCAAGAAAATGAACTATTAGATATTGAAAACAATGCCTGTCCAAGTTGTGGTTCATGCTCTGGTATGTTCACTGCAAATTCGATGAATTGTTTAAGTGAAGTGCTTGGTTTAGCACTACCTGGCAATGGTACAATACCTGCTGTATACGCAGAAAGAATCAGACTTGCAAAGACGGCTGGAATGAAAATAATGGAACTTTTCGAGAAAAATATCAAACCAAGTGACATATTAAATGATAAGACATTTGAAAATGCACTCACTGTAGATATGGCATTAGGCTGTTCGACAAACTCTATGCTTCATTTACCAGCAATTGCCCATGAAGCAGGTGTAGATATAAATTTAGACATTGCAAATGATATTAGTAGTAAAACGCCAAACTTGTGTAAGTTAGCACCTGCTGGACCACATCATATTCAGGATTTATATCAAGCGGGTGGCGTGCAAGCTGTTATGAATGAATTATCAAAGAAAAGTTTGCTAAACCTTGATTTACCAACAGTGACCGGAAAAACTGTCGGTGAAAACATTAAAAATACTACAGTTAGTGATTATAATATTATTAGACCTATTGAGAAGCCTTATAGTGAAACAGGTGGTATTGCAGTACTTAGAGGTAACATTGCTGTAGACGGGGCAGTTGTTAAGCGTTCTGCTGTTGCGCCTGAAATGCTAACCCATAAGGGTCCTGCAAGAGTCTTTGAATCTGAGGAAGCAGCAATTAAGGCGATTAGGGCTGGAGAAATCCATAAAGGCGACGTTGTTGTCATTCGATATGAAGGACCAAAAGGAGGTCCAGGAATGAGAGAAATGCTATCACCTACTTCGGCAATATGTGGCATGGGATTGGATAAAGATGTCGCATTGATAACGGATGGACGTTTTTCAGGAGCTACGCGTGGCGCCGCAATAGGACACGTTTCTCCTGAAGCAATGCAAGGTGGAACTATTGCAATTGTTCAAGAAGGAGATATTATTGATATCAATATCACAAAGGGTACTTTAAATGTAGAACTATCGCAAGAAGAGATAGATAATAGAATGTCAGAGTGGAAGGCGCCTGAGCCAAAGATTAAAAAAGGTTATCTTTCTAGGTATGCAAAACTGGTAACTTCGGCTTCCACAGGAGCAGTTTTTGAAGATTGAAAATGTTAGAAAGTTGGTGAGTTGGACAGTTGGATAGGAACTTTCAACGTTCAACCTTCAGCTCTCAACAATTATTTCGGAGGTGTAATGATTTTGAAATTAAATGGATCAGAGATATTTGTACAATGTTTAAAAGAACAAAATGTAGACACAATTTTTGGTTATCCAGGTGGTGCAGTGCTTAATATATATGATGCTTTAGCAAAGCATCAAGATGAAATTAAGCATATACTAACTTCCCATGAACAAGGGGCATCCCATGCGGCGGATGGATACGCACGTGCAACAGGAAAAGTAGGCGTATGTATTTCAACATCAGGACCAGGGGCAACAAACCTTGTTACTGGGATTGCGACAGCATATATGGATTCGGTACCGATGGTCGCATTTACTGGGCAGGTGCCTACTTCACTCTTAGGTAAGGATTCCTTTCAGGAAGTTGATATTACAGGTATAACAATGCCTATTACAAAGCATAACTATATTGTAAAAGATGTGAAGGAATTAGCACCTATTATACGTGAAGCTTTTCAGATTGCACAAGAAGGAAGACCAGGACCAGTCTTGGTGGACATCTGTAAAGATGTAACAGCAGCACTTGCAGAGTATGAAGCAGTGCAGGTTAAGCCACTAAAAGAAACGCCTATTGGCGTTACTGGAGAGCAATTAGAGCAAGCAGCAAAAGTAATTGCTAAAGCTAAAAATCCTATCATACTAGCTGGTGGAGGAATCGGTATTGGAGATGCATGTGAAGCATTATTAGAATTGGTAGAAAAGGTGAATATTCCAGTTGCAACAACCTTAATGGGTATGGGTGGTTTTCCAGGCACACATCCTTTGTTTACTGGGATGGTAGGAATGCATGGTACAAAGACATCTAATGTAGCAGTTTCAAAGTGTGATTTATTTATTGCAGTAGGTGCAAGATTTAGTGACAGAGTAATGAGTAATGTGAAAAAATTTGCACCTAAAGCAAAGGTGATGCATATAGATATCGATCCTGCTGAAATAGGAAAGAATATAAAGGTTCATTATCCGTTAGTTGGTAATATTAAGCTGATACTTAGACAGCTTAGTGGGAAATTAGAAAATGATGCAAGAGAAGAGTGGATTCTTCAAATCAAAGAATGGAAAGAAAAATATCCATTAAAATACACAAAAGACAATGTTTTGAGGCCAGATAGCATTATGCGCAAAATAGATGAAATGACAAATGGGGAAGCAATTATAACAACAGAAGTAGGTCAACATCAGATGTGGGCTGCACAATATTTTAGATATACTGCTCCTAGAACCTATCTTTCATCTGGTGGACTCGGAACAATGGGATATGGATTGGGCGCTAGTATAGGCGCACAATTAGGTAAAATGGATAGAAAAGTATTTAACATCGCTGGTGATGGCAGCTTCAGAATGAATTGTAATGAGCTTGCAACAGCTGTAGAATATAGACTGCCTATTATTATCGTAATATTTAATAATCATGTATTGGGTATGGTTCGTCAATGGCAAGATTTATTCTATGACAGTAGATTTTCATCCACTACACTAGATAGGGCGACAGATTTTGTAAAGCTAGCTGAAGCATATGGCGCAAAAGGTTTTAATGTTACAACTAATGAGGAATTAGAAGGTGCGTTAGCTCAGGCACTGGCATCCGATGGACCTGTGGTCTTAAACTGTGAAATTGATAGAGATGAGAAAGTATTCCCAATTGTACCTCCAGGGGCACCAATTGACGAATTAATTTTGGAATAACATATATATTGTAATTAAGAAGGCATGGCGTTAGTAGATTTACTGACGACATGTCTTCTTATTTCAAGTTATTCCTTGAAATTCTTAAAGGAACAAAAGTTGACAGTATTCTACTTAGATGATATAACTTAAGTTTTGCAGTAGAAAAGCAGAAAAGTACCCCGTAAGCCACTGAGAATAGTGAATTTGCGGGGTTTGCATTTTTTCGTTTTTTTGTAGCGTAAAATTACCTTTTTTTAGTTTTTGAAATATTTTTTTTGATTTGTTGTAATGTTCTTATCTTTGCTGAGAAATCAACGTTTGTAGCTTCCCCAATATCTTTTAATACCTCATCATAATAATCAAATAAATAATAGTTTTGATCAATATTAGTACATGTACAGCTCTTTAAGCTCTCAATCATTTTTGTAATACTATGTTTACCATCAGTAATGTGTTCAAGTATTCTCGCTAGAACTAGGGCAATAAAGCAAGTTAGAAAATGTGCTTTGATATGCTCTTCTGTTGAGAGAAAAACTGGTCTGGTTTCTAAATCACTCTTTGTTACTTTAAATGATTCTTCGATTTTCCATAAACCACGATAAATATCAATAATTCTGCTTGCTGATTCTTTGTATTCGCTTGTTACAAGTACATAATATCCATCTAAAGCTTCTTGAGTCTTAATTTTATCATCATCGAGTTCTAAAACTTTTCCTGAAACAATTTCACCAGTTGATTTATCAAAGCTGATATTCTTAATATAAGAAGTTGCACCATAAGCAGTTGCTCTATTGTAGCTTGCAGGTGACTTAATAAGCCTTCTTGCTTTTTCAAGAGCTTTTTCTCTTTCGAACCTTGCTTTCTTAGCATACTTCTTACTATAGAAAACAACTTGTTTTTCATGAACAGTTCTTTTAATTTTTTTCCCAGTGATACTTGTAACCCAAATTTCTCTGGGATATAATCTTTCTTTCCACTTGTAATCCTGTCCGTACCACTCGTAGTCTGTATCATCAGTAATATAGTTTTTTAATTCGTTATTTGCACCTCGTGCAGATTGACTAAAAACATAACCATCCTTAGCAGACAAAGTATAGTAAATATTATCACCAGTAGACATACCCTTATCAGCAACCACAATAACTTTACCAAGATCAAACTCTTTTTTCATCCTAGAGAAAGTAGGGCGATAAGTCAGACAATCATTAGTATTACCAGCATATAAGTCATAGGTAATAGGAATTCCATTAGTATCCATAAACAGTCCCATTTGAATAATAGGGTTTGGTCGGTGTTCTTTACAAACACCTTTACGTCTAAAATCATCTTCATGATCAGATTCAAAATAATAATTTGTGACATCATAATAAACAAGGCTGGTATCTCTACCATAATGGTCTTTGATTTGATCATTAATCCACTGTTGTAATTCGTATCCCTTATCATTAAAAAAGCTAAGAGCTCTATACACATCATCGAGGGAGTAATTTACTCTTTCAAAAAACATATCTCTGTTTTCATAAGCTTTTTTCTTAGAAGAAGGCATCAGAAGTCTAGAGAAGACCAATAGCTTCATAATGTTATTTGTATTCGCTTCAATTTTAGTAGAGCGTTGTCTGTTAATCAAAAACTTATCAATTTGAAGCGTGTGATATAGTGAACTAAAAGCAGCATATCCAAAGTTCTTCCGGTTGTTAGTTCCGACTTTAAGTTTCTCATCATGACTAAATTCAAGCTTAATAGGTTTAGATTCAATAGCTTTTTGTATCTTCATTTCTTCGACAACTTGAGTGAAATGAGCGATAGGGTCATCGTACTCTTTAATAAGTTCATCTAAGTAACCAATAGATTGGATCGTTCTAGCCCTAGGTTTCTTAGTAATCTTATCTCTATAGCTTTCAGCAATAGCTAAATATGTTCTTCCAGTTTTATTATTTTTTGATTTTTTTAAATACATAAATATCTCCCAGATTTAATAGTATATTACTATTATAGCATAAAATGATACTAAAGACTACAAAAACACGAAAGAAAAATAAAAAAAATAAAGCCTGAAACAATTGGTATAACTTTGTTTCAAGCTTAGCTATATGTAAAGTTGCTGCAAAACTTCGGAGGAACAAAAGTTGACAGTATTCTACTTAGATGATATAATCGTTCTGAAAGTGTATATAGTCTTTTCTATGTATCTACACCTTCGATCTGGAAGGTGTTACTTATATTTTGTCTCTCTTGTATGGACTCCCATTTTTTTGGATATAACTATAACATAGTAAGAAGTAAGGTGGTGAAGTATGGATAAAGATAGTCTTAAACAAAAAACTTTGCAAGATTTGCGTTATATTGCAAAGATGATGAAACTAAAAGGGATATCAAAAGCAAGAAAAAATGAACTAATAGATCTCATTATACAAAACTCTGATAAACAGGAAAAAACAAAGAAAAATTCAGATAAAAAGACAGAGTCTAATGAACAAAACATTAAAAAAACAGCAGAGAATAGTGAAGTATCAACGAATAGAGAGCAAAAGAAACAGCAGGGAAAAGGTGGACAGGTTAAACCAAATCACTACCCTACAGCATTCGAGAAAATTGAAAGTGATGATCCCGTTGGTGGCGTATTAGAAGTACTGCCTGACGGATATGGATTCTTAAGGAGCAATAATTATTTATCTGGACCAAAAGATATTTATGTATCTCCTTCACAAATACGTAGATTCAACTTAAAAACTGGTGATAAAATTTTTGGAAAAGGTAGGATACCGAAAGAAGGAGAGAAATTCCAAGCACTTTTATATGTACAAACAGTAAATGGTCAACCGCCAGATGAAGCAGCTAAGCGAAAACCTTTTGAACATCTAACACCTATATTCCCAGAAGAAAAAATTAAACTTGAGATAAATCAGAGAGAACTATCTATGAGGATTATTGATTTAATCGCACCCATAGGTAAAGGTCAAAGAGGAATGATCGTAGCACCGCCAAAAGCGGGTAAAACAATTCTGTTAAAGAAAATAGCCAATAGTATTTCTTTAAATTATCCCGATGTTGAATTAATTGTTCTACTTATAGATGAACGCCCAGAAGAAGTAACTGATATGCAGCGTTCAATTAATGGTGAAGTCGTATATTCTACGTTTGATGAGGTACCAGAACATCATATTAAAGTTGCAGAAATGGTATTAGAGCGTGCGCAGAGGTTGGTAGAACAGCAAAAAGATGTAGTTGTGCTTTTAGATAGTATTACGAGATTAGCAAGAGCATATAACCTAACAATTCCACCGACAGGTAGAACACTGTCAGGAGGTCTTGACCCTGGAGCATTACATAGACCGAAGAAATTTTTTGGAGCTGCAAGAAATATTGAGTTTGGTGGTAGCCTAACTATTCTAGCAACTGCCCTTGTTGAAACAGGAAGCAGGATGGATGATGTTATCTTTGAAGAATTTAAAGGAACGGGTAACATGGAGCTACATCTTGATAGACGTCTTTCAGAAAAAAGAATTTTCCCTGCAATGGATATAAATAAATCTGGAACTAGACGGGAAGACTTGCTATTATCACAGAGAGAATTAGAGTCAGTATGGACAATTCGTAAAGCACTAAGCAATCAGGGAACAGCAGAAGTAACAGAGGTACTAATCAATAGATTGCTTGGAACCAAAACGAATGAAGAGTTTATAGATAATACAATGAAAATATTCGAAAAAAAATAACAAAAAAGAAAATGGGAAAATATTAGTTGCAAAGTAACTCATTTTATGGTAAAATAGCCTTTGTTGCAGATAAAAATATAATTGACATATAGCTTTATAATTGCAAGCGAGGCTGCAATGCAAATGCGAGAGAAAGAGGTGAAATCAATGAAAGAGGGAATTCATCCACAATATGAAGAAACTGTAATCAAATGTGCTTGTGGCACTGAGATTAAAACAGCTTCTACTAAAAAGGATTTACATGTTGAAATATGTTCAAAATGCCACCCGTTCTTTACAGGCAAGCAGAAGTTTGTTGATACTGGAGGACGTGTTGAGAAGTTTAAAAAGAAATTTGGCATTAAAGATGATAACAACGAAGATAAATAACAATATAAAAAACTGAGTCGAGGAAATTACTTTGGCTCATTTTTTTATGTCAAAATCTATCTATACAATTAAACTTTTAATTATATAAAACGTATTATATAATAGAATTATAAGAAAATAAGTTATTCTAGCAAGGGGGATAATATGTACGGTCTAGTTTTAGAAGGTGGAGGTGCTAGAGGCGCGTATCAGATAGGTGCATGGAAAGCTTTAAGAAAACTTGGGGTAGAAATAGATGGCGTGACAGGGACGTCAGTAGGTGCACTAAATGGCGCTATGATTATACAGAATAAATTTGATGAGGCATATGAACTATGGAATAATATAAGCCCTTCTACGATAATGAATATAGATGATTCATTATTAGAAAGAATAATAAAAATGGATGTGAATGAGAAGGATATCCGCCTACTAGTAGATCAATTCAAAGTATTTGTAGGTAATAAAGGAATTGATATTACCCCACTCAAAGAACTTATTGATGAGAAATTAGACGAAGATATTATTAGAAAATCAAATAAAGATTTTGGTGTTGTAACCATATCAATTACAGATAAGAAACCAATAGAACTATTTATAGAAGACATCCCTAATGGTCAACTTATCAATTATTTAATAGCAAGTGCCAGTTTACCAGTTTTTAAACAAGAAAAACTTGCAGGAAAATTATATTTAGATGGAGGTTTTTATAACAATCTGCCTATTAATCTGTTAGCCTCAAAAGGGTATAAAAATATTATAGCCATCAGATTAAATAGTATAGGCATTACACAAAGGGTAAAGGACGATGATTTAAACATTACGTATATCGAGCCTACTGAAGATTTGGGAAGAATATTAGATTTCTCTCCAACTAAAGCTAGGAAAAACATTGAACTTGGTTATTTTGACACATTAAAGGTGTTCTACAAACTAAAAGGATTAAAGTACTATGTGGAATCAAAAAAAGATGAGGACTACTTCATAGATTATTTTATGAATTTAGATAAAAAAACAGTTAAACGGATTGGTAAGATACTCGGTATAGAAGAAATGCCATATAGGAGAATGTTATTTGAATTTATTATCCCAAAGATTGCAGAATTATTAAACGTCGATAAAGATGGTAGTTATGAAGATATATTGATAGCTTTTTATGAAGAAGTGGCGCAAAGATATGATATTGATAGATTTAAAATATATAAATTTGATGATTTTAAGAAGAATATATTTAATCAATATAGACCAAGTAAAGAAAAAATCTCAATAAGGATACCCAAAATATTCAAGCAAAGTGATTGGGTTCTAAGAACAGTTAAAAAAGAGATTCTAAATGAATTGATTGATGAATTGTTAGGGGAAAATATTGCATAACAAAAGATTGCAAGAATAACTATATTTTGTTAGAATAAAGATACAATACTAATAATAGAAGGGGCGAAGCAAATTGGGAGAAGACAAATGCAAAGCCATACAAACATCCATCGGAGGACAAGCGGTGATGGAAGGGGTTATGATGAGAGGACCAAAAGATATTGCAATAGCAGTAAGAAAACCTGATGGCGAGATAGTCATTGATAAGAAGCCAGTACAAACACTGGGTATGAAATATAAATTTTTAAAAACACCTGTATTAAGAGGGGTACTTGCATTTTTTGAATCCATGATTGTAGGTGTAAAATCACTGATGTTTTCAGCAGAATTTTTTGAAGTTGAAGGAGAAGAAGAGGAACAGCCTTCTAAATTTGATAAATTTTTAGAAAGAGTTTTCGGTGATAAAATAGAAGATATACTGATATATATTTCAGTCATAATATCCTTGTTTTTGGGCGTAGGACTCTTTATGCTCCTTCCTACTGTATTGGTAGGGTTCATAAAACAATTAGTTCAAAATCAATTTTTTGCAACCATAGCGGAAGGGATATTGCGTATTGTAATATTTTTAACCTATATCATCTTGGTCTCTCGTATGAAAGATATACAAAGAGTATTTGAATACCACGGCGCAGAACATAAGACGATTTTCTGTTATGAAAGTGGAGAGGAACTCACAGTAGAAAATGTTAAAAAACATGGAAGGCTACATCCGCGGTGTGGCACAAATTTCTTGCTCATTGTAATGGTTGTAAGTATTTTACTTTTTTCGTTTATTTCATGGCAGAGTATATGGATGAGACTCGTTATTCGATTATTACTACTACCATTGGTAGCTGGTATTTCCTATGAAATCATAAAATATGCAGGTAGGAGCCAGAGCGCAATTGCAAAAGCAATCAGTATACCAGGAATGGCGTTACAGAAGCTAACAACCCGAGAACCGGACGATAGCCAAATTGAAGTAGCAATTGAAGCTTTGAAAAATGTAATGCCCGAAAATAGAGAGGACGATCAGTGGTAATGAAAAGCACAATTCAAGAATTGCTTAAGCAATCTATACAATATTTGAAAAGTTATGGCGTTGAGAATAGTATTCTCGACGCCCAATTGATTTTAAGCCATATACTAAAGGTAGAACGATTGTATTTAGTGACGCATAATAATAAAGAATTAGATGAAGAAGTAATAAAACAGTATAATCAGCTCATAAGTTTAAGAGTTCAAGGAATACCAGTACAGCATATACTCGGAAAACAAGAATTCATGTCATTGCCATTTAAAGTAACAAAAGACGTACTAATTCCTAGGGCAGATACTGAAATATTAGTAGAAAAAATGATTGAGAAATATGCTCATTATTCTAGAGACAGACAATTGATCGGCATGGATATAGGAACTGGCTCGGGATGTATAGCAATAAGTTTAGCGCAATACATTCATACTATACATTTATATGCTTTAGATATATCCCATAAAGCCTTAGAAATTGCAAAAGAAAATGCAACCTTAAATGGTGTAGAAGATAGCATTACTTTTATACAGCATGATATTTTAGAAGGTATACCTCAAACAGAAGGAAATGTTTTGTTAGATTTTATCGTATCAAATCCACCCTATATTCCTACAGAAATGATTAATACGTTACAAACGGAAGTTAAAAACTATGAACCCTATCGTGCACTGGATGGTGGAGATGATGGATTAATATTTTATCGCATTATTATTAAGCAAGCAAAACAGCATTTGAAGAATGGAGGTTTATTGGCTTTAGAAGTGGGGCACGATCAAAGCATTGATGTGAAGAAACTAATAGAACAAACAGGACAATATGAGAAGATTGAAACGATCAAAGATTTAGCAGGGATAGATAGGGTAATCATGGCAACTTATGGGAATGATTAAATTTAGTTAGCTCAAGCGTTGATTACTAAGTTGAAAATTGTTATAATTAATATTAAGTTGGTTTTTATTGTAAAATAATAAGTACATAGTGTGAAAGATATAGGGAAAAGGAGAGATGAAATCATGAGTACAAAATCACAAGCGTTAAATCCATACTTACCATCTTATGAATATGTGCCCGATGGAGAGCCACATGTATTTGGTGATAGGGTGTACATATATGGAAGTCATGATCGTTTCGATGGAAAAAAATTCTGCCCAAATGATTATATATGTTATTCTGCAGATGTGCATGATTTGTCACAATGGAAATATGAAGGAGTAATTTATCAAAAAACACAAGACCCAAGAAATTCAGATGGTAGCTATGAGTTATATGCACCTGATGTAGTTAAGGGGCTCGGAGGAACACTTGATTTTATGAGTTTTACATTGGAATAGAAACCAAGAATTAAATACCTATAACAAATGCACACTAATAATAAAGTTTATTGGTGTGCTGTTTTTTTTATGAGTTTATTAAAAAGACTTGACTTTTCATCTATCAAAAACTACAATATATAGTATTCCATGTAAAAAATAACTACAATATATAGCAATGCCAGAAGGGCGGTAGTTGGAAAGAATAGGAGGATTAATATGCAACAGATGCTTTTGAATAGTATCACACAGATTAAAAAACGTGATGGTAAACTTGTGCCTTTTGATTCCCTTAAAATACTTGAGGCTATAAGAAAGGCAAGTGAAGCGACAACAGAACAAAATATTTCTGTACGAGAACTAACTGTACTAACTAAACGTGTGATTGAAAAACTTTCAACTGATGATATACCAAATGTTGAGTTAGTGCAGGATTTGGTAGAAGAAACCTTAATAGAAGCAGGGTATTTCACAATAGCTAAAGCTTATATCCTTTATCGTGCAGAGCACACGAAGGTTCGTCAAAGTAAAGAAGACTTAATGAATATTTATCAGGAGCTTACATTTCAAGACTCACGAGATGCAGATATTAAACGAGAGAATGCTAATATAGACGCAGATACGGCAATGGGCACAATGCTTAAATATGGTTCCGAGGGTTCAAACTACTTTATCAATAATTATATATTACCAAAGGATATTGCTGGAGCGCATATTAATGGTGATATACATATTCATGACAAAGACTTCTATATGCTTACAGAAACATGTTGCCAGATAGACTTATTAAAATTGTTTAAGAATGGGTTTTCTACAGGTCATGGTTACTTGCGTGAACCAAACAGTATCTTTAGCTACAGTGCACTTGCTTGTATCGCTATTCAGGCAAACCAGAATGAAATGCATGGGGGCCAAGCAGTTCCAAATTTTGATTATTGTATGGCACCAGGCGTTGCAAAAACATACAAAAAAGAATATAAATATGCACTTTCACAATATTGTGCGATACAAAATTGTAAAGCTGATGATGAAAAAGCAAAAAACTATGCTGAAAAAATTGCTTGGGAGCGCACAGATAAATTGACTTATCAGGCAATGGAGGCACTTATCCATAACCTTAATACCATGAACTCAAGAGCGGGTGCACAAGTGCCTTTCAGTTCCCTCAATTATGGTACAGATACATCACTTGAAGGGCGAATGGTTATCAAAAACCTACTAAAAGCGACACAAGCGGGACTTGGAAATGGAGAAACTCCAATATTTCCCGTTCAAATATTTAAAGTAAAAGAAGGCGTAAACTTTAACCCAGATGATCCCAATTACGATCTTTTTCAAAGTGCTATAGAAACATCTGCAAAACGTTTATTTCCTAATTTCAGTTTTCTAGATGCGCCATATAACCTCCAATATTATAAAGAGGGAGATTACAATACAGAAGTTGCATATATGGGGTGTCGTACACGGGTGATGGGCAATATACATGATAGAAGTCGTGAGACTACCTGTGGTCGCGGAAACCTAAGTTTTACCTCAATCAACTTACCGCGAATTGGTATGATGGCCAAAGGGAATATAGATAAATTTTTGTCTTTACTAGACATGCGCATAAACCTTGTCTTTCGCCAGCTTCTACATCGTTTTGAAATACAGTGTAAGAAAAAGCGATATAACTACCCATTTCTAATGGGACAGGGTGTATGGTTGGACTCTGAATATTTAAATAATGAAGACAGTATTGGAGATATACTTAAGCATGGAACACTTAGTATAGGTTTTATCGGTCTTGCGGAGACGTTGATTGCACTTACAGGAAAACATCATGGTGAAAGTGAAGAAAGTCAGCAACTGGGTATGCGCATAATATCTCATATGCGTAAGCGTACAGATGAACAATCTGAAAATACGGGGCTAAATTTCACATTGGTTGCCACACCAGCAGAGGGTCTTTCGGGACGTTTTGTAAGAATCGATAAGGAAATATATGGTGAAATAGAAGGGGTAACAGATAGGGAATACTATACAAATTCTTTCCATGTACCAGTCTACTATCCTATTTCTGCGTATAAAAAAATTGCAATTGAGGCTCCATATCATGCTCTTACCAACGCTGGACATATCAGCTATGTTGAGATGGATGGAGATGTAAGTAAAAATCTCAAAGCGTTTGAGTCAGTCATTCGTTACATGAAAGAAATGGGAATTGGGTACGGTTCTGTAAACCACCCCGTGGATCGTGATCCCGTTTGTGGTTATACAGGTGTGATAGATGATGTTTGCCCACGTTGTGGACGTCGTGAAGGAGAAGAACTCTCTATCGAAAAGTTGAGGGAATTACAAAAACGTATTCCAGATATGCCAAAAATATATTAAGGAGGAATTGTCGATGGAAACAACAAATAAGAAAACGATAGGAAAAGATGTTAAATTCGAGAGAATTCGTAGAATAACAGGTTATCTTGTGGGCACGACTGATCGATTTAACAATGCCAAACAATCAGAGGAGAAAGACCGTGTCAAGCACAAAATTACTTCGAATTAATGCAATTGTTGCAGAATCGATTGTAGATGGTCCTGGTATTCGCTATGTTATTTTCGTGCAAGGATGTCCGCATCACTGCGAGGGCTGCCATAATCCTTATACACATGATTTCTTAGCTGGCTTCATTGTTGATGAGGATGAAATAATTTATGAGATTAGCAAAAATACATTACTTAGTGGTGTTACCTTTTCGGGAGGTGAACCCTTTTGTCAAAGTGCGCCCCTTGCACGTATTGCCCAAAATGTACATGAGATGGGCCTTGATGTGATGATATATTCCGGTTACACACTTGAGCAGCTACGGCGAAAATCAAAAGAGGATACAGATGTTGCAGCATTATTAGACCAAACTGATATACTTGTAGATGGACCGTTTATATTAGCAGAAAGGGACTTAACACTTAACTTTAGAGGTAGTAGAAATCAACGTATCATTCATATGAAAAGAGAAGAATATATATAGTATAAGTCACAAGGTTATTGATTATGAAAAGTCAATAATCTTGTGTTTTTTTTGTATATTAATACAAATATTAAAAATATTAAAAAATTATTAAAAATATTAAAGGAATAAATAAAATGAAAATAGAATAAATAAAATATATATTATTTGCAAATTTGGAACACGTATCTAAAAATATATGGGGGTTAAGAGATGACATCGAAGGTTAACGATACAGCAAATTCAAATAAGGATATACAACAGGGAAATAATATTTTGCCCGGCATGAGGATTCAGTTTCCAGAAGGTGGAGGAGCATATAGAGGTCTTGATGAAAAATTACAGGTCAATCCTTTAACTGGTACATGCTCATTCGGTATTTCATTACCCTTTTGTTTAAATAGACATGATTATTTGCCAAATGTAAGTGTTTCATATAACTCAAGTGGTGGCAATAGTCTTTTAGGTTTGGGATGGGAACTTGTTTTACCATCCATCACTAGGAGAACAGACAAACAGCTCCCGAGATATCAGGATGAAGAAGAGAGCGATACTTTTATATTAGACGGATATGATGACTTAGTATTAAGTTTAGAAATGAATGATATAGGTGAATGGACTGCAAACAAAAGTATTAAGGAAAAATACACAGTTAAAAGATATAAAACAGCTATTGAAAAAGATTTTTTGAAAATTGAAAAATATGAACACAACCAAGAATCATATTGGAAAGTTACAAATGTTCAAAATCAAGTAACGTATTATGGACTAAATGATTATGGTAGGATTTCTGACCCTAATAATTCCAGCAGGATTTTTAAGTGGTTGCCACAGGTGAGTTTTGATAACCTTGGTAATATAATTGTGTATGAGTATATTGGCGAAGAAGATATGAAAACATATGGTGCAATGAAATATCTGAAAAGGATTATATATGGAAACAAAGTACCTTTCATACCTTCAGAACACGACTATATATTTCCCAGCGTCCCTGATGATATGGACTATTTTTATCATGTCCTATTTGATTATGGTGACCATGATATGGACGTGCCCCAGTATGAACCTGATAAGAGTTGGTTAACTAGGTGTGACCCCATTTCAAATTATAGATCAGGTTTCAATTTAGGCATTAATAGGCTTTTAAAAAGAGTTCTATTTTTTAATCATTTCGATGAAAATCCACATCTAACAAAATCTGTAGATTTTTCTTATCAATATAGTAATACTAATGATGAAATAGTTTTATGTGAAGCCGATTTTATAAAACAAATAACATACTCAAGTTATAAAAAGAATACTGATGGAGTCTACATGAAAGAATCATTTCCACCATTAACATTTGAATATAGTGAGCCAGATTATCTTAACAATGATATTCTAAAATCAACAGTAAAACTCAAAGAACCTCTTGTAGAAGGTTGGTTTTTTTATGATTACTATAACGAAGGTATACCAGGAATTGTAAATACATATAATGATGAAATATATTACAGAAATAATTTAGGTGATGGTAAATTTGGTGAGTCAAAACCTATCACAGAGTTCCCAACTTTAAAAGGTATAAATGAAGGAGTAGTACGACTATCAGAATTAGACCCTAAAGGTAAAAAAGTTCTTGTATCGTTTAAAAAAGAGCATCCAGGATTTTATGAAGAAGATAACGATAAAAACTGGTCTGTATTTAGACCATTTAAAAGTGTGCCTAATATTGATTTTGAAGGGGAAGATACCTTTCAATTGGATTTAGACGGTGACGGCCTGTCAGAAATAATGATAATGAATGATGGAGATATTTGTTATTATCCTTCATTAGGCAAAGAGGGGTTTGATACATCGGTAAAAGGGTTGTTCATTGATAGTGTAAACAATAACAATCCAATACTTATTAACAAGGGTAAAGAAAAAAATATATATTTAGCAGATATGAACGGTGATGGACTTACGGATATAGTGAAAATTACAAATGGAGAAGTAAGTTATTGGCCCAACTTAGGATATGGTCATTTTGGTAAAGAGGTCATTTTTACAAACTCACCTAGATTTTCAGGACAAGATTGCTTTGATGTATCTAAAATTATCCTATCTGATATAACGGGTACAGGTGCGTGTGACTTAATATATACGGGGAACGGTAAAGTTGAAGCTTGGGTTAATTATTCCGGGCACACTTTTGGTGAAGAGATTACAATTGAAACAGATACATATGGCAGTAATAAGTGGAAAACTTGCGATATCTATGGACAAGGGACATCGGTATTAATAAATTATGAAAATTCCCGAAATATTTTTCATTGTATAGACCTATGTGGCAGACAAAAGCCATATTTGTTGAAAAAGTATTCAAACAGTATGGGTAAAGAGGTAGAAATAGAATATAAGAGTTCCGTGAAAGATTATTTAGAAGATAAAAAGCAAGGTGTTACATTAGTCACTAACCTTCCATTTCCAGTGCAATGTGTAGAGAGAATAACAACAAAGGATTTAATAACAGATTTAAAATTAACAACGCATTATAAATACAGACATGGTTATTATGATGGATATGACAGGGAATTTAGAGGTTTTGGAATGGTAGAACAATGGGATGCTGAGTATGATGATAGTGATTTGTGTCAGCACCCAACGATGACACGAACTTGGAATCATACGGGGGCATATTTTGAAGAAAAAGACATTCTAATCTGTTATAAAGATGAATTTTTTAGGAATTCTTCTGAATTTAGCGAACAGGATTTAAAAGGATATCATATTGAGCTTAATAACAACATACAAAAAACAACTACATATGAGCATAAGGACGCTATCAGAGCTTTAAAAGGTAGTGTTTTACGGAAAGAAACATACTTTATGGATGGAAGTGAACAAGAAGAAAACCCAGTGGAGGTTGTCGCTGTAAATACGCAAATTAAAATGCTTCAACCTAGTCTACAAAAAGGTAGAGCAGTTTACAATCGAGTAGAAAAAGACATTATTCACTATACCTATGAACGGGATATAGCGCATCCAAGGGTGATAGAACAACAAAACCTAGTCTTCAATCCATTTGGACAAATTGAATTGTCATGTGTAATTAGCTGGGGAAAACCTCCAGAAAGTGAGCTGCCAAATGATTGTGTTAAATATGCAACAAAGAAACATATCCTGTTTCAACAAAATAAATATACCAATTCCTTTGATATGAATAATTGTTACCGATTACCTGGGCATAAGAGTCTTCAAAAGTGGGAAGTTTGTGACGATTCACTAGAAAATTATACGAGTAGTGATATTTTAGTTGAGTTATTTAATAGTGCTAGAATAATTAACTATTATGAAACAGGAGATACAACTGAAGCGTTTAAGAAAAAAGTAAGTGAAGAGAGAATTGCATACTATGATGATAATTTACAAGATATACTTCCTATAGGTGAGATTGGGAAAAAAGCAATAAGATATAGAAATTATATATTAGCATATACGAGTGACCAGCCTTTTGCACTATATGATGGAGAAATAGAGACAAATGACCTTATTAATGCTGGCTATATATATGAAGATGAATGTTGGTGGATAGCAGGGGAAAAACTGTTATTCAACGAAAATCCACAAGCTACTTTCTATTTACCAATTGGTCTAGAAGATGTATTTGGAAATATGACAAAAGTATCTTACTATAATGACTATTATATATTTATAGGTGAAGTTGAGGATGTATTTGGAGGAAAAACAAGAATATCAGAATATGACTTTGGTATTATGCAGCCAACGAGAATTATAGATATTAACAACAATATTGAAGAAGCAAGATATGACATATTAGGACGACTTGTTGGTAAAAGTCAGATGGGAAAAGGGGAAGAAGGAGATAATTTTGATGGTTTTGAAGACATGTTGTCAACAATAGACATTGATAACTTCTTTTCCGATCCATATAATCAATCAAATAATGCATTAAAAGGTGCTACTGAAAGATATATCTATGATTTTAATAGCGTACCAATAAAAGTGGCATTACTGAAAAGAGAACAACATCACAGCATTGATGAAAACGCAAAAATAAAGATTAATATTAATTACTATGATGGTCTTGGAAGAATAATGATAAATAAGAATCTCTCAGAAACAATACATATAGGGTCACAAAGGTGGCTAACTAATGAGATGCACATCTATAACAACAAAGGAAAACCTGTTAAAACCTTTAATCCATATTTTAGTAACACACATATCTTTGAAGTAGATGAAGGATTTCAGGATATAGGTGTTCCAACAACATATCTATATGATTCAATAGGTAGACCGATTAAAACAATTTTTCCCGATGGAACATTTGAGAAAACAAACATTCATCCTTGGTATGTAGAATTATATGATAGAAATGATACAGCATACGAAAGTAGTTGGTATGACGAAAGGATACATGGTGCATTATCGACGAATACACAAGAAAATAGAGCAGCACAAAAAACAGAAATACATTACAATACACCTGCTATACAATATCTAGATGCAAGAGGTAAAAATATATATACGATTAATCACTTGAAAAAAGAAATAGGTGATACAACTATTCAATCAAATAGGTTTAATAATGATATTTTAGGCAGAGTTTGTTCAATTTATGATACTTATAACCGAGAAAGTGAAATATATATCTTTGACTTAGCGGGGAGACAAATTTCACTCCAAACCATTGACAGCGGTTGCAAAAAACAATTTTATGATGCACTTGGCAGAATATTGTATTCAGAAGATGCGCGTGAAATAAAAACAAAATATACATATGACGCAATGAGTCGATTAACTGAAATAAAAGTGCTAACACCTACAGAATCATCATGGAAGACAGTACAAAAAAATGAATATGGCGATATGATATCTTCTGCTGAATTAAATAACCTCCGTAATCAATTAGTAAAATGTTATGACCATACAGGTGTATTACATAACAAGGTCTTTGATTTCAAAGGAAATCCCATTAGCTTTAGTCGAACACTATGTGTTAGGTCGGAAAAGGAGCCAGACTGGAGCGGGGAGGTTTCATTAGAAGAAAAAGAATATGAATTTACAAAGACATACAATGTTATGAACCAACCTTTAGTGTCCACTTTGCCTAATGGAAGTCAAATAATACGTGAATATAATATAAATGGTCAAATAAAAGCTATTGGCCACAAAACGGATGCAGGAACTCAACAACAAAGTGTAACTGATATACAATACAATGAAAAAGGTCAGAAGTTAGAAATCCAATATAATAATGGGATACATACGACTTATACATACGACGCGCTAACATATAGGCTCACTCGTATACTAAGTCGAAGAACAGTGGCGGGTAACGAACGTACGCTTCAAGATATAAGATATGTATACGATCCTGTTGGAAACATTACATACACAAGAGATGAGGCGGGCAAGACGGTCATATTTAATGGAAGTGTGGCGGAACCAGAATGTGAATACACATATGACTCCCTATATCGTTTGATTAGGACTACAGGGCGTGAACACAATGGACTAAACCAACCAAATGATGAAACAGATATGATTCGAACCATTAGACCGCACCCCAACGATGGCACATGTATGTTGCCATATACAGAAAACTATCAATACGATTTGAACGGAAATATAACAGAAATAAGACATGTTGGTGGCAGTTCAATCTATTCATGGACAAGGACGTTAGAGAACCAAGTGGATACCAATAGATTAAATACTGAAACAATAGGAAGTGAGATGAAGACGTTTGACTATGATACGACGGGTAACATAACAAGAATGAATCATCTATCTTCCTTAGTATGGGATTATAGAGGATTACTTATAGAAACAGATAGTTCTAGCTATTGGTATGATGTTGGAGGACATAGAACGAGAAAGGTTACAACATATGGCAATGGGACAACAAAAGAACGAATATATTTTGGTGAATATGAAATATTCAGACAATATGCTGCAGATACACTTATAAAAGAAAGAGAAACAATACTACTCTTTGATAAAGATATGACATTTGTTGAAACAGACTTAGAAAAAGAGGGAATCAATTATGATAGACTATCGAGATATAGACTACAAAACCATCTCAATTCTTCATGTATGGAGATTAATGAGGATGGCGAAGTTATATCCTATGAAGAATACTACGCATTCGGTGGTACGTCTCTACATTCTATCAAGTCACTGGGTATCGAGGCAAAAATAAGTCGGTACAGATATTGTGGCAAAGAAAGAGACGAGGAAACAGGACTATATTATTACGGACTTAGGTATTATGCACCGTGGCTAGGGAAGTGGTTATCGCCAGACCCTGCTGGGGCACAAGAAGGGCTGAACCCATATGTGTATGGAAAAAACAATCCTATAAGGTATAATGACCCCTCGGGAGCTACAGACGAAGATAATACTGAACAAAGAGAAAATGACACTAATAACAATGAAAATAATAATAATAACAAACGAGAGAAAGTTTCTGTTCTAGGTACAATATTTGGTTCGACTAAGTTATTTAAAGCAGCTAGCCTCCTTGTACTTGGCATTATAAACGGAGATGATTGGAAGAAAATTACTGGAAAAGTAGCAGGGCTCATAAAAGATATATGGGACTTCTTAGGATATATAAGTGATGAAATACATGAATGGCAAGAGAGTACCCTTACAAGCCTAAAAGACTGGGCAAAAGAAAATATTTTAGAACCTGTGAAAAATTTCTTTAAAAATGTATGGGAAAAAATCAAGAATTTCTTTAGTAAAGTATGGAGTGGAATCAAAAGTTTATTTGGTGGATCGGAGAACGACTCAGAGAGTAGCGGTGAACAATCAGGCGACCAATCTGAAAATTCTAATAATGAGGAGGAGAGTAGTTGGTTTGACGATGTCAAAGACTTCTTTAAAGATCATTTTAGTTTTGAATTAGACGGGTTAGGTCTTGCATTGAAATTTAATGCTGGTGACTATGAGGTTGCATTTAGTGCAAGTACAGATGGTCTAAAATTAAAAGGAAACATGAAAGGATATAAATTTGAGTACGGAGTAGACTTTAAATTTGAGAAACTGAAATATTCATATGGTGGAAAATTTGGCGAAAGAAAAGGTGAAATAAAATTCAAGAATGAAGTCAATAAATCTAAAGACTTTAATACACCATTTTATTGGCTAAATCATACAAGGGATACTGGCGTAAGGGCTTTGAGAGGTTTCGCATATAACTATTAAAAAACAGAGAGGAGACAGAACGCATGCCAAGAATAATTACAATCACAGGTAAAGTAGTTGGTATCAAACATGGAAGAGGGCTAGAAGGCTTACTTGTAGAAGCATGGGACAAAGATTTTGCTTCGAAACATATAGTGGGAAAAGATATTACTGACGAGAATGGTGTTTTTAAAGTAAGCTTTAATCAAAAAGAATTTACAGAAATGTTTAAGGATAAAAACCCAGATATATATTTCAAAGTATTCAAAGATGACAGACTACTTGCAAGTACAGAAAGGGAAGTATATTGGAATTTACAAAAGCCACGATTAGATGACATTGTAATTAAAGTTCACGATGAAGAATTTGAACAAAAGAAAAAGATTACTTTTAGCGGATATGTATACCATGTAGGAAGTAACCCAGTTCCAAAAATTAAAGTAGGTCTATTTGCGAAAAAGGGAAGTGTTGAAAACTTAATAGAATCTAGCATAACAGATAATAGGGGAAGTTATACGATTGAGCTCAATGTAGGTAGAGTGAATCTAACAAAGAAAACAGTGGTACTCGTATTGAAAGTACTTGACAATGAAGATAAAGTAATAGCTGTATCAAACATGATAGAAGAGCTGACACAAGATAATAAAACAAATTTCATAATTGATAACAAACAATATATGGGTAACTCCATGTTCAAAACGGTATCAAATAGTATTACGAAATATGTTAATTTAAAACAATTAGCAACATTAAATGATACTGGGTTAAGGCAAGAGTTTTCATATATATCTAAGCGTTCAAAAGTAAAGTTAAAAGAAATAGAGAACTATGTAAGTGCTGTAAAACTTGCAGATGTGTTAGATATTGATAAACAAGTTACCTATGCGTTTATTAAACATGGTATAACTGCGTCAGTAGAAGCCGTGGTATCACTGAGCTCATCAGAAATGGCAAAGGTATTGATTGAAGCCATTCAAAAAAATATTATTACTATAGAAAGAGAGCAAATACCTTCAATAATAGACAGAATTAAATCAGCATATGTAAACAAAATTATTATTGATGATACAGATGACGAGAGTTTATTAGGTTTATTTAAAATAGCAATACCCAATGAAAATCAATGTGCTCAAATCTTAAAAACATATCTCACATATAATGGCTCTAAGAAGCATTTTTGGGATATGATAGAGAAAAAAGAAGAAAACAGAAGCGGAAAGACAACGCAGAAAATACAAAAAGCATTAAAATTAGGTGCGCTTACGGGCGGGTATATGCCTGTTGCAAAAGCACTATTTAAAGAATTAGATAAATCCAAAGAAAATAATCTTAAAATGTTTGCAAGTTGGGATAAACAATCTTTTAAAACATTAATAGAAAAACTATCAGAAACAAATGAAAAATTATGTGTACCGTCATTTATAGAAGGTAAGGATGATGACACTAAAATATCAAATTATGCAGCTAAAATGTCTGATATTATATCAAAGGCATATCCAACCGAGTGCTTTAAGGGGAGGGTATTAAAACAGACAAGTAACGATAGTCCCTATATAGAATTGAAAAAAGATATAAAACGGTTCTTTGACAATAATCCTAGTTACAAACTAGGAGAGGGTAAACATGTCAAGATTGAAAATGAAGATATAAATTTAAGAGGAATAAAAGAGAAAAAAGAGACAGTGGGAATTATAAATGCTACAAATAGATTGTATAAATTGACGAGTGACTTTGATGGTGTTGCATCATTAATAAGTGATGGGATAGATAGTTCAACAAGTATTATTGATATGAATAAAGAAATTTTTGTTCAAAAATATTCAGGGACTTTTGCTGGCAAAGAGAGGGCAGAAGAAGTTTATAATAAAGCAGAAACAAACTTTGTTTCGTCAATAAGCCTATTATTAAAGGTACAACCTAACTACATAAATGATATAGAGGTAATACCTGATTTTATAGAATTATTAGAAAATGAAAATGCACAAGCTGAATGGAGAACCCTTTTTGGTAGTATCGAAAAAGCAGAAGTTGAAGAGTGTCGTACAATACATAGTCCAGGTGCATATCTTGCCGATATGCTAAAATTTTTAGAAACATCTAATGAAGAGGCCTTTGCTGAATTAACGCGAAGAAGACCAGATTTATTAGACATAGAACTAGATTGTATAAATACAAGTACACCATTACCCTACATAGATTTAGTGATTGAATTGCTCGAGAGACTAACAGTTAATAATGAAATAATTGTTAATATGAGTGAATCATATCAGACTAATCTATCTTCCGATGAACTGATGGCATATCCTGAACATACAATCACGGGAGCCTATGACATTTTAAAAGAACAGGTGTATCCTTTTAACCTTCCATTTGATCTGTCACTTAATGAAATGAGAGAGTATTTATCATTAACTGGATTAGAACGGGCGAAAATTATGCGTGATTTTATTCCAATGTCATCAGAAAGCATTTCATCGGACTCGTTAGAATATTTATGGGCATGTGAATATCTTGGTTTATCATCATCTGAAACAACTATCATACTTGGTGAAGATGCACAAGACAGTCGAACGCATCCTTGGCTTCTCTTTGGATTTGACAAAGAGAACAATTTTTCTCCAATAATTGACCCTAATGATACCACATCAGTATTACACGGGAATTGGTTAGATAATGTACAGAGGGTAGATGTATTTATCCAACAAGCAGAATGTTCATATATAGACCTTTTAAACCTTCTGGATACACATTATATTAATCCATATACCACGAGTGATAATAGGCTACTATCTATCACTAATATAGATAGTGATGATATGCCAGATACTGCAGCATTAAATAAATTGCAAATTACAGGGTTAACCGATGAGATTCTCGATAGAATAAGTAATTTTATAAGATTGAAAAAAAGAACTGGTTTAACTCATTATGAGCTAGACATTATATTATCCGGGTTAGCACTAGATTTGAACACTGATGAAAATAAATATGAAAGTGTTGTTACACTAGCACATCTGGTATATCTAACGAAAAATCATAATTTGACTTCAGAAGATGCTGTTGCATATTTTGCTTTAATAAATACAAAACAATACAGAAAGAATGAAAACTATAATGCTCACGAAGGAAAGAACCAGACATATATTACACCACTATTTATAAGGTTGTTTAATAATAGAAACACAACAGGAGTAGAACATCCAGAGATTCTGGAATTATCAGATACAGCAAAAAGTATGGTATTAGATGAAAACATTATACAGGTCATTGCATCTGGACTTTCAATAAGTGTTGAAAATTTCAATAATTACCTTAGTTTATTAGGTTATTCAGATAACACACTTAACCTTGAACGTTTAAGTAATATATATAGGCATATAAAATTTTCAACACTCATGAACATTACATTTCAAGAGCTAGTAGAACTTAAAGTAATTATGAACCAAAATCCATTTTATAATTCAAAACAAATGGTCGAATTTATTGAAAGATATCATAATCTGCTTAACTATGATTTAAGTGTCAAAGAAATTAAGAGAATAATTTTCGAGGAAGAAAAAACACATAAAGATGTAAATGTTGAAGAATATATAAACAAACTTAAAAACAAATTATTAGATTTGCTTAAACAGAAAATGGAATCTAATAGTACGACTGAAACAACACTTGAACATGCTTTAGCAGAACATAAAGAAGAATTGAAAATTTTATTGGTAAAGGAATTAGCTGATAAATTTTCTATAAATGAGTTGCTAACAAAAGAAATCATTGAGAACGTTGAGAATGTAGACGTAACTGAGACAAACGGTAAATATATTATGGATGTTTTATTAAGTAAAAACTTTTTATTTAGTGAAAGAAGAATTGTATATGCTAACTTAGAATCCGATGAGAATAAAGAAGCAATGCCAGATGTTTACCAAGGATATGGCAGAATCGTAAAATGTGTCTTAGTAGCAGGTAAGTTTAAACTAAGTGGTAATGAAATACCTCAGCTTATTCGATACGCAAAAACATTAGAAGGAACGGAGAAATTCTTTGATTTATCAACGCTTCCTGTTGAACAAATACCGTTAATAGATATAGAAAAAATTGAACGATTTGAACATTTTACAAATCTTATTATCAGTAGAGATTTAATGTATTCTGAAACCTATATTGAGACATATGTAGGTAGCTATGGGCTTTCTTATGATGATTGGGTATCCAATATGTCAGAAGTCATTGGTATTTCAGAGTCAGAAATAAAAACATTGAGTACTTTGATAAAAGCAGAATATCCTCAAGATTATTTAGACGGAAAAATTATAGAGAGATTGAAAAATTGTAACCATGATTGTGATTTAATTTCAATTGAAGTGGATAACATGAATACTTTGCTAAATAAATATCCCACAATTGATGATGCTAAATTTATTATGAATACAGTTAAAAGCAAATTTAATGAGGACGAGTGGTATGAAGTTGCTGGTCAAACGAGAAATAAAATTAGGGATCGACAGAGGGAAGCACTCGCTGCGTTTGTATTATCACACCCAGAAAGAGCAGATAAGCAATTTTGGAGAAGTTACAACGAATTATTTGAATATTTACTATTAGATGTAGAAGTAACATCTAAGGTAATGACATCAAGACTTAAACAAGCAATTAGTAGCGTGCAACTATATATTGACAGAATTTTGTTAGGTCAGGAAAGAAAAAATTTAGAGACTTCCAATACATCATTTGCATTATCAGAAGTAGATACGGAAGAATGGAAAAAATGGAGAAAGATATATAGAGTATGGGAGGCAAATAGAAAAATACTATTGTACCCAGAAAATTGGATAGAGCCAGGATTAAGAGATAATAAATCACCATTTTTTAAGCAACTGGAAAGCGAGCTAAATCAGAATGAGTTATCTACTGAAGCTATAGAAAGTACATTTTTTAATTATCTCGATAGACTTGATTCAGTATCGAGGCTTGATATAAAAGATGTTTATAGAGAAGTAGATACTGAGAAAGATATTAATATAATCCATGTACTAGGAAGAACACAGAGTACCCCATATAAATATTTTTATCGTACTAGGACAGATGGTGTATGGGATTATTGGAATCCTGTAAACTTAGATATTTCAGGGGAACAAACAGGATTAGTAGTATGGAATAGACGTGTGTTTCTTATTTGGTATGAAATCATTGAAGAACCTGAGATAACAAATGTAGAAATACCCCCATTGACTTCAGAAGATAAGGGTGTAATACAAAGAGCGAGAAAGAGATTTAAGATACAACTATCATGGAGCCAATTCTGGCAAAAAAGGTGGAATGAAAAAAGAATATCAAGAGCAGCTGTTTACACGGAGTATTTAAACGATGCTGAACTAGAAAAAGTTAGAGATAGTTTGTACTTAAGTATTAGAACGAGTGGAAATTATATGGATATCACTCCATTATATTCGACAGATTTTAATGAAGTAGAAGGATTATCAAATAATGTACTTAAAAATGGGCTTATATCACTAGGACAATATTTCCGTTTCAATGACTGCATATCAGACCCATCTGTATTATTGTGCAATAAAGATGTGGTTCACATTGTAATCCCAACAGAAAATGTTAAGGATATGCAATATATTGGAAAGACAGCGTTAAATAAAGATACTGGTTATGAATACCAGATTATAATATGAATAGGGGGTACACAAATGCATATTTTAGTTCAAGGTACAATGAAATGTAAGCTTGATTATTTTGGTGTTGATGCTTATGAGATAGAGATTAAGAATATTGGTACAAGTCTATACAAAAAAACATTTAATCACTCAAATTCAGAATTTTTGCTAAAAGAATTATATGATATCGAGTCGGACAACGTGGATCTTTATATATCCTATATCAAAGATGGACACAAAACGAATTTGTTTTCACAAAACATTCGTGTAATGAATGATGCAACAGATTATAAAGCGATGATAGAAGAGGTATTCAAAGTATTTTTTATTACGTTTGAAGAATACTTCATTGTTGATTTTAATTTTATAATGGTTGAAGATACATTAATAAAAAAATCAAGTGAAATTACACCAATACTAAACAGTGCATCTTCATTTAAGGTGTCAGCACCGAGTAGAATTCAGCAAAATCCACTTGACGATTGTTTTTTCTTTGCAGATGCTAAGAATCTCTTGTTTGCTGAATATACTGGCAAAGAAAGAACTATCCATATTTACGATGAACCAGGTACACAGATAGAAGATATTTTGCCAGAAATAGAAAGAGAATTTGAAAGAGAGATAGAATTATTGCCAAAAGAAATTATAGATCCGATAGGTCCTAGAATAATAGATGAAACATGGGATCATGTTAGAGATGAAGTACTGCATAATGAAAATCTTGTACTTGAAAATGAAATATACGAGTCCATGTTGAATGAAAAAAATACAGTGATTTCATTGGGTGGGAATTCTTATGTAAAAGATGGGGGCATAGCATTAGCTGTCAATGAAAGCCATTCTCCATTAATGCTAAATAACATGTTAAGAACTACAAAGAAATTAGAATATCATGTTTCAAATAATCAAATAGAAGAATTGGATTCACCCCGTAAACATGAATTTGAATCGAATAAGTTTGTAACAGTATATAAATATATGGAATGGAAGTATGTATTTAGTTCCTTCTATCATGGAAACATTGATGGATTTATTAAAACGCTTAGCTACAAAGGGTTAGACGGACTATTAAAAAGGTCATCGCAGGTTGTACAAGATACAATTAATTTCGAAGAAAAATACAAACCAAATACAGACGTTGTCTTCACTGAAGGAGAAGGAGACATACCAAGTAATGCAATTGACTTTAATTATAAAGGCGCATATTCAGGATACAATTGGGAACTATTTTTTCACATTCCAATGACAATTGCGTCAAAATTATCAAGGGATCAGCAATTTGATGAAGCACAGAAGTGGTACCATTATATCTTTAATCCAACAACATCAGAAACAGGCGGACGAGAAAGATTCTGGCAATTCAAACCATTCTACGATGAAGCATGCAAAGGGATAAAGTCATTAAGTGATTGTATCGACAATGAAGAATTAATACGGAAATGGGAACAAGATCCATTTAATCCACACTTAATAGCACGATTACGTATAACAGCATATATGAAAAATACAGTAATGAAATATCTTGATAATATTATAGCGTGGGCAGATATGTTATTTAGAAGAGACTCACTTGAATCTATTAATGAAGCAGTAAACCTATATATCATTGCAGCAAAGATATTAGGTGCTAGGCCAGAGGTCGTCCCAGCTAGAGTAAAACCTGTAGCGCAAACCTATACTACACTTGAAGAAAGTGGATTTGATAATTTGACAAATGCCATTGTAGAAATTGAGTCATTTATTCCACCATCATCGAAAAAAGGAGGAATTAATGGAAAAGTAAAATTTAAATCATTAGGAACAATGTTTTACTTTGGTATACCTAAAAACAAAAAACTACTTGAGTATTGGGATACCATCGAGGATAGACTATTTAAAATTCGTCATTCAATGAATATAGACGGGGTAGAAAGAACATTACCACTATTTCAACCACCGATTGATCCAGGTATGCTCGTAAAAGCTGCAGCGGCAGGGGTTGATATAAGTAGTGTGTTAATGGATATAGGTGGGGCTTCAACACCACCATACAGATTTACTTATGTTATAAACAAGGCAAAACAATTTGCTGAAGAAGTACGATATCTAGGCGGAGCATTATTATCTGCAATAGAGAAAAAAGACGCAGAGGGTTTGGCAATGTTACGGCAGTCGCAAGAAGAAAAGATGTTAGAAATAATTGAAGAGATTAAAGAAAAACAATGTGACGAAACATTACAACGAAAAGAGGCATTGGAACAGTCGAAGAAGAGTGCGGAAGAACGATTAGAGTATTTTTCAAGTCGTACACTTACAAATGAATATGAACAGGAATATCTTGAATCGTTAGATTCAGCTATCGAAGATATTAAAAAGCAGACAACAACAGAGACAGTTGCGGCAGCCCTTGCTGCTATACCAGATTTCAAAATTGGAAGTCCAACTACAGTGGGAACGACTCTCGGGGGTAGTAATTTAGCAAAAGCTGCAATGGCTTTCGCTTCAGCATATTCAAGTGGGGTAAGTGAAAGTAATATTGAAGGCACAAAATCAAATGCAATGGGCGGATTCCAGAGGAGAGTTGACGATTGGGAGATGCAGAAAAAGTCTACAGAATATGAAATCAAGCAGATGGAAAGAGATTTATTAGCTGCAGATTTACGCATTGCCATTGCCAATAAAGAACTAGAAAGTCACCGAACCCAAATAGAAAATGTACGAGAAAAGGGAGAATTTATGCAAAATAAATTCTCATCTACAGCGCTATATGAATGGTATATTGATGAAATCTCTAGTATATATTTTAGGTCATATCAACTTGCATATGATATGGCTAAAAAAGCACAAAAATGCTATGAGTTTGAAACAGGGGACAAAACATCTTATATTGGGTTTGGATATTGGAATAGTCTAAAGAAAGGATTACTATCCTCTGAAACACTTATTTTTGACTTGAATCGCTTGGAAGCAGCTTATTTAGACAATAATAAGCGAGACAAATATGAACTTGAAAAACATGTATCATTATTAACAATAGACCCACAAGCGTTACTGAGACTTCAAACAGAAGGTGTTGCAGAATTTAATCTTCCAGAATACATATTTGATTTAGATTATCCTGGACACTATAATAGGAGAATTAAATCTATTAGTATAACAATACCATGTGTAACAGGGCCGTATCATACAATAAATTGCACATTACGAATGCTCAAGCATTTTACGAGAAAGCAAATTGACACAAGTATAACAGAATACTACGAGCAAGGTATTCTAGAAGCAGAAAATGTAGTTCGCTCAATTGCAACTAGCTCTGGACAAAACGATTGTGGTATGTTTGAGATGAATTTCAGAGATGAAAGGTATCTACCTTTTGAAGGGTGTGGCGTGATAAGTGGATGGAGAATTGAACTTATGTCCGAAAAGAAACTAAGACAGTTTGATTATAGTTCAATTAATGACGTGATTCTTCATGTTAAATATACAGCGAAAGAAGATGTAATAAAAAGACAAGACATTATTGCTAAACTTGATAATTATGTCTCTAATACGGAACTTAGTAGAGTTTTCAGTAGCCGTATAGAATATTCAAGTGAGTGGTATAGGTTCTTTAATTCAATAGATGAAGAAAATAGTACAATGACTTTACCTATTACACAAAATTCATTTTCGTATATGTGTAGAAATTCACGCATAAAAGTGAAGAAATTAAAATTCTTTGGACAGTTTAATGAATCAAATGGACAGGATATAACATTAAATATACAAGCTAATGGAATAGTCCAAAGCAAAACGTTTACATTAACAAAACTTCCAGATAAGGAGTTCCATGAATATACATTAGAAGCACAGGACAGTGTTAGTTCTCCTGACCAATTACAAACATTTTATATAGACGAACTAGATAGTGAAATACAACTAGTAACAGATAAAAAGTATAATCGAGGTGAAGTGAAAGATATAATTATGGCTATCGAATATGTATTAGAATAGTTAAATAAGAGTTTGTTTACAAATATTAATCAATTTGATATAATCAAATTGATTAATATTTTGATTAAAGGTGGTAAAACAATGATAGTACATTCAACAGACTTTAAAACAAATCTGGGGAAGTATTTAGATATGCTAGAAAAAGAAGATATTTATATATTGCGAAATGGTCAACCGGTTGGTAAGTTAACGCAGTATACCATGTTAACAGATTTGGATTTACTTAAAGAAAATGCGAATGCCTATAATTATAGCCATAAAGAAATAAGCTATAACGAGTTTATACAAAGATACGAAGGAACCGATGAAAGACTGGAGTATATCGATGGCAGGGTATATGCATTGGCTTCGCCTACACATACCCATCAATCTATCATCGGACATATCTTTAACGTATTTTATACATACTTTAAGGGGAAGAGTTGCCAACCCTTTTTAGCACCATATGATATTCACTTCGAAACGACAGAAAATAAAGCCTGCGTGCAACCAGATATATTTATTATATGTGATGACACAAATGTTAGAGATGAAAGGTATTATGGTGTTCCGACATTGGTAGTAGAAGTATTGTCATCTTCATCTCGTACAAAAGATACATTAACGAAGTTGAATTTGTACTGGAGAGAAGGAGTTTCTGAATATCTTATCGTTGACCCTCAAAACAAGGTGATACATTATTGGTATTTTAAAGATAAAAAACTCATTATTCAAAAAGAGTATAGCAATAAAGATATTTATGAATCAAATAAATTTGAGGGTTTGAAGATAGTTGTAGGTGAGATGTTTAGTAATTAAAAAATAAACCAACCCCCATTAAGTAAAATCAAAAATTTTTTATATAAAGATAATTAAGTTAACTTAACTTAATTATCTTTTTTTGAAAATAATAAAGAACTAGGAATTTGTGGGATACAAGATTGATTTATAATATAAATAAAAAAATAAATACTCATTTTCATAAAAATGCCGATAAATTCTTTATATTGACATTATAAAAAAATCTTGCTATACTTTTGCCATGATGCGAAGTTGCATTTTTTTTAAAATAAATGTTATAATAGTCTAACAAAACAATAATTATTAACGATTTTACACTTTTGGGGGTGGGGATATGAAAAACAAGTTTATAAAATTTACTGCAGTTATTGTTTCTATGCTTATGGTTTTTTCAACTGTAGTAATGATAGTTCCTATATCTACGGTATTAGCTGCAGATATTGAGGATGGTAATTATGAGATAAAAGTTACAGCTTTAGAAGAAGCAAGTGAGAAAGAATCAATGCTGGATATATATATTGAAGATACAGCACAACTGCAGGTAGAAAATGGTGAGGTTACTGCCTATGTGACAGTGGCAGACAGTGTATATTGTCAAGATTTCAAAATAGAAATTGATGGAGAATATGTAGTGCCAATAACAGCTGAAGAGGACAATGAAGATGAGACAATAACATATGAGTTTGAAGTTGAAAATATTGATAATCGGGTATCGTGCAAGGCGTTTTCAGCGCCTACGAATTCTGATATAGAATTTAGCTTATTATTTGATGCAGACAGTATTAAAAATATATCAGATGAAGAGATTGAAGAAGAAATTGAAGATGGATTATATGAAATAGATGTTAAAGCGTTACAACAGTCAAGTAGTGATGAATCTATCATTAGTGTACATATTAAGGATAAAGCTAAACTTAAAGTTAATAGTGGAGAAATCATAGCATATTTGACAGTAACCAATATTGATTACTGGCAAAATTTCAAAGTGAAGAACAATGAAGGGGAATTAGTAGATGCAGAGCTAACAGAAGAGGATGAAATGTCAGATACAAGAATATATAAGTTTGAAGTTGAAGATATTGCTAATCCTACAACGGCACAGGCGTACTTAGATCCTGTGAATGCCGATATAGTATTTAGTCTAGTGTTTGATGAAGATAGTATTAGAAATATATCAGATGAGGAGATTGACGAAGAAGAGATTGAAGAAGAGATTGAGGACGGATGCTATGAGATAGAAGTTGAAGTTTTGAAAGAGTCAAGTGATGAAAAATCAATGGCAGGAGATTACATGAATGAAACAGTAGAATTGGAAGTAGAAGATGGAGAAATAACGGCATATTTGAAAGTATCACAAGCCAGCTATTGGTCGGAAGTGAAATATAGAAACGAGGATGGAAAATTTGAATATGCAGACATAGAGGTAGAGGATACAGAAGAAGATGTAAGAGTATATGAATTGAAAGAAGTAGACATTGAAGAGCCGTTGATGATGGAGGCATATCCAATACCTATGGGTTGGACGGTTAGATTTAGGTTGGTATTTGATGAATCAACTTTGGAAGAGATAGAAGGTTTGAGCACTGATGATTATGAAGAAGAAGAGGTAAATGTAGAAAAAGACGGATGCTATGAGATAGAAGTTGAAGTTTTGAAAGAGTCAAGCGATGAAAAATCAATGGCAGGAGATTACATGGACAAAACAGTAGAATTAGAAATAGATGATGGAGAAATAACGGCATATTTAAAAGTATCACCAGCGAGCTATTGGTCGGAAGTGAAATATAGAAACGAGGATGGGAAATTTGAATATGCAGACATAGAGGTAGAGGATACAGAAGAAGATGTAAGGATATATGAATTGAAGGAAGTAGACATTGAAGAGCCATTGATGATGGAGGCATATCCAATACCTATGGGTTGGACGGTTAGATTTAGGTTGGTATTTGATGAATCAACTTTGGAAGAGATAGAAGGTTTGAGCACTGATGATTATGAAGAAGAAGAGGCAAGTGTAGAAAAAGACGGATGCTATGAGATAGAGGTTGAAGTTTTGAAAGAGTCGAGTGATGAAAAATCAATGGCAGGAGATTACATGGACAAAACAGTAGAATTGGAAGTAGATGATGGAGAAATAACGGCATATTTAAAAGTATCACCAGCAAGCTATTGGTCGGAAGTGAAATATAGAAACGAGGATGGAAAATTTGAATATGCAGACATAGAGGTAGAGGATACAGAAGAAGATGTAAGGATATATGAATTGAATGAAGTAGACATTGAAGAGCCATTGATGATGGAGGCATATCCAATACCTATGGGCTGGACAGTAAGGTTTAGGTTGGTATTTGATGAATCAACTTTGGAAGAAATACATAGTTTGAGTATTGACGATTATGAAGAAGAGGTTGAAGAAGATGTGTTTGATGAGGCAGATGCTGTAGTAATAAATGTAGTTCCAAAAACAGAATCAGGCAAGGCGACGGCAATAGTAACATCTCAAATGATTAGAGATGTATTTGAGGAAACAAAGGATAAAGACAATGTTGAAAATACAATCATTCAAATTATAGTTGAGGAATTAGAAGAAGTGGGATCCTATGAGACTATAATTCCTGCAAGTTATTTATCATCTGAAAGTTATAGGATTAAACTTCAAACACCTTTGGGAGTTGTATTATTTCCCTCTAATATGATAGATGACAATCAAATTGATGATAAAAATATATCAGTTACTATTGAAGCAGCAGAAAAGTCAGAGTTGAATGAAGGACTTAAAGAAAAAATAGGTGACAGGCCTGTTGTAGATATTTATCTTTCTTCAAAAGGAAAGCCTATCTTGTGGGACGATTATTGTTCTCAGGTACAGATTTCTGTACCATATGTTCCGCAGAAAGAAGAATTAAACAAACTAGAACATATTACAGTATGGTATATTAACCAAGATGGAAATACAATACCTGTACCAAGCGGAAGATATAATTCAAAAACAGAAATGGTAGACTTTAAGTCTAACCATTTAAGCAAGTATGCAATAGTTTCAGTTTACAAAACATTTGATGATATAGAGAATTATTCTTGGTGTAAGGATGAAATAGAAATACTTGCATCAAAGGGAATTATGACAGGGATTTCGGAGCATTTATTTGGACCAGGAAACAACATGACAAGAGCCGACTTCATTGAATTGCTTATAAAAGTTTTAGGACTTTCTGCAATTACAGATGATAGTTTTGAAGCATTTAATGATGTGGATAAACTTAGCTCTCAATATGAATATATTGTTACTGCTAAAAAGTATGAATTCATAAAAGGTGTTGGAAAAAAATTATTCCATCCAGAGGTAAAGCTGACGAGACAGGATATGTTGGTTATTACTGAGAGAGCGTTAAATAATATGAATTTTATAAATGAGCATGAAAAAGCCTCGGATGAATTAAAAAAATATAAGGATGAATCAGAAATTTCTTCCTATGCTATCAGCAGTATTGCTTCATTAATCAAAGATGCATTTGTAAGCTATGAAGGAGAAATGATAGATCCTAAAAAAAATGTAACAAGAGCTGAAGTAGCAGATATACTCTATAAAATATATAATAAAGTATTACTACATTAAACTTAACAAAATAATACTATAGCGGGTCTCCTAGTTAAAATGGAGGCTCGCAAAATGAATGTTAGAGCATTCTAACAATGTGGGGAGATATTTATGTTAAAAGGTATATATATAATTTTAGGATTTATATTTTTTGGAATTGGCGCTATTGGAACTTTTTTGCCTGTACTGCCAACTGTTCCTTTTTTGTTGTTGGCATCATTTTGTTTTGTGCGTGGCTCAGAAAGGTTCAATAATTGGTTTTTATCAAGCAGTTTATATAAGAAACATCTTGAAAGTTTTTCGAAATCCCGATCTATGACACGTAAAACAAAAATTGTCATTCTTGGATTTGCTTCAATGATGCTTATTATGGCATTTATATTTTCAGCAAATATATATGCAAGGATGCTTATTGGGGCTGCGTTTATTCTTAAATATTATTACTTTATTTTTAAAATTAAAACAATAAAGGGGTGTCATGTAAAGGATGATAAACAAAAGGCTAATCGGATTATTAGGTAAATCAAAAAAATACATAGCCTTACATGTAGTTATAAATTGGATAAGTCTGTTGTGTAATATTTTTGTTGTCATTTCTGTTTCAGTTTTAATTCAACAGGCTATGACTAACAAAATTGCTATTGAAGATATTTTAATATCATTAGCAATTATTTTAGTATTATTAATTATTAAATTTATATGTAATTATACATTATCTGTATTATCCTATAGATTATCTGCAAAGGTAAAAAGAAATTTGCGAGAAAATATATATAAAAAGCTTTTAAAAATTGGTGCTGCATATTCTCAGAAGGTTTCCACTTCAGAGATAGTACAGGTTGCAGTTGAAGGGGTGGAACAGCTTGAAGCATATTTCGGAAAGTTTTTACCACAATTATTTTACAGTATATTAGCGCCTATTACACTATTTATTGTGGTATCATTTATAAGCGTTAAGTCGGCAGTAATACTTTTGTTTTGTGTACCTTTGATACCCGCTGTGATTATTATAATTCAGAGATTAGCAAATAATATAGTGGGAAAATATTGGGGTGATTATATAAACCTCGGCGAGACTTTTTTAGAAAATTTGCAGGGTCTTACGACATTGAAAATCTATAAGGCTGACAAAGGTAAAAATGAAGAAATGAATTGTGCTGCTGAAAGCTTTCGCAAGATTACCATGAAGGTTTTAACAATGCAGCTGAATTCAATAGCCGTTATGGATTTAATAGCCTTTGGGGGTACTGCTTTGGGAGTTATTATTGCTGTGCTTCAGTTTGCAGAGGGGGAAATACAATTTTGGGGTGCCATTTCCATTATTCTTTTATCTGCCGAATTTTTTATACCCCTTAGACTTCTTGGATCTTTTTTTCATGTAGCTATGAATGGGATTGCGGCGAGTGATAAAATTTTTTACATAATAGATTTGGAAGAGGAAGTTGAAAAAATAGAGACAATAAAAGATACACATATAAAGATAACAAATCTTAATTTTAGTTATGAAGAATCAAAACAGGTACTGAAAGGGATATCTATTGACATTCCAAAAGGTGGATTTATTTCAATTGTAGGGGAATCAGGTTCTGGTAAAAGTACAATTTCTTCTCTAATTACAAGTCAGTTAAAAGAATATAAAGGCAGCTTAATGATAGGTGAAACTGAAACAAGAGATATTAAAGAGGATAGTATGATGAAACATATTACTGCTATAGGACATAACAGCTATATATTTAAGGGGACAGTACAAGACAACCTAAAAATGGGCAATCCCCATGCAACCAAGGAGGAAATGATTAATGCGTTGAAACAGGCAAATCTTTATGAATTTTTTGATTGGGAGGAAGGGTTTTCAAAAGAACTGAAGGAAAGGGGCGCAAATTTATCTGGAGGACAACGTCAGCGGCTTGCGTTGGCAAGAGCGCTTCTGCACGATAGTGATATTTATATTTTTGATGAAGCTACATCGAATATTGATGTAGAAAGTGAAGATAGTATTATGAAAACGATAATGGCTCTTGCGGGTGAAAAAACTGTAATACTAATTTCTCACAGACTAGCAAATGTAGAAAAATCAGATAAAATATATGTACTATATAATGGGGAGATCATTGAATCTGGCAAGCATATAGATTTAATAAATCAGAAGGGATATTATTCAAAGCTTTATTTTAGACAATATAATATTGAACAATATACAAAGGACGGTGTAGTCTATGCATAGAAGTTCATTTTCTATTATAGGAAGACTAATTGTCCTTATTGGTCCTCTAATGATAATTATGATAATAACAATTTTAATGGGAGTACTAGGGTTTTTGTGTTCCACGTTTATTACAGTATTTGGAGGCTTTGCTCTATTGAGCATTGTTGGTGTATCATCTTTTATGAATATACATACAATTCTAATTTTAATAATAGTTTTGGCTTTTTTTCGGGGGATATTGCGTTACGGCGAACAGTTAAGCGGGCACTATATTGCCTTTAAGTTACTTGCCCTTTTGAGAGACAAGGTATTTAAGGCATTGAGACGTCTTTCCCCTGCAAAGCTTGAAGGGAAGGATAAAGGTAACTTGATTTCACTTATTACAAGTGATATTGAACTTTTAGAGGTGTTTTATGCACACACAATAGCACCAGTGTCAATTGCTGTTATAACCTCATTTATGATGGCGGTATTTGTTGGGACATATAATATTATTTTTGCAGGGATTGCTGCCCTTGCATATTTAACAGTGGGTTTTATCATTCCTGTTGTAAATTCACCAGTAGGTAGACAGCATGGGAGGGAGTATAGGAAATCCTTTGGGAGACTCAGTAGCTATTTATTAGAAAGTCTTAGTGGCATGAAAGAGAGCATACAGTATTGCTGGGGGAAAAAACGTCTAGAGGAAATTAACAGTATTACAGTTGAAATGGATCAGAGTCAAGAGGCATTAAAGATGCATGAAGGGGTCACAAAAGCTGTTACTGATACTACGATACTAGGATTTTCATTGCTTATTCTTTTTACAGGATTATATCTTAAAGCAAAGGGAGAAACAGGATTTGAAGGCGTGTTGATTCCAACAATTGCACTGTTTAGTTCCTTTGGGCCTGTAGTAGCCCTTAGTAGTTTATCAAACAACCTTCTCCAAGTTTTTGCGAGTGGGGAAAGGGTTTTGGATATTCTTGATGAGCATCCCCAGGTTGAGGAAGTTACAGAGGGCGAGGATGTAAAATTTGAGGATATAAGCTGTGACAAAATAAGTTTTGCCTATCAGCAGGAAAGAATACTTGATAATGTAAATTTGCAGATATCTAAAAATAGTATTACGGGTATAATGGGGAAAACAGGTTCGGGAAAGTCCACATTGCTAAAGCTTATCATGCGGTTTTGGGACGTAGAGAAGGGCATGGTAAAAATTTCAGGTCATGATATAAGAAAAATAAATACAAAGACACTGCGAACGCTGATGAGTTTTGTAACACAGGATACCTTTCTTTTTAATGACACAATCGAGGAAAACATAAAAATGGGTAAAAAAAATATATCTGAAAAAGAGGTGGCGGTAGCGGCAAAAAAAGCCTCAATACATGATTTTATAATATCTCTGCCTAATGGATACAAAACAAATGTTGGAGAACTTGGAGATAGACTTTCAGGGGGAGAGCGGCAGCGTATTGGAATTGCACGTGCTTTTTTGCATAATGCACCGCTTATGCTTCTTGATGAGCCAACAAGTAACCTTGATAGCCTGAATGAGGCTATAATATTGAAATCGCTTCGTGAACAGAAGGAAAACAAGACAATGATCATTGTCTCACACAGAAACTCGACCATGAGTATAGCAGACAGGGTTTACCATATGGAAAAGAGGGAATAGAAATGAATTTCACACCAAAACAATTACAGTATTTGTTTTACATTGATTTTTACAGAAATAGTAACAGGCTTATATCTGATTTGGCGGAGCAATTAGGTGTATCAAAGGCTGCGGTATCACAGGTCATCAACTTATATGAGTCAAATGGCTCAATTCATCGTGATTCATCAGGAAAAATTGCCCTTACATGTGCTACTGAGTCGGTTATAAAAGAAATAAAAGGAAAACAAAAAATAATTACCCCATTTTTCTGTGAAATGAGAAATTTAACCCATGAAATGGCTGTGAAATCTGCACTCCAATATATATGCTTTATGCCTCGTGAGAGTGTAGACGGACTTATTCAAAAAATTGAGGAAAGCAATGAAATAAGGCGTATACGTTGGGATTTGGATGATGAAAAAAATAAAATATCTTTGCCTTTTATCAATGGAAGGTATCAGGTTCCTTTTAATGTGTATAAAAAAGGCTGCCAGGAAATTTCCATGGGCGATAAAGGATTTGTAAAGCCAGCAAAAATGGTGGTGATTGATGGGAAAGGTACGATTACCCTTACAGCAAAAGAAATACGCTATAGAGGGAAAATAGGAAAATATTTTAGAGGGAAACTTTCTCGGTTAAGTTGCCTGAAGGACGGCGAGTACATACAAGTGAAGCGTCAAAAAAACGAATATACTATTCCGCTTCATTACATAAATAAACTGAGTAAAGCTCCTGATGGTACACTTTGTGGGACGGTCAGAATATTGGCTGAAGCCAGTAGGTGTGTAGCAAATATGTTAGCCAGTGAAGCTGATATTGTTTTTAGATTCGTATAATATCAAAAAAATTTTTAAGTTTTTTATTAAGCTAACTTAACTTAAATTATTTTTTATAAAAAGGTAAAAAGCGCATAAATTTCAATATGATACGAAGAATCGCAAAAAATAAATATGTAATATATATAAACTTTACGTAAAAATGACGAAAGTTTTATATATTGACAATAATAATAAATTTTAGTATGCTTGTACCATAGTTAGGCATCGTGAGCTTGAAAGCAAGTGATGCGAGGGCTATTTTTTTACAAAACAATGTTAGAGTAGTCTAACATTTAAGGAAGGAGGTGTAGACAGATGACTATGAAAAAATTATCAGTGTTTATGGTAAGTTTGGTGTTACTTTTTTCACTAACAGCGGTATATGCAACGACTATTTTGCCGAATGGGTTATATGATAGTGATGATGTTGCTATCAACCTATGGAAGGATGGTTCAACGTTTATGAGCAATACTTATTCTATGGCAGATAATGCGATTGTTCAAGGCTCACAGGAATTGGAAGTGACCAGTAGTGGAGGTACGCTTACATTTGATATTCAAGCGATTGATATTGAATATTTTGGCATGACATTACAGGGGAACTTGACAGCTTTGTCCGTTTCTTTTGATGGTGGTAGCACCTATACTGATGCAGTGGTTAGTAGTGACACAGTAACATTGCAGATTCCATATTCCGAACTCACAGCTGAGAAGCATGTTTATCCTGCGAAAGTGGATAATGATGTTGCTGGAATCACTATGCCAAGTGATGTTGAGTTCTACATTAACTTGGGCAATTGATATCAGGCATGTGGAATACACTGATTGTTAGTTAAAAATTCAGCAACTGGCATATGCTGGTTGCTGAAGGTCTAATCATTACATATTATTTTAGGATAAGGTAATGCAATAAAAATTTTGAGTTGCATTTTAAAATAGAAAATTTTTATAAGAAGGGAGTTGTAATTATGGTTAAATATCATAAAAGAGTGCTAAGTAGTTTTTTAGCGTTGGCAATATTGTTGACATTAATGCCATCAATCACTGTACATGCTGAAGAACTAGAATTGCTTGATAAGGTTGCACTTTCAGAAATTCTTGGGCAGGAGGTTGAGGAAACACAAGTAAGTGTATCGGGTTCAGTTTATGCTGTTCAAACATCAATATCAGTGGAATATGATATAGAATCAATTGCATTAAGTGATTTTGAGACAGAGGATACTAGTGCAGTGTTAAGTTTTTACGGCACCGACCCAGATGGAACCCCTTTGGGGAGTGGTGAATCTGTGGCAATGGAGGCAGGAGAAGATACAACGGTTTATGTAAAAGTTGATGCAGCAGATGGATCTGTAGAAAGCAAGTATACAATCACCATTAGTAGAGCAAAAAATGATGATAAGAATTCAAATGGCATTCCTGACAATGTAGAACTTGACACAGTGATGGGGCAAACGCCTAACATAACAAGTTCAGGGTATAATGCGGTTTTTAGTATGTATTTTATTGAAGCATCATTATCAGTGGACAATACGAAGGATTCGATTTCACCTAACGACTTTGTTAGCCTTGATGAAAATGCCACCCTTGTTTTTTTCGGCACGAACCCATCGGGAGGAGAAACAACTGAAGCGGTAACCCTTGAAGCTGGTAGAGAAACAAAGGTTTATATGAGAGTTGATGCAGCCGATGGATCTGCAAAAGGTTCCTACACAATCACTATTAGTAGAGCAGAGCAAACTCTTAAAGAAATATCACACTTTGAATCTCTGAGATTACTTTCAATATCTGGAAATAGTGACACGATAGAGCAAACATTGCCACAAACGGTGACAGGTTATATTTATGACTCATCTGGAGGAGGAACATTGGAGATTGAGATTGATGATTGGGTAAATACCGATGGACTCAAATGGGATGCTCCAAAAGGAGAGTATACTTTTACGGCTTCAGTGACTATTCCCGAAGGTTATTCTTTTTCAGGAGAAGTAACTGCTGTGGTAGAAAAATTAGAAAAAAATGAAATCATTCAGATTTATGACGAAGATAATAGTGATTTTTGTCTAAAGCTTATAAGTAGATGTTTTGTTCCAGATGCTGAGTTGGATTGTGAGATATTGGAATCAGGCAATGAAAATTATAGCCTAGCTGAGAATGTAATTGGGGAATTGGTTGATAAATTTACCGTTTATGATATGAGGGTAACGCAAAATGGTACACCTGTTGAAGATTTGCCCTATTATTTGGATTGGAACGGTTCAAATCCTTTTTTATATATTCCCACACTAAGTGATTATGAAGCAAAATATATTACAGGGTATAAAATAAATGCAGATGGTACTTATGAGGAAGCTCAAGTTGCAACTACTCGAAATTTTTTTAAGTTTTCAGGATCAGGGATATATGTAGTGGCTCAAAAGAAATTATCTTCAATGCCCAACGATCTTAACAATGGAACATACCAGATTCCTGTGGAGATATGGAAAAAAAGTTCTGATGAACTTTCCATGGCAAATGATGCTATTGCTGATACGGCTGAAATTGTCGTAACGGATACAGAAAAAAGATTATATCTTACGTTTTCGCCAATGGAATATACAACAATTGAAGGACATCTTGAGGAGGTATGGTATTTTGATAGCTTTGAAGATTATGAAACATATAGAAGTAACCCTATAAAATATTCGGAGCTGTTAAAGGAATGCACATACGAGTCTTATTATGAGAGAGGAGGAGACGAATACCCGGAAGTTGTTTCCCTTCCATTGTCTTCTAATGAACCGTATATATATATGACGGTAAAGGTGGATGCTATGGGTGATACAACACAAGACATGCGATTAAGGTTGCATTATGATTACATAGAAAGCATATCTAGACAATATGCTGAGGGTACCTATGAAGCACCTTTAATATTTTCTTCAACTTTTATTACGAAGAAAATTTTTGGGGATACCTGTACTGTTGAGATTAAAGATGGCATAATTGATGCCTATCTTGATGTAACAGCACCATATGCAGAAAATAGTACAAAAAAGGATTATATGTCAGAAGCATATTATTTTGATGCCGACGGAAAAGGGAAATCTGCTAATGCGGTATCAACCAAAACAATAAATTATATTGATGACAGTAATAAGGCTGGTGAAATATTGGTTCCTGAAAAAATATGTCTCGAAAATGTCACCTCTCTTGCTGAGTATTTTGATATGAGGCTGTATTGTTTTAGAGTTAATAATGAAAGCACATTATATTCAGATATGGGTTATGATGGTGTAGAGTGCATCATTGATTATGATAACATGGTAAGAACAACAGCACCTGGGATGTTGGAAGATGGCGAATATACAATAACAGCGTCAGCATTACAAGAAAGCTCAGATGAGGCATCCATGACCAACCAGTTTATAACAAACCCTGTCACACTTAATGTAGAAGATGGAGAAATAACGGCGACAATGGTGTGGGAAGGAACAGATACCATCACGATGGATATGATTAAGGAATTAAAATATGAAAACAGTGATGGAGAATATGTTGAGACGGAAAGAGAATTAGATAACGAAAATAATACCCTTACTGTTACATTTAAGGTAGAGGATATAGATGAATCAACGATGATGCAGGTATATGTGCCGGAAGGAATGGGTGAAAATAGACCGAAGTTCAGACTGGTTTTTGATTCAGATACCTTAGCAAAGGTTGAGGAAGAAGAACCAGATCTTGAATCAGAGCCTGACAAGGAAATAGAAGGCGAAGATAACAAAGCAGAGGTCACAGATTCTTTAATTGAAGGTATGGAAGATTCAGATGTAGTAGCAGTGAAGATTGGAAATATAGTTGTTGTTGTACCTGCAAAAGTTCTAAACTCAAAACTAGGATTGGCAGGCGATGGTAGTACATTGCATTTTGAAAAAGCGGATATACCTGAGGATGATGAAAGTAACATTGAATCTGAATTAGGTTCAAAAGATACACTCTTGGATGCCTTTGACTTATCTTTGCAATCAACTTCTTCAATAGGGGAAACGGCAGATATTCATGAATTGGGAGATAGAATAAAGGTAACTATAAGCCTTACAGATAGTCAGGTATCAAATATCAAAAATGCAAAAAGTGTAAAACTGTACTATTATAATCCTGATACAAAAGAACTTGAGGATATGGAAGCTGCGTTTAACTTAAATGAAAAAACGGCTGTTTTCTATACGGATCATTTAAGCGTCTATAGTATGGTAACTACTAAAAAAACAAGTAGTTCTGGGGGCGGATCATCAAGTGGTTCATCTTCATCAAAAACCTATACAATTGAAGCAAGTGCTAAAACAGGTGGAACGATAAATCCTGAGGGATCCATTAAGGTTAAAAGGGGAACGGATCAAACTTTTAGCATTAAAGCAAGGAACGGATATACAATAAAAAATGTTTATGTTAATGGTGAAGCAATAGGTGCAGTGACCACTTATACATTTGATAATGTTAAGAAAAATAGTGAAATCAGTGCTGTTTTTGAAAAAATAGAAACAGATACAGAGGAAGAACTGACTTTTAATGATATATCTGGGCACTGGGCAGAAAAGTATATAAAAATTGTGACAGAAGAGGGTATATTTAAAGGCACAGGTGATTATAAATTCAGTCCAAATGATGTTGTAACAAGGGGAATGCTTGTAACGGCTTTAGGAAGATTTCACGATGCGAATACAGAAAAATATTCCGACTCTGAATTCACAGATGTGGCTGTTGACAGCTATTACTTTGACTACATAGCGTGGGCAGCAGATAATGGTATTGTAAATGGCGTTGGAGAAAATAAGTTTGCGCCAGACAGGGCTATCAGTCGTGAAGAAGCAGCAGTTATATTTGCAAGATATGCAGAATTTGCTGGTCTTGAGTTGTCGGAAGAAGAGGAAACACAATCAGAAGGCATGGAAGACGGTCAATATACAATAACTGTGAAGGCGCTAATGGAAAGCAAAGATTCGGAATCCATGAGCAATCAGTTTATTGATGGGCCTGTTTCCTTGGACGTAAGAGATGGAAAAGTGACTGTTCAGATGACATGGAAGGGTACTGAATATATCACAATGGATATGATTGAAGAGTTAAAACACTTAAAAGGTGATGGTGAATTTGTGGAAGTAGATAGAACCTTTGATGAAGCAAGTAACACTTTGACGATGGAATTTGAGGTTGATAATCTCAGTGAGGCTGCTATCATGCAGGTTTATGCTCCGAAAGGAATGCCTGGAATGCGTCCTAAATTCAGACTGGTGTTTGACCAGACTTCAATTGAAAAATACTCAACAGCATATGCTGAAAGCTCTTTTGCAGATGGTAATGAAATTAGCTCATGGGCGATAAATAGTATTGAAAAAATGCAAGAAGCAGGAATAATAAGCGGTAAAGACAATAATATGTTTGATCCGCAGGGTACCGCAACAAGAGCAGAGATTGCCAAAATTTTTGCACAGTTGATTTGATGAAGGAGTAATTAGGATGATGAAAAGAAATATATTTATCATTTTAGTCATGCTTGCCATTATGGCAGGCATGACATTAAATGTATTGGCAATAGAAGAGGGAACATATGGGGTCTCTAACAACACCCATTATGTAAACCCCGATACAGAAAATTCAGATGATGGAGGAGATGTATCCATCGGTGAGGGTATGTGTAGGAATGCTATATATCCTCAATCTTACTACGAGTTTAAAGATGGGAAGCACTTTGTAACACTGCGTATTAAGATGATATCATTTATAAAAAATGTCAAAATAGAAGCACAGACAGAAAAAGGAAATGAGAATGCATATGAAACCGTCGAATATACGGTTTCTGGTCAAAATACTGAAGAAGACACAAAGGATTTTCGTTTTGAAATGAAATCAGCAGATATGCTCATAAAACCCAGTTTTTTTGTAGGACCAATGAATAGAGACGTTACGTTTTTTGTGTCTCTTGATATGGAAACTGCAACAATTGATAATGGAGAATTTAGTTCTTTCAATGATATTGAACCCGCGGAGAATGAGAGTGTAGAAGATGGAGGAGATAGTAGTCCATTGATTTCTGAAGAAGGAGATAGTAGTGTATTGGTCTCTGATGAAGAGACAGCGCATGATAGTGTAGAAAATGAACAGGTGAAGGACAATAAGGATAATCCTATAAGTTTAAGTGAAGAAAATGATAAGGAAATAGCAGAGGTTGCAGAATTTGATGAGGAACTCATTGAAAAACTGCCTGAGAATGAAAAAGCTAGCAAAACGTCAAGTTTACCAGTTATAATTATTGTTACTGTATTTGGTGTTTGTGTGCTATTAATATTTTTAAAAAAGACTATGAAATAATTCATATAAGCTATGTACCTGATTTGAAATTAGGAACATAGCTTAATAAAAATATAGAAATTGGGTGACAAAACATGAAAAAAATAATTATCATTTTATCGTGTATATCTATAATTTTTACTTTTTGTAGTTGTGCAGTGAAATCATCTAACAAAGAAGTATCCAGTGAAGAAATTAGAATTATATGCACATCTGTAGCTTTATGTGATATACTCGACAAATTAGACTTAGATTTAGTAGGGGTTCCCCAGAGTTCAATTAAATTGTCGGATAGGTATAATGATATTACTAGGGTCGGACTTCCAATGACACCAGATATGGAAATTGTAAAACACTTAAAACCTACAGATGTTATAAGTCCCAATTCTCTTCAATATGATTTAAAGCCACAGTATGAAAGTATTAAAGTACCCTATACCTTTGTAAACCTTATGAGCGTTGAAGGTATGTTCAAAAGTATCCAGCAACTTGGAGAAAGATATGATAGAAATGAAGAGGCTGAAGCTTTAGTCAATGATTATAATTCTTTCATCAGTGAATATAGCAAAAATATTGAAGGTAAGAAAAAACCTAGAGTTTTGATTTTAATGGGACTGCCGGGTGCATATATGGTAGCTACAGAAAAATCATATATTGGTAATCTTGTGAAGCTTGCAGGGGGAGAGAATGTATTTGGCAGTGATGAGGGAGCTTTTTTGAATATGAATACAGAGGCAATTGCAGCCACTGATCCAGACGTCATATTAAGAGCTGCCCATGGACTTCCTGATGAAGCCAAGAAGATGTTTGCCAAGGAGTTTGAAGAGAATGATATATGGAAGCATTTTAGGGCAGTACAGGAGGATAAGGTATACGATCTTGATTATAAAATATTTAATATGAGTGCAAGTCTTACTTATAAGGAAGGACTGAATAAATTATATGAAATATTATTTGAATAGAGTAAGTGACTATGAAGAATAAATCAATAACTTTAGTTATTTTGGCAGTGATGCTTATCAGTCTGTTTTTTATATCTGTTAACTTAGGGAGTATAAAAGTTTCGTTTACAGAGCTGTTAAAAGGTTTATTTGTTGAATATAACGAAAATGTCGCGGTTATTTATGATTTGCGTTTTCCAAGAATAATTATAGCATTATTATCAGGTGCAGCTTTAGCAGTTTCAGGCGTATTATTTCAGGCTGTTATGAAAAATCCTCTGGCGGATCCAAGCATTATAGGGATTTCATCAGGTGCAAATTTTATGGCGATACTGGTGACAATATTTTTTCCTACTTTGTATTTCTTTACGCCTCTTTTTGCATTCTTAGGAGGAATAATTTCTTGTATTCTTGTATATATGCTTTCATGGAAAGCTGGTCTTAACCCATTGCGTCTTATTCTTGTTGGAGTTGCAGTAAATGCTGTATTTACAGGATTTATAGAAGCATTAAATTATATGACTGGAGGTAAGCAAAGTCTAGTTGCTTCTATTGTAAATGCAAATATTTCTATGAAAACATGGAGTGATGTCAATACTCTGATATGGTATGTAATCATCGGGTTAATCGCTGCTATTTTGATGTCAGAAAAATGTAATTTACTATGTCTAGAAGAAAAAACTGTAAGGAATTTAGGCGTAAATGTAAGTGCAATTCGTTTGATAGTGTCTTGTATTGCTGTTCTGCTAGCCAGTATTTCTACCGCGGTTTCAGGTACAATTAGCTTTGTTGGGCTGATAGTTCCCCATATAGCAAAGATTTTGGTTGGTTCAAACCATAAAATACTTATTCCATTTACTGTATTGCTTGGTAGCTTTACAGTTTTATTTGCTGATACAGCAGGACGTGTTATTGCCTATCCCTATGAAATACCAGCGGCAGTTGTAATGAATGTTTTAGGCGGTCCTTTTTTTATTTTTTTACTTATAAGGAGTGAGAAAACCTATGGAAATTAGGGAATTATCATTTAGATATGGTAAGAATGATATTATAAAGTCTGTATGTGCCCATATAGAAAAAAGAAAAATTACTACTATAATAGGTCCTAATGGCTGTGGTAAATCTACATTGTTTAATTTAATGACAAAAAATCTTAAACCTTTAAATGGAGGTATTTTTCTTGATGGTAAGAACATACAAAATATTAGGCTCAAAGATTTTGCAAAAAAAGTAGCTATTGTTCATCAGTACAATAGTGCCCCTAAGGATATAACAGTTAGGGAATTGGTAAGCTACGGAAGAACGCCATATATCACATATTATAGAAAAAAAACTGCTAAAGATGAAGAAATCATTGACTGGGCTATGGATATAACAAATATTTATAAATTTGAGAATAAGGCTATTTCTACGCTTTCGGGAGGTCAGTGTCAGCGTGTATGGATTGCTATGGCATTGGCTCAAAAAACTGAAATTTTGTTTTTAGATGAGCCTACAACCTATTTGGATATAAGGTATCAGATTCAGATATTGAATCTAATAAGAGAGTTGAATACAAAGTTTAATATGACAATCGTGATGATTCTTCACGATATTAGCCAGGCAATATATTACAGTGATATGATTATAGGGTTAAAAGATGGTCAGGTAATTATAAATGGAAAGGCAAAAGAAGTTATTAACAAATCTACATTGAAAGAAATATTTGATGTGAATTTTAAAATTATGGAAGAAAACAAAATGAAATATGTACTTACTGTATCTGACAATATAAATTAACGAACAGTGATGTTATTAAATGTATTTTAAATCACTTGTCTCTATCAATATTTTGCAAGTATTTTTCCATGGCAGATATAGATTCATTGCTGATAACATGCTCAATTGCACAGGCATCCTTATCAGCAATGCTGACATCAATTTTTAAAATTTCAGTAAAAAACTTTTGAAGTACTTTATGTTTTTTAGATGTAAATTTAGCTAACTTAAGCCCAGCTGGAGTAAGAAATACCTTTTTATATTTTTCAGTTGCAATAAGTCCTTTTTCCGAAAGCGTTGACATAGCACTGTTGGTGCTTGCCTTTGTGACGCCTAATTTTCTCGCGATATCGGATACCCTTGTGCCATTACCGTCTAGTGACAGCTCATATATTGCTTCCAAGTAATTTTCCATTGTAAATGTAAGATTATCCATTTATTTCCCTCCGTATAGCGACTATAGTTTCATTATACCTATCCGTAGCACTAAAGTAAGTTGCGATGTGTTACATTATTCTCGCCATAAGCGTATTAAACCTGATTTTTGTAGATTTCTCAAAACTAGTATCATAACAGGACCCAAAATCATTCCTAGAATACCGAAGACCTTAAGCCCCACATACATAGAAATAAGTGTTACAAGAGGATAGACACCAATCTGTTTACCGATTACCTTTGGTTCTAACAATTGTCGTACAAATAAGCAAATACCGTATAATACAATTAATGAAAATGCAAGACGAAAATCACCTATAATTAGGGAGCTAATCGCCCAAGGAATGAGAATTGTTCCCGTTCCAAAGATTGGGAGTGCATCAACTAAGGCTATAAATAACCCTAATGTAATGGAATAATTCACGCCAATAATGACAAGTCCGATTGAAATCTCCACAAACGTAATACTCATCAGAATTAACTGTGCTTTAACATATCCTAATAGCGCAAAAGATAAATCATTTTTTATACTGACTATCTTAGATGCCCAAGAAACGGGTATTTGTTTGACTATAAACCTGTCAATTATCTTTTTTTCACTGCTGATAAAGTAGGTTGCAAGTATCAACACAATTGTAAACACGAAAATGGCGGGAAAAGATTTTACAACGATATATGCAAATCTAGTAGTAGCATCTGTAAGAGGACCAATAATTGATGTTAGATTTGTTAATAATCCCGTAATAACTGTATCTATAAATTGGGATACTTCAACGGGTAAATTAACATAGGCACTAATACCTTTGTCTAGTAAGTTATTGATATTGAGTGCTAGCATTGCTAAAAAGTCGGGTAAATTCTCTGCTAGTTCTTTAATCTCATAAACAAGTCTATAAATAATAGATGATAAAACTGAGATAATTAAAGATACAGTTAAAAGGATGGTAATTAAACTGGCTAATTTCCGTGGTAGCTTGATTTTGTGCTCAAGAAAGGATACGATAGGATCAGTTAAATACGCCAGTATATAAGCGATAATAAATGGTAAGAGCCAGCCTAAAACGGTTGTAGCTAGCAAATATGTTAGTGAAACACCTATTACGATGTATATGAGTGCAAATAAAAAATCTATCTGTTTTTTAGAAAAATAATTATTCATAATAATCACCTTTTGTATCATATATTTTTGTAGTCAATACTTTCTATATATTACGAGCATAACATTACAAAAGTTGCATCTTTTTAAATAGTTTTGCTATTTAATCAAATTATATAATATGCAATCATAATATTCAATATTTGTTCATGCTTTGCGCTGACAATATTCTCTCGGTGATAAAGAAAAGTGTTGTTTAAAAACTTTACAGAAATAAGCATGATTTGAATATCCTAATAATTCAGAAACTTCAATTAGCTTATATAAATTACTATCAATTAATTCTGTGGCCATATCCATTTTTGTTTTTTGAATATAATTGGTTAAAGTTATACCCACTTCATTTTTAAATCTTCTTGATAGATAACTACGATTTACAAATAATGCCTCAGATATATTTTTTACGTAAATAGGTTTAAACTTATTATTATGGATGTAATCAATTGTCATTTTTACTAACTTAGAATATTGCTGGATCGAATATTTATTTGTTGCATTAATAAGTTCCTCGACTATTTGAAAATAGTAACTAATAAGTTCGTTCTTATCCTTGGCATAAGCTATTTTTTTATAGTAGACTCTTTTACTAGATTCTCCAATGTTTTGAGGTAGCCCTTTTTTTATTGATATTTCAACAAATGAAGTAATAGTTGCAGCAATATATAGTCTCTGTATATTTAAATCTTCATCAAAAATTAATTTTAAATATTGAGCGTTTTCTGCTTCTTTAACAACATTTTTTACCACTTCTAGATTTCCGCTTAATATTGCATTTTCTAAAATAATTTTTAGATTAATACATTTCTCGGAGTAAATATTCTCATAATCAGCATGTATTGAATGTTCTTTCAATAAAAATTTTTCTTTTTCCATAACTCGACCTCGAAACTTAAATATAAATATATTATAGCATAAAACAGGTAACAATTTTATTAATAAAGTAACAAAAGTATATTAGGTAGTATTTTTTTTTTGTTAAAATTATGCTAAGAGTAATAAAATATAGATTAAGTCTATAGAAAAGGTGGTAAAAAAAATGAATAAAAATTATTTTGTTACGGCAAAACCAGTTTGGCCAGATAGCTTAAAAGGTGGAATGAATTACATGGTAGGTTTTAGAACGGTTATTAATGTTCAGGAAATCGCTCCAACTTTTCTAAACATTACAGTAGCAACATTGTATCGTGTATTTGTTAATGGGGAATTTGTAGGTTATGGTCCTGCTAGAGCTGCCAAAAATTATTTCAGAGTGGATACCTTAGAATTAACAGATAAGCTTTGTAAGGGTAAAAATATTATTTCTATTGAAGTGGCTGTGTATAATTCTCAAACCAGCTATATCATGGAGCAAGAGGAGTTCGTTCAAGCTGAAATAGTTTGTGGAGATGAAATTATTGCTTCAACGGAAGGTGCGGGACCTAATTTTGAAGCACACAAAATGGATGAAAGAGTACAAAAAGCACCTAAATACAGTCTGCAAAGAGGCTTTGTTGAATATTATAAATTATCTGAGTTGAATCAACAATGGAAAGTGGATTCAGAAGTGAAAGTTCAAAGGTTACCCCTTGTTCAAGTCAATGATAAAAACCTATTACTACGTTCTGTTGCGTATCCACAATACTCATTAGTAAAACCTAAGAAAGTAATCAAAAAAACTAATTATATTATTGATGAAAATTCAGATTCATCATGGAGACCAGTATTTACACGTATGGTAGGGAGAATAGCTAAAGGTTTTATGGATCCTGAGTTGGAAATTAATCCTGTAGAAATTATAGAAAAAATTTCGGATACAAGTATAACTAAAGATAACGAGTTAATAAAAGATAATATATCATTCGAATTTAAACCATATATGTCTAGAACATATGAGTTCAAAGCAAATTTGACAGGATTTATAGGAATGGAAATTGAAGTAAAGGAAAATACAAAAGTTTATCTTGTGTTTGATGAAATTTTATATAAAGATGATGTAGATATAAAGCGTGCCCAAGTCAATACAATTATCGGATACGAGCTAGAAAAGGGGATATATCAATTAGAATCTTTTGAGGCATATACTTTTAAATATTTAAAAATTATCAATTTTGAAGGTTTGTGTGAAGTTAAGAATATATATTTGAGAGAATATACAAATCCTGATACACAAAAAGCACAATTTTTATCTGATAGTCAGGAATTAAATGATCTGTTCAAAGCAGGTATCGAAACCTATCGTCAGAATGCGTTAGATATATTTACGGATTGTCCATCCCGTGAGAGAGGTGGATATTTATGTGATAGTTATTTTACAGCGAGAGCAGCAAGTTACATTAGTGGTAATACAAAGGTCGAAGACAACTTTTTTGAAAATTATATGATTGCTGAAGCCTTTGATAAATTACCTGAGGGTATGATTCCTATGTGCTACCCTGCAGATGTAAAAGCTAATTATCGAGATATAACATCACCATATGGCATGTATATCCCCAATTGGTCTCTTTGGTTTATTATACAATTAGAGGATTACGTAAAACGAAATACTGATAATACAATTTGCCAAGATTTAAAATCGAGAGTACTAGGTATTTTGGATTATTTTGAAACCTGTTTAAATGAGGACGGATTGATTGAGAAACTACCAGGTTGGGTATTTATTGAATGGTCGAAAGCAAACGACTATGTTCAAGATGTAAACTATCCAACAAATATGTTATATGCTGCGGCTTTAGAAGCAGTTGGAAGGATATATAATTTAGAAGAATATATTAAAAAAGGTAAAAAATTAAAAGAAATTATTAGAGAGCAATCCTTTGATGGAAAGTTTTTTGTTGATAATGCATTGAGAGAAGATGGAAAGCTTAAAAGAACAAACAATAAAACTGAAGTATGCCAGTACTATGCATTCTTTTTTGGGGTGGCAACTAAAGATACACATGCTGAACTTTGGAATACTTTAGTTAATGATTTTGGCCCAGAAAGAAAGAATACAAAAATACATTCAGATGTAGATTATGCAAATGCATTTATCGGTAATTTCTTGAGATTAGACTTGATATCAAATGATGGTTCAATAAAAAAGTGGCTTAAAGAGTCAACGTTATACTTCAATCGTATGGTACAGGAAACAGGTACACTTTGGGAACATGATGAGGAAACGGCGAGTTGCAATCATGGTTTTGGTTCTTATGTCGTTTATTGGCTATATAAAAATATTCTTGGCATTAGAAACATAGATACTAAGAATAAGAAAATTACTTTGTGCTTTAATGATATAAATATTAATAAATGTGAAGGTACTATACCTGTGTTAGATGACAGTATAGAGATGAAATGGTGGAAAGAAAAAGGAGACTTGTATTACGAAATTAAAGTTCCTAGTGGATATAAATTAGAAGTAGAGAATAATACTTCTCTTAATATACGTAGTATGATGTAGCCTAAAAAAATAGAGAGTGTTCTTAAACTCTCTATTTTTTATTTTCTCTAATATATTATGCTATTTTTGAATGTGACTTTATTCTTGCTAAAATAAAAAAATAAATATTTCTATATTTCTATTGATAAAATGAATTAAATATTATAGAATAAAATAGGAATAAAAAAACATATAATAATTATTTTGGTTCTTTAGCTTGATAAGCTAAGGATTAAAAGGGAATCGGGTGAAAATCCCGAACGGACCGGCCACTGTAAATGGGGAGAGAACCTTGAATATGCCACTGGAGAAATATCTGGGAAGGCTAAAGGAATCAAGAATCCATGAGTCAGGATACCTGCCAAAATTATTTGTATAGATCTAACCAGGGATAAGAGGTATACAGGATAAAGCTACCAAAGAATTAGCTTAAATATATAATGTAAAAATTTGGTAAATCCTTGATCCTCTTACGAATCAAGGATTTTTTTATATTATTATATATTTAGGGACGGAGATGAAGACACGTGGAAGGTTTGGAAAAGTGTAAAATAAATAATATCAATGACAAGGAAAAGAAGTTAATTGAGCATATTCGGGATACAGAATATGGTGAAATAAAGATTATTATACAAGACAGGAAACCTATAAGAATAGAGGAACTAAAAAAATCAATAAAGTTATAAAACTGAGGAAGGGCTGACTAGAAAACTAGAGGCACTACTTTAAGCATATGCTTAAAAGTAGTGCCTTTTTTGGTCTATTTATTAAGAATATTGTATTAATATCTGCAATGTACTGAAATATGGTTACAGTAGTTACATGTCTACTGTTTAATTATAAATAAATTGAATTAGGAGGTTTAAACAAATGAAGAATAATTCTAAAAGCAAAAGATTATCAGCTATGTTTATAATGCTGACTATGGTACTCAACTTTGTGCCGGCAACAGTGTTTGCGGCGACCCATGGAAACCTTGAGGTGTCAATTCCTTCCGGTGAAAACATTGCGCTCAATTATGAGCAAAGCGTAGGAAATACCCACTACTACAATGTGGATTCCACATTGCAGGGCTATTATCCTTCAGTGTTTTCCCTTCAAATTTCACCTGACAGCGGAGTGCAGGTGAACACTATTACCACTAACAATAACTCCGCTGTTACCTATTACAGCGGAGACTATTACCTTGTAGCACTGGAGGAGGGGACGACAACAACAATTACTATCACTTCTGATTCACCAGCCCATACCTACATACTGCGCTGTGACGAGCCAGATGGCGGTAGTGCAGGTTCAGCCAGCGGTATTTATGCTTATCTGCCCTCTCCGGGACAGTACGTAAATGAAGGACTTAATTCCGGTGGATGGGGAACAATCTATACCTCTAGCCTAAATCAGGTAAAGGATATGACAGATTCTATAGTGACTACAGGTGTATCTCTTGGATATTTTGGTGGTTATGTTGTTCTTGATTATGGTACCCCTGCAAAGGATGAAAGTGGAGAGGTTACAAGTGGTATCTACAATGATAACACAAATCCCTACGGTGTTGATTTCATTCTTTACGGCAACGCTTTCAGCGATAACTCAGAACCAGGTTGCGTTCAGGTATCAAAGAATGGTGTAGACTGGTATGATATCGCTGGATCTAAGTATTATGACAGTAATACAGATAATGATTATTCTCTAACCTATACAAATCCAGTGCCTAGCGATGATGATGACAGCTACGATTATGGTGATACAACAGGCACTATTTATCAAAATGGCGTTTCTTATACAGGTTCAGATTCCGGTACAGTTACCTATAATACATGGCATCAGCACAGCTGGTTCCCACTTTTCTGTAATTATTTTAAAGAGGTTATTACTTCCTTAGGTGCTTTAGATAAAGTAAGTAGTCTTTCTTTTGCTGATTATGACTATGATGATACCAGCGGTTCAGAACTTACACTTTCAGGTGTTATGCTAGGAGATGCTACTAACACTACAACAGCAAATTATACCTTTGGCTATTGTGATGTACACCCCAAAGGAAGTGCTACATCTACTGCGTATAATCCCTATACAGCTACTGGATCAACGACAGGTGGCGATCCTATAGATATATCATGGGCGGTAGACGCCAACGGTGAGCCCTACGAATTGGACAGCATTCGTTTTATCCGTGTCTATACTGGTGCCTCGGCGATGAATGGTGCCTTCGGCGAGATTTCAACCGAGGTTTGCGGTTCTTATCGTGCAACTGGAACAGGGACAGGTAGTCCAAGTTTACCGGATATAGAAATTGATAATGATGATTTGGAAAATTGGACTGACGATCCAGAACAAATCGAAAACATGGGTGCGGTAGATGTGACAGAGATAGATGAAAACAGTGTTACGGTGGAAGCTACTGGCAGTACCAATGTTTATATCAACGGTATTAGTACCACATCGGCAAGTATTGACCTATCCGATAACCAAGTACACTATGTACAAATAATTTCACAGAGTGGCACAGCTGAACCATATATTATAGTTCTTAAGCTTCAAAAATAATTATATGATTTACAAGGTTTTAGATTAAATAAATGGTCCTGTGAAGATTTCCACGGGATCTTCTTTTAATCTTTTAAAATTCCGTTTTAAAACGGTTGAGATGGAGGTAAAAAATTGAAACAAAAAAATAAGATGAATTTTGATAGACTTTGCGCAATTATTTTAGTATTTATTATGTGTTTTTCAATGTTGCCGAATTTGGTTTTTGCAGAGAATGGGGGTAGTGCTACAGCACCAGTCTTTGACACAAATCTATGCACCGATATTATTGAATACGATGTCGGTGACGATGCAGATGCCCTAACGGTTACTGCCAGCGTATATGGTAGTAATGATACCTTAACTTATCAGTGGTACTTCAATACGGAGGAGAGTACAGCAGGTGGAATTATCATTGAGGATGAAACAGACCCAAACTATACGCCTTCTACAGCAACTCCAGGAACCACATATTATTATGTTGTTGCTACCAATACAGAGTCGGGGAAGACTCCAGCAACGATAACCAGTAATATAGCCTGCGTGGTGGTAAATGAGGTAGAGCTGGCTAATTCAGTTACAGCATACCTATTTGTAGAAAACACCACGTTAAGAAAACAAGGGAAAACCAATTTTCGGGCTGAAGTTGATTCTGTTCTTCCTTTGAGGGAGGTCACGGTTACATTAAGTGATATAGAGACTATTAACAGTGTCTTAGAGTCCAGTCTCGGTTTGCCAGTAGAAACCTTAAATGATACCAAGTATAGAGCAATTCATTTTTTAGTTAAGGCAATGATGGATATGGGTGATGCCGATCCCTATTCACACATTACCCTTGTTAAGGAAACAGCAAGCGGCTCGTATGTATTTGCTGAAACGTTAAGTGTAACACCTAGAAGTGCAGAGGGTTATTATATCAGCTCCCTGACCCTTGGCAGAAACACTGTAACGGGACTGAATTGGGAAATAACCACATATAAGTCGGAATCGTCTCAACAAAAAAATAAATGGTATTCTGTTACATATCCGATGCAGTGTATGGTTATTACCGACGGTAATACAACTTCTAAGGGCGGTTCTTTGCTAGAAACCTCGGTAAGCAGCGGAGATATTTTGGGTTTGACACGTGAGGTACGGGCATTTACTAAATCTTCAACTGATAATATTTCTCCTTTCTACAAGATGTCACCTTTAGCTGTTTCTTCTGTAGTGGACGAGGCATCATTACTGACCTTACAGCTTCAGACGGTAGAGGATGGTACGGTAGCCGATGTAGACTTAGAAGAAGGTAGCGATCAGGAAACCAAGCTTTATAAATACAGCGATGAATTACATACATATTCAGAAATTGAACACTATAATGGTTCTGGTCTGTATGTCCATCGTATATGCTCATCAGGATACTATGACAATGATATTGAACAGGGCAATTCTGAGAAGGCATATCTTTCATCAGCATATTCTATAGTTACGCTGGAAGATGTATCTTATGTGGATAAAACAGCCTTACAGTCAGCAATAAAAGCTGTTCCTATGGAAGGCTATTACACTATCGATGACCGCTGGAATGGTGTCGAAACAAGCGAAAATGGATTCTGGACCGATATGCAGACTACTTTAACGGTAGCCAATGCAGTATATAATAACACTGTCGCTACTCAGGAGGAAGTAGATACAGCGTCAGCCAACCTTCAAACAGCCATCGACAAGCTAATTCCTACCACAAATGTCAATGCTACGCTACTGTACGAGGCGGTGCTTCTTGCACAAACTAAGACTGCCGATGAATATACAACTGACTCATGGTCGGTAATGCAGAACGAGATTAATAATGCAAATGCAATGCTCGAGTCACTGTGCGACGACGGTAGTCCTACAGATATAAATACCTCAGACTATCAAATAGATGTGGAAACCCAAGCTACAGCGCTTACTACAGCTATCGACGGGCTTGACACCCTTGTTACTAATGAGTTTAACAATAATTTTTATGATGCTCTATATAAATACGATTCCTTAGAAGCCCTTTACAACACGTTGTTTGCTGGGCTAAACCAAGAGGATTACACGCCTGAAAGCTGGAATGCGTTCACAAGTGCACAGAGCGAAGTGGCGGCGTATTTCGCAGCATACCCGGACAGACCTACTGAAGAAAACTATGGTAATATAGCATATGAAGCATTGAAATCTGCTTACGCAGAATTTGTCAGCGCTGCTTACGGGCTGACAAGCAATGATGAGAGCATTAGTGTCACGTTGACAGTGGTAGATAACCTTGCAGCAAGAAAAGATGAGGTTGATTTCATTACCAGTGCGGGAACCTACAGTTTGACTCTCAACGATGGACATACTGTTGCTGATGCCCTTAACCAAGCGGGCGTTACTACAGATATCCGTCATATATCAGGGAATGATATTAGCAATAATCAGGCGTACACAATCTTTGTAAACGGGGTGCTTGTATGCGGTCCGAACTCCAATATGGGTTCGAATAGTTTAAGAGATATAATTAGAAGACATGAAGCATCAGTTATTCAGCTACAAAATGGGGACGCCGTTACAGTAGCGTATTTGGATTGTCCGTATTTTGTAAACGCTAGTAGTGCTCCCACTATTTATGCTTTTAATGAAGTTGCAAATGATGTACGATTATCTGACTTGTCAGGAAGTGTTACAGTTGAGGCAGGTCAGGAAACTACCTATACGGCAACTTCTTGTGTATCATTTTACGCACATTATAACGGTGGAATGTCTGCACTATCAGGAGCAACAGTATTTGTAAAAGCGCCTTCAGGAAATACCTTTGAAAACACTGGGGTAGAAACTGGAAGCGACGGCAGTTTTTCATATACCTTCTATGAAGAGGGTACTTTTCAAGTTAGCGTATATCCCCTAAAGGATAATAATTATGATGAAGGTATTATTCCCGGATTGATCGCGGGTGCTACAATAACTGTTAATGTAACCGAACCGTCGGATCCATCGGCGGTACTCAGTACTCTCAAGGCCGAGCTGGAGGCTGTCTATAATACCTATGATGAGAGCTATTATACAGCCGATGACTGGTTAAGTATACAAAGCTACTACAAGACTGGTATTGAGGGGATTCAAAGTGCAACTACAATAAGAGACGCTAGTGTTGCACAGAAAACAGCGATAGCCGCTATTAAAGCTATACAGGATAAAACTACACTGGAGACTAATGAAAAGCTCTCTCACTTTCGAGGGTTACTTAACCGTTTGCCCGACGATATAACGCTGTTGGGTGCAAGTGCTCAAGAATTGGTAAACGCGCTTATCGAGAGCTATAACGGAATGAGCGCTTACCAGCAGGGTATGGTGACTGGTATAGAGCTTGCAACATACAATGATATTGTAGATGCCAATACTGCAGGTCTGCCTTCTCTTGATCCCTATCAATTAGAAATTAATATTGAAGCAGATAACGATGAAGCAAAAGTAGTTATTGAGGACATGATCACGTACCTACAAAATAAATGCGACCTCGTAAATCCATTAAGACTGAACAAATTTACTTGGTTTTCTAGGGATATAAGCGGTAATTATAGTGGTAATTCCAGTTATGGTGTAACAACTGCTTTCCCTGATAACGAGATAGTTATGGACTTTAATGTGGGATATTATGGGTATTACTTGGTTCGGGACTCCGAGACCAGCACCCAGGATGGAAATATCTTTTCAGCAGAGGGTGCAAACTGGTCGATTTCCGACAAGGAATTTAAACTAGAAGAAAAATATGATTGGCGCTATTACTACGAGGCACAGAATGATTTCACCGTATACATAAACGGTGAAGAGTATGAAATCAAAAGCATACAATATGACGGTATTGAAAGCAGTAGCGTATCCTTAAACACTAGAGGCTTGAGTGATGAAACCAACTATAAGGGCAAGGAGATTAACTATCATGGCGTATTTTTCAACGATGCCCAGTTAAGTTTCATTATGCCCTACAACGATGTGGGAGTAACCATCACATGGGGACCTGTCAGCGGTTCGACAGTTGACCAGGCTATTATGGAATTGACTGCTGCATTTGAAAGCTACAATAGAAAGGATTACACCATTGAAAACTGGGAGGCTCTCCTTGCGGCATACAAGGACGGTCTCGCTGCCATAGAAGAAGCTAAAACCGATGCTGCAATTGAAACAGCCAAGACAGATGCCATTGACACCATGGCAGCCGTTGAGAAAAAGACACCCGAAGATGTGCAGGATGTTGGTAATAGCAACTTTGATGCAGGAGATCAAGTTGGTACTGTTGATTTATATATTGAAAACTATACCTACTCCGGTGGCGATTTCACGGGTAAGATTATAAATAAGCGAAACTATGCATTAGGTGAAAAGGATACAATGATGACCGTTGCGCTTAGAGCTTTGGCGGAGGAAGGATACAGCTGGACAGGCACTGGTGGTAGTTCAAATGTAGGTGCCTATGATATAGCATATCTTGCCAGTATAACAAAAGACGGAAAAGAACTGGGCGAATTTTCTGGAGCAAGGGGCTCAGGCTGGATGGGTACTTTAAATGACTGGTTCACAAATGAAGGCTTCCAAAAGTTTTCAGTGGAAAATGGTAATCTTGGGGATGATGACGAAATACGTATCCAGTACACTCAAAAACTTGGGGCAGACATTGGTGGCTCATGGGGAAATGACGATACTGCTCTTGAAGATTTGGATGTAAGCACAGGCACTCTTACACCGGCGTTTTCTGCAGATGAAAATGAGTTCGCCCTTGTTATATCAGGGAAAAGTGCTAGAGTTAAAGTAACCCCTACAGCTACCAATAAAAATTATCTTGTCAAGACCTTCCTAAACAAAAAGGTTACGACTAATGCAGAGGGTAATTCCTATTATAAGCGCACCGAGTACATTCCCGTTGTGCCCGGCGACACCGTTTACATAGGTGTCGGTGAGCATGCATGGCCTTCCATGAATAATCAAGAAACCGAAGCGATTGACTATACTGGGACATGGTATGAGTTGCATGTTATCAGTGCAAGTAATGGGGCAAGCTATGTTAATGAAGTAATATCAGACCTCCCTAAAGCGAGCAAGATTACTATGGGAAATTATGAAAATCATCGTGATACTATTGAGTATGCGAGAACGATATACAATATTCTAGATAAAACTGAACAAACCAAGGTAGATGTAACCAAGCTTTATGCTGCGGAGGAAAAACTTGTTTTCTATGATGAAATTGAAAATGTGAAGAATTTACTGAACGCTATCCCTGATGCTTCCAAGGTGACCCTTTCCCATAAGTCGGCAGTTATGGCTGCAGATAAGGCCTATAAAGCCCTTACCGAGGAACAAAAACTTTATATCACGGTGGGTAATGTTGAAAATTACAATGCGGCTATCGAAAAACTTACTGATTTGGGTGCCTTTGATTCAGGCGATGCTCCGTCCACCATCAAAGGAAGTGAGGAAGAACCTGAAGAAATAGAAACGACTACTATCACTATAAGACCTGAGGCCGAAGTAAGTGGTGGTAAGGCTAGGGTAAATGTATCTAAAGAGTCTCTAAAGGAAATAATAGAGCAAGGAAAGAACGGAAAAGTTTCAAATATTACTATTACACCAAAAATTGATGGCGATGTGGAAGGTATTATAGTGACGTTGCCAAAGGTTTCTGTTTCCTCAATGGCAAACGAGGCTGGCATAGGAATGAAGATATCCACAGAAATTGCAGAACTCACCATGCCTAAGGAGGTACTGACCAAAATATCAAAGGAAACTGGTTCAGACATCAGTATTGGCATAGAGAAGGTAGAATCTAATTCGCTTTCTGAGGAAAACAAGGCGCTGGTGAACAACCATCCTGTATATGACTTTTCCATCTTTGTGGGAGATAGTGCGGTAACCTCATTAGGCGGAAAGGTTACAGTTTCTCTGCCATACACACCGCAACCTGGAGAAAGTACAGAAAAGCTGACTATTTACAATATTGATGAAAACGGCAAAGCAATAGAAATGGAAGGTGCAAAATATGATATAGAAACCAACTGTATTGTATTTAAAACCGATCACTTTTCATTATATGCCATCGTTCACGACGATAATAAGATGAGTGTTAAGTTCAATGACGTGGCAGATACCCATTGGGCAAAAGAGTACATTTATTACCTAGCTGAAAAGGGAATCATAAAAGGAAAAACTGAAAACACCTTTGCTCCAGAGGACAGTATCACAAGAGCAGAGTTTGCAGCTCTCCTTGCACGCATAAGCGGAGATGACATGTTGAATGCAAGTAGTAAATTTGTGGATGTAAATGAAAGTGCCTGGTACGCTCCAAGTGTAGCATGGGCTGTTAATGCAGGGATCACTCTAGGTACCTCTGAAAACACCTTCTCGCCGGATAATATGATAACTAGGCAGGATATGGCTGTAATGATTTTCCGTTATGCAAAATATAAAAGCTTTAGGCTACCAGCTGACTTTCCAGCTAAAACCTTTTTAGATGATATAGAGATAAGGGGTAGTGCGAAAAATGCGGTAAGTGCAATGCAACAGGCAGGCATAATCAGTGGCAGAGATGACAATATTTTTGCACCTAATGACAAAGCGACACGTGCAGAAACGGTAAAGATGCTGAATGTACTTATACAGATTATGTCTAAATAACAAAAGCAAGGGGAGAGAGTAGTGAAATTAACTTTAAAGCAAACAGTATCTTTAGTACTGGTTATCGTACTGGCTATGAGCTGCATGACTGGAACTTTTGCCTCTGATCCAGAACAGTTGGATGCGGTTTTGCAAGACACAGGAAATTACATATATAAAACAGTAAAAAAACCGCAGGTGGGGTCTGTTGGCGGGGAATGGGCAATTATGGGTCTTGCCCGAGCTGGATGCGATGTGCTGGAAAAGTATTATCAGGATTACTACGATACTGTTGAGAAGTATGTCGTAGCATGTGGTGGTGTACTACACAAAAAGAAGTATACTGAGTATTCTCGCCTCACGGTGGCTTTATCCTCCATTGGAAGAGACCCGCGTGATGTGGCTGGATATAATCTGTTGACGCCTCTGGGTGATTTTGATAAAACCATTTGGCAAGGCATAAACGGACCCATCTGGGCGCTGATTGCTCTAGATAGCGGCAATTATCCAATGCCCAAAAACTTTGGAGCTAAAACCCAGGCGACACGCGATATGTATGTGGATGAAATTTTACGCCGACAGCTAGATGATGGCGGATTCTCTCTTTTTGGAGGCACGGATTATGCCACTGCAAGTGACGAGATTTCTGATCCAGATATCACTGCCATGGCACTACAGGCTCTTTCGAAATATCAACATCGTTCAGATGTTAAAAAGGTTACACAGGAAGCTCTGACCTGTCTGTCTGATTTGCAAAACAGCAAAGGTGGCTTTGCCAGCTGGGGTACCGATAATTCTGAAAGCTGTGCGCAGGTAATAGTAGCACTGACAGAGCTTGGAATACCCTTAGAAGATTCACGTTTTGTTAAGCAAGAAAATACTTTGATAGACAATCTGTTGAACTTCTACAAGAAGGGGCAGGGCTTCCTTCATACGGCCAATGGCAGCGGTAGCAACCAAATGGCAACTGAGCAGGCATTTTATGCGCTAGTTTCAGTAAAACGTGCAAAGGATGAAAAAAACAGCCTATACCGTATGGGAGATGCCATTTTAATTCCAGATGGTGTATACGAAGGATCAAAAGCTGGTGAAGGTCTTTCTGGTAAGCACTCCGATATTAAGGTGGCACCTATTATGAATCATAGCAAAACCTTTCAGGATATCTGTTCCCATGCAAACCAGCCTGCCATTGCGGCATTAGCGACGAGGGGCATTATAAATGGTAAAACCGATACCACTTTTGACCCGGATGCTACCATGACTCGTGCCGAGTTTGCAGCCGTAATAGTACGGGGACTTGGGCTTCCTGAAATTACGGAAAGCGTGTTTGTCGATATTCCATCAGATAGATGGTATGCAGGATATGTAGGAGCAGCTTATCACTATGGCATTATAAAAGGCATCTCCTCCACAAACTTTAACCCCGAAGGCACCATTAGCAGAGAAGAAGCGGCTGTTATGGTGGCTCGTGCTGCAAAGCTCTGTGGTATGGATACGAGCCTTACAGGTGTTGGAGTTAGGGATATATTGGCACAGTTTGTCGATTATATCACGACCTCAAGCTGGTCCCGTTCTTCACTAGCATTTTGCTATAGGGAGGACATTCTTTCAATGGAAGACTTGGATATCCGCCCCAAAACAGCTATAAAACGCTGTGAGGTAGCGGAAATGCTATTCAACATGCTGAGAGCCGCAAATCTAATATAAAGGATGTGCCAATATATGAAAAAGTACAGGGTAAAAATCATAACAACAATCATTATATGCTGTGTGCTTATAGTAGCATATTTTTTAGGCGGAGACTATGCCGTAAGAGACATATCTTCACCGCTTAGTACATCTGTAGAATCTATAGATAATACAGAACTAGCCAACCCATCTGTACTGGAGCCATTAAAAGAGCCCCAATCTCATCAACATGAGGGTTCCTCGGAGGGGGGTTATAACGGATCCGAAGGCTATTCTGTTGAGCAGGGTATGGTTATTGACCCGGAGACAGGCAAAGATCGGTACCTTACCGATCCCGTGCCCGAGGGTAAGCCTGTTCCGGTTGAGCCTCAGGACATCGAGATCAGGGATACGACATATACCTGTACATTATTTGTTCGCTGTGATAACATTCTTAAAAATATTGATCACTTAGATAAGGAAAAAATAGAGCTGGTACCTGATGAGGGCGTCATTTTCAAGGCTAGCGAAGTGACTTTCTACGAGGGTGAAACGGTATTCAATGTGCTTTTGCGGGAGATGAAGAAAAACAAAATTCATATGGAGTTTGAAAATACGCCCATGTATAATAGCGCGTATATCGAAGGAATAAACAACCTGTATGAGTTTGATTGTGGTGAACTTTCTGGCTGGATGTACAAGGTCAATGGTTGGTTCCCTAACTATGGCTGCTCCCGATATCAGCTAAAGGCTGGAGATGTGGTCGAATGGGTTTACACCTGTGATTTGGGCAGGGACGTTGGTGGATATTATGCTACTGGAGGGAAAGAATAATGAAGGACACTTTTTACAACTGCCACCCTGCGGTTAATTTTATCTACTTTATACTGGTATTGTTGTTTTCCATGATTTTTATGCATCCGATATGTCTAGGGATATCGTTGGTGTGTGCTTTTACCTACTCTGTATATCTAAATGAAAAAAAGGCAGTACGTTTTAATTTTAAATATATGATACCTATGATTGTAGTAACGGCACTTATAAATCCTGCATTCAATCATGAAGGAGGTACTATTCTTACCTACCTGCGAAATGGCAATCCTTTGACACTCGAATCTATTACCTACGGAGTTGCGGCAGCAGTCATGCTGATTACCGTGATATGCTGGTTCTCTTGCTATAACGCGGTGATGACCTCTGATAAGTTCGTGTATCTTTTTGGACGGGTTTTACCTGCGCTATCACTGATTTTATCCATGACATTGCGTTTTGTACCACGATTTAAAGCACAGCTTACGATAGTGTCAAATGCGCAGAAATGCATAGGGAGGGATGTGTCAAACGGAAGTATTTTGCAGCGAATTAAAAATGGTGTGAGAATATTATCCATTATGGTGACATGGGCACTGGAAAATTCCATAGAAACAGCAGATTCCATGAAAAGCAGGGGGTATGGGTTGCCTGGACGCACCGCATTCTCTATTTATCGCTTTGACAGGAGGGACCAAAGGCTCCTTTTGTTTTTTCTGCTTTGTGGTACATATATTATAACGGGCTTATTGTTTGGAGGTTTATACTGGCGGTACTTTCCCACCATGCATGGGGGGTGGGGCGGGACTTACTCTATTAGTCTTTACTTTTGCTATCTGACACTGTGCATAGCACCTGTCATAATGAATATAATGGAGGATCAAAAATGGAAAGCTATACGATCAGAAATTTAACATTTTCATATCCTCAAAGTGAAAAAAAGGTGCTTGACAATCTGTCTTTATCCATTGGAAAAGGACAGTTCATAGCACTTTGTGGCTCTTCAGGATGTGGAAAAACTACATTGCTCAGGCATCTTAAAACTGTGCTAACACCACATGGAACGCGGAGTGGTGATGTTTTCTTCGAAGGCACCCTGTTATCAGACCTTGACCAGCGTACCCAAACGACTAGGATAGGATTTGTAATGCAATCGCCGGACAACCAAATTGTCACTGACAAGGTATGGCACGAACTGGCATTTGGACTGGAAAGCCTTGGGCTTGACAGTCAGTCCATCCGCCTGAGAGTGGCTGAAATGGCGTCTTTTTTTGGAATACAGACGTGGTTTCACAAAAATGTCAACGAATTATCCGGCGGACAGAAACAGCTCCTTAATCTTGCTGCTATTATGGTTATGCAGCCATCTATGCTGATATTGGACGAGCCTACCAGCCAATTGGATCCTGTTGCAGCGGTAGAATTTCTTTCCAATGTGGGTAGAATCAATCGCGAACTAGGCATTACAGTTATCATAACCGAACACCGTTTGGAGGAGGTTTTTCCTCTTGCAGATAGGGTTCTGGTGATGGACGAAGGTAGGATAATCTTTGACGGGACGCCGGAGAATATAGGAGAACAGCTGAAGAAACAAAATCATAGCATGTTTCTTGCCATGCCGACACCTATGCGTGTCTATGCCGCAGTTGAAAACGACTTACCTTGCCCTGTAACAGTGAGGGAAGGACGCACGTGGTTGGACGCTTTTGCACGAAATCAGCCCCTAAGTGAAGTTCCAATGATTACGCAGATTCAGAACCAAGATGGTATTCCTTCTATTGAACTTAATGAGGTGTGGTTCCGTTATAAAAAGGATACACCAGACGTGGTGAAGGGGCTTTCTATGAAAGTATATGGTGGTGAATTGTATGCTATTCTTGGAGGTAATGGTACTGGAAAAACTACGGCCCTGTCGCTGATTTCTGGCATAAATAAACCATATCGGGGTACTGTGAAGATTAATAGACAAGAGTTATCGATGCTTGGGAACAAGAAGCTTTTTTTCACGATGCTAGGAGTGCTACCCCAAAATCCACGTGCATTATTTGTGAAAAAAACGGTCGAGGAAGATTTATTTGATGTACTCTCAGTGCAAAAGATGTCCAAGACAGAAAAGTCAAATAGAATAAGGAAAGTTTCAAGACTGTGCAGACTTGACAATTTACTATCCATGCATCCCTATGACCTATCTGGTGGCGAGCAGCAACGGACGGCATTGGGCAAAGTACTCCTGCTTGAGCCAAAAATTCTACTTATGGACGAACCCACCAAAGGACTGGATGTTGAATTTAAGCAGGTGTTTGCTAGTATTCTCCATGAGCTTTTGCAGAAGAATGTCACTATCATAATGGTAAGTCATGACATTGAGTTTTGTGCTAAATATGCACATCGCTGTGCTATGTTTTTTGACGGCAATATTGTCAGTTGGGACGTACCCCGACGTTTTTTTTCAAGAAATAGCTTTTATACCACTGCTGCCAATCGTATGGCACGGCAAAAACTACCTGATGCAGTGACGGTTGAGGATGTGATTGTTGCATGCGGGGGGGATGAAGAGCCTTATAAAATAAAGCCTTCCAAAGAGAGCGATACACGACTAAACCTTGACATGTCGCAGCAAAGTGAATTACCAGAAAAAAATGAAGATTTATCTTTAGAAAATGAACAGATACCGGTAAGTGAGCGACATCTTTCAAAACGAACTATGGCGGCTATGTTGATGATTTTAATAGCCATACCATTAACTATTTATATAGGTATCTACTATTTGGGCGACAGGAAATATTATTTTATTAGTATGCTTATCATTTTGGAGACTATAATACCCTTTGTAATGGTGTTTGAGAGTCGTAAACCACAAGCGCGTGAATTAATTGTAATTGCGGTGCTATGTGCTATCGGCGTAGCAGGCCGTGCAGCCTTTTTCATGCTGCCTCAGTTTAAACCCGTAGTGGCTATAGTTATCATATCTGGAGTAGCTTTTGGTGGTGAATCAGGATTTCTGGTGGGTGCAGTAACTGGTTTTGTATCTAATATGTTCTTTGGGCAAGGGCCGTGGACACCTTGGCAGATGTTCGCCTTCGGTATCATTGGATTTCTGGCAGGAGTTCTGTTTCGTAAGGGTATTCTTCGTAGGAATACAGGAGCACTCTGTATCTTCGGCGGATTGACTACGTTTCTTATTTATGGGGGAATAATGAATCCTGCGGCAGTACTTATGTTCCAGAGTCATCCCACTAAGGAAATGTTTTATTATGCATACCTTCAAGGTATTCCTTTTGATCTTATCCATGCAATTGCCACCGTAGTATTCCTCTGGCTTACCGCAAAACCTATGTTGGAGAAGCTGGATCGCATAAAGATGAAATATGGATTGATTGAGCCAAACGATAAAAAAGAAATAATGAAATATGAGTTGAATATATAAATAATAATGTAAGATAACAAACCTCAGGTACATAAGGTAATAGTCATAGCAATGATGGTAGCAACTGCTATGACTATAATGGGTTTGAAATATCTGAATTATCATTCATCTTCAAATATAGTTTCATCCATTTCGGGAATTATTTTTATTCATTTAAAAAGTAATCCATTAATTTATAACCTTCTTCAAAATAAATTCCTGTTTGTTTAGCAGAAAATTCATCATATTTTTGCGTTAGATTTTCTTGCTGTTTATTACTTTGGTAAATCAAAAATGGTACTGGATCCGATGTATGCGTTCTAAGACATAAAGGTGTTGGATGATCAGGTAATATCATTATTTTATAGTCCTCACCCATAGCATCTAATTGTTCTTTTACTATTTTGACCACTTGTTCATCTATTAGTTCAATTGACTTCACTTTATTCTCAACTTCATTGCGATGTCCACATTCATCTGGCGCTTCAATGTGTACATATACAAAGTCTTGACCTTCCGCTAGTGCTTCAATAGCTGCATTTGCTTTTCCAATAAAGTTTGTATGGATATTACCAGTAGCACCTTCAACATCAATAGATTCCATTTCAGCACAAAGTCCAATCCCTTTAATTAAATCAACGGCTGAAATAACAGCACCTTTTAGGTTATATTTCTCGTAGAAACTAGATAATCTGGGTTTTTTGCCTTCTCCCCATATCCAGATAGAATTTGCTGGGCGTAAACCCTTTTCTATTCTTTTTAGATTAATGGGATGATTTTTGAGAAACGCACTACTCTTCACCATCATATTATGTATGATGTCAGCTTGTAACCCTTGTGGCAGATATTCATCTATTTTTCTTTCAAGAATATCATGGGGCGGTGTCAGTGAAAACTCATAAGGTCCATCATGCCATACCATTAGATGACGATAACTAATACCTGTATGAAATTTGATAATATCCGTTTCTAAATGTTTTTTTACTTCTTTAATGAGTATGTCTGCTTCTTTGGTTGTAATTTCGTCAGCACTGTGATCAAGAATTACTTTTTCAGAATATGGTTCTTCATCTGAAAGGGTTACAAGATTACAACGGAAGGTAATATCCGTGTCAGACAATTCTACACCCATACTAGCAGCTTCTAATGGTGAACGTCCGCTATAGAACTCAAATGGGTTATAACCCATCACGGATAAATTCGCAACGTCACTTCCAGGTGATAATCCATCAGCAACAGTCTTGACTAATCCTAACTCTCCATGTTTTGCCAGCCAATCAATGGTAGGGATATTAGCGTATTGGAGTGGTGTTTGATTGCCAAACTGTTCTATAGGAAAATCAGCCATACCGTCTCCTAATATAACAATATATTTCATATAAAATCTCTCCTTCTGTTATAAAAACAATTATCATTATATCAGAAGTTTATAATTGAGAAAAGAGAGAAAATAATTATTGAGGCTGATTGCGGTATTGATTTGGTGTTATTTTAGTGAATTTCTTAAATACACGTTGAAAATAGCTTTGGCTTGAATAACCTAATTGCGTGGATATGTGAATGAGGGGAATTTGCTTTGTTTTCAATAGACGTTTTCCCTCATTTATTTTAAGCTCGTTTATATGTTCGGTAATGGTCTTTCCAGTTTCACGTTTAAAATGTGCACATAAGTATGAACAGTTTATATTTAGGTTGCTTGCAATAATAGATGGTGTAATTTTTTCATAAATATGCAGTTGGATTTCGTCATTTGCCTGCCTTACTAATAAGGAATTTGATGAGAGAGACTGGAAAATGGCCACCCTTTTTGTGAAATCAAGAAGCATCTGCTGTAAATAGACAACAATATCTTTATAAGTCGGTAACTTTTCCATGTAATTTATATGGTTTTTACATAAGGTTAGAGCTGTTGAGTATTCAAGTCCTCCACGTACGGCGGCTCTGGAAGCAAGGCTGGCAGATTCAATAAAACTGTTTTGGTATGAGTGAAGATGACCATCGAATTCAAGTTGCTCTGGATATGATGCTTTAAAAGCATTAACCAATTTATTGACTTCGTTCACATTGCCAAACTCAATGTTCAGAAGTATTTTGTTTTCAAAGCTGTCGTCTAAACGATCGATGAATTGCGGTGAAGGAAAGTCAGAATAATTATGAGAATGAGTTACTGGCCATGCAATTTGGTGAACTTCATCAGAACTGATACCATTGATTAAGGCTCCAATATGTCTAATAGTACCTTGGAGACGGGACATGTCATATATAGGCATGGATTGCAACCAATGTGTTAGCGCTCTTGCATCGGTTACTGGGTGTCCCATGTCTGCTAGGATTCTTCTCGACCTGTCTATGTAACATTGGGAGAAAAGAATAGGGCCTATAATGATGTAATCAGTTGTTCCTTTTATGCGTACAAAACCGCCAAATACATATTCAGGAGAATAGGAATAAACGAGAGTATGGTCGGAAGCAATGGCATCTGGTATAAATTCATTTACTGGATTTGGTTCAAAGGCGTTTAAACCAAAACATTGTATATTGTTATTTGAATATAGCTGTATTAAGACGCCAGTGGCATCACTGATTTGTTGAAGTATTGTATTTCTTTCCATGCGTTTACCTTCTTTTATTTTTTTTTCAGTATAACATAAATAGAGTGAAATAGAAACAAATATAGTGAAATATTTTCGAGGATGAATTTGCTATACTACGAATTATAGAGGGGGGATTTTTGTGGGATATTTTTGCAATCCACTAAATGTGGATTATAAGTACCAATTTAGTATAATAAGAAACGGCTTTCAAATTTCACGTGAGGCGGCGGATCCGTCCTTACTATTTTACAAAGGGAAGTATTATATTTTTGCTTCAATGATTAAAGGTGTATATGTGTCCGATGATATGGCAAACTGGAAACATCAAAAAATAAATGCTGAACTTCCTTTTTATGATTATGCCCCAGATGTGCGTGTTATGGGAGACTATGTATATTTCAGTGCATCAAAGAATAATGCAAATTGTTCTTTTTTTAGGACGAAGGATATACTTAAAGGTCCATATGAGGAAATCAAAGGTGTATTTCCGTTTTGGGATCCACATCTCTTTATAGATGATGACAAAAGAGTATATTTTTTCTGGGGTTGTTCCAATTCAGCACCAATTTATGGTGTAGAACTGGAAAAAATAAGCATGACACCTATTGGTGAAAAAAAGGGGCTAATCTTCGGTAATTCAATGGAAAGGGGATATGAACGTCTTGGTAATAATCATATTTTTCCGTTAACTGAAGAAGAAATAGATAATAAAGTAGAGCATACTTTCAAAGCAATGGTGGAACATGGAATGCAGGTTGATGATGGAGTAAAGGCAGGTCTACGTCAGGCATTTGGAACAGATCCATATATTGAGGGTGCATGGATGAACAAGTATAACGGCAAATATTATCTGCAATACGCATGTCCAGCTACTCAAAATAATATTTATGCTGATGGTGTGTATGAGGCCGATCATCCATTGGGGCCATATCATTTAGCACAAAATAATCCATATTCATATAAACCAGGTGGCTTTCTTACAGGTGCAGGACATGGTTCAACCCTTCAAGATAGAACTGGAAATTGGTGGCATACAGCTACAGCGGTAATTAGTATAAATCATATGTTTGAACGCCGTGTGGGACTTTGGCCTGCTGGATTTGATAAAGATGGTGAACTTTTCTGCAACCAGAGGTACGGTGATTGGCCAATAAAGACAGAAGAAAAAAAACTAGATCCTTGGGCTGACCCGGAATGGTATCTTTTGAGCTATGGTAAAAATGTTGCGGCATCTTCTTATAATGAGGATAAAAAACCGTCACTGGTAGTTGATGAGAATATAAAAACATGGTGGCAGGCAACGACAGCAGAACCAGGGGAATGGATTCAAGTTGACCTTGGCAAGGACTATGATGTCCGTGCAGTACAGATTAATTTCGCAGATGATAAGATTGACGCAAGTATTCCAGATGATGTAGAGCTCATCCCAGTATCGTCACAACCACGGTATATAGATGAACGAATTCATAGAACTAGATGGATGCTTGAAGGCTCTATTGATGGTAACAGTTATTTTGTTATTGAAGATAGGAGCGGAGCTGAGGATAATCTGCCACATTATCTTGTTGTTCGTGAGAATGGTATACGGGTAAGATATTTAAAATTAAAAGTGATTGAAGTTCCATTCGGGCAGAAAGCAAGTATATCAGGATTGCGTGTATTTGGTTTGGGTGAGGGAACAAAACCTTTGGTGCCTGAATTTGAAGCAAAACGCGTCGGTGATATTGATATGGATGTTTCTGTAAAGGACAATGGAGCAGTCGGCTATAATATTTTATGGGGTCATAAGGAAGATAAGCTTTATCACAGCTGTATAATATTTGGAACATCGAAAAATATTGGCGCTTTAGTGAAGTCTCAGAAGGAGTATTATGTCCGTGTGGACGCGTTTAACGAGTCAGGTATCACGGAAGGGAAAGTAATAAAATTATAATGATTAAAATTGAAAGCAATATTTTCATTAGTGTCCAATTCTATCACAATTAAAAAGGAGATAATTATTATCTCCACAAATTTAAAAAACTGTCTATAAGCAATAACTAAATAGGCAGTTTTTTTGTAGTTTTAGTTAAGCAATATCTATATTTTCTTTTTCTGTTTCTTTGATAAGTTCATATTTTTTGCTTAAATGTTCTAAAACGTTTAATACTCTATCTAAATGTTGTCTCGTATGGTTACACATGATACTCATTCGAATTCTTGATAGTCTTTTAGAAACCGCTGGGTACTGCACTGGATTTACATAGATTCCTGCTTCATGCATCTCACGACACATTTCACGGACTTTTATATCGTTTCCTATAATAATTGGGAATATTGCTGTTTCACTATTGCCAATATTTAATCCTACATCAAGCAAGTTTTTCTTAAAATACCGAATATTATTCCAAAGTTGCTCTCTTAATATTGGCTCTGTTTCAATCACGTCAATGGCTTCAATAAGAGAAGCAACAGCTTGAGGTGTTGATGCAGTAGAAAACATGTAAGAACGGGAATAATAATGGAGGTATTCCACAATTTCATGATTTGCGGCTACAAACCCTCCAACAACGCCTAATGCTTTACTAAAAGTACCTGCAACAATATCTACTTTACCTTCGATACCATAATATGCTGGTGTTCCTTTTCCATCTTCCCCAATAACACCAGTAGCATGTGCCTCATCTACCATAACATAGGCACCGTATTGATGAGCAATCTCTACGATTTCATCTAATTTTGATATATCGCCGTCCATAGAATATACGCCATCAACAATAACTAACTTCGTTCTATATTTATTCTGACACTTTTGAAGTGTCTTTTCCAATGACTTCATATTATTATGTCTGAAAAATTCAACATTAGTATTTTTACATCCATCTATAATACTAGCATGTACTAGCATATCAAGAATAGCAACATCTGTGTCACGGAGGAGTGCATGGATAGAGCCACTGTTAGACCCAAAACCATTTGAATACACAATTGCTGATTCACATCCTTTAAAAGCTGCAATCTTTTTTTCGAGTTCAATATGTATATCAAAAGTACCACCTAATAAAGGGACACTACCAGCCCCCGTACCATACTTATCTAAAGCTTTTTTACCAGCTTCAATTGTACGGGGATGATGTGTTAAATTAAGATAGTCGTTGGAAGCCATATAAATCATTTCTTTTTCTTCATTTGTATATGGATCAAAAACTTTCATTATAGGACTAGACCCATTTAGCGAAACGCGACGATACTGTGTATGATGTTTTTTAAACACATCTTCCATATATTCATTAAAAAATTTTGCGCGTTCCATCATATCCATTTCTTCAATATCATTAAAATCTGCAAGGTTGTATTTTGTTGAATCTAACATAGTATATCACTCCAGTATAAAATTAATTAGTATCAGCGTATTACCTTAGTATGGCATTAAATCCAAAATTTATACACGATTTCAATTTTGCCTCCCAACAGTAATTTTTGTATTAATATTATTTCCTGAATGTTCTATATGAGAAAGAAATATATTCGAATAAGGACTATAATAAGATTTTCCAGAAAATTTAGTTATAATGAATATATTACACGGATACCCAACATTATTAAGATTTACAGGAAAAGGATCGCCACGATCACCTTGATTTAAACCTTTATTTAAATGTCCACATCCGTCGCCTTCCTCTATGTCTACAAGATAGTGCACTTCATCTATATTATCTTCTTGGCTTTCATCAACATGTTCAATAAGCAAACCTTCTCCAGGTAAAAAGCTATCAAATCCAGTTTTTTTGCGGTTGGTTATAAGAAAATATTCTTTGCTATTTAAATTTTCTATAGGAAGCTTATAAGTCTGTGCATTAGTAGCATATGGCTTTATTGAAACATTAGATTGAGCATCAAAAATTACTTGAGGATTGAGCCAACCAGCTTTCAGTTTACAATAACACGTTGGATGGGCGGGTGAGAGTCCACCATTATTCCATGAACCAGAACCCATCAGATCCCAGTTACCATTTCCGCTGGAAGAGTAGTCAGTATCATATAAATCAGGAAAACCCATTAAAGAATGACCTAATTCGTGTGCTATCGTTCCCATCATACAATCTTCAGAACCAATTAAATATTTTTTTATTTTTATACCATCTACTGTTTTAGGTGATATTGACCATGCATGAGACCAAAAATCGTTTTTATTACCAGTAACTTCTCCTGCTGAACCTGCAGCTATGACAATTAGTGTATCTACTATTCCATCTCCATCGTTATCGTATTCTGAGAAATTTATATATATATCTGCTAAATCTACTAGCTCTTCAACTAATTTTTGAGAATTTTGAGGGTATTCACCTATACCAAATTGATTATTTGTATAAAATGACTTAGGATTTGGAGCGCTATACCAACCCACTGTGATACCAGCATTTCCATTTACAGTTCCTATTATATCAAGCTTGTTATATGAAATTTCTTTATAATAATCTCGGAGACTTCCTGTGGGATATTCACCTAACGAAAAAAACATTTGGTTAAAGTGGTCTTGCGTCGTAACAGCTGTTGTATCAGAAAAATCAACTAAAATAACGAGTACTTTCTTTGTTCCAATGACAGCTTTTGTAGTTTTAGCCACATTTGTATTAGTTTTGTCAGAGATTGATTTTATCAGATTGAGTGTACTACTATCTAAAAACTCATTATTTGTTTTAGAAGGTAATTGTCCTCCATCCATAACTACCTTTTGTGATTTTTGTATTTTTGCACCAAAATCAGGGTGTGCTCTTACAAATTGTATACTATCCATTTTTTTTATCCCCATTTCTATTTGAAATTATAATTTCAGTATTTCTAGTATTATCAACCTTGTTTGAAATATACTTGCTAGAGCGCACGACTATAGAAAAAATGAGAAATTTAAAGATATTGTAAGAAATATGGATATAATCGCTTTTAAATGACTGGCGCGTGGATTGATTCTTGACAACTATTATGTTACCATGTACTACATATCAAAAACATTTGTATTCGTATGGAGGACAAATATGAAGAATCCTCAATTTTATTTAGTTCATTCATCAGTATTGCCAGAAGTTTTTGAAAAGGTAATAGAAGTTAAAAAACTTTTAAAATTAGGCAAGATTAAGACAGTTAATGAGGCATCCGAACAGGTGGGAATTAGTAGAAGTGCCTATTATAAGTATAAAGATCATGTTTTTCCATTCTTTGAAACATCACAAGGAAAGATTATTACATTATCTTTTATACTAGAAGATATACCAGGTATTCTGTCACATATTTTAAATATTATTGCCAGTTATCAAGCGAATGTTCTTACGATTAATCAGAATATACCGATTAATGGTACTGCGAATATAACAATCTCTATACGCACGGGCAATATGACAGGAGACATTGAGATACTAATATCTGAAATAGAGATGCTAAATGGTGTAAGGGAAATTGACATATTAGGCAGAGAGTGATAAAGCGGTTTAGGACTGATGTTGTTTTTTAATATATATTGGAGGGTGTAAGATGGTACATATTGCAGTGTTAGGGTTCGGAACAGTTGGTTCAGGTGTTGTAGAAGTTATAAAGAAGAATGCAGAGAGTATAGGGCGAAGAGCGGGAAAAAATATTAATGTTAAATATATATTAGATATTAGAGATTTTCCAAATAGTCCTGAAAAGCACTTATTAACAAAGGATTATGAAGATATTGTTAATGATAACGATATAAGCATTGTCGTGGAGACAATGGGTGGCATTGAGCCAGCATATACATTTACAAAAAAAGCATTATTAGCGGGAAAGAGTGTAGTGACTTCTAATAAAGCATTGGTTGCAGCACACGGTGCGGAGCTTCTTGCAATTGCAGAGGAAAAAGATATTCACTATTTATTTGAAGCAAGCGTGGGGGGAGGTATCCCTATTATAAGACCACTTAACCAGTGTCTTGCTGCTAATGAAATTTCTGAAATAGTTGGTATACTAAATGGAACGACAAACTATATCTTAACAAAGATGATAAAGCAGGGAGAAAGTTTTGAGGACGCATTAAAAGATGCACAGGAAAAAGGGTATGCTGAACAAAACCCAGAAGCAGATGTTGAAGGACATGATGCGTGTAGAAAAATTGCAATTCTCTCATCACTGTATCTCGGAGTTGAAGTGGATGCTGAACAAATCTATACAGAGGGTATTACACGAATTAGCTTAGAGGATGTAGCATATGCGGAAGAAATGGGAAATGTAATCAAGTTGCTAGGTTATAGTAAAAAAGTAGATGACAAAATTATTGCACGGGTTAGTCCAATGATGATCAAGAATGGACATCCTTTGGCAGGTGTGGAAGATGTCTTTAATGCAATACTTGTAAAAGGGGATGCGGTTGGCGACGTTATGTTTTATGGCCCTGGAGCAGGGAAACTTCCTACAGCTAGTGCAGTTGTAGCCGATGTTATTGATATTGCAAGGAATAAGGATAGTAATGCTAGAATTATGTGGCAAAAAAGTGATGAAGATGTATTAGTAGATATAAAAGATTCAGTTACCTCGTATTTTATTAGGGTAAAAACTAATGATAAAACGGCAGTAATGGATGAAGTGAAAAAGTTGTTTGGAGATTGCAAGTTTATCACAATGAACAGTTCTAACACACAAGATGAGATTGCGTTTGTGACTCCTGAAAATACAGAAGAGTTTTTACAGGATGCCGTAAATCACGTTAATAACCTAATGACTGTACAAACAGTCATTAGTGTTGTTAGGGTGTTATCCTAGTTTCTTTATTAGCCCATAAAAATACAAATCAATGAGCTTTTCAAATGTATGATTATTGGCAACTATTGATTCTAGTTCAGAAGATTTTTCCTTTAAACCAGCGGTGAAAATTTCTATATACATATATATAATATCATTGGATATATTGTTATCAATATATCCTTCTTTTTTTCCTTGATTAAAAAAAGTAAACATTAGTTTTTTTATCTCATTGCCAAAGTTGTTCACAATATACTCCTTGATTTCATAGTCATTTCTAATACATTCTTTAATAAAATCACCTTTCATCAATTGAAGAGCGTTTGATTTAGTGGTTATTATAAATTTCAATTTTTCTACAAAAGTTGAAGGGCTGTAAATAATATTTTCAATTCTTTCTATATTTTCTTCATAAATCATTTTAATAATTTCTTTATAAAGACCATTCTTACTATCAAAATATTTATAAATCGTAACTTTTGAAACATTCGCGTAATTAGCAATTTCATCAATCGTAACTTTATTAACGCCATATTTATTAAAAAGCTCCAAGGCAGATTTTTTTATTTGGTTTGTTTTTTTTAATGCTCGTTTATCGTGTCCATTCATTGTGAATCCTCCTAAATGTACTTTATAAAACATTATAGTTCATAAAGTTGACACAGTCAATCAATTGTGATAAAATGTACTAAAATTAACTAATTAGTACATAAAGTTTAAAAAGTGAAGGAGGTTTTATGGATGAAAGTAACAAATTTTGAGAAATGGGATATGCATCATCACATTAATCCTAAAATTTATGAAGATGAACTTAGAAAACTTGGGATTGATAAAGTAAACGGCCTAAATCATCCAAAGTGGTCAGAAAAAATGATGCTGAAATGGATGAAAGAACTTGGCATGGAGAGAGTTATTATGTCAATATCCACCCCAGGTGTTCATTTTGGGGATGATTTTCACAGCAGAAAATTATGTAGAAAGCTAAATGAGTATATGGCAAGTTTGGTTGGGAAATATCCAAATAAAGTGGGTGCATTTGCAGTAGTACCACTTCCAGATGTAGAGGGCGCTATTGAAGAACTAAAATATGCATTAGATGTATTAAAATTAGATGGCATTGGATTACTAAGTAATATGAATTTTAATTATTTGGGCAATAGAGAATTTAAAAAATTCTATGAAGAGGCAAATAAAAGAAATGTTACAATTTATGTCCACCCAACCACACCAGAAATAGCAATGAAATATTATTTGTTGAATTTTACGTATTTCTTTAGGTTAGATACTACACGTTCCATCATTGACTTTATGAGAAGTGGGTATCATAGAGAATTTCCAAATATAAAATTTTTACTTTCTCATGGTGGTGGTGTTTTGCCAGCAATTTTTCCAACACTTATTAAAACATTAAAAGAAGAAAATCCAAATATTGAGGCAGAATTTGAACAATGGAAACCACAACTATTCGCTGATACTGCTACAATATCTTATCCTGATGAAATGTTACCTGCTACATTTAATTTTTTTGGTGATAAACATATTGTATTTGGAAGTGATTTATGTTGGGCACAAATGAATTATAAATATTTTGCGACACAGCTCGGAACGTTAGATATAAAACATGAACAGTTTAATAAAGTGTTTAAAGATAATATAAAAAAAGCCTTAAAAGCAAAAGAACCAGTTAAACATTCTCCTGTTCATAGTATTAGACCTGAATCATATGGAGAAGAAAAGAAGAATAAAATAAAATATCACTATCATTGTACTCCTGCAAGTGTTGTTGAACATATAAAAAAAATCAATTCTTCTTTTAACAGTGATAACATTAAGCTTTGGGATACGAATAAAGCCCTTAGTTGGATGGATAAAACACATTACGATAAAATAATGATTTCTCTTGATATTCCTGAGTTGTGGGGTCTAAAAGATGACGATATCATAGCAGTGCTTAGGACATACAATGAATCAGTGGCGAAAATTAGAAAAGAGAACCCGCAAAAGATTGGAGCTTTAGGCGCTATTGACTTTGAAAATGTAGAGCATGCATTAAAAGAAATAGACTATTGTTTGAATAACTTAAAATTAGATGGTATATGTATTTATGTAAAAATAGTTGGTAAAACATATGAAGAGATGTTTGATGATAGATTATTAAAGAAGCTTATGGAAAAAAGAGTACCTGTTTTAGTTCATCCTAAAGATTCTAGTGGAATGCCCATTTTTAATGAAAATTATCTTGACTCTGCAGTATTTGCATTTAGTATGCTATATTTAGATAAATATGAATACTTGAAGAAAACTAATTATATATTAGCGCATACAGCAGGAGTCGTGCGGTTCTTAGCACGACTTGTAGGTACTATGTATTATGTTGATCCACAAAAGCATGAAGCTAGAAAGGGTCAGGCGATAGTTGACATTTATATTACAAAGAAAGAAAAAGGTGTTAATTATTTGAAAAGAATACAAATTGACGATTAGATTATTAAAAGAATATTTCCTGCATGGGTGATTATTGGGTGATTATATGATAAAATATCACTAATAAAATTGTATAAGTTAAAAGTGGAGGATAATATGCGGGAATTATATGAACAGATTATTTTAGAAAATATAGCAGACATATTTAAGTTTGGTATTGTCTTAGTAGTTGGGTTTATTACTATTAAACTAATTAATTATTTCATTGGTAAGTCTAAAATAGTCAATAAAGTAGAACCTACAGTAGGCATTTTTTTGAAGGGATTAACAAAATTTTTACTATATGCAACATATATAATTATATTATTAAGTGTTGCAGGTGTACCGATGACAACTTTTATTGCAATGATGAGTGCGATAGGCTTGGCGATAGGCTTAGCGTTACAGGGGAATCTATCTAATTTTGCAAGTGCCATCATGATATTATTATTTAAGCCATTTAAAATAGGTGATATCATCGAATCACAAGGTAACATTGGTACCGTTCAAGAGATACAAATGCTATTTACACATATATTAACATTTGATAATAGAAAAGTGATTATCCCTAATTCAGAGTTGGTGAATGCACGGATTATCAATTATACTTCAGAATCATTAAGAAGAATTGATTTAGTATTTGGAGCAAGTTATGAAAATGATGTAGAACAAGTTAAAGACGTGTTACGCCAAGTTGTAAGTGGTAATGAAATGATATTAAAGGAACCAGAACCAATCATTAGATTAACGAACCATAACAGCAGTTCTTTAGATTATGATGTTAAAGTATGGGTGGATAAAACAATGTATTTACCTGTTAGGTATGATTTATTAGAAAACGTTAGGAAAGCTTTTGAAAATAATGATATAAAAATACCATATCCGCAACATGAAATATGGATGGCTAATTATCCAGAGAGTGAAAAGCCAAAAAGTTAGATTTTCTTTACAGTATAAGATAAATATGCAATAATAATATTAGAGTCTATATTATATACGTTAATAGTGGGTGGGATATTCCTTCGATGTGTGTAATAATGGCTCTTTTTGTTTATACTAAATTAGTGAAAAAAACAACGAGGAGTGTGACTTTGATGGCAGAAGTGTTCTGGCATGACAAAGAGATTAAAGACATTGCGCAAGAACTAGAGACAGATATTCATCATGGATTAAATGACAGACAGGTAGAAGAACGTTTTGAAAAGTTTGGCTATAATGAGATAGAAGCCAAGAAGAAGAGAACGACGCTAATGATGCTTGTTGACCAGTTCAAAGATTTTATGATTATCGTACTGATTGTTGCAGCATTAATTTCTTTTAGTGTAGGAGAAAAAACTGATGCCATTATTATATTGGCAATTGTCCTTTTAAATGCTGTTTTAGGCATCGTTCAGGAGAGTAAGGCGGAAAAGTCACTAGAGGCACTGCAAAAACTATCGGCACCCACTGCAAAGGCCTTTCGAAATGATCGTGTAAACGTGGTACCTGCAAAGGAACTGGTTCCTGGTGATATTGTTTATTTGGAAGCAGGTGATTTAGTACCAGCTGATGCAAGGCTAATAGATGCAGCAAATTTAAAAATAGAAGAATCAGCTTTGACTGGGGAATCAGTACCAGTTGAAAAAGATGTTGAAAAGATAGAGGGAGAAAATATACCGCTAGGAGATAGGAAAAACATGGTATTCTCTAGTAGTGTTGTGACCTATGGAAGAGGTAGTGCTGTAATCGTAGATACGGGAATGAATACAGAAGTAGGAAAAATTGCTGGTATGATTATGAAAGAGGAGGACAAAGTAACACCACTTCAACAAAAACTAGAGCAAATAGGGAAAATGCTAGGGATTGCTGCATTAGTAATATGTGCAATAATTTTCGGCGTAGGTGTATTACAAGGGAGAGAAATCTTTGAAATGTTTTTAACGGCTGTTAGTCTTGCTGTTGCTGCTATACCAGAAGGTTTACCAGCTATTGTTACCATCGTACTTGCTTTAGGCGTACAGCGTATGGTAACGAAAAATGCTATTATTAGAAAGTTACCCGCAGTTGAAACGTTAGGTGGTGCTTCTGTCATTTGTTCAGATAAGACAGGTACACTCACACAGAATAAAATGACAGTAGTACGATTGGCTACGGCTTATGGATCATGGGATATCACTAGTGAAATTGATAAGGAAGAAAAACCAGTTATTACGAATATATTGGAAAAAGCGACGCTTTGTAACGATTCAAAGCTAGAAAAGGTTGATGGAGAGTGGGATGCAATTGGTGATCCAACAGAAACGGCTCTCGTAATAGCAGCAGCTAATATAGGTAAGTTGAAAAAGGATCTAGAAAAAGAAAAACCACGTGTGCAAGAAGTGCCCTTTGATTCCGATAGAAAAATGATGACAACCATACATAAAGAGGATGCAGGATACGTGGTGATTACAAAAGGGGCGCCTGATGTTTTATTGGGGCGCTGTTGTAACGTGTTAACAAGTGAAGATATTATAGGTATTAATGATGATGAGATTTCAAAAATAGAAGAAGCAAATAGTATGATGGCTGACCAAGCACTTCGTGTATTAGCGGTTGCATTTAAAGAAATAAAAGAATTACCTGATGTCGTGAGTACAGAAACCGTAGAAGAAGATCTAACCTTTGTGGGTTTAATTGGTATGATTGATCCTCCTAGGGAAGAAGCTAAGGAAGCTGTTGCGTTATGTAGAGCAGCAGGCATTAAACCAGTTATGATTACAGGCGACCATAAAGCAACAGCGGTTGCTATAGCAAAAGAATTAGGAATCCTTGAAGATGAAGCCCAAGCATTAACAGGGACTGAATTAGATCAATTGGATCAAGCTTATCTCAATGAAAATGTTGAGCAATATAGTGTATATGCAAGGGTATCTCCTGAGCATAAAGTGAAAATTGTAAAGGCATGGCGGAGCAAAGGGCATGTTGTTGCCATGACTGGAGATGGTGTTAATGATGCGCCTGCACTTAAGAGCGCAAATATAGGTTGTGCAATGGGGATTACGGGAACCGATGTTGCAAAAGGTGCAGCACATATGGTATTGACTGATGATAATTTTGCGACAATTGTTGCAGCAGTTAAAGAAGGAAGAGGAATTTTCGCAAATATTCAAAAATCCATACAATTCTTGCTTTCGTGTAATATAGGTGAGATAATCACTTTATTTTTAGCCATATTATTATATTGGGATGCCCCCTTATTACCAATTCATATATTATGGGTAAATTTGATTACGGACAGTTTGCCAGCACTGGCATTAGGAGTAGAACCAGTAGAAGATAATGTGATGGATAGAAATCCACGTGATCCTAAGAAAAGTTTATTTGCTGATGGATTAGCACTCTATATTGGTATTCAAGGTATTATGATTGGTGGGTTGACACTGACAGCTTTTGCTTTAGGTCAGCATTTCCTTACAGTGGGGTTAACAGCTGAAGCAAGTCTAGTAGTAGCTAGGACGATGGCTTTTGCGACATTAAGCCTATCACAACTCGTTCATGCATTTAATATACGTTCTAACCGTTCGTTATTTAGTGTTGGTGTATTTACAAATAGAATGATGCTCATTGCTTTTGCAGTTTCTGGACTACTACAACTTTCAGTATTGACAATTCCTGTATTACAGGATATCTTTAAAGTAACTACGCTAAATGGTAGTCAATGGGGAACGGTCATTGCTTTATCAGTTGCCCCGTTAGTTTTAGTTGAGATAGGAAAGATGTTTAGAATTGTAAAGTAGAAAAGTAGAAAGTTGGAAAGGAAAGACTAATGAAAAAGACAAGACAAAATAATGTACGAAATAATAAGAAGAGCACAAGAAGAGAAGAAAAACCATTTATACAAGAAAAACATTCTGTTCAATTGTCTGAAGATAGAATAGAAGGGCGAAACCCTGTGATAGAAGCGTTAAAAGCAGGCAGGGAAATAGATAAGATATTAATACAAAAAGGGGAAAGACATGGTTCGATTGTTAAAGTCATTGCCTCTGCCAAGGAACGAAGAATTGTGATACAAGAAGTGCTAAAACAGAAGCTAGATGAAATATCAGTAACTGGTGCACACCAAGGCGTGATTGCTTATACTGCAATGCATCAATATGTGGACGTAGAGGATATGTTAAAGATAGCTTCTGAAAAGGGAGAATCACCTTTTTTGATTTTAGCAGATGAAATAACAGACCCTCATAATCTTGGCTCTATTATCAGAACTGCAAATGCAGTAGGTGCACATGGTGTAATTATTCCTAAGAGAAGGGCGGTAGGGTTGACAGCAGTAGTGGCAAAAGCCTCAGCAGGTGCAATAGAATATGTACCAGTTGCAAAAGTTACAAACCTATCGCAAACCATAGATAAGCTGAAGCAAGAAGGGGTATGGATTGTCGGATCTGATATTCAAGGAACACAGGATTATTACGAAGCAGATCTAAAAGGCCCCATGGGGCTAGTAATTGGTAGTGAAGGGAAAGGGATGAGTAGACTTATTAAAGAAAAATGCGACTTTTTAGTTAAAATTCCTATGATAGGAGAAATAGATTCTCTTAATGCTTCAGTAGCAGGTGCCGTTATTATGTATGAGGTGCTCAGACAAAGGAGATAAAACGGAGGGGGAAAATGGAAGAAAAAATTAAAAAACTAATAAATAGGATGACGCTTGAAGAAAAAGCATCATTTTGTTCTGGTGCAACCTTATGGAAAACAAAGTCTATAGAGAGATTAGATATCCCTTCGATTATGATGACTGATGGATCCTATGGACTTAGAAAGCATACAGGGGAAAAAGATTATTTAGGTATTTATCAGAGTGAACCAGCAACATGTTTTCCATCAGCTTGTGCATTAGCGTCAGCATGGGATGTGGCGTTAGCAGAAAAAGTCGGAAAGGCTATTGGGAAAGAAGGTCAATCAAAAAATGTAAGTATTATATTAGGTCCAGGCGCAAATATAAAACGTTCTCCACTATGTGGAAGGAACTTTGAGTATTTTTCAGAAGACCCAGTTTTAACGGGTGAAATGGCTGCTGCGTGGATAAATGGTGTACAAAGCCAAGGGGTTGGTGCCTCACTGAAACATTATACTGCATATAATCAAGAGTATGAACGGATGACGATTAGTGCTGAAATTGATGAAAGAACACTTCAAGAAATATATTTGTCTGGATTTGAGAGGGTAGTTAAAAAAGCACAGCCTTGGACTGTCATGTGTGCTTATAACAAAGTGAATGGTACATTTTGTTCAGAAAACAAATACTTATTAAGTAAACTACTAAAAGAAGAATGGGGTTTTGAAGGTTTTGTGGTGTCGGATTGGGATGCAACAAACAATCGAGTGGATGGACTCGACGCTGGGCTTGATTTGGCGATGCAAGGAGCGGATGGTGCCAATGATAAGCGAATTGTAGAAGCAGTTAAAGCTGGGGAGTTAGACGAATCAGTGTTAGATCAAGCGGTAGCAAATAACTTGAGAATCCTATTTAAGATTATTGATAATAATAAAGAAAATGCAAGCCATGACGAAGAGGTACACCATGCAATAGCCAGAGAAGTAGCAGCAGATAGTATTGTATTATTGAAAAATGAAGATGGTATTTTACCATTAAACAAAGAAAAATTGAGCAAGGTGGCAGTGCTTGGTGCATTTGCTAAAAAACCAAGATACCAAGGGGGCGGCAGTTCTCGTGTAAATCCAACAAAATTAGATTGTGCTTACGAAGAAATAGTAAAACTTGCGGGAGATGCTATAGAAATTAGCTATACGCAAGGTTATTCTATTGATAATGATAATATCGATGAAATAACAATGAAATTGGCAAGAGAGACAGCAAAAGATGCCGATACTGCATTAGTATTTGTAGGGCTTACAGAGAAACATGAGCCAGAAGGTTATGATAGAACGCATATGAAGTTGCCATCTAACCAAATTGAATTAATTGAAGCTGTATGTAGTGTGCAGGAAAATGTTGTAGTAATACTCACTAATGGTTCTCCGGTAACAATGACGCCATGGAATGAAAAAGCAAAAGGAATATTGGAAACATGGCTTATTGGGCAAGCAGGTGGTGGAGCGATTGCGGATATTTTATTTGGCAATGTAAATCCATCGGGTAAGCTTGCTGAAACATTACCTATTAAACTATCGGATAATCCATCTTATTTGAATTTTCCAGGGAAAAAAGGGAAAGTAAAATACCAAGAAGGTATATTTGTGGGATATAGATATTATGATAAAAAAGAAATGGATGTACTTTATCCATTTGGATATGGATTATCTTACACAACCTTTGAATATAGCAATTTACAAATAAGCAAAAAAGAAATGATGGACACTGACACCTTAGAAGTTAAAGTGAAAGTTAAAAATACTGGTAAAATATTTGGCAAGGAGATTGTTCAATTATATGTAAAAGATATAGAATGTAGAGAAATTAGACCAGAGAAGGAATTAAAAGCATTTTCTAAAGTAATACTAAATCCAAAAGAAGAGAAAGAAGTAACATTTACACTATCACAAAGGGATTTTGCCTATTATGAAGAAGATATAAATGATTGGTATGTAGAAACAGGCGATTTTGAAATATTGGTAGGAAAATCATCAAGAGAAATTTGTTTGAAAGATATTGTCCATATAACAAGCAACTTAAATACTTGCGAGAGTAACAAATAGTATGATAATATTATTTATTATCTGGTGAGAATAAAAGTTGTAAAGGCAACGGATGTGAAAGGGAAATGATTATGGATAATACGAATAAACAATATTCTATCAGTAAATATGTGTCTATGATACACCGCTTTGGACAAATATATTTTGATGAACAATTTAAACAATATAATATCGGCAGTGGACAGTATATCTTTCTTTTTCATTTATTATTTGAAAAAGATGGCGTTAGGCAGGAAGATTTAAGTAATGCTTTAAATATAGATAAAGGAACAACTGCTAGAGCAGTAAAGAAACTAGAAGTAGCGGGTTATGTAACCAGAAAAATTGATGAAAATGATTATCGCGTGAATCGTGTATATGTGACTGAAAAAGCTATGACTATAAAAAAAGATCTCCAAAAAATCATTCGTGGTTGGACAAATATCATCGAAAAGGGATTTACAAAGGAAGAAAAACAGTTAAACAAGCAATTTATCGAGAGAATGGCTGACAATGTGTTCGTATACAGGAATGGGGATGATAGCCATAGGTAGATATTTAACGAGGGAACAATGAAATAGTTAAGCTACTTATCACAAACTAATTGAGGTGCAAGAGGTGGAATATTTAATAGTAGACGGATACAATATTATAAATGCATGGCCAGGACTATCAGAGATTTTAAAAGACAATATGGAAGATGCCCGATGGAAATTGATAGAAACTTTAATAAATTATCAGGGATATACGAAAGAAAAAATTATCCTAGTCTTTGATGCTCATCTTGTGAAAGGGAACAGGGAAACGTGTGAACGATATGGTAAGATAGATGTAATATTTACAAAAGAAAATGAAACAGCGGATCATTATATTGAGAGGTTTGTACATCAGATTGATAAAAGTCATAAAGTACGAGTAGCGACATCTGATTTTTTAGAACAGACTATCGTTCTAAGTAAAGGGGCTATAAGGACTTCAGCAAAAGAATTATATATAGAAATCATGGATGTGAAAAAAAATATGAAGGAAAAAACTGAAGAGAAGACGATAAAAAGACATACAATAAGTTCAAGACTCGAAGAAAATACATTAAAAGCCTTGGAAAATCTACGCAGACGCAAGTTTTAGCTTGACAGTATAGGCATATATAAATTATAATAATAGATATGTATTATGTTTTTTATCTAATCTGTACTAGGGGGCATTAGTGTGAACTTAAATACTACATTAAGCACTACGAGTTGTTATAGAGAAAAGCTAGATGAAGAGATAGTTGAAGATGCTAGAAAAGGTGACAATGAGGCCCTTGAATATATTATTGATAGGTATAAAAATTTTGTACGGGCTAAGGCAAGAACATATTTTTTAATTGGAGCAGACAGAGAAGATATTGTACAAGAAGGTATGATAGGTTTATATAAAGCAATCCGAGATTTTCGAAAGGACAAGCTGTCATCTTTTCGAGCATTCGCAGAATTATGTATCACACGACAAATTATTACAGCTATTAAGACAGCTACTCGTCAAAAGCACATCCCCTTAAACTCTTATGTATCACTCAATAGACCTATTTTTGATGAAGAATCGGATAGAACTTTGCTAGATGTAATATGTGAAGATAGAGTATATGACCCTGAAGAATTGATTATAAATAAGGAAGAATTTAATGGGATAGAGTCAAAAATGGAAGAGATTTTAAGTGAATTGGAATGGGAAGTACTTTCCTCCTATTTGCAAGGAAAATCTTATCAAGAAATTGCAGTTGATTTGGACAGACAGGTAAAGTCTATTGATAATGCACTTCAAAGAGTAAAAAGGAAACTGGAAAAATATCTGGAAGAAGTAAGACAAAATGAAAAAAACTAATTAACATCTATTAATTAGTTTTCATAACGGGCCCAAGTAGCTTATAGGATAGAGCACTGTTATTCATTACAGAGGAGTCGGTTCAAATCCGAACAGGGCTAAAAGATATTTATTCAAAGTGAGGGGATTGACAATGTACGAGGACAAAACTTTAACATGTAAAGCATGTGGACAAGACTTTGTATTCACATCAGGTGAGCAGGAATTTTATGCTGAAAAAGGATTTCAAAATGAACCAGCTCGTTGCAAACCGTGTAGGATATCAAGAAAAAATGCATTGCGACAGCAAAGAGTGATGTATACAGGTGTATGCGCAGATTGTGGGCAAGAAGCCCAAGTACCATTTCAGCCTACTGACGGAAGACCTATTTATTGTAGCGATTGTTTTTCAAAACAAAAACAATCTCCAGACTTTGAGGATTAGTAGCTTGTAATGGGTGTGCTCTAAGTATATGGTAATTGTTTTACTACATACGGAAAAGATTGATACACTTTAGACGGAATGTCTGAAGTGTATTTTTGATTTATGATAGAGCTGAAAGAACAGTGGAAAATATTGAGAGTAGACATAAATTATTAGTAGTAACCTCAGAAAAAAAGGTTGTCCACATAGTAAAAACGCTAAAAACCAAGTTATACACAAATCTATCCACATTATCCACAGGGATTATATCCACAAAACACTTGTTTTGTAGATGAATTGATATAGAATGTGGATAAATATAAAAATAATGAATATATAGATGAAAAATGAGATAGGAGGAGAGAATAGAAATGCAAAAATACATTGACCATACTATATTAAAACCTGATGCAACAGAAAAGCAGGTAAAAAAAATATGTGATGAGGCAAAAGAATATGGTTTCGCATCAGTTTGTGTGAATCCTTATTACACCGATTTTGTAAGTAGAGAATTAAAAGGCAGTGATGTAGAGACTTGTACGGTTATAGGATTTCCTTTGGGTGCAACAACGAAAGAAGTGAAAGCCTTTGAAACGAAAAATGCCATTGAAAATGGTGCTGAAGAAGTGGATATGGTAATAAATGTAGGTGCGCTAAAAGATAAAAAATATGATATTGTACAGAAGGACATTCAAGCTGTAGTGGATGCTGCAAAAGGGAAAGCATTAGTAAAGGTTATTATTGAATGTTGTTTGCTTACAGAAGAAGAGAAACAAAAAGCATGTGAGCTTTCTGTTGGAGCTGGAGCTGATTACGTGAAAACCTCTACTGGATTTAGTACTGGTGGTGCTACAGTGGAAGATGTAAAAATCATGAGTGGTACAGTACAAGGAAAAGCAAAAGTAAAAGCATCTGGCGGTGTGAGAGACTTAAAAACGGCAGAAGCGATGGTTGAAGCTGGCGCAAATCGTATAGGAACCAGTTCGGGGATAAAAATTGTAAATGAGATGAAATAAAAATGAAGAGAAGATCTGTGTTAGCCTAATGGTGTAGACTTTTTCAGCACAGCAAAATGTTTAATAGCTGATTTTTTAGGATTGGTACTTTTCTTTATTTCAACAGGGTAAAGTATTCCGTTATCTTCTAGAATGAGGTCAATCTCTTTTTTGTTATTTCACTATAGGGTTTATTCTTTGTATAAATATTGACAAAATTTCTTTAAAGAAATAATATGAGAATAACAACATTATTGTAGAATACAGTAAGGAGTAGAGGGTATATGAGAAAAGAAGCAACTTTAGAGCAGTGGCATGATTTATACGATGTCTCTATTAGAATAAAAGCGTTGAAACCTTGGGAATATTTTTGGGATATGGATATTATCACAATATTGTTACCAGATAGAGAAGAACCCTATTATTGTAGTATTATGGGGAAGGCTGGTGAGTGTTTTTCGATAGGAACTTACGCTGGCTTTGATGCAATGAACGATTTTTATGAAATTGTTGAGAATACTGATATACCACCAGAACAAATGCTACGATATCAAAACAATATGATGTGCTATTTTGGTAATAGGGACGAGCTCACAAAAAAAGAATGGAAGATTATTAAAGATTTAGGTTTGAAATTTCGCGGTAAGAACAATTGGATTTATTTTCATTCTTTTAAAACTGGATATGTACCGTACATCTTAGATGCTGACCAGGTCGTAGAGCTTACAGAAGTATTCCAGCAATTATTTATGGCACTTCGAGCATATATTGAGAAAGGTATTAAAGTGGATTTTGAAAAAGGCAATACACTACTCCGTAGATATGATAAGGAGAAACAATTGTGGTATTGCTATGAGTCTCAACTGCTTTTACCACCTAGAAAATATCTCATACCAGTTTTGCAGGATGATTTACTAATGGCAAGGCTAAAAAAACAGAAAGAAACTAGAGAAAAAATTGAGATTGATATTGTGTATTTAAATGTTGTAGTAAATGATAAAAAATATGATAGGCCAATAGATCCAAAAATGTGTATGATCGCAGATTTTAATAATGGTATGTTAATAGACCATGATATGATATCACCCGAAGATGATGAGGTGGAAGTCATTTTAGATATGATAATCAACTATATTATGCAGGCAGGAAAACCTGAAATGATTTTTGTGAGAGATAAATATATAGAAGCGCTTCTGTCAGATATATGTGAAAGGACTAATATTAATTTAAAGATAAAAGGTAGTTTGCAAGGAATAGATGCCTTTGTACGGGCTTTTGCTCATAAAGGGGTTTGATTATAAAGCAATGTAAAGAAAATTTCTTATTTGTCAGAATTATTGAATATAATTTGAAAATAGTGGCACTCTATAAACAAAACAATGGGTTATTAAGTTGATTCGTAGATAATTTTTTGTTAAAAAGAGAGGATATAAAATGTCACTATTTCAAAAAGTTTTAAAGAATGCTATACTGAAAGATGAACTACTAAGTGGAAACCTATCTGCGGATCTTTTGCGATTTAAAAAAGCATTTGAAGGATGCTCTGATATGATTTACAGAGAATTTAAAATATATGGGTTATACAATGCTGCTATTTTCTTTCTAGAAGGTTTTTCTAATGATGAACTCGTTAACAATTCTATATTAAAGCCACTTCTGAATTGCAGTAGAAATGAAGATTCACACATCAAAATTAGTGAGATAAATAATGTAATAAATCAAGTTATTCCGGTTGCAGGTATTTGCACAGGAGTACACTGACCACATTATATCAGATTGGTACAACTGTTATCTTTGGTTTTGCATCTGTAGCTGGCAGAGCCGCTTGGATTTCTGTTTTAATATCAACATGTATAGGTGTAGGTATTAACCTATTATATGTAACATTGATGCACATGCATCCTGGTTTAACACTTGTACAATGGTATCCAAAGCAATTTGGAAAATGGTTGGGGACACCAATTGCGTGGATGTATCCACTTCAACTTCTATATGTTGCAGGGAGGATCATTGGAGATTTAAGGTTTTTAATTCCCAATACACTTTTACCTAAAACCCCCCACGTTATTATTTCATCAATAGTATTAATAGTAGCTGCTTATGCCCTGTTTAGTGGTATAGAAATTATTGGGCGATTGGGTGAGCTGTTTTTTCCTATCATAATATTATTATTTTTCACACAAGTTATATTAATATTGAGTTCAGATATTATTAATCCACAATATATTAAGCCTATCACAGGTAAGGGATGGAAAACTATTTGGGAATCTGTTTGGCCATTAGGGATTACTCAAACCTTTGGACAGACGATAGAGTTTGCAATGATTTGGCCACTTGTTAAAGAATCGAAAAAGATTTTTAAAGTAAGTGCTATAGCAACTATAATTTCGGGAATTGTTATAGCTTCCTTAGACATTTTGGCCGTTTTAGTATTAGGAGAAGGAACATTTTCACGTAGTATTTTTCCTATGTTTCGTTTAATTCGTATCATTAATGTCGGTAATTTTATTGAAAATTTAGATGCTATTAATGTACTGCTTTTTTTAACAACTGCATTTTTCAAGATATGTTTACACTTATTTGCTGCTATAAGAGGGATACAACAATTATCTTATGCAAAAAACAGTAGGGTTTTTATCCTTCCAGCTATTGTTATTGTTCTGTATTTAGGCATGAACATGGCTGCAAATGCACCAGAACATATTGAAGCAGGATTGAAAATTCTTCCATACAATTTATGGATACTTTTATTTTTTGTTTTACCAGGGATATTATTTATAGTTGCATGGATTCGCAATCGATTTAAAATTACTATACAGTGATAGAACAGAAGGAGGTTTCTTACAGTTGTCAGATTTTATATTTGCATGGAAAGCACATGCAATGATATCAAAACCTTGGTTAATGCCTCTATATCTTTTCACTTTGGGTATATTATTATCCATTATTACTTGGATTAGAGAAAAGAAGTAATACCTATTTTTTCATTGCACTAATTAGCAATTTACATTATAATATGGGTAAAGTTAAATTAAGATATTATTGGAGGTACATATACATATGAATATATTGAAGTGGAAGGAACTATCCCAAGACAAAAAAGAATTTATACTAAAAAGAGCTGAAATAGATATCACGGAACATATGAAATTAGCGACAGAAGTATCTGATAGTATAAAAAAAGAAGGGGATACTGCTGTACTAGCATATACAGAAAAATTTGATGGTATCAAGTTAAATAAAGATACTATGAAAGTAAAACAGGAAGAAATTGAACAAGCGTATAATAACATAGACGATAAATTAAAAAAAACATTAGAATATGCAGCGAAGAATATAAGAGACTTTCATGAAAAACAAATGCCTGAGGAAATGTGGTTTACTAATGTAGATAAAGGATTAATGGTAGGTGAAAAAGTAACACCAATCGTTGATGTGTGTTTATATGTACCAGGTGGAAAAGGAAGCTTTCCTTCCGTATTACTTATGTTAGGTATACCAGCAGTAATAGCAAAAGTTCCAAAAATCGTAGTTGTAACCCCGCCTAACGCAGAAGGGAATGTTGATGAAGCGATTTTAGCAGCAGCGAAAATAATCGGTATAACTGAAATATATAAAGTGGGTGGCATACAAGCGGTTGCCTCTGTTGCATACGGAACAGAAACAATACCTAAATGCCATAAAATAATAGGCCCTGGAAATGCCTATGCGACGGCTGCAAAAAGAGTGTTAAGTAGTCATATAGACGCTGGACTTCCAGCAGGACCTAGTGAATCAATCATATTAGCAGATGAATATGCAGATCCAGAAAAAGTCGCATTAGATTGGATGATAGAAGCAGAGCATGGGCCAGACTCTGCGGCACTATTAGTAACCCATAGTGAGAAACTTGTGAATAAAGTTATCCCAATTGTAGAGAAGCAATTAGACAAAATATCTGACCTACGACGTGAATTTGTAACAACAAACTTTTCAAACTATGGAGGCGTTATTCTTACGGATAGCTTACAGGAATCCATAGATTTTACAAATGAGTATGCACCTGAGCATATGGAAATTATGACACAGAACCCATTTGATGTGCTACCGGATATTAAAAATGCAGGAGAAATATTATTAGGTGAGTATACACCTATTACATTATGCAACTTTTTACTCGGCCCTAATGCGATATTACCGACAGGAGGATTCGCAAAAACCTATTCCAGTGTATCGGTATTTGATTTCTTGAAAAGGTCTTCCGTAGGATATGCTTCAAAAGAAGGTTTTGAAAGGGTAAGGGAGATGGCAAATCATTTTGCTACTGTTGAAGGTTTTGACACCCATGCATTAGCAGCGAAAGAGAGGAAGTAAGATGAAAAACAAAATTGTCTCAGTGACGAGAAGGACAACAGAGTCGGAAATTAAGGTCACCTTAGATTTTAATGAATTTAAAAAAGACTATCGTAAAAGGATACGCACCCCACTACCATTTTTAAATCACATGATAGAGCACATTGCTTGGCGGAGCGAAACCAATATTGAAGTGGACGTGAAGTTAGACGAATTTAATTTAAACCATCTTGTATGTGAGGATGTAGCAATTACTTTTGGTAAAGCAGTCGCTGAATATGTCAAGGATAATGCTTCCGAAGGTGTAATAGGCTTTGGGGATGGTATAGGAATTATTGATGAAGCGATGGCACGGTGCGCTATAAGTTTTGAGAACAGAGCATATTTCCAAATTGATTACAACGGACTTGACATACCTAAGGAAACAGAAGGGATGTTGAGCGAGGATTTGGAAACATTTTTAGAAGGATTTGTGCAAGGCGCTATGTGTACATTACATATTGATTTACTCAAAGGACATAATGGTCATCATATTTGGGAAGCAATATACCGTTCGTTTGGTGTAGCACTTAATAGAGCTTTATATATTAGCGAAAAGCGAAAGGGAATGAGTTCAGGTGTAGCTGGCAAAATAGAGTTTATCGTTGATAAGAACTAAAAAATAATGGGACAGGCGTTTTATTCGCCCGTCCCAATAGTGATTTTTGGAGGTAGAAATTTTGAATCATACAAAGAATCCAGCATCATTTTTGAAACAGTTCGATTGCATCATATTTGATATGGATGGTGTAATCACTAGTGAACAAAATTATTGGAACGCAGCCGCACTAACAGTATATGAAATGTTAAACAGTTCTAAATATTTAGGTGAAAAAGAAATAAATAGTGCGATATCGTTAGAAGAGATAAAGAAAATACGCTCAGAAGTATTAGTAGACGATCAATTGATTTCTTTACTAAAAGACCGCGGTGTGAATACAAATTGGGACTTAGCCTTTGTGGTTCTGACTGTTGCTTTAATCCTACAATTTGAAGAAGGTGCTTCGGACTTTAGTGAAATTTTTCAGTACCTTGCTATTCGTGAACTTGATGGATATGAACTATATACATATATTCAACAGAAATTATCTAAGATTTCATTCAGGGATGAAAATTATTATATCCGCCATGGAGAATTGTGGAATACATGTCAGCAGGTATTCCAAGAGTGGTATTTGGGGGATAATACTTATATCAAAACATATGATCAAGAACCAAAACAACCAGGTAAAAAAGGTTTAATGTATTCGGAAGAACCCATTATCCCTGTAGAAGAACTTAGAGAAACATTAAGTATACTACAAAACGAAGGGTTTCAAATGGGTATAGGAACGGGAAGACCATTTGTGGAAATCCATACGCCACTGAAAGCGTGGGATATTGAGAAATATTTTGATTACAATGCATATATTACTTATACAGAAGTAGAAACTGCGGAAGAAAAGCTTGAAGGTACTAATGAAAAGGTAAGTCTTGCAAAACCCCATCCCTATGTGTTCTTGAAAGCAATATATGGCAAGTCCTATCCTGATAAGCAATTATTGTGTGGCCACTATGATAAAAAAATGATTAAAAAAACACTTATTATTGGTGATGCCGGTTCGGATATAATGGCGGCTCAAGCTATCCCTTGTAAATTTGCAGCTGTACTAACAGGTGTTTCAGGGGAAAGAGCAAGAGAATATTTTGAAAAGATGAATGCGGATTATATTTTAGACAGTATTCGAGCACTTGTAGAATAACATAACTTGTGGGGAGGAATTGATATGACCATTCATATACAAACACCGTTAACAAAAGATAAATTAAGAACATTAAAAGCTGGAGACTCAGTACTCATTACTGGTACGATATATACTGCAAGAGATGCTGCGCATAAACGCATGATAGATGGACTTGAAAAAGGAGAAGGTTTACCTTTTGATATTCGCGATCAAATCATCTATTATGTTGGTCCATGTCCTGCAAAGCCTGGAGCGGTGATAGGCTCCTGTGGCCCTACTACTAGCGGCAGAATGGATGCATATGCACCGCTTTTAATTGAAAAAGGGCAGACAGGCATGATTGGGAAAGGGCTAAGAAATGAGCACGTCGTAAATGCGATGATGGCACGTGGTGCAGTATACTTTGGTGCAATTGGTGGAGCTGGCGCGCTTATTGCAAAGACTGTTAAAAGTCAAAAAATTATTGCATTTGAAGATTTAGGTGCAGAAGCTATTAGAGAGTTAGAAGTAGAAAATTTTCCAGTAGTTGTAGTGATAGATTCAGAAGGTACGAATCTATATGAAACAGGTAGAAAACAGTATGAAAAATTAGGCTTATAGCATTGCATCATTTCAATACAATAGTGTATAATAAGGTTAACATATTAGGTTGTTGCAAGGCTAGTGTAAAATAAACCGTGCAATTAACCAATTGATAAAAATGTAATAAAAGAAGTAGAAATGATGGAGAATATTGAAAACTAGATACTTACGAGAACCTTGAAAACTAAAAAAAGGCATGACAAAAAAGCCCATTGCATAGTTGGAAAATAACCATATCGTTGCTTGTGGAAGATTATCTGATAACAAGTGCTTTTACAAGAACAGATAAGTTGTAAGCAATCAGGCTACAGCAGACATAAGAGAATATGGAAGAGAGTTTAAAGGTATTTAAGTGATTAAGATTAAAATTTAACTTAAGTTCACTAAAGACCTGTTCAATGATAACTCTTAGATTGTAGGCTTTTTTCCATTCTTCAGAGTGCTTGGGTAAATCGTCAGTACCATGTTTTCGAATATTATCAAGAGGTGTTTTATGAGTGCGAATAAGATTTTTAGAAGTAGGTTTACAAAGGTCAATAAACTCACACTCAAAACGTTTTGAAGCATTCGGACAACGCCAAAGTCTAAAGTTAGATTCTAAATCTCTGCCATTAGATTTAAAAGCTTGTTTACAGTATTTGCAATGAGGAACACCATTTTTGTATTCAATAAAATCAATATTTGATTTTTTCTCCATATCTCTACAAGGGCAGTAGATCTATATAAAAAGGCTTCAACATCTCTATCGCTATCAAGGTTTTCAAGAGATCTAAGCAAAGTTAATTTAAATTTAGTGATATTAGAATAATACACAGAATCAACTTCATCATTAGATTTTTTAAATCTATTAGCATTAGGTTTGAAGTTAGGATTCTCACCAATGATGTATTCTAAAAAAGAGAAATCAAAGCAAGTTAAGATAGCAAGGTTATTTACAAACTTAGAGCGCTTGGTGGCTAATAGTTTAGTAATCTTATTAAGAACCTCAATAGAAGTAAAAGAGAGCTGTTTATTCTGATGATAGAAATTGTTGATATCAATTTTAAAATTCTTATAGAAAGAATCAGGGATTTTAGAATAGATATCAAGTAAATAATCAGTAACATTATCTAAATCTTCGTCAGAGCAGTGCATAGCAAAATCAAAAGGGTTTTCGATGGATTCACCATCAAGAAAATCTTTATAAGAATCGAAATATTTATCTTCAAATAATTTGAAGTTAATAAGCATTGGAATTCCTCCTATGTTTTCAAAAATATTGTTTGGTTAACATTATTATATAATAATGTGGGAGGAATTTCATATATAAATTGGCTTAAAAGGCCTCAAAATCAAGGGTTTTAGCCCTTGCAACAGACTAACATATAACAAAGGAGGATAGTCATGGCTCAAGTAACTTTAGATACAATTATTATAGATGTTTTGAGAATGGATGAAGGGACTGCACCAATTTTTATGAACGCTGGTATGCACTGTTTGGGATGTCCTTCATCATCTGGTGAAAGTATTGCGCAGGCATGTGCAGTTCACGGTATAGAAGCGCAGCAACTTGTTGATCAGTTAAATGAATATTTAGCAAGTAAATAGAGAACAGTTAAAGGTAACAATGGGGTGGAATAGATAACTTCTTTGTTACCTTTACTTTTAGTCTTAACTATTAATATCCGAATATTTCTTTAAAAATATAAAAAAATATTCGGCTCGATGTTGATTTTAGTCAAATATTTTGGTATTATTATAACTGGACGTAGTGTGCAATAGGCAGTAGAGAAAACTACTGCCTCATTTGAATGTCTAAAAAAAATGATGTAAGATAATCGTGGTTAGAACAGGGGGAACGATATCATGCTGAAATATGATGTCATTATCATAGGTGCAGGTCCCGCAGGTATTTTTACAGCATTAGAATTAGCAAAACAAAATAAGCAGTTAAAAGTACTAATCATTGATAAAGGAAGACAAATTAATAAAAGGACATGTCCTGCCCGTAAAACTGGTACTTGTGTCCAATGTGATCCATGTGCTATTGTAAATGGATGGTCAGGTGCAGGAGCATTTAGTGATGGGAAGTTATCATTGGGAACGGATGTAGGCGGAAATGTAAAAAATTATATTGGTGAAGAAAAAACGGCAGAGTTGATAAAATATGCAGACCAAATATATCTTCAATTTGGTGCACAGCCAAATGTCTATGGACAAAATGATAGACGTGTTGATGAAATCAAGTATGAAGCTTCTAAGCATGATATCCAACTCATTCCATGTCCTGTGAGGCATCTAGGTACAGAAAAAGCATTTGATGTGCTAGGGGGTATGTATGACCATCTAATAAAAAATACCAACACAGAATTCAAAGAACTGACAAACGTCCTAGAGATAATAAGTGAAGAAGATAAAGTGACAGGTGTTAAGCTACATACCCGTGGTAAAGAACCTGAAAAAGTATTTGCAGACTATATTGTAGTTGCACCTGGACGAGAAGGAGCACAGTGGCTTGCAGAGCAAGCACATGAACTAGGCATTAAGACAATTAATAATGCTGTCGATATAGGGGTTAGGGTAGAAGTACCTAATTCCATAATGGATCACTTAACGAAAGATTTATATGAAGCAAAATTTGTATACTATTCAGATACTTTTGATAATAAAGTAAGAACTTTTTGTATGAATCCAGGTGGCGTTGTGTCAGAAGAACATTATGATGGACATATTGCAATTGTAAATGGACATAGCTATGCAGATGAAAATTTGAAAACAAATAATACAAACTTTGCAATGCTTGTCTCTACAACTTTTACTGAGCCTTTTGACGAACCGATTAAGTACGGTAAATATGTTGCTAATCTTGCAAACATGCTTACAGGTGGGAAAATTATGGTACAACGACTTGGAGATTTGTTAAAAGGTCGAAGGACGGATTATAGCAGGTTGAGTAAATCGACGACAATCCCTACTTTGAAAAATGCAGTGCCAGGAGATTTGAGCTTTGCGTTGCCGCATCGACATCTTAAATGTATTATAGAGGCATTAAAAGCCATGGATAATGTAGCACCAGGACTTTATTCTAGAAATACATTGCTTTATGGTTGTGAAGTGAAATTCTATAGTAGTAAATTGGAAGTCAATAATCAATTTGAGACAAAAATAAATAATTTGTACACCATTGGCGATGGTGCAGGGATTACAAGAGGATTGATGCAGGCATCAGTAACAGGTATTATTGTAGCAAGAGATATAGTTAATAAATAAAAATAAAGATTAGGGGGAAATAACATGGCGACAAAGGTTGTAATAGGAGCCCAATGGGGTGACGAAGGAAAGGGAAAAATTATTGATATACTAGCGCAGCAGTCAGATGTAGTAGTGAGATCACAAGGGGGAAATAACGCAGGTCATACTGTAGAAGCAGAAGGTGAACAGTACAAGCTTCATCTAACTCCTTCTGGGATATTAAATCCAGAAACATTATGTATTATTGGAAATGGTGTTGTGATTGACCCAGGCGTTTTATTAGGTGAATTGGATATGTTACAGGGCAGAGGTATTTCTGTTTCTAACTTAAAAATAGATGCTAGAGCTCATGTAATATTACCATATCACAAAGAACTAGACGCTCTTTCGGAAAAGGCTAGAGGTAAAGGAGATATTGGTACAACTAAAAAAGGAATTGGTCCTGCATACATGGATAAAGCAGAGCGGTCAGGCATTAGAATGTGTGATCTAATAAATGAAGAACTGTTTATTGGAAAAGTAAAAGATAATATTATAATTAAAAATAAGATGATAGAAAAAGTATATGATGGTACAGGATTGAATGTAGACGAAATTATAGAAGAGTATTTAGGATATGCAAAACGACTTAAGAAATATGTTGCAGATACGACTGTATTACTTTATGAAGCAATTAAAGCAGGTAAGAAGGTGCTCTTTGAAGGTGCACAGGGTACGCTACTTGATTTAGATTTGGGAACCTATCCGTATGTTACATCCTCACATCCTATTACAGGTGGTGTATGTATTGGTACAGGTATAGGGCCTACAATGATAGAAGAATGTATTGGTGTTGTAAAGGCATATACAACACGTGTAGGAAAAGGACCATTCCCAACAGAGCTATTTGACGAAGTGGGAGAGCAAATTAGAGAAAAGGGAAATGAATATGGAACTACAACAGGAAGACCTAGACGATGTGGCTGGTTTGATGCAGTTATTGTAAAATATGCTGTGCGAACAAGCGGACTAACATCTATAGTAGTCAATAAGATAGATACACTGGGAGATGTTGGGGAACTAAAAATTTGTGTTGGATATAAGAAGGGTGACGATACTATTTCAGAATTTCCTCCAAGCTTAGAAGAATTAGCATTATGCGAACCAATATATGAAGAGATGGACGGCTGGGAAGGCGATATTGGAAATATTACAGAATATGAAGACTTACCCGTAAATGCTAAGAAGTTTATTAAAAGAATAGAAGAGATCTGTGATGTCAAAGTAAGTATGGTTGGTGTTGGCCCAGGCAGAACACAAAATATTAAGAAAAACTAGATTAAAAACTGGTGCGAAATTGAGCCATGGGGAGTGATTTCCATGGCTTATATATTTATTATAAAAAAATATAAATTATACTTGACATAAGACTGGTTCTGTAGTAATATATGTACTTGTGAGGTTTGAAAAAACAGACCTTACAGGGTTTATGGGCCATTAGCTCAGTTGGTAGAGCACTTGACTTTTAATCAAGTTGTCCGGCGTTCGAATCGCCGATGGCTCACCATTTATGGCCCGGTAGTTCAGTTGGTTAGAATGCCAGCCTGTCACGCTGGAGGTCGAGGGTTCGAGTCCCTTCCGGGTCGCCATAAACATATTAATGAAAAATTCCACCCGCATGGGTGTTTTTTTTCGCCCTTTTTAAAGAAATTAATAATTTTATTAGCAATATTGAGTAAATAAAAGAAAACAAAAGAATATATAATATAATATCTAAAAACAGTCTAAAATAAGTCAAAATAAAGAAATACAATATTTGCTATAGGATATTAGATTATATATAGTATTAATGTAATTAGCACTCACTTGTAGTGAGTGCTAATAATAAGTTTTAAAAGTTAAGTTTTAACAAATAATTTTATAAAACATTTAAGGAGGTATAAACATGAACATTAAACCTTTAGCAGACAGAGTTGTTATTAAAATGCTGGAGAGTGAAGAAACAACAAAAAGTGGTATCGTATTACCAGGAAGCGCACAAGAAAAACCTCAAGTAGCTGAGGTTGTTGCTGTTGGGCCTGGTGGAGTAGTAGATGGCAAAGAGATTACAATGGAAGTAGCAGTTGGAGACAAAGTAATTGTTAGTAAATATGCTGGTACAGAAGTTAAATTTGATGCGCAAGAATACACGATTTTAAAGCAAAATGATATTTTAGCGAAGGTTGAATAATTTAAAATAATATAATACATATATTAAGGAGGCTACATAGAGATGGCAAAGCAAATTTTGTTTGGTGAAGAAGCTAGACGTGCACTTGAGAGTGGTGTTAACAAATTAGCTAACACAGTAAAAGTAACATTAGGACCTAAAGGTAGAAATGTAGTACTTGATAAGAAATTCGGTTCACCATTAATTACTAATGATGGTGTTACGATAGCGAAAGAAATTGAATTAGAAGATGCGTTCGAAAATATGGGTGCGCAACTAGTAAAAGAAGTTGCAACTAAGACAAATGACGTAGCAGGTGATGGTACAACTACTGCAACACTTTTAGCACAGGCTATTATTAGAGAAGGATTAAAAAATGTTGCTGCTGGCGCTAATCCAATGATCGTGAAAAAAGGTATAGCCAAGGCAGTAGAAGCAGCAGTTGAAAATATTAAAGCAAACAGTGCAAAAGTAAATGGTAAGCAGGATATTGCAAGAGTTGCAGCTATTTCTGCTGCTGATGAAGAAATCGGTGAATTAATCGCTGATGCAATGGATAAGGTAACAAGTGATGGTGTTATTACTGTTGAAGAATCCAAAACAGCAGAAACGTACTCAGAAGTAGTAGAAGGTATGCAGTTTGATAGAGGGTATGTATCCCCTTACATGGTAACAGATACAGAAAAAATGGAAGCTGTATTAGACGATTCATACATATTGATTACAGATAAAAAAATTACCAATATTCAAGACATTCTTCCGATTCTTGAACAAATCGTTCAACAAGGTAAAAAACTTGTTATTATCGCTGAAGATATAGAAGGTGAAGCGCTTGCAACTTTAGTTGTTAACAAGTTAAGAGGAACGTTTACATGTGTAGCTGTAAAAGCACCTGGTTTCGGTGACAGAAGAAAGGCAATGTTACAAGATATTGCTATTCTAACTGGTGGAGAAGTTATTTCAGAAGAAGTGGGTCTAGAATTAAAAGATACTACTTTCGAACAGCTTGGTACAGCAAGACAAATAAAAGTACAAAAAGAAAACACTATTATTGTTGATGGCGCGGGATCACCTGAAGAAATCAAGAATAGAATTAGTCAGATTAAAGCACAAATTGAAGAGTCAACATCTGAATTTGATAAAGAAAAATTACAAGAAAGACTTGCTAAGTTATCTGGTGGAGTAGCAGTTATAAAAGTAGGTGCTGCAACAGAAACTGAAATGAAAGAAAAGAAATTGAGAATAGAGGATGCATTAGCTGCTACAAGAGCTGCTGTTGAAGAAGGAATTGTTGCAGGTGGTGGTACTGCTTACATCAATGCACTTTCTGCTATTGCGAATATCGTTGAAGAAGTTGAAGGCGATAAAAAGACAGGTGTGAAAATTATTCTTAAAGCCCTTGAAGAACCTGTAAGACAGATTGCTGCAAACGCTGGTGCGGAAGGTTCTATCATTGTTGAGAAAATTAAAAACAGTGGGGCAGGTATTGGCTATAATGCACTAACTGGTGAATATGTAAATATGGTTGACGTGGGTGTAGTTGATCCAACAAAGGTTACTCGTTCAGCGTTGCAGAATGCTGCAAGTGTAGCTGCAATGGTATTAACAACTGAGAGCGTAGTGGCTGATGAGAAAGAAGATGAGCCTGCAATGCCAGGCGGAATGCCAGGTGGAATGCCAGGCGGAATGGGAATGTACTAAGAGAATAGAATATGACATACTAACTAAATAAAAAGTAAAAACGGCATGAATTCGGTATTCAACGAATTCATGCCGTTTTTTGCTATTTGAACAATAGATATAAAAAAAGTCTTTACAAATGGAAAATATTAATATATAATCGATAATGATAATTATTATCAATTAACTTTGGGAGGTATATAGAATGAGTAAAATGCTTGTAGTTTACTGGTCAGGCACTGGTAATACGGAAAAAATGGCTTATGAAGTTGCAGAAGGAGCGAAACATTATTCTGATGTAGAATTAAAAGTACTTCAAGTAGGAGATGCAACAAAACAAGACGTAATTGATGCAGATAAAGTTGCACTAGGTTGTCCATCAATGGGAGCAGAAGTATTAGAAGAGGACGAAATGGAACCTTTTGTTGAATCGCTTTCTGATATAGATTGGGCGAACAAATCATTGGCACTCTTTGGTTCGTACGACTGGGGTGATGGTGAGTGGATGAGAAATTGGCAAGAACAAATGGAAGAATACGGTGCAAGTATCGTTGATCAAGGTCTTATTGTTCATTTAGAACCAGAAGAGGACGATTGTCAAAAATGCAGAGAACTGGGTGGAAAACTTGCTGGATAGAGTGATAAAATAATTTAGTTGGAGGGGGTGGGAAGATTGACTAATAAATCGGTTATTCAGTTTTTAGGTGAAAGAGAAAGATTAGGTGATAAAGATTACTTTATGACTACATTAGCTTATCATCTTGCGCCTATTTCTATATCACAGAAACCCTGATACAAAGATAACCTAACACTATACAATTGCTTGAGTATATTAAAGAAGAAGTATTCTAAAGAATGTCCACATGAAATTGGAATTTTTCTAGGTGTACCTCTAGAAGATGTGGAAAGTTTTATTAAACACAAAGGAAAAAATTATTTAATTTGTGGCTATTGGAAAGTATATCATGGATTAGAAAAAAGTATTGATACTTTTGAAGCTTATAATCAAGCAAAAAACAAAGTCATTAAACTAGTTTCTAAAGGTTGCTTGGATGGGTTATTAGCAAGTTAATATTAAAATACAGAAAAAGTCTATAGGCTTTTTCTTTTACGAGGAGGCAATATGAGTAATTCTATAGTAAGTAAAAAAGAAAAACAAAAACAGTTTGTTTTGTCAAGTAATCTTTGGAAAGTAATGTTCCAGTTATCATGGCCAGCAATTATTGCAATGGTTTTGTATGGGCTCAATGCTGTCATTGATGCTATATATGTTGGACGTTTTGTTGGAGAAGCTGCTTTAGCTGGAGTTTCTTTAGTCTATCCTTTAAGTCAGATGAGCTTGGGAATAGGTTCTTTAGTAGGTGTTGGAGCTGGGTCGGTATTAAGTATAGCGTTAGGTAGTCAAGATAAAAACACACAAGAACGACTATTAGGGAATGTTAACTTCCTTTCTATTATTACTACAATAATATATATGATATTAGGATTATTATTTTCAACACAATTTGTGAAGATGATGGGTGGCGAAGGGGAAGCTTTGCTATTAGGTAATACCTATTTTAGAATTACAATTTTAGGTTCATTTTTCTGGATATACGGTTTAGCTGGAAATATGATTGTAAGAGCTGAAGGGAAAATGAAGTCAGCAGCAGTGATGATGGGAACAGGGTTAGTTGTAAATGTTGTTACTAATTATGTTCTTATTGTGATGCTTGATTTAGGTGTAGCAGGGGCTGCGTGGGGAACAAATATTGGAATGCTTGTTTATACAATTATTGGTGTGTTTTATTTTGGAAAAGGGCTTGCTTCATTCAAAACAAAAGTTTTTAACTTATATCTTGATAAAGAATCAATAGCACAAATCATTGGCTTAGGAATGCCTTCTCTCATTATGAATATTATGCAGTTAGTGCAAGGAATCGTTGTATTTAATGCGATTTCAAAGTATGGGACTGTAATCGATTTAGCTTTTTATGGTGTAGTATTCCGTATATTCACTTTTTTACTTACACCAATTTTTGGTTTAATGCGTGCATTGCAGCCGGTAATAGGCATTAATTATGGTGCAAAACAATATGAACGTGTGATTAGTTCGTTTAAAATATTTGCATTTGCGTCCACTGTGTTAACGCTACCGTTTTGGATTATTTCAATGTTATCGCCTAACTCTATCTTAGGATTAATGTTACCAAATCAATTATTTACAGGAGCACAGCTCCTTCAATTTCGTATTTATATGGCCATATTGCCAGTGATATCGGTTATTTTTATGGCTATGACATTTTTTCCTGCCATTGACAAAGGGAAACCAGCGGCAATTATTGGCATTGTAAGACAACTTGTTTTCTATGTACCTGTAATGTTAATTTTGCCTAAAATGATTGGGGTAGCTGGTGTATATTATGGATCATTTGGGATTGATGCAATTATTGTTTTATGGACAATTATTATAGTAAATAAAGAATTTAATTTGTTGCGTGTTAAGAAAAATTAAAAAAGTAATTCTATCTATGCAAAATAGTCCAGTTAATTTATAACTTTTCGCATACTGGTTCTTTTAAACTTGTGGAAATACTGGTATAATGTATTATATATATATTTATAAATGAGTCAATAGTACTATAATAAAATAGATAAATTTTCCGATAACACTAATACGAGGTAGTTTAATACGATGTGTGAGGAGAGAATATGAAATTTTTAGACAGATTTAAGAAAAGAACCATAAGCCTTGACAGAAAAGTATTAAGAAAAAATGATATTTCACTATTGATTATTGATGAACGATGGAATTCTCTTTTTAATGAAGGTGAAAAAACGAGTAAAATTTTGCAGTATGAAAGAAACTTAAAAGGATTACTAAAAGAACAGGCGAGATTAGGAACAGAGAAAAAAAAGATATTACAAATCAAAAAAAGTTGCATGGATAGAATATTAAAGCTTACAGAAGAAGCATATGATAAGAATAATCCTACTGCGCAAGAAGAGATGAAGAACTGTCAGATAGAAATAAACCGGATAAATGAACGGGTAAGTAGGATAGAACAAGAAATGGATGAAATGCCTGTTAAAATTAAAGATGCAAATCTTCAGTTATTAGAAGAAACTGCAAATATTGTTTATAATAAGATCAAAAATGAACAGAAGCGAATTATGCAACTAGAACCGGAAATAGAAGAAATGAAAAGTAAATTGAAACAATCAATAAGTGAAAAAGAAGAGTTGGCGGAATCTGTTGAAAATGCTTATTCATATTTTCATGATCTACTTGGGGGAGAAGAAGTAGAAAAACTTGATAAGGAGTTTTTGGGGAGGAGCTGAGTCTTATTGATTATAGGGTCGGGTATAGATATTATAGAAATAAAAAGAATCGAACATGCGATATATGATAATGATAGATTTGTAACGCGTTTTTTCTCAGAAAAGGAACAGGCTTATTTCGAAAGCAGAAAAAGGCGTGCTGAAGTAGTTGCTGGTAACTTTGCAGCAAAAGAAGCATTTTCAAAGGCCTTAGGGACTGGGATAAGAGATTTTTCACTCAATGATGTAGAAGTACTCAGAGATTCTCTAGGAAAACCATATATAAATGTACATAATAGCGCAAAACAGATAACTGAGAATATGGGGGTTGTTTCAATGCATGTCTCGATTTCCCATTGCAAAAGTTATGCTGTAGCGAATGTAATTCTTGAAGGATGAACAGAGGTGACATGATGAAAGTTGTAACCTGTAATCAAATGAGAGAAATTGATCGGACGGCAATCCAAGAAATCGGTATTCCAGGTGTTGTCCTCATGGAGAATGCAGCGCTCAAAGTAGTTGGTGAAATAAAATGCACATTGATTGATGTTCAAGATAAAAGCATTTTAATATTTTGTGGAAAAGGTAATAACGGTGGGGATGGATTCGTTATAGCCCGTCACTTATTTAATATGGGTGCGAATGTGCTAGTCATTTTAATTGGTGACAGAAGTAAAGTACAAGGTGATGCAAAAAAAAATTTAAAAATTATTGAAAAGTTGGGACTGAAAATTGTACAAATCAAAAACGACTCGTCACTTGCAGAAATAGCGGCAAGTCTTTATTTATGTGATTTAATTGTTGATGCGATGTATGGAACTGGTATTAAAGGAGTCATTAGTGGTATAGCGAAGGATATAATAGAACTTATCAATGATTCAGGAAAATATGTGATTTCTGTAGATATACCAAGTGGTATTAATGGAGATGATGGACGAATTTGTGGTATATGCATCCATGCAGATAAAACAATTACTTTTGCATTACCTAAGATTGGACTTTTAAATTATCCAGCTGCAAATTATGTTGGAAAATTAAAAGTAGCCGATATATCTATTCCAGATAGTATAATTCTGACGCAGAATATAAATATTAATACTATAGATGAGAAAGAAATAAAAAGAAAGTTACCAGCAAGGGTGAAAGATTCAAACAAGGGAGACTATGGAAAAGTATTTATTATTGCGGGTTCAACGGGTCTAACGGGGGCGGCGGTACTCGCTGCTTCAGCAGCCTTAAGAAGTGGAACGGGGCTCATTACTGTAGGCATTCCAAAAAGCTTAAATGTAATCATGGAAGCTAAACTGACAGAGGTAATGAGCATCCCATTAGAGGATGAAGGAAAAGGCGTGCTATCACTAAAATGTGTATCTCAAATTATTGAGAAGCTAAATAAAACTGATGCGTTAGTATTTGGGCCAGGGTTATCTACCAATACGGCGATATTGGCAATATTAACGGACATATTAAAGCAATCAGATGTTCCAATAATCATTGATGCGGATGGTATAAATGCGTTGGCACGGAATATAAATGTATTAGAGGAAAGAAAATGTCCTGTTGTGATCACACCACATCCTGCTGAAATGTCTCGTTTGACTGGGCTCAGTATCCAGAAAATACAAGAGAATAGAATCAAGGTTGCTCAAGATTTTGCAAAGCAATGGAAAATCACAGTAGTATTAAAAGGTGCACGAACGATTATTGCTTGTCCCAATGGTGACATATTCATTAATTGTACTGGTAATGCCGGGATGGCAACAGGTGGTATGGGCGATGTGCTTTCAGGTATCATTGCATCTCTAATAGGTCAGGGAATGGATGAAGAGAATGCGGCAGTTGTAGGTGTATATTTACATGGTGTGGCGGGTGATGTTTGTTCAGAAGATATTGGGCAGCACGGTTTAATACCAACGGATGTCATTGAAAGGCTTCCAATGGTCTTCAGACAATTATGTGATGAAAGTGTACAGAGGAGGAAGCGAATTTGAAAGTGAAAGATATTATGAAAACAGATGTGGTGACAGTTGAAAGAAATACGACAGTAGAAGAAGTAGCACATAAGTTAATAGAGCATCATGTGTCAAGCATTCCAGTTGTAGACCAAGATAACTGTGTTGTTGGTATTATTTCTGAAAAAGATTTAATATATAAGGATATGAATCCTTCTATGCCTTCAACAATGGAATTCTTGGGAGGTATTATTTATTTATCGGGTTTAGATAATTATCATAAAGAACTTGAAAAACTTACTGCTTCAAGCGTTGAACAGATGATGAGTAAAGATGTAATTAGTGTTGAACAGGAAGATAGCTTAAAAAAACTAGCACGACTTCTTGCGGATAAAGGCATTAATAGTGCGCCAGTTGTACAAGACGGAAAGTTAGTTGGGATGGTCGGCAGTACAGACATTGTCAAAACATTATTGCAATAGTTGATAATGGGGGTGTATATTTGAAGACGTGTAAGTATATCGGGTTGTTACTTACACTGATGATAATATTGTGTGCTTGTAATGGTGCAAGGAATAGCACAAATATTTACGAGCAAATATATGAAAGGTACAATCATATTGATAATTATCAAAGCAAAATACGGATGACAATAACCAGTAATAAGACAGTTAAACACTATGTGATGTACCAATATTACAAGTTTCCTAATAAATATAGACTTGAAATATTAGAACCTGGTGAGATAGAAGGGCTAGTTACTGTTTATTCTGGAAACGATGTAGAAACGATTTATCCTCAAATAAAAGGAAAATTCACATTACCAAACTATCATCCTATTGATAAATCATATATGTTCTTACCGGGTTTTTTTGAGGCATATTATAAATCTGAACAGACATCACTTGTTACTAAGATTTTGACTGATAGTGATGAAATTCCTGGTCAGGTCACAGTACTCAGTGCAGATATACCGGGAAATAACATGTATAGATTTAGTCAAAGTATATGGATTGATACGGAAACGCTCTTACCAATGAAAATGGAGATTTATGATTTAAATAATAAACCAATGATATCAATAATCTATGATGAAATAGCGTTTAACGTAGAACTTGAAGACAAAATGTTTGATGTTCAAACAGGGGGTTACTAAATTGAGCAATGTTTTACACAGGGTTTGGGCAGAGGTTAACCTAGATCATATTGCGCATAATATGGGAGAGATAAGAAGAATTACCTCAAATAACAGCAGAATAATGGCGGTAGTGAAAGCAGATGCATATGGACATGGCTTCTTAGAAGTGACAAAGACAGCACTTCAAAATGGTGCGGATTATTTGGCAGTAGCTTTTATAGATGAGGCAAAACAGTTACGGGATAGCGGCATTAATGAACCAATATTGATTTTAGGTTTCACAGAAAAGCAGTATATCGATGAACTTATTGATTACGATATTACTCAAACTGTATTTGATTACCCCTTTGCAACTGTTATATCGGATGTAGCTACTAAAAAAGGAAAACGTGCGAAAATTCATATTAAGATCGATACTGGAATGTCTAGGCTGGGATTTGGATGTGACGGGCATACTGCTTCAATCATCCAATCAATTGCTGAATTACCAGGTCTTGATATTGAAGGTATCTTTACGCATTTCGCATCTGCAGATGAAGCGGATACCAGTTATACAAAGTATCAATTTGATAAGTTTTTGAAACTATGCCAACAATTGAAAGGGCGTGGAATACATATTCCCATAAAGCATGTATGTAATAGTGGTGGCATTATTCAACATCCGAATATGCATTTAGATATGGTTAGAGCTGGTATTATGTTATACGGTCTATATCCTTCTAACGAAGTTGATAGGCAAAAGATTACTCTTAAACCTGCGATGCAATTAAAGACAGTTGTTGCACTAATTAAAGAAGTAGATGAAGGTGTGCCAGTAAGTTATGGGAGAATTTATACTACTCAAAGGAAAACAACTATTGCTACTTTACCAGTTGGATATGCAGATGGATATTCTAGAACATTATCTGGTAAAGCGAAAGTAATAGTACGAAATAAAATTGTGCCAGTCATTGGAAGAATATGTATGGATTATTGTATGATAGATGTGTCAGAAGTTCGGGGAATTGAGAAAGGTGATGAGGTCACTCTCTTTGGAGAAAAGGGGGAATGCAATATTTCTACAGAAGATATTGCTGAGGCAATTGGAACGAATAACTATGAAGTGGTATGTATGATTGGTAAAAGGGTTCCGAGAATATATACAAAAAAACCATAAACTTTTTGTTGACTATGTCGATATATTAATTGTATAATATATAGTATTATGCAATAATGTATATACTAAAGTATATACATGGACATATCAATGGAAAGAAAATATCTAATTGATTTTTCCATGGAAATTTAAGGAATGGGGGCTTGGTTACCTTGGCACAGCTCAAAAAAATATTAATAAGTCTTCCAGATAGTCTTTTGCAGGAAGTAGATTCAATTGTAACAGTGGAAAAAATAAATCGAAGTGAATTTGTTAGAGAAGCAATGAAGCTTTATATTAAAGAGAGACGAAGGATAGAGATGAGAGATGTAATGAAAAAAGGCTATCAAGAAATGGCAGAGATTAATCTTAAACTAGCAGAAATGTGTTTTGATGTGGACAGTGAAATGCAATTGAATTATGAGGAAAAATTGGCGGAGTGTGAATAATGTGATTGTAAAAAGAGGAGATATATATTATGCCGATTTAAGCCCTGTTATTGGTTCGGAACAGGGTGGGATACGACCAGTTCTCATTGTACAAAATGATGTAGGTAATAAGTATAGTCCTACGGTAATCGCGGCGGCTATAACATCACAAATTAACAAAGCCAAATTACCAACCCATATTGAAATTAATGCACAGGAGTACGGATTATCAAAAGATTCAGTAATACTTTTAGAGCAGATTAGAACATTGGATAAGAAAAGGTTAAGAGAAAAGATTGGGCATTTAGATGATGAATCGATGGTGACGGTAAACGACGCATTAAGTATCAGCTTTGGGTTGACAGAAGTATAGATAAATAATAAGCACACAGGGGGAAAACAAATGCAAAGGTATATAAGTAGCATAAGAAAAATGATTGTTTTTGTGACGGTTATTATTTTTATTTTGGTGGGTGCTCAAATTGTTTATGGTGTTGTGATTGAACCTGGTTCTCAGCAGGATCCTATTATTACACAGAGCTATCTTGAGCAGGTTATACAGCAAAGGAATGAATACATAGATAAAAATATATCTGATTTATCAGAAAGATTAAATGAATTAGAACAAAATGCTACTCCAGGTCAAGGTGCAGAGCAATTTATAGCTATAGAAGTGATAGCGGGACAAAAATTGATTGGAGGAGCAGGTACTGAGCTGATTCTTCGTACCAAAGGTGCAACGATTATTTCGTCAGATAATGGTGGTGTAGCGGATACAACGATAGGTAAAGATTTAATTACAGGAGAAGAAATGCCACCCGAACATTTGTTGATTATACCTCGTGATGACGGTAGAGGTTTTGTAGCGAGTAATAATGTATGGGTACTAGTTAAAGGTTCTTATGTAATTGAATAAAAATAATAAAAAAATATACAACTTTCCAATCCTCCCTCATATATATACTATATAACGAAAAGTATAAGATAGGGGGGATTTTGTTGCGTAAAAGCAGGGATTTTCATAGATCATTTATTATGTTACAAGAGAAAGATAAAGGGTTTGGTGAAAATGGTAAGCCATCTGGCTATTTAAAACTTGAAGCGAAAGAAAATGGTGTGAAGGCATCGGTACATATACAAAACATAAAGGTTCTAAATGAAAATAATGTTTTAAAAGCTTACTTGTTATCAAGTATAAGCAGGACTTCTAAGTCATTATACATAGGTACGATAGAGATGAAAGGAAATTATGGAGACATTGTTTGGGAATTTGATAATAGAGAATTAAAAGACAAAGGCATAGATATTAAACAATTGGATACAATTGTGATAACCTGTCAAAAAGCTGTCCCATTAGTGGGTTATAAAAATCAAGAGTGGAACTGGGAAAGTGTTTTTGCTCAGCAACAAGAGGCTATTCAAGAGGTAAAAAAAGAAATTATTAAAGAGCAACCAGTGGAAGGAAAAGAAAATGTACTAGAAGAAATGGTTAGGCCTATAGAAGAAACGGCAAAAATAGATTATAACATCGATATTGATCCACAAAAAGAAGATTTAATATCGCACCTTTCAAAATATGAGAAACAAGAACAACCTTTTGAGAGTGGGGCGTTGGATCATCATTGGTGGCGGTTAAATGACTGCAGTTTTATTGTTAATAACCCTTATGCAACGTACCAAACAACTTTTTTACTATACAATTTTCCAGTTATGAATGTCATACATAGATATGGACATTTTTTGTTTGGTATTAAAAAGGATGCACAAGATCAAGTAAAACATATATCTTATGCCGTGCCATCACGATATGGGGTGGACCCTCATCCTTTGCTACAGGCGCAAGCCTATGCGATGTGGGTGCCTATGAAAGAAGAGAAATCCTTCATAGGAGCACTGGGATACTGGGTGGTTACACTTGATGCTAATAGTGGAGATATCATTGTTATAACGTAGTAGAAGTAAAAAAAGTGGAGAATTGAATCTCCACTTTTTTTACTTCTACTAAACAAAATGCTATAATATTCGTATTATAGAATAGTTAAGAGTAAATTGAAGGGTGGAGATTAAATGAGTGGTGTATATTTTATATTTGACTACTTCAAAGAGGCTTTTCATATAAACAAAGCCCACAAAGATTTATACAAACCACAGCTTGTTTTAGTCATTATTAAATTATTCATGCTGATTATTATTGGAACAGGCTTATACATTTGGTTGGGAGGTTCTCAATTACACAATTTTTATTATGGTGCGCAATCGTTTTCGGATATTTTACAGTTAGCGATTACCTTTGGAAGTAGCATTGTAGTAGTACTTATTGTATATGGGATTTTATCTCAAATTATTGAAGCAGGCTTATATAATATGTATAAGAAATCTGTGATACTTGGTGAAACTAAGTCAGGTGATTTTTGGGAAGGTGTAAACAAATATTTTCTATGGTTTATACTAGGTGAAATTCTACTAGCATTGTTATGGATACCTGTATATATGACTGCACTTATAGCAGGGATTTTAACCCTATCTTTAGGATTTGCCATTACCATTTTAGTCGTCCGCATTTTTCTTTCGATGTGGAAAGTGTCATTGGTAGTAAATGATTCAGGATTATTGGCAGCATTAAAAGATAGCTTTCTATTTGCTAAAAATCATTTCATGCCACTTACCGTATTACAAATGATTCGTTGGGCATTTATTGAAGGAACAAATAGAACAGGTAGTAGTGGGAATGGAGGGGGGAATAATAAATTGCAATGGAATGAGTCCATAGAGGATATTCCCTCCATATTAGAGAATGACTTATTACCAAATAAAGAAGTAGTTTTTGAACAAGCTATAAAATTTGCAAGAATAGCTGTGGGGATAATATTTATCGTGGTAACTATTGCAGTTGCAATTGCAGCAGTGATCAGAATTATTTTCGACATATTTTTTTCATTAGCATTATTTGTAGCATATAAGCGTCAATTTGAAAATCCAGAGCCGTTGATTGAGGGGGAGGGATCTTGTGATGTGGTTTGATGAAATTATGGATGACTGTAAAAGGGCATTAGTTGTAGCCAATAAAAATAAGGGTGTGTTTATTCCCATATTCATAAGTGCAGCAATTTATATATTGTTTTTCATTGCGTTTATAATTAGTGTAAGTGTACTTTTGGTAAGTAATATAGAAAGCATGGGAAATATGTTTGATAGTCCTGAGAAACTGTTTACATTTATTATACCTGCAGTTTTGATATTTTTAGTAATATATCTTTTTATGATAGCTCTTTGGACGATGCTGGAGGTGGGAAGTGTTAATCTGTATAAATATGCTACAGAAGGGATTCCACTTAAAATAGAATATTTTTTTGAAGGTATAAAAAAATATTTTTTCCGTGTTTTTGTAGTTGCGGCTATCCTAAATAGTATATTATTATTGTTATCTCCGCTTATTCTTCTCCTTTTTGTTTCATACGCAGTAACAATTGGCATCCTTACTGCGGGGTGGGGGACATTATTGATTTTTGTCATTATTGGCACTTTCATGAATTTATGGGTTATTGCTTTGGTAAGCGATAATCTAGGAGCTTTTAAGGCACTTTCTGCAAGTGTTAGAATGGGAAAAGAATATTTTTGGGGATTATTTACTTTATCATTGGCAAGTATATTAGTCAGTCAATATTTTTCCAGCGCTTTTGGTACATTAATTGCTTTGATAGCCGGTTGGTTCATAAGTAGTGCTATTATCACATATTTTAAATTGGTTTTCGTTTTGGTATATAAGCGAAAGAGAGAAGTTATTGTTTGAAAGAATAATGTTTAGGAGAGATGCATTGTGGAAAATACAAGAATAGCGGTTGTAGGAATTATCGTAAGGAATCGCAAAGAAGATTCGGAAAAAGTAAATGAAATATTATCTCAGTATGGTCATTTGGTTGTTGGACGCATGGGCATTCCATATAAAGATAAAGGAATATCGGTTATTTCTTTAATTGTAGATGGAACCAATGATGATATTGGTGCATTAACTGGTAAACTGGGGAATATTAGTGGTATTAAGGTGAAGTCAGCGGTGACGTATTAATTGACATTTAAGCGTTTAATGTTATAATAATAGAAAATATACTAGTGGTATTAAGTAGGGAGGGACGGACTTGAGATTTACGAAGATGCATGGTCTTGGCAATGATTATATATATATAAATTGTTTTGAAGAGACAGTTGTCAATCCGTCTGAGGTTGCAGTTGAAGTGAGCCATAGACATTTTGGTATTGGCTCCGATGGTCTAGTACTCATTATGCCTTCTGAAACGGAAGATTTTAGAATGCGTATGTTTAACGCTGATGGTTCGGAAGCTGAAATGTGCGGCAATGCAATTCGATGTGTTGGTAAATATGTATACGATCATGGACTCACAGATAGTGATAATATATCGGTGGAGACCCTTGGCGGTACAAAGGTGCTTAAAATGGAAATCGAAGATGCTAAAGTGAAGATGGTTAAAGTGGATATGGGTGAACCTATCCTTGAACCAAAGAATATCCCTATTATTTACGACGGGAAAAGATTTATTCACGAAGATATAGAAGTAGAAGGTCAGACATATAAAGTCACAGGGGTATCTATGGGGAATCCACATGTGGTAACATATATGAAAGATATTGAACATCTGAAAATTCATGAAATTGGTCCTAAATTTGAAAATCATAAACTTTTTCCAAAAAGAATCAATACGGAATTTGTAGAAGTACTTGATAGAAAGACATTGAAAATGAGAGTTTGGGAACGAGGATCTGGCGAAACAATGGCATGTGGCACAGGTGCATGTGCAGTATTAGTGGCATCTGTATTAAATGATATCAGTGAGAGGAAAGCAACCGTTAAATTACTAGGTGGAGACCTACTCATTGAGTGGGATGAAAAAGATAACCATATATACATGACGGGTTCTGCAACCAAGGTGTTTGATGGAGAAATTGAAATATAAAACAAAGGAGAGAGATAACGATGGCGGAAAGTTATATACAACAATTATTTTCTCAAAAAATAGGTGGAAAAAATTTCGGTAAGGATACAGTAATTTATAAATTTGAAAAGATTAAGCGTGCAAAAGCAGCGGCAAAAAAAGCACATCCTGATATGGATATTATAGATATGGGTGTAGGTGAACCGGATTGGATGGCTGATAAAGGAGTCATTGATACACTTTATAAAGAGGCTCAGAAACATGAAAATAGAGGATATTCTGATAACGGTATTGCAGAATTCAAGCAAGCGTCAGCAAAATATATGGAGGAAGTTTATGGTGTTAAGGGAATTAACCCTGAAACAGAAATTAATCATGCAATAGGGTCAAAGCCTGCGCTAGCAATGTTACCTTCAGTATTTATTAATGAAGGCGATATTACACTTATGACTGTACCAGGTTATCCTGTAATGGGAACACATACAAAATGGTGTGGTGGCGAAGTAGTAAATTTACCACTTAAAAAGGAGAATAACTTTTTGCCTGACTTGGATTCATTGAGCGAAGATGTCAAAAAAAGAGCGAAATTATTATATCTTAACTATCCTAATAATCCAACGGGTGCAGTAGCAGATAAGACATTTTTAGAAAAAGTAGTTAAATTTGCAAAAGAAAATAGTGTTATTGTAATATACGATGCTGCCTATAGTGCATTAACTTTTGATGATTATAAACCATTGAGCTTCTTATCTATTCCAGGTGCAAAGGAAGTAGGCATTGAAATACATTCAATGTCCAAGGCATATAATATGACTGGATGGAGAATGGCGTTTGTAGTAGGGAATGAATTAGTGGTTAAAGGTTTTGCAGCAGTAAAAGATAACAATGATTCAGGACAATTTAAAGCGATTCAAAAAGCTTGCGCATATGCTTTAGAGCATCCTGAAATTACAGAAAAAACTTGTGAAAAGTATTCAAGGAGACATAATTTATTGGTTGAAGTGTTAAAAGAAAAAGGTTTTGAGGTTAGAAAACCAAAAGGTTCTTTCTATCTATATGCTGAAATACCAAAGGGTGTAAAAGGTGGCAAACAGTTTAATAGTGCTGAGGAATTTTCTCAATTTTTAATTACTGAGAAATTAATATCAACTGTTCCATGGGATGATGCAGGAAACTTTGTAAGATTTTCTGTTACCTTTGAAGCAGATGGCGTAGAAAAAGAAAAAGAAATTATACAAGAGATTAAAGAAAGATTATCAGATTTAGCATTTGTATTTTAAACTATTAGTTATGAATAATAATATAGCTTAGAATGCATATTTAACAGGAAAAGATAGATTAAACACTATAAAATCATTTAAAAATGCAAGTGACAAATAAAAAAATTGCAAAAAACTTAAAAAAACACTTGCATTTTTAAATTGATGTGGTATAATAAAACCATAGTTGAGGAAAGCAAATAGAATAGAATGATTTAGAGCGAAGACGTTCTTTCAAATTAAAGCAAATATGTGCTTGAATTGAACGTCTTTTTTTGTTTATAATAAACTGAGGAATGAATTAATATTAACTGAAATAGCCGATTTAAAATATTCATCATGAAGGGAGTTTGTGAATATGCCAAACTATACTAGAGAAGATGTTGTGAGAATGGTCAGAGAGCAGGACGTAAAATTTATCAGACTTCAGTTCACTGACATTTTTGGTACATTGAAAAATGTTGCAATTACATCTGATCAATTGGAAAAAGCTCTAAACAATGAATGTATGTTTGATGGTTCATCAATCGAAGGATTTGTAAGAATTGAGGAGTCGGATATGTATCTAAGACCGGATCCTAACACTTTTGTTATATTTCCTTGGAGACCTCAACCAGGTAGGGTAGCACGTATGATATGCGATGTTTATAATCCAGACGGAACACCTTTTGAGGGGGATCCAAGATATATATTAAAGAAAGTATTAAAAGAAGCAGAAGAGATGGGATATACATTTAATGTTGGACCAGAATGTGAATTCTTTTTATTCCAAACCGATGATAACGGAGATCCAACAACAATTACCCACGATAATGCAGGTTATTTTGATTTAGGACCTATTGACCTTGGAGAGAATGCCAGAAGAGATATGTGCTTAATGCTTGAAGAGATGGGATTTGAAATCGAAGCATCTCACCATGAAGTTGCAAGTGGGCAGCATGAAATTGATTTTAAATATTCTGATGCACTTCAAACAGCAGATAACATTATGACGTTTAAGCTAGTAGTAAAAGCGATTGCACAGCGTCACGGTTTGCATGCAACTTTTATGCCTAAACCTATTGCTGGTATCAATGGTTCGGGGATGCATACAAACCAATCACTATCAATTAATGGGGAAAATGCATTTTATAATCAACAGGATGAATTAGGGCTTAGCGAAATTGCTTATCAATATATTGGTGGTATTGTAAAGCATATTGGAGCGATGACAGCGATAACAAATCCTATTGTTAACTCGTATAAGAGATTGGTTCCAGGATATGAAGCACCTGTTTACATTGCATGGTCTGCTAAAAATAGAAGTCCATTGATACGTATACCTGCGGCAAGAGGAGCAGGTACACGAATAGAAGTAAGAAATCCTGACCCTGCATGTAATCCATATCTTACATTAGCAGTATTTCTAGCAGCAGGATTAGACGGAATAAAAAATAAATTAGAGGCTCCGACAGCAGTAGAACGTAATATATTTGAGATGAATAAAACTGAAAGAAAACAGTTAAATATTGATAGTTTGCCAGAGAATCTTTATGAGGCAGTACAAGTAATGAAAAATGATGAACTAATGAAAAAAACGTTAGGTGAACATCTTTTTGAAAGATATATTGAGGCAAAGTTGTTTGAGTGGGATGATTATAAGACAATCGTTCATCAGTGGGAAATTGATCAATATCTTACCAAATTTTAAAACACCGTAAGTAAGGTAAGATGGGAGTGTAGGTGATGGTTCATCCAGAGATTGTTATAGTAATGAGAAATGCAGAGTTAGGTAATCGTATAAGACAAGTTTTAAATACGCAAGGTTTCAATGTTATTGATATATGTGCCTCAGGCAATGAAGGCATTCGAAAAATAAGAATGCTAAAACCTGAGATAGCCATTGTAAATTATGAACTTCCTGATATAACAGGATTAGAAGTGGCGAAAATTATCACTGGAGATAAACTTTGTACAGCAATATTGTTAACAAATGAAACACAGAGAGAATATGTCGAAAATATGATTAATGATATAGATTTAATATGTCTTAACAAACCTTTTAATAAGACGATATTGCTTCACACGATTCAGTTACTAATGAGAAGCAAGCAGAAAGTTCATAAATTAGAGGGTGAATTAAAAAGTCTAAAAAAGAACTTAGAAAATAGGAAAATGGTAGATAAAGCAAAGGGACTATTGATGCAAAAACTTGGGCTGACAGAGCCGGAAGCCTATAGACGCATACAAAAGCAGAGTATGGATAGTGGTGTTGCTATGAAGGACATCGCAAAAATTATCATCGATACAATGTCCTGATATTTAAAGTAGTTGGCAATGACGCCTGTGAATAATCACATGGCGTCTTTTTGTATATATACAAAATTATAAGAAGGAAGGGTGTAGTTATGAAAAAATTAGAAATGATCATTAGACCTGAAAAGTTAGAAGATCTTAAGGAGGTGTTAGACAAGATTGGTGTGAAAGGTATGACAGTTTCTACAGTAATGGGCTGTGGACACCAAAGAGGCATTAAGGAGATTTATAGAGGTGCTGAGCTTACTATCAACTTATTACACAAAGTAAAAGTGGAGACAGTTGTAGTGGATGATATGGTTGAAGAGGTCGTACAGAAAGTTAGACAAACAGTGAGCACGGGCAATGTTGGAGATGGGAAAATATTTGTTTACAACGTTGAAAATGCTATTCGTATAAGAACTGGTGAAACAGGCGAAGAGGTAATATAAAAACAGTTGGGTGCTGAGGGTTGAGAGTTTAGAAAGATGAATCAAATAGTTAATACACTCAGCCATCAACAATAAACAATAAAGAATAAACAAATTTATGAGGGGTGTGTATGATGAGAAAAAGTTTAATAATAATGATGATTATACTTAGTATACTTTTAATACCAACAGTAGGTTTTGCAGAAGGAATGACGGTGGAAGAATTACAAACAAATATTGATACTGTATGGGTATTAGTTGCAGCATTTTTGGTATTTTTTATGCAAGCTGGATTTGCAATGGTAGAAGCAGGATTTACAAGAGCAAAAAATGCAAGTAATATTATAATGAAAAATCTAATGGATTTTTCGATTGGTTCAATCATATTTTTTATTTTCGGTTTTGCAATTATGTTTGGTGACAGTTTTAGTGGTTTAATTGGTACTACAGGATTTTTTAATCCTGCAAGTTTAGATTTAGGATTAAATATTCCGATTGAGGTATTTATCATTTTCCAAACCGTATTTGCAGCTACAACTGCGACAATCGTTTCAGGAGCGATGGCTGAAAGAACAAAATTCGCTTCATATGTAATGTATAGTGCAGTATTAACGTTATTCATATATCCAGTTGTAGGTCACTGGGTATGGGGTGGCGGTTGGTTATATGAATTAGGATTTGTAGATTTTGCAGGTTCAACGGTAGTACACTCTGTAGGTGGTTGGGCAGCATTAATGGGTGCTGCAATCATTGGACCTAGAATTGGAAAGTACAGCAAAGATGGTAAAGTTAATGCGATACCAGGTCATAATATTACCCTTGGAGCACTAGGTGTATTTATTCTATGGTTTGGCTGGTTTGGATTTAACCCAGGTAGTGAATTAGCAGCAGATGCAGCACTTGGTAGTATTGCAATGACGACAAACTTGTCAGCAGCAGCAGGTGCACTTGTTGTTATGATTATTACATGGATTAAGTACGGAAAACCTGATGTAAGTTTAACACTTAATGGTGCATTAGGTGGCTTAGTAGGTATAACTGCTGGATGTGCAGCTGTAAGTATGTGGGGTGCAATTGCAATTGGTCTTGTTTCAGGATTTGTAATTGTGTATGGCATTGAGTTTGTTGATAAAGTGCTTAAAATAGATGATCCAGTTGGTGCGGTAGGCGTTCATGGATTATGTGGATCGGTAGGTACGCTTCTTGTTGGTTTATTCGCTATTGAAGGAGGCTTGTTCTATGGTGGAGGATTTAACTTGCTAGGTATTCAAGCAATTGGTGTTTTAGCCGTAGCAGCATGGACAATAGCAACAACATTTATATTATTCAAAGTACTCAAAGCTACAACAGGATTAAGAGTTACGAAAGATGAAGAAGAATTAGGACTTGACCATGGTGAACATGCAACTGAAGCATATGCAGATTTTGTATTGAAAGTATAATTAAATGACTATTTATATATTCAAGTAAATATAATAAGCAGACAAATAACGGATTGTTAAAACAATCCGTTATTTGTCTTTTTGTTCATTTTCAGTTTCTAATTCGTCTTGCCTATTTATTTCGTTACTTGATTCATCATAGTCTTCAAATGTTTTTATTAATACATCTGATGGCTTGACATTTACCAGATTACCGTCTCCTAATACATTTGCTTCAGCCATTCTCTGCGTCAAAGATTTTTTTTCATCCTTCAAAGTATATTCACCTCTTAAAATCTATTTTATCAAAAAACGAATAAAAATATTCGTATAAAATTGTTAAAAGAAGGATTTATTTGATTTTTGTAGAATATAATTTAATAAATATATGTAATAAATTTAAAATTGTGGGGGAGGTATTGCTAATGAAGTATTTGGAGAAAGCTTTTAATTTTCTTTTTAAGTATTATCTACTACTAGTTCCCATGTATGTAGCGACTGTAATTCCAGCTTTATTATTCAATTCTGCTAGTTCATCTGGAGTAGGACAAATGATGGGATCGTTGGGAAATGTAGACTACCTAGCCAGTAATCCAGAGGCTGCTGTACAGCTGATTGGGCCAATGGCACTGAGTATGATTGGGTTTGCTAGTGCGGGTGGTTTTATAGCTTTTGTTTTAAAATTTATTGTGTTTCCTGCAACTTGTGGAATGATTAATAAAGGTATAGATACAGGGAGTGTGGATTTATCTGATTTTACACCTTCCCTTAGTCAGAATATCAAAAAATATCTATTCTATTGGTTGGGAACAATTGTAGTTGGTATCATAGTTGCAATAGTTGTCGCAATTTTATTTATTATTTTTGGATTACTTGCAGGGGCATTAAAACAACTTGGTTTTATACTAATGATTTTTGTCATGATAGCACTGTTTATAGCAGGTATCGCTGTCGCAGTATTATTAAGCCTCTGGTTTCCATCAATGGTAACAGATAATTTATCAGTAATGGAAGGTCTCAAGAAATCAGTAAATTTTGCATTAGCAAATTTTTGGTCAATACTTGGCGTGACTGTAGTTGTCATAATTTTATCGGCACTTGCTTCTGGTATTGTGGGTGCAATCGTGGGACGTATTCCTATTCTAGGTGTATTGATTGTACAAATCATACCTACTTTTACTAGTGTGTTGTTGCTGACATTCTATTTTATGTTTTATAAAGAGAAAAACAATCAAGCGGTTGTTGAATAAAAAAAGAGCATTGCACCTTTTTTTATTGCAAAATATATGCAACTTATGGTATCATAAAGAGGAAAAATGAATATAATAACATCATAAAAAGTGTTGATTGAGAAGAGTAGGTTGTATAGCGCTTACAGAGAGAGACTGCCATCGGGTGAAAACAGTCTTATGAGAATATGCAATTGAAGTGCGCTCATGAACTGAAAAGGGGAAACACAGTATCCTTTTACGGTTGGTATCGTTATATACCCTATGAGATAAGAAGAAATTCTTAAATAGAGTGGAATCGCGATCTTCGCCTCTGTGCTATGCACAGGTGCGGAGTTTTTTGTTTTTGTAAACAGATATATTAAAGTGAAAAGTGGGTATATATAGTAACGACATTATACATAGCCCATGGACTAATTTAGGGGGATAAAAGATGTTTGAAAATATTAGATATGATATAAAGGCAATACTTGATAGAGATCCGGCAGCTAGAAGTGCTATAGAAGTGTTGTTGCTATATCCCGGATTACATGCTGTGATTTGGTATAGAATAGCGCATTGGTTTTATAAACATAATAGATTTTTTATAGCGAGGTCAATATCACAATTTGCTCGTTTCTGGACAGGAATTGAAATCCATCCTGGCGCAAAATTAGGAAAAGGTATTGTAATAGACCATGGAACAGGTGTGGTGATAGGTGAAACTACTGAGATAGGAGATAATTGTACCATTTATCAAGGGGTAACACTAGGAGGAACAGGCAAAGAAAAAGGAAAAAGACATCCAACAATTGGTAATAATGTTCTCGTTGGTGCAGGAGCTAAGGTCTTGGGTCCATTTAAGGTTGGAGATAATTCTAAAATAGCTGCAAATGCTGTTGTGCTAAGTGAAGTACCACCCAATAGCACATGTGTAGGGGTTCCTGGTAGAGTTGTTATAAAAGATAATAAACGTATAGCTTCGGCGATACCTGGGATGGATTTAGACCAGGTGCATATTCCAGATCCTGTTTCGATGGAACTATGTCAATTACTAATCAAATTTGAATCAATTGAAAAAGCATTTCATGAATGTCAGCAAAAGCAAGCAGAAAAACAAAAGCAACAACAGTGCAATGAAAGTGAGGAAAAATAAATGAGATTATATAACACACTAAAAAAACAAAAAGAAGAGTTTAAACCGTTAACGCCTGGGGTAGTAAATATGTATTCCTGTGGTCCAACAGTCTATAACTACTTTCATATAGGAAATGCAAGACCCTTTATTATTTTTGATACATTGAGAAGATATCTTAAGTACAAGGGATATAAAGTGAAATTTGTGCAAAACTTTACAGATATTGATGACAAAATGATAAATAGAGCCAATGAAGAAGGTATTACAGTGAAAGAACTAGCGGATAGATTTATTGCTGAATACTTTATTGATGCTAAGGGTTTAGGGATACAAGAGGCAGATGTACATCCTAAGGCAACGGAAAATATTGAGGCGATCATTGAGCTGATACAAAACCTCGAAGAAAAAGGGTTTGCATATAATGTAGACGGAGATGTCTACTTTAGCACAAAGAAGTTTGAAGAATATGGGAAACTATCTCATCAACCTTTAGAAGATTTGGAAGTGGGCGCTAGAATCAATATTAATGAGCAAAAGAGAAATCCGATGGATTTTGCGTTGTGGAAGAAACAAAAGCCAGAAGAGCCTGCATGGGATAGCCCGTGGGGGAAAGGACGTCCAGGTTGGCACATAGAGTGTTCAGCGATGGCAAACAAATATCTTGGAAAAACGATTGACATCCACAGTGGAGGGCAAGATTTGACATTTCCACATCATGAAAATGAGATAGCCCAGAGCGAAGCAGCGAATGATGCACCTTTTGCGAACTATTGGGTACATAATGGATATATTAATGTTAACAACAGAAAAATGTCAAAATCCCTTAACAACTTTTTTACAGTACGAGATATTGCAAAAGAATATGACTATGAAGTCATTCGTTTCTTTATGCTGTCAGCCCATTACAGAAATCCTGTGAATTTTAGTCAAGAGTTAATGGAACAAGCTAAAAGTGGTTTAGATCGTATGTATACCTGTTTGGAAAACTTAGCTTTTCTAAAGGAAAATGCGCAAGACAGAGAACTGAACGAACAAGAAATGGCACTTGTGGAAAAACTTAACCAGTATAAAGACGATTTTATAAAGGCAATGGATGATGATATAAACACCGCTGATGCAATTGCGGCACTATTTGATATGGTTAGAGAGGTTAATAGTACGATTACAGCTACTAGCAATCCATCTGTAAAGGTGATAAACTTTACAACGGAACAAATGAAAGAATTAGGTCAAATATTAGGTGTTTTGCAAAATAACAAGCAAGAGAGCTTAGACAATGAAGTGGAAGCGTTAATTGTAAAGAGACAAGAAGCGAGAAAAGCCAAAGACTGGGGATTAGCTGATAGCATAAGAGACCAACTAAAAGAGATGGATGTTATACTTGAAGATACACCACAAGGAGTAAAATGGAGAAGAAAGTAGTAGAATAATAATAAATAGATAAATGTTTGGGAAGGAGATATTAATATGTCACTATCATGGAGAGGATTTAGATATCAAACAGGAGAAGTAAAAGAAATAGCACAAAAAGTAAAAGAAGGTCAAATCGTTTCAGTTGATATAGATCAAGATGAGGAAATGGGTGGCCTTATTAAAGATTTAGAGCAAGAAAGTATCTATCGCGTTGAGGGATTACCAGAAGATTATGATGCGCGAGCACTGGTTGATGAACCAGAGTTTAGATTCAGAATTGGATTTTATACAGAACAAGTAAAAGTCGAAGAGATTGATGAGAATAAAATATTGTATATAGATTTCTTTACAATCGAAGAACCCGAAGAAAGTTATGACGAAATATTTTGGGGATAATTAAGGTGAAGAGAGGTTATATATGTTTGAACAACTTATAGATCCACAAAAAAAACCTTCCCAATACTCACCTTTGGTATTGGCGTATATTGGGGATGTAGTATATGAGTTATATATTCGCCAAATGCTTTTAATGAAAGGGAATATGCCTGTGAATAAATTGCATAGACAGGCTACAACCTTTGTAAAAGCTAAAGCACAGAGTGAAATAATTATGCAGTTAATGTCAGAGCTAACTGAGGAAGAAATTCGAATATTTAAGAGGGGAAGAAATGCTAAGTCAGGGACAACCCCTAAAAATGCGAATGTAGGAGATTATCGCCGAGCCACAGGATTTGAAGCTCTAATAGGGTATCTTTATCTAAAAGGAGAAGAGCAGCGGTTAACAGATTTGTTGGACTTAGCAATTGAAAGCGGGGACATTCCTCTATAGAGGTGTGTCCCAGTTTTTTTTTATTATAAAAGAACATTCTTCCGATATTCTGAAGGTGATTGTCCGTAAACTTGTTTGAAAAATATAGAGAATTTGCTAGTACTTGCATAGCCTAGAGTATTAGCAATATTCTGGATTGTTAAATTCTTATCCGCTAAAAGTATTTGTGAATAATTTATTTTTGCCTGTCTGATATATCCCCCTAGTGTTATATTAAAAGCTAATTTAAACGATTCTCTAAGCTTTGTTTTGCCCATTGCTGCTATTTGACATAGTTTTGTGATTTCTGGAGGATTAAGAATGTTTTGGTCTATTGCTAATTTTACTAGTTCTAGTCTTTCTAATTCATTTCTAATAGTTTTATTTATAGTTTGCAAACGTTTTTTTTCAGTAATATAATTACTTGAAATGATAGATAAAAGCTCACCAACTTTACTTTTATAATATAGTTGTAATTTTTCAAAGGATAAAAGTTTCTGTTTGGTCTGCAGAAAAAGTAGCGTTATTTCTGGAGTATTATAGTTAAATCTCCAATTAAACGTTTGATTAAAACTAAAATTACTATCGATTAAATCATTTTGAATATAATTTTTTATATAATCTTCAAATAACAAAATGCTTACATATTTTATGGGAGTATTAGCGTCATAACAAATACGACCGTGATTTATATTATTCAAATATACGTTTACTCCCTTTGGTACAAAAAAAGATTTTATTCCATTCCGTATTAATGATACATTACCAGATTCTAATAGATAAATTTCTATAAACATTTGATTTATATCATAGCAACATTCCATCGGAGTATTTATTATCCAATCACCCGTAGATACAAATAGCCCTTTGGTTGGATTTATTTGATAAATATACCCATTTCCTCTATCCTGAGATAGTTCAAATATTTGAATGCTATCATTTGTCCTTTTTCTAAAAAAAAGTTGGTCAGTCAATATACTAATACCATCATTATAAGCATTATTATTTTTCAAAGTAAATCCTCTCCCTCTTATCCAATTCTATCTTTTCATTAATTATAATTGTCCCAAAATATCATCCGAAAATAGTATTTATACATTAAAAAAGCTTGTTATTTAAAGTGTTTTAAAGATTATTTTATACGGAACAACCTTTTTGAATCTTTCTTGACAAATAAATTGATTATGATTATCATTATCAATAACAAGCATATAACTATATTTTAACATTTATTACAAGCAGATTCAAGAAATAAAAGAAATTGATATAGGAGGATAAACAGTATGCCAAAAGAGAAAAAAAAATCTATTTTAAAAAGGTTCGTGCCTTATATGGGCAAAAAGAAAGTACTTTTGCCTTTGTCATTAGTACTGTCAGGGCTTTCTGCAGTTCTTAATATTTTGCCTTTTGTACTTGTATGGTACATAATACGTGATATATTATCAGCTCCGCAATCGATTAATGTTTCAAATGTCAGTTCTTATGCATGGTTTGCTTTTGCAAGTGCAATAGGAGGAATAGTGGTATATTTTTGCGCACTTTTAAGTTCGCATCTTGCAGCCTTTCGCGTAGAAGTCGGGATGCAAAAAGTTGGTATGAAAAAAATACTATCTATGCCCCTTGGTTTTTTTGATAAACATTCAAGCGGAAAAATACGAAAGATTGTAAACGACGGAGCAGGAACAACGCATGCATTTTTAGCACACCAACTCCCGGATATAGCAGGCAGTGTTGTATCCCCCATTATTCTTATTGCTCTGATTTTTATCATAGATTGGAGAATGGGACTTGCATCTCTTATTCCAATTATTATAGGCTTTATAACAATGAGTTTCATGATGAGCGCTGAGGGTAAAAAATTTCAAAAATTGTACTATGATTCTTTGGAGGAAATGAGTTCTGAATCGGTGGAATATATCCGTGGTATTCCAGTTGTAAAAACATTTGGTCAGACGATATTTTCTTTCAAACGATTCTATGACAGCATCATCAAATATAAAGAGATGGTTTATACATATACGCTTTTATGGCGAAAACCGATGTCATTTTATAGCGTAATTATGCAATCAGCTGCATTCTTTTTAATTCCTATGGCTATCTTTTTAATAGGAAGAGGGGGGGATATCTCTCTTGTGATTACTGACTTTGTTTTTTATATTCTTATATCACCAATTTTTGCGATGCTTTTGATGAAATCGATGCATTTTCAGCAAAATATTATGATTGCTGAGCAAGCGATTGACAGACTAGATAATCTTTTAAATTATCCATGTATGAGTTATATCGAAAACACAAAAAAAATCAAAAATCACAGCTTGGAGTTTAAAGATGTAGTGTTTTCATACGAAGGAAGCGACAAGCGTGCCATAGATAAAATCAGCTTTAAATTAAATGAAGGTGAGACGGTTGCGCTTGTTGGAGCTTCAGGAGGAGGAAAAACAACGATCGCCCGACTAGCTGCACGCTTCTGGGATGTAGATGAGGGTGAAGTATTAGTCGGAGGAATGAATGTCAAAGATATTCCTAAAAAAGAACTGATGGACAATATTTCATTTGTTTTTCAAAGTACAAAGTTGTTTAAAGGTGCGTTAAGAGAAAATATTGTTTTTGGAAAAGAAAATGCTACAGAAGAAGAAATAAATAAAGCAATTGATTTTTCACAGTCAAGAGAAATAATTGAAAACTTTACAGACGGACTTGATATGGTAATAGGATCTAAAGGAACCTATCTTTCAGGTGGTGAACAGCAAAGAATTGCACTTGCTAGGGCAATTGTTAAGAATGCTCCGATAGTGCTTTTAGATGAAGCTACTGCCTTTGCAGACCCTGAAAATGAGCATTTAATCCAAAAAGCCCTTAAAGAGCTTAGTCGAGGTAAAACAACTCTTATGATTGCCCATCGTCTTACAAGCGTAGTAAATGTAGATAAAATTCTGGTTATAGAAGAAGGGAAAATTGCGGAAACAGGAACCCACAAGGAACTACTAAATAAAGGAGGCATCTACAGAAGGATGTGGGATGAATACCAAAAATCTGTTGCATGGAAATTAGTTAATAAACATACTGTAAATGAAGGAGGACAAAATGCTTAAATATTTTCAAAATAAATATGCGATGTCTGAAAAAGGTGCAAAAGACCTTTTTTACTCAATTATATGGACTATAGTAATGGACATTAGCTTTATGATTCCAGTAGTCCTCAGCTTTAAATTTTTATATGAATACATGAGTTTGCTTTTAAACTCTTCAAATAGCTCAAAAAGTAACGTTCTTTACTATGCTATCATGTCTGTAGCGTTTTTTGTGGTTATGTTTGCTATTGCGTATTTTCAATACAACTCGACCTATACCAAAATTTACGAAGAAAGTGCTCGAAGACGGATTAGGCTGGCTGAAACACTGAGAAAGCTACCGTTGGCTTTTTTTTGCAAAAAGGATATCGCTGATTTAAGCTCAACAATAATGGAAGATGCTACACAGATTGAGTTGTTATTTTCCCATGCAGTTCCCCAGCTTTATGCAGCGGTATTGACTGTTCTAATCATGGGTGTGATGATGTTTTTTTACAACTGGAAATTGTCTCTTGCAGTATTTTGGGTGGTTCCAGTTGCAGTTTTAGTATTTTATCTGTCAAAAAAGATTCAAGACGAAATGCATGTAAAATTATATAATATGAAAAGGGATATTTCAGATAAAATTCAAGAGGGGCTTGACGCATCACATGAAATAAAATCCTATAATCGAGAAGAGACTTTCTCGAATAATTTAAACCCAATGTTAGATGATTACGAAAAGTTTTTGGTTAAAGGAGAGCTCTTGATAGGTGCCTTTATCAATCTATCTTACGTATTCTTAAAGCTTGGGCTTCCCAGCGTTATATTATATGGTGCTTATCTTTTATCAATAGGTTCTATCAATATTTTTACTTACCTTGTTTTTCTTGTAGTTACATCTCGTATATATAACCCAATCATGGAAGCAATGGAGCATTTTGCACTGCTTTTGTTTCTAAAGGTACGTATAAACCGCATGAAAGAGATGGATGTTATGCCAAGACAGGATGGAAAATCTAAATTTTATTCTAGAAACTATGATATTGAATTCAAAAACGTCGACTTTTCATATCAAGACGGTGTACAAACACTAAAGGATGTAAGTTTTACTGCAAAGCAAGGTGATGTGACAGCACTTGTAGGACCTTCAGGCGGAGGAAAGAGTACGGTCGCAAAGCTGTCTGCACGATTCTGGGATATTGACAAAGGTGTAATTACATTAGGTGGAGAAGATATTTCAAGAGTTGACCCAGAAACTCTTTTGAATAATTATTCAATCGTATTTCAGGATGTTACACTTTTTAATTCAAGTATTATGGATAATATCCGTCTTGGAAAAAAAGATGCATCGGATAAAGAAGTAATAAAGGCAGCACAGCTTGCCCAGTGTGATGAGTTTGTTAATAAGCTTCCGCAAGGATATAATACCTTGATTGGAGAAAACGGAGCGAGATTATCAGGAGGCGAAAGGCAGCGCATATCAATCGCTCGAGCGATACTGAAAGACGCCCCGATTATCCTGCTTGACGAAGCTACAGCATCTCTTGATACGGAAAATGAGAGTAAAATCCAAAGTGCACTTAGTGAGCTTATAAAAAACAAGACAGTTTTGATTATTGCACACCGTATGAGAACAGTCTTAGGAGCTGATAAAATTGTTGTTATTAAAGATGGTGCTATTGCAGAGACAGGCTCACCTTTAGAATTAAAAGAAAAACAAGGAATCTTTTCGTCAATGTTAAAGACACAATATCAAAATAATTAATACATAGTATTATTTCATATTGTTGGACATATTTAATAACTTATGGAGTAAAAATAATCATAAAGTAGCAGAATAACAATATACAAAAATAAATTTGGGGTAAATTCAAATGCGGAGAATAAACCTAAAAAAAATCCTTGGGGACTGGAAAAGTTATGGCATGATTATACTTGGCTCAATAATTACTGCTATTTCTATTAATATGTTATTGGTTCCGAATAAAATTGCACCAGGAGGTGTCAGTGGTATAGCAACGGTAGTGTATTACCTATTTGAGTTTCCTGTAGGTACTACCATGCTTGTTCTAAACATTCCCCTGTTTATTTTTGGTGTAAGGTATTTAGGCGGTACCTTTGGTATAAAGACACTCTTTTCTACAATCATTCTATCGGTTATTATTGATTTGACAACCTTTTTACCAGTCATTACAAAAGATCCTTTATTGGCATCACTGTATGGTGGTGCTATTATGGGCGTGGGATTAGGTTTAGTTTTTCGTGCAGGTGCGACCACAGGTGGAACGGACTTAGCGGCTAAAATATGGCATCGGTTTATGCCTTACTTCACACTTGGACAGCTTATTTTAGTATTAGATTTTGCTGTCATTATTTTTGCGGCTGTCATATTTAAAGATTATGATTTAGCGTTATATGCAGTTGTAACATTAGTCGTAGCTTCAAAAATTATTGACGGTATATTAGAAGGTGTTGACTTTTCAAAAGGAGTATTTATTGTATCTACAAAATCAGAGCAGATTTCTGAAAAAATAATGAAAGATTTAGATAGGGGCGTAACAGGCCTAAATGGGTGGGGTATGTATACGGGACAAGAAAAAACCGTATTATTATGTGTACTCGTGAGACGTGAAATACCTAGAGTGAAATCTATAGTAAAAGAAATTGATAAAGATGCATTTGTCATACTAACAGACGTAAGAGAGGTGCTAGGTGAAGGATTTAAGGCATATGAGTAAGGAATAAGACACATACTATATGTTATGGGAGGCGGTTTGAAATGAAAGTCGCAATTATGGGAGCCGGGATTTCTGGACTATCTTGTGCCATAACACTAGAACGGTATGGCATTACACCAAAAATTTTTGAAAAAAGAAATTGTGTGGGAGATAGATTTGTCAATGCAGAAGCAATGTTTAGCATCTTAAATAGACCTGTTAAAGATAGTTTGCATTACTTAGCAGAAAACTGTCATATAAATCTAAAACCAATAAGTTGTGTTGATAAATTTTTTGTACATTCCAAAAATGAACTTGGTACGATCAATGGAAAAATTGGGTACACAAATGTAAGAGGAAGACATGAGCAATCATTTGAAAAACAACTAGAAGAACAAGTAAAAAGTAATATACATTATAACTCAACCTATGAATATGAGGAGTTATGTAAAGAGTTCGAATATGTAGTATTAGCCGTTGGAGACGGAGAATATTCTTCTCATTTAGGCAATTATAGGTGTGACCTTACTTGCACAATCAAAGGTGCAACAGTTGAAGGCGAATTTGTAAAAAGCAATCCTCATGTATGGTTTAATTATGAAATTATACCTAAAGGCTATGCATGGTTAATCCCTTTTTCCGACAAAGAAGCAAATTTAGTAATGGCTTTTCCCGATTATCCTGATAATATCAAGTTAAATATAAATGATATATGGGAAAAATTCTATCATTTAGCATGTAAACAATTAGAACAAAATTTTAAAATAACTGATAACTTTGAAATAACGAGATATATGATGGGTATATGTAATAAACCTAAAATTGATCATACATATTTTGTTGGGAATTGTTTTGGTACAATGTCTCCAGGACTTGGATTTGGACAATTTACATCAATTTTAACAGGCGTATATGCTGCATATGATATTTGTGGCATAGGAAAATATGAACAATATTCAAAACCTCTATTTGAAAACTACAATTATTCCCTTGTATTGAGAAGATTTTTAGAGAATTTAACGGATAATAAATTAGATTTTCATATTAAAAATCTAGATAATAAAGTATTAGATGAATTTGTTGATAAAGTATGTAGTAGTAATATCGGTATAGATATACTCCAATTATCAACGCCCTTTTTGAAGTTATCCAATAAGATATCTAACCTACACCAAAGTTAGTATTCGCCCATAAGACTTCACATTTTGGTTCTTGTTCAAGCCATGCATATTTCTCTTTGAACCAACTGATTAATGACTTATCAGGTTTAATATTTGTTGAGTTTTCAGTGTAAATATTGACTGTAAAATGGTCAAAATGGGTATGTGCCAATTGAATATCGATTTCTATCATTGATTTTGTTTGGCCTTCAACACCTACTAATAGACAAACAGAATCAAAGTATCTAGCCAATTCATCAATATCATGATAATCAAACCCTTTTTTAAGTACATTCTCTCTAAATTCCTTATCAAAGGTTTCAAGCCCAGTTTTATAGATAATATCTATACCGAAAAAATCTCTCATCTCAGACAACCTTTTTCGGTAAATCCAATGGGCTTCCAAAAAGAGCTGATTAATCTTTAAATCATCAATTCTATGCTTAATTCTATTTAATGTCTCCTTAGGAATCTCAAAGACATTGCCTGAATTAATTACTTCTAAAACACCATATTCACCCGTAACATTTTCAAGTATATTAGAATTTAGTGCGTTGATTTTTTCTGTATCTAAAGAATTATCATTGATATAATCACAAAAGGTACATTTCCCCCAACGACAAGGAGTAGATTTTAATAAAACGATTTCTCTAGGAAATTTATTTTTTATAATACTATATCTATTCAAATTCATCACCAATATTAAGTATATCATAAAAAACACTTGAATTTGAGGTGGAATTGCAATATAATTACTTTTGTTTAATAAACCGCAGTTCGAAACCATCCTGCGAAATCAAAACTAGGAGGAATTTCATATGAACAACTTATTAATTTTTTTAATTTTTGCTATCGTTAACTTTTCATTGATAGCAGTAGCTTACAAATTCTTTGGGAAACGAGGGATTTTAGGCTACATCATTCTAAGCGTTATCGCAGCAAATATTCAAGTTAACAAAGGGGTAATCTTTGATTTTGGATTATTTGAACTTGAAGCAACATTGGGAAATGTCATGTTTGCAGGTATCTTTTTAGCAACTGATTTACTCAATGAGATATATGGACATAAAGAAGCAAAAAAAGCAGTCATTATTTCCATATTCGCGAACATTTCTTTTGTAATACTCATGTTTATTTCAACATTATATGAAGGCCTTGCATATAGTCAAGACTTTAATGACGCACTAAATTTATTCTTTGCGATAAATGGTGGGACACTAAAGGCTGTGATTGTTGGAAATCTGGTATATTTGATTAGTCAAACCTTAGATGTGTATGTATATGATAAAATAAAGAGCTGGAATGCATCTAAAAAATACTTATGGCTAAGGAATAATGGTTCAACATTCATATCACAGCTTGTAGATACAGTCTTAGTTACTATAGGTTTTGCGCTAGTAGGAATATTCCCGATGAATATAGCAATGCCAATAATAATTTCCACATTAGTAGTAAAATATCTAGCAGCTTTAATAGATACACCTTTTATGTATTTAATGTCTAGCATTACACCAAAAGCAGGTGTGGATGAATAAAGAAGTTGAGTGTAAAGACAAACTAAAAAGGAGTGAAAAAGTGTGAAAAATCTGACAACAAGAAACATTGCTTTTGCCGCATTATTTCTAGCAATTGGTTTGATTTTACCACTATTTACAGGACAAATTCCACAGATAGGTAGAATGTTACTTCCAATGCATATTCCAATTTTACTCTGTGGCATAGTCTGTGGATGGCAATATGGTCTTACGATTGGGTTTATATTACCATTTATACGATTTATGATATTTGGAATGCCTCCAATCTTTCCAGTTGGAATAGCCATGGCATTTGAACTTGCAATTTATGGTCTAGTGATTGGACTAATCTATCAAAAACTTCCAAAACGTATCAGCAATACATATATCTCACTAGGAGTATCAATGATTGTTGGTCGTATAGTATGGGGAATATTAATGGTGATACTGATGGGTATGTCGAACAATGCATTTACATGGACACTATTCATATCAGGTGCATTTCTAAACGCAGTTCCTGGTATAATATTGCAGCTAGTATTAATACCAACCATAGTGATTGCACTACAAAGAGCAAAGGTGTTAAAACAAAATGAATCAGAAAATATTACATAAAATCTGTAGTCATATAGAAGAGCTACTGAGTGAGAAAGAGCAAGTTATGATTGCAATAGACGGAAATAGCGCTGCGGGGAAAACCACGCTATCAACGATATTGCAATCCAAATTTGACTGTAATATATTTCATATGGACGCTTTTTTTCTACGTGCAGAACAGCGTACAGAGAAACGACTATCAGCACCAGGCGGAAATGTGGATTATGAACGATTTCAGAGTGAAGTCTTAAAACCTTTAAGAATTAATAAAACCTTTTCCTATCGTCCATATGACTGTAGAACGCAAACATTAGCCGATCCAATTATGGTACAACCGTCTAAACTTAACATTATAGAGGGAGTATATAGTTTGCACCCTTACTTTGGTGAAATATATGATTATAAAATATTTTTATCGTTGGAATCAGAAGAACAGAAACGTCGTATCATAGAAAGAGATGGAGAACAAAAATATAAGCGGTTTATTAATGAATGGATACCAATGGAAAAAAAATATTTTGAAGAGTACAAAATAAAGTCAAAATGCAATTTGATAGTATGATAAAAAGGGACACATGTCTCTTTTTTTTGTGAAAACATACGCTTATAGTTGTAAAATTTTGATTAAACAATTATAAAATTCACATATTCGACAATAAGCGACAAAATTTCCTATAGACAAGAAAATAGAATGTATGTTAACATATAATTACAATTGAAAAATATTACATTAAATTATGTTTTCAGGCAGTTGACAGTACTGCTTAAAATAGACAACCCCCAAATCAATGCTGCTCTGGACAAGTGACATTGATTTGAGGGCACTGCCCATTACACAAATGAGGTAAGAGCCTACAAACATTATATACCACAATGGGATATTTGTGCAAGGGAGAATGAGAAAGGGAGGATTGGGTTGTCAATGCTCTTATCCCAAAAATAAAATGTGGAGGTATTAACTTATGAAAAAGATTATTATATCTATTCTGATGACGACTCTGTTGTTTTCACTTTTTACTGGCGTTGGAGCTGCTTCTACTAATGCAACAAAAACTACGAATTCAAATGTTCTGCGTTTATCTGCTATGCCGTGCCCTGAGAATGTTGAATTACTTGCATTACAACATTTAATAGAAATGAAAGAAAAACTATCTGTTAACCCAGAAGCATTAGGGTTTAGCGACTTAGAATTATCCAAACTGCAAATTGGTAATTCATTTTCAATTTATGTTTTTGATAAAGATTTGTGTATCATTTCTAATGATGTTTATGTATTCCCACTGCTATACAAAAACAACATAATTGGCGTTATGGAAGTAAAATATGATACTACCACAGATAGTTATTGTTTCACTTTCGGAAAATCATATGGAAACGAGCTTAACAACCTGAAAAAAAAATATACATGTGCCGAAGATAGCGGGTTGATTATTGGACGTATTGGAGATAAACTTTTCGCTACAGATGGAAATAAAGCAACAATTCTTCTTGATAAAAAAGTTGATGGTTCTCCAACAGTGACCATAGACCAAATTAATTCTTTGTTCAAGGATTCTGTAACAAAAGTAAGTTCATATTATGTTACAAGTACCGATGCTGTTGACCGGGAAATGATGTCATCAGATAATGATAGTAAAAGTGCATCTCAAAGTGCATTGACGAAATCATATCCAAATCCACTGCCAGTTCCTCATGTTGCACAAACGGGTGTTTGTGGAGTTGCTGCATGGGCTGCAGTATTGAACTATCGCTTTGGCACAAGCCATACAAATAGTACTTTGGATACAGCAATGCAAAATGGCGGTTATTATAATGGTTCAAGTGGTATCCCTAATATGGATGATTATAAGAATTATGCAAATGACACTCACAATGCCGGGTGCGTTCGTAAGGGGAAACCTTCTTTTTCGACTTTGAGAAGTAAAATTAATGCAGGCAGACCGATAATGGGTTCTTGGTATTCTGGTTCAGGAAGTGATAAGAAATGGCATGCCACTATTATTACTGGGTACATAGAAAACACCTCATCTCATACCTACTACCTAAAAAATCCTTGGTATAACTACGCACAAACAATCACGGTGACAGACTCAAATTCAGTAGTATATTCAGATTCTGGATATACTTGGAAACTGTCAACGACTGTATATTAATGTGAGAGAGGATTAGGGTATTAATATGAATGTGAGATTATTACTTATTGTTTCTTGTGTCTATCTTATTCTGTTTGGAGCTGTAGGATGTGATAAGAAAGACGTGGCTGAAACACCTAACGCAAAACCTCCATCAATTATGGTGGATAATGTTTTGTACTATTCCACTGGAAAAGAAATCCCTGCTGAGATTGATGAAGCCGATTACCTTGGAAGAATTACATCAATCGTTAGTATTTCACAATTGCCAACCCAAAACAATCAAGCAAACATACCTTTTGAAGATGCACCTTATGCAAAATATGGAGATGGAATTGTTGTACTAATGAATGAAGAATGGACGCTGTTTGAAGTGCGTGAATAATGAAACACAAGGAAACACAAGGGGACGGTTCTTTTGTGTTGCAATCACCTCTAGTTTATGGTAGAATAGACTAGAGGTGATTTTTATGCCAAGAAGACCAAGAGAAAAAAGCAGTACAGGAATATATCATGTAATGTTAAGAGGAATAAACAAACAAAGAATATTTGAAGATAAAGAAGATTATGAGAAAATGCTTCAAACCTTAAAAGAGTACAAAGAAAAATGTGGATATGAAGTCTATGGGTTTTGTCTTATGAGTAATCATATACACATCCTAATGAAAGAAGGCGAAGAAGAATTAGGAAAAGTATTTAGAAGGATAGGAGCAAGTTATGTATACTGGTACAACTGGAAATACAAAAGAAGCGGATCTTTATTTCAAGGTAGATACAGAAGTGAACCAGTAGAAAATGATAGCTATTTCTTAACAGTATTGAGATATATACATCAAAATCCACTTAAAGCAAGAATAGAAAAAGAAATTACAAAATATCCATGGAGTAGCTATAATGAGTATTTAGAAGGAGAAGGTTTTTGTGATACAAAGTTTGCACTAAGCCTATTTTCTACAGATAAAAAAAGTGCAGTGACATTGTTTGAAGAATTTAATGCGGAAGAAAACAGTGATAAATGTCTTGAATATGAAGAAATAGTAAGGATAGATGATAAAGAAGCAGAAAAAATAATCAAAAAAACAGCTAAGGTAAGCAACACTAGTGAAATTCAGAATCTTGAAAAAGAAAAGAGAGACAAGATAATAAAAAAATTAAAGAAACGCGGATTATCAATAAGACAGATAGAGAGGTTAACAGGGATTAGTTTTGGTGTAATAAGAAGGATATAATGAGGCTCAAATGAAGAGCACGAGAAAACCGACCCTTCGTGTTGGTTTTTTATTTAACGAGAATTATGAGAAGAGGTGATTGACAAATGATACGTAGTTTATTTATTGGTTTGCCTTTGTTTGCTTTATATATAGGCGTGCTAGGACTGTCTATTTATGTTTTAATACTATCTATAAAGTTCTTGAAAGTAGGCACCAAAGCATTTGAAATATATATTAAAAATAATAATTCTTAAAGGTAAGGGAGTAGTAGAATAACTCGAGACAATAGGTTATTCTTTTTAGAAACGACACGAGGGGACTGTCCCTTCGTGAGTCAATGAAATAATCTTTAATCTGCTATTAAAAAAATAGCAGATTTTTTTGTAAAATTTTAGAAAATACCTTGACAAAAATATACATTATTTGATATAGTATACAATGTACTTACATTAAATAACAAAAAAATCCAAAATAAACAAGTTGAAAACAATGTAGAGGAGTGGTGATATCATGGAACAATTATTCGATGGAAAATACAAAATCATCACAACAATTGGAGAAGGGGGGACAAGTACAGTTTATCTTGCCCAGAATGTTAAGTTGGGAACCCTATGGGCGATTAAACAGATTCATAAGCCGAGCAACACAAAAATAGATCTTCTCGCAGAGCCTAATATCTTAAAGCGATTAAATCATCCTGCATTACCACGTATATTCGATATTGTTGATCAAGATGAGTATTTGTATATTATTGAAGATTTTGTTGAAGGTATTTCGTTAGAACGAGAATTAGAAAACAAAAAGAAATTTTCCGAAGAAAAGGTTTTGGATTGGTGTAAACAGCTTTGCGAAGTACTACATTATTTACATACCTTAACACCAAACCCTATTATATTTAGGGATGTTAAACCAGCTAATATTATTCTAACATATGATGAAAAGATAAAACTTGTGGACTTTGGCATCGCTAGGGAATACAAAGAAGCATCAGGGAATGATACGACCTATATGGGCACGAAAGGATATGCAGCACCAGAGCAGTATGGTGGAGGACAGACTGATGCAAGAACAGATATATATAGCTTAGGGGTTTCCTTATATCATCTATTGACTGGAAATGCACCGAATATACCACCTTATGAAATAAAACCAGTTCGGCAACTCAATAACACCTATACAAAACACATAGAATACTTAATTAGTAGATGTACAGAGCAAGATCCGAATAAGAGATTTCAAACGGTTGAAGAAATAATAACTTTCATAGAACATATTAGTTCTGGACATAAACAAAGTATAGGTGCAAGTGAAACAGAGTTATTAAAACCACCGGCTGATAAAACGCCAATATCAATGCAAGAAAAAAACACAATAGTATTTAAGAAAACAATTTTTACAGTTTGGGGATGTGCAGAATTTGCATCAGAGTTTGCAGTTATGGCAGCGCAACTATCATCATTTGAAGTATTAATAATAAATTTAGATTTCACAGCTCAAAAACTTGATTATTTTATGAATATCCAGCAAATAAAAAAAGGTGTTTTTAATGAAGTGTTAGAAGCTGTTGCACAGAAGAAACTTACAAAAGGAAAATTTAAAACTGCTTGTTATCAGAAAGATGCATTAAAAAACCTGTATATACTTTTAAGTGATTACGATATTGATAATTATCATAGATATAAAGACATAAATATTGAAGATTTAATACAAAGTGCATATCGATATTTTGATATATGTATGATTAATGTTAATCCTTCGATTTTTGATATATATACAATTTATGCGCTAAAAAATGCAGATTACAATCTAATACCTATTGTTCCCAGTATTGATAATATACGTGTATATCGCACTCAAACAGCATATATACAGAAAAAACACAACATCCCTATGGAGCAAACAAGGTACATTGCATATGAATACAAAAAGCATGTCAGTCCATCGATTGGAGATATAAAAAATGAAGTGGGGCATCAAAAATACCTTGGACATATTAGTTATCAAACACAGAGGGAGAATTTACGCAATTATAACATTAGTTTTGCAGATCAAATGCAAAGACGTTATATTGATGAATATATCGACATCTTAGCAAAATTTAATATTGTGCCAAGAAGAATTATGCCAACAAAAATAAGAGATTGGTTGAGGATAAAATCATGAAAGAGATGGTTTTTGAAGTAGTGACAGGTGTCATTATACTAACACTTCTCATAAGTGTCATTGCACTATTTAGAGGTAATATGGATGTAATTAATCAAACTGCAATTAAACGGTACAACATTGAAAAAATTCAAACAAAGAATCTGATACCTTTAAAACAAGAGCAATGCACTGGTGCGGATATGGTTGCAAGTATTCGTTACTATAGCAATAATCCTAGTATAGAAGTGATTGTAACAATAGGAACGATCACAAAAACATATGTGACTGAGACATTTGAGAACTCTCATTGGGAAGAGTCAAACATTTATGAGGCTATATTTAATGTACAAATCGAATATAGCGGCTCAGAAATAAAAAGAATTTATTATACAATACAAAGCTAAATCGGAGTTTAGGGGTGAAAATCAATGAAAAAGCGTTCAAGACTATTGGTTATAGCAGTTTGCCTAGTGATATTGGCAATCATTATTTTCTTCTATGATTATATTGTAATACCAAAACGGGTGGAGGCAGCAGAAACAAAAATACGAATGGAAATTGACGAAAATGCTATGCAAAAAAAGAAGGTAGCAGTTGTTGTAGGTGAAGAAGGGATTTCAAAATATGCAGAACTTACCGATGAAATTATCTGTGAAAATATTAAGTTGATTGAAATGCCCGAAAAATATATCGTAGAAAATAGCGTGTTCGATATGGATCTCATTCGAGGTAAAATACCAAAGGAAGATTTAAGAGTTGGAGAACAAATTGCATGGGATAGCCTCTCAGAAGATGTAAAATGGTTTGAAGATTACTCACGGCTAAAAGAATATAAGGTATCAGGAATTGTTGCAGGAATACTTAAATCAGGAAACATTGTTGACGTGATTATCAATTATGATAATGGAAAATATGATGTTGTTGTACCTAAAATAAAAGTACAAAAATTAATAAAAAAAGAAGACGAAGATGAACAGCATATTATTGTCTTAGCAATTAATGAAGAACAATATGCCGATTTGGAGAAAGCAAAAAAAATAGGTTATTTTGAAACGAGGATATATCTCGATGAAAATCAACCAGCAAGTGAAAAAACATTTGATAGATTCAAACACTAAAAAAAGGAGGCGGACATTGTGGTTATTTCAGTAACTGCGCCTAAGAAAGGTTTGGGACAAACAGTTACAGCAATAAACTTAGGTGCAATCATAGCGAAATCAGTTAATAAGAAGCTTCTTTTTGTGGATATTAATCAATATTGTAATGATATAGAACAATATCTATCCAATACCCATATTACAAAAGGATTAGATGATTTTATAAGCCTCTACCGTTCAGGAATGCTATCGGAAGAATCATTTAAACTCTGTGTCAAAGAAGTAAACGGGAATATAGATATGATGGGAACTTATCATTGCTTTCAGATTAAAAACAGTGAAATAGAAGAATTGGCACAACATATGAGAAATAGCTATGATATTGCAGTGGTTGATACATTAGGTGGCTGTAATATGCTTTCTGAAGATTTTTTTGAAAAATCCGATTACGTGGTTGTGGTAATCAATCAGCTCAAAAATATTATGCCATTAATACTAAAAAACCAATTATATCGAGGATATGGTGAAAAAATAATATTTGTTGTCAATAAGTATTTGGAGACAAAGGATGAACAGCGTATAAATTATAATCTAGAACATATTAAAAGGGATTTAACAAAATTGGGTTTTAAGCAACCTGTATTTACACTTGACTTTGATATCAATCTTATGAATGAATGTAATGAGCAAACACTCTTGAATTATGTAATGGGTTACCATTCAGGTATATATTTAGAACAATTATCTGAGATTGCAACACATTTGTTGAAAGGAAGTGACCTCGAAATTGATAGTCAATACGAAGTGAAACAAAATGGAATTTTGAGGAGGCTTATATCATGTATGACAATGATACCTTTATTAAAACAGTTCAAAAGCTAGATGAAATATTTCGAGATGTAGATATGTATCGAGCGATTTATGAGATCAATAGAAAGCAGGCAGAAGTTGAAGTGCAGTTATATTCTCAGCTCAAAAGTAAAGCTGCGCTTGGTGAAAAAACCGCAAGAAGCTACATTGTCAACCAATTTACTAAAATACTGTCAACACATCTTTTCGATTTCAATGAGAATACTATCAATCATATTGTTAACTTTGAGAATATCCATGAAAATGCGGTGCAAATCATTTTTGAAATATTACTTGTAGCATATGATATATCCGAATTGATTGAAAAATATGAGCTTGGAACCAGTGTAACTGAACAACAAATACGAGATATAGCCAAGTTGGAAGAACATGTGTGTAAAGAAAGATGCCATACGTTAACAGATAAGTTAAAACTAATTGCAACGCTCCTATACGCGAAAGAGTATGGGCAAGATTGTATTGACACACTTCAATATCATAATATCAATGAAATTGGTATTATTGCAAAGGACTATATCTATATCGTGTATAAAGGGAGAAAAATTCACCTAACATTTTTGAGTTTCATGGATAAAAGTATCATTCTTAACATCCAAAAGAAGACGACACAAAATAGTATTGTGAATTACGACGAAAACAATCCTACAGTAATTACATCCAAAAATAACTCTTCACGTATTACGGTTGCTGGATATGATGTTATACCGCCAGGAGATGAGTTGTACTACAATGAACGCATATTTAATCTAAAGAAAATAACACTTGAAGAGATGCGTGACCGATATGGCACAATCAATGATTTGATATATAAAACGCTCATTTTAAATCAAAAAGGAAAAGGTGCACATTTTATAACTGGCGCTGATATGGGGGTAGGTAAATCAACATTTTTACTTGCAATGATGGAAAAAGTACCTAATCAATGGGGAATAGGGATATTAGATACACAAAATGAATTACAAGCTAGAAGAAAATATCCAACGAAAAATATATTGACACTAATAGAAAGTCCTAAAAGAAGTATTACCCAATGCTTTGAATTAATGCTCAAAATGGCCCGCGATGTATTATATGTTGGTGAAATAACCAAGGCGGCTGAGGTAGCAGAATTAGTAAATGCCAGTTTAAGATTAAATGCAGGCGTGGGTGCTACGATGCATTCACTATCACCTTATGAAGCGATAACCAATATTCGAAATCTGACGATGCGCACAGAAATGTATACTGATGCTAACATTGCAGAAGCAGACATATCAAGAGGATTAGATATTATCATCCATCTATCTAAACATCCCACAGATGAAGGTAGAATTATTGTAGAGTATATTGTAGAAGTTGAACATATAAACAAGGGACAATATCTAAAAGTGAATCAGGACGGCACATTACGTCAGAGATTAACAAATCTTATAGATATGATGCAGATTGCAATCCAGAAGTACTTATATCCCAAGCATTATCGATACAATACTATTATCCAATACGACAGGGAAAAAGATGATTGGATTACAGTAAATAGTCCTTCAGAGAGCTATTTTGAGAAAATAGGAAAATATGTTGATATAAAAGACATTGAAGACTTTAAGAGGTGTTTTAAATGACGTTTGCTATCGCTTTTTTAGTCATTGCTTTAGTTATATTTATAATCGTTTTAATAAGAGAAGTATCATATTGCTATACAAAGAATCGATTTAAGGTTAACAAAAATAATCATCAATATATTGAAAATCTTACGCTTCACTTAAAAAGATATCAATGGTTAAGAGCTGTTATAACCTATATCGCTGAAAAATTGAGCATGTTTAATGCATTTTCTATGAAAAAAAATTGTGAACTGGCTGTAGTGGTTCTTGTTTTAGGGCTTGCATGTATCACTTTCATTTTAGCGTTTATCATTTTTACATCTCAGTTAGTATGGTATGTCGTCGTAGCCTATGCAGCACTATGTGTACTATTTATGGTATTTGGTTTATATGTTTTTATTACTTTTGCTAAGATAAGATTTACTGGTAAACTTCCTGAGACCTTCAAAATGATTAATGCCAGATACATCAGTAGGGGAAATATATTAAAAGCAATTCAGTTTTCTTTTGAAGATTTTGATAAATCAGTAAAGAAAGAGATGTATAAAATATATAACGTACTTAATAAAAATGATATGAATGAAGTGAAAAATACTTTCAATGCCATAGAAAAGATATATCGGAACGAGTACCTTGTTGTGCTTTTAAACCTTATTATCCAAGCGCACTATAAAGGCGGAAACGAAGTGATTAAAGGACAATTTGAAGAAGCAACAGAAGATATCCTTATTAGTATTGAAAATCAAAAAGACTTGGAAGCAACAAGTAGAGCTTATATCATACTTGTTTTATTGTTGCCACTTGGGATATGGGGGTTAGAAAAGTTTAATATTAGTGCATTGGGCGAACAAGCGATAACCTTCTATACAACCCCTTTTGGGTTAGGGCTTAAGATTTTACTTTATGTTTTAGCGATTGTTTATATTTGTTTATTATTAATGCTAGAGAGAGTTGGTTAGAATATGTGGTTATTTAAAAGGTTATATCTGATGCCATTATGCATAGCAATTATCCTTATTCTTCAATATGTTTTATGGGGCGATGGGCATTACCGATTACAGACCAATACACAACGGTTAAAAAAGAGGATATTGGCAATAGTTAAATTGCTTTTTGAATGTGTTATGCCTAGAAATGGGAAAGTATACGAATTCTATACAAATAAGATTTTGCAGTACTCAAAATTATCAATAGAAAGATTAATGTGCCTAAAAATATGCTTATTTTTATTTATGTTAGTAATAATGATACTTGTAAAAATAACTAATATATCAATAGAGACAGAAGAGATTTACAATAAGTTTGATTACAAAGTCGATTTAATTTACGAATGTCAAAATAAGCACATCGATATTATTGAAGCAATGAAGCAAGAAATGAGATATCTAGATGTGGCACTAGAAAAGATTACTAAGTCTATGCTACATGATAATAGTCCAGAACAAATACAATATGAAATTAGACGTCTAATAGATGAACAAGATATAAATTTATATCTGCCAAAAGAAACGATTGCCAATAAAATATACCATAGAGTCATTTCCTATTATGGGGTGAGAGAATTCAATATTTTTATTGTTGTATTATTATCATTTTTGATTTCATTTTTACCCGAATTGCATTTAATAATAAACAATATTTTTGCTAAAACAGATGCTAAAAAAGAACTAAGACTTTTAAAAAGATTAATTATATTAAACGGTAGTATTAAGCCAGTGGATTTCATGGAGGTTTTAAGCATACTGATCCATAAATCAAAGTACTATAAAAAAATGTTACAACAAATAGAAGATAGCAATCGGAAGAATTCAATTGATAATGAGACCATTTACAATACATATATTAGTCAGTGTAAAGATTTAGACTTAAAGCTGTTCTTTGAAAAATTAGATGAGGCAAATAACTATGACTTTGATCAAGCAATACTAAATATAGAAAATGAATTTAAACTACATAGAAGGGAGGAAATAAGAAGAATAAAAAAGCAAGTTGAATTCATACATATCATGGGTATCTTGGGATTTATGCTGATTATCACTGTGATGATTGTCTATTTAATTGTCCCATGGATGCAATTATATGATATGCAAGAAATGATGATTTAAAAAAACACAAAAGGGAGGAGATTTTTTCATGGAAAAGATCATTGCAACTGTTGTAGGAATAATTTTGGTATTAGGCCTCATTTCCTATGCAGTTTTAGGACGAGCTGCCCAAGTAAAAGATACTGGCGATAAAGCGGGGATTGAGCAACAAAAAATAAGTCTAATGTTGCAGGATTCAAATGTAGTGACGGGAAACATTGTAAAAGATTATGCTAGTCGAGAAAACATTGAAGTAAAAGTTGATATGGTAGGTTCTGCTGATTATGATGATGAAGATGATATCAATGACTATGTTAAAGATGGTGCATTATTTGAAATGACCAAAAGCTATGATGCAAATGGTGATTTGGAAGAAGTATATTTTGAACAAGTAGATTTAAGCAAATAGTGGCAAAGGTGGCAAAAGGACGTTTTGTTTGCCACATAAATATGGCAAAGATGGCAAACAAAACGTCCCTTTGCCACTGATTTGAAAGGAGACATTTCCATACATGATTGGTAGAATGACAGCAATAATTATAAATTTATTCATCATGACTATACTTATATTTTTATCCGTATCTTATTTCCTCCAACAAACAATTCAAGAAAATATTAATAATCTGAATTACAATGTTATAGAGGTTGTTAGTACGACAGGGGTTTTATCGGAAGAGCTATATCAGTATATAGAAGATAATATAAATAAATATGGAGACTACATAATAAAACTAAAGCTAGAGAAACAAATTAAAGCGGGTATATATGATACATTTTATGATCCATCAGTCATCATTGACCAAAAGCTCCAGATAGGAGATCGCCTAACTATCTATTTAGAGGACATGAAATTGACATTGTTTGGTCGATTAATCAATGCTTCATTTTTAGGATTCACACCAGAAAAATACATCGATATTCGTATTAAGTCCATAAAGACTGCAGTCATTAGTAAAACTGCAAAAGATTTAGTAAAAGGTTATGACGTAATTACAGATATAGATGAAAGACAAGATGATAATAATATATCAATATTTGTGGCAACGAAAAGAAATGTAATAGGAATATATTACGGTGTATCGTCCCATGATAATGTAGAATCAACAAATTTGTATTATGGTGATAGCTCAAACGAATCAGAAGATACAGGAGTGGATTATATTTTCCCTAATGGTGAATTTATTAAACAACTGGAATATTACCCAGCAGGACATGTACTTCATGGTCAAATCAAACTAATCAAATATTTTCAACAATAATAGAATTAAAAACCTTCACATAAAAAATATTAAGTTATGAAATAATTTTTTCAGATAATGTTTTTTTATAGTAAATAATAGTATAAAATATAGGTATACTCAACATTACTATAATAATTCAAAAAGAAGGAGCAGTGAAGATGAAAATTTTGATTGTTGATGATGCCAAAATTAATCTACAGTATGGTAAAGATATTATTGAAAGCAGTGACATAGACTGTGAAATATATCTATGTGACAATGGGAAGAAAGCATTGAAAATCATTGAACAAGAGGAAATTGATATTCTCTTATTAGACATAGTAATGCCAGAATTAACTGGAATGGACGTTTTAAAGATATTAAAAGAGCAGATTAAATATCAAAATATAATGGTTATTATGTTTACATCTTTAACGGATAAATCATATTTACAAAAAAGCTTTGAATATGGGGCGTTGGATTTTGTAAATAAACCGATTGAACCGATTGAATTTATAGCAAGAATCAAGTCGGCCATTCGGCTAAAAAACGTTATGGACGAACTCCATACAAACAATAAAAAACTGGCACAAAACAACAAACAGTTAAAGGAAACACAGTTTCAATTAGTTCAAAAAGAAAAATTATCAGCAATAGGACAGTTGGCAGCAGGTGTAGCACATGAAATTAACAATCCTATGGGTTACATCTCAAGTAACTTTGAAACGTTAGCAAAATATATTAATGTATTCAAGCAGTTAATGAATAAATATAAACAATTAATAGAAGAAGTGGATGTAAAAGAGCAAGCGAGTCTGATAGATCAATGGGAGAAAAAACATAAGGTTCCTTTCATTATGAAAGATATTGATGATTTACTTAATGAGTCACGACAGGGAATAAATAAAGTCTCGAAAATTGTTTTAAGTCTGCGTAACTTTGCTAGAGCAGAGGTTGAAGATATATTCACCCATGAAGATATAAACGAAATCATTGAAGAAACACTCTTTATAGTAAAGAATGAAGCTAAATATACAATTGATATAAAAAAAGAATTAGGAAATATTTTACCTGCACTTTGCAATCGTGGACAAATTGCACAAATCATATTAAACGTTTTACTTAATGCAATTCAAGCGATTAAAAGCCAGGAGCGAGAAACAAGGGGTATAATTATAGTAAAGACTTATTTGAAAGACGGTTATGTTGCATGTGAAATAACGGATGATGGTCCAGGTATACCAGCAAAAATTATTGAGAAAATATTTGATCCGTTCTTTACAACAAAAGATGTAGGGGAAGGCACGGGTCTAGGACTGAGTATTTCTTATGATATTATTGTAAACAAACATAAAGGAGAAATATTAGTTGATAGTGTTGTCGGAAAAGGAACTACATTTACGATTCAACTCCCAATCAATCATTAAAACCTTATCAACTTAAAGGAGGAAATAATGAATAAGACAATATTGTTTGTAGATGATGAAGAACAAATATTAAAATCATTAAAAAGATTATTTGTTACAACAGATTATAATACCTATTTTTCAAATAGTGGACCAGAAGCATTAGATATTTTATCTAAAGTGCCAGTAGATATACTGATTACAGATATGCGCATGTATCCTATGAATGGTTATCAATTGTTAATTCAAGTGAAAGAGCAATACCCTGATTTGACTCGTATGATTTTAAGTGGGTATGCTGACGAAAAAACGATATTAAAAGCGATGAACAATAATTTATCAAAACTATATCTATACAAACCGTGGGATAATGAAGAATTAATCAGTACAATTGATAATATTTTTTCATCAGAAGCGATGTTACAATCTAAGGATTTATTATCATTTATTCAAAAAATAGAAGACTTACCAACAGTACCAACGTTATATACAAAAATACGTACGATGATAGATCAGGACGCAGGAATAGCAGAAATAACAGAAGCTATTGAAGGAGACCCTGCAATTGGTTCTAAGTTACTTAGAATTGTTAACTCTGCATTCTATCATATAAATACGGGTTCATTAAAGCAGGCGGTTTTATATTTAGGACTTAATAATGTAAAAAATATTATTTTAAGTAGTGCAGTATTAAATATAAAGCAGGATTATTCATATTTTACCTCTTCATTTATATGGGCACATTCTTCATTAGTAAATAAAATGGTGGGGGTTATTTATAGCCAATTATTAGGCGAAAAAATAAAAGAGAATGATGCAACAGCAGGATTATTTCATGATTTAGGGAAAATAGCATTGTATAATTCATTTCCGAATGAATATAGTGCAATCATTAAAAAAACAGAAGGGAATAATGAGCTTGATTTTTATGAACTTGAACAAAAAGTTTTTGGGGTTACACATGCAGAAGTAGGGGGATATTTATTAAATTGGTGGCGGCTTCCCCATTCTATTGTGGAATCTGCATTATATTGTCAAAGACCACTAGAGGATGCCATAATCAATAAAAAACTAGTCAGTGCCGTACATATTGCAAATCACTTTTCGTGGCGCAAACTAAGAGAGGATGCTATTGATCGCATAGAACCACAAACATATGATTTCTTAGGAATTACGCCCGAAGATTGCAGTCGGGTATTTAAGAATATTACTGAGTGATGGAGAAGGGTGGAGACTTATATGAATAAAGTATTATTTGTAGATGATGAGATCAATGTATTAAATGCACTGAAAAGAGGTATTATTGAAGAAGAATATGAAGCTTTTTTTGCGACGAGTGGACAAGCAGCATTAAAAATTCTTGAAAAGGAAAAAATTAATGTAATTGTTGCTGATATGAGAATGCCTGTGATGGATGGTATTAAGTTATTAAAAGAGGTTAAAAAAATAGATCCAGATATAGTTAGAATTGTTCTATCGGGATATTCTCAGCTTCCTCAAATAATAGTTGCTGTGAATAAAGTAGGTGTTTTTAAATTCATATTGAAACCATGGGAGATTAATGAACTAATAGCCGATATACGTTCTGCATTAGAATATTATAATTTAAAGAGAGAAGCTGAAAAACTAAAAGAAAACCTTAAAAAGACGAGTAAAATGTATGATACACAATTAGAATTATTACAAGATAAGACGATGATATATCATAAACGTCTGAAAGAGATTAATGTTGCCAGTCAAAAAATGATAGACACAATAAAATGGATAGTCAACAATAAAATGGATAGTTCATTTATAGATGTATTAGAGAAAATATATCAAGAACTGGTTTTAAAATCAATATTTGAACAGGAAACATTTAAAACAGAGCAAATGATGGATGAATTTCATAAATATATTAAAGAAGCTTCCTATAATCAAGTGAAGATTGGATTAACCAAGCATAGTAATCAACAGTATAAAGGGAATTATCGATTGGTTTTCTTTGCATTCTCATCTATACTTAAATATGCAATTCAAGATACGGATAAAAAACATCAGCAAATAAGAATACTATTAGACGAAAAAGAATTAGAAGAGCAATATGCGATTATCAATATATACGTAGTGATTAATTCGGAAAAAGATTGCAAAAGTATTATAAAACATCCTGCAATTTTTTATCTAACAGCGCTCAGTAAATCATATGATTTAGACATAATGACACAGAAAGAAAATAATGGTGTCTCTATACGTTTTTCAATGCATGTAGAAAAAGTATAAGTTAAAATTTAGGTGAGGATAGGTGAAAACATGTGGCAGATTACAGCGATCATTCTCATTATCATATTAACATTGTTTGTTTTTGTGCCTCTTTCTTATTTAACTGAAAATTATCAAGAGAGACAAGAAATCAAACAAAGCTTAAATCTCTCCGCAAAAGCACTGCTCGGAGCAATAGAAAAAAAGTCACAGACTGTTGATGTACTATCAAGTGGTCATATCTATCAAGGATTAACAAATATAAAAGTGGATAAAGAAATTCTATTAGAGGGCTTTTATGAAACACTATATAAGAACTATTACCATAAAAGCAAATTTAACGAGATAAAAGAACAAATCATAGTCAAAGTATTAGTATATGAAGATAGATTTTTTGTTACTGACCAACACGATAAATGGAGTCCACCATATTTTTTCTGTTGGGAAGATACAGTATCACAGCGACTCTTATATTTTAATACAATTAATGACAGCGTCTATTATTACGATAGTAACAATAGAATGAGGTGGGAATCAATAGATAGTCTCGGGGTAGATCAACAGCAAAAAAATGATATTATCATTCAAAAACTAAATGAAGTTATTATACAATATACCAAGGAAGAAGGAATAGAAAACGGACTATCAATACAAATAAGAAATCCGGACAAAGCAGATGTCAAATATCAACTGGAACATTGCCATTTTAATGTATTGGAAGGCATTACTTTTTTCGTCGTGTATATGGAAGATAAGAATCTTTTTCTAAACAACAAAGAATTCAAGTATGATAATTATTGTGTAGTAGGGTATACGATGGAGAACCCTACACCAAACTAATAACCCCCTTAAATTAAAAAAATTGACAAAATATAATACATATTGTAAAATAAAGCGACAATCAGTATAAAAAATTCACTTTGAGGGGGAGCAACATTGGATGAAGTAACAGAAGATTATAAAAATAGTGTTTTTCATTTTGATTTGAGGCATATTGGAGAAAATGAAACATTTGTTTTTAACACAGGGGAGAAAGAATATATATTGAAACCACATACAGCACAAACACTTGAAAAACATAAAAAAAACAATATAGCCTTGGGATTGCTTGCACCTAAGGAGTTAAGAAAAATCACACATTATGCAGAAGGCGTTGAAACTTCTACAAAAAATGTACAATTTTTTAGAGTAACATATCAATCGAAATTTGATGAAAAAGAACTTCCAAAGTTAGCGATGGTAGCAATATATATTCCAGATTCCACTTATCAGAAACACCGCAAAGTAAAATTCTCTAAATCCATTTCCAATCACCATCATAAATTAACAATGTACGGTATCACATCAATACAAGACAAAAAAAACATCATACAAATTCTCAACGATTCAGATAAAATTTTGACGCCTATTGATATCGCAAAAACAATAGCGTTTCAGCATCCTCAGCTAGCGAGCATGAATACTGAGACAGCTACAATTATCATGGATGATTATATAAACAATCCCAAAATTAATGATTTAGCTGTTGCAATATGTTATCAAGGTGCTGACAAATGGTATAGTATAGAGAAATCGGTAGATAAAGATGGGAACGTATTGAACTGGGGTAAAGGGTTTAAAACTAAAACCGAAGGTACACCAGTTTATCATTATAAATTAACCCAAAAAACAATGGATGCAGCGGGACCTGCTATTTCTGAGGCTGTAAAAAATTCCAAGGACGACGAACGTCTTAGAAATAAAAAATGGTCAGTAAATCAAGGCTTTACAAATATACATTGTCATAGTACCACGATTGAAAAATTGAGCACATTAAAAAGTGAAGATGACGGTATCAGTTTCACACTCAAAAATCAAACACCTGGTCATGGATTGGAAATTTATGAATCTTCTATTCGATATAAGGAGGCTGAGAATACCACCGATAAAGCATCATTTTCAATCAAAGTTAAAAACACATATTTGAGGACACTTTGTGCCTATGTAGAATTTTTTGATGAAGCAGATAAATCTCTTGGCAAACCAAAATATTTAGCAATCGTAACAGCTGTTAACGTGGTTATAGGTATTCCTATGCCTACTGATCCCACTAAGATTTCCTTCAAATGGCCAGAAGAAGCAACATCTTGTAAATTATATTTTGGTGGTTTAGGGAGCGGAAAATATGATATGGAACTTGATGCTAAGGGCATGGTTTTAACGGGTATCTTTCAGTATGGAATCCCATCTCTGTTGCTCCTTGCTCAGGCTGCCATAGAAAATAGTTCATGGTATAAATCTTTTATATCAGATGAAAAAAATGTAGCGAGTGCTTTTGCTATAGGATTTCCTATTGTTGGAGGTGGTGTTACAACAGCAGCAGGACTACTTGATACTAAGATGGTTCTATTTACATTTGCCGACGCCATCGCAGGTATATTAGCACAAAGTGCACTTAGTGCATTAAGGAGCTTTATAGAGAAAAAAATTGCTGAAGCTGAAGCCGAAAAATGTCTTCCATTTGTCGGTTGGGCATTTGCTGCTGCCAATGCAGCAATCGACTATGCTGACATGACAGAGACGACAATTGAAGTTTTATCGTCACCAGCAACATATGAAACAGAAATCTTACGTAAAACAGTTTTAAATGTTAAGGTTAAACCAGATCCGACTCACGGCACTGACACTCAACCTGCGGTATGGCCAGAAGTATCAGACCATTATAAAGTGATGGTACAATATAAAGATGGAACTAATTTTTCCATTACAGGTGAAATGGCTAGCACAACATCGTCAGAACCAATCAAAGTTACATTTAATAGCCTTCCAGCAGGTGGCATTATCAAAGTCATTTGTTCCATCTATTCAAAGAATGATTGGCTTGCAGGTGTATGGACTAGCCCCTTGATGTATGCATTACCCCCAAAAGGCAAAAATTCATTAGACACAGAAGGCTGTATCCAAGAAAATTTAGTACCATTAACACCAAAGACACAATATCTCTATAAAGAAAAGCTTGCTTACAATGGCAAAGAACATATATGGAAAAGTGGAGAGCAACCTAGGGAGCTTATTACTGCCCTAGATTCAAATGATAGGGGGAATAATCTTTCTGAGGTCATTGATATTACAATCAATAATGAGGCATATATGGCTGGATATTGTTGGAAGGCATCTGGTTTAGATCTTCCAGTTTGCAATAGTAATCAACCATGTGAAGAGGGTCAAGTCTATACATTTCAGAATATTAGCGTACTTGCTCAGCCAGAGAACGCTATGAAATACCCAACGCATGGGTTTTCAATTAAACCACATATTATATATGATCAATTTGGACCAATATCATTATTTAATCTTCCATTAAAATTTGAAAATAATCTTGATAATGCTGAAATAACAGAAGCGTTAAATAGTGCATTTAAGGAACAAGGCTATCCTATTTCTACTACTTATAAAGTAGTGGTTAAGACAAAAACCGCAGAATGGTATATAGGTAGGACAAATGATAACTTAGCATATAAGTTAAGACGCATGACGGATATTATACAAGTTTTCGATTACAATACACCTGATATTAGTCCAAATAATTTTTATTTGGACACATGTAGTGATGGCAACCATTTAAGGCAAATCGTATTAGATGACACGACACCATTCAACCTTTCGGAGAAATTAAGTTGGGGAAGGTTGAATAACTCAAATTTTGATAAAATGACTATACATCCTTCGGGTTATGCAATAGGCGTTAATGCTATGAAAAATATCATGGAAATATTAAAATTTTCAGATGACGGAGTACCTAATGATAAAGCACCCATTGCATTAATACTTTCTGGACAAGGCACCCGCCAAGGTCTTATAGATGGGCCGAAATCTGTTACGGTAACTGCTGATGGTCGTATATTGGTATTAGAAGAAAATAATAAGAGGGTACAAGCATTTGATACAAATGGCAATCCAGTGCCGTGCTTTGATGGTGATATGATTATGAATTTATCCTTGAATAATAGCATTGAAGGTTTAAATAACGCTATAATTACACCAGAGTTATGTCAACAATTCAAAGATAAAGGTATTGAATTATCAAATGAATGTGAAGTGAGGGTAGAAAAGATAAATGAAAGATGGATTATTGCGGATAAATTAAATAGTCAATCTTACAAAATACAGTTAAATGAAGAAGACAAAGAATATGATGCCATGCATTATCTTCCATATTTTTATCTTTATAATCAAAAGAATAAAAAAATATATCTTGATATTGCGACGGAATTAAAAGGTTATATATATATACTCAGTTACTCAGACAATGGAGAAATACAGACTAATTATCATTTAGATATTTATGAACCCAATGGGAAATGGCTCGTACGTACACCAGATACTAGTATTGAACCTACAGCACTTGGTGTTAACGCAGGGAAAATGACAGTTGACATGTGGAGAAATTTATATACCCTTAACTATGAGCATTTTTTAGGACCCAATAATCGTACAGAACCATCAGTAAGCCTGTGGATACCAACAACACCAAGAGGAGAGAAAAAATGATGGATTCAAGTAATCAATTAGACCCGAAAAAATACTTTAAAGATTTAAATAACCTTATATTTGCACCACTTTACAAAGGATATAATCCACAATATTTCAATGCAACTTTTCAGTTTTATTTAATGAAAGATAGTAGCAAAGAGAATATAAACAACTATTATATCTTTTACGCTACGATTGAAAATACAAAACTTTCTCTAAGACAAGGTTTGCATAAATCACCTGATACAACCATAAGTTTAGGATGTCTTAAAGACCTTCTTTCGCTTAAGAATTGGGATTGGGATGAAGCCATTGAAAAGATGAAGGATAAAGAGAGTTTTTCCGTTGAAGGTAATAGGGCGCTTGGAAAAAAGTTTCATGAGATTTTTGGCACAAATAATAACCAAAAGATAAGAGATAAAATAAAGGAAAGCACATATTTGGGCAATGATTGTTTGAAATGTAGTGATACTTATTTAACAGTTAATGATGATAACAACTTATGTCTTTCAAAAGAAAAATCATTTATTAATAGATATTCCCAAGATGACGGTGAGATGTTTCAAATGCAAGACAATGGATGTCTTGTTTCATGGGAAGGGATGATGCCATCTTTTGGATCGGTTTTCATGAGAGCGAACGACCTTGTTACTGATATTAACTACTGTATTTTCAAGAAAAAAAGTGACGATTATCGTCCAGAATACGATTATTATTACTTTAATATTGGAAGTAGTGATAAGATGTATTTGGGTACACAAAATGGTGTTCATTATCAAGTATGTGCCTGGATAGAGAATTTTAAAGAATCCTATGGATTGAGATTTAACACCATAGCAGTAAATTTGAGTGATATACAAAAAAGTAAAAATGGTAAGGGATACAGTTTTAACTTTGCGGACTTATCAGGACTAGATTTATCGGGTATAGATTTTGAAGGGACTGACTTTTCAAACGCAAATCTAACAGGAGCACTTTTGACCAATTCAAATTTAACAAATGTAGACTTAACAAATGCATGTTTACTAGAAACTGATTTAACAGGTGCAACATTGTTTGGTACTAAATTTATAAATACAGATGTAACAGAAACAATTTTCGATCAGTATCCTAGATTTACGAACTCTACAGAAAATGAATGTACATCATTTGAACGAACAAAAATAAAATTAGAAACCATAAAAAAGCGGTGGTCATACCTAGACCTTACAAATGCAGAAATTGTTGGTTTAACGAGAACGACAGATCTTTCTAACCTTCAAGCAAAATATTCAAAACTTGTAGGCATAGAATTTTGTAATTGTAATTTAGAATCTGCTAACTTTGATTTTGCTTATATGGTCAATCTAAACTTAGAACGAGCAAATTTTAATAAAGCTACTTTCAGATCCACACAGCTTCATGGCGCGAATTTCACTGGTGCGCTTTTAGAAAATGCAACCTTGAGTCATGCTTTTTTAGGTCCAAATAAAGATATGCCTGCGGCGAATTTATCATCTGCATACATGCCTAACGCAAATCTTGAGGGCGCTAACCTTGATAATGTAGATATGTCATATGCTCATTTTTATGGTGTAAGCACTAAAATAAATGGTACCAATCTGGAAAATATAAATTTATCAAATGCAAATTTAGGTAACTTGGATTTAAGACAAGCTCAACTTCAAGGTGCCGATTTAACGGGTGCAAACCTAATTAACGCAAGACTTTGCAACGCAATTCTTTCAGCAAATTCAGAAGGTAAAATGGTTTCCTTAGCCCATGCACAGCTTCAAGGAGCAGATTTTACAGATGTACGACTTAATGAAACAAACCTCGATAGTGCAGCCGTATCAATAGAATTTAATTTCAATAATAGTATTATTGGAGGTATTATATTATTCAGTTTGGACACGAGTGAATTAAGAGATATATTAAATCAAGGAAAAATAACATCTAAGATATATGAAACATTTGAGAACAATGGATATTCACTAAAGCATGGCATTAATGTTGACACAAATAAAGATATAACATCACTTACGGTCGTAGAACCGGATAAATATTGGTGTATAGAAATGAGTGGGTCTACTGTCCCGCCACCGTTAATATTAGGCTACGTAACATTCAAATTATGTGTAAATGGTGACAAAATTATTGTATACGGTACAAGAATTAACATCCAACGATTAAAGGATAAAAAAGACTTAGAAGTAATACCTATAGATTTAGTACCTACTAAAATATCAGAAGAGAACATGAATGATAATACAATATGTCCTAACCAAAAAAAATATAGTGAAAATAAAGAAGAAAAAGCAACTTGGGAAGAAATGATGACAGCGCCAACACTTCCTGCACCACCAAAATGTGTCCCAAGCCCCTATGCTTGGTGTCCATCTACCTAAAACATCTATTTAAGGATGGCGCTCTATTTGGGTCATACTAATATTACGATAGTGCTTCGTATGCGCCCATTCTTTATTATTTCTATTAAACAGTGCAAATATATATATAATGATATAGGTTAAATGGAAAATAGGGTATGTAAGATACCCTATTACGACCTTTAGATTAAATTTTTGCGCACTAATCACTAAGAATACAGGGCAAATGAGGTAAGCCACCAGTATTGTATACCATACATAAGGCGTAGAAAACATATAGTCGATATATGTCTTAAAGACATACCCATTAGGAAACATAGTCTGCAACCATGCTAACACAATTATAGTTATGATAGATAAAACCCTTAGAGGATGCATTACATATAGAGCAATATCCAATGCAGAAAAATCTATATCTTTTATAACCTTTATGAATAATTTAGGCACATATCTATGGGCGATATCGGTATGTCCTTCCATCCAGCGTTTTCTTTGACGGAAAGATTCAATCAAAGCAAGTGGTTTTTCATCATAGACAACAGCCTTTTTTGACCACGTAACTTTGTAATTATTAAGGATTAGCTTAATTGTAAATTCCAAATCTTCAGATAGGGAAGAGATATCCCAACCAATATGCTTTAATACATTGAAATCTACTACAAAACCCGTACCCCATAAATTACATGAAAGACCTAATTTGCTTTTGGGGTATTGGTACAAAACACCTATTGTCCAGTAAAAAATAGAGTAAGAACAGGTAATCCAAGAATCAAAAGGATTTTTACTTTCAACTTGTCCCTGAATGATTTTATTACCCCTGCAAAGTTCATGATTCATATGAATCAGAAAATCAGGAGATATGATATTGTCCGCGTCAAAGACGGCTATGGCATCATATTTTTTAGGCATTTTAAAAATCTTATTAAATATGTAGGCCAATACATGCCCTTTCCCTTTGTGCGTAGTATTAACCCTTTCAAACACGGTGATTCCTTGTTTTTGCACAATAGATACAGTATTATCAGAACAATTATCAGCAATGACAAAAATATCATATAAGTTTTTAGGATAATTTAAGGTTTTTAGACTTCTAAGTGTATGTTCAATTACTTTTTCTTCATTATGAGCTGGGATGATTAATGCAAAACATTTCTGGGGTGTGAACGTATCATTATCATTTTGTTTTTTAATGAATCCTAAAAAATATATCATGATATAATATGCACAAATAAATAGGGCTACTAATTGAACCAATAAAAACATAATAACCACCCCTTTAATAATTAGTTTAACAGGTCATAGCAAATGATAACCTATTTTCTTTGAAAAAGCAATATAAAAAGGGTGAAATTTGGGTTAATTATGTATATAATAGAAATAGAGCAATAAATTCAGTGTCCAGATAGTGAGGTTGTGATAAATACATGGCAAAGATAAAAACATCGTATATATGTCAAGAGTGTGGCTATGAAGCTGCAAAATGGTTCGGCAAATGTCCAGCATGTGAACAATGGAATACAATGGTAGAGGAAGTACAGAAATCAAACAAGTATAAAAAGCAATCTTACCTTTCCAAGACCAAACCAGTACAATTACACGAAGTAGAGGTTACGGAAGAGGATAGGGTATTTACTGGTATACACGAACTTGATCGCGTCTTAGGCGGTGGTATTGTAAAAGGATCATTAGTATTAGTAGGTGGCGATCCGGGTATCGGAAAATCAACTTTGTTACTGCAGATATGCCAAACATTAGGACGAGAAAACGATATTTTGTATTCATCTGGGGAAGAATCTGTGAGACAGATTAAAATACGTGCGGATCGATTAGGTGTAACGGCACATAAACTTTTATTAATAGCTGAAACAAATCTCGATACAATATTAATGGGTATTGAAGAAGAAGCACCTAATGTAGTTATTATAGATTCAATACAAACAATATTTAAATCGGAACTAACCTCTGCACCAGGAAGCGTTAGCCAAGTTAGAGAAGTGACAATGCAATTAATGAAAGTTGCGAAGGAGAAAAATATAGCAATCTTTATTGTAGGGCATGTAACAAAAGAAGGGACACTTGCAGGGCCTAGAGTATTGGAACATATGGTAGACTGCGTTTTATATTTTGAAGGGGAACGACACCAATCGTATCGTGTGCTGAGAGCAGTTAAAAATAGATTTGGTTCTACAAATGAAATTGGTGTATTTGAAATGGGTGATAGTGGTTTGATAGAGGTAAGAAATCCTTCTCAAATGCTTTTATCTGGACGACCTGTAGACGTTTCTGGCTCCTGTGTTATTTGTACATTAGAAGGAACAAGACCAGTACTAGCAGAAATTCAAGCGTTAGTCTCTTCCACCAGTTTTGGAATGCCCCGAAGAATGTCTACTGGACTTGATTACAATAGAATATCATTATTAATGGCAGTGCTTGAAAAACGTGTAGGATTAAATATACAGAACCAAGATGCCTACGTTAATGTGGTGGGAGGCATAAAAATTGATGAGCCTGCAGCTGACTTGGGTATAGTGATAGCGATTGCCTCAAGTTTTAAAAATTTTCAAGTGCCACAGGAAACTGTCGTAATGGGTGAAGTTGGTCTCACAGGAGAAGTTAGATCAATTAATAATGTGGATAAAAGAGTGAATGAAGCCGCAAAACTAGGGTTTAAAAAATGTATTGTGCCTATGGAAAATATTAAGAAATTAAAAAAAATTGATGGTGTTCAGGTCATAGGTGTTAAAAATATTCGGGAGGCATTAGAGTTATTAGTTAATAGTTAGCTCACTATTGGAGGAATTGGGATGAAAGATGACAAAATAAGAAGAAATGATATCATAGAAGCAATTAAATCAGTCGCGCCTGGTACTTTGTTAAGAGAAGGTCTAGAGAGTATCTTAAGAGCGAAAACCGGCGGTTTACTTGTAGTGGGTGATACACCCAATGTATTAAATTTGGTTGATGGCGGATTTACAATTAACAAAGATTATACCCCAGCCCAACTTTATGAGTTGGCAAAGATGGATGGAGCAATTATATTAAGTCATGATGCAAAGAAAATATTATATGCAAATGCGCAATTAATTCCAGATTCTACTATTTATACGATGGAAACAGGTACGCGTCATAGAACAGCAGATAGAGTAGCTAAACAAACTGGCATATTGGTAGTATCCATATCACAGCGCAGAAACTTGATAACACTGTATAAGGGCGACAGTAAATATATTTTAAATGACACAGGTAGAATTTTAGCAAGAGCTAATCAAGCGTTACAGACGCTAGAAAAATATAGAACGACATTAGATCATGCAATGACAAATTTGAGCGTATTAGAATTTGAAGATATGGTCACTTTATACGATGTTGTAATGGCCGTACAGAGAACTGAGATGGTAATGAGAATCGTCAAAGAAATTGATAAATATATTTATGAACTAGGGAATGAAGGTAGATTGGTAAGTATGCAACTAGAAGAATTAATCCATAAAGTTGAAGAAGACGGCATATTAATTGTTCAAGATTATGCCATGCAATTAGAAGAAAAATCAACTGATGATATTGCCAATCAACTTAGAACATATTCACAGGAAGAATTACTGGATCTTGCATTACTATGTCGTGTATTAGGGTATTATGGGGGTAAAAGTGAACTTGATACGCATGTATTTCCAAAAGGTTACAGGATGCTTTCAAAAGTACCTAGAATACCATTTTCTGTTGTATCTAATTTGGTAACCAATTTTGAAACATTTCAAAATATCTTAAGAGCATCCATTGAAAATTTAGACGATGTTGAAGGTATTGGAGAGGTTCGAGCAAAGAACATTCAAGAATCATTAAGAAAAATACAAGACCAATTATTAATAGATAATCGCAGGATAAGATGGCGTTGAAAAGTTGGAAAGGAAAAAAATGTTGGCATTAAAAACAAAAAAGGGTCATAAGAAGTTTGTATTTCCATGACCCAAATCAAACAGTTATTTTTATCTCAAATTATATTTTCCCAACATCTTAACCCTATCAAGTTCCTTAATTAAGATGTCGTACATATTTAAATCCAATGTATTACATATTGATGCAAGATAGAACAGATTTCTTCCGATATCCTTCTCAATTGTATCTCGACAATTTTCACATAATTGTCCTTCCAAATGCGTAGACATGCTTTTACGAATTTCTTCAAATTCCTTATCTTCAGGAAAATTTTGTTTATCAGCATCAATCTTGATACATCCACATTGTGTTACAGCTTTAATAATAGCACGATTTACTCTTGCATTGGAATCTTGGTATTTGGTTAAAGAGTCAAGAATGCTTTTATTTCTAACTAACAGTTCTAATACTGTATACTGGAATTCATCACTTAGTATATCCTTTACCATAACTCTCCTCCTCATTTAAGCGTCTTATACTCTAATTATACTTTCATATAAAGGCATTTGTCAATGAAATAGTAACAATTGTATCGAATTCCCATGCAGAAAAAAATTTAAAAAAAAGTGTTGACATAAACGTATGAGAGTGTTAAAATGATTAATTTTGACAATATTATAATTTTGTAGTATACTTATTAATAAATATGTTTAAAATAGTAATGTGGAATATATTACTGAATAAATATGATATTTGGTAATTGTATTATTTGATAGGAGGTAATGCATATAATGTACAACATCGGTGATAAGATTGTCTATCCAATGCATGGGGCCGGTGTGATTGAATCCATCGAAGAAAAAGAGATTCTTGGAAAGCGGCAAAAGTACTATATTATGAAAATGCCTATTGGTGAAATGAAAGTTATGATTCCTATGGCAAGTGTACAAGAGATAGGGATTAGATGTATTATTAATCAAAAAGAAGCTGAAGGCGTTATTGGTATTTTTAGTAGTGGAAAAACGGACATGTCTAGCAACTGGAATAAGCGATATAGAGAAAATATGGTTAAAATTAAAAGTGGTAATATTTATGAAGTTGCTGACGTGGTAAAAAATCTAATGTTTAGAGATCGAGAAAAAGGTCTTTCCACAGGTGAGAGAAAGATGCTCAATAATGCAAAACAGATTCTCATTAGCGAATTGGTATTGGCAAAGAATATGGAACAATGTGAAGTAGAGGATCTATTGGAACAGTCATTTTCCGCTACAGATGAATAAAATGATTTACTTTTGTAAAAAATCAATACATATAAACTAAGGAGGTGGATGTTTATGGTAAATAGAGCAATCAAAGGTATGTTCTCCGTTTTGGGTGCTGCCATTGGTGTAAGTCTCATTCTGCTGGTTTTTAATCAAATGGGAATTAGCCCTAATGAAAATCTTTGGCTAACCATTGTTCTATGTGCAAGTACTGGTGTGATAGGTGCCGCATTATTTTTTGTTAGTGGTGTAAAAATTCTTTCTTACTTAAAAGAACGATTTTTACGTATTGAAGCAATATTGCAAACAAAAACATCTAACGAAATATTAATAGGTGCCATAGGATTGATTGTTGGACTTATTATTGCAAATTTAATATCAATACCTCTTATTCGCATTCCGATATTGGGGACAGTTTTAGCTATAGTTGCGAATTTGGTTCTTGGTTATTTAGGTATAAGTATTGGGCTTAAGAAAAAAGATGAGTTGAACACTAATTCGTTTTTTACTAAGAAAGGAACATTGAGACGTGCAAATACAAAAGTTAAGCCAAAAATACTTGATACAAGTGTAATTATTGATGGAAGAATAGCAGATATTTGTCGCACAGATTTTCTTGAAGGACCACTTGTTATTCCGACATTTGTATTACGAGAATTGCAGCATATAGCCGATTCCTCAGATTCATTAAAGCGTAATCGTGGAAGAAGAGGATTAGATATTCTGAATATAATTCAAAAAGAATTAAATATTCCTGTTGAAATATTAGATAAAGATTTTGAAGAGATTCATGAAGTGGATGCAAAGCTGTTAAAGCTTGCTGAAGCAATGGATGGGAAAGTCCTAACAAATGATTACAATCTTAATAAAGTAGCTAGTTTTCAAGGAGTTCCAGTACTGAACATTAATGAACTTGCCAACGCAGTGAAACCTGTCGTGCTACCAGGAGAAGAAATGGTAGTTCAGGTAGTGAAAGATGGCAAAGAAATGGGACAAGGAATCGCTTATCTTGACGATGGTACGATGATCGTTGTTGATGGTGGAAAGAAACACATGGGAGAATCTCTTGGAGTACTTGTTACGAGTGTACTTCAGACATCAGCTGGCAGAATGATATTTGCAAAACCAAAGTATCAGGTAGAAAGAGCAGTTTAAATGATTAATAAAGTTATTAGCGGTTTTGACTGTAAAAAATAAATATATTATATGTAATTATTGATTTATTATTTATATTAATTTAGCCAGCCTTTGTGGTTGGCTTTTCTTGCGTTTTGGTATAGAATATTATAGGGGGGGATAAGTCATGTTTGAAGCAATAAAGAAATTTTTAAAAAAAGATAAGAAAGTTAAGAAAGATAATTATTGTTCCGCAATTATTGTAGCTGCAGGAAAAGGTGTAAGAATGAAAGCCGAAATGAATAAACAATTTATTAATATTATTGATCGGCCAGTACTTGCATACACTTTGGAAGCCTTTGAAACGTGTGAATTAATTAATGAAATTATAGTCGTAACCCGTGAAGAAGATATTATACTATGTAAAGAGATAGTAGACATATCTGAACTAACAAAGGTGAGTAAAATTGTGGCAGGAGGCAAAGAAAGACAGGAATCTGTATATAAGGGGCTTCAAGAGATAGATCATCAGGCTACGATTGTTTCCATTCATGATGGCGCAAGACCACTTATTCTTCCAGAACATATTGAAGATAGTATCAAAGCAGTTACTAAATATGATGCAGTAGCAGTAGGCGTAAAAGTAAAAGATACAATAAAAGTAGTAGATAGAGAGCAAAACATTACAAGTACTTTAGATAGGGATATGCTTTGGGCTGTACAGACACCTCAAACATTTAGAGCAGAACTAATAAAAGATGCACATAAAAAAGCGATAGATGGAAATATACAAGCAACAGACGATTGTATGCTTGTTGAACAAATGGGTATCAAAGTAAAGTTAATAGAAGGTAGTTATGATAATATAAAGATTACGACACCAGAAGATATACTATTTGCTGAAGCAATCATAGAAGGAAAAGAAATTGAAGATGATGAAGATTTTGATTTGTGATATGGAGGGAATATGAGAATAGGACATGGATATGATGTACATAGATTAGTAGAAAATCGTAAATTGATTCTTGGAGGTGTACAAATCCCTTACGACAAAGGGTTGCTTGGACATTCCGATGCCGATGTATTGATACATGCAATCATGGATGCCTTATTAGGTGCTACTGCACTTGGGGACATAGGGGCGCTTTTTCCAGATACCGATGCACAATATAAGGACATATCAAGTCTAAAGCTATTAGAAAAAGTTAATGCTATAGTGAAAGCTGCGGGCTATTGTATCGGTAATATTGATGCGACTATTGTTGCACAGCGCCCCAAACTTGCGCAGTATATACTAATCATGCGACAAAATATAGCAGATACTTTAGAAATTGAAATAGGGCAAGTAAATATCAAAGCTACAACAACTGAAGGACTTGGATCAACTGGAACAGGAGAAGGAATTGCTGTATATGCAGTATGTATTATTGCAACTAGTGAATAATAAACGAACTTTATTTCTAAACAATTATGTGATAGAATATCAAAGATAATGAAAATAACGGAGGTTTGGTTACATATGAAACTATCGAAGATGTTTATACCTACTTTAAGGGAGGTGCCTGCTGAAGCTGAAATTGCTAGTCATCAGTTAATGTTAAGAGCAGGGTTGATGAGAAAGTTAGCGGCGGGGGTTTATTCATATTTGCCTTTGGGATATAGGACAATTCGTAAAATAGAACAAATCATAAGAGAAGAAATGGATAGAGAAGATGCACAGGAACTATTGATGTCTGCGATACTTCCATCAGAGTTTTATCAAAAATCAGGGCGTTGGGACGTGTTTGGTCCTGAAATGTTTCGATTGAAGGATAGACATGATAGAGATTTTTGTTTAGGCCCTACACATGAAGAGATATTTACAGAAACAGTAAAAAGTGAAGTGAAATCCTATAAACAGCTTCCACTCACATTGTATCAGATTCAGACTAAATATAGGGATGAGAGACGACCACGTTTTGGGGTCATAAGAAGCAGAGAATTTGTAATGAAAGATGCATACAGCTTTGATAGAGACAATAAAGGATTAGATCAATCCTATGAAAAGATGCATCGAGCATATTGCAAAGCTTTTGATAGACTAGGCTTAGATTACATTATTGTTGATGCGGATACTGGTGCGATGGGTGGTTCTGGCTCCCAGGAATTCATGGTTAAGTCGGAGATTGGAGAAGGTGTTATTGCCTTTTGTGATATTTGTGATTATGCAGCAAATGAAGAAAAGGCACAATGCATTCCACAAATCGAGGATATCAAAGAAGAACAAAAAACAGCAGAAAAAATTGCTACACCTGAGGCGAAAACTATTGAAGAATTAATGCACTTTTTTAATTGTTCTTCAACAAAATTTGCTAAAACACTAATTTACAAAGCGGACGACAAAATTGTAGCAGCGATGGTAAGAGGTGATAGAGAGTTAAATGAAACAAAGTTACAAAATCTCTTAGGATGTATTGAATTAGAAATGGCTGATGCTGAGACAGTCATGAAAATTACAAATGCAGACGTAGGTTTTGCAGGGCCAATAGGTCTTGATATAGATGTTATTGTGGATTTAGAAGTTGCTCAAATGAAGAATTTTGTTGTGGGCGCAAATGAAACAGGATTTCATTACCAAAATGTAAATATTGATAAAGATTTTACGCCTTCAATTGTGAAAGATATTAGAAATATAATAGCTGGCGATGAATGTCCGAAATGTGGAAAAAAGATTCAGACAGCAAGAGGGATAGAAGTTGGACATATATTTAAATTAGGAACAAAGTATAGCGAGGCATTAAATTGTACATATCTTGATGAAAATGGTAAAGAACAAGTCATGGTGATGGGATGTTATGGTATTGGTGTAAACCGAAGTATGGCTGCTATTATTGAACAAAACAATGATCAGAATGGTATTATATGGCCAATGTCAGTGGCGCCATATCATGCTATTGTTATACCTGTAAAAGAAAAGGATGAAACTCAAATGAGTTTAGCACAAGATATTTATCAAAAATTGCAGGATGCTGGCGTTGAAGTAGTACTAGATGATCGAAAAGAAAGACCAGGTGTAAAATTTAAAGATGCTGACCTTATAGGGTTTCCTATACGCATTACAGTAGGCAAAAAAGCTGGAGAAGGTATAGTGGAATATAAGTTGAGGAAGAATGAGGATAGACAAGAGTTAACTGTTAATGAAGCAATTGAGGCTACTATAAATATAGTAAATAACGGATAATAGTTTCTCTAAGAGGGGGGACGATTATTCTATCGCACCATACGTGTGATAGACATAATTGTCCCTTTTTTTAAAATAGATTGCTATTTTGAATAAATTCAATATATTTTATTATATGTCTAATCTCATTATCTGAGCGATTTTCCAACATTTCTGATATTTGTTGAATATGTGCTGCTCTACTGAGCTTTGAGGTAGGTATAAACAACTGATTTGGAGTTATGTCAAGGGCATAACAAATCTTAATAATTGTTTCCATAGATGAAGTTGTAGCACCTCTTTCAATATTACCGATATACTGAAGTGAAAGACCTGTTCTGTCTGCAAGTTTTTCTTGCGTTAATGCTTTTTGAAGCCTATAGTGTTTAATATATCTTCCCATCTCTTTTATATTAATGAATTTTTCATTCAAAAAATCACCTCCTAATGATAGGATAGGCTAATTTATATTTACTTAAAAGCAATAATTAGGAGCAAATACTCTTTATTATTGCTATTTTGTGTGATATAATACATATATATACCAAAAAAAATAGGTAATATGCACTAAAAAATAGGAGATATGCACTATGAATTTTCAAAAAAATAGGTAATAAGAACTATAGGTTTTGAAGAAATAAGGGGTGAGGACTTATTAATTACAATTCATTATTATTCAGTATTTCCAAATTAGCGGGTGTAGAAACAAATACTAGAAATTTTTTTGAAAAATCTTTAGAATGTATAGGAAAAAAGATAAAAGTCAATAGAGCTTTTATAGTGTACTACGATTTTAAGAAATATTCAATGAGTAGTTTTTTTGAATGGACTGATTCTAATTTTTCATATAATTTTCGTAAGGTGAATGAAGTTCCATATGACTTTAGAGTGTTGTTCAGTAAAGAACTGGAAAGAAATAAGGTAATAAATTATAGTGATGTAGAGATTATTGAAGAATGTTCCGTTAGAAAAATTTTAACTAGTAATAAGATTAAATCTTTTTTGGCGTCCCCTTTTTTTATAGATGACCATTATCATGGGCTTATAGGGTTTGAACAATATGATAAAAAGAGGGAATGGGGTGAAAATGATATTCATATGATCCTAGCATTATCAATAGTCCTTTCACAAATGTCTAGACGTGAGTTAGCAGAGAAAAGATTTCTCGACCAAAAAAAACGATTACTTGGTCAGTGTTCAACAAGTTCTATCATATTATCTATGCAGAAGATCTTATTTGAAAAAAGTTATGAGACAGAAGAACATGCAGTTAGAGTAGCAGAAAATTGTAAAAAAATAGGTGTATTCATGGGTTTATCCTCAGTTGAAATTAATGAGTTGGAACTACTTGCAATACTTCACGATATAGGAAAAATAGCAATTAGCGACGAAATACTGACGAAACCTGAAAAGCTAAACGATGATGAATGGACAGAAATGAAAAAACACCCCGAAATAGGATGTCGAATAGTCCAATCTGTGCCGGAATTATTCCATGTCGCCCAATATATCTTATATCATCATGAACGATGGGATGGTCATGGATATCCTGAAGGATTAAAAGGTGGGGAGATACCGTTAGCTTCAAGAATATTAGCAGTTGCAGATGCATATGATGCAATGAGATTTGATCGACCATATCGCCGTGGTATGACGAGAAAAGAAGCAAAAAAAGAATTAATGAAAAATGCGGGAACACAATTTGACCCTGATGTCATACAAATATTTCTTCATAATATTGATGTTTAAGTTACAAATTAAAGTAATAAAAAACTTATTTTTGTTTAAACTAAGTATGAATTAACAATACTTAGTTTTCGAGGTGATATAATGAAAAAAATCGTGTCAGGTTTAGTTATTCTTACATTAGTATGTACTGTACTTGTTAGTAGTACATATTACAGTACTGCAGCTGTTGCAAAAACTCCCTTTAGTCGTACGAATATACCCGCACAAATGAAAATTACAGCATCAGCACTTAATGTAAGGTCAGGTCCAGGTACGTATTTTAAGAAGGTAGGACTCGTATACAAAAATCAGATTGTAGATTGTATAGGTAGACTAGGAGGATGGTATATTGTTCATTTGAGTAATGATACTGTAGGTGTTGCATCAGGGAAATATCTTACCCCCTATTATCCACCAACAAGCCAGCCAGCACCAAAGCCTGCGCCACAGCCTAGCGGGGAAGTGAATCCAGATGCCCAGACAATGTTAGATCTTATCAATGCGGAAAGGGCAAAAGCTGGTGTACAGCCTTTGAAGTTTGATATGGAAGTGATGAGAGTGGCACAGATAAAAGCACAAGAGATGGTTGATAGTAACTATTTCTCCCATACTTCACCGATTTATGGGTCACCATTCCAGATGCTCAAAGATTTTGGTATCACTTATAAGTATGCGGGAGAAAATTTAGCGGGAAATAATACTGCAGAAGAAGCCATGCTCTCATTAATGAAATCCGAAGGACATCGCAAAAACATACTAAATCCAAATTACAATTATGTAGGGATTGGTGTTGTGATTAGTCCGAAGTATGGTAAGTTATTCGTTCAGATGTTTATAGGGAAATAGTTCACAGAGTAAACGCATATAAAAAAACGGAAGTGTATGTCTTCCGTTTTTTTATATGCCATCCTCTCACCTTTACTGATTAAATAACATAATATATATTATCGAACTAGGAATTTATGAGAAAATGGTGAAGGGGAGAAACGTAGAATGGAGTACTATTTAGCAAAATATTCATCTATGACACTTGCTAGCAGGGTAAAGAAGCGTGTAAATAGGGACGGAAGCTATGTAGGTGTGATACACACGCCTAAATGTATTTCAAATGGAGGATGCACTTATTCTCTGAGATTTAAGAAAAATAAATTAAATGAAGTAGAAAATGTATCACATGAGCTTGGTATTAAAATAAAAGGGTTATATAAAGAGATCAAGGAAAATGGCGAAAAAAGATACGAAATAATAAGGTAAAATGGCAGGGGTGGCAAACAAAACGTCCCCCTGCCACACTTGCAATTCTATCTATTTAAAAATCCCAAAGACTTTTCTAAGTATACCGTCTTTCTTTTCTTCATCTACAGTTGCTACTGCACTTTCTCTAAGAGCTTGAGAAATAAGCTGCATTAGCTCAGAATTTTGATGTCTAATCTCTTTTAATATATCTAAAACATCTTGTTTGCTCATTTCATTTTTAAGATCTTCTAAAATTTGTAGTGCTTCTTTATTATCTAATTTCGCGATATCAAATTTCTCGTTGATTTGTACCGCCGTTTTAGTAGGAATGATTTCATTACCTGCATTTTCTGAATTGCTGGCAGTGTCGTCAGATTCAGTAATAGGATTATTATATTGATCACAATTATAGTTTTGAGGTAATATCAATGAAATGAAATCATCTACAATTCCATACAATAGGTATCCATTAAAGCTTTGTTTTTCTAATTCATAATTACTAATTAATTTAACGAGAATAGGGATTTTATTTGCAGTATGCTGGATTGGGAAAACTGTACTGCATGATAAGCCAGAATCGTCAATTTCACATCCTGAAAATTCACCTTCCTTCTTCCACATGACCCATAAATTATGCTCTACTTCGCACATAATAGGTTGTAAATATGCGTGGTCAGCCATACTTATAGTAAGAATTCTATCAGAATGTCTATGGTTTATTAGTTTTTTACTTAACTTTTTATACAGCAATTTATATTTTGATCCAGTAATGGTTGCCCAAGTTAAATGTAAATATCCTTGAGTATCACAAAAAGCATAGTAATATCCAATAACATCTGGGGAACTTATTATTTTTTCTGGACTACTCCATAAAGAAAACTCCATGTGGAATTTTCTGTAGAATAATTGTGCGCCCCTATGACTAGAATTTTTGTATACAACATAGATATTCTTTTGTGGGTCGATTGCTACACAATAGGGTGGGAAATCTTTATCACTGACAGTCATACCGATATTTGTATTATTCCATTTTTGTCCATCCCAGCATTTAAAATAAATTGTCCACAAATTTACATTCATTAAGTTGCTAGCGGCATACATAATATAAAGTTTATTATTGGATACAAGGATGAATAGAGACTTTACAATATTTGAACGTAAGTCAAAATGGGAAAACACCTTGTTATTCCATATATTATCTTCATTTACAAAGTATTTTAGGTCGCCATTATCCGTAAGGCTTAATATGTGAATGCGATCTTCATTATCAATGGTAGCGTGAAATTCTAATATTTTTTCATCTGTAATGCTTATTTCAAAAGGATCTATTTTTTCATTGTTTTGAAGTGAGTATAATTTATAGCATATACCACCAGATTTAGAAAAGTAGAAGTTGTATATAATGCCACTACTTTTTTTAATGAGATACATTTTCTGTTGCATGATACCACCATCCTATCAAAATATGACTATTAGTATATGTATATGCTTTTATTTGACGGACTTTCCTGAAATAAAAATAAATTTCAGTTGTTTGGAACAGTTTTTTTCTATTGGCATATATTGATATAGAGGTGAAACAAAGGGTATACATAGAAACTGGGAAGAAGTAAAAATTTATGTAACACATTGTTAGTAAGACGTATATACTAAATTAAGGATTATCAATTAATAATCAATTCATGAAGGAGGTTTTATAAAACATGGCTAATGGCGATATCTACCCAAGAGATTTTGAATGTATACTGGTCGATAAAGTTTTTGATAGCTGCTTGAAGAAAGTATGTTTCGATGATATAAAAGTATGTTTACCTCGATGGGTAGACCCAGATTGTTGCGACATTGAAGTACTACTTGACAATGGTATAATTAAACCATGCTCGCTGAAGATTTTAGAAAGTTCAGTACTTCCAGAAGATTGCAGAAGAGTCAAATTAGTTGTTATTATTAAAGGAAAAGTAGTTGTAAGCTGTAACTGTAAATGCTTTGAAATTCCTATTGTACTTCCGGAAATTCCTCTTGATATCGTATTATACCATCCTGACACAAGACCAGAATTTAAGTTTGACGTGATTGTAGAAACAAGAGGAGAAGTATTAGATGAAGTAGTAGATTGTGAATGCACAGTAGCTGTTGATGATGAAGAAGATGCAAAGCATGGATGCAAAGTAATTCTTGCAATTGGTCTATTTATTATCACGAAAGTAATAGGAAGAGTACAATTGAAACTTGATCAGGTATTTCCATATTGTGTTCCACCAAGAGAATGCAAAGACTTTACAGATATGGACGCATGTGACGATTTTGAAAGCGCTGAATTCCCAGATGACTTCTACCCTGAACAATCTGAATCAATATACCCTTGTGGCGAATACTAAAGGAATATCGGTGATTTATCACCGATATTTTAAATTATTGGGGACATACCTAAAAAACAGTTTAACTGGAACCAGTAAGTCAATCGTATAGTTTCGAACAAGGCTAGTTGGCAATCTGAATCGTTACTTATGGTTATTGACATGCGGTTATGATGGTATGTCCCCAAATTGTTAATGGAGGGACATTTAATGGTATACCTAGATAATGCGGCTACCTCATGGCCTAAACCAAATACAGTTTATAAAGAAATGATAAACTGTATGAAGGAATATGGTGCAAATCCCGGAAGAAGCGGTCATAGAATGGCGATAGAAGCTGGTGAGAAGATTTATGAATGTAGAGAAAATATAAGCAACTTATTTGGTATATCCAATCCGTTAAATGTTTCATTTACCAATAATACAACAGAAGCTTTAAACTTAGGTATTAAAGGATTGCTAAAACCATGTGACCATGTCATTACAACAAGTATGGAACATAATTCAGTGATTCGTCCATTGAAAAAATTAGAGGTTTCAGGGGTCAAGGTGACTGTGGTAAATGCTGATGATAAAGGTAGATTAAATCCTGATGTTTTATCAAAGTATGTAAAACCTGAAACCAAATTGATTGTCACAACACATGCCTCAAATATATCGGGAACAATCATACCAATTAAACAAATAGGAGAGATAGCAAAGAATAATAATATCATATATATGGTAGATGCCGCTCAGACGGCAGGCCTTTATCCAATTGATGTTGACGAAATGCATATTGATATGTTAGCCTTCCCAGGGCATAAGGGATTATTAGGGCCGCAAGGTACGGGAGGATTATATGTACGTGAAGACATTGTACTGGATAGTCTGATAGAAGGTGGAACAGGTAGTGTATCTGAAAGCCCCTATCAGCCAGAGTTTGCGCCAGATAAATATGAAAGTGGCACACTCAACACACCAGGGATTGCAGGATTAAATGAAGGCATTAAATACATTATGGAGTCAGGTATAGATGCTATAAGAGCCCACGAACAAGTACTTGCGAAATATATGCTTGAAGGGTTGAGTAGTATTAGTAAAGTATGCATAGCTGGTGATTTGAATCTGAAAAATCGCGTAGGTGTAATCTCATTTAATATTAAAGATAAAGATTGCGTGGATGTATGTACAGTATTAGATGAACAATATAAGATAGCAGCACGAGGTGGACTTCACTGCGCATATCTTGCACATCAAACCCTAGGTACTTTGTCAACAGGAACAATACGATTTAGTATAGGCTACTTCAATACAAAAAAGGATGTTGCTATTGCATTAAAGGCAATCAATGAACTTGCAAGATAAGATATAACATTGTTTGCAGCGTATAGCTGATAGCGTACTGTGAATAGATAAGAAATATAGATGAAACATGCCAAGTTTTCATGGATTGATTGTCACCGTGCGCTATCAGCTGTGCATTGTAGCATATTATTACGAATATGGACTCAACTTTTGTATTTCGGTCATTGCTTCTTGCAATGAACTTTTTTTTATGCCATTTAATAAATGAACGGATTTAGCAAGTATTTCTGCACCATTTATATGAACCTGAGCATAGGCATTACAATATCGGTCTTTCATGGAAATGCATTCATTGATTGCATATGCTAAATGGGTAGCCTCTATTTTTTCAATCATTGGTAGATTGCCAGCGAGTAGCTCATTTAGCAAATCAATTTTAAGCTTTCTTTCTGCAAAATCACCAGGTAGAAATAAAAGGGGTTTTTGGGTAGCAATACAATCTTGTAGAATGCCCATCCCAGGCTTTGATATGACTAATTCACTCGCATTTACTAAATCAATACCATTGTTAAATAGAGGCGCGCGAATGATATCATCACGAAAGGAAAAATTATTATTCTCAAGACCACTAGCTACAACAATGCGATAATCTGTTTTCAATTGGTTTATAGCAGAATAAAAAATATTTAAATTCACATACATATTTTCCATTACAGCAGAACCACCATGGACAAGAATAAATTTGTCTTTAGGTGAAAGACCTAACAAATGCTTAACATTTATTTCATCTAAGGAAATTTGTCGGGTTACAATAGGGATAGGCATATAATTGCATGCCAAATCAGGCGTTTGTGTGGGCTCATTAAGCGTAATGTGAAAAAAGATATCATGTTGTGATGCGGTTTTACAGACGAGCTCTTTAAACGCAGCTATTTTAGGGGTATCATATTCTGAAATATGAATGTCTCCATGATACAGACAACAAGTAATGATACTATCGGAAAACAATTTTTTTATGTTATCGGTTTCTACAAAAAAATCATTGATCATAACGGAAGTCGTTTTAAGATTATCTAGTATTTTAAAGTCTTTTTTTTTAAGGAGATTTCGTATCTTTTTTTTGTTTTGACGCATTAGTCTCTGATAGTAGTATAGATTATAGACATTACAATTATATTTTGAGACATTTGATTTAATAAAGTTTTGCATACTATAACTTGATAAACATGATATGGGTTCATTGCTAAATTTTCTAAGGTTTTCTACCATCGCTATAAATCTCACAGAATGTCCAAATCCGGCATGTAAAATACTTGTGAACATTTCAACACCTACCATATGAAGTATATTTTTTCTATTGCTAATGTATGATAGAAAAATGCAATTATAACTAAAATATAGGTATTTGTTTTGGATAAACAGCAAAGAGACTATAACATATTTATGATACTTGCATAATATGTATAAGGATCTAAATTAACATAATGTTCTGGAGGTCGAAAATGAATATATGTATGATAGGTACAGGATATGTGGGTCTCGTGACTGGAACGTGTCTGGCCCATAAGGGGAATCATGTGATATGTACGGATATTGACAAATATAAAATTGAACAACTCAATCGTGGAGAAGTGCCTATTTATGAACCTGGATTAGAAGCATTGATTAAAGAAAATATAAAAAACAAACGATTAGAATTTACACATAAAATTAAGGAAGCAATACAGAAATCAGAAATTATATATATCGCAGTTGGAACGCCGCCCTGCGCAGATGGAAGTGCAGATCTTTGTTATGTGTATAAAGCGGCAAATGATATTGCAACAGCATTAAACGGATATAAAATTATCGTTGATAAAAGCACAGTGCCAGTGGGTACAGCGATGAAGATACAAAAAATAATTGAGAAAAATAGAATTAGGGAAGTGGGATTCTCTGTCATATCTAATCCTGAATTTTTAAAAGAAGGGTCAGCTATAAAAGACATCTTTGAGGGAGATAGAATTGTCATTGGAGTCAATGATGAAAAAGCAGAAAAAATTATGACTGAATTATATGAACCTTTTAACATCCCCATTTATATTACTGATGTTGTAAGTGCTGAGATGATTAAATATGCTGCAAATGCATTTTTAGCAACCAAAATATCCTTTATCAATGAGATTGCAAATGTATGTGAAAGCGTTGGCGCTGATGTAACCAAAGTTGCAGAGGGAATGGGTGCAGATATCAGAATTGGGCGAAGTTTTCTAAATGCTGGATTAGGCTATGGTGGCTCCTGTTTTCCAAAGGATGTCAAAGCACTTAACGCATTAGCAAAAGAAGTAAATTATGAATTTAAAATATTAAATGCAGTGATGGATGTCAATGAAAAACAGAAAGAGTTAATGGTTCAAAAAGTATTAGACCATCTTAAAGGTGTTCAAAATCCACATATTGGTGTATTGGGGTTGGCTTTTAAGCCCAATACAGATGATGTGAGGGAAGCGCCTGCTTTAACTATTATTCGCAGATTAACAGAAAAAGGAGTAAAAATAAAAACCTATGATCCCATTGCAATAGATAATGTAAAAGAAATATTAACAGATATACAGTATTGTGACAATGCATATGAAGCGTTTCGAGATGTGGATGCATTACTCATTATTACTGAATGGGATGAATTCAAAGAAATAGATTTGCATAAAGCGAAAAATCTAATGAAGACACCGCTCATTATTGATGGACGTAACATCTTTGAACCGTATAAAATGAAAAGTAAGGGTTTTCAATATATCTCAATAGGAAGGGAATAAGGGACAATGTCAAAAAAAGTACTAGTGACAGGAGGCGCAGGATTAATTGGTACAAATCTCTGCACGAGATTATTAAGCCAGGGTCATAGTGTAATTTGTGTAGATAATTTATATACAAGTAATCCTCAAAATATAGAGCATTTATTAAGCAACTCTTGTTTTACATTTTTTCAAGAAGATATTACAACATTTGAAAAAGATATTGTAATAGATCAGATATATAACCTTGCCTGTCCAGCTTCTCCAAAACAATATCAAAAAGACCCTATATTCACGATGAAGACAAACATCAATGGTGTACAAAATATGTTAGCACTTGCGACGAGATCTCATGCGAGAATATTGCAGGCATCAACCTCTGAAATTTATGGTGACCCTTTGGTTCACCCACAAATAGAAGACTATTGGGGGAATGTAAATTGTATTGGCATCCGATCATGTTATGACGAGGGTAAGAGAGCTGCGGAAACACTGTGCATGGATTATCACAGGAGCTATAGCGCAGATGTTAGGATAGTGAGGATTTTTAATACCTATGGTCCTTATATGGGGATGGACGATGGCAGAGTTGTCAGCAATTTTATTGTAAAAGCTTTAAACAACGAGCCTTTAGAGGTTTACGGGGACGGGACACAGACGAGGAGCTTTTGTTTTGTAGATGATCTTATTGATGGGCTCATTAAGATGATGGAACAGGATACCTCTGTAGGGCCATTAAATCTTGGAAATAATGATGAACATACCATACTAGAGATAGCACAGAAAATTATATCTCTAACTAGAAGTAAATCAAAAATTATTTATGAGCCACTTCCTGAAAATGACCCATCCAGGCGAAAGCCAGACTTGAGTAGAACAAAAGAAATATTAGCATGGAACCCACAAATACAATTAGAAGATGGTTTAATAAAAACAATTCATTTTTTTGAGAAACAATTGTTTCTACTAAATAATGTAGTGATGGAGGATAGATTATGATACAAATTAATAGACAGTATAACTTTTGTACAGTTGTCACTAAATATTACCTTGTAAAGGCATTAGCTTTACACCATTCGCTTGCGATGCATGCAGACAAATTTAAGCTGTTCATTTGCTGTATGGATAAAACAGCGTATTCAATACTTAAAAAACAAAAACTTAAAAATGCAATTATTATGAATGTGAGTGAGGTCGAAGATGCAGAACTCGTAGCTGTAAAAGGTAGTCGCAGTATGAGTGAATATTGTTATACTTTAAAAGCACCACTTGTTTTACATCTATTTGAAAAATATCAAAATTTAGATTCTATGATATACATTGATGGAGATTTATTCTTTTTCTCTAGTCCAGAGGCTATATATGAAGAATGGGGTCAAAATTCCATTTTTATTTGTCCACAAAGAACACATAGCCAAATTGAAGCAAATGATGGCAAATTTCAAGCAGGTTTAATCGGTTTCAAAAAAGATAATGATGCTTTTGAATGTCTTTATTGGTGGCGCGATAAATGTATTGAATGGTGTTCGAGAGAATGGGAAGATGATCGATGGACAGATCAAAAATATATAGACCATTGGCCACATTTATTTAGCGGTGTTCATGTGACGAAAAATCTTGGCGTAAATGCGGCATGGTGGAACATTGGTGACTATAAATTTTATAAAAAAAATGGATCCGCATATATTAATGACAACAAACTTGTGATATATCACTTTGCGTATTTTACGATTTTCAACCATTTTGAATTTAGCATGTGTACCATAGACTGGAAACATATTAGTGAAGAAGAAAAGAAAATCATCTTTATTCCATACATGAAAGTAATAAGAAATATGGTTTTAAAAATTAAAAAAATTGATAAAAAATTTTCATATGGTTTTTCGGATAAAAGCAAATTCAAACCAATTCACAACTACTTACGATATACTTCCCGTAACTAACAAGGAAAAGATATTCAATTGTGAACACATTCTGTTAACATAAAACATATATTACTATTGACGATATTTTTTTGTAGAGAGGGATATTTATGAAACCAAAAATAGTGATTTTATGTGGAGGGTTAGGAACGAGATTATCTGAGGAGACAGTTTTAAAACCCAAACCAATGGTTGACATAGGTGGAAAACCTATCCTATGGCACATTATGAATAGTTATAGTCATTTTGGCTATGGTGAGTTTATTATTGCTCTTGGATATAAAGGAGAAGTCATCAAGGACTATTTCAGAAACTATTATTATCATCAGAGGGATTTTCGAATAGACCTTGAAACAGGTGAAATTAATACTGAAAGTAAAATGATGAATAAACGCTGTCAATGGACTGTACATCTCATCAATACAGGACAAAATACCATGACAGGTGGAAGACTGTATAGGCTGAGAGACAAGTTGAAAGACGCAACATTTATGTTGACATATGGAGATGGTGTTAGTAATGTTGACATCAATAAATTATATCAATTCCATAAGAGTCATGGAAAAATTGCTACAGTGACAGCTGTTAGACCCCTTGGACGTTTTGGGGTGATGACGTTTGATGGTGATAGCGTAAAAGAGTTTAAAGAAAAGCCTCAGACTGGAGAAGGGTGGATTAATGGTGGCTTTTTCGTCTTTGAACCTAAGATATTTGATTATTTAGATGGTGATGAAACCATCCTTGAAAAAGAACCATTAGAGAATCTAGTAAAAGATGGACAATTGATGGCATATAAGCATACTGGTTTTTGGAAATGTATGGATACCCTCAAGGATAAAAATACACTGAATGACATGTGGAACAACAATCATGCGAACTGGAAGGTGTGGGAAAATTGAAGAAGATATTGATTACTGGCGGTAACGGTATGCTTGCCAAGGATTCATATGAATTATTACAACAAGACAATACAACAGAAGTTATTAAACTCAGTAAAGAGTCATTAGATATTACAAAGCCAGATGAAGTCAATGAAGTTTTAAATCATTACCATCCTGAGTGTGTTATACATGCTGCGGCATTAACCAATGTAGACTTATGCGAAGAAGATAAAAAAACTGCCTTCAATGTGAATGGGTATGGTACAGAAAACATTGCCTATCATTGTGCAAAAAAAAATATTCCAATGGTGTATATTAGCACATGTGGCTTATTTGGTGATGAATTCAAAGAGTACACAGAAAATGACACTGTAGTACTGAAAACAGAATACTCAAAATCTAAATATTTGGGTGAAGAAAAAGTAAGAGCATTATGTGCGAAGTATTTTATTGTTAGACCTGGTTGGCTTTTTGGCGGCAGTAAAGCGCATAAAAAGAATTTTGTATATAAGCGATATAGTGAAGCAATGAGTACTTTACAGATCGTAAGTACCATTGATAAATATGGGTGTCCGACATATACGAATGATTTAGCAAAAAAAATCAATGAATTAATAGCTACTGATTGTTATGGAACATATCATATTTCAAATCAAGGGTATACCAATCGATATGGCTATATCAATGAAATTATAAAATTATTTGGATTAAATACGCAAGTCATTGAAAGTGATTCCAGTGCATTTAAGCGTAGTGCGCCTGTACCAGATTGTGAAGTCATTAAAAACAATAACTTAGTGTTGAATGGTTTTGAATTGCTACAGGACTGGGAATCAGCGTTAGAAGAATATATTTTTAGATTAAAAAAAGAACTAAAAGGAGTGTAGTGGAAATGGGAAAGACCCCTAAGCAGTATTGGAGACATAAAAATGTATTCATTACAGGGTGTACAGGATTATTGGGTTCATGGTTAACAAAAGCTCTAGTTGAAAAGGGAGCCAATGTGATTGGGCTGGTTCGAGATCATATTCCAAAATCAAATTTTATATTATTAGGGATGGATGAAAGTATTAATATTGTACGAGGAGAAATAGAAAATCTCGAAATGCTAGAACGTATCATCAATGAATATGAGATTGATACGGTTTTTCATTTGGCAGCGCAAACAATCGTTACCATTGCGAATAGGAATCCAATCCCAACATTTGAAACAAATATCAAAGGCACGTGGAATATATTAGAGGCATGTAGAAGAAGTAAGACAGTTAAAAAAGTGATTGTGGCATCCAGTGATAAGGCATATGGACAGCATAAAATTTTGCCCTATAAAGAAAATGCTTCCTTACAAGGGGCACATCCCTATGACGTGTCAAAAAGTTGTGCGGATCTTATTGCACATGCTTACTACAACACCTATGAATTGCCAGTTTGTATCACAAGGTGCGGTAATTTTTATGGTGGTGGGGATTTGAATTTTAATCGCATTGTTCCCGGTACAATTCGTTCAGTACTATTTGATGAACGTCCTGTGATACGTAGTGATGGGAGCTATATAAGAGACTATATTTATATTTTAGATGCAGTAAATGCATATATATTATTGGCAGAAAAAATGGATGATCATCATATTCATGGTGAGGCATTTAATTTCAGTAACGAAATACAGTTAACAGTTTTAGAACTCACAAAAATGATTATAAAATTAATGAAAAAAGCTGAATTAAAACCCTTTGTCATGAATGAGGTTTCGGGAGAAATAGAACACCAATATCTTTCAGCTGAAAAGGCGAGGAAAAAGCTGAATTGGAAACCAATCTATAATATTGAAAAGGGTATGATAGAAACAATAGTATGGTATAAATCGTTTTTTAACATGAACGAGGAGGTCTCGCAAGATGATTGACGGGGTACAGGTGATACCACTTAGAAAAATACCTGATGAAAGAGGAACAATAATGCATATGCTAAAGTCCACAGACCCACATTTTGAGCAATTTGGTGAAATATATTTTTCAGTTGTTAATCCTGGGGTCATCAAGGCGTGGCATCTACACAAAGAAATGACTTTAAATTATGCTGTTATTTCAGGAATGATAAAGTTTGTGCTATATGATGATCGTGACGATTCTCCAACACGCGGTGAAGTGCAAGAACTCTTTATTGGTGACAACAATTATGCATTAGTGAAAGTACCACCAATGGTTTATAATGGGTTTAAAGGGATTGGTATTCAACCCGCAATCGTTGCCAATTGTGCAAGTATACCTCATGATACCAATGAAATAGAAAGGGTAGACCCATTTACTAATAATATTCCTTATCAATGGGAATTGAAGCATGGGTAAGGAATGGAGGTGTATACAACATGATGAAACCAATGGTAACAGTTTTTATGCCATGTTACAATCCCGGTGATTATCTTAATAAAGCGCTAAAGAGTGTCTTTGAACAAACATATAAAAATTGGAGAATCATATTAGTAGATAATGCATCAACAGATGATAGTTTGCAAAAAGCTGAGAAATATTTAAATGATACTAGAGTGACAGTCATTCATAATGCAGAAGATTAGGACAGTCAAAAAGTCTCAATATAGCTTTGGGAAATACCGACTCCCCCTATGTTATACAGCTTGATTGTGATGACACTTTTTATCCTAACACAATTGGAGTTTTGGTCAGAGAAGCAGAAACACAGCCGCAAAATGTAGCAGTTTTTTGTGGTAACTTTTTATACTATTATAAAGAAAACGGGCAGCCGATGGGTATTATTGAAAAAGGTTATTCATATAAGAATAAATATGATTTCTTATTAGCAGATTGCACCTTAAGACCTCGCTTATATCGTACGAGTGTATTAAAACAAATAGGTGGATGGCCTACAGACGATCCATATGAAGGAAGATATGTAGAGGACAGGAGAATACTAACACGCATAATAGCTCAATATCAATTCCATTGGGTAGACAAAATACTATATAGATATAACAGTCATGCCAGTTGTATGAGTATTCGAAAAAAAGAAGAAAGCGAAGAAATGATAAAATGGATTCATTCCGACGCGTTAAAGCGTTGGGGAGATCATTACGAGCCTATTTATCAAAAGAGTGATGATGGCTGGATTGGTTTGGTGAAATTGGTGCCAAAAAATGGTGCGCAATCAGAACAAAGGAACGTTCTTTATCCTCTCCATAAACCAAGACGGAAACGAGCAAAAAAAAGTTTATATCGATAATAAAGAAATGATTCTATGAAAACAAAGGTGGGAGCTTGATGAAACCAATGGTTACAGTTTTAATGCCCTGTTATAATGCAGGTGATTATCTCATTGAAGCACTAGAGAGTGTATATACTCAGACATATAAAAGATGGAAAATTATTTTAATTGATGATGCGTCAACAGATAATAGCTTATATAAAGCGAGAAAATATGTAAAAAATCCTAGGGTAACTATAATACGTAATCCTGAAAATTTAGGACAGTCCAAGAGCCAAAATATAGGTCTGGCACATGTTGATACATCCTATGTTATACAGCTTGATTCTGATGATTGGTTCTATCCTGAAACCTTAGAAGTATTGGTTAGGGAAGCAGAAAATCAACCTCAAAATGTAGGCATATTTTGTGGTAATTTTTTGTACTATTATAGAACTAAAAAAGGGTGGCAAGGCATTATAGAAAAAGGGTATTCTTATAAAAACAAATATGAGTTTTTGTTAGCTGATTGTACGCTAAGACCTCGATTCTATCGAACAGATGCACTGAAAGAAGTGGGCGGATGGCCAACAGATGATCAATACGAAGGCAGATATGTGGAAGATAGAAGAATATTACTACGTATGATAGAAAATTACGATTTACATTGGGTAGATCAATTACTATATAAATATCGTAGGCATTCTAAGAATATGACACGACAGCAAGAGATTAATGATGAGATGATAAGATGGATTCATTCCGATGCGTTAAAACGTTGGGGAGATGAATATGAGGCTGTATATCATAAGAGCGATGATGGGTGGAGTGAATTAGTAAAACTTGTACCCAAAGGGGATGCTCAAACTGAACAAAGGCAGGAACTATATCCTACCCATCAACCAATCAGAGAAAAAGCCCCAAAAAGTTTATTAAAACGTTAATACAGTATTTCATTCATCATGCTGTCAAATGCATTTAAGGTTACATTTTCATGGTGCGTAGAGATAATAGTTTCATAGGCGGTATTGACTAGTTGCTCACGCAATGTTAAATCAGTGGCTATTTTATTGATTTGATTACACGCTTGATAGATGTTGCCAGATTGATATACTAGTCCTGTAATACCATTTTTTACGATTTCTTTACCTGCAGAACCGTTAGCAGTTATCATTGGACATTTACATGCCATTGCCTCCATATAGACATTGCCAAAAGATTCAGCTTTAGATGTGGAAACGACACAGCCACCAGAATTTGCAACAGCTGAATATAAATAAGGCATTTTCGAAATAGGTAGGTTGTTAAGGACTTTAAAGTGAGAAATTATTTTATGAAACTTTGAAGACTTAGATGCCTGCTTTATCTTTTTATAGATCTTACTATTTTTCGCATTCGTAACAACCCAATATTCAAAATCCTGATCAGAAGTAATCAATTGGTTTGAGATTCTAATAAATTCATGAAAATTTTTCACTTTAACCATTCTACCCACCCAGGCGATAATACTTTTCTGCTTAGCAGGTTTGCTAGTATTATAATGGTCATTTGTATTCCGTTTTGTTAATGTTACTGGTTGAATGTATGTCTTTATATTGTCATAAGGATTAGCGATAAGTAGAAATTCTTCACCGATACTGTTTGGGATGATATATATGGGTGTAGGAGATTTTAGATATTTTTTAATAATGTCATGATGGAAAATGGTTGGAACAATAATTCCATCTGGGGCATATTGATTTATGGTTTCTAAATTTGAAAACCAGGTCGGATAAATATGTTCATAGATTAATTTGCCTGGATAACCCTTGGATTTCAATGCTTGTATAAGGTGATGATCGAATGAAATGATACAGTCATAGCGGTTATGGGATATTATATCGACTGTCTTATTTGCCAGTTGAGGGAGTATATTAAAACTTTTTGGTTTTTGGGCAGTTAAAATATTGGTATTAAATTCAGAGAACCATTGTGACCCATCTCCGCTCCAGTAGAAAATAATTTCACAATCATATCCGTTTTTGCTCAATAATTTCAATCTATTTCTCAGCTTACTTTGTCCGCCACCAATACCACATGAGTAATAAACAAATAGCAGTTTTCTGTTCATCTTGTATATCCTCCTAATCATCCACAAACTCAGACTTTCATTTTATCATATTCAGTACGCTTGAGTGTGTGCATCCTATTCTTTTAACACATAAGTATATTTCGACATTACGCTGTGCATTCTATCATATATGCTGATGGAGATTTGTTTTTTTCTCTAAAATATTTGAATAATATAAATGGGCAGATTCTTGTTAATGGTGATCAATTAGTAGTCTTTCATTTCAGTGGCTTTATTGTATTCAAGCACAGAATATTATGAATTATTATACTATATAGAATAGTGATGGTTTGAGGGAGGTATCTCATAGTGAAATATAATTTCTGTACAGTTGTTAATAAAGAATATGTGTATAAAGCAATAGCACTATATCGTTCTCTAGAAATGTATATGGAACATTTTCAGATTTGGATATTGTGTATTGATGATATTACCTATTCAATATTAAATAAAATGAAATTGAAAAGTGCGATATTTATTACCCTTCAAGAGGTTGTAAATCAAGAACTTCTGGTAGCTAAAGAAAGTAGGGATATGAGGGAATACTGTTGGACGTTAAAGCCTGTATTTCCGTTATATATATTAAAAAATCAAAGCGATATAGATCACATTATGCTCATTGATGGGGATTTGTTTTTTTTCTCAAATATGAGTACTGTATTTGAGGAGTGGGAAGATTACTCTGTTTTTATGTGCAGACAAAGAACGGATAAACGTCTAGAAAAAAGAAATGGTATGTTTAATTCAGGGTTTTTAGGGTTTAAAAATGATAAAAATGCATTGAACTGTCTTCATTGGTGGAAGGAAAAATGTATTGATTGGTGCTACAGCAAGGTAGAGGGAAATCGGTGGTCCGATCAAAAATACTTAGACAATTGGCCAACTATTTTTTTAGGTGTAAAAATTATCAATGGTGTAGGGATTCATGGGGGACCGTGGAATATTAATGGTTATGATATTTCTGTAAAAAATAAGAAAATTTATTGTAATGACGATTTGCTGGTAGCCTATCATTTTGCGAGCTTAAGGATATTTAATACCCACGAATATAGTTTACACAAATTTCGTAATTTGAAAAGCAAAGTTGTCAATACGATTTACTCGCCGTATATTAAAGCGCTATACAATGCAATAAAAGATGCTAGGTGTGTTGATAAACATTTTTCATATGGATTTATGAAAAGAGAGCGTATTAAGAAAACAAAAAACTACTATATTTTGAAAGAGTGATATAAACAATGAATAATAATCATTTTTGTACAATTATAGATAAGAGCTATTTGTTGAAGGTCTTAGCATTATATAATTCATTAAGCAATCATATGTATACATTTCACCTATGGATATGTTGTATTGATGATATAACTTTCAATCTATTAACCCAAATAGGCTTAAAAGATACTACACTCATACCTGTTCATGATATTGAAGATGAAAAAGTCAAAGCAGTTAAACCAAATCGAAAGTTAAATGAATATTGTTGGTCGTTAAAACCCGTATATATACTTTACCTGTTTGAAAATCATCATAAAATAAATTCTATTATTTATCTTGATGGCGATTTATTTTTCTTTTCTAACCCCAAAGAATTAGATAGACAATGGGGAACAAAGTCAATGTTTGTATGTAGCCAAAGAGCTGCTAATCATACCGTTAAAAGGACGGGTATGTACCAAGCAGGTCTTATTGGATTTAAGCGAGATCAAAATGCAATGGCGTGTCTTAAGTGGTGGAGGGATAGATGTCTAGAATGTTGTTCTGAACAATTTGATGATGACCGATGGGCGGATCAAAAATATTTAGATCAATGGCCGAGACTTTTTAAAAGCGTTAAAGTGATTGATCATTTAGGGATTAATGCAGCCTTTTGGAATATTCGATTTCAAAATGTACATGGTGAAAATCATAAGATTTATGTGAGAAATGATAAACTTATTGTTTTTCATTTCAGCGGTTTTGAGATGTTTACTCCCACAGAATTTGAATTATGCAGACATAGAAAATTAAAGAAAAATCATATTAAACTGATCTATTTCCCTTATATTAAAGCAATTAGAGATGTAATGCAAGAGGTGAAGAAAGTTAATAAAAATTTTACTTATGGTTTTTCCAAAAAAGAGGAAAAAGATATCATTTATAACTACTCTAGATATGATTTATCACTCAAAAAGATTATTTTAAAAAAATAGTCTCGTTTTTGCATGGTTTAAAATACTATAAAGTAAATGAGCAATTTGAGCGATATGCGAATGGAGTTGATGGAGTGAAAATTGTTATAGATCCAGGACATGGTGGAGTAGATGTTGGTGCGCTGGGAACATACAGCAGAGAAAAAGATATTAACCTAATTCTTTCCCTGAAACTTAAGAAGCAATTGGTTACCCGTGGTATTGATATCATCATGACAAGAGAAGACGATCGTTATGTTTATTTGCAAGATAGAAGTGATATTGCGAATCAAAACCAAGCCGACTATTTCATCAGTATTCACTGTAATAGTTCATCAAATGCACAAATTAGTGGTACAGAAACATTTTGTTATTCAGAGAACTCGGAAGGCTACATATTAGCAAAGATATTACAGACAAAGATGATTGAGTACAATAAGAATAATGACCGAGGGGTTAAGACAGCAAACTTTTATGTATTGAGAATGACAGAAATGCCAGCAGTTCTCATCGAAACAATGTTCATCACGAATGCTGAGGAAGAAGAAACGCTTAATGAACCGAATTGGCAGGATATGTTTGTGAATCAGTTGTCAGAAGCAATCGGTGAATATCTTAATTTTCCATCCACATCAAAGGACAAAACGCCTATTATTGGTGATTCGCAGGCTACAGATTCGCAAATGGAACAGTATGTAAGGAACGTGAATCCAGAAGCACCCTATGTTGCAGCACTCTATCTAAAATATGGCGAAATAGAAGGTGTGAAAGGGGATATGGCTTTCGCACAGGCGATTCATGAGACAGGGTACTTTAAGTTTCAGGGAAATATAAATATAAATCAGAATAATTTTGGTGGTCTAGGTGCGACAGGTACCGGTACTAGTGGTGCATCATTTGATACAGCTGAAAAAGGGGTGTTGGCACATATACAACATCTCAAAGCATATGCGACAACAGCGCCATTAAATACAGATTTAGAAGACCCGCGCTTTCATTTGGTACAGAGAGGTATCGCACCGAATTGGGAAGATTTAGACGGTAGATGGGCTGTGCCAGGGTTTGGGTATGGTAAAACTATTGTTGAACTTTGGCAAGAGATTCTTCAAATAGATACCGATACAATACCTAATCATTATGCACAAGATGCTTACGAGCAGTGGCGAGCTAAAAGCATAATACTCGAAGAACATGATTTAGAAAAGCCTGTAAAATGGGGCGAATATATTATTACACAGGAGAGATTGAGAGAGATATAAATGGAAGTGAGGGAGTATAATGTTAATGCAAATTATCAGCGAAACGCTTCTGATTTTAATACAGCTTATTATCCTTATCATTGGGGGAGTTGTCATACAATATGTAAGAGAAAAGATAGGTGAAGAGAACTTTCGATTGATGTATTCTCTCTCTAAAACTGTTGTTACAGCCGTTGAACAGAGTATAGGTGCGGGGAATGGTGCAGATAAGAAACAAGAAGCACTTCAAACATTGCGAAACTTGACAAAAGGAAAGCTAACGGAAGATCAACTAGATAAGATGATTGAGGCAGCAGTGTTTGAAATGAATAGGACGTAAAAGAAACTACCAGTTTAAATATTTTTATAATGGAAGGAGGGGTTGGATAATGCAAGATAATAACTATAGACCAAGGCCGTTATTTCCTCTTCCGTTTTTCGGGAACAGAAGAGTATATATGCCTACTCAAGTTGAAGAGGAACAAGCAGCAGTCATCGAAGAAAAAGTAGAAGAAAAACAAGAAGCGGCTGAAATAGTGCCAGAAAAGGTTACATTAACTTCTGAAAAAGAAGAACCTAAAAGAATGAAAATGAATTATGTAAATTGTAGAAATAGGAAATATAATCCATCGCCATATACTTATCGAACACCTAAATAGGGCAAGTAGAATTTGAATGGAGATCATGTAAAGGAGGGGTGTGTCATTCATGAAAATGCGTCGGACTAATTGTAGAAAACGTCCCTATATATCCTTACCGAATTTAGGACAGGAAGAAATTTTAACGAAGCCAAAAATGGAAACTGAAGCTCCAGAAGAACAGGACATAGAGCTAGATGTCTTTGGAAATGTAGAAATATCCCAAACAGAAAAAGTAAATACACGTAGAATGAAAATGAATCATATTAATTGCAGAAATAGGACATATATGCCATTAGCATATTTAGATTATAACTTGCCAAGTGAAAAAGAAATTGTTGAAGAAGAGCCTGAAGCTGAGCCAGAAGAACCAGTCGAAGCTGAACCAGAACCAGAGCAAGATCAAGAACAGGAAAAATCGCAAATTGAACAACAAGAAACGAGCAATCCTATAACAAACTATACAAACCCTATAGAATTATTAGAAAAAATTCATTCCTTACGTGAAGATGAATAGCAAATAGAATACAAAGAAAATAAATAATCTTTAAGAGGGGGATTATCCCCCTTTCTAAAAATTAATTTTCTTCTTTTCCCTCTTCTTTATCCTCTTTTGCATTATTCAACAAATCCACAAAACTTGCCCGTGTTTCAATTCCTTTGATAGATGAAATCTTTTTATCAATTTCCTCTATTTTATCATTAACAAGTTGATTGTATTGTTGTTCCATGTTAAGTAATCTCTTTTTAACTTGTATTAATTCTTCTTGAAGCATATTTAATGAAATTTTCAATTTTGTCACCTGTATATCATCAGAAGTAGTGGGTGATTCCTCAGGTATAGGTGGTTTTGGATGATTTGTAGCAGTAGAAGAAGCAGGTGATATAAACGCATCTATATTATTTTTAGCAAATTCTTCGATATCATAACCTTCAGACCTATATAGAGACTCATAGGGTGATTTTGTGGGAGGTTGCCCATCCAGATAGTTTGAAAGCACATATAACACGATGTCAATATTGTTTCGATAGCCATAACACTTGTCACAAATGATATTTTCTTTTTCAGAAAATATTGCTGTTCGGTATCCATAAAGTTCTATATCCCCATATCTACCAGCCATAAATTGAGAAGGGTTACTCCAGGTTAGCCCATCGTCCTGAGAAAAACAGCTGAAAACACTGGTATGTTGCTGCCATAGAAGCCATAATTTTTTTCCTGTTTTAAAAAGCACAGGTGTTGAATTTTCTATACCCCTTGTATATATGATGTTTTCTTCTTCCCAGGTTGCTTTATTGGAAGGATGGTATGGTTTGCGTTTATGAATAATCTGATAGTTATTATCGTTCTTTTTTAAGTATACAAGATGTGTGTTGTCATGACTATCAATCAAAGCGTAGGGTGTTGTGATAGATTGGTTATGGATATCAAATGTAATAAAATCACTCCACATTTTTTTCGCCCATAAGTATATCCTATAACCAATTTTTTTAGAATCGTCATTGGCATGATAATAGATATAAATATTATTCGAGGCGTCTGTAGCTATCGAAAAAGGTTGTGGGGTCATAAGTATAGAGTCGATGACATTGGGAGGTATATCGCTATTATCAAGAACATGATGTACTAAGAGACTTTGATCTTTATAGTGGATTGTATATATAAGATTAATCCACCCATTTATAAATAGTATTTTAAAGTGTTTTGGATAAACCTTATTCATTTTATTCTGCAAAACCACATATTTATGCCATTGTTCATTTTTATACTTTAGATAGATGATACTCCCATTTTGATCTTGACAGACTAAGTGGATATTGTCTTTATCTGTAATTATAACATTGAAATCTCCTATTCCATCTTTCAATAAAATATCATAATTATCCCATTTGTTATCATATTTTGTTTTGAAACAAATGCCGTTTTTCTCATGGTGAAAAAAATGCCATATTTTTTCTGGAGTTTGCTTTAGTATGTATTGATTAGATGGCATATAACTCAAAATAATCCCCCCTCTTCACTATATATATGCATGTTTAGATGAAAAATGCTAGTGCTTGATATGAGATGAATTAATTTGTTCTTTACAGTCACATATAATGTAATCTAACATATTATGTTATTGAAGGTACTAAGCCTGTAAAAGAAATAATTATCATATAAGGAGGATAGTATATGTCTGAGAGAATGCAACCCGGTCCATTATTAAATTGCAATCCAGGATTTAAGGAAGCAGTATGTATACAAACAGATAAAGTTTATGATTCTTGTAAAGAAAAAGACTGTTTGGAAGATGTAAGAGTATACTTAACAAGATGCGGGCAAGACGTCATTGATAGAGCAATTAACGTAAAATGTAGAAAATCAGAAATTATTTGGGTTTTTGCTGATGTTGAGGAAGTTCCTTTTAATAGAGGTTTCTATACGGTAGATGTAAAATACTTCTTTAGAATTACGCTAGATGCATTTACGAATATCGGTAGACCTACTGAAGTAGAAGGTCTTGCAACCTTTGATAAGAGAGTTATTCTCTTTGGTTCGGAAGGAAAAGCAAAGATATTCCAGTCTAAGTATAAAGAAGATGCATTTGATCCTCAACTTTGGAAACAGACCAATTTACCAAAAGCAAAAGTTGAAGTAGTAGATCCATTATGCTTAAATGCAAAAGTCGTTGATCTTCTAGACAGATGTGGCGAAGAAGAAGATATTGCAGGTATCCCTGATTGTGTATGCAAATGCTTTAACGATGAAATCGTTGCAGGTATTCAAAGAAGAAGAGTCTTTGTTAGCTTAGGATTATTCTCAATTATTAAGCTTGAAAGAAATGTTCAACTATTAATTCCTGCCTATGATTTCTGTGTACCTGAAAAAGATTGTATCGCAGCGACTGATGAAGATCCGTGTGAATTATTCGAAAGAATCCAATTCCCGGTTGATGAATTCTTCCCACCACAGATATTTGAATGGGAAGGCGCAGAAGAAGCTTTTGGTGGATGCGAATAGGTTTTAAAAAATGAGGGACGGTTCTTGTTTGGGAACTGTCCCTCATTTTTTTTATCTGTTTGTTTTATGATATAATGATGAAGAATCAATTCATCAGACTTTTTATATCGTAGCATCGTAACATATTTTAGAAGAGAGTGGGAAAGGAATGAGATGCATTGGCACAAACGGATTATGAAATCATCCAAATATGCCTGCAGGGAAATCAGGATGCATTTTCTGACATCATTCAGCGATATCAAAAGCTCATTTATACAGTAGTTTATCGGATGGTCAATGATAAGGAAGAGGCAAATGATATTACGCAGGAAACGTTTATAAAGATATATCGATCACTCGATAAATATAATCCGGAATACAAATTTTCTACTTGGGCAGTTAAAATTGCTACAAATATGTGTTTGGATGTTTTGCGAAAAAAAAAGCTACATACTGTATCGGTGGATGAGATGATTCATATACCCAGTAGCGAAGAGACACCTGAAAGTAGTTATGTGCAGAACGAAACAAGACAGCAAATCTATACGGCTATACATTCTCTTCCTGATAAATACAGGATTCTGGTTATCTTATTTCATGAACAGGGATTATCCTATAATGAAATATGTAACGTAATAGGAGAACCTTTAAGTATAGTGAAAAATAGATTACATAGAGCAAGACATATGTTAAGGAATAAGCTCAGTCATGTGAGAGAGGAGTGGATTTTATGACATGTAATGAAATGGATCAAAAGCTGATGCAGTATTTTGACGGTGAATTAAATGATTTAGATACTTACCAATTAAAGCAACATGTTAAAAGTTGTGATGGTTGTATGGAACAATATGATATGCTTTCAGACATCATTATATGCATGGAAGAAACACCTCTAGTGGAGCCTCCAGAAGGTTTTGAACGTCGTGTGATGAATAAGATAGAAAAACTGACTAACGTTAAGGAAAAATTATTAAACCAGTTTTTAAAAGTTGGTTTTACAATACTTGTAACAATGTTATTGATATTCTCTACGTGGATGCTCATGACATTGCAGAGTATATCTTTACCTGTGTTACTTAGTGACATCATACGTAGAGGTTTCGTGCCAGCGTTTGTGACGCATGTTTTGCAAGTATTTCAAAGTAGTTATAAGACTTCCATAATCATTGGGAATTCCGTTTTTGATATTTATCAAATATTATATAAAAACTATTCTGACGTTTTAATTGCGATGTTATCGCTGATGACGATCGCTTATGCAGGTAAGAATAAACATAGGAGGCAGATATGAAAAGAATAATAAGAGTACTAGTATTATTGATTACTTTTACTTTCATGAGTATAAACGTTTTTGCTTCAAATGAGGATAAAATTAGTATTATGAACGATGTGGAGATTGACCGACCTCTTAAAGGTGACGTAGTTGTGATTATGGGAGATATTGACACAAAATATTCTGTTAGTGGTGATGTTGTAGCAGTGATTGGTGATATCCACATTAACGCTGATGTAAATGGTGATGTTGTAGCAGTTTTAGGTGACGTAATCATTGACCCACAAGTGAACATTAATGGCGATGTTGTAGCCATAGGGGGTAGTGGTCTTACAATCGCACCTGATGCTACGATACAGGGGGATACGGTCAATATTAGTTTTGGGAATGCAAACGTACATCGATTGGGTTTTATATTTAACATTTTTGGGAGAATTGGTTTTTTAACATTGCTATTACTAGGATTTGTAATAACCGCTTTAGCCAATCAAAAGGTAAGTAATACTCTTATAGATTTTGAACAAAATATTGGTAGAAGGATTATAGTTGGAATTATTGCACCTGTTTTATTAGTAGTGGCAATACCTATTCTGCTCATAACTATTATTGGATTGCCTATTGTAATGATATTATTCTTTATAGCTCACCTTTTAGGTCTTGCGGTCGTATGTACTTATATAGGTCGTAAAATAATGGAGTTGTTTAATAATAAAACAACACTATACGGTGAGTATGTGATCGGTGCAATTCTTATTGCCATTATTGTTAACAGTATATATTCTTCTGGTTGGATTGTAGCTATTTTATCTATATTTTCATTAGGGATAGGACTTGATGCATGGCTTATTAAAAGGTATAATAAAGTGTAGATGAAAGAAGACTTAATTCAGAGAATACATAGGAGTATTATATGCTAAAGAAAACATTTGTCCCACTTTTAGTTTTATTAATGTTATTAGTACCAATGCAGATAAGTTCAGTAAGTGCATTGGAAGAGGCACAAGTTATAGAAAACGATGAGCCAAATGGCGATAAAGTACCAATATTACTTTATCATAATATTTTAGAAGATGGTGATGTTGACGGACATCCAGCCCATGTCACATTAGAAGAATTTATAATACAGATGCAGTCACTCACAGATGCAGGATATACAACCATTAGTTTTCAAGAATATTATAGCTTTGTTAATGATGATAAGGAACTACCAGAAAAACCAATCATCATTACGTTTGATGATGGATATCTGAGTAATTATGAATATGCTTTTCCAATATTACAGGAACTTGGTATGAAAGCAACAATCTTTATTCTCACTGGACGTATGGGTGCTATAGGTGGCGAAGGTGAAGTGATATATCCTCATTTCACATGGGAGCAGGCGAAAGAGATGGACGAGAGTGGTGTGATAGATATTCAAAGTCATTCTGATTTACACCCGAACCTAGTTGCGCAGAATACTGGCAGAATTCAATTGGAATTACGACGTTCCCGATATTTAATACAGAAAGAGCTTGGGAAAATATGTGACGTCTTTGCATATCCTTTTGGCATGTATACAAGTGATGTTGAGGCTTTGGCAGAAGTAGCTGGATATAAAATAACAGTTGCGGTTGGAGACAAAGGGACAAATACAAAAGAGGATGGATTAAAAGAGTTAAAAAGGCTCACTGTATTTGGAGGTAATGATGGTGATGAACTGCTTCAAATGATTCAAGAAAATATACAAGTAGATTAGTGGAAAATTTAAGAAGAAATAACTAATGGGTCAGGTATATAATGACCTACTAGTTATTTTTTTATGTGAATCTTTATAAAAAGTTATTATGTTAACAATAAAATAACATAGAGTTAATTTACATAACACATTTCTATTTTATAATTAACATAAAGTACTTTGAAAAGGGAGGGTAAAATATTGAAAAATATTAAAATTTCTTTTACTGTACAATTGGTTGTTTTATTTCTTATTGTTAGCATAGTACCATTGTTTGTATTTAACTTATTTTCTATTAATCTTGTTGCCCAGACACTACATAAGATTTCTTATGATAGGTTGACAATCGCGAGAGAAACAAAAAAAACTGTGATTGAGAATTTCTTTAGAGAGAGAAAGGCAGACATCTCAGTTTTATCTGCATCAGAAGATGTAAAAAAATATTTACCTCTAGTAAAAGACAGATTCCATACCTATTCATTATCAAGTGATAACTATAAGGAAATAGAAGCAGAGATTGAGCCTTTTTTTAAAAAGTATATTGAAGAATATGATTATTATGATTTATTCTTAATTGATTTAGATGGTAATGTGATATATACAGTCGCAAAAGAAGCAGATTTAGGTTCTAATTTAATGACTAGTAAATATAAGGAAACTGGGTTGGCAAAAGCTTTTAGAAATGGAACGAAAGGTTATACGATTCTAGATTTTGAACCATATGCCCCGTCAAATAATGTGCCCGCTGCATTTATTGCACATCCTATTATAAATGATTCTAATGAGGTAATAGGTGTATTAGCACTACAATTATCTGATCATGCCATTAATAACATCATGACAAAAACAGAAGGTTTAGGTGAAACTGGTGAAACGTATTTAGTTGGAAAAGATAAATTAATGCGTTCCGACTCTAGATTTTCTGATAAAAAAATGATAGGTGTTCAGAAAGTAGATTCACATTCAGTTGAGGAAGCTTTTATAGGAAAAAAAGAAATAGAAAATATAACGAATTATAGAGGTGCTGATGTTTTGAGTGCATATAGTCTTCTTGATATAGAAGGACTTGATTGGGCGATTATAGCAGAGATTGACAAAGCTGAGGCTTTGGAAACAGAGACAATATTAAAAAATAATTCTACGAAGCTATTTGTGATTATTATTGTGGCTGTAATTGCATTGGCTGTTGTTATTGCGCTTAGTATTATTAAACCTATCAAAAAACTATTAGCAGCAACAGAGGTGATTGCTGCAGGTGATTTTACTTCTGAAATAAGCATTAAGAGACGTGATGAAATTGGTCAATTAGGTAGTAATTTCGAAAAGATGAGATTAAATGTTAAAAACTTATTAACACGGATTAATGAAGATGTAGCTTCAGTTACTTCTGAGATATCAGCATCTGCAGAAGAATTATCAGCTACTGCGGAACAAAATGTAAACGCTACTGAGCAAGTAACAGTATCGATACAGGAAGTTTATGATAACGCACAAACACAAAATCAAATTACAGAAGAAACAGCAAAAGCCATGGAAGAAGTAACTAATGCTACATTACATTTTGCACAAACATCATCTGTGGTATCACAAGCAACCAATAACATGGCAGAGCAGTCGCAACAAGGTGATAAAGCAATAAAAGAAGTTGATATCAAAATGAACGCAATTAGTATGTCAGCAAGCGAGTTAGAAAACTTAATGAAGATATTGTTTAATAGTTCTAAAGAGGTAGGAGAAATATTAGAGGTTATTTCTGGAATTACAGAACAAACAAATCTTCTTGCACTTAATGCAGCAATTGAATCAGCACGTGCAGGTGAAAACGGTAAAGGATTTGCAGTCGTTGCAGAGGAAGTAAGAAAACTTGCTGAACAGTCTGCTGAATCGGCTAAAAAAATTACAGTCATTATTCAGAATATACAAGATAATGCGAGTGATGCATTAGTTGCGATGAGTGAAGTGACTGAAAAAGTAAATGAAGGAAAAGCAGTAGCGACTAAAGTGGGCGAATCGTTTCATATCATTTTAGATGAAATAAATAATGTAAATCACCAAGTACAAGAGATATACGTAAGTGCACAAGAGATATCAGCAAGTGCGCAAGAAGTTACGGCTTCTGTAGAACAAGTGACTACATTAACAAATAGTAATACAGAGACGACACAAAAGGTTTCTTCGCTGTCAGAAGAACAACTACAGTCTATGGAAGAAATAGCAGCTTCTACAGAATCTCTTAATAGTATGGTTAAGACATTAGATGAATTAATGAAGAATTTTAAATTATAATTTTTTACAAAAAGGTAACCAGTAAAAATAGAAAACCAGAGAAGCTTCTGGTTTTCTATTTTTATTGAATATTTTATATTGCAAGATTTGGAATAACTAGATATAATGTGGTAGTGATGTTTTTAGTGTTTCAAGTTAATGTAATAGGGGGAAAAATGAATGGAAGTAAAAATAGGGCGATGGGTAAGGGATTTATATAAAAAGAATGTCCTTTCAATTACCTTGCACGTAGTATATAACGTTTATTTTATGATTAGCTTGGTGGTGAAATGTCTTTATTTCCAATACGCTAATCAAATTAATATTTATCCGTATAATTCACCAGTAAATAATACTATGTTGAGAGCTACAATAGGTGTTATGCTTATTATTCTTGCAATAAGCATTTTGCTATTTAAACGTAAGAGAACAATGATATTAGTCATTATAAACCTATTAATGTCATTCGCACTATTGGCAGATACACTCTACTTTAGATACTATGCAAATGCGATAACTGTACCTGTACTATCTCAAATGGGATTGATGGGTTCTATTGGTGAAAGTATTAAGAGCTTATTTGTAGTACAAGATATTATTTATTTTATAGACTTTCCGATTTTCATAATTCTCGCGTTTCTAATTAATAAATATGGACGATATCAAGGGAATAACTATAAAAGAATTGGGATGGCAGCTATGTTGTGTATATTAGGTGTTTTAGTTGTCAACGTAACATATTTTAGTACCGACTATATTAATTTTAACTATGATAATCAATATACAATGAACAAAATGGGTGTTTTATATTTTCATTATTATGATGTTAAGAGATATGTCAGAGATCACTGGCTTCAAGATGACACATTAACAGAAGAGGAAGAAGTGTTAATTAAAAGTTTTTATGAAGACAAGCCTGTCAGTGGGAATGATTTTCATGGTATTGCAAAAGGCAAAAATCTCATCATTGTACAAATGGAAGCGATACAGGACTTAGTGATTAACCGTAAGATAATGGGTAGAGAGATTACACCTAATATGAATCGACTTATCAAAAATAAAAGCTATTATTTTAGTAATCACTATCAACAGATAGGTGGTGGGAATACGTCAGATGCGGAGTTTTTGACAAATACATCTATGTATCCACTTAGGAATGGATCCGTTTATTTTAGATTTCCTACCAATACGTATGACGCTTTGCCTAAAGCTTTTAAAAGAGAAGGATATAATACCTATGTATGTCATGCGTATAGACCAAGTTTCTGGAATAGGTCAGTGATGTATGATGCACTAGGATTTGATAAATTTTTAAGTTTAGATGATTATGTGTTAGATGAACAGGTTGGTTGGTCCGTAAGTGATGCTTCTTTCTTTAGACAGTCATTAGATCAGATTGATACAAATGAACCATTTTACGGATTCTTTATAACCCTTTCTAGCCACCATCCTTATTACGCGTTTGCTAATTATGATTTAGATGTTGGTGAATACGAAGGTACAATGCTAGGAAACTATATAAAGTCCGCCCATTATGTGGACAGCTGTATTGGCGGTCTGATAGAGGAGCTAAAGGCGCGCGGACTTTATGAAGATACAGTCATTGTTATGTATGGTGACCATGTTGGGCTTTTTAAAGATGAAAAAGAAAATATCTCAAGTTTTCTTGGTGTTGAATTAGACGACATCAATTGGAAGCAGGTATATAGGTTACCGCTTATCATACATAATCCATCACTACCAGAGACAAAAACAATGGATATAACATCAGGGCAGGTTGATTTACTACCTACTTTAGCAAACTTGATGGATTTAGATGTTCAATATGCGATGGGGAAAGATTTATTAAATACTAAAAAGGGATATGCGCTGTTAAACAGTGGTTCTGTTATAACAGACGATTATATCTTTGTAAATGAATCAGGATTCGTGTATGATATGAAAACAGGTGAGTTACTTAATAAAGATGAGTATATAGATGATATAAAGGCACTTCAACAACAGCGTAATATTTCCGAGACAATTATTAAAAAAGATGCGTTAATAGAGCTTTCCGATTCTATCGATTAATACTTGGTAATAATATAAGCTGAGGGTTGGGGATACAGAAGGAGAGAAGATGTCAAAGACAAATAAAGCAGTTCGAACAGTGAGTTTTATGATATTTGCTACATTAGCGGCAAAAGTGTTAGGATTAGTGCGAGATATGTTTCTAGCTCGATATTATGGCACGGGTATGGAAGCTGTGGCATTTTTAGCAGCAAGCCGAATACCACTTTTGTTTTTTGATATTGGGTTAGGTGCTGCCATTGCATCTACTTTTATCCCTGTTTTTAATGAATATTTAGAATCGGGGGATAAAAAGAAAGCGATACATTTTTCAAACGAGTTTGTGAATATCGTATTACTAATTACAGGGTTACTTTCGATTATTGGTATTGTATTTGCAAAACAATTAGCCAATATGATCGCGCCTGGATTTGATGAACAGACATACCTATTAACGGTACAACTCATTAAAATTCTATTTCCTATGATAATATTTACTGGTTTAGCGTTTTCATTAGTAGGTATTTTACAATCATTTAATGAATTTAATGTGCCAGCTTCTATTAGTTTGGTATCTAATTTAACCATTATTATATACTTCATTTTTCTGAATCAGAGATTTGGTATTCATGGCTTGGCTGTGACGATGGTCGTGGCTTGGTCTTTACAGGTGTTAGTTCAAATACCTGCTTTGATTAAGAAAGGATACACGTATAAGTTGACAATTAGTTTTAGAAGTGCAGGGATTAAGAAAGTGGCATTACTCGCATTACCAATACTCGTGAGTACATGGGTACAACCCATTAATGCAATGGTAAATATACATTTAGCTTCTTTTCTGAGTGAAGGGAGCGTAGCGGCATTGGATTATGCCAATAAGCTATATATTATCATTGTAGGTGTCTTTACATATGCCCTAGCTAATTTTATTTTCCCATCCTTGTCAAGAATGAGCGCATCAGAGAATAAGGAGCAGTTTGTAACGCTTATGAAAACGGCACTTCGAACAGTCATCTATTTTATATCACCTATGATGATTGGGTTTATTCTGCTCCGAGAGCCTTTAATAAAACTGGTGTATGAGAGAGGTGCTTTTAATGTTGCATCTACACAGCTTACATCTACAGCATTATTGTTTTATTCAATTGGGATGTTGGCATTTGCTATTCAAGATATTATGAATAAAGGTTTTTATGCACTGCAAAATGCTTCTACACCAATGAAAATTGCAGTAGGCGGAATCAGTATAAATATATTGCTTAGTTTTATTTTTGTAAAGTTGGTTGGGACAGGCATAGGTGGTTTGGCATTAGCGGCATCCATTGCAGCAATTATAATAGCTATTTCTTTATTGATATCCATGAATAAGAAGATGGAGTACTTTATAGATACTAAATTAATGGTCTATTTTATAAAGGTAATCTTTTCAACGTGTGTGATGGGTATCATTGTATTTGTCGTAAAGGGTTTCTTACCAATTCAATTAGGAGAAACATTAATCGGTAAAGTGCTAAACCTATTGATACCTGTAGGTATGGGTGTGATAGCCTATGGTGTCATTACTTTTATAATGGGTATACAGGAGGCTAAAATAGCCTTTCAAATGATAAAAGATAAACTAAAAAGGGCGTGAGATATTTGGAGAGTAGTTTAGTAATCAGCTTATTTATAAGGGTTTATAAAAAGATTTTCTGCTATTATGAGCATAGTTTGTTGAGCCGTTTTATTGCAAGGCTATCTATTTTTTGGTCAGAAGCTTTAACGGGTAGTTTTTTTGCACAGCTACTTTTTGGGGAATTGGATGAAGAGAAGAGTTGGCATCATAGCGTTATTTATAAAGCGGTTACATTTCCCATTAACTTGTTAAAAAAAATATCAAATCGTATTTCTAAGCCTTTAGATAGCAGTGTGGGGAATAGTGTAATTTTATACACGTTAGGTGATATTCTTAATAATATTCTATATATTCCTATTAGAATATATGGTTTGTTGATATTTACCTATACTGTCACAGCGGGAGCATTATACTTATTATTTGACAAACCATATACAAAAGTAGAAATGCTTTTACATGGTGTATTACTCATAATATCTTTGGTTTGTATATGTATCAATCGCTCCCCACGGTCTTTGTATGAAGGCAGTATATTATTGCAGTTGTTCGGTGGCTTTTTTGCGCCAAATCAAGAAGTAAAGCGTGGTAATACAAAAATAAATGATAAGAAGTTTGTTTTGTTAGCTGTGTTTATAGGGATATTTCTTGGTGTTATCAGTTATTTACTACCACTGACTATTTTCATCCTCGTAGTGGGAGGCATAGGGGCATTCATTGGGATATTGTGGAAAGTCGAAATTGGCGTGTTTTTAACAGTGGCGTTTATACCGATTTTACCTACTATGATGTTGGCTGGACTTTCGTTATTAACATCACTATCAATGGGGGTTAAGCTACTTGTTAATAAAGAGTTTAAGTTAAAATTTCGTCTTATAGATGTTTTTGTACTACTATTTGCAGGTATTTTAATATATGGCTGTATAATCTCATATACTGCAATTGCCAGTACAAAAATGGCAATGATTTATATTGCCTTTATACTATTTTATTTCACATTTGTAAATACGATTAAAACTAGAAAACAGTTATATGCATTAATCGTATTAGTAGTATTTGTGGCAACGTTCGTAGCTTTATTAGGTATATATCAGAACTACACAGGTATTGCTACTACAGAATCTTGGGTAGATGAAGAAATGTTTGGGGAGATAACGACGAGAGTTTATTCAACCTTTGATAATCCAAATGTACTAGGCGAGTATTTAATTCTATTAATCCCTATTGCACTTGCGATGTTTTGGTCAGCAAAGAAATGGTTACATCGTTTCGCTTATGTGGGTATAACAGGGCTACTTGCGCTATGTCTTATTTTCACATCATCAAGGGGTGCGTGGCTGGGTGTTATGTTGGCATTAGCTATTTTCATCATACTACGAGATAAACGTTTGGTTGGCTTAGGGGTGATTGGTGTATTATTACTTCCATTTATTACGCCTGATAGTGTAATCAATCGAATGATGAGTATCGGGCAGGATTCTTCTTCAATTTCACGGATATCCATCTGGTCTGGTTCGTTAAACATTGTCAGAGATTATTGGCTTTCTGGAATAGGAATAGGTACTGAAGCGTTTAGGGTGGTTTACCCTGCATATACACTGCCCGGTGCAGAATATGCGCTACATGCACACAATCTATATATTCAAATATTAGTGGAGACAGGCATGGTTGGTTTTATCATCTTTGGCTTTTTACTCTATATGTTTTATAAGACTGCCCTTTCATCCTATTGGAGAACGGAAGATAATTTTATAGCTACCCTATTAATTGCACTTCCTGCTGGAATGACAGGATATCTATTTCAAGGATTGGTAGATAATATCTGGTATAATTATCGTATGGTATTTATGTTTTGGGTCATCATAGCATTTGGTGTGGTAGGAATGAGGTTGAAAAATGATAAAAGTCATTCATGTAGTCAGTGATACAAATATTGGTGGTGCAGGCAGATGGCTTCTCAATTTTCTAAAGGAAGTGAATCGGGAAAAATTCGAGATAAAAACGGTTGTGCCCGTGGGAAGCTTATTGACAGATGAAATAAAGAAACTTAATGGACAAGTTGTTGAAATGTCTGATATGGCAGATAAATCTTTTGACAGGAAGGCTGTATGGACATTATATCATTTATTAAAACGTGAAAAGCCACGTATCGTTCATACGCACGCAAATTTGAGTGCGAGGATAGCGGCAAAAATGGCAGGAGTCAAGCATGTTATCTATACAAAACATTGTATAGACCCACCAATACCTAATGGTATTAAAAAAAGCATAAAAGCAATGGGTAATATGTTATTAAGTGACCGAATTATTGCAGTGTCCAATGCTGTTAAAGATAATTTGCTAGATGCAGGGATGCCAGAAGAGAAGATTTCTGTAATTCATAATGGTGTTGAAAAGCTAAAGGAAGTAAGTGACGAAGAAAAAGATGCTATACGAATGCGCTGGGGGATTAAACCAGATGACATTGTCATTGGTATATTTGCTAGGCTTGAGGAAGTCAAGGGACATTGTTATTTGATTGATGCAGCACGAATCATAGCAGATGAGTATAGCAATGTTAAAATATTGATTGTGGGAACGGGGTCATTGGAAAAGAGACTTAAAGCTCAGGTAAGAGCGTTAAAACTGAGTGATAAAGTTGTTTTTACAGGGCATATCAATGATATAACGCCACTCATGAATATACTAGATATTAATGTAATATCATCGATCTCAGAAGCGATATGTTTATCTATCATTGAAGGGATGAGCGTAGGAAAGCCCTGTGTTGCTACAAATACAGGGGGGATTCCAGAGGTTGTGCAAGATGGTTACAATGGAAAGTTAGTTCCGATCAAAGATACTGACGCATTAGCTGATGCAATTCAAGCATTAATGAATGAAAAAGAGTTAAGAGATGTAATGGGTAAAAATGGGAGAGATTTTATGGATACTCATTTTACAGCTAGTGAGATGACTAGAAAGCTTGAAGAAATATATCTAAGCTTAAACTAAATTTGGTAGTGTCAAATAAGTAATGGAAAAAATGAAAATTAGAAAATAAGCCAATATGGAAGCACCAAACATAAAATGAACCTTGAAAATTGAAAACAAATATATAAAATATCAATAGAAATAAGCTAATAATAATGAGGATTCTTAAAAAAAAGCATGATAAATAAACTACTATGTGACTCTTGTTTGGTTATAGAGGTTTGGATTTAAGCTGATGCTTGCAAAGATTCTAAATGCTCATAAGACAGACAAAGAAGCTTTAACCATTTAGATGGCATATCATCAATCTCTGCGATTTCTGGAATGATTACTGGAACATTGTAATTAAGAGACGAATGACGTCTGAGGAAATTGTAGAAGGAAGCAAACAGAACCATGTAGTCATTAGCTTTTTCAAAAGAATTGAAACCATTTTTGCTATTGTAAGAGGCTTTAAAAGTTCTATTGAGACGTTCAATAATTTGTTTAAGCCAACGGTATTCTTTAGAAACTTCATCATCGTTAGTAAGACCAATAACTTGCTTAACATCAAAAGATATACCGTTTTGAGCAAAGTAATGTTGAGCTAATAGATAAATAGGATTGCCATCAAATATGAAGGTGAAATCTTTAGGTAATTTTTCAAACTTAGAAAGAGTGGAATAAAGCGCCTTAATAGCAGAAACACCATCTCTTTGAGCAAAGATAGAATATGAAGTAATAATTTTTTTAACTGCATCCATAAGAAAGAAAACGTAATGTTTTTTACCTTTGACTTTAACATACGTTTCATCACCACAAGCAGCAACATCTTCAGATAATTCATAAGGATAATTGTCTAAGAACCAACGTAATACTTTAGAAGCAGACGAAGCATAATTAGCGATAGTTTGATGAGAGATTTTAAATTGATGGATATCCCAAAGAATAGATGCAGTTTTACGCAAACTTAAACCATAGTTAACATGATAGGTTAGGGCAAGACCAAGAATGTATTTAGGATTACGTATACGTGAAAGGTCAACAGGCGAAGGGTTTTCAGGTGTTTGCTTAAGAGAGTCGAAAGGGATATTAAAAGTACGGTAATAATAGTGTAGCTTGTATTTATAGGGATTCTTTTTAAAGTCATCTTTTTCATTCTTAGGCATAGAAGTAAGATTATGAATATAGAAGGAACAATGCTTATTATGACATTTAAAAACAGTAAAATTTTTGCGATCTCTTTTTTTCTGAAGAGGCTTTGAACAATGAGGACATTTAAGAATGAGCTTATCAAGATAGGAATTATCAGGATAAAAAGTAGAATTACAGACTTTACAAGCAAGCTGTCCCCTACCACCAGAATTATCAGAAATAAATTCATACGAAGCACCACAAATAGGACATTTAGTTCCAGCGGGAGGCAAATGTTTGCTACGACGTTTAATAGGTTTAAGAGGTTTTCCGTGCTTTACTAAATATTCATGCAAAAGAATGTTGCAGTCGAGTAATTTTTGTTTTTCGACAATAGGTGGTGCATCAATTTGCAAAGCACGATACTTTTCAGAGACAGGGTTGCTAGAGGGATCATTTTTTAAATATTTGTTAATTAGAAAGCATTGCAATTTAAAAAGAAAATTGTTTAAATATTTTATTAATTTAAGAATAAATGATATAATTAAGTTCACGGTAGTTCACTCCTTTTGATTTGTTTAGATTGGGGAATTTAAATATATCATATAAAGGATTAGAACTGCCGTCAATTCTAAATTAATAAAATCTCAAAAATAATAAAAACTGAATAAACTGTGGATTTGATGGAAAAGTCCATTTTAATAAAGAGTTACTAAGACTCAGACTATGGACAAAATCATGGATAAGCTATGGAAAACTTTATTGAGTTTACAACACCTTACCCACAATTTTGACCACAGTCTTCATCAAGTAACACTAAATCAAAATATACTTTACCACAAGTTCCACAATTACTACTCCGTCTACTATTAAAAATACTTATTTTATTTGATGTAGGGGGAGGGAACAAGACTATCGCTGGTAAAAGCCAGTGAAATTAAGGAGTGTAGGTCATTTGTTTATTAAAACATTTGACACTACCCTAAATTTAGGGAGGGTAAGTACATGGCAATCATAGATAAAAAAGGTAGATTGTTTGGTAAACTAAGTATAATTGATTTAGCAATCGTATTAGTGCTTATATTAGTAGTAGGTGTTGGGTATACAATGTTTTTTGCAGGAGGCAAAAATGTTGATAGTACAAATAACTTGGTAGAATATGATATTGAAATAACACTTAAAACAAAGGAATATGCAGATGTCATTAAAGTGGGAGACGATATTCGAGATAGTGTTAAAGGTAATTATTTAGGAAAAGTTATTGATGTACAAGTCATGCCTTCTACGAAAGTGACAGAAGATTTAGAAAACGGAAAATATATTCAAGCGGAAGTACCAAATCGTTATGATATCGTGCTTACACTTGAAGCAAATGGAATGGTAACATCTAGTAGTATTGCAGCAGAAGGTTCTCAAATAGCTGTTGGCAAACGTATGTATATTAAAGGAAAAGGATATGCGAGTGAAGGATATATTTTAGCAATTCGATATGAAGAATAAAGGAGGAATTTATAATGCTTTTTGATGATAAAGGAAAATTATTTGGGAAAATTAGTATCATAGATTTATTGATTGTAGTACTTGTTGTTGCAGCAATAGGCGGCGTATATTTTAAATTCTTCGTTGTAGATAAAGGTACTTCAGCAGGGCATTTAGATACCATACAATACCAAGTGAAAACTATTACTGGCGTACGTCAGTTTTCTGTAGATGCAATTGAAGAAGGGATAGACGTATTTGACGGTATAAATGGTCGTCACATGGGGAAAGTCGTTAAGTTAGAAGCAACTCCTTCCAAGGATTTTATAACCAAGGCAGATGGCACCAACGTAGAGGCAGAGAAGCCAGATAGATTCGATGTCGTTGTTACAATAGAAGTTCAAGGTGCAGAAAATGATTATGGCTATTTTGCCAATGGCAATCTAGAGATAAAAAGAGGCTCTGACTTTACGATGAGGACAAGGAAGGTAGAGCTTGAAACGAGGATCAAAGATATAGAGGTAGTGGAGTAAAGAAAAAAATTGGATTTGGAACCAAATAGTTATATAATGATTATATATAATTATTTTCAATTTAGAGGAGGATTTTTATGAGTCCGTTAACTCAAAAATTATTAAATCAATTACATCAAGAAAAAGATATGGCGCTTGTTAAAGAAGTAATAGATTTTTACTTTTTTTTAAAAGTGAAACAGAAGAGAGAAGACCAAAAAAAATGGTCAAATATAGAAGAAGTCGAACCTGATCATATAGACATTCAGATGATTCATAAATGTAAAAATGATGATTATACAGATGCTATTTCAATAGATAAGCTGTTACAGGAGCTCGGATTCGATGAGTCAGAAATATGAAATAAAAATTACTGAAAGTTGAATTAGATAATAAGAGAAATTCTTAACTAAAGAGATAGTGGGGTAGTGAATAATAAAACAATGCGACAATTTGGCGAATTATGACAAAATATTCTCAAAAGTGGTTGCATTCTTTTGCAATTAAATATATAATTTAGAAATAGAGGAAAATTGAAAAAGTAGTCGCCGTGACTTTCAGGTGCGGACACACCTGAAAGCTCGCGCAGGCAGAAGACCCCTGCCTACACGTATAGCGTTCGCTACCACAGCGACCTTATGTTATTATAAGCGATTTTGCCCCTTTTTGCAAATTCTTATTTGTTGATAACATCAGGTGCACGTGTAGGATTTTACATGGAAACATGTAATTATTCTGCCGTGCACTTTTTTGATTTTTCTCTCAAGAACAAATTTGGGAGGAAGCCTTTTTGTTTTCCTCCCAAACAAAAATTTTTGGGAGGAAAAATATATATGCGTATGACAAGTATGGAACTTAGAATAAGAAATGATAAGCTCATACAAGAGTCAGAACAGATTAAACAAGTCGTCAGGCAGTTGGAGTGGGATTTGAAGGCATTAATAAGGGAAAACAGCGATGCTAATAAAGATGAAATAGCAAGGACACGTCAAAAAATAAAAGACCTTGAAACTGAACGCTTTTATTTGCATACCAGAATTTTGATGATGGATTAGGTTAAAAAAAAACTGTTGAGTGTTGAGGGTTGAGTGCTGAGAGTTTAAAGACTCTTCGTAACAAACTAACCAACAAAATTTGTTTTCGCAGCACGAAAGTTAGCATGAACTTTCAGGGAACAAACCGATGAGTAAATTTAATTCTAATCGTTTTTCCTGTTCAATTTTCTGCTAACCAACTACTACAAAGGAGGCGAGACTTCCAATGGAGGACTTTAAATGGTACTATAACAATTTCATATCACAGATGCATACGGTAGCATATCGAGAATTGCAAGAGAGTGATATGAAATGGCATGAAAGTACGAATTATTTAGATAAGAATAGTGCTAGATTCGAGCAAGTATTAGATTCATTAAATGAAGATGACAAGAGTTTTGTAGAGGAGTATATGAGACACAAAGTATTTGAAGATGCAAGTGCTAGTGAAAATATGTATATTGCAGGGTATAGGGATTGTGTAAAATTGTTACGGGAGATTGGAATGATTTGAAAGTGGAATTTGCTCATAAGTAACAGGTACATGACTATTATTTAGTCAATGCACCTGTTTTTTTTATTACTTATGACAAATTTCTATTAAATTTTACATAAAAATTCATTTTTCGAGCAGGAATTAGTAAATAAATACAGAATTTATATATAAGGTATGATTTATTACATAATGTATGTCCATGAAATAAAATAGAGTGATGGAAAAATATTAGATAGGATGATGAGATAAGAGCAGATAAGGGGTATTCACGAACTTTTATTCGCAAATACTACCGAGTTTGATATATTCACGAATTACGTAAATATATACGTTATATGAAATCTGAGAATATACCTTATATGACTGTTGATTGATTTATATTTATTAGATTATGGCATAAAACATAAAAAAAGGGGTGCTATTATGAGTGAGAAAAGTTACATATTTGCATTAAATTATGGAGAACGAACAAAGGAAAAATGTTTTATAAAGGACATTTTAAAAAGATATGATATTAATACTCTTGTAGGTGCAGGGATTTTTGTAAATAATAATCCATACAATCTAGAATTGGTTTTATTTTTAAATTTTATTAAGAATGATAATGACTTTGAAGAGTGGTTAAATAATAACTATAAAAATAAAAAAAGAGTTTATAATTATTTTCATACGGATTTATTCGAATCATTTGCTACAAAAGGATATAATCTTGCAACTTTTTGTGATGAGAATACTGTTGATATGATAGTTACAAGTGAAGCAAATGATATTTTTCTTTTTCCAGATAAGAAAGGTATGAAGTCAATATGGAAAACTGGAATTGTTGAAGGTAATATAAAGGTGTTTTTGTCACATTCAAGTAAGGATAAAAATATTGTAGATAAAATTTTCAATGAAGTTCAAAAAAATGAAATTAGAGCTTGGTATGACAAATATGAAATCAAACCTGGTGATAGTATAACTGATAAGATTAATGAGGGATTAGAAAACAGTGATATTGGAATAATATGCATTTCTAAAAATTTTTTAAACTCGTCAACTGGATGGCCAAAAAGTGAATTGAATTATTTCATTCAAAGACGAATGCGAAGTAATAAAAATGACTTTATTTGTATTAATTTAGATGTTCCACATGAAGAATTACCGCCGCTTGTTCAAGATTATAGATATATTGACATTAACCAAGAAGATGGACTAGAAATTTTAATTAATACTTTAAATCATAGAAAAAGAAAATAAAAAGAGTTATTGTTTTATTTGGGAAGTTTAAAAAGTCTCTGACTTCATATAACACTGTGTTCTCGCAAGGGTACGGTGTGAATGTTAATATGAACAGATGAACAAATAATCCGTACCACAACCTTTCGCTAACCTAGTCGACTTGTACAAATCTAAGATAAGAGCTATCTAAGATTTGTACAAGCCTGTAAGCTCAAGGTTGTCGCGAACACTAAACGTTAAGTATCATGTCCGAAATTAAACAGAGTAGCTCAATGGGAGATGAAAAATCAATTTGATTTAGTATAAATGTTTGTGGGGCTGAATTGGTAGAGTTTGCTAAAGTGGGAAGTGTGATAAGTCTTGGGAATATATATTTGGCGTTCCTAATGGGAGAGAGGTTGCTAAAGGGGAAATGTGATAAACGCTTAGTAATCTGGCATTAATATTTGGAGTTCTATTGGAAGAGAGTTTGCGAAATTGATAATTTGATAAGAGTAAATGATTTTTCTTTTCGTATGACTAAGAGAGTGCCATGTTTGGAAGTTTGGATTGATTTTGGAAAGTAGTATGTAAGTTAGGTTTTTGGGAGGAAATTAGGTGGCTTGTTCGAAAATGTGGACACGACACTTAACAAATTAGAGATTTATGATGTTTAAGCGCAAAAATTAAAAGACCTATCGCAGTAAAATAGAAATTAGATCTTTTAAAAAATATATACCAGATAGAACATCATGAATCTCTTGTTGTACTGAACCGTCTGGCACCACATAGTATGATATATGGGTATTCAATTTTTTTCATTCCACAGTTATAAAAAAATATATGGTGAAAAAATGCTAAAAAGTTGGAATTTGAGAGTGGGTTTTCATGTAAAACCTTGTAAAAGGGCATAATTCCCCCCTCCCCATAAACAGGTATTGTAAGAAAAACATTTAATTGTTGAACAGTCAAGTGCACTTTGACATAACAAAGAATAACCCAGCCAAAACCACAGGGCCACCACAAACAGGACAGAGGTTTTCAGACTTTGATTCTTGTAATGCAGGTTTACTGCCATTGGTAAGCTTAATGCAGAGCAAAAGTTTAGTGTTAATGTTTCTACTGGAAAGAATCCCATAGTGACGTATTTTAGTAAAACCTGAAGGTAAAACATGTAACAAGAAACGCCTCACAAATTCATCAGCCTGGAGTTTCATGAATTTAACTTTACTATGGTCTTTATAGTCTTTCCATTTAAAAATGACCATACTGTCGTCAAACTCTTGTATTCGAGCATCGGAGATAGCAACTCTGTGAGTATATCGACCGAGATATTTAACCACGTGATGTGGGGAATTAAAAGGTTTTTTACAGAAGACTATCCAATCTTTGTTATATAGAGTAGTTAGAAAATTCAAAAAGTTATTATCAGCTAAAAGTTCTAAAGCATTGTTAAATAGCTTGATCTTTCCTTCATTCCAAGCTTGTTTAAGGTGATATAAAAAATTACCTCTGAATTTACGAGATATTACTTTAACGGGAATGAAAAATTTTTTACTTGATTGAATAAACCTTAAGCCGTCATTAGAAAGACCGCCACCCGGTACAATACAGTGTAGATGAGGATGGAAGGATAAATTTTGTCCCCATGTATGAAGAACAGAAGTAATCCCTATTTGTGCACCAAGAAATTTGGGGGTTTGAGCCAGTTCTTTCAAAGTGTTCGCAGCAGATTTCATTAATATGGAGTAAAGGAGCTGTTGGTTTTGTAAAATGATAGTATTTAGTTCTTGTGGTAAGGTGAATACAACATGAAAGTATGGTATAGGTAGAAGTTTAGAAAGTTGCTTTTGTACCCACTCATGTTGTTTGGAATTTTGACAAATGGGGCAATGTCTATTTCGACAAGAATTATATAGAATTTCAGTATGCTCACAGCTTTGACAGCGATTAACATGAGCACCTAAAGTAGCAGTTCTACAGTTTTTAATTGCATAAAAGGTTTTAGCCTGATCGGGTGACATATTCTTTGGGTGTATATGGGAAAAGATACATTGTATTTTAGACATTGATGCTACCTCCATCGAGAGGACTTTGAACAGAAGAAAGCTTTTTAGTGGAAAGATGAAGGTATATACAAGTAGTATTTATATTCCCATGTCCCAAAAGTACTTGAATAGTACGTAGATCTATATTATTTTCAAGAAGATGGGTGGCAAAGCTATGTCTTAGGGTATGCACAGTAGCAGGTTTTAGGATGCCGGCTTTTTCCTTAGCATCTTTAAAAGCTTTTTGGACATTTCTTGGAGTAAGGGGTTGCCCTTTGATGCGTCCGGGAAACAGAAAATCAGTTGGTTTATACAGTTTCCAGTAGTGCCTTAGGGCATTAAGATTTTCCTGACCTAAAACAGAGAACCTGTCTTTGCCACCCTTACCATCACGAACCTTTATACGCATATTTTTAGAATCTATATCTATCAAAAGAAGATTGAGAACTTCGCTTATCCTAAGACCAGAAGAATAGGCGGTAAGCAGGATAGTTTTATGTTTGATATTATCAATCTGGCTTAAAATTAATAGTATTTCCTCGCGAGATAGAACAGGTGGTAGTTTTTTAAGCTTTTTAGGTCTGACAATAACATTATCAGACCATCCACGGTTTAAGACAGCATTGAACATGATTTTAAATGCGTTACAAGCAATATCAACATTACTGTAACTAATACCGCTTTTAATACGATGATGAAGAAATTCTTTTATTTCATCTCCAGTGATGAGTGGGCATGGTTTATTAAAATGTTTTTCAAGGAGTCTAATTTGGCAAAGATAATGTTTTTCGGTGGCAGGTGCAAAAGTACGAAGTTGCATCTCGAACTTCATTTTTTCAATGTGATTTGTCATTTTATATCATCCCTTCTGAAAAATATATAATTATTTACAAAAAGATGATATCATAAAATGAAAGAGCAACAGTAAAATTATCGGAACCACCGCGCAGCGGTTTAGTGCAACACTGTGTTCTCGCAAGGGTACGGTGTGAATGTTAATATGAACAGATGAACAAATAATCCGTACCACAACCTTTCGCTAACCTAGTCGACTTGTACAAATCTAAGATAAGAGCTATCTAAGATTTGTACAAGCCTGTAAGCTCAAGGTTGTCGCGAACACTAAACGTTAAGTAAAATTGTCAACTAGGCTTATAAGAATATTATTGATGATTTCGAGTATTACATTTTAATTAAGTTTTTATATGATAAAAATGAGAGAAGGTGGGAAAATGGGTAAAATTGATGTTCTAGATAATGAAATTAAGATAGACACAAAATTAGAAGATGATTATATATGCATAACTGACATTGCCAGATATAAAGATAATAAAAGAACTGATTATATAATTCAAAATTGGTTTAGAAATAGAAATACTATAGAATTTTTAGGTATATGGGAACAGTTGAATAATCGAGATTTTAATCACATCGAATTCGATGGGTTTAAAAGAGAGGCTGGTCTTAATAGTTTTACATTAACAGCAAAGAAATGGATAGAGAAAACTAATGCTATAGGTATTGTTTCAAAGCAAGGCAGATACGGCGGAACATATGCTCATAAGGATATCGCATTTGAATTTGCTTCTTGGATATCTGTTGAATTTAAATTATATCTAATAAAAGAATTTGAAAGATTAAAGGAACAAGAACAAAAACAACTTGGATGGAATATTAGAAGGAACTTAACTAAGATTAATTACAGAATACATACAGATGCAATAAAGGAAAATCTAATTCCAGATGTGCTTACACCTCGACAAATTAGTAATGTATATGCAAGTGAAGCAGATGTCTTGAATATGGCATTGTTTGGGATGACAGCCAAAGAGTGGAGAGATAGCAATTCAGATAAAAAAGGAAACATCAGAGATTATGCGAACATTTCACAACTTGTATGTCTTTCGAATCTTGAAAATTTGAATGCTCATTTTATTAATGAAAATATGCCACAAGAAAAGAGATTGGAGAAACTGAATAAGGTTGCAATTAGTCAAATGAAATTACTAACAAATGATATAAATAATAATTTATTAGGCTAAAACTAAGGAAAAGGCAAATAGTTTTTTCTTTGATGATTTGCTAGTGATTGTTTCGTTGCCAACATCACTTAACAAATTAGAGATTTATGATGTTCAAGCGCAAAAATTAAAAGACCTATCGCAGTAAAATAGAAATTAGATCTCTTAAAAAATATATACCAGATAGAACATCATGAATCTCTTGTTGTACTGAACCGTCTGGCACCACATAGTATGATATATGGGTATTCAATTTTTTTTCATTCCACAGTTATAAAAAAATATATGGTGAAAAAATGCTAAAAAGTTGGAATTTGAGAGTGGGTTTTCATGTAAAACCTTGTAAAAGGGCATAATTCCCCCCTCCCCATAAACAGGTATTGTAAGAAAAACATTTAATTGTTGAACAGTCAAGTGCACTTTGACATAACAAAGAATAACCCAGCCAAAACCACAGGGCCACCACAAACAGGACAGAGGTTTTCAGACTTTGATTCTTGTAATGCAGGTTTACTGCCATTGGTAAGCTTAATGCAGAGCAAAAGTTTAGTGTTAATGTTTCTACTGGAAAGAATCCCATAGTGACGTATTTTAGTAAAACCTGAAGGTAAAACATGTAACAAGAAACGCCTCACAAATTCATCAGCCTGGAGTTTCATGAATTTAACTTTACTATGGTCTTTATAGTCTTTCCATTTAAAAATGACCATACTGTCGTCAAACTCTTGTATTCGAGCATCGGAGATAGCAACTCTGTGAGTATATCGACCGAGATATTTAACCACGTGATGTGGGGAATTAAAAGGTTTTTTACAGAAGACTATCCAATCTTTGTTATATAGAGTAGTTAGAAAATTCAAAAAGTTATTATCAGCTAAAAGTTCTAAAGCATTGTTAAATAGCTTGATCTTTCCTTCATTCCAAGCTTGTTTAAGGTGATATAAAAAATTACCTCTGAATTTACGAGATATTACTTTAACGGGAATGAAAAATTTTTTACTTGATTGAATAAACCTTAAGCCGTCATTAGAAAGACCGCCACCCGGTACAATACAGTGTAGATGAGGATGGAAGGATAAATTTTGTCCCCATGTATGAAGAACAGAAGTAATTCCTATTTGTGCACCAAGAAATTTGGGGGTTTGAGCCAGTTCTTTCAAAGTGTTCGCAGCAGATTTCATTAATATGGAGTAAAGGAGCTGTTGGTTTTGAAAAATGATAGTATTTAGTTCTTGTGGTAAGGTGAATACAACATGAAAGTATGGTATAGGTAGAAGTTTAGAAAGTTGCTATTGCATAAAAGGTTTTAGCCTGATCGGGTGACATATTCTTTGGGTGTATATGGGAAAAGATACATTGTATTTTAGACATTGATGCTACCTCCATCGAGAGGACTTTGAACAGAAGAAAGCTTTTTAGTGGAAAGATGAAGGTATATACAAGTAGTATTTATATTCCCATGTCCCAAAAGTACTTGAATAGTACGTAGATCTATATTATTTTCAAGAAGATGGGTGGCAAAGCTATGTCTTAGGGTATGCACAGTAGCAGGTTTTAGGATGCCGGCTTTTTCCTTAGCATCTTTAAAAGCTTTTTGGACATTTCTTGGAGTAAGGGGTTGCCCTTTGATGCGTCCGGGAAACAGAAAATCAGTTGGTTTATACAGTTTCCAGTAGTGCCTTAGGGCATTAAGATTTTCCTGACCTAAAACAGAGAACCTGTCTTTGCCACCCTTACCATCACGAACCTTTATACGCATATTTTTAGAATCTATATCTATCAAAAGAAGATTGAGAACTTCACTTATCCTAAGACCAGAAGAATAGGCGGTAAGCAGAATAGTTTTATGTTTGATATTATCAATCTGGCTTAAAATTAATAGTATTTCCTCGCGAGATAGAACAGGTGGTAGTTTTTTAAGCTTTTTAGGTCTGACAATAACATTATCAGACCATCCACGGTTTAAGACAGCATTGAACATGATTTTAAATGCGTTACAAGCAATATCAATATTACTGTAACTAATACCGCTTTTAATACGATGATGAAGAAATTCTTTTATTTCATCTCCAGTGATGAGTGGGCATGGTTTATTAAAATGTTTTTCAAGGAGTCTAATTTGGCAAAGATAATGTTTTTCGGTGGCAGGTGCAAAAGTACGAAGTTGCATCTCGAACTTCATTTTTTCAATGTGATTTGTCATTTTATATCATCCCTTCTGAAAAATATATAATTATTTACAAAAAGATGATATCATAAAATGAAAGAGCAACAGTAAAATTATCGGAACCACCGCGCAGCGGTTTAGTGCAACACTGTGTTCACGTAAGGGTACGGTGTGAATATTATTATGAACTAATGAACAAAGAATCCGTATCACAAACTTTCGCCAACCGAGTCACCTTGCTCAAACCTAAGATAAGAGCTATCTAAGATTTGAACAAGCCTGTAAGCTCAAGGTTGTCGCGAACACTAAACGTTAGTGCGCCAAGCAAAGCTTGGCATTACTGGCAAGGTGAAAGTCCTTGTATGGAAAGGTTTAGCCAACCACCATTATCGAGTGTTGTGCTACTATCGGTGACGATGGTAGTAAAGCGTACACAGAATTATATAGACCATAGGGGATACCGCAATCCCTGAAGCATATACAGCCCCGTTAATAGTGTCCCTATCATAGATAGGTAATGCAGATGACGACATATTTAACGTTATGGAAGTCAACACAAAGGAATCACGAATGGCGAGATTCTGGAAGGTCTGTCGGGGTCCAAGAACGTGGTATGTATAAAAAGTAATGTCAGGAACTTGGGAGGTCTTATTGCTACTTTTGATTATAGAGAAGCATGTATCAACCGAAAAAGAAGAACATGTATAAGCAATAAGAAGTCGGATTTCTCCATATTACTCAGAGAGTGGGAGAGCCACTTACAAGGGGAAGGGAGAAACAGGAGTATGCATTATTCAAAGGAAACAAATGCTGGACAAGTAGGGCTAGATAAACATTTGCAAACCTCACTGAATGATATCGAAAGGAAAGCAAGATATAAAAAGAACCATAAGTTTGAAAATCTATATAGACTACTGAACAAGTGGAATCTAGGGCAATCATGGAAGCATGTCAACAAAAGAGCTGCAAAAGGCATTGATAGAATAAGTGCAAAAGAATTCCAAGCAAACTTAACCGAAGAAGTAACTGTATTGGAAAAAGAACTAAAGCGAGGAACATATCATGCGAATCTAGTGAGAAGAACCTATATAAGTAAAGCGAGTGGAGGACAAAGACCATTGGGGATACCAACAGTAAGGGATAAACTACTACAAACAACATGTAGTAAACTACTAGAAGCAATATATGAGCCCAAGTTTTATGAAACAAGATACGGATACCGAAAAGGAAAAGGTGCAAAGGATGCAGTGAAGCACTTAGGAAAAGAACTGAACTATGGAAAATATGGATATATAGTTGAAGCAGATATAAAAGAGATGCCGAAAGATATATGATAGCATTAGAAAAGAGATTCCATAAATTTGGTCTAGAACTTGCATACAACAAGCAAGAAGAAATTCAAAGCATCAGTACAAAAGATAAAACAGTGGATAAAAGAAAACAGAAACTGTAGACTCAGAAAGTTAATAGACTTGCTAAATAAGAAACTTAGAGGATATTACAATTATTATGGAGTCGTAGGAAATTATAAGATGCTAGAAAAAGATGAATCGAAGGAGTCAAAGACGAAGTATTAATTGGATAGAATTTAGGGAAAAGATAAAGAAATACTATCCAATACAAAGACCATTCACAGAAAGTTAAACGAACAAATGGTACTTAATATATAAGCTGGACGCGGAAATAGAGAAATACAAATGAGGAGCCCAGTGCGGGAAATCCGCACGCTGGGATCTGTGCCAGGGGCAGTGGGTGACCACTGGCTCTATGGTGACGTGCGCCAAGTAGATTTGGGCATTACTGGTAAGGGGGAAGACCTTATATGGAAGGTTTAGCCAGCCATCATTATCGAATGTTGTGTCGTTATTGGTAACAGTAATGCGAATGTGCACACAGAAAGTTAGGGGTATTGGGTGGCTCTATGCTAACAGTATCAATAAATCTGTATGTAAAAATTAGGAGGAATGTTATGAAATTAATATTAGTGAATATAGCATTTGATACAGAAATAGAAAAAAGTATTAAAAAACATGTTAACAAGAGGTATATTTATAATATTTCAAAAAAAACTAAACAGTTTTATGAGGAAATTTACAATAATCTCGATGGTAATACACTTGAAAGTATAAATACAATTTTTATAGTTCAATCAAATGGCGAAATTAATAATGCTTATTTAACAAAATCACAAAGACTAGAAACTAACGGTAATATGATGTGTTCAAAGTTAGAGTTTGTTGAAGAGCAAGAAGCAATTACTGAATTCATCAAAAATGTTAATGTAGATATATCTAAAGATTTTAAAAATGGATCATTTATTCTATATAAAGATGTTCCATCAAGCAATTTTACTATATTTCGAAATAAAATTATAAAACCATATATACCTAGAAGTATATGTATCAAAGAACAAAACTATAAAGAAAACGAAAGAGAAAAAAATCTTAAACTGCATCCCTTGGCACAAAAAAATGAATATTGTATAAAGGCAATAGGAATTCAATCTATACATAATGATGAAAGAAGTGAATTTCAAAGAGATAGAGAAAGAATTGTTCATTCCAAAGCATATAGGAGATTAGTAGATAAAGCTCAAATTTTTACTTTCAATAAAGGTGATCATTTTCGAACTAGAATGACTCATACTTTAGAAGTCTCACAGATTGCTAGAGGTATAGCGATAGATTTAAATCTAAATGTTGATTTAGTAGAAGCTATTTCTTTGGGACACGATATTGGTCATACGCCATTTGGACACCAAGGCGAGCGTACTTTGCATAATATATTAACGGGGGATATACAATTAATTTCAGAAATTGAAAAATTAAAAATTGGAGGTTTTAAACATAACTATCAATCACTAAGAGTTTTGACATATTTAGAAGAAAAATATATTGAACATAATGGATTGGATTTAACATATCAGACACTAGAGGGAATATTAAAGCATACTGGAGGAAAAACAAAAAAATGTACATATCTAAGTATGGGGAAATGTCAAGAGTGTGATAAAAAATGCCTTGATATTAAAAATTATTTAATTAATGGTGATTATAAATTCTTATATTTGGATTATAAACATGCCACAACGTTAGAGGGGCAAATTGTTAATATTGCAGATGAAATAGCTCAAAGAGGACATGATTTAGATGATGCTTTTGCAGCAGGACATATCGATGTTGAATTTATAAAGGACTTATGTAGTATATCAGAAATGAAAGATATATATATAATAATTGATGAAACTGAAAAGAAAATTGATAAATATAAACTAAAAGGCAGACATATCGATGATGACAATAATATGTTAAGAGCTAGGATTGTTCCACAGATACTTGGTTTTTTAATAAATGATATTGTAAATAATTCATTGAAATTGATGAACACATATAATAAAGGCGAAAATGATAGAAATCGAGTGTTTATTAAAGAGAAACTCATTAAGTTTAGTCCTGAAGGTGAGTTTATCAATGAATATATGGATAGACTCATTTCAAAAAGTGTAATTAATTCAAAAGAAGTTAGCAGATTTGACGCAAAGGCAGAATTAATTATTAAAAAATTGTTTGAGGCATATTATTATAATCCAAGAATTTTACCAGATGGAGTTTTACATAGATTAGAACATAATATGCATGAACAGGGATTAAACTATGTGAATTTTAGAAATGCTTCACCAAATATAGTAAATAAAGAAATAGATAAAATAGTAAACAGGTCTATGAAAGAGAGTTCGGATTTGGAATATTTATCTAAACGAAAATTATTAGTTAGAAATATAACTGATTTTATCAGTGGTATGACTGACAATTATGCTATTAATGAATTTTCAAGTATCTATGAAACGACGAATTGGTAAAGCGATGGTTAGGCATCACTTAACAAGTAGGTTTACGACATGGCAAACCCGCCAGGATGTTATGTGAAAGTGGTTGCTTTTGAGTTCCACGGGTTATTCAGTTTGTATGGAAAAAGATATTGCATTAAAGCTATCTGGCTATATAGAAAATGATAAGAACAAAAAAAGTGGGACTTTTTCTATATGGTGCTTTAATCGTATGTGGATTGAGAAGACATATAAATCATTTTTACCAGATTCGATATTGAAATTATATAATGAAATAGACCAATTTGGAAAAGATGTAAAGATTCAAGAAGCGGTGCTTAATTATGTTCCTGATCACAAAAAAAAGGGTAGTAATTACAAAGAAATCTTTAAAAGTGTAATCAGTATGACCCCTTTTTACATGAATGAACGCTTGGATAGGCAAAAAGGTTCATTTTTATTGCCAACCAACCCCTATGTTTCTTTTGAAGAAAATCTCTTTAATATGGTACAGAACAAAGAAGACATATTTAATATAATAAAAATTAATACTGAATATACTGATAAAACATTGTTGTATTTACTTAAAATGTTGGATGAAATGAACAATAATTCTACTGTATTGTTTAATAACACTGAAGGATTATGTCAACAAATAAATTTTAAAAGCAGATTACCAAATGATGCTTTAACTACTAACTAATAATTGTTAATGTATTATATTGAAGGGGTTGAGTTATATTTTCATTTTTTATATGTCCAATAGGAATGATTTAGTGTGTTATGATATAAATCAATTTGCTATAGAATGGAGTGATCTGAATGGGTAAGAAAGATATGAATTCACCTTTTATAAGTATCATATTTATTTCTGCAATTGTAGTTACTATAATAAATGGACCTGAATTTTTATTTGGTAGGTCACCTGAATTTTATGGAGGAATAGCATCTTTGATTTTTATTTTTATAATTATGTTATATGGAATATATATGGGAAGGGAAGATGAAATTAATTTTATATTGTATTTGAGTGTTTTTGTACTATTTGAAGTAGCGATTTTTGTTTTATGTTATTACATACCTATAGTGCCACTATATATTTTTTTCGTGTTTTTTCTTGGTGCGGTATATGGATTGGAGTATTTCATGGTAATACAAAATACATTGATGCAAGGTATAGTTTTCATATGTATACCATGGATCGTTTGCTTGTCTGGATATTTAATGAGTAAAGTATTTTTAAAGCGATCTTGATATTATTTGAACAAGCCTGTAAGCTCAAGGTTGTAGTATAGCCAAGATGTTATATGTGTTAGAAAATGTTTTAGACACATTAAGATATTCCAGCGTTGGATTTCCCGTAATCATGCAAATAAATGAAATTAATTTGGTTTATATGGTATGCTTTTTTCATAAGCGAATTCAGGACATAAATCTACCTCGTTATTCCATTCAATTGTGTCAAAAGAGATTTTAACGGTATTAAAAAGATTAATGTCTTTTAACTGCTTATATAATCCTTTATTTAAATAGGGAGTCATATCAAGAACTCTTGATTCCCCATTTTCAAAGGTTAATAGTAGCTGATAGTTTTTTAATGTAATAACTTGTGATATTCCAATATGCATAAATTTACCTCCTAACTTAAAGGTGAGATTTTAAAAGGTAATTCCCCATTGCTTGCTAATTGCCAATCAGCGAGCAGTTCATCCTTATGTAATTCTGCCCAAGCAAGGACGAGCTTGAGTTGTTTTATAGGTAGGGAACCTTCTTTAATTCACAAGTGTTTATATCAATTATTGCCTTATGGTCTTGATAATAAGCATGAAAATGTGGTGGATTGTGTTCTTGTGGAGCGCAGTACATTCGTATTATAATACCGAAGAACATCGAAATAGTAGGCATAACGGTTCCGCCTTTCATTATAAAACTTTAATATAATTATATCATAGAATTTAATTTAGAAAAAGACTTAGAAAAAGCGTTGGTAAATAAAATCGAAAAATTTTGCTTGAACTTGGTAGAGTATTTTAAAAGTAGATTACCAAATGATGCTTTAATTACTAACTAGTTATCAAACTTTTTGTGATGAGATAGTGTTATAAATATTTGTAATCGGTTAAATCTTAAAGTATTATAATAGTAATAATAATAGATAGAAGGTGCTTATATGTACCAAAAATTGATAGAAGAAAAGAAGAGTTAGATTTGAAGCGACCATTATCACCTATAACAGTAAAAAGTATTAGAGACAAATTATTACTTGATTGGACATATAACTCTAATGCTATTGAGGGTAATACATTAACATTAGTAGAAACAAAAGTTGTATTAGAAGGAATTGCTATTGGTGGTAAGTCGATGGTAACGGTAGGACGGCAAGGTTATTATTAAACCTTGAATTAATGAAAGAAGGCTATCCTCCAATCATAATAAGAAATGAAGATAGAGTTAAATACTATAATGTGTTAGATATAGCCCATGCGGAAGGAATATATAGGGATTTTATTAATTTAGTAGCAATTGAATTAAATAAAAGTATTGATCTATATTTTACATTATTAGACTAATTAGAAGTTATAATTAAGACATAAACGAATGGAGGAATATAATGGTACATGTAGTATATTGTGATGACAAAGCAAAGGTTTTAGAGAAAATTCTTGATGGAAGTAAAACTATGATTATTAGAGCAGCAGCGGGTAGAAAAATACCGCATAGTAGAGTTTTTGAAGGTGAGAAGTTGTATTTTATGAAGAAAGGTACGGGTCAAATATCTGCCACTGCTACGGTTGCAAGTGTACAGAATCATGTAAAATTATCAGAAGAGGAAATTAATTGCGTATTGGAAGAAAATCAAGATAAACTTAATTTATCGGAAAAGCAAAAAGTCAGATGGCATAAAAAATGTATGTGTTTAGTAGAATTTAATAACGTAAAAGCGATTGAACCATTAGCATTTGAGCGACAAAAAAATATGGATGATTGGCTGATAATTGAGAAAATAGAAGATGTAGTTGTTGGAACAAGTATTCCATATAACTATGAAAAATCTAAATTTTAAGCACAATAAATAGATAAATATATATCATTGGCATTATTTCAATGGAAAATACAAAGTGGCCAGTGGGGAATCACTGGCCATAGTATTTTTCAGCTTCTTCTGCATCTGCTTTAGTTTCATGGACTGTACCATATGGATGTTGAGGTGGTGCATAAATAGAATACAATTTAAGGGGTTGAGATCCTGTATTGATTAGATTATGCCATTTACCGGCTGGTATGACGATTGCAAAGTCATCATAAACGCTCTCTTGAAAATCAAGATTATCTTTCCTATCACCCATTTTAATGAGTCCTTGACCTTCTTCAATACGTATAAATTGATCGAGCTCAGGGTGGATTTCCAAACCAATGTCTTCCCCTGGTTTGATGCTCATCAAGGTAACTTGCAAATTGTCTCCTGTCCATAATGCGGTACGATAAGTAGTGTTTTGCTTGGTAGCCTCATCAATATTTACAACAAAGGGTTCTGGACCATAATCCTTCAATTCAATTAAAGCATTATAAGTAAATTGGTTTGGATAATACGGGTTATACATTGGTGTATTTCCGGAGTAAGGAGTTGGATAGGGTTGATAATAATTAACCATGTTTTGTGCGTTATACATCGGTGGATAAACATAATAAGGATTTGTATATGACTTATAAGCATTATACATATTGTAAATTCCTCGAATAAATATATTTACAGTCAGTTTTGTAAGTATTTCCAATCTATAAACGACTGCATAAGAAAATGAGATTGGATAAGTTTTTCATAGGATAATAATATATAATATGCTTTATAAGTAGGAGGTGTGTCTCTGTTTATGAAAATTGAGATACTATTTTCTCTCACATACTAAGGACTTTTGTGAGTCGTTTTTTTGTTCATTATAAGTGAAATCACTAGTATGATTATTGGGATAATTATTTGAAAAGGTATGGAGTATATTGGACATACATCAGTAGCCCACGCGATCATTTCCATAAGACTATCATAAACCCAAATAGATAAAGGTACGATAAAGGATACAATTGGGATTACGAAGGCTTTGTAGCTCCGTAATCCCAATAACTCTGTAATGCCAGTTACAGCGCCATATATACATATTGTAATTTTTATCATGCCTGCGATGACTAAATTTATATCCAATAAGGGGTCTAAATCCATGCCAGGAATAAGTCTAAATACGATATGAGAAGGAAAAATATCTCTTGATGCCATATCATCTCCTAAAACCATAATATTTCTAAGTACCATATTAAATATGATGAAACCGAAAATTACTAATGACAACATTGTTGGTTTATAAAGTTGTTTTTTCTTATTTACAAAAGGAAAAATCATTAAAAAGACTACAGTTTCACCGAAAGGGAAAGTGAGTACGGAAAACGCAGTTTTAAGTATCGGTGTGAATCCCTCAGATAAGAACGGCTTTAAGTTTTCTACATCAAATATACTCATTAAAGCGAAAAAAACAAAAACAACACTAAGAACAAGTAAAAATATAAATACTTCGCTTATTCTTCCAATGACTTCTATCCCTATTTTTACAGCATAAACAACTACTATAGCAAAACATAGTATTATGAAAAGTATAGGTGTTTCAGTATAACTTACGACGACAAAATATTCTCCGAAATTTCTTAGTACTAGTGCTGCTAAGTGTATAAAATACCATATATATAAAACAGAAATGATTGTTCCAACGACATTTCCAAAAACACTTTTTAGAATTTCTGTCAATGTTTTTGATGGGTGAAGATTAGCTATGGATACATATATCATCATTAAGATAAAACCGCCGAATAAACTTATAAGGAATGCCAACCATGCATCATGTTTAGCGGCAGTGACAGGACTGATAATAACCGTACTACCTAGTAAAAAGCATGTTAAAATTGTAAATAGCTGATAATTAGATATTCTGGCATCACGATACATAATACTCTCCTACATTATATTTTTTACTATCATTTCAATTATTACCGAAGGACTTATGGGTGCTTTTTCAACCACTAGTAGTATACTAATAGTCAAACCTGCTATAAAAAAAAAGCTATATAGAGAAATTCGTTTTATTCTGTCATTTTTTTCTTTAATCAAATCTGGTATATCAATCATACTAATTACAACAAAAGTTGCGATGACTGCTATTACTTTCATAGTAACTCTCCTTGATTTATTTCGGTTCGGTTGGTTGCCTAATGAGCCCAGACCATCGAATGTCAAAATCAACGTTCACGACAACGGGGGTATTACTATAAACTTCATCCCAATTTAGTACGAGTTTTTTCCATTGTGGATGATAATTCCTATACATGATATCAGTAAATCCAAAAATATCACTTTTGTATTTATTTTGTGTTACCTTTACAACTTCTTCAATTTCTTCTTTTATTATTTTTTCTACTTTTTCTTCTAAGTCTTCTGTTTGCGCTGGCTTAGTTAGATCACTGTGTTCTTGTTGTGCAGCTATTTTTCCTTCAGCTTTTACTTCTATCGTAAAAATGGGTAGATTATCTTCCATTTTTGCTTCTATCTTTCCTTCTGAACGTATGACTTCGATAGAGACCAATTTTTTTTTGTTCAAAGGGCTAGGTGTAACAATGATTGTATTTTTTAATGAATTATCGGCAAACATAAATCCACGTGTTTCCGTAGGCGACAAATATCCTACAAGCTTATCTTTCTTTATAATGGCTAGCCCTTCAATTTCTATATCTTTTTGATGTACACTATCCGATTCATCAAAACGATTGATTGTTGGTATTACGATGGCATGTCCTTGATGATTTAAATGTTTTAAAATATCTAACAGGTTCATTTTTCTTGTTTTTGACAATTCGTCGCTTGTTTCAAGGCTTTCAACAATATGTACAGCAGGTATTTTCTCTAATTTACTCTCTATGTCAAGGACTGTCTTTGCCTTTATTCCTTTAGCAATCAAAACCTCAGATCTTCTTCTAGTTTGATTATCTCTTTCAAAAAAATCAATCATTTCGCTGATGCTATGTTGCGCTACTTCTTCAGAAATAACGATTAATTGAACATGTGCAAAGAAACTTTTTCTATTAATTTTTGAAGTTAAGTTTCTCATTGCTTCTAACACAGTAGCACCTTCCGATGATACAGTAACATACGCTTCTTTATTATCACTTTGACTTTGTTCTGATTTTATAGCACTTGGCTTAATGATTTGTATAGTAATTTCAATATTATGATCGTCAGTTTTATCTAATGCAATCCCTGAAACAATTGCCAAATCAATTAAGTCTTGATTATCCCAACAACTGGTTAATGTGCACAGAATCAAAATAATGAATACTATATTCCACCATTTCATGTTACTACCTTTTACCCTTCCTACTTGACTTTGTTCTATATTTAGCTTTTCCAGCGTGTTCCCAAGTTATGATTTTCGGGCGTGTAAACATTGCCCATAAAGGGAATCGTACAATAGTATCTTTTAAATCTGTTATATTTAATGGCATAAAGGGTGACATATAAAAAACACCAAAAGATTTAAGATTACACATATGTATAAGTATTGCAACGGATACGAGTATAATGCCTAAAATGCCTATAATATTTGCTGCAAACATCGTAATGAGGCGAATAATTAAAAGTACGCCAGAGAGCTCAGGTATCATAAAACTAGTAATTGCAGTTAAAGCGATTACGATAATCATAGGCGTACTTACAAGTCCAGCGGCCACCGCGGCATCACCAATAACCAGAGCACCTACAATGCTAACAGCCTGTCCGATGGGTCTAGGCATCCTAATACCTGCTTCTCGAAGTACCTCGAAGGTAAAAACCATAATTAAGGCCTCTGTTAAAGCAGAAAATGGAATACCTTCTCTTGCGGCACTCATGGTCATCAGCAGTTTATATGGGATAACATCTTGATGAAAGCATACCAATGCCACATAATATGCAGGAAACATGGATGTAATAAATATCGATATAGCTCGTAACAAACGAACAAAGCCTGAATATATTGACCTAGAATAATAGTCTTCTGCAGATTGTATTGATTCAAGGAATAAGTAAGGGACGGTTAATACAAAAGGCGTACCATCACATATTATTGCAATACGTCCTTCGAGTATTTTTGCAGCAATTACATCAGGTTTTTCACTATGTCCTACTGTTGGAAATATCGATAATGGTGCATCTTCTATAAATTCCTCGATATAGCCTGATTCAAGGATGGCATCGGTATTTATGTTTTTAATCCTTTCACGGACACTTTTAAGTAAATTATTATTTGCTATGTCTTTGATATAGCAAATACAAATATCCGTATTGGTTTGGTGCCCAAGTTTCATTTTTTCAAAGATTAAATTTTTGTTTTTAATTTTTCTTCGCATCAATGATGTATTTGTTTTAAGGGTCTCTGTAAATCCTTCTCTGGGACCTCTAACAACCGATTCATTGGGCGGTTCATTTACATCTCGCTTGTCCCAAGCTTTTAAAACAATACTAATCGCTGAATGATAACCATCAATAAAAATAAGGGTATCTCCCGATAAAATAGTTTCAATCGCACTATCGAAATTATTTATTTCACTGACTTCACATGCATATAAAATAGTCTCTTTAATCAGAGTTAATAAATTTTTAGTATGTGGGTCATCACCCAAAATATTTTGAGTGTTTTCTGATAATAAGGGTCTTAAAATATCTGAGTTAACCAATTGTTTATTAACTAGGCCATCAATATATGCCATCAATATTTTTATTTCATGCTTATGTCCAATAGAAATTTCACGAAGTGTAAAATCACTACTAGCATTAAAAGTATCTATTAGTCTTTTTTTTACAATAACTATTGATTTATCTATCGTTTTTGACATATATGCACCTACCAACTTATATTAAACCTATTATTTGCGTTGCTTTGTTAATATATACAATTTAGAGTATAATTGCTTTTTAAAACTTTATATTTGTTTAATGATTTAAGTTTCTAAAAAATAAATATAGTTATTGACATATGCCCAAAATAATAATAAAATCTATTATGAGCATAAGCTTATAATAAAATGTATAAAGAGGAGTGGTAATCAAATGAAGATTTGTATTTCATCAAGCGGAAAATCAGCTGAAAGCATCTTGGATCCAAGATTTGGTAGGGCATCATATTTTGTGATGGCAGATACTGATACAATGGAATGTGAAGTAATAGAAAATGTAGCAGCAGCATCTGGAGGTGGAGCGGGTATTACTTCAGGACAGATGATGGTTGATAAAGATGTGACAGCGGTTATAACAGGTAACATGGGACCAAATGCAATGGATGTATTAAAAGCTGCAAATATTGCAATATATCGTGGAGAATCCATACCTGTTAATGAAAACATTGAAAAGTTTAAAAAGGGACTTCTTGAAAAAATTGATACAACAGTTCCTTCTCATTATGGGATGGGTTCGCAGGGCGGACAAAAATAAAGATATTAAATGGAGGTTTTACTTATGCGTATAGCAATTTCTACAGATGGAAGATATGTTAGTTCACACTTTGGAAGATGTCCATCTTTTACTTTAGTTCATATTAAAAATGGAAAAGCGGTGAAAATAGTTGAAGTTGAAAACCCAGGTCACGAACCAGGTTTAATACCTCAATTTTTACATGGAAAAGGTGTAAAACAGATTGTTTGTGGTGGAATGGGAGCGAGGGCACAGGGTTTTTTTAAAGAAATGGATATTGATATAGTTATGGGAGTAGACGGAAGTATTGAGAAAGTGATAAAGGAATTGGAAAAGGATATGCTCAAAGGTGGCGAGAGTTTATGTGCGCCCGGTGATGGTAAAGGGTATGGAATTGAGAAAAATGATTGCGACCATGCGCATGAGTAAGAACTAAAATAAAACTGTTTACAAAATTGAGCGAACATTTTTATACGTAAGGAGTAGGTGCATATGCCTGCTCTTTTTGTATAGAATAAATTATTGACATATAGAAATAATAAATATATAATAATAATGAGCATATGCCCAAATAAATTTAAAGGAGTGATCCGTTATGCCGAGAGGAGACGGTACAGGTCCTATGGGAATGGGAGCTATGACAGGAAGAGGTGCAGGTTACTGCACAGGTAATGAAACACCAAAATTTGCGAGAGGAATGGGCGGAGGTAGAGGTTTTAGAAGGATGTTCTTTTCTTTTGATGAAAAATCAGTCCTCAAAAACCAAGAAAAATTTCTTGAAACACAACTTAACCAAGTTAAAGACCTTTTAAAAGGTTTCAACCAAGAGAAGTAGAATATTTCGTTCAATCCGGATGGTAGGTTCCCTGAAAAAGAGAACCTGCTGTCTTCTATATTAATTATACTGGTTGTCCTCTTTTTTTAAAAATGTTAGAATGAATAATAAGATAAGTAATCAAAGGGGGAAACATTAAATGGCTAGACCACCTAAATGGAGAAAAGTTGAGTATATACCGAAAATACAACATTTCGTGCCTTTAGACATACAAGCAGATGAAATGGAAGAAAATATCTTGAGAATTGAAGAAGCTGAAGCAATTCGCCTAAAAGATGTAGAAAAGCTGGAACAAGAAGAATGTGCTAAAAAAATGGAGGTTTCAAGACAAACATTTCAGCGTATTCTTAATACTGCAAGAGAAAAAGTTGCGGACAGTATCATATACGGCAAGGCTATACGTATAGAAGGTGGTAATTTCACTCGTAATATTTGCCCAGTGAGGTGCCTTGATTGTGGTAAAGAGTGGAGAGAAAGCTATGAAAACTTTGAAAAAATTATCAATGGTCAATATATATGTCCAGATTGCCAGTCAAAAAAGATTATATGTATGAATTCAAATGGGAAAAAGTTTTGTAGGCGAAATTGTTGGAGAAGAGGAAGAATAGATCATGGACAATAAATTGAATATTATTCTTAAAGAGAATAATCTCAAAATTACACCTCAAAGAGAAGCTATTCTTCAGATTCTATATGAATGTAGAGGTCATCATCTTGAAGCTGAAAATATTTATGAGCTACTAGTAATAAGAGAGAATAGAGATAAAAAAATTGGTTTAGCCACTGTTTATAGAACATTAGAGTTGTTTGAAAAAATTGGATTGGTCTCAAGATTGTCAATAGAAAATTCGCCTGCAAGGTATGAGATGATTTTACAGGATAAAATAAGACATCATCACCTAATTTGTTTAAAATGTGGGCAGGTACAGGAAATTGAAGATGGATTAACAGAAGGTTTAAAGGTACAGGTTTTTACTGATAAAGCATTCCAAGTTGCTGATAAACCTATGAAGATATATGGATATTGTGATAGATGTAGAAAAAAAGATGAATTGGAGGACTTATAATATGCTTGAAGAGTTAATGCTTGAAAAAAAGATTTGGGCAGTAGTGGGTGCAAATAGGAATTCTGAAAAATATGGAAATATGATTTACAAAAAACTCAAAGTGAGGGGATATGAGGCTTATGCCGTAAACCCTGTATATGATTCGGTGGAAGGTGACCCATGTTATAAAGATTTATCATCGTTACCCAAGCTACCAGAAGTAATTGATATGGTTGTTTCACCCAAAAGGGCAAAGCCAGTCATTGAAGAGGCAGCAAAATTAGGTATCAAATATATCTGGTTTCAACCAGGCACCTATGATGATGAAGTGTTGGCGTTGACAAAGAACCTTGGTTTGGAAGCAGTACAGGCGTGTGTCCTTGTAGCTACAAGATAATTTATAAAAGTAGAATTCTTTATTTAGAATTCTATTTTTTTTTTGCAATACTTTATGACAATAATGATTGACATATGCTTAAAAAAGTAATATCATTAATATGGGCATAAGCCCTTAATGTTCGAAGGGAAAAAAACAGAGGAGGTTAGTAATGAAAATAGCTGTTTTAAGTGGAAAGGGAGGAACGGGTAAAACAACTGTTTCTGCAAGTCTCGCAGCAACAATACCAGCTTGTCAGTACATAGATTGTGATGTGGAAGAGCCTAATGGGGCAATTTTCTTAGCGCCTGTGATTGAAGTGAGTACACCAGTCAATGTATTGGTACCTGAAGCTGATATGTCAAAATGTAATGCATGTGGTCACTGTGCAAAGGCATGCCAGTTTAATGCTATTGCTGTAGTTAAGGATAAAGTTCTTGTATTTCCTGAAATTTGCCATCATTGTGGAGCATGTGTTATAGCCTGTCCTAATGATGCAATCAGAGAGGTGGAAAGAACGATTGGAGTTGTTGAAGCAAACATAGATGACACATTCATGCAAGGAAAGCTTAATATAGGTGAACCAATAAGTATACCTATTCTGAGTGAACTAAAAAAGCGTATTAAAAATGATTCGATTGTAATACTCGATTGTTCCCCTGGAGCTTCATGTACAGTAGTAGAGTCTATCGAGGGATGTGATTATTGTGTGCTGGTAACGGAACCGACACCTTTTGGACTTCATGACTTGAAAATCGCCGTCCAGCTTGTTAAAAATATGGGACTACCTTTTGGAGTCGTATTAAATAAGGCTTCCGATAGTAGTAGACTTATACACAAATTCTGTGATAGTGAAGGTATTGAACTTCTAATGGAGATACCATTTTCGCAGGACATTGCTCAAAATTATTCAAGAGGTATTCTTCCTGTAAGAAATAACAATAAATGGAAAGATAAATTTGAAAAGCTTTATGGAAAGATAGAAAGGGGTGCAACGAAATGAAACAGATTGTATTTATAAGTGGAAAGGGAGGAACAGGAAAGAGCACCCTAGTTGCATCACTTAGTATTCTTGTTCAGGATAAAATGCTTGCTGATTGTGATGTTGATGCACCAAATCTACATATTCTTTTGAAATGTGAAACTCTGAAAAAAAATGACTATTTTGGAGCAAAAGAGGCTGTGATTGATTCATCGGCATGTATAAAGTGTGGGTTATGCAGAAAAACATGCAGATTTGATGCAATTAATGATAAATGTGAAATAATACCCATGAAATGTGAAGGCTGTGGTGCATGTACATTGGTATGTCCACAGGAAGCAATTAAGCTTACGGAAGTTAAAACAGGCGAAACATTTGTAGCTAGTACGCCAAGAGGAAACTTTTCTCATGCATTACTCGATATTGGAGCTGAGGGCTCAGGAAAGCTTGTTACGGAAGTTAGGAAAAATATTAATCATTGTATAAAAAGTGAAAAATGGGTGCTTATTGATGGTTCTCCAGGCATAGGATGTTCAGTTATTGCTTCCATTACAGGGGCGGATGCTGTAGTGATAGTTTCCGAACCTACAAAGTCAGGGAAAAGTGATCTAGAAAGAGTTTTAGGGGTCACAAAACATTTTGGAATACCGGCATATATTTGTATAAATAAATATGACTTGAATCCTGAAGTAACTTTAGAGATAGAAGATTTAAGCACAAGAGAAGGTTCACCTGTTATTGGGAAGATACCTTTTGATCCATCTATAGTAGAAGCTTTACAGAAATTTAAAACGCCAATTGAAGCTGGTAATAATGTTGTAACGAATGAGATTACAAGTATATGGATGAGACTAAAAGATGAAATGAATAAGTAATATATATCATGTAGTTAGGAGAAGAGGATATGGCATTAAGAAATATTGCCTATATTGATACAGATAATGTTTTGAGAAAGAAATCTAAGGTTGTAGGTGAGATTAACAATAAAATCATTGCGTTACTGGATGATATGGCAGAAACTATGTATCAGGAAAACGGTGTTGGATTGGCTGCACCGCAAGTAGGCATGTTAAAAAGAGTGGTTGTGATCGATATAGGTGAGGGGCTTATTAAATTGATAAATCCTGAAATTATTGAACAAGAAGGTGAGCAGCACGGCTTTGAAAGTTGTTTAAGTATTCCTGGGATTACTGGGCAGGTTGTGCGTCCAAATTGGGTAAAGGTGAAAGCATTAAATGAGAAGGGGAAAAGTGTGCAGTACGAGGGGACAGGGTTTCTTGCGCGTGCTTTTTGTCATGAAATTGATCATCTTGATGGTATTCTTTATATTGATAAAGCTGTTCCAGGGACAATAAAGAATATGAATATTGAATGATAATTTGTTAAATAACGTATTGGAGTGATATAGGAATGAAAGTACATATTCTTACGGATGATAGAGTCAGAAAACCTGGTCTGATTGCAGAACATGGGCTGTCTCTCTGGATAGAAAAAGATGATAAAACAATACTGTTTGATACAGGTCAGTCTTCAGTTTTTTCTCACAATGCAAAAGCGATGGGAATTAGTCTTGCGTCGGCAGATTATATTATAATAAGTCATGGGCATTATGATCACTGTGGTGGATTACAGTATTTTCCCTTTAAGAATAAAGTTCCAGTAGTATATACTCATCCTGATGCATTTCTAAAAAAGCTTGCTTACTCTAATAAAGATGAAACGTCTAGAGAAATAGGAATACCTTTTGAGATATCAAAGCATGATTGGTTAAGAGATCAAATTGTTTATACTAGACAGCCTTTGGAAATTGATGAAGGCATTATGGTATCAGGAGAGATACCTTGTAGTAATACTTTTGAAGAAGTGCCGAAAGACTTTTGTGTTGAAAAGGATGGCAAAATCGTACATGACATGATGCTGGATGAACAGATGCTTATTATTAAGGAAAATGACGGAATATCCATATTTCTTGGATGTAGCCATCCCGGAGTTGTTAACAGTATTAAGTATGCAAAAAAGCTTATCCCAGATAAAAGTATCAAACTTTTGGTAGCGGGCATGCATCTTGGCAATGTGAGTCCAATACGTTTACAGATGACTATTCAATACTTGCTTGATATGAATATTGAAAAGGTTATTCCTTTGCATTGCACGGGGCTAGAAGCAATGTGTGAAATGAAACGTTTTTTGGGTATGCGTTGCCTTACTCTATGTGCTGGAGATGCAATTGAAGTTTAATTATAATAATGAAAGAGAAGTGAAGTTTGGTGTTTGATGAGACGTATACTGATGCGGTTATAGACCATTTTATGTGTCCAAGAAATGTAGGTAGTATGAATGATGCTGATGGAGAAGGAAACTGCGGGGATCCAGCCTGTGGTGATTTTCTAACCATATATATTAAAGTTAAGAATAATGTAATAGACGATATTAGTTTCCTTGTATTTGGGTGTGCTGCTGCAATAGCGACAAGCAGCATGACAACAAAATTGGTTAAAGGCAAGTCAATAGAGCAAGCGATGGATATAACAGAGGATGATATTGTAGAGGCATTAGGTGGTTTGCCTGAGAACAAGAAGCATTGTTCAAATCTTGGCGTTGAGGCACTAAGAAATGCCATTTATAATTACAAACAAAACAAGATAAAATGAGTAATAATTTTGAATTGGGGGTGATAATGTGTTTTCATCGGAGACAGAGCTTATTGCAAGATATGGTGAAACCGATCAGATGAGTATTGTGCATCACTCCAATTATCCCATATGGTTTGAGGCTGGAAGGACAGAGTTTTTTAAAAAGCTAGGGATAAGATATTCGAAAATTGAAGAAAAAGGAATCATTTTGCCCCTTGTGGATTTAAAATGCAATTTCAAAGATCCTGTGAAATATGAAGATGAAATAATTATAAGGACAAAGCCTATGAAAATGAGTTGTGTAAGGTTAATTTTTAGTTATGAAGTTATTAAAAAAGATAAAATGAGTTTAGTTGCAGTGGGGGAAACTTCACATGCATGGACTGATAAAAGTCTTAAACCAATTAATATAGAAAAGAGGATGCCTGAATTATGCATGCTTTTGAAAGAAGTCATAAAAATAATTAAGGAGGATATTTAGATGAATAAAAGACAGGCAAATATGAAGTCGTGTCTACAACCAGCACCAAAGGTATTGGTATCATGTAGGGGAGTTAATGGAGAAAATAATGTACTAGCGGTTGCATACTGTTGTAATTGCAGTTATGACCCACCAATGGTAATGGTAGGAATTGTTCCTTCCCGCTATTCTTATAATATGATAAAAGAGTCGGGTTGCTTTGTAGTAAATTTAGTTGATAAGGAATACAAAGAAACTTTTGATTATCTTGGAAGTCACAGCAAGCGTGATGAAGATAAACTTGCTAAAATGAAAATTAAATTAAGTGATGGATTAAAGGTGAATGCTCCAATTTTAGATGATTGTCCAGTCAATATTGAGTGTAAGGTGGTAGACGCAATCGTTACAGGCTCACATGAAATGTTTGTGGCTAAAATCGAATATGTTCATGCTAATTCTGGACTTGTTGATAATCAAGGGAATATAGATTTTTCGTTAATAAAGTTTCTTTAAAGTTAAAAAAATGAAGTCAATGGGGGTTATGTAATGGAGATATTTCTTGATTGTTTGCCGTGCTTTTTGAGACAGGTTCTTGAAGCTTCTAGATTAGCAACTGACAAGATTGATATACAGGAAGAAATTATGAGAGAGACTATACAGCTTATTTCAAATTACGAAGATTATAAATATTCGCCTGAAATAGGCAGAGATATGCACCAAATCGTAAAAAAGTATACTGGTATTTCTGATCCATTTAGGCATATCAAAAATGAAAATATCGAAAATGCCATAGAAATTTATCCTTTTCTTAAGTGCTTCTTATATAAAAAGACAGATAGGCTATACTGGGCTTTAAAGATATCAGCTACCGGAAATGTTATTGACTCAGCCATCTATCGTGATATTAATATTAAGGAATCTGTTGAGAGGGAACTTGAAAAAAAATTTTCTATATGTGATATTGAGCAATTAGAGCGTAAGTTAAGGACGGCAAAAAATCTTTTGATTATTGGTGATAATGCAGGTGAGACAATATTTGATAGGGTATTGGTGGAAGAATTATTAAATCTTAATATTACATATGCTGTAAGAAGTGAAGCAATCATTAATGATGCAACTATTGATGATGCACGAGATTCAGGGCTTGAACACTGTACAAAACTTGTTTCTACAGGTTGTAATGCACCGGGTTTAATACTTGATGAATGTAGTGAAGAATTTTTGCAAATCTTTTATGAAGCAGATATAGTTATTAGCAAAGGGCAAGGGAATTATGAAACTCTTTCAGATCAAAAGAGAAAAATGTTTTTCCTTTTAAAGGCTAAATGTCCTGTAGTATCAAATAGGCTCGGTGTCGATGTTAATGATTATGTTCTTAAATGGAATGGGACTAATGAGAAACCATCAACTGAGTAGGAGGGAAATAAATTTATTAATTCCCTCCTACTCGGTTCATTGATTTTTCACCTAAACAAATTCTTTATCTCATAACTTACATCATTTCCATTAACCGTCACTTGAATATATTTATAATCTTCTACTTGTGAAACAATGTTCTCCATATTTGCTTTCGTAATTCCAGGTGTACTAATATAGCGAACACCCCTGTCAATATAGGAGGTGTTTTTTGTATCGTTATAGAATACAAATACTGTTCTACCTTTCTTGGCTAAATCTTCTGTAAGCATATCTTTGAAAAGTTCAGCTTCATAGGTATCTGTAAAACCATTTTCACCTGTGAGCGGTTTAGGAAGGAAAATGAAAACATTACGTGATTCCATTTCTTCCAGCGCATTCTTAAACCAGCTCCATTGAGCTGAGTTGGTTTTCCTAAAGCCATCTTGTGTATTATCCATGTATAAGAATGTACTGCCATTATAATCAAACATTTGATATCCTGAAGTACTCAAAAACTTAGTCTCTAGTCCGTCCAAGGTAGCAGAATTAATATTACCAACAAAAGCCGATAAACTACTTGACTGATTGAAAGTGTTGATTAATTTGCTCATAATCATCTTCTCAAGAAGCGTTTCTTTTTGGATAGTATTCCCGAAAACTGTAAACCTATAATTTGATTCTCCTGATAAAAGCTTTGTAGCTTCATTTAACTCATCTGGTATTTTTGCATCTTCAGGAAGCTCAATAGTTTCTACCTCTGTTTCAGGAGAAACGAAAGATAGATCATCAAAATATATAGAACCTTTATTTTTAATTTCAGGGTCAATTTGTACTATATATATCCGTGCAAAACGTGATGATTGCGGTAGATTTTCTGGAATGTCGGCCTCTATATATTTCCAACCATTCCAGTCTATTTTTTTTGCAAAACTAACACGATAGAAATTTCCATCTGTATCGTACATACCTCCTCTTAACCAATGCTCCATATAGTCATTGGCATATACCCACAACCCAATTTTATTTACATTTTCAGGTATCATAATACCATCATTTTTTAAATTAAAATAGGCTGCTTTCGATTCATTTTGCTCTGAAGTAAAATCGAAGGTTAGTTTGCCGGAATAATTTCCACTTCGTACTTGCTCAGAAGATAATGTGTAATTTCCATTTACATATGATGGATATGGTAAAAAGGTACCATTTATATCTTCAAAATCATCTATTGCAGTTTCAAAATCTATAGCAACCGATGCGTGGGTATTTACTTCTCCTACTGTAGCGGTAATGACTTCTATGCCACGTTTGATAGCTATAATATAATTATCCTGTATTTCAGCAATATGATTAGGAATTTCCCATTGCACATCAGCAAGACTTATTGGTGCTGAATAACCGTTTCGGTTTTTACCTGTGATAGAAAGTTTAACGGTATCTCCAGTTCTCATATCTATTCGTTTAGGTGTAATATCAATAGAGGCTGGTGCACTTAGCACATCGATGCCATACGTACTAATCACATTGTCATAAGTAGCTTTGATAAGACCATGTCCTACAGAGGTAGGATAAAAGGTATTGCCTTTAAATGTCCCTTCTACACCACCTGCTTGCCACTGCACTTTGTTCATATCTATATCAATAGCATTATAATATTTATCATATCCTTTTACTTCAAAAGCTCTGGAGGTGTTCACAAATACATTTTCATTGACAGTTTCAATTACCAAACCTGCTAAATTTCCTTTAGGGGCAGAGGTTGTTATCCCAATCGCGTTTGTGACATTTCTGAGCCAACCATCAGATACCTTATTGACAACTGTAGGCTCATCTTCACCTAAAGATTTTGAAACCAATGTTGTGGAACCACCTCCATCGAGGTTAATGGCGTAATAGACACCAAGCTCAATTAAGAGATTTGCCAATTCTTCTTGTGTCATACCTTTACTTGTTATCTGACGTCCGTCAACGGTGACCATGAATATTTTTTTTCCAGAAGCATCGGTTCCTATAGCACTTCTAGGGTGTAGCCCCTTAATTCTATGTGTAAAAGGTGCAGGTGCTCCATCTTTGACCAATAATGTACCTCCGCCTACAGCTAGTTTCAAATCGTGAAAATTAGGTTGCGTATTTATCTCTAATTTGATAGGGTCGCCTACCTTGAAGTTTTCGATTAAAAATGGATCATATTCTGGCAAATTACATAGAACATAACCATTTACAGGAATTTCAACAGGTGGCATTTCACGTCGTATCTCTTTTACAATATTGTTTTCAACAACTATTTCCGCAATATTATTTGTAGAACCTAAGGAGTGGGTATTCCAATTTCTATCATAGAGTACGATAGAATCCAATGGGTCATACTTATTGATATGTTTGACTACAGCGGATTTATTATTAGGAGCTGTGATGGTGATTTCTGTATTCCAATAATCAAACAATATTTTTTTGGCACTATCTACGGATAGGGAGGCCATTCCGTCTTCATGGGCAGGAGAGGATAACATTTCTCCGTTTTCTACTACTACACCAACTGCGGAAGCTTGATCCGTTGAACCACGTAATCTTTGGAAAAAGTCTGCATTGATAGCGGCAATTGTGTCATTTTCTTGTGCCATTTTTAAAACATTACTCATATAATTAACACCTCTGCTATCAGTGAGTAAGTTAATATCTAAATATTTTTCTGATAGATCCGCTTCGATGACTTGAATATCGAGCCAACCGTTATTCGTAAATCGAACAATCCTTTTATGACTAACACCTTGTGCAACAATTTCTTCACTGGTTTTCTCATATATAATAATTTCTTCTGCTTCTTCCGCATATACAAATATGGGAGCTAGGGCACTTAAAATGAAAAACGTGACTAAAATAATTGCAATAATCGAAGCTATTTTTTTATTTAACATATGTATAATCCTTTCTATGGGTACTTAGTTAGTATTCTTCTAAACTCTCAACTATTTTATTATACAATAGTTACATTCTTATGTATATAGAATAAAAGGTGGTAGAATTTACAATTCTGTTAATGACATATTAAATTTGTATGACGGTTCAGATTCAAAAGGGATAATGCTTTGAGTAAAGCATTTCATGCAGAAACAGACTAGGATGTGTAATCCTGGTCTGTTTAGTAATCTTGAAAGCTATAGGAATAAGTTTTTCTAAAAAAATGTTATAAACTCTTAGCATAGTTTTCCATTATATCTGCAGCTTTCTTATATCCTCCTGCTCCGATTAATAATTCTGATTGTTTTTTCGCTGCTTCTCTATATGTTGCATTAGATAGAATTATTTCTACTGCTTTTTTTAAATTTTCAGCATTAACCTCTTCTATTTCTATACCAGCACCGCATTCAACTACTCTTCTAGTTAATGCCTTCTGTTCCCACTGCTGCGGAATGAGAACCAAAGGTACTTGATAATAGAGGGCTTCATTGACACTGTTAGGACCTGCGTGTGTAATGAAGACATCCGAAATAGTCAAAATGTCAAGCTGTGGAACAAAATCGCATACAATAAAATTTGGTGGAATAGCTCCCAATAAGCGTATATCTGTATTTTTACCTACCGATAAAACTACATTTACATCCATATTACGAAATGCATTAAAACAATCTTTAAAGAAAGAAATATTGTTATTTAGCATCGTTCCAAATGATATATAGATGAGGGGTTTATTTCTTGGGATGTCCCAATCAATTTGCCCATCTCTTTTTTCTAAGATTGAGGTACCTACAAATTTATATTCTTCTAGTAAAATTTCGCTTCTTGGATGTAGTGTTGTTGAAGTATAAGTAATATTGAGTTTGTCTGTGTTCATAACAATTCTATGTATTTTAGTGTCTATCTTACAATCAGTTAAAGCGTCAAGCTCCATTTTAAGGTCTTTTAGTTTGTTTTCAAAAGATTTATCTGTTGAAAACTTCCCAATTGTGTTACTGGTGAGAATTAAAGTTGTTATAGATGAAATTGATGGGATATTAAGTTGGTACCCTAATATTTTTCCCCAAAGGCATAATGAATCATAAATAATACAATCAGGCTGAAATCTTTTAATTTCTACCAAAAGATCTGGAAGAATAGCTTTTGTCATATCTAAAATAGTCTTTAAAACAGAAGTGAAATCTGTAGCATTTCTCGATGAAAATATTGGATAGAACGCTTCATTGTACGAAAAAAACTTCGCACCTGTGCTTTCTATATTTTCACGAAAATGATTTGTATTATAATAGAATACTTCGTTTCCTCTTTCGATTAACTCTTTTACTACAGCCAATGTTGGATTAACATGACCATATGCTGGAATATTAAGGAATAAATACTTCATTATCTGACCTCCTCGTAAAATTATAGTTATACTACAAATAGAATTATTTCTATTATATTACAATAATTATTAAAAAACAACATAAATTAACAAAACATAACACGAAATAATATTTTTCACCGTCAAAAATTCTAATAGGCTAGTCATTGTAATTGTTGATAATTTAGAATATAATGAAATAAAATATCTAGTGTATTTATGGGGGAATATTAATGCAATTCAATAAAATATTTTCAGTAGTAATAATTTTTGTGATTCTATTACAAATAGCACCTTTGGAGTGTTCAGCAAATGAGATTCCAAACGCTTTTTGGAAGCTTTCAGAGCAATATGCAGAGGCACTTGAAAATCAAAATAGTCAAGGTATTATTCAACATGGTTGGGAGATTGTTCATCTTTTCGATAATAAAGCAGAGACACAAACTATTTTAGATATTGTCACACCAAGATTAGAACAAATTGCTAAGGCTTATGAAACAATTGGAGACTATGATAATGCCGTAATGACCTTTAAACGATATATTCCAAAAGCAGAGAAACAAGGGTGGACAGATGGTGTGATCTATGCACAGTCAAAAATACAAGCATTAGATTTTAATATAAAGCTTTTCACCACTGTCAATGAAATAGATGAAAAGTATTATTATGGGGCGAAATACGAACCACGAACAGGCGTATATTTTGGTAGTACCTATGATTTAGATACAAGAATAAACACATTTGAGTGGGACAAGATCAAAAACTATTTCCCTAAAAAAAATGCTGCATATCTTATCTATGTGGATTGGGGTGAAAAGGTTTCAGGATATGATCGCCATTTTAGAGATGCTAAAAGCAATGGGATTGCTGTGGAATTAGCGTGGAATACGTATGATAGTCAAACAATGCAAGAAATAAAGCAAGATGAACAGTATATTAAAGAAACGGCAAAGTATCTGAAGCAACTAGAAATTCCGATTTTTCTTCGCTTTGCCAATGAAATGAATATTGGAGAAAATGGAGACGATTCACAAGCATATATTCAGGCTTTTCGTTATGTATCTGGCATCATGAAAGAAACGGCACCGAATGTTGCCATGGTATGGTCGCCTAACGATATTTCCGCTTCTGGACGTACGTATGCACAATACTATCCAGGTGATGCATATGTTGATTGGGTAGGACTCAGTGCTTATACCTATAAATATTTTCAAGGAAAGAAAGATTGGGGAAGTCAACAAGATACAATTGATAGTGTTTATTTTACTGGAGATTATGCAAATCCTATTGCTAAAATCAAAGCATTTATGGAAGAGTACGGCATAAAAAAACCAGTCATGTTATCAGAAACAGGGATTGGTCATTATGCAAAAAAAGAGAATGAAGACCTTACTGAATGGGCAACAATTCAAATGAAGAGATTATATATCTATGGTCCGATGTTATATCCTCAGTTAAAAGGAATGTACTATTTTAACGTGGATGGCGATACGATTACACCCAAAGACGATTACTCTTTATACCATAATAGTTCCATGCATAAACTATATAACGCATTAGTTGATAATCCATATTTTATATCACAGGTGGGTAGTGATGCGGATTTTCAATATAAAGAGATAACCAACTTTGCGAATAATGGTTACAAAATATCTCTTATGACCTACGCTATTCCGCCCAAGGTGTTAGCACCTACTGTGAAGTATAAAATAGATGGTGAAGTTGTTGCAACCAAAACGGAAATACCCTATACAATGGAGCAAGATTTCACACAATGGTCAAAAGGAATTCATAAATTAAGTATCGAAGTGTATAATGGTACTCAGAAGTTAAAAGCCGAAAATTATGATGTATTAGTTGGTGATAACAAAGTTCGTGTTATAAAATCACAACAAAATCAGGTGCAAAATAGACTCGAAGATGCTATTGCACTCTTTATTGGTTCACCAAGAGCCTATACAAATAATCAAGAAGTGTTAGTAGAGAAAGATGATGTGTCAATTAAGCCTTTTGTTGTGGAGGGTAGAACGCTAGTGCCTGTGAGATTTATCTCTGAAAAGCTAGGAGCTGAAGTAGACTGGGACAAGGAGATATCAACAGTTACTGTGAATTATAATAATAAAAATGTTAAATTGGTTTTAGGTAGTACAAAAATGTTGATTAATGGTACAGTTGAAGAATTGGAAGTACCTGCACAAACGGTGAACGGGCGTACGTTTATTCCATTGCGTGCACTGACAGAAGCTTTAGGCAAAAAGGTATTTTATGATAGAAAGCTTATTATTATCAGTGATTGGGAGAATATCATGGACAAGGAAATAGAAAAATCATTGATTGATAGCATTATTTCATTATTTTAGATTGCACTTAGTATATTATTTGGAGGAAATAAACAGTGAAAGATAAATACAACATTTTACTCACACTCATGGGCCTTGAGATTGGTGGTGCTGAAACACACGTTGTTGAACTTGCAAAGGGACTCAAAAAGCAAGGGTTCAACATTATTGTAGCATCGAATGGAGGCGTATACGAAAAGGAATTACAAGATCACGATATAAAGCATTATCATGTACCACTACACAATAAAAATGTAAGGAATATGATAACTTCTTATTATTCATTAAAGAAAATAATAAAAGATGAAAAAATTGATCTTGTTCATGCACATGCGAGAATTCCTGCTTTTATATGTGGACTATTACATAAAAAAATGGGTTTTCCTTTTGTAACGACGGCACATTGGGTCTTCAATACAGGATGGGGACTAAAATATATCACCAATTGGGGACAGCAGACAATTTCCGTGAGTGACGATATAAAGGATTATCTCGTTAAAAACTATAAAATGGACGAAACAAATATCAAAGTAACCATTAATGGAATAGATACAGAAAAATTTTCTGCAGACATTAACATTGATAATATTAAAGACGAGTTTGAACTAAAAGGTACAAAACATATTGTATACGTAAGTCGTTTAGACAGTGACCGAAGTGAAGTTGCATTTCAGTTAGTGGAGATAGTACCAGCATTAGCGGAAAAGTTTGAAGAGTTAGAAGTTGTAATTGTAGGTGGCGGTAATGTATTCAACCAATTAAAACGAAAAGCTGATGCTGTGAATAAAAATCTAGGGCGCCGCGTTATTGTAATGACAGGTGGGCGTACAGATATCAATAAGCTTGTAGCTTTATCCGACTTATTTATTGGTGTTAGTCGTTCGGCGTTAGAGGCAATGGCGGCGGCCAAGCCAGTGATTGTTGCTGGAAATGAAGGTTATATTGGTACTTTTGACGAAACAAAATTATCCGATGCAATAAATAGTAATTTTACATGTCGTGGTTTGAAAATGCCTACTACTGAAATGCTGAAAAAAGATATTTTTTCAGTATTAACGGAAATGGATGATGCACAAAGAAAGAAATTAGGGGTTTTAGGTAAAAAGACAATTGAAGAGAGATACTCTATCACAAAAATGGTACAAGACAACATTGAAGTATATATGAATGCGCTGTCAAAACCACGTATGCAGACTAAATATGATGTTATGATTTCAGGTTACTATGGATTTAAAAATAGTGGTGATGATGCGCTTTTAAAAGCGATTATTCATAACCTTCGTTTATTTAAAGAAGATATTAAGGTTACTGTCTTATCCATGAATCCAAGGGAAACACGAAGGGTTTATGGTGTGGACGCTATTAATCGAATAAATATAATCAAGATATGGTGGGTGATGAGGCGTACAAAGCTTTTAATCAATGGTGGCGGAAGCCTCATACAAGATATTACAAGTACGAAATCCTTACTGTATTATTTAGCTGTAATAAAGATGGCAAAACAACTGGGTCTTAAGGTCATGGTATATGCCAATGGATTTGGACCTGTGCGAAAACCAAGGAATAGAGAAATCACAAAAAAGACTATCAATCAGGTCGATATTATTACTCTTAGAGAAGAAGGTTCAAAAGAAGAGTTGAATCGACTGGGAATTACAAGGCCACCGATTTATGTTACTGCTGACCCAGCCTTAACATTGGATGCTACTGACGACGAAACAGTGAACAATGTATTTAGTCAAGAAGGAATAGATTTATCGGCACCTTTGGTTGGCTTTTCAGTAAGAGCATGGGAAGGTGATGAGAAATACAGTGACGTGATTGCACGCACAGCGGATTATATGATAGATACGTATGGTGTACATCCTGTGTTTATTCCAATGCACTATCCAAGAGATTTACATATAGCACATACTATACTCTCTAAAATGAAGGGAAAAGGATATTCTATAAATAATAAATATAGTGTTGCTGAGACCTTAGGCATTATTAAGAGGATGGACATGCTCATCGGTATGCGATTGCATGCGCTTATTTATGCAGCCAGTTTCGGTGTACCAGTCATTGGTCTAGTGTATGAACCAAAAGTGGAAGGTTTCTTAAAGTATATTCACCAAAAATCAGCTGGGCATGTCAATCAGTTAGAGTTTGATAACTTGAAGATTCTGATCGATGATACGTGGAATAGAAGAGAAGAAATAAAAGAGGAATTAAAGACAGTGACAGTTGAGTTAAAAGAAAAAGCAGTTTTGAATGCGAAAATTGCAGTTGAACTTATAGAGATATAGGAGAAGTGTATAACTTATGAGACAGTTATTAACTATTTTGGGTGTAAACATAGATATAGTAACCCTTGATGAAGCAGAAGAAAAGGTTTGGAGCTTTCTGAAAGATGATAAAAAACATATGGTTTTTACACCTAATTCCGAGATGATTATGATCGCTAGACAGGATCAAGTATTAAGAAACGTATTAAATAGTGGCGAATTAATTACAGCAGATGGTATCGGTGTCGTATATGCATCACGCATACAAGGAAAACCACTTAAAGAGCGGGTAGCTGGTTTTGACCTTGCCAAGGGAATTGTTGCAAAGTTACCTCAGCAAAAATATTCACTTTATTTATTAGGTGGCGCACCTGGTATAGCAGAAACTGCTAAATCAAATCTTGAAACAAAATATCCAGGTATTCATATTGTAGGAACCCATGATGGATATTTCGATGAAGATGAAGAGAAACAGCTCATTAATGAGATCAATGAGCTAAAACCAGATATCCTTTTCGTATGTCTTGGGATGTCCAAACAAGAAAAATGGATTTATAATCATCGTGATAAACTTGATGTAAAGGTGAGTATCGGTGTTGGAGGTAGCTTAGATGTCTTTGCTGGGAAGGTAAAAAGGGCACCTGATTTTTATTGTAAATATGGTTTAGAGTGGTTATATAGATTGGTCAAGGAACCATGGAGATACAAAAGGATGATGGCTTTGCCTAAATTTGCTTTAACAGTCTTTTGGGAAAGAATAAGGGGAAATAGATAGAAATTGAGAGAGGAGTTTTATTTTGAGTAAAGCGGATAAAATTTTTATAGTGATGTGTAAGGATATTCTAGAGAATGGAGTTTCATCAGAGGGACAAGTTGTAAGAGCAAAGTGGGAGGATGGTACACCAGCACATACAATTAAGAAATTTAGTGTTGTGAATAGGTATAATCTATCTGAAGAATTTCCTATTTTGACATTAAGGCCAACAAACTTAAAGGCAGCAATTGATGAATTATTGTGGATATGGCAAAAAAAATCTAACAATATTAAAGAACTTAACAGTCATATTTGGGATAGTTGGGCAAATGAAAATGGTTCTATAGGAAAAGCATACGGTTATCAGTTAGGGATAAAGCATAAATACAGTGAAGGTGAATTTGATCAAGTTGATAGAGTTATCTATGACTTAAAAAATAATCCGTTTAGCCGAAGAATAATCACCAATATTTACAATCATCAGGATTTGCATGAAATGAATTTATACCCTTGTGCATATAGTATGACTTTTAATGTAACGGGTAACAAACTAAATGCAATATTAAATCAGCGTTCACAGGATATTCTAGTTGCTAACAACTGGAATGTATGTCAATATGCAATTCTTGTACATATGTTGGCACAGGTTAGTAATTTAGAAGTAGGTGAATTTGTTCATGTAATTGCGGATGCTCATATTTATGATAGACATATACCATTAGTGAAAGAACTAATTAAAAGGCAGTCATATGCAGCTCCAAAACTTATTATAAATTCTGAAAAGAAAGATTTTTATGATTTTAAAGTAGAAGATTTTGTCTTAGAAGGATATAAGAGTGGTGAACAAATAAAGAAAATTCCAGTTGCAGTTTAGGAGGTGAAGGTGATGAAAGCGATTGTTGCAGTTGATTCAAATTGGGGAATTGGTTGTGGAGGCAAATTATTGCAAATGATTCCTGAAGATATGAAGTTTTTTAAGGAAAAAACATTGGGAAAGATTGTGGTGATGGGGAGAGAAACTTTTGAATCATTGCCAGGTAAATCACCTTTAAAGAATAGAATTAACATTGTGTTAAGTAAGAATGAATCTTTTAAAGATGATAGAATAATTATTTGTCGTTCAATAGATGAGGTGCTTCTTAAGCTAAAAGAGTATGAGAGTAATGAAGTATTTATAATAGGTGGAGAATCAGTATATACTCAATTTTTGCCCTATTGCTCAATGGCTTATGTCACTAAAATTAACCATACATATGATGCCGATAAATATTTTCCAAATTTAGATGAAAAACAAACATGGGAACAGATATTGATGAGCGATATAAAAGAACATAATGATATTCGGTTTTCTTTTGCAAAATATGTAAACAATCATATCTGTGAGGGGGAAGAATGTGAAAGGTAAACTAATTGTGATTGAAGGTGTAGATTCGAGTGGAAAAGCTACACATACCCAAAAACTATATGATAGATTATTAAAAGATAATCACAATGTAAGAAAAGTGGAATTTCCAAACTATAAAAGTCAATCGTCTTCTTTGGTTAAGATGTACTTAAGTGGTGAGTTTGGTAGTAAGCCAGAAGATGTAGATGCATACGCTTCTTCGACATTCTATGCTATTGACAGATTTGCGTCCTATCAAACAGAGTGGAAAGATTTTTATCTCAATGGTGGGATCGTGATAGCAGATAGATATACAATGTCAAATATGATACATCAAGCATCTAAAATTACTAGTACACAGAAAAAGGAACAATTTTTAGACTGGTTATGGGACTTTGAATTCACTAAGCTTGGCATTCCAGTTCCCGATTGTGTACTATTTCTAGATATGCCTCCGAAATATGCACAAGAGCTAATGAAACACAGAAAAAACAAGATTACAGGTGAAGCTGATAAAGATATCCATGAAAAAAACCATGGACATCTCGTCGATTCATATAATAATGCGTGTAGTATTGCAGAAAAATATCATTGGAACAAAATATCATGTATTAGGAACAACCAAATAAAGTCGATTGATGAAATACATGAGGAAGTATATAGTGTGGTTGATAGGATTATTGTTTTTTAATACAATGTGAAATATGATGCGATATTTGAAGCGACAATATGGGGATTGATCTCCATTTGTCGCATTATATTTTTTATTGTCTAAATTTTAAAATAAATGTTATAATATTGATAAAAACAGATACGAGGTGAATAAATGTGGATATTTCGCAAAAGCTTACTAAAAAGATAACAGAAGCAAAATACCTTGTCGAAGAAAATTCGTGGAGATATAGAGTAATCATACGCTATTTTTTTACACAGTATGAAAAGATAAAATATTGGTTATATAAAGAAGATATCTTTGAAGAACTCAAGAAACATGAGCTGTTTGCAGATTATACAATGGAACAGTGCAAACAGGATTTAGATGTACTCATAAAATGGGGCAATTTAGTTGCCGTTCAAGACAGTAGTAAAGTGGCCACTGTAGAAGAATTCAAAAACAAGCAATATAGGTATGAGCTTTCAGAATATTCGGTTGAAATAGAGAGGATGACAATTAAGCTTGAAAATTTATTTGTAGAGGGTGCTTCGCTTGAACCTAGTTTACTTGAACGATTACTTGAGGAACTTGCAAAGTTTAGAGAGATGTTAACGCAAGATGATAGAACAGTTGCAGTATGGTGGAAAAATTTAAATGATGATTTTAAAAGATTAAATCAAAACTATCAAGATTATATAAGAGATTGGTATGGGGTAAAGGCTGAAGAGATCATGAAAACCAATCAATTTTTAATATATAAAGATAAATTAGTAGAGTATTTCAGAGATTTTGTTAAAGCACTTCAAAGGTATTCATACATGATTGAGAATGTAATCACAGATATTTCACAAGATCATGAGAAAATAGTATTAAAAAAGGTCTATGAACATGAAAGTTCTATTGTCAGAGTAGAAGAGATTGATGAAAAAGCCCTATATGACAATATTAACGGAAAATGGATGAATATGAAGGAATGGTTTTTAGGTAGTGAAACAAGAGATAGTGAAGCTGCTAAATTGTTTGAAATGACAAATGAAATTATCAGAAAAATAACCAGATATGCTGCTCAGATTGCTGAAAGTGTTAATAGCAGTGCAAACAGGAAAGAAGAGTATAAAAAGATATGTAATATGTTTCTAGAATGTAGTAGGATTGAAGATGCACACAAGCTTTCTTCATATGTATTTGGTATACCTCATATGAAACATATCAAGGGCGGGACTATGAGAGAGACGGATAGCATAAACAGTGGTATTTTTGACGAAAAACCATATGAAGTAAAAATAAAGCCACGGGTAAGAACATATCGAGAAAAAAGTCAGCGAAAACCAATACGTGAATACAGAGAAGAAAAAGAACAGTTAATCCAAAGTATTATAAAAAAACGAGAAGAAGAAGGCAAGATACTTAAAAGTTATATTAAAGATGGTAAGCTTGAATTTGAAAATCTCCCCATCATAAAACCTCATGTGAGAAATACACTTTTAAGATGGCTTAGTAAGGCGATGCAGTCGTCAGCGAATATGGCAAAAACAGAAGATGGAGAAGTATTTAGAATTATATATCCTTCAAGTTCAGAAAGATGTACCCTAGAATGTGAAGACGGCATTTTTGAAATGCCAGCATATGTACTTGAGTTTGATACTGAGAGTGGGTGGTATTATGGAAGAGATGAAGTTACTGCTTGAAAAGAGATGGATTTTAAAAGCGAAAGATAAGGAACTATATTATAGAATTAAGGACAAAAGTAGAGAATATAGAAAATTTTTCGAGGAAAAGTTGGGCTATCATCTATTTATTAACCCATATGCAATTAAATTGGAGAAGATACCAGGGAAGGCAGAAGAATGGATGGGAATAGAGGAATTTGACGATAGGAGGGAATATGCCATCTTATCATTAATTTTAATGTTTCTTGAGGATAAAGGAGAAGGTGAACAGTTTGTTCTTTCACAAATTACCGATTATGTACAAAATGCATACCCAGAGAGTGAATACATAGATTGGACGAAATATCAGGATCGGCGACAATTGGTTAAAGTTCTTAGATTTTGTTCTAAAGAAGGTCTATTTAAAATAGATGATGGAGATGAAGGAGAATTTGCAGGCAATGAAACAGCAGAAGTTCTTTACGAGAGTTTAGGTACATCAAGGTATTTCATGATGAATTTTACAGAAGAAATATCTGGCTATACAAGTTGGACAGATTTTGAAAATAATGAGCTTATTGATATAGATACTGAAAAGGGTGTTATAAGGCGAAATCGTGTATATAGAAAAATATTTATGTCTCCGATTGTATACAGAAATAATAGAGAAGATGCAGATTACGATTATATAAAAAAGAATAGGAGTGTCATTGAAAATGATGTTTCAAAGTATCTTGGAGGGATTTTTCAGGTTTACAAAAATGGAGCATTGGTGGTGTTTGATGAAGATAAAAATTTCAAAAACACTTTTCCACAAAACAATAATATATCCGATATTGTGCTTCAAATGACATATGAGATACGTAGTAGAGTGAAAAATAATATTTTTTTCGTAAAAAATGATGATACTATTGATATTTCACAAATTCAGTTTGAGAAACTACTTGAAACGGTAAGAGAAAAATATTCAAAAGGCTGGGGGAAAACCTATAGAGAGCTTACATTTACAAAACTATTAGCTGAAGTAACAATTTACATGAAAAAGTTTAATATGATTGTAGTAAATGAAAGCACAAAAGAAGTTAAAGTAATGCCACTTGCTGGAAGAATAACAGGACAGTATCCCAAAGACTTTAACAAATAAGAAATTTCAAAATTATTAGAGAGGAATACCGTGATGGATAAAAATAATAGATGGGTTATAAATAGGATTGGCTTAATAGATTTTTGGTATTATGATGATGAAGAATTTTATTTTGATAACGGCAGGCTTTTGCTCAGAGGGTCTAACGGTTCTGGAAAATCTGTTACAATGCAGAGTTTTATTCCATTACTTTTAGACGGGAACAAAACGCCATCAAGACTAGACCCCTTTGGATCTAGGGCAAGAAAGATGGAAAATTATCTTATCTCTGAAGAGGATGGCATAGACGACAGGACAGGATATCTTTATATGGAGTTTAAAAAGAACAAAAGCTATATGACCATTGGTATGGGATTGAGAGCTGTAAAGAATAAGTCTATTGATTCATGGTACTTTTCTATTAATGATGGTAGAAGAGTCGGTTTTGATTTTTCTTTATACAAAAAAATGGACGGAAAATTCGTTTTGAGTAAAAAAGAATTGCTAAATAGAATTGGTGAAGGTGGCGAGGTTGTTACTAAGCAGGAAAGCTATATGAATATAGTAAATAAGCTGCTTTTCGGATATGAACGATTAGAGGATTATGACGAATTAATCAAGTTGCTTGTACAACTTAGAAGTCCTAAGTTATCAAAAGAATTTAAGCCTACAGTAGTTTATGAGATAATGACTAATTCACTTCAAACCCTTACAGATGAAGATTTACGTCCGATGTCTGAAGCCATAGAAAATATGGATAGTATAAAAATAAATTTAGACGTTTTAAAAGAAAGTAGAAAAGCAGGAGACAAGATCAGTAGAGTATATGATGACTATAATAAATATGTACTAACAGAAAAAGCGGATTATTATATTAAAGCTCAAAAAGAACAGGAAGGTTTAACTAAGCAAAAGTTAAATCTGATTAAAGATAAAGACTTACTTACTGAACAATGTGATGTAGCGCGTGAAAAGCTAATACAACTTAAAGAAGAACAGATTGCATTAGAGAATAAGAAAAGTAGTCTTTCAAGCATGGAAGTAATAGAAATTAATGTAAAATTAAATGAAGCTGAGAAAGAACTTAGAGAAATAGAAAGTGAATTGGAAAAGAAAAAAATCGCACTTGGGGGAGAAAAGCAAAAAGAAGTTAAATATCGGGCAGATAAGAAAGATGCACAAGTTGAGGAAGAAGAAATTAAGTCAAAGCTGGTAGGCTATTTAGATGACATGAATGATTTAGCAGAAAGAATTAAATTTGACGAACAGAACTTTTTTTATAATGAAATTATTGATAAAGTAGAAGAGGAATATGACTTTGATTATGTATCCACTCAAATAGATGAGTATTTTGACAGTATAAAAAAGGGTCTAGACGCAATTAAGATAAAAGAAGAGATAGATAAAAGATATGATTTAAAGTTAAAAGAAAGAGATAATATTAAACAAGAAACAGAAGGGTTGTCTAATGAACTTGTGCAATTGGAAAACCTTTTTGGACAAATCAAAGAAGAATTCAAAGAACAGATGTACAAATGGGAAGATGAGAACAATTATTTGAAGATATCCAGAGAAAAGATGGTTGAAATATCTCAACTTATAAACAGATATAGAGATAATGCAAGTTATGACGATATTTTATCTATTGTGCGTGAGCATTTTAATCTGAAATATGAGGAATTAAACGAAGAAAAGTCAAAAATTGTTCACAAAAAAAATATTCTTAATAAAGAAATATCAGAAATTGATGAAAAAATTCAAGAAATAGAAAGTAATAAGGATCCTGAACCTGACCGTAATGAAAATGTATTAAAAAATAGAATAAGACTTCAAAAAGAAGGGATCCCATTTGTTCCATTTTATAAAGCTGTTGATTTTAATGAAGATACAAATGAAAAATTAAAAGGAATTATAGAAGAAGCACTGACAGAAATGGGTATACTAGATGCATTAATAATTTCGCCAGAGTATAGAAAAAAAGCACTTAAAATGGATGAAGGACTTGCAGATAAATATATATTTGCTGATCCTAAGTTTTTATGTTATGAATTGACACAGCAACTTAAAGTAGATAAATTTAATGTTGATGGCATTACAGGTGAGATGGTTGAAGATGCATTAAGGAGCATACTTGTTTCTGATTCAGCTGGAGAGGCCCATTTGGGAGAAGATGGGACATATACTGCTGGTATTATTAGAGGAATTGTATCGAGGACTTATATACCTAGATTTATAGGTACTGCAGCCAGAGAAAGACATAAGAAGGAATTACTTGAAAAACTAAATAATAGCAAGATAGAACTTGAAGCTAAACTTAATAATACAGTTGAGTTAATCAAAGAAATGGATATTAGAATTAATTTGTTGAAAGCTGAGTTCTCAAATTTCCCAAGCAATACCGATTTGGAGGTTTCATATAAAGATTATTATAGTAAAAAGTTTGAATATGAAAGCAGGCAAAAAGAGCTTAAAAGGGTTGAAGAAGAGGCGGAAAAGGAATACGAGAATTTAATAGCATCCAAAGAAAAGGTTAGGATACTAACTGAGACTATAAAGTTACCAAAAACAAGAAAGGATTATATGGATGCCATTGTAGTGATCGAGGAATATAAAAATAACTTATTAAATGTAAAACTAGAGCATGGGAAATTGATGCAGAAAATTGTGAATATTAAAATTTTAGAAGATAGAATACAAGACATAGAAGATAGAATGGATGAATTATATTACGATATTAATAGATTTGAATTTAATGAAAGAAAATTAAAGTCAGAAAAGAAATCATATGAAGAGAGACTTAAACTTTCAGATTATGATGCCATACAGAAAGAGTTAAATTATTGTATGAATAGATTAGATGAAATTCCTAAGGAAATCCAAGAAGAAATAAAAACTGAGACACAAGCGAGTACAGAATACAAAAATAAAGACTTATTGAGTCATGAATTAGATAAGCAGATTGATATACATGTTCAGGTGGTTCAAACTTATGAAAAGGCTTTTATAGAGGAGTACAAGTTACATTATGTATACACAAAACAATTGTCGGATAATTATTATCAAGACGCGCAAGTAGTTTATACAGAAAATAAAGCGCTGTTTACAAATGGTAGAACTAAAGAAGAATATGCAAAAAGAGTATATGATACGTACTATGTAAATGTAGGATACTTGCGTGAATACCAATTAAATATTGAAAATATGTTGAGCGTTATACAACATGGAGAAATAGATGAAGTGAAATTAGCAAGAGAAAAATTAGGACGCCTTATTCTAAAAGGAAAAATTAATGGAAAAACAGTGAGTTTTATTGAGCTTATGGAAGAATTAAAGGAACAAATAATCAAACATGAAAATCTTCTAAAGGAAAGTGATAGGGAAATCTTTGAGGATATTCTTATCAATAATGTAGCGAAGAAAATAAGAGCAAAAATATATCATAGTATTCAATGGGTTAATAAAATGAACGATCTAATGGAAGCTATGAACACATCGAGTGGACTTCTATTCAGTTTGCGATGGAAAAAGAAAAAAGCAGAAACTGAGGGTGAATTAGATACCAAAGATTTAGTTTCCCTACTTGAAAGAGATGCCCATCTTTTACAGGAAGAGCAACTTGATAGGCTTACGATTCATTTTAGGACAAAGATTCGTCAGGCAAGAAATAGGATGGATGAAAATGGAAACAGTCAGACTTTTCATTCTATTATGAAAGAAATATTGGATTACAGACAGTGGTTTGAGTTTCAGTTGTTCTATACTAGAAGAGGAGAAAAACGAAAAGAGCTAACAAATAATGCTTTTTTCACATTTAGTGGCGGTGAAAAGGCTATGGCGATGTATGTACCTCTTTTTTCAGCAGTATATGCACGTTATGAAGGTGCCAGAAAAGATTGCCCTAGACTTATTTCGCTGGATGAAGCCTTTGCAGGTGTAGACGAAAATAATATAAGAGATATGTTTAAACTTATGATTGAACTTGAATTTGATTTTATCATTAATTCACAGATACTTTGGGGAGATTATGATACTGTGCCTTCGTTGGGAATTAGTGAGCTATTACGTGAAAATAATGCTAAGTTTGTATCTGTCATGCGGTATAGATGGAATGGTAAATATAAAGAAATACTAACTGGTGATCGATATGGTGCGTGACAATAACCTTATTAAAGATTGTGCGCATTACTTCAAATCAAATGATGGTTTCAATAGAATGTTTAAGCTAATGAGAAAAAAATATAAGTCATTAGGAAATATTGGAGGTAAAATTGTAATTACAAATTTAAAGACAGAAGAGAAGGATGCTTTGTCAGGCTTAATGGGAAAAGATTATTACAATAAGAAATCTGCAGTAATTTCTCTTTCACTTGTAGAAAAAAAGTTGTCTGAGACAAAGTATTCAAATGTGTCGCTTAAAGATGTGATGAATGAATATTTTTCAGAAAAAATAGTTTCAAACAAAGAAAGAGAAACGCTGTTTATAGAAGCAAGAGATAGATTTATTAATAAAATTGTAAAAAAATTTCAAGGAACGAAGGCGGAAAAATGGTTAAGAGATGTTTTGGATGGAAACACGACTTTGAATACAAGAGCATTGTTATATAATAAATACTCAGAAGAAAAGTATAAAATGGAGATAATACTTATATGGACATGTAAGGCAATAAACAGTATTGTCTCCAATCATATAAAGAAAAAGCTACCTGTGTTTTCAGCCGAAATAACCACTGATCCACATGCGTTTGATGAAAATGGATCTGCACATATTTTTTTAATACATGCATTGTGTTATCTTTTTGATCAGAAGATGCCTAAGAATGCTGAAGAAAAGGCATATATCTTATATATGGGTAATATAGTTAAAGATGATATCTCTAATTTTACGACATGTAATGGATTGATTGCCTATTCTCAAGGACGTATCCATAGAGGGTGGCAAGGTTTTTTTAAAAAAAATGAGCATATGAATATCACGTTAGCTAACTTAAGTCATACTGATGAGATTCTATCCTATTTAGGTAAAGTTTTTATTGTAGAAAATCCATCGGTATTTAGTCATATTTATGCAGAAGCAAGAAAAAATGTACCGCTTATTTGTACTTATGGACAACTTAAATTAGCATCTCTTGTTCTACTAGATAAGTTATATAAACAAAATACACAGATGTTTTATTCGGGAGATTTTGACCCAGAAGGTTTATTAATAGCAGATAGACTAAAGTATAGATATGGAGATAATCTTGTTTTGTGGCATTATTCACAACAAGATTACTTTAAGGCTATTTCAAGCAATGAAGTATCCCAGAGAAGCCTAGAAAAATTAAAAAAATTAAAGTCAATAGAGCTACAAGAGGCTTCTTTGTGTCTTATTAATAATAAAAAAGCGGCATATCAGGAAATGTTGATAGAAGAGTTGGTTAACGATATCTTAGCTAAACATTGACAAATTAGATAAAAATGAATATAATAACACTATATTAGCTAATTGTTATTATGGGGTATGGGGAGTGGTATAGGTGATTATTAAATCAACAGATATGCAAAACAATTTTGGGAAATACCTTAAACTATGTGATTATGAAGATATTATTATATCACGTAATGGGAAAGAGATTGCAAAATTAGTAAAGTTAAATGCTGATGGTGTACGAGAAGTAGCTATTAATTATGAAGTGGAAGATAAGAAAATAACTTATGAAGAATTTCTTGAATTAACAGAAGTTAGTGATAACCGGTTTGAATATATTGACGGACAAGTATTTTTAATGGCTTCACCGAGAATTACGCATCAACTTGTGCAAACAGTTTTGCTTAATATTTTCTCTAACTGGTTTATTGGTAAGAAATGTACGCCATTGACATCACCTTTTGATGTCACTTTAACGAAAGGGGACAACAATAAAAATGTTGTTCAGCCTGATATTGTAGTAATTTGTGATTTAGAAGAAATGGCTGATGATAAAGATAGGTATATGGGTACACCTGCTCTTGCAGTAGAAATACTCTCTAAGTCATCTATAAGCCGAGATTATGTTCTAAAGATGGATTTATATATGAACAGTGGTGTTCAGGAATATTGGATAGTTGATCCATTTAATAAAGAAATAAATGTGTTTAGATTTGAAGATTGTAATATTATCAATAAGCGTACATGGAAGAACAAAGAGACAGCTGAGTCAATGATCTTTGAAGGATTAAAAGTATGCTTGGGTGAACTATTTAAATAAAAGTTTAAATAAACATAGTTTAATTTAATATCAAATGGTATAATATTCTATATATACAGTAATAGTTTTACAGATAGTAGGTGATAGTGTTCCAGATGTATGCACTCAAGGATTATGCATTTTTGAATGAGGAAAGGTTAGTTATCTTAGAAAATATTAAGAAACGAGGTAGAGTATATCATGCATGATGTGGTATATAATAAATGTGGAATTATATCCTCAAAATCTTAAAAATTAAAGTAGATGTAAAAACAAAAAAATGACTATTGTCATTTTTTTTTGTTCGTGTTATACTAAATATAGAAAACCTTTTCTATGTGTTAAGAAAAAGGAGTGGGAATTTATGAAATCAACAATTGAAGATGTAGCGCGAGAAGCGGGAGTGTCGATAACCACTGTTTCACGGGTTATTAACAATAACTATCCTGTAAAAGAAAGCACAAGGAAAAAAGTGGAGAAAGCGATCAAAAAACTAAATTTCATACCTAATTCATTGGCACGAGGTCTTATAAAAAAGAAAACCTTTACTATAGGGGTTATTGTACCTAGTATTACAAATCTATTTTTTCCAGAAGTAGTCAAGGGGATTGAGCGGACAATAAGACAAGAAGAATATACAGTGTTTTTGTGTGATACAAAAGGCAATGCAAGAGATGAAAAACATCACGTAGAAAAATTTAAGGAACGTCAAGTAGACGGCATTATTATCATAGATCCAACAAATGAAAATATAAAAAATGGATATTTTGAAGAAGTGACAAATGAAATTCCCTTAGTAATAGTCAATGGCTATCATCGCGGGATTCGGTGTAATTTCGTTTTGACTGATGAAGAAATGGGGACGATAGAAGCCCTGAACTATTTGTTGGGATTAGGACATCGGAAAATTGCCTTTCTGAGAGGTGGAGAGAGCTATTCTTATGACTTGAAAGAGGAGATATATAAACAAGTAATGAACCAAAATAATATTGAAATGATAGAAGATAATATCTTGAAAATACCAGCAGGGAACAGTTTGGAGACAGTTGATTTGGCAAAAGATATAGTCATGGATAGGTTCAAAAAAGAAAATGTGCCGACAGCTATTTTTTGTTGTAATGACTGGATGGCAATAGGTGCAATCAATGTTGCAAAGCAATTAGGCTTAAATGTACCAAATGATGTTTCAGTCATAGGATTTGACAATGTAATCGTTTCTCAGATTAGCGAACCAAAATTAACAACTGTTGATCAAAACATGTTCAAACTTGGCGAAAGCGCGGCACAGTTATTGTTGGAACTAATTAATGGGAAGAATGAGAAAGATACATTAAAAAAAATCATGATAGAAACAAAACTAATAAAAAGGGATAGTTGTATGGGAGGGAATTATGAATAAAATAAATCCAGCTTTTGAAATTGAACGTTTGCTCCAATTTGGACAAGCAAATAATATGATTAGGAAATGGGATGTAGTACAAGTTAGAAATGCACTTCTAGATTTACTTCATATAATGGAACCATTTAGTGGTGAAGTTAATTGTGAAGCACCAGAAATGCCTATAGAAATCTTAAATAACTTACTTGATTATGCGGCAGAAGCGGGACTACTAATCGAAGATACGGTGACCTATAGGGATTTAATGGATGCAAAAATTATGGGCGTGTTAATGCCACGGCAATCAGACATGGCTGAAAGATTTTGGCAAACTGCGAAAGAGTATTCTATTCAACAAGCAACGGATGAATATTACAAGCTATCGAAAAAGTCAAATTATATTCGAACAGACCGCATTGCAAAAAATCTATTTTGGCAGACGCCATCAGAGTATGGGAATATAGAAATAACAGTGAATTTGTCAAAGCCTGAAAAAGATCCTAAGGCAATTGCAGCGGCACGAGAGATGAAACAAACTAATTATCCAAAATGTTTATTATGTTTTGAGAATGTTGGCTATTCTGGAAGAGTGAATCATCCTGCGAGACAAAATCATAGGGTCATACCAATTGAACTCAATGAGGAGCAGTGGTTTTTGCAGTATTCGCCCTATGTTTACTATAACGAGCATAGTATCGTTTTTTACGAAAAGCATAGCCCTATGAAAATATCAAGAAAATCGTTCAAGCGATTACTTGATTTTGTAGAGCAGCTTCCCCATTATTTTTTGGGCTCTAATGCGGATTTACCGATAGTGGGTGGTTCTATATTAAGCCATGACCATTTCCAAGGTGGACATCATACATTTGCGATGGAAACTGCACAAATAGAAAAGGTTTTCTACCACACTAATTATCCCGGGGTACAAGCAGGAATAGTAAAATGGCCAATGTCGGCTATTAGATTATCTGGAGATGACAAAAATGAATTAATTAATATGGCGGAACATATATTGACATCATGGAAAGAATATAGTGATTCTGATGCTGATATATTGGCATACACAATTGAACAAGATGAAAAAATACCCCATAATACTGCAACGCCAATTGCAAGAATGAATAAAAATGGACAATTTGAACTGGATTTAGTACTGAGAAATAACCGTACATCTAAACAGTATCCCGATGGTATATTCCATCCACATAAAGAACTACACCATATTAAAAAAGAAAATATTGGCTTGATTGAGGTAATGGGTCTTGCGGTACTTCCGGGAAGATTAGACACAGAAATTAAGTTGATTGAAGAGATTTTAACAGGACAAAAGGGGTATGATGAAACAGCAATTAAACAGGATGAAACATTGGCAAAGCATTTACCGTGGATCAAGTCGCTGGTGAAGAAATATGGGACCAATCTTAATAATGAAAAAACAAGAAATATCTTAGAACAAGAAATCGGCACGATTTTCGTTAAAGTGCTTGAAGATACAGGGGTATATAAGCGTGATGAAAAAGGGCAAAATGCTTTTAATAAATTTATGAATACTATAGGGTTTAATATAAGATAAATAGGAGGAGATTAGCATGGAAGTTAGAGAATTAAAGAAAAAGTTTATAGAAATTTACGGAGGTTCTGAAGAAAATTTAAGGATTTTCATGTCCCCTGGTAGAGTCAACTTGATTGGTGAGCATACAGACTATAATGGAGGGTATGTGTTCCCTGCTGCATTAACCATGAGTTCTACTGTTATAGCAAGACCAAGAAGTGATAGACAAATTGGCTTGGCTGCAACAGATTTAGATTGTAGAATAAAAGCTTCTCTAGATGAATTGGAAAAGTATAAGGGTTTAAAATGGGGAAATTATCAACTGGGCGTGGCAGATGAATTACAAAAAGCTGGATATAAATTAGTTGGCTGTGATATGTTGTTTCATGATACAGTGCCATTGGGCAGCGGGCTTTCTTCTTCGGCGGCAATAGAAGTTGTAACAGCTTTAACATTAGTGACATTAGGGAATGAATCAAATAATATCAATAAAGAAGTGGATATGACCCAGATGGCGATATTGGGTCAAAAAGCAGAGAATAATTATGTTGGTGTTAACTGCGGTATTATGGATCAGTTTGCTTCAGCAATGGGTAAAAAAGATAAGGCTATTTTCTTAGATTGTAAAGACTTAAGTTATGATTTAGTACCATTAAGCATAAAAGGTCATAAAATAGTATTGATGAATACAAATAAGAAAAGAAGTCTTGCTGAATCAAAGTACAATGAAAGAAGAAGTGAATGTGAAGAAGGGTTGGGGATTTTAAAAACCGTTATACCAAACGCATCATGCCTTGGTGAAATTACCTTGGAACAATTCAAGCAATATAAACATCTTATTAAAGATGAAGTGGTACGTAAAAGGGTGGAACACGTAATTGCGGAAGATGATCGCGTATTAAAATCTGTTGAAGCGTTGAAAAAAGATGATATACAAAATTTTGGTAAGCTGATGATAGCTTCCCATGACTCTTTGAGAGATTTATATGAGGTGAGTGGTAAAGAATTGGATACCTTAGTGGAAGAGGCATTGAAAATTGATGGGGTTATCGGTGCGCGAATGACAGGCGCAGGATTTGGTGGCTGTGCAGTAAGTATTGTGCGAGATGATGCTGTAGAAAAAGTTATTAAAGAAGTGGGAGAAAACTACTTGCAGAAGATAGGATATGAAGCATCCTTCTATATTTCCAAAATCGGAGATGGAGGACATGAGGTAAGAGTTTAAAATATTAAGGAGGGAATCAATATGGCGATATTAGTTGTTGGTGGAGCAGGTTACATTGGAAGTCACACTGTAGCTGAATTACTAGAAGTAAATGAAGAAGTAGTAATACTGGACAATTTGCAAAAAGGGCATAAAGATGCAGTATTAGGTGGTAAACTATGTATAGGTGATTTAAGAGATGAAGCTTTTTTAGATAAGGTTTTTAAAGAGAATGAAATTGAATCAGTTATCCATTTTGCCGCAGATTCTTTAGTTGGTGAAAGTGTTACTGAACCGTTAAAATATTATAACAACAATGTGGTGTCAACATTAAAGTTGCTTACTAAAATGAAAGAATATGAAGTGAAAAAAATCGTATTTTCTTCTACAGCTGCGACATATGGAGAACCAGAGAACATTCCGATATTAGAAAAGGATAAAACACTTCCAACAAATCCATATGGCGAAACAAAATTAGCAGTAGAAAAAGCACTGAAGTGGGCGGATAAAGCATACGGAATTAAATATACTTCATTACGATATTTTAATGCTGCAGGTGCACACATCAGTGGGAAGATTGGTGAAGACCATGACCCTGAAAGTCATCTAATACCAATCATTTTACAAGTTGCATTGGGTAAGAGAGAAGCTATCAGTATCTTTGGAGACGATTATGACACACCTGATGGAAGTTGCGTTAGAGACTATATCCATGTAACGGATTTAGCGCAAGCACATATATTAGCACTTAAAAAGCTGAGAGCAGGTGGCGATAGTAATATCTATAACTTGGGTAACGGAAAAGGGTTTTCAGTAAAAGAAGTTGTGGAATTAACGCGGGAAGTGACAGGGATTGATATAAAAGCTGTAGTAGCAGATAGAAGACAAGGTGACCCAGCGCTACTCATTGCAACGTCAGAAAAAATCCAAAAAGAATTAAATTGGAAACCTAAGTACAATGAGTTAAGAACAATAATAGATACTGCTTGGCAGTGGCATAAAAATCACCCAAATGGATATGAAGACTAGAATATTTGATAATGAGCTGGTTAGTTAGAATTACTAACTAGCTTTTTTTTACTTTGTACTATTATTTCACAATTATCTGATATAATAGTATTATAAGTTTTGATATATCCTAATGGATTGGAGAGATATTATGATTTATATAGAATATTGGATTGGGCTTTTCGGTGGAAAAGGCATCATCGGAATGGTGTTTTTTGCATTTCATTTTATTTTTATCATATGGGTCGCTATAAATGTTCTGATGGATGGGCGTTCGGCAGAATCAACAATTGCGTGGTTATTGTTGCTTCAGTTTATTCCTGGAGTGGCAATCGTACTTTACTTTCTAATCGGAATCAATTGGAAAAAACATTCGTTAATAAAACAAACACCTGAGGTCGTATTCGGAAGTCATTTTAAAGAAATATTGGACAATCAGCAGATATATATTAATATGATGCGTGATCATGAAAGTGAAAGTGAAAATGATATCTTTAAAACTGTGCAACTTCTTAGTCGTTCTAATAATTCATTGGTGACTTTAAGTAATGATTATAAACTTTATCATCATGGTGAGGACTTCTTCAATGCGCTAATAGATGATATTGAAAATGCTACCGATTCTATTCATATGGAATTTTTCATTTGGCGTTCCGATGAATTAGGCATACGAATTAAGGATGTTCTTGTGAAGAAAGCGAACCAAGGACTTAAAGTAAAATTGATTTTTGACTCCTTTGGTTCTCTCGCTCGTATTTCCTTTAAGTATCGAAGAGAGCTACGTGATGCAGGCATTGAATTTAAATATTTTCTAGATGTTTGGGCGCCAGTTCGAGGTTTTACTAGTATTAATTATCGAAATCATAGAAAGGTTGTTGTCATTGATGGGAAAATCAGCTATACAGGAGGGATGAATGTAGGGGTTGAATATATTACAGGGGGTAAAAACTTTGATTATTGGAGGGATACTCAGATACGATTTGTTGGTGATGTAACACATCTTATGCAGTCCTTATTTATTATAGATTGGCTTAATAGTGGAAATGAACAGATTGACAAAAGTACGTTGTTCCCAGAGATATCTTTTTATAAGAAGAGAAAAGCTATTTTGCCAATTCAAATTGCTTTGAGTGGTCCTGACTCTTCTTGGAATGCAATAAAAATGCTTTATATCAATATTATCTCAAATGCGAATAAAGAAATATATATTCAAAGTCCATACCTCATCCTTGATACTTCTGTTTCAGAAGCGTTACAGGTTGCCGCATTAGGTGGTGTCAAAATTCATATAATGATGACAGGAAAGCCTGATAAAAAGCTTCCATTTTGGGCTGCGATGACCTATTTTGATGATTTACTAGATGCAGGGGTTAGAATTTATCAGTACCAGAGAGGGTTTTTACATACGAAAGCGATTATTGTTGATGGAACACTGACAACAATAGGGACAACAAATATGGACGTTAGAAGTTTTAAACTAAATTATGAAGTGAATACCGTACTTTATGATGTGAATATTAGTAAGGAAATGATTGAACAATTTCAAAAGGATTTGGAGTTCTGTCATGAAATAAAAAAGGAAGAGTTTAAAAAGAGGAAGTTCATTATTCGTCTTCGTAATTCTTTGTGTAGAATTTTATCACCTTTGTTGTAATATCATATAGACATTGATATAATAATATGATAAAAAATATAGGAGTATTTCTAAATGATTGAACCTAAAGATATTACAATTGATGATAAAGAAATATTTGATAAATACTTTGAAATCAAACAGTATAGGACAGCCGAATACAGTTTTGCTGATTTATTTATGTGGCGTAACAGTTTTCAAATTAAATATGCTATTGTAGATGATTTTCTCTGTGTTTTTTGTCAATATGAGAAAGAGGATCCATTTGTATTGATGCCTGTAGGTAATGGAGACCTGTGCGCAGTATTGGCAAAGCTCATGGAATATTTTGAATCACAAGGCAATAGATTGATAATAGAAGGGCTTACAATTGAGATGAAGGCAGAAATAGAAGAGGTTTTTCCTAGTCAATTTACGTATGAAGAAAAAAGAGAATACTTTGAGTATGTCTATCAAAGTACAGATCTAATTACCCTTAAAGGGAAGAAATTTCATGCAAAACGAAATCATATTAATAAATTTAAAGCGACTAATAACTATACATATGCACCTCTTACTAAAGATAATGTAGAAGCTTGTAAAATTGCGGCCATAGAGTGGTGCAGAAAACGTAATTGTAATGAGGATAAGAAGCTTGAAGAAGAAAAAGAAGCCATTATTGATGCATTAGATAATTTTGAGAGGTTACAACTAAAAGGAGGGCTCCTTTTAGTAAAAAGCAAGATTGTTGCATTCACGCTTGGTGAATTACATACAAAGGATATGGCGCTGATTCATGTTGAAAAAGCAGATGCAGATATTCAAGGGGCTTATCCAATGATTAACCAATTGTTTTGTGAAAGAGAATGGAGTGACGTGACCTATATCAACCGTGAAGAAGATATGGGATTACCCGGGCTACGAAAAGCAAAGATGTCTTATAGACCCGTTCAACTGATAGAAAAATATAATGCATATAGGCGGTGAAAAAATGGAAATACAATTTGCTAAACCGCAAGATAAAGAACATATTAAAGAAATATGGCATTATTGTTTTGGTGATAAAGATCCGTTTCTTTCGTGGTATTTTGATGTAAAGTATAAAGAAAATAATACCCTTATTGTTTATGAAGACGAAAAACCTGTTTCTAGTCTTCAGATTCTTCCATATAAACTGTATTTTCAAGGGCAAGAAATTGATATATCTTATATTGTTGGGGTCGATACTTTACCAGAAGCTAGGGGTAAAGGCTATGTAAAAGGACTATTAAAAGAATCAATTAAAGTTATGAATGATAGGGGACATATCATTAGTATTCTCCTTCCATTTAAATATGAATTTTATACAAAATATGGTTGGGAGACATGCTACTACCATAAGCGCTATGAAATAAAACCTACAGCATTAGAGCCGATGATCAATCAATATGGTCGATTGAGACCAATTAGTTTTCAAAAAGATACGGGATTAATGATGCAGATTTATAGAAAATTCACAAAACAAAAACATGGTTATATAGCGAGGAATTGGGAAGATTGGAAATGTATTTTGGATGATCTATTGATGTCAGGAGAAAAAGGTTATATTATTGAAGGAAATAGCGGAATAGCTGAAGGGTATATTCTTTATAAAATTAAAGATAAAGTTTTGAATATTTATGAAATGGCCTATAGGCATCATGAAGCATATCGTGGCTTATTGTGGTTTGCTTATTCCCATTCTGCACAAGTAGATAAAATTACTTGGAAAGCACCAGCAGATGATTTAACATATGCTTTCTTGAATCCGCCAAAACAAAGTGTACAGCTAGAACCTTTTGTGATGGCAAGAGTGGTTAATGTAGAAGCTGTTTTGAGATTGCTCACAAAAGATATGAATAATCCAATCAATTTTTCAATCCATATTGAAGATTCCTTTGCTGAGTGGAATTGTGGAACATTTTATTTGGATAACAATGGTATCCGAAAATGTGATGCTGAAGAAGCGGATATAAGATGTTCAATCAATATTTTCACACAACTTGTAATGGGTTTCATATCACCAGAGCAGGCATATCATTTAGGATTAATAGAAGTAAAAAATGGTGAAGATATATTTAAGATTAAAGAATTATTTAAGCAACAGAATAATTATATCAATGATTATTATTAAAATATCACAGAAAAATTTCCTGGGAAATACAACAAACGACAAAATATGATATTGAAAGGTGGAGGAAAAATGGTTAAACATGTTGTAATGTGGAATTTGAAAGACTATGCTGAAGGGGTAAGCAAGGAAGAAAATATTAAGAAGTTAAAAAAAGAATTATTAGATTTAAAAGATAAAATTGCAGAAATAATTGCTATAGAGGTTGGTGTGAATTTTAATCCGAGTGATGCAGCTTACGATGTAGTTCTTTACTCGGAGTTTGAGAGTAAAGAAGCGTTGGCGATATATCAAAAGCATCCTGAGCATGTAAAGGTTGCACAATTTGTGGGTAAAATAGTGGAAGAACGTGTTGTGGTTGATTATGATGTTTAATCAGTAATGAAATAATAAGGGCGAACAAAATTGTTCGCCCTTATTATTATTTAGAAAAATAATTGTTGAGTGTTTCAACCGCATTATTTTCAATGATTTTATCTCCATGCTCATTGAAAAATCCTTCCATAATCGAGGAGTTTTCAACTTTGTCACCATATTCACTTAAAATAGTCTCAACATCTTCTGGGTTTTTATCAGAAGAACTATTTCTAGTCAATAGGAGGTAATAGTAATCTTTATATTTATATAAGGTGCTATTTCCGTTATACATATTATTTAAACGTATACTTGCAGCGCAAATATTATCGAAGTCATCAAATATATATGTGAGAATAGTAGAGTGAATTTTCTTGCTTTTTTTCTTTACTCTCAGTTCAGATTTTTTAAATCTATTTTTAATGTATTTATGGATAGATTCAAAATCTTCATCATCTTCTACACGAGTAATGAGGATAACAAAACCATCTGAATGCATTGGCATCGCTTCGATAATTAGCTGCGAATCATCTACATAAAAGCCAGTTTCTGCTTCAGCCTTTTTCATCATTGTCCAAAACATCTCTTGAACTTCAGGCGTATTATAGGATAAATCATCAATATCTACATTCCATCTTTCTAACTCATCTACTGAGAGTGTTATTTTAATCTTATTAAATCCAATTCTTTCAATTTTCATTATTATCACCAACATTTCATATCTTTATGATTATAGTAGTCCTTTATTTCTATTATACTGTTTTAAACTCATTTTGAGAAGTATTAATTTTCTTTTATTGTCTTATATTTACCACAAATAAACCATGATTAAACTTAGTTTATATATATTATATCGGTAGAAACTATATGAAAGTTTATGTTGAAAATAATACCATACAATGCTTTACAATACAAAATGTTTTATAAAATGTTATAATAAAATCGTTAATAAAATAACTAAATTGTATTTTGTATACAATCGGTGTATAATAGAGAAGGTCAAAAAATAATGAAAGAGGTGAGGTCTATAATGAAGGCTTTAACTTTTAAAGGTGGCATCCATCCTCATGACAGTAAACATGCTACCGAAAGTGTTGGTATCGTTAAATTAGAAGCACCAGATAGATTGATTTTTCCATTACAGCAACATATCGGTGCACCCTGTGAACCTTTAGTTGCAGTCGGTGATGAAGTACAACTAGGGCAGAAGATAGCAGATTCAAAAGCATTTATAAGTGCGCCTATTCACGCAAGTGTTTCAGGGAAAGTAGTTGCAATTGAACCTGTTCTTCATCCAAGTGGCACTAAGGTAATGGCGATTATCATAGAAAATGATGGATTGGATACATTACATGATTGTGTAAAACCAAAAGGGAAACTAGAAGACTTGGATCCAAAACAAATCATTGATATTGTTCGAGAAGCAGGTATTGTTGGAATGGGGGGAGCAGCTTTCCCGACATTTGTAAAACTATCTCCTCCACCAGATAAAAAAATTGAGCATATTATTATTAATGGTGCGGAATGCGAACCCTATCTAACATCAGACCATAGAGTGATGTTAGAAGTGCCTGAAGAAGTGATAACAGGGCTAAAAGTGATAATGAAAGTATTCGGACTCAAAAAAGGTTATATTGGCATCGAGGAAAACAAACAGGATGCGATTAAAGTAATGAAAGAACATACCTCAAAAGAGGAAGGGATAGAGGTTGTTGTTCTTAAAACAAAATATCCTCAGGGAGCGGAAAAACAGTTGATTAAAGTTATAACTGGCAAAGAAGTTCCTTCAGGGGGGTTACCTGCTGATGTAGGTGCTGTTGTTAACAATATAGATACATGTACTGCAATCGCAAGAGCGGTTACAACAGGAATACCTTTAACTAGACGTATTGTTACAGTGGCTGGCTCTGCTGTGAAAGAGCCAAAGAATTATCATGTAAGAATCGGTACACCTTTTCGTGTTTTATTTGAAAATTCAGGTGGATTTATTGAAGACCCTGCAAAAATTATTATGGGTGGACCAATGATGGGTATTGCCCAATATTCAATTGATGTACCTGTCATAAAGGGTACATCAGGACTTTTAGCTTTTGTAGACAAAGATGTGGCACTTCAGCCTGAAAATGCATGCATTAGATGTGGGAAATGCGTACAGGCTTGTCCAATGAATTTACTTCCACTATATTTAAATGCACATGCGAATAAAGACGATTTGGATAAAGCAGAACAGTATCATGCTGTAGATTGTATCGAGTGTGGAAGCTGCTCCTACGTTTGTCCATCTAAGAGACATCTAGTGCAAACGATTAGAGTGGCAAAGCAGGCTATTATTGCTCGCAGAAGAGCGCAAAAGAACTAGTAAACGGAGGTTATCAAATGATAAAAGACAGATTGATTGTTTCTTCGTCTCCACATGTAAGGTCAGAAGAATCAGTGAACAGAATTATGTTAGATGTAGTCATTGCCCTTATGCCTGCTATGATTGCTGGAGCATGGTATTTTGGTTTTAGGGCTATATTCATTACGTTGATTTCTGTGCTAAGCTGTGTAGTTGCAGAATATGCATGGCAAAAGATATGCAATAAACCCACTACAATCAATGATTGGAGTGCTGTAGTAACTGGAATTTTATTGGCGTTTAATATGCCTGCTACAGTTCCGTTGTGGATTCCTTTAATTGGTGGTTTCTTTGCCATTATTATTGTTAAACAATTGTTCGGTGGCCTAGGACAGAATTTTATGAATCCTGCATTAGCAGCAAGGGCATTCTTACTTGCATCGTGGCCTACAATGATGACAAAATGGGTTCAGCCATTTACGCCGATGCCTTTACTAGGTAAGGTAGATATTGTGAGTACTGCGACACCTTTGGCAATCATAAAAGGGACAGAAGCAGTGGGGCAAGCATTACCATCTTATATGGATTTGTTTTTAGGTAATATTGGTGGATGTATTGGTGAGACATCCGTATTAGCATTACTTATAGGTGCAGGGTATCTATTCTATAGAAAAGTGATAAACTGGAAAATACCAGTATCATTTATTACAACGGTGGCAGTATTGACTTTTGTTTTTGGTAAAGGTGGTTTATTTACTGGTGACACGTTATATCATATCCTTTCTGGAGGTCTGATTTTAGGTGCTTTCTTTATGGCGACCGATTATGCTTCTTCACCAGTGACATCAAAGGGACAAATTATAATGGGTATTGGATGTGGTATTCTTACATCGGTGATAAGATTATATGGTGGATATCCAGAAGGGGTATCATATTCTATCTTACTAATGAATGTGGCGGCGCCATTAATCGATAAATATACAGCTCCTATGAAATTTGGGGAGGTGAAGGTTCGTGCGTGAGATAATAAAACTGGGTATAATATTATGCGTCATTACTTTTAGTGTTGCATTATTGTTAGGATTAGCTAATCTTGCAACAGCGGATAGAATAGCGTTACTAAACCAACAAGCACAGGACGAAGCAAGAAAGGCAGTACTCTCGTCTGCTGACTCTTTTGAATCGATGGATATAGATGGTTTAGGTGAAGGGGACTATAAGATTGTCAGTAGTGTATTTATTGGTAAGTCAGACGGCAATGTAGTTGGTTACTCAATCGGCGTAGCGCCAAATGGTTTCGGTGGCGCTATAGATATGATTGTAGGAATTGATGGTGAAGGAAAAGTCACTGGCATTCATATCGTCAATCATGCAGAAACCCCTGGATTAGGGTCAAAAGCGAATGAACCAAAATTTAAAGAACAGTATAATGGAAAGACGACAAAGAACCCTCTAGGAGTTATTAAAAGTGGAACACCCAAAGAGAATGAAGTTGTAGCCATTAGTGGGGCGACTATTACATCTAATGCTGTTACTCAGGGTGTTAATATGGCTATAAAAATATATAAACAGAAAATTGAGAGTCAGTAGAGGGGGAATAGAATTGAGTTTATTACAGGAATTTAATAAAGGGCTTGTAAAAGATAATCCAGTGTTTGTTCAGCTTCTCGGTATGTGTCCAACTTTGGCTGTTACGACTAGTGTTGAAAATGGAATAGGGATGGGTCTTTCTGCAACAGCTGTACTGGTTGGTTCTAATATTGTTATTTCGTTGCTAAGGAAATTCATACCATCAAAGGTGAGAATACCGGCATATATTGTTATTATTGCTGGCTTTGTAACACTCATTGAGATGATATTAAAAGCATATATTCCAGCTTTATCAAAGTCTTTAGGGTTGTTTATTCCATTGATTGTGGTTAATTGTATTATCCTTGCTAGGGCAGAGGCTTATGCATCTAAAAACAGCGTTGGTAAATCAGTCATGGATGGACTAGGTATGGGGTTAGGCTTCACCCTTGCGCTTGTTGTACTTGCTAGCGTTAGAGAAATATTAGGAAATGGTTCATTTTTAGGCATAAAACTATTTGGTGAAGCATTTCAGCCAGCCCTAATCATGATTCTTCCTCCGGGTGCATTTTTAGGACTTGGTGTGATTTTAGGGATTATGAACTGGGTTTCAATGAGAAAAAAAGGAGGTGAAGCCTGATGGCAGAGCTTTTTGCAATTGCGTTAGGTGCAATTTTAGTTGAAAACTTTGTATTAGTCAAATTCTTAGGTATTTGTCCCTTCCTTGGTGTATCTAAAAAAGTGGAGACAGCTTTAGGGATGGGAATGGCAGTTACCTTTGTTATGGTATTGGCTTCACTGATCACTTGGCTGGTGCAGACATTTATATTAGTTCATTTTAATATCGAGTATTTACAAACTATCGCGTTTATTTTGGTTATTGCTGCCTTGGTACAGTTTGTAGAAATGGTTGTTCAGAAGACTAGTCCTACCTTGTATCAAGCGTTAGGGGTTTATCTACCACTCATTACAACTAACTGTGCAGTACTTGGGGTAGCACTCTTAAACATACAAAAAGAATTTAACTTTATTGAGTCATTGGTATACGGAGCAGGAGCAGCATTAGGTTTTACCCTTGCAATTGTTTTATTTGCAGGGGTAAGGGAAAGGTTGGAACTTTCCGATATTCCAAAACCATTACAAGGTTTTCCGATTGCGCTTATTACTGCAGCATTATTATCAATAGCATTTTTAGGATTCCAAGGACTCAAGTTTTAATACTAGTTTGAAATGTGAGGTGAATTGACGATGATAGATAAAATTATAGCGCCAGTACTTAGCTTAGGAGGTATGGGATTACTCTTTGGTTCCCTACTTGCTTATGCATCACAGAAGTTTGCGGTTGAGGTTGATGAGAGAATTCCTTTGGTATCGGAAGCATTACCAGGAGCGAATTGCGGGGGCTGTGGGTATGCAGGCTGTGGAGCATTTGCAACAGCTGTCGTAGAAGGAAAAGCACCCGTCGATGGGTGTCCTGTCGGTGGAGCTAGCGTTGCAAGTAATGTTGCAGAAATAATGGGTGTTACAGTTGATGCAACGGAAAGAAAAATCGCGAGAGTACTTTGTAACGGGACGAATAACGTTGCAAAAGAGAAGTATGAATATTATGGAGCAATGGACTGTGTAGCCGCTTCTAAATTGGGCGGAGGACCTAAAAGTTGTGCGTATGGCTGTATGGGCTTGGGAACTTGCGTGAAGGCTTGTCAATTTGATGCTATTAAGATTGAAAATGGCATTGCTGTTATTGATCCAGATAAATGTACTGCATGTGGTAAATGTGTGAACGCTTGTCCCAAAAGTGTTATTGAGCTTATCCCTGAGAGTTCTAAGACATGGGTTATGTGTAAATCGAAAGATAAAGGAAAAGACGTTAGAGCATTATGTGATACTGGATGTATTGGGTGTAAGATTTGTGAAAAGCAATGCAAGTTTGATGCAATACATGTGGTAGATAATATTGCAATTATCGATTATGAGAAATGTGTAAACTGTAATCAATGTGTCGTAAAATGTCCTAAAAATATCATCAATGGTAAAGCGATTGAAATGAGATAATGAGTAATAAAAAAGCTGTGTGGCTGATTAGCCCACAGCTTTTTGTCTTGAATTAAAATCATTTTATCAGGTTTGTAGCCATTACTATACATATGTAGACTTTTTCCCTTATTATGGTTACTGCAAGTAATCATACAAATATGCTTCAATTTTAGGCGTCCACCATTTTAAGTAACCAGCCTTTGTTGGATGAACAGGATCGGCCATATACAAAGCATAATCTTCTTCGTTAACTGCATTCATTTCAGTATCATTCCATAAATCAATAACACCGATATCCCATTTATCTTGTAATTGTAACAATGCGTCTACCATTGTAGGATAACGATCGTTATTAAATTTTGTTCCTGTATAGAACACTACAGGGCAATCCCAAGTCTGTTTTGCATAACAAATAATATATTCCATGGCACCAATGATAGTACTTGTATCAAAATCTTCTAGAGATTTAGAATCACTGATTTCTCCAAGTCCAGATTTCGTCCCTACATCATTTGTAGATAGTTGACATATGAATACGTCAATTTCTTCCTCTGGATCTATATTGTTTATCATGCGCTGTACGTAAGAATTCGAACCATTATCTACCAAAGTCGTTCCACTTACTGCTTCCTTAATATAACTATTTGAATTTCGCTTTGCTATATAGTCAACAAAAGAAACGTCAAGTGCTGCTTCACCTTTTGTTACCGACGATCCAAGAAAACACAACTTTTTCCCTTTAAGCGGACTATCATCTAATACTGTTACATTTTCAATGTAATACTTCTGTGCATTACCAGGCATCTTTGCTAAATATTGCTTTCTCAGATCCTCTTGCGTTTGTGCATCATCTTTTGCTTGTACATCATCTTGCGTTTGTGAATTTTGATCTTTTTTAACAAAGCCTAATGGACCAATGCCTCCCATAATTCCAAGCACCAACGTTAGTAAAATAGCAAGTACAACAACAACTGCCACTACTACAATTAAATTTTTCTTTATCCTCACTTCACTTTCCCCCTTTTAAATTTTTCCAATATATTGTCAAAAAAACTGTAAGTACATATAATATAGTTACTGGAAGTACTCATATAAATATGCTTCCATTTTAGGCGTCCACCATTTTAAGTAACCAGCCTGTGTCGGATGAATAGCATCCACCATATACAAATCATAATCTTCTTCTGAAACTGCATTCATTTTTGTATCATTCCATAAATCAATGACACCGATATCCCACTTATCCTGTAACTGCAATAGGGCGTCTACCATTGCGACATAACGCTCACTATCATATTTTGTTCCAGTATAGAATACCACTGGGCAATCCCATGTCTGTTTTGCATAAACGATAATATATTCCATCGCGCCAATGACAGTACTGGTGTCAAAATTCTCAATTAACTTAGAATCACTAATTTCTCCAAGTTCTTTCTTCATCGTTGCATCATTTGTTGAAAGTTGACATACTAATACGTCAATTTTTTCTTCTGGATCAATATTGTTTATCATACGTTGTACGTAAGAATTGGAACCGCTATCTACCAAAGTTGTTCCGCTTACTGCTTCCTTTATATAACTAGTTGAATTTCGCTTAGCAATATAGTCAGCAAAAGATACGTCAAGTGCTGCTTCACCTTTTGTTACTGATGACCCAAGAAAACACAAATTTTTCCCTTCAAGCGGACTATTATCTAATACAGCTACATTTTCGATGTGATACTTCTGAGAATTACCAGGCATTTTAGCAATCCGATTCTTCCTAATAAAGCCAAATGGACCTATCCCACCCATGATTCCAAGTACCAACACCTGTGCAATAGCGAGTACAATAACAACTACCATCACTACAATAAAAATTTTCTTTGCATTCATTTCACAATCCTCCATCTCTAATTGGTAGTGTAAAGTTTTACACTACTATTTTTTTAGATCTTTATATATCATGGGTTACAAAGTTTTTTCAATAAAAAAACAGTGACCCCCTTTTTTTTATATAATTGAGTATTTCACCACTAAGCCTATTTTTTAAAAAAATTGTTACCACAAATACGCACCAATTGCGATTATAACAGGCATTGTTACAATTGAAAAAATAGTGCTCAGGCATATGCTTTTAACGGATCTTTTGTAATCTTGATTGTGTAGTTGTGCAAAGATTGCTACATTGGAACCAACGGAAGCACTTGCTACGATTAGTACAGACATCTTTACGTCATAATAGAAAGACGGGAGTAAGCTAAGTACTGCAATTGTAAGTAGAGGAATCACTATTAAGCGAAGCAGACAACTTATGTAAGCATACTTTTCATTGAAAACATCTTTTAAACTCATTTGTCCAAGATAGATTCCAAGTATTATCATTGCGATTGGTGTGGTCATATTAGCTACAGACTGGAGCGAAATCTTGAATACCGAGTAAACTGGTATCTGTGTAAAAAAGAGAATTAATCCCATCAAAAGAGACAGGGTAATTGGATTACCATATAGCTTCTTAGGTGAAATTGATTCTAAACTATCTGTCATAACAAAAACACCGTATGTCCACTGCAAAATGTTTAGTAGTGCAACAAAACCAGCAACGTAGAATACTGCATCATTACCAAGTGTTGCCTGAACAAGTGGGATGCCGATAAAACCGGCATTAGAAAAAGCAGTTCCAAAGTGCTCTATCTTATTCTTTTTGCCAAATACAATATGAGATACAATAATAGATACAAAAAGAGATAGTACAGCGGCTAAAAATGAGTAGGCAAGGCCAATTACTTTTTCTTTTGAAAATTCAGAAAGATAGGAATTGATAATTACACATGGAAGAACAACATAGAGCAGAAGCGTTCCAAGTTCTTTACTTCCTTGAAGGGATATTTTATTAGAACGATATAACCAAAAGCCGATTCCCATCAAAATAAACATGATAATAATTTGCCGAAGTAAAATAAGTGATAAATTCATATGTTTCTCCTAACTAGATTTATTTATAAAAATATTTTAACATTGTTTTCAGTTACATTCTAATATATAATACAGATATCATATAACAAAAATGTTATAACAACGGAAAGCCTCGTTATAAGGAGAATGGGATGAATCTTAAAAAGCTACAGTATTTTATCAAAGCAGCGGAATATGAAAATATGACAAGAACAGCGGAGGAGTTGTATATTTCGCAGCCAGCTCTTAGTCGGATAATTCATGACATGGAGGAGGAAATTGGATATTCATTATTTGACCGCAAGGGTAAGAAAATTGTTCTTAATGAAAATGGTAGAATATTTTATAGATACGCGAGAACAATCATTTCAGCATATAAGAATGCACAAAACCAATTGGCTGATTATAATCAAGGACGGACAGAAGGTATTTGTATGTGGGTACGTGTAGCTTCGAGTTTATTACCAGATCTAGTAAAACGGTACCGGGAGCAGTATCCTAGAATAAAATTACAGATTGAACAACAGAAGCCGGATATAAAAGAAGAATATTCTTATGATGTGATTCTGGATGCCAAAAAAGATCCTGTTTTTTCTGAACAAGAAATTTTTTTGTTAAAAGAGAAAATATTATTGGCAATTCCTGAAAAACATCCGTTAGAAGAAAAAGAGAAGATTTTTCTTGAAGATATCATGGCAGTTTCAATGATTGGATTATCTAAAACAAGCAGTATGTCTAAAATGTTAGAGACAGAATTTTTGAAGCGTGATGTTAAGCCAAAGTATTCTTTGATAACTAATAATCCTCACTCACTACGTTCCTTTGTATCGGATGGAATTGGGATTGCATTTGTTGCGGAAAAAACATGGGCATTTGATAAAAATGATACGAAAATACAGATACGCCCAATTGAAGATTTTCATTTAGAAAGATATATTTACATGAAGTATAACGAAAGGAAATATCTTTCAAGAGAGACAAGAAAATTTGGTAAGTTTTTAAAAACATTTTTTGATTGTATAAAGTGATAGTACTTAATATATATAATAATCCTATTAATATATCTAAAAAAATGCAGGAATTTGAGGAATTATGTCGAATATGTAATTGGTGCAGGTTTGAAAATTTTTATAGTGTTAAATAGTTTAGTATAACTCATAATATATAGTGAGTGTTTTTTTAAGTAAAATGAAGAATGTGGGTGAGTATAATTAAGTTTGTTCTAACGTTTGTAAAAAAGTATAAGACAATATTTATTTTAGTAGGACTAGCAATTGCTATAGGTGTTTTTTCAGTTTTAAGTATTAGCAGAATTGGAGATCGTTATTCGAAACATAGAAGAAGACAAAATTATAAAGATATACCAATGGGATTAGAACATTATATAAATCAACCTAAATCAAACTCAAATTTATATAAAGTACCTGTAAAGGTAAAGGGAATCTATGTTTCTGGATGGATAGCAGGTTCAAAATCAAGATTTAATCGCTTGTTAAGAATAGTGAATGAGACAGAACTAAATGCGATGGTCATTGATGTCAAAGAAGATGCTGGAAGAGTAACGTACAGGTCAAATGTACCTTGGGTAAAAGAAATAGATGCAGACATCAATATGGTAGGGGATATTGAAATGCTCATGAATACGCTGAAGGAAAACAATATATACCCTATTGCAAGGATAGTTTGTTTTAAAGACCCTATCCTTGGAGAGAAAAGACCTGCATTAGCGATAAAAACGAAAGACGGTAGCCTTTGGCGTGATAATAAGCATAATACATGGCTCAATCCATATAATCCTGAATCATGGAAGTATCTTATAGAATTGTCTAAAGAAGCTGCGCGGCTAGGTTTTAAAGAAATTCAATACGATTATGTACGTTTTCCTACCGATGGAAATGTTAAACTAATAGATTATGGAGAAGCCGCAATTACTAAGAAAAAATCAGAAGCTATCTCTGATTTTTTGGCCTTTGCAAAAAAAGAATTAGCACCTTATGGGGTAGATGTATCTGCTGATATCTTTGGAATTGTACCAATCGTAGTAGGCGATTATGAAGAGATTGGTCAGGATTGGGAATTGGTTTCTAAGGATATTGATTATGTATGTCCTATGGTTTATCCATCCCATTATGCAAATGTAGCCCAAAATGGTGTAGGTCAGCGGATTAATACTGTATTATTTAAGTATCCCGATTTAGATCCTTATGGTGTTGTTTATAATACCTTAGTATTGGCAGAAGGTAGATTGGAGAGCAGTCAGGCAAATGCTAAGATTAGACCATGGTTGCAAGACTTTACTGCATCGTATCTTGGAAGAGGGAATTATCAAGAATATGGGGCAAAGCAAGTGCGAGAACAGATAGATGCAACCTATGATGCAGGACTTGAAGAATGGATTTTATGGGATTCAAATAATAACTATACAGAAGATGGTTTATTAAAGGAATAAAAGAATATACTATAAGTGGTTGCAGGGATAGCAATGATTAATATTTGTATATTATTAATTGCTGTCCCTGCAATATTCTTTTATGTATTTTTTGAATAAATTTACCGCTCTTGACTGAATCTCTTTTTTTCTAATAACAAGATAAATATTTTGTGGAATTTTTTCTTTTAACTTTATCACTTTTAGCTTTTCATTTTTAAGTGCTTCTTCGACGAAATCAATTGAGACGGCTACTAGCCCTTTTGATTCACATAGAATATGTGCATTTGCTATGTTACCAGTTTCATGTTTGACGAGAGGTGTGAAGGCATACTCTAAACATTTGTCTACAAAACCATGTTCCGTACCGGGTTCCACTGATTTTAATATTAAAGGCTCATTTTCCAGTTCCATTACAGAAATTTGATTTTTAATCGCTAATGGATGATTTTTGGAGACCAATATTACTGTTTCACCAGGGATCATTAATTCATAGTCACAATTATCAATATCTTCGTGCCCCATAACTAAACCTACTTCAGCTTCTTCCTGAAATAAATTTCTTATAGGATATTCATCAGGGAATTCTTTTAATTTTATTTGGAGATTTGGGTGGACATCTGAAAATCCAAATAAAAAATCAGGAGGCAGTGCAGATGTTGTTGCGTATGTGACTACGACATTTAAAATGCTTTCGCTCTCGCTTGTGATACTTATTTCTTTCTTTATATCTTCAATGAGATAACAGATATGTTTAGCTCGAGCATACAATAATTCCCCATATTCAGTTGCTTCCATGCCGCGAGCTGTTCTATAAAACAGTTCAACTTGTAAATCTAATTCCAACTGTTTTATAGCTTTGCTTAAACCTTGAGGAGTGATAAATAAGTCTTTAGCTGCCAATGTAATACTTTTCTTTTCATAGACTTTTATGAAGCATTGTAATACATCTGTGTTCATTACTTTCCCTTCTTTACATGTCAATATAGGATTACAAAATTTCTTTTGCCTTCTTTAGAGCAGATTCTACGACTTGATCCATATCGTAATATTTGTACTCGCCTAAACGTCCGCCAAAAATAACTTTGCTTTCAGTTTCGGTAGCAGCTTTATATTCATTATAGATTGTACTGTTTTTTTGATCGTTTATTGGATAATATGGCTCATCACAAGGTTTCCATTCAACACTATATTCGCGGCTAATTACTGTTTTTGGTTGTGTACCAAATTCAAAATGTTTGTGCTCTATAATCCGTGTATAAGGTATTTCGCGGTCGGTATAATTTACTACTGCATTACCCTGGTAGTTTGGCATATCCAAAACCTCAGTTTCAAATCGGACGCTTCTATATTGTAAAATACCAAATTTATAGTCAAAATAAGCATCAATAGGTCCTGTATAGACCACCTTATCTGCAATATCATCCCATCTTTTTTTGTCGCTAAGATAGTCTGTATTTAGTTTAACTTCTATACCTTCAACCATTTGCTCTACCATGGCGGTGTATCCACCTATTGGTATCCCTTGGAATTTAGCATTGAAGTAATTATTATCATAAGTAAATCTTACAGGGAGTCTGCGAATAATAAACGCAGGTAATTCGTTACAAGGACGAGCCCATTGTTTCTCAGTGTACCCCCGAATGAGTTTTTCATAGATATCTTTACCAACCAGATTAATAGCCTGTTCCTCTAAATTTTGTGGATGATCGACATAATTTGAACTTCGCTGTTCTTCTATTTTTTCTTTAGCCTCATCTGGTGTTATTACACCCCATATCTTATTAAAGGTATTCATATTAAATGGTAAATTATATATTTCACCTTTATAATTTGCTACAGGACTATTAGTATACCGATTAAAATCAGCAAATTGGTTTACAAACTGCCAAACCTCTTTGTTGTTAGTATGAAAAATATGAGCTCCATATTTATGAACCTGAATATCTTCCATTTTTTCAGTATAAATATTTCCTGCGATATGGTTTCGTTTTTCGATAATTAGACATGTTTTACCTGATTTTTTAGCTAAATATGAAAATATAGCGCCGTATAAACCTGCACCTACAACTAAAAAGTCATATTTATTCTTCATAAAAGAGTTACTCCTCCTATCATTTAGTTTATGTTATTTATTTTTTTATACTGTAAAATATTATAACTCAAATACACTTTATCAGCAAGTTTGGAAAAATATGAAGTAAGATTATTTTTTATCGTAAACAAATAGTTTATCCCTTTAAACATTTTGGTGATAGATTATTTCAATTATATATGATAAATTTATATTGCAGTAATTTACTAGGGGACTAGTAGTGGTAAAGTAGATGGGATGGAGAAGAGTTAATGAAATATAAAGAGATAATTAAAAAAATGACTTTGGAAGAAAAAGCATCTTTAATGTCAGGAAAAGATTTTTGGCAGACGATGGATATTGAACGTCTGGGGATTAGAAATATATTCCTTGCAGATGGGCCACATGGCATTAGAAAACAAGCGAAAGCGGCAGATCATCTAGGGTTAAATGCTAGTATTCCTGCCACTTGTTATCCTACTGCTGCAACTGTAGCAAACAGTTGGAATGAAAAGCTTGGTGAAAAAGTTGGACAATGTCTTGGTGAAGAAGCGGTTGCGCAAAAAGTCAATGTCTTATTAGGACCTGGAATAAATATGAAGAGAAATCCTTTATGTGGCAGAAACTTTGAGTATTTCAGTGAAGATCCGTATCTGGCTGGAAAAATAGCCGCAGGATATATTAGAGGAATACAATCTCATGGAATTTCTGCCTGTGTAAAGCATTTTTGTGCAAATAATCAAGAAGAGCGGCGTATGGCGGTTGATACCATTGTGGATGAAAGAACGCTCAGAGAGATATATTTAACTGCGTTTGAAATTGCTATTAAAGAAGGTAATGCTAAAGCTCTAATGTCTTCATATAACATGTTAAACGGTACATATACGAATGAAAATATGCATCTAATGCAGGAGATTTTACGAGATGAATGGAATTATAATGGCTGTGTTATTACTGATTGGGGTGGTAGCAATAATCGTGTTGCAGGATTGCTCGCTGGTAATGAATTAGAAATGCCCACAACTGGCGGTGAAACTAATGAAGAAATAATTAAGGCTATAAAAAGTGGTGAGATAAATGAAGAAGTACTGGACGAATGTGTGGACAGACTACTTGATTTGATTTTTACAACTGAGGAAGTATACAAAAAGCCTCAAAAAGCGTTTGATTTAGAGAAGAATCATAGGGTTGCGCAAAAAGTTGCTGAAGAGTCAATCGTGTTACTTAAGAATGAGGATAATGTACTACCTCTTAAATATGGTAAAAAAGTTGCCGTTATAGGAGACTTTGCGCAAGAACCACGTTATCAGGGAGCGGGCTCATCAATAGTAAATCCTACAATTCTGGATAATACTCTGGAATGTTTTGATGAATCAGGTATTATGAGTGTTGGGTACGAACCTGGTTACAGTCGTTATGGAGAGAAAAGTCTTAAAAACATAGAAAAGGCTTGTGCGCTTGCACAAAAAGCAGATGTAATTCTTTTGTATATTGGTTTAGATGAGGTCACTGAAGCTGAGGGTTTAGATAGACGAGATATGAAGATTCCAGACAATCAGATAGAATTGTTAAACGCTTTGTATAAAGTTAATCCTAATATAGTGGCTATTCTCTCTTGTGGTTCTGCGGTGGAGATACCTTGGATTGGCAAGGTTAAAGGGTTATTACATGGATATTTGGGAGGACAAGCAGGAGCTAGGGCTATATTAAGGGTTTTATCAGGTGACGTAAATCCTTCTGGTAAATTGGCTGAAACCTATCCTCTTCGTTACGAGGACAATCCTTCATTTCACAATTTCCCAGGTAAAGAAGTTTCGGTTGAATACAGAGAAGGTATTTATATCGGTTATCGCTATTACGATACTGCCAATTGTGAAGTTCTCTTTCCATTTGGGTATGGGCTCAGTTATACAACTTTTGAATATTCGGATATTAAAGTTGACAAAGATGGTGTGACATTTAAACTCACTAATTCTGGAAAAGTTGCAGGTATTGAGGTTGTACAGCTATATATCGGTTGTAAATCCAAGGAAATTTTTAGACCTAAAAAAGAATTAAAAGGATTCACAAAAGTGTTTATCAATGCAGGTGAAACTAAACTAATAACGATACCTTTTGATGACAAATCATTCCGATACTTTAATGTGAAAACAAATAAATGGGAAATTGAATCTGCATATTATGAAATTATGATTGGTGCATCAAGTGCGGATATAAGAATTACAGATACTATTTATATAGAAGGTACGGATGCACCCCTTCCGTATGATAGTAATTTGCTTTCATCCTATTACTCTGGTAAAGCAAACGATGTTAGTGTAAAAGAGTTTGAAAACCTTCTAGGATATAAAGTTCCTAATCCAAAATGGGACAAAGAAAAACCACTACATTACAATGATACGATTGCACAATGCCAGTATGCAAAAGGCGGATTTGCAAGATTTGCTTATAAATGGATTGAATTTTCCTATTGGTTTTTGAGAAAGATTGGGAAAAGAGACACTGCAAATATCATTATGATGTCTATTTACCATATGCCTTTTAGGGGAGTTGCAAGGATGACAGGTGGTATCATAAATATGCCAATGCTTGATGGTATCCTTATGATTGTAAATGGTCACTTTTTTAAAGGGTTAAGTCACTTCCTAATGGAAAGAAGAAAAATGATTAAGCTGAAAAAGAAATAATTGCAGTTGCAATTAGAAAGGAGAAAAAATGAGTGATTTATGGGGGAAATTCAAAGGGAAATATCCTAATATTGCGCAATTCTTAATATTCTTTTTGTTTAGTAGTGGTGTAACCGTTTTGCAAATAGTTTTAATGCCTGTAATAAAGGGGATATTTGGACATACTGATTTAGTAAATACAAATTTTCAAATTTTACAGATCGGGAGAAATATCGATAATAGCCCCTATTATGTATTTAATTACGCAGCTGGAGCAATCTCAGCAGGTGGCGGTGGTGGACTTGCATACTTCTTAGCAGTTCAAATAACATTAGGGATTGCGCAGATTATTAATTTCTTTGCACAGCGGAATATAACATTTAAGTCAAAAAGCAACATATGGAAATCAGCTTTTTGGTATGTAATAGCGTATATTATTATATCGATAGGCGCTGCTGCACTTCAGGGTCTTTACAAAGCTCCGATTTATAATCTGTTAATGAATACGTGGGGAATGGGTTCAACTGGTGAGGCTTTTGCAGACTTTATCACAATGATAATCAATGCTGCTATCTCTTTCTGGGTGTTTTTCCCTATATTCAAAATAATATTTAAAGACGATTCTCAACAAAAAAACATTTAAAGGATGTGTATAACATGAAGTTATTATCAGTTGCAATTCCTTGCTATAACTCACAAGAATATATGAAATACTGTATAGAGTCACTTTTGCCTGGAGGAGAGGATGTTGAAATATTAATAGTTAATGATGGTTCTTGTGACAAAACAGCAGAAATTGCAGATGAATATGCGCGGAAATATCCAACAATCATAAAAGCTATTCATCAGGAAAATGGAGGGCATGGAGAAGCTGTAAACACAGGCATACGCAATGCTTCTGGAATATATTTTAAAGTTGTAGATAGTGATGACTGGGTTGATACTAGAGCATATCTGAAAATATTAGAAACACTAAAACAGCTAGTAGCTGAAGAAAATAACGTTGATATGGTTATCAGTAACTATGTGTATGAAAAAGTAGGAGCAAAATTTAAAAAAATTATAAAATATGACAACATACTTCCAGGAGGTAAAGTTTTCACTTGGGATGATATAAAGCCATTTCGTAAAGGGCAATATATCTTGATGCATTCTGTTATATATAGAACCCAAGTGTTGAGAAGCTGTGGATTAAAATTACCTAAACATACTTTTTATGTGGATAATTTATTTGTATTTGTTCCGTTGGAATATGTAAAGAAAATGTTTTATGTGAATGTGGATTTTTATAGATATTATATTGGCAGGCAGGATCAATCTGTAAATGAAAGTGTTATGATTAAAAGAATTGACCAGCAGATTCTAGTGAATAAGCTTATGATAGAGAAGTATCAAGAGAGTGATCTCATCTTTCCTAAGCTTCGCCATTACATGCTTGATTATTTAGAAATAGTCACTGCTGTTTCTTCTATTTTATTAATAAAATCAGGAACTAATGAGAATCTTAAAAAGAAAAAGGAGCTTTGGAAGTACATAAAGCAAAATGATTTTGAGTTATATTGTCAACTTAGATATAGATTATTAGGACGAATTGTAAACTTGCCTGGCTGGTTTGGACGTAGAATTGCATTACTAGTATATAAAATATCACAAAGAATTTTTGGATTTAATTAATATAATTTTGCCGTATGGAAGAGACGGAACTGATGGCAGAATATGATGCCATCAGTTCCGGATAATAGCAGGTGATATTGTACCTGTTGTAGCAAAGCTACGGTTCTGTTTATCACTTTCCAAATTGAATTAAAATATGGGTTACTCTCCGAAAATCAAATCATAAAGGGCGTCGGCAAAAAGTTGATGATGTTCAGGTGCGGGATGGTTAAGACCGTTAATCAGCATTGCGGTCGTGTCGGTTCCGTCTTTATTCATTTTTTTCCATTGCGCATAGACATCTGCAATTGGGACATTCATTTCTCTGGCAACTTTGCGTGAAATTTCTACATACTGATCCATTACACCTTTTTTCTGCAAGCCTTCATAATACTTGTGGACGATCCACCAGAAGCCGTGGAAACCAGGTGTTCCACGTGAAGCTATCATGTTCGGCGTCATCAGAACTGTTTCAATTTCGTTTTCCAGTAGGATTTGTAATATCGTTTGCATATTTTTTTCGTACTTTTCAAATCCCTTTTTGTTGTTTGTAGCATCGTTCACTCCAAACATGACACAGCAGAAATCAGGCTTTTTGTCTAAAACGTCTTTTTGAATGCGTTCCAGTCCTTGATCCGAAAAATTACCTGCGACGCCTGCGTTAACAGTAACAATCTTACGTCCGGTATCACGTTCAATACGTTTTTTTAAAAGAGCATGAAAAGCCTGTTCAGGCCGCTTAGCGGTATCTTTATACCCATTTTCAAATTCAAAACAGCCCTCAGTGATACTGTCACCAAAAAAAGCGAGTACTGCAGGATTTTTGCTGTTCTGGATTTTTTCTGCAATCTTTAACATTATAGTTTTCCTCCTTAAGAACGAATTTACAACAAATGTTGATTTTTATATAGTAGTAGTATATCATTAAAATGGAAGAGGAAAAACCGTCAATGTTTTTTAGTCTGTCGGATTTCCGACAAAACATAGAAAAATGTTGGAAATAAGGAGGGGTTTGATGTATCACAGACAGAATTTGCGCACAGAAAAAAAAATCACAGATAGCTTTCTCTTTTTACTTCAGAAAAAGCCACTTAAAAAGATTACGATTCGTGAGCTGTGTGAGGTAGCTGAAATAAATCGTTCAACCTTTTACGCACACTATGATGATATATACGAACTGATACGTGCTATCTCAGAATATTATTGCATAGTATTGTTTCAAGATTCGCTTAAAACAGCAGATCTCAGTGTTGCTCTTCACCCGAATGATGCTTATCTAATTATTCGGAATGTTCTGGAAAAGTCGTATGAAAATCAGAACATTTACAAGATACTGTTTAATGGGCAGGGAACTGGTAACTTTACGGAAAAGCTGTGTTTGGAGCTTGTTCGGTGGTGCAAAAATTTGTATAATAAGCAACATCCAGATGTCGTTTCAGGCTCAGAACCGCCTGGTCTCGAAATCCAACTTACGATTGTAATGGAAGGTGCTCTGGGTATTTGGAAATATTGGCTGGGCAATGGCTGTAATATTTCTGTTGATGACTTAGCCGATGAAATTCTGAAATACCTGATTCATAATTTTAACTGCATTTGGAACTAAAAAAGTTTATATCCAAAAAAATGTCATTATTTTTCGATAAATCATCATTCATTGCAAAGACTTTTCTTATATATTCTTTTCATACATTATGCTTATATCCTATACTAGGTTTATTCATAATATCTTTACCTTAATTTGAAAGCGGCAGATCTATTTGAACAAAAGCTTTAATAGTTCTCGATATCTACGGGAATATTAAAAGAGTAGGACTTTAAAGGGGATAATACTTTTGCTAAACGGTGATTTTAAACCATCAACAAAAAGTTTAAGCCCTTAACTATTTGTTGATGTAAACAGATATGTATGTATGTTAAAATGAATGTAGCGATTCTATACTGTCAAACGTTCTAGCGTTGCAATCTAAATAAAAAATGCTTATGCACGGGGTGGTAGAACTGTGTGTAAGCATATTATATGAGGAGGAATAAAAGTGAAAAAAGTATCAAAACCAATGGCTATTATCGTGTACATAGTAAATATTGCACTGATAATAGGACTTATCGTAGGAAACACTTATGTATTAACTTATTCACAAATCATTTCAATCTATTTTGGTCATACCACAAACAAAGTTGTAACGACAGATGATGATGTAGATACTGAATATTTTAAGAGTGATTTTGCATCTGTAGATGAGTTGAAATCTCATGCCGAACAACTTTGTCAGGAAATAGCAGAAGAAGGCATCGTTTTATTAAAGAATAATGACACTACACTACCACTTGCTTCTGGATCAAAAATTAGTGTGTTAGGTCATAGTTCTGTTGATCTTGTGTATGGCGGAGGCGGTTCAGGCTCTGTCGATACCAGTGCAGCCCCAGATTTGTTAACTGTGCTTAAAAAATCTGGATTTGATGTAAATATGACACTGTGGGATTTCTATGACACTGGCGGAGGCTCATCTTATAAAAAGGAAACACCAAACATTATGGGTCAAGGAGCGTTTGCTGTAAATGAAGTACCTAAGAATCTTTATACAGATGGTATAGTTAAAAGTTTTGCTGATTACAACGATGCGGCTATTGTTGTAATTGGTCGTTCTGGTGGTGAAAGTGCAGATTTATCACCCAGCGAACTTTCTACAGGATATCATTATCTTGAAATTGATGATAATGAGAAAGACATGATTAGGCTTGCAACTGATAATTTTGAAACAGTTGTTGTATTATTAAATTCTTCAAATGCTTTAGAATTAGGATTCATGGAAGAGTATGATATTGATGCATGTATTTGGGTAGGAGCTTTAGGCCAGACAGGTGCATATGCAATAGGTGAAGTATTAAATGGTAATGTGAATCCTTCAGCGAAATTACCCGATACGTTCGCCTATGATGTATTGAGTGCCCCTGCGATAGAAAACTTCGGAGACTATAGTATTACTAATAGCGAAGTTCATATGGGTGATAAGTACATGGTTTATGCTGAAGGGATTTATATAGGGTACAACTATTATGAAACTAGGTATGAAGATGTAATACTTGGTAATGAAAGCATAAACAATTATGATTATACTAAACAGGTGCAGTTCCCGTTTGGATATGGTTTATCATATACTACATTTGAGTGGTCTGATTATAGCGTAACAGAGCAGGAAAATGTTTATGAGGTTTCTGTAAAAGTTACTAACACAGGAGATGCACCAGGTAAGGAAGTTGTACAAATCTATATGCAGTCTCCTTATACGGAATATGATAAGACTAATCAGATTGAAAAACCTTCTGTAAAATTAGTTGGATTTGCAAAGACGCCTTTAATTAAAGCGGGTAAGTCTGAAACCGTTATTATAAAAGTAGACAAAGAAGAAATGAAGACCTTTGATGCATATGGTTATGGTACATACATTGTTGACGCTGGTGATTACTATTTTGCAGCAGGTATAAATACACATGATGCATTGAATAATATACTTGCAGCGAAGGGAATGTCAACTGAAAATGGTATGGATTATGACGGTAATGAAGAATTTGTAAAGCAAATTAATGTAGAAACTCTTGATTCAACTACTTATGCTGTATCTAAATCAACAGGGAATAAAATAACTAATCAATTTAATGCTACTGATATAAAGCATTATGATTCTTCTTTTAAATATCTTTCCAGAAATGACTGGACTGGTACATGGCCAACCACATATGCAGAGGGTGATATGACTGCATCTAAAGAGTTGCTTGCAGATTTAGAAATTTCTTATACAGAAGATCCGAATGCAGTTATGCCGTCAACTGGTAAAATTAATGATAAATATGGTAAATTAAGTGCAGACCTGTTTATTGGTCGTGATTATGATGATGAATTGTGGGATGTTTTATTAGATCAGCTGACGATTGAAGAGATGACACTACTTGTTAGGAAGGGCGGATATGCAACTACAGCAATCCCAAGTATCAATCTTCCTGGTACCAAAGATCAGGATGGTCCTGCTGGTATCTCTAGCACACTTGTAGGTGGTGGAACAAAATGTATGGCTTATCCTGCAGAAGTAGTGATGGCTTCAACATGGAATGTTGATTTGATTAATGAAATGGGTAAATTAATCGGCGAGGATAGCCTCAATACAGGTATATCAGGTTGGTATGCACCAGGTGTAAATACTCATCGTGTTCCATTTGGTGGACGAAACTTTGAATATTTCTCGGAAGATGCATTTCTTGCAGGTAAGATAAGTGCAAGTGAAGTTGCTGGTGTTCAATCTAAGGGTGCCTATGTTTTCATGAAGCATTTTGCTTTAAACGATCAGGAAACAAATAGGTATGGAGGAAGTATGTTTGCAAATGAACAAGCTTTTCGTGAAATATATCTAAAACCTTTTGAGACAACAGTTCGTGAAGGAGAAGCACGTGGAGCTATGGCGAGCATGAACAGAATAGGTGCTCGTTGGACCGGTGGACATGCGGGGCTAATGACTGAGACACTTCGTAATGAGTGGGGCTTTAAAGGTATGGTTATTACTGATCAAGCATCCTTCGATACATTTTTATATGAAGATATTTTAGAAGGTCAAGAAGCGGGTACGAATCTTTGGTTAAATACTGATTCTAGTATGTGGAAAATTGACGATGAACAACTAACTCCTACTGTAGTACAGAATATAAGGAAATCTGTTCATGATATTATCTACACAATTGTAAATAGTAATGCTATGAACGGTGTATCTGCAAATACAAAGGTTGTTACTGTAATGCCTTTGTGGCAGTATTGGTTGATCGTTTTTGACATTATTGTAGGATTGTTTGTTCTCATTTCAACTGTATTAGTTACTAGAAAGCTGATGAAGCAGAATAAAAGTAAATAGAAGAATAAAATTTGAGTTATCAAGGTTGCAGTCAAGAAATTGACAGCAACCTTTTATCATGTTCATGTTATTCGCAGAAATAGTAATCTGTCAATTGCCTCCAGATTTCAGGCACACATCCTGTTACAATCTTAGTCATATCTTCTTCCGGTTCCCTGCAACCATTTTCCAGCCATTTGCGCATGATCATAGTAAAGCATCCTTGGAACCCCATCAGATAATATGTAATTTCTGCTTTTGAAATGGCTGGTTGCTGCTGTTGGAGTGAATTATAAACCCGGTGCAAATAGGGCTCATACTGTTTCATCGGAAATTGTCTGTCAATCTTAAGTAATATCCGATAAAAGGTTTGGTGGGAATGAATGTATTGAATAAAGACTAGAATAGATTCCGGAGAAAAAGGGATGACACCCGTTTCCATGATTTTATTTTTCTTATAAGAATTCTCAAATTCCAATCGCAGATTCAGTTCAATTTTGTCCAAAAGGTCATAGATATTGATAAAGTGGGCATAGAATGTGGAACGGTTTACTTCTGATACTTCGCAGATTTTACGTACAGTAACTTTCTTAAAAGGAACCCGTTCCAGTAACTTTAATGTAGTCTGTATTATTTTATCCTCTGTTTTTTTAATTGTTGATTGTTTTTCTTATTTGCCAAAATATTTCACCTCGACTATTAATAGTTCCAACACTGTTTGGAATATTGATGGTTGTATTACTAATTTAAACATGTTATCGTTATTTTATCAAGAGTTTTTTGTTTGGAAATTTAAAGAAAAAACTTTTTGAGATAATAAAAAAATTAGGAGGTATAATATAGTGGCAGAGATTAGATTTGGTATCATTGGCTATGGTGCACAGGGAAGAACATATGCATCTATTTTATTAGGAAAACCCCTTCCGGGCGTCGGACAGATAGAACAACCACAAAACTGTCGTCTGACAGCTGTTAGCGACATTTCAAGGGGACAATTAGAAGGTTTATCAAGATCTTCAGATGTTGATATTTATACTGACTGGAAGGAAATGATAAATGCAAAAGCATGTGACGCAGTTATTGTGACTGTTCCTCATTTTATGCATCCAGAGATTACTATTTATGCGCTAGAGCATGGAGTACATGTATTGTGTGAAAAGCCAGCTGCAGTCCGTGCATCTGATGTAGAGGATATGGTTGCGGCTGCAGAACGTAATCCGGAGTTGACATTTGGACTAATGTTGAATCAACGGACTAACAATATATATAGTGAATTAAAGGAAATGATTGATTCTGGAAAATTAGGCGAGATACGCCGTTCTAACTGGATTATTAATTCATGGTGGCGTCCGGACAGTTATTATCAAAGTAGCCCTTGGAGAGGTACTTGGCGTGGTGAAGGTGGAGGATTGTTAGTAAATCAGGCACCACATCAGTTGGATTTATGGCTCTGGCTGTGCGGCAGACCTTCAAAAGTATATGCAATCTGTAAGGAGGGTTCACATCGTGACATTCATGTAGAAAATGATGTGACACTGATTACGGAATATGAAAATGGTGCAACAGGTAGCTTTATCTCATGTACCCATGATCCTGTCGGTACTGACCGATTGGAGATTAATCTTTCTAAAGGTAAAATAGTAGTTGAAAACAGTAGCAAAGCAACGGTTTATCATTTTGCTAAGGATGAAGATGATTGGAATGACACCATGGAATTCAGGATGTTTACAGGTGCTCTAAGACGCGATCCGGATTCCATATATACTGTAGAAGAAATTACCGGTCAGACGAAATTTGGTGCAAATTATGCCATGGTATTCTCTAACTTTGCAAATCATATCATCAATGGAACACCTCTTATTGCTCCCGGAGCTGATGGACTGATAGCAGTACAGCTGGCGAATACGGCGCAATTATCTGCTTCACAGGATTGCCCATTGGTATTTCCTTGTGATACAGATGCATATAATGAGTATCTGGAAAAACGTATGCAAGAGGAAGAGACAGAACATACACCGGTTCCGGTAAAAAATATTGGGCATGCATCTTTAAATGTTCGCAATATGGATGAGATGTTGCATTTTTACTGCGATATTATTGGTATGCAGCATCTTTTCACCAATACTTATCAGGATTTATATAATAGCTTGAAAAACAATTATGATGATTCAATGACACCGGAGCAGTCTTACCGTCTGCAGATGATTTCATCCATGGGAGAGAAGCCGTGGGTGGAATATCTAAAGCTGGCAGATCGTCAGTATCTTGAATTGTTCCATGATGCAGGTTTGGGTAAAAAAGAGTTTGGTGAAAGAAAAGACTATTATGGATATCTAAAACTTAATTATGAAGTAGCTGATATTCAGGAGATAAAGACGCGTCTTGTTGAAGGCGGTGTTACCATTGATGCAGATGTTCATCCTACGGCTGACGGCTCCTTGGAGATCACAGTTCATGATCCAGATGGAAATGAAGTACAGTTCACTCAGTATTCTGAAAAAGCACTAAGACATCTTGGGGCACAGGTTTTTCCAGAATCTAAAACTGATAAATCGTCTTTGGCACGATGTACCACACAGGTGGCTTATCAGGTGCGTGCCAGTGCCAAAATGAAGAAATTTTATTGTGAAGGACTGGGCTTGAAAAAAGTCTTACTCTTACTTACTCGGATCTGTTAAAATCTATGGAGCAAAGTGGAATGGCAGAGAAGAATCCTGCTATGATCCAGGGACTAAAGGCACTTGGTAATCTGCCATGGATAGATTATCTGGAGGTAGCACCTCATCAGTATATTGAATTGTTTTATGTGTATGGTCGTGAGAAAAAAGAGGAGCGCAATTTGCAGCCTTACTATGGTTATCAGCATATTTGTCTGGAGGCATCCAATATTCATGATGCATGGGATGCGGTGATTGCCAACGGGCTGACGCCTGACACACCTATCAGTCTGGGAACAGATGGATCGTGGCAGTTTTGGCTGGTAGACCCGGATGGAAATCGTTTGGAAATGATGGAATATACTGATGGATCAAAGCAGTTACAATGATGTTAAATTTGGTGTCTGTCTTGTAAAAATTTAAAAAATATGTCCCCTTTAGACTTCCGTTTAAGGGGACTTTTTAGGTAGTGTAAAGATCGTATGAAAACTTTATTTTTGGAGAGGTCTAAAATTGACATATTGTTTTTATAATAATCTTTGTAAAGTGCATACTCATTTTTATTAAGCATATTTAGTATCTCGAGGTATAGTTTATCCAAATCAATATCACTATTTAAAATGCTTTCCATTTCATTATCTATTTCGAATAAAGTACGAGAAATATTCTCATCTATCAGGACTTCATGTCTTTTTTTATTATCTTATCTTTGACATTTCTATATTACTTCTTATTACGACTTGCGACTAAGGATAGGCCTTGTAACTAAAGCAAGTGGTAGTATTATATGAAATATACGAGTAAACACAAGATATTGCGAGATTTCAAAAAAAATTTCATATATAATTAATATGAAATTTGAGATCTCTGTACATAATTACCTGAGGTTTTTGAGTGTGTTTCGTTGTGCTCGTATACTGGTTCTTACCCTAGTGGAGAGAATATGGGATCGTCACTTTTGTCATTTGTCATCAACTCTATACTTTTTTATCTGTTGCTATTGCCATTATAACAGACAATAATATTTCAATAATCAGTACTAAGTAGCAAACACATTCAATTTGAATATAAAGAGTGTGTTGGAGAGGAAGCAAATGTTAACGTTAACAAAAAAGTGGTAGTCTAACTATATCTCGTTATTCGCCCATTATAAGTATATAGAAGCAAATCTTTTATTTATAACATATATTATTTATTTATACTGTTGATTATACATTTAATCCATTAAATTTAAATAAAAGAAGTATAAAAGAAAATTAAATTTATCAGTTTATAAGGGATGCAAGTCTTTTATAATAAATAAAATTCAAACAAATTAAAGGAGGAATTGGGACTATGGAAAAACTAAAAAAAACGCTTGCCCTAGTAATGGTATTTACAATGATGGTGAGCACAGTGGCATTTGCTGCTGTTCCTGATGACGTTAAGGGAACAGACTATGAAGAAGCAGCTTTAGTTCTTGGTGTATTAAACATCATGAATGGAGACGATGCTGGTTTTAGACCAAATGACACAATTACTAGAGCAGAGTTTGCTGCTGTAGTAGCAAGAGCATTAGATTTAGAGGATGCAGCTAAAGTATCCGGAGGAACAACAGAGTATACTGACGTACCTGCAACACATTGGGCAGCAGGGTATATTAATTTAGCGTCAGATATGGGCATTATCAATGGCTACGGTAATGGTAACTTTGGCCCAGAAGATACTGTGAAATATGAACAGGCACTTACTATGATTGTAAGAGCATTGGGGTATGAGCCCGCAGCAAAACAAAAAGGTGGATATCCAGTTGGATATTTATTCATTGCTTCAAATGAAGGGATTACTGACGGTATTGATGCTACTTCAGGTACACCTGCATTAAGAGGCGATGTAGCGCAGATGGCTTACAACTCATTGACAGTTGATATGATGGAACAAGAAGAATATGGTGATGACGCTACATTTAAAAAGGTAGAAGGCAAGAATTTGCTAACCGAGTATTTAGATGTTGACAAAGTTCTTGGTGTAGTAAGTGGTACATATTATGCAGACTTTGGTAGAAATCTTGGTGAAAATGAAGTAGCTATCAAGGTAAAAGAAGTTAATGAAGAAGAAGTAACAGAAATAATTGAGAAATATGAAATTAGTGATAGTGTAAATGCTGATAGACTATTAGGCTATGAAGTAGAATTATTTGTGACAGATGATGATGAAATCATTACAATTAGCAAAACTGATAACAATGAAGAGTTAAAAATTACATATGAAGGTGATGTTTTCGAAAATCAAAAAACAAGATCTGGTGCTCTTCTTCATCGAACACAACTTGTAGAAAATAAAAATGGTGATGATGTAGTAAGTTACACATTTGATTATTTTATTGAAGATGATGATGATTGGGATGATGTTAAAGTTGATAAGGATGCGCTTTTTGTTATCAATGGTGATGATGTAGACCAAAAGTATATCGTTCATAGAAGTGATGAAGATAATGATGGTGAAACTGATCCTGGCTATAACGCAGACTATAGTTACGCAAAATTAACAAATTATACATATAACATATCATTTAGGTTAGTTAATAACGATGGAGATGGTGATTATGATTTTATCTATCAAATTTCTGGATCACCAATGGTTGTTGATTACTATGATACAGAGGATGAAACACTTTATAGTTTGAGAGATAGAGACTTATCTTATGAGTTTGAAGATGATGATAAAATAGAAGTAATGTCAATAGGGGCATTTGTTTCTGGTGCTGAACCTAATTTAAAACTAGAAGACCTTAAAAAGGGTACTGTTGCAGTAGTTCTAATGGGTCCTTTAGAGGACTATTACACTATTATTGTATCATCATTTAAAGAAGAAGGTGTCGTGGAAGAAGTACGAACAGAAGGGTATAAAACTTATGTTACTGTCAATGGGGTAGAATTGGAATGTGCTTTATATTCTCGCTATGGTAATGTTATTGATTTAACTGATGGTAAAGATGAAATAATTGAGGACTTCAGTGTTGGGGACGAAGGTATATTCTATCTAGACCTTAAAAAAAATATCGTTGCTGTAGACTTAAGTGAAAGTTCAAGCAGTTCACCATATGGATACCTACTTGACAGCGAAGCTTCAGATGAAGATTTTGAAAGTGGTAGAAAATTCAAGATTCTTACTGCAACAGGCGACGAAGTTATCTATGAAGCTGATGATGAAGTAGAAACTAATGTTATTAAAAATGAAGGAACAGCAGATGAAAAAATAGTAGTAGAAGAAGTTGATGCAGATAAAATCTTTGATGAAGATGATGATCCTAGTCCGTTTCCAGCTGATGCTGTTGTGATTACAAAAGGCCAACTTATCCAATATGAACTAAATAGTAATGGAGAAGTTACTGAATTATATACAGTGGATTCTGGCGAATTTGATGCTGATGGTTCGATGAAAAATGCTCAATTTAATGAAGATACTAGAAAAATGTATGTCAAGACTGGCGACGTTATAACTGATACCGAGCTACTTGCCAAAGATACTTTAGTATTCTTTATTGACACTACTGATGAAGATGACAGTGATGTATATACAGTAGCAGATATCAGTGATGAAGATGTTTTTGCTGATGTTTATTACTTTACCGAAAACGGAGATTTAGAAGTAGTAGTTATTAGAGATAATGACTTCTCAGGTGCAAGCAGTGACTTTGAACTTGCAGTAGTAGATCGTGTAACTTCAGTTAGAAATGATAGTGATGATAAAGTAGATAAACTTTATGGTTACATCAAAGGTGAAGAAGTACAAAAACTAGCTGAAGATGGTCAAAGTATAGACTACGGTGAAGGGGATATCATTGAGATTACCTATAACTCAGATGGAGAAGTAGATGGTGTTACGGAAGTATTCGATTATGATGGCGATGCTGTAGCTTATGCAGTATATGATAAAGATAGCGAATCAATTACAATATGGAAAGGCGGCAAAGAAGTATCAGAGTCATTTGCTTCCACATACTATGTATATAAAATTGATGAGTCTGCAGATGAATTTACAGTAGAGTCTTATAGCGATATTAAGACAAAAGACAAAAATGGAGATAATTATTCACAGGTTGGTCTAGGCTTAAACGATGATGGACAAGTAGAAGTAATTGTTATCTACAGTGAATAGTTTTTAGTAACATAATAGTATCTCATTGTTTATGGACAAATGACAATGTAAATAATTTTGTGTATAGATGAATTAACTATCTCCTTCTTGGAAAGAATTTTGGATATAAAAACCAAGGAGGAGATTTTTTGTGTAAAAACATGGGAAGAGAGACCTTTAGAGCTAATTTATCTTTTTGTATTCATGGATGTAATTCATTACAAGTTAAGAGATAGTACTATATAAAATATACAAATAAACACAAGATATTACGAGATTTCAAAAAAAGTTTCATGTATAATTAATTTAGAGGCTCACAAACGACAAAATAATAGAGTAGAAAGGAAGATAACGATGTTTAGGAAAAAAGTTCAATTGACAGAGAAAACAGATAGTAGTTTAGTAAATAAGCTGCAGGAATTATATGAAATTCACGAACATTATGACGGCAGAGCCAATGGTTTTCTAGATACTGAAGATGAGTTGTCAAAGATGATTAATAGAATTCTGAGATTAAAAAGTCATCAACTCAGAGAAGATTTTCTTGGAGTGATAGGCTTGGTGGAATCCATTACTGATATGGATTCGGTTATGGAAATGATTGAGAGAATCAAACAACAGAAACGTGAGATTAATGAAATCAATTCAAGTTCCAGTGAAATGAGTGAGACGATTGAGAAGATTTCCAATCACATTGGAGAATCGGTTATGAAGACTGAATTGACTATAGAATTGGCTGAAAAGTCATTGGATAACATACAGGAAACTTTTGAGCATATTGCCGGTTATACTGAAGCAATCTATCAGATTAAAAGCAGTATGAATAAACTTGCTGAGCGGACAACGGAGATAGAAAAAGTCGTCAGCGTTATAAATAATTTTGCAGATCAGACAAACCTGCTTGCGCTCAATGCAAGTATTGAATCAGCACGGGCCGGTGCTGCAGGGCGAGGTTTTGCGGTGGTAGCAGATGAAATTAAGAAGCTTGCAGAAAGTGTGTCAGTTTCTTCAGATGAAATAAAAAAAATGGTACGAGCTTTACGTGAAGATATGAAGATATCTGTGGGAACCATTGCAGAGACTGTACTGGAATTTGAAAAAGGGAAAGAACAATTCTTGATGACGAAAGACTCAATAATCCATATTAAAGAACCTCTAGAAGAAATAAAAGATGTTTTCACTGATATTGATAACAGTGTTCAGGAGCAGAACGCAGTTGCCCAGGAAGTTGCGGCGCAACTCCAATATGTCAATAATGATGCACAATATCTTCAAGATGTTTGCTTATCGGTGGGACGAGGTATCTATGATATAAGTGTCAATATAGATGCACAACGATTAAGAGGTTTATCTTATATGAAAGATCAAGAGAAAAGTGATATCCAGAAAATCATTATTGCGGAACATCTAAACTGGAAATGGAAGGCTTATAATATTGTTAGTGGTTTCATTGAATTGAAAGAGGAGGATATACAGAGTCATACCGAGTGTAATTTCGGACGTCATATGGAGAGGCTTCGCAATAGTGGTAAGCTTCAGGGAGCAGCGGTTGAGCAGTACGAGCAACATAAAAACATTCATGAATTGACAAAAGAAATCGCCAAGGCAGTTCATTGCGGGGAAAAGCAAAACATCAAATCATTAATTAAAGAGCTTAATCAAGCGACTGATTGTTTCATAGCAAGGATTAATCAAGGACAGAAACGCCCGAATTAAAGGCTTATGAAGTCGCTTTTTGTTTTGGAACATCGAACTTGCCAGATTGCAGACGGATCATTATCATGCTTGATTTTTTTTAGAACAAAATTTTATACAATAATGAGAGGATGGATTTAGATGTCTGAATACAAAGCATCAATTGAAAAAATCTGCAAGTTTTCCTTTGCCTTTACCAACATAGATATTGCTTTTATAGATTCATCATCAAATATTCAATTTGAATTTTGCCATACTAAAGTACCGGAATCCCTAAGACCCTATTGTGGAAAGGTTGATGACCTAATAAATATACACGATTATAATTCAGGGCAGGATGCATTGATTCACCTCACATCCTATATGACTAGCTTCATATCCGTTAAAGTATGCAGCGACAGTGAATACCTTGGCAGCATTGTTGTAGGTCCCTATCTTTCGGAGGAGCCAGACATGCTGATGATTGAGAATATTATTTTTGAAAACAAACTTGCAATTTCGTTAAAGAAAATAATGAAACAGTATTATTTGTCTCTTCCTTTGATAAGTACTTACAAAGCCAAGCTTATGGCTGAATCTCTTGCTTATAGTGTATTAAACCTTCATTCTATAAGTTCGTATGACATAAGTATCGGAAATGAAAAGTACAACTCTCAGACTGAATGCCCGCTTTCACCAAATACTTTAAAGGAAAATATTAAGTATTCTATAGACTTGATAGAAAAAAAGTATAACATAGAAAATGAACTGCTCCATGCCGTTGAAATGGGTAATATTGAAAAGATGCAAGAAAAATCGGAAGAAGTGTCTTATTTATTTCGTGATGTACAAGAACGTGTTCCTTACGATCCGCTACGTTCAAGAAAAAATCTAGCTTTTGTAATCAATACTCTCTTTAGAAAAGCTTCAGAAAAAGGCGGACTTCACCCCATGGATCTCCATAGTATTTCAGAGAAGTATGCCGTGCAAATCGAACAAACAACTACCCTTAAACAACTGGGAGAATTAATGAGAAATATGGGTTCTGATTATTGCAATGCTGTGAGAAAATTATCACTAAAGAACTACAACTATCTTACTCAAAAGGCTATAGAATTCATCAGAAAAAACTTGGATGGGGATCTTAGTCTTCAAACAATTTCCAGTGCCATTGATGTAAGCCCCTATGAATTATCGAGACAATTTAAGAAAGAAACCGGCCAGAGTATTACAATTTATATCAATATTCAAAGAATAAACGAAGCCGTTTATATTATGCAAAATAAGAATATATCAATAACCGACATAGCTTATATGGTTGGCTTTAATGATGTTACTTACTTTACGAAGGTCTTCAAGAAACTTAAAGGAATGACACCTTCGAAATATAGGAAAAGTCAAAACTGAATGAAGGAATATAACACAATATATTTCAAGTTTTCACAATATAATCGAAGTAATTTTATTTCTAAAATGATACAATTCATATAGATTTTATTGTAAATCTAGATGAAATTATTTATGAAATGGAGTGATAATGAAATGAGAAAAGTAATCAATATTAATAATGAATGGCGATTTATACGACAAAATGAAGAACAAGCTGTAGATAATACTTATGATGATGAACATTGGAAGATTGTCAACATCCCCCACACTTGGAACGCTATTGATGGCTCTAATGGCTTAGATTATCACCAAGGAGCCTGCTGGTACAGAAAAATTTTTACGATAGGTTCTTCCTATGAAGGTGGCAAAGTGTTTATTGAATTCAACGGTTCCAACAGTATCACCGATATATATGTGAATGGTCAGCATATGGGACAGCATAAAGGGGGCTATTCCACTTTTAGGTTTGACATTACGGATGTAGTGAAATACGGAGTTGAAAACGTACTTTCTGTAAAAGTGGACAATACTGTCGTTGATGATGTATATCCTCAAAGGGCGGACTTCACCTTCTATGGCGGTATTTACCGTGATGTGAATATTGTTTTAACAAATAGTGTCTATTTTGATTTAATGGATTATGGCTCAAATGGGATATATATAGTTCAGGAAGAAGTTTCAGAGGAAAAAGCTACACTAAAGATTAAATCAAAACTTGCAAATGACAGTAATGAAGTGAAGAAAGTGAGGCTTTGGGCGGATATACTTGATGCCAATGGCAATAATGTAACCTATGCTGTAAAAGAAGTCCTTCTGGCTGCGGGAGAAAATATAACGGAAGAGTTGTCTTGTGTTATAGAGAATCCAACATTGTGGAATGGTAGAAAAAATCCTTATATGTATAGCGCAAAAGTTTCAATGACCAGCTTTAATGATACTATTGATGAACTATCTATTCCTTTTGGAGTAAGATATTTTAAGGTTGACCCAGAAAAAGGCTTCTTCCTAAACGGAGAACATCTACCTCTCTACGGTGTATCAAGACATCAGGACAGAAAGGGTATGGGTTGGGCAATTACTCAAAAAGAACAAAATGAAGATATAGAATTAATAAAAGAAATAGGAGCAACATCAATCCGTCTTGCACACTACCAGCATAGTGAATACTTCTATGATTTATGTGACTCAGAGGGCATGGTTGTATGGGCTGAAATACCTTTTATATCTGTGATGTCTCAAGATGAATTAGAAGGAATCAATGCAAAGCAGCAGATGATTGAGCTTATAAGGCAGAACTATAACCATCCTTCAATAATATTCTGGGGTATACAAAATGAAATCCAAATTGGAGGAGAAAGACCTGAAGTCAGAAGACTTGTTAAAGAATTAAATACATTGACCAAAAAAGAAGATCCTACAAGAATCTCAACTATGGCAAATGTTTCCTTAGTCAAACCTGAGGATGAATATAACCGCATAACCGATATTGTTGCATCCAATAAATATTATGGCTGGTATAATGGTAAACCAGAAGATTTCGATCCATGGGTGGAAAACTTCCACGCAATCAATCCTGATGTACCATTGTGCATTTCCGAATATGGCGCAGAAGGTATAGTTCAATATCACAGCGATACTCCTATGGTGAAAGATTATACTGAGGAATACCACGCACTATACCATGAGAAGGTTTGGAAAATCTTCGAGAAGAAAACTTTCCTATGGGCAACCTATGTATGGAATATGTTTGACTTCGGAGCAAATATAAGAGATGAAGGCGGAGTTAAAGGAAGAAATAATAAGGGACTTGTAACATATGACAGAAAGATTAAAAAAGATGCTTTTTATATGTACAAGGCACATTGGTCTGAGGAAAAATTTGTTCACATAACCAGTAAGCGCTATGTTGACAGGGAAAAAAGTGAAATTACTATTAAAGTCTATTCAAACTGCGACGAAGTAACACTCTATGTAAATGGTAAAAAATTAGCCACGAAAACCAATGATGATAAAATCGTTATTTTTGAAAATATATCCTTATTAGAAGGTATGAATGAAATAAAGGCAGTTGCCAAGGTAGGTAATGCTGAAATTATAGATGTTGCAAAATTTAACAAAGTTATAGAACCTAATTTAAGCTATGAAGCACCGGTGGAAAATAAAGGAGAATCAGCTAAGAACTGGTTTGAAACACCAGATTTAGAGGATGTTGTAGTAGAGGAATTGGAGATTACCGATGATGTTTATTCAACCCGCTGCACCTTTAAAGAACTTGTTGAAAATGAGAAAACAGACGCAATACTTATTAAATACCTTGGAAAATCATTTAAAGAGCGTCCTACCTATCCAATGACAATGGGTTTCACTGTTGATGATTTAGCTGAAAGGAGTGAGATGTTTAGTAAGAAGCTAATTTATGCGATGAATAAAGAGTTAACAAAAATTAAAAAGACCAAATGACTAAAAGTGGAGCACAGTAATCTCCAATGAAACTTATATGTTCTGTTCGGTATGTGTTCTGGAGACAATTAGATTAATTTATATGAAAAAATTCACTAATTATGGTAATTGGACATGACAGTCATTATCGACATGAATTAGCAAGGCTAGTGTAAAATAAACCGTTTATTAATAGAGCTATGAAATTCACTAGATTGTGAAACAGAAGCGTCGATACCAGCATAAGCAACAAGTTTAGTAGGAGAAGAGAACATTGAAATATCACCTATCTCACCAAGGATGGTAGCGGCGTTAACAAATATTGTTGATGCAACGCACTCAAAAATAGCAATTAAAAATCAAATTTGATTTTTAATTGCTATTTTTGAATTCATTCTGCAAAACTTCACAGCTAGAAGTCAGTTATGAGCTTGTTAAAGCGACTAATCCAGTAGCGTAATGTATGAAAGATGTAACCTTTGGACTAAGATAAAGCTTTGGCACTGATACTGCTTGAGCGGTAATCGGCAATCCGTTCTATACAGACTGACATTTATCAATAGCAAAAACCTTTGCAGTTGGAGACCGAGAATATACAATTATGATGAAGTTCAATCGCCCCTATGGAGGTAAGTAGAATCAAAAAAACCGTTGGTACCGAATAGCATAGATGATACCGTAGTGGAAAATCATGATCGATATATTCGATACTTCAAAAGTCTGAAATATGTAGAGAATGCCAACTCTGTAAGATGTGCTTTGGGATCGTTAATCATTCAGGAAAAAATAGGTCTAACAGATGAAGAAACCGTTGAGCATATGATGAGAATTCGTTGTTCTCATTAATATTGCAATATAGTACATGATAACGCAAGATATTATAAGCATATAATTATAAGTTCATGTATAATGGTGCTTATGTGAAATAGCTATTTTTGAGTTCGAAATGGGAGGAGGTAGCAAAATGATAGTTTATTAAAACAATTTGAGATTGGACAAGTTTTGCATGTATTAGTAAATATATTTAAATTATAGGAGGGGAAAAATGGAGAAGAACAATACCAATTCAGTGGGGAATATACAACAAATAAAAAATGAGAAAAATTATAACCAGGCAAAAACATGGCAGATTGCTTTTTTTTCTGGGAACAGCATCGCACCAAATTTGTATATGCTTTTGTATATGTTCATTAGTTATTATGCTACGGGGGTTGCAGGTCTTGCAGTAGTTGTTGTTGGTACGGCCATGAGTGTAATGCGAGTTTGGGATGCGATTACAGACCCAATCATTGGTTATGTTATAGACAAAACTGAAACTAAAATAGGTAAATTTAGACCATCGATAATTATTGGGAATATTTTGATGCTGATTCCTACGGTTATGCTGTTTAGAACCTTACATATAGTGCCTAGTAGCATAAGATTAATTTATTTTATATTAGTGTATGGAATCTATATTATTGGATATACGATACAAAATGCAGCAAATAAAGCTGGGCAAACTGTATTAACAAATGACCCGAAACAAAGACCACTATTTGCTTTTTTTGCCACTATTTATTCAGTGGTTTTGATGCGAGGGATGGCTTTAGTTCTCTCGGGTTATCTAGTTCCGAAACATGGTGGGTTTAAACTACCTTTATTTAACGAGTTGGTTACTTATATTGTGATTGCTTCTGCCGCATTAACATTATTAGCAGTGATAGGTATATGGGAAAAAGATGTCAAAGAGAATTGGGGCCTTGGTAAGAATGCTGTAAAAGTTAAATTTAAGGATTATTGGCCGATTATTAAAGAAAATAGGGCTATCCAGATGCTTATTATTGCAGCTTCAACGGATAAACTTGCAGCAACTGTAGCAGGCAATGCTGTAGTGGGAGTAATGATTTATGGCATATTAATAGGTAATTATGCAATATCGGGACAGCTTGGTTTGATTGCGGCTATACCGATAATTCTATTAAGTATTTATAGTACACGCTATGCAAGGAAGTTTGGTTTGAAAAAGACGTTGATTATTATGACATGGGCATGTATTGTGTTAAATCTCGGTTTCTTCGGTTTCTTTTATGTTGCTGATTTTACAAGTATAGAACTTGGATTTAGTTTAACATCAATTATATTTTTTGCATTTTATGTGCTACAACAAGGCATAAGAAACGCTAGTTCAAGTGTAGTCATTCCTATGATAGCAGACTGTACTGATTATGAAGTCTATAGAACTGGGAAATATGTCCCTGGAATGATGGGAACTCTATTTTCGTTTGTTGATAAACTCTTCTCTTCGCTATCAGCAACGATTGTAGCAGTGATTTTGACTCTTTTTGGTTACAAAGATATTTTGCCGCAAGTAGGTGATGTGGCAACAACTCAAATTTTTTGGATAGCAATGCTATTCTATTTTGGATTACCAATACTCGGATGGATAGCATCGCTTATAGCGATGAAATTTTATCCTCTTGATGTAGATTTTATGAAAACAATACAAGAAGAGAATTCAAAAGTTCGTAATGCTGATGTATCTTAATTAAGGAACTAACTTTCTCGACAGCAAATTAGTCTCAAAACCTGATAAAATGCTGGATACTTAATAAAGACATGTATCTATTGAGATTAAAATGCACCAATTACTGATTTAGGCTGGGAAAGTTGAGTTAATAATTATTTAAAAAGCGAACTAGATGCTAAAACAATCAAAGATTTATTGTTTGCAACATTGTAATAATAATGATGGCAACGTGGATGGTATTTGCTAGATTTCAATATACGAATAATGAGAGGAGTTATCAATGAAAAAAAACGGAAAGTATTTGATAAATAACAAAGGAGAATTTTTTGTTATGTTAGCTGGTGAAGTCCATAATTCAAGTTCTTCCTCATATACATATATGGAACCAATATGGGATAAAGCTTCTGAACTTGAATTGAATAGCTTATTATTACCTGTTACCTGGGAGATGATTGAACCTGAAGAAGGTAAATATGATTTTACGTTGGTTGATGAATTGATATATAAAGCGCGAAAGCATGACATGAAAATTTGCTTTTTGTGGTTTGGGGCATGGAAGAATGCTCAGTGCTACTATGTACCTGAGTGGATAAAAACTAATCTTCAGAGATTTAGACGGGCAGAGATAAAAAAGGGTGAAAATAAAATTTGCTTAGAAGATTTTTATGGTATGCCATATACTACAATCTCTTATCTGTGTGATGAGACAAAAAAAGTAGAGGTTAAAGCCTTTAAAGCGCTCATGTCACATATTAAGAGTATTGATGACCAAGATAAAACTGTCATTATGATTCAAGTAGAAAATGAATGTGGTATAAAAGGTGCAGCAAGAGAAAATTCTGATCTTGCAGATAAGATATTTTATTCCAGTGTCCCAAAAGATTTTATTGATTATATGAAATCAAATACAGATTCTATGGCAGCAGATATTAAGTTAGCTGTAGAGAATGGTGAAATGGATGGAGATTGGAGAAGTGTATTCGGTAATACTGCAGAAGAGATTTTTAGTGCATATCATATTGCAAAATATATTAATAGTATAGCTGAAGAAGGGAAAAAAGTACATAACATACCAATGATGTGTAATTGTTGGCTAGATAAAGGACAAGAACCTGGTAGATATCCAAGTGGCGGTCCGGTTGCTCGTATGATGGAAGTATGGAAGTATTGTGCTCCTAGTATTGATATTATTGCTCCAGATATTTATGTACAGAATTTTTGTGATGTATGTGATCAATATGTGAAGTTGAATAATCCACTTTTTATTCCTGAAACAGCAATTCATAGTTATGCTGGATCTAGACTTGTTTATGTGATTGGTCATTATCATGCTCTAGGATATTCTCCTTTTGGAATTGAGAGCATGGGAAAGCCATTTTCTGCATCGGAAGGTTATTTATTTGGTATGGATACATCTGATCCGATGCTAAAAATGCCTCAAGACACTGAAGAATATGCATGGTATTGCAAAACATTAAAGAGTTTAATGCCATTGTTTGCTGAAACATATGGATCGTGCAATCTGAAGGCTGTCATAGCAGAGCGTCCTGACCAGAATAAAATGATATTTGATGAATTTGGTTTTAAAATAAATTTCAAACATGAAATGTTAAAAAGGAGCGATGGTGTGTGCCTAGTACTGAGAAAAGGTGACGAGTTTTATATCATAGCAAATGGCTGTTCTATAATGCCGTATTCGGCAAATATTGATAAACCAAATCATGATATTCTGTCACTTGAAGAAGGTGTAATAGATGAATCAGAATGGAAAATGATACGACGTTTAAATGGTGATGAAGTAGCTATGATGCGCTATAAAACTCCAGTGTTCCTTAGAATGAAATTGTTTAATTACATGTAATAGCTATTAACTGCTTTATATGTATTTATGTTAATGAATCTGCTCAGCAAGAATAACAGTTAACAATTGAGTGATACATGCTAGTAATAAGTCGGCATGAAGCATCTTGGCATTAAGTAAGTGTCAACCTTATCGGTTTTAGTACTGCAGATATTGTTTTTGCGTAGCCATAAACGTAGCCATAAACCTGGATTGGTTTGATACACAACCTTGTAACCAAAAGAATAGAGATAATGAATAAGGTTGTTGCCATAATTAGCCGTAGATTTAATGCCGATGATGAGATTGTTCTTATCGAAGGAAGCGATAGAAGAGATCAATCTACAGAAGTCATCATCGTCATTTGAGAATTCGAATGGCTCGACGAGTACCTCACCATCTGAAGTCCACAGGTCTGAACGCATTATAGTTACAGCAGAAAATATAAAGAAAGGAAGGTGTGATATTGGCTTCTGAATATATCATATAAGAAATGATGGAATTTCAAATTGATTTAATAGAAGAAGGACGAGTTTTTCCGCATTACTGGGAAAAGTGTGTAGGTAGTTGCCATGCATCATTAGCATTAAGAGAGGATTTTCGTGCGCATTTGCTTAAAGCACGTCTTGAATGTGGATTCCAGTACTTGCGTTTTCATGGCTTGCTCAATGATGATATGAGTGTTTGCAAATCTGATTTTATGACAAATCAGGTTTCGTATTCTTTCTTAAATATTGATCGAATATTTGATTATTTACTGGAAATAGGAATGAAACCCTTCATTGAACTTGGATTTATGCCTTCTGCTTTTGCATCAAGTGATAAGACGTGTTTCCATTATAAAGGTAATATCACTATGCCAAAAGATATGAATCAGTGGAAAAATCTGATTGGTGCGCTCGCTCGACATCTTGTAGATCGCTATGGGTTAGGAGAAGTCAGTACTTGGTTTTTTGAAGTATGGAATGAGCCTAATTTGAGATATTTTTTTGATGGTAGCCAGGAAGATTATTTCAAACTATATAAAGCCACTGCAGAGGCGATTAAAGAAGTAGCACCTGAACTTAGAGTAGGTGGACCTGCTACTAGTGAGAATGCCTGGGTTAATGAAATGGTAAGTTTTTGTGAAGAAACTAAAACGCCTTTGGATTTCATTAGTACCCATCATTATCCAAGTGACGATCTATTTGCATTAAGAGAAGGTAAAAACAAAAGCAAAAATAGTCCTGTAGAAGAACTACAAAAGCTTGAAGCCACAGGAAAGCTGACTGAAGAAAAAAAGATGGCTTTGTTTGCAAAGTTACAAAAAAAGCATTATGAAAGAGGTATACTTACTGAGATGACTAAAATTGTCACTGAACAAGCAAAAGGGTTGCCAGTATACTACACAGAATGGAATGGTTCAGAAATGTATGATTCTGCCTATCAGGCTGCTTTCGTTGCTAAGACTTTAGCTGATAATGAAGATCTTGTTGAAGGTTATTCATATTGGACATTCAGCGATATATTTGAGGAACTGGGTCAAAAACCAGAACCTTTTTCAAATAGTTTTGGTATGTTGACTGTTCATGGTATAGAAAAGCCGGTTTATCACTTATTCAAAGAACTTCACAATGCTGGTCATGAACGTCTTCAAGTCAAAGGTAGCCATGAAACAGTGGAAATCTTAGTGTTAAAGAATATGAATGAATATACGGTTATTGTATCAAACGGCACAATTCCTGGTGGAGAAATAGCTGAAGAAAGCGTTACGATTGCTTTCAACTCAGAAGTTGATGTTGTCTTAATGGGAAGATTGGATTCTAAACATGCAAATCCATTGCAATGTTGGGAGGAGATGGGGAAACCTACTTATCTGACATCTACGCAGATTACCGAAATACGGGAGGCAGCAAAAATGTCATATAAAGTTGTCAAGAATGTAGAACAAAAGAAAAGACTTACTTTCAATATGGAACCACAAAGTGTTGTCATTTTAAAAGTCCGTTAATATGTCAAAAGAATCCATAGTTTTAGAATTAATTGTTGTATTCTATCTCTTGATGCATGCTTTGACATGTGAATCTCGTACCTGGCAAATTTACCAGATTGCTTGATAGATGAATTAGAAAAAGAAATTCAGTATTGCAAAGATTTAATCGAAGCCTATAAAAATACAAAAAATAGCAATTAAAAATCAAATTTGATTTTTAATTGCTATTTTTAAATTCATTTACTCATAGGCTATTTGAAAAACTTTAGTTTTTCAGTGCCCTCGGTGAGATAGATCCTTTTTTCAGAGGATGAATTTGAATTATTGTAGGGTTATGGCATTGGAGATTAATTTATGAGTGTTAATTTACTAATCAGGACAAGATAATACTAGCGAATAAGATAAGTAGTTGATAAAATAATATTAATGAATTAAATAATACTAGTATTATATATAATTCAGGATTAAAAATGATATGCATAAAAGTCGAAAGGAGCCAGATATGAGAAAAACAATATTAATGAACGAAGAGTGGAAATTTGTAAAAGAAAATATCAAAGCAGAAGAAGTATTTATGACTTCGGGTGAAAACATTAATCTTCCGCATACATGGAATGCTATTGATGGTCAAGATGGAGGTAATGATTATCATAGGGGAACATGTTGGTATGGGAAGAGGGTCAATAAGCCAGAATTAAATCAAGGTGATCAGGTATATTTGGAATTTCGAGGTGCAAACTCTACTGCAGAAGTATGGGTAAACAATGTAAAACTACTAAAGCATGACGGAGGTTATTCTACTTTCAGAGTAAATATTACAGAAGTCTTAAAAGAAGAAAATGAGTTAGTAGTTTCTGTTGATAATGCATATAATGAAAAAGTATATCCGCAGAAGGCTGATTTTACTTTTTATGGTGGGATATACCGTGATGTATATATGGTGATTGTTAACAACAGTCACTTTAATATGGATTACTATGGAAGTGACGGTATTGAAATAACTTCCGAAGTAAATGAAAAAACTGCAGTAGTAACTTGTAAATCATATATTTCAGGGGAAGCTGAAGCTGTTCGTTATTCTATCGAGGGCATAGCTGATATAGAAGTACCTCTTGTAAATGGAGTTGCTTCTGGTAGTATTAAAATTTCAGAAGTTCGTTTATGGGATGGACTAGAAGATCCATATTTATATGAAGCAAAAGCAGAGCTTGTAAAAAATGGTAAGGTAGTTGACCAGGTTGATAGCCGTTTTGGTTGTAGAACATTTTCTTTCGATAAGGATAAAGGATTTATACTAAATGGCAGACCTTATCCTCTTCGAGGGGTGTCTCGACATCAGGATAGAAGAGGGGTCGGAAATGCTATTACGAAAGAGATGATGCGGGAAGATATGGAATTGATCAAGGCAATAGGTGCAAATACTATACGCCTAGCGCATTATCAACATGACCAATATTTTTATGATTTATGCGATAAATATGGTATGGTGGTTTGGGCTGAAATTCCTTATATTACTGAACACTTGCCAAAAGGTCGAGAGAATACTATTAGTCAAATGACAGAATTAATAGCACAGAATTATAACCATCCTTCCATTATTTGTTGGGGATTATCTAACGAAATAAGCGTTACAGGTGTAACAGAGGATTTGATGGAGAACCACAGAATATTAAATGATTTGGCACATGATATGGACAAAACAAGAGTAACTACTATGGCCAACGCTTTCATGCTTGAAATTGATGAACCCTTGGTATTTTTACCAGATGTTATGTCATATAACCTTTACTATGGATGGTATTTAGGGAACTTAACTGATAATGACATATTTTTTGATGACTTTCATGAAAAATATCCAAATACATTTATTGGTATGGCTGAATATGGTGCAGATGCAAATCCTAAATTGCAAACTACAATCCCTGAGAAAGGAGATTATACTGAACAATATCAGTGTGTATATCATGAACATCTGTTAAAAATGTTCGAAGAACGTCCTTATCTTTGGTCAACTCATGTGTGGAATATGTTTGACTTCGGTGCAGACGGTCGTGATGAGGGCGGTGAGCATGGCGTTAATCAAAAGGGACTTGTTACTTTTGATAGAAAATATAAAAAGGATGCGTTCTATCTTTATAAGGCACATTGGAGTAAGGAACCTTTTGTACATTTGTGCGGAAGAAATTATGTAGAGCGTCACGAAGAAGAGACTGAAGTTAAGGTATATTCAAATTATGACACTGTTGAACTTTATAATGACGGAGAGCTTGTAGAAAAGCAAAGTGGTAATAAAATTTTTATTTTTAAACTGAAACTTCAAGATAAGCATAGAATTGAAGTGAAAGCAGGTAATTGTTCAGATGACATTACCATATGCAAAGTGTCAGAACCAAATAAGGCTTATCAGTTAGAAGGAAGAGCGGTTATAAATTGGTTTGATGATCCAGCAATGAATTGTCCAGAGGGTTATTATTCTATTCAGGATGTTATGGCAGATATACGTAAATCCCCGGAAGGAGAAAAAATTCTGGATGATACAATAAATTATGTAAAATCTAAGCGTGGAGATGTGGCGAAAAATGTAAAACAATCTAAATCCATGAAAAGGATCATGGATGCTATGACCGCGGAAGAGCTGATTAAGCAAGCAGGAGGCTCTATTCCTAAGTCTATGGTCGTAGAAATTAACAAAGCTTTAAATCAAATAAAAAAGGTGAATGACTAAATTACAATTAATAAAGATACAATAATAATTTTAGGGTGGCTTAAATTAATAAGCCACCTTAAAATTAATAAGGCTTATATTCATGAAAGGATTTAATAAGATGATGAATAATAAATCAAGAAATATGATGTTCTCAGCATTGTTAATAGGTTCACTTATTAGTTCTATGTTGCAGACATCATTAACCACCGCTTTGCCTGCTATTATGTCGGATTTTTCAGTATTGGCAACAACTGCACAATGGTTAACGAGCGCTTACTCACTTGCAATGGGAATAATGATTCCAGCTACTGCATTTTTACTAAAGAGATTTAAAACAAAAACACTTTTTCTAGTTGCCATGGGAATGTTTGGATTAGGTGTTTTACTCTCTGCAATAGCATCATCGTTTTATATATTGTTACTAGGAAGAATATTACAGGCGTTAGGAAATGGTCTTTTGTTAGCTATGGTACAAGTAGTCATTCTTACGATTTACCCAGCTAATAGAAGAGGATTTGTTATGGGGATTTATGGATTAGCCGTAGGTGTTGCTCCAATTTTTTCACCAACTTTAACAGGAATAATTGTTGATTTATTTAACTGGAGAATTATTTTTTGGGTTGTTTTTGCGATTAGTATTTTAAATATTTGTTTTGGATATTTTGCAGTAAAAAATGTCTTAGAAACAGAGAAGAAACCATTTGATATGCTATCGATGTCACTAAGCGCAATTGGACTATCTAGTCTGTTGTTTGGACTTGGTAACTTGGGGATAGAAAGCTTTTTAGGATCAAAGACTGGATTCCCAATCCTTGTCGGGATTTTTGTGCTAATTATATTTGTTATGCGTCAGCAACATATGAAAGAACCTTTTTTAATGCTTAGCACATTAAAAAATATAGAATATAGGCTTGCAGTTATCATTAGTATGATTTTATATGCTGTATTGATCTCAAGTTCTATTCTGATTCCAATGTTTATTCAAATTGTACAAGGTTTATCTGCAACTATGTCGGGGTTGATTTTAATGCCAGGAGCTTTAGCAATGGCAGTTATAAGCCCATTTACTGGCATTATTTATGATAAATTCGGAATAAGAAAACTAACGATTGTTGGAAGTTTTTTCTTGGTGGTCGGCAGTGTTGCGATATGCTTTGCTGATGAAAATACATCCGTTTTTTATTTGGCTATTGTACAGATGCTTCGCTCGATTTCAGTAGGTTGTATCATGATGCCTATAGTAACTTGGGGAATGAGTACTCTTGATAATAAATATACTTCTCATGGTACAGCGCTTCTTACTTCACTTCGAACAATAGCTGGATCAATTGGTTCTGCTATATTAGTGGCGTTGATGACATTGGCTACTAATTTAACAAGTGCAAATGTAGGTACTACTGCAAATGTATTTGGTATGAATGTAGTCTTTATTAGTGCATCAGTTTTAGCCATATTGCAATTGATTATAGCCGTATTATTTGTGGGTAAGAATAATTACAAGATTAATAGTAATAGTGCGCAATTGTAACATCAAAGTTGCTCCCATTCATTGTATGTAACAGCTATTTCTAGATAAAGATGAAAGTTGTACTAGGAAGGTGATATAAAATGATGTCTTACGAAAAAAAAATAAACAAAATAACTAAATTTATATTCAATATAACTAATTTAGATACTGTATTCATTGACTCCAAATCAAAGATACAAATATACTATGGCTATTTCCAAGTACCTAAGCTTTTAAAACCCTATTTAAGAAATGTATATGACTTACTAGAATTGGATAATTCTGAATTTAATCAAAATATTGTGATACATAAAACATCATATAAATTGAACTTTATATCTGTCAAACTATTCAAAAAGAAAGAATTCTTGGGTAGTATTATTATAGGGCCATATCTTTGCGAAGAACCAAATAAATCTATGATTGACAATATCATATATAGGCACAACATATCTATTTCAATAAAAAATCCGTTTTATCAATATTATACTACTATTCCAATATATAATATTCATAAATCTAATATAATAAGTGAGTTTTTAGCATTCAGTGTAACAAATATAGATATTTTAGATTCATTTGAAGCAAATTTAATTGTTAAAGAATATAGAGAAGACTTTAATGAAATACAAGCAAATACATTAGTTAAGAACACAAAAGAACACCTTTTATCAATTAAAGAAAGATATCATCAAGAAAATGAAATTATGTACGCGGTTGAGAATGGGGATTTGGATAAAGTATATCAGATAATGGAAGATGAAAAAATGGCAATTCATAATTCTTCACAAAGAATACCAGATGACCCACTTAGGTCAAATAAAAATATAAGTATTGTTTTCAATACGCTATTAAGAAAATCGGTAGAAAAAGGAGGGCTTCATCCAATGGATATTCATAGTATATCTGAAAAATATGCTAAGAATATAGAGCAAGCAACAACTATTAACCAATTAAAGAAAATTACTGATGACATGAAGTTTGATTATTGTAATGCTGTAAAAAGGTTTACGCTTAAGAAATATAGTTTGACAATAAGAAAAGCTATAGACTATATAAGAAAAAATATAGACTCAGATTTAAGTTTAAATATAATATCTTCAGCTATTGGAGTGAGTCCTTCTGAATTATCAAGAAAATTTAAAAAAGAAACCCAAGAGAGCATAGTTAGTTATATCAATATTCTTAGAATAAATGAGGCAATACACCTCATGGGAAGAGGAGAATATTCCATAACAGAAATAGCCTTTATGGTTGGATTTAATGATGCAAATTATTTCACAAAAGTTTTTAAGAAAAATATGGGTGTGTCTCCAAGTGAATACAGAACAACTTTATAAAAAGGTTTTACAAGTGACCAACTACCGTTGTTTACAGGAGGAAACAGGTATGGGTATAATGGCAGCTGAAATCGAGAATAATTTAAAGGTTTTTAAAAATCTGCTAAACTGTACAGGGAAATTTTACTTTTCGCAATACAATTCCAGACATGAACTAGTGGAAACAACCAGTCCTTCTGTCACTTTGAATATGTTATTTGATATTACTGGATGCAAAGCTTATATGATAGAATATTCAAAAACCCACAGTGAGCCAGTGGTTTTATGGGCGGATGTCGGAGTAATTTGGATGGTGGCATTTGAACAGGATGATGTTGGAGAATTGATGTGTAGTCATGTAATAGGTCCTGTACGCTGTGTGGAGACATCACAAGAGACAATAATGAAGGAAATGAGAAAGCTGGATATCACTATCTCCACAAATAGGAAACTTAAGGGTCTGTTAATGGATTTACCTTTTATATCCACGATTAGTTTTTTTTCATATCTGTTGATGCTGCATCGTTGTGTTACAGGAGACAATATTGACAAGAGTACGATTCGCTTTCAGAAGGAAGAGTCAGCTGAAATGTTTTTGAAAGCTTTTAATTTCAATTCATATAAAAGCACCAAAAACAATCATCGTTATCAAACATGGATGGCTGAGCAGCGTCTGCTGTGTAATGTACTAGAAGGCAACCTGAACTATCGTAGTGAATTGGATGAGGTATCTTCTTATGAAACTGGTGTCCGTATTACTGTTGGCAGTGCTTTGGAAAGATCTAAAGTGAGTGTCATTACCTTTATTACGCTCTGTGTTCGGGCAGCAATTGAAGGTGGTCTTTCACCAGAGGTTGCTTACCGATTGGGAGATGCATATTTGGAAAGAGTTGTAGTAGATGCTCGGAGTTTGGGAGAATTAAAGGGGATTAACCATAAAATGTATGGAGACTTTATTCAGCGGGTACACAATTGTAAGAAAGATACCCAGTATTCCAGACAGATTCAGAACTGCTGTGATTATATTAAAATGAATGTTGAAGAGCCGTTGTCAATAGATTTATTGGCAAAAACCGTAGGTTATACAGAGTATTATCTGTCCCGTAAATTCCGAGCAGAGACCGGCATCGGAATTATAGATTATATTAAGACTGCCAGGATGGAGCGTGCAAAGACTCTGTTGCGTGCATCTACTTACGGTATTCAAGAAATTAGCGACAGGTTACATTTTTGCTCCCGCAGTTATTTTTCGGATATATTCCGGAAAAAGGAGGGAATAACCCCAGTGAAATATCGAGAAAAGACATATCGGTTGTAGTCAATGAAACGTAATCAAATATTAGAGAATTTATTAAATAATTAGATTGAGTTGAGAGGCAGAACAAATATTTTAATAAAATAGCAAAAGAATTGCTACCCACTAATTCTTTTTTCTGTTATATTCTTAGTATAATTGATTGCGCAATCAGTTGGTTTTACAAAAGGAACTATATAGATATTTTGAGGAGGAAGTGAAATAATGAGTGATGTTAAAAACATTCAGTATCGAAATGCGAAGCCGTGGCATCTTGCTGCATGGCCTTTGTGTATGGGGGTAAATAATCTTTTTGTAATGGTAATGGTGTTTGTCAGCTATGCAGCAGTGGGGGGATATGGCATCGCAGTGGCAGTGGCTGGTATGATAATCACTGGTACTCGTTTATTTGACGCGGTTACAGATCCTATTGTGGCGATTATTAGCGACAAGATTGATACACGTTTTGGGAAAATTCGAATTTTACTAGCGCTTGGGTATGGTATTATGTGTCTGTCAGTTGCTACTATCTTTTTCTTTGGTGTTGGAACAAATGTAGTAGTCTTTACAGTTGCCTATATATTTTATATCGTGGGTTACACTATATATGGCGTGGCACAACAAATTGGCGTAGCTGTCATCACCAGTAATCCAGCGCAACGTCCTAAAGTGGCAGGGTACAAATCGATGTACACTATGTTGGCTTCAACTGGAGTCTCTATCTATATGTCTATGGTTCTGGCTCCAAAATACGGAGGATTAAAAATTGGGGCGCTTCAGGACTTGTCTCTTAACTCTATAATTTTAGGGACTGTATTAGTCATTATTTCTATGATTGCTATTACTCCGTATGATAAGATGGAGAATTTTGCTTCTAGCAGTAAAACTCCAGTGAAAATACGGGATTGTTGGGAATTGCTAAAGGGAAATAAATCATTGTGGGCGTTTATTATAGCGGCAAGTAGCGACAAGGTTGCTCTTATGAGTGCTAGTCGACCAGCTATATCTATGATGGTGTTTGGTATTGTTATCGGTAATTATGCTTTTTACGGAAAGCTGAGTCTAATAACATTGATTCCTTGTCTTCTTATTATTCGGTTCGTTGTGCGTTTAGCGGTAAAGAAGGATACAAAGACGGCAATGGTGCAGTGGACTCTGATTGCAATTATTATGGCGCTAATTATGATATTCTTTATGGCTATTGGAGATCCGACCCAAATCAGTGTATCGCCAATATATATGGGTATTTTCTTTGTTATCTACTCCTTATATACAGGGGCGCGAGCAGCAACCAGTGCCTGTAATCAGGCTATGATTCCAGATATCGTCGATTATGAGTTGTACCGTTCTGGTAAATATTTACCAGCCACCGTTGCAGCTGTGTATACCTTCGTTGATAAGATTGTTTCTTCATTTGCGACTACAATTGTCGCGTTTTGTGTGGCGGCAATTGGCTATACAACGGTAATGCCTCAGCCAGGTGATCCAGCTACTTCGAGTATTTTCTGGATGGCTATGTTTGTGTGGATGGGCTTCCCTATTATTGGATGGCTGTGTACGCTTTTTGCTATGAAGTTTTATCCGTTGGATGCTGAATATATGAGGAAGATACAGCTGGAAAATCAACAGGTTCGTTGCGAGTAGGCTTAAAAAACTTCTAAATTAAAGGAACTGAAGTTATATTTGAATAAGGATTTTGAGAAGCCAGTTGAAGTGTCTTTTTTTACTTTGACTGGCTTTTTTTGCTAGAGAAAACAAATTAAAAATGAAGCATGAGAAAAACTTTTATAATAATTTAAAAAAAAGCTTGACTTAGAGTTAACTCCAAATGATATAGTTTTATCATTTATAAGAATAAAGAATAGGGAATAGAGAAATTTGCATGTCCTTACAAAGGTTAGAAGATTAGGTTTATAGCAGTCTGAATTTAGAAATTGTAAACATTTCTTTAACATTTGTAGGATATAATTAGAAATCAATATTAAAAGCCTGGGAGGTTTAAAATGGTTAATATTCTAGTGGTAGAAGATGATTCAAAGCTAAATCAAATAGTTTGTTCCTATCTTAATGATAGCGGTTTTACAACAAAAGGCTGTTTAAATGCTGAAGATGCTTATGAACTTATGTATAACAATACATTCGAAATCATTATTTCTGATATTATGATGCCAGGAACGGATGGATTTGAATTTGCGGAAACAGTGCGAAAAATAAATGAAAATATTCCTATCATATTTGTGTCTGCAAAAGATGACTTGAAATCCAAGCAAAAAGGATTTCAATTAGGAATTGATGATTATATGGTCAAGCCGATTGAACTAGATGAGCTCTTACTTCGTGTCAGAGCTCTCTTAAGACGTGCCAATATCGAAATGGAAAGAAAACTTAACATAGGGAATTTGGTAATGGATGCAGATGCCATGACAGCTGTGGTAGAAGGAAACGAAATACCAATCACTACCAGGGAGTTTAATATATTATTTAAACTGCTTTCATATCCGAACAAAACTTTTTCAAGGCCACAGCTTATGGACGAGTTTTGGGGGATGGAAAGTGAAACCAGTTTAAGAGCTGTTGATGTATACATTACAAAACTAAGGGATAAATTCTCTTTGTGTGATGGTTTTAAGATAGTCACGGTTCGTGGTTTGGGATATAAGGCGGTGTTACTGTGAAAAAAGCAGATAAACATATAAATAGTCAAGTGAAAAAAAAACAATCTCCGCTACTGATATTTATAATTACCTTTGTTGTTCTGACAGTGTTGACATCGTTTCAATCCCTGATACTTGGATTGTATATTGATTTCGACCATGTTCCTGTCAAGTATGTTTTTACCATGAATATTTACTGGCTGATAGTATCTGTAATATTCACAATTATTACACGATATCAGATAAAAAAAAGATTTGAAAAACCCGTTTTGCGGTTGGCTGATGCCACGCGGAAGGTGGCAAATGGAGATTTTTCTATTTATATAAAACCGATGCATACCATCGAAAAGGCTGATTATATCGATGCGATCTTTCAGGATTTCAATAAAATGGTGGAAGAACTGGGTAGTATGGAGACCTTGAAGACAGATTTTTTTTCCAATGTGTCCCATGAAATCAAGACGCCTCTTTCGGTGATTCAAAGCTATGCACAAGCATTACAGAAAGAAGATTTGTCTGCAGAGAAAAGAAAAGAATATACAGATACCATTGTTACGTCTTCTAAACGTCTGTCTGGGTTGATTACAAATATTCTGAAATTGAATAAACTGGAGAAACAGACGATTCAGCCAAAGGTAGAGCCATATGATGTATGTCGCCAATTGTGTGAGTGTGCACTTTACTTTGAAAATCTATGGGAAAAGAAAGAGATTGAATTTATTGTGGAAATAGAAGATTCTGCTTTCATTGAAGCGGATGAAAGTCTGATGGAGCTGATTTGGAACAATTTGCTGTCTAATGCGATAAAATTTACTGCACCTGGTGGTATAGTTACCTTACAGCAATTTTCCAGAGAGGATGAAGTGGTCGTTACCATATCTGACACCGGCTGCGGTATGAGTGAGGAAACCATGGCTCATATCTTTGATAAATTCTATCAGGGAGATACCTCACATTCTACAGAAGGAAATGGTCTTGGTCTTGCGCTTGTACTGCGTATACTACAGCTAATGGACGGAACCATTACAGCAGGTAGCAGGTTGGGAGAAGGCAGTACATTCACCGTTCGGATACCTGCAGTAATGCAAAAGGAGGAGGAGTTTCATGAGTGAAATAACGAAAAGCGGTAGCGACTTTGTTGGGTATGAGTATAAGGAAATATCTGCAAAGAGTGAAAAAATTTCAATGTATCTGGATGGGTATTTGAATTTTGGATGGGTTCCAGACGAGAATATGCAATCGGTAAAAAATAACGATAAAGTAACATTGCACTTAAAACGTGACCGCAAGATTCTTAATAAGGCAGAGCTTACTCGCCTGGAGCGCCACTTTGAAGCATGTATGGAAGAAATCGAGGAACTGGAACATTCCAAGACATCCCTAGCAACTATGGTTTCCATAACCATAGGTGTAATCGGGACAGCATTTATTGCTGGTTCCACATTTGCAGTTACCCATGAACCTCCAATTATCTGGCTTTGCATTCTCCTGGCTATTCCCGGTTTTATTGGGTGGATTTCACCTTATTTTGTAAAAAAGGAGATGACCTGGCGTAGAACCAAAAAGGTTAAACCGCTGATGGAACAGAAGTATAATGAAATTTATGAAATATGTGAAAAAGGAAATAAGCTAATTGTAGAGTAAGATATTGATGTTATTTACTATTCATAAGCACTACCTCAAAGGGGCTGCCGTATTAGTGATATTTAAATTCTAATACGGCAGCCCCTTTTGACTATGTATTCAAATTAATATTTCTCAAACAAAACATAAGCAATTCACAAACAATTGCCCTATATAATGAACGCAACAAATGAAATGAAGAATTCACAAAAACTTATAGGAGGTTTTTATCATGAATGAATTTAATGCTGCAAATCGAGATGTTGCAAAGGCAAAAAAAATTCGTCGTCAGTACCTTAGCCGAGAGGAAAACAAAATGGAACAACTAAAGCGCATGGATGACAAGGTTAAGGCTCCAGGGAAAATTATAGCAAGCATCATGTGTGTCATTGGTCTTTTGACCATGGGTAGTGGGATGTCTCAGGTTATGGTCTGGGGAAATATGACTACTGGCCTGAAACTTGGAATCCCTGGCTTGCTTATTGCAACACTGGCCTATCCCGTTTATTTTATAATTACTGGAAGGCGTAAAAAAAAATATGCTACTGAAATTATGAAACTTAGTGATAATCTGATGAACAACGAATAGAAAAGGAGGATAGGATATGAGGGGAAATAATTTTGTAGCATATGAGTATCAGGATTTTATCGTTAAACGCAGCATGGCTTCCATGTATTCCGATGGTTTAGAAAATTTTGGATGGGAGCTGGAGGGTACAGAGAATGTGGTCGGAAAACCAGAATCAATTTGCCTAAAATTCAAAAGGAACCGTAAAATCCGCAATAAGGTAGAGCTTACACGGCTTCAGCGTCAGTTTGATAGCTGCGTTCATGAAATTCAGTCACTGGAGTTTTCTAAATATGTAAAGCCATCAGCTGTTGCCTATGGCATCGGGGTTATCGGTACCGCATTTATGGCGGGGTCGGTTTTCGCAGTAACAAGTAATATGGTTGCTCTTTGTGTTATTTTAGCAATCCCTGGTTTTGCAGGTTGGGTGTTACCGTATTTATCCTACCGCAATATTCTTAGAAAAAAGACAGCAGAGGTCACACTGCTCATCGACAAAAAGTATGATGAAATCTATGAAGTCTGCGAAAAAGCAAACGGTCTACTTGTTTAAAAAATTTTAAAATTCGAAATTTAGGAGGGAAAATATATGTCTGAATATAAATTGAAACTTGGAAAAACCGGAAGTGCTGTTGTGGACACTTACAAAAAGGTAGAGCAGAAATTTATCGATAGATTTCTGGAAGAGGATGAAACCAGCGAATCGGGCTATACCTTGAAATGTGGAAAAACCGCAGAGATAGTTGTTGGTGTTTATAAAAAGATTGAAAATAGTGTTGTTGGTACTTATAAGAAAGTAGAAGATGGTTTCGTAAATGCTTTTTTGGAAAAAGTGGATTCTGACAGCGAAACACAGCAGTGAAAAATAATTGACTTACCTGTTAGTACATGGATTATGCCCAAAGGTACAATTGTTAATGGTAAGAAAAAGAGGTTTAATAGAATTAAAGAACAAACAACACATTTCAAAGGAGGATACTCGATATGAAAGTTAATGGAAAAGTAATTGTTGTTACAGGTGGGGGTAATGGAGTAGGAAGAGAATTGGTTTTAAAACTATTAAATAAAGGTGCGCATGTAGCAGCCATAGATATCAATCTAAAAGGTTTGGAAGAAACGAAAATGCTTTCAGCAAATAATCCAAATTTATCATTGCATGAAGTCAATATCACAGACAAGGAAGCTGTCCAGAATTTGGTTGGAGAAGTGAAAAATATCCATGGCACTGTAGATGGACTTATCAATAATGCAGGCATTATCCAACCGTTCGTAAACTTGGAAAAAATGAATTTCGACCAGATTGAGCGCGTGATGAATGTTAATTTCTATGGAACCCTATATATGGTCAAGTCATTTTTGCCAACACTGCTAGATAAATCACAAGGACATATCGTTAATGTTTCAAGTATGGGTGGTTTCTTTCCAGTACCAGGACAAAGCGTATATGGTGCTTCCAAGTCTGCTGTGAAATTACTAACAGAAGGGCTTAGAATTGAACTTTCGGAAACCAATGTTGGTGTTTCTGTGGTCATTCCAGGTGGGATTGCAACTGATATCAAGAAAAATTCTAATCTTGAGACTACAAGTACTGAATCTGATTCTGCCCAGGCTAAAATGCTTTTGACACCAGGTCAAGCTGCGGATTCAATTATCAAAGCTATGGAAGAGAATAAGGGAATCATGTACCTTGGAAAAGATTCGAACTTAATGAAAGTCATCTATAAGCTAAGTCCTAAATTAGCTGCAAAGCTTATTAGTAAAGTGATGTCAAAAACACATTAGAATCTGTTTTATCTTAGTCCTAGGCGGACTTGCACAAGACATAAGCTCCGAGAATTCAATTTTTTAAAATTTATAAATCGTAAATATTTCTTTAATATTTGTAGGATATATTTAAAAAGTAATATTAAAAGCTAGGAGGTTAAAGTTAGAATAAGGACAAACGATGAACCTAATAATTCAAGTTAACTGAACTATTTATAGAAAGGAATGATACTTAATATGAATAAAAAATTTAAACTACTGATTTGTTCAGTAGCAGCTGTGTCGTTGTTTTTATGTGGCTGTCAAAAAAGTACAGATACAAACAGTACAAAAAATGTAAAAACGGTTGAAACAATGGCTCTCTCTCCATCAAAATATGATAAAAAACTGAGTTATCAGGGTATTGTAAAAGCAAGCGAAACAAGGAATTATTTCTTTACATCAAGCGGCAAGGTGTCAAAAGTATATATTAAGGAAGGTCAGTACGTTAAAAAAGGCGATGTTTTGGCAACGCTTGATACAACACAGCTCAACTTTTCATCCTCCTCTACGCATAGTAATTTGGCAATTGCGGAAAACAGCCTTGAAAAAACGATATCGACCTATGATACAAATATTGCAAATGCCGAAGCTAATATCGAAACCTTAAACCAGTCAATTACAGCGGCTCAAAGTAATTTAGAGGTACTTAAATCAACGCTTGAATCAAACGAAGCACTCTATGAAGCCGGAGCTATTGCCCAAAGAGATATTGAGGCACAGCGAACGCAATATAAAAGTAGTGAGGCTGATCTTGCCTCTCTTCGTTCACAGATTGGCACAGCGCAGGCAAATCTTGAAAAATTAAAAAGAGATAAAGAAAACGATATAAGTACAGCACGGGAAAACGTGGCCTTAAGCAGAAATTCTATGGAACAGGCTACGCAAAACATTATTGATGCTACACTCAGCGCTGAGGCTGATGGCTATATAACAAAGGTCGACATATCTGAAGGCGATTCCGTTATGGCAAATTCAACGGTTATCACTGCGAAATCAAACAGTAGCATGGTTTCCATCGGCGTATCGGCGGAGGATCACAACAAGATCTCTTCCGTGAAACAGGTTATAATAAACGATTCCACAACAGGAGAAATTGACAATATATCCATTTACCCCGACGAAGTCGCAAATACGTATACAGTTGATATTACCTTCGATTCAGATAATGCTATAATCGGAGAAATTGTTGATGTTGACCTTGTTTTAGGTAGCGCTGAGGGAGTGTTTGTACCTATGGAAAGCGTTATTAATATAAACGGGGTCAATTATGTTTACAAGCTTAATGACGACAGCACGGTAAGCCGTGTTGAAGTAGACATAAGGGAAATCAGTGAAGACAAAATGCTTGTAAGCAATCTTTCTAATGAAAAAATAGTTATAACCAGCATTAAAGCGCTTAATGACAATGATGTAGTTTCGGAAATAAAGCAGACAGACTCTCTTAGTCAGAACGGAGGTTCTATATGATTAAAAAAATCGTGGAAGCATGTATTAAGCAGAAGGGCTTGGTTATTATTTTGCTTTGCATGATTAGTGTTATCGGTGGTGTATATTATATACAGATGCCCAGAACCTCGTTTCCTAAAGTGACGATCCCAAGTGCTGTTGTTACAGCTGTTGCACCTGGACTTACAGCAGAGGAGGTTGAAAGCGAGGTTACAAAAAAACTTGAAAATGCTATTATGGATATAACGGGTTATAAAGAAAGTTCATCCCAGTCTATGAATAATGCGAGCGCTGTAGTTATAAGGCTTAAAAATGCACTTTCAGATGAAGAAGTAAACAACAGTTTTATAGAACTTCGTCAGAAAATGGAGGATATAAAGTCAGAATTGCCGAATACTGTTTCCTCCATAGCTGTAAATACAGATGTGGTTGGCAGTGCAAGTCTTATACTTGCTGTTTCTGGTGATAATGTTTCAAATGATGAACTTTCAGAACGTGCCATAGAATTACAGGATAAACTTAAACAGATTCATGGTGTATCAAAGGTAAGAGTATTAGGAAATAATAACAGCGAAATTTCTATTGTTGTAAATACCCGTAAGCTTAACCTGCTTAATCTGTCATTGACAGAGCTTGTACAGATGATAGGTGCAAACAACTCCATAATGCCTATAGGAAGTGTTTCGATTGAAGATGACAAGTCTATTTCAATAAGTACTTCGGGAAGATACAGCAGTACGGAACAGATTGAAAATATAATTATTGGTTCTACCGACAGCAATACACTTATAAGGCTTAAAGATATAGCGGACATTGTATATAAAGATGCTGATGATAGTCCATACTACCTCTTTAACGGTACAAAAAGTGTTAGTGTTGCACTGTATTTCCACGAAGGACTAAATGTAGTGAGTCTGGGAGATGAAACAAGACAGACTGTTGAGGATTTCAAAGCAGGACTGCCGGAAACGATAGAAATAAACGAGGTCTATTTTCAGTCTGATGATGTAAAGAGTGATATAGATAACTTTCTTTTAAATCTCATTGAAGCCATAATAATTGTTATGCTCATTGTTATGGTAGGAATGAATTTCAGAAACGGACTTGTTGTATCAATAGCAATTCCGTTATCAATACTTGCAAATTTCATTGTAATGAAGTTTGTCGGTGAACAAATTCATTTTATGTCACTAACAGCACTGATTATGGTGCTTGGTATGTTGGTTGATAACTCAGTTGTCGTAAGTGATTCAATACAAACATACATTGATGCAGGTACTGACAGACTTGAAGCATGTACAAAGGGAACAAAAGATGTTGCTTTATCGGTATTTCTTTCAATGCTTACAGCTGTTATGACATTTGCATCAATGCTTACACTATCAGGTGTAAATAGACAGGTTATCGTTGCGATACCTATTGTTATTATTTCGTGCCTTGTGCTTTCTTTCATAATATCAATATTTGTAACACCTATGTTTTGCTATATTTTTCTGAAGCCTGTAAATGAAAGCAAAAGGAACAAAGTCGGAATTACCCAGCGTACATACAGTGCCATATCAAAATATACCTTCAAGCATAAAAAAAGAACCATTCTTGTAGCAATAGGTATGATCGTTTTATTTGGTTCTATCATGTTAAATTCGTCAATGGATATTATGCCAAAAGTAAATAAGGAATATGTGCTTATTGGTATAACAAGTTATCAGACAGACAACTTTAAGCAAACTGAAGAGTCGGTAATGAAGATACAGGATATCATTAATGCACAGCCAGAAACTGTAAGCTGTTTTTCTGGTGTAGGCATAGGAATACCGAGCTACAGCTTTGCTGTAAATGAGAAAGGGGCATCTGATAGTCTAGGTGACATCTGCGTAAAAATAGATTTGAAAAAAGGCGGAAGATTTAAAACAACAGCTGAAATGGTTGATTTTTTACAGAAGGAGATAAATGCTTCTGAAAGTGATACATACGTTGTTGTAAATCAAATTGGTATTATCCCCGAAACGGGCACACCGATAGGGATTAACATATATGGTAATGATATGGCGGTGATGAATGAAGTGGCATCACAAATAGCAACAACACTTCAAGGAATTGAAGGTGTTACAACTGTTTCAAGTGATAGCTACTATTCAACGTATGAATATTTTATAAATATGGATGATAAAAAAATGAACGCTATGGGATTATTAAAATCATCTGTTCAAAATGAACTGAGTATAGCTGTTTCTGGACGTACAGCCGCAACCAGCTATGATAACGGTAAGGAGTACAATATTAATGTTAAATCGGATATTTCAAGTCTTGATGCACTTGAAAATTACAAAATCAAGTCTAACACAGGCGTAAAGTATATGACAAAGCAGTTTTCTGATTTTGATATATCCACAAACTTAAATACCATTAAACACATAGATGGTCAGAGAGTAATATCAATAGGCGGATATGCACAGCTTGGATATAATGCAGGTGCACTTCAAAGCGAATTTGTTGGAGCAATAAAGGATATTGAAGTGCCAGACGGAGTAATTGTAGATACTACACCATCCGAGGATGCCGCTGAAGCTATGGGTGCTATGGGGATGGCAGGTTTTCTATCAATGGCTTTAATATTTTTCGTTTTGTATCTTCAGTTTAAAAGTGTAAAACAGCTTTTACTTATATTTTCTTCACTTCCTATAGGAATTACAAGCGGTATGGCGGCGGTATATCTAACAGGCTATAGCCTTTCATTCTTTGTAATGCTTGGCATTATCAGTATGCTTGGTATAGTTCTTGCCAATGCCATTGTTCTTGTTGATTATATAAACACAGAAAGAAAGAATGGACTTAATATAAATGAAGCCTGCCAAAGTGCCGGTGTTAAAAGACTTCGTCCTATACTTATGAGTACTCTGACAACTGTTTTGGGACTTATTCCCCTTGCGATGTCGGGACAGGTACTATTTATTCCACTGGCAATATTATTGATGGCGGCATTGACATTCTGTATGCTTTTTAATCTGATTATGGTTCCTCTTTTGTACTCTATAATTGAAAAATAACTAATTTACAAACAAGCAGTAGTAAGATATTGATGCTATTTACTATTTATAAGCACTACCCCAAAGGGGCTACCGTATTAGTGATTTTAAATCCTAATACGTTAGCCCCTTTTGTCCTTGTTTAATGATTTTCCTATTAGTACATGGATTATGCCCAAAGGTACAATTGTTAATAGTAAGAAAAAGCTGCTAAACTTATTAGTAAAGTGATGTCAAAAACACATTAGAATTAATTTATATCTGAAGTTGCTACAATTTAATATAAGATGTATAATAGAATAAGTGTTGCTGGTTAGCTCACTGTAGTTTTAATAAGGATGAAGGTAGAAGGTATAATGAAATTTAAAAAACCAAAGTTTAAATTCAGTTTGAAAATTGATTCTACACAGAGGCCCATGGTTGTAACAATATGGATAATATATCTAGCGACATTGTTATTACAAGATTTTGATAACTTAACAAAGGAATCATTTAGCGGTTTTACAATATTTTTAATTTTTTTCACGGTATTCTATGTCTATCGAGATAAGATTTTCAAAGGCAATCATTGGATTTATTTCATTGTTCAAGGACTGTTTGTATTTGACAGTGCTCTCATTATGACCGATGGTTTTGAGACTATATTTTTAGGGTTGATTCCTATTTTGATTATCCAAAGCATGAGTCTTTATCAGGATCGTAATTATGTTGTTCTCATAACTTTCTTGTATTATATGACTTTTGGCATTATTATAGTATTGCTTGATGGTTTTGCTGGAATTAAAGAATATATGCCACTGTTGATACTCATCACTTTGGCTGTTTGGGCATACAATTCCATGTTTAACAGTCAAGTACGATTACGAAAACAGTCACAGCAGATGCTAATGGAGTTAGAAAGTGCTTATGAAAAGGTGGATACATTGTCTAGGGAGAAAGAAAGGCAAAAGGTTGCAAGGGACTTACATGACACCTTATCTCAAGGTCTTGCTGGTCTGGTAATCCAGTTGGAAGCTATCCAAGCTAATCTAGAGAAGCAACAGGTGGAACGGGCTTCAGAAATTATTGAAAATGCAACGAGTCATGCAAGAAAAACTTTGCAAGAATCTAGAGAAGTAATTCAAAATCTAAGACAATTAACTGTGCCAGATGTAGGACTAGAGGAGCGATTGAAAAAGGAAATCGAAAAAGCATCTCATTTGTTAAAGGCGCAATGGGATTGGAACATTTCGATCTCATCTGAAATATCTGAAACAGTTGGGAAGCACATGGTTTTTATATTGAGGGAGGCTCTTAATAATATCGCAAAACATTCCAAAGCAACTAATGTCTCAATTAGTATTAAAGAACAAAATCGCTGTGTGGAACTACTTATAAAAGATAACGGTATTGGATTTAATCAAAAGAAAGTAGAAAGGCTTTATGGCCATTATGGACTTACGGGAATCAAGGAAAGGGTAAAAGCTATAAATGGAGATGTGGTAATCGACAGCAGCATAAAAAAGGGGACTTCCATTTTAGTATATGTACCTTTAGCAAAGGAGTTAAAATATGCAGGATTATAATATAATGTTGGTGGACGATCATGCCATTGTCAGAGATGGTCTTAAAATGATCTTTGAAACAACAGATTCATATAAAGTTGTAGCTGAAGCAGAAAATGGGAAACGAGCACTTGAATTACTTAAAACTGTCAATCCAGATTTGATTCTATTGGATTTGATGATGCCTGAAATGAATGGTATTGAGTTTTTAGAGGAAATAGTAGACAAACTTCAAAAATTACCTGTGGTAGTGTTGACTACCATAAATGAATCGGATAGAATACAGAAAGCAATCCAATTAGGGGCAAAAGGGTACTTGTTAAAAGACGCTTCTAGAGATGTGCTATTAAGAACTGTAGAGGCGGCAATACGGGGGGAGATGTTATTGACAGAACAAATAAGTCATCAATTGCTTAAACCGTTGAGTGAGGCTAATTACAAGGGAAGTGTTGAGGATTTTGGGCTGACAGAGCGAGAAATATTCATTTTACAGACAGTTGCCAGAGGCGATACAAGTAGGAGCATAGCTATCGAAATGGGCATATCAGAAAGAACAGTTAAAGCCCACTTGACGAATATTTATGCCAAGATGGAAGTGAGTTCTAGATCAGAAGCTGTAGCGAAAGCTTTAACAAATCGTATAATCCATATATGAAATACAATTACATTTTTAATTTTAGGGAGACAACTTTTATAGTTGTCTCTTTTTCATCCCAAACGTACAGTGTTTATGCCTATTGGTACAATTGTGATTCTATTGATTCCACACTATAATTAAAGTATAAAACAAATAAATATACCAGTGGAGGTTGATTCTATGAAAAAAGTATGTGTTATAACAGGTGGCGGGAGTGGAATGGGTCTTGCTACAGCCAAGGTTATGGGTAAGGAATATTACATTATTATATCTGGAAGGACAGTGGGAAAACTAGAAGGTGCCATTGAAGAGTTGAAAGGTTTAGGTATTGAGGCGGAAGCTTTCCCATGTGATGTTTCTGAGCGAATATCGGTAGAACGCCTAGCTAGAAGAGCAAAAGAATTAGGCTCTATAGAAGCAGTCATTCATGCCGCCGGCATGTCTCCCAACATGGGTTCGCCGGAAGTGCTTATGCAGGTAAATGCAATTGGGACAATAAACATCAATGAAGTATTCTATAATTATATGGAAGAAGGATCTTGCCTCATTGATGTGGCATCTATGTCCGGTTATTTAGTTCCAAAATTCATCATGCCAAAGAGAGGCTATAAACTTAGCCGCATTGATAAAGAGTCTTTCATGAATAAGATGATGAAAAGAGTACGTCTTTTTCCCAAAAAAGTTCAATCAAGTGTGGCATATGGGATTTCTAAAAACTTTGTAAGTTGGTATGCTAAGACAGATGCCGCTAAATTTGGACAAAAAGGAATCCGCGTATTATCTGTATCACCAGGTTCTTTCGAAACGCCAATGGGTGAAGTTGAGAAAGATAGTCTTGATGAATATATACAAAACTGTGCAATAAAACGACTAGGAAAAGTTGAGGAAATTGCCCACTTATTTGCTTTTTGTGCAGATAAGCGTATGGGCTACCTAACAGGCGTAGATATTCTTTGTGATGGCGGATGTGTGGCTTCAGGTATAAATCCATTAAAACCCCAAAAAACTTAAACAAAAGTGTGTATAGACAAGAATTGAAATTTAAAGTAGAATAGGTATAATAGAATTTAATAGAATAATAAATGAATTTAATTAATAATATAATTCTGTAATATTATTATGTTTATATAGGAGGGGAACAATGTACAAGATACTTAAAAAGCAGGTCTTAAATCCACAAGTTAAGCGAATGGATATTGAGGCACCAGCCATTGCAAGAAAAGCTGAGCCGGGACAATTTATCATTCTAAGGGTATATGAAGGTGGAGAAAGAATACCGCTAACAATTGCTGACTTTGACAGAGAAAAAGGGACGGTTTCTATCATATTTCAAGAAGTTGGCAAGACAACAAAACTCCTCGGTACTCTTAATGAAGGAGATAGTCTTCTAGATTTCGTTGGTCCACTTGGAGTTGCTTCCCATTTGGAAAGCTATAAAAAAGTAGCAGTAATTGGGGGCGGATTAGGAACAGCAATTGCTTATCCACAAGCAAAAAAGTTGCATATTATTGGTGCAGAAGTTCATTCGATTTGTGGTTTTAGAAACAAGGAACTCATTATTTTGGAGGACGAGGTGACGGCAGTAAGTGATCAGGTATATATAACAACTGATGATGGTTCGAATGGAAATAAAGGTTTTGTAACTGATATGCTAAAGAAACTAATAGAAGAAGGAAATCAATATGATTTAGTGATTGCTATCGGCCCATTAATTATGATGAAATTTGTTGCTAGGCTTACAAAAGAATATGGTATTAAAACGATTGTAAGTATGAATCCAGTCATGATTGATGGTACTGGTATGTGTGGCGGTTGTCGTGTTACCGTAGGTGGAGAGACGAAATTTGCATGTGTAGATGGACCGGATTTTGACGGTCATTTGATAGATTTTGATGAAGCGATGCGAAGGCAGACAATGTATAAAGAACATGAAAAACATTCTCACGAAGGTCATCAATGTAGACTTGGGGGTGTAACGGATGCCTAATATGTCATTAAATAAAATCGTAATGCCTGAGCAAGAACCAAATGTTAGAAATAAAAATTTTACTGAAGTCTCTCTGGGGTATACAGAGGATATGGCAATAGAAGAAGCACAACGATGTTTACAATGTAAGCATAAACCTTGTATGAAAGGTTGCCCAGTTCAGGTAAAGATACCTGATTTTATTAAGCTTGTTGCAGAAGGAGATTTTGAGGGTGCATATCAAAAGATACAAGAAACCAATTCACTTCCTGCGGTTTGTGGTAGAGTGTGTCCTCAAGAAACACAATGTGAACAATATTGTGTAAGAGGTATCAAAGGTGAATCGGTAGGAATCGGTAGGCTAGAACGATTTGTTGCTGATTGGCACATAGAAAATAGTGACGATGAAATAGATAAAGTAGCGTCTAATGGTAAGAAAGTAGCAGTGATTGGGGCAGGGCCTGCTGGACTTACTTGTGCGGGCGATTTAGCGAAAAAAGGATATGATGTTACGGTATTTGAGGCATTCCATACACCGGGCGGTGTATTAATGTATGGCATCCCAGAATTCAGACTACCTAAAAGTATCGTACGAAAAGAAATCAATAATTTAAAAGAATTAGGCGTTGATATTCAAACCAATATGGTGATTGGCAAAATATATGCGATTGATGAATTGATGGAAGACGGATATGAGGCTGTATTTATTGGTACCGGTGCTGGATTACCAAGTTTTCTAAAAATACCTGGAGAAAATTTAAATGGTGTATATTCAGCCAATGAATTTTTAACAAGAATTAATCTAATGAAAGCTTATACGTTTCCTGAGACTGATACCCCAGTAAGAGTAGGAAAAAAAGTAGCGGTGATTGGTGGAGGAAACGTTGCGATGGATGCTGCGCGAAGTGCGAAAAGATTAGGCGCAGAAGACGTATATATTATCTACAGACGTTCAGAACAAGAACTCCCTGCAAGATTAGAAGAAGTACATCATGCGAAAGAAGAAGGCATAGAATTTAAGCTACTCAATAATCCTAAACAAATTATTGGTACAGAAAATGGATGGGTACAAGCCATTGAATGCGTACAAATGGAATTAGGTGAACCAGATGCATCAGGTAGAAGAAGGCCAATTCCAATAGAGGGTTCAGAACATGAAATTTCGGTTGAAACAGTTGTTGTTGCGATAGGACAGTCACCTAACCCATTGATTAAGTCCACAACAGATGGGCTAGATACCCATCAATGGGGAGGCATTATTACTGATGAGAAAACAGGTGCAACCACCAAAGTGGGTGTTTATGCTGGTGGAGATGCAGTCACTGGAGCGGCCACTGTCATTTTAGCGATGGGAGCAGGAAAAGATGCAGCAAAAGCCATAGATGAGTATTTAAAAGTAAAATAATAATAAATTATAAATCAAGGGATGTTTCTTTGATTCAGTAAAATAGCTGAGTTAAAGAAATATCCCCTATTTTATTTTTTTTTCTTCTGTTCTTCGACAAATTCTATTTCAAATGCATCAAATTCTATTTCTTCCATAAAAGCATCAGCATTAAATTTAGCTTTGTAATATCGATTAAAATCCTTTTCGTGAATAGGAAGCCATAAAGGCTTTTGAATATCAAATTCTCTACAAATTTCTTCCAAGCAAATATTGACCAACTCTTTTTTAGACAAATTATTATTATCACATTCAGAAGTATAGGATTGTATAATTCTATTATTTTTAATAATTTTACCCCATAATTTAAACATTTTTTCACCCTTATCATAGATTATTGTACTATTAGTATAGCAAAGTATATGAATTATGCAACGAAAAGTTTAAATTTTGTTGTATTTGATCATGTAATGGGTAATAATAGAACGTTATAAGAAAAACATAAAAATAGAATTGACATATTTTATAATTTTTGATACACTACATAATGCGGAGCTGCACAACATATAGTATATCTAGAGTTATTGAACACAATATATTGAATGGGAGTGGGTTGGGTGGGATTAACGGAGAATGCGATTAAAGTACTTGAAAAGAGATATCTTGCAAAAGATGAAAATGGAAATTTGATTGAGACAACAACACAAATGTTTGAAAGGGTTGCGAAAGCAGTAGCACAAGCGGACAAAATTCATGATGAAAAAGCCGACGTAAAAAAGACTGAGTCAGTGTTCTTTGATATGATGACAAATCTTGAATTTTTACCTAATTCGCCAACACTTATGAACGCAGGCAGACCTTTGGGACAGCTTAGTGCATGTTTTGTACTTCCAGTAGAAGACAGTATGGAAGGGATATTTGAAGCGATTAAACAGGCGGCTATTATACATAAAAGTGGTGGAGGAACGGGCTTTAGTTTTACTCGTTTGAGGCCACAAGGATCGTCAGTAAATTCTACAGGTGGGGTTGCCAGTGGACCGATTAGCTTTATGAAAGTGTTTAATGCGGCGACAGAAGCTGTGAAGCAAGGCGGGACTCGACGCGGTGCCAATATGGGTATCTTAAGGGTCGATCACCCTGATATCATGGCATTTATCACATGCAAACAGGAAAATTTAGAGATTAATAATTTTAATATTAGTATAGGCATTACTGAAGAATTTATGGAGGCAGTAAAAGACAATCGAGAATACAATTTAGTTGATCCTCACTTTAGTAGAGTCGTAGGGAAACTGAATGCACGTGAAGTGTTCAATAAAATTGTAAATGCTGCGTGGAATAATGGAGAACCGGGTATTATTTTCTTGGATCGCTTAAATAGAGACAATGTGGTGCCAGAAGTGGGAGAGATAGAAAGTACTAATCCCTGCGGTGAGCAACCTCTCTTGCCTTTTGAATCATGTAATCTAGGTTCTATTAACCTTACTGTCATGGTGAAAGAACAAGAAGGAAAAGCAGAAGTAGACTATAACAAATTAGAGGTTACTGTAAAAAATGCAGTACATTTTTTGGATAATGTGATTGATGTGAATAATTATCCATTGGAAAAAATTGAAGAGGTAACCAAGGCTACACGAAAAATTGGTCTTGGCATTATGGGCTTTGCAGATTTGTTATATATGCTACGCATTCCATATCATTCATCAGAAGCAACAAAACTTGCAGAAAAGATTATGAAATTTGTACAGGATAAAGGTAGAGAAGCAAGTATTGAACTAGCTAAGCAAAGAGGAACATTTCCGCTTTATGAAAAGAGTATATTTAAGCCACTTGACTTACAAGTGAGGAATGCAACCATTACAACGATAGCGCCTACAGGGACGCTAAGTATCATTTCTAGTGTATCAAGTGGTGTTGAACCAGTGTTTGCGTTGTCATATATTAGAAATGTCATGGATAATGAAGAATTAGTAGAAGTAAACCCTGTATTTAAACAAGTGGCACAGCAAGAAGGTTTTTATTCTGAAGAATTGATGAGGAAAATCGCTAAAACTGGACATATACATGATTTAGATGAAATTCCTGAACACATTAAAAAAGTATTTGTGACTGCCCACGATGTATCTCCGGAATGGCATATTAAGATGCAGGCAGCTTTTCAGAAATATACAGATAATGCCGTGTCCAAAACCGTGAACTTTAGAAATGAAGCCACAGAAGAAGATGTTGCAGAAGTTTTTGAATTGGCATACAAATTAGACTGTAAAGGGGTCACGATCTATCGTGACGGCAGTCGTGATTTTCAGGTACTCAATATCAATAAAGTAAAAGGTAAAGAAGAAACCACACAAAAAGAAGAAAAAGTAACACAACATATTATACCAAGAAAGAGACCAGATATAACTACTGGATTCACTGAAAAAGTGAAAATAGGATGTGGAAATCTGTATATCACTGTTAACTATGATGAGCATGGCATATGTGAGGTGTTTACCAATACAGGTCGAGCGGGAGGTTGTCCTTCTCAATCGGAAGCGACAAGTAGATTAGTATCTGTTGCACTAAGAGCTGGGATGGATGAAAAAGCTATTATACAACAATTAAAGGGAATACGTTGTCCCTCAACGGTTAGACGTGATGGTATAAAAGTATTATCTTGCCCAGATGCGATTGCACGAGTTATTGAAAAGGTGATGAAGTTGCAAAATGGGAATCATGCAGAGGATATTAAAGTTACAAAGGAAGAGGAAGAAAAGATTGATAATACTGATAGAGATATATCTGAAAATAGTAGACTATGTCCCGAATGTGGTAAGTCTATTGAACATGAAGGTGGTTGTGTGATTTGTAGGCATTGTGGATATTCAAAGTGTGGATGATTTATATAACCAATTGACAGATAATAAAATATGTATTACAATATGTATTACAAGGGGAAATGCATAAAAGGAGTGAAATGATATGCTAAGTGTTCGTCTTCCTGAAGAGATTGAAAGAAAAATTGATATTTTAACAAAGGAAAAAAATATCTCAAAATCTGAAATTGTGAAAGAAGCTTTAGCGCTTTATATTGCAAAGCATGAAATAAATGGATCTTCTTATGAGTTGGGAAAAGATGTTTTTGGTAAATATAGAAGTGGTGATGGTAGAAAATCTGCGACATATAAAAGGAAAATAAAGGAGAAAATCCGTGAAAAAAACACTGATTGATGCAGGACCATTAATAGCGCTATTTGATAGAGATGATGACCATCATTCTAAAACAATTAAGTTAATTCAAGATTATACAGGGATTTTGATCACAACTTGGCCAGTTATTACAGAAACACTTCATATGTTAGATTTTAATGTAAATGTACAGGTGGATTTTCTGAGATGGATTGAAAAAGGTGGATTGGAAGTTCATGCATTATCAGAGCAAGACATATCACGGATTATACATTTAACCAAGAAATACGCAAATGTGCCAATGGATTTAGCTGATGCCACATTAATTGTGTTATCAGAAAAGTTAAATATTGAAGAAATTATTTCAATTGACTCAGATTTTTATGTATATAGAAACATACGAAACAAATATTTAAGGAATATTCTCTAATGGAACTCTTGATTTATTGAGGGTTCTTTTTTTGGTTATGATTGTAAAAACTTTTTTATTCAGGTATAATATTTGAAGATAGAGGCAAAATCTCTATCTTTTTTGATAATTATGTCTAATAACGAAAAGGAGGAACGCAAGTTGAGTAAAAAGCGACTATATTTGGTTTTGTGTATAACAATTAGTGTAATTATAATATTTGCAGGCTGTGTAAAAAAAGATATACCTAAAGATATGAATGTTGGAACGAATAATCAACCAGAAGTTCAAGATATTCCTATGGAGGAAGAGTTTTCAAAGGAAAGAATTCAAGCAAATCTAATGAAAAGCGATATGATTTCCGAAAAAATGTGGTTGAAAGATGACTCAATGGTTGTATATATAAGAGAATCGGATGACTATTTAGGAAAATTATTTGTGCGAAGAGTTGGTGAACAAAAAGAAATCATGATAGAAGGAGTAAGTGGAAACCTGTATGACATTAAACAATCTTTTGATGGTAAATATATTATCGTAAATGATGGAACAGCCGAGTATTGCATGACAGTCATTGTTTCATTGGAAGATTTAGCGGTAGTCGATGTGATAGATAATTTGGGTGGTCCAATCTGGTCTCCTGATTCAAATAAATTAGCTTTTGCATGGCCAAATAATAAAGAGCCTATTGTTTCACTTGAAATAGAATCAACCACTGATTTGGTATTATATGATGTAGCGTCAAGATCTAAGGAATTTATATTGATGGGTGACAACGATTTTATATATTATCCAGTGGTTTGGGATGACCAGGGATTAAGATATATAAAAGTTTATCTTGATGATAGACAGGAAGAAGAATTTATTTATGATAAAAACGCTAGAGGTGCCTATGAAATAGAAATGGAAACATATGAAGAAAAAAATGAAAAGGTAGAGATTTCTATAAAGTATCCAGTACTAAAAAACATCCATAATAAAGATATTGAAAACAAAGTTAATGCTGTAATCATGGATAGGGTGAATAATTATAAAACATTGTACCATGCAGATGAAGACGGATATAAGGAAACAATATATGCAGATTATGAAGTGATGAAAAAGGGAAGAGACTATTTAAGTTTAAAAAATTTCATTTCATTGTATACAGAAGGAGCTGCTCATCCAAACAATGTTATAGATTCGCTAACATTTGATATGAAAACAGGAAAAGAGTTAGTTTTTAAGGACTTGTTTAATGAAGATGTAGATTATGAAATAGATTTAAATCCGATTTTAAATGAAAAAGTCAAAGAACTAGGATATGAGCTTTTTGCGCAATATCAGGGGATAGAAGAAGAACAGGGATTTTATCTGACAGAGCGTAGTCTAATTGTATATTACCAGACATATATTTATACGCCACATGCTGTAGGCCCATTGATGCTTGAAGTAACATTTGACGACATAAAAGAGATATTAAAGTGAGGAGAGAAACCAATGGAAATAAAACCATTTAATTTTGTTAGGTTGCCGCAAATACTATTCGGTGAAGGAACATTTCAAAAGTTGTACGAGGCTATTATGGGATTTGGAAATACGACTTTAATTGTAACAGGAGGTGAATCTTTCAGACATACAGAAAAATTTGATATATTAGTAAACCAATTGGTGAAACATTCAATTAAGGTATATGATGTTTCGGTTAAGGGGGAGCCATCTCCAGATTTAATAGATAAGATAGTTGATGCATATCGCAATAAGTATATTGATGTTGTCGTTGCCATTGGTGGCGGAAGTGTGTTGGACGCTGGAAAAGCAATCTCTGCAATGCTTATGCAAAATGATTCGGTACTGGAATATCTTGAAGGTGTGGGGAGCGGAAAAATACATAATGGTGAAAAAGCACCCTTTATAGCTGTTCCAACCACGTCTGGAACAGGAAGTGAAGCTACTAAAAATGCAGTTCTCAGTCGAGTTGGTAAAAATGGATTTAAGAAATCACTACGTCATGATAATTTCGTGCCTGATATTGCTGTTCTTGACCCAATACTTACGATTTCATGTCCGACACACATAACAGCTGCCAGTGGGCTTGATGCGTTTACACAGTTGCTAGGTGGCTATTTATCTACAGAAGCGTCGCCGATGACGGATACCATGGCACTAAGTGGTTTGCAATTCATAAAGGACTGTCTTGTAACAGTATGTACAACGGGTACAAAAGATGTAAATGTTAGAGCTGGTATGGCGTATGCCTCACTGATGTCAGGTATTGTATTGGCGAATGCTGGTTTAGGCATTGTACATGGATTTGCATCACCTATCGGTGGATATTTTGATATTCCTCATGGTGTTGTTTGTGGAACACTTGTCGGTGAAGCGGTGAAGATGAATATAAAGTTACTACGTCAAATAGGGAATAAAGACAATCTATTTTTAAAGAAATATGCAAAAGTAGGTGCTTTATTATCAGAAGGCAATGAAGAAGATGTTGAAGAAAGCTGTAATCATTTGATTGCTAAACTAGATGAATGGACGGAACTGCTAAAAATACCACGGTTAGGAAAATATCATATCACAGAAAATGATCTAGACAAAATTGTTGAAGGAACAGGGAATAAAAACAATCCAGTGAAGCTCACAAAAGATCAAATGAAACAAATACTAAGAAATAGGTTGTAAAGGAAAGAGTAGGTGAAAGCACCTATTTTTTTTGAAATTTTTTTTATTTAAATGCCTTAAAATATTTCTTTATTGTTACGAATATATATAGATATGGAATTTTTGTCGATAATTCAGATGTAAGCATATAATTATATAAATGTGGGTGAATCTATGTTTTTTAAAAAGTCCCTAGAGGACAGGGTGGAAAATGCAAAGCAGGATGAAAATGAATTAAATAAATTGATTGAAGAGTATAAGCCATTTATAGCAAGTACCGTTCAGGAGAAAGTTGGAAGGTATATGCGATATGGTGATGATGATGAGTTATCTGTAGGACTGATGGCTTTTCATGAAGCTATTAAGGCATATGATAAGAATAAAGGTAAATTCTTAAGCTTTGCAAAACAAGTCATCCAGCTTCGATTGATTGATTATCATAGAAAACATAATAAACATAAAACTGTTGTTTATTTGTCAGGTGAGGATGAAGGACAGGAGAAAAACAATCCAGAGTTAGGCAGTAATAAAGCAATATTACAACATAAAATTATTGAAGAAAATGAACTAAGAAAAATTGAGATAGAGGAATATAAAAGGGAATTAGAAAAGTGGGGAATAGCATTTCCAGATTTGGTTAAGTCGTCTCCCAAACAGCAAAAGCTTAGAAATTTATATAAAGATATTGCATTGTTAATTGTTAAGGAAAAAGAAATATTTTGTGCTTTATCTACATCAAAAAGATTGCCAATTATCGAAATACAAAAAAATATTGATATACACCGAAAAAAGCTGGAACGAGGTCGAATATATATAATAGCATTGGTTATTGCACTAAGTGGAGATTTTGAATTTATACAAGGGTATCTAATCGGGAGGTGATGGGATGAAAGGCGTAGTAATGGAACGAGATAATAAAAACGTAATTGTTATGACAGATGATGGACAATTTTTAGATCTAATAAGACCGAATAATACACTGGAAGTAGGACAAGAAATAGTAATTAACTCAAAACAAAATCCAACGATTAGAAGGATTGCAAGCATTGCTGCAGCATTTATTCTCTTCATAACTTCTAGTTATGCAGTATATGGATACTATACTCCATATGGATACGTCAATGTTGATATTAATCCTAGTGTTGAAATTAGTTATAACTTGTATGATAGAGTCATTGGGTTAGAGGGCTTGAATGAAGATGGAGAACTGGTTGTAGAAAAAATGGGGAATTATAAAAACAAACCTATAGACGTTGTTATCAATCAGGTAGTTGACAAAGCAGTTGAAGAAGCATATATCAAACCCGAAAAAGAAAATACTATATTGGTAACGGTGGTTGAAAAAGAAAAGAAAGTGGATGACCAAAAAATATACAATGCTGTAGAACACCATGTTGATGAAATTAAAGCTGAAGCAGAGTTGGTTGTTATAGAAACCAAAGAGGATGTACGTGGGATTTCGGAACAAAAAAATATTACGCCTGGAAAAGCTGCATTAATACAGAAAGCAGTTGAAAACGATAAAGATATTGACATTGAAGAATTAATGCAAAAACCTGTAGATGAAATTGTTCGAATGATTCAAAAACAAAGAAATGAAGAAAGAAAAGAAGATAAGCAAGAAGAGGAAAAGGAAAAAAAGCGTAAAGAAAGTGAAGAAAAAAAAGAAAAGGATGAAGAAAAAGTTGAGGATGCTTTTAAGAATAGAAAAAATAAAAATAGAACAAATACAGACAAAATAAAAAGAGAAAAGGAGATTAGAGAACAGATAGAAGAAAATGAAAAAATAAGACAAGAACAAAGGAAGAAGATTAAGGAAAGACAGACAGATATACGCGAAAGAATAAATAAAGCAAAAGAACAGCAGAAAGAGAACGTTGATAAATGGGAACAGAATAGAAAAATAGAAGAGAAGATACAAGAGAAGATACAAGAAGATTTAGACTTGGATAGGTACAAAGATTTGAAAGAAAAGTTGGAAGAAGAGTTTGATATGGATAAGTATAAAGATTTAAGGAAAAAGTGGGATAAAAAAAAGGGGAAAAATAATTAGTAATACCTCAAAAACTAAATATATAGTTCGAATATATATAATAAAAATTTAGAAAGGATGAACAAGATGATTAAAAAGATAGTTAGTATGATTTTAGTTTTTGGGTTAATCGCATCAACTGTAGCTACAACTGCTTTAGCTTCTAGCAAACAAAAAAATAAGGGGTGGATGTCACCTGGACAGATTAAGAAATACTATAATGACATTGAACAAAGATTTTCATGGGCAGAAAGAGCTATTGAAAGAATGAGTGCAAAAGGACTCATAAAAGGATATGGAAATGGTAGCTTTGCACCTCAAAAACCCGTAAGTCAGTTAGAAACAATCATTATGGCACTACGTATTATGGGATGGGAAGACGAAAGTAAAGAAGTACATACACTTCCCAAGAAGTATAAAGGACAAGGTGTAGATGATTGGGCAGTTGGATATGTGACTATTGCTTATGAAAAAGGGATTTTAGATGAAGTAGATATGATGTATTTTAATCCAAACACACCGGCTAAAAGACATGAAGTAGCAAAATATGTTATAAGAGCTTTAGGGTATGAAGAAGAAGCGCAAGATCATATGGATGAAGAATTAGACTTTATTGATGCAGCAGCTACGCCACTCGGTTCTGTTGGGTATGTTTATCTTATTGATGATCTAGGTATTATGCAAGGTGATGATAAGGATAGGTTTAATCCGATGGGTTCATTGACAAGAGCAGAAATGGCAGTATTATTTTCCAGACTTGATAATAAAGTAGATAGTGATATAGACGAAGAAATTACTGGTGTAGTTTATGATATTGATGATGATGTGATTGAAATAAAGGTTGATGGTGAATATGAATCCTATGACATAAGTGAAGATGTGATTGTGTATGAAGATGATGAAAGAATAGATTATGATGATATAGATACGGGTGATAAAGTTTCATTAGAGATTTCAGATGATGAAGTAGTATATATCGAGCTTATAGATGAAGACGAAGATGACGGTGATGACGAAAAGATTATATCAAAATTTACAGGTGAAGTTATAAAATTAGAAAATAATAATGTTAAAAAAATAGGTGTTGAAATCAAACATATGACAATATACTTTACGGTAGCCAAAGATGTGGAAGTAGAATTTAGAAATATTTCAGGAAAGTTTAGTGATATAAAACGTGGGGATATTGTTACAATTACTGTAGGAAGAGATAAAAAAGCGAGGGAAATAAAAGTACATCGAAAGCTAGAAATTATTAGCGAAGAAGATGATGAAGACGAAGATGAATACGAAGTACCTAAGGTATATGGCTTTGTTCGAGGCAACGAAATTATATTGGAGTGGGATACAATCAATGATAGAGATCTCGAAGGATATAAAGTTGTAGCATCTAAGAATACGATGAATCCTGTCTATCCTAAAGATGGTTATGTATATTGGATTACTGACAAAGATAAAACTAGAGTAGAGATAGATGAAGATGTAAAATGCCATGACGCGGATTTTGGAAAATATTTAGAAGAAGGCGAAAGTTACTATTTTAGTGTAACAGCAGTATATAAAGATAAAAAAGTTGCCGGAAATTCAGTAAGACTCACATTGCCTTAACCTTTCATTTATTAATAGAGACTGAGTTGTGATAAATCATGATTTAGTCTCTTTTTTTTGTAAAAAAAAAATTTCTTAACAATATTTAACTGATTATAGATTGACATAATTTGTTGTTCTCCATATAATGTATAGTATCAAAGAAAAGCATCTAAACGCTAGAGGTATTGACAGAAGGTGAGAGAGTAGAATGAATAGTAAACAATATCTAGTACTATCATATGGATTTTTTTTAGGGTGGCTGTTATCATTTTTGTATAATGGACCTGCCCTTGATATAGTATTTAACAATGCAAAACTTAACTTGGGTTATTTAGCTGTGGCGTATATATTAACGCCTGCAATTGTTTTTTTCTATATGGGATTTTACAATATAAAAGAAAAAAATAAAGTTAACTTTACGAAGTATGGTATTATTGTGTGCGTGATAGGTACGATTATAGCTATCCTGATAAAGGATATAAATGTTCATTTACCAATGTATATTCTTGCAGGGATTATGGGGATTTTTAGTGTGTTTTTTATTACGGGTTGGGGCTGCTATTTTGTAGAATTGTTAGATATTCAAGTCATGTATAAATATATGGCATTTGTCATTTGTCTGGGGTATATTCTTTTTCATATAAATGAAGTGTTAAAACATCAAGGTTTAAATAGTATAGTTATTGTTTCACTCTTTCTATGCTTGGTCATTGCATATTTTTCTACTTCTAAGTTGACAAGTATAACAAAGACGATACGACAAGATTTTAATATTTCGCTACCCATTGATTTACTAGTCATGATGTGCTTTTTAATGTTTTTGCTGAATGTTGGAGGGGGAATGGTGCAATCATTCGTAAGTCCCTTAGCAGAAAAAAAGATGTGGAACATACATATCCTAGATATTATCATATACATTTTTATCGCTATATCTATTTATAAGATGAAAAAAAAACCACCAACAGAGATAACGTTGACTATAGCAATCGTAATGATAGCGTGTGGTTATATGACTTTAATATTATTTGTAAGAAATCCAATTCCTGCTTATATTCTAATTGTCTTAGGCTATGCTGTAGTCGATATTTTTCTTTGGACACTGGTAGGAGAGATGGGTTGTATTTTTGGCAAACCAATCAAAATATTTACTTTTATTATGGCATCAAATTTAATGGCAGTATTTATCGGTAATGTATTAGGTGCTTTTTTAAGTAAAACAAATGAAACTACTTATATGGCTATAACAGTGTCGGCAATATGTGCAGTTATTGGATTTGCATTTTTACCTCATATTAATCAACTGATAAATAGGGGGACTGCTGAAATGATAAATATAAAAAAAGCAAGAGAGGCTGCAAATGGAGTTATCACAGAAGATAGAGCTATCCAATTATTAACAAATAAGGAACTTGACATTTTTAAATTAATGTTACTAGGTTTAAAAAACAAAGAAATTGCTGATCAAGCCAATATCACCGAAAATACCATGAAAGGTCATGCAAGAAATATATACAAAAAATTTGAAGTGAAAAATAAAAAAGAATTACTTTGCAGTTTTAGTAAGGAGAAGACATTTTGATAAAATCATATATTAATATTATTAAGAATTATCCTTTATTCATCTTGACATTAGGTTTTGCTTATGGATCAACAATGGTGTTTACTTTTTTTGGTCCAATAATAAATTATACAACAGGGACATTTGCACCAACATTGAGCATTATAGCAGTTATTTTTCATGTGATAGGTTTTTTATTTAAACCCACTAAAATTGCCAAACAACCTACTTTTTTTTATGCTTTTATGGTAATACTTTTGCCACTTATCGCAGTCTTTCACATATTACCTTATTATTTGCAGATGATTACTACTATGCTGTATGCTTATATTATCGGACGGATTGGCTGTTTGTGGACATATATTGCTAATAAAAACATACCAAATCATATCAAGGGAAAAGTAATATCCTTATCCCTATTTATATCTGCTACTATTTTATATGTCGTTAATATGACGTTACCAGTGTTAACAAAAGGAATATCATTATTTTTTCCGATTGTAATGTGTATTATTGCAGTTTTTCTATATTTAAAAGTTGAGCAAAAATATAATCATAACAGCATTTGTTATTTAGAACAAACTAAAGAAAAGAGTTCTTCTAATTTTATATTTGTAACTATTTTCTTAATTGTGGTTTATGTGGCTGGAGGGTTTACATACACAGGAATATACCCCTCTTTTAAAAAATATGCTCATATCGACAGGTATTACAATGTACTCTTTTATTTAATTGCAATTATTATAGCGGGCATAATTCTCGATAAATATGGAAGAAAAATATGTTTTGTGTTAGGTGTTGGACTTTTAGGGATTTCATTTACATTTTTTGTTATGCCATCTTCGCTTCTTATATACTTTATAACACAAACATTTTTACAATCTGGATGGGCTTTTGTAAATGCGTTTGGTTGGAGCTTTTCTTGGGATATGGCAGAACGGTCAAAAAATGAAAATCTTTTTCCTAGAGGAATCTCTGCAATGCTTATTGGAACATCTATAGGGGCATTGTTATCCCACGTAATTGAGCATTTAGGTTTTGGGGATTCCTCCATATATGGAATTGTAACATTTTTGCCATTATTTATAGCAATTATGATTCTAGTCTTTTTTTCTGAAACACTTAATACTGAGGATAAAAACATACTCGAGTTTAATGAACTACAGCAAATAAAAGAATTAAATGTATTAACCCCTAGAGAGTTAGAAGTATGTTATCAAATTTTAAAAGAACTAAATAATGAACAAATTGGTAAGGTTCTTTTTATTAGTAAAAGCACTGTGAAAACACATGTCAGTAGAATATATAGCAAACTATATATCTCTTCACGTAATGAACTAAAAAACACTATTGAAAAAGCTTTAAAAGAGAATATTATTAAATTATAGCACCACCCCTACTATACCACCCCTAAAATCATACTTTTTTCGACAAAAAGTATGATTTTTTTTAAACCTTTTTATGATAAATTGATGTATAGATTATTGATGGGAGGGATGTGTATAATGGATGTTATGTTTTATGTAACCATTATTCTCTTAGGTATTATTATGCTTTCTGGTATAGGGTATTTAATACATTATTATGTCAGTAATAGAGAAAGTCTGAAAAGGGGTGGGAACAAAGTATTATAACAAATCAAACAAACGGTAAAATCTAAAAAAACGGTAGTGTCAAATAAGTAATGGAAAAAATGAAAATTAGAAAATAAGCCAATATGGAAGCACCAAACATAAAATGAACCTTGAAAATTGAAAACAAATATATAAAATATCAATAGAAATAAGCTAATAATAATGAGGATTCTTAAAAAAAAGCATGATAAATAAACTACTATGTGACTCTTGTTTGGTTATAGAGGTTTGGATTTAAGCTGATGCTTGCAAAGATTCTAAATGCTCATAAGACAGACAAAGAAGCTTTAACCATTTAGATGGCATATCATCAATCTCTGCGATTTCTGGAATGATTACTGGAACATTGTAATTAAGAGACGAATGACGTCTGAGGAAATTGTAGAAGGAAGCAAACAGAACCATGTAGTCATTAGCTTTTTCAAAAGAATTGAAACCATTTTTGCTATTGTAAGAGGCTTTAAAAGTTCTATTGAGACGTTCAATAATTTGTTTAAGCCAACGGTATTCTTTAGAAACTTCATCATCGTTAGTAAGACCAATAACTTGCTTAACATCAAAAGATATACCGTTTTGAGCAAAGTAATGTTGAGCTAATAGATAAATAGGATTGCCATCAAATATGAAGGTGAAATCTTTAGGTAATTTTTCAAACTTAGAAAGAGTGGAATAAAGCGCCTTAATAGCAGAAACACCATCTCTTTGAGCAAAGATAGAATATGAAGTAATAATTTTTTTAACTGCATCCATAAGAAAGAAAACGTAATGTTTTTTACCTTTGACTTTAACATACGTTTCATCACCACAAGCAGCAACATCTTCAGATAATTCATAAGGATAATTGTCTAAGAACCAACGTAATACTTTAGAAGCAGACGAAGCATAATTAGCGATAGTTTGATGAGAGATTTTAAATTGATGGATATCCCAAAGAATAGATGCAGTTTTACGCAAACTTAAACCATAGTTAACATGATAGGTTAGGGCAAGACCAAGAATGTATTTAGGATTACGTATACGTGAAAGGTCAACAGGCGAAGGGTTTTCAGGTGTTTGCTTAAGAGAGTCGAAAGGGATATTAAAAGTACGGTAATAATAGTGTAGCTTGTATTTATAGGGATTCTTTTTAAAGTCATCTTTTTCATTCTTAGGCATAGAAGTAAGATTATGAATATAGAAGGAACAATGCTTATTATGACATTTAAAAACAGTAAAATTTTTGCGATCTCTTTTTTTCTGAAGAGGCTTTGAACAATGAGGACATTTAAGAATGAGCTTATCAAGATAGGAATTATCAGGATAAAAAGTAGAATTACAGACTTTACAAGCAAGCTGTCCCCTACCACCAGAATTATCAGAAATAAATTCATACGAAGCACCACAAATAGGACATTTAGTTCCAGCGGGAGGCAAATGTTTGCTACGACGTTTAATAGGTTTAAGAGGTTTTCCGTGCTTTACTAAATATTCATGCAAAAGAATGTTGCAGTCGAGTAATTTTTGTTTTTCGACAATAGGTGGTGCATCAATTTGCAAAGCACGATACTTTTCAGAGACAGGGTTGCTAGAGGGATCATTTTTTAAATATTTGTTAATTAGAAAGCATTGCAATTTAAAAAGAAAATTGTTTAAATATTTTATTAATTTAAGAATAAATGATATAATTAAGTTCACGGTAGTTCACTCCTTTTGATTTGTTTAGATTGGGGAATTTAAATATATCATATAAAGGATTAGAACTGCCGTCAATTCTAAATTAATAAAATCTCAAAAATAATAAAAACTGAATAAACTGTGGATTTGATGGAAAAGTCCATTTTAATAAAGAGTTACTAAGATTCAGACTATGGACAAAATCATGGATAAGCTATGGAAAACTTTATTGAGTTTACAACACCTTACCCACAATTTTGACCACAGTCTTCATCAAGTAACACTAAATCAAAATATACTTTACCACAAGTTCCACAATTACTACTCCGTCTACTATTAAAAATACTTATTTTATTTGATGTAGGGGGAGGGAACAAGACTATCGCTGGTAAAAGCCAGTGAAATTAAGGAGTGTAGGTCATTTGTTTATTAAAACATTTGACACTACCAAAAAAACTTAGGGGGTCAATATGTATAATCGAGTGAAAAAAAGTATTGCTATTATGGTTGCTTTACTTATGTTATTTCAATTAACGGCTGTTTTTGCACAAGACAGCGTTATAAGTAATATTGAAACACAGGAATCAAATGTTAAAATAATAGAAGTTCAAGAAACAAATGATAACACAGAGAATGCAGAGATTGTGCTGGGTAAAGTACTAGTCAAGTATAAAGAAAGTGTAAGTGTAAAGGCACAAGGAATGGTAGCACAATCTGTATCTGCTACAGCAGTGAGAAGTTTTGGTAATGTTGGGGTGAGCAGTCTTGAGATTTCTAAAGCGAAAGATGTTTTTGAGACGATTGAAGAACTCGAAAGTGATCCAAATGTTGAATACGCTGAACCGGTGTATATTGTGAAATCATCAATTGAAGCACCTGAACCAGAAGAAGAACCTGAGACAATCATTGATTCAGTATATGCCCCAGAAGATGATTACTTTGTGAAAAGATGGCAATGGGGCTTAGAAGCTATTAATCCTACAGGCTTATGGGCAGAAACAACAGAGGAAGAAATAGAAGCAATCACTATTGCAATTGTTGATACTGGGGTGGATTTAGACCATCCAGAATTAGCAGATAGCATTGTTGTGGGATATGATTTTATCAATGATGATAACGACCCAGATGACGATGGGGGACATGGTACCCATGTTGCAGGTATTGCTGCTGCGTTGTCTGATGACGAAAATGGTATGGCTGGTGTTGCAGGTGGATGTAAGATTATGCCTGTAAAAGTGTTGGATGAAAATGGTAGCGGTACGACGGAAACATTGATGCATGGTATCAATTATGCGATAGCTAATGGTGCAGATGTCATCAATTTAAGTTTAGGGTTTCAATCACGAAGTATGGCAGTAGAAGATGCAATAGATAATGCATTAGCACAGAATATCGTTGTTGTTGCCGCAGTGGGAAATAGGACTTATGAAGAAAGAGATTTTGAATCTGCGAACGTTGATTCATTAAAGAGTGATGATTATGAAGAAGAACAAGTCATGTATCCAGCGGCATATGAAGGTGTAATTGGTGTCGGTGCTGTGGATTGGGAATATAGTGAATGGGAAGAGGAAGAATATTTTTTAAGAGCATATTTTTCTATTACAGGTTCAGATGTTGATCTTGTCGCACCTGGGGTGGATATATTTAGTACACTTCCAATGGATATAGATTCTTCTATTGGTATGCAGGGATACGATGTTATGGATGGTACGTCCATGGCGACGCCTTTTGTTTCAGGTCTAGTTGCACTTATTAAAGCAAATGACGATACCTTGGCATATGACGAGGTATTAGACATATTACGAGATGATGCATTAGATTTAGGTGGTGAAGGTAAGGACAAATATTATGGATATGGATTAGTTAATGGAAATGAAGGAGAAATTTATCCGCCATATAAATATCCTGTTATTAAATGTTCAAATACTAATTCGAATGAAATTAATGGAATAAAAGGATTGGACATTAAATTTGATTTGATTGTTCAAGGTATTAAAAATTATTATAAAGCCGATGATAATGCAAAAGGGTCAGTAGATATAGTTTTACAGGAATATAGGACAAACGAAGATGGTACTAATACTTTTACTGGTGAACCAAACGTTACAGTAGCTGAGATTGTCTATGGTAAAGGTGAAGCATCATTCTCAATTACTGGAGATGAGGGAAAAAAGATTGCTATATATGGAGATGGAAATGGAGATTTTATTAATTCGGAATATATTTTCGCCTCATATGTACCAATCACAGGTGAAATATCACTACCTGACGGTCAAGTAGCACCAGAAGGTGGACTAGATATAACAGTTCAAGTTTGTTTATTACAAGAAGGAATGAATATGGAGTCGATAAACGTTAAGTCACTTGATTATTCACAAGATGTGGATTCTTTGTTTGAAGAAACAGTATATGGAAGACCATATTCTATTTATAAAGAAGTGACGATACCTAGCGGAGAAAATAAAATATCATTTTCTTTTATTGAATTTGCACCTGCTTTCTCACAGGCGGGCATTAAATATTATCTTGATGATGAGGATATGGAACAATATTTAGAAGCAGGATATTATACGGGTAATGGAATAGTGCCAAACGTAGAAGATGCTGAGTTATTAGATTTATCAGCATTAACCACACAGGATATCAACTTAACAATAATTGATACAGAAGACTATACAGATGATTATGGTGATGATGAAACTGAAGCACATGCTATAAACGTTGGAGAAGAAATTGATGGTACAATTGATTATCCTGGTGATCAAGATTGGTTTAAATTTGAGATCACTGAACAAGGGGGATATGCAATACAAACAACAGGGGATATGGATACTCGCGGGTATTTGTATGATGATACTATTGCAGAAGATAGTTCAGCTGATTACTTAATATATGATTATGACAGTGGTGAAGATGATAATTTCCTATTAGTAAAGAATTTGGAGCCAGGAACATATTATATAAAAGTAATAAGTGAAGACAGTAATGATTCAGGTGCCTATGTTATTGATGTGAAATCAATAGAGTTAGACAACAATAACACGATTGAAGATGCAGAGGGCATCGAGATTGATGAAGTAGTTGATGCAGCAATAGATATTTATGGTGATGAAGATTGGTATGCTATTGAGGTTATTGAAAATGGAACCTATATAATTAGAACAAAGGGAGACACAGATACGTATGGTACGCTTTATTCGTCTGAACAATCTGTAATCGAAGATAATGATGATAGTGGTGAAAGCTTAAACTTTAATATATCACGGGAACTAGAAATTGGAACTTATTATGTTCATGTAAGAGGTTATAGTTCGGACACGATAGGAAGTTATAGTTTGAGCGTCTTAAGTACTACGCCACAGGAAATAGCAATAGGACAAAAAATTGAAGGAACGATTGAGCAAGATGAAGAGGTAGATTGGTACAAGTTTAATGTGGTAGAGACAGATAATTATGAGATTCGTGTTCTGAGTAATGAAGATACCGATGTATATTTTGATTCAGGAGCGATGTCTATACAAAACAAAAAAACTATAGAAGCAGAAGATGTTGAAGAAAGTGGTTTAAGCTCTGAATTAGAAGATGGGCAATATGAGAGTAGGAGATGTAGCTATTTAGAACCTGGCACATACTATTTCTCAGTGGAACGGGATGATGATTTTGAATTGTGTTATTACACAGTAACTGTTGACAAGGCGTTGGTTGAATTTGAGGATGAAAACTTGAAAGCAGTTGTATTAGAGACTCTTGGAAATGATGTATTTGTAAAATCTGTCAGTGAATTAGGTATGGATTTAGATTCTGATGATGATGAAGAAATCTATAAGTATCAAGTTCGAAGAATCAAGAAATTAAATGCGGAAGATAGAGAAATCTCCAATATTGAAGGACTACAATACTTTGAAAATCTTGAGGAGCTAAATATAGTTAAGAATAATATTGTTGATTTAAGTCCATTAAGTGGTCTTGAAAACTTATATTATTTAGATATGAGTGACAATGCTGGTATTACAGACATAAGTGTTATCAGTGACCTATCAAGTTTAACTGATATACGCTTGGCAAATAATGCGAATATTGAGGACTTAAGTCCACTTGCTTCACATGTTGGGCTTAAATATTTGAACTTGTGTGGAATGGGTATCAGTGATATCAGTATGTTAAGCGATTTTCAATATTTGGCACATCTTAAACTAGATTCAAATAATATTACGGATTTAAGTCCAATAGCTCATTTAACAAGTCTTACAGAGTTAAGCTTAAAAAATAATAGCATAACGAGTATTCAGAGTTTAAAAGATTTAGTGAATTTACGTATACTATATCTGGCTGAAAATGATGGGTTAACTGATTTTTCACCAGCTAAAGCATATTATGATAACCTGTATGAAAAAGATTTTATTATTAAGAAAAAAACCAGTAGTGGAGGCGGCGGAGGTGGCGGCGGAAGCTCTTCTACACCTTCAAATGAAACTAAAAATGAAACAGGAACTGTTAAAGTTAAAAAAGATAAAAATGGAAATGTAACCGCAAAAGTAGATGTAGATGAAGATGCAGTTGACAAATTGATTAAAGATGATTCAAAAGCATTAGTAACAATCAATGCTAAATCTGGTGAGGAAACAGATAAAGTTGAAGTGAAAATGTCCGCTGATATTCTATCAAGTGCAGAAGAAAAAGGAAAAGCTCTTGTAATAGAAACAGATGAAGTATCCTTTGAAATTAAGCCAGGTACACTAGATGCGGACGAAGGTGAAGATCTGTATCTAAGTGTAGAAGAATTATCAGTAGATGATATTAAAGATGAAGTGGAAACAAGTGCTTCAGAAAATGATGCACTAACGGCGGTATTTGATTTTGAACTATTTATAGGGGATAAAAAAGTAACTAATTTTAATAAACCTATGACTGTAACCATTGCTTTTGATACTTCTAAAGTTTCTGATACAGATAAAGTAGGTGTTTACTACTATAATGAGAAAGATGGAGAATGGGAGTATGTTGGTGGTACAGTGAATGAGGATGGTACTATTACTTTTACAGCAGAACATTTTTCAAAATATGCTGTTATGGAATTCAAGAAGACATTTAAGGATATTCAAAATCATTGGGCTAAAGATGCCATTGAAAAAATGGCGGCAAGAGATATTGTGAAAGGTGTGGGAGGAACTGATAATTTCGCACCAAATAATAATATTACCCGTGCAGAATTTGCTGCTTTAATTACGAGAGCATTAGAAATGACTGATGCGGATAATAAAAACAGTGATACATTCACGGATATTGATACTGGGGTATGGTACAATGATGCAGTTCAAAATGCGTATAATGCCAAAATTGTAAACGGAATCGGTGATAATAGATTTGCTCCCGATGAAAATATTACACGAGAGCAGATGGCTACAATGATTATGCGTGCATATGAATACAAGACAGGTAAAAAACTTGCTGATATAGTAACAAGTCAAGAAGTGCGATTCAATGACGAACGTCAGGCGAGTAAGTGGGCAGGAAGAAATATTATTCTTGCAGATGCAAAAGGTTTTATGGGCGGTTATCCTGACGGTACATTTAAACCTAAAGCGAATACAACAAGAGCAGAAGCGGTTGTGACCATTAAGAATTTACTTGTAGAGTTGGGTGTTTTATCACAATAGAATATTGATTTAACTTAAAAGGATACGAGGTTTTTATACCTTGTATCCTTTTTTAAATGGTGAAACTGCAATCAGTCTTTTTTTGCAAATTCTGATGGGGTCATAGAAGTAATTCTTTTGAAAACTTTACCAAAATAAGTGGGGTTATCATATCCTACCAATTGAGATACTTCAATTATTGACATCTTTCTTTGTTTAATAAAATACTTTGCCTCTTCAATCTTCTTTGTGTGAATAAAATCAGTAATTGTAAGTCCTGTTTCTTTTTTGAATATACGGGAAAGATGTGGAGGAGTGACATGAAGATGTTCGGCAATGTTATTGAGTTTTAATGACCCTGTGATATTCGTTAATATATATTCAACAGCTTTTGAAGTAATCGGACTATAATTCTTCGTATTCATATTTTTAACACTATCACAGTAAGTGATAAGCATTTCTTTTCTAATTTGGGATATATCATGTATATTTTTTGCACTTTCTGTCTGCATAGAGAATTTCCCACACAAACTTCGTGCATATACTGGTGGTACACCACCCTCGATAGCTGCCCGCGATAATAATGTGTTAAAACTAATTGTAATATTTTTATTTATACGCAGAGGATCACCTGATAAATGCATTGGGATATTAGAATCGTGTTTATCTAAAAACGACATCCTAATAACTTCTTCTTTTGCGCCTTTTTTAACCGCATGTAGTAGCTTGGTTTCGAAATCATGGTTCCTTGCTATAGCATTATAATTCTTTACTTCTCGAAAGGAATGACGATTGTCCATTTTTCTCACCCCAATATTATTATAGTATTCATTAGTATATCATTCATTATACCATTTTAGTAATAAGATAAAATTATTTAGTTAATATTGTTTGATTACAAATCAAAATTCGTAGAGAAAAACATTTTAATAATAAGTATAATAAAATTATATACCATGTCGGTATAAAAAAAGAGAATTAAAGGGGAAAAAATGAAAGGGGAAAACAAAGATGAATAATGAAACGCAGAGTATGGGGAGAGCAAAAACTTGGCAATTATTATTATTTAGTATGCAATCTATTGCAAACAATCTACCGCACATCTTTATATTAGTATTCTTTTTAATTTATCATACTAATGTAAATGGATTAGCGGCTGCAGCTGTAGGTATATTAATGACTGCAGCACGAATGTTTGACGGAATAACAGATCCAATCGTAGGACTAGTATTTGAAAAAATCAATCCTAAATATGGAAAAGCAAGAATGTTTCTTATAGTGGGAAATATCATGTTAAATATTTGTTGGGTATTAATGTTTTTAAATATCACAAATATAAGTAGTGCACTTAAACTATTATGGGTATTTGTTTTTTATGTCTTGTATATAATAGGTTACACGATACAGGGTGTAGGTATTCGTGCTGGATGGAATATCATTACAAAAGATCCTAAACAAAGAGCGACATTACCGATTTTCGCACAATATGTATCTATGCCAGTTATAATCATTATTGGTGGATTCACCCCAAAAGTGCTTGGTATGCTAGGAGGATTTTTTAATGCAGATGCATGGTTAAAAGTTATTATTGTATATGCTTTACTAAGTTTTATATGTGTAGTTTTTACAGCTGTTTCACTACATGATAAAGATAATGCGGATGCCTATGATGATATTAACCTTAAAACTGAAAAGTATAAATTAAAAGACTATGTGAACGTAATTAAACAAAGTAAGCCGTTACGAATGCTTGTTGTCGCATTTTCTACAAATAAATTAGCACAAACCATTACAACAGCAATGAGTATGTATCTTTATATGTATGTTATACAAGATATGGAAATTAGAGGAATAGTATCAATTGCATCGATACCATTTACACTAATATTTGCAACTTTAGGTGGAATGATATCTAGAAAAGCAGGATTAAAGAAATCATTAGTCATTGGATCATGGGTTTGTATTGCGGCAGGGATTATCGCATTTATTATGTTCCCGCTCCTTCCAATAGGAAAAGGGTTAATAACCGCATCACCAGTAATACTTATGAGTGCAGTTATTATGCTAGCTACAGTACAAACCAATGCGATGGTATCCGATGTAACAGATGACTATAAATGGAGAACGGGAAACCATGTACCTGGAATGGTAGGAACAACATTCTCGTTTGTTGATAAGATGGTTAGCTCATTAGGAACAACGTTGGTAGGATTTTTGCTTGCAGCATTAGGCATTAAAGCAGGAATAGAGCCAAATGCAACGATATATTGGGGAATATTATCATTCTTTATCATGGCACCAATTTTGGGTCACTTAGCATCTCTATGGGCAATGAAGTATTATGAAATAGATAAAGCGCATATGGAAAAGATACAGTCTGAATTGGCTGAAAGAAAGTTGGCAGATTCAGAAGTATAGAAAGGTAAAAATTACACTACCATAAATAAGGAGGGACATTATGAGTAAGAAAAGACCACATATTTTGATTTTTAATCCAGATCAAATGCGTGCCGATTCTCTACACCATTTGGGTAATGAAGCATCTGTGACACCAAATATGGATAAACTAACGGAAGAGGGTGTATCTTTTAGGCATGCCTTTTGCCAAAATCCAGTATGCACACCTAGTCGTTGTAGTTTTATGAGTGGGTGGTATCCTCATGTGCGTGGACATCGTAGCATGCATCATATGATGCACGAAGATGAGCCAGTATTATTAAAGGAATTGAAAGATGAAGGATACTACGTTTGGATGAACGGGAGAAATGATTTAATACCTGCACAAAAAGATGGATACCATGAACCATATTGCAATGAATTATTTAATCCAACTAAAAAAATAAAAAGAAATGCTGGAAATAATCCACGTGGTGATAAAGATTCAGATAATTATTATTCATTTTATAGAGGGAAAATTGAAAACGATGAGGAAGGTAACTATTATGATACGGATGAGGCTACTGTAGAAGGTGCTATTGATCGTATTCATAATAGACCAGAAGATCAACCTCTATGTATGTTTGTTCCATTGATTTATCCTCATCCACCATATCAAGTAGAAGAGCCATACTACAGCATGATTGATAGAAATAAAATACCAAAACGTATTGAAACCCCAGAAAATTGGGAAGGCAAAGCAAGCATTTTAAAAGGAATACATGAAAATCAAGGGATGCAAAACTGGACAGAAGAAAGATGGACAGAGTTGCGTGCAACTTATTTAGGAATGTGTGCCCGAGTGGATCATCAATTAGGAATGATTATTGAAGCATTAAAAGAGGAAGGTATATATGACGATACAGCTATCTTTATATTTAGTGATCATGGGGATTACACGGGAGATTATGGTATCGTAGAAAAATCACAAAACACATTTGAAGACTGTCTGAGTAATGTTCCATTTATAGTTAAACCACCTAAGGATATGGCTGTAAAACCAGGTATTAGTGATGCATTGGTTGAGTTAATCGATTTTTATGCAACAGTTGAAGAGATGGTTGGCTTTAAACCAACACATACACATTTTGGACGATCATTGCGTAATGTGATAAGTGGTGAAGAAACTGAACATAGAGATGCAGTTTTTTGTGAAGGTGGAAGGCGAGCTGATGAAACTCATTGTATGGAAGCTGGAGAAGATCATACTATTTTGGATATAGAGAATGAATACTATCCAAGAATGAAAATGCAAGTTAGTGATGGACCAGAGCATACAAAGGCGACGATGTGTCGTACAAAAGATTTTAAATATGTACGTAGACTTTATGAACAAGATGAATTATATGATTTAAAAAATGATCCTCAAGAAATTCATAATATAATCAATGACCCTGCAATGAAAGATATTGTAGCAGAATTAAAAGAAAGAACTTTAACGTGGTATCAGGATACCTGTGATGTAGTACCACTTGAGTTAGATCAGAGAATGAATCTTGGGGATATATTAGCAAGGACTGGCATTAAACTTCCTGAAGAAACGCTAAACAACATAAAGAAAAAAATGGAAGGCAAAATTTTGAATTCAAATACTTTAAAAGAATTAATGGTGGCCTTGAATCTTGGGAAGAAATAAAAGCATATAAAACAATAAAAAAGTAATTAATTTATAAAGGATGTCTCATTGATAGAATCAAATTTCTATTAATTGAGGCACCTTTTTTTTGTTCAATTTAAATTGTAGAGAAATTGTAGAAAAATCTTAGAAAAATAGTAGTAAGAAAAATGTTAAGATATGATAGATTCTGATAACTATTATACATTTAATAAATAATGAATAAGTTGAAGGGGGAATACAAATGTACATATTGAGCAAAAGAATCATTTCAACCTTAACAATAATATCTATTCTATTTTCTACATTCTTTACAGGAAATATTGGGGTTGAGGCGAAAAGTGATAGGTTGAATGATATTCAATTCCACTGGGCAGAACAGCAAGTTGAAAAGTGGGTAGATAAAGGTATGGCGAGCGGTTATAGTGACGGGGATTTCAAACCAGATCAGTCCATTACTAGAGCAGAATTTATGAAATTGATTAATACAGCATTTGGATATCAAGAAAAGTCTACAATTGATTTTTCAGACGTGTCTAAAAGCGATTGGTATTATGATGAAGTTGCAAAAGCAAAACAGATTGGTTATATCGGTGGATATAAGGATGGCACAATGAAACCAAATCAACCAATTTCACGTGAGGAAGTAGCTGTAATAATATCAAGAGTTTTGCAAATGAACACAGTGGAAATTGATATTGTAAAACAATTTAAAGACAGGACAGGCATTGCTGCTTGGAGTAAGAAAGCTGTAGCTTTCGTAGTAGAGAGTGGATATATGGGTGGTTATCCAGATAAAACATTCAAACCTAGTAACCAAATTACAAGAGCAGAGAGCATTGCGATGCTAGATAGAGTGGTTGGTATATTACATAATACGCCAGGAACATACGGATTAGATACACAAAAACAAATTGTTAAAGGAAATATGACGATATCATCAACAGGTGTTGTACTAAAAAATACAGAAATTCAAGGTAACTTATACTTAACAGAAGGTATAGGAGATGGTGATGTAGAGCTTGACAATGTAACCGTCAAAGGAAAGACACTCATTCGAGGCGGTGGTGAAAACAGTATTATTATTAAGAGCACAAATTTAGGATTAACAATCATAGATACGAAAACTAGAAAAGTAAGGGTAGTGGCAACGGGTAGTACCGAAATAGGAAAAATAGTATTAAATTCAGGAGCAAAACTAGAGGAACAGGAGCTTACAGGTGATGGCTTTGGACAATGTGAATTATCATTAGCTATTCCAGAAGGTGAAGAAATAAAGTTAATTGGAGATTTTGAGCAGGTAGATATTAATACTTCAAATGTGGATGTTAATATTATCAGTGGAAGTGTTGAGGAATTAAATGTAGAAGAAACCGCTCAAAATACAAAGATAGAGATTTCTAAGAATGCATCCATAGTAACATTAACATTGGATGCAAAAACAGAAGTTAGTGGAAGAGGAACAATTGAAACAGCGAATATAAATGCTGATGGAACGACAATTGAACAAAAACCAAATAAGGTTAATGTCAAAGATGATGTTACCACGATAGTGAATGATAAAGAAGTGACAGGTGGACAAGAGGATAGTGAAAACACTGGAGGCGGTTCTTCAGGTGGTGGAGGAAGTAGCAAACCTTCCAATCATGCGCCAAAAGCAGTCAATGATATTGTAAATACAGATGAAGATACTGCTATAATTGTGAATGTACTAGAAAATGATACAGATGTTGATGGTGATACACTGACAATTCAATCTGTATCACAGGCCGTGTATGGCGCAGTATATAAGATTAGTAGCACAGATGTCAGGTACATACCTCAATTGAATTTTAATGGCGAAGATAGCTTTTCATATGTAGCAAGTGATAATAAAGGTGGAACGGATACGGCCGAAGTTACAATAAGTGTTAATGTAGCAAATGATATTATTATAGCTAAAGATGATACGGCGGAAACGAATGAAGATACACCAGTTGTTATAGATGTATTAATAAATGATTCAGATATTGATGGAGATATGCTAACAGTAACCGATGTGACATATGCTAGTAAAGGGACAGTAGAAATAATTTATAGTGGCAAAGAAATAAGATATACCCCAAATGAAAATCAAAATGGGGATGATTTATTTACGTATACTGTCAGTGATAACAATGGAAGTGAAGTGAATGCGGAAGTAAAAGTAACAATTAAACCGGTGAATGATGCACCAGTGGCTAAAGATGATACCGCAGAATTATATGAAAACTCAACAATAATTATAGATGTATTATTGAATGATATGGATGTTGATAATGAATTGAGTATATCAGAAGTATCAGATCCAACCAATGGAACGGTAGAAATAATTGAAGGCAAAGAGATAAGTTATACACCGTTTGATGATATTTTTGGAGAAGATAGTTTTACTTATTCAATCGATGATGGTGATACTAAGGTAGATGCGTTGGTATCTATTGCAATAAAAGAAGATAATAGTAATGCATTGGTCAACTTAGTTGAATTGGGAGATAAAATTGCGGGAGAAACTTTTAACTTAGCAATTTCACAAGCTCAAGATAGAGATGGCATACTATTTAATAGTGATAAGCAGGTAACAATCACCACAAATTACTCAGAAGAGCATGTATATCAAAATAATGTTAGCTTTATAAATGGGAATGCGGTTATAGCTATTCCAGAAGAAAGCTTGGTTAATGCGGGAAGTCACACATTAACGGTTAGTATAGATGATACAAATAAAAGTATCAAAAAAAATATAGAAGTTAAAGTTATTCCAGCGAATCCATCTTCATTACAAATTTCAGCACAACAAGGAAGTCTATTAGTTGAATTTGATTCTATAGAGGATCGATTTGGTAATGTAATAACCTACCATCAGGCTATTAATGATTATGGGATGGATTTGACAGACGCTACAATTACTATCTATGAAGATGGAAATTACGCTAATCATGCTCAGGAAGTATTCGATGATATAAAAGACTATATCAAAATAGATAATCAACAAATTACATTTGAAATAAATGATAGTTTTATATTTGATTCTGTTTTCATACTACAAGATGTAATCTTAGGAGAAAAACAAGTATTCTTTGATGGGTTAAACAGTTTGCTTGATATTGAGACTCAAGATAAAATTGAAGTAGTTATGCAGGGGACAAGTTCAAATGGTGATTGGAATGTGAGTGCACAGGTTGACTTTCCATATAATGTAGCACAAGAAATTGCTAGCGCGATGGTGGATGATGAAATTGGGTATCTCCAAAACAATGATTATTCTATGATAAGAAATACTAATAATAGTACAACAAGTGTTGTAAATAATCTATCCTTTGAAGATAGTTTAATTCATTACTTTCCTATGGAAGATAGTGGTATTTTCTACACGTGGGATGCAAGTAATCATTCATATGTTACGAATAGTGGTGTAGTTTCAAGGCCGACATATGAAGAAGGTGACACCACTGGAAATGTAGTATTAACCTTAACTAAACTTATTGCAGGCGGTGCTGATTATACTGATGAAATGATTATACCCATCACAGTATTAGCAAAGGATATCACGTCACCACAACCTGGAAATAGTGGAACACTTACAAATTCAGACGTAAAAGCAAGACAACTCACCCTTAATTGGACAAAAGCAACTGACAATGCAAGTGCAGATAGCGAATTAGAGTATTTAGTATATTATTCAACAAGTAATAATTTAGATACCTTTGAAAGTATCGAAGCAAACGGTACAGCTTTTGGAAGCTTTGAAAAAAATATTAATAGTAAAGTGATAACAGGGCTCACAGAAGAAACAACCTATTACTTCAACGTTGTTGTGAAAGATGAAATAGGAAATAAAGCTGCATATACAACTGGGACAGTAACAACAGAAATGTATCTAGGAGCAGGTACTGTAGATGACCCATTTACAATTTATAAAGTTGAAGATTTGGCAAGAGTAGGGACAGGGCTTGACTTTTGGAATGCAGATTCTTATTATAAATTGATGAATGATTTGAATTTTAACGATAATAATAGTTATTGGAATCCAACAGAGAACCAAGGTGATATTAATGGTGATGGTATTGCTGAGGGAATAAAAACAGAGGTTACAACAAGTAACGGATGGAATCCTATAGGTGTGAGTAGCATGACTGCCTTTAAGGGGAATTTTGATGGAAACAACCATAAGATTTCTAATTTGCTGATTAATAGAGGGGACAGTGATTATCAAGGTTTATTTGGATATATAAGAGGAAAAAGTTATAGTAATAAAGCAGAGATTAAGAATTTGATATTAGAAAGTGTTAATATCACTGGAAATAATTATAGTGGCGGATTAGTAGGATATGAAAGATACAGTAGTATAGAGAATTGCAGTGTATCAGGTGATATAACAGGAAATCAATATGTAGGTGGGTTTGTTGGCAGAAACAACTATTCAGATATTGCGGATAGTACTTATATTGGAATAGTAATATCAACTAGTGATGAAGTAGGTGGATTTGTAGGATTGAACGATGAATATGCGAATATAAAGAATTGTAGTGCAGCAGGAGATGTAACAGGAAATCAATATGTAGGTGGATTAGTTGGTAAAAATAACTATGCAAATATTAAGTATAGCAATTTTACTGGAAATATTTCCTCAACTAATCAAGAAGTTGGTGGATTAGTAGGGCGAAATGAAAACAACGGTGTTATAGACGGTTGTTATGCTGATAGTGTCATGGGTAGTGGACATCCATATACAGGCGGGTTAGTAGGATATACTAGCGCAACAATTAAAAACAGTTATGCTCGAGGAACAGTCACCAGTTCAGCAAATTATGCTAGTGGACTGGTAGGATATAATCAGTACGGGAATATCAATAATTGTTATACTACGGCAACTGTTGAAAGTACCAGTTATTATGTCGGAGGATTAGTTGGATATAATGTAGGAGATGTCACTAATAGTTATGCCGCTACAAATCAATTGAACGCACAAAACTTTGTAGGAGGACTTACGGGATATAATTATGGTGTTGGATCTATTTCAGATTCTATCGCATTTAGCAATGCGCTAGCATCAATTGATGGTATAATGTATAGGGTGGATGGATGTATGTTTAGTACGGGAACATTCAATAACAATTATGCATATAGTAGTATGTTGCTAGGTGGCGTGCCAATTAGTTCACTGGATGCAAATAGCCAAGATGGTGCAGACATCTTATCAATGACAAAAATAGCTATTGAAGATGTAATTTCAACATGGGAATTTGATAATGACTCCAATGGTGATGGCGCATATTGGAAGGTTGACAACGACAGACCGGTGTTATACGTTGACCCAGATGGAGATGGCACATTTGAAAAACTTGGGGACGATGATGGTGCACTTGGTTATTAAAAAATAAAGGTTTAGAGTATTAATTAATGATATGGGGACATCCACTGATTATGTATCGGAGAATGTCCCTATATCTGTTTGTTTCGTAACTTTTTTATGATAAAATGAAAGAATACTATATGGAAATAGGAGTAACAAATGAAAAAATCAACAGCTATTATTATTGGAATTATTATTCTGATTTCAATCTTTACGATTGTGGGTTATAACGTTTATAAAGATTTTCCGTCACCACAAAAAAAAATACCAATTGCTGAACAAGGGGTTATAGATCTAACAGATTGGGATTTTGAAAAAGATGGCATTATACAATTGAATGGTAAATGGGCATTCTATTGGGACAAACTGTTAACTTATGATGACTTTCAAAAGGACAGTATTGCATCCGATATATTCGTGGACGCACCCAAAATGTGGAACAAACTGATTGTTGACGGTGAAAAAGTACCAGTAGAAGGTTATGTAACATATAGGCTTGTTGTGAAAACAAATCATAAGAATCAACAATTAGGTTTGAAAATTGATCCGCTTTCACCTGCGTATAGAATGTATGTTAACGATATGCTTGTAGCGGAGAATGGAGTAGTATCAACGGGTATAAAAGGGTTCAAATCTGGTTATGATCCGATGACAGTTATATTTAAAAATGAAGCTGGACAGTTTGAAATAATTATACAGATGGCAAACTTTTCATATGCAAGGGGAGGTTTTTGGTGTCCTATATTTTTAGGATTGGATCATCAAATTATTGAATATGACAGAAAAGCTTTTGGACTGGAGTTGTTTTTGATAGGTAGTCTCCTGATGATGGCTGTTTATTTCCTATCATTTTATCTTTTAAGACGAGAAAATAGAACTTGGCTATACTTTGGTCTGGCATGTACTGTTGCAGTTTCTAGAGTAGCTTTCACAGGGCAATACCTAATATTAGACATTTTTCCCACTATACACTTTGATACGCTTATTCGAGTTGAATATCTTTCGACATATGGTGAGGGGTTAACAATTATCTTGCTTTTTTATTACCTATATCCAATAGTGACGGAAAAACATAAGAAATTTATATATATATTTAGCGGCACTATACTGATATTATGCTTCATAATAGTCTTTACACCTGTAAGCGTATTTACTGAATTATTACATGTAGGATTATTACTTGCTATTGTAGCAATTTTATATTGTTTATATGTCATCGTAAGAGCTATGAGCAAAAAACAAGAAGGTGCAGGTTATTTACTTGTTGGTACATCTATTATGGCGATTACAGCAATATATGATATGTTATATTCACAAACAGTTATAGATAATGGTAATAGATATATTTTTCATCTAGGGTTATTTACAATGGTTTGTGTATATGCCTTTGTTCTTTCTAAAATATTTTCAGGCGTTTTTGATAAAGCGACAGCACTTTCTGAAAGGCTAATGTCCCTCAATAAGATGAAAGATGAATTTTTAGCGAATACCTCCCACGAATTAAAGGGGCCATTAAATGGCATCGTCAGTCTTATTCAACCGATTTTAAGAAAATCAGAGAAGAACCTTGAAACAAAAGATATAGAGAATTTAGAGCTGGTCGTGTCAAGCAGTAGAAGACTTTCTAATCTGGTGAATGATATACTTGATTTCTCAAAATTAAAACATGGGGATATAAAACTCAATTACAAAAATGTCAATATTAGTGCAGTGGTATCAAACGTACTCAATATTAATAAGAACCTAATTGTTAATAAAAACATAGAACTAATTAATGATGTAGACAAGGATATTTGCACAGTATATTTCGATGAAGATAGACTAATTCAAATTCTATTTAACCTTGTAGACAATGCAATAAAGTTTACTGATGAAGGCACGATTAGAATTTATGCATTTCAAAAAGATGATATGGTTGAAATAAATGTTGAAGATACAGGGAGAGGGATCTCGCAAGACAAAATGAACAATATTTTTAAAACATTTGAAAGTTTAGAGTCATCAGATAGTCAGTGGAACAGAGGTGTAGGTCTAGGGCTAAGTATTACCAAGTATTTGATTGAGCTTCAAGGAGGCACGATTTGGGTACAGTCCGAAGTAGGAAAAGGAACAACATTTACACTACTCCTACCACAGGGTGGGGCAGTAGATATATATGAAAAGAACGTTGAGAGTGAAGAAAAGTGTATTTATGAAATAAATGAAAGCCTACGTGAAAGTGCAGCAGGAAAGATAACGTCAATAACCGAGAAAGAGAAAAGCACAATACTCGTCGTTGATGATGACTATGTGAACCAAAGGGTAATCACAGATATTTTAAATTCTGAAAACTATTCAGTCATTGTTAAAGCCAATGGGTTAGATGGATTTAATACTATCAAAAAGCAAAAGATTGATTTGGCAATATTAGATATTGTATTGCCAGAAATGACGGGATATGAGCTGTGTGAAAAAATTCGTGATAATTATTCGTTGTCCGAATTACCCGTTTTATTTATTACTTCGCAAGGTAGTCAGCAGGCACTTCAAACTGGATTCAAAGCTGGTGGCAATGATTTCTTGAGAAAACCTTTTGAGAGCAGTGAATTAAAAGCTCGCATTCAAACACTATTGGCATTTAAAAAATCTGCTAAGAATGCAATTAATTCTGAAATAGCGTATTTACAGGCGCAGATTAAACCACATTTCTTGTTTAACACATTAAACACCATAGAAGCTTTTTGTATTACAGATTCCGATGAGGCGAGGAAGCTGATAGGGAATTTAAGTAATTTTCTAAGGTCTAATTTTGAATTTGAGAGTTCTCAAAGCTTTGTTAGCATCAAATATGAATTAGAGTTAGTAAGAACGTATTTAGAAATTGAAAAGGCACGATTTGGAGAAAAGATAACTTTTAAGTTTGATGTGGATGAAAGTTGCATAGCTGTTTATATCCCAAGGCTTATTATACAACCTTTAGTTGAAAATGCCTTGAAGCATGGATTACTTACTAAAAAAGAAGGTGGAAAGATAGGGATAAGGGTCAAGGCTGAAAAGGAAGATATTAAAATATCAGTTGAAGATGATGGGATAGGTTTCAACTTAGAAGAAACACCGAAAAAGGTACGGGGCAAAAGAAAAAGTATCGGTCTAAATAATATAAATCATAGGTTAAATAAAATTTATGGTAGAGGAATCGTTATGGAATCTAAAATAGGTGTTGGTACAAAAGTAATTATTTCAATACCAAAGGAGAGTGCAGAAAATTGTTAAGAACCATATTAGTTGATGATGAAAAACCAGCTTTAATAAATCTTGCATATAAATTGAGTAAATATGATTGTATTGAGATAGTAGGTAAATACACAGAGGTTGAGCTAGCACTAGAAAAAATTAAGGAAGAGAAGATAGACCTGATATTTTTAGACATTGAAATGCCAGGTATAAAGGGAATTAATGCAGCGAAATTCATTAAAAGCTTTAACCCTAATATTAATATTGCATTTGTAACTGCTTACGACCATTATGCAGTAGACGCATTTGAAGTTGAAGCAATTGACTATATATTAAAACCTGTTTCAGAAGAGAGACTTTCAAAAACCATATCTAGAGTAATTGAAAGGACACCAGTAAATACAAAAACTGAACCGAAAGCGCAGAAATATAAAGCAGTATGCTTTGGAAACTTTGTGATATTATCGAAGCAAGGACAAATGATAAAGTGGAGATTAAATAAAGCAAAAGAACTGGCTGCCTATCTAATACATCATTATAATCAATATATCCATAGAGAAAAAATAATAGAAGATATTTGGGATGGAAAAATGGACAAAAGAACTGAAAAACAATTATATACGTCCATATATTATATTAGAAAGAATTTAAAAGATAATGGCATAGATGTATCTGTAGATTATCATGGGAGTATGTATAAATTGTGTGCTGACGAAATCAGTTGTGACAAAATTGAATTTGAAGACATACTTACTAAAATTACTAAGATAGATGCTGAGCATATTAATACGTTAGAAGAAGCTATAAAACTCTATCAAGGAGATTATTTAGAAACAGAAAACTATTCTTGGGCAATAGCTGAAAAGGAACAAATGAAAGAGTTATATATTAGAAAATTAAAAGATATTTCAAATTATTATTTATCCCATAAAAAGTATGAAAATGCAATATTTCACTTAGAAAAAGCAATAGAACGTGACCCTTTTAAGGAAGAAATACAAATAATGCTACTAAAATCATATGCTCTAAATGGGGATTACGAGAAAAAGAAAAAAAGTTATGAGACATTGATTAATCTGTACGGAAAAGAACTTGGCATAGACGCAGTTGAACGAATGAAAGAGAAATATGCAAAGATTACTTAAAGTATAATAATACTATGTATAAAAAGTTATTTGACTTTATTGTGTATATGATATAAAATATTTTATGGGAACGTTCCCTGGAAAATTTTTTTTCTACAAAGCATAGTCTAATTATAACTATAATTTGTATTTTCCTTGGAAATTAGCGTAGTAATATCCCATGCGTGGGAACGTTCCCTATATAAAATTAAAAAGGAGAGTGGAATAATGAAAGCAATTATGGTTATGTTCGATTCATTGAATCAACATCTATTACCACCTTATGGTTGTGAATGGGTGCATGCTCCAAATTTTGAGAGGCTTAGCAAACATACAGTTACCTTTGACAATTGTTATGCTGGAAGCCTTCCTTGTATGCCAGCGCGAAGAGAGATTCATACGGGAAGGTACAATTTTTTACATAGAAGTTGGGGACCTTTAGAACCCTTTGATGACTCTATGCCAAATATCCTAAAAAAGAAAGGGGTATATACCCACCTTGTTAGTGATCACTGTCACTATTGGGAAGAAGGTGGAGCAACTTATCATACGCAATATAATTCGTGGGAAATTTCAAGAGGTCAGGAAGGTGATCCGTGGAAGGGGCAGGTTAAAGACCCTGAGATACCTGAGTGTATATCAAATGTTAAATTGGGTGATTGTTGGAGACAAGATTGGGTAAATCGTCAGTTCATGGATACAGAAGAAAAACAACCGCAAGCGGTAACATTTAAAAATGGAATTGATTTTATTGAAAAGAATCATAAAGACAATAATTGGTTTTTACAAATTGAAACATTTGATCCCCATGAACCGTTTTTTACACAGAACAAATATAAAGAGCTATATCCACATGAATATAATGGTAAACATTTTGATTGGACTGATAATTATAAAGTAACGGAAGAAAATGATGAAATACAACATGCTCGTTATGAATATGCAGCTTTGGTGAGTATGTGTGATAATTATCTAGGTAAAGTTCTTGATATGATGGATCAATATGATATGTGGGAAGATACAATGCTTATTGTGAATACAGACCATGGATATTTATTAGGTGAACACGAATGGTGGGGTAAAAATGTTCAACCTTTCTACAATGAAATAGTTAACATTCCATTTTTTGTTTGGGATCCAAGAAGTAAGAAGTCAAATGAAAGAAGAAAAGCTTTAGTGCAAACAATAGATATTGCTCCAACATTATTAGACTTTTTTAGTATGGATATACCTAAAGATATGCAAGGTAAACCTTTAAAAGAAACGATAGAATCAGATGAAGAAATAAGAGATGCCGCACTATTTGGGATGCATGGAGGACATGTGAGTTGTACGGATGGTAGGTATGTATATATGAGAGCACCTGTTTATCGTGAAAATCAACCAATCAATGAGTATACGTTAATGCCAGCACATATAAATACTTTGTTTGATGTACGAGAACTTTCAGATATTCAATTGGAAGAACCATTTGATTTTACTAAGGGATGTAGAGTGATGAAGATAAATTCAAAATCATTTATTAATCCTTTTGTATATGGTTCATTATTATTTGATCTTCAAAATGACCCTCATCAAAATAGTACGATTGATGATTTAGAGGTAGAAAGAAAAATGATTAAGTACATGTCTGAGTTGATGGTAGCAAACGAAGCACCAAAAGAACAGTTTGAAAGACTGGGGATACCAAAAGAAGGGGAAATAACAGTTGAAGAGCTTAAAGAACAAAGATTATTAAGAGAAAGACAGAATGAAGTTGATCTAGGAATAGAAGTTGAATGGCGGGGAAAAGCAAAGGATGCTTATTTTAGCATGATGGACTTATTCCCGATGTCTAGTAGACCTTTAATGAGTGGGGGATTCAAAAAGTTTCTTCAACAATCAAACATGTCCGTTATAACTGAAGATACAGTTATAGGATTTGCAAAATCTGTTTTACCATCTGTTTTACCAAAAGACATGGCAGGATTCTTCTTGAAGTATATTAAATTAGCGACACTTTAAAGAAAAAAATAAGGAGGATGAATTTATGAGTGAATTAAGTGTAAAAGATGTAAAAGAAACAGAGAACACGAAGATTTCTAGATATGCTGCAACACAAGGAATGGTTCTACTTCAAAACAGAAACAATGTCCTACCAATATCCACTAAAAGAATTGCATTGTTTGGTGGCGGTGCTTATGCGACGGTCAAAGGAGGCACTGGTTCTGGTAATGTATCTAATGCATACGAAATATCTATATATCAAGGGTTTGTAAATGCTGGATATACAGTTACATTTAAGCCTTATAGTGTAGAATTTGATGACTTGGAAACTTATCTATGGGTAAAAAAATAGGATATGAATTGTTGCTATAATAGTAAGTTAACTCAAAAATATATTTATCAAATTAAGGGGAGTTATTGAAAAGGAGGAAGGAATATGGGAAAAGAGAATCAAAACGAAAAATTACCAAGAGGTTATTTACTTGCATGGACTTCAAGAGGAGTATCATTAGCTGTTAATGTTGTACTTTTGATGCAAATCACTTATTATGCTACTGATGTAGTTGGGTTAAGTGCAGGGATGGTAGGAACAATTTTTCTTTTATCAAAGTTGTTTGATGGGGTTACAGATTTATTTATGGGATATATCATTGATAGAACGCGAACAAGATGGGGGAAAGCAAGACCATATGAATTATTTATTGTTCCTTTGTGGCTTTTTACAATACTATTGTTTAGTACACCAGAATTAGGAACTATGGGTAAAGCAGTTTATATTTTTGTTTTTTATTCATTGGTTAATTCAGTGTGTGCCACTGCTTTGATGGGTTCGCAAGGAGTCTTGCTTGCTCGGTCTCTTAGACATGATATTCAGAGAGGAAAGGTTCTTGCAGGATCAGGAGTTCTTATTATGATTTTTTCAGCAGTAGCAAGTATGATTTTGCCTCAACTTATGGCAACCTGGGGAACTCAGCCTGGTGGATGGACTAAAATCGGATTAGTATATGCTATACCACTGGCTATTATTGGTCTTTTTAGATTCATTTTCATAAAAGAGTTAGATGTGGAACAAAGTGAGAAGGAGAAAAGATTAAGCTTTAAAGAAAGTTTACAAGCGCTATTACAGAATAAGTATATTTTCATATTTGCGGGTGTTTTCTTACTAGCAAATCTTTTGATAAATATGTCAACTATTGTTGGAACATATTATTTCTCATATATAATAGGAAATGTAGGACTTCTTTCACTGGTTGGAATGGTAGGACTTCTTGCACCCTTTATACTATTATTTTTCCCTTTAGCTATGCGTACAATTGGCGGATTGAATTTTGTTAGAATTGGACTGGTTGTGGCAATAATAGGGAATTTAATGAAATATTTTGGTGGTGCCAATGTAGGTATAATAGTAGCAGGACAGGCACTTCATGGAATGGGCTCTTCATTTATTACAATGATGGGTGGTGTATATATTGTACAGTGTATGGAATATGGTGAGTGGAAAACTGGAAAGCGAGTAGAAGGGTTTACGAATGCTGTAACAAGTTTTTGCTCAAAAATAGGCAGTGGATTAGCGTCTGCTGGGGTTGGAATTCTTATGGGACTTGCAGGATATAGTAGTCTGGCCGCGACACAAAGTGCATCAGCTATTACTGCAATACGCGCACTTTATACGCTGGTACCAGCGGGTATATGTATAGTAATGCTTATTATATTACATTTTTATGATCTTGAAAAAAGAATGCCTCAGATTAAAAAAGACTTACAAGAGAGAAGAGCAAACGCTATACAGTAAGGTATATTAAATTAGCAACACAAGCGGTGACTCAAACTGTTCAAGCATCGAAAGGTGTTAAACTATTAATTTCAACAAGAATTAGGAAGAGCCTAAACTTGATATAAAAACGTCTCTGAGAAGAGGCGTTTTTTAATTGACTAGTTTAACCAAATAGTATAAAATACCTTTGGGAACATTCCCATAATAATGTCAAAGGAATGAATTAAATGAAAAATTCAATTATAGATGTCGCAAAACTAGCAGGTGTTTCTAAAAGTACAGTATCAAGAGTATTAAATAACGGTTCGGTAAGTAAGGAAGCAGAAGAGAAAGTATATAAAGCAATAGAAGAACTCAATTATTTTCCCAATGCGATGGCAAGGGGATTAAGGGGAAAGTCAGGTAAGATTATTGGCGTATATTTTCCTAAACTGCAAAATAGTCCTTTGTTTGATAATAAGGCTATTACTGCTCAATTAAATGGTATACAAATGGTGTTAAATGAAAAGGACTACTATCTACTATTGGTTATTGAGAATTTACATGAGAATGAATACAAGGATTTCGTTCCTAAATATATGCAACTCCTTAGAGAAAATAAGATGGATGGGTTGATTACCATTGGTAAGTTTTCAGATGAAGAATATCTAAAAAAAGCAGTTGAAAAGTATCGTTCAGTAGTATATACAGGTGAAAGAATAAAGGATTGTGATGGATATAATATTTATTCTAACTATCTGAAATTCAATAAAAAAGTATACAATTATTTTTATGAGCATGGACATAGGAAAATTGCAGCGTTTACTGATCATATCACATTTTCTGAAGTGGCGTTAAGAAAGTACGATGCTTACAGAGAATTTTGTGAAGAAAAGGATCTGCAATATGATAAAAGCCATATTATACATATGCGAGAACATAAGAATGACTTACAAGATATTGTAAAAAAGATGGTTGAAGATGGGTTTACGGCTTTTTATATGGAGGATATTTATGTAACGGTTAAGGTTGTAGGTATACTAAATGATATGGGTATAGAGATACCTGAAGATATCGCTGTTATTAGTAATGAATACGGAGATAATGATGTTATTAATTATTACCCTTATATTTCGGTAGTTTCTATTCCTAGTTACGATATGGGCAAAGCTAGTGCAACATTATTACTTAAAGTGATAGAGAATGAAGAAATAGAACAAAAAGAAATTCTATTTGAACCTCAAATTATAGACAGAGGATCTGTGAAACATATTTGAATTTAAACCATGTACTTAAAAGTAACTAGGAATCTGAAAAGATTGTTAACGTATTTTGCATATGATATAATATCATAGAGGTGGAAAAATGAGTGTAACAATAAAAGATATTGCAAAAATAGCAAACGTTTCTCATACAACAGTCTCAAGGGCATTAAATGGTAGTCCTTTAATTAAAGAAGAAACAAAAAAAAGAATAAGCAAAATAGCAAAACAACTTAATTATACACCTAACTATAATGCTAAAAGTCTTGTTTTAGACAAATCTTATAATATAGGATTATTCTTTTCTACTTTAGACCAAAGAACTACTGATTATTTCTTTCATGAGGTAGTAAAAGAAGTTAATGGTGTTATAAAGGATCAATTCAACTTGATAGTTAAAGGTATTGATGACTATAAAGACTATAATCGTATCAATAAAATGAATTTTGACGGTATTATTGTGATGAGTCAAAGTCAAAGTGACAATGATTTTATTTATAATATTATTGAAAAAGAAATACCTATTGTTGTATTGAATAGAGAAATAAAAGATTCTGCTGTAGCAAATATTTTATCTGCTGATAAAAAAGGAGCATTTATGGTAGGAGAGTATTTAATTAATCGTGGTCATGAGAAGATTGCAACCATTGAAGGGGTACAAAACTTTAGTTCCACGAGAGTAAGAAGAGAAGGATTTATGAATGCGCTTTCAATGTATAATGTTACTTTGAATAGAGAATTATATATGTCGGGTGATTATAGTTATGAGAGTGGTTATAAAGCTATGCAGAAATTATTGAAATTGAAAGAAAAACCAACAGCTGTCTTTTGTTTTAATGATGATATGGCTACAGGTGCAATAAAAGCAATTTCAGAGAATGCTCTGAAGATACCTGAAGACATTTCTATTGTAGGTTTTGATGATAATGGTTATTCTGCATATATGATGCCAGCACTTACAACAGTAAAACGAAATATTGGAAAAGTTGGTAAAATAGGTGCTCAGAAGTTGTTGCAGATTATGGATGAGAAGCAGGTGAAGGAAGAAACCCTTTATGTAGAGACAGATCTTATTGTGAGAGATTCTGTTGGAAGATTAAAATAAAATTAATTTATTCTTTACTTTTGCACACGTTAACATTATAATAAAAGTAAGAATGAAGAGGGAGGGTAAACATGAGAATTGCAGATAAAGAAACATTGCAGAGAATAGTTGAAAGAGAAGTAGAGAATGTTCAAATCACAGACATTCATACACATTTATATTCAAAAGATTTTGATTCTTTGTTGCTATATGGTGTTGATGAGTTATTGACATATCATTATTTGATAGCTGAATATTTCAGATATTCTACAATGGACTATGATACTTTTTTTGATTTATCTAAAAAAGAACAGGCTGATTTGGTTTGGAAGACTTTATTTATTGACCATTCTCCTATTAGTGAAGCGCAGAGGGGCGTACTTACTGTACTTGCAAAGCTAGGATTAGATGTTGCATCTAGAGATTTAGAGGCTTTTCGCGCATATATTGCTTCTATGAGTACAGAAGAATATATTAATAAAGTTTTTGAAGTAACAGGTATTAAAGAAGTGGTGATGACGAATGATCCTTTTGATTCATTGGAAAAACCGGTTTGGGAAGCACAAGGGAATACAGATGTAAGATTCAAGACAGCATTAAGAGTTGACCCGTTGGTTGTTAATTATGAACAGTCTTATTTACAGCTACGTGAATGGGGATATGATGTCAATCAACATTTAGATCAAAAATCAATAGAAGAAGTGAAAAGATTTCTTAAAGATTGGGTACAAAAACTTGATGCACTTTATTTAGCTGTTTCACTACCACCATCATTTTTTGTACCAGAAGCTTCTAACAGATCTAGAATTACTGAACAATGTATTATTCCAGTTTGTGAAGAGTTAGGGATTCCTTTCGCTATGATGATAGGCGTAAATAGAGCAGTCAATCCAAAACTTCGCTTAGCATCAGATGCTGTTGAAAAATCAAATATTAAAGTGGTTGAATATTTGTGTAAGACTTATCCCAATACTAAATTTATGGTTACAATGCTTTCAAGAGAGAATCAGCATGAACTGGCGATTCAAGCTAGGAAATTTAGAAATCTTATGATTTTTGGGTGCTGGTGGTATCTCAATAATCCAACAACCATTGAAGAGATGACAAGGATAAGGATGGAAACATTGGGTTTATCTTTTATACCACAACATTCAGATGCACGTGTGTTGGATCAGTTAATCTATAAATGGGATCATTCAAGAAAGGTTATTGCTAAGGTTTTAATTGATAAATATAGTGATATATTAGATGCAAATTGGACGATTGATGAAAGTGAAATTATAAGAGATGTTGAGGATATCTTTAGTAACAATTTTTGGAGTTTTTTAAATAAATAATATATTAAGTAGAGGTGAATGAACAGATGAAAATGACATTTAGATGGTATGGTGATGATGATCCAGTTACACTAGATCAAATCAGACAAATACCTGGAATGGTAGGAATTGTTTCAGCAATTTATGATGTAGCTGTTGGAGAAGTATGGCCAATGGACAAAATTATGGCGCTTAAGAAAAAAATTGAGGATAAAGGGTTAACGCTAGAAGTAATTGAAAGTGTACCTGTTCATGAAGACATAAAGTTGGGACGTCCAACAAGAGAAAAGTATATAGAAAATTATAAACAAAACATTAAGAATTTAGGGGAAGCTGGAATTAAGGTTATATGCTATAACTTTATGCCAGTCTTCGATTGGACTAGATCGTCTTTAGACTATGAGCTTAGTGATGGTTCAAATGCACTGATATATAAAGAAGACACTGTTCAAAAAATGAATCCTCTTAGTGGAGAATTAGAATTACCGGGCTGGGATACTAGCTATGGAGAAGGTGGATTAAAGGGATTATTAGAAGCTTATCAAGAAGTACCTGAAGAAAAACTTTGGGAAAACTTAGGATATTTCTTAAAACAAATTATCCCTGTTGCAGAAATAGCAGACGTTAAAATGGCAATACATCCGGATGACCCACCATGGTCTATCTTTGGATTACCTAGAATCATTACAAATAAGGATCATTTAGAGAGATTCATCAATTTGGTTGATAGTCCGTACAATGGTATTAGCTTGTGTAGTGGATCTTTAGGTGTAAGTCCTACAAATGATATTCCGGCATTAGTTAGATATTTCGGTGGTAAAGGCAGAATCCATTTTGCGCATATGAGAAATGTAAAGATAACTGGCGAAAAATCTTTTGAAGAGGCGTCTCATTTATCTAAAGACGGTTCATTGGATATGTATGAGATCATGAAGGCATATAGCGAAGTAGGCTTCGATGGTCCATTAAGACCTGATCATGGAAGAATGGTTTGGGGAGAAACAGGAAGACCTGGATATGGTCTTTATGATAGAGCGTTAGGTGCTACTTATTTAAATGGACTTTGGGAATCATTGCAGAAACAAAAATAAATTTAAGTGGAGGTTATTATTATGACGGTACCTTTTAACATTGATTTAAAAGATAAGGTTGTTGTTGTTACTGGTGGCGGCGGTGTTCTTTGTGGATCTTTTGCAGAGGCACTTGCAGAATGTGGTGCAAAAGTAGCAGTTTTAGACTTAGCGAAAGAGAGAGCAGACGCAGTAGCAGAAAAAATTAATGAGAATGGTGGTAAAGCTATTGGCGTATCTGCAAATGTTCTTCAGGTTGAAAGCTTAGAAGAAGCGCGTAAAGTGGTTACAGAAAAGTTAGGTTCTTGTGATATTTTAATTAATGGAGCAGGTGGTAATCATCCTAAAGGAACTACATCTAAAGAATTCTTGTATAAAGAAGATTTAGAATCAGCTGAAGAGCTTGTTACATTCTTTGATTTAGATCCAGATGGTGTTCAATTTGTATTTAATCTAAACTTTATAGGTACATTACTACCTACACAAGTATTTGCAAAAGATATGATTGATAAAGAAGGTGCTTGTATTCTTAATGTATCTTCTATGAATGCATTCACACCACTTACTAAGATACCAGCGTATAGTGGTGCTAAAGCTGCAATTAGTAACTTTACACAATGGTTAGCAGTACATATGGCTAAGGTTGGTATACGTGTAAATGCTATTGCACCTGGATTCTTCTTAACAGCTCAAAATGAAAAATTATTGATTGCTGAAGATGGTTCATTCACAGAACGTGCTCAGAAGATTATTAATAATACGCCAATGGGACGTTTTGGTGAACCAAATGAGTTGATTGGAACTTTATTGTGGTTAGTTGATCAAAATGCTTCAGGGTTTGTAAATGGTACGGTTATTCCTGTAGATGGTGGATTTTCTGCTTATTCAGGGGTATAATAGCAAGTAATAACAAGCATATAAAAACCTCAGCTAATTGAAGCTGAGGTTTTTTATCCCTTGAAACGTATTGCGCTGTTTTAATTCTTTTTCAATGCCATTGAGCACTGCTCTTTTATGACCACTCCATTTTGGGGCAATGAGCAGATCTTTAGCACCATCGCCAGTCATGCGATGAATTATCATTTCTGGTGGTAATAACTCAATCGCATCTACGATTAAGGAGATATATTGTTCTTGTGATAACAAAGGAAAGGGTGTTGATTTGTAGAGTTCATAAAGGTCAGTATTTCTTAAAATATGTAACAGGTGAAATTTAACGCCCTGAATATCTTTGGTTGCTATGTATTTTACCGAGTCAAGAATTTGTTTATCATTCTCGTTTGGTAGACCAAAGATTAAATGAGAGACAACATTTATTCCTCTTTTTCTCAATTGATCTATAGCATTTTCAAAAACATCAAGTGAATAGCCTCTATTGATGAAATTTGCGGTGTACTCATGAATAGTCTGGAGTCCAAGTTCAATCCATAAATAGGTCTCATGATTCAGTTCTTCTAATAGCTTTAGTACTTCAACAGGCAAACAATCTGGACGTGTGGCAATCGCCAAACCTACAATATTTGGCTCGGCAAGTGCTTCCTTGAATTTTACTCGTAATACATCGACGGAGGCATAGGTATTTGTGAAATTTTGAAAGTAAGCAATATATTTACCGGTTGTCCATTTGTTTGATAACAGTTCTTTTTGTTCTGTCATTTGTGTACGAATATCAGATTGGTGAGCCCCTGCAAATTCACCAGAACCTTGTTCACTACAAAAAATACAACCCTTAGTTCCAATTGTTCCATCTCTATTAGGGCATGTAAACCCACCATCTAAGGAAAGCTTAAAAACTTTTTCTCCAAATATTTTTCTAAGTTCATAGTTTAAAGAATGATATCTTTTATGATTCCATCGCATAAATAAAAACCTCCATATATTATATTAACCATTACATGCTATTAAGTCAATAGGGGGGGGTTCTAAGAAAATGTGACAATATTTACATAACTAGCATAGTATATTATTGAAATAAAGTATAATGAAAGGAGCTATAACAATGGCAGATGGATGCTATGGAAATAGAAGCGAAATCTTATTCTTTATCATTCTGTTCCTATGCTTATTCTATAATCAGTGCGGTAGTTATGGTTATGGTTACGGCTGCGCAGAAAGCTAATCAACATGTACATCAAACAAATTATAAAAGCCACATTATTTGTGGCTTTTATAAAATCTATTAATGTGTTGCATACTCATTTAAAATTGTAAATAGTTTTTTCTTACGGATGGGTTTTGAAATACACTCATTCATACCTACCTCTATACATTTTTCTTTTTGATCGTTCATGGTATCTGCTGTAAGTGCAATAATTGGTATATCTCTAATTTCTTCTTTTTCAATGAGCCTTATTTTTTTTGCTAGCGTATATCCATCCATAATAGGCATATTAATATCTGTGAAGATCAAATCAAAAGATTCTTTATATAGTTCTTCTAATGCTTGCTGTCCATTTTCGACTGTGATTACTTTCCAATTAGGATTTGATAACAATTTTACTATAATGGTTCGATTAATTTTATTATCTTCTACAATGAGAATGCTAAGTTTTCTAGTACGAAGCTCTTGAAAAAGATAGTTTTTTGTATCTTCAATTATGGGTACAATAGAAGTTTTAAATGGAATCTCTATCATAAATTCAGTTCCTTCTTCTATTTTGCTTTTTACCTTTATATTCCCATCCATCATATGAACTAGTTTTTTTACGATTGCAAGACCTAATCCTGTACCACCATACTTCCGTGTTGTTGATGTGTCAAGCTGCTCAAAGCTATCAAATAATTTAGGGATTTCTTTTTCTGAAATGCCGATTCCCGTATCTTTTATGGAGAACTGTAAACGATGACTATTTGTGTCAACTTCCTTAGCGTTTACATTAATATGTATAGAACCATGACTTGTAAACTTAATAGCATTACTGATTAAATTACTAAGTATTTGCCTAACACGTACAGAGTCCCCTATGACCGTTTTAGGTAAAGTATTGTCTATTGTACAAATCAGTTCGATCCCTTTTTTATCTGCTTGAAAAGAGAACAGCCTACAAGTTCTTATAATAGTATCTTTTAGATTAAAGGGAATGGATTCTAATAATAATTTATCGGATTCTATTTTTGAATAATCTAAAATATCATTGATAATACCTAACAAATTGTCAGTACAGCTTTTGATAAGATCTAAGTCATGTTTTGTTTCATTATCTAAGTCCTTTTCAATTAAGTGATCTATCAACCCTAAAACACCGTTCATTGGTGTTTTTATTTCATGACTCATATTAGCCAAAAATAAACCTTTCGCTTTATTAGCATCATCTGCGATTTTTTTGGAATATGCAAGTTGTTTCATTATATTTTCTAAATCTGTAATGTCATGAAAAGAGATAACTTGTCCAATATCACGGTTCTCAATGTCATAAATAGTAGATTTTTTTATTGAGTATATCTTTTCTTCTTTATTAATGGTTAAAGTTATTTTATGATGAGCATTAGAGTCGTTTTCTGCCGTCAGAATATTTTGAGAAAGTGTTGGAGATACATCTGAAAATATATTTCCAATGATATGTTTACTTTGTTTGTTAAAAAGCTTAGCAGCCGCAGCATTGACATCAATAAGCCGATTCTGATTATCTAGTACAATAATGCCATCATCCATACTTTCTAAAACAACTTCTTTTGCGACAGGAATCAAATCTAGTAGTTTGAATCGAAACATACCCAGAAACATTATTAGACCTGTAATAACAAAGGAAGGAGGTGTAATATCAATTATAACCTTACCAATAAGATTAGATATCGTTAGTATATTTGATATCCAAGGTATAATCATTGCGATGATTAATACAAGTGTCTGGCGCCGATATATTTTTGGTTGTTTAAAGAATTCGATAGCAAAGAATATAAAGGATAGAAAAAGTAGGGTATAAGAATATGCGGTATGTACCCAAAACCAAGCGCCAAATTCACCATTTATTATTGAGAGATTACCAATCGTAATATAAGTAAAACTTTTTAGAAAAAAGTTGTGATTTTCATAGGTGAATGCAAATAATAAGGTGATTACTGGTATAATTAATAGTCTTAATACAAATGTTTTTTTTATTTTAGATATTCTATGGGTATGCGTAAGTGACATAATGAAAATGGTAACAGGAGTGATAACGATACCAATAAATTTAAATTGATCCCAGAATAATGTGGAGATAAAGCTGTTACTTGTTACATACATACCCTCAGAAAATGTCCATAAAAACACGGAAAGCATAAGAAAGGTAGCAGATTTTGCACCCGGGGAAGGAATTTTTTTCCAGCTCAAATATGCAATTCCTAAAGCAATAGTAGATCCTAAAAATAATATAAGTCCTTGAAAAAATTCAAACACCAGCATCACTCTTTCTAAATTAAAATTTAATTATAGTACTAGCGTCTATTATAACATAAAACGAGTAGAGTGAAAATTTATTTCACTCTACTTCAGGTAAGTATTTTTGGTGTTAATTGAAGAATGTAACGAATTTAATGGAGTACATATCACATAGCAATAGATCATCGGTTTCTGTTGGTTGAATAATCACGTAATTTATCCCAACATCTACGAGCGTTCCCTCTCTATCAACAAGTATACTAGTACCAATCAAGAATTCTATCTTTACTTTTTGACCGATTTGTGTTTTCAAATATGCTGGTGTATATCCAATATTTGTCGTTGTAGGAGGACCTTCCTCTACTGGGACAATTGGTCTAGCTGGTGTTTGAGGAACACTGGGATAACTCGGATAGGTTGGCATTAATCCCGGTGTAGGTGGCATCATTGGTTGGCCATTTCCATATCGAGGATACATTCCTCCTGATCCTGGCTGTTGTACGGGTGTTCGATAATAGGGCATAGGCGTTTGTTGATTACACGCCATAAATCATACCTCCTTAAAATAAATTATGTTTGTGCATAAAGAGACGTAGGATTGAAGAAGCAGTGGTCATTTAATCGTGTTTGCCAATATCCTGTTCTATTATATGGAAAGAAATTAGGGCAGTCTGGTCTAAAAGGGTTCATATACCACAAAGATTCTCCAGTTACAGGTAAACTATTGCCAGAAAGAGCCCAGTCTGCGACTTCATAATGAACCTGTTCAGGGGGAATCACCCATATATTTTGTGGATTTGACTGTCCACCTATTGTCGTTTTATAGCAAGAATATTGACATTGTTGTTCTATTACTTTTCGTAAATCACCCTGATTTACGCGCTGATATTCACCATATGGGACATGTACTCGATTCATAGTAACATTTGCAACAGCTTTCATTCCTTCCAAGCCTTCACCTTCTGCTTCACATCGAATAAGCCGTGCGAACATTTCTCTTGTAGACATAGGCATAACCTTTCACCTCACCATGTAAGTACTATTCACTTGCTACTACCTACAGTATAATATATTCTTATGGTAACAAGATTGATACAACATATTATAAGTTATGTGAAATTATTTTGTTTAAATTGGATATAAATGGTTAATAATAGATCTATACATAAATTACTTATCCATAACAAAATATTTTTTACTAAAAAATATATATCTTTAGGTGCTTTTTTATTCAAATTATACAAAATTGAGACCTATAAGCGAAAAATAACGCTAAAAGGCTTGCGTTTTTAACAAAAATGTGTATAATAGTTGAGAGGATAAAGATAAAAGGATGCGTAATTGCAAATAATGTTATTATGCATCCTTTTATCTTTACTTTATATATAAGTGAAAAATGTAGGATGAGAGTAACAGAAGAGGAAGGAAGAAGTTTTATGGAAGAAATTTTGTTAGAAGAAAAAAATAAAATATCATATATAGTATTAGCAGTTATTTTGATTGTTGTATTAATGTGTAATTTATTTATTTTCATTGAATCAGGTACGGAGCAGATATTCAATTCAAATTATGGTTTTGCTTTATTTGAAAGTAATAGTCAAATTGGGTTGAATACCAGTGAAGGTGTGAAAGTAGAGCAGATTGCTGCGCAATATGATTTTGGATGGAATTATGATAAAGAAGAAGTCAAAGAAATAGAAAAGTACATAGATCTCAGAAATGAAGAACAACTCAAAAAAGTATTTGTTATAACTCAAAACACACCTCTAGATATTCATACCGCAAGTATAATTGTAAACTATAGTGAAAAACTTGATGTTCCTATATCCCTCATTATGGCTTTAATAGAGCTTGAAAGTCAATTTGTGAAATATGAAGTTGGGGGAGCAGAGGACAGAGGCTATTGTCAGATTATACCAGGGACTGAGAAGTGGTTGGCAGACACCTATGGGCATATTTTGGGACTTGAATACAATCCTGAAAGAATATTTGAACCTGAATATAATATTGGACTAGGTGCACTATATCTATATCATTTGAAAAATGCGTATAAGGATGATTACCATAGAATACTAAGTGAATATAATAGAGGGCCATATAATTTGAAAGCTTATTATAATAAGACTAATACATATGTGACGACCTATTCAAATGTAGTATTAAAAAAAGAAGTTAAATATAAAGATATGCTAACGGTGTATTAAATAATTCAAATAATGTTAACCTTTTTCTCGTTTGGCGCATACTATGGAACTATAAAGAGACTATGAGAGGGAGGTATATATTATGGCAGATGCTCAAACTGATGCTTTAAGTAGCTTATTTGGTTGTTTTGGTGGCGGTCAAATAATTTGGATTATTATTATCGGAATTATATTCTTATGCTTATGTTGCGGCGGTGGACTTTTTGGAGGAGGATATGGCTGCGGTTACTAAATAAGAAAGGTATACAACATAAAACGGTACCAGGTCACTCTGGTACCGTTTTGCTAAGCTAGTATAACGATTGTTAGCTAGTTTCGCTTAGATTATCTAATAAAGTTAATTGTGCTGTATTCTTATCACTTTCTTTTAAGTATCTACCGGTAGCAGGAATGTTTTTCGTTCTATAATAATCTATATTTTCAAATTCTACATCGTTAATATTTTTAATTTTTGTCATTTTACTGCCTTTTTTCTGATTAAGTACTTGAATTCCTTGGGAACTTCTAGTAGATTTTTCAGGGATTTTAGTAGTATTGAATACCAAAATCTTATTAATATTACTGAAAGCCACAAGTTCAAGTTCATGTTCAGGTTCAAGATAAGTAGCAAATATAAGTGGTGCTTTACTAGCATATGCGTTTGATAGCTTTTTACGATTTGTTTTTGTCATATAGCTGTTAACATGAATTTTTGCAATTTTTCCATTTTCAAAAGCAAATAGCATATGACCAGTGTAATCATTTGTAGCAACAATATAAACAATCTTTTCATCTTCATCTAAATTAAGCAGATTAGGAAGATATTCACCTAGGCTACTAGCTTTACAATCTTTAATTTCATAGATTTTAAGCTTATATACAGTGCATTTATTACTAAATAGCAATAAATCAGCTTTGTTATTGGTTTCAATCTCTTGAACCATTGTATCATCATCTTTAAGTTTTTGTTCAAAATTCCCTCTTAACGATGTCAACGGTATTTTCTTTAAATAATTATGGTCAGACATAAATATTTTTAGGTTATAGTCTTCTATAAAATGTTCTTCTGTTATTTCTTCTATATTATTTTCGTGAATAATTTCAGTACGACGCTTGACACCATATTTCTTAGAGATTTCCTTTAATTGATTGATGATAATCTTTTTGACTTTTTGCTCATCTTTAAGAGTAGATTTTAAATCAGCTATTTCTTTTTCAAGCTGGTCGATTTCATTTGTACGCTTTAAAATATATTCCTTATTTAGATTTCTTAATTTGATATCTGCTATAAAATCAGCTTGTGTTTCATCAATTACAAAACCTTGCATTAAGTTTGGTATTACATCTGAATCTTGCTCTGTGTTTCTGATGATTCGTATTGCCTTATCGATATCTAATAATATTTTTTTAAGACCTTTCAGTAGATGAAGCTTGTCAGATTTTTTTGCTATATCAAAGGTAAGTTGACGTTTTATACAAATCATCCTAAAGACTGTCCATTCTTTTAAGATACCATGAATGCCAAGTACTTGTGGCATGCCATTAACAAGGATATTGAAATTACAGCTAAATGTATCTTCAATGGGTGTAAGCTTATATAACTTTTTCATTAGCTTATCAGGGTCTATATTTTTCTTGATATCTAGAGTGATTTTTAAACCATTTAAATCCGTTTCATCTCTTATATCTGTTATTTCTTTAATTTTACCTAATTTGACTAAATTAATGATTTTATCAATGATTGCTTCACAGGTAGTTGTATATGGTATCTCATATATTTCTATACACTGATTTTTTTTATCAACTCTGTATTTGGCTCTGAGTTTAAATTTTCCTCTGCCCGTATTGTAAATTTGTTGAATTTCTTTTTCGTTATATATTAGTTGACCGCCAGAAGATAAATCAGGCGCTTTTAACGTTTTGGAAATATCAACATTTTCATTTTTAAGAAAAGCAATGGTGGTGTCACAGACCTCTTTTAGATTAAAGCTACATATATTGCTTGCCATTCCTACAGCGATTCCCTGATTATTATTTACCAATAGATTTGGAAAAGTGGTTGGAAGCAGGGTAGGTTCTTTTAGTGAGCCGTCATAATTATCAATAAAATCAACTGTATTCTTGTCGATGTCTCTAAACATTTCACTACTTATTTTATCGAGTTTAACCTCCGTATATCTGGGTGCCGCAAAAGCCATATCTCTTGAATACTGTTTACCAAAGTTTCCTTTAGAGTCGATATAAGGATGTAATAATGCATCATTAGCACGGGTCAATCTTACTAATGTTTCATAGATTGCCATGTCTCCGTGTGGGTTTAATTTCATGGTCTGTCCAACAACGTTTGCTGACTTTGTTCTATTTCCTGATAGTAAGCCCATTTTATACATTGTATAAAGTAGCTTCCGGTGAGAAGGTTTAAAACCATCTATTTCAGGAATTGCCCTTGATACAATGACACTCATTGCATAGGGCATATAGTTGTTCTCAAGTGTATATGTTATTTTTTGTTCAATTAAATTATTTGTTGCCATTTATTCATGCACCTTTCATAATAATCTAGTTGGTTAGTTGGTTAGCATACAAACGCTCAACTCTCAACCCTCAACTGCTTTTACCCTCAGCCCTCAACTTTTTTAACTTACATCTGCCATATCAATATATTTGTGACCATTTTCTGCAATGAAATCTTTACGCCCTTGTAAATTATCGCCAAGTAGCAAATCAAAGACAGCCTGTGTTTTTTCAATGTCTTCTGGTTGTACTTGAATGAGTTTTCTTGTTTCAGGATTCATCGTTGTCTGCCACATCATTTGTGGATCGTTTTCACCCAGTCCTTTTGAACGTTGGATGCTATATTTTCCATCAACTTTTGTAATTATATCAGCTTTTTCTTTTTCTGAATAAGCAAAATAGGTTTTCTTATTCGCATTAATTTCAAATAGTGGAGACTCAGCAATATATACTTTGTTACTTTGTATTAAAGTGGGCACTAGTCTATATAACATTGTCAAAATTAACGTTCTAATTTGAAATCCATCTACGTCGGCATCGGTACATATAATAACCTTGTCCCATTTAAGGTTGTTCATATCAAATGAATGAAAATCTTTATTATGCTTTGTTTTTATCTCAACACCGCATCCAAGAACTTTTAATAAATCGATAATGATATCGCTTTTAAAAATCCTATCATAGTCGGCCTTTAAACAGTTGAGAATTTTACCTCGTACTGGAATAATCGCTTGGAAATCTGCATTTCGACCTAGCTTGCATGCGCCTAACGCAGAGTCACCTTCCACGATATAAATTTCTCTTCTACTAAGGTCTTTGGTACGACAATCAACAAATTTCTGCACTCTATTTGAAATGTCAAGTTTTCCGCCCAGTTTTTTCTTAATATTAATTCTGGCTTTTTCTGCACTTTCACGGCTTCTTTTATTAATAAGAATCTGTTCGGCAATCTTCTCAGTTTCCATTTTATTTTCGATAAAGTATATTTCTAATTGTTCTTTTAAAAAATTAGTCATCGCTTCTTGTATAAACTTGTTAGTAATTGCTTTCTTTGTTTGATTTTCATAGCTTGTTATCGTTGAAAAAGAGCTACTAACTAATATGAGGCTGTCTTGAATATCTGTGAAAGTGATTTTACTTTCGTTTTTTGTATATTTTTGATTTGTTTTTAAGTACTTATCTATTTCATAAACAAAAGCATTTTTAACGGCTTTATCAGGAGAGCCTCCATGTTCTAGAAAGCTGGAATTATGATAGTATTCCAAAAGGTTTATTTCATTATTAAAACAAAAGGCAACCTGTAATTTTACTTTATACTCGTCTTTATCTTGACGATCTCTACCTCTTTTTTCAGCTTCATAATATTGTACATCTGTAAATCCTTTTTCACCGCTTATTTCTTGAGCATAATCTACGATTCCATTTTCATAGCAATATTCATAAGTTTCAAAGTGTAATTTTTTTGTAATTTCATCTCTCACTTCATCATAAAGTTTGAAGGTTATACCGGGATTAACGACTGCTTGTTTTTTTAGCATATCTTGAAAATATGCAAGAGGAATGTTGATGTCAGTAAATACGTCAAGATCTGGCTTCCATTTTATGATAGTACCTGTATGTTTGTACCTGAATTTTGTTTTTGTAAGCCCACCTATGTTTTCACCTTTTTCAAAATGTAATTCATATTTGTAACCGTCTCTACATACAGTAACATCCATATATTCAGAGCTGTATTGTGTTGCGCAACTACCAAGACCGTTTAATCCTAAGCTGAACTCATAGTTTTCTGCAGAATTGGTATTGTATTTTCCGCCTGCATATAGCTCACAGAAAACCAGTTCCCAATTATATCTTTCTTCTTTAGTATTATAGTCTAAAGGTATACCACGAGCCATATCCTTGACTATGATAGATTTGTCTTGAAATCTAGTAATTTCAATAATTTTTCCATAACCTTCTCTTGCTTCGTCTATTGAATTGGATATAATTTCAAATACGGAATGTTGACAACCTGATATTCCATCAGAGCCAAATATTACGCTAGGACGTAATCGAACTCTGTCAGCTCCTTTTAGTGCAGATATACTATGATTTCCGTATTCTTGTGATTTACTCTTTGGCATCTATGACCCCCACTTTATATATATAGTATAATTTCTTGTAACCCTATATTCCACAATACCTCAAACTCCCATTTATGTCAAGTAAGCTTTTCTTGACTCACCTATTTATCATGATATAATTAGATTAATGAATTAATTGAAACGTGGTGACTTAATGATGAGTTTGCAACAAGAGATGAGAGAAAAAGTTTTTGAAATGGAAAAAGTAGCAAAGCTTTTTGAAATAGAACCTTTTCCTATATATTTTTTGGGCGGTTCAGCTTGTATTTTAGGAGAATATACTAATAGAGCGACAAGAGATTATGATTTTATTGATTTAAATTACTCTGCAGGATTGGGAAAAGTGTTTGCTATGCTTAGAGATTATGATATGTTAGAGTATGAAAGCACTATACTATCGCCAAATTATAAAGAACGAGCGACAAAATTAGAAGAGTTTCAATACTTAAATATATATATATTGTCTGTTGAAGATATAATCGTTAGTAAGATCATAAGACTAAATGATAAGGACGTTAATGATATAGATGTATTGATAAAAAGAGCAAATAAACAAATGATATTACAGATTATTAATGAAGTTATTGAAAGAAAAGATTTGTTTGAAAGTAAAAAGCAAGCCTTTATTGATAAAGTACCATTGTTTAAGGAGCGATATCATGTATAGGATTTTTTGTGAAAGTTATAATAGCATTATTAATGATTTTCAGCCTTCGGAATACAGATATATTATAATAAAACCATTTGAACTATTGACAAATCAGAAAAAATATTTTCATGAGAAGCAAGAAAATACAGATACATATAAAAAAATCAGTGATTTTCTTTGGTATGCTCAAAATTCTATTAGTAAATATCCTAGATTTAGTGTATTTCTGTGGACCATTGAATCAAGGGATATGAGAGGAGAATATTTTGGTCTTGTAAACGAAAATGATTTAGAAGAACAAGCAAAGATATTAAATATGATTTTAAAGCTAGCATATTGGGAATAAAACGCTAAAATAAGTAGGTGGGAAATACTATGGGGTATAAATACGAATTTATTAGTCACAATGATAACTTGCCAGTGAAAATATTTATCCATAATATAAATTACTCGAAATTTCATTGGCATAATGATTTGGAGCTAATACTTGTTTTAGAAGGACAAGTGAACTTTCATGTAGAGAATAATACCTATTCTTTAAGAGAAAATGACGTTCTTTTAATTAATAGCAAGACGTTACATGCAAGTGAATACAAAACGTCAAACATGATTTTAGCACTACAAATAGATCCTGAATACTTTGAACAATACTATCCGAATTTCTCGAACACTATATTTGACTGCAAATCATTTATGTATGATGAAGAACATCAGGCTGATTTTGATATGATTAGAAAGCTACTAGCTGAAATTATGGTTGTTGTAAATAAAAAGGAAACTAGCTATGCTCTGAAAATTTTACAACTTATAACTGAATTCATCCAATACATAGTGAAGGAATTTAAAATAGAAACTGTTGAAGATATTAATAAACGAATAAAAAACAATAAGAAGCTTATGGATATTATAAAGTATATTGAAGAGAATTATACTGAAAATATTACTCTAAAAGATGTAGCCAAGCGTGAATTCATGGGTGTCACCTATTTATCAACATATTTTAAGACGAATATGGGAATTTCCTTCATAAAATATCTAACAGTCATTAGGTTAAAAAAATCTATCGATGATTTAATCTATACTGATATGAATATAAATGAGATTGCACTTCATCATGGATTTCCAAATACAAAATCATATTACAAAATATTTAAAGAGACGTATGGAATGACCCCAACCCAATTTCGTATAAAGAATCAAACAAATGTGATTAACACTGAAAAAATGGATTTGTCACAGGCATTTAATTATTTTGAATATAATAAAAGTTCAGCTTTTAAGAAACTTTTTTCATACCTAGAATACGCTATTGAGCATAAAAAACATGACGAAGAAATAGATCATAGTTTGAAAATTGATTTTAATAATACAATCAGTACAATTAATGCCAGTTGGCGTAAATTAATAACTTTTGGGAGAGCAGTAGAGGGGTTGCGAGCTGAGTGGCAAAGACAATTAAAGGAAGTACAAAAGGAAATACCATTTGAATATATTCGTTGCCACGGCATTTTTAGCGATGATATGATGGTATATAATGAAGATAAATATGGTGACCCAATATATAATTTTAGCTATATTGATCAGCTATTTGATTTTTTTATGGAAGTAAATCTTAAACCATTTGTTGAAATAGGATTTATGCCTTCTAAACTCGCTTCCAAAGATGATACACTATTTTATTGGAAAGCTAATGTTAGTTACCCAACGGATATAAATAAATGGAATCGTTTGGTTTTTAATTTTGTTAAACATTGCGTTGAACGTTATGGGATAGAAGAAGTTAGAAAGTGGTATTTTGAAATATGGAATGAACCAGAAATAAAAGGCGCTTTTTGGCTTGAAACCGATGAACTCTTCTTTCAGTTTTTCAACGATACATTTTGTACAATCAAAAAAGTGGATAAAGATTTAAAGGTAGGTGGATGTGGCAATTCTGTGTATGCTTTTCAAATGAACGAATGGTTTGAGACATTCTCAAGCTATTGTATAAGTAACCAACTTGATTTAGATTTTATATCATACCATATTTATCCTGTTGTTGTATCGGAACAAGTGCAGAATAAGATGTTAGAAGAAAAAAAGGTTAATGCCGATTATCAATTTGCACACGAAAACTATATTCCTAATGTTATAGAAGAGATCAATGATATTATACATAAACAGTATTCAAAAAAATTGGAGATACATGTTACGGAATGGAATTCTAGTTTATATGGAGATTATTCAAACGATACATGTTTTAAAGGAAGTTTTCTTATAAAAAATGTATTAGATAGTTTAAATAAAATTGATAGTATGGGATATTGGACGTTTACAGATATATTTGAAGAATCACAGCCTTCAAGTGACCTATTCCATGGTGGATTAGGGTTTATTACCTATAATGGATTAAAAAAGCCTATGTTCTATGCGTACAAGTTACTCCATAAGCTTGGAAATGAGGTGATAAGCAAAGGTAATGATTATATTGCCACAAAAAAAGCGGATACTTATCAAATACTAATTTATAATTATCATCACTATGATGCTTTGTATATGTCCTATGATAATTCCAATATTGACTATCATCGAAGATATGATATATTTGAAAATCCAATTAATAAGAGTGTTAGCATCAATATAAAAGGTATTAATGGGTGTTATTATGTTAAACGATACCGCCTAAATCAAGAATATGGTTCGGTATATGATCATTGGATTAAGATGGGTGCGCCAGAACCAATAACAAAAGAAATTATGACATATCTTGATAAACAGACACAGATGCAATATACGATTAATAAAGAACAAATAAAAGATAACTATGAATTTGTAGAAAAACTCAAACCACATGAAGTTTTACTGATAGAAATAACACCTCATATTTAATGAGGTGTTATTTTTAGTGCGCCCAGCATGGGCGCAATCTATAGGGTGGAAGTCCCGAGCACCGAAGGTGATATAGGTGTTAGCCAAGAGCAAGGGTGTCCATCGTGAGGTGGAATCTGAAGGAAGCTGGAGGCAAAATTTCGGTCTGAGGAACACGAACCACATATGAGGCTGAGTATAGCTGGATGAGTTTGCTAGACAAAACGAAATCCGTATCACCCGAAGCTATTACAGTACAGGGACATAAAAAGAGAAAGAGAAAACGATGAATTAACTGAAACTAGTAATTTACTCGAAAGAATAATATCAAGGCAGAACATGATATCTGCAATGAAACGAGTAATTGCCAATAAAGGTAGTCATGGCGTTGATGGCATGAGATACGATGAACTTCGGGACATGACATATTAATGGAGCGTATATCTAGAAGAGTAAAAGACAAGAGAGTACTTAGACTCATAAGAAAATATCTACAAAGTGGAATCATGATAGAAGGAATAAAAGTGATGAGCGAAGAAGGAACACCGCAAGGTGGACCATTAAGTCCATTGCTATCTAATATTATGTTAGACGAGGTGGATAAAGAACTCGAGAAACGCGCTCATAAATTCTGCCGTTTTGCTGATGATAGCAACATATATGTCAAAAGCAAAAAGGCAGGGTATAGAGTCATGAAAAGTATGACAAAATTACTTGAAGGAAAACTAAAACTCAAAGTCAATCAAAAGAAAAGTGAGGTAGGATTAGTAACAAAAAGAAAATTTCTAGGGTTTTCATTTTATTCCACAAGAAATGGAGTGAAAGTAAGAATACATGAGAAATCCTATAAAATAATAAAAGAAAAGCTTCGTACAATAACCAATAGAAATTGGGGAACAGGTATGGAGTATAGGCTTAGACGATTAAACGAAATCACTATAGGATGGCTTAACTACTTTAGCATTGCCGATGCCAGTAAAAGAATCAAACGGTTAGAAGAATGGATAAGGCGAAGATTGAGAGCGTGTATTTGGAAACAATAGAAAAAGATAAGGACTAAATTCAAGAATCTCAGGAAACTAGGAGTAAATGAATCTAAGTCATGGGAATATGCAAACACAAGAAAAGGCTATTGGCGAATAGCCAAAAGCCCAATCTTACAAACAACGCTAACTAATGCTTACCTAGAAGAACTAGGATATAAAAGCATAATGAAGCGATATCAGTTAATACATTAAACTTAATGAACCGCGAAGTACCGAACGGTACGCTTCGTGGTGTGAGAGGACGGTAAATAAAATAATTATTTACCTCCTACTCGATTGATGAAAACCCTCGGTTCAACCGGGGATTTTATTATTTTAAGTCATAGACAAAAGAAAAAATTATAAAAAAATAGAGATTATGGCAAATAAATAGCAAACATTTAAAAATAAAGCTAAAATTTTATAAAAAGGACAAAAATACAATAACAGATTTCAGAGATTTTCTATTAGTATGAAAGAGTTAAGAAAGAATTTGTAGAATAGTAACTGTTTCTATTGTATAGCTAAACCATTAAATTGAAATAAAAGAAGTATTAAAGAAAATTAAATTTCTATGTTTATAATGGACGCAAGTCTTTTATAATAAAAAATTTAATCAAACCAAAGGAGGAAGTGGGACTTATGAAAAAACTTAAAAAAATGCTTGCCCTAGTAATGGTATTTACAATGGTGATAAGCACAGTGGCATTTGCTGCAGTTCCTGATGACGTTAAGGGAACAGACTACGAAGAGGCAGCTTCAGTTCTTGGTGTGCTAAACATCATGAACGGAGATGATGGTGGTTTTAGACCAGATGACACAATTACTAGAGCAGAATTTGCTGCGGTAGTTGCAAGAGCACTTGATTTAGAGGATGCGGCTAAAGTATCCGGAGGAACAACGGAATATACTGACGTACCTGCAACACACTGGGCAGCAGGTTACATTAATTTGGCCTCAGATATGGAGATTATCAATGGCTACGGTAATGGTAACTTTGGTCCAGAAGACACTGTGAAATATGAACAGGCACTTACCATGATTGTAAGAGCATTGGGTTATGAGCCCGCCGCAAAACAAAAAGGTGGATATCCAGTTGGATATTTATTTATTGCTTCAAATGAAGGTATCACAGATGATATTGATGCTGTTTCCGGAACACCTGCATTAAGAGGCGATGTTGCGCAGATGGTATATAACTCATTGACAGTTGATATGATGGAACAAGATGAATATGGTGATGAGGCTACTTTCAAAAAGAAAGAAGGCAAAAATCTGTTAACTGAGTATTTAGATGTTGACAAAGTTCTTGGGGTACTAAGTGGTACTTATTGGGCAGATTTCGGCAGAAATCTTGGTAAAAATGAAGTAGCTGTTACGTTAAGAGAAGTCAATGATGAAGAAGTTACAAAAACAGTTGAGAAATATGAAGTGGGTGACAATAAATATGTTGAACAATTGTTAGGTAACGAAGTCGAACTATTTGTAACAGATGATGATGAAATCATTACAATAAGTAGGACTGATAGCAATGAAACGTTATCATGTAAAATGGAAACTGAAGATTATGATAAGGATGGGAACCTTCTACATAAAACGGGACTTGTAGCAAATAAAAGTAATGATGAGGTAACTAGTTATACATTCAATTTTTATATTGAGGAAGATGATGAGTGGGACGACGTTAAAGTAGACAAGGATGCACTATTTATCGTTAATGGTGAAGATGTTAAGGCAGAGCATATAGTTGCTTATGGAGATGGTACGGATCCTAAGTATGATTGTGGTATATTATCAAATAATTCGTGGAGCATGGCTTTTAAATTAATTAATAATGATGAAGATGGTGATTATGATAGCATTAACCAAGTATGTGGTGCACCAATGGTTGTTGATTATTATGACGCAGAAGATAAAGAACTATATACTTTAAGAGATACTGATCCAAAATATGAATTCGATGATGATGATAATATAACAGTGACAACCCTTATGGCTTACTATAGTGGGGATGCTACTTCTAAACTTAAATTAGAAGACCTTAAAAAAGGCGATGTTTTAGTAGGTATGATGAGCCCTTCTGAGGATCAGTACTTTTTCATACTTTCACCATTTGTATCTGAAGGAGTAATAGAAGAAGTGCGTGAAGAAGTAACGCATCCGAGCAAATTATACCCTAGTTACGTAGAAATTAAAACTCATGTTACTATCGATGGAAAGGAAAGCGAATGTGATAGACTAGGCGTTGTTGACCTAAATGATGAAGAAATGTTTACTGACTTTAGTGTAGGCGACGAAGGTTTATTCTATATGGATCTTGAAGGGAAAGTTGTCGCTATAGACTTTAGTTCAAGTTCAGATAGTTCTAATTACGGATACCTACTTGATAGTGAAGCTTCAGATGAAGACTTTGAAAGTGGTAGAAAGTTCAAGATTCTTACCGCAAAAGGAGATGAAGTTATCTATGAAGGTGATGATGAAATTGAGGTTGATGGAGAAGAAGTAGATGCAGATCAGATTTATGATGCTGATGATACGACTGCTGCGGATGTATTTCTTGGTAAGTCAACATCGAATATAGATGTGGATACTGATGGTGATGGTATCGATGATGCGACTGTTAGTGCTGAAATTGGTCAACTTATTCAATATGAATTAAACAGCAATGGAGAAATCACTGAAATATATACAGAGGCTTCTAATGAATTTGAGTCAAATAATTCTGGAACTGATTTTGATTTTAATGAAGATACTAGAAAGTTTAGTAACGGTGTTTTACTTGATAGTGATACCTTAGTATTCTATATTAACTATAACAACGATGATGATAATGATGTGTATGAAGTAGCAGACATAAGTGAAGATGATGAATTTGAAGTAGTTGACTTTTATTATGAAGGTTCAGGCAAACCAGATGTAGTTGTTGTTATAGATGAAGACTTCTCAGGTGCAAGTAGTGATTATGAAATCGCTGTAGTAGATCGTGTAACAGAAATTAAAAATGACAGTGATGATAAAGTAGCTAAGCTTTATGGATACATCAAGGGTGAAGAAGTACAGAAAATGGCTGAAGATGGTGTAAGTGATTTAGATGATGCAGATGAAGGCGATATCCTATACATTACCTACAATTCAGACGGAGAAATAGATGGTGTTGAAAAAGTTGAATTTGATAATGGCACAGATGTTGCTTATGCTGTATATGATAAAGATAGCGAATCCATTACAATATGGAAAGATGGCAAAGAAGTATCAGAGTCATTTGCATCAACGTACTATGTATACAAAATTGATGATTCTGCGGATGAATTTACAGTAGAATCTTATAGCGATATTAAGACAGTAGACAAGAATGGAGATAATTATTCAGAAGTTGCCCTAGGCTTTAACGATGATGAGCAAGTAGAAGTTATCGTTATCTATAGTGAATAGTATTTAGTAATATCATATTTAAGATGTCACTGAAAAACTATTCTTTCCCTAAATAATTATCTATGAATAAATGAATTTTAAAATAGCAATTGAAAATCAATTTGGATTTTCAATTGCTATTTTTTTGTATTTATTCATAAAATTTTTATCTGTTCTTAAAAACGAAAAAAAAGGTATAAATCTCGAAAGAAAAGAAAGGTAATGAAAATCTAAAATAGATATAATGAATTGGTGTTATTGCCCACAAAAACCCCCATCATATATTGATAATACATAGAAACCATTAAAGAGAAATAAAAGAAAATAAAATTTAAGTTTATTTGATGATTGAGAACTCTGTTTATAATAGACGCAAGTCTTTTATAATAAATAAATAATTAATCAATAGGCTGTTGCAAGGCTAGTGTAAAATAAACCGTGCAATTAACCAATTGATAAAAATGTAATAAAAGAAGTAGAAATGATGGAGAATATTGAAAACTAGATACTTACGAGAACCTTGAAAACTAAAAAAAGGCATGATAAAAAAGCCCATTGCATAGTTGGAAAATAACCATATCGTTGCTTGTGGAAGTTTATCTGATAACAAGTGCTTTTACAAGAACAGATAAGTTGTAAGCAATCAGGCTACAGCAGACATAAGAGAATATGGAAGAGAGTTTAAAGGTATTTAAGTGATTAAGATTAAAATTTAACTTAAGTTCACTAAAGACCTGTTCAATGATAACTCTTAGATTGTAGGCTTTTTTCCATTCTTCAGAGTGCTTGGGTAAATCGTCAGTACCATGTTTTCGAATATTATCAAGATGTGTTTTATGAGTGCGAATAAGATTTTTAGAAGTAGGTTTACAAAGGTCAATAAACTCACACTCAAAATGTTTTGAAGCATTCGGACAACGCCAAAGTCTAAAGTTAGATTCTAAATCTCTGCCATTAGATTTAAAAGCTTGTTTACAGTATTTGCAATGTGGAACACCATTTTTGTATTCAATAAAATCAATATTTGATTTTTTCTCCATATCTCTACAAGGGCAGTAGATCTATATAAAAAGGCTTCAACATCTCTATCGCTATCAAGGTTTTCAAGAGATCTAAGCAAAGTTAATTTAAATTTAGTAATATTAGAATAATACACAGAATCAACTTCATCATTAGATTTTTTAAATCTATTAGCATTAGGTTTGAAGTTAGGATTCTCACCAATGATGTATTCTAAAAAAGAGAAATCAAAGCAAGTTAAGATAGCAAGGTTATTTACAAACTTAGAGCGCTTGGTGGCTAATAGTTTAGTAATCTTATTAAGAACCTCAATAGAAGTAAAAGAGAGCTGTTTATTCTGATGATAGAAATTGTTGATATCAATTTTAAAATTCTTATAGAAAGAATCAGGGATTTTAGAATAGATATCAAGTAAATAATCAGTAACATTATCTAAATCTTCGTCAGAGCAGTGCATAGTAAAATCAAAAGGGTTTTCGATGGATTCACCATCAAGAAAATCTTTATAAGAATCGAAATATTTATCTTCAAATAATTTGAAGTTAATAAGCATTGGAATTCCTCCTATGTTTTCAAAAATATTGTTTGGTTAACATTATTATATAATAATGTGGGAGGAATTTCATATATAAATTGGCTTAAAAGGCCTCAAAATCAAGGGTTTTAGCCCTTGCAACAGACTAAATTAAATCAAAGGAGGAAGTGGGACTTATGAAAAAACTGAAAAAAATGCTTGCCCTAGTAATGGTATTTACAATGGTGATGAGCACAGTGGCATTTGCTGCTGTTCCTGATGACGTTAAGGGGACAGACTATGAAGAGGCAGCTTCTATTCTTGGTGTATTAAACATCATGAATGGAGACGATGGCGGTTTCAGACCAAATGACACAATTACTAGAGCAGAATTTGCTGCTGTAGTAGCGAGAGCACTTGATTTAGAGGATGCTGCTAAAGTATCAGGTGGTTCTACAGATTATGATGATGTGCCTTCGACACACTGGGCAGCGGGGTACATAAAATTAGCATCAGATATGGGCATTATCAATGGCTACGGTAATGGAAACTTTGGCCCAGAAGATACTGTTAAGTATGAACAGGCACTTACCATGATAGTAAGAGCATTGGGGTATGAACCTTTAGCTACAGAAAAAGGTGGATATCCAGTTGGATATTTATTTGTTGCTTCAAATGAAGGGATTACAGATGGTATTGATGCTGTTTCTGGGATACCTGCATTAAGAGGTGATGTAGCGCAGATGATAAACAACGCTTTAACAGTAGATATAATGGAGCAAACTGGATATGGTGATGACAGTGTCTTTAAAAAGGCAGAAGGAAAAAATATTCTAACCGAGTATTTAGAGGTAAATAAAGTGGTTGGTGTAGTAGCAGCTGATTTCTATGCAGATACAGACAGTGTTGATGAGGATGAAGTAAAGATTGAATTAAGAGAAGTAAATAATGAAGACGCGACAGGTACTGCAATATATGAAATAGGTGATACAGATGTTGCTAGTATGTTAGGTTATGAAGTTGAATTATATGAAACTGATGATGTCATTTTTTCAGCACAAAAAACCGATAATAACTCAGATTTGTTCTACGCGCTTGGAGATCTTGAGGATCTATATGCTCCTTGGTTTAATTTGAATTCTGACGGTGAACCTATAGAATTTTTATTTGAGGATGATGATGTTAACGTAAGAGATGCGGTGTTTGTTTTGAATGGTCAAATAGTAGACTATACTAAGTACTCAATGGCTGAATATGGACCTATGACGGATTATTTGTTTCACTGTAATTTTTTCTTTATAAACAATGATGGTGATGGTAATTATGATTATGTTCTATGTCTTGCTGCAAAAAGAGTTGTTGTTGACGAAGTATTAGTGGATGGAAATGAAACTATATTTGTACCTTTAAATACTGATCCTGAACTTGTGTTAAAAGATGATTACGAAATTGTAATTGTAAATTATATTGATCCCAATAAAACACTTGAAAATATAAAGAGATATGATGTTGTTGAATATGCCATGCATCCGACCGAAGATAAATATACATTGTTTCCATTCCCTCTTGCTATAGAAGGAACAATAACAGAAAAAGAAGGGAATATACTTACTATTAATGGACAAGAATTTGAATTGCCTTATATTGGTGAAGTGGTAGATGCAGAAGGTAATGATATTACTTCAGATTTAGATATTGGCGATTCCGGTACTTTTTATGTTGATACAGGCGAATTTATAGTTGTAGCTTTATTAGATTCTGATAATACGGATTCTAATTATGGATATCTACTTGATAGCGAAGCTTCAGATGAAGACTTTGAAAGTGGTAGAAAGTTTAAAATTCTTATCGCAACAGGAGATGAAGTTATCTATGAAGCTGATGATGAAATTGAGGTTGATGGAAAAGAAGTAGGTGCAGATGATATCTATGATGGTGATGCTACAGGTAAAACTGATGGTGTTGATGGATATGTATATCTTGATGAAGGTCAACTTATCCAATATGAGTTAAATAGCAATGGAGAGATTACTGAAATATATACAGTGGATTCTGACGAATTTGATGCTGATGGTTCAATGGAAGATGCAAGGTTCAATGAAGATACTAGAAAAATGTATGTCAAGACTGGCGACGATATAACTGATAGCGAACTACTTGCTAAAGATACTTTAGTATTCTTTATTGACACTACTGATGAAGATGACAGTGATGTGTATACAATAGCAGATATAAGTGATGAAGATGTTTTTGAAGATGTTTATTACTATACCGAAAATGGAGATTTAGAGGTAATTGTTATTGTAGATAATGAATTCTCAGGTGCAAGTACTGATTATGAAATTGCAGTAGTAGATCGTGTAACAGAAGTTAAAAATGACAGTGATGATAAAGTAGCTAAGCTTTATGGATACATCAAAGGTGAAGAAGTAGTGAAATTAGCTGAAGATGGTGTAAGTGATTTAGATGATGCAGATGAAGGCGATATCCTATACATTACCTACAATTCAGATGGAGAAATAGATGGTGTTGAAAAAGTTGAATTTAATAATGGTACAGGTGTAGCGTTTGCAGTATATGATAAAGATAGCGAATCCATAACAATATGGAAAGGTGGCAAAGAAGTATCAGAGTCATTTGCTTCAACATACTATGTATACAAAATTGATGAATCTGCAGATGAATTTACAGTAGAATCTTATAGCGATATTAAAACAAAAGACAAGAATGGAGATAATTATTCAGGAGTTGCTCTAGGCTTAAACGATGATGAGCAAGTAGAAGTAATCGTTATCTATAGTGAATAGTCTGCTAAACTGAAAATATAGATAATGCTAAGTTAAAAACACCTCATAATTAATGGGGTGTTTTTTAATGAAACGAAAAAAAGGGTATAAATTTCGAAAATAATGAAAGGTAATGAAAATAGGAAATAGATATAATAGTAGGGTATGCAGGAAAAAAAGGAGGATATATAATGATTGACTTAAAAGGTAATCCATTCTATTTATCCGATGAGGATATGAAGTGGGTAAATGAAATAATAAGTAATATGACATTGGAGGAAAAGGTGGGACAGCTTTTCTGCCCTGCGGGCTTTACAAGTAAGCAAAGCGCTTTAAAAGAATTGGTTGAGGATATTAAGATTGGTGGCATTATGTATCGGCCAGGGCCTGGAGTCAAGACACAAAGCACACATCGATTTCTACAGGAAAACTCAAAAATACCACTTTTAATTGCTGCAAATCTTGAGGCTGGGGGAAATGGCATAGCTGAAGATGGCACAGAATTTGGGTCACAAATGCAGGTCGCAGCTACAGATGATGAAGAGATGGCATATAGATTGGGGTTAGTAGCAGGCAAAGAAGGGCGTGCTGTGGGATGCAATTGGGCTTTTGCTCCTGTTATTGATATTGATATGAATTATCGTAATCCCATTACTAATACTAGAACCTATGGTTCTGAACCAGATAGGGTACTTAAAATGGGCAAACAATTTATGAAGGGTATTCAGGAATCTGGTTTAGCAGTTTCTATTAAGCATTTTCCAGGTGATGGAGTAGATGAAAGAGATCAACATCTCCATACATCTATCAATTCACTATCCTGTGAAGAATGGGATGAAACTTATGGTAAGATCTATAAAGGATTAATTGATAATGGCGCTCGTACACTAATGGCGGCTCATATTATGCAGCCAGCTTATTCAAGAAAATTTAGGTCAGGAATAAAAGATGAAGAATTAAAACCTGCTACGCTTGCACCAGAATTATTGAATGATTTATTAAGAGATCAATTAGGATTCAATGGTTTAATCGTAACAGATTCTACAATTATGGCAGGATTTACTGTAGCTGAAAAGAGAGAAAACGCTGTACCAGGAGCAATAGCTGCTGGATGTGATATGTTCCTCTTTAACAAAAGTATTAGGGAAGATTATGAATATATGATGCAGGGTATCAAAAAAGGTATTTTAACAAAAGAGCGCATTGATGAAGCAGTCACTAGAATCTTAGCAACAAAAGCATCCTTAGGTTTAAATAAACAGAAAAAAGAAGGAAAATTAGTTCCAAAAGAGTCAGCATTAGACACTTTAGCTTGTCCGCAACATAGAAAATGGGCAGAAGAATGTGCAGACCAATCTGTTACTTTAGTTAAAGATAAAAACAAACTGCTACCTATATCGCCAGATAAGCAAAAAAGAATTTTGTTTTTTGTTGTAGGTGATGAACCAGAAATATTCGAACAGATGTTAGGACCGGCAGGCAAAGTATTAACAGCGGTAAAAAAAATAACTAACAAAGGTAAAATAACCGGTAAAATTATTGGCCAAAGTCATCATAAAATGATTGAACTACTTGAAAAAGAAGGATTTGAAGTGACGAAATTTGATTGTAGCAATATGATGAAAGTTATGAAAGAGATGGGTAAAACCGTTAAACAGTTCAAAGAGGAATATGATTTAGCGATCTATTACACGAACTTAAAAACTGCGAGCAACCAGACAGTTGTAAGGGTGAATTGGGCACCTCCTATAGGAGCTGATATGCCATGGTTTACAGCTGAAATTCCAACGATGTTTGTATCTGTTTCAAATCCATATCATATGCAAGATGTACCTCAAATACCAACGTTTATTAATGGATATACAACTAGTGAATTTGTATTAGAAGCGATAGTTAAAAAAATGGTAGGGAAATCAGAATTTAAAGGTATTAGTCCAATCAATCCATACTGTGGTTTATGGGAAGGAAAGATGTAAAACTAAATTTAAGGAAGGAGGGGGAAAATGACAACGGAAGCAGTGATTTTTGATTTAGATGGTGTAATAGTATCAACTGATAATTATCATTATTTGGCTTGGAAGAAAATTGCTGATGCAGAAGGTATCTATTTTGATAGGGAAATAAATGAAGCCCTAAGAGGTGTAAGTCGAATGGAGAGTCTAGACATAATTTTAAGGAAGACTTCAAAGATTTATACAGACGAACAAAAACAAGAACTTGCATATAGAAAAAATGAATATTATAAAACATTACTCCAAAATTTGAATTCTGAGGATATATTAACAGGTATAATGACAGTATTAGAAAAGCTTAAAAAGAATCAAATTAAAATTGCAATTGGTTCTTCAAGCAAAAATACGTCACTAATACTTAGACAAATTGGTCTTCATAATTATTTTCATGGAATAGCTGATGGGAATGAGATTAAAAATAGCAAACCACATCCAGAGGTTTTCTTACTTGCTGCAAAAAAACTCGGAGTAAAGCCGGAAAAGTGTCTTGTGGTAGAAGATGCTGATGCAGGTATAGATGCAGCTATAGCAGCTAGAATGGAAGTGTTGGGTGTAGGTTACGCATCGAAAAATATAAAAGCACATTATAGGGCAGAAGATATTAGTGAAAAATTATTTGACAAAATACTTTCAATTGATTTTTCATAATCAAGGAAATAATTAATATTAAATGATCACTTGTCAAAAAGACAGAAAGACGGGGGGCTTTATAAAACGGATGGGAATCCTAGAAAAGTGGAGCTACAGTTCACTTATTACGGCAACTGTGCATACTTGTGATATTTAAATAAAAAATATTAAAGAGAGATGAGGAAGATTATGATGAAAGAAGAAAAACAGAAAGAAACTAACAAAGTAAAGGATGGTTTAAATACTCCCGGTAAGGTATCAAAAAAACTTTTGTTTGCCTGGCCAACTAGAGATATTTCCTATGCCGTAGGTTCAGTTATGCTAGGGTATATTACTTTTTTTGCTACTGACTTCCTAGGCATATCAGCGGCTACTGCAGGAATTGTTTTCATGCTATCAAAGATATTTGACGGATTTACTGATATAGTGGCTGGTTATATCATTGACAGGACAAAGACAAAAATTGGTAAAGGTAGACCATATGAGTTGGCATTGATTGGATATTGGTTTTGTATGGTGCTGATGTTCAGTGCCCCTAAGATGGGACTGACCCCATCCATTATTTATCTATTTGTTATGTTTTCGTTAATCAACTCTGTATTCTTGACTCTTTTAACTTGTGCTGGACCAGTTTATCTTGCTAATTCAATGGAACATCCAGATCATAGTATACCTATATCGGCTATGACAGGTTTTATATCTATGATATTCACTATGCTTGCAGCAATGATTCTTCCGCAGATGGTTGCGTCAATGGGTACGACGAGAGTGGGATGGACATGGATTTCTTTGATTCTTGCTGTTCCGTTTACACTGTTGGGACTTATTAGATTTGCAGTGATCAAAGAGCGTAAAGATATGACAGTTTCAAGTGAGAATAATATTACTTTAAAAGAGATGGTGAGCCTACTTGCCAAGAATAAATATATCCTTATTTTTTCAGTGATCATCTTGCTTAGTAATATTGGAAGTAATCTTATAAATAGTATTACCACCTACTATTTTGTATATATAGTAGGTGACATCGGACTAGCTTCTATTATGTCACTGTCTATGTTAGCTATTATATTTGTTGTTGTACTGACACCTATCCTCTCCAAAAAGTTCGGATTTATTAAAGTAATGCGAGCAACAACTTTAATTGGAATGGTGGGATACCTGATACGTTTAATTGATGTTTCTAACTTATATTTGTTATTTTTATCCAATGTACTTGGTATGATGGGTTTTTATACGATGTTCTCATTTGCCGGTAAGTTTATTATCGATTGTATGGACTATGGTGAGTGGAAAACAGGAATAAGAAGTGAGGGTACAGTAGCTTCAGCGCAGAGTGTCACAAGTAAAATCGGAGCTGCATTTGGTGTAGGAGCCGTTGGTGTGTTAATGGGAATGTCGGGATATTCTGGTAGTGTTCAAGTTCAAAGTGAAAGCGCCAATATGATGATTATTATGCTATACTCATTGATTCCGGCCATATTCTGTTTGATCCAGTATATGCTGTTAAGAATATATGACTTAGATAAACTTTTGCCAACTATCCGTAAAGATCTGGAAGAAAAAAGAAAAGGTCAAAGTAGTTAAATCTAATTGATACGCATAGGAGGATTATGATGAAAGTTGAAACAGACAAATTGGGCTTCGGACGTTTGATGTTATGGCAAAGTCGTGCAATCAGTCAAGCTGGTAATCTGATGGTGCTTAGTTACTTGACCATCTATTGTACGAATATATTGGGTTTGAACCCGGGTCTTATGGGAATGTTACTACTGGTTAGCCGTCTGTTTGATGGCATCACCGATATTGTGGCAGGATATATCGTAGATAGAACCAATACAAAATGGGGTCGTGGACGCCCTTACGAATGGTGTATTGTGGGTATGTGGATATGTACCTATCTGATGTTTAGCGCCCCCACTCAAGCCAGCATTGTTTTGAAAAGCGTATGGGTATTGGTTATGTATGCTTTTGTTAATTCTATATTTGCTACGTTCCTAAATGCGAGTAATACGCCATATGTGGTGCGTGCTTTCAACAACCAGAAACATTATGTTTCCATCACTGCTTATGGTGGTTTATCTACTATGTTGGCCGTTATTTTGATTAATATTTCATTCCCTATTGCAATGTCAAAGTTGGCTACCTCTGCTGTAGGTTGGCAGAAAATGATTGCTATTTATGCGATTCCAATGGTTCTAATTGGTATCCTGCGGTTTTTCTTCATTAAGGAAGTTCATAATGTTGATGTTATAACCGATAAGATTAACTTTAAACATGTAATCACAGTATTGAAAACGAATAGATTTATCTATACTGCAGCTCTAATTCAATTTGTATTACAATTGGTTGGTGCAATGGGCGTCGGTGTTTTCTACTATACTTATGTTGTGAAAAATGTTGCTTTGATGGGACTTGTGAGTATTACCACTTTGATAGTGTTACCGTCGATGGCAATCCTACCTGCATTGCTGAAAAAGTTTACAAAGAAACAGTTAATTATAGCTGGTTTCGTCATATCCTGTATTGGATCTGTGTTAAACTGGTTTGCCGTAGACAATATACTGATACTGGTTATTGCAGGATTACTCACTGGCATGGGTGTTATTCCTGCAAATATGTTGTCAGGTCTAATGGTTATTGATTGTGCCGAATATAATGAGTGGAAACAGCAACCACGTATGGAAGGAACATTGGGTGTTATCCCTGGATTTGCAAACAAAATTGGTGCTGCCTTTGGGGCATTCCTATTAGGTGTTTTCCTACAAATAGGTGGATACATCAGTAGTGATATTGCTGTGCAGCCAGATTCAGCAATAATAATGTTGAGGCTGTTGATTAGTTTCATACCACTAGCGTTCTACGCGTTAGCTATTGGTGTAACAACTCTATATAAGCTAGATGATAAAATAGTGCAAATTCGAAAGGATAACGAGGAACGACGTGCTGCTGTTATCGAACAGAATACGTAATAATATTGGAGGAAAACTTTATGCATAAAGAAAAAATAGAACAACTTGTTTCACAAATGACATTAGAAGAAAAAGCTGGACTTTGTTCGGGGAGTGATTTTTGGCTAACAAAGGCAGTAGAGAGATTGGGAATCCCTTCCGTTATGCTTTCGGACGGCCCACATGGTCTTAGAAAACAGGACGAAGCGGGTGACCATCTTGGCATCGGAGAAAGTATTGAAGCTGTCTGCTTCCCAGCTGGAAGTACAGTAGCCTCCTCTTTTGACCGTGAACTTTTAACTAAGATGGGCGAAACTATTGGTAATGAGAGTCAGGCAGAAAATATTAGCGTAGTGTTAGGACCTGCGATGAATATTAAGCGTTCTCCACTTTGTGGACGTAATTTTGAATATTATTTAGAAGACCCGCTAGTTACAGCAGAACTCGCAGGCGCATACATCAAAGGTGTACAGAGCAAAAATGTCGGAACCAGTCCAAAACATTTCCTAGCAAATAATCAGGAACATAGAAGAATGACCTCTTCTTCCGAAGTGGATGAAAGAACTTTAAGAGAAATCTATCTAGCTGCTTTTGAAGGTGCGGTAAAAGAGGCAAAGCCTTGGACGATTATGGCTTCCTATAATCAAGTGAACGGTGTGTTTGCATCGGAGAGCTACGACTATTTGACGGAAATTTTACGTGAAGAATGGGGCTTTGATGGCTATGTAGTTAGTGACTGGGGCGCAGTAAATGAACGTGTCGATGGATTAAAAGCTGGACTTGATTTGGAAATGCCATCATCACAAGGAATTAACGATGCGCGAATTGTAAAGGCAGCAAAATCAGGTGATTTGTCAGAGGATGCATTAAATACTACTTGTAAACGCCTTTTAAATATTATTTTCAAATTCGTTGAGAATCGAGATGAAAAAGTAATATTACTTATGCACAGGGCTATGATGATGCATCTGATGAAGTGGATAAGGATTTGTTTGATGAGGCAGTAAAGGTAGCAAAAGAAGCAGAGGTTGCAGTTGTTTTTGTAGGTTTACCGGAAACCTATGAATCGGAAGGATATGACCGTTCTCATATGGGAATGCCTTGGATTGAAAATGTAAAAGGTATTTTAGAATGCTATTTGGCAGGTCAGGCAGTTGGGGCAGCACAGGTGAATATATTATTTGGAAAAGTAAACCCAAGTGGAAAACTTGCAGAAACATTTCCTAAGAAGCTTTCTGATAACCCGACGCATCCGTACTATGGTAAGGATGGAGATAACGTTATTTATCGCGAAGGTGTTTTCTCAAAGGATATTATCCTTAAAGAGAATCTTAATGTAGAATCTACAGTAACCGTTCCTTATTCATTTACTAGAAATTCTACCTTTGGTGATATTTTTGCATATCCAGAAAAGAGTCAAGCAGTGATGTCTATTTTCGAAAATATGGGACAGCAAGGAACTGAGGAAGGTGCAGCGCAGGAAAATCAGGAAATGATGCAGGCAATGATGAAGTATTCCCCATTAAGAAGTCTTATAAACTTTATGGGAATGCCAGATGAGGCTCTAAACCAGATTCTAGATGAATTGAATAGTTAAAAACATACTGTTAAAGTAGGTTTGAAGGCATAAAAATAAAGAGGATTTATTATTAAGATAGATATTTAATAATAAATCCTCTTTATTTTTAATATTTTAACCGTTTTTATTCATTCACTGCAATATATCTTCCATTTGTTTAATAATTTCATTACCATGTTGATTAAAAATTTGTGCTAACGCTTGCATATCAATATTAGCTAATCTTTGTTTTAGCTCATCTTTACTTATATTAAACGGTTGTAGATTCGCGTTATCAAGGCTATCGAGCCTTCGAAGTAATTCAGTTTTATCCACATTGCTTAATTGTTTGGATAGATCACTTTTATTCATGTTTTTAATAGAATGGATCATATTTTTATCCAGTTCATTACCCATAAAATCACCCTCTCAAAAATTATTACTACTAATAATATATTAATGTGAAGCTGAAATGGTGATAGGCTAATATTCTAATGCATCTAAATCTTTAATGATAAATGTGTTTTTATCATAATCGATAATGCCTTCCTCTTTCATCTTAATTAACTCACGGGAGAGAGAGGGGCGGGGAATTCCCATATATTCAGCCATATCTTTTCTTGATAGTGATACAGAAAACATGGAGCTGTTTTTCTTTTTGTATTGCGCTAATAAATAGTTTGATATTCTTTTGCGTATACTTTCTAATGAGAGTAGTTTGACTTTTCTATTTAACATTAGCAATTTATTAGATAATAATGAAAGAAAATTCTCCATTATGCATGGATGTTCGCTTAAGAGTTCAACAAGTGCTTTGCGTTCTATAAAAAGGACTTTTGAGTCTTTGAGTGATGTAATGGTCGCTGGGTATTGATGTGTTTGAGAGAAAAGTATGACTTCTCCAAAGATATCTGAATGATGTATTTGAGTTAAAGTGAGTACTTTGCCAGAAGGATAAATGGTTTGTACTGTTAATAACCCTTCTAATAGGATACCAAGATGTTTACAATCATCATCTTCAATAGCAATGGTATTATCTTTAGGATAATCACAAATATGATAAATGAGCATATCAATTATTTTTTTTAAACAATCAGTTTTGATATTTTTGAATAAAATGCACTTGCTGAGGGGAATAAGTAAATGATCCATATTGACCTCCAAATTATATTCTTGTTAAAAAAATTTCTAAGTGGTAACATACGTTACGTACTTATCATTTAAATAGTAATATAATGACTTCAGAAAAGCAAGTGGAAAATAATGAATTTAAATATAGGAGGAGTGATTTACAATGAAGAGAAAAATCGTAACAATAGACCGAGAACTATGTAATGGTTGTGAACTATGTGTAAATGCATGTCATGAAGGTGCTATACAGATGGTGGATGGGAAAGCAGAGTTAATTAGTGATATTTATTGTGATGGATTAGGAGATTGTTTACCCGCATGTCCAACAGGAGCCATTGAAATTATCGAAAGAGATGCGGACGAATATAGTCAGGAAGCAGTTGATGCATTATTAAAAGAAAAGAAAAAAACAGAACAGAAGAAAGAAAAGCCTTTTGTATGTCCTGGAACGATGGCGAAAAAAATTGAAAGAAAAGAAAGTGTAGTAGAAGAGAAAAAAGCAGATGCGCCTATTAGTACAGCAGGACAAAGACCATCTGAATTGAGACAATGGCCAGTACAATTGAATCTTGTACATCCACAAGCAGAATATTTAGATGGTGCAAATCTTTTGGTAGCTGCCGATTGTACAGCATATGCTTATGGAGATTTTCATAAAGATTTTGTAAAAGACCATGTGGTAGTGATTGGATGTCCTAAGCTAGATGACAATGCTTATTATGCTGAAAAACTTACAGAAATATTGTCAAAAAATAATTTAAAGAGTATTACAGTCGTAAGGATGGAAGTACCATGCTGTGGAGGTATTGTAAGTGCAATAAAAACAGCAATGCTTCAATCACAGACGATTATACCATATAAAGAAGTAACCATCACAATAGATGGAGCTATAAAATAATTTAGAATACTAGGAGGGTTTCAACAATGGAGAACAAAATGTTTTGTTATCAATGTCAAGAGGCATCAAAGGGAGTAGGCTGTACAATAAAAGGGGTATGTGGAAAGACCGCAGAAGTGTCAAACCTTCAAGATCTTTTAATCTACACAGCACAAGGTAATGCAGAAGTAGTTATGAAAGGAAAGCTTAATGTAGCAGAATTAAGCGATATCAATGAGACCGTATTAGATAGTTTATTTAAGACAATTACTAATGCAAACTTTGATCCAGAAGCAATTAAAGCACAAATAAAAAAGAACATCGAAATTAGAGATGAATTAGCAAAAGGTGTAACAGCAGATTTGCATGATGCGGCTACATTCCAAGTATCAACAGATGTAGATTTAGAAGCTAAAGCAGATGCAGTTGGCGTATTAGCGACAGAAAATGAAGATGTTCGTTCACTTAGGGAATTGATCACATACGGATTAAAGGGATTGGCAGCCTATACACATCATGCACTAAACTTAGGTAAAGAAGATAATGACTTATATGCATTTATATATGAAGGATTAGCAGCTATATTAGATGATTCGTTATCAGCAGACGATTTAGTTGCATTAACATTAAAGACTGGTGAGTACGGCGTAAAGGCGATGGCATTACTTGATGAAGCTAACACAAGTGCTTATGGTAATCCTGAGCTATCAACAGTTAACATCGGTGTTAGAAACAAACCAGCAATATTAATAACTGGACATGATTTAAATGATCTTGAAATGCTTTTAGAACAAACAAAAGGAACTGGCGTAGACGTTTATACACATAGTGAAATGCTACCAGCTAATTATTATCCAAAATTCAAAGAGTATGACAATTTGGTAGGAAACTATGGGAATGCTTGGTGGAAACAAAAAGAAGAATTTGAAACTTTCAATGGTCCGATTTTATTTACAACAAACTGTATTGTACCTCCAAGAGATGGTGTTAAAGAGAGAATATTCACAAGTGGGTCAGCTGGTTACCCAGGTTCAACACATATAGAAGCTGATGAAAAGGGATGGAAGGATTTCTCAGATATTATTGAAATGGCAAAGGCGTTACCAGCTCCAACAGAAATAGAATCAGGTGAAATAGTAGGTGGATTTGCACATGCACAAGTATTCGCACTAGCAGATAAAGTGGTTGACGCAGTTAAGACAGGTGCTATCAAAAAAATCTTCGTAATGGCTGGCTGTGACGGACGTATGAAATCTAGAGATTATTATACTGAGTTTGCTAATCAATTACCAGAAGATACTGTTATCTTAACAGCAGGATGTGCAAAATATCGATATAATAAATTACCACTTGGTGATATTGGTGGTATTCCAAGAGTGTTAGATGCGGGGCAGTGTAATGACTCCTATTCATTAGCAGTGATTGCGCTTAAACTAAAAGAAGTATTTGAATTGAATGATATTAATGAATTACCAATTGCCTATAATATAGCATGGTATGAACAAAAGGCGGTAATTGTATTATTAGCATTACTTCATTTAGGCGTTAAAAACATTCATTTAGGTCCTACATTACCAGCATTCTTATCACCAAATGTAGCCAATGTTTTAGTTGAAACCTTTGGAATCGGTGGTATTACCAATGTAGAAGATGATATAGCAATGTTCATGCAATAGAGAACACACAAAAGCTCTTTGATAGCTAACTGCGATTCAAAGGGCTTTTGTTTTCCTTTTTTTTCTGATATAATCTAATAAGTTAAGCCAATTAAAAAATATATATAAAAGAGATGTTGGTTATGGTAAAAGGTTTAGGAAAAATTAAACAATGTTTGTGTTTTTGCATCACTATAATTCTGTATGTTTGTCTAACATATGTTACTATTTTTGCAGAAGAGGAGCCGATCATTCGTATAAATAACTATACGAATGAATATGAACTGGGAACGTATATAGAAATACTGGAGGATAGTGATCAAGAATTAACAATTAGTGATGTTTCCAGTGTTCAATATGAAAAGCAGTTTATACGTAGTAATAGTGAAAAAATGAATTATGGTATAACCGATTCTGCCTATTGGATTAAACTAACATTTATAAATGAAGAAGTGTCTGAAAAAAATATGTATCTAGAAATCAGTACACCCTATCTTGATGATATAATGCTATATAAAGAAAATCAGAATAATATTTTTGAAGTAGTCAAAGCTGGAAGAAAGTATCCATTTAACCAAAGAGAAATAAAGCATAGAAACTACATTTTACCATTAACATTACAACCAAATCAGATAGAGACAGCATATCTTCGCGTGGAAACAAATAGTTTTTTAAAAATAAGGGCTAAATTGTGGGACCCATTCACTTATGCTGAAAAGGACAGTACAACCTCTTATTTGTTAGGATTATATTATGGTAGTATGTTGATTATGGCTTTATACCACTTGTTTCTATTTATATCCCTTAGAGATAAAACATATCTACACTTTTCTTTCTTTATTTTCAATTTAGGGTTGGTTCAATTGGTTGGTGATGGATTTGCTTATCAGTTATTATGGCCTTATAATATATGGTTAGAAAGCAAAGCATTACCGTTTTTTATTACCTTTACGATATTATCTTCGATATTGTTTATGAAGAGTTTTCTAACGACTTATGAGCATACGCCTAGACTTGATAAAATATTGAAAGCACTAATTATGGTTTTGACTGGTGTAGCATTTATGACTTTATTGATAAAGGGAAATATAGCGATGCGAATTGCGCTATTTTTCTCACCTATTACTACCATTGCAATAATAGTAACGACGATCATTTATTTGACTAAGGTTCGAAAAGGAATATATTATTTCTTGTTAGTTTGGCTTGCCTTTATTATGGGTTCGATGTCATATATATTGGAGATATTTGGGATTTTATCTCCTGTTATTATATCTGTTAATGTACTGAAGGTAGCGTCTGCAATAGGGGTATTACTCATTTCTCTGTGGGTTGGGAATAGAATGAAGCTGATGAAGAAGGAAAAAGAAAAGGAAGAAAAAGAAAAACTATTATTAAAGACAATGCATGAAATAACAAAGAAATTGACTTCAACCCTTTACTTGGACGAGCTATTAGACATAATAGTGAAAAGTATGCTAGAAATAATTAATTATAAGAATGCAACTTTAATATTGAATAATAATGGAGACTTTTATATCGTAGCGCGAGAAGGAGAATTTGGTTGGAATAAGGCTAATAAATACCTTCCAGCTTTTGCGGAAGATGAGTATTTTTTAAAGGTTGTAAAGGAGAAGAATGTACTGGTTTTTAAAGATGTTGATTTTTCAGCTTATGGTGTTGAACAAAAAATATCAACGTACATCAGTATTCCAATTTTATACCATAAACGTGTATTAGGACTAGTTGCTATATTTAGTACTACTTATGAACCGCCTACAGATTATGAGAAAGAAATTTTATTTGATTTAGCAAGTCAGGCAGGTGTTGCCATTGAAAATGCACGCCTATTTAGCGAAATAAGAACTTTAGCTATCTTAGATGGATTAACAGGAATATATAACCGAAAACATTTCTTTGAATTAGCTGAGAGAGAATTTCAGCGAGCTAAATTACATCAGTATTCCCTGTCTATTATTATGATAGATATTGATCGTTTCAAAAATTTAAACGATCAGTATGGACATATCATTGGAGATAATGTTTTAAAACTAATTGTTGAAAAATTAAACGATTCTATTCGGAAAACGGATATTATGGGACGATATGGTGGAGAGGAATTTGTTGTTGCGTTACCACAGACGACAAAAGATGAAGCTTTAAAAATAGCAGAAAAGTTAAGATATACGATTGAGAAAAGCAAGCTCATCACTAAAAAACATGGGATATTATCACTTACCATCAGTTTGGGTGTTGCATCAATCTCGGAAGAATCAAAAGAAATTAGCGATATCATTGAACAGGCAGATAAAGCACTCTATCAAGCAAAAGACATGGGAAGAAATCTTGTATGCTAGCTGTATTGAGCATCTATTTGTTATCAAATAGGCGCTTTTTTTTTTGAAAAAAATAAAAAATCTTTGACAAAACTTAAAGATGTGCATATAATGTATTAGAAAATACCTATACAGGGTATAAGTATATTGATGTTATTCATTTATAGGAGGTATTAAGATGGTATTAAATTTAAATAAAAAAATATTCGAATTAATAAAAAAATGGGCATGGTTATTTATAGTGTTTGTTGCTATAGGCGGTCTTTGGGTTCCAAAGTTGGGACTATTGATGATACCTGTAATGATTACTTTGATAGTGATGGGGTTTTTGAAAGGGAAATACTGGTGTGGACATTTTTGTCCCCATGGAAGCTTATTTGATTTTATTATTAAACCAATCAGTTTAAATAAAAAAATCCCCGTTTTTTTAAAATCTAAAATTGCACAGGGAATTATGTTTACATGGTTTATGGTTATGTTTACATCGAGATTGACAAAAGTTTTTAAGATTTTTGGAACAGCATCATTTATCGATAAATTGGGTTATGTATTTGTGATGAATTATTTAATGGTTACCATTATTGGCACATTATTAGCAGTGTTTATTAGTCCTCGTACGTGGTGTTCGATTTGTCCTATGGGGACAATGCAGGTGTTGATGTATAGAGTAGGAAAAAAGTTAAAAGCAAACAAAACAACAGATTTGAAAATAAGCGGTCTCAATATAGAAAAATGTTACCAATGTGGTAAGTGTGCAAGGGTCTGCCCAATGCAATTAGAACCATATAAAGAGTTTAACGAAAATAATCAATTTGATAATGATGCATGCATACGGTGTAGTATCTGTGTTAAAAGTTGTCCAGCGGGTATTCTTACGTTGGAAAATGAGAATGATAGTATTGATGTAGAATATGTGATTGATTAATTTATTTAATAGGTGACGAAAATGAAAAAAGTAGTTTTGTTAACGACGGGTGGTACAATTGCAAGTGTAGCTGATAAAGAAACTGGGTTATTAACACCGGGGGTTTTAACTGGTGAACAGCTAACATCAATGTATAACCTAAATATAGATATTGAAGTGATTGTCGAATCAGTATTTCAGATACCGAGTAGCCATATGACTTTTCAGAAGCTGATAGCACTAAAGAATAAAATCAATATTGTAATAGAAGATTATACTATTGACGGTATAGTCATTACCCATGGTACGGATACATTAGAAGAAACAGCATATTTTCTAGATTTAACGCTTTCTGATGATAGACCTATTGTTGTAACAGGTGCACAAAGAGGTCCATTAGAATTGGGGACAGATGCATTTGTAAATATTCGTCAGGCAATATTGGTGGCTAGTAATAAAGAGAGCCTAAGAATGGGCGTAACAGTATTATTCAATGGGAAAATATTTTCGGCTAAATATGTGAGAAAAGTGCATACATCTAATCTTGATGCTTTTCATTCATATGGCTTTGGTTTCCTCGGAATGGTTGACAGAGATAATGTATATATCTATCAAAAGCCGATAAGGCGCGAGTATTATGAAATAAATAAGGTTCCTCCCAAGGTTGTAGTAATAAAAGCTGTATTGGGGTTAGAGCAAGACATGATTGATTATACTGCGAAAATAGGTGCAAAAGGAATGATTATTGAAGGACTAGGGAGAGGGCATGTGTCACCGCAAGCGGCGTTAGCTATTGCTGAGGCTGTAACCCAAGGGGTGACAGTCGTAATCACAACTGGCTGTGAAGAAGGGGAGGTGTCTACAGTCTATCATTTTTCTGGCAGTGTTCATGATTTAAAAGAAAAAGGTGTAATCCTAGGTAAAGATTATGGCAGCAAAAAGGCTAGAATAAAATTGGCAGTATTATTAGCTGCAGAGGTAGAGAACATACAGGAGCAATTTCTGTTGTAGTTTTAGTATGAAAGACGCAAGCATTAATGAATGTAAACTTGCGTCTTTTTTAAATCTATTTTTTTCTTATATTAAGTTTATTTTGAATATGAATAACGCCTTCAACATCTGCAGCTAGTTCTAGTGCAGTTTCCATATCATTTTGATCTTTCACAAATCCTTTTAATGTAACGGTGCCACTTTCTACTGAAGTTTTTATATCAGGTCGATTAGAAAATACTTGATTAATTCTGTTTTTTATCGTTGGGTCAGTATAGCGACGTGCAGAAACAATATCCAAATTGCTCACTACACTCTTGACACCTCTTGCTTCCTTTGCCAGTTCAATCGCATGTAACTCGTCAGCTAAAGTATTGACACTGCCTAACAATGTAGCGGAACCACCGGACACTTTAGGGGTAATTTTACTTAGATTGTTAGTGAACTTACTATTCTTTAATTTTTTGTCAATTTCTGCAGTGATGTGGCGATCTGTTATCTGTCCGTCCATACAAATAGTAATATTGTTTTCAAGTTTAATAGTACGCGCAGTATTTTTTATAATTTCTTCAGCAAATGCTTTTTCAGCCATCACATCTACAAATCCTGACAAATGAACAAAACCATTTTGATATTCAATATTGATATCCATTGCACTCGCGCCCATTTTTTTTTCCAACTTATCTTTTAAACTTTTAGTCATTTTAGCGTCATTATCCATGTTTACCCTCCATTCATTTATTAGCATTTGTACAATTAAAATTAATTATTCTAAAAAAAAATTAAATATTTATATTAAAATTCTTTTAAAAATAATGACAAATCCACCGAAAAAAAGTATAATTACTATAAAGACAAAAATGTAAGAGGTGCACTGCTGTGTTAGAAAATATTTATACATACATATTACAAAATATAAAAGTCATTAGAATTGCTGATATTCTTGATGTGATGATTGTTGCCTATGTCATCTATCAAGGGATTCGTCTTATCTCGAAAACACGGGCGATGCAATTACTCAAAGGTATAATTATATTAGTGGTAGCTACTCAGCTTAGTGGATGGTTAGAATTCAATACTACTAATTTTATATTAAAAAATACGATGCAGGTCGGCGTTCTCGCTGTTTTAATTGTATTTCAACCTGAATTGAGACGTGCATTGGAACAGATGGGCAGGAGTAAATTTAGTAATTTATTCAATTTTGAAGATAATGACGCTGAAGAAAACATTGATCAAAGAATTGATGAGATTTCTAAGGCTGTAAAAACACTAGCGGAGAATAGAATTGGTGCACTCATTGTTATAGAGCGAGAAACGATGATTGGAGATATTATAAGGACAGGTATAACACTTGATGCAATTATTAGTGCCGAAGTTCTAGTGAATATTTTTATTCCCAATACCCCTTTGCATGATGGCGCAGTTATTATAAGAGATAATAAGATTAAAGCTGCTGCTTGCTTTTTGCCGCTTACATTAAACGAAAATATCAGCAAAGAATTGGGGACAAGACATAGGGCTGCATTAGGAATATCTGAAAGTTCGGATAGCGTAACAATTGTTGTTTCAGAAGAAACGGGTAAAATATCTATTGCATTAGACGGTGATCTTACTAGGAATCTTACAGTGGAAACACTTAAGAAGGCTCTTAAGAAAACACTATTTATGAATAAAGAAGAAAAGCAAAGCAAAAAGAATAAGCTACTGATATGGAAGGTGAAAGATCGTGAAAGAACTTCTAAATAAAGATATTACATTGAAAGCATTTTCAATATTCTTAGCTTTGTTTATGTGGCTATATGTTGTGAATATAGAAAATCCTGAAACTGAAGTAACAATTAAGGACATACCTGTGGAATTTAGCGGGCTGGATAAAATTGACGAACGTGGACTTATTATGATGAATAAAGAGGAGCAAACCGTTGCATTAAAACTAAAAGGTAGAAGGAAAACTTTAACGAGTTTAAATAACAAAAATATTAAGGCAGTTGCCGAACTTGGAACATTGGAAGAGGTTGGCGAACATTCTCCAATAATATTGGTAACATTGCCCATAGAAAATATTGAAATAATAGAAAAAAGACCCTATAATGCAAATGTCCAGTTAGATAAAATGTTGGAAGTGCAAAAAGAGGTTAAGGTTGTATCGAAGGGGGTCCCAAAAGATCCTTATGTTACGTTGCCGCCTACCGTAACACCGAATGTAATTACTATTAAAGCACCATCTTCTATTATCAATACCATTAATAAGGTACAAGTTATGATTGATGTATCAAACAGTACAAAAGATATTGTGGCTAAAAGTGAATATAAAGTATATGATAATAACAATGAAATAATTGATGATAGTAAGTTTATCAGGCAAGTAGATAACGTTGAAATTGTTTATCCCATTAGAAAAACGAAAAAAGTTAGTATTGAGCCACAAGTAGTTGGAACACCTGCAAAAGATTATATTGTATCCGATATCGTTGTTATACCAAATACCGTTGATATTGTGGGTGAGACAAATATCATTGACAGTACGACAAAGGTGTTAACGGAGCGTATCAATGTTGATAATATTGATAACAATATAGAAATGGATATACCAATCCAACTAAATGAGGGCGTAATGCTTAAAGGAACAAGAGATACTGCAAAAATAATCATTAATGTAGAAAAGCAAATAACACGTACAATTGAAACAAAAACAATAAAAGTTCAAAATGTTCCTGAGGAATTGAGCTATCGACTTATTACTAAAACGCTTACAGTTACATTAAAAGGGACAGAAAGTAAAATGGAAGAAATTATTAAAAACGGGGTCTATGCTTTTGTTGATATTAATAATTTGAGCGAAGGGGAACATGACGTACCTGTTGAGCTTTTGCTGGAAGATGATGTTGAAGCAGTTGATGCTTATGTTGCGACAGTAAAGCTGTCAAAGCAAGCTACGGAAGTTGATAAAATAGATGAAGAAAATGATATATCATCTCAAGAAGATAATAGACTTTAATCGGAGGCAGCGGACACATGAGTTTGCAGATCAATAATATTAGTATCTCTATAGATGAAGATATGAATGCTTTAAGAAGGATAGTAGCTAAAAAATTGAGGATAAAAGAAAGTGAAATAAAGGATTTTCGTATTGTAAAGGAATCGATTGATGCAAGGCGTAAGGGAAACATTCGTTTTGTATATTCAGTGTTAATGGATGTATATAGCGATGAAGAAAAGATATATAATCGACACAATGGCAATAATGTTACACTTATACAGCCAAAAGTCCAAGCAACTGTATATCCTGGGACAGAAAATATGCTTTATAGACCGATTGTGATAGGAACTGGACCGGCAGGTTTATTCGCCGGTCTTTTTTTGGCGCTTAAGGGGTATAGACCACTGATTTTGGAAAGAGGAGCAGATGTAGATGAGCGGAGCAAAAAGGTACATCGCTTTTGGAGGACGAAAGAGTTAGATACTGAGACGAATGTACAGTTTGGAGAAGGAGGTGCTGGTACTTTCTCCGATGGAAAATTGACTACTCGTATCAAAGATACAAGGTGTCACATGGTATTAGAAGAATTAGTAGAAGCTGGTGCACCACCAGAAATACTATATCAAGGAAAACCACATATCGGTACAGACCAATTAAAAACTGTTGTGAAAAATATACGGAATCGCATTATAAAGCTCGGTGGCGAGGTGCGTTTTCATTCTAAAGTAACGGATATTGATATTAAAAATAACACATTACACAGCATTACAATTAATAAACAGGAGAAAATCCCTTGTAGTATTGCTGTACTTGCTATTGGGCACAGTGCTAGAGATACATACGAAATGTTACTTGATAGAGGAGTTGAAATAGTACAGAAACCTTTTTCTATTGGTGTGAGAATCGAACATCCACAAAGGGTAATTGATATTTCACAATATGGTGATTATGCTGGACACCCAAGGTTAAAAGCGGCTGATTATCAATTGGTATATAAAAGTCAGGATAGAACATGTTATTCTTTCTGTATGTGCCCTGGGGGTATCGTTGTAGCAGCAGCTTCTGAATATGACTCAATTGTGACCAATGGGATGAGCGAATTAGCCAGGGATCATGAAAATGCTAATAGTGCATTAGTGGTTTCGGTAGGTTCTAATGATTTTGGAAATACCCATCCTCTTGCTGGTGTCCAATTTCAGCGGAAATGGGAGAGACTCGCTTTTCAGTTAGGAGGAGGCAAGTATGGTGCACCAATACAGCGTGTAGGTGATTTTCTTGAAGGAAACCCTACAAAAAGCATTGCAAAGTCTACAATAAAACCAAGCTATACGGGTGACGTAACACCTACTAATTTGACAAAATGTCTCCCTCCATATGTGATTCATACAATGAAAGATGGATTAAAATACTTCGATAAAAAAATAAAGGGATATGCCGCATCGGATGTTTTAATGACTGGCGTAGAGACAAGAACATCGGCGCCCATACGTATTCCTCGTAGTGATGCAGGAGAGGCTGTAGGGATACAGGGACTGTATCCTACAGGAGAAGGAGCTGGATATGCAGGTGGCATCATGAGTGCAGCTGTTGATGGTATCAGAATTGCAGATGAAATCATTAAAAAGTATGCACCACTTGATTAATCACAACGTAAAATAATAATGATTAAACAAATTATTAAATATGATGTGGTGGTTTTAATGAAAATAGGTCTTGCATTATCTGGGGGCGGCGTAAGAGGAGCTGCACATGTTGGTGTATTAAAAGCCCTTGAAGAAGCCGGTATTCCTGTACATATGGTCGCGGGCACCAGTGCAGGAAGTATTGTTGCATCTTTGTATGCTGTAGGCTATACACCAGAGGAAATTGAACAAGTTTTTTTGCGTTTTAGTAAAGGTACAAATGAATTGGAGTGGCAAAAGGTAATACCGTGTTTAGCAGAAACTTTGCTTTCGAAAAACAAAAGTACAGAGGGTAGTGTCAAACTTGTAGATTTTGATTTTAGTGGAATTATGTCATTTTTACTAAATCTATTTATTAAGAAAAAAGGCAAGATAGATGGTTTTGTTAAAGGTAATATTATTGAAACAGTTATAGCGAATTATTGTAATGATAAAGAAGGCATTTTTTTTAAAGATGTGAAAATTCCCATAGCTATTCCAGCTGTAGATATCAATACTGCTCAAACGGTTATGTTTGTCTCTGACAAGTCCAAATTCAAGGATAACGAGCATACAATATATGTTGACGATGCTTGTTTAGCAGAAGCTGTCAGAGCAAGTTCTGCATTCCCTGTTGTCTTTAAACCTAAAATGTTTCGTGGAAGAAGATTGGTCGATGGTGGGATTACAGATAACGTACCCACACAAGTATTAAAGAAAATGGGTGCTGATAAAATATTAGCGGTGAATTTAGGATATGCCGGTCGCACCAAAGATGATGTTGATAACATTTTTGAGATTACTAGTCAGACGATAGATATTATGGGTTATACAATCTCTAAATATAGCTTAAAAGAGGTTGATTATGTATTGAAGCCTAAGATTTATGATGTGAAATTATTAGAGATCCCTAGAATTCAGGAGTGTATTGAAAGGGGATATATAAAGGCAAAAGAAGAGCTACCAGCGATAAAAAAAGCGCTTAGATTATGATTGGAAAGAGAATGTTACTTGTAAATAAAGAAACTAATGGTATAATTAAAAGATGAATATGATTAGTAGTAGTTCGTGCCTTTTTGTGGACTACTACTATCATTATGAACTACTGAGGAGGTCAGTTGAGATGGGAAGACTTTTTGGAACAGATGGTGTACGAGGAATAGCCAATACGGAACTTACACCGGAATTGGCATTTAAAATAGGGCAGGCTGGTGCTTATGTACTAACAGAAGAAACACATCATAAGGCAAAAATAATTGTTGGTAAGGATACAAGAATTTCAGGTGATATGTTAGAAGCGGCACTTATCGCAGGGATATGTTCTGTGGGGGCGGAAGCAGTATCTATAGGTGTTGTACCTACGCCAGCAGTTGCGTATCTTACTCGTTTATATAATGCTGATGCAGGGGTAGTAATTTCAGCATCACATAACCCAGTAGAATATAACGGTATAAAATATTTTAATAACTTAGGGTATAAACTCAGTGATGCGATAGAAGAAAGAATTGAAGCAATAATTCTCGACGATGCTGAGACAATTCCAGTACCTGTTGGTGTCGAAGTGGGGCATAAAACTGAAAAGAAGGATGCATTAATTGAGTACATAGAATTTACAAAGAGTACAATACAAAAAGATTTAGAAGGCCTGAAAATTGCTATTGATTGTGCCAATGGCGCATCATATCAATCGGCACCTAGTGCGTTAACAGAATTAGGTGCTGAGGTTTTTGTTATTCACGACGAACCTGATGGTAACAATATTAACGCAAATTGTGGTTCGACGCATATAGAATCACTACAAGCATTTGTAAAAGAAACTGGCGCAGACGTTGGACTTGCTTTTGACGGGGATGCAGACAGGGTGTTAGCCATTGATGAAAACGGAAATTTTGTTGATGGAGATCAAATTATGGCAATCTGTGCCCTGCATCTTATGGAAAAAGGGGAATTAAAAGATAATACGCTAGTAGCTACTGTGATGAGTAATCTAGGACTATTTATTATGGCTGAAGAAAAAGGTCTTAATGTCAAACAGACAAAGGTTGGTGATAGATATGTACTTGAAGAGATGTTAAAGGGTGGGTATGTACTTGGTGGAGAACAATCGGGACATATTATTTTCCTTGAACACAATACCACTGGTGATGGACTCATTACAGCATTACAATTGATTTCAATCTTAAAAGAAACGGGTAAAAAATTATCTGAACTTGCATCAGTCATGACTGTATTACCACAAGTATTGGTGAATGCAAAGGTGTGTAACGAGAAAAAACATGCCTATATGGAAGATGAAATGATTAAAAGTTCTATAGATCACCTTGAAGATACTTTTAAAGGAACAGGTAGAGTTTTGATTAGACCATCAGGAACCGAACCTTTGGTACGTGTAATGATAGAAGGAAAAGATCAAAGACTAATACAGCAAAAAGCAGAAGAATTAGCGTTCCTAATTGAAACGAATCTAATATAATCTAACTACTGTTTAAAGGGGGTGATTCCATTGGACAGATAAATGATAACGAAGAATAAAAGCGCCTGAACTACCTAGTAAGGAACATCTGCTTATGCAGATGTACAGTTGTTTCTAAATTCGCAAAGCTCATTAAGAACAACTAGCAAGGAACATCTGCTTATGCAGACGTACAGTTGTTTCTAAATTTGCAAAGCGCATTAAGAACAACTAGTAGGTAGTTGACGAGGAGGAGGTTTATCGAGTGATCGGCGGATGCCTCCCGGTGACCTGTTACCGAGAAAGGCTCTAAAAACCACAAGTGATTGTGGCACAAAAAGAGTTAGACAGGAAAATGGTAGAAGTATGAAACGAATGAAAGTGGAAGCGAGTTAAAGCGGTGGTAACGACAAAAACTGAATATTGTGCGTCCTTACCTCCGCAAAATAGAAAATGGGGGTAAAAAACAAATGTGTGGAATTGTTGGATATATAGGTGATAAGCAAGCAGCACCTATTTTATTAGAAGGATTAAAGAAACTAGAATATAGAGGTTATGATTCTGCCGGTGTGGCAATATACCATGAAGACAAGGTGAATGTGGCAAAGTCTAAAGGTAGACTGAAGATATTAGAAGAAAGAATAGACGGTGGGAGAGCGTTAGCGGGTACATTAGGAATTGGGCATACCCGATGGGCAACCCATGGTGAGCCTTCAGACTTAAATTCCCATCCCCATACGAGTTCATCGGGTAAGATCGCAATCGTTCATAATGGGATTATAGAAAATTATCTTAAGCTCAAAGAATTCTTGGTTGAGAAGGGTTATGATTTTGTATCAGACACAGACACAGAGGTTATAGCCCACTTGACAGACTACTATTATGAGGGCGATTTGATTGATACAGTAATAAAGGTGATTCATAGAGTAGAAGGTTCTTTTGCACTAGGAATTGTATGTGAAGACAAACCAGATGAGTTTGTTGCGGTTAGGAAAGATAGTCCACTCATTGTAGGGCTTGGAGAAAATGAGAATTTTATTGCATCGGACATTCCAGCCATACTAGAGTATACTAGAAATGTATATCTTTTAGAGGACAAAGAAATTGTACTTCTTAGGAAAAATGAAGTGAAACTATTTAATATCGATAAAGAAGAAATCAAAAAAGAAGTATTTACTGTAAATTGGGATGTTAAAGCAGCTGAAAAAGGCGGATATGAGCATTTTATGATTAAAGAAATATGCGAACAGCCTAAAGCTATTCGAGATACGATTAGCCCACGAATAAAAGACGGAAATGTCGTGTTGGATAATATCCAGTTAACAGAAGAGATTGTGAAAAATATCAATAAGATATATATTGTGGCTTGTGGAACGGCGATGCATGCAGGCATGGTTGGAAAAACAGCAATTGAGAAAGTATCACGCATTCCTGTTGAAGTGGATATTGCTTCTGAATTTAGATATAGGAATCCTATTATTGATGAAAATACACTTGTGATTATTATCAGCCAGTCTGGTGAAACAGCTGATACATTGGCAGCACTGAGAGAAGCCAAGAAGCACGGTGCGAGAATTTTTTCAGTCGTTAATGTAGTAGGAAGCTCTATCGCAAGAGAATCTGATGATGTATTGTATACATGGGCAGGACCTGAGATTGCGGTTGCATCAACGAAAGCGTATACAACCCAATTGTCAGCGATGTATTTAATTTCTCTACATTTAGGATTAATGAAAGGATGCATTTCACAACAACAGATTCAAAGAATAATAGGCTTATTAGAACAAATTCCTGATAAAGTGCAACGGATCATTGAAAACAAAGAAGATATTCAATTCTTTTCATCCAAGCATTATAATGCGAAGAGTGTTTTCTATCTTGGAAGAGGTTTAGATTATAATGTTGCAATGGAAGGATCATTAAAATTAAAAGAAATATCCTATATACACTCTGAAGCTTATGCGGCAGGAGAATTAAAGCATGGTACAATTGCCCTGATAGAGGACGGAACACTTGTGGTTGCCCTTGCAACACAAGAAAAGCTTTATGAAAAGATGTTGAGTAATATTAAAGAAGTAAAAGCAAGAGGCGCGGTTGTACTTGCGATTGCACAAGAAGGGAATACAGAGATAGAAAAAGTAGCCGACTTTGTATTATATATGCCTGAGACAGATCCATTATTGGCTTCAATACTAACAGTCGTACCACTACAGTTATTTGCATATTATGTATCTGTGGAAAAAGGCTGTGATGTAGATAAACCAAGAAATCTGGCGAAGAGCGTAACAGTAGAATAAAATGTACCCTATAAGATAGACTGTGAAAAGTTTATCTTATAGGGTTTTTTGATACAATTTGCTATTTACAAATTTAGAATACAATGTTATAATGTTCTAATAAAGAACAAAATAGTCATAATGCTATTTGATTCTCATTAACCAACTAACGGTAACATTAAGTACTTTTGTAAATGCTAAAAGCTCATAATCCGTAACAATTCTTTTCTGCTGTTCAATTTTGGATATACTGGCTCGGTCAATGTAGATAGCCATTGTTTCTAGTTTTGCAGATAATTGTTCTTGTGTTAAATGTTTTTTCATTCGTGCTTCTTTGATACGAGGCCCGACAATGTTTCTATTATTGCCTTCAATAATTATTTTCATTTGTATCACCTTTGGGCAGTATATTTGTGTATTATTAGAACATTTATAGTTTATTCTATTTTTTTTTGCTTTTATGTTCTAATAAAGAACATATTTGGTTTTTAGGGGAGGAAATTTTTATGATGAATAGTGGTAAGAAGAATAAACATGAAGAAGTGAAAGAACTGCTAGATTCTATTAATATGCTAAAAGGTCAGATAATACAAAACAAAAAGGGTTTATAAATGTAACAGATGAAATAATAGTAGTGAGTCAAGAACTCGATGTTCTTATTAGTCAATACCTAAAGATTTGTTCAAATATAAGTAGCGTTGATGTAATAGAGGATTCAGAATTTTAAGAAAATAGTTGACAAATCAAGTGAATAGGAAGATTATACCCATATACACATATGAGCATATAGGTATAATCTAGAACATTATATTGTTGAAAGGACAGATAAGATGGATAAATTAATAAATTTTTATAAAATGCTCTCAGATGAAACCCGTTTAAGAATGATAGTCTTACTCTATCATCAGGAACTCTGTGTTTGTGAAATATGTGGGATTCTTGACTTGGCACAGCCAAAAGTGTCAAAACATCTTGCGAAATTAAGAGATATGGGTTTTGTAAAGGACGAAAGAAAGGAACAGTTTATCTTCTATAGATTAAATTTAGAAGACAAAGTTTCAAAAGATACTATATACAGTATAATAGATAATTTAGAAAATTATCCGAATTTTCAAAGAGATGTTGACAAGCTTGCAGTAAAGGAAACATTTTTAGAAAAATGTAAAATAGATAATTTATAAAAAGAATAGAATTGATTAGTACTTCAAAAGGAGGTAATGACAATGTTTATTTGGTTAGATAAGTTAATTCAACTATTAGTAGAAAAAGTATTTAAGGTATCAATTGAAACCAGATTAGGATCTAGTATACATTTCTTCTTTTATGACACGATAAAAATAATTATATTACTTGGTATTATGATTTTTGTAATTTCCTATATTAGGAGTTACTTTCCTCCTGAAAGAACGAAGAAGATATTAGAGAAGTTTTCAGGGCTCACAGGAAATATTATGGCATCACTGCTTGGCATTGTAACACCGTTTTGCTCATGTTCATCAGTGCCAATATTCATAGGTTTTGTAGAAGCAGGAATTCCTTTAGGTGTGACTTTTTCATTTTTAATAACATCACCCATCGTTAACGAGGCAGCATTTGCTATTTTACTCGCTTCTTTTGGATGGAAGATTGCTGGTGTATATGTTATTACAGGTGTAGTCGTTGGTGTCATTGGAGGAATTTTGATTGGTAGCTTTCGTATGGAAAAAGAAGTTGAAGAATATGTGTATCAAATTCAAATGGGAGAAACAGAGATTGAAGAGTTAACAAGTAAAGATAGATTTAAATTTGCATGGGACAATGTAAAAGACATCGTAAAAAGAATTTGGATATTCTTAATCATTGGTATAGGTATTGGAGCTTTAATCCATGGCTGGGCACCAGCACCACTGCTTGAAAAATATGCCGGTCCTGATAACCCGTTCGCTGTATTTGTGGCAGTAGTATTAGGTATACCACTATATTCTAATGCATTAGGTACTATCCCCATAGCAGAGGCACTTATTAATAAAGGAGTTGGGATTGGAACTGCGCTTGCTTTTATGATGGCAGTAACAGCACTTTCACTGCCAGAAATGGTGCTTTTAAGAAAAGTTATAAAACCAAAACTTATTGGATTATTTGTGATAATAACAGGGGTTTCAATCATTTTAGTGGGATATTTATTTAATGCTATTGCACATTTGTTGATTTAAGTAAGTTAAAATCTATTTAGGAGGTAGTACAAATGGTTATTAAAATTTTAGGTTCAGGTTGCACGAATTGTAGGAAATTGGAGTCTAATGCAAGGGTGGCTGTAATGGAATTAGGAATCGATGCTATTATCGAAAAAGTAGAAGATTTCAAGGAGATTATGTCCTATGGTGTGATGAAAACACCTGCTCTTGTAGTTGATGAACAGGTAAAGGTAATGGGAAGAGTTCCAACAGTAGAAGACATAAAAAAGCATCTGTAAAAAACAGGCATGTGGATTTGCATACAATAGAATGATAATATTTATTGTAAGAAGAAAAAGTTCTATAATAAAATTCAACAAAAAAATGCAGTCAAAAACACTACTTTTTATACAAAGTATAGAAATATCTCTATATTTAAGTTCAATTTAGAAATATTATTGACATGAGAATTTAACCGTTGTATAATTATAGAGCAATTTAATTTACATAAATAATTATTATTTCTGTAGAAGAATTTTAACAGCAGGTATAATTGAGGACAACTACTGTTTGCGATTATATAGGCTCATTTAAATGCTAATTATAAGCGCTACGTTAGTATAGAAAAACTAAGGCAGATGTGTTTGAAGACGGAAACGTTTGCAATAATATAGGCCAGTTGTTTTGAAAATGATTTAGATTATAAGTCGTTTTCATACAGCTGGTTTTTTGTGTTTGAAAATCTTATAAGGGAGATGGGTTTTGTGACAAAGGGTCAGTTAGAGACTTTAATTAGTAATAAAATGGTGAAATTTCAGCATGAGCAGTTTGGGCGTGGTGCGGAAGCGGTTAAGACTTTTATTGTAAAAGATATGGTGATTGTTAGGCTTAAAAATGTATTAACTCCAGCTGAAAAGCAACTGGCTCATACTGCTCATGGAAAGAAAGTAATAAAAGAACTTAGGTATGAATTAGAAGATATTATACGTCCTAAATTAGAAGCATTAATACAGGAGTTGACGGGTGCGAAGGTATGTAGTATTCATAACGATATCAGTACTAAAACTGGCGAACGTATTGATGTATTTATTTTGGATTGCAATTTAGAAACACAGTTTAAGTATTAGAGAGAACACGCTCAATAATGAGGGGGAGTAAGAAAATGTTTTTGGTTTTTTGTTCAACAAATAACGCGAAGACTTGTGAATGTATAAACAAATATTTAACTAATTTTAGCGAAATAATAGAAATAGCTTGGATAGCTGGAAAAAATCAAGAAATGCAGGTTAGAGATAGACCAGTGATTGCAGGTGCCATTCGTTCTCTACTTGATTACAAAGAACAGTATGTAGCTATTGCTTTTATAAAAAATAAAAAGATATTGAAGGAAATTATAGAATTTCTATCACACAAAAAGCAAGAAATGGAGTTGAGTACATTTGCATTTTTGCCTGTTTGGAATGACATAGATTGTTTTAAGGAAGATTGCGAGCTCACAGATGCTGTTTGCAATAAAAGGAAGTGAGAAGTATGGAAAATAAATTCCAACAGGAAATTTTGGATAAACTTCAGTCACATGTCGTATTCAATATCCCTATTGGGGGAGGCATTCCAGTAACTGAAACTGTAGTTGTGACGTGGTTGATTATGCTGATCCTTATATCTTTTTCTATTATATTCGTTCGAAATTTTAAAACAATTCCTACAGGTGTGCAGAATATAATTGAAATTATTGTGGAGGGTATTAATAATTTTTTAAAAGGTATACTCGGGCATGAGTGGAAAGCATTTGCACCTTATCTTGGAACAATTGCTCTATATTTGTCTTTAGCAAATATTATATCAATTTTTGGATTTACGCCACCAACGAAAGATTTAAATGTGACAGCTGCCTTATCAATAATGTCTATTATTATAGTAGTAGGAGCAAGCATACGCTTCAAAGGAGTTGGAGGATGGTTGAATGAGTTTAAAGAGCCTGTTCCTATTATCTTGCCAATGAAAATTCTTGAACTCTTTATCAGACCGCTATCACTTTGTATGAGGTTATTTGGAAACATACTTGGAAGCTTTATTATTATGGAATTACTTAAAATTGCTATACCTGTTATTGTGCCAGCTGTGTTTAGCATATATTTTGAAATTTTTGACGGGCTAATCCAAATGTTAATTTTTATTTTTCTAACAACACTATTTATAAAAGAAGCTATTGAATAGGAGGTAATATTATGGGAATTATTGCATTAGCAGCAGGTATTGCTGTGTTAACAGGAGTAGGTGCAGGTATTGGAATAGGAATTGCAACTTCAAAAGCCGTAGAATCAGTTGCAAGGCAACCTGAAGCTACAGGTGAAATTAATAAGACTTTGCTCCTTGGTAGTGCATTAGCAGAAGCAACTGCAATATATGGACTTGTTGTTGCAATCTTAGTAATGATTTTCTTTAAATAACAATATGCTATTGGAGGAACGAATATGAGTCTTGTTAAACTTGATTGGACGTTCTTGTTTACCATTATTAATATTATTGTACTTTATTGGATAATGAAAAAAGTTCTTTTTAAACCTGTAAGTGGATTTATTGAAGCTAGAGCGAAAGGTATCGAAAGCGATATTGATCATGCTAAAAAAATGCTGAATGATGCAGAAAAAGAAAAAGAAAAATATGCTAAGCTATTGAAAGAGGCACATGGTTTAGCTGATGAAATAGTTCAGCGTGCAAAAGATGATGCGCACGTTGAATATGAAAGAATTATTATGCAAGGACATAAAGAGTATGAAATATTGGTGAATAGAGCGAATGAAACGATAGCGTTACAAAAACAAAAGGCTATAAAGGAAATGAAAGATGAAATTACATCCCTTGCGTTTGCAGCGGCCTCAAGAGTGGTGAAACAAAACATGGATAATGGGGTAAATAAAAAAATTATTAGCGACTTTCTGAATGAAGAAGGTGTAGCGTGATGGATCTCATAGCAAAAAGATATGCACAAGCGCTTATTGGAATTGCAATAGAAAATGATTCACTACATACATTTGAAGAGCAATTAAGCGAATGTACCAATATTATATTGAAGAATAAAGATGTATATGAGATATTAACTAATCCTGAGAACATAAATGTATTAAAGAAATGTTTGGTTGATAATATATTTACAAAAGATATAAATTTTCATATATTAAACTTTATAAAACTACTTATAGATAAAAGTAAAATAAATATTTTATCTGATATTTTTATTGAATTCCAAAAACAAAGCCATCAAATATCTAATATATTAGATGTAGCGGTGATATCAGCCTTTCCTCTTTCAAGATATGAAAGTGACCAGCTTTTATTAAAATTAAAAAAGAAGTATGATAAAACATCAATAAATATGAATATTAGCATTGATGAATCTCTTATAGGGGGATTTAAATTAATCATTGATAATAAAGTTATTGATAAGAGTATAAGTGGGATGATTGACGCAATAGAGCATCAGATAATATCGAGGTGAATAATATATGGATTTAAAAACTGATGAAATTACTTCTATTATTAAACAACAAATAAATGATTACGACATAAAGATAAAAGATGCAGAGATAGGTCACATTATACAAATAGGTGATGGCATTGCTATCATTTATGGTTTAGAAAATTGCATGTATGGAGAATTGCTAACGTTCCCTAATAATGTAATGGGGATTGCATTTAATCTCGAAGAGGATTGTGTGGGGTGCGTCCTTCTTGGACAAGAAAACGGGATTAAAGAAGGTGATGTTGTTAAGCGTACAGGGAAAAGGGTTGATGTACCTGTAGGTGAAGCAATGATAGGTAGAGTGGTCAATGCTTTGGGACAACCAATCGACGGTAAAGGTGAAATAAATACAAAAAAATATCGACCTATTGAAGTTGAAGCCCCTGGAGTGTTTGATAGAGAATCTGTAACTGTTCCACTGCAAACTGGCATTATGGCAATTGATACAATGTTTCCTATCGGTAGAGGCCAAAGAGAACTAATTATTGGAGATAGGCAAACGGGAAAAACAGCTATGGCAATTGATACAATTATTAATCAAAAAGGCAAAGGTGTTATATGTGTATATGTTGCAATAGGACAAAAGGCATCCTCCATTGCAAAACTTGTTACGGTGTTGGAAAAGCATGGTGCAATGGAGTATACTGTAATTTTATCTTCTACAGCAAGTGAAGCTGCGTCATTACAATATATTGCCCCTTATGCAGGGTGTGCAATAGCAGAGGAATTTATGTATAGTGGCAAAGATACTCTTATTGTATATGATGATTTATCTAAACACGCTGTAGCTTATCGGTCAATGTCTTTGTTACTACGCAGACCACCAGGAAGAGAAGCATATCCTGGAGATGTTTTTTACCTTCACTCTAGACTATTAGAGCGTGCTGCAAGGTTAAGTGTTGAAAAGGGTGGTGGGTCAATGACTGCACTCCCTATCATTGAAACGCTTGCAGGTGATGTTTCAGCATATATTCCTACGAATGTAATCTCTATTACGGATGGACAAATATATTTAGAAAGTGAATTGTTTTTTGGGGGGATAAGGCCCGCTGTGAATGTAGGTCTTTCAGTTTCAAGAGTAGGTGGAGCTGCACAAACAAAAGCGATGAAAAAAGTATCAGGGCGACTTAGACTGGATTTAGCACAATTTAGAGAATTAGAGGTGTTTACACAATTCAGTTCGGAATTAGATAAAACAACAAGAAAAACATTAGAACAAGGACAAAGAATTGTAGAAACCCTTAAACAGCCAATATATCATCCTGTGCCAGTGCATCATCAAATTATTATTATATTTGCAGTAACCAATAATTATCTTAGCGATATTCAGGTGGAAAATGTTAAAGACTTTGAAAATAAACTGGTGCAATTTATTGATAAGTTTCATATAGCATTGTCAAAAACCATTAATACGACTAATGCACTTGATGATCAGACAATAAAAGAGCTAAAAACTGCAATTGAAGAATTTAAGAAAAGTTATAAAGACAAACTTTAAATAGATATACATATATGTCAGGTGGTAACTAATGATGGCAAACATGAAAGATATTCGTTTGAGGATTAAAAGTATAACAGAAACCATGCAAATTACAAAAGCGATGAATCTTATAGCTTCCGCAAAATTGAAAAAGGCACGCAAACAGTTAAATGATACATTACCGTATTTTGAAAAGATTCAAGGTACGTTAAATGATATTATTGTCCGTAGCCCGGAAATTAACCATAAATATTTTGGTAGCCGTAAAAACAAAAATGTTAGAAAGTCAGGGTATATTGTGATAACTGCAGACAAAGGTCTTTGTGGTGCATATAATCAGAATGTAATCAAACTTGCAGAACGACATATGAAAGATAAACAAGAAACATATCTTTTTGTTATTGGATATATGGGGAGAGATTACTTTAAATCCCACAATTATAACATAGATGTAGAATTTTTATATACTGCACAAAATCCTACTACTTATAGGGCAAGGGAAATAGCAGAGTCTGTCATTTCCTTATATAATGACGGAATGTTAGATGAAGTTTTTGTTGTATATACCACGATGGAGTCTGCAGTCAACTATCAGCCTCAAATAATACAGCTTTTACCTATGGAGAAATCTGATTTTGATAGTTCTTCTGATATACGCTATAGAGAATATATGACCTATGAACCATCTCCTAGTCAAGTGTTGGATATTTTAGTTCCAAATTATATTAAAGGACTTGTTTTTGGTGCCTTGGTTGAATCATTTTGTAGTGAGCAAAATGCAAGAATGATTGCTATGGATGGCGCTACAAAAAGTGCTGATAAGATGATAAAAGAACTTACCATGCTTTATAATCGCGCTCGACAAGCGGCTATTACACAAGAAATTTCTGAAATCGTAGGTGGGGCAGAAGCGCTAAGGAGGTAAAAAAATAATGAGTAATAAAAAAAACAAAGGTATAATAGTACAGATTATTGGTCCTATTATAGATGTGCAATTTCAAAAAGGAAGTTTACCAGCTATAAATAATGCATTAATCATAGTAAACGAAAACGAAAATATCGTTCTTGAAGTGGCACAACACTTGGGAAACGACACTGTGAGGTGTATTTTACTAAGCTCAAGTGAAGGATTGCAGAGAGGGTTAGAAGTTATTGATATGGGTTCTCCAATTAAAGTCCCTGTTGGCAAAGAAACGCTTGGTAGAGTCTTTAACGTAACAGGTGAATCAATTGATAATAAAGAAAAAATAATTAGTGATACGAAGTGGGAGATACATAGACAAGCACCCAGTTTTCATCAACAAAGTCCAGTTACGGAAGTACTTGAAACGGGGATTAAAGTTGTTGATTTACTTGCGCCGTATGCTAAGGGTGGGAAAATAGGCCTTTTTGGTGGTGCGGGTGTTGGTAAAACCGTATTAATAATGGAATTAATCAGAAATATTGCAACCGAACATGGCGGGTATTCTATTTTTACAGGTGTAGGTGAAAGAACAAGGGAAGGAAATGATTTATGGCATGAAATGAAAGAATCGGGTGTACTTGAAAAAACTGCTATGGTTTTTGGGCAAATGAATGAACCTCCAGGTTCACGAATGAGAGTCGCGCTTACAGGACTAACAATGGCAGAATATTTTAGAGATACTGAAGGGCAGGATGTACTATTATTTATTGATAATATTTATCGGTACATACAAGCAGGATCTGAGGTCTCTGCATTGCTAGGTCGAATGCCTTCAGCCGTTGGATATCAACCGACACTAGCTACAGAATTAGGTATATTGCAAGAAAGAATTACTTCAACAAAAAAAGGTTCTATTACATCTGTTCAAGCGGTATATGTTCCTGCTGATGATTTAACTGATCCGGCTCCTGCTACAACTTTTGCACATCTTGATGCAACGACGGTGTTATCAAGACGAATTGTTGAATTGGGAATTTATCCCGCTGTAGATCCATTAGATTCAACGTCTAGAATACTTGAGCCATCTATAGTGGGAGAGGAACATTATATAGTAGCGCGACAAACGCAGGAAATTCTACAGCGATACAAAGAATTACAGGATATTATTGCGATACTTGGTATGGAAGAATTATCAGAAGAAGATAAAACAATTGTATTTAGAGCTAGAAAAATACAGAGATTCTTATCTCAGCCTTTTTTTGTAGCCGAAACCTTTTCAGGAATTAGAGGGAAATATGTTCCCATTAAGGATACAATTCAAGGGTTTAAAGAAATTATTGAAGGGAATATGGATGAGTATCCAGAGTCTGCCTTTTATATGGTGGGGAATATCAATGATGTAAAAGAAAAAGCTAATTCCATGAAAGGGGATAAATAGATGAAATCAACTTTTTTTCTTGAAGTAATAACCCCAGAGAAAATTTTTTGGAATGGCAAGGCACAAAGAGTTATTATTCCAGCTGTGGATGGAAGTATAGGTATATTACCAAATCATGAACCAATGGTTACAGCTATTTCAATTGGTGAATTGAAAATTAAAGTGAATGACGAGTGGAAAATTGCTGCTATTAATAATGGGTTTATGGAAATTATGCCCGATTATGCAATTATTCTTGCTGATACGGTTGAGTGGCCTGAAGAAATAGATATTAAGCGTGCTCAAAGAGCAAAAGAAAGAGCGGAAGAAAGAACAAGACAAAAACAAAGTCGTATTGAACATCTTCATACACAAGCAGCAGTTCGGAGAGCACTTACGCGATTGAAAGTAACAAAAACAATGAATAACCGATAGATATTTTTGGGGGTTGTATTTTGAATAGCATGATAGGAATTGGTCTTGCGATTATATGTGGATATTTAGTGGGGAAATTAATGAGTAGATTTAATATTCCTTCTGTAGCAGGATATATTATTACTGGTCTAATACTAGGTGAATCAGTATTTAATGTTTTTGATCAACAAGAAGTTTTAGAAAATGTCGCTAGCGTAAGTGATTTGGCACTAGCATTAATCGCTTTTAGTATTGGTGGGGAATTATTGCTAAAAAACTTTAAAAAGATGGGTTCAAAAAGGATCCTTAATACTAACGGTGTTATTAGCTACCACTATAATTACTGAAATTGTTGGTCCGTTATGTACAAGATATGCAGTTATAAGATCTGGTGAAGTGAATAAGATGGACGAAGAAGAATTCAAACAAGATTAAAAAAAGAAGCTACAAGATGACCTAATATGGGATACTTGTAGCTTCTTTTTTCTTGCTTAGGATGATATAATATAATCATAATATTAAAGGGGGTATATTATGTTAAATAAAGTGAGACATTTTTTAGCTATCATTATTGGCGTACTATTAGCGGCAATAGGTTTTAGTTGTGTTTTGTTTCCAAATAATTTAATTGCACCAGGTTTAGGTGGTATTGCGACTATTATGAATAAAGTTATTGGTTTAAATGTTCAGGTCGGATTAATTCTATTACTTATTCCAATCATTATATGGGCTTTTTTGAAATATGAAAGGAAGCAAGTGTATTACGCAGGTTTTTGCTTTATATTATTTACGATTTTAATAGGTGTCGTAGAAAAAGTGTTGCCTGCATTTAAAACAGATGCTATCATTGCTGCAGTTGTTGCAGGTGTATTATTAGGTGCTTCAGCTGGTATTATCATCAGAGAAGGCGTAGCCAATGGTCCTGAAGCAATTATTGGATTATATCTAAAAGAGAAAAAAGATATTACAATAGGAAATTTCTTTATGATATTGAATTTTTGTATTGTATCGTCATCACTTATCTATGGTGATATAACGTACATTGTATATTCGATGATTAGTATTTATCTTTCAAGTAAAGTTACAGATTTTATTATTTTAGGTTCAAGAAGAAATTATAGTGTAAATATTATTTCTGACAATTATTTTGATATTACTGAATTTATACATGATAAATTGAATAGAGGTGTCACATTTGTACAATGTGTAGATACAAATCAGATAAAAAAAAGAATGATGTTAAGGACAGTCGTAACGAAGTCAGAATTGGTATTATTAAAGCATTTTGTAGCCGCATTAAATGATAATAGTTTTGTTTTTGTGACAGAAAGTATCGAGGTTATCGGGGAAGGATTCAGTGAGTAATTTGGGAATAATTGCAATAAAAAGAATAATTGACATAACATAAGATTAGTTTTATAATGATATGTAAGGATACTTATTTTTAAGGGGGAGAAAAATGGGGAAACGAGAAATGGAAAATAAAGCACAGTCATCATTTATGGGGAATAGGGTGGCTATCGCAAACAAGCTAATAATGAAAATTGTGTATTTCTTATTAGGTGCAAGTCTGCTTACGGGAATAGGATTTTCAATTAGAGGAGGCGTTGGCGCATTATTGAAAGCATTACCAGCTATAGTGATATGTCTAGTACCAGTTATATTATACAAAAAGAATAAGGGTGCTCATACTATTATTCTAATTTTTTCTATTTTCGTAATGTTTGTCGGTGGATATTCAAGTTATATGATGCAAAATTCTTTGGGTATAGTTTTCATAATTGCTGGGATTACTATAGTTGGATTATATAACGTGAATTTTATGTTGAGGAGTATGGCGATTGTTGGATCGATTGTATCTGTTGTTGCGCTTTTTTTAGTATATGGTTTAGGGGCTTTAACTATATTATATTCTATAACAACAATTTTGGCTATTTTATTAATTTATTCTGTACTTAATCTTATTATTACACAAAATGCTATGATGGTTGCGAACATAGATGAAACACTGGATCAGAACGCTAAGGTCATAGAACAACTTACAAATACAGTGAATACACTTGAAGGTGCAATTACTGTATTTGAAGAACAATTCAGCCAGCTTACAGATTCTTCAGAAGATATTACTAAAGAAATTGTTAAAGTTGCTGAAGCATCATCTGAACAATTAGATCAAATGAATATGGCGATTGAAAAAGTAACGATTGTTGATAGTTCTGTTAATGAAACAAATCAGCACTCTAAAGATGTTGATACAGATGTTCGGAATGTATTAAACATTGCAAAAGACGGGATTAACATTGCCAATACTTCTTCAGAAAAAATGGGCGATTTAAAAGAAACAGTTAATATTACAAAGACCAAGGTGGAAGCATTACAAGGTAGTATCAATAATATATTAGAATTGACAAATCTAATTTCAAATATTGCTGCGCAAACAAATTTACTTGCACTCAACGCATCTATTGAAGCAGCGCGTGCAGGAGAACATGGTAAAGGCTTTGCTGTAGTTGCTTCAGAAGTTGGGAAACTAGCAGATGAAACGAGTGTGGCAGTTGAAAATATCGCGAATATTATCAATACGATTATCCATGATACAACAGAAGTAGTTGGTGCTATCAATAATACGGATGATAGAGTAAATGAATCATTAGAAATTACAAAAACAACGGAAGAATTCTTTAATAACATATTTACCTCTAGTGAACAATCGAAAAATAATGTTGACAAAATTGTAGATAGTGTAAATTCACTAACTGAACAATTTGCTGATAGTATGAATGCGATGGTTGTTTCAAAAGAAATAGCGGATCAGTTTAATGATAATGCCCAAACAATTTCTGCGACAAGTCAGGAGCAGATTGCTACGACAAGTGCATTATTATTTGAAACACAAAAACTTTCAGATATTGCTTCTGAATTGACGAAAATTATTAGTGGATTTGATGCAGAACGTACTATGGAAGATTTAAAAGCTTAGCTTCCCGTATTGTTAGTTTGAAGAAATAAAAAGCTATGTGATAAGAATAACCCTGCCTAGTCTATCTGAACGATAGTATTAGGTAGGGTTACTTTAATTTACTAAGTTGATGATACTATATTACTGAAAAATATGATATGATATTAATATGAAATGAGGTGGAGTATATGGCAATTAGATTTATTATTACGCTACTTTTTGCAGTTATTGTCACTTTATTTGCTGTACAAAATTCAGGTAGTGTAGAAATAAGTATTTTCTTTGCAAAATATAATGTTTCTCAGGCATTAGTTATATTTATTTCTGCCATTTTAGGTGCAATTGTTGTTTTGCTAATTGGCATGATTCAACAATTTAAATTAAATCTTAAAATTAAAAATTATACAAAAACAGTTCATCAATTAAATGAAGAGAATCAAGTTTTAAAACAACAGATAGAAGAATTATCTAATACTGAACTTGTATCTGATAACTCCAATGAAGAAGTTTAGATATTAGGGGGAGAAAGATGTTAAGAACAATTTATTGGTTTGCAGCTTTTTGGCTATATCAATTATTTAGTATATTTCTTATGGTTAAATATAAGTATATTGTGAAAAAGGGTAGGATCGAACAACAATCTGAGTGTTTAAGTGAAATTGCTATTAACTGGGGTAAAGCCATGGTAAGTTGGACAGGAAGCAAGGTAGAGGTTGAAGGAATTGAAAATATTCCAAAAGAACAAGTTTTATTTGTATCAAATCATCAAGGGAATTTTGATATACCTTTGCTTATAGGTTATGTACCAAAACTAAAAGGATTTATTGCAAAAGCAGAACTCAAAAAACTACCAATGGTTAATCGTTGGATGGACGAAATAGGTTGTGTATGGATTGAACGTGGCAAGCCTAAAAAATCTTTAAAAGCAATATTGCAAGGGGTGGAGCAATTAAAACAAGGAAATACTTTGGTACTCTTTCCAGAAGGCACAAGAAGCCAGGGTAATAAAATGGGAACTTTCAAAAAAGGAAGTTTGAAACTTGCTACAAAAGCCAATGTACCCATTGTACCTATTACGATTAACGGTTCTTATAAAATGCTTGAAGAGAAAAATAGAATTCAACCTGCAAAGGTGAAAATTCAAATTCATCCACCAATTTATTTAGAACAATTAACGGAAGAAGAAAAGAAAAACTTGGTAGATATAGTATATCAGACGATACAAGCACCATTACTAGATTGACTAGATGGTCTGGGTAAAAGCTTTTGCTGCATTAGTAATTAAATCATAGTTTTCATCTTGGATTGCTCTTAAATTAACGACACTACTACCGATCCCAATACCCACTGCACCAGCTTCTAAATACTCACTCATGTTTCGAGGTGTAACCCCACCTACAGCTAATATAGGTATATGACTTAGAGGTGCAGTTAGTGTTTTAATATATTGAGGTCCAAAGCAATTAGCAGGAAATAGTTTTACAAAATCAGCACCATATTCATAAGCTGAGGCAATTTCACTGGGCGTGAAAGCGCCGGGTATGGAAATTAAGTCTAATTCCTTTGTTTTATCGATAACGCTTTGGTCGGTATTTGGTGAAATAATATAGGATGCACCTGCATTGAAAACTTCTTTAACCTGCTTAATTGACATCACGGTTCCTGCACCTACGCATAAATCATCTCCAAATTTATCTTTAATAAGAGTGAGTGACTTGATACACTCCTTATAATTGTGCTCATCTTTTTGATCCAAAGTAATTTCTATAAATTTTATCCCACCATTCATCAGTGCTTCTGTAGTCTTTGTAATACTATTAATCGGAACTCCACGCATAATTACTATAATTTTTTCTTTATTGATTAGCTGTCTTGTATGCAATGGTTTGTTTTTCATATAAAAATCACATCCTGTATTTAGTATACATTTATTCTAAAGTAAAACGAGTAATATGTAAACATTAAGTTTATAGTTTGGAAACGTCATCGTCATTGACATATTTCGATACAAAACCTATAATTATCATATACATTAGAGCGAAATTCATTTTATTATAATGGAGTACAAAGGAGTAGAAGATGTTTGAATTTATTGATGTGAAATACAAAAACATATTAGATATCCCGCATCTTGAAATTGAAAAAGGTGAAATTACTACTCTCATAGGTGAGAGCGGCGGTGGAAAAACGACTATTTTAACGTTACTAAACAAAATAAACTCTCCAACTCAAGGAAAAGTTTTATTTAACGGTATTGATCTAAGCCAAATAGATACTGTGATGCATAGAAGAAAAGTTACGATGTTGTCTCAAAATCCAATTATTTTTGAAGGAGATATAAGAGATAATCTAGTGAAAGGATTAAAATATCAGGACAAACCTATGGTTGATTATCAAGCATTAGAAGAGTTATTACAGCAGGTTCAATTAAATAAAGAACTTGATGCTCCAGCTGATAATTTATCAGGTGGAGAAAAACAAAGATTGGCATTAGCGAGAATACTTTTATTGGATTCTCCAGTATATCTATTAGATGAACCATCTTCAGCCCTAGATGATAATACTGAGACGCTAATTATTGATATGATTACAGAACATGTTAGAAAAAATAATAAAACATTAGTAATGGTTACACATTCAAAAAAAGTAGCTAAAAAATACTCTGATGTCATTATTAACATTAAAAATGGGCATTGTATATTGGAGGGAGAATAATGAATGGCGTAATTCATTTATCTATGGTACAGGTTGTGTTGAGTTATATATTTGTTATTTTTGTCCTTATAATTCTAAAGATACGTGGGATAAAAAGAGAAAAACAGCTTATTGTTGCATCTATTAGAATGACCTTACAATTAATATTAGTTGGATATATTTTGCTATATGTTTTTGAGAATCCAAATCCGTTTATAACAATTGTCATTATAGTTTTAATGGAGATCTTTGCAGTATTTACTGTATTAAGAAGGTTTAAAGGAAAACTCTCGAAGTCAATGAAAAAAGTCATTGTATTTTCAATGAGTTTTGGTACACTTTCATGTATAATATATTTCTTATTAGTTGTCATACAGATAGCACCTTGGTATGATCCACAATACGTTATTCCAATAGCAGGGATGGTTATCGGGAATTCAATGACAGGTATTTCTATTGGTACGAATTATTTGGTTGAGAGTATGACCACAAGACGTGCGATTGTACTAGAAGCATTAATACTTGGAGCAACCCCCAAAATGGCAGTTCATAATATTGTAAACAGTGCTTTTGATGAAGCTATTCTTCCTACAATAAATTCTATGATTGGTATGGGCATCGTATTTTTACCAGGGATGATGACCGGACAGATTTTATCTGGAACAATTCCAACTACTGCAATAGCATATCAAATTGCAATTATGCTTGGTATTTTGGGAGCTGTTTCGGTTACAGTGCTAATGATGGTTCAGCTTGGGTACAAAACATTTTTTAACAAGGAGAATCAGATTATATGAAAAATCAAGCTATTTTAGAGTATTTAATATATAACGGTGAAATGATTAAAACACAAAATTTTGATTTTGCAGAGCATATGAAAGGGAATTCGATTTACGAAGTAATAAGAATTATTAATGGTATTCCATTATATTTAGAAGAGCATATTGCGAGACTTAGGAAATCTGCAAAGCTACTAGGAGTAAATATTTTAAAAACCGATCAGGAACTGATATATGAGTTAAAACAAGTAATCAAAAAAAATAATATAGATAATCAAAATATTAAAATAATATGCAGTCATTTAGAAGAAAAAACGCAATATATACTTTTATTCTGTATTGATAGTTATTACCCCCCTAAGTCAGTGTATTTAAAAGGTATTAAAACAATACTATATAAAGCAATAAGGAAAAACCCCAACATAAAAGCAACCAATACAAATCAAAGAGAAAGTATAAATCAAGAATTGGAAAAAAAGAACGCCTTTGAAGCTTTATTAGTCAATGAGGAAAATCAAATTACAGAAGGAAGTCGCTCCAATTTATTTTTTGTAAAAGGAGAAAAAATATATACTTCACCTTCAGATACGGTATTACAAGGTATAACGCGAATGAAACTATTAGAGGTATGCAAATCAAATCATATAAAAGTTGTAGAAAAAAATATTGAGGTAGATACATTAAATAGCTATGATGGTGCTTTTCTTACTGGTACATCGATTAATGTATTACCTATTCAAAAGATCGATTGCTTATTTCTTAATTCCTCTCAAAATCATATGGTTAAGAAGTTAATACAAGAATTTGAAAAAGATATGATAAGCAATATAAGCACAAAAAAATAAAAAAGTAGAAAAAGTTAGGTTTGATATTCTTTCAAACCTAATTTTTTTGAGTATTTAAGAATAAGCTATAGACAAATACATGGAAAATATAGTAAAATTAAAAAGAGAGTAAATAATTGTTTATGAAAGGAGTTGGAAAAGCTTGAAATTTAATAATTCAGTTACTGAACTCATTGAAAGCCGTTCATCATGGAGAACATATAAACCAGAATCTCTTACGCAAGAGATTAGAAAAAAATTAGAAGATGTACTTGATTCCAATACGAAAGGACCTTTTGGAGAAAATGTGAGATTTCAATTAGTAGATTTGGCAGATACAAATGAAACGCAAAAACTTGGGACATATGGTGTTATAAAAGGTGCACAGACATTTATAGTTGGTGCTATGGAAAAAACAGAAAAGGGGTTAGAAAACTACGGCTATCTTTTTGAAAAGATTATTTTACATGCAACCGATTTAGGTCTTGGAACTTGTTGGTTGGGTGGTTCTTTTACTAGGAGTACTTTTGCTGCAAGAATAGATTTAAAGCAGGAAGAGTCGATTCCTGCTATTACGCCAGTAGGATATGTAGCAAATAAACGGAGCGTGGTGGGGAAGGCTATGCGTATATTTGTAGGGGCTAAGAAGCGAAAACCTTGGGAAGAGATTTTTTTTGATCTAAGTAAGAGCAAAGTCTTGCCAAAAGCAATGAAACAAGAAGATGTAGATGAATATCGCGAAATATTAGAAATGGTTCGTTTAGCACCGTCAGCCTCCAATAAACAGCCTTGGCTTATTGTGAGGGATACAAAAAACAACGCATACCATTTTTATCTCAATTACTCAAAAAACTACAACGCTATGGTAGGGTTTGACATACAAAGCATTGATATGGGTATTGCAATGTGTCATTTTGAACTGACAGCAAGAAAACAAGATATTCAGGGTGCATGGGTTGAGATGGATCCATATATTGAAATGCCTCAAAAAAATGCGAAGTATATCATTAGTTGGCTTGTAGTATAATTCGTAAATAGAATAGGGGAGTTGAACACATGAGAAAGACAGCGTTGATTACTGGCGCTTCTGGAGGTATCGGATACGAGTTCGCAAAAATATTTGCGGATAAGCAATATGATTTGATATTGATTGCGAGAAATAAAAATAAGTTAGAGAATATTAAAAGTGAATTAAAACAACAATATCATATTAATGTAGAAATACTACCGTTTGATTTATCCAACCCTTCCGCAGCGCAAGATATTTATAATAAAATGCAAGAACGGGGATGTACAATTCATGTATTAATAAATAACGCAGGGTTTGGAGACTATGGGGATTTTATTGATTTAGCTTGGGAAAAAGGGAATCGTATGCTTCAAGTAAATATTACAACACTTACACAGTTAACACATTTGTTTATGAAAGATATGGTAGATCAAAAAGAAGGAAAAATACTAAATATTGCTTCAACAGCAGCCTTCCAGCCAGGACCCCAGATGGCAATGTACTATGCGACGAAGGCATATGTATTATCATTTTCTGAAGCGATCGCAAAAGAATTACAAGGGACAGGTGTGTCGGTGACAACCCTTTGTCCTGGACCTACACAGACAAATTTTCAGACGACAGCGGCAGCAGATAGTTCAAAATTGTTTAAACGACTTCATGTTGCAGGTGCAAAAGAGGTGGCTGAAACAGGATATAAGGCATTGATGAAAGGAAAATCAGTCGCGATACACGGATTAGTGAATAAACTATTGGTTTTCACAACAAGACTTGCCCCTAGAAGTGTAGTCGTGAATGTAATCAATAAAATTCAGGAAAGTTGATTGAAAAATATTATTAATGGATGGAACTTTTTTATCTAAACCTACGTCTAACTAAGTAAATCGATAAAAAGGAAAATAAGGAAGGTGTTTTAAATGAAAAATAAGATTTTAGTGGCTGTATTTAGTATGTTTTTGGTTGTTAGCATAGTTGCTGGTGTTGCAAGCTATGTTGGCGGTGCTAGCCCAGTACAAGCAGAAGAGGCAAAGGACAAAAATGCGATTAGCGTGAATGGTAGTCATACGATTAAAGTGGCACCTGATGTTGCCTACATATCACTAGGTATAAAAACATTAGCAAAAGAACCAAGTGTTGCGCAGTCTGAAAATGCAAAAAAAATGGATGCTGTTCAAAAGAAATTACTCGACTTAGGGATACAAAAAGAAGATATAGAAACAACCAATTATAATATGCGTGAAAAATATGAATATAAAAAAGATGAGCGCGTTTTTATTGGTTATGAAGTTACGAATACAATAAGGGTGACGGTTAAAAATTTAGACAGTGTAGGGAACATAATTGATATGTCAATCAAAGAAGGAATCAATCAGACTGGTGGACTTTCTTTTGGTATCAGTGATGAAGTAAGAGATGAGCAGTATTTAGTAGCACTTAAAAAGGCTGTAGAAAATGCGAAAGGGAAAGCGATGGCGATAGCTGGAACAGTGAATGTTAAATTAAACAATCCAACTAAAATTGTTGAAGGAACTGCATCTATCCCACAACCAATGTATAGAGAGTATGGTGCGATGAAAGATGAGATGGTTACTGGTGATGGTGTTTCAACACCAATTGCAGCAGGAGAATTAGAAATAAGAGCGAATGTATCAGTTGTATATGAATATTAGAAGTGCAAACAAAAAGGACTTTACCAATGCAGGTGAAGTCCTTTTTGTTGTACTATTTTAATAGATAAGAAGACCCAAAACTTAATGCAATAATTAAGACGAATAATCCAATTAATAGTATCCAAGATAGGGGTCTTGCAAAATTATTTGTCCAACCAACACCAAATCTTTTTTCTACGAAAACTGCAGGATCATCGGGATTATAGTAAAACATCCCCAACTTCCAATGCTTGTCGTCATCACGATTGACAACATCATTGGAAGAATTTCGAAGAATGGGTATTCTACTTCCTCCTTGTCCTGTAGTGATTGATAAAAAGATAGCAGCGAAAATAATAACACAAGTCATTATCATTGGAAAAACAGACACAAACCATAGATTTTGAATCATACCTATCATCGTTAGTTGCATGAATCCAAACATAATTAAAAGCAACAATCCCATAAATACTGTGAAAGCAGACCAACGATATCTAAATGCTGTATTTTGTTTTATTGATTTCACAGGATGAGCAGCATCAATCTGTTGTTTAGCTTTACCAATAATCCAGTAAACGAAAACCATTAAAATCATAATGAAAAGCTGTACAAAGGGTATATAGAATAATACTTTATACGATTTTTGTACCCACCGCGTTATTTCACCATTTAAGGCATAATTCATTGGTATTTGATTTGGTATCTTTTCATACATAATTAAACCAATTGATACTGTAGCTAGTATGATTACAATATAGGATAAGAACCACCAAGGTGAAACACGTTTTATTTTTTGTCTAAAGCTCGTATCAACGATGATTTTTTGCGATTTTTGGTCGAGCCAGTTATTTTTTTGTTTGAGTTCTTTCATTTTCCTGTGGTTTTTTAAATAGAGAACAAATATGAATCCAATTTCTGCACATACACCTGCAGGGAGTACCATAGCGTTAAGTTGGTGAGGCACATAAAATGCAATGATCAGACTTATGATAAAAATAATACTTCCTAGCATGATTACGTTATTTCTATAGTTTTCTCTAATTTTTTTTACCTCAACATTGTCGTATATATTTTGTGGAATGCTAATGCCAAAGCTTTCAGTCTTTCTTGTGATGTAAGGGGTCATTGCAAAAATTACTAACATTGGGATATATACGATACTTAACATGAGTATTGTCATAAAAAAATTCATTGACCGCTACCTCCTTTAGTCATCAAATCAATAAACACATCATTACATAGTTTATTAAATTCTTCTTTTTTCATTCCTCTACAATAGGATTCAATAATCATTGGTTTTAGGGTGTCTGAAAGTTGAGTTAGGTAGTCAGCCGTAATACTGGGACCTTCATCTGGATTTACTACAACACCTTTTTGTCTATGCACCAAAATAAAACCATCCTGTTTGAGAAGTGTATAGGTTTTGTTAACCGTATGCATATTAATACCTAAATCTTCTGCGAACTGCCTGACGGAAGGCAAAGGTTCTCCAGGTTTTAACAGACCAGTTGCAATGCCTTCGATAATTTGTATTTTTAACTGTAAATATATAGGTGTATTAGATTGGAAGTCCAATGCAATCAGCATTATATCGCCTCCTATACTATAATTATTATAACTGTTATATTTATTATATAACAGTTATGTGAAGGTGTCAATATTTCATTACATATCAATAAAAATTATTTATCAATTGAGTTGAGAAAAATGTAAATTATTATCGAATATCTTTGAAAAATAGATTATAATAGTATATGATAGAATAAAGAAAGTGGTGTAGGGGGTAGAAATGAGAAGCAAATATGATATTGATGGTTTAGCAATGGAATTTGGATTTGATTTAAGTACTATGGCTGAACTCTATTCTGAATTCATTAGTGAAATGCATGAAGAATTGAATGATATAGAAAAATTTTTGAGTGAGGACAATAGAGAGATGGTAAAAAGAACAGTACATAATATCAAGGGTGTTACTGCAAATCTCAATATTCACGATATATATCAGGAGGCACTTATATTTGATTCTTTATTAAAAAAAGATTATTTTGATGATGCCGATACACGTTTAAAAAAACTTAATAATATTCTTAATGATGCGGAAATAGAAATTAGAAAATATTTTGAAGAAAAAGGAATTAAATTAAATAGTTAGATTTATGAGGAGGCATACGCATTATGCAAAACAATAAAAAAGTTATGATTGTTGAAGATTCTGCAACAGTAAGATTTCAAGTGAATGCACTTCTTGAAAAATTAGGGTTACAAATGGTTGAAGCTGGTAATGAGATAGGTATGTTCAATATGGTAGAAGTATATGGCGAATGTGTTGATTTGATTATTATGGATTTAACGCTTAAGCATGAAAATGGATTTGATTTAATTAAAAAATTAAAATCCAGTGAAAGATATAAACATATTCCTGTATTAGTACTTACAGAACATGCAGATAGGGAAAGTGTACTGAAGGCAAGAAACTTGGATGTTGCAGGATATTTAAGAAAACCGATTCAAAAAGATAAACTTATAGAAAGAGTTTCTACGATATTAGGTATAAAGAGTAGTAAGGAGATACACATTTAAATGGAAAAGATTTATGTTGAAGAGATTCATACATCTCTTTCTGCGTTTGAAATATATAAATTATTTATTAATCAAGAATATAGCTTTTTTTTAGATAGTGGAATAGATGCCGAAAGGTTGGGGAGGTACTCTTTTATAGGGTCAGCCCCTTTTCTGCGTATAGAAACAAAAAATGATTCTATTCATATATATGAGGGGAATAGCCAAGAACATTATAAAGGCAACCCTCTTTCAACATTGCAAGCATTCCTTCGAGAATATCAAATTGATAATCATACAGAGTTTCCTTTTGTAGGAGGAGCAGTTGGTTATTTTTCTTACGACTTATGTCACCATATTGAAAAACTACCAAAAACGGCTATAGATGATCTTGAATTACCGGATATGATTTTGGGTTTTTACGATGGTATTGTGATTATTGACCATCTAGAAAATAAGATTTACATTGCTTCTGCAGGTTTACCAGAGAGAGACTCACAAGTGGCATATCAAAAGGTACAAGCCTTAAAAACTTATATTGAGCAAGCTGTTAATATTGATACAAATTATTTAGATAAAGGGTATAGTCAAAATAAAGTGAAGTTAACTTCAAACTTTACAAAAGAAAACTATTGTAGGACGGTAGACAGAGCGAGGGAATATATTCGCAATGGTGATATTTTTCAAATGAATATGACACAGCGTTATACGACATTAATTAATAGACATCCCCTTAATATCTATGAATATTTAAGAGAGATAAATCCAGCACCCTTTGCAGCATATTTAGATTATGGTAACATGAAAGTGATATCCAGTTCGCCTGAACGTTTTATTCAGAAGAGAGGAAAATTGTTGGAAACACGTCCAATCAAGGGCACAATGCCAAGGGGCAAGACGCAAAAAGAAGATATTCAAAATAAAAAGATATTATTTAATAGTGAGAAAGACCGCGCAGAAAATGTGATGATCGTCGATTTAATGCGTAATGACTTAGGACGAGTCTGCAGATTCGGGAGTGTAAATGTACCTGAATTATTTTGTATAGAAAGCTATGCAACAGTTCATCATTTGGTTTCCACTGTGATAGGAGAGCTTAAACCAGAATATGATGCTGTGGATTGTGTGATGGCTACACTGCCGGGAGGTTCAATTACCGGTGCACCCAAAATTCGTGCTATGGAAATTATTGATGAACTGGAACCCACCTGCCGACATCTCTATACCGGTTCTATTGGGTATATAGGTTTTGATGGGGACATGGATTTAAATATTGTCATTCGTACGATATTAATCAAAAAAGATCGGGCATATTATCAGGTAGGTGGAGGTATTGTTTGGGATTCGATACCTGAAAAAGAATATGAAGAGACAATGGCTAAAGGAGAGGCGTTGAAAGAGGCGTTGTTGAGGGCTGAGAGTTGAGAGTTTATATACTAACCAACTAACATATGAAAGTGGGTGAAGCAAATGCCAAAAGACATTATTTATATAGATGGTGAAATTATCTCCGCTTCTAATGGAAGAATATCTCCATTAGATAAAGGGTTGCTTTTCGGATGGGGAGTTTTTGAAACGCTCCGTATTTATAATAAAGTTCCTTTTATGCTAAATGAGCATCTCTGGCGTATGAAGACATCAGCTGGCAAATTAGAGATAGCAATGGATATCGAAATGGATACTTTAAAGTCACATATATCACATTTCATAGATGAAGCTGAGATAGAAAATGGGGTATTAAGGATCACTTTGACAAAGGGAGTAAACGGTAAAAGTATAATTATCTTGTCACATCGTCCCATTGCATATAAAAAAAATGACTATGAACAAGGGTTTGCGGCGATACTTTCAAGTATTAGACGTAATGCTACATCTCCCATGTCTTACATGAAAACATTAAATTATATGGATAATATTTTAGCAAGAGAGGAAGCGACGAACTTAGGTGCAAATGAGGCTTTACTACTCAATGGGGAAGGGAACTTGTGTGAAGGTAGTATGACGAATTTGTTTTATATAAAAGAGGGACAACTATATACACCTTCTAATGTCTGTGGTCTTCTGCCAGGTATCGTTAGACAACTAGTAATTGAAAGAATTGCACCTATGTTAGAGATTGATGTAGCAGAGGGAGAATATGAACCTATGAGGTTATTCGAAGCAGATGAGGCATTTATCACCAATTCTGTCATGCAGATAATGCCGTTAGTAACGGTCAATCATTTGAACATTGGAGACGGCACGCCAGGAATGTTAACGCAAATATTGATGGATGAATATGAAAAGTTGGTGAGAATATAGTGAAACGGATAGCGAAAATATTACAGCATGCGCAATTTATAAAATATATGAATAATAATAAAGAGGCTGAACAAGAACGCATTTTTTGCTGTCATGACTTACGCCATGCGGTTGATGTTGCACGCGTCGCATATATTCTGGTACTAGAAGACCAAAAAAATATTCCAAGAAGTATTGTCTATGGTGCGGCGCTACTCCATGATATCGGAAGATGGAGAGAATACGCTGAAGGTGTCAATCATGCTATCGAAAGTGCAAATTTAGCTGAAGAGATATTAAAAGATACTGGTTTTAATTATTGTGAGCGGGAAACGATAATAAAAGCAATCAGTGAACATCGAAAGGAAGGGGAGCAAAGCACATATTTAAGTGCTATACTGTATAAAAGTGATAAGATTTCCCGTCCTTGTGTGGAATGTTCTGTGATAGATCAATGTAAACGTTTTAGCGATGGAAGACAGCCTGAATTGGATTATTAATGGGAGGGATTCGATGACGAATCAATTACATATTGGAAAAGAGGCATGGAAATGGGGAGAAAGAACCTATATTATGGGGATATTAAATGTTACACCGGATTCTTTTTCCGACGGTGGACGTTATAATGAAAAGACAGCTGCGTTAGAGCATGCAGAGCAATTGGTAAATGAAGGTGCGGATATTATAGATATAGGAGGCGAATCAACCCGTCCTGGTGCAACAGTGGTAACCATTGAAGAAGAAATAGCAAGGGTAACGCCTATTATAGCATGTTTATCTAAACATATTACTGTACCCATATCGATTGATACATATCATGCAAGGACTGCGGAAGAAGCTTTGAAAGCAGGAGCACATATGCTTAATGATGTATGGGGACTAAAGGCTGATCCAGAAATGGCAAGCGTAGCAGCCCAATATAAAGTACCGATTTGTATTATGCACAATAAAGAACAAGCTGACTATGATGACCTTATTGAAGACATGAAGCGAGAATTAACTGAAAGTATTGAAATTGCTTTGAAAGCTGGAATAGATGATGAAAAAATTATTTTAGATCCAGGCATAGGGTTTGGTAAGACATGGGAACATAATGTATTGGTAATGAGGCATTTGGAGGAATTTAGGCAGATGGGCTATCCTGTATTATTGGGAACATCACGTAAATCATTTATTGGCATGGTGCTTGATCTACCAGTTGAAGAACGGTTAGAAGGTACTATTGCCACCACAGTTACAGGAATAATAAAAGGAATAGATATTGTCCGTGTGCATGATGTGAAAGAAAATAAAAGAGCTGCAAAAATGACGGACAAGATGGTGAGGTAAAGATGGATAAAATAATTATTAAAGATTTAGAAGTATACGCATATCATGGCGTAGCGGAAGAAGAAAAGGTGATGGGACAATTATTTATTGTATCTTTAGAACTTTCAGCAGACTTGGAAGCTGCTGCACAGAGCGATAATCTATCACATACTATCCACTATGGTGAAGTGTGTATCGATGTAGAAAAAGTAGTTGCTTTCCAGAAATATAACTTGATTGAGGCTGTAGCTATGACGGTTATTAATAAAATTTTTGAGAATTATCCGACAGTACAATCAATCAAAATATCACTAAAAAAACCTTGGGCGCCCATTGGAAAACATTTAAAATACGTTGCAGTAGAGTTAGAACGTAGTAGGGAGAACAACGATGGCAAATAGTGGGGTGATTTCCTATATTGCATTAGGTAGTAATATTGGAGAAAGAGAGGAAAATTTAGATACAGCAATTGATTTACTACACCATGCGGAATCTATTGAGGTTAAGGGTGTTTCAGCTTACTATAATACGGCACCAGTAGGATATATTAATCAACCCGATTTTCTGAATGCTGTTGTTGCTGTGAAGACTGTACTTGATCCACATGCATTATTAGAAATATGTCAAGATATTGAGAAGAAATTAAAAAGAATACGTACAATACGGTGGGGTCCTCGTATTATCGATGTAGATATTTTATTATATGGTGACAAAGTTATAGATGATACAGAACTTACGATACCACATCCAAGAATGCATGAAAGGGATTTCGTATTAACTCCCCTTTGTGATATCGCACCAGAAGTAATCCATCCAGTTTTGGGTGTGACAATGGATGAATTAAGGAAAAAGAATTAGGTGAGGATAATGAAAAAGGAGCATATCAATTGACTATGTTCCTTTTTTCACTGATTGCAAATATTGCTTCGGTGTCAAACCTACAAATCTTTTGAATTGCCTACTAAAATAGCTCTGATTACAATAACCTAAATAAAAGGCTATATCAAGTATAGAGTATTCAGTAAATTGTATTAATTGTTGTGCTTCTTCTATTCTTTTCTTATGAATGTATTCGGTAAAGGCTACACCCGTCTCTTTCTTAAATGTATGAGAAATATATTTTGGATTCATATCTACTTCTTGTGAAACTCTATCTAGTGTAAGATGTTCATTCAAATGATTTTGTATATAGTTTATAACTTTTTTAATTTGAATAGAATACTTTTCTTGATTTCTTTGCACATTTCTAATACGTATAATGAAGTCTAAATATAGTATTGAATTAAACTTTTGCAATTCCTCAATAGTATTGAGTTCTTCAATCTTCTGAATATAACAGTCACTTAATATAAAAGCGGTTTTATCATTCATTCCTGCTTCGATTGCTAAACGAGTGAGTGTACTGCAATTGCATATGATACCATTTTTAAGAGAACGGATAGGACTATCTTTACATAAAGAAGTACTTGTGAATTTGGATAATTCAAATCCGTAGCGATATATATCATCTTCATTTCCTTGTATAATGGCGTTATAGAATTTTTTTTCTAAGGCATATGGGTAGTGCATATATTCTTTATCACGGGCAGCAACAATATGATTTGTAATACTTTTTGCAGGTGATAGCTGAATGTTAAAGCTATGGTAGAGTTCATCGAAAGATACATTATCATATTGTTTGAAAAAGTCAATATTCATAAAAATACCCCCACATCTAACGATTATATTAAACATATATCGATTTTAATATAATTATAGCATAATTCAAGATAGAATAGAAAATGAAAAAATAAAAAAATAAAAAAGATATATAAGGAGGAGAAAAAATGAGTAATACTTTAACAAACAAAGTTCCAATGAAGGAGAAATTATCATTTGGTTTGTATCTAGGGGGGCAAAATATCTTTTATAACTTAATGGTGTCATACTTAATGATATTCTACACGGATGTATTTGGGCTTACTGCAATGTCAGTAGGTACATTATTCTTTATAGCTAGGTTATGGGATGGCATTAATGATCCTATTATGGGTGTTATTGTTAATAAAACAAATACAAGGTGGGGGAAATATAAACCTTATTTAGTAGGAACGCCTTTTTTCATAGCAGTATTTACAATATTATGTTTCTATGCTCCAAATCTTAGCCAAACAGGAAAGCTAATTTATGCATATATAACATATATTAGTTGGGGAATGATCTATACAGTGAATGATGTACCTATTTGGTCTTTTACTTCGTTAATCACATCGGATTCGAAAGAACGTGTAAATATTATAAGTTTATCACAAATATTTGTAATGGTTGCAATGATATTAGTTATGCTATTAACGATACCATTAGTATTGGCAATTGGCGGAGAAGGAAATCCGGGTAAAGGGTATTTTACCGTAGCAGTAATATTCTCAATTTTTGGAGCATCATTGATGCTACTTTCAAGTAGAAACCTTAAACAGAGAGTTAAGACGGATAGCAGTAAATCATTAAGCTTTGAAGAGATAATCACTTTCTTAAAGGTAAATAAACCACTTTTTGTCTTATTACTTGCGGGTTTTGCTGGCGTGTTAACTGCTACAATGCAAACGGGAATGCTATATTTCCTAACCTATAATATTGGAAGAGTTGAATTATTGCCAGTACTAGGTGGCCTTGGCTTGCCATTAATATTTTTTGGTATAGCATTGTCTGGTAAATTAGCTAATAAAATAGGGAAAAAGAAAGCACTTATTGTATTTTCTCTATTTAGTGCATTATTAAATATTATTGTGCTATTTGTGGGATATAGTAATTTAACACTATATATTATAGTTACTGTTATTGGGAATCTATTTGTAGGAGGTTCTATGGTTATAATGCCTGCTATGTATACTGATACAGTGGATTATGTTGAATATAAAACAGGGCTACGAGCTGAGTCATTAATTTTTTCTATTAAGACACTTTCAGCCAAAATTACTTCAGCATTTGGTGCTATGCTTACAGGTGGTGTATTAACTATTATAGGTTACGTTGCTAATCAACCACAAACTGATTTTGCTTTAAAAGGTATATTTGCGATGATAACAATATTTCCTGCTACAGGTAGTATCTTGACAGCACTAATAATTGGATTATTCTATAAATTAACAGATGAGGAACAAGAAAAGATTGCAGAAGAACTTAAAATGAGAAGAAATAATGTACAGTAAAAAGTCAAACAATAAAGTAAAAAGGAGTTAAATCAATTATGGAACAAAATATCAAAGAACTTATAAGTAAAATGACATTGGAGGAAAAAGCATCACTATGTTCAGGGGCGACAGATTGGGAAACGAAATCAATTGACAGATTTAATATTCCTTCAATGATGGTTGCTGACGGACCACACGGAATAAGAAAACAAGAAGGAGAAACTGACAATCTTGGGATACATGATAGTAAACCAGCAACATGTTTTCCGCCAGCATGTGCAATAGCCTCATCATGGAATACTGAATTAGTAACAAAAGTAGGGGAAGCATTAGGAGAAGAATGTCAAGCAGAGAATATAGATATATTATTAGGTCCTGGCGTGAATATCAAACGTTCGCCAATTTGCGGAAGGAATTTTGAATATTTCTCTGAAGATCCAGTGTTGAGTGGTGAAATGGGCGTTGCATGGGTAAATGGTGTCCAAAGCCAGGGTGTAGGGACTTCATTAAAGCATTATGTTGCAAACAATCAAGAAGCTCTACGTATGTCCATTGACACAATAATAGAGGAAAGAGTGCTTAGAGAAATATACCTACCAGCTTTTGAACGAGTTGTCAAGAGAGCGCAACCATGGACAGTAATGGCTGCGTATAATCGCGTGAATGGAACCTATGTATCTCAGAATAAATATTTGTTAACCGATATTTTAAGAGATGAATGGGGATATGATGGTTTTGTCATTTCTGACTGGGGAGCTGTAGATGACAGAGTGAAAGGATTAAAAGCAGGGCTTGATTTTGAAATGCCAGGTGTGGATGGTGTCACTGATATGCAAATAGTTGAGGCTATCAAAACAGGAAAACTCGATGAATCAGTCCTTGATAAAGCTGTAGAGAACTACCTCAAAATATTATTTAAATCTATTGCAAATAATCGAGAAGGTATAACTTACAATATAGAAGAACATCACACATTAGCAAGAAAAGCTGCTAGTGAAAGTATTGTGTTACTTAAAAATGAAGACAATATTTTACCACTCAATAAAGGGAGATTAAGAAGAATTGCTGTTATAGGTTCATTTGCCAAAAGTCCTAGATATCAAGGTGGAGGCAGTTCTCATGTGAATCCAACTAAACTCGAAAATGCATATGATGAAATCAAAAATATAGCGGGAGACAAAGTGGAGATTAGTTATGCTGAAGGGTATACATTGGATAAAGATAATATAGACCAAACGTTGTTAGCAGATGCAAAAGAAACAGCTAAATTATCAGAAGTGACAATTCTATTTGTAGGGCTTCCAGAAATCTATGAATCTGAAGGCTATGATAGAGAACATATGAATATGCCACCAACCCATTTGAAACTTATTGAGGAAGTTTGCAGTGTTCAGGAAAATGTAATCGTTGTATTAAGTAATGGTGGGGTCGTAACAATGAAGCCTTGGAACCAGAAGGTAAAAGGAATATTAGAGTCATGGTTATTAGGTCAAGCGGGTGGTGGAGCAATAGCAGATATACTATTTGGAAATGTAAACCCATCAGCCAAGTTAGCTGAAACGCTACCGATTAAATTATCCGATAATCCGTCATTTTTAAACTTCCCTGGAACAATGGGTGAAGTATATTATAAAGAAGGTGTTTATGTAGGATATCGATATTATGATGCCAAAGAAATGGAAGTAGCATATCCATTTGGTTTTGGATTATCCTATACCACATTTGAATACAGTGATTTGCAATTGAGCAAAAATGAAATATTGGATACAGAAGAGTTAGTGGTAAAAGTAAAAATTAAAAATACAGGTAACTGTTTTGGTAAAGAAGTAGTTCAGTTATACGTAAGAGATATTGAGTGCAGAGAAATAAGACCTGTAAAAGAGTTAAAATCATTTATAAAAGTGGCGTTACAACCTGGTGAAGAAAAAGAGGTTAAATTCTCTTTAAGACAACGTGACTTCGCATTTTATGAAAGAAATATGAATGATTGGGTTGTGGAATCTGGGGAATTTGAAATATTGGTGGGTAAATCATCACAAGATATTTATTTGAAAGAAAAAGTAAACGTTGATTCGACGAGCGACAAAAGAAAGTTTACGAGATATTCGACAGCATCCGATTTAATAACACATCCAATAGGCAAGGTATTTGTTGAACAAATGGGGAAACAAATGAGTCAGGAAATGGTTGAAAGAAAGGAGAAAGCAGAATCAGATAATTCAGAAATGGTAAGTGCAATGATGACAGATACAGCACTTTGTAAAGCAGTTACTTTCTCGAAAGGTGCTTTTTCGGGAGAAATGTTGCAAGGATTATTGGATAAAATTAATAATAGTTGAAAAATTATAATGGGGCGTTGGCTTATGAGCAACGAGCTTCTATTACATTGTAAATAGGAATAATAGGATAATATAGATTAGCAAAAGATAGGAGGCCTTAATAAAAGTTATGGGCAGATTATTAAATAAAATCATGCGTAAATTACACGCAAAGTTTGAAGGAAATGACCTTGCACAGGAACTTAGTGGAGGAATATCAAATGATATGGTTATAACATCAGGTATGCCAGAACTTATTCGTACTGCTGCTGCAGAAGGGTGTGTGTTACTTAAAAATGATGGTGTACTCCCTTTTGACAGTAAAAGTACAATATCTGTTTTTGGTAGGGTGCAAAAGGACTATTTTGCTGTAGGTTATGGTAGCGGCGGAGATGTGCGTAGTCCGTATATAGTAAACCTTATAGATGGTTTACGCAATCATGGTAGTATCAAAATAAATGAGGAACTTGCTGCTATATATGATACATGGTGTTCAAATCCAAAATACGAGCCAGACTCTGGATTTTGGGGTCATTGGCCTCGATACTATCCTGAGATGCCATTAAAGACAGAACAGGTGAAAACAGCTGCAAACAATAGTGAGATAGCACTTGTAGTTATTGGACGTGCGGCAGGAGAGGATCGAGAAAATCTTTTGAAAAAAGGTAGTTATTATCTTACAAATCGTGAAATAAAGATGCTTGATATCGTTACAAAATTTTTTAATAAAGTAGTTGTTGTTTTAGACTGCGGAAATATAATAGATATGGCATGGACTGAAAAATATGGTGACAAGCTAAATGCTATAATTCTTCCTTGGCAAGGTGGTATGGAAAGCGGAAATGCTTTAGCAGATGTCTTGGCAGGAACTGTAAATCCATGTGGTAAGTTAACGGATACCATAGCACGGAAATATGAGGATTATCCTTCTGCTTCATATTTTGGAAATAAAAAAGCCAACAATTATGTAGAAGATATATTTATGGGATATAGATATTTTGAAACATTTAGTCCAGATAAAGTTCTTTATCCCTTTGGATTCGGACTTTCATACACCACTTTTGAAATATCATGTAAAGATGTTAAGCGGATAGATGATGAAGTAATACTTAAAATAGACGTTACTAATACTGGTAACGTGGCAGGGAAAGAAGTCGTACAAGTTTACTGTTCTGCACCACAAGGAAAACTTGGGAAAGCAGTAAAATCACTTATTGCCTTCAAAAAGACAGATGTAATAAATTCAGAAGAAACAGTAAACTTAGAACTAAAATTTAATATAAAAGAACTTGCTTCATATGATGATAGTGGCATAACAGGACACAAATCAGCATATGTACTTGAGAGTGGTAAATATGATATTTACATTGGAAAGAGTGTGCGAGCATGTAGTAAAGTATGGGATTTTTTTATTGATAAGCTTCTTGTAACAGAGCAACTTAGCGAAGTGATGGCAGTTGAGCCAGATAATAAGTTTGAACGAATAATTGCAAAAGAGGAGAATGGAAGACTTATACCCGCATTCAACGAAGTACCAACTATCACTACGGATTTGAAGGCTACCATCCTTAAAAATCTTCCAAAAGGCGCTGAAATAACAGGGGATAAGGGTTATAAGCTAGAAGATGTAAAAAGTGGAAAAGTGATAATGAAAGAATTTGTTGCACAGCTTGAAATTGATGAGCTAGAAGCTATTAGCCGTGGTGATGGTCCAATGAATAGCCCTCTAGGTGCACTAGGAAATGCAGGTGCACTTGGCGGTGTAACAGAATCATTACGCAAAAAAGGAATTCCTGCTGTAATAACGGCAGATGGTCCAGCAGGAATTCGTGTAAAAAAGACTTGCTCACTGCTACCGTGTGGTACATTACTTGCATGTACTTGGGATACGGAACTAATACATAAACTTTTTAAAAGACTGGGTGATGAAATGTTAGATAGGGGTGTTGACATGATATTATCCCCAGGATTAAATATCCATCGTAATCCACTATGCGGTCGTAATTTTGAATATTTTTCTGAAGACCCACTTATTAGTGGTAAAATATCAGCTGCGGCTGTGTTAGGTGTGCAACATAACGGTCTTTCAGCATGTCCAAAACACTTTGCGTGTAATAATCAAGAAACAAACCGTAACCATAATGATTCACGTGTGAGTGAGAGAGCGCTTAGAGAGATATATCTAAAAGGATTTGAAATCGTTGTAAAAGAAGCAAGACCTAAAAATATAATGACCTCATACAATAAGATTAATGGGGTATGGAGCCATTATAACTATGAGTTGGTTACAACTGTACTTCGAGGGGAATGGGGCTATGAAGGGAATGTAATAACAGATTGGTGGATGCGCTATGCACCTTCTACTGAATTTCCACAAATTTATGGTAATGCATACCGTGTACGTGCTCAGGTGGATGTGCTTATGCCAGGTGCGAGAAATCCTATGAATAAAGATAAAGAAAAAAATAATGACGGTACACTACTCAAAACATATGGTGAAAAAGATGGCATTACATTAGGTGAGATGCAAAGAGTAGCGACCAATGTCCTCGAATATGTAATGAACTCATCAGCTATGGATAGAGTAAACGATTAACAAATTGCCACTTGAAATAACCTTCTAAATTTGTTATAATATTAACAAAGAATTAGATTTATAATTGAATATAGATTCTAAACTCAAGGGTTTTATATGACCTAAGAGCGAGGAAAGGTAATAAAGATAGCGATTTCTAAGTTTAGATGGAGTTAAAGCTTCTCCTAAAGCCAAGAACTCTGTTTATTGCGAGGAATGAATATTCTAAGCTATAAAAAATGGCTATATACTTGTATATAATTTACCCTTTTCTGCTCTTGGGCGGAAAAGGGTTTTTTGACGTGCTGATAATAGTTTATTACAAAGTGAGGGTAGATTATGGAGGGAAAAAATAATTATCGTATTGAGCAAGACATGTTAGGTGAAAAGAAGATTCCAATAGAAGCTTATTATGGGATACATACAGCCAGAGCGATAGAAAATTTTTCAGTAAGTAACAAAAAGACAAACAAACATCTTATAGAAGCTATTGTGATTATAAAAAAGGCAGCTGCTATAACAAATAAAAAGAATAAACAAATTTCTATCGAAGTTGCGGACGCAGTAATCGCTGCTTGTGATGAAATACTTGCTGGTGCACTGAAAGAACAATTTGTTGTTGATGCATTACAAGGTGGTGCTGGAACTTCTACCAATATGAATGTTAATGAAGTCATTGCAAATCGTGCAATTGAAATTATGGGCGGGGAAAAAGGAGATTATGAAATTGTTCATCCATTGCACCATGTAAACTGTTGTCAATCTACAAATGATGTTTATCCAACGGCGCTTAGGATAGCGGCAATAAGATTATTACGTCCGTTAAGTGATGCGTTTGCATCTTTACAAGAAGTTTTTCAAGAAAAAGAGAATGAATTTGCAGATATTATCAAATTGGGAAGAACCCAACTCATGGATGCTCTTCCAATGATGGTAGGACAGGGATTTGGGGCATATACTAAGGCGCTAGCAAGAGACCGATGGCGTTTGTATAAAGTGGAAGAAAGACTTAGAACTGTGAATATTGGCGGAACAGCCATTGGTACTGGAATGAATGCATCGCTGAAATATATTTATGTAATGACAGAAACGTTGCAGGAACTAACGGGGTTAGGGATTGCCAGAAGTGAATTTCCAATGGATGTTACTCAAAATATGGATGTCTTTGTTGAGGTATCTGGACTATTAAAATCTGCTGCAGTAAATTTGATGAAGATTGCAAATGATTTTAGGCTTTTGGCATCAGGGCCAGTAGGAGGTTTTGGGGAATTAGTCTTACCATCAGTACAGGCGGGATCTTCGATTATGCCGGGGAAAGTTAATCCTGTAATACCAGAGATGATGAATCAAGTTGCTATGCGTGTAATTGCCAATGATAGTGCAATTACTAATGCAGCTATGAATGGTCAACTGGAACTTAATGCATTTGGTCCTCTTATTGCTGAATCTTTACTAGATTCTATTGAAATAATGACAAATGCTATTCAGATATTTGAAGATAAATGTGTAAGAGATATTAAGGTTAATGATGAAAAATGTTATAAATATGTTACTCATTCATCCGCTCTTGCAACTGCACTCGTTTATCACATTGGTTATGAGAGAGCATCGGAGATAGCGAAAAAGGCGCAAGAGAAAGGTAAGACAATAAAGCAGATAATAAGAGAAGATAATGATATGCCTGAAGATAAAATTAAAGAGATTTTAAATCTATTTCAGGTTACAAAGCCAGGGATACCAGGAAAATAAGAATAATGAAGGTTGGTGGGAGTATGAGTCTTAACAACACACCTCGCTCAAATAGAGTGCATATTGCTTTTTTTGGCAGGCGAAATGCTGGGAAATCTAGTTTAATCAATGCAATTACAGGGCAAGAGATTGCGGTGGTTTCTGCAGTTAAGGGTACGACAACAGATCCAGTTTATAAAGCAATGGAGTTGTTGCCAATTGGGCCAGTAGTACTGATTGACACCGCGGGATTGGATGACGTAGGTGAGCTGGGAGAACTACGTAAGAAGAAATCATTAGAAGTGCTTCATAAAACTGATTTAGCGCTAGTTGTGATTGATGCAGAAACTGGGGTAACAGATTTTGAACGTGAGATGATTGGGAAAATCAAACAAAAGAGTATTACGGTTGTTGGAATCATAAACAAAATAGACCAAATTGAGATAAAAGATGAATTAGTTAAACAATATGAAGAAGACTTGGGCATAAAAATAGAAACAGTTTCTGCTATAGATGGAAAAGGGATACCACAATTGAAAAAAGCCCTTATTGAAGCTTTGCCGGAAGATGAAGAAAAATTTAAAATTGTGGGTGACTTAATATCACCGGGAGATTTTGTTGTTTTGGTAGTACCAATTGATAAAGCGGCGCCAAAAGGACGCTTGATTTTACCTCAACAGCAAACTATTCGTGACATATTGGAAAGCGATGCAATGGCGATTGTTACGAAGGAATATGAACTGAAAGAAACATTGGAAAAGCTTGGCACAAAACCGTGTATGGTAATTACTGATTCACAGGCGTTTTTAAAAGTATCTGCAGATACCCCTAAAGATATTCCGCTAACATCATTTTCAATTCTCTTTGCCCGTAATAAAGGGGACTTAGCTGAAATGGTTAGAGGTGCAAAAGCAATAGAGAAACTGGAAGATGGTGATAAGGTCTTAATAGCAGAGGCTTGTACACATCACCGACAAGCTGATGATATTGCACATGTAAAAATACCAAGGTGGCTTAGACAGAGAACAGGGAAACAGATTCAATTTGAATTTGTTTCAGGTGTACAATTTCCTCAAAATATAAATGATTATAAACTTATTGTCCACTGTGGTGGATGTATGCTCAATAAACGTGCAATGAACTACCGTATCAAACAAGCGGTTGAAGTTGATGTACCTATCGTAAATTATGGTGTTTTAATTGCCTATGTTCAAGGGATATTAGAACGTGCGATTAGCCCATTTCCATTGGCTAAGATGGTATTAGATGATGCTAGATTAACTTAGTAGTATAAATTATTAAAAATTGTATAGGAGGAAAAGACTATGGAACGAGCAGATTTTATTAATAATCAAACTATTAACGAAGCGTTAGAAAAAGGTAATGAAGCAACAAAAGAAGATATTAATCAAATAATTGAAAAGGGAAGCAAAGCAAAAGGATTGGATGTTTATGAAGTAGCAGCATTACTACAAAATACAGATTCATCCGTTGAAGATAAACTTTTTGAGGCGGCAAGAGAAGTAAAGGAAATGATTTATGGTACGCGTTTGGTCATGTTTGCACCGCTATATGTATCAAACTATTGTGTGAACCGATGTAACTATTGTGGGTATAAATGTACAAATAAATTTAGTCGAAAAAGACTTACTGATGATGAGCTTCGCAAAGAGGCAGAAATTATTGAAAATTTAGGGCATAAAAGGATTGCACTAGAAGCTGGAGAAGATGATAAGAATTGTCCAATTGAGTATATTCTCCATTCTATGGATGTTATTTATAGCACAAAATTAAAGAACGGTAGTATCAGACGTATAAATGTGAATATAGCAGCAACAACTGTAGAGAACTATAAGAAACTAAAAGAAGCAGGGATTGGTACCTATATTTTATTCCAAGAAACTTATCATAGAGAAACTTATAAAAAGGTACATCCAACAGGGCCTAAGAGTGATTATGATTATCACACGACAGCGATGGATAGAGCAATGGAAGGTGATATTGATGATGTGGGTATTGGTGCACTGTTTGGACTCTATGACTACAAATATGAAGTGATGGGATTAATGCTTCATAGAGATCATTTGGAAGAACGATTTGGAGTGGGACCACATACCATATCTGTTCCTAGAATAAAAAAAGCGAAGGACGTTTCATTAGAAGAGTATCCTCACTTAGTTACTGACAATGAATTTAAAAGGATTGTTGCAATTTTAAGGCTTTCTGTTCCTTATACGGGTATTATTTTATCTACGAGAGAAGAACCGGGGTTTAGAGAAGAAGTTTTAAAACTTGGGGTATCACAAATAAGTGCTGGTTCATGTACTGGGGTTGGTGGCTATAAAGAGCATGAAGAAGGGTTAGATGAACCCCAATTTGAGCTTGCTGACCATAGAACACCTATGGAAATAATTAAGACCATATGTAAGCAAGGATATCTTCCGAGTTATTGCACAGCTTGTTATAGGGCTGGTAGGACTGGAGATCGTTTTATGCAATTTGCGAAGAGTGGCAAAATCCATAATTTATGTTATCCGAATGCAATGATGACCTTTAAGGAATATTTAGAAGATTACGCAGATGAAGAATTGAAAGAACTAGGTAAACGTGTCATTGAAGAGAATATTAAGAATATCCCAAATGAAAAGATGCAAAAGAATACAATTGACAGATTAAAAAGAATTGAGGCTGGAGACAGGGATTTATTCTTTTAGGAGGTCGTAATATAATGATTAGTATGAAAGAATTATTGAACAAATTATATCAAGAAAATACACTCACAAAAGAAGAAATCATTTATTTATTAAGAAATTTAGATGAAGAACATAAAAATATATTATTTGTATATGCGCATCAGACACGTATGAAATACTACGGAAATAAGGTTTATATGCGAGGGTTAATTGAATTCTCTAATATATGTAAACAAGATTGTTTATACTGTGGTATACGAGCCTCGAACTGTAATGTAGACCGATATCGTTTAAGTAAAGATCAAATTCTCAGTTGTTGTCAAGAAGGTTATCGCTTGGGATATCGAACCTTTGTGTTGCAGAGTGGCGAGGATTTTTGGTATACGGAAGAAAAATTGATAGAGATTATTAAAGACATTAAAAAGATGTATTCAGATGTAGCGATTACGCTATCCATTGGAGAGAGGGACTATGCTACGTATAAACATTTATTAGAAGCTGGTGCTGACCGTTTTTTGTTAAGACATGAGACTGCTTCACGACATCTATATGAAAAGATGCATCCCAACATGAGCTTTGATCATCGGCGGAATTGCTTGAAGAATTTAACGGAAATAGGCTATCAAGTTGGGGCAGGATTCATGGTGGGATTACCGGGGCAGACAGAAGAGGATTTGGCTGAAGACCTTCTCTTTCTTAAAGAACTTGCACCAGATATGATTGGAATAGGACCCTATATTCCACATAACGATACACCGCTAAAAGGCTCAAAGGGGGGGACAGTGGAAGACACACTTGTGATATTAGCATTTACCCGTCTACTTATACCTGAATGTTTATTACCGTCTACAACAGCGATGGGAACATTACATCCAAAGGGGAGAGAACGTGCATTAAAAGTGGGTGCAAATGTTGTTATGCCCAACTTATCGCCAACGAATGTACGAGCTAAATATGAATTGTACGAAAATAAGATATGTACAGGGGATGAAGCTGCACATTGTCGTGGATGTATTGAAAGAAGGATTAATTCGGTGGGATTTGAAATAGATATGTGTAGAGGAGATAGTTTGAAATCAATAAAAAAGTTAAAGGCTTCTAGTTAGAGCCTTTAACTTTTTTATTGTGATACATACTAATGTATGATATCATGATTTGAAAAACCAAAGATATAGATTAATGAGAGGAAAAGTACATTATGGCTGAAATTATTTCTAAAATCATACCAATTTTATTATTAATTACATTAGGATATATGATGCAGTATAAAAGTATTCTGAAGCAAACTACGATTGATGAGGTTAAAAAAGTAGTTATTAATCTTTCACTTCCTTCCGTATTGTTTGTAACATATATAAACATGGAGCTTAAAATAGAATATCTTATTATGTTTATTGTTATTTTTATTATGTCAATAGTTTTTTATTATACTGGTGTTTTATTAAATAAGATTAATATACTTGCCCATCCTATCATTCCATTTATGGTGTCAGGGTGTTCATTTGGTTTATTAGGGGTGCCACTGTATGCCACTGTTTTTGGCATTGAGAATCTTGATAAAATATCTATTCTTGGTATTGGACATGAAGCTTTTATGTGGTTTTTTTATGTTACAATACTGAAAATGACATTTAGAAAAGAAAAATTTTCACTAGAAACTATAAAAGGTTTCTTAACTTCTCCACTTATATTAAGTATAGTGCTTGGTTTGTTTTTTAATATTTCGGGATTCAATATATGGTTTAATGATTATGTAGTATTAAAAGGTATTTATATTACAATACAGTATTTAGGGAATTTAGCAACCCCTTTGATATTAATAATCATTGGCTTTGGTTTAAAGTTTAGTAGAAGATATATGAAACTTAGTGTTAAGTTTGTTGCGCTTAGGTTAGCAGTTATTCTTACGATTGGATATCTTTTTAAGGGCTTATTAATAGATCGAATGATTACACCAGAGCCTTTATTTAATTATGCATATTTTACATTCTTGATTTTACCGCCTGCTTTTTCATCGTCAATCTTTATTGGTGAATATAGCAGTATTGAACATAAAGAATTAGCTAACAATACAGTCGTTTTAAGTACAGCAGTATGCATTATCATTTTTATATGTACTGTCTTTATGGTTGGCGTATAATACTGAATAAAAAAATAAAATATGAGCAAAAAAGAGTTAAGTCTATGCTTTGCATGACTTAGCTTTTTTTATGTTTAGAATATTGAATTATACAAATACTATATCGAAAGGTTATTATTATGAAAATTGGAGAAAGTTTATGATACGTATCGGTAAATATCAGTTATTTGCACTAACAGTTATATTTACAATAGGAAGCACAACACTTTTTGCATTGGGCATAAAAACAAAGCAAGATGCATGGCTTGTTATATTAATTTCTTTAATAATTGGTTTAGGCTTTATTTGGATATTCACAGAATTGCAGAAAGCATTTCCAGATAAGAATTATGTAGAAATAATAATTGCTATTTTAGGGAAATGGATTGGAATTCCCCTTGCACTACTATATGCAGTTTATTGGCTTTGGCCTGCGGCACGAAATCTGCGGGAGTTTGGTGAATTGTTTATAACAACTTTTTTGCCAAATACACCATTAGAGGTGGTACTTGCTGTTTATTTAGCAACTAGTTTAATTGTACAGCTCATGGGGTTTGAAGCATTTGGTCGTATAGCGGAACTTTTAATGCCATTGATGGTTTTCTTTATTGTTAGTGTTTATTTTATGATTTTTTTATCTGGTGAAATAGATTTGCGAAATTTAACGCCCGTGTTAGAAAATGGTGTGATGCCAGTAATAAAAGAAGCTTACCCTACCGTTGTAATTTTCCCTTTTTGTGAGATGTTTATTTTCTCTATGTTTTGGTGTTATGTTACGCCTAAAAAAATTATTAGAAAAACGACGATGGTGGCAGCGATACTCGTTGGACTAATGATAACGATAACAACTGTAATTATTATTTCTGTTTTAGGAGTTGACTATACGAGTAATGCGACTATTCCCTTGTATGCAGTCATAAAATTAATTCATATTGGAGATATTATCACGAATTTAGATGCGTTAGGGATTATTATTATGTTTATAGGCGGTTTTTTTAAAATGTCACTTTTTCTAAATGGAGTTACTTTGGTCTTGACAACAGTATTTAAAATAAAAAACTACAAATTAACACTTGTACTGACAGGTATTTTTTTACTATGGGTATCTATAGCATTTGAACCAAGTTATATTTATCATCTGTGGGCCTATCCATTTGATACTGATTTTCAATATATTATATATCTAAATGCGATACCTGTACTATTGTTACTCATTTATTGGCTTAAAGAGAAAAGTAGACAATTAAAGTAAAGTGTATGGAGGGTTTTATGAAAATAATTGAAATATTAAAAGAATTTTTTGAAAATAGAGGTTTTTTGATGACTTTTTCAGTCATAGCTGGCTGGATTTATACTGGTATTTTAGCAATTGTTTTAATTTTTTATCTCTTGCTATGTACGATTAGAAAAATCAAAGGGAGCTTAAAATGAAGCATATAAGCAAACACCAATTGATTTCATTAATTATATTATTTGAAATTGGTAGTACAACACTTTTTCCATTAGGAATAAAAGCTAAAAAGGATGCTTGGATTGCTATTTTTATTGCAATGCTTATTGGATTAGTCTTGATATGGTTTTATACCGAATTGCAAAAAAATTATCCTGAAAAAAATTTAGCTGAGATAATTATAGTATTACTAGGCGAATATGTAGGTAGTGTATTGGTTTTTTCATATGCTGCATATTTTATTTTTGTAGCAACCCGTATCATTCGCTCTTTTGGAGAATTAATGATATTTACATTTTTAAAAAAAACGCCTTTAGAATACATTATCGGCATTTTCCTACTTGCATTGTTATTTTTGATTTTTCAAGATTTGGAGGTTATCGCACGTTCAAGCGAAATAATGATGCCAATTGTAGTATTATCAATCATTAGTGTATTTGTACTCATTGGTATTTCTGGAGAAGTTGATTTAAAAGGCATCACACCTGTTTTGGAAAACGGTTTTATGCCAGTATTTAAAGCCACTTTTCCCCTTGTTGTAACATTTCCTTTTGGGGAGATGGTTGTATTTTTGATGTATTGGTGTTTTGTATGTGAAAAGAAAAGCAGTCGAAAAGTTTCGATGCTTTCTATTATTTTTTCTGGGTCAATACTGATGATGACATTAATCATTCTTATTTCAGTTTTAGGTGTTAGTTCTGCAGAAAGTGCAAATGTTCCATTAGTACAAGTTATAAAACTGATTAATATTGTAGGAATTATCGCAAATATGGATGCGATAGGTATTATATTTATTTTTGTTGGAGGAATGTATAAAGCAATATTGTTTTTATATGCTGGCATCACTGCATTGAGTTTTCTATTTAAGATTGAACAGCACAAATGGTTTATTACGATTGTAGTTAGTATTTTTTCTTTTTGGATTTCTGTTTATCAGGAACAAAACTATGCTATTCGCCAATATGTTGCTTTGAAAATTACTCCCCAATATATTCATATTCCTTTTCAGATTATTCTGCCAATCATGTTATTGATGATTACTTGGCTTAAGAAAAAATGTGATCAAAGAAATTAAGTGGTAATAATAAACGAGAGGAATGGATGTTAATATGGAAAAGATTTTTGATATATTTATAAAAGCTGGATGGTTTACAAGTTCATTAATTATTGCTGGGTGGTTGTTTATACCAATACTTTTTTTTGCAATGGTTTACTACTTAGTACGCTATATTAGGAAGAGTACAAGTGAATAATTTGAATAGAGCAACTATTTGCTCCATTCAAGTTTATTCTTTAGCTTCAAAAGATTTTTGTAATAATCCAGCCCTTCTAATTCGTGCATCAACTTTTATTTTGACATCAACCTCAGGAAATATCTCTGACCATCTATCTTTGATTACTTTCCATTCTTTTGGATATTTGCGATTAAGTGATACACCAAAGCCGAAGATATCTGATTTAAATTCTTTTTGAACCTTTTCTATTGTTTTCTCCATTTGTTTCGTAATCGTTTCACTTTGTATTTTTTCAAGCAATTCAATGATTTCTATATCTGATATATCTATTGAACCCTGATGTTCAACAATATGACCTTCTTCTTCCACTTCAATAATAAATAAAATATTGCCATCTTTTATTTCAGGCATGATTTTAGTTTTTGACCGTTTTATCTCAATAACAATATATTTATCTTTTTTTATGGGGTCAGGGAAATAATTTAGACCACTCTGTACTTCATTGATAATCCAGTTTAATCCAATTGTTTCGTCATCGTTTAAAAATCCTATTAATTTATCTTTTTTATATACAGCTGTACCTGTAAGTTTTATACCCTCAGTCACTTTTTCATCTTTCTCCTCGATAGGTTCATTCCTTTCTTTAATTATTTTCATAACGCCTGTAATTGGATTGATGCCATTTGCAGTTACTTTTTGTGTAAATTGCAATAAATTTGTATTTGTTACTTCTGAGTTTACTTTTCTTAACTTGATAATGTTATCCATATAGCTTGCTTGAATATTCTCTACACCATGCATAACACCTAATATCTCTCTAGCAGATGCATCTTTCGCTACAATGATTGAAACTAAATGGCGCATTTCATGATCTCGTTCAAAAAGATCAAGCATAGGTAAAAGTCCATCTTTTGCAAGGGCTTCATTAACTACAATTACTTTGGTATGAGGGAAATAAACCATCCTATCAAACTCTTTTGAGATATTTCTAATTGCTTCAAAAAGGGTATCACCTGAGGCACTGACTAAATCATTTGGGGATTCTATATTTGCACCTTCTGATTTTAGTGCTCCAGGCCTTACTATTTGACAGGTAACGGTAATATTTCCTTCTGACCCATCTTTGTCTATACCAACTGCCATTACAATGCCAAGTTCGTTTAATTCTCTTCTATCCCAGCATCCTGTTAACAATAAAATACATAATATAGTGATGAGAAATTTCTTTATCATTCGTTATCTTCACCATCCTTATTGTCGGGTATGGTAGGAAAGGTTGAGATGCTCTGTCTTTTTGTTTTTTGCGTTCTTAATGATTTTGGATATGATTTCATAAGCCATACGGGTGCCCGTATAAAAGAATCTTTTAAATCTGTCCAAATCGTAGGTGCTAAAGGTGCTAGAAAGGGGATCCCGAACGACCTTAACGAACACATATGTGCGAGCATAATAAACGTACCAACCATAATACCAAAAAGTCCAAATGCAGCACTCAAAATAACAAAAAAGAATCTGAAGAAAAGAATACTGTCTAATAATGGCGTGACAATAAAGCTGGTAATCGCAGTGATTGCACCGATAATAACCATTGGTGCACTAATAATTCCTGCCTTTACGGCTGCATCACCAATGACCAAGGCACCAACGATGCTGACCGCTTGACCGACTTGTCTAGGTAATCGTATACCCGATTCTCTCAAGAGTTCAAAAATAGTTCCCATTAGCATAGCTTCAATAAAGCTTGGAAATGGTATGCCTTCACGTGATGAAGCCATTGTAATCAAAAGTACAGTGGGAATCATTTCTTGATGAAATGTTGTTAAGGCAACGTAAACTGCAGGTGTTAATAAAGTAATTATATAAGCTAGCAGTCTTAACATCCTGACTATAGAAGATAAAAATGGCTTAGAATAATAATCTTCACTGATTTGCATTGTTTCTATAAACAAATAGGGTACTGTCAACGCAAATGGGGATCCATCACAAAGAATGGCAACCCTACCTTCAAGAATTCTAGCTGCAACTTTATCGGGTTTCTCACTATTGCCAACCGTAGAAAAAAACGAAAGAGGATTATCTTCTATAAATTGTTCAATATAGCCTGATTCTAAGATCACATCTGTATCAATTCGATTCAATCTATTTTTTACTTCATTTACAATTTTAGGGTTTACAAGTCCATCAATATATGAAATGCAAACATTGGTATGGGTTTCCTTACCAATCATTATTTGTTCAAATACCAGTTTGGTATTTTTAATCTTTCTTCTTAGTAATGTGGTATTCACACGAAGGCTTTCAGTAAATCCTTCACGTGGGCCTCTAACAGAAACCTCTGTATCAGGTTCTTGTATATCCCTAGTTGCAAATCCTTTTACGCCTAAAAGCATTGCTGTATCGTAGTTATCAATAAACAATACAGCTTCACCTGATAAGATAGCACCTATTACTTCATCGAAGGATTGGCTTTCTTTTAAGACAGCGGCATTGATTACTTTTTCTTTTATAGTTTTATATATATCTTGGGATAATAGCTTTTCATCTTTTTCTGTAAGGTGTATATTCATCATTAAAGTATTTTCAATAAATTCACTAACCAATGCTTTGTTAACCATTCCATCAATAAAACAAAGAAGTGCACGATGTTGTTTTTTTATATCTATTTGTATTTCTCTAAACATGACATCATTACTTTTACCGAGTACAGTTTTTAAATTATCGTAATTCTTATCAATATTTGCATGAATCTTATATTTTTTATCAACATATTGTAATTGAGTATATTCTGTTTTTTGTGCTCCTTTTAAATGATTGATAAATTTTAACGTATTTTTTATTTTTCTAAACAATATAATCCACCTCATTTATTAGTAATAGTATTTAATTATAATAGATTTTGTATACAGTGATTATTATTTAAATAATGGAATATACATAAATATAAAAGAATAGTTGGGAAGTGAATTAAATGTTTATATTTTTCAAGAAGCTATCATCAATGGACACTAAAAATATCCTTCTCAATATATTGAGAAGGATATTTTTACATAATTATTTTTTGTTTTTCACCGTTTTTATTATTTTTTCCATTTGTGCAATATATTCTTTTAAAGCATCTAACCCTTCTGGCGTCAATGATACGTTAGTGATAGGTTTCCTGTTTTTTATTTTTTTATTAATTTTAATATACCTTGCTTCTTCCAAATTTCTCAACTGTACGGACAGATTTCCCGATGTAAACTCTAATTTCTCTTTTAGTTCATTAAAAGAAACCTTGTTTTCATTACTCCCGGCTAAATACGTTAGAATAACTAGGCGAGCCCGTTCATGAATGGTTTTATCTATTGTAAACATGTTATTATCCACAGGCTTACATCCTCTCTCTAGACGAAATGATATATCCGCCGATTCCCATTAAGATAAATCCAATACCAAAAGTTAAAATGATTAGTAGGGAAGGATGTAAATTTTTTAACTCGAATAGTCCAATTAATCCTGTAACGATAAGCCAGTTCCCAAATAAAATAAGTTCTTTTAGGTGAAAAATATTAACGAATCCGTTCATTAATAATCCATAAAGAATAGCAAGTACAGGAACAATATACATAAGATAACCATTTGTAATTAAGAAAACAATAATAAATATAGTAACTATGACGTAAGGGATTAGTGTTGTTAATGTATGTGGTGTATATACTTCTTTTAATAGACGTAATAGAGAAATATTCATGTTTATTTGTCTGTAGGCATTTAGTATATTTTTAATTTTTAAGAAACCAATACCAGCAGTTGATAAAAATATGATGATATAGAGAAGTGTTTTATAGTTCTGTGGCACATTTTTATAAGCACCATAGTGACTAATGAAATAAAAAACGATGGAACATAGAGCTATGGTAAAAATGCCGCCCAAGATTGCAATAAAACTGAGTACTTTAGATAATGAGATGTACTTTAAAATATTGTTATGCTTTTGTATGGCATTTTTAATATATGTGATATCGTTTAAAATGTTTTCTACATTTTTTGCATTCTTTGACATAGGTATGCCCTCCTCTTGGTTTATATTATAAACTTAATTATATTATAATCAAGTTTTTACTTTATTGCAACTGGAAATAGAAAAAAATTAAAAACTATTGACAGATAACTAAATCTATGCTATGCTATAAAAAATCAACAAAATACCAATAAAACATATAAGAATACTATGAAAAAATCTTATCGAGAGTGGTGGAGGGACTGGCCCGATGAAACCCAGCAACCGTACAAAAGGTATTGGTGCTAAATCCTGCAGCTTTTTAAGCTGAGAGATAAGAGGGGAAATTATAACTTTCTCTCCTGTTATCTGCAGGAGAGTTTTTTGTTTTATGTATAGTTTCTTAGTAGTGTTTAAAACTAACCAATATGAAGTGGGTTAACCACTAAATCAAGAGAGGGGTATTATTTATGGGTAAGAGAGAGTACAAATTTGACACATTACAATTACATGCAGGGCAAGAACCAGATCCAGCAACAGGTTCCAGAGCAGTACCGATTTATCAGACAACATCCTATGTCTTTGAAAATGCAGAGCATGCAGCAAATTTATTTGCATTAAAGGAATTTGGTAATATTTATACGAGGCTAATGAATCCAACAACAGATGTATTTGAACAAAGAATTGCAAAGTTGGAAGGAGGCGTGGGAGCACTTGCAGTTGCATCAGGCTCAGCGGCGATTACTTATGCGATTACAAACATTGCAGGTGTAGGAGATGAGATTGTTGCGGCTAGTACATTGTACGGTGGTACATATAATTTATTTTCAAACACATTGCCACGTTTAGGGATAAATACAATTTTTGTAGATCCTGATGAGCCTGAAAACTTTAGCGCTGCAATTAATGATAAGACAAAAGCAGTCTATATTGAAACGATAGGTAACCCAGGGATTAATCTTATCGATATTGAGGCTGTGGCTAAAATTGCACATGACAATAAGATTCCATTAATTGTGGATAATACCTTTGCAACGCCATACTTGTTAAGACCAATTGAATATGGGGCAGATATTGTTGTTCATTCTGCAACCAAATTTATCGGTGGACATGGTACAACGATTGGTGGTGTAATAGTAGATTCAGGAAATTTTGATTGGGCTGCGAGTGGAAAATTCCCGTTACTAACCGATGGTGATGCCAGTTATCACGGTATTAAGTATGTTGAAGCACTTGGACCAATTGCATATATTATAAAGGCTAGAGTGACGCTTCTAAGAGATACAGGTGCAGCAATTAGTCCATTTAATTCTTTCTTACTGCTTCAGGGATTGGAAACTTTATCATTGAGAGTAGAAAGACATGTATCTAATGCACAAAAAATAGCGGCATTTTTAAACAACCATCCAGCAGTGAGTTGGGTGAATTATCCCGGTTTATCAGATAATAAATATAATGCATTGTCACAAAAATATTTTCCAAAAGGTGTAGGAGCTATCTTTACTTTTGGTATTAAAGGTGGGGGAGAAGAAGGCAAAAAGTTTATTGATAGTGTAGAATTATTCTCACATCTCGCCAATGTTGCTGATGCAAAATCATTAGTTATACATCCAGCAAGTACAACACACCAACAGTTAGATGAACAGCAACAGCGTGATGCAGGACTTACGCCAGATATGATTAGAATTTCAGTTGGTATTGAAGATGTTGAAGACTTGATTTGTGACTTGGATCAAGCGTTAAATAACGCAGTGAAGTAAAACTATACATGTATAAATAATAACCGCCTTATGGGAGGCGGTTATTATTTACCAATTAAATTGAAATTACATTTTTTTTAATTCTTCGAATAATTTAATCATTGTCTTCCCCTTTATACATTATTTACTCATATATGGTTTTAATACTTCTACTACTTTTATATATCCTAATGCAGAAAGATGGAGACCTTCTGTTGTATATTCTAGTTTAAGATTGCCATTTTCATCTTTTAAGTGTGAATTGACATCAATGTATGTTATGTTTTTTTCTTTCGCTAACGTTTCTAACTGACAATTTATTTCGTCAATATCTTTATTTGATCTTATACCGACCATTGTTTTTTCTATTTTTTCATGTTCAGCTTTTGAGATTGGATAAACTGATTCTAGATATATTTTTAAGTCAGGTAATTTTTCTTGAGTTTGATTAATAATTTCAGTTATGTTTTTTACTATTTCATCAGGTTTTTTGTTTTCGTTACCCAGATCATTTGTCCCAATCATCAAGAATATTTTTGAAGCTTTTGTATCAAAAATACTTTCATTCATCCTATTTAAAATACCTTCAGTTGTATCACCACCAATACCACGGTTTATAATATAATATTCTGGTAATAATTCACTTGCCCTAAACCCTTCTGTAATAGAATCACCTACTAAAACAGTACCTCCAGGTTTTAAAATAGTGTTAAAATTCTTAAAAGTGATTACATCTGTTTGATACTTATACTGCAGAAATCTTTTACCCATTTCTTGCATCATTTCCATTTGTTCTTGTGTTGATTTTTCTTTGAACATATCCATTTCATTCACCTCTTTAATATATTTGTGAGTTTTATCAAAACTCTTTAATTTTGCTTTATATTCTTTAGGACATAGACCTTCGAATTTTTTAAATACTTTAGAAAAGTATTCTTGAGAACTAAATCCAACTTCAAGGGATACATTTGTAATATTAAAATTAGTATAACAGAATAAATGTTTTGCATTTGATATTTTGATTTTATTAATATATTCTGTGACGGTTAAACCAGTTTCTTTTTTGAAAATTCTAGATAAGTATTGGGAATTAAGGTTTATGTTATTTGCTAACGATTCTAATGTGATTTTAGTATTATAATTTTCATTAATAAAAGCTATAGCTTGGTTCACTGGTTTAGAGTAAATGTAACTTTGTCGGGAATTTAGCATTTCCCTTATAAAATTTAAAAATAGTAATCCACATATATTTTTTAATTGTTCAATATCATTGACTTTTTCCACCAAATTAATATATTTATCAGCTAGAGAGAGGGACGTGATTTGGCTTACTCCTGCATCTATAGCGTATCTTGATAAAACAGTGCAAGAACAAATGATATTATTTTTTAATGAGCGTATAGGATCTCATATACATAGGTCAGCCATTTGATAACTTGATAACATCTTACAGTATTTGATAATATTATCTTCATCGTTATCTAATATCGCTTGATAAAAATTCTTTTCTAATTCAATTGAATAATGAGCATTCGTAACGTAAGTGTTAGTAGATAGTTTTGAAGAGTATTTATTTATTAACTTATCTATTAACTTTAAATCTTTTATACTATTAAAAACAGGTGCTATTAACATCTCTCACCCCAAATAATTATTTTTCATTAACATTTTATATGATTAAGATAAAAAAATCATATAAAATGGAGATATTTATGTAAAATTATTACCTTTTTTATATTTGTTTTTATTTATTTCATTAAATCAGATAGAAAGATTGACATTAGCATATAATAATCATATAATATATGTACATGATACTGTACGCATGAAGGAGGTTTATTATGTCGATATTAAATGCAACTACAGCTAGAAAAAATTTTTTTAAGCTTATCGAAGAAGCGATAACAACTCATGAACCTGTATATATTACAGGCAAGAGTGGAAATGTTGTTGTACTGTCCGAGGAAGATTATAAATCTATGCGGGAAACACTGTATTTATGTTCTATACCGAATATGCGGGAAAAAATTATTGAAGGAATAAATACGCCTCTTGATGACTGTGTGGAGGATATTGATGACTGATGAGTGGAAAATACTATATACGAAACAGGGTTTTAAAGAGAAAAAAGTAGCACTTAGAGCGGGCTTTGGAGATAAAATAAATGCACTGCTTGATACTTTAAGAAAAAATCCTTTTGATGAATATCCTCCTTATGAAAAGTTAATAGGAGATTTGTCAGGCTCATATTCAAGGAGAATTAATAGACAACATAGGCTTGTGTATATGGTTTATAAAAAAGAGAAAGTAGTTAAGATTATTAGTATGTGGACACACTATGAATGTTTATAGTAGTAAAGTAATCTAGAAAGTACGACGGTTTTATAAACCATCGTACTTTTGTTTATATTCCATTAAATTTGGGTATCTTATTGACAATGTGGATTAGTGTGGAAACTATAAATTTTAGGGAGGAATCTAATGAAATCACTAATAGTAGCAATTTTGTTGAGTGTGGCATTGATTTTTGCAGGATGTCAGGGTAAGGAGAATAATATGGAGCAAAATACGTATGAAAAAACACAATTAGAATACAAACAGATATCACCCTCTGAAGCAAAAGAAAGACTTGAGATGGACAAAGAGATTATCTTATTAGATGTAAGGACAAAAGAAGAATATGTAGAACGTCATATTCCAGGAAGTATGCTAATTCCAGTTGATAGACTTGAAAGCGTTGCCGAAGAGCAATTAACCGATAAAAATGCAACTATTATCGTTTATTGCAGAAGTGGTAGACGTAGTGCAATTGCCGCTCAAGCATTGGCCGATCTAGGATATAGGAATGTATATGATTTAGGTGGGATTATAGATTGGCCCTATGAGACTGAAGCAGGAGAATAATAAAAACAGAGAGGATTGGGGAGGTGAAGTTTGTGAAAAAGGCAATATTCTTAGACAGAGATGGTGTCATTAATGACAATAAAAAACATGTGAATAAGCCAAAGGATTTAATGATCTATGATGCGGCTAAAGAAGGTATGAAAAAGGCGTACGAAGCTGGATATGAACTCTTTGTTGTCACAAATCAAGGGGGGATAGAATTAGGCTATTTTAAAAGAGCTGATTTAGATGCAATACATCAAAAACTGATAGAAGAATTAGAACCCTATTGTAAAATAACAGAAATTAGATATTGTCCTGACTTTAAGAAAAAATCTAGGTGCAGAAAACCAGAGCCAGGTATGATATTAGACTTGGCTGAGAAATATAATATAGATTTAATAAATAGCTGGATGGTAGGAGACAGGGATACAGATATATTGGCAGGCATTCGGGCAGGGTGCAAAACTGCAAAGATTGGTGAAGAAAATCTTGAAGCGGATATAAATGGAGGGGATTTATTAGAAGTTATAGATAAAATATTAAAAACAGAATAGATTATTTCATATTGATTTATCATAATAATGGTAGTATAATATACAGAAGGTCAAAGAAAGTCAAAGTCTCAAAATTGATGAGGTGAGTTGTTTATGCAATATAAAGACTATTATGAAATATTGGGTGTTAATAAAGAGGCGTCTCAAGCAGATATTAAGAAAAAATATAGAAAGCTAGCAAAAAAATATCATCCTGATGCTAATCCCGGTAATGAAAAAGCAGAAGAAAAATTCAAATTACTTAATGAAGCCTATGAGGTGATTGGAGATAAAGATAAAAGGAAAAAGTACGATCAATTTGGTTCGGATGGTCAATTCTATAATGGAATGAATTTTGATCCATCACAATATGGCTATGGCAATAATGTAAGATATGAATACCGTACAACAGGGGGAAATAATGATTTTAGTGATTTCTTTAATATGTTCTTCGCTGGTGGCGCAAGTGGATTTAACGATGTTTTTGGAGGTGCACACCAACAAAACAGTAGATTTTCACGTCCTACAAAAGGGGAAAATATAGAAGCAGAAATTGAAATTACGATTGAACAAGCTTATAGTGGCATAGAGAAAAGAGTATCGCTCATTATAAATGGTTCAAAAAAGAGTCTTTCATTTAAAGTACCCGCTGGTATTATGCCAGGTGAAAAGATAAAGTTTGCAAAGCAAGGGAAACCAAGCTTAAATGGTGGTGATAAAGGTGATCTATATTTGAGAGTGAAATTTAAGCAAAACAATGAGTTTGTTTTAGATGGGTTAAATATCATACAAACACTACATTTGACACCGTGGGAAGCTGGGTTGGGAACCGAAGTTATGGTTAAAACCCTTGATGGTAAAATAATGATTAAGACACCAGCTGGTGTACAATCTGATGGAAAAATTAAAATAACTGGTAAAGGATATAAAGATAAGAAAGGAAGCCGAGGAGATTTATATATTCGTGTGCGTATCGTCAATCCTGAGATATTGACAGAAGACGAAAAAGCATTATACGAGCAGTTAAAAGAAGTGTCTAAGTTTAATCCTAGGGGGGAGTAGAATATGTGGAGTGGAAAAAGCTTAGTGAGAAATTAGACAATATCCTGACTGAGTATGTCTCAGATAGTGAAGCTAACGAAGTTATGCAATTAATGGAGAATGCAAGAAAAGAAGAACGTTATACAATTGAAGATATTGAAAAATTGGCTGATAGCGGTGATAGCGGAGTAAATACTGATGAATTATAAGGTTACATTTTCTAAATCAGTTGTAAAAACTATATTAAGAGGAGATATATAAATAATGCTAGCACGGATTCACATGTACAACCACGTCACTGATATGTTTATAACCTCTCAATTTTTCTCTGATTTGAGCTGCTATACTATGTCCTTCATTAATTGTTAAGTTGCCATTAACTGAAACTTTGGCAATAATAATGACTTGAAAGCCGACAGGTTTTGCAATAATGTCATCAATATGGTCTACACCTTGGACAGAAAGTATAACACCCATGATATCTTCTTTAAAAGATTGGTCGATATTAGTATCCATTAGCACATTGAAAGAATCCATAAATATTCTAAAACCTGTATAGGCAATCCATATAGATATACCAATTCCTACAACTCCATCAAGCCAATAGATCCCATATTTTCCTAGAAGGATTCCTAATAGTGTTGCTGAGGTAACAAATACATCGTTGCGATGGTCTTCAGCATTAGCCAGTATCAATAGACTATTATGTAGTTTTCCAACTTTATTCGTATAAATAAACAGACTTAACTTCAGTACAATTGTTGCAATAGCAACACCAATTAACCACCAAGAAAAAATAAAGATTTCACGGTGTAAAATTGAATCCAATGATTCTCGGAAGATACTAATTGCTACAAGTAATAAGGAAAAGCTAATGATCATAGAAAAGATATATTCTGCTTTACCATGTCCGTATGGGTGATTTTGATCTTCTGGTTGACTAGCAATTCGATTTCCGATATATGTCATAAGTGAGGAAAATACATCTCCAGCGCTATTAAAACCATCAGCAATCATGGCTTGACTTCGACTGGCAAAGCCGACAATCAACTTTCCAATTAGCAATATTATATTAAGGATAATTCCTAATAAAGCAACTCTTTGTGTAACCTGATGTCTTTCCATCGTTTATCTCCAATCATTATCATAGTCCACTACTATCATAGTATAACATACCCATTATAGAATATGTAGAATCAAATACATCAAATTTTTTAGCACTCTATGTTATAGAGTGCTAAATTTATCTTGACAAGTGACATGATGAATTGTAAAATAATGAAAGAATAAAGAATAATAAAAATAGGAGGAATACATATGATACACGAGAGTGGTAATATTTCTGTACATACAGAGAATATTTTTCCGATTATAAAAAAATGGTTATACTCGGATAGAGATATTTTTGTTAGGGAGTTGGTGTCTAACGGTTGCGATGCAATCAGTAAATTAAAGAGACTATCTACTATTGGTGAGGCAAAGATTGATGATACATCATTTGAGGTGAAAGTTATCATTGATAAAGAGAAAAAAACACTTCAATTTATTGATAATGGTATTGGAATGACTGCGGATGAAGTGAAAAAATATATCAATCAGGTTGCTTTTTCTAGTGCTGAAGATTTTATTGAAAAATTCAAAGAGCAGGGAGAAGAGGACAATGATATTATTGGTCACTTTGGATTAGGTTTTTATTCCGCTTTTATGATAGCAGAAAAAGTTGAGATTGAGACACTTTCATATCAGGAAAATGCAGATGCAGTGAAATGGGTTTGTGAAGGCGGTACTGAATATGAAATGGACTCTTCGGAACGTAAAGAACGGGGAACAGCTATCACATTATATATTGATGAAGAGAATAAAGATTTTTTAGAAACTTTCACAGTTAGACAAGTACTCAATAAATATTGTTCATTTTTACCCGTTGATATTTATTTAGAAGATCATGAGGAAAAGAAAGAGGAAGGCAAAGAAGAGAAAGAGGAACCAAAGCCAATTAATGATAGTAATCCTTTATGGCTTAAAAAACCTAGTGAATGTACAGAAGAAGAATATAAAGAGTTTTATAAAAAGGTTTTTAATGACTTTAATGATCCTCTATTTTGGATTCATCTCAATGTTGATTATCCATTTAACTTAAAAGGAATACTGTATTTTCCAAAATTGAAGCATGAATTTGAAAGTAGCGAAGGACAAATCAAACTATTCAGTAATCAAGTTTTCGTTGCTGATAATGTAAAAGAAGTTATACCTGAATTTTTAATGTTACTAAAGGGTACGATTGATTGTCCAGATTTACCGCTAAACGTATCTAGAAGTTTTCTGCAAAATGACGGATATGTAACAAAAGTATCAAAGCATATCACAAAAAAAGTGGGTGATAAGCTAGTTTCACTTTTCAACGTAAAAAGAGAAGATTACAATAACTATTGGGATGATATTCACCCATTTATTAAGTATGGTTGTATGCGTAATGATAAATTTTATGAAAAAGTAAAAGATATTATTATTTACAAAACGACATCCGAAGAATATGTGACATTAAAAGATTATTTAGAAAAGAATAAAGAAAAGCATGAAAACAAAGTTTTTTATGTCACCGATGAACTTCAACAAGCGCAATATATTAAGTTGTTTAAAGAACAGGGGATGGAAGCGATTATTCTTCCTACCAATATAGATAGTCCGTTTATTCAATTTTTAGAAACAAAGGAAACAGAAGTGAAGTTTAATCGTATCGATTCAGATATTTCAGAGAATCTAAAAGATACGACAAATAAAGAGAATGAAGAAGATGACAAAGCATCACAAGAGAGTTTAGAGAAGATTTTTAAAGGTGTTTTAGGTAACGAACAACTTAAGATTCAAGTTGAAAACTTAGTAGCTGCTGATATTCCAGCGATGATTTTATTGTCTGAACAGTCTAGAAGAATGCAGGAAATGAGTAAAATGTATGGTGGAATGAACATGCCTAACTTATTCCCAGAAGAACAGACACTCGTTTTAAATAAGAATAATCAATTGATTCAAATGGTTATGAATATGTACGAAATTGAAGATAAAAAGCAGGATGTTGACATGATCTGTGAACATGTATATGATTTAGCAATGATGAGTCATAAACAATTGGAAGCAGAGGCAATGACAAAATTTATTGAACGTAGTCATCAAATTTTGTCAAAAATAGCGGAAGCAAAATAAGTTTTGAAGGGAAGACGGTAATGTTTGAAAATAATAATTTGCAAAAAAATAAAACAAAGGTGATTGTATATGGAGGATTGTGTATCGCCTTATCGTTTGCACTTTCATATATTAAATTGTTTCATTTACCTCAAGGCGGGGGTGTAACACCTGCAAGCATGTTACCGATATTTATTTACGCATTTATATTCGGACCAGTTGCAGGTATTGTAGCAGGTATTGCGTATGGTTTTCTGCAATTTATACAAGAACCTTATGTAGTGCATTGGGCACAGCTGTTTTTGGATTATCCACTTGCTTTTGGAGCGATGGGGTTTGCTGGCTTTTTTAGAAGAAAACAGCTCCCAATCGCAGTATTTGTAGGAGGCTTTGGCAGGTTTCTAATGCATTTCTTATCTGGAGCAATTTTCTTTGGATCCTATGCACCAGAAGGGATGAATGTATGGCTGTATTCTTTGATTTACAATGGTTCAACGATAGGAACAGATACATTAATTTGTATTATCATTAGTATACTACCAGGTGTAAATAGTATTGTTAAAAGACTAAAAAATATCTAATAATGTCACAAACAATAGAAGCTGCTATTTTTGCAGCTTCTATTGTTTAATACCTAGAACAATATGTTCATTCGCTTGTTACTTTGTGCAACATCTATTGCCAAATAAGTACTATTATTATTTTTTACCTACCGCAACCACAATAGCATAAACATAAGAATACTAAAATAAAGAATAATATTTCTGAATTACATCCTAAAATACCTTTAATGCCGTCACTCATTCTGTAGCCTCCCTCATTACATAAAGTTTATTGATCTATTCTTTCTTGCACTATATATTATGAAAATCAATTTAGAAATGTTACAATGTAAGTATAAAAACCAATATCTTTTACATAACTTAGGATACGGAGGGATAAGACATGAGAGTACTTAAAAATTCCCTTGGCATTTCCCATGATATCGTTAAACGAGTAATCGGAAAAGGTGATGTAGTCATAGATGCCACAGCAGGGAATGGAAATGATACACTTTTTCTTGCAGAAATAGTAGGCGTTGAGGGACATGTTTATAGTTTTGACGTACAAAATAAAGCACTTCAAAATACATATGCAAAATTAAAGGATAAAAATTTATTAGATGGTGTAACATTAATTCAGGATGGACATCAAAAAATGGATCAATATGTGAAGTGCGATATAAAGGCTGTGATGTTTAACTTGGGATATCTTCCGGGTGGAGATCATAACGTTCATACCAAAGCACATACAACAATAGATGCAATACAAAAAAGCCTAGATTTGATTGTACGTAATGGTATTGTGATGATTGTAATTTACTATGGTGGTGACAGTGGATTTGATGAGAAAGAAACAGTAATGAATTTTTTAAAAGAAATAGATTGCAAAAAATATTCGGTATTGGTACATACGTTTATAAATCAAATAAATTGTCCACCCATTGCTGTATGTATTGAGAAAATCAAGTAAATTGACGATAATGGAGGATATTTTCATGGAGAATAATAATCAAGAATTGGAAAAAGAACGTGCAATTTTGGTAGGTGTACAGACAGGGAAAATGAATCAGTCTAAAGGAAATACCACTGAAGAATCATTAAAGGAATTGGAACGACTAGTTGATACTGCAGGAGCTGAAGTTATTGCAGTGGTATTGCAAAATAGACATGCTATACATACAGCAACTTTTGTAGGTGAAGGCAAGGTTGAAGAGATTAGAGACGCTTGTGAAAATTTAGAGGCAGATATGGTTATTTTCGATGATGAACTTACCGGATCACAGGTACGTAACCTAGAAAAGAAGATTGGTGTAAAGGTCATTGATAGAAGTACATTGATATTGGATATATTTGCATTGAGAGCGCGCACGAAAGAAGGGAAGATTCAAGTAGAGCTAGCACAACTTAAATACTCTCTGCCTCGATTAAGTGGTATTGGAATATCCCTGTCTCGACTAGGTGGAGGGATAGGTACAAGAGGGCCTGGTGAAACAAAACTAGAGTCAGATAAAAGGCATATAAGGAGAAGAATACAGTATTTACAAAATGAGCTTGATAAAATTAAAAAGCACAGAGAGCTATTGCGTAGTAGACGAAAAAAAGAAGGTACACCTGTCGTTGCATTAGTTGGATACACAAATGCAGGAAAGTCTTCACTACTTAATAACCTTACTCATTCAGATGTATTGGCAGAAGACAAGCTATTTGCAACATTAGACCCTACTATTCGAAATATAATACTTTCGGATAAGCGTGATGTTTTAATTGTAGATACTGTTGGTTTTATACGAAAGCTTCCACATCATTTGATTGAAGCATTTAAATCGACACTAGAAGAGGCAGCTTTGGCAGATGTCTTGTTGTATGTTGTAGACGCAAGTAGTGAAGAAATAGAAGAGCATTTAAAAGTTGTAAATAGTATTTTAAATGAATTGGGTGCGGGGAATAAACCGATCATATTAGTTTATAATAAAATAGATTTATGTCATCCTAATACTTGTTTACCAAAGGTTGATATTGCTGAAGCAAGTATAGAGGTATCAGCACATACTGGTCAAGGAATTGATACTTTACTAAGCATTTTAGAAGATACTTTACCAGGGAAAAAAATAGATATAACAATATTGGTTCCATATGAACAAGGGAATATCATATCTGGGCTTTATCGGGATGCAGATATTTTAAGGGAAGAACATACTGAAACAGGTACCATATTACAAGTGCTGGTAGATAAAGTTATGTTTGCAAAGGTAAAAGATTATGTTATATGAATATAAAACAGTTGGTAGACATGGACGGGCAGAAATTGTAGAGAAAAAATCTAGGTTTATAGCAAATGTGAAACCGATTCGTACAGAAGAAGAGGCGCTACAATATATTAATGAATTAAAAGCAAAATATTGGGATGCACGTCATAATGTGTACGCATATATCATAGGGAACAATAATATCCAGAGATATAGTGATGATGGAGAACCTTCTGGCACAGCGGGGATACCTACATTGGAAGTGTTAAAAAAAGAGGGTGTACAGGATGTGGTGATTATTGTTACCCGTTATTTTGGAGGCACGCTTTTAGGTGCAGGGGGTCTTGTAAGAGCATATAGTAAGAGTGCAAAAGAAGGTCTGGTAGAAGCAGGAATAGTTAATATGAGATTGGTTGAAACTATAAAGGTTGTTTCCGATTATCATTTGTTTGGTAAAGTACAGAATGAAACATTAGGTCAAGGTCATATAATAAAAGAAATAAAATATGAAGAATTAGTAATTATATATATCAATGTAGATGTGCAAAAATCTAATGAATTTATAAAATATTTGACCAATCAAACAAATGCACGGGTAGATATTGAAAAGATAGCAACTGAGTATCAGAAGATAATAGAATAAATCTAAAAATTTTATCTTGACAAATATATAGTAGTTGCATATAATAAAACCATAAAAACCGATAAGGATACTATGCATTAAATAAGGAGGTTACAACATGCGTGTCGCAAATAATATTTATGAACTAATAGGAAAGACTCCGCTTGTGCGTTTAAACAGGTTGGTAGATGAAAATAGTGCAGAAGTACTTATAAAGCTGGAATATTTTAATCCGGGAGGAAGTGTGAAAGATAGAATCGCATATAACATGATTGAAGATGCAGAAAAAAAGGGAAGACTAAAATCTGGCGGAACAATTGTAGAGCCTACCAGCGGTAATACAGGTATAGGACTTGCAATGGTCGGTGCTGCAAAAGGATATAAAGTGATACTAATTATGCCTGATACGATGAGTATAGAACGAAGAAATTTATTAAAGGCGTATGGTGCAGAATTAATTCTTACACCTGGGGAAAAAGGTATGAAAGGTGCTATTGAAAAAGCGCAAGAAATAGTGGAAGAAAATGATGGCTATTTCATGCCTCAGCAATTTGAAAATCCAGCAAATACTGAGATTCATAAAAAGACAACAGCATTGGAAATACTAGAGCAAACTGATGGGAATATTGATGCTTTTGTTGCAGGTGTTGGTACTGGTGGAACACTAACTGGGGTTGGAGAAGTATTAAAAGAAAAAGCCCCATTTGCAAAAGTCATTGCAGTGGAACCAGATGGTTCACCTGTTATTTCAGGAGAAAATCCAGGACCTCACAAAATTCAGGGTATCGGTGCAGGATTCATTCCAGATGTACTGAATACAGATGTTATTGACGAAATAATAAAAATTTCTGATGATGATGCGTTTGCAATGTCAAGGAAAATTGCCAAAGAAGAAGGTATATTGCTTGGTATATCTTGTGGTGCAGCAGCAGCAGCAGCAATACAAGTCGCTAAAAAACTTGGAAAGGGAAAGCGTGTCGTAGTAGTTGCCCCGGATACAGGAGAGAGATATTTAAGTACAGTCCTGTTTAAAGATGAAGCATAGAAATGATCAGAGACTAAACAAGTTAGGAGATACTTCCTTGTTTAGTCTTTTGTTATTAAAAATATTTTTTGGTTTTTTTGGAATAATAATATTGACAATGACTAGAAATAGGTTTATAATTAAATTAAATACCCCGTAAGGGTATAGGGGGATGAGGAATGGAACGATGTATTAATACCAAAGAAGATATATTAAAACGACTAAGAAGAGTCGAAGGTCAGGTTAAAGGAATACAGAGAATGGTAGAAGAAGAAAAACTTTGTTCAGACATTCTTGTGCAAATTGCAGCAGCGAGATCGGCTATAAACAAGGTAGGTGGAATTATTCTTGAGAACCATTCTAAAAATTGCCTGAGAAATGCTTTGAATGAAGAAGAACAAGAAAAGCAAATCGGTGAATTAATCGATATTGTAATAAAATATGCTAAATAGATTTAAAAATAGTAACAACGAAAGGGAGGCTGTATATTATGGCAAGTGAGAAAGTATTAACAATTACAAAGGATAATTTTGAAACTGAAGTTCTTCAGTCAGATACTCCAGTATTAGTAGATTTCTGGGCAAGTTGGTGTGGACCATGTAGGATGATAGCACCTATCATTGATGAATTGGCTGCTGATTTTGATGGCAAGGCAAAAGTAGGAAAATTAAATGTAGATGAACAGCGAGAGTTAGCAGCACAATTTAAAGTAATGAGTATTCCAACCATTATACTTTTCAAGAATGGAAAAGCAGTAGAAACAGTAGTTGGAGGAAGAAATAAGCAAGATTTTACTGATATGATTAATAAAAATCTATAATAAGCAAAAAAAAGAATTGGGAAACCAATTCTTTTTTTTACTCTGAAAGGGACTAAAAGACTATTTCAATATAGGAAAAAAGATGTAATTCGAAAAAAATCAAAAAACAAGAAGGGTTTTTGTCAGTATATATTGAATAATAACTTTATACTAAAGAATTGAAGGGTATGGAGGAATGGTTATGGAAGGTGAAAGAAGATTTAGAACGGGGTTGTTCGGTTATAAGAAACAGGATGTTTATGACTTTATAGAGAAATTAGCTAGAGATTTAGAAGAGCAAATCAAAGAAAAAGATGATGAGCTTAGTACTTTGAGACAGGAAAACAAAGAGCTTAAAAGTAAATTGGATCAATCGATTGCAAAAATAGACCAAATTGAAAACGATCGTTCATATATAGCGAATGCGATTATTAAAGCAGAAGAAAAAGCAAAAGCAATTATGGATGATGCTGTAGCAGAAGCTGAGCTGAAGAAACAAGAACTTCAAATTAAGATACAACGTGAGAATGATAAGTTAAAACAGGTAAAACAAGAACTACATGAATTGAAGGACAATGCCATTAATGCGGTTAAAAAGTATGAATCTCAATTAATAGAATTAGTAGGGAATGAAGAAATGGTATCACCTCAAGAGTTAGAAGTAACGGAGTACCAAAACGAAGCAATTGAGGAAGTTGCATATGTAAATGAGGATATACAGGAAAAATCAGAAGAATAATAGTATATTTGTTTATAGAGGGCGGGAATTTATCGTCCTTTTTTTTTTTGCTTTTTTTATCAAAGCTAGACAGAGCATGCTTTTTCTGTTATAGTTAAGACGGACACAATACAGATAAAGGAGCGTTTATTCAATGAGTGAAAATAAAGTACTGGCAACAGTGAATGGCAAACAGATTACTGAAAATGATGTTAATATGTTTTTGCAAGGTTTAGGGCAGGAAAGAGCGATGCAATTGAACTCTGAACAAGGACGACAAAGGGTATTAAATGAAATAATTAACCAAGAGCTATTCTATTGTGATGCTAAAGAAAGTGGATTGGATCAAGACGAAGAATTTAAGCAAGAACTTGAGGAAATGCAAAAGATGGTTCTTACAAGATATGCTGTTGGAAAATTTATGAGAGATATTACTGTGGACGACGCAGAGGTTGTGCAATACTATGATGAGAATCAAGAACAGTTTAAAGCACCTGAAAGTGTAAAAGCTAGTCATATACTAGTGGATGATGAGATTAAAGCCAACAAAATTTATAAAGAAATTAAAGAGGGTCTTTCTTTTGAAGAAGCTGCAAAAGAAAATTCAAAATGTCCATCAAAAGATAATGGTGGCGATTTAGGATTTTTTGAACGAGGCAAAATGGTTCCAGAATTTGAAGAAAAATCTTTTTCCATGAATGCTGGAGAAGTTAGCAAACCAGTTAAAACACAATTTGGGTATCATATTATTAAAGTAGTAGATAAAAAAGAAGATTCTATTTATACAATAGATGAAGTAAAACCTCAATTGACACGTCAGCTTACAGCACAAAAACAAGATGAAGTATACCAAAAGAGAAGTCAAGAATTGAGAGAAAAGAATGAAGTAGTAATCAACAAATAATTAAAGTAGAATTTATAAGTTTGCAGTACGTTTAATATAGACGTATTGCAAATTTTTTTTAGTAGAAGAAAGGGATGCGTATATGAAAAAATATATTTCAAGTCCAATATACGCCATAGTAATCGCAATGTTCTGCTCTATACTATGGGGGAGTGCTTTTCCGGCGCTAAAAATCAGCTATACTGAATTGGGGATAGCACCCAATGACATTTATGCTAGGATCGTGTTTGCGGGTATGCGCTTTTTATTAGCTTCTATTTTTATATTCATGATTATAAAATTTGTAATAAAAATTACATTAAAAATATCAGATAAAAAAATTTGGATGCAGATATTCCTAATTGGTATTTTACAAACAACCTTGCAATACTTCTTTTTTTATAACGGACTTGCACATACATCAGGTGCAAAGTCTGCTATTATAAGTGCTTCGGGAACTTTTTTTGTAATATTATTGGCGCACTTTGTATACCATGACGATAGGATGAATTGGAAAAAAGCGATCGGACTCGTCTTAGGTTTTGTCGGTATTGTTTTTATTAATTTTGGGAAACAGGGTTTTGATTATAGCTTTACTATTTATGGAGAAGGTTTTTTGATTTTGGCTTCTTTGTCTGGCGCTTTTGCAAATATTTTAGTTAAAAAGGTTGCAAAAAATGTACATCCATTCTTATTGACAGCATGGCAAATGCTGATGGGGTCGATATTACTCCTAGGACTCGGATTATCAGGATTGCAACCAAATGCAATGGCAATCACCGCGAAGTCGGGACTTCTATTAGTATATTTAGCGATATTATCTGCCACTGCATTTTCTCTATGGAATTCTTTACTTAAATATCATAAAGCGGGAGAAATAAGTCTTTTTAAATTCATGGTGCCTGTATCTGGCGCGATACTATCGGTGATTTTTATTTCGGGAGAAACCTTTAGTGTGAAATTTTTGGTTGCATTAATATTGGTAGCTGCGGGTATTGTCGTCGTCTACTATCCTAGTAATAGTTGATTATTATAACACATTAATCATTAAGCTAATATACAATATATAAGTACCTAATAACATAAATCCATTACGTCTTCTTAAATTTTCTTTATTGATAAATGCAAAAGAAACAGTGCTTCCAACAATAAATAGTATAAAAGGCAGATGGAAGTGTAACATACTTGTATCTATGGGGATAGGTAATATCGTTGAAGCTAAACCGATAACCAATAGGATATTTAATATATTTGCCCCTAATACATTTCCAACTGAAATATTGTATGCTTTTTTACGAATGGCTGTAATCGCAGTCATTAATTCAGGCAGAGAAGTACCAAAAGCGGTCATTGTTAAACCTACAATAATATCTGGGACACCTAGCATAAGTGCAATTTTCTCTCCATTGGTGACCAACAAGTTTGCACCGATTATTGTAAGTAGAAGTCCTAGTATAAATAAAAACACATTTCTAATAACTGTTTTTTTATTACTGTCTACTGGCTCTAAACTTTCAATTATTTCGACTTCTTTGCTTTCTCGAATATTGTTGTATAGATACCATAATAATATTATTAATAAAATAAAACCAACTGTTCTTGTGATAGCACCAAAAACAAAAGCGATAAATGTTAAAAATAATAATAGTGAGACTAATAGTAATCCTTTTTGTTGGAATTTTTTTCTATCATTTAATGCAGGTCTTGAAAAAATAATTGTAATTGCTAAAATTAAGCCTGTATTACACGCAATAGACCCTAAAGCATTGCCAACAGCCATATCAGTATTACCTCTTAATGCTGAGCTTGCAGATACCATTGCTTCGGGGAGAGTGGTACAAATGCTGACCAAAGTTGCACCAATGATAATCTCGGGTATCTTTGATATCCTTGCAATCCAGATGACGGCATCTACAAACCAATCACTTCCTTTAATAATCATGACAAAGCCAATTAAAAACAGTATAAATGGAATAAATTGTTCCATTAAAAACATCCTTTCAAAATTTTATTTTTTTTTAATAAACAAAAAAAGACTTTTACCACAGTATAAACTGTAGTAAAAGTCTTGCCTTTTAAGTGAATAAATAGTTGACCGGGTTTTATATAAACCGAAATGACGACCAACTACACAGTTCGTTCAAATAATTAATACAAACTGCAAGCTACTCCCTTTTACTTTACATAGGTATTATATAGCAAGTATCAAAAAAAATCAATTGTTTTGAAATAAAAAAGGTAAAATTATGATAAAATAGGCATAAAACAGAGAGAAGGGCTTCAAATGGATTTTACTGAAAAGACTATAAAAAGTGAAAAAATATTTAGTGGGAAAGTTATAAACTTAAAGGTAGATACAGTAAAGCTACCTAATGGTAAAACATCTACAAGAGAAATCATAGAACATCCAGGCGGGGTAGGCATTATTCCTATTACAGAGAACAAAGAAGTTATTCTAGTGAGGCAATACAGAAAGCCACTAGATAAAGTATGTTTAGAAATTCCAGCAGGAAAACTAAATATTGGTGAAGATCCGTATGCATGTGGTCTGCGTGAACTTGAAGAAGAAACGGGATATAAAGCAAAAAACATTCAATCATTAGGTGACTTTTTCCCGACGCCTGGATTTGCCAATGAAATTCTATACATTTATATGGCGACAGGACTATATGAGGGTGAAGTGAAACTGGATGAAGATGAATTTGTTGAAACTGTAAAATATCCTCTGGGTCAATTAGTTGATATGGTGATGAAAGGTGAAATACGAGACGCTAAAACAATCATTGCTATATTGAAAGTCAATCAAATGTTTTATTAGAAAAAATGAAATACCTTAAAAGCCTTGCTAATAGCGATTCATGTAAAAAAACCTATTAAAATAATCAAATAGTCCTATTGACGATACACTATAAATAGTGTATCCTATATAAAGATGCACCTATATATAGTTGTTTTGTAGGAGTTCATATAATTAATATTATTAGCAAAGGAGACGGTACAAAGTGTATACCAGTATTTTAAAAAGAGACGGGCGGACGGAGAAATTTCACCCAGAGAAAATTACATGGGCAATTTTTAAGGCAGCAAATGCATGTGGAGGGAAGGATTTTGAGAAAGCTGAGGCTTTGTGTAATCAGGTTTTAGAGATTGCAGAAAAACAGTATGGTAAAAAGATTCCAGATGTAGAAGGTATTCAAGATATTGTCGAAAAAGTATTGATTGAACAAGGACATGCACAAACAGCAAAGGCGTACATATTGTATCGAGAAAAGAGAAAAGGTGCGAGAGAACTTAATGCACTTATTGGTGCAACCATTGATATGTTTTCAGATTATTTAGGTGATAAGGATTGGCAAATCAATGAAAATGCGAATACTCAAAAGAGTGTAAATGGACTTAATAATTATGTTAGAGAAACTTTTACTAAAAAATATTGGCTTCATGAAATATATCCAACAGAAGTGAGGAAAGTACATGAAAACGGGGAATCACATCTTCACGATTTAGGTTTCTTTGGTCCATATTGTGCTGGATGGGATTTGAAACAGCTATTAACTGATGGTTTTGGTGGTGTAGACGGGAAGGTTGAAAGCAAATCTGCAAAACATCTTAGATCATTTTTAGGTCAGGTTGTTAATTCAACTTTCACTACACAAGGTGAGACAGCGGGGGCACAAGCGTGGTCGAGTATTGATACATATTGTGCACCATTTATCAGATATGATGGTATGAATTACGAACAGGTCAGACAATGTATTCAAGAATTCATATTTAATATTAATGTACCTACGAGAGTAGGTTTTCAGTGTCCATTTTCTAACTTGACTTTTGATATTACTGTACCATCTACGCTCAAAGATCAGCCAGTTATTATTGGCGGAGAGATGCAGAAAGATAAGTATGGCGATTTCCAAGAAGAGATGGATATATTTAATAAAGCATTTTGTGATGTAATGTTGGAAGGAGATGCAAAAGGCCGAGTGTTTACATTCCCAATTCCTACAATTAATATCACAAAAGAATTTGATTGGGATAATCCTGTTGTTGAAGCATTTATGCAAATAACTTGTAAATATGGCATACCGTATTTTGCGAATTATGTTAATTCGGATTTATCACCAGAAGATGCTGTATCAATGTGTTGTCGTCTAAGACTAGATACTACTGAACTGAGGAAAAGAGGCGGTGGATTGTTTGGTAGTAACCCGTTAACTGGTTCTGTAGGTGTATATACAATTAACTTACCACGAATAGGGTATCTATCCTCTTCTAAAAAAGAATTTAAGGCTAGATTGTGGAAGCTGGTTCAGGTTGGCAAGACCTCTCTGGAAATTAAGAGAAAGATTATTGAACAGCAATCAGAAAAGGGTCTATATCCATATTCGACGTTTTATTTACGAAATGTAAAAGAAAGAACAGGAGAATATTGGCACAATCATTTTAGCACGATCGGGATTTTAGGTATGAATGAGGCACTACTCAATTTTATGGGTAAAGATATTACGAGTCCAGAGGGTCAGGAATTTTCTATAGAAATTATGAACTATCTTAGAGATGTTTTAGTTGATATACAAAATGAAACTGGACATGTGTACAATTTAGAGGCAACACCAGCGGAAGGAACTGCTTATCGCCTAGCAAAATTAGATAAAGAAAAATATCCTGATATTATTACAGCTGGAACAGATGAGGTGCCTTACTATACAAATTCAACACAGGTACCAGTAGAATATACAGAGGATATATTTGAAGTGATGGAGCTTCAAGATGAATTGCAATCTCTATATACTGGAGGAACAGTACTTCATTTATATCTTGGTGAAAGCATACCAGAAACCAAGATAGCTAAAAATCTTATTCAAAAAATATTTACGAAGTATAAGCTACCATATGTATCAATCACACCTACTTTTAGTATTTGTAATAATCATGGTTATATAGCTGGGGAGCATTTTGAGTGCCCATCTTGTGGAGAAGAGACAGAAGTTTGGTCCAGAGTAACTGGATATTTACGCCCAGTTGCTAACTATAATCATGGAAAAAAACGGGAGTATTATGATCGGAAGAAATTTAAGGTGGCGGAATAAACTATGAAAATCGTAGGAATTCAAAAGAACTCCTTTGTGGATTATCCTGGCAAAATTGCTGCAGTTGCATTTACACCAGGGTGCAATATGAATTGTTTTTATTGTCATAATCGACATATTATAGAAGGTGATATGCAACAATATAATATTGATCCGCAAGAATTTTTAACTTTGCTCGAGAAAAGAAAAGGCTTCATAGATGGAGCAGTTATCAGTGGTGGTGAACCTACGTTACAACCCGATCTTGAAAAATATATCACTGATATTAAGCAGTTAGGATATGCTGTTAAACTTGATACCAATGGCACGCATCCACATGTAATCAGAAGCTTGATTGAAAAGAAACTTGTAGACTATATTGCAATGGATATTAAGGCACCTTTGCATAAATATGAGGAAATCTGTGGAACGTCAGTAGATTTAGTTAGTATAGAAGAAAGTATTGCGCTCATGATGCAGGGGGAAGTTGACTATGAGTTTCGTACAACATTTGTACCGCAGCTTTCATGTGAGGATGGGTTGCATATAGCGAAGCAGATTAAAGGGGCAAGACGTTTTGTATTACAACAGTTTAGAAGACCGAAATTTGAAGAAGAGTTTGTTGATAAACGTATGAATAGAATGCCTCATTCTGACGATGTGATAGTTAATATTGGTGAGCAAGTTAAAGGATATGTTCAGGGTCTTGAATTAAGAGGCGTTGTGTAAAATAACAAATAAAAAAGACAGTTTTTTTGTTCCAACAAATATTGAACAAAAAACTGTTTTTTTTATTCATACAATTTTTTTAGTTGCACAATCTATTTATATATGTTAATATATGATTAAAGCGACATATGCAAATATAATCATATACAACAATTAGGAGGTGGATATATGGAACTGGTACAGGTGATTAAAGCATTAGGTGATGAAACAAGACTGAGAATATTAAATATACTTAGAAAAACGGAAGCATGTGTGGGCGAGATTGAATACATTTTGGGTATTCAGCAATCCAACGCTTCGAGACATCTTAGTAAACTGCATAATGCAAATATCATTACGTATAATAAGAAAGCACAGTGGGTGTATTATAAGATTAATGACAGTATAATTGTTCAATATCCTTTTATAAAACAAATATTGGATAATCAATTAGAACAAATACAGCATTGTGAAGAAGATTTGAGAAGGCTTAAACAGTATAATGAAAGTGGAATGACATGTGAACACCTCAAACAGAATAGCAGTTGTTAATACATTCCGAATAATAAGGAGGTACAGATATATGAAGAATAAAGAACAAATCAATTCAGGTGGTGCTGGACTCGGATTCTTTGAAAAATATTTAACACTCTGGGTAGCCCTATGTATCATAGCTGGAGTTATTATTGGCCAATTAATACCCAGTATTCCATATACATTAAGTAAATTTGAATATGCAAATGTATCAATACCTGTAGCGATATTGATATGGCTTATGATTTACCCAATGATGTTGAAAATTGATTTTTCAAGCATCTTGGAAGCTACGAAAAAACCAAAAGGATTGACAGTGACTTGTGTAACAAATTGGCTCATTAAGCCATTTACAATGTATGTTATTGCTTGGTTTTTCTTAAAAGTAGTCTTTAAAATGATGATTCCTGATGCCTTGGCAACAGAATATGTGGCAGGTGCCGTACTTTTAGGTGCAGCACCTTGTACGGCAATGGTATTTGTATGGAGTCATCTTACAAAAGGAGATCCAGCTTATACATTGGTACAAGTAGCAGTAAACGATTTGATTTTACTTGTGGCATTTACTCCAATTGTAGGTTTGTTATTAGGTATCAGTAATGTAATTGTTCCATATGATACATTATTTCTGTCAGTTCTTTTATTTGTTGTTATACCTTTAATAGGCGGATATTTATCTAGAAAATATATGATTAATAATAAGGGAATTGAATATTTTGAAAATGTATTTTTGAAAAAGTTTGATAATATTACAATTGTGGGATTATTACTCACATTAATTATTATCTTTTCTTTTCAGGGAGAGGTAATACTAAATAATCCACTGCATATTGTACTCATTGCTATACCGTTAATTTTACAAACTTTTTTAATTTTTATTGTGGCATATGGATGGGCAAGAGTATGGAAATTGCCACATAATATTGCAGCACCTGCTTCTATGATTGGTGCTAGTAATTTCTTTGAACTTGCAGTTGCAGTTGCAATTTCCTTATTTGGTTTAAAATCCGGTGCAGCCCTTGTAACTGTAGTAGGGGTGCTTGTAGAGGTACCTGTTATGTTAACATTAGTCAAAATTGCAAACAAAACAAAAGATTGGTTTAAATAAAATTACTGATGGAGGTCTATGTAATGAAGAAAAAAGTAGCTTTTGTGTGCGTTCATAACTCTTGTCGTTCTCAGATGGCAGAAGGTTGGGCAAAGTATTTTGGAAGTGATGTATTAGAAGCTTATTCAGCAGGAACAGAAAATTACCCAGAGGTTAAACCACTTGCAGTTGAAGTCATGGAAGAAGCAGGGGTAGATATGAGCGAACATCATCCTAAATTGTTAAGCGATATTCCAGCAGAAGTAGATATTCTTATAACCATGGGTTGCAATGTGGAATGTCCTTTTTTACCATGTAGTTTACGAGAAGATTGGGGGTTGGAAGACCCTTCAGGAGGTCCAATAGAAGGATATAGAGAAACACGAGATATCATTAAAGAAAAGGTAAAAGAGCTTATAGAGAAGGTAATGAATGATGAAGTGTAATGTATATAAAAACAATAAGGTTCAGAGGGAAACAATCCCTTTGAACCTTATTGTTTTTATATAAGTCTAAAGACTATTTAAATAGACATATTGTCTATTTTAGATCTTTGTATCAATCATACCGCAGAATACATCAACGGTTGAAACACCTGTAAATTCACTTTCACCAGAAATTTTCTCGATAAATGATTCTACAGTGGAATCTTGTGAGTCATAACAATTGATAAAGTTTTTAATCTGTGGCACATCAGCTAAATGGAAAGGACAGTTAAATGAAACAAAGATTACTGGAAGTTCATTAACGTACCATGGATTATCCCATCCGCCTTTAGATATCTTCCATTCTAAACGCTGTGTAGTTCTCATTGTTGCGTTAACATTTGCTACACAGATTACTAAGTCATAATTATCGGTTAATGCAGCAATACTTTGCTTATTACCGTAAGCTCCCTTGCTGTTCTTTTTCGCATTAGCAGCACGAGATTTTCTAAATTGATCTAATTGTTCTAGAGTTAGTTTAGAAACATCACCAAACATCTTCTCAATAGGATCCATATAGATTTCAACTTCAAAACCTTTTTCTTCAAGTTGATCTTTAATGTTGTTAGTTAACTTGGAACCATCAGCTCCCATTCCTGCCATTACAAGAATCTTGTTTGGTGCTGGGCCTACAGGTACAAGTAAAATTTTCTTATATTTATCTGGAGTAACAGGGAAAATATTTTCACCAACTTGTTTAGCAAGAGTAACAGATTTATCTGATACTTCTTTTGCAACTTTTTGATGTTCTTCACATCCGATGATTGATAATTCTTCTTTTGAAGGGAATTTATCCATTGTAAATGTATCTAAACCGACTACTGCTTTAAGGCCAAGTATTCTGCGTAGAGCATCTGTTAACCTCTCATCGGTTAGTCTGCCATCATTATATGCATCAGTCATATATTTTAGATCTTCTTCAACATCGTTAAGGAAAAGGAACATATCGCATCCTGCCATAATAGCGTCAGGAACAATATCACGACGAGCAGCTCTTCCAGTAAGACCAACCATATGGCTAGCATCTGTAACAACTAATCCGTTAAACCCAAGTTTGTCTCGTAACAAGTTAGTAGTTAACTCTTTGCAAATCGTTGTAGGTAAAAGATCCTCATCTTTTGTTTCTGGACTAAAATATTTTTGATACGCAGGCATTAAAAAGTGACCTGTCATGACTGCCTGTACTCCTGCGTCAATCATTCCTTTATATACTTTTCCGAATGTTGCATCCCATTCTTCACATGAAAGACTATTAACGCTTGTAGCGACATGGTGGTCTCTCTCGTCAACACCGTCACCAGGGAAATGCTTCATTGCGCACACAACGCCACTTTCAGAAATACCTTTGAAATATGCTTTTGAAAATTCTAGTACTAAATCTGGGTCATTACCAAAAGCACGAGTAGAAATAACAGGACTATGCCAGTTGTATAAAATATCGACAATTGGTGTGAAAGCCCAGTTAGACCCAGTAGCCACAGTTTCTTTCCCACAAATTTGTCCCATTTTGTATGCATAATCTGAATCACCAGTTGCAGCGACTTTTATTTGTTGTCCTACATTTGTACCATCTTTTGATGCACCGTTTCCACCAGCTTCAACATTAACAGCAGATAGAATAGGAATTTTACTATTTTTTTGGAAATTCCTATTCATTTCCCACATTTCTTCTTTGCTTTTCGGATTAAAACGTAATCCACCCATATGGATTTGTTCGATTTCACCCTTAATAGCTTCTTCATCGGTGGTATTGCCTGTCATATGTACAAACAATTGTCCAATTTTTTCTTCAAGCGTCATTGACGCAATTGTGTCTTCCACCCACTGAATTTGATCATCGGTGAGATTGAATGGCTTCTTTTTAAGATCTACCATGTTTTTGTTTCCTCCTTTATTTTTCAAAGTTATTATAAAAGCTTTGTAAAAGCTTTTCTTGATGTTTTTCAAAATTTCCAGATTTTAGTTCGCTAAGATAAAAATCTTTTAACTCAGTCCAACATTTTTCTTCATGTTCAGGTAAGATAGGATAAAAATAAACGTCATTAGTTTTTGCAGCATTTGCATCGGGAAGAGAATCACCTATCATTAGTACATGCTTGGTATCATATCCTTTTTGCATCATTTTTGAAATACACTCATCTTTTGTTCCTATTTCCTGTGAAGTTATTACATCAATATAATGCATCAAATCATAGTGTCCCCATTCTTCAAGAAGACTAGACATATTTGCACTAGAAATGACTGAAATATCAAAATTACCGTATGCAGATTCTAGACATTCTTCTACACCATTAAAAGGCTTTTTATCCTCATAAGTTAGTTTTGCAATCTCCTGATTTACTGCTGTTGACCAGTTGAGTGCTTTGCTGAGAATAAGACTATTACTTCTTTCTATTTCTTCTTTAAGAGCTCTGTTGGATAGTTCATCAGTAGTTTCTACCCAATTCTTCAAAATATCAAGTTCCTGTATAGGTTGATATTTGTTATCTGTGTCATTCAAAATTTCGACAAGTCCTTTGAATCTATTGATGCCGCGTGTAGATTTGTATAGGTTAATTTCATTCCACGTTTTTAGAACTTCATCACTATATTCATCTAAATCCCACTCTGTAATAAAACATGGACCAAAGCACTTTTTGTGCTTAATATTCATTGTATCCATTGCAGTACCGTCGGAATCGATGCAGATTAAAAAATCATGTTTTTTTGAGAACTTATCAATATCTGGATGTTCCATATTTTCACTCCTTTTTTTTCATCCCTTTTTTTCTTTCCCCTTATTCTTACTTGATTTACATACATCTCTATGATAATTATACATATAATACTAAAAAATATACTAACTATATTAATATTATAATTAGTATTTTAAGTTTAATTATTAAAGAAAGTAAGTAATCTAGGAAAAATAAAAAATCGTATACATATTTTATTTTTAGTAATAATAGTTTAGTGATAAATAAAAGAAAATGTAATCTTGAAATGATTAGTAACCAAACTAGAAGGGAAGGTAATATGCTATGATTAATAGCAGGGAACCTAATAAATTAATCGAAGAAAAATCCCCATACTTATTGCAACATGCTTATAACCCTGTTAATTGGTATCCGTGGGGAGAAGAAGCCTTTAAAAAAGCAAAGCAAGAAGATAAAACTATATTTCTTAGTATAGGATATTCGACATGTCATTGGTGCCATGTGATGGAGAGAGAGTCATTTGAAGATCAAGAAGTTGCCGATGTACTCAACGAGAATTTTATTTCAATTAAAGTAGATCGTGAAGAAAGACCAGACATTGACCATATATATATGACTGTTTGCCAAGCGCTTACTGGACATGGTGGATGGCCACTTACAATCATAATGACGTCTGAACAAAAACCATTTTATGCGGGTACATATTTCCCGAAAAGTGGACGTATGGGTATGATAGGCATACTTGACATTTTAGCACGTGTTATTACAATGTGGAATAATAATAAAAAAGCAGTAATACTATCAAGTGAAGAGTTGTTTGGAAATATGCAATCATATTTCTTGACAGTTAATAATAAAAAAGAAAATTTAACGGAAGAGGTTATACATGACACCTATGAATGGCTTACCACCGCTTTTGAACAATCATATGGTGGTTTTAGTCAGGCGCCAAAATTTCCTTCTCCCCATCAACTCTGTTTCTTATTGCGTTATTATTATATGACTGGTGAGAAAAATAGTTTAGATATGGTTGAAAAAACACTACAAGGAATGTATGAAGGTGGCATTTTTGACCATATAGGCTTTGGATTTTCACGCTATTCTACAGATAAAAGATGGTTAGTACCCCATTTTGAAAAAATGCTCTATGATAATGCTTTGTTGGCTATTGCCTACCTTGAAGTTTATCAAGTGACAGGAAAAGAGGTGTACGCAAGTATTACACGTAAAATTTTTAAATATATTCTCCGTGATATGACTTCGCCAGAAGGAGGCTTCTATTCTGCTGAAGATGCGGATTCAGAAGGGGAAGAAGGGAAATTCTATTTGTGGACGCCTTCAGAGATTATAGATATTCTAGGTGAAAAAGATGGAAACATGTTTTGCCAATATTATGATATTAGCGAGAAAGGAAACTTCGAGGGACAAAATATACCCAACAGAATTCATGCGAATACATTCGGAATGGAAAATGAAGTAATTACAAGTTTAAGGGACAAGATATTATCATATAGAGAGAAACGGGTACATCCCCATAAAGATGATAAGATTTTAATCTCATGGAATGGACTAATGATTGCAGCGATGGCAATAGGCGGACGCATATTAAAAGATGAAACTTATACAGCAGCTGCTGAAAAAGCAGTACAATTTATATTTAACAAAATGATACGTGAAGACGGAAGATTATTGGCACGCTATAGAGAAAATGAGGCTAATTATCCAGCATATGCTGAGGACTATGCAAATTTAATATGGGGATTAATCGAAATGTATCAGGTTACTTATAAACCTTACTATCTTAAACAAGCTATCAAAATGCAAAATCAGATGACAGCATTTTTATGGGATAATGACGGTGGATTTTATTTATATGGAAAAGATAGTGAACAGCTTATTACTAGACCAAAAGAGCTTTATGATGGTGCGATTCCATCAGGAAATTCTGTTGCAGCTCTAAATCTTTTGAGGCTAGCAAGGATTACTGGGAATACTGCATTTGAACAGCAGGCAGAACAACAATTGAAGGCATTTGGAAGTATAGTGAAACAGAACGCTGCTTCTTATACATTTTTCTTAATTGCAGTGATGTTTGCTACCCAACCTACAAAAGAGATTGTTATCAATGGAGAGAGGTGCAATAGAGAGACGCATGAGATGATACAGGCACTACATAGTAAGTTTTTGCCTAATACTGTTAGTGTTCTTTACTCAGATGATTTAGAAGGAGGGGAAATAGCGAATATAGTTCCTTCTGTTAAGGCTCAAAAAGCAGTAGATGATAAAACAACGGCATATATTTGCGAAAATTTTTCATGTCAATCACCGGTGACAGATATGAAACAATTTGAGCAGATGTTGCAGTAGAATATGCTTTACAAACAGTTACAACTCTGATATACTAATCTTGTACGTACAACTACAACAAGAGGTGGTAGATTGAATCATTCAGAGGAACCCAAATATGTTCAATTGAAGGAATATATAAAAGAATTTATTCATAACGGACATTTAAAGCAAGATGATAAAGTATTCTCAGAGTATGAATTAACGGAGCAATTTGGAGTCAGTAGGCATACTGTGAGAAAAGCAATAAGTGATCTCACAAATGAAGGATGGTTATATACGGTACAAGGTAAAGGTACATTTGTAGCGGATCCTACAGCGTATCTTAATCAACCAACAAAGTCTATTGGAGTAGTTACCACATATTTAAAGGATTATATTTTCCCTGAAATTATACATGGTATTGATAAGGTCTTGGTTGAACATGGGTATAACATCATTTTAGGTACTACCAATAACCAAGTTGAGAGAGAAAAAATATGTCTAACAAATATGCTTGGAAGTAATTTGAGCGGATTGATTATTGAACCGACGAAAAGTGCATTGCCTAATCCAAACGCAGAACTTTTAGAAGAATTCAATAAAAGAAATATTCCAGTGCTTTTTATTCATGGATACTATCAGAACTATGAAGCATCATATATTATTGAGGATGATATTTATGCTGGGTATATCGCTACAAAACATCTGATAGAGTTAGGGCATACTAAAATTGCAGGAATTTTCAAAAGTGATGATATACAGGGACATGGAAGATATCAAGGATTTGTAAAAGCGCATCGTGAAAAAGATATTTCAATAACTGAAACTGCAATACAATGGTATACCACTGAAGATCTAAAAAACTTGTTTCAAGATACAGGTTATGGTGAAATGATACAGAAACGTATAGGAAATTGTTCCAGTTTAGTATGTTATAATGACCAAGTTGCCTTACGATTGTTGGAACTTTTGAAATCAAAAGATTTACAGGTACCCAATCAACTTTCAATCGTTAGTTTTGATAATTCACGCTTAGCACAAATGACAGATATTAACTTAACCTCAGTCGCACATCCGAAAACAGAACTTGGAATCAAAGCAGCGCAGGCTTTATTGGTAATGCTTAATAATTCTGCATACAGCATTCAAGAAATGATAAAACCAGAACTAATTGTACGTGATTCAACAATCAAAATTGAGGGATAATTCCCCTTTGTTTTACGTAAACTTGTACGTACAAATAAATGGGATTATTAATATATATGCATAACCATAACTAAGAAAAGAAAATTATTAAGGAGGATAATATCATGGTAAATTTAAAGCAGTACGTTTTTTGGTTTGTAACAGGTAGTCAACACTTATACGGGGAGGAAACACTTAAACAGGTAGATGAACACTCTAAGATTATTGCAGAAGCATTAGAAAAAAATGCTAGCATACCATGTAAGGTGGTATTTAAGCCTGTTGTAACTACACCAGAATCAATCTCAAAGATATGTCAGCAAGCAAATACAGATGCTCAGTGTGCAGGTATTATCACATGGATGCATACATTTTCTCCCGCTAAAATGTGGATTGCAGGTTTAAAACAGCTTAATAAACCTTTACTACATTTGCATACACAATTTAATAGGGATATTCCATGGGATGGTATCGATATGGATTTCATGAACTTAAATCAATCTGCCCATGGAGACCGTGAATACGGTTTTATTGGTGCTAGAATGCGTATCGACCGTAAAGTGGTAGTAGGACATTGGAAAGATGAAGAAACATGCAAGCGTATTGGTAAATGGATGTATAGCGCAGCAGGGCATGCTGAAAGTAAAAGTCTTAAAGTAGCGCGTTTTGGAGATAACATGCGAGAAGTAGCTGTTACTGAGGGCGATAAAGTTGAAGCACAGATTAAGCTTGGTTGGTCTGTAAATGGCTATGGAGTTGGTGATTTAGTTGCTCGTGTTAATGACATTACAGATGTACAAGTAAATGAATTACTCGATGAATATAGAGAAAAATATGATTTTGCTGAAGATTCAAGCTCAGCGTTAAAATCTATACGTGAACAAGCAAAAATAGAACTTGGTATGAAGGCATTTCTTGAAGAAGGAAATTTTGGTGCATTTACAACAACTTTTGAGGATCTTTATGGATTACCTCAATTGCCTGGACTTGCAGTTCAAAGATTGATGGAAGCTGGTTATGGTTTTGGCGGTGAAGGTGATTGGAAAACTGCGGCAATGGTTCGTATTATGAAAGTAATGGCGAATAATAAAGGAACATCGTTTATGGAAGATTATACATATCACTTAGAACCTGGTAATGAATTGGTATTAGGATCACATATGTTAGAGGTATGTCCAACATTAGCTGCAAATCGTCCAAAGATTGAAGTTCATCCTCTTGGTATAGGTGGAAAAGCAGACCCTGCACGTATCGTATTTAACGGAGCTGAGGGTCCAGCTGTGAATGCATCATTGATTGATATGGGTAATCGTTTTAGACTAATTATTAATAATGTAGATGCTGTAAAAGTTGATAAACAAATGCCTAATCTTCCTGTAGCACGTGTATTATGGAAACCACAACCATCCCTTAGGGATGCTGCAGAAGCTTGGATTCTAGCAGGTGGTGCTCACCATACGACGTTCTCATTTGTAGTAACTGCTGAACATCTAATTAATTGGGCAGTAATGGCTGGCATAGAATATGTAGTAATTGATAATAATACAAATCCGCTAACATTCCAAAATGAACTTCGTTGGAATGAGATTGCGTGGAAATAAGGAAAAGGAGGAAAAGATATATGAAGTATTCAATTGGTGTGGACTATGGCACACAATCTGGTAGGGCTGTACTTGTTGAAGTAGGGACAGGGAAAGAAATAGCAACTGCGGTAAAAGTTTATACACATGGTGTAATGGACGAATATTTACCCGATGGCAAAACAAAACTTGAATCGGACTGGGCATTAGAGCATCCTGCTGATTACCTTGAAGTGCTACAAGAAACAATTCCTGCAGTACTGAAAGAATCTGGCGTCAAAGCAGAAGATGTAGTAGGAGTGGGCGTAGATTTTACCGCATGTACGATTCTTCCTATAGATAAAGATGGAACCCCACTATGCTTGAAAGAAGGTTTCAAAAGCAACCCTCATAGTTATGTGAAGCTATGGAAACATCATGCTGCGCAGGATGAGGCAAATAAACTAAATGAGATTGCGGCAGAAAGAGGAGAAGAATTCTTAAGTAGATATGGTGGAAAGATTTCTTCAGAATGGCTCGTTCCAAAGATATGGCAAATATTGAATGAAGCACCTGAAATATATGACGCTGCTGATAGGTTTATTGAGGCAACAGACTGGATTATCCTACAGCTTACTGGAGAAGAAAAGAGAAATAGCTGTACTGCTGGATATAAAGGAATATGGCATAAGCAAAAAGGTTATCCATCAAAACACTTTTTTAAGGCATTAGATCCTAAACTTGAAAATGTTGTAGAAGAGAAACTAAGCACAGACATTTATCCCCTTGGAGGAAAAGCTGGTGAAATCACAGAAAAAGCTGCAAAGCTTACTGGTTTAAAACCTGGTACAGCTGTAGCGATTGCTAATGTGGATGCACATGTAGCAGTTCCTGCTGTAGGAATTACTGATCCTGGTAAAATGCTTATGATTATGGGTACATCTACATGTCATATTCTATTAGGAGAGCAAGAAAAAATTGTACCTGGCATGTGCGGAGTTGTTGAAGATGGTGTTATTCCTGGATATTTAGGGTATGAAGCTGGGCAGTCATGTGTTGGAGACCATTTTGAATGGTTCGTTGACAATTGTGTACCAGCAGCCTATACAAAAGAAGCAGAAGAAAGAGGTATTAACATTCATAAATTTTTGAGGGAAAAAGCCTCTGCATTAAAAGTAGGAGAGAGTGGCTTAGTAGCACTTGACTGGTGGAATGGTAACCGTTCTGTACTAGTAGATGCGGATTTAACAGGTGTTATTCTCGGATGTACTTTGTTAACTAAACCTGAAGAAATCTATCGTGCATTAATCGAAGCTACTGCATATGGTACTAGAATGATAGTGGAAACTTTCAGAGAAAACGGTGTGCCAATTCACGAGCTTTATGCAGCTGGTGGTATCGCAGAAAAAGATGAAATGATGATGCAAATATATGCAGATGTCACAAATATGGAAATAAGGATTTCTGCTTCTGCTCAAACACCTGCACTTGGTTCTGCAATGTTTGGAACTGTTGCAGCAGGAAAAGAAAGAGGCGGATATGATAGTATTGTAGATGCAGCAAAAGCAATTGGTCAGGTAAAAGAAAAATATTACAAGCCAATTCCAAAGAATGTAGAAGATTATAATAAGTTGTATGCTGAGTATAAAGGACTTCACGATTATTTTGGACGTGGGGAAAATAATGTCATGAAAAGATTAAAAACAATCAAACATGATGCACAATAAGCATTGGAGGTACATTTAATGTTAGAACAGTTAAAAGAACAGGTTCTAGAAGCTAATTTGGAGCTTCAAAGACAAGGATTGGTCATATACACTTGGGGAAATGTTAGTGGTATTGACAGAGAGAGTGGATATGTTGTTATTAAACCAAGTGGTGTCAACTATGAAGAGTTAACAAGAGATAACATGGTTGTTGTTGATCTTGAGGGGAATGTGGTAGAAGGAAAATTGAAACCTTCATCGGATACAGCAACGCATATAGAACTTTATAAAGCATTTGAAGACATAGGCGGAGTTGTGCACACACATTCAAGATTTGCAACTGTTTTTGCACAAAGTGGAATGGGCATTAAACCCTATGGTACTACCCATGCAGACTATTTTTATGGTGAGATTCCTTGCACCAGAGATATGAAAGATGAAGAAATCTATGGAGAATACGAAAAAGAGACAGGGAAAGTAATTGTAGAGACTTTTAAAGATATAAAACCTCTTGATATCTCTGCAGTACTTGTAAAAGAGCACGGACCATTTGCTTGGGGAAAAGATGCTGATGATGCGGTTTATCACGCCGTAGTATTGGAAGAAGTGGCGCATATGAACTATTTGACAATGACAGTAAGTTCTATGAGAGAAAAAGAGCAAATGCAAGAGCAATTATTGAACAAACATTTTTTACGTAAGCATGGCAAAAATGCATATTATGGTCAATAGTACAATATTTCCTGATTAAAAAAAACTAGCTACTTATTTTATCAAAAATAGGTAGCTAGTTTTTTATTGAACTTTATTGGACTTCATATATTCTGTTGGTGTCATAGTAGTAGTTTTTTTAAATATTCTTGTGAAGTAATTTGAGTCATTATATCCCACTGATTGTGCTATTTGTATTATTGATTTTTCTCCCTGAACCATCAAATATTTCGATTTTTCAACTCTCTCTTGTTGAATAAAAGCTGTAATAGTTAACCCTGTCTCTTTTTTAAAGTAGGTTGAGAGGTATGAGGCATTAATATGGAGATATTCTGCAATGTCTTGAAGACTTAAAGGTTCAATAAGATTGAGCCTAATGTATTCGATAGCTTTAGTTATGATGGGACTATATCCTTTAATAGCTAATTTCTTAACGCTATCACAATAGCTTATTAGCATCTTTCTGTTAAGAGGAGCTAAATCTGCGTTACTATATGCTTTTTCTATCAATATGATATATTTTTTTGCCAGACTATCTGCATATACGGGGTGCACGCCACCTTTTATAACCGTCCTGCAATATAATGCATTAGCAATGAGTAAAAGATCTTTTGCTGATCGAAATAGATTATTTGGTACGTAGATGTAAGTATCTAATATTAAGTGATTTTTATTTATTAGTTTTAATGCTTCTTCTGTCAACCCTTTTTCAACAGCATATAATAGCTTCTCCTCAAATTCGTAGTTTTTTTCTATAGCTAAATAAGATTCTTTAAAAGTTTGGTAGACATAAGGATTGGTTTGAACTAATTCAGTCTGTTGATCGTAGACAGATTCGGTTTCTATAAGTGGATGATTAATGATGTTGATGATTAAATTACCAAGATAGTTTCTTTTTGATCCATTATAATTTTGTAAAGTCTTATAATAATTTTGTAAAGGTATACGCATACTTGGTTGAAGTTTGTTTTTATGCATGATATCTGATATTAAGAGTTCATTGGGTGTGTGTAATATAAAAGGGCCTGTGATGACTGCTCCCCCATAAGTATTATTTTGCCATACCCCGACAGCGATGTACGTAAGCATATAATTATTTGTAAAATAATAGATTTGATTAGGGGTACAAAGGTTTAGCTTTTTATTAATAACCATATAATCATCATTTCTAGTATGCTCTAAAAATTTAGGGATGGGATTTTTCTGAAATTGGATGGCAGCTGATTGAGTAGTATCGATTAATTCAATATCTAAGTTGGTACTTTCGTGTATGAGTTTACAATATTTATACATTTGTTCATGATAAACTTTTTTCTCCATATAGACTAATCCTCCTACCAAATATCTTTGGTATTAATTATACTATATTTTTTTAATTAAGTCACAAAAATTATACTAATCAAACAAAAATTATTATAGATAAAATTAATTAAATACTATAATATTTATAGTATAAAATATTTAATGCGTTTAATTATATTTAGGAGTAAGAACATATTAGTATAAATATGGAAAAAGGAGATGGTGTATAATAGAAAACTAACTTTACTATAGAGAAAATATATTATAAAAACAGGAGGAATTATGATGGAAAAAGTGAACGTTAAAAAGGCAAAATGGTCCCATATTATTCAGTATTCTTTTGCACAGGTTATTAATATCCCTTTTCTTATGACGATGATGTATGTGATGTATTTTTTCACTGATGTGTTCGGTATATCAACTATAGCTGCGGCCTCAGTTATGGCATTTGCAAGGTTACTTGATAGTGTAACGGATCCATTGATGGGAATTTTAATTGACAAAACAAATACAAGGTGGGGTAAATTTAGACCGTGGTTTTTTGTTGGTGGTATACTCTTATCAGGGTCATTTGCTTTGTTGCTATATTCTCCTAATTTTAGTAGTACAGGTAAAGTAGTATTTGCTTATATAGTATACGCAATATATTCTATTGGATTTACAATGATAGATATTCCGAATCATTCAATAAAAGCTATGCTTTCTCAAGATCCTACACAAAGAGCTTTATTAACTATTCCAGGGAATGTTGTTACTAATATTTCTATGTTGCTTGTAATGGTTCTTACCTTTCCACTTGTTGATCGTTTTGGTGGAGGTCAAGCTGGATGGAGAATCGTGGGTATCTTTCTGGGAATAATTTTATTTATTGGATTTATGATTACCGCTAATGGTGTAAAACATTATGATAATCCAAAAGCATATGTTGGTAGAAAAATACCAACTTTAAAAGAGCAGTTCAAAGCATTTACAATAAATAAACCTTTACAAATGTTAACCTTTGCTGTTGCTACTAATCAGTTTGCATCAGCGGCAACAGGTACTGTAACAGCTTACTATTTCATATATAACCTAGGAAGAAGAGACCTAATGTCAATAAGAGGATTGATCACATTCGGTGTCTCATTATTGGTTACTATTGCGGTTATACCTTTCGTATTAAAATTCGAAAAACGAACCCTATTTATATGGTCAAGCATCGGAGCGATTATACCTTCTATTGTATTATTGTTTACACCGTATGACCAAATCACAGTAATTTTAGCTGCTTTAGCTGTTGCGACAGTTTTTGGTTTTACGGCTGGATATTTACAGTGGACAATGATTCCCGACTGTGTAGAATACAGTGAGTGGAAGACAGGGGTGCGTGCAGAAGGAGCCATTACGGCATCATTTACCTTTATGAATAAGTTAGGTTCTTCAGCAGGAGGTTTTATATCAGGTGTTATTTTAGCTGCTGTAGGATATGCTGCGGGACAAGCACAAGCTCCGCAAGTACTAAAGGCTATACTTTACATGCTTGTATTTTTCCCAATTGCAGGACATGTGTGCTCAATCATTTCTATGTCGTTTTATCCAATTACGAAGAAGTTTTTCTTCAATATGTTAGATGATATTAATAAAAACAAGCAAGAAACTGTAAATACAACAGAATAATTAATTAATCAAAAGGCTGTTAATGAATTTTGTATTAACAGCCTTTTAATGTTATTATATCTAAATTTTATTTAAATTTCACAGGAGGTTTTGAATATGTTATTTGGTGCAGATTATTACCCAGAACATTGGGAAAAAGATAGATGGTCTATAGATGCAAAGTTGATGAAAGAAGCAGGGATAAATGTAGTAAGAGTTGGAGAATTTGCATGGTCAAAATTTGAGCCAAAAGAAGGCGTATATGATTTTGCATGGTTAGATGAGGCAATTAATATTTTAGTAAAAGAAGGGGTCAAAGTGATTTTGGGTACCCCAACAGCTACTCCGCCTAAATGGTTAATGGATAAATATCCAGATATATATCCGATAGATCGTGAAGGTAGAGTGAGAGGTTTTGGGAATAGGCATCATCGATGTCATAATAATCCCACATATCGAGAGTATGCAAAAAAGATTGCAAGAAAAATGGCTGAACATTATAAAGGAAATGATAATATTGTAGGATGGCAAATTGATAATGAAATTGGATGTCATGATACGACAAGGTGCTATTGTGACCATTGTTTAGAAGCGTTTAAGCAGTGGTTAAAGAAGAAATATAAGAATATCGATGAATTAAATGAAGCATGGGGAACGATATTTTGGAGTCAAACATATGGTAGTTTTGATGAGGTAATTCTTCCTAGGTTCTCTGTAGTTGAGAGACAGGCTATTCATGGTTTTAGTCCAGGAATGATGTTAGACTATGATCGATTTGCATCGGATTCAGCTGTAGATTATCAGAATATACAGATTGAAGAAATACGTAAATTTTCTAATGCGACTATAACACATAATACGATGCAAGATGTAGTATTTACAGATATAGATTATTATGATTTAGGTAAAGAGTTAGATATTGTTTCAATTGATAATTATCCTTCTCCTGTAATGCATATGTGTAGCGATATGAAAAAATTTCATCATTATGTTTCAGTATGTTTAGCTATTACGCGTGGGATAAAAGATAAAAATTTTTGGGTTATGGAACAGCAGTCTGGAAGACCTGGATGGGGAGCATATTTTGGAAAACATATGCCTGGTCAGCTTCGTTTGTGGACCTATCAGGCAGTTGCTCATGGGGCAGAAGGGATTGTCTATTTCCGATGGAGACCGTGTACGTATGGTGCTGAACAATATTGGCTGGGGATATTAGATCACGATGGTATTCCAAGAAAAAGATACAGTGAAATACAAAAAACCGGAAGTGAGTTACAAAAGGTCTCAAGTTTGATTGAAGGCTCAACAATACAGTCTGAAGTGGCAATGATAAAAGACTATGACAATGTATGGGCTCATGAAATCTGTACACATTCTCCTAAATTTAAGAATAAAGATCTCTTTTATCAGTATTATGCGAATTTAAACGGAAATCATGTTGATGTGGATATTACTAATATAAAACGTGATTTATCAAAATATAAAGTGGCTTTTGCACCGGCATTTAATTTAATGGATGATACTATGAAAGCAATTTTTGAAGAATATGTAGAAAATGGAGGGCATCTAGTCATTACGTTCCTTTCTGGTACGAGGAATACAGATAATTCAATTACAATCAAGACTTTCCCTGGTTATTTCAGAGAATTAGCGGGCATTGAGGTTGAAGATGTTGATCCCCTTGTTCGTGAAATGAAGATTACTGGAAATATAATTGGTGAGGGAACGGCCACTTTATGGTGTGATGAAATTACACTTAAAGAAGCTGAAGCACTGGCTAGTTTTCATGGCGGGTTATTTAATGATAAACCAGCAATTACTGTTAATACTTATGGTAAAGGAAAAGTTTATTATGTTGGTTGTCAGTTAGATGATGAAAGTAATAATAAATTAGTTCAGCATATATTAACTCAAGCAGGAGTTAAGGCTAACCTATCACAGGTTTATGAAGGTGTGGAAGCAGTGAAAAAAATAAAAGATGGAAAAGAATATATGATGATCCTTAATCATAATTTTACACCTGTGACAGTTGAGTTAGAAGGCAAATATAATGAATTAATTACAGGAGTGGAAGTTGACAATAAAATTACATTAGAACCTCTAGGGGTTGCTATGATTACAAAGTAAAGTTAAAGAGGACTTAATAATTGCCCTGAAGATTAATATCTTCAGGGTTTTCTAAATGAAAAATTTAAAAAATCCCTATCATTTTTATTCCCAATATCTTAAGTTTTGCAGTAGAAAAGCAGAAAAGTACCCCGTAAGCCACTGAGAATAGTGAATTTGCGGGGTTTGCATTTTTTCGTTTTTTTGTAGCGTAAAATTACCTTTTTTTAGTTTTTGAAATATTTTTTTTGATTTGTTGTAATGTTCTTATCTTTGCTGAGAAATCAACGTTTGTAGCTTCCCCAATATCTTTTAATACCTCATCATAATAATCAAATAAATAATAGTTTTGATCAATATTAGTACATGTACAGCTCTTTAAGCTCTCAATCATTTTTGTAATACTATGTTTACCATCAGTAATGTGTTCAAGTATTCTCGCTAGAACTAGGGCAATAAAGCAAGTTAGAAAATGTGCTTTGATATGCTCTTCTGTTGAGAGAAAAACTGGTCTGGTTTCTAAATCACTCTTTGTTACTTTAAATGATTCTTCGATTTTCCATAAACCACGATAAATATCAATAATTCTGCTTGCTGATTCTTTGTATTCGCTTGTTACAAGTACATAATATCCATCTAAAGCTTCTTGAGTCTTAATTTTATCATCATCGAGTTCTAAAACTTTTCCTGAAACAATTTCACCAGTTGATTTATCAAAGCTGATATTCTTAATATAAGAAGTTGCACCATAAGCAGTTGCTCTATTGTAGCTTGCAGGTGACTTAATAAGCCTTCTTGCTTTTTCAAGAGCTTTTTCTCTTTCGAACCTTGCTTTCTTAGCATACTTCTTACTATAGAAAACAACTTGTTTTTCATGAACAGTTCTTTTAATTTTTTTCCCAGTGATACTTGTAACCCAAATTTCTCTGGGATATAATCTTTCTTTCCACTTGTAATCCTGTCCGTACCACTCGTAGTCTGTATCATCAGTAATATAGTTTTTTAATTCGTTATTTGCACCTCGTGCAGATTGACTAAAAACATAACCATCCTTAGCAGACAAAGTATAGTAAATATTATCACCAGTAGACATACCCTTATCAGCAACCACAATAACTTTACCAAGATCAAACTCTTTTTTCATCCTAGAGAAAGTAGGGCGATAAGTCAGACAATCATTAGTATTACCAGCATATAAGTCATAGGTAATAGGAATTCCATTAGTATCCATAAACAGTCCCATTTGAATAATAGGGTTTGGTCGGTGTTCTTTACAAACACCTTTACGTCTAAAATCATCTTCATGATCAGATTCAAAATAATAATTTGTGACATCATAATAAACAAGGCTGGTATCTCTACCATAATGGTCTTTGATTTGATCATTAATCCACTGTTGTAATTCGTATCCCTTATCATTAAAAAAGCTAAGAGCTCTATACACATCATCGAGGGAGTAATTTACTCTTTCAAAAAACATATCTCTGTTTTCATAAGCTTTTTTCTTAGAAGAAGGCATCAGAAGTCTAGAGAAGACCAATAGCTTCATAATGTTATTTGTATTCGCTTCAATTTTAGTAGAGCGTTGTCTGTTAATCAAAAACTTATCAATTTGAAGCGTGTGATATAGTGAACTAAAAGCAGCATATCCAAAGTTCTTCCGGTTGTTAGTTCCGACTTTAAGTTTCTCATCATGACTAAATTCAAGCTTAATAGGTTTAGATTCAATAGCTTTTTGTATCTTCATTTCTTCGACAACTTGAGTGAAATGAGCGATAGGGTCATCGTACTCTTTAATAAGTTCATCTAAGTAACCAATAGATTGGATCGTTCTAGCCCTAGGTTTCTTAGTAATCTTATCTCTATAGCTTTCAGCAATAGCTAAATATGTTCTTCCAGTTTTATTATTTTTTGATTTTTTTAAATACATAAATATCTCCCAGATTTAATAGTATATTACTATTATAGCATAAAATGATACTAAAGACTACAAAAACACGAAAGAAAAATAAAAAAAATAAAGCCTGAAACAATTGGTATAACTTTGTTTCAAGCTTAGCTATATGTAAAGTTGCTGCAAAACTTCGGTGGAAGTTGACAATAAAATTACATTAGAACCTCTAGGGGTTGCTATGATTACAAAGTAAAGTTAAAGAGGACTTAATAATTGCCCTGAAGATTAATATCTTCAGGGTTTTCTAAATGAAAAATTTAAAAAATCCCTATCATTTTTATTCCCAATATAGTATAATGAAAGATAATATAAAAATGAGCTAAGGGGAGTATACATATGGCATCAAAAAATAAAGTAGAGGTCAGGATTCGTGGGAAAGACTATACAGTCATGGGTTTTGAATCAGAAGAATACATTCAAAAAGTTTCACTTTATATTGACAAAAAAATGGTTGAAGTAAGTAAATCCAATGATAGATTAAGCACTTCGATGGCGGCAGTACTCACTGCAATAAATGTAGCAGACGATTATTTTAAGAATATTGAAGCATTGGATAATTTAAGAGCCCAGGTGCAACAATATTTAAATGAACTTGATGCATCTTCATCAAAATTGAAGGAGTATAAGGAAGAAAATAAACAGTTAAGAGAGTCTATACAACAGCTCCAAATAGATTTAGCAAAAAAAGAGACCGAACTAGATGATTTTGTTAATAATTTCGATAATCCTTCGAGAAAAAATACGGTCAAAATTGAGAACGCACGAAAATTACGCGCAAAATAATGAAGAGTTGATTTAAGTGTGAGAATATAACATGATGAAAAGTACCGGTTATTACTGGTGCTTTTTATTCAAGTTAGGGGTTATTATATGAAAATAATATTTATATTTATCGACGGTTTTGGACTGGGAGAAACAAATAAAGAGAAAAATCCTTTGTATAGTGCCAATGCACCTAATATCCTAAGGATGCTAGAAAGTCATCTTGTAGTACCTACTGATGCTTCACTTGGTGTAGCTGGTTTGCCACAAAGTGCTACAGGTCAAACAACTATATTAACTGGAGAAAATGCATCGAAGGTATTGGGTAGACATCTACATGGACAGCCTACAACAACATTAAAAAAATTGCTATATCAATATAGCCTATTTAAAGTTTTAAAAGAAAAGGGATTTCGTGTTACGAATGCAAACGCATATCGGGATCAATACTTACAGCAAATTGAGAACCCCACGAATAGAAGATTACGCCCTTCTGCTTCCACGATAGCATGTATGGCAGCTCAGTTGCCTTTGCGAACTGTTGAAGATATTAGGAGCGAAAAGGCAGTTTATCATGATATTACAAATGAGATTTTAGTAAAGGATGGATATGATGTTCCAATTATTGAACCAAAGATCGCCGCACAAAGGTTAAACGTTATTGCACAAGATTACGACTTAACCTTTTTCGAATATTTTGTGACGGATATCATTGGTCATAAACAGAATAGAGAAAAATCTGAGCAGGTATTAGAGATATTGGATGAATTTTTAGGTACATTAGATAAAATAATAGATTATGAAGATACAGTATTAATTATTACTAGCGATCATGGGAATATTGAAGACTTATCACGAAAAACCCACACGTATCATAAAGTGCCTACGATTACGCACGGTGTAGGAGCTGAAAAATTTGCACAAGGGATTCATGATTTAACGGATATTGCACCAGGGATTATAGAATTATTACTATCCACTAATAATGAGGTGAATAATTTTGTATAATGACATAGAATTACTGGCACCTGTAGGCTCGTGGGAATCATTAGTGGCGGCAGTACAAAATGGTGCAGATGCTGTGTATTTGGGCGGAAAAGCTTTCAATGCGCGTCAATCTGCAGGAAATTTTGATAATGAACAAATAAAGAATGCTGTTGAATATTGCCATATTCGGGGTATTGCTGTATATTTAACGGTCAATACACTATTAAATGATGTAGAACTTGCAGCATTAAGTGAATATATTGTATATGCCTATAATATTGGAATCGATGCGGTGATCGTACAAGATCTTGGTGTAGCAAAATTAATTAAAGAGATTGTCCCACAATTTGAATTACATGCCAGTACACAGATGACAATACATAATATTGAAGGAATAAAAATATTAGAACAATTAGGTTTTCAGCGCGCAGTGCTTGCAAGAGAATTAAGCCGAGAAGAAATAGAATATATATGTAAAAATACGTCAATGGAGATAGAAATATTTGTCCATGGCGCATTATGTGTGAGTTATTCAGGGCAATGTCTGATGAGTAGTATGATAGGTGGCAGGAGTGGCAACAGAGGACGTTGTGCACAGCCGTGCCGTCTACCTTATCGTTTAACAGAACAACAAAGAGATCAATACTTGCTAAGCTTGAAAGATTTAAATCTACTAGAGCATTTACAGGAATTAAGAAAAATGGGTGTGAAATCTTTAAAACTTGAAGGACGAATGAAAAGGCCTGAATATGTTGCAACAATAACAAGGATATACAAAAAATATTTGGATAGTAGCCAGAAAGTTAGTGAGGAAGACGCACAAGCCCTATTACAAGTATTCAATAGAGGGGGCTTTACACAGGGCTATTATAAGAGTGAAAAGGGCGCTGAGATGATAAGTGTTGACAGGCCTAAACATTGGGGAATACATATTGGTGATGTGAGTTCGTATGACAGAAAGAAAAAGAGAGTTACTGCAAGGATAACAAATCCACTGTATATTGGTGATGGTATTGAAATATGGACAAAAGAAAGGGAGAATGCCAACACTAAAGTTACACAATCATTCCAACAGGGTAATAGTAATAGTGAAAAAGGACAAAGTGTTAGCTTTGATATCAGGGGGAATATACAAAAAGGTGATAAAATATTTAAAATATATGATGCTAAAATTGATGAGCAGGCAAAAAAGTCATTTGAAAACAATATACAAAATATAAAAATAGCAGTATATGGACATTGTCAAGTGGCATTGAATCAACCAATTCAACTCAGTCTATGGGACGATAATGGTAATTACGTAGAATATATGGGAGAAAAGATAGGGCAAGAAGCCTTACATAAATCTATATCCCGAGAAGATATTCTTAAACAGTTGGGGAAATTAGGGGATACACCATTTATATTGGAAGATATCACTATAGAGGTGCAGTCTGGAGTAGCTTTGTCTATCAGTGAAGTAAACAGTGCACGGAGGAAAGTGGTAGAGCTTTTATCACGTAAAAGAAGTCGTACTTCTGATAGAGAAACGGTAAGCATGGAGCTTAGTCGAGAAAAAGCATCCAAGATGTTAACAGATACTACTAAAAAAGTTACTGAGAGAAAAATAAAGCTAAGTGTAAATACATACGGATTTGACCAAGCGCGAAAGCTATTAGATTGTAAGATAGATCAAATTATTTTTCCTTTGCGTATGTTTATTGAGAATAACAATCTTAAAGAGCTAAAAGAGGTTATAGAAAAATATATTTTCCGTGGCATAGAAGTGATTGTTGCATTGCCAAGAATTCTCAGACAAAAAGAAATAGAAATTTATAAAAAAATCTTAAGACAATTACCAGACTACGGAATTTATGGTATAATGGTAGGAAATGTTGGATTGGTTCATTTAGTAAAAGACTATAATCAATTTCAGATATATGGGGATTTTGGCTTGAATATTATGAATAGCGTAGCAGTATCCTATACAAAAGAACAAAATTTACAGAGTGTTATGCTATCACCGGAATTGACAATGAGACAAATCAGTAGAATAAAGAAATACAAAGAGATGGATACTGAGGTATTAGTCTATGGTAGATTACCACTGATGATTACTGAACATTGCTTGGTGAAAGAATGCAACACATGTGGGAATAGTCAAACATATGGTCTTAGGGATAGAAAAGACATGATTTTCCCTATCATTACTGAACCTAAGACATGCCGAATGGAGATACTAAACTCTCAGCCGATTGTTATGGTGGATCGATTAGATGAAGTAATGTCTGTAGGAGTTTCGGTAATGAGACTATTATTTACGACTGAAACCCCATTGGAGTGCAAAACAATTTCGAATATATATAGTGACATTTTGAAATTAGGACAGGCTCAGGCGTTGGAAAAGCATAGAGATGTTATTGAACAAATAAAACAAAAAGGTTTTACAAGAGGACACTTTTATAGAGGAGTGTAAAGAGGTTATGGCTGAGAGTTGAGAGCTGAGGGTTCAAAAAGTACAGTGTATAAAGCCTAGGGGAAGAACAAGGGAGGATTTCAATGAGTGATCAAATGGAAGTGAAAATAAAGGTTACTAATTCTAAAGTAGGGGATGAAATAACACCACCGTATTATGCGACAGAGGGATCAGCAGGGATGGATTTATCTGCTTGTATCGAAAGCCCTATCACACTTGAAGCAGGACAAAAAGTAGTTATTCCTACAGGAATTGCTATACAATTACCATCTAATGGTTATGTTGCGTTAATTTTTGCCCGTAGTGGATTGGGTATTAAGCATGGTATCACGATGTCAAATGGTGTTGGGGTTATTGATAGCGATTATACAGGGGAAATTAAGTGTGGTTTGGTCAATTTAGGTGGCACGTCCTATACGATTCAACCTGGGGATAGAATAGCGCAGATGGTATTTATGCCTATTGCAATTGCAAAGTTGGTTCCTGTTGATGAGCTTCAAGATACAGAGAGAGGTTCAGGAGGACTGGGTTCAACGGGGAAATGAGGAGTTTGACGAATGACATTTGCTGATAAATTCATTATTATTTGTATCATCTTAATCTCTATTTTAAGTATGTTTACAATGAATATATTCTTTTATAATTCCGTGGGAACTGAAGTTATCATTGAATTAGATGGGAAGTCCTATGCAAAATACAATTTTAATGAAATTACTTCACGTAAAATTATTGAAATAAAGACGGAATACGGTTATAATAAGGTTGAAATAGATAATAATAAAGTTAGAATATTAGAAGCAAGTTGTCCCGATCAGTTATGTGTTACAAGTGGTTGGATAGAAAAAAATAACCAGATGATCGTATGTTTACCGAATCGCTTGGTCGTTAAAGTTGTTGGAGGTAATACTGATATAGATGGTGTATCATATTGAGGGTGAAGTGTTTTGAAATCAACATTTAAAATGGTTTATGTTGCATTGCTTATAGCAATTGGTCTTGTTCTACATATTGTTGAATCATATATCCCCATCCCAGTCGCCTTGCCAGGTGCCAGATTGGGGTTAGCCAATATTGCATCTCTATTAACGCTTGCTCTTTTTGGACCCCTGACAGCATTCATCGTTTCAGCAATTCGAGCAGTATTAGGCGGTCTAATGACAGGAGGTATAGCGTCAATTCCCTATAGCTTTAACGGTGCAATTTTGAGTACACTTATGATGTGGCTTGCAATAAAGTATCTTTGGCCAAAAGTAAGTCTAATAGGTGTTAGTGTCTTGGGAGCAGCAGCACATAACTTTGCTCAAATAGTAACCGCATCCGTTATATTGCAAAATCTGGCTCTCTTTTCATATCTTCCAGTACTTCTACTCATTGGAACTGTGACTGGATATTTTATAGGCTTGGTTGGCAATCTTACTGTAAAGACACTCAAAGCAAATGTTAATATTATAAAAAAACATGGGGGAAATTTATGATGAGAGGTAGAGAGAGAAATCCTTGGATATTTTTGCTTTTATTATTAGTAGGTGTAGTGATAGGTGGTTTTTTAGGTGAATTTTTTAAACAACTTGGTATTTTTGAGTTTTTAAACTATGGTGCAACATTTGGTGTAAGTCCTGCTACACCTTTTATCCTAGACTTAGGTATCCTACAATTATCGTTTGCACTATTAGTTAATATTAATATTTTTAGTATTATTGGTATTGTTTTAGCAGTTATTGTTTTCAGAAAAATGTAATAATATAATAGACAGTTGGTGATTATGGATGACAAAGTTAATTCTTGCTTCTGCTTCTCCGCGAAGACAGGAGCTTTTAAAAAATATTGGTTTAGATTTTGAAGTGATTCCTAGTACCGTTGATGAACATATAAATGATAAATTGACACCTGAGGAAATTGTACTTGAACTCTCAGCTTTAAAAGCAAATGATATTGCTTCAAAAGTTGGACAAGATGCAATCGTGATCGGTGCTGATACCATTGTAGTTTATCAGAATAAAATATTAGGGAAACCTGTAGATGTCGAGGATGCGTTTAATATGTTAAGAATGTTAAGTGGACAAGTCCATCATGTTTTGACAGGGTTTACCCTTATTAGAACAAAAGATGCTTTTACTGTGAAGGATTATCAGAAAACCCTTGTTAAGTTTAGAGCGTTGTCAGATGGTGAGATCAAAGAATATATCCAGACAGGCGAGCCTTTGGATAAAGCTGGGGCATATGGTATTCAAAAAATAGGTAGTCTGATTGTAGAAAAAATAGAGGGTGACTATTTCAATGTGGTTGGACTGCCACTTATGAAGCTTGCCATGACTTTGAATAAAGATTTTGAGGTGAAGGTACTATAAAAAGTATTACTACACATAGGGGGCGACAGCGTGGGGCAGCAATACAGATTAACAATAAAGGAATTGCCGACAGAAGAGAGACCTTATGAAAAATTAGAAAAATATGGTGCTGAAATACTATCAAATGCCGAATTAATGGCAATAATCATAAAAACAGGTACAAAAGCGGAGACTTCTGTTGAAGTTGCGCAGAAGATATTAAAAGAATATGGTGAAGATAGTGATTTAACTTTTCTTCATGATATTTCCCTTGAAGAATTAACATGTATTAAAGGCATTGGGAGAGTAAAAGCTATTCAATTGAAGGCAGCGATACAGTTAGGCAAAAGGATCGCATCTTCTGCAAGCCAGAACAAAGTGTTTATTCATTCACCCGCTGATGTAAGTAAGCTAGTGATGGAAGAACTGAGATATTTAAAGCAAGAGCATTTTAAGATTCTTATGCTCAATATTAAGAATCGTGTATTAAAACAAAACAGTATTACGATTGGTACGTTAAACGCGTCTATTGTTCACCCAAGAGATGTATTTAGTGAGGCTATTCGTATAAAATGTGCGTCAATTATATTAGTACATAACCATCCAAGTGGTGATCCTGAACCAAGCCAAGAAGATATTGAAGTGACAAAAAGGCTTGTTGAATCAGGCAAGATACTAGGAATTGATGTTTTGGATCATATCATTATTGGAGAGGGAAAATATATTAGTTTAAAAGAAATAGGAATAATATAGATAAATTCGGAGGGACAAAAATGAGATTTTTTTCAAGAGATATTGGGATAGATTTAGGAACAGCAAATACGTTAGTACATCTTAAAGGAAAAGGAATTGTTGTACGAGAACCGTCTGTAGTTGCAATCAACAAATATACAGGAGAAGTATTATCAGTAGGTGATGAAGCTAAGAGTATGATTGGTAGAACACCGGGAAATATTATGGCGATACGCCCATTAAAAGACGGTGTCATTGCTGATTTTGATACGACGCAAAGTATGCTTAAATATTTTATAAGAAAAGCATGTGCTAATAATAACATATTCAAGCCAAGGGTTGTCATATGTGTACCATCAGGAGTTACAGAAGTAGAAAAAAGGGCCGTTGAAGAAGCCGCTTATCAAGCTGGCTCAAAGGAAGTATACTTGATTGAAGAACCAATGGCAGCATCTATCGGTGCAAAATTACCTGTTGAAGAGCCTACAGGTAGTATGGTTGTTGACATTGGAGGGGGTACCAGTGAAGTTGCTGTCATTTCTCTTGGAGGTATCGTAACAAGTAAATCTCTCCGTATAGGCGGGGATGAATTAGATGATGCGATTATTCATTATGTAAAGAAGGAATATAACTTAATGATCGGTGAGAGAACAGCTGAAGAATTAAAGCTCAAAATTGGTTTAGCCTATCCTAAGGAAGAAGAAGATACAATGGAAATTCGTGGTCGGGATTTATTAACCGGATTACCAAAGCATCTTGAGCTGACCTCTAATGAAATTTTAAGTGCACTTAAAGAACCTGTTCATGCAATCGTAGACGCAATCAAAGTGACGTTAGAAAAAACACCCCCTGAACTTGCATCTGATGTGATGGACCGTGGCATTATGCTCACTGGAGGTGGCGCTTTACTTAGAGGTCTTGACCAATTGATTATCCATGAAACGGGTATGCCAGTAAATATTGCTGAAGATCCTTTAGATTGTGTTGTTTTGGGTACTGGAAAAGTATTAGATGAGATTCAAACGCTCAAGAAAGTATTGATTACGCCTAAAAAGGTTAGGTAAGTAGGTGATACAATGTACGACTTCTTAAAAAATAAATATGTGCTTGGACTTATCCTAGTGACTTTGATTATTATTGTTACTATGGTCATATCTGCAGGTGATTATGTGCAAGGTACTTTTGTTGAAGAAGGCATAAGTCTGCTTATTTCACCTGCCCAAAAAGTTGTTACAAGTATCGGCAATGCCATAGAAAATTCTATTCAGTTTTTATTGGAAATTCGTATCCTTAAAGAGCAAACAGAGGAATTAAAAGTAAAAGTGGAAGAACTACAAGAAGAAAATAGGCAATTACAAGAATTAAGGAGTGAAAATGATCGTCTTAGACTGATGCTTGATTTCAAAGAGAAATATAGTGATTATGAATATGTAGGTGCCCAAGTCATTGCAAAACAACCTGGGAATTGGTTTAATACTTTCACGATTGATAAAGGGACGGCTGACGGACTGGAATACAGGAATGTTGTGATGAGTAGCAAAGGAGTAGTCGGATATATTTATGATATTCAAAAGCATAGTGCGAAAGTGATGTCTATTATAGATATTGACAGCTCAGTAAGTGCGTTGATTAGTAGGACACGAGATACAGCTGTTGTTAAAGGAGATTTAGCACTTCAAAATAATGGACTATGTAAAATGAGCAATATTTCTAAAGATGCTGATATTGTTGTAGGCGATAACATTATTACTGCTGGTTTAGGTGGGATTTATCCTAAAGGACTACTTGTGGGGAAAATTAAGGAAATTGAAGAGATGCCCCATGAAATTTCCCAAGAAGCGATTATAGAACCTGTAGTCGATTTTAAGAGATTAGAGGAAGTATTTGTCATATTGAAGACGGAATAAGGGTGACCTAAAGTGGGGGTATAATAAAGTGAGAGCTTTTTTTACAGGATTGATATTGATTGTTACATTTGTCATACAATCTACAATACTACAATATGTTGAAATATTGAATGTGAAGCCTAATTTGCTTATTATTTTTGTAGTTTTTTTTGCATTGCTAAGAGGGAGTGTAGAAGGTGGCATAATCGGATTATGTGCGGGATTATTGATGGATTTGTTGGCGGCTAAAGTATTTGGAGTTCATTCATTATTAGGGCTATATATAGGTGTAGTTATTGGATACTTTAATCAACAGATATTCAAAGAAAGTAATATAGTTGCAATATTTCTTGTGGTTATTTGCACGTTTAGCTATGAAGTATTATACTTTTTCTTTAGTATTTTCATTTGGGAAGAAAGTAATCTTTTATTTGCACTGATAAATATTATTATACCAGAAACAATATATAATGCATTTTTAGCGATACCGCTATATTGGTTTGTAGTTCGAATCAATAGATGGCTAGAAGGAACAAATAAGATACATAAAAGATATTGGTAAACAATATGTAGAGGGTGGAGATGAATTGTGCTTAGAGAAAAATTGAAAAGCCGATATTTTATCATTTCTATAATTGTTGTCGTAACTAGCCTGATATTTATTTACAGGCTTTTTCAGCTTCAAATTGTTGATGGCGCTGTATATAAAGAACAGTCAAAACAGAGGTTGGTGAAATCGGTAGCTATTCAGGCACCTAGAGGAGAAATACTAGATAGATATGGTAGACCATTAGTAACAAATCGAATGGGTTTTTCTGTTCAAATTCAGAAAATTAATAATACTTCTAATGAAGGAATAAATGATATTATCCTTAAACTACTAAATATTCTTGAAAAAAATCAAGAGCCATATAATGACAGGCTACCAATTAGTAAAGTGCCTCCATTTGAGTTTTTCTTTACAGACGATTCTCAAATTTCGGTAGAACAAAAATCTAAGGATTGGAAGCAAAAGCGGAATCTGGATAGTAATATATCAGCCACAGAGGTCATTGATGAATTAAAAGAAATTTACGAAATTTCTGATGAATACAGTGATGTGGACATCAGGAAAATCATCGGAATACGTGAAGATATGAGGACAAGGCAGTTTAGTAGCAGTAATCCATTCGTGATTGCTAATGATGTAAGTGAGAAAACTGTCATGGAGTTGGAAGAACGTCACTTGGATTTTCCAGGCGTGAATATAACAATTAACCCTATTCGAAGATACGAAAATGAAACATTGGCTGCACATATCCTTGGGCGTGTTGGTATTATATATGCTGAAGAATTTAGCAAATTGGAAGAACAAGGATATGGTATGAATGATATATTGGGTAAAGATGGTATTGAGAAGGAGTATGAGCAATATTTAAAAGGGAAAAAAGGGGTGCGAGATGTTGCCCAGAACATGGAAGGTAAGCTGACACAAGTGTTAGGAAGCAGACCACCAGTTCCAGGAAATAATGTTTTATTAACCATCGATGCAGAATTACAACAGGTTGCAGAAAAATCTTTAGAAGAAAATATAATACGTATTCGTACAGAAGCTGAGAGAGAGATAGCTTGGAATCCTAACAAGAAATATATTGGTGAAGATGCGTATAGTGGTGCAGTTGTCGTAACTGACATCAATAGTGGTGAGATACTTGCAATGGCATCATATCCTACGTATAATCCTGCACGTTTTAATAAAGATTATATGGAACTATATAATGACCCATTAAAGCCTATGTTTAATAGAGCAATCAGTGGCACATACTCTCCTGCGTCTACATTTAAAATTCTTACTGCATTGGCAGCACTTGAAGAAGATGTTATAGAGCCAGATGAAAAAATACTAGACAAAGGGCTATATATGTTCTATGCTGAGGGTGGATACACACCTCGTTGTTGGATATATCAAGCAAAATACGGTTATCGTACCCATGGTTATGAAGATGTATCTGATGCATTGAGAGACTCATGTAACTATTTTTTCTATGATGTGGGACGTAGACTAACCATATATAAAATTGATGAATATGCGAGAATGCTTGGATTAGGGGAACTAACAGGTGTTGAGTTGCAGGGAGAAAATAAAGGTGTTGTGGCGGGACCAGAATATAAAAAGACTTTCTCTACAGAACCTTGGTGGCCAGGAGAAACACTGATGGCGGCGATAGGTGAAAAACATGCTTTTACGCCTATTCAACTTGCAAGCTATGTAGGTACGATAGCAAATCGTGGCACAAGATATAAAACACATTTAGTCAAAAAAGTAAGGACACATGATGATGGAGAGATTGTAGCAGATATACAACCTGAGATATTAGGGGAAGTTGAGCTTGGGTCAGATAACTTGAATGCTGTATTGGAAGGGATGCAATCCGTTACCGGGCAAGAGGGTACCGCAAGCCGAGCATTTAAAGATTTTCCAATTAAGGTAGCAGGTAAGACAGGAACAGCACAGAGGTTTGAGGCGTCAGATAATGGTGTGTTTGTAGGTTTCGCACCCTATGATAATCCTCAAATAGCAATTGCAGTAGTTATTGAGCATGGTAAGGGTGGTAGTAATACCGCGCCTGTTGCAAGAGATATTATGGCTACTTATTTTGGACTAGATAGGGAACAGGAAGAAGACTATTCTATAAATAGTTTAGTTCCATAAAAGTTATTTAAGTTTTATGTGTTTAGAAGGAGGCGGTATTATGCGTGAGGAGTTAGTGACATTCAAAGGGAATAAAGATGGCATTTCAGTTATCATAAATCAATATAAATCTTATGCAGAAATTAAAGAGAGAATCAAGAACAAATTTGAAAGTGCTGGGGATTTTTTTAATGGCACTAAGTTGAAAATTAGATTTCAAGGTCGTGAATTCGAGGAGACAGAAAGAGATGAAATCGTTACATTGGTGGCTGAAATGCTTGGAAAAGATGCGGATATAGAGTTTGACGTTAGAACAGTTAAAGAAGAGGCTTTAGAATTAAACAATGGGATGACTGATTTTCATAGGGGAACAATTCGATCAGGGCAAATACTAAAAGGAGAAGGACACCTTGTTGTTTTTGGGGATATCAATCCAGGTGCAGAAGTCATAGCAAAGGGAAACATTATTGTTATGGGTTCATTGAGGGGTACAGTTCATGCTGGCTGTGAAGGGAATAGAGATGCAATAATAGCAGCTCTTAATCTTCAGCCTACACAGCTTAGGATTGCAGATATTATTTCCAGAAGTCCTGATGATGATGAAAAGGTTGATTTTATGCCAGAGATTGCAGCTATTAAAGATGATCACATATATATTGATTATTATTTACCTAAAAGAACAGATAGATAGAAAGTTCTATAGACGTAAAGGTTTAGTTATGTTATATTATATGTAAAATGGTTTACGATTTAAGGGGGACTTGGGATGGGCGAAGTAATTGTTATAACATCCGGTAAAGGTGGGGTAGGTAAGACTACTACTTCAGCAAATATTGGCACAGGGTTGGCAATTTTAGGTAAAAAGGTCGTTTTGGTTGATACAGATATCGGTTTAAGAAATCTCGATGTTGTGATGGGCTTAGAAAATAGAATCGTATATGATTTGGTAGATGTTGTTGAAGGCGCTTGTAGACTTAAACAAGCACTCATTAAAGATAAAAGATATGATGGATTGTTTTTACTACCAGCAGCACAGACAAAGGATAAAAATGCTGTTAGTCCAAAGCAAATGCAGGATCTTTGTAATGAATTGAAACAGGAATTTGATTACATACTTATCGATTGTCCTGCTGGGATCGAGCAGGGATTTAAAAATGCAATTGCAGGTGCAGATAAAGCGCTTGTTGTGACAACACCTGAAGTGTCTGCCGTTAGAGATGCTGATCGTATTATCGGATTATTAGAAGCGAATGAAATACGTAACCCTCTATTAATCATTAATAGAATTAGAATGGATATGGTTAGACGTGGAGATATGATGGACATAGATGATATTATTGATATTTTAGCTATTGATTTAGTAGGTGTTGTACCTGATGATGAAGGTATTATTGTATCCACAAATAGAGGTGAACCAATCGTAAATGATGAAAGCGCAAAAGCTGGACAAGCATATAGAAATATCACAAAGCGTATTACAGGAGAACATGTACCTATTATGGATTTGGATATGGAACAAGGATTTATGGTTAAATTGAAAAGATTATTTAGTAGGAAATAATAATAGGGGAAGGATGTGTAGAGTGTTATGGGATTTTTTAATCGTAGATATAATTCAAAAGATGTTGCTAGAGAAAGACTAAAATTGGTACTCATACATGATAGGGCAAATGTTTCCCCACAGTTTTTAGAGATGCTTAAGAGTGATATCATAAAAGTTATATCTAATTATATGGAAATACAAACGGATGAATTAGATATCCAATTGAAGAAAACGAGAAGCGATGATGGACGTAGAACTGTTCCTGCTCTTATCGCTAATATTCCAATAAAAAATGTAAAGAATGCAGGGAAATAAAAAAATGCGGTGAAAAAAATGATTGATAAAAAATTGTTAAAGAATTTTGATATCAGTATTGTTATAATCATTATTCTGTTGGTAATAACGGGGATAATAGTGATAAGTAGCGCAACTCATGTTTACAGACCACCTCAAAGCTATGCAATAGTTTATAAACAACTCATATGGTTTGTTATTGGTGTGATAGCGATTGGATTTATTATTAGTATAGACTATCATACTTTAGGATATTTATCATGGTATATGTACGCCACTGGTATTATCCTTTTAGTTGCTGTACTATTTACACCAGAAATTAATGGTGCAAGAAGCTGGTTTAATCTAAAATTTTTTAGTTTACAACCTTCAGAACTTGTTAAACTCATTTTAATTATAGGTTTTTCAAAACAAGTTGAGAGAATTCAAGAAAGAACGGTGCAGGATATAAACTATTTTAAAAACCTTATTTATCTTCTTGTGTACATGGGAGTACCGATACTATTAATTATGATGCAACCCGATTGGGGCACAGCAGCAGTATATATTGGTATTATGGTCGCAATATTGTTTGTTGCAGATATTAGTTATAAATATATCATTGGTGCTTTTGCGTCTGCAGTAGTGATTTTACCAGCATTGTTTTTCTTTATTATGGAAGAATATCAGAAAAAAAGATTATTGATTTTTTTTAATCCTGACATTGATCCGCTGGGAAGTGGGTATAATGCCATTCAATCAAAGATTGCAATAGGCTCAGGACAGTTATTCGGGAACGGACTTTTTAAGGGTGCACAAACACAATTGGGATACTTACCAGAACAAGAAACTGACTTTATTTTTTCTGTGATTGGAGAAGAGTTAGGGTTTATCTGTTGTGGTATCGTTGTAATACTATTCACATTACTATTGATTAGGTTGCTACAGCTTGCAAGAACCTCTAGAGACCCATTTGGTTCTTACATTATTACTGGTGTAGCGGCAATGATGTATTTCCACGTATTGATTAATATTGGGATGACCATTGGATTAATGCCTATTATGGGGATACCACTACCTTTTATAAGTTATGGTGGAAGTTCAATGCTCACTAATATGATGGCAGTGGGTTTGGTATTAAATGTAGCAATGCGGAGACAAAAAATAGCATTTTAAGATGTATTTTAATATTAAGGAGGGCTACGAATGAATATAGCTTTGATTGCACATGATAAAAAGAAAGAATTAATGGTACAATTTAGTATAGCATATAAAGGAATATTGAATGAACACAATTTGTTTGCAACGGGTACAACTGGAGGACTGATTATTGAAGCTACAGGGATGGATGTACATCGTTTTTTATCTGGGCCTCAAGGTGGAGATCAACAGATAGGAGCAAGAATTGCGTATAATGAGATTGATTTAGTTTTATTCTTTAGAGATCCTCTAACGTCTCAACCCCACGAACCAGATGTAAGTGCACTACTTAGACTGTGTGATGTGCATAATATACCATTAGCAACCAATGCAGCTACGGCGGAGGTTTTAGTCAGAGGTCTTGAGCGAGGAGACCTTGATTGGAGAGATATTGTTAATCCTAAGAGTAAATAAAAACATAAATAATAAAAAGAAGTTGGTGAATTCACCAACTTTTTTATTATTTATGTTCTCTTTTTGATTTCATTTTCAATCTGAACAGGTGTAAGACCTGAAGCATCTATGACAACTGAAGCTGTTACAGTGCCTTGTATACCTAGAAAGTTTTGGGTGATACCATTAATCACAATTGCATCAAATTGGTTATAATCTGTACGCCCTTCTTGAACACCATAATTAATATTTACAACATCATATCCTTTTTCATTTAAAAAATCTTTAACAGGTGTTAAGGTAGGTTCAACGCCTATTTTTTTATTCAAAATATTCACCTCCATTCTATAACACACTTCTTTATTATGTTAGTATTGGTACAATTATATACATTAGTTTTTGATTTATCAGTCCTCTGTAGGTATATTTTTGTATATGGTTCAATATAATGTAGTAATCGGAGGTGGAATAAAAAATGGACAACACGTATAGAAAAAAGAGATATTCAAAAAACAGTGCTTATATGAGAAGTAGAAGAAACAAGAAAGAAGATAATTTTTCAAAGAATGTGACGCAGCAAATTATCATATGTGGGATAATATTTTTGGTTATACTAGGTTTGAAAAATGTTAATACACCCATTACAAATGCAGTTATAAATCAAATTAAAACTGTACTAGGATATACGGTGGATGTAAATAATGCGTATAAGAGTGTAGAAACATTTGCTGGTAATGTTGGATTATTGGGTACTAACGATGATGATAAAAGGCAAGGAGAAGTAAGTGAACAAAGTAATGCAAGTGAAGTAAGCAACGAACAGGCAACACAAACTTCGAATAATAGTTTAGATGGACAACTATCTTTTGATAAGCTGGAGCAGCCCGCGGTCAAAGCACAAAATAATATCATCAAGATTAATCAGGAAATTATGCCACCACTAGATGGTATAGTGACATCGACATTTGGTACGAGAAAACATCCTCTTTATGAGAAAGAGTTGTTTCATTATGGTATAGATATTGATGGCGAAAAAGGCGAGGAAATCTTGGCAGCAATAAGCGGAGAAGTAATAGAGATAGGGAATAATGATAGTTATGGAAAGTATGTTAGACTGAGACATGAAGAGGAGATTTATACTTTTTATGCCCATTGTGATGTAATCAGTGTTAAAGAAGGTCGGTATGTAGAAAAAGGTGATGTAATAGGTAGAGTAGGGAATTCTGGCGCCGTATTAGGCGAACATTTGCATTTTGAAATTTGGAAGAAAGATATGGCTTTAGATCCAATGCAATATATATCTTTACCGTTACATCTATCTTCTGAGGGAGGTGAGTCATAAGATTATAAAAATAAATAGATACTTTTTCATTCATCCATTTTGCATACTCATTTTTGTTGTTTCCGCAGTTACACATAATTTTGTTCAAGTGGCACTTTTGTATTTTGTAGTAAGTGTACATGAATTATTTCATTTCATTGCCTGTACGTTTTTTAATGTTAAGATTAGGGATTTTACGATAATGCCTTTTGGACTTACGATTAGGACAAAAAACAATTTTATTAGAAAACCCGAACAAGAGATCATCATTGCCATAGCAGGACCTCTTGCAAATGTACTAATGATTTTGATTGTAATCATTATGAAAGCATATTGTTTGTTAGATACAGATAATATGACTTTTTTTATTACTGCAAATATAGCGATAATATTTATTAACATCGTTCCGGCTTTACCACTTGATGGTGGACGAATATTAAAATCAGTTTTAATTCTCGGATTAGGAACAGTAAGGGCTTTTCAACTTATGGATAAAATTACCAAGGTGGCAGTTTTTATGTTATTCATGCTCGGGATATATGTATTTTATATGACTGGTTTTAATTTCTCAATAATACTAATCGCCAGTTTTTTAATATCTAATTTATTCAGCGAGAGAAAAAATAATCATCTAATATTGATGAAAGAAATTCTTTATTGTAAGGAGAAATTATCAAGAGAGGGGATATGCAAAACAAAACAGCTTGTTGTTCTATATAATATTCCAGCTCAAAAACTACTTAAATATTTTAGCTACAATTATTTTTCTCTAATTACTGTGATTGATAGAAAGATGAACATTATGGGAACATTAACAGAAGTTCAGGTGATTGAGGGCTTGGGTCACTTTGATTCACAGGTGGAAATAGGTAAAATTATTGAGTGGTATTGCTAAACTCTTATATTTTGGATAATATATAGAGAGAGAAAAAGAAAGGAGCAACAAATTTTGACACAGAAGATAAATGATAAGATATTAAGTAAAGTACAAAAGCCAACACGTTATATAGGGAATGAATGGAATAGTGTACATAAGAATCCCAAGGATGTAGATGCACGATTTGCATTTTGTTTCCCTGATACATATGAGGTAGGGATGTCCCATTTAGGTATGAAAATATTATACCACTTGTTAAATGATAGAGCAGATGTGTATTGTGAAAGAGTATTTGCACCGTGGGTGGATATGGAAGAGCAAATGAGAAAGAACGATGTCCCTTTATTTGCTATAGAAACTGGTGATCCAATAGCTGAATTTGATATTATTGGTTTTACGCTACAATACGAAATGAGTTATAGTAATATTGTTAATATGCTTGATCTTGCTGGTATTTCATTACTATCTTCAGAGAGGGGAGAAAATCAACCATTTATTTGTGCAGGTGGTCCTTGCGCATATAATCCGGAGCCTATTGCGGAATTTATGGATTTTTTTATGATGGGCGAAGGCGAAGAAGTTATGAATGAAGTCATGGATGCTTATATTGCGTGGAAGAAGAATAAAGGTACGAGACAGGATTTTTTAGAGACAATCTGTGAAATAGAGGGGGTTTATGTACCACAGTTTTATGACGTTTCATATAATAGTGATGGCACTATTCATCAAATGCGTACATTGAGCGACAAAGCACCATCAAAAATAAGAAAAAGAATCATCAAAGATTTAGACAACACTTATTTTCCAGAGTCAATCATTGTACCCTATATGGAAATTGTCCATGATAGAATTATGTTAGAAATATTTAGAGGATGCACAAGGGGATGCCGTTTTTGTCAGGCAGGTATGATTTATCGCCCAGTAAGAGAGCGTTCACCTGAGAAATTGTTACAGATTGCAAAAGCGTTATATGAGAGTTCTGGATATGAAGAGATTTCTCTGTCATCCCTAAGTACAAGTGATTATTCCAAGCTAGATGGATTGACACAAGAATTATTACAGTTAACGGAAGACGAAAAGATTAATTTAGCACTCCCTTCTTTAAGGGTAGACTCTTTTTCAATTGATCTTATGAATCAAGTACAAAAAATGAGAAAGAGTGGCTTAACATTTGCGCCAGAAGCAGGGACGCAACGTATGCGGGATGTAATCAATAAAGGTGTCAATGAGGAAGACTTGCTCAATTCGGCTCAACTTGCTTTTGAAGGCGGATGGAATAATATAAAATTATATTTCATGATTGGGTTGCCTACAGAAACGATGGAAGATGTAGAAGGAATCGCTGATTTGGCATATAAAGTTGTTGACGTATATCATTCAATACCAAAAGAGAAACGGAATAAAGGACTAAAAGTTACAGTGAGTACATCTTCTTTTGTTCCTAAAGCATTCACACCATTTCAATGGCAACCTCAAGATGGTATGGCGCAATTAAAAGAAAAGCAAGAACAATTAAAAAGCAAAATAAAGCGGAGACAAATTAGATACAATTGGCATGATGCGCCTGTGAGTTTCTTAGAGGGTGTATTTGCACGGGGTGATAGAAAGTTATCAAAAGTATTACTAAAGGCCCATGAAAAGGGTTGCAAGTTTGATGGATGGAATGAACATTTTGATTTTGAAAAATGGATGGAGAGTTTTGAAGAATGTGGCGTTGATCCATATTTTTATACTGCGAGGACTAGAAGTTATGATGAGATACTGCCATGGGATCATGTTGATGTAGGTGTTACAAAGAACTTTTTGAAGAAAGAAGCGGAAAAAGCGATCAAAGGTGAGTTAACCCCTCATTGTAGGAAAGATTGTTCAGGATGTGGTGCTACGATTTTTGGAGGAGGTGTGTGCTTTGACTAAGATACGACTTAAATTATCAAAAGGCGAAGAAGTGAAATATATTTCTCATCTTGACTTACTTAGAACATTTCAAAGGGCGATAAAAAGAGCTGGATTACCTATTAATTATTCACAAGGTTTTAATCCCCATCCTATTATGTCTTTTGCACTCCCACTATCTGTTGGCACGACCAGTGAGACGGAATATATGGAGATGGAACTCAAGAGAGAAATTAAGCCAGAACAAGTAATGGATCAGCTCAATGAAGTGTTGCCAAAAGGAATTGAGATAAAAAAAGCAGAAATAGTTAACAATAATAGTAGGAAAGACTTTGGATTAATCTGTATGGCTGATTATAATGCTAAAATAGAATTAAAAAATGATATACATGTGGATGTAAAGACAGAACTACAAAAAATGTTAAATACGGATGAAATTCTGATAGATAAGAAAACCAAAAAAGGGATGAGAGAGATTAATATTATTCCGCTTATGCACGAACTGGATATACTGAAACAAGACGAGAAGAATATTGACCTATATTTGAAATTGAGTGCAGGGAGTAAAGCTAATCTGAAAGTGGACTTAGTATTGCAGGCTTTAGAAAAGCATATTCAAGGTTTTGAAGTTGACTATGCGGCTATTCATCGAACGGAGTTGTGGATAGAAAAAGATGGAGAGATATTAAGACCGATAGCGTAAGTTGGGAGATGGATACATCATGATAAGTGATATTATTGTAGATGTCAGCATGGGAGAGACAAGAGTTGCACTACTGGAGGATAAAGAGCTTGTTGAGTTACATATTGAAAGCCCAGAGCATCATGAAATGATAGGCAACATATATAGGGGTATTGTTGAAAGTGTATTGCCAGGTATGCAAGCGGCGTTCATAAATATTGGATATGACAAAAATGCTTTTTTACATGTAAAAGATATTGTAACGAATGAACATGATTCAAAGAAAAATATATCGGAGTTACTTGAAGTAGGCCAAGAAATTATGGTTCAAGTGGTGAAAGAAGCCATTGGAACGAAAGGACCAAGGGTCACTACAAATGTAACTTTGCCCGGGAAATATATTGTGCTCTTGCCACATTGTGATTATATTGCTGTATCAAAAAGGATTGAAGATGATAGTAAGAGACAGCAATTAAAAAAAATTGCACTTGAAATCAAACCTGAAAATATAGGACTCATTATTCGCACAGAAGGACAGAATGTAGATGCTGATGAGTTAATCCATGAACGCAACTTTCTTGTTAGACTATGGGAAAAGTTAAGAGTAAAGGAATCAGACAATGTACCACAAATGATTTATCAGAACTTTGACTTGTTATGTAGAACTGTTAGAGATTTATTCACTTTGAATATTAATAAATTTATTATAAATGATTCTGAGCAGTATACCAAAGTGCTTGAATTGTTAGAGTTCATTTCGCCTTCTTTAAAAGATAGAGTGGAATACTTTGGTGAAGAGTATGATGTTTTTGAATATTATCAAATAGAGAATAGAATCAGTAAACTATTGGATAAAAAAGTTTGGTTAAAATGCGGCGGATATCTTGTTATTGACCAAACGGAAGCGTTAACGGCTATTGATGTAAATACAGGGAAATATGTTGGAAGCTCGGACTTGGAAGAGACAGTGCTTAAGACAAATTTAGATGCGGCAAAAGAGGTTGCAAAACAGCTTAGATTAAGGGATTTAGGTGGCATTATTATCATAGATTTTATTGATATGTATACTGCTGAGCATTGGGAGCAAGTACTTAACACTTTAAAACATTATCTTATGAAAGATAAAACAAAAACGATGGTGGCGGGCATTACTCAGCTTGGCTTGGTAGAGATGACACGAAAGAAAGTGCGCGAACATATTAACGCACAGTTAAAGATGGAATGTCCTTGCTGTAGCGGAAAGGGGAAAATATTAATGCCACAAACTGTTCTGCGTTTAATTGAAAAAGAAATTTATGATATTTTTAATCAGACGACAGCTGTCGCTGTGGAGGTGAGTCTTCATCCCCGTATGTCACAAAATACTTTGGATATAGCAAGAATAGAAGAAATATTTGATAAGAAAATATCTATAAAGTATTGTGAAGATTTTAACCTTGATGAAGTAAAGATTCAGGCGATAGATAAGATTTGAAAAATCCGTTGACAATATTGAACTAGATATGATAGAATACTTTGGTAGCCGCATACGTAGGGTTAATAAACGGATTTTCCGTACCTTAACATAGCGAGACTGGAATGAGGAGGTGCATAGGATGTATGCAATTATAAAAACTGGTGGTAAACAGTACAAAGTGCAAGAAGGTGACGTAGTATTTATCGAAAGACTTGCTGCAGAAGAAGGTAGTGCGGTAAAATTCGATGAAGTAGTTGTCGTTTCAAAAGATGGTACTACAAATGTTGGAACACCTGTATTGGACGGCGTTTCTGTTGATGCTAAAGTTTTATCACATGGCAAAGATAAGAAGATTATTGTTTTCAAATATAAGCCTAAAAAGGGTTATAAGAAGAAACAAGGACACAGACAACCGTATACAAAAGTTCAAATTGAAAAAATTAATGCGTAAGAGCCATGACGAATGTAACGATTTATAGGAACAAACAGAAAAATATTGTGAAATATAAAATAGAAGGACATACTGGATTTGATGAATCAGGAAAAGATATTGTTTGTGCAGCTGTATCTGCGGTAGCACAGACAGCAGCATTAGGACTGATGGGTGTTTTAAATATTTCAGTTGAGTGTGAAATGAAAGATGCCTATTTTGAATGTAATCTCCCTGAGAAGATTGACGCAGATGTTCGAGAAAAAGTAAATATTATTCTTGAAACGATGATATTAGGTATTAAAGAGTTCGAAGATCAATATCGTAAATATATTCGTATCTCTGAAACGGAGGTGTAATGATGTTTAAAATTAATATTCAGTTATTTGCACATAAAAAAGGTGTAGGTAGCACCAAGAACGGTCGTGATAGTGAATCAAAGAGACTTGGTGTGAAAAGAGCTGATGGACAATTTGTTTTAGCTGGAAATATTCTAGTAAGACAACGAGGAACAAAAATCCATCCTGGTAACAATGTTAAAAAAGGTGGAGATGACACTTTATTTGCTCTTGTTGATGGAAAAGTTAAATTTGAGAGAAAAGGCAAAGACAAAAAACAGGTTAGCGTATATCCTGTAGCACTATAATCGTAGATATAGTAATTAATACGAAAAATCTCAGATATATATATCTGGGATTTTATTTTTATCAATAAATGAATATACTATATATAATAGACTGAAAATGATTGAGGTGAATGTTGTGTTTGTTGATAAAGCGAAAATAAACATAAAAGCGGGAAACGGAGGAAATGGATGTGTTTCCTTTCGTCGTGAAAAATATGTACCTGCTGGTGGACCAGATGGTGGTGATGGTGGCAGAGGTGGCAACATTATATTTGTTGTAGATAGCGGTATGAGTACATTGATGGACTTTAGATATAAAAAGAAATATAAAGCTCAAAATGGAGAAGATGGTAGGAGTACCAAATCATCTGGAAGAGATGCCGAAGACACCATTATTAAAGTACCACCAGGTACCATTGTTAAAGATATTGAGACAGACCTTATCATAGCAGATATGGTGGAAACAGATCAAACTTTTATTGTTGCAAAAGGTGGTAAAGGCGGATGGGGAAATCAGCATTTTGCTACGCCTACACGTCAAGCGCCTAAGTTTGCAAAAAGTGGTGAACCGGGAGAAGAAAAAGAAATAATACTAGAATTAAAATTGTTAGCAGATGTGGGATTGATAGGATTTCCTAATGTTGGAAAGTCTACGCTGTTATCTGTTGTCTCAGAAGCACGACCCAAAATTGCTAATTACCATTTCACTACGTTAGAACCTAATTTAGGTGTCGTTAACTTGGGACAAGGTAATAGTTTTGTATTGGCAGATATACCTGGATTGATTGAAGGTGCTCATTCTGGCGTAGGACTTGGTCACCAGTTTTTAAGACATGTTGAGCGAACACGATTATTCATCCATGTTGTAGATGTATCAGGTATAGAAGGTAGAGACCCTATTGTAGATTTTGATGCAGTAAACAAAGAATTGAAAGAGTATAACGCATCACTTCTTGAAAGACCGCAAATTGTAGCTGCAAATAAGATGGATTTACCTGGCGCAGAAGAACAATATGAAATTTTTAAAAATACGATTGAAGAACGGGGATATAAAGTTTTTGGAATTTCAGCTGCGACTAATAAAGGCGTAAAAGAATTAATGCATTATACATCTAGTCAGGTGAAAGCGTTACCATTGCCAGTAACCCACATTGCAGAAGAAGACGAAATAAAAATGTATACGATGCAGGAAGAAATACCATTTACTATTAACAATGAAAATGGTGTATATAATGTTGAAGGTAAATGGGTACAGAAAATCATAGGTTCTACAAACTTCGAAGATACAGAATCACTACAATACTTTCAAAGGGCACTAAAAAATAAAGGTGTGATTGAAGAACTAGAGAAAATGGGTATCAAAGAAGGAGACACCGTAAGAATATATGATATAGAATTTGATTACATGAAATAGTATAATGAAAGTAGGTGGATAGATTGATATCTAGTAAACAACGCGCTTTTTTAAGAAACAAAGCAAATGGAATACCTGCCATCTTCCAGATAGGCAAGGGAGGCATTAGCGATAACCTTATTAAGCAGATTAATGATACATTAGAAGTGAGAGAGTTAGTTAAGGTAAATGTTCTTAAAAATTCATTAATGGACGTTAGAGATGTATGTGACGAAGTCGTAGCATTGACACAAGCAGAACCAGTTCAGGTGATAGGATATAAATTTGTATTGTATAAGGAATCAAAGGATAATAAAACAATAGAATTACCTTCTAAGTAGAAAGTTGGTTAGTCTTATGAGTAATAATGACAAAATGAAAATAGGTATTATGGGAGGTACATTTGACCCTATACATTATGGACATTTAGCGATGGCAGAAGAAGTACGCCTTAAATTTAAACTAGATCGTATCATTTTTATACCAAGTGGTAATCCGCCTCATAAGACGGAACAAAATATAGCTGACAAACGTCATAGATATATGATGACTTTATTGGCAACAGAAACAAATGAATTTTTTGAAGTGTCAAGAGATGAAATAGATCGTCAAGGGTATACGTATACGATAGATACGATACGTAACCTTAAACAACAGTCCAAAGGAAGGGACAATATCTATTTTATCACGGGAGCGGATAACGTAAACCAGATACTGAAGTGGAAAGAAGCTGAACAACTTCTTAAGTCTTGTAAGTTTATCATGACCACTAGACCAGGGTTTACATATGATGAAATTGTCAAAGGCGTTCAGTACCTTGAAGAAAATTATGATAGTAAAATAAACTTAATTGAGGTACCTTCTTTCGCAATATCTTCTACTGATATCAGACAAAGAGTAAAAAATAATATATCTATCAAATATCTTTTGCCTGAAACAGTAGAAAAGTATATATATAAGCATAAATTGTATACACATGGGGGCTAAGAGGCGTGGATGAAAAGCAGATAATCGATAAATTAAAAACAATGTTAACACCACACAGATTTAAACATTCAATAGGAGTGAAAGAAACTGCAATAAAATTAGCGGAAACCCATGGCTGTAATATTCAAAAAGCAGCAATAGCAGGGCTTTTGCACGATTGTGCAAAAGATTTTACCAAGCATCAGATGTTGCAATTATGTAGTGAATTTGATATAGTATTAGATAACATTTGCAAAAAAGAAATACCCTTAATTCATGGATTTTTGAGTGCGTGTATAGCTGGGAAATATTTCAATATTGAAGATGGAGAAACTTTACAAGCAATACGTTATCATACATTAGCGAAAGAAAAAATGTCTACATTAGAAAAAGTGATTTACATAGCCGATTTCATAGAACCGAATCGGTGTTTCGAAGGAGTAGATGCAATTAGAATCGCAGCATATGAGGACTTAAACCATGCTGTTTTACTTGCAATTGATAATACAATCAAACATGTAATAGCAAAAGGTAATCTAATTCATCCAATGACAATAGCAGCAAGAAATTATATTTTATTAACCGAACAAAGTTGCGTAGCAGGAGTGGTAAAATGAATCTAAAAATATTCTTAAGACGATTACTTGTATTGGTTGTTGTCTTAGGTTTGATAGCAGGTGTAGTAGTGGGTGGCGTCGCATTGTCTTATCGTATTCTTATGCATGACGATAACAATAATAAATTGGGGTCAGACCAAGGCTATACATCAGAAAATATATCTCAAGAAAATGAGAAACAAGAAGTATTAAATCTTTTATTACTGGGTGTTGATAAAGAAGGTTATAGGACAGATGCAATCATATTTGCACAATATAATCTTGAAACCAAAAAAGTAAACATGCTTCAAATTCCCAGGGATACAAAGATAGTTACACCTAGACCAGATAAAAAAATTAACTCGGCCTATGCATATGGTAAGGAAGAAGAACTATTTAGAGCAGTGCGTAAGTTGTTGGGAATAGATGTGGACAAATACGTTTTAATAAATATTAAAAGTTTTCGAGAACTAGTAGATGAAATAGGTGGCGTAGAGATTGATGTTCCAATAAATATGAATTATGATGATCCTTATCAGAATCTTTATATCCATCTCAATAAAGGGAAACAAGTATTAGATGGTAATAAAGCTGAAATGTTTGTGAGATTCAGAAAAAATAATGATGGTACTGGATATCCAAATGGTGATATTGGGCGTATGGAAGCCCAGAAACAATTTATTAATGCGGCAATTAGTAAAGTACTAAGTATAAAAAATATATTTAAAATTCCAAAGCTCGTGAGCATCGTTAAGAGTAATATCAATACAAATTTTGATGCTATTGAAATAGCAGGATATATAGATGATGCATTAAAAATGGATAAAGAGAATATTAATATACATCAGTTACCTGGCAGCGATTATTATAATGGTATTTCATATTTTATTCCTGATAAGGAAGAAACGCAAGATTTGATTGAAAATTATTTTAATCCGATAAGAGAAGATGTAAGTATGCCAATAGAAAATACAGGAAATAATATTGAGCAACAGGAGATACAGACTGAAAGCGAACTACCAGAAACTGAAAAACAAGAAGATGAAAACTCCCAATCTGTGGAAAGTTATACGCCCAGTTGGAAAAATAGATTTATTAGAATAGAAGTATTGAATGGATCAAATACGGATGGAGTTGCTACAAATGTAGCTGAAGATTTAGAAGCAAAAGGGTTTAAGGTAGTAAGAATAGGCAGTTTCTCTGGTGTCAGATATCATAAGACTAAAGTTATTGATAGAACGAAAAGAGGATTTAGTAAAGAAGTCGCAAAAGCGATTGGTAGCATGGATACTGTAGAAGATTTAGATTCATCGAGTGGTGTTGATGTAACAGTGATTGTAGGAAATGACTATGTTAATTAACATGGTCGTTCTTTTTTAATAGGATAAAGAAGTGAAATATACAATGACAGGGAGGCAAAAGCGTGGAAATCAGTTCAGAAGCACTTATGCAAAAGATTGTTGAATTCTTGGATGAAAAGAAGGCACAAGATATAGAAGTACTAAACATTGGTAATATATCCTACATAGCCGACTTTTTTGTGATTTGTAGTGGGAATTCTACTACCCAGATTAAGGCACTTGCAGACTACGTACAAGAAAAATTAGAGGCATTAGGGTATTCACCTAGCCACAAAGAAGGGTATGCTAGTGCGAACTGGATACTTTTGGATTACCAAGAGATTGTTATCCATATATTTCACCATGAATCACGCTCGTTTTATAATCTTGAGCGTTTATGGTCTGATGCTAAACAGGTAGATATTAAAGGGTTAGGGGCAGAATTAAATAACCAAGGGGGAACGAACAGATGAGTTACAATTTTAACGAGATTGAACAAAAGTGGCAAAAAAACTGGGAAGATAATGGTCAATTTAAAGTAGAAGAGAATAATGACAAACCGAAATATTATGCTTTAGAAATGTTTCCATATCCTTCTGGTAATCTTCACATGGGACATGTAAGAAACTATTCTATTGGCGATGTTGTTGCTAGATTCAAAACAATGAACGGGTATAATGTTTTACATCCAATGGGATGGGATTCCTTTGGTCTTCCTGCTGAAAATGCTGCAATAAAACATGGTGTTCATCCAAACAAATGGACATGGGAGAATATTGAAAACATGAGAAAACAGCTTAAACAATTAGGGTTAAGCTATGATTGGGATAGAGAAATTGCTACCTGTCACGAAGATTATTATAAGTGGACACAATGGATGTTTTTATTACTATATAATAATGGGTTAGCCTATAAAAAGAAATCCTTTGTAAATTGGTGCCCATCCTGTTCAACAGTACTTGCAAACGAGCAAGTAGTAGAAGGAAAATGTGAAAGATGTAAATCAGATGTAGGAAAAAAAGATTTGAACCAGTGGTTCTTTAAAATAACAGAGTATGCACAACGACTTTTAGATGATATTGATAAACTAGAGGGATGGCCTGATAAAGTTAAAACCATGCAATCAAACTGGATTGGTCGAAGTGAAGGTGCAGAAATACAATTTACTATAGATGGATTAGAAGAAAAATTGACAGTTTATACGACACGTCCAGATACAATATTTGGCATTTCCTATATGGTTATTGCACCAGAACATCCGTTAGTACCAGAACTTATAAAAGGGTTGCCACAGGAAGAAGCATGTCAGAAATTTATTGATAATATGCAATTTTTGAATGAAATTGCTAGAACATCAACAGAAACAGAAAAAGAGGGTGTCTTTACAGGAAGATATGTAATCAACCCAATGAATGACGAAAAAATACCTTTATACCTTGCGAATTATGTATTAATGGATTATGGTACAGGTATAGTAATGGCTGTTCCAGCACATGACCAAAGAGACTTTGAGTTTGCAAAAAAATATAATTTGCCAATCAATGTTGTTATTCAACCGGAGGGTGAAGAATTAGATGGAAATACAATGACAGAAGCATTTCCAGCACAAGGGATTATGGTGAATTCCGGACAGTTTAACGGACTTAATAATAAAGAGGCATTGCCTAAATTTATAGATGAATTTGAGAAAAAGAATGCAGGTGAAAGAAAAATAAATTTCAGATTAAGAGATTGGTTGATTTCAAGACAGAGATATTGGGGTGCACCGATTCCAATTATCTATTGTGAAGATTGCGGTATCGTACCTGTGCCAGAAGAAGATTTACCAGTACTATTACCAACGGACGTCCAATTTACTGGTGGGGGAAAATCACCGTTAGCAGAACATGAAAGCTACCTAAATGCATCGTGTCCGAAATGTGGTAAAATGGGTAGACGTGAGACAGATACAATGGATACATTTGTTTGCTCTTCATGGTATTACTTGAGATATTGTGATCCACATAATGATAAAGAACCATTTTCAAAAGAGGCAGCGAAGTATTGGATGGGTGTTGACCAGTATATAGGTGGTGTAGAGCATGCAATCCTACACTTGCTATACTCAAGATTCTTTACAAAAGTAGTATATGATTTCGAGCATGTTTCAGTAGACGAACCATTTAATAACTTGTTGACACAGGGGATGGTACTTAAAGATGGTGCAAAAATGTCAAAATCCCTCGGTAACACTGTGAGTCCTGAAGTAATCGTGAATAAATATGGTGCTGATACCGCAAGGTTATTCATACTCTTTGCTTCACCTCCAGAAAAAGACCTTGAATGGAGTGACGCTGGGGTAGAAGGTTCTTATAGATTTCTTAATAGAGTATATCGCATTGTTGAGGAATTCTCAGATAGCATTAAAGGGGCTAGTACATTAGATGAAAATGCTTTATCAGCAGAAGACAAGGAACTAAGATATGCGCTTCATGCGGCTATTAAAAAAGTGACAGATGATATCAGTCAGCGATTCAATTTTAATACAGCGATTAGTGCAGTTATGGAGCTTGTGAATGCGCTTTATCATTATAAAGACAAGGTAAAAGCAACTAGTTATAACGAAGCCTTATTAAAAGAAACAATTGAGAGCCTAGTTGTTCTACTAGCACCTTTTGTACCTCATATGACAGAAGAGTTATGGCAGAATATTGGTGGTACGGACAGTGTACATGTACAGCAGTGGCCAGTATATGACCCAAAAGCACTCGTGAGAGATGAAGTAGAAATTGTAATTCAGATAAACGGCAAAGTAAAAGATAAATTAGTGATTTCCACATCAGCAACCAAAGAAGAAACAGAAAAAGAGGCAATGGAAAGTACAAAGATTCAGACCTTCATCGAAGGAAAACAAATAGTAAAAGTAATTGTAGTGCTAAAAAAGCTTGTGAATATCGTTATAAGATAGATTTATTAATAAATGTTGGGGTGTTATAACAACGCTCCAACATTTTTATTTTTACAGAAAATTATTAAGGTTGCAATTGAATTTCTCAACTGCAACCTTAATAATTTTTTTTATATTTTTTTCTATATTAAATTGTTGAATTACCTTGTTTTCTTGCTTTTAGATCTTCTTGAATCTGTCCCATTTTTTTATCTAAATCATAAAAATGTAAAATTATAATTATTAATAAGCACAATAATGCGGGAATAAGTGAATAACTCCATACAATAGCTGATAAAGCAGAATCTATCTGCACTTCGGCTTTTCCCACATATCCAGACACTGCCATAAACAACCCAATACCACCACTCGCAACTCCACTTCCTACTTTTGATGAAAACCCAGTAATAGAATTCAGCGTACCTTCAACACGTTTCCCCAATTTCCATTCACCATAATCCATACATTGAATTATAAAAACGCCTATCATCATAGTAATAACGGAAGAGCCTATACCTGACAACATCTGACCTAATACTACCAATCCTACATTAGCACCTGCAAAATATTTGAGAACATTCCCTCCTAAAGCTATCCATAGACCAATTCTTACAAAATTCATTGCACCAATATGTTTCATAGCCAGTGGAAATAATAATAATACTACTGGAGCTACAAGCCCTACTAATCCAACCATTGATAACATAGAAAGATCTCCAACTATATACGTAAAATAGTATGCACCAACAACACCTGCCATGTTTGTAATAATATTTGCTAATAAGACAGCTCCAGCTAGAATAAATACATATTTGTTATGAAATAAAGCAAAAATTGCTTCTTTTGTTGAAATTTTTGAAGCATTCACTGTTTTTTCTTCAACATTTAATTCTTTAACAAAGAAAAACCTAGATAAACCTATTATAGTTAACGGAACTGCATATACTAAGGAAATCTTAGTCCATCCACCTGGTTGATGCCCCCATGATGCCATTAACATCGGCAAGGCTATGCTGGCAGCGGCTGCCAAAATCATTATCACTAATCCTTGTACCGCTAAAACTTTTGCACGCGTCAGATTTCCTTCAACTGATCTTGCTAAATAAACTGCCTCTGAGCCATTGAGAAAAGTAGCACATACAGATTGAATAAGTGTGTATAATACAAATATGTGTATAGATTTTCCAACTATTCCGAAGTTAGGTGTACTAAAAAGCAATATTGTTATAAGCCATAATGGTATTAAAAACAATTCATAAGGTCTTGCTTTGCCTATTTTTGTACGTGTTTTATCAATTATGATTCCAACCATCAAATCAGTAACACCATCAAATAATTTGGAAGCTAATAAAAGTGTCCCAATCAAACTCGCACTTAAACCAACTACATCAGTCGCATAATAGGTAATCTGCATTAATAACACTACATTAATTGCCAATGCTACCCCTCTACTAGACCATGCTGGTAAAAAACCTCTAGGTAATTTTTGTTCTTTCACTACATCTTTTTTACTCATTATAAATTCCTCTCCTTTTTAATTGTTACTAATTACTTGCCATACCTTCTGCGCAGTAAAGACTCTCTTTTATACTCACCTCCTTTTTTGCTATTTTAGTATCATTTTCATATATTATAATCATATTAAAACTGCTAAAAATGTTCACCATATATAAGAATTAATTGTTGCAATTATGAGTACAATATGCTAAACTTTGACTATATTCATGATTCATTATATTCTTTATGTACAATTTTCTCAATGTTATTTTTATATGAATAAAACCTATGGCTGTATCATTTCCGTATGTTGGAGGAGTATTATGTCTCAAAACTATAAAAAGAAAATTCTGAGTTTGATTAACCAATTACCTCAAATAGCACCAAATAATTACCTACGTAAAAACAAAGACAATTTACTTCAAGCTCTTAAGGATAAATTTAAAAATAATGTACTAACTCATCAAGTTAGCGGAGGACATGAAATTTATATGCTTCAAGCACCTTTTAGCATTGTGATGATTAATTTTAAACATGATACTTCCTACTTATTTACTTATTTAGATCACAATACCACTATTAATGCTGCTGTTGATTTTAATCATTTAAGTTGTCTTCATAAACATGAATATTTTGAATTATTATATATTCTTGATGGTCAGTTAAATATGGAAATTGAAGGTAAGTGTTATCGTTACAACAAAGGAGATGCTTGCTTAATTAATCAAAATATCCGTCATATAGAAAAATATCAAGGTAGCTATATTGCTATTTATTTTTCTATATCTAAAAATTATCTACGAGAGTTGTTTTCTGAAAAAGAATTTAATGATATAAAAGGAAATGTAACCGAGTTCTTTCGAAAGAATTCAAGCGATACTTCAACAAATGAGTCTGATTATATTGATTTTTTTCCAACAATGAATACTTCTCTTAAGTATATTGACGAAACTGAAAAAAATATTTATTATATTATCAAAGAACTACTATCACGTAATCCAGGTTATAAAAGTATTGTTCGAGGTAATTTTTTGCGTTTTATTCATAACTTACAAATGCCTTCTAAATATATTCAATCTCATATAAACTTAGGTCACATATCAGATAATAAGAACCTTATCGAAGACGTTCTTGTTTATATTAATAACAAAAAGCGGAAAATTACACGCAGAGAACTTTCAGAAGTATTGCATTATAACGGCGATTATATCAATCAGGTTTTTGAAAAATATATTAAGCAGAGTATTACTGAATACACTAGAAATGTTTGTTTGAAAGAGGCTACTCATTTATTGATTAATACTGATATGAGTATCACCCGAATTATTAAACAGCTTGGCTATGTAAATCGTACTACTTTTTATAGCCAATTCAAAAAAAGATATGGTGTTACCCCACAGCAATATAGGCAGGGGAATAACTCGATTTAATACCCTATATGTGACAGTCTGACGTCCCCCTGTAAATATAGTTCTAAGATAGATTTATAGAGAAAAACACGAAAAGCCAACGGAAATCAAATCCGTAGGCTTTTCTTCTAGATTTTACTTCTAAATATTTGAATTATCTTTTCTAGGAAGAAAAGATAAAGGCAAAGCTAACAATACGATAATGACAGAAATAAAATAGATATCATTAACCCCCATTACAAATGACGTCGTAGCCACTAAATCCTTACCCATTTCCAATACGGCACCTGAATTTACAAAATCGGCTACGTGCTGTTTAGTTTGATAACTTAGTAAAGACATAAATAGACCAATTGATAAGCAACCAATACTTTGTGCCAGCCAATTGTTCACAGATGAGCCAGCCCCAGATACTTTTTTATCTAGTGCTGACATGCCCATCATAGTTACCGCATTAAGTGATAAGGCAATTCCAATGTTACGAAATGTCATACTAACAATAATATAAATATGGGTAGTTTCTAAAGTTGTTCTAGACAAGAAAAAAGATCCAATAGCTATAAATATAATTCCTATTCTGGCTAATATTTGTGGATTCATACGATTATATATTTTACCAACAATTATTGTGCATATCGCCATTGCTATTGCAGGTGGAAGTAAAATTAGGCCAGCATCTAAAGTAGAAATATGCTGAGCATTTTGTAAAAATAATGGTGTTAATAGTGCGCCAGAATAGAGAGCCATAGTGACAATACTCCTTATAATAACACTTATTGAAAAGTCTCTATTTTTAAATATCCTAAGATTAAGAAGGGGGTTCTTTGCTGTTAATTCTCGGTATATAAATAGTGCTAAAAAGAAAAATCCGATAATTAATAAGGATACCGTTTTATAAGATACCCATCCCCATTGAGATATACTACTAAACGCTGTCAAAAGTGATATACCGCTTATTACACATGTTAAAAAGCCAAGGAAGTCAAAGCCTTCAGGCGGATTCAACTTATAATACGGGATAGCCTTTATAATTAATATAATAGCAATTATCCCTATAGGTATATTAAACAAAAAGATTGCTCTCCAATTAAAGCTTTGTATAAGCCAACCACTCAGAGTAGGTCCGATTGCTGGAGCAGTTGTTGCAGCAAAACCCCAAAGACCCATTGAAAATGCTTGCTTTTCTCTAGGCATTACTTGATAAATAATTGACATGGTTGTTGGTAAAGCTAATCCATTAAAAAGTCCTTGTAATATACGAAAAAATATTAAAGATTGTATATTCAAGGATAATGCACAAAAAATGGAGCTTAATGTGAATCCTACAATAGAAACTAGATATATTCTTTTATAGCTAAATTTCTCTCCTAAGTAACACGTTATAGGCGCTATAATGCCTGTTGCCAGCATAAAACCTGTCGTTGACCATTTCACCATATCAAGATTAGTATTAAAATGCTCCATCAGTATAGGTAAGGCAATATTAATAGTGCTTGTTCCAAGAGTAGTTAGGAATCCTCCTATAAGTAATGAAGCAAGCAATAATCTATAATCTTGTTTTTCATTTTGAACCATTTCCATTTTGTTATCTCCTTTATATATAATTTCTATATGTCACTATTGACATATAGAAATTATATATAAAATATGTTAATATGTCAATAGTGACATATTAGGAGGAGCGTCTATGAATAAATTATCTTATGGTTTACTTAGCGTCTTATCTGTTGAACCGCAAACAGGCTATGCCCTAATGCTTAAACTTAATCTATTTTGGCATACTACTCATAGTGCAGTTTATCCTTTGCTTTATGAGTTAGAAGATTTGGGTTACGTAATTCATGAAGTAATTGAACAAACTGGAAAACCTGATAAAAAGCTATATAGTATAACAGACAAGGGAAAAGAAGAGTTAAAAAAATGGATTACATCAACTACAAGTATGGCAGTTATAAAAGATGAAATGCATTTAAAATTATTTTGTATACAGGTTTTGGACAATGAAACTATTGAAATACTTCTTTCAGAAATAGAAAATAGGTGTCAAAAAAAATTAGCTCAAGTTACAAAGAATCTGGCAAATTTTAAAAATGTAGTTGATGGGGAAATTCACTCCTTTCATTCACCCAAAATTGGATCATACATATTGATTCAGCGAACAATAGGTGAAATTAAAATGGAAATGAATTGGTGCAGATGGATTAGAAGTTTATATGAGGAAAATAAAAGCATTAATTTCTTTGACCACGATTTTACTGAATGGATGTATAAAATGTGAACTTGGGATTATACAAAAGGAGATAATAACCATAGTACAAATATAAAATCTACATATGGTTATTTTTGTGTTAAAAATTGATATAAATATATGAATTCATTTTACTAAGAATCCATTTTGTGGTACAATTTATGCATCAAGAGAACAGCGTATTAGGGTGGGGTCATTCATGATATTGTTATTAAAAAAAATTTTTCTACCAGGTTTACCACAGAATAAATATGAATTTTTACAAACAAAATTTATGCGTAACAATTTATTTATACTATTGCTTTCTGCATTTTTAACTGTAGAGCAAATATATTATGGGTTATGTGTACGAGAAGATGGGAGTCTTATTCAGAAAATTCATTTTTTCTCGGCTATAGCATTATTGTTCTATGTATTTGTGGGCTTAAGTTTTCACATTAAGAAACCTAGAAATATCTCTTGGATGTTGCGCATATATGAAATTGGTTTTGGTTTCTTTGGTTTCTTTGTTGCGATCCTAAGAGCGCTATTGGTACAAGACAATATTTGTTTACTACCACCAATTTATATTGCAGTAATCTATGGATTTGCAGTAATCTTTTACTTTCATCCATTAAATAGCTTATTTGTTTATGCAACAACGAGTTTTATTTTAATTATGTTATTGCCAGCGTTTAATTCCGAGATTATACAATCTAGCTATATACAGGACATAATATCAAATAATATTATTGCTTGGATTGTCTCAGTCATTAACTATAATCAATATGTAAAACAATTTATTAATCAAAAAATAATTAATCAAAATAATCAAGAACTCAAAGAAAAAGCGTTACAGATTGAAAGAATGAATGATAAATTAAGGGATATTTCAACAAAAGATTTCTTAACAAATATATATAATCGTCGTAAATTAGATGAGATGATTGAACAAGAATATTATAGGGCTATAAAGAAGGGTACTAAGTTTTCAATTATTCTAATAGATTTAGATTTTTTTAAATCTGTTAATGATACATATGGACATAGTATAGGAGATAAAATATTGATTGAGACTGCAAAACTATTAGAAAGCAATATCAGAAGTAGTGATATGGTCGGTAGATGGGGTGGAGAAGAGTTTTTAATAATCTGTCCTAAGACAAATATAGAGCAAGCATTGTGCATTTCAGAGAAATTGAGAAAAAATATTGCTAATTATAAATTTTCAGTTGTGCATAATAGGACAAGCAGTTTTGGTGTAGCTACATATGAAAATGGAGATACAATTAGTGGGTTAATAGGTAGAGCAGATAAGGGATTATATCAGGCAAAAGAAAACGGAAGAAATAGAGTTGAGATATGTGGACATGATTCAGTTCCTCCTTTCATTTAAAATGATATTGGTATATAATAATGGAGAATAAGTTTTGAGGGGCGAGCGTTAATTTGTTAATTTTATCGAGTCAAATATATTTACTAATATCCATTTGCTTTTCGTTTTTAATATTTGGTTATACTATTTTATTAGAAAAAAAGAAAAATAAGATTAAGCTATTAGGCTTAACGTTCTTTTCAGCCTTTCTTTTGAGTAGTTTTAAGCTGATAGTATTAATTAACCCTAATTTGTTCCAAAATATTAATATTAATCTTGTTTTTGGAGAAGCAACATTATTATTTATGCTGTTACTTATTCAAATTGTAAAGTTTAAAAAAGAGTATGTAGAATTCACTCAACTTATCATATTGGTGATCCCAATCATTTTTATAATATTCATTGCGAAATATAATATATTATGGGTTTTTGATATTGAATATGTGAAATACATACCATTAACTTGCTTATTACTTTTAATTATTTTTTTAACGAACCGTATGAAAAACAAAAAGGACAAGAAATTATTAATAGGTATAATTGTAATATACTTCAATATTATAATAAATGTATACATTGGTAACGATATTAATATTTTATTAAACTTTATAGGGTATCTTATCTTTTTAATATATTTTCATAGGAATATTGCAAATAGACTTTTTACAAGACTAGTTGATACTGAAGAAAAACTTGCAAAGTATCATAGACGTATCAATTATGAAGTTAAAAAAAGAACTCTAGAAATTGAAAAAATAAATAAAAATCTAGTGAATATATCTAAGATGGATAAACTGGCAGGAGCATATAATAAAACGGGTATATTTGAAGTAATGGATAAGTTAATATTAAATAATGAAGAATTTTCTATACTTTTATTTGATATAGACAAATTTAAAGATGTTAATGATACTTATGGTCATGTAGTGGGTGATAAATGTATAAGAAAGTTATCATTGATATCAAAAGAACTCATTAGAAAAAATGACAGTATAGGAAGATATGGTGGAGATGAGTTTATCATTGTGTTACCTAATTTAGAATCGGAAGAAGCTTTTTATGTTGCGGAACGACTTAGGGAAAAAGTGATGGATACTACGACACCTAATTTTACAATTTCAATAGGTATTGCAAATTATCCACTAGATGGTGAAACATCATTAACATTACTAGATGCAGCGGATAAACAGCTATATATATCAAAAGAACTAGGTCGGAATACTAGCTCATACAATCTAAGTCAACAGAAAGAATAATAAGAATGTAATAAAATAAAGGGACACTTTTTATAAGTGTCCCTTTATTTTTCTACCATCTTTTACGTCTTCTAATATATATTGTCTTGTTATTTCGACCTTTAAATTTCAGGCCGCTATTTCTACGACGACTACGTTTGTTTTTCAGCATACTATGCAATAGTTTTAGTATTAATAATGCGATAATAATGCCACCGATAATTTTTACCCATAGCAAATTTAAAATAGCTATTACTTTATTTTTTATTACACTTAACGGATCTCGTTCTACATTTCGATCAGCAACAAGAGATGCCTTACCTATTGTACGACCATTGTATACGTATGAAACTGATCCTAAGACATCTCCTTCTTGAATAGGAGCAATAATTTCTGAGTTTGTTGTAATAACCGTTTCTATTGCCTCATTGTCAATATCATTAGGGAGTATTGCCATAACAGGTTGAGCGGTCTTAAGTATAACATGCTCATTCTTTTTTGCTTCTGGAACCGCTATTTCTTCGATAATAGCCATTTCTTTTGCCACTGTTTTTATACTAAAATGATTAAACGCATATTCAAATAGATTGATGGTATCAATATAGGAATAATTTTTATTCCCTTCTTTTTTAGCACCTAATACAACAGTGATATATTCCAAACCATTTTTATTTGCAGCAGCAACCAGCGTGTGCTCAGCTTTAGACGTCCACCCTGTTTTTACGCCAATAGCAGGTTGATAAAAATAGTCGACTATCCCCGGAATACGTCTGTATACATTTATAAGATGATTTGTATTTGTTAGATTGCGTATTTCTTTATATTTGTTCGTTGGAGCGATTGCATAGGTATCGGTTTTTACAATTTTCCTGAACTTAGAATTTTTCATTGCATATCGTGTGATGATTGCCATATCATAGGCGGTAGTATAGTGTTTTTCATCATGCAATCCGTTCGTATTCGTGAAATGGGTATTTGTTACCCCCAATTCTATAGCCTTTTCATTCATTAGTTTAACAAATTCATCGCTACTCCCAGCAATATGTTCAGCAATAACATTTGCACTTTCGTTAGCGGAAGCAACTAAAAGTCCGTAGAGTAGGTTGTTTAACGTCATTTGTTCTCCAGTGAGTATGCCAATATGGCTACTATCTAAATCAAGATTATGAACTGCATTGTAACTAGCAGTGACAATATCCTCGGGATTTCCTTCTTCTAGTGCAATAATAGCTGTCATGATTTTAGTAATACTTGCAGGATACATTTTTTCATTTGCATTTTTCTCGTATAAGATATTACCTGAGGCGCTATCAATCAATATTGCAGCAGGAGAATCAATTTCCACCTCTGAAGGTTGTGCATATATTGGTAGTGAACAAAAAATAAGTAAAAAAATAGTTATTATTGCGATAATTCTTTGCATATTTTCCCCCTTCCTTCTCTTAGTATAACAGAAAAATGTCTAAATTTATAGAAAAAATGCGGAAAAAATATTAGAAAAAAAGGGAAATGAATAAGAGAAGGAGAATAGTATATTGTTAGTGGTTAATATTGGGAAAGGGGACAACAGGTGATGGACAGAATAATAAAAGCCAAATGGATTAAAGTCTCTATCACGACAGCATTAATTATTTTCATTGCTTGTATAGGGGGTATAATGCTAAGATATAATAGAGAACCTATAAAAGTAAAAGCAAAGATAGGCAATAATAATGAACTTCAAGTATCGACGGAAATAAAACCTGTTACACAGGAGGAACAAAAGAAGATTCAGGTTCATATTAAAGGTCAGGTAAAGAATCCAGGTGTAGTCGTTATTGAAGAAGGAAAAAGACTCCATGATGCCATCAATATAGCAGGAGGGGCAACAGATACAGCTGATTTAGATGCTGTAAACTTAGCGGCACCTCTTAGGGATGAACAGCCTATATATATTCCTGCGAAAGGGGAAACACTAGAAAATGCCGATTCTAATCAAGCATATAGTGGTATAATCAATATTAATACTGCAAATCGCGAAACATTGATGCGACTTCCAGGTATAGGGGAAGCCATTTCAGATGATATAATAGAATATAGGGAGCAAAATAATGGGTTTGGAAGCATTGATGAAGTTATGAATGTAAAAGGCATTGGTGAGAAAAAATTTGACGATATGAAAGAATTAATTGCAATACACTAATTTGAGGAGGAATTGTTTTGAAAGTTCTAATAGTTGATGATGAAAAATTGTTGGTAAAAGGATTAAAGTTTAATTTTGAACAAGATGGATATGATGTAGAAGTCGCTTATGACGGTGAAGAAGCAATCAAACAGGCACGGGATAAAAGCGTAGATATTATTATTTTAGATTTAATGTTGCCTAAAGTAGATGGTCTTTCGGTATGTCAAAAGATAAGAGAATTTTCAAGTGTTCCAGTTGTTATGCTTACTGCAAAAAGTGAAGATATGGATAAGATATTGGGACTCGAGTATGGTGCTGATGACTACCTTACAAAACCATTTAATATTTTAGAATTGAAAGCAAGAGTTAAAGCAATCTTAAGAAGGGTCACATCCGCGGAAAGTGCTAAAGGAAAGAGCATATTATCAGTGGAAGATCTAGAATTAGACTATAACGCAAGGAAACTACGTATTAAAGATAAGGAAATAGATTTAACTGCTAAAGAATTTGATTTAGTTGATCTTTTCGCTTCTAATCCAGGTAGGGTTTATAGTAGGGAAAATTTATTGGATATTGTTTGGGGATATGATTATCCGGGAGACATTAGAACCGTAGACGTTCATGTCAGACGTCTGAGAGAAAAGATTGAGCCTAATCCTGCTCAGCCTACATATATACTTACTAAATGGGGGGTAGGTTATTATTTTAAAGAAGTCGGATAAGGTGTTTTTCAGTATTCGGTGGCGGTTGGTAATAACCTATGTTATCATTATTCTTTTAACCATGTCCTCAATTAGTACTTATGTCTTAGATTTATTGGAGGAGTATTCTTTTGACCAAGAAGAAATAGAACTGCTTACCCGAGCCAATATTATTGCAAATATTACATCGGAATATGTAAAAAATAAAAATAAAAATATCATTGAGCAAATAGTGAATGCATTAGAAATTGACAAGAGTATACGTGCTGTAGTCACCGACACAGAAGCAAATGTGCTTTTTGATACTGCAAGAACTGGTAATTATACTGGGAAAGTCTTTGTAAAGGAAGAAATCGTTGAGGCTTTAGCAGGAAAAGAAGATGTTAAGCGACGTTATGAAGATGAAGCAGGATGGTTTATGAATGCAGCTGTGCCAATTACAAAAGAAGGCGAATTGGTTGGGGTTGTATATCTATCTACATCTGTACAGCAAATCAGTGATTTTTTAGAGGAAATTAAGAGAAGTTTAATTACGATATCTTTTATTGTTAGCATCATGATTGGACTATTAAGTGCAGGACTTGCAACTGCTATTTCTGCTCCTGTTGAGAAACTTACTGGTGTCATTAAAAACATGGCAGACGGTAATTTAAGCCAACAGGTTAAGGTGAATGGAAATGACGAGATTGCGCAATTAGGGATGGCTTTCAATAGGATGAGTGAGCGCTTAAGTGAACAAGAAGAGAAACGGAGACAATTTGTTTCTAATGCTTCTCATGAGCTTAAAACGCCTCTAAGTTCAATTAAAATACTGGCTGAATCGTTGTTACAAACGGATAATATGGATATATCCATTGTTAGAGAATTTTTGAGTGATATTAATGGTCAAATAGATAGATTGTCGAGAATCACAAACAAACTACTAAAGCTCACCAAAATGGATATTTCGGAAAATCAGATTGAAATGAGTGAAATTAATGTTACAGCATTAATAAATGAAATATGTACAAGCTTGTCCCCTTTGGCAAATAAAAAGGATATCAATTTGGTACTTAATCTTGAAGATGATGTACGATTGCTAGCAGATGAAGATAAAATATGGGAATCTATTTTTAATATCTTAGATAATAGCATTAAATACACAAGCCCAAATGGTCAAGTGAAAATTGCACTTGAAACCGATGTAAACGGGATTTATATTACGATAAAGGATAATGGTATTGGCATGCCACAGACAGAAGCAAATAAGATTTTTGATAGATTTTATAGAATTGATAAAGCAAGGGCGAGGGAAACTGGTGGCACAGGTCTGGGCCTAGCCATTGCATTAAGTGCTGTACAGCTACATGGAGGAGATATTACGGTAGAGAGTATGGAAGGGAAAGGCAGTACATTCAGAATATATCTTCCCTATGAAATCGTATAGGAATAAAACCATATAACTTTAATATTTCTGTAATATTTAGTAATGATTTTGTAAACTTTATCGGTTATAATTTAGATATTATGTTTAAAGAATATAAATTGATTGTAGTTGCTGGAGGGTTTCAAAATGCAAAAAGTGTCTAGAATGATAATAATTATGTTGATTGCATTGGCGATATTGATAATTACATTTATGTGGGGCTATGGAAAAAATGTTGAAAAAGTAGAAGAACAAAATAAACAAATCACATTATTTTATATGAATCTGAATCGTGATAACATCCTTTTAGAAACTAGAGAAGTGGTTGTATCACCAGAAGATGATTTAGCACATATCATGGTAGAGGAATTAATTAAAGGACCTGTCAGCATGGGAATGACAAAAGCGATTCCAGATAACACAAAATTACTAGATATAAAGATGGAAGGTACAGTAATGGTTGTTAACTTTTCAAAGGAATATAATAATATGAATCATGGTGCAGAAGAAATTGTTGTTCGTGCATCTATTGTAAATACATTATGCGAACTTGAAAATGTTCAAAAGGTGAAAATATTAGTAGAAGGTAAAGAGATGATTGGCATAAATGGTGAACCAATTGGTGTGTTTGGAAAAAATGATTTTGTTTTTAATAATCCTTCAGAAGATGAGGAAAAAACTAAAATTACGCTATATTTTGGTGGGAATAATGGTGAAAAGTTAGTTCGTGAAGAACGAGAGATTGTCGTAAAGGATAATGAGATTGAGAGATATGTGATTGAAGAACTGATAAAAGGACCAAATGACAAGGGGCTTTCTAAGACGATACCACCAGAATCAAAATTAATGTCTATTGAAACGAAAGAAGATATCTGTTTTGTGAACTTCTCTCAAGAATTTAAGACAAAACACTGGGGTGGTTCTTCAGGAGAACTGCTAACAATTTATTCGGTGGTTAATTCACTTACTGAGCTTTCTCATATAGACGAAGTACAATTTTTAGTTGAAGGTAAACGGCTTGAAGTTTTTGAACATATGGTTTTTGATGAACCTTTTCAGCGGGATTTAACAATGATTAGTGATTAAATTATGACAACGGAGGAGCAATCAATGAATAACAATGAACTAGGTTTTGATACGTTGCAAGTACATGCTGGTCAAGATTTAGACAGCGCAACAGGTGCGCGAGCAGTACCGATTTATCAGACTACGGCGTACGGATTTAGTGATTCAGAGCATGCAGCTAATCTTTTTGCTCTGAAGGAAAATGGACACATTTATACGCGTATCTCTAATCCAACGCAAGAGGTTCTTGAAGCAAGAGTTGCTGCATTAGAAGGCGGTGTGGGAGCACTCGCAGTTGCATCGGGACATTCAGCGATCGTATTATCAATTCTCAATATAGCTGGTGCAGGAGACCAAATTGTATCTTCAAGTACATTATATGGCGGAACATATAATTTATTTACACATACATTCAAGAAAATAGGGATAGAAGTTGATTTGGTGAATGCTGATGATCCAGAGAATTTTCGTAAGGCGATTACTGACAAGACCAAAGCGTTATATGTTGAGACGATCGGCAACCCAAATATTAATGTTGCTGATTTAGAAGTAATAGCTGATATTGCCCATGAAAGTGGTGTGCCACTTATTGTTGATAGTACATTTAATACACCATATTTGTTAAGACCAATTGACTTTGGAGCAGATATTGTCGTTCACTCGGCTACAAAATATATAGGCGGACATGGTACATCCATGGGGGGGATTATTGTAGATGCAGGTAAGTTCAATTGGGATAATGGGAAATTCCCGGGACTATCAGAGCCTGACCCTAGTTATCATGGCATCAATTATGTCAAAGATGTGGGTACTACTGCTTTTATTACAAAAGCCCGCGTACAATTATTAAGAGATTATGGATCAGCTATCTCACCATTTAATGCATTTTTGTTATTACAAGGACTTGAAACCCTTTCACTTAGAATGCAAAAGCATTGCGCAAATGCAATAGAGATAGCAGAATATTTAGAAAATCATCCACAAGTGGGATGGGTTAATTATCCTGGGTTAGAAAGTAATCAATACTATGATTTGGCTCAGAAATATTTACCTAAAGGGCAAGGAGCAATTTTTACCTTTGGACTTAAAGGCGGTATTGAAGCGGGTAAAAAGTTCATTGATAGTCTTGGAATTTTTTCCCATCTTGCAAATGTAGGGGACGCAAAATCATTGGTTATTCATCCTGCTAGTACGACTCATTCTCAGCTTACGGAAGAGGGTTTGAAAGCAGCAGGTGTAAGTGCGGATATGGTAAGACTATCTATTGGAATAGAAGATGTGAAAGATTTAATTGTAGATTTGGAGCAGGCAATCAGTAAAGCCGTAGTGTAAAATGTAAGGAGTGACAACCTATGAAAGTAACTATACTAGGAAACAGCGGTCCGTTTGAGGCTGTGGGTGGAGCTTGTTCAGGTTATTTGGTTGAAACAGCACAGGCAAAAATATTATTAGACTGTGGAAATGGTGTGCTGAGTAATTTACAGAAATACTGTACTTTTGCTGAATTAGATATGATACTTTTATCTCATTTACACAGTGACCATATGTCCGATATGATGGTACTTAAATATGCAGTAAGTATTAAAAATAAACGGGGTACGATGAATAAGGTTATTTCTGTTTATGCACCGTCAAATCCAATAGATGAATATATTAGATTAGATGTCAAAGATGCATTTAATTTAAATCCAATAGATGAAGAATTGACTTTAGATGATAAAGATATCAAAATTACTTTTAAACAAATGAAGCACCCTGTACAATCATTTGCTATTGCGATTGAAGAGAATGGAAATAAATTGGTATATTCAGGTGATACTGCATGGAACGAAGAAATAATTGACTTTGCACAAGGAGCCGATATGTTGTTAGTAGATGCAGGGTTACAACAGGCAGAGAAAACAAGTGAGAGTGTCCCTCATCTTACATGTGTGGAAGTTGGCATTATAGGAAAAAGAGCAAATGTGAAACGGTTAATGTTAACACATTTCTGGCCTGAGCATGATAAAACAATCAGTTTAAAAGAAGCGCAAGAGAATTTTCCGAAGGCGGAGCTCTCGGAAATATCAAGTACATATGAAATATAAAATAAAGGAGGGATGTGATCCTTCCTTTATTTGTTGTATTCGTTTAAATATCTAAATACCTTCTTTACATAGTTCTGGGTTTCCTCATAAGGAGGTATCCCTCCATATTTTTTCACACTGTTCGGACCAGCATTATATGCTGCCAAAGCAAGTGAAACATCTCCATTGAAATTATTTAACTGCTCATTAAAGTATTTGACGCCCCCTTCAATATTTTCGGTAACGTCCCAAGGGTCTTGCACACCTAAGGTATTCGCTGTACCTGGCATCAATTGCATTAATCCTTGTGCACCAGCAGAAGATAGGGCATTTGGATTAAAGTTTGACTCTGTCTTAATTATTGCTTTAATGAGACTTGGAGAAATATTATATTTTTGACTAACATCATCGACGACATTCTCAATATATAGTTTTCGCTGAATGTTATTAGTTGAATCTTGATTGATAAAAGTTGCAGTTCTTGCTGTAGACTTAGTAACATTTGTAAGTGATTTATCAGTTGCTTGTGCAAGTAATTTTGCAAAATTATCTTTAGTAGACAATCTTATTGGAATACGCGTTTGTATACTGCTCAGCTTTTCATTTAAAATATCACTTGCTCTTATTTTCATACCATCACCCATTGTCATTAGTTATTATTCAGCATCAGCAATAGAAAAATCTTTTTCAGAGAACTCATCGTGATTGATGACACGTTTACGTTTAGGCTTCTTTAAAAAAAGATTATAACTATATTTTTTGCATTTGTAGTTCGCTGCAACAACGCCTTTGATAGGACATATTACATCATTTGTGAGTGGGATAAGTCGTCCTCTTTTGCAATTACAGCACATTGGCACTTGGTCTTTGGCTTTCATTGAAATCCCCTCTTCTTTAAAATGTTTAATAATATTATAACATACATGTTGCTATAAGGCTATTATAACATAATAGTGCATATGATGGAAGTATGTGGAATAAAAAACTTTAGATTTTTACCATCTTCTCGACAAAAAACTTGTGAAAGCTTAAATCTTCTGTCAATTCGGGATGGAATGATGTTACTAGCATGTGATTTTGTCTACATGCGACAATTGTATCATCTACTTTTGCAAGTACTTTCACATTATTCCAAACTTTTTCTACATAGGGAGCTCTGATAAAAACAAGAGGGATTTCTTTATCTGCAATTTCAGGGATAGTAATGGAAGTCTTAAAGCTATCCAATTGACTACCGTATCCATTACGCTTTATCTGTATATCCATGACATTCAGAAAGGCTTTATCATGATTAGAGATCTTCTTTGCTAAGATAATCATACCAGCACATGTTCCCCAAACAGGTAATCCATTGTTTACTTTTTCTTTTAGAATATCTAGGAGATTAAAATCAGTAAGAAGTTTTCCAATTGCTGTACTTTCTCCGCCAGGGATGATTAATCCATCTATACACGCTAAATCTTCTTTGGTTTTGACAATAGAACCTTTAGCACTGTCGATTTCACCAAGCATCTGAATATGTTCTGCAATACCTCCTTGAAGACCTAAAACACCTATTCTTATCATAACTCTTTTCCTCTGTTATTCTTTATAATTTTTCTTATCTTTTTAAACCCTCAGCGCTCAACTATAAGCTCTCATCTGTACTACCATCCTCGTTCAGCATATCTGTTTCCTTGAGAAATTTGGCTAATTTCTAAGCTGTACATTGGTTCGCCTAAGTCTTCTGATACTTCAGCTATAACACTAGGTTCATCGTAATAAGTCGTTGCTTTTACAATCGCTCTAGCTCTCTTTTCTGGATCACTTGACTTAAATATTCCTGAGCCTACAAATACACCTTCACTTCCTAATTGCATCATAAGTGCTGCATCGGCAGGGGTGGCAATACCTCCTGCTGCAAAATTGACAACGGGTAGTTTACCGTTTTCTGCAACCCATACAATCAAATCATAAGGGGCACCAAGCTCTTTTGCAGTTGTCATCAATTCTTCTTTAGGTAGATTTTGAAGTTTCCTTATTTGGCTCATCATGGTTCTCATATGTTGTACAGCTTCAACAACGTTTCCAGTTCCAGCTTCTCCTTTTGTTCTAATCATAGCTGCACCTTCACCAATTCTTCGTAATGCTTCTCCAAGATCTCTAGCACCGCATACGAAGGGAATGTTAAAGTCATGCTTATTGATGTGAAACACTTCATCAGCAGGTGTGAGTACTTCACTTTCATCTATGTAGTCGATACCAATAGCTTCAAGTATTTGTGCTTCCACTATGTGACCAATTCTTGCTTTTGCCATCACAGGTATCGAAACGTTTTTCTTAATTTCTTTAATCATTTTAGGGTCAGACATTCTAGCAATGCCACCCTCTTTTCTAATATCAGCTGGGACTCTTTCTAATGCCATCACTGCGACGGCACCTGCTTTTTCTGCTAATTTTGCTTGCTTAACATCGACAACGTCCATGATTACGCCGCCCTTTAACATTTGTGCTAGATTTTTGTTTAATTCATATCGTTCAGTCATTGCTTAAACCTCCTATTATTTAATTCACCATCTAGTTTGCTACTATTCGCCATAAACTATTTACAATAATCACTATATCTGATAAAATAATTGTACCCATACAATTACGGCTAAGATGGCTATATTTGCATACAATTATTGCATATGGCGGGGAGAGTGTCAATATAATAATGGAGGATAACTAAAATGAATGAGAATGTATCGATACAATTAACACGAGGCGATATACCTTTATATATCCAACTAAGTGAATACTATGAAAAATTGATTATTGAGGGGAAGCTAAAAGCTGAAGAGAAGCTTCCACCAATCAGAAAATTGGCTGCTTTATTAGAGGTCAATAATGTTACTGTAGTCAATGCATATAAATTATTAGAACAGAAGGGTTATGTTTATACGAAAAAAGGAAGCGGAATTTATGTAGCAGCTCATAATGAGCAAGAGAGTCAAGGGTTAAGCGTATATGGAGATGAGAGTGAATTTTTTGAGGAAGATGATATTCATTTGATGAATAGTGGTCAGATTGTTTTGACTGAAAATAGTATTAATTTTGCTAGTGCTACGCCAGCATCAGACCTTTTTCCTGTTGAAGATTTTAAACAAGTTCTAATGGAAGTATTTGATCGAGATAAAGGAAGTGCGTTTGGATATGATGAAAGTAATGGGTATAGACCATTAAGATGTTCAATATCCCGATTCCTAGATGAACACTATGCTATTAAAGCACATCAAGATGAGATACAAATAATATCTGGTGCACAACAGGGAATTGATGTAATAGCAAAGGCGCTTATTCAACCTGGTGACTATGTTTTAGTAGAAAATCCTACGTATACGGGTGCATTGGCAGTATTTAAATCAAGAGGAGCTAAAATTATTGGCGTTCCTATGGCACAAGATGGTGTGAATATGGATATGCTCGAGAAGTTTGTTAAAATTTATCGACCAAAGCTTATGTACACAATGCCTAATTATCAGAATCCTACCACCTTTTGTTACGCTGAACAAAAAAAGAAATATTTGTTGGAATTAGCATCTAGGCATAATTTCTTTATCATTGAAGATGACTTTCTAACGGATTTAAATTTTAATAAACATGATACGTATCAAACATTAAAAGCGTTAGATAGAAATGATAGTGTACTATATATTAAAAGTTTCTCTAAGGTTTTGATGCCGGGATTGAGAATGGGTTTTTTAATAGCGCCTACACAGGTGTTTAGAGAAATATTACAAGCTAAACATACCACCGATATTTCTTCATCCGGCCTTATCCAACGTGCATTTGACTTGTATCTTGAAAAAAATATATGGGGTAAGCATCTTCAATATATGAAAAAGATCTATAACAACAGATATCAAAAAATGATTCAAGAGCTTTCAAAGCTTGAAGAGTTGGGGGTGAGGTATCATGCGCCGAATGGTGGTCTCAATATATGGCTAACTTTACCTGATGATATCTCAAGTACAAAATTATATCAAGCCTGTGCTCAAAAAGATGTTATGTTTATTCCAGGGAAGATTTTTTATGTTGGCAATACTGGTGAAGATGAAAACAATATTCGTATTAGTTATGCAGCAGTTTATCCTGAGCAGATTGAAAAGGGAATTGAAGTGATGTATGATTGTATGAAGAGATTGAAAGATAAAAAAAATGAGAAATCCATTTTTTATAGTCCGTTGATATAATAATTATTTGTTCACCATACAAGATAAATTATATTCATGTGAAAGAAAATACGACAATAAATATCATAATGTTATAAAAAAAGAAATATTTTGACAATCCATGATTTTAGTATTAAAATAGTACATAAGTATGGAAGTGATAACTGTGTAATTTAATGTATGTGGACATCTTGGGGGGAGCATTGTGACAATATCTATTAATGCAGTTGATGATGAATTAAAAGTTGTATTTAATTATTCTATTGAAAGAATACAAAAGATAAAGATGCTCGATGGATATAGATGGGATGCTAATAATAAGGCATGGTTTATCACAAACAGCAATGAAAACTTGATGCAACTGCAAAAGTTATTTAGTAATGAGCAGATAATCATGGAAAACAATGAACACAATTCTAATTTAACTATTTTCACTCATATGACACATGAATTAAAACTAAAAGGATATAGTCATAAAACAGTAAAATCATATTTGGGTCATATAAAGAGGTTTGCAACTTATATAAATAAATTATTAAATGAAATTGATACGGATGATATTAAGAAGTATGTTCTTTTTCTGTTGGATGAACAAAATACATCTCATTCTTTTGCAAATCAAGCGATAAGTGCAATTAAATTTCTATGGAGTTTTGTATTACAAAAGCCTAACTATTCACTCGATTTGTTACCACGGCCTAAAAAGGAAAGAAGATTACCTAATGTTTTAAGTAAAGAAGAAGTAGCTGATATTCTTCATTCTCCACAGAATGAGAAGCATAAGACAATTTTATTTTTAATTTATTCTGCTGGTCTACGCATTGGAGAAGTAGTTAGGTTGCAATTAGATGATATTGATAGTAAACGCATGCTTATTCGAGTTAGACAAGGAAAAGGAAGAAAAGATCGTTATACGCTTCTCTCGGAAATAGCATTACTGCAATTGAGAAAATACTATATGCTTTACAAACCAGAAAAATGGCTTTTTCCAGGAGGGAAAGAAAATAGTTTTTTGACTGAAAGATCTGTACAGAAAGTATTTGAAAACGCATGTAGAAAAGCAAAAATCAAGAAAAAAGTTACGGTACACTCCTTGAGACATTCGTTTGCCACTCATCTATTAGAAGGGGGAACAGATTTGAGATATATTCAAGAGCTCTTAGGACATAGTAGCTCTAAAACAACGGAGATTTATACACATGTAACCAAGAAGAATTTGAGTAATATTATTAGTCCACTAGATAATATAGGGGATATTTACGAACCTTAATTCGTGAATACCACCAAATTTAGGGTGTTTTTAGAACTGGAGTACGCGAATGCAAACGTTATGTGAAAAAATCTACTAGGTACATTAAAAGTCATATGAATTTATGGGAGATGAGTATTTGATTACAAAGAATAAGATTATACGGATAATAATAATTTTGGTATCGATGTTTTTAGCCTTGATATTATATAGTACTGAATATTCTATTAAGAATAATCCAGAAGCGATTAAAGAGGGGATAAGTGAATTCTTAGAGAGGAACATTGAAGTCGTTAAGTACGAGAAAGTCGATAATACAATATATGTTTACTTTACGGATGATTCTAAAGCAACGATTGGTTACACAGTACTTTACAGAGGGTTAAATTGGAGATACCAAATACGGCAAGCCAATTTGGGGTCAAGGAATCAGGTAGTCTATATTAATGAGTTTAAGACATTACGGAACAGATATTGGGCTGTATTTGGAACAAATTATGATAATAAAATCGATTCAATAATATTTGATGGTGCTGAAAATACCATCACATTAGATGGTATTAGTGATATGGATGAAATCTTAATCGTTCATGAAAGTGAAAACGAACTTTGGGGAATGTCCTTTGTCTATAAATATACCCTTCTTGACGCAAGGGGGGATGATATCTCTGACGATATGCGTACTTATCTTGTTGCATCTGAAAGTAGTGGGTTTGGACGTGGCAAAGCAGAGTTGTTTATGCTGAATATATTTTGTGGTGTTATCATTTTAGTTGGCTATTGGCTTTCTAGAATGGTTAAATCTAAAGATTCCGTAGATTCCTTCACATAACAAATTAGAGATTTATGATGTTTAAGCGCAAAAATTAAAAGACCTATCGCAGTAAAATAGAAATTAGATCTTTTAAAAAATATATACCAGATAGAACATCATGAATCTCTTGTTGTACTGAACCGTCTGGCACCACATAGTATGATATATGGGTATTCAATTTTTTTCATTCCACAGTTATAAAAAAATATATGGTGAAAAAATGCTAAAAAGTTGGAATTTGAGAGTGGGTTTTCATGTAAAACCTTGTAAAAGGGCATAATTCCCCCCTCCCCATAAACAGGTATTGTAAGAAAAACATTTAATTGTTGAACAGTCAAGTGCACTTTGACATAACAAAGAATAACCCAGCCAAAACCACAGGGCCACCACAAACAGGACAGAGGTTTTCAGACTTTGATTCTTGTAATGCAGGTTTACTGCCATTGGTAAGCTTAATGCAGAGCAAAAGTTTAGTGTTAATGTTTCTACTGGAAAGAATCCCATAGTGACGTATTTTAGTAAAACCTGAAGGTAAAACATGTAACAAGAAACGCCTCACAAATTCATCAGCCTGGAGTTTCATGAATTTAACTTTACTATGGTCTTTATAGTCTTTCCATTTAAAAATGACCATACTGTCGTCAAACTCTTGTATTCGAGCATCGGAGATAGCAACTCTGTGAGTATATCGACCGAGATATTTAACCACGTGATGTGGGGAATTAAAAGGTTTTTTACAGAAGACTATCCAATCTTTGTTATATAGAGTAGTTAGAAAATTCAAAAAGTTATTATCAGCTAAAAGTTCTAAAGCATTGTTAAATAGCTTGATCTTTCCTTCATTCCAAGCTTGTTTAAGGTGATATAAAAAATTACCTCTGAATTTACGAGATATTACTTTAACGGGAATGAAAAATTTTTTACTTGATTGAATAAACCTTAAGCCGTCATTAGAAAGACCGCCACCCGGTACAATACAGTGTAGATGAGGATGGAAGGATAAATTTTGTCCCCATGTATGAAGAACAGAAGTAATCCCTATTTGTGCACCAAGAAATTTGGGGGTTTGAGCCAGTTCTTTCAAAGTGTTCGCAGCAGATTTCATTAATATGGAGTAAAGGAGCTGTTGGTTTTGTAAAATGATAGTATTTAGTTCTTGTGGTAAGGTGAATACAACATGAAAGTATGGTATAGGTAGAAGTTTAGAAAGTTGCTTTTGTACCCACTCATGTTGTTTGGAATTTTGACAAATGGGGCAATGTCTATTTCGACAAGAATTATATAGAATTTCAGTATGCTCACAGCTTTGACAGCGATTAACATGAGCACCTAAAGTAGCAGTTCTACAGTTTTTAATTGCATAAAAGGTTTTAGCCTGATCGGGTGACATATTCTTTGGGTGTATATGGGAAAAGATACATTGTATTTTAGACATTGATGCTACCTCCATCGAGAGGACTTTGAACAGAAGAAAGCTTTTTAGTGGAAAGATGAAGGTATATACAAGTAGTATTTATATTCCCATGTCCCAAAAGTACTTGAATAGTACGTAGATCTATATTATTTTCAAGAAGATGGGTGGCAAAGCTATGTCTTAGGGTATGCACAGTAGCAGGTTTTAGGATGCCGGCTTTTTCCTTAGCATCTTTAAAAGCTTTTTGGACATTTCTTGGAGTAAGGGGTTGCCCTTTGATGCGTCCGGGAAACAGAAAATCAGTTGGTTTATACAGTTTCCAGTAGTGCCTTAGGGCATTAAGATTTTCCTGACCTAAAACAGAGAACCTGTCTTTGCCACCCTTACCATCACGAACCTTTATACGCATATTTTTAGAATCTATATCTATCAAAAGAAGATTGAGAACTTCGCTTATCCTAAGACCAGAAGAATAGGCGGTAAGCAGGATAGTTTTATGTTTGATATTATCAATCTGGCTTAAAATTAATAGTATTTCCTCGCGAGATAGAACAGGTGGTAGTTTTTTAAGCTTTTTAGGTCTGACAATAACATTATCAGACCATCCACGGTTTAAGACAGCATTGAACATGATTTTAAATGCGTTACAAGCAATATCAACATTACTGTAACTAATACCGCTTTTAATACGATGATGAAGAAATTCTTTTATTTCATCTCCAGTGATGAGTGGGCATGGTTTATTAAAATGTTTTTCAAGGAGTCTAATTTGGCAAAGATAATGTTTTTCGGTGGCAGGTGCAAAAGTACGAAGTTGCATCTCGAACTTCATTTTTTCAATGTGATTTGTCATTTTATATCATCCCTTCTGAAAAATATATAATTATTTACAAAAAGATGATATCATAAAATGAAAGAGCAACAGTAAAATTATCGGAACCACCGCGCAGCGGTTTAGTGCAACACTGTGTTCTCGCAAGGGTACGGTATGAATGTTAATATGAACTGATGAACAAAGAATCCGCACCACAACCTTTCGCTAACCTAGTCGACTTGCTCAAACCTAAGATAAGAGCTATCTAAGATTTGAACAAGCTTGTAAGCTCAAGGTTGTCGCGAACACTAAACGTTAGCTGACATACTTTAATAGGGAGGTGCAAAATGGAATGCAAGAAATGTGGAGAGAAAATTAATGATAAATATTCTTTCTGTCCTTTTTGTGGACAAAAAATATGCAGTAATAGAGATATCAATGCTAATACTGGAAATAATAGCGTAAATATAGGAGTTGGTTGTGAAAGTATTAATGATATATATGTTGAGAATATAAATATGTCTATAGATAAATCAGATACTAATGAACAAAAATATATTAAATATCAAGATTTTATCAGATTTAATCTACCGGGGAATATTAAAACAATTGATCATATTAATAAAATATCAATTGTTTTAAGTATAATATCTGCTATTATAACCATTATTACTTTTTTGTTCGATATTAAATCATTAATGCAACATTATAATATACTTATAATTTCATTCTTATTTTTTACTTGGATATCACTATACTTCTGGATAACGAAAAAAGAGTTGAATAAAAATGGATCAACAGCACTCAATAGGAAGGGCATGCGTCTCGTATTAAAGGATAAAAAAATTGTGATAACTAATAAAGTTGGGAAATGTTTAATTTGTGGGGGGAATGTATATATTCGATATAACAAGGAGTTACAAAAGACACTTGGGACATGCACAAATAATAATGAACATACCTATAGTTACGATCCAAGTGTAGGTATAGGAATACTACAAGATATTAAGCAGATTTATTTTAAGCAAAACTGATATACTAATATTTGGAGGGAATTAATGGATAGATATGTGTTATTTCGAGATTTTTTAGAGGAAGGTTGGAGTAAAAGTACTGTAAATCATTATGCAGGTGCTATAAAAACTATATCAAATGAACTTTATAATCTAGATTTAATAGATTGTGATATTTACTTAATAAAGGATATTAAAACAGTGAATTCGTTACTTGAATTATATCTGAGTATTGATGAACTAGAAAAGAAAGATATTCGAGGTAACCGAATGTATAGTAATGCAATTAAGAGATATGTTGAGTTTTTTTCAAGCTTATCTTTCAATGAAAATATAAGTAAAGACACATCAAGATATGATACTATTGAGGATTCTCCCCAAACTAAAAATATTAATACAGATATAATTATTCAGAAAAAAGTAAACCGTGACTCTAAGGTAAGTGGTAATGCGATAGTTAATACTGGATATAAATGTGAATATGACCCAAACCATTATTTTTTTCATTCAAGATCTACGAATAGAGCTTATGTAGAAGCACATCATTTAATTCCGATGTCAGCTTACGATGATTTTGATTATGGCATTGATGTACAAGCTAACGTGATTTCATTATGTGTTGTATGCCACAAAAAATTACATCACGCGACTATTGAAGAAAAACTAGATATCTTAAGAGATTTGTATAACAAGAGGAGTGAGAGATTAGAAAAGTGTAATATTAAAATAACATTTGAAAATTTAGTTAAGTATTACAGTTAGGTTGCCAACTACACCTAACAAATTAGAGATTTATGATGTTTAAGCGCAAAAATTAAAAGACCTATCGCAGTAAAATAGAAATTAGATCTTTTAAAAAATATATACCAGATAGAACATCATGAATCTCTTGTTGTACTGAACCGTCTGGCACCACATAGTATGATATATGGGTATTCAATTTTTTTCATTCCACAGTTATAAAAAAATATATGGTGAAAAAATGCTAAAAAGTTGGAATTTGAGAGTGGGTTTTCATGTAAAACCTTGTAAAAGGGCATAATTCCCCCCTCCCCATAAACAGGTATTGTAAGAAAAACATTTAATTGTTGAACAGTCAAGTGCACTTTGACATAACAAAGAATAACCCAGCCAAAACCACAGGGCCACCACAAACAGGACAGAGGTTTTCAGACTTTGATTCTTGTAATGCAGGTTTACTGCCATTGGTAAGCTTAATGCAGAGCAAAAGTTTAGTGTTAATGTTTCTACTGGAAAGAATCCCATAGTGACGTATTTTAGTAAAACCTGAAGGTAAAACATGTAACAAGAAACGCCTCACAAATTCATCAGCCTGGAGTTTCATGAATTTAACTTTACTATGGTCTTTATAGTCTTTCCATTTAAAAATGACCATACTGTCGTCAAACTCTTGTATTCGAGCATCGGAGATAGCAACTCTGTGAGTATATCGACCGAGATATTTAACCACGTGATGTGGGGAATTAAAAGGTTTTTTACAGAAGACTATCCAATCTTTGTTATATAGAGTAGTTAGAAAATTCAAAAAGTTATTATCAGCTAAAAGTTCTAAAGCATTGTTAAATAGCTTGATCTTTCCTTCATTCCAAGCTTGTTTAAGGTGATATAAAAAATTACCTCTGAATTTACGAGATATTACTTTAACGGGAATGAAAAATTTTTTACTTGATTGAATAAACCTTAAGCCGTCATTAGAAAGACCGCCACCCGGTACAATACAGTGTAGATGAGGATGGAAGGATAAATTTTGTCCCCATGTATGAAGAACAGAAGTAATCCCTATTTGTGCACCAAGAAATTTGGGGGTTTGAGCCAGTTCTTTCAAAGTGTTCGCAGCAGATTTCATTAATATGGAGTAAAGGAGCTGTTGGTTTTGTAAAATGATAGTATTTAGTTCTTGTGGTAAGGTGAATACAACATGAAAGTATGGTATAGGTAGAAGTTTAGAAAGTTGCTTTTGTACCCACTCATGTTGTTTGGAATTTTGACAAATGGGGCAATGTCTATTTCGACAAGAATTATATAGAATTTCAGTATGCTCACAGCTTTGACAGCGATTAACATGAGCACCTAAAGTAGCAGTTCTACAGTTTTTAATTGCATAAAAGGTTTTAGCCTGATCGGGTGACATATTCTTTGGGTGTATATGGGAAAAGATACATTGTATTTTAGACATTGATGCTACCTCCATCGAGAGGACTTTGAACAGAAGAAAGCTTTTTAGTGGAAAGATGAAGGTATATACAAGTAGTATTTATATTCCCATGTCCCAAAAGTACTTGAATAGTACGTAGATCTATATTATTTTCAAGAAGATGGGTGGCAAAGCTATGTCTTAGGGTATGCACAGTAGCAGGTTTTAGGATGCCGGCTTTTTCCTTAGCATCTTTAAAAGCTTTTTGGACATTTCTTGGAGTAAGGGGTTGCCCTTTGATGCGTCCGGGAAACAGAAAATCAGTTGGTTTATACAGTTTCCAGTAGTGCCTTAGGGCATTAAGATTTTCCTGACCTAAAACAGAGAACCTGTCTTTGCCACCCTTACCATCACGAACCTTTATACGCATATTTTTAGAATCTATATCTATCAAAAGAAGATTGAGAACTTCGCTTATCCTAAGACCAGAAGAATAGGCGGTAAGCAGGATAGTTTTATGTTTGATATTATCAATCTGGCTTAAAATTAATAGTATTTCCTCGCGAGATAGAACAGGTGGTAGTTTTTTAAGCTTTTTAGGTCTGACAATAACATTATCAGACCATCCACGGTTTAAGACAGCATTGAACATGATTTTAAATGCGTTACAAGCAATATCAACATTACTGTAACTAATACCGCTTTTAATACGATGATGAAGAAATTCTTTTATTTCATCTCCAGTGATGAGTGGGCATGGTTTATTAAAATGTTTTTCAAGGAGTCTAATTTGGCAAAGATAATGTTTTTCGGTGGCAGGTGCAAAAGTACGAAGTTGCATCTCGAACTTCATTTTTTCAATGTGATTTGTCATTTTATATCATCCCTTCTGAAAAATATATAATTATTTACAAAAAGATGATATCATAAAATGAAAGAGCAACAGTAAAATTATCGGAACCACCGCGCAGCGGTTTAGTGCAACACTGTGTTCTCGCAAGGGTACGATGTGAATGATATTATGAACTGATGAACAAAGAATCTGTACCACAACCTTTCGCTAACCGAGTCGACTGGCTCGAACCTAAGATAAGAGCTATCTAAGATTTGAACAAGCCTGTAAGCTCAAGGTTGTCGCTAACACTAAACGTTATCTAAGTGTGAAGAAAACAATGTAAATATACATAACTTTAGATATTGGGTAAGTAGATTGAATGCATCGAAACAACCTGCCCAAACAGGGGCACCTGTTTGGGCATCAGTAACACCGAAAACTAAAGCAACTTCTTCAATTAAAGTAAGCATTGGATGTTCAATAATTGAACTTGATGAGAATTTCAATCCAGAAGTGCTTGATAAAATTATGAAAGTTTTATCAAAATATGCTGAGTAACAATAGAATTGATCAGGTTTATTTAGCATTAGGTGTAACGGATTTGAGAAAAGCCATAGATGGCTTGTCATTAATCGTTCAAGAAAGTTTTCAACTGGATCCCTTTTCAAGAAGCTTGTTTGTATTCTGTAATAGAAAACGAGATAAGATTAAGATCCTTGAATGGGATAAAACTGGATTTTGGCTTCATTACAAGCGTCTTGAAAAAGATAAGTTTCAGTGGCCAGAAGATATAGAAGGTACACATATCGCTATTGATGAACGTTCCTTTAGATGGTTATTAGACGGCCTAACCATTAAAGAAAAACATGCGCATCAATCCGTTTCAGAACGACAAATAATATAAGTCGCAAGAACTTAAAAACATTAGAAAAATAAATAAATTTGTGACTGTTTTTATATGAATTTCAGTCGAAATATGATATAATAGAAACATGAAAAACATTGAGAAATCAACACTTACAGAGGAAAATACAACTGAAAATAAAGAGGGTTCTTTAGAAGATAAATATGCCATTTTAGAACAAGAAAATGAAGAACTTAAGGCAAAAGTAAAGTTTTACGAAGAACAGTTTAGATTAAGTCAAGCAAAGAAGTATGGCGCATCTAGTGAGAAACTAGATCCAGAGCAGATTTCAATTTTTAATGAAGCTGAGAAGTTATCTGTACAACAATCACAAGAACCTAAAATGGAAGAAATCATTAAAAGGCGAAAATCTAGTTCAAGTAAGAGTCGAAAGACTTATGAAGATTTGCCAGTTGAAGAAGTCTACTACTCACTTTCAGAAGAAGAGCAAGTTTGTCCAACCTGCGAAAACACGCTTCATGAGATGAAGACAGAAGTTCGGAAAGAACTAAAGATTATTCCTGCTCAAGTAAAAGTAGTTCATCATATTAAACAATTCTATGCTTGTAGAAGATGCGATCAAGAAGGTACTAACGGGACAATAGTTTCAGCACCTATGCCAAAACCAGTACTTTCAGGAAGTATGGTATCTCCATCTTTACTAGCATTTATAATGGAAAAGAAATATAACCAAGCCCTTCCACTTTATAGACAAGAAAAATCATTTATAGATTTTGGAATAGATATATCAAGACAAAATATGGCTAACTGGATTATATCTGGTGCTGAAACGTGGTTAAAACCTCTTTATGATCGACTTCATGAAAAGCTTTTAAAAGAACCTATTATACATGCTGATGAAACAGTATTAAATGTACTTGATGAGAAAAACAATAAAAATAATTACATGTGGCTTTATGCATCAGCAAAATGCGGGAATCAATCAATTTATCTCTATGACTATCAAAAATCCCGTGCAAATAGACATCCAAAGACATTCCTTGACGGGTTTGATGGTTATCTTCAAACAGATGGATACTCTGGATATAATAAAATACAGGATATTACACAAGTAGGTTGTCTCGCTCACGCTAGACGAAAGTTTGATGAGGCTATAAAAGCATTACCTAAAGATGCTGAAGTTACAAAGACAAAAGCACAAAAAGGTCTTTTATTCTTTACAGAAATATATAAGCTTGAAAAAATGTATGCAAATCAAGCTCCAGAAGAGCGTTATAAAAACCGACTTAAAAACACAAAGCCTATACTTGATGAGCTTTATGAATGGTTAATGATTGAACCAAAGAGAACCTTGCCGAAAAGCAAGTTGGGTGTTGCTATTAAATATTCAATCAAACAATGGCCAAAACTCATAGGGTTTTTAGCAGATGGTCGGCTTGCTGTTGACAATAACCTAGCAGAAAGAGCCATTAAGCCTTTTGTAATCGGGAGAAAGAACTTCTTATTTTCAAAATCGCCAAAAGGTGCAACAGCAAGTGGCATTTGTTATAGTATCATTGAAACTGCAAAGGCAAACAACTTAAAGCCGTTTCAATATTTAACATATCTATTTGAAAAGCTTCCAAACATTGATTTAGAAAATCAAGATGAATTGGACGCTCTTTTACCATGGGCTGAATCTATTCCTGATGAATTCATAAATAAAACTGAAAAAGACAAGAAATAATGACAGCCTCCACTTTATTTGTCAATGTGGGGACTGTTTTACGCTTACTTTTATAACATAAAGAGATGCAGCATTTTTTGATTTTGATATTTTCAATCTCATAAAAAACTCCTCCTATACTCTATATTATATTACATCACGTTGAGTCACGCAATAATTAAACGTAAAATTTGACAAAAAAATTAGCCTATATCAAGGCTTTAAGAGATTTTTTGATTATACAACTGTCAAAGACCCGAGTATTCAAATAGCATTATTGTATATAATGAAATTATAATATTATCTATAAAAATAATAATTTTAATAATTTTATTGATTAATGGTATTTTGTTTTATACTAAAAAAAGCAAATCAAATTTCTATACGACTTAAAGGAAAACTTACTATTAAATAGAATAACATTAGATAAAGGAAAACTATTACTAAAAAAAGAAATAATTAAAAATTCTGATATAGATAATATATAATTTAAGAAAATATAATTATCAAAAATACGTAATTAACGTAGAACACACAAAAATATAATATATGTTTTGTATAACTACAAATCAAAAGTTCATAACCTTGTATATATAAATTTTTACACTAAAACATCTATAATGTGGTATAATTATAGTATAGTGAGGTGGTACATTTGAAAAGTAAGCTAAAGGTAAAGAATGATTTTATCTTTCAAAGAATCTTCGGAAGAAAAGAGAATAAAGACATATTATTAAGTTTGCTTAATGCTATACTACAATTAGATGCCGATAATAGATTAGAAGATATAGAAATATTAGAGAATACTAAACTTGAAAAAGATAGAATAGAAGATAAACAAGGTATACTTGATGTAAGAGCAAAAACTATGACTGGAGAACAAGTTAATATTGAAATTCAATTAGTTAATCAATATAATATGGATAAAAGGACGTTATTCTATTGGTCTAAGATGTACACTAGTCAGCTTAATGCAGGTCAAAGGTTTAATGATTTGAAGAAAACTATTACTATTAATATAGTTGATTTTAATTTTATTGAATTAGATAATTACCACACAAGTTATCATCTAAGAGAAGATAATGACGTTGAATATGTTTTGACAGATATTATTGAAATTCACTTTATAGAATTACCTAAGTTTAGAAAAAAACATGATTTAGATATAAATAATGCGTTAGAAAGATGGTTAGCATTTTTTGAACAACCATCAGAGGAGGTGTTGGATATGTTAAAGAATCAAGACCCAGCAATAGGAAAAGCTGAAAAAGTATTAAATTGGTTGAGTTCTGATGAAGAGACAGTAAGATTATATGAAATGAGAGAAATGGCTATACATGATGAGGTATCTAGAATTGAAGGTGCTAAGGAAGAAGGAATACAAAAAGGATTAGAACAAGGATTAAAACAAGGAAAAAAAGAAATTATTAAAAATATGTTGCTTAACAACATGGAAGTTGATGTTATTTCTAAAGTAACAGGAGTAACAGTAGAATTTGTTAATAAGGTAAAAAAGAACATTCAACATTAGAGTTTATATATGATAATTTTTAGATTTGAAAGTGTGATTTGCATTTTCAAGTCTTTTTTTATGTACTGCATTTCTGTATTAAAGTTCTAAATCTCTACAATTTCTATTCCTTCTATAAACGTTTATTTCAAAACAACTCCCCCCCCTAAAAATTTGTATAATATAGAAATGATATGTTATAATCCTGTCTTTGACAGTTGAGAAGAACAAAAAGTCTAGAAACCCTTGTGAAATAGGGAATCTAAGCTTTCTATATTGTTCAAAAAAGTGCGTACTTTTTCTATTTTTTTGTGTTTCTAATAATTTTTTTTATGGTCTTGTTGTTGACAATCTGAAAATCAGTTCTAAATCCAAAAGAATCATGTAATGCATCAGTAAAATCAGTTCTAGTATAAGTGGGAACATATCCTTCGTATGGAATTTCATAAAAGTTTAGATCTCTTAATCCGGAAATGATTTGATTACAAGTATATTCTTCACTAAGTTTCTTTTCTAACAGCCTATAAATCATTAATGAAATAAAACAAGTTGTGAAGTGAGCTTGTATTCTATCATCTCTTTGCAAGTAAACGGGTCGAGCTTTAAACTCTGTTTTCATGATTCTGAAGGACTCTTCAATTTCCCAACGTCTTTTATTGACTTTAATAATATCGGAAGCATCATCCTCAAGATTAGTGCAAACGGCATAGAAGCCATCATAAATGGACTCTTTTGAAACCAACTCATTATCAATGCTATAGACTGTTTTATCAGCTATTTCTCCATCTTTTGTGCAATGATCTTTTACTATAAAACGTTTATAGTCATTGGCATTACATTTTTTTAGTTTTGTTGGATTGGAGTCTATAATCTTCTGTGCTCTTTCTACTTGACGATTGCGAATATTCTGTTGATAAATCTGATATTTCAGTGAAAAAGTCACCACAAGTTTTTGTTCTAATCCGTTTTCTTTTATCCATCGTTCTTTATAGAAAATTCTTTCTAAATCCTTCTTTTCATCCAATGTCTCTAAATCAAAAGTTTTTTGTGAACCACATAGGTGCCATCCTTTTGTATCAAGTGCCCATTCCTTCAAATGAGCTTTTAACTTTTTAATGGACTGGGTCGTGATAAAGGCTCGGTTATTCATATCATTAAATTTTCGGTTAGCAGTGGAGGCAAGTCCAGCATCCGTGCATACAACAAATTTCGAGAGTTTAAAATCAGAAATAATTTTTCTCTCTAAAGGCTTTAAAGTTATTTGTTCGTTAGTATTGCCTTTGTTAATATAAAGAGCAAGAGGTAGGCCGTCACCATCCATAAAAAGACCCATTTGAACAATAGGATTAGGTCTGTGTTCTTTAGAAATCCCATATTGTTTTAGACCCTGTTCTTGTTCGATTTCAAAGAAATAATTGGTGCAGTCATAATAAAGAATACCTTTGTTGCGCTCACAAACCTTAAGGCTATTATTGTATAGTTGAGATTGTATAAAATCCATTTCATTTGAAAGTATTTCTAATGCTCTGTAAATATGCTGAAGTTCAAAGTCAGGAGGTTCAATGAATCTTTTGGCTAATTCAAAAGTAGCAAGTTTAGAAGAAGGAAAGATAATTCTACCGTAAACAAGTCTAGAAAGAATAGCATCGAGATTAAATGTAAATTTGTATTTTGCTGAGATTTCACGTGTAATCTTATGAATCCCCAATTCATGATAAATCTTTTGCAAGAAAAGATAACCGCCATTAAATAAGTGCTGTTCATCTTTGGTAATTTGCTTCACAGGAGAATATTTAACAAGAACCTCTCGTTTTTCTTCTTTTTCTTTTTGATTTAACTTTTCAATATATTTTTTTGCCCACTCAATAGGATCTTGTCCATTTAATTTTTTTAGCAAGTCATCGTAAGTGCCCAATTTTTCAACGATCTTAGAAGAATGTTTTCCGTTTTTGTATGTAGATTTGATAACGTAAAGGGATTGAGCATTTTTGGACTTTGAAATTTTTAATCTCATGATAAACACCTCTTTTTCTTACATTATATCACATTACCCAAAAGTACTCAATAGCAAAATGTAAAATTTGACAAAAAAATTAGCCTATATCAAGGCTTTAAGAGATTTTTCGATTATACAACTGTCAAAGACCCGGATAGTTGATTCTGTAAGAGGAAATGAGGAAGAAGGGATATGTAGCTATGGAAATTTGACTTTAGTGTCGCTGTATAAAGAAAATTTATGAGCTTATAAATGCCTATTAATACAGGTTGACAAGCATTTTAAAATATATTATTATAAATAGGTGATTCATTTGCTGATATGGCTCAGTTGGTAGAGCAGTTCACTCGTAATGAACAGGTCGCCGGTTCAAATCCGGCTATCAGCTCCATAATAAAACCGCTTATCCGTAGGGATATGCGGTATTTTTATGTGTACATATAATATTTTTAAGGTGTAGTTTGAAAAAACTACACCTTAAATAAAATATGCTTTGTCTAGCAGTACGGATCATATGGGCCACAACCAGGACCATATCTGTAAATAGGTCCGCGACCAAACCCATAACCACGCCTGAAACCAGGACCGTATCCAAAACCAGGCCCAAATCCGAAACCTAGACCGTATCCAAAACCACGTCCATAACCTCGACGATATCCACGGCCAAATTGATCAGTATAAAATTGCTCATCCATAATATCACCCCTTTCATGGTCACATAGTATATATTATGTAAAGTATAAGGAGAATGATACTTTATTTATTGCTCATTAAAAAAAACGATTTTATAGGAGGGATTTCAAGAATTAACTAGAATATATTCATATGAATTGGGGATTTAGTTTATACCAATTTTATTAAGAGAATAAGGAGGTTTTACCATGAACAAATCTAAGCTTATAAATGCTATTAGATGGGTTGCAAGAATACTAAGTCTTATTAGTATCGGGATAGTGTTACTCTTCTTTATTGGTGAAGGGAGTATAAGTGAGTTTGCAAAATTGACAATTGGAGAATGGATTCTAATTTTATTTTTTCCTATAGGACTCATGATTGGTCTGTTTGTATCATGGTGGAAAGAGTTGATAGGTGGAATCATTGCGGTTGGAAGTATTATTCTTTTTAATATTATAGATAATATATTGTCCGGGAAATTAAAACTGGAATTTGAGTTTTTAGTTTTTGCGATACCGGGTATATTATTTATTTTATATTGGTACTTAAAAAACAGGAATAGAGAAGAAGATGTTGTCTTATAGAGAAGATAACATCTTCTTTATTAATATTTTTTGTTTCATTATCTATAATGTTTAACAATTTGTTGTAAAGCTCTTACTAACGTATCGATGTCTTGCTTGGTATTATATAAGCCCAAAGAAGCACGCACTGCGCTTGATACGTGATATCTTTGCAAAGTTGGCTGGGCACAATGATGACCTACACGAAGGGCTAATCCTTCTTGATTCAGATAACGTGCTGCAACTTCAGGGATAATACCATTGATTACAAATGAGATAACACTAATTTTATTTTGAGCGGTTCCAATAATATGTAAACCTTTAATATTAGAAAGCTCATTCATTGTATAGGATGTTAATTCTTTTTCATGGTATTCAATTTTATCCATACCAATTTTTTGCATATAATCAATAGCTGCACCCAAACCTATTGCATCTGCAATGTTACCAGTACCTGCCTCAAATTTATAAGGGAGATTATTATAGGTAGTTTCATCGAAGGTAACATTTCTTATCATACCGCCACCTCTTTGCCATGGAGGCATTTCCTCAAGTAATGCTTTTTTTCCATACAAGACGCCTATCCCAGTCGGTGCGTACATTTTGTGTCCAGAGAAAGCATAAAAATCTGCATTCAATTCCTTAACATCCACTCGGAAATGAGGAATAGCTTGAGCGCCATCAACGAGTACACATGCGCCATGGTCATGTGCCATCTTAGACATCGTACTTATCGGATTAATAGTCCCTAAAACATTGGACACATGCGCAATGGCAACCATCTTTGTACGGGGAGATAGTAACTTAACATATTCTTGAAGGTCAATTTCACCACGTTCATTCATAGGGATGACTTTAATAATTGCGCCAGTTTCCTTTTGAAGAATTTGCCAAGGTACAATGTTTGAATGATGCTCCATTGCAGTAATAAGGATTTCGTCACCTTTCAGTATATTTTGTCTACCGTATGTTTGGGCTACAAGGTTAATAGCTTCTGTTGTACCTCGCACAAAAATAATTTCATCAGTAGAAGCTGCGCCTATAAAATTTTGTACTTTTTGACGTGCAGATTCATATGCATCTGTAGATAATTGAGCTAATGTATGTGCACCTCGATGGATGTTAGAATTATATTCATGATAATATGTATTTAAAGCATTAATAACATTGTTAGGTTTTTGAGTTGTTGCACCATTGTCAAGCCATATCAAGGGTTTTCCGTTAATCTTTTTTTTAAGAATTGGAAAATCATTACGAATGGAATGAATATCCATATTGTGATAATAGGGTCTTTCAAAATTATTTGATGTTGTCATTGGTTTATCATAGGAAAGAAAATAATAATACTGATTTGTGTCATTAACTTTCATAATAGTAGGTGCATTATATTTTGCTGTATCACCGGAAGAATTTAATTCTTCCGGTATCAAATCACTTTTATTGTTTTCTGCATTCAATTCTTCATCTATTATTTCGGTTTCACTGACCGTATGTGACGCATCACAGATTCCTTTTTGATATAAACTGTTGGCAAGAGAGGATATGTATTCAGAAGTTGAATCTGGTTTAATCATAGTCATAATAATATCCCACCTCTACATCTTCAAGCATGCCTAACGCATCATCTGTAAGTACTGCAACTGAAAAATACAGACTTAATATATAAGAGGTAATGCCTGTGTTATCAATACCGCCAAATTTTACAGATAAACTAGGCATATGTTTTTCATCGGGCATGCCTGGCTGATGTAATCCAATGACGCCCTGTTCATTTTCACCTACGCGTACTAGCATTATACTTGTTGTTCCACAGCGCGATTTATTGCAGGTACGTCCATTTATCCCTATTTTGTCACATGGGACAAGAGGAACGCCTCTCCAGGTTGCAAACGGCGAACCGTAAAAATTAATAGTAACAGGTGGAACGCCCCTACGTGTACATTCACGGGTGAAAGCGGCTATTGCTTTAGGGTGTGCAAGGAAGAAAGCGGGCTTCTTCCAGACCCGTGCCAAAAGCTCATCCATATCGTCGGGCGTTGGAACACCTTTTTTAGTTTGAACTCTCATAGATGGCGCTACAGCATTCATAAGTCCGAAGTCTTTATTGTTGATTATTTCCCATTCTTGTCTCTCTTTCATAGCTTCTACGGTAAGTCTCGTTTGTTCATGTAATTGATTGATGGGTGAGTTGAAAATATCAGTAACTTGCGTATTAACCCTCAAAATTGTTTGAACGTAACTTAATAAATATTCACGAGGGTTTGCTTCATAATCAGGAAAAGTATGTGGTAATTCTTGTTCCCCTAAATGACCTGAGCGTAAGTCGATAAGTTTTTCACCATGTTTATTTGAGGAGTTCTTATCCTTATTCCACATTTCAAGGGAGCGATGGTAATTATCAACTAATTGTGGATTTTGATTAATCCAATCATCAAAAGCCGTTCTATCTAAAGAAAACAAAACACAAGGGGTAAGCGCTTTTATAGTTATAGGTTTATCTTTTTTTTGCATAAAAGCATCAATATCGGAATAATCGCCAGTAGATAATATGTCTACGATAAGTTTTTCTCCTCGATCACCTTGGGTTGAAACTTCAATTTTGCCTTTAGCAACAATAAAAAATTTATCACCTTCGCTTACTACGTTAGTCGTAGTGTTTTCAGCTCTATACTCTTCCTTTTCAAACAATGTTGTAACGGTATCAACGAATGATCGATCAATATATCGGAAGGGTGGGAGGTTATATAAATGCCTAGGATTGACTAACGATTCATTTGGATTAAATGATACTTTTTGGGGATAATAACAGGTTTTTTTAACCTTATTTACACGATATACGCCAGCTTCTACTGGTACCCACGGCAGAAATTGTAGTAGCCATCGTGGCGTTATATCTTCCATCATAGGGACGGATTTTGTGGAATGTGCTAAGTTTCGTGCTATATCTGGTTTTAAGCTGTATTGCGTAATCAAGTTTTCATTTATATCCATTTAAACATCTCCTTAAATAATTCATATTTCAATTTAATATATGCTCTTAAGCAAATATCAGTGATTAAATATATGAAAATGAAAATGTTGATATTTTAATTAAGGAGATTGAATGAAATTAATTATTAGCACTCTTCATCTGTTCTTCTATACCGCTTAAGTACTCTTGACGTTCCATTTTGTAAAATAGTTCTTCTTCAACAATGTCTTTATTAGCCATAAGCTCCTGTAGTTTCGTGAAATCAGTAGCATATTTTTGTATTTCATCTTCAAGTTTTGTTAGTTTATTTTCTAATATTTCAATTTCAGCATCAATTTTTTCGTATTCTATCTTCTCTTTATAAGTAAATTTTATTTTCTTCTTTTTTTCTCTTTGGCTAGAATTACTTTTTCCTTTGGATTTACCTTCTTTCAAATTATCATTAAGCACATCTTTTTTATGAATGATATGATCCGTATAATTTCCGGTATATTGCGCTATTTTTCCGCAACCTTCAAAGGAGAAGATTTTGTTACAAGTTCTATCTAAGAAATATCTATCATGAGATACTGAGATGACCGCACCATTAAATTCATCAATATAGTTTTCTAGCACTTTGAGCGTATCAATATCAAAATCATTTGTTGGCTCATCTAATATTAAAACATTAGGTGCATCCATTAATACTTTTAATAGATAGAGTCTTCTTCTCTCACCACCAGATAATCTTGAAATATGCGTCCACTGCAACTCTTTTGAAAAGAGGAATCTTTCCATCATTTGTGATGCGCTGATTCTAGTACCATCTGCTGTGGTTACATATTCTGCGCTTTCCTTGATGTATTCTATCCCACGTAAATTGATGTTCATTTCTTCTGATTCTTGCGAAAAATAGGCGATATTTACCGTTGTTCCAATATCGATTGTTCCGCAATCCATGTTGAGTTTGCCAGCGATTAAGTTTAAAAGTGTAGATTTGCCTAACCCATTATCTCCGATGATACCAATACGATCGTTTTTAAGAACAACATAACTAAAATTTTGGATAAGGATTTTGTCTCCAAAACTTTTCGATACATTATCAAAGGTAATAATTTTCTTTCCTAATCTTGAATGTGCCACTGAAATGTCGATTTCCGAATCATCAATATTGGGTTTAGCATCTTTTAATTCTTCAAATCTTTGAATTCTGGCCTTTTGTTTGGTTGTCCGTGCTTTTGCACCAGTCCTAATCCAGTTCAGTTCTTTTTTATATAGATTTTGTCGCTTTCGTTCAATGGCGGTTTCAAGATTCTGTCGTTCCAATTTTTTTTCTATAAATGCTGAATAGTTTCCAGTGTATGTATATAGCTTTCCACCATCGAGTTCAATTGTCTTATTAACAACTCTATCTAAAAAGTATCTATCGTGTGTAATCATAAGCAAAGCGCCTTTACGTTTTCCTAGGTATGTTTCTAACCAAGCAATAGTGTTGTTATCCATATGATTTGTAGGTTCATCTAGAATGAGCAAATCACAGGGTGATATTAAAGCACGTGACAATGCAACCCTTTTTTTCTGTCCTCCAGATAACGTATCAATTTTCTCGTCAAAGTTATTAATTCCCAGCTTTGTGAGAATAGTTTTCACTTCATATTCTCTTACAGAATGCGTAGCTGGAGATTCACCTCTAAAAACCTGTTCAAGAACGGTTGAATCAGGATCAAAAACTGGGTTTTGAGAAAGGTATTCAATTGACATTCCACTTGGAATTTTGATTAAACCTGTGTCGGGCGTCTCATATCCAGCAATTATTTTAAGTAGCGTAGACTTACCAGTCCCATTAACTCCAATGAGACCGGTCTTGTCATGATCATTAATAGTAAATGAAATGTTTTCAAATAGTGTTTTTACACCATAGCTTTTAGATATGCTTTCAATTGTTACAATATTCATATTAATCATCCTTTGTGGTTAACTCTTGGGTTTAAAATATTTCCTTTGTATATTTCTTTTGCTTCGATATTAATATTAAAATCTTTATTAAATCTTCTAATAGATGAAAGTTCCCTTTTGGTAACAATAGAAATAGCGGTGCCTGATTTTCCAGCCCTTCCTGTTCTACCTACCCTGTGCAAATAATCCATAGAGTCTTCTGGTAAGTCTAAATTAATTATATGGGTTACACCTGTTACATCTAGCCCTCGAGCAGCTAAATCAGAAGCGATTAAAACGCTAATTTTTCCATTCCTAAATCCGTTTAACGCTTTTTTGCGTTCTTCTTTTGTTGCATTACCGTGTATTCCATAGGCATTTATTTTGTGATATTGTAGTTTTGCTGTAGTTATTTGAATATTTTCATCTTTATTAATGAATACAATCGCTTTTTTAGGTTTTATTGAGGCTATTAATTTTCTAAGCATTTTGATTTTATCTCTCTGCTCTGCTGTAAAATACATATGTGTAATATCAGGATTAACAGCTAGTTTTTTTTCTATTTTTATTACTTCGGCTTCTTTCATTAATTGCTTGGCAGTATTAATGGTATTTTCATTAATTGTAGCTGAAAAGACCATGAGTTGTCTATCCTTCATAGTAGTCTTAATTATATTTTTCACACTAGCAATATTGTTTTCATCAAGAAGTCTGTCGCCTTCGTCTATCACAATGGTTTTAACAGTATGTGAACGAATTTTTCTCATTTTTATAAGTTCCAGTATTCTGCCACTTGAACCGACGATGATATGAGGCTTTTCTTTTAACTTCTCTATCTGTCTTTTTATATTTACTTTTCCTATTATCACAGTAGAAGTTGTTGGCATTTTTGAGTTTTCGGATAAAAGCTTTATCTGTTTATCTATTTGGATTGCGAGTTCGTGGGTTGGAGCTAATATGATCGCCTGCATTTCCCTTTTTGTATTATCTATCTTTTCAAATATAGGTAAAAGATAAGCCAAAGTTTTACCGCTACCTGTGATGGATTGCCCTATAATATCCTTGTTCTCTAAAGCCACAGGGATTGCTTTTGTTTGAATATCTGTTGGCTCAGTAATTCCTTGCTTCTGTAAACCATTTATTAAATTTGCACTCAATTCTAATTTATCAAATGAAGTTATCATGATAATCTCCTTTTTTAAAATATTAAAAACAACTCTCATTCTATATTCTGAAGGGTTGTTTGTCAATTTTCTTCATACAGATAGTATTTATACCATAATGTAAAATTATCAAAAAAGTATTTAATAATTTTAGAAAAGATGATATGCTAGTATTTCAAAGAAAATGAAATGGAGGATTTATTAATTTGATTACAGTTACAGGGGTAGGATTGAGATATGGAGATAAAAAATTATTCGAGGATGTAAATATAAAATTTACGCCAGGGAATTGTTATGGTGTAATAGGTGCAAATGGTGCAGGGAAATCGACGTTTTTAAAGATTTTATCCGGTGATATTGAGCCTAACGAGGGAGACATTTTTATTACGCCGGGGGAAAGATTAGCGGTACTCAAGCAAAATCACTTTGAATTTGATGAATTTGTTGTTTTAGATATTGTGATTATGGGTCATAAAAGACTTTATGAAATAATGAAAGAAAAGGATGCGCTATATCTGAAAGAAGACTTTAGTGAAGAAGATGGTATGAAAGCATCTGAATTAGAAGCTGAATTTGCAGAATTAAATGGTTGGGATGCAGAAATAAATGCTGAAAAGCTATTGATGGGTCTAGGAATTAACAAAGATATATATTCTAAAACAATGAAAGAGCTTAAGGGTAGTGAAAAAGTTAAAGTGTTGTTAGCACAATCCCTATTTGGAAGTCCAGATATTCTTTTACTTGATGAACCTACAAATCACTTGGATTTTAAAGCAATTAATTGGTTAGAAGAATTTTTACTGGAGTATGAAAAAACAGTGATCGTTGTATCCCATGATAGACATTTTTTGAATAAAGTGTGTACACATATGGTAGACATAGATTTTGGCAAAGCGAAATTATTTGTTGGAAACTATGACTTTTGGTATGAGTCTAGCCAATTAGCCTTGAAATTATTGAGTGAACAAAACAAAAAGAAAGAAGACAAAATAAAAGAGCTCCAAGCATTTATTGCGCGGTTTAGTTCCAATGCTTCAAAAGCAAAGCAAGCAACTTCAAGAAAAAAATTACTAGATAAAATTACATTAGATGATATACAACCATCGTCAAGAAGATATCCTTTTGTTGGCTTTTCTCCAGAAAGAGAAGCGGGAAAAGATATTTTAATGGTGGAGGGAATCAGTAAAACGATTGATGGTGTGAAAGTGTTAAAAAATATCTCATTTACTGTAAATAGAGGGGATAAGATTGCTATTCTCGCAAAAAATGAGATTGCGAGAACAACATTGTTTAAAATTTTAATGGGCGAAATAGAACCGGATGAAGGTACATTTAAGTGGGGCGTTACGACGACAAGATCATATTTGCCAAAAGATAATGCGAAATATTTTGAAGATGTTGATTTAAGCCTAATAGATTGGTTGAGACAATATTCAGAAGAAAAAATAGAATCTTTCATTCGAGGGTTTTTAGGAAAAATGTTGTTTTCAGGTGATGAACCTATGAAAAAGGCGAATGTACTTTCAGGTGGAGAAAAAGTAAGATGTATGTTCTCAAAATTAATGCTCTCCGGTGCAAATGTATTAATCCTAGATGAACCTACAAATCATTTAGATTTAGAATCTATACAGGCAGTAAATAATGGCTTAATAGCTTTTAAGGGAACGATGTTATTTGCGTCTCATGACCATAAGTTCATCCAGACGATTGCTAATCGAATTATTGAAATTACACCAAATGGAGTTTTAGATAGGCAGACTACGTTGGATGACTTTTTAGAGAATGAAGAGATACAAAAGTCAATAGAGAAGATGTATAATTGCGAGGCTTAAACTGCTTAAGAGGTAATTGAAATGGGGGGTGTGGGCAAAATGACAAACAAAAATGTAAAGATTATTATTATGTTATTAGCAATTCTTATTGTTATGAATTCTTTGATATTGTCTAGTGTTGGAAACTTAAGAAATGATATAGCAAATTTAAAGAATGATACACGCTCAGTGAGCTCCAGAATTAACAGTATGGAAATAACTATCGATAATTTGTATGCAGAAAAGAAAATGATACAAAATGTAAATGTGGAGATAGAGAATATTGAAGATGAATATAAAGATGCGAATATTAGTATTAATGTTGTTTTTAATGAAATTGGTACGGGTTCAAAAGCATATTTGATGTATCGCGAAAAAGCTATTTACGAAAAAGATTATTTCATTGAAGACTATAATGATAAGCCAAATATCGAAAAAAATGAGTGGAACAGGGTAGAAATGGTAAGTCAGAATGATTTAGAATTTATAGGTACATTTCGTGGTACTTACGAAAGTGATTACGAACTTCAAATCATAGTAGAAGATAATAGTGTTAAAAAAATTGAAAAAATGTCCGATGTAGATTTATATAGTAAATTAAGAGGAAGATTTAATATTGATATCGATGTAAATGAAATGTCATCAGATGGTAAAATAGACTATGATGTTAGAATAGGTGAATTTAATTCAAATGATAAAACGAAGCTGATTTCTGCAGAAAGTACACTCTACTACAAAGATAAAATAATTGAAACAGTGGATATCATGAAAGAGAGTACTAATGATGGAATTAGAATGGAGCAAGCTATTAATGAGTGGCATTATGTAAATGTACAATTTGATGTACAAGATAATAGTGAAACGATCTTTGAAGACATTAGAATTAAGGTTGTAGTAAAGGATGCTTTAGGCAATACATATTATAAACATTGGAGAATGCATTAAACCTATCCCTTATTAGGATTAGCAACGTATATTAAACAACTTGAGAGGAATTCATTTGAAACTAGCAATTTTTGATTTTGACGGTACACTTTTTTGTAAAGATACATTACTTTTTTTACTCAATCAATGGAAGAAACAAAAAAAATCAAGGCTTAGATATTTAAGAGTATATGGTTCGCTTATCCCATTATCTATTCAATATAAGTTAGGGATAAAATCAAATCTCTCAAAAGAAGAAATGAAATTATTAGCCGTTTCGAAGTTTAATAACATTTTTATTGATATGACTGAACAACAAATCAAAGAATATTTTTATGAATGTTCTATTGAAATCAAAGAATATTTGAATAAATCTATTATCACGGAAGTGGAGAAGGTACGCCGATTAGGTTATCATACTGTACTTTTATCTGGTTCATATGAGCAATTATTAAAATATATTGGAGATGACCTTGGGATTGATACTGTTATTGGAACTAAAATGAATTTTGGCAATGAGGTTTTTGATAATAATAAAGAGGTTCAGATTATCAGTGGTTCGCTCAAATTAGAAAAAATAAATAAATAAGCATTTTAGTGAACAATCAATTGACTGGAAATCAAGTTGTGCTTATGCTGATAGTTACTCAGATATTCATATTCTTGAATTTGTTGGACAACCTATCGCTGTGCGACCAGATAATCAATTAAAAGCTATAGCGAGTGAAGAGAATTGGAGAATTATTGCTTGAAATTTTACATATAATAATAAAAAAATGAAGGGAGAATCATTAAATGTCAAACGCAAAGTTTAATTTAAGAAATGCGTATCTATATCTTGTGTGTCTGATTACACTCATTATCTTTATTGTAAGTTCTATTCAAGCTGTTAACAACCTTATGGATGTCGTTTTAGCAGAAAACAATTATTATGAAACTTATGAAATATATAAGCAAAGATATATTATACAAGATACAAAGACTGAAAACGGTAACATACAAGAAAAGTCCGAAGAAGAGATAAAAGCTGAATATGATAAATTCGTTGAAACTCAAAAGACGAGAGAACGGAATAGAAATACTAAAAATTTTGTTTCTAGTATTTTTGCTATGTTTATTTCAGGTGGATTTTGGCTTTATCATTGGCGAAAGATTCAAAGTGAGAAAGAATAAAAGAATATTGTATTCTATTAATGACGGCTAAATAGCCGTTGTTTTTTTGTAGTTGTATGCTAAAATGTCTTTCAATCAAAATAGAAAACTATGTTTATAGGACTAGAGCAGTATGATTTTTCAGACTAGAGACCTATATTCAAAAAAGTAAAATAAATGATATACTAAATAAAAAAGGGGAATTCTGTAGTTTTTTCATAGGAAATGTCGTATAATATAATAAGATAAAAATGGAATAAAAAGAGGGGGATACTTATGAAAAGCAAAAAATCATTTCTAGAAAAGCTGGGAATCCTTGAAAAAATCGAAGAAACTACGATGGAAGAAGAACTTAAACCTCAGGGGGAGATCATCATCATTAATAATCCTAACGAAAAAGGAGAAGAGGACACATTCAGTATGGATAAGTTTTTTAGCATCAATGAAATCTATAGCAAACTGAGCCTCCCAAGTAAAGGGACTGACACTATCTTTATTATGCATAGTTTTTTAGAAGCTTTACCTCAAAATTTACCTTTAGAAGTAAAAAGACAATCTGTTCAAGATTTAGTTGTTGCATCGGGAATGGATATTGAAGCATTATTACAAGATGGTTATAAAAGGTTGACGGAACTGAATATTTTTATAGAAAAATTTTCAACTAAAATTGAAGAGGATATTGTAGAAACAGAAAAAGATATCGAAAGATTACTAGAAAAAATTAATGAACGTAAAAAATTTATAGCAGATCGTAAACAACTCGAGGGAGAACAGATGGCTACTATTCAATATGAAACACAAAAAATACAAAATATTATTAACATTATGTCCGAGTAAAATTGCCTATGAGATTAACAAATTTCGGGAAAAGCATCGTAATAAGTTTTATATTTGTACTGGTATTGATGGTTTTTGTTTTTGTAGACAACTTTACTAATTCTCAAACTATAAGTCCAATACATCCGAGTAATAATGTTAATGTCGATGAAAATATTATAGCTGATGAAAATATTGTAGCTGATGAAAATACTGTTGTCGATGAAAGTAATGATAAAATAAAACAAATAAAAAAGACGATACTTTTCGAGCCAGATTTAGCGATAATAAAATCTGAAGAATATAGTAAGCTAGATGAGTTTATTGAGAAGGCAAGAGTATTAGAAGAGATGTCAATACAAATCGAAGGTAATACAGCGACGCTGTTAGTTGATAGTGAAACGGAGTTTGCAAAGAAATTATCACTATTGAGGGCCAAAGCTGTTTCAGAATATTTGATATATAGAGGAATTGAAGCTAAGAGAATAATAATTATTGGAAATGGAGCATCAAACCCTATTAGGGACAATAATACAGAAGAGGGAAGAGTAGCTAATAGAAGAGTTGAAGTGTTTTTCAAGTAAAAAAGTAAGGGGTTTGCCCTTACTTTTTTTATTTTTAGCAACAACATTTATTATAGAATAAGCATAAGAAAAGAATTATAAAAAATAGAATTTCACTACTACCACCTAGAATACCACATCCATCAGCCATTAGTCAACCTCCTTATAATATATACAATATATACTATGTTATTTACATAAGAAATGTGAATGTAGTCATCTTTTAGGAGGATTTATTATATGTATATTATAGAAGGACATATAACTGATAATAATGAAAGAATAGGTGTGTCTATGAATAAGTATTATAACAAACAGGAAGTAGAATTATTAGCACCGGCAGGCACTTTTGGGTATTTTAAAGAGATTATTAAAAGTGGTGCTGATGCAGTATATTTTGGTGGCAAAAAATATAATATGCGTATGCATCGACAAGACTATAATTTAACGAATGAAGAAATATGCGACGCTGTATCTATGGCACATTTTCTAAAGAAAAAGGTATATGTGACCTTTAACAATATGATGAGTGATTTAGAATTAGATGAGGCTAGAGATTATCTATTATTTCTCCAAGAGGTACAACCTGACGCATTACTTATTCAAGATATGGGGGCATTGTCAGTTATTCGAGAATTGGGCATAGATATTCCCATTCACGCCAGTGTCATGATGAATGTACATAATAAGTCAATGGTCGATATGTTATGGGAACTTGGAATTACCAGAGTGGTTATGTCTAGAGAAATAAGTCTTGAAAAGATTCACAGTTTGTCAAAAACGACTTCTATGGAATTTGAATATTTTGTTCATGGTGATATGTGTATAGCACATGGGGCACAGTGTTTATATAGTGGTTTGATTTTTGGTAAGAGTAGTAATCGTGGTTTATGTATGAAACCGTGTCGCTGGCCTTACAAGTTAAAAGATAAAAATGGAGCAAGAGAATTCCTCGAGCACCATCTTGCTGTAAAGGATATGTGTATGTATAGGCATATTCCCCAATTAATAGAAGCTGGTGTGACGTCATTTAAAATAGAAGGAAGAATGCGTGATAGTCAGTATCTTAAGATGCTAATAAATGCATATAGGCAAGCAATTGATAGGTATTTTGATGACCCTACAGGTTATTATGTAGATGAGTCTATGTTCTCACGGATCAATAAAAGTAGAACAAGAAATTTATCAACCGGATATGCATTTAAAATACCTGGGAGGAATAATATTGACATGAAAGGAGAGCGAGAAGCTAAAATATTTAGTCGCGCTGCAGAAGAACTTGAAATAGATGAAAGTAGGGTGCGATATATTCAGAAAAAAAGCGATGGCGGCGTGAAGATGAATATACCGTTACTAACAGTTAAGGTGAATAGTTTTAATGGATTCATACAAGCGCTTGATAATGGTGCAGATGAAGTCTATCTAGCTGGAGAGGTATTTAGGGATGATAAGCCTTTTACATTGCAGCAAATTAAAGAAGCGGTGCGTGTTGCAAAGGAAAAAAAAGTATATGTAGCGTTACCAAGAATGATGGATGATCGACAATTGGGTGATTTTAAGGGACTACTGAACAAAAGGTCTGAATTAGGAGTTGAGGGAGTGGTCATTACAAATATAGGAGCGATATCAAAGTTAAAAAGCAATGATATGACAAAAATAGGTGATTATTCGCTCAACTGTTATAACAGTAGGTCGGCTGAATTCTACCATAAGGAAAGAATAAGCAGAATAACAGTATCTGTCGAAGCACGATTGAATGTACTGAATGATATTCTACAAAGAAGCGATTTACCTGTAGAAGTAATGGTACAAGGAGCACCAGTTATCATGCATTTAGAGCATTGTGTGTATGCCGCAGATCAGTCAAATTATACTGCTCAAGATTGTTGTCCAGATCTTTGTATAAATAAAAAAATAAGCCTTGTAGATGAGAAGGGATTTGAGCATCCTGTGTTTACAGACCAATATTGTAAAAATCATATGATTACATCTAAAGACATATGCTTACTGCCGATTATTAACAAATTAAGGAGTTGGGGAGTAACTGCTTTTAGAATAGAAGGACAGCATTACACCGCGCAAGTTTTAGGAAAAGTGGTGTCCATATATAGACATATTATTGATAGAACAAATGAAGTGTCTTATGAACATTATATGAATAAAATCAAGGCAATAACAGGGAGAGAACAGAGTCTTGGAGCACTCTATTATGATTAAGGTGGCTTAGATTATGAAAAATAATTTTATTGGAACTAAGAATATTCTTAGAAAAAAGAAAGAATACTTAGTGCCATGCGTTTACCATTTCTATACAAATCCACCTCAGATAATTAGGGGAGAAATGCAGTATCTATATGACAGTGAAGGAAAAAGATATGTTGACTTTTTTGCTGGGGTATCGGTGATGAATTGCGGTCATTGTAATGTGGAGATATTAGAAAAAACCATAGAACAGATGAACATACTACAACATACTACAACAATATATCTTACACAGCCCATTGTTGAATTGGCCGAAAAATTATCAAAAGTTACACCTGGTGATTTGAAAAAAACATTTTTTTGTGGAACAGGCTCAGAGGCCAATGAAGGAGCTTTGCTTTTGGCGAAGTTGTATACAGGAAAGAGTGAGTTTTTGTCTATACAGGGTGGATTACATGGACGCACACACTTAACAATGAGTATGACGGGAATAGAAATGTGGAGAACAGATCCAGATCCTGCTGGTGGTATCAGTTTTGTATCTAATCCATATTGTTATCGGTGTCCGTATAAGCTAGATAATTTAACTTGCGAATTCGAATGTGTTAAACAAATAGAAAAGGTAATAAAAACGAAAAGCTTGGAAAAAATTTCGGCAATGATAGCGGAGCCCATCCAGGGAAATGGTGGCATCGTTACGCCACCCAAAGGATATTTTAAAGCATTGAAAACAGTATTAGAAAAATATGAGATTCTTTTAATTATTGATGAAGTACAGACAGGTTTTGCGCGAACAGGAAAAATGTTTGCTACCCAGCATTATGATATACAACCAGATATTATGACAATGGCAAAAGCATTAGGCAATGGTGTACCCATTGCAGCATATACAACTACCGACGCGATTGCTTCTTCTTTCACACGACCCTCTGCTTCTACACTAGGGGGTAATCCAGTATCTGCTACAACAGGGTTAGCTGTGATTGAATATATTGAGAAATACAATCTCTGTGATCAAGCGGAGCAAATGGGGATTCGGTTTAAACAAGGTTTATTAAGACTAAAAGAAAAATATCCGATCATTGGAGATGTGAGAGGGATTGGATTGATGTTAGGTGCTGAACTGGTTAAATCAGAAAGAGAGCCTGCAACAAAAGAAACGGATAAAGTACTAGAAGCGTTAAAAGATAAAGGATTCCTGATTGGCAAAAATGGAGCCTATAGAAATGTACTTGCATTTCAGCCACCATTGGTCATTACAGAAGAGAATATTGATATGTTATTAGAAGCACTTGATGATATTTTGCAAAAAATATAATAGTGATACGTAATGGGGTACGATTATTCGTACCCCACTGTCTTAGGCTTTAAATATGTTAAATATCAAACGCCATCTTTTGTACAGATACGCGCTCAATTTTACTTAATGCACTTTCCAATTTAGCAATTTCTTTCTCAGCACCATTTACAAATTCTAAAATGACTAACCCTTGCTGACTACATACTTGGTTTTCTTTACTTGCTTCATGAAGACCAAGTCTAGTTTTAATGATACATCCATTTTCACCTAACAATTTCTGTACTTCTAATGCGTCACTGCTTCTCGTATCAATTTGGATACCCATGATAACTTTTGACATGATATTGCCTCCTCTGCATAGTATATGTAGATGTTTTTCACAACAAGTATATCATTTGGATACATGGTTAACAATAGCAATTTATGAATAATACCAATAAACACTTCTATATTTTGACAAACTTTGATAAAATAGTTGACAAAATATGAAAATTCTGCTATTTTAGTTATAGAAAATATTACCATATAATTAAACTGAAAAAGGATGATTTGGAGGAGAAGAAAATGATTTCAAAGGTGAAAAGTTGTGGGTTGATGGGCGTTGATGGTTTAATAGTTGAAGTTGAAACAGATATTGCTAATGGATTACCAGGATTTGATATTGTAGGTTTACCTGATACAGCTGTACGGGAATCAAGGGAAAGGGTGCGGGCTGCGATAAAAAATTCGGACTTTTCTTTTCCCATTAAAAGAGTGACAATCAATCTTGCACCCGCACATATCAAAAAGGAAGGCGCATGTTTCGATTTACCAATTTCTATTGGTGTATTAGCAGCAACGGAGCAAATCAATGTTAAAGGGCTAGAAAAGTATCTATTTATTGGTGAACTATCCCTTACAGGAGAGCTTCGACCTATTAAAGGGGCTCTACCGATTACTATTGCTGCTATGGCTAATGGCATTGAAAAAATAGTTTTACCTAGAGAAAATGCATATGAAGCTGCGGTAGTAAAGGATATTGATGTTTATCCTGCAACAAATCTACAAGACATCGTTGCTCATCTTAACGGGCAAAATCCAATCAATGAATTTTATATTGATATAAATCGATATCGAGTTTCTACGAATCAGTATAATGTTGATTTTTCGGATGTAAAGGGACAGGAAAATGTGAAAAGGGCGTTAGAAGTAGCGGCGGCAGGAAGTCATAATTGCTTGATGATTGGTTCGCCCGGTACGGGTAAAACGATGCTTGCAAAACGGTTACCTACTATAATGCCAGACATGATTTTTGAAGAAGCTTTGGAGATAACAAAGATTCATAGTATCGCTGGATTGATGCCGAAGAATATGCCACTACTTACCGCAAGGGTTTTTAGGAGTCCTTACCATACTATTTCTACTGCAAGTCTAATTGGTGGTGGAAGAATTCCTAAACCAGGAGAAATAAGTTTAGCACATAATGGTGTGTTATTTTTAGATGAACTTCCTGAATTTAAAAAAGATGTTCTAGAAGCAATGCGGCAGCCATTAGAAGAAAGAGCAGTAACAATATCAAGAGTAAATGCTTCGATAAGTTATCCATGTAATACAATGTTAGTGGCATCTATGAATCCGTGTAAATGTGGGTTTTTAGGGGATCCTAATCGAGAATGTGTATGTTCTCCGTTGCAGATTCAAAATTATTTGAGTAAGATTAGTGGTCCATTATTAGACCGAATTGACCTTCAGGTTCAAGTAGCACCAGTAAAATATAAGGAGCTTTCGTCCGAAAAAATGCCTGAACGATCCCAAGATATAAAAATAAGAGTAAACAAAGCAAGGAATATTCAATTAGTTAGGTATAGTGATTGCAAAATTTTTTCGAATTCACAATTAAGTCCAGTTCAGATAGAGGATTTTTGTAGCCTTGGTATAAAAGAAACAGAGTTATTAAAAACTGCTTTTGAAAAATTAGGTCTCAGTGCTAGAGCGCACCATAGGATACTTAAAGTAGCTAGGACTATTGCCGATTTAGATGATTGTGAGAACATACAGACGCATCATTTGGCCGAAGCAATACAATATAGGAGTTTAGACAGACAGGTAATGTACTAGGAATCAAGAAAGTAAGAAGGGAAAAATTAACAAATCTTAAACACTTCTGAAACGTTACTCAAATAAATACTATATATGATTAATTCAACAGATAAAGAGAATATCTGAAATAAAATCATATGGAGGTATAGGATGAAGATTGATAATCCAAAAGTAACTCTTGCAGATGAGGCAAGAAATGGAGTGGAAGAAGATGTTAGAAGTGGATTTTTGGACTGGCTGTTTCAGTTTTCTGTAACTGGAGATGATGGTGAACTTTATGCGCTTGGTGGTGCGATCCTGTCACTGGCTCTGGAAAAAATTGATCTGGTTACGATGAACTGGACAAAGGGAAAGGGAGAAGTAAAGCAGCTTCCGAATTCAATTTACAAAATCGGAAAATTTCCGGGGATGCAGTTTGAGAGATATATTCACAAACCACAGGGTACACTTGACATTCAGAAGGAGGAACACAAGATAATTATAACCTGTGGTGATGAGTATCAGGTGGAGTGTTTTGATGATAATTCATGGCATATTAAAGTGGATTCCCTGGATGGTGAGTATAGAGCAGATTTGTATCATAAGCCATATGGTTATCCGTTATGGTACGGAAGGGAAAAACCATCTTACTTAACACAGCATTCCATTACTTATGGATATAACTGGGTTGGTAATGTAGAAGGTACTATCTGGATTAAGGGGAAAGAGATTCATGTTCAGGGACTGGGCATCAGAGAACGATATGTTGCCGTAGATTCTTCAGCAGCAGAGCTTGGAGGATGGGAAGACTGGGGATATGTGTCATTCAATGAAATGCATTCATCCCTTTACGATATGAGATTAGGTATGAAAGACTTTTCAGTTTATGACATAGAGAAAAAGAAACATTATCCAGAAGGGAATATGATCATTAAACATGAAGATTGGGCTTTTATGAGAGAACTGGATGGTTTTATTCCTACTGTTTATAAGATTAGAATTGAGGTAGAAGATGGTGTGTATGAAGTAAAAGCACACGTTTGTAACGCAACTACATGGGGAGTTACATTTAGGGTACCTGATAACCCGGTGGCAACCTTGACATTTGATACGGTGGAAGGAAGTTTCACTTATAAGGATGGAACGGTTAAGACACTGAGTGGAGGCAGAGGAAATCTGTCAATCAGACAATGGCACGCATATCCGAATATTTTGCCTCGTGAGCTTTACAGCGATGAAGTATTGACTGGAGAGAAGTTTGAAACATTGTAAATTTTAAATAGTTGCTTCTCTAGTATCATCAAAGATAATTATGAGAAAATCAGATAAAAAGCTGGGATACCCTAATATTGAGGGGTTATTCCAGTTTTTGTTTTGCGTATGTGGCTAAGTTTTTTTAGAATTACCTAACGGTACACCATCAGATGATACATTGGGGAGTAGCTTATCAATAACTTTTTATAAGGTTATACTGGAGAAATGAAATTAAACATTGACCGCTGCTATATTTTAATATATAATTTGACTATTAATTAACAAGATGGAAGTCATAATAATATATTTAGGAGGTGTTTCGTGTGGAGCGTGTATACAATTTTTCAGCAGGACCATCAACGCTTCCAGAGCAGGTTTTAAAAATAGCGCAGAAAGAAATGTTGACATATGGTACCTCAGGGATGTCAGTGATGGAGATGAGCCATCGTTCCAGTCATTATCAAGAAATTATAGATAGCGCGGAAAAAGTATTACGAGAAATCATGAATATTCCCGCAAACTATAAGGTTTTATTTCTGCAAGGTGGTGCGTCAAGTCAGTTTGCTATGATTCCTTTAAATCTTTTCAGGAACAGTAAGCAGGCGGATTTTGTAAATACTGGTGCTTGGTCTAAGAAAGCGATTGCTGAGGCAAGTCGTTATGGTACAGTAAATGTACTTGGTTCTTCTGAAGATAAAACATTTACTTATATTCCCGATTTAAATAAAAACACATTTAATCCACAAGCGGACTATTTTTATATTACTACTAACAATACAATCTATGGTACAAGATTTGATTCATTGCCTGACACTGGGGATGTACCATTAGTTGCAGATATGTCGTCTAATATTTTATCAGAAGTCTATGACGTATCAAAGTTTGGTATCATTTTTGCCGGCGCTCAGAAAAATATGGGACCTGCTGGAGTGACTGTTGTCATTATCCGTGAAGATTTAATTGGTCATGCGATGGATATTACACCAACAATGTTTGACTATAAGACCCATGTGGATAAAGGTTCAATGTTTAATACGCCACCAACTTACAGTATTTATATGTGTAAACTTGTTTTTGAATGGTTAAAAAATCTAGGTGGATTACCTGCTATTCAAAAAATAAATGAAGACAAAGCAAGTCTTTTGTATGACTACTTAGATGCGTCTACAATGTTTACAGGAACAGTTGTCAAAAAGGATCGATCCTTAATGAATATCCCTTATATATCTACAAATAAAGAATTAGACGCTAAGTTTATAAAGGAAGCTGAGCAAAAAGGTTTTGTAAATCTAAAAGGACATCGTTCTGTGGGTGGTATGCGTGCGAGTATATATAATGCAATGCCAATCGAAGGTGTTCAAAAACTAGTAGCATTTATGAAACAATTTGAGTTGGAAAACAAATAGAAGAAGGTGTTAAGTTTGTATAATATCAAAACATTAAATAAAATTTCGCATAAAGGATTAGATCTCTTTGAAGATGGAAAATATACACTATTAGATAGTGTAGATAATCCAGATGCTATTTTACTTAGGAGCTATAATATGCATGATATGGAGCTCCCATCAAATTTAATGGCAATTGCTAGAGCTGGAGCGGGTGTGAATAATATCCCTATTGAAAAATGTTCGGATAAGGGCATTGTAGTCTTTAATACGCCAGGTGCCAATGCCAATGCGGTTAAAGAATTAACCATCGCGGCTTTGATGTTGTCAAACAGGAAAGTGGTAGATGGTATTGCTTGGGCTAAGACGCTAAAGGGTGAAGGAGATGCTATTCCGAAATTAGTGGAAAAAGGGAAATCTAATTTTGCTGGACCAGAGCTTAGAGGTAAAAAACTAGGCGTTATTGGTTTAGGTGCAATTGGCGTTATGGTTGCAAATGCCGCAAAGGGATTAGGAATGAAAGTAGAAGGATTTGATCCTTATATTTCAGTTGATTCAGCTTGGGGTCTTTCGAGAAGTGTGAGAAGGGCAGCTAATTTGGAAACACTTTTAAGCGCCTGCGATTATATTACGTTACATCTTCCTTTACTTGAAAACACAAAAAATATGATTAATAAAGATAATTTTTCTCTAATGAAGAAGGGTGTTCGTTTACTAAATATGTCCAGAGGTGGTTTGGTTAATAATGCAGATTTGAGAGATGCAGTAGAAAAAGGTATTGTATCTGTCTATGTTACTGATTTTCCAAACGAAGAATTACTGAACACTGATAAGGTTATTGCAATTCCACATTTGGGAGCTTCTACGCCAGAATCGGAAGAAAATTGTGCAATAATGGCTACAGAACAACTTAAAGATTACTTAGAGAATGGCAATATAATGAATTCAGTGAATTATCCTCAATGTAAGATGAGTCGTTCTTCAGATTATCGTATTACACTTGCCAATAAGAATATTCCTAATATGGTTGGTCAGATTTCTACAATGTTGGCTGAAGAGAATATTAATATACTTAATATGCTAAATAAGAGTAGAGGCGGTTACGCATATACGGTGATAGATGTAGATGTAGAAGTTGAAGATAAGATTATCGATAAATTAAGTAATATTGAAGGTGTTCTTTGTGCAAGAAAAATCTAACGGTAGGAAACTAAATAGAGGAATTGGGGCACATAGCTGTCCCGATTTTTTATTTTGCATTTGTATATAGGACAATTTTATGGAAATAAATAAAGAGTAGTAGATAATAAATCATGTTTACGCTAGAAAAAAACTGTTACTTACTATATAATAGGGTAAATATATATAAAGAATAAATATATATATAATATATTTGCTAAAGGTGATAGGGGTTTATGAAAATTAAGTATGAAAAAAAACATTTTAGAGACAATATCTTCATTTTCTTAGTGGGAGTAGCATTAATATTAGTTTATAAAACAGTTGACAGCATTGAACAAGTATTTAGTACTTTTGGATCAATTGTGGGCATGTTAATGCCTTTCATTATTGGATTTGCTATAGCATATCTTTTGAATCCTGCTGTCAAACAAGTTGAGAACAATTTATTAACATCTAAAAAAAAGAGGAAACATTTTAGTAAACGTAAAAGGTTGATGAGTGTACTTTTGGTTTATGTCGTTTTTATTGGTTTAATATCATGGATTATTACATATATTCTACCTAGTGTGGTCTCAAGTGCATTTGACTTAATAAGCAGAACATCAGATTATCAAAGACAGATAATGATTTATATTAATAATATTTCAGAAAGATATGAATTTTTAGATACTAATCAAGTAAATACTTATATTGATAGGATAGCAACAGAATTTGATATATTTCAAAATATTGAATTGTTTTTAGGCGGTGTAATGCAAGGAGTACTAGACGTTACAACGGGCATATTGAGTTTATTGTTGGCAATTATTTTAGGTTTTTATTTCTTGCTAGAAAAGGAAAATTTCGCTAATGGCATTAAGAGAATATTGAGGGCACTATTAAAGGATAATACAGTAGATGGGCTTTTGGAATTTGGAGTTGAGGTCGATAGAATATTTTCAAATTTCATTATTGGGAAATCTATTGACTCACTAATCATAGGAATTATCTGCTTTCTTGGGTTACTCATTATGAATGTTAAATATGCATTAATTATTAGTATCATTATTGGTATTACAAATATGATACCCTATTTTGGTCCCTATATTGGTGCTGTTCCTGCAGTCATTATTGCATTTTTCACAAGTCCAATAAAGGCACTATGGGTATTAATATTTATTATAATTTTACAGCAGTTTGACGGTATGGTGTTAGGTCCAAAGATTTTAGGGGAGTCAACAGGACTAAGTCCAGTATGGATTATATTTGCAATTACTGTTGGCGGTGGCTTCTTTGGGATTGTTGGTATGTTTTTAGGCGTTCCTGTTGTAGCTGTATTAAGAGTTGTTGTAAATAAATTTATAGACGGTAAACTAATAGAAAAAGACACAATTAAACTAAAAAATGATGAAAAAAATATTAATAAAGGTGGTATGATAGATGAACGTTGAATACATTAATCCGTTTATTGAAGCTAGTCAGGTGGTTTTGAAATCTGCAGCAAACATGGATGTGACTCTTGGTAAGATATATCTAAAAAGTTCCCCTTATTCAAGTGATACGCTGGCGATTATTATAGGTCTGACTGGCACATTAAGAGGGCAAGTTATTTTTTCTATGAATAAGGATATGGCTTTAGGTATCGCATCAGCAATGATGGGTGGTATGGAGGTCACAGAAATGAATGAAATAACAAAAAGTGCTGTTACTGAAGCAACAAATATGATACTTGGTAATACGGCTACAATTTTTTATAACAATGGGATAACGATTGATATCACCCCACCGTCATTATTAATGGGAGATAATATGCAAATTTCAACTTCTAAAATGAAAACCGTATGTGTACCTTTAAATATTTCTTCAGGCGGCACTATTGAGATAGATATTGCCATAGAAGATTGATTATATTTATAATGATGAAAAGACACCTATGGGTGTTTTTTTATTGAAAGGATGTGGTGAAATGGAGTTACATGTTGTATTGGTTGAACCTGAAATCCCACAGAATACAGGAAATATTGCAAGAACTTGTGCGGCTACTGGAGCAAAACTACATCTTGTGAGGCCATTAGGTTTTTCAGTAGACAATAAGTATCTTAAAAGGGCAGGACTAGATTACTGGCATTTGCTTGATATACGCTATTATAATAACATTCAAGAATTGTTTGATGCTTTTCCTGAGGGTAATTTCTTTTATGCAACAACAAAAGCACAACATGTATATAGCGACGTAAAATGTGAAGGAAATTGTTTTCTAGTTTTTGGGAAAGAGACAGCAGGATTACCAGAAGAGCTCTTAAAAGATAATGAACAAACTTGTGTAAGGATTCCTATGATTGAAGGTGCACGCTCATTAAATCTTTCCAACTCTGTAGCAATTATGGTTTATGAAGTGCTCAGACAAAATAACTTCGAAGCTTTAAAGAAAGCTGGAAAGTTAACAAAATTTGAATGGTAAAGTATGTCCTTATAGTACATAGATGCATATTTTCATTAAAAATAGGTAACATTTAATTTATAGAATGCTGAAAAGGTTATGAAATTGTTAAAAATTTAATTATTTTCAAGAATAACTTGCAAACTTAGATAAAATAATGTAAAATGTAGTCGGCGAATATAGGAAACTATTGCTAGTAAATTAGGCTGCGTAGCAGTTTAAAAATAAATATGAATCAAGTACATAGGAGGATGATTAACAATGGCAGTAAAAATAGGTATTAACGGTTTTGGAAGAATTGGAAGAAATGCTTTCAAAGGAATTATAAGCAGATACGCAGGTGAAATCGAAGTTGTTGCAATTAACGATTTAACAGATGCAAAAACACTTGCACATTTGTTAAAATATGATTCTTTGTTTGGTAAATTTGATGGCACTATTGAAGTAAAAGAAGGTGCTATGGTTGTTAATGGTAAAGAAATTAAAATTATTGCTGAAAGAGATCCTGCGAAACTTCCTTGGGGTGACCTTGGTGTAGATGTAGTTGTTGAATCAACAGGATTCTTTAGAACAAGAGAAGCTGCTGCAAAACATTTAGAAGCAGGTGCTAAAAAAGTAATTATCTCAGCTCCAGCTAAAGATGAAGATATTACAATTGTAATGGGTGTAAATGAAGAAGATTATGATGCAGCAAATCATAATATTATCTCTAATGCTTCATGTACAACAAACTGTCTTGCACCATTTGCAAAAGTACTTGACAATGAATTTGGTATTGTAAAAGGATTAATGACAACAATCCATTCATATACAAGTGACCAAAAAATTCATGACCTTCCACATAGCGATATGAGAAGAGCAAGAGCTGCTGCACTTTCTATGATTCCTACAACTACTGGGGCAGCACAGGCTGTATCTTTAGTATTACCACAACTTAAGGGTAAATTTAACGGATATGCTTTAAGAGTGCCAACACCTACAGTATCAATTGTTGATATGGTTGTTGAAACTGAAAAGCCAGTTACTGAAGAGGCCGTAAATGCTGCATTGAAAGCTGCTGCTGACGGTCCTATGAAAGGAATTCTTGGATACTCTGAAGAACCATTAGTATCAATGGACTACAAAGGTGATCCAAGATCATCTATCATTGATGCATTATCTACAATGGTAATGGGAGACAATATGGTTAAGGTAGTTTCTTGGTACGATAATGAATGGGGTTATTCCAATAGAATTGGTGATCTTATAAGCTATATTGCGAGCAAAGGAATATAGCCTAAATATAATTTGTGCCTTAAAATGCTGGGGTCCGGTTTTGTAATGCATATAGTGTATTATAGGGCCGGACTCTTTTGAGTAATTAAGATTTATAAGAGAGGTGACATAAGAAGATGAATAAGAAGAGTCTTGAAGATGTAAAAATTTCTGGGAAGAAAGTATTAGTACGATGCGATTTTAATGTACCATTAGATGATAATGGTAATATAACAGATGAAAATAGAATTGAAGCGGCTTTACCTACAATTCAATACTTGATTAATAATGGTGCAAAGGTTATCCTTTGTTCACATTTGGGAAGACCTAAAGGAGAAGTAAATCCTAAATATAGTCTTAAACCTGTTGCGAAAAGGTTAAGTGAGCTCTTAAACAAAGAAGTTATCATGGCAAATGATGTTATTGGTGAAAGTGCAAAGACTTCAGTTGCATCTATGAATGACGGCGACATTGTTTTATTGGAAAATGTTAGATTCCATAAGGAAGAGACGAAAAATGATCCTGAATTTGCAAAAGCACTTGCTAGTCTTGCAGACGTTTTTGTAAATGATGCGTTTGGAACAGCACATAGAGCACATGCATCAACTGCTGGTGTAGCAGAATACTTACCAGCTGTTGCGGGTTATCTCATACAAAAAGAAATTGAAGTGATGGGAAAAGCATTGGCAGAGCCTGAGAGACCTTTTGTGGCAATATTAGGTGGTGCTAAAGTTTCTGATAAAATTGGTGTAATTGAAAATTTATTAGAAAAAGTGGATGCATTAATTATTGGTGGAGGTATGGCGTATACTTTCTTGAAGGCTAAAGGGTATCAAATTGGTAATTCCATATGTGAAGATGATAAGATTGACCTTGCAAAGCAATTAATGGATATAGCTGAGGCCAAAGGAGTTGACTTATTATTGCCAGTTGGTAGTATAGTAGGTAAATCCTTTGCAGCAGATGCAGAATCTAAATATGTACCTTCTGATGCAATGCCAGAGGATTGGATGGGCATGGATATTGGCAATATCACAGTAGAGAAGTTTTCAAAAGTGATTAGAAAAGCGAAGACCATCATTTGGAATGGTCCAATGGGCGTTTTTGAATTCCCAAGATTTGCAGAGGGTACAAAGGCTATTGCTAGAGAAGTTGCTATGACTGGGTCTGAAAAAGGTGCCATCACTATTATTGGAGGTGGTGATTCAGTAGCAGCTGTGAAACAATTAGGATTTGGTGATAGTATGACTCATATCTCAACTGGTGGTGGTGCGTCCCTTGAATTCTTAGAAGGGAAAAAATTGCCAGGTATTGCTGCGTTAGAGGATAAAAACCCTAGAAAAAAAATTATCGCGGGAAACTGGAAAATGAATAAAACACCATCAGAAGCTGTGGCACTAGTAGAAGCGTTAAAGCCTCTAGTAGCAAATACAGATGTAGATGTGATTGTATGTCCTCCATCTGTATGTATTCCTGCTGTTAAAGCTGTAGTAGAAGGCTCAAATATCAAAATAGGTGCGCAAAACATGTATTTTGAAGAAAGTGGTGCTTATACAGGAGAAATTGCACCTAATATGCTCACAGATTTAGGTGTTGAATACATCATTATTGGGCACTCTGAAAGAAGAGAGTATTTTGGTGAAACTGATGAAATTGTAAATACTAAGGTTCTTAAAGCGTTAGAACATGATTTAATTCCAATTATTTGTGTTGGTGAGTCGCTTGAACAAAGAGAACAGGGGATCACTAAAAGTTTAGTTAGAATGCAAACAAAAATTGCATTAAACAGTCTATCTGCTGAGCAAGTTAAACAAGTAATTATTGCATACGAACCAATTTGGGCGATCGGAACAGGTAAAACTGCTACATCTGACCAGGCAAATGAAGTTTGTGCAGTTATCAGAGATACTGTTGAAGAATTATATGGCGAAGAAGTTGCACTTTATACGAGAATCCAATATGGCGGCAGTGTAAAACCAAGTAATGTGAAAGAATTATTTAATATGCCAGATATTGATGGTGGTCTTGTTGGAGGCGCAAGTTTAAATGCTGATGACTTTAGTAATATAGTGAAATACGAAGATTAGTGGGGAGAGTTTGCATGAAAGATAAATTAGTAATGCTTGTTGTACTCGATGGATATGGCTTAAATGAGGTTAAAGAAGGGAATGCGATAAAAGCGGCAAATACTCCAAACATTGATAGATTACTGAAAGAAAATTCTAACACTGTCGTACACTGTAGTGGAATGGATGTAGGTCTGCCAGAAGGGCAAATGGGTAATTCTGAGGTTGGACATACGAACATTGGTGCTGGAAGGATTGTTTATCAAGAACTAACGCGTATCACTAAAGAGATACAAGAAGAAGATTTCTTTCACAACGATAAACTATTGAATGCAATTGATAATTGTAAAAAGCATGCTTCTAAGCTTCACTTATTTGGATTACTCTCCGATGGTGGTGTACATAGTCATAATTCACATTTGTATGCACTTTTAGAGATGGCTAAGAGAGAAGGAGTGGAAGATGTTTATGTGCATTGTTTTCTTGATGGACGTGATACACCACCAAAGTCAGGGAAAGACTATGTGCAACAATTGGTTGAAAAGATGAGAACAATTGGAGTAGGAAAAATCGCATCAGTCATGGGCAGATATTATGCTATGGACAGAGATAGCAGATGGGATAGAGTACAAAAGGCATATGATGCTATGGCTCTTGGGTCTGGTAAAACCAGTGATTCAGCTGTCTCAGCAGTAGAAAAGTCATATAATGAAGATGCGACAGATGAATTTGTCATACCTACAGTTATTGTAGAAAATGGAGAGCCAGTTGCTACTGTGAATGAAAATGATTCAATCATTTTCTACAACTTCCGTCCAGATAGAGCAAGAGAAATAACTCGTCCTTTCGTAGATGAGCAATTTAATAATTTTGAAAGGGCAAAAGGATATTTCCCAGTGCAGTTCGTCTGTATGACACAATACGATGCAGAAATGCCAAATGTAACAATAGCATATAAGCCTCAAACGCTTGCTAATACGTTTGGAGAATATATTAGTAACAAAGGTTATAGACAGCTTAGAATTGCTGAAACTGAAAAATATGCACATGTTACCTTCTTCTTTAATGGAGGAGTGGAAGCAGTTTGTGAAGGAGAAGACAGAGCTTTAATTCCTTCTCCAAAGGTTGCAACCTATGACCTTAAACCTGAGATGAGTGCATATGAAGTGACAGAAGAAGCATTAAAACGAATTTATTCAAAAGAATATGACACGATTATTCTGAATTTTGCGAATTGTGATATGGTTGGACATACGGGCATTTTTGATGCTGCAGTAAAGGCAGTAGAGACAGTAGATGAATGTTTAGGAAAAGTAGTTGACGCCGTATTAGAACAAGATGGGGTACTACTTATTACTGCTGACCATGGTAATTCAGAACAAATGGTTGATTATAATACTGGTAATCCATTTACAGCACATACAACTAATGTTGTACCACTTGTATTAGTTGGAATGGATGCTAAACTTAACAAAGGTCGTTTAGCTGATCTTGCGCCCACGATGTTAGATATCATGGGGCTGGAAAAACCGGCTGAAATGACAGGAGAAAGTCTTATTAGTAAATAGGAAAACAAACTATGAATTTATTAAAATGTGGGATTTCCCACTAAATTATACACAGCGAAAGGAGACAAAGATATGAAACAGTATGTTGAGATTTTAGATGTTTATGCAAGAGAGATTATGGATTCCAGAGGTAATCCAACAGTTGAAGTAGAAGTAGTAGTAGATGGAGGTTATGTAGGTAGAGCAGCAGTACCTTCTGGCGCTTCTACAGGTATTTTCGAAGCCGTAGAATTAAGAGATGGTGATAAAGATAGATACCTAGGTAAAGGTGTTAAAAAGGCAGTTGAAAATGTAAATAGTGAAATTGCAGAAGAAATTGTAGGTATGAATGCGCTTGATCAAGTTGAAATTGATAAAGCGATGATTGAACTCGATGGAACTCCAAATAAAGGTAGATTAGGTGCTAATGCAATTTTAGGCGTATCTATGGCTACAGCTAAAGCAGCTGCAGAAGCAATTGGAATGAGTCTATATCAATACATTGGTGGAACAAATGCTAAAGTGCTTCCAGTACCAATGATGAACATTATAAACGGTGGCGCACATGCTAACAACAATGTAGATATTCAAGAATTTATGATTATGCCAGTGGGTGCAGACAGCTTTAAAAAAGCACTTCAAATGTGTGCTGAAGTATTCCACAATCTTAAAGGAGTATTATCAGAAATGGGTAATACAACTGCCGTAGGAGATGAAGGTGGATTTGCACCTAACCTTGGTAAAGATGAAGAAGCTTTAGACGTTATTTTAAAAGCTGTTGAAAGAGCTGGATACAAAGCTGGTGATGATTTTAGAATCGCTATCGATGCAGCATCATCTGAATGGATTCAAGAAGATGGAACTTACCTTCTTCCAAAATCAGGGAAGGTTATGTCGAAAGAAGACTTGGTTGAGTTTTGGGCTGATTTAATAGAAAAATATCCAATTATCTCTATTGAAGACGGTGTTGGCGAAGATGATTGGGAAGCGTGGAAGTTATTAACTGATAGAATTGGTGACAAAGTTCAATTGGTTGGTGATGACTTATTTGTAACAAACACTGAAAGATTGGAAAAAGGAATTAATCTTGGTGTAGGAAATTCAATCCTTATTAAAGTTAATCAAATAGGTTCATTAACAGAAACATTAGATGCTATTCAAATGGCAAATAGAGCAGGCTATACTGCTGTAGTATCCCACCGTTCTGGTGAAACAGAAGATACTACAATTTCTGATATTGCAGTTGCAGTTAATGCTGGTCAGATTAAGACTGGTGCACCTTCTAGAAGTGACCGTGTTGCTAAATACAATCAATTATTAAGAATCGAAGAAGAATTAGATGAAACAGCACAATATCTTGGATTGAATGCATGGTTCAATTTAAAAAATAAATAAAAGTAGAATAGCTTAAAGTAGGGGGAGTTTACTCCCCTTTTTTATCAAAAAAACCTTGTCCCTAGCGATTTGATATGTTAGAATAAGTATGTTGATTATCGGGAGGTGTCAAAATGAAACTTGCGGCAACAATCCTACATATAGTTATTTCCATCGTATTGATAGTAGTCGTATTACTACAATCGGGAAAGAGTGCTGGATTATCTGGTTCAATTGCCGGTGGTGCAGAAACTTTTTTTGGAAAAAATAAAGGGAAAACACTTGATGCAATGTTAGGGAAATGGACATCTGTAGTTGCGATACTATTTATCGTTACATCAGTTGTATTGGCGTTATTGATGGCTAAATAATTGAGAGAAACATCCTTGGAAAAGGATGTTTTTTGTTTAAGGGGATATAATAAAGAAAGAGAATAAAATAGAAGATACGTAGACATTATGAATAATCAACTAATGATATAGGATGGATGTGATGAATTGACACGACAAGAAAAAATACTTGGATTTATGCGAGAAGATGCCTATAAACCACTATTAATCGATGAGTTAATGAATGTTTTAGATGTGCCTGCAGAGGATATCCCTGAATTTCAAAAAATGATCGATGAATTAGAAGCAGAAGGGAAAATCATTAAGACTAAGAAAAAAAGATATGGTGTACCTGAAAGAATGGGACTTATTGCAGGGCGTTTCCAAGGAAATGAGCGCGGTTTTGGTTTTTTAATTCCTGACTATGAAGATATGTCAGATATATTTATTGCATCAGAAGATTCAAAAGGTGCAATGCACAACGATAGGGTATTGGCTCGAGTCATTAAACCTGGTGTTGAAGGAAAAAGAGCGGAGGGAGAAATAAAACGCGTCGTTAAAAGATCAAATACAAGCCTCGTTGGAATATTTGAAAGTAATAAAAATTTTGGATTTGTTGTTCCAGATAATAGGAAAATATATCAAGATATATTTGTTTCCAAGGATGATTTTCATGGTGCAAAGACTGGAGATAAAGTAGTAGTAGAAATAACAAGGTGGCCTAAAGCAAGGAGGAATCCTGAAGCAAAAGTAATAGATGTTTTAGGTCATAAAGATGACCCGGGTACAGATATCGTATCCATTATTAAGCAGTTTCATTTAAATGAATCTTTTCCTACAAAAGTATTAGATCAAGCGGAGCAAATACCTAATATTGCTCAAGAAGAAGAGATTCAAAGAAGAAGAGATTTGAGAGGCTTGAATATTGTTACAATAGATGGTGCAGACGCAAAAGACTTAGATGATGCTATTTCTATCGATAAACTATCAAATGGACATTATAAATTGGGTGTTCATATCGCGGATGTTAGTCACTATGTAACAGAAAATAGCCCACTGGATAAAGAAGCATTTAGTCGTGCAACAAGTGTTTATCTGGTTGATAGGGTTATTCCTATGTTACCTAGAAAATTGTCTAATGGCATATGTAGCCTGAATCCAAAGGTAGATCGTTTAACATTATCAGTATCAATGGAAATTGATAAAAATGGACAAGTAGTAGAGTATGATATTTTTGAAAGTGTTATAAAAACGAAAGACAGAATGACTTATTCAGATGTAACGAGTATTTTAGTTGATAAGGATGAAAAGTTAATAGAAAGATATAAAGAGTTGGTTCCAGATTTTGAGTTGATGAAAGAGTTATCGCTATTATTAAAAAGTAAGAGGAGGGAAAGGGGAAGTATTGACTTTGACTTTCCTGAAGCAAAAGTTATATTAGATGAACAGGGAAAACCTATAGAAGTAAAAAAATATAGTATAACGATATCAAATAAAATCATCGAAGAATTTATGTTAGTCTGTAATGAAACTGTTGCGGAGCATATGTTTTGGTTAAATGCCCCATTTGTGTATCGTGTACATGAAGAGCCAGATGCAGAAAAACTTGAAAACTTTAATACACTTATCTATAACTTAGGATATCATTTGAAAGGGCTAAACAAAGTGCATCCTAAGGATTTACAACAACTATTAGACCAGATAAAAGGCTCAAAAGAAGAACGAATTATAAGTACAGTTATGTTACGTTCATTGATGAAAGCAAAGTATTCCCATGAAAACTTGGGACATTTTGGGTTAGCGGCGAAATATTATTGTCATTTTACTTCGCCTATTCGTAGATATCCTGACCTTACGATTCATAGAATAATTAAGGAAAATATAAATACAGGTATCAGTGAAGAAAGAGAAATTTTCTTAAAAAAATTTGTACAAGAAGCGGCAAAACAATCATCAGATCAAGAAATTACAGCGCAAGAAGCTGAAAGAGAAACAAAAGATTTGAAAAAAGCAGAATTTATGAAGGATAAAGTTGGAGAAAAGTATGAAGGGGTTATCTCAAGTGTAACATCCTTTGGAATGTTTGTTGAACTAGAGAATACAATTGAAGGACTTGTACGGATTAGTGATTTAGTGGATGACTATTATATTTATGATGACAGACATTACCGCTTAATAGGTGAAAATACGAAAAAGATTTATAAAATAGGTGATGAAGTTGTCATAAAAGTTGTTCGAGCCGATGTAGCTACACGACAGATTGATTTTGCTCTAGTCGAGGAAAAAGAAGAAAATAGCGATGATGATCAACAATCGGCAGATAATAATAGAGAACATAGGTATGTTAAGGTTAAACGTACAGGGAAAAAAAGAAGAAAAAAACGAGATTAGAATAGGGCGAGGAATACTCGCCTTTTATTTATATTTGAAATCATGGAATAAGATGGTGCTTGACATTATATTTGAACGTGGTATAATAAATATTCGAGATATAAACAGAGTTATTATCCGAAGTAGGTGTAAAAGATGGGGAAAGACAGTATAAAGGCGATTGCACAAAATAAAAAAGCGAGACATGATTATTTTATTGAGGATACTTATGAAGCAGGGATTGAACTTACAGGTACAGAAGTGAAATCTATACGACAAGGTAGAGTTAACTTAAAAGAGAGCTATGCTTCAATAGATCATGGTGAAATATTTATTAAAGGAATGCATATTAGTCCTTATGAACAAGGAAACATATTTAATGTGGATCCCATGCGTAATCGGAGACTACTCCTGCACAAATATGAAATCAATAAATTGATTGGTGCGATTCAGCAAAAAGGATATTCACTTATTCCATTAAAAATATATCTCAAAGGGTCATTGGTTAAGGTTCAACTTGCCACTGGAAGAGGTAAGAAGAACTATGACCGAAGAGCAGATATCGCAGATAGAGATGCAAAAAGAAGAATTGCAAAAGAGTTAAAAGCAAGGAATCAATATTAAATTTAGTTGTACACTGTTTTATAATATATATGGGGGCGTAATGGTTTCGACGGGGATGTTGAAACATGAGTAGCGAGTAGTGGGCCGTGCCACTTAAAAAACAGGAAAACTTAAAGTTAAACGCTGAAGATAATTTAGCATTTGCTGCCTAATTAAGGCAGCCGTTCAACCTAAGAGCACCGCGGCCTAGGATTGAGCGTCGATTAGCGGTGAACGTGACATAGCTAAGCTTTGCGCTATGCATGACAAATGAAGCTACTAAAGCTGTAAGCCTGTACGTGGGCGTACAGTGGAGGGAATGTTAGTTTGCGTACTGCACTCGGAGAAACTTATGTGAATATGTTTTCGGACAGGAGTTCGATTCTCCTCGCCTCCACCATAAAAGAATTACCTATGTTTCTGAAACAATTTTACCCATTTCTGCTAGATCGTATCCGCCTATTCCTTCTAGCTCCATTTTGAATTCTTGAGAACGAAGTATTTCAAGAACAGCTTGAAAAGGAGCTTTTTCAATATCTTCTTTTTTAATTACTAGATCATACCGCTCCATTTGCAAAGGAATAAAATCAATACCTTTTACCTGCAAGCCTGACTTTTCATTTCCAATACCAATATCCGCACCTCCACGGGCTACTGTGCTGGCAATGGCTAGGTGGGAAGTACTCTCGCGTTCATATCCCTTGATACTGCCAGGTGAGATTCCAAGCTTTCTTAGATGTTCATCTAATAAGACACGTGTTCCGCTACCCTTTTCACGATTAATGATTGTTATATCTTTTCTTTTTAAATCATCCCAACCTTTGATTCCTTTGGGATTATCTTTAGCAACATAAAAACCCTGAAGGCGGCAAGCGAGGTGAATGATGACAGCAGGCATACCTGGAAGCATCCTTCTGACAAAAGGAACATTGTATAAATCAGAATCTCCGTCCCATAAATGAGCTGCAGCCATTTGAACTTTCCCTTGATACAAGGCGTAAAGACCGTTGTAACTTCCGACATAGGAACGCAGAGCTTGTAAACCATTGGGATGCATTTGAAGATAACGTGATAAAATATCCAGCAGGATATCTTGACCACAGATGACAAATCCTCCTGTTTGGCTCGGTTCTTCTGGGTGTAGGAATGCTTTCATAGTAGTAGCGTTTTTAAGCCTTTTTGTTCTATTCTTATACTCCTCCACATCTTCTGCTTCTATTCTTAATTTACTGCCAACCCGATATGCATTCAGTTCTCCACGTTTAATTAGTTCATAAACGGTATTCTTGGCAATTTTTAATATGTCTGCTACTTCTTTAGGTGTTAAGGCGGTTTGATTATTCATAATATTTCTCCTTCTCTCTTTAATGAGTGTATGAATCAACATAAATGAACAAAACAACACATTACGGTATAACAACATACAATTGTTAACATATATAAGTATAGTATATTTCTTTTGCAAATGCAATATCAAAAAATAAATCATGCAAAAATAGAATTTGTGTTATAGAACTCATTGTGGGAATAGTATAAACATAGTAGTTATAGTGTATATAAATTTTAAGTATTTTAATAATATGCAAGTCAATGTTAAAAAACATTCATTTATTCTTGACTTTTGTATTTAATGACTATATAATGGAACATAATAAAACGTGATAAAACATGACGAAACATTAAACTCATGTAGGTGGAAGTTGTGTTTGGACTTGTTGTCTACAAGTGTAAACTGAATAAAGTACACAAAATAATCTCAATGATGAGCTTATAGCATTCTTTAAATGGGTGTTTTAGTTTTATCATTTTTTTTTATTCTAATTCTTTATAAATTTTTTAAATTGGGGGTTAATATAATGAAGAAATTTAAAAAAAAATCATTGATTATTCTAATGATTGCGTTAATGGTATTTGTTGCTGCATGCGGTCAAATAAATGTTTTGCAAGATGAAGAAGAACCGATTACACTGACCGTTTCGGCGGCTGCTAGTCTGAAAGATGCGATGGAAGAAATTAAGGTAGCCTATGAAAAACAAAATCTTAATGTGAGGATTATATATAATTTTGCTTCATCTGGTTCATTAAGGCGGCAGATCGAACAGGGAGCCAGTGTGGATGTATTCGTATCAGCAGCGGTTAAACACATGGATGCACTCAAAAAGCAAGAGTTGATTTTTGAGGATACAAGCAAAAACTTTTTAGAAAATAAAATCGTTCTTATTGTACCAAAGGATTCGTCAGATATTATGAGTTTTGAAGATCTTTTGACTGATAGAGCAAAAAATATTGGGATGGGTGAGCCTAAAAGTGTTCCTGCAGGACAATATGCAGAAGAAGTTTTGATGAAACTTAATATTTATGATTCTATTAAGAACAAGACTGTCTTCGGCAAAGATGTAAAGGAAGTATTATACTGGGTAGAGACGGGGAATGCTGATGCAGGGATAGTCTATGAAACCGATGCCAGAATATCTAACAAGGTAAAAATAGTAGCAAAAGCACCTGTTGGGTCGCATCAACCAGTGTATTATCCTGCATCGGTTATTAAGGATAGTAAAAATGTAGACGCTGCCAAAGAGTATATTAGCTTTCTTTATAGTAGCGAGGCAAAACCGATTTTCGAAGAATATGGATTTGTGTTTATAGAAAAAAATTAGCAATGGTCTGGAGGGGTTTTTTATGAATATGGACTTGTCGCCTTTATGGATTTCTATAAAAACGGCTGTTACTGCAACAGTAATTACGTTCTTCTTTGGACTAGCAGCAGCTTGGTTTGTTTCAAAATATAATGGAAAACTAAAAGGATTTATAGATGGTGTGTTTACATTACCTATGGTATTACCTCCTACAGTGGCTGGCTTTTTCCTATTGATTATCTTCGGGAAAAATGGACCTATTGGAAAGTTACTTTATTTTCTTGGTACACAGATTATTTTTTCATGGTCGGCTACTGTGATTGCAGCTTCAGTTGTTGCATTTCCATTGATGTATAAAACGACAAGGGGTGCCTTTGAGCAGGTTGACAGGAACTTGATCTATGCAGCTCGAACACTAGGTGTTTCCGAATGGAAAATTTTTTGGAGAGTGACGGTTCCTTTGGCGTGGCCTGGGATTGCAGCAGGAAGTGTCTTGGCTTTTGCAAGAGCACTGGGCGAATTTGGTGCCACTTTAATGATAGCTGGAAACATACCTGGAAAGACACAGACTATTCCCATTGCGATTTTTTTCGCCGCAGAAGGTGGAGAAATGGATAAAGCACTTTTATGGGTTATGATGGTATTATTGATTTCTTTTGTGGTAATAATATTGACAAATTATTGGACCGAATTTCAAAGAAATAATATGCACAGGACAGGTAGGGTATAATATGGAACTGTATGTAGATATAAAGAAAAAACTTCATGGTTTCATGCTGGATGTAAAATTTAATGTGGAAAGGGATATAACAGGTTTGCTTGGTGCTTCTGGTTCTGGGAAAAGTATGACGCTTCGATGCATTGCGGGGATAGAAAAACCAGATAAAGGAAGAATTGTTCTCAACGGGCGAGTACTGTTTGATTCTGACAAAGGGATTAATCTCCCAAGCAGGCATCGTAAGGTAGGCTACCTTTTTCAGAATTTTGCACTATTCCCTAATATGACAGTAGAAGAAAATATAGGATTTGCACTTGAAAAGCTTTCGAAAGAAAAAAGAAACACCATTGTACAGGGGAAAATAGAAATGATGAAGCTACATGGACTGGAAAAAAGGTTCCCGTTTCAACTTTCGGGAGGACAGCAGCAGAGAGTGGCGCTTGCTCGGGCATTGGCAATAGAGCCAGAAGTTCTGCTATTAGATGAACCTTTTTCTGCCCTGGATGAGCATTTGAGAGGATTGCTTGTAAAACAGCTTATAGAGACTCTTGTAGATTATAATGGAGTGACCCTTTTTATTACACATAATATGGATGAAGCTTATAGCATATGTAACAGATTAGTAGTTTTAAATAATGGGAGTGTTGAAGTTGCTGGAAACAAGGAAAAACTATTTCAAAGACCTTCTACATTGTCAACGGCGCAATTAACAGGATGTAAAAACTTTTCTACGGCAAGGTACTTGTCCAACAATCAAATATATGCAGTTGATTGGGATGTTAACCTACATGTAAATCAAGTGCAGAAAAATAGTATCGCGCATGTTGGAATTCGCGCCCACTATATTAGACGTGCTTCACAAGATGACAAAGATAATGTCTTTGATTGCTGGCCAAGTTTTACTGGTGAAACTCCTTTTAGGGTGATGGTATATCTTTGTATTGGAAAACAGGCGGAAAATAGGGAAGACTATCATATACAATGGAATATATCAAAAGAAAAATGGATTGAGTTGAAAAATCAGCCTTTGCCATGGCGTTTACATTTGGATTCTGAGAAATTAATGATTTTTTATTACTAACAAACGGCTCCTTGCTACCTTTTACATATTATGCTACAATTATTTTTAGTACATTCCTAATAAATAATGAACCTATTAAGGGGGCGTAGTATGATTGTAAAAGAATGGAAAAAACTTCAAAATGGAAGTGATATACGGGGAATAGCTATTGATGGTATTGGAAATCAAGAAATTAATTTGACAAATGATGCTATTGGGAAAATAGCAAAAGCATTCACTGTTTGGCTTTGTAAAAAAACAGGTAAACCTGTAGAAGAGATAAAAATATCTGTAGGAAATGACTCAAGAATGTCAGCTGAAAGACTACGTAATGCTATTATTGAGAGTATTACAAGTCTCGGGGGGCATGTCATTCATTGTGGACTAGCGTCAACTCCTGCGATGTTCATGTCTACCGTAATAAAAGGATATGAGTATGACGGTGCAATTATGATTACAGCAAGTCATCTACCTTTTAATAGAAATGGCATGAAATTTTTCGTTAATGAAGGTGGATTAGATAAAAAGGATATCACGGAGATATTATTATTAGCTCAGGCAGACAAATTTAATACACATGTAAAAATCGGTACTATTCAAAAAATTGATTTTATTTCAGTATATGCCGAAGAATTGGTAAATAAAATTATAAAAGGTGTAGAGCACCCAGTACATAAAGAACAGCCACTAAAAGGTTTTAAAATTGTAGTAGATGCAGGAAACGGTGCAGGTGGTTTTTTTGTTGAGAAAGTTTTAAAACCACTAGGAGCAGATACAACGGGCAGTCAATTTCTAGATCCCGACGGTTCGTTTCCAAACCATATTCCTAATCCTGAAGATAAAGATGCAATGGAAGCGATCAAGAAGGCGGTTATTGAACATAAGGCGGATTTAGGTATTATATTTGATACTGATGTTGACCGTGCGGGTGCGGTAGATAGCGATGGTAATGAAATTAATAGAAATAGATTGATTGCCTTAATTTCATCTATTGTGTTGGAAGAACATCCAGGTTCAACAATAGTTACCGATTCTATTACTTCAAGTGGTTTAGCTAAATTCATAGAATCAGATTTAGGTGGTAAACATCACCGCTTTCAACGGGGCTATAAAAATGTTATCAATGAAGCAATAAGAATAAATAATGAGGGTGCTGAATCACATCTAGCAATTGAGACTTCAGGACACGGTGCCTTAAAAGAAAACTATTTTTTAGATGATGGTGCATATTTAATCGCAAAAATACTTATTAAAATGGCGAAGTTAGAACTTGAAAAAAATCAAACGATTCATCAATTGATTAGTACCCTTGAAGAACCTATTGAAGAAAAAGAATTTAGAATGAATATACTTGTAGAAGACTTTAAGTCATATGGAGAAAAAATAATCGCTGACTTAGCAGATTTTGTACAGAAAGATCCACAAATGATAATGGCACCAAATAATTATGAAGGAATTAGAGCATTATTTGATAAGGAAAATGGTGATGGCTGGTTTTTACTAAGACTTTCATTACATGATCCATTGATGCCTATAAATATTGAATCAAATATTGAAGGTGGTGCAAAAATGATTGCATCAAAGCTTATAGCGTTTTTAAACAATTATTCAGAACTTGATACTAGCGCATTAGAAGAATTTGTTCAATAGAAAGTAATATCTAAGAAAACTCACACGGGATTATCTCGGGTGAGTTTTTTTCATGTACCAATGTTTTCATATAATCAAACGATAATATTAAAATCAAACGATTTTAATATTATTAGTTTTTTATTATTGATAATATAGTAAATAATCAAATCTTAAATTTTAGCAAAAATAACAAATAGGAGGAATGGAAAATGAAAAGAAGAATTTTACTAGCATTACTTGTAATGACAATCTTTATATTATTAACTGGTTGTGGAACTAGCAAAGATCTGGAACTTTCATCAGTGGGTTATACAACCATAACTGAAGGCTTTGATTGGGGACCTGCAATTACGAAGGTGATCCTTAATCTTGGTGCAACAATGGATAGTAATACATTATCAACATCTACGTTTAAGGTATCCTCTGTGAGAGAATATCCTGTAGAAGAAAAAATTCAGACAACTACAAAAGAAAGAAAGGTATTGGCTGTATATGTTTCTGATTCATCAGGAAATGAAACAACTGACGGAACATACGTAACTATCGAGATGGAAGTCGGAGCAAGTATAACAGCAGGCTCTCCATTTTACTATACGAGATCTAACAATTATGTTGAAACAAGTTATATTATCGAGTTAGTGGACACAAACTTGAAAACGGCAGAAGGTGGAGCGGTTACTATGACCGTAACAGATAAAAGTGGTTATCAAGGTAATACTACTTTAATTGCCGATGATTTTGATCAATCAGGCATTTATAAGCAAGATGATATTACCCTTCTATATGCTTCTTACATCCCTAAGACTGCTTCAACAGATAATGATTCTAATCCGCTAATTATTTGGCTTCATGGTGGTGGAGAAGGTGGAACAGATCCTTCCATTGCTTTGATTGGTAATAAGGTTGTTAATCTTGCAACGGATTCTATCCAGTCATACTTTGGTGAAACTGGTGCCTATATCTTAGTTCCACAATCACCTACTATGTGGATGGATTATGATGGAACTAGAACTATGAATCATAGTGTTAAAGAAAGTAATGGTAGATCCTACTATACCGAATCCTTGATGGGGTTGATTGAGAAATATGTTGAAAATCATCCTGAGATTGATAAGAATAGAATTTACATCGGAGGATGCTCCAATGGTGGGTATATGACGATGAATATGATTACTACCTATCCAGATTATTTTACGGCAGCATTTCCAGTCTGTGAAGCTTTTTCAGATGAATGGCTAACCGAAGAAAAATTAGCAAGTATTGTAGATATGCCAATCTGGTTAACGCATGCAAAAAATGACTACACAGTAAAAATTTACGAAAGAGATAACGATGGTAATTTAATTGCAATTGATGATTTTTCTAATGCGGCCTATAACCGTTTGATTGCTGCAGGTGCAAAGAACGTTTATTATTCCTTATTTGAAAATGTTGTGGATATGTCTGGTAAGTATTTCAGTTCAGGAACCAGCGAACCTGTACAATATCAAGGACATTTTTCTTGGATTTATGTACTTAACAATGATTGTACTCAAGAAATAGACGGCAAACAGGTTAGTATCTTCGAATGGTTGGCAAAGCAGTCTAAATAGATAAAAAAATAAATAAGATTTTGTATGATCATGTAATAAGTAATCTCACCAGCCCTTCGGTAAAAACCGAGGGGTTTTCCTTTTTTAATATGTTGCGGGTATCTTTTTATGCATTAATCATAAAAAAGTAGAATAGAAATAGAGTAGATTATTGAATTAAATTAAGGAGGTGTAACAATTTTGTTTATACGTTCATATAGAATCAATATAAAACTACTTAGTTTTGCATTATTTATATTAGTGCTACTTATTCCAGTGTCAAAAATATACTTAAGTTATAAGAATAGTATTTCAAAAAGCGATGAGATTTTTGAAGAAAAGGAGATATGTATTAGACCTGATATTAATCTTAATAGTAATTGGAAATTTATAAGGGAAGATGTAGAAAATGCTTATGATATTGATTACGATGATACTGGATGGGAAGTAGTTAATATCCCTCACACATGGAACAATTTAGATGGGCAGGACGGTGGTAATGATTATTATAGAGGGATAGGATGGTATAGAAAAAAAATTAGTATTGATGATACTTATAAGAATAAGAGATTTTATCTTCAGTTTGACGGTTCAAATGTTGTGACTGATGTTTATATCAACGGCCAATATATAGATAAACATAAAGGTGGATATGCCGTATTTCGCTTCGATATAACACCATATGTAAATGTTGGAGAAGAAAATATTATTGCCGTTAAAGTAGACAATTCTTTTGATGAAGATATTTCACCTTTACTTGGAGATTATACTTTTTATGGCGGAATATATAGAGATGTTCATTTATTGGTTACTAATGACATACATATTGATACATTAGATTATGCGTCACCAGGCGTATATATTACACAGAATAATGTGAGCGAAAAAAAGGCTGATGTAGAAATAAAGGCAAAAATAATGAATGACAGTGAACAGGGGAGCGAAGTGTTAGTTACTGCCTATATTGTGGATGATAAGAATAAAATAGTTGATAAGTTAACGGATTCAGCCTATATTGATGCTGGTTCAAGTTATCAGTTCAAGGAATATTCAACAATACTTAAACCACATTTATGGAATGGAAAAAAAGATCCTTATTTATATAGGGTATATGTAACAGTACAGGCGAATAAGTCTTGTCAAGATACAGTACAGCAGCCCTTAGGACTGAGAAGCTTTTATGTTGATGCAGATAAAGGATTTTTCTTGAATGGAGAATATCTTAATTTATATGGATTCAATAAACACCAAGATATAAAAGATATGGGGTGGGCAATTACAAATAAAGAATTGTTAGAAGACTTTAGATTAATGCAAGAAATTGGTGCAACGGTATTCCGCACATCTCATTATCAACAAGCACAATATTTATTAGATTTATCTGATCAATATGGTTTTGTAGTGTGGTCTGAATTAGCATTAAACAGTAGAATAACAGACTCAGAAGAATTCTATGATAGTGCTAAGCAACAATTGGTAGAGATGATAAGGCAGAATTATAATCATCCGTCTATCATATTTTGGGGATTATATAATGAAATCACGATTAGCCCTGGACCAAATCCGTATGACTTAGTGGAACAGTTGAATACTTTAGCTAAAGAAGAGGATCCAACGAGATTGACAACAGCGGCTACCCCCACAAAATCGGTCAATGATCCAGTTAGCTGGATAACAGATACGACTGCTTTTAATACTTACTTAAGAGACCCTGAAGACTTTGCTGATGGGATAGATAGTGTTCATGCAATGTATCCCGATAAAAAAATAGGAATTAGTGAATATGGTGTTGAAGGATATGAAACTAAACATACCGAAAATCCACAAAAAGGCGATGATACTGAGGAGTATCAAAATTATGTACATGAAACCTTTTTGAAAGCGCTTAAAGAACGTCCGTATTTGTGGGGTAAGTTTTTTTGGAATCTATTTGACAATGCATCTGATATTAGGCGTGATGGTATAGCTCATTACGGAGTAATAACCCATGATAGGCAACTAAAAAAAGACAGCTTCTATTTATATAAAGCGAATTGGTCCGATGAACCAGTACTGTATATTACGAGCAGAAGGTTTAACCCAAGAACAGCAAAAGAAATAGACGTCAAGGTTTATTCAAATATGGATTGGGTTAAATTGAAAGTGAATGACAAGTCCTTGGGAAGGAAAAAAGGAGAAGACGGTATTTTTATATGGGAAGATGTAGAGCTAAAGGTTGGTGAAAATATTGTAGTTGCTACGGGCAGAAAAGAGGGTAAATACTATTATGATAAAGTAATATGGACTAGAGTGTTAAGCAATGAAACGACACTTTCATCATCAGTAGTTGGGATAGATAACGACAAAGAATTCATTGCAAATCTTCCATATGGAATAACTGTAGATACATTATCTAAAGTCATTACTTTACCACAAGGAGCAATGATAGGTGTTTATGAGAGCGATGGAATAACAGCAGTGACTGAAGGTGTAGTAAAAGAGGGTATGAAAGTTGAAGTAACTGCTGAAGATGGTAACACTACGAAAACATATACTATTATAGAAGGACCGATTTCATTAGGAAAAAATATATCATTAAGTATGTCAAGTGTTCTAGGTAAATCACCTTATGGAATTGTTAAACCAAGTCATATTGTAGATGGAGATAACAAAACGCTATGGTATGCAACTGAACCTGAATTACCACAATGGTGGAAAATAGATTTAGGGACTATTTATAATTTAACAGAGATTGAGAATGATTGGTTAGATATTTTTACGGATAATGATGTACAACAATATAAAATTGAAGTAAGTAATGATGATCAAATATATAGAACGGTAGTAGATAGAAGTGATAACATTACACCGAAATACACCAAAGATTTACTTAACACCCCTGCAAGATACGTGAAAATTCTGATTACTGGAAGTAACTTTGATTCTGGTGACCCTTATTATATACCTAGATTTGGAACATATGAGACGACTATTCATGGAGGTTTAATTACATCAGAAGAATACACGATAGATCTTGATGAAAAGATTATTAGATTACCATCTGAAATATCTATTGAAACACTTATGGAAAACATAGAATTTGCGCCAGGTGCTACATATAAAGTAACGCAAAGTGATGGGGTAACAGAAGTAATTACAGGGAATATTGAAAATGGTATGAAAATGATAGTTACAGCCGAAAATGGTATCAATAGAGAAAAATATGAAATTATTGTTGAATAAGTATTGTAATTAATGATTTGGTTTAAATTGCCGATATACACATAAAGGGAGATAGACACGGATGTCTATTGCGTAAATATAAGAAGGGAGGCTTACAAAGTATGAGAATTCAAAGTTCAATTGTAAATATGAAATCTGAATTTTCTAAGGAAGTGAGTAGTACGACCAGAGAAAATCTAAATGTATGGGTTGACGAACAAAAAGATTCCCAATCGGCAATTCTTGAACTATCAGATGGAGGGAAATCATTGCAAAATGGTGTTTGTGTGAGTGAGTGTGAAAAAGCAGAAGATGGAGAAGTAATTTTTGAGCTGTCTGAAGATGACAAAAGAAAAATCCGTATGATACAGGATATGATTAAGGTGTTGTCTGGGAAACAGGTTGAATTTTATGTTCCTGTAAAAGTAGTACTTAAGAAATCTGGTAATGTAAACGAGGGCTCAAAACAAGCGGAGGAATCTCAGGAACGTGTAGGTTGGGGGATTGATTATCAGCTTAGTGAAGTAAGAAAAGAATATGAATCGATGTCATTCTCAAGTAGTGGAACCGTTAAAACGCAGGACGGCAGGGAAATAAACTTTGACTTGCAATTGAATATGAGCAGAGCATTTATGTCCGAACAGCACATTTCAATCAAGGCGGGAGATGCATTAATTGATCCGTTAGTAATCAATTATGATACAAATACCGCAGGGCTTTCCAGTGGAAAATTCAGTTTTGATATTGATAGTGATGGAGATACAGAAAATATCTCGTACCTAAAGCAGGGAAGTGGATTTCTTGTATACGATAAGAATGGTGATGGTATTGTCAATAATGGAAACGAACTTTTTGGTCCAAATACAGGAGATGGATTTTTGGAATTAGCCCAATTCGATAAAGATGACAATGGCTGGATTGATGAAAATGATGATATCTACGATAAATTACAGATATGGACAAAAGATGAGACGGGAAATAATCAGCTTATAGCTATCGGCAAAAAAGGAATTGGAGCGATATATCTAGGAAATATAGATACTGAATATGCTGTAAAAGATGCTTCTAATATTTTACATGGACAGATAAGAAAGTCAGGTGTTTTTCTGCATGAGAACGGGGCCGTTGGAACTATTCAACATGTAGATTTAGCGATTTAATAATTAAGAACGATTAGGCATGATATCTATATTCAATAGGTGTCATGCCTTTTAAATTTATATTGACAAATGATGTATATGCCCATATAATGTTGAGTCAATATATAATACATAGGTGGGTGAAAATATGAACACAAATACAAAAATTCTTAAAAGATTCATATCCTATTACAAACCACACAAAGTGCTTTTTATTGGCGATATGTTTTGTGCATTTATGATAGCAGTGATAGATCTCTTGTTTCCCATTATATCTAGATATATGCTACAAGAAGTGATACCTAATGAAAATATGAAACTACTACTTATATTGATAGGTTTACTAATCGTCATATATGTCTTTAGAATGGTTTTTACATATTTTGTGAATTATGTGGGGCATACTGTTGGTGTTAGATTAGAATATGATATGAGACGAGACTTGTTTTCTCACTTGCAAACATTATCGTTTAAATTCTATGATGGTGTACGGACTGGAAAGATTATGTCAAGAATGATGAATGATTTGTTTGAGATTACAGAACTTGCACACCATGGACCTGAAGATCTTTTTCTATCAATAGTGATGTTGGTAGGTTCATTTCTAATTTTACTTACAATTGAATGGAGATTGGCGCTCATCGTTTTTGTACTTGTCTTATTAATGGCATGGTTTGGCATCACACGTAGAACAAAAATGTCTAGAGCATTTAAAGAAGTAAAGAAAAAGGTTGCTACAGTAAATGCTAACTTAGAAAATAGTATTTCTGGTATAAGGGTATCAAAGGCATTTACGAATGAGGAGTATGAAAGACAAAAATTCAATGAAGGAAATGAACAGTTTAGAGGCTCGAAAGATCAAGCATATAAATATATGGCTGAGTTTATTTCTGGTATAGAGTTTATATCTAATATTTTAAGTGTTAGTGTAATAGGATTTGGTGGCTATTTTGTATACAAAGGAATTATCGACATTGTGGATTTATTAGCTTTTTTACTATACATTAACATCGTTATGCAGCCAATTAGACGGCTAACACAATTCATTCAGCAATTTGAATCAGGTATGACTGGATTTGAACGTTTTTGCGAAATTATGGACATAAAGCCTCTGATAACAGACAAAGATGATGCGCAAACACTTCAAGAGATAAAAGGTGATATTGAATTTAAAGATGTTACGTTCTCATACAACAAAGGTGAAAAGGTACTGAAAGACATTGATCTTTCGATACCAGCGGGTAAAATGATTGCACTTGTAGGGCCTTCTGGTGGGGGGAAGAGCACATTGTGTAATTTAATCCCAAGATTTTATGATATCGAAGAAGGAAATATTTTAATTGACAATTATGATATAAGAGATTTAACCATTAAATCCTTGAGAGGTAATATAGGTATTGTGCAACAGGATGTATTTTTATTTGCTGGTACGATTAGGGATAATATATCATACGGAAAAGTAAATGCAACGGATACAGAAATAGTTGAAGCCGCACAGAAAGCCAATATTCACGATTTTGTTATGAGCCTTCCAGAAAGGTATGATACCTATATAGGAGAGAGGGGAATAAGATTATCAGGCGGAGAAAAACAAAGAATATCGATTGCTAGAGTATTCTTGAAAAACCCACCCATATTGATTTTGGATGAAGCAACCTCGGCTTTGGATAACGAAACTGAGATGAAAATTCAAGCATCACTGGAAGAACTGGCAAAGGGAAGGACAACACTAGTCATTGCCCATAGGCTGTCTACCATAAAGAATGCTGATGAAATTATTGTAATAGATGAAGTTGGTATACAGGAAAGAGGGACACATCAAGAATTGATGGAATTGGGTAAAATTTACAAGAGACTTTATCAGGTACAGCATAAAGATTATATATATAACGGCTGAAGACGGTATTACTACAAAAAAATTTTCCATTATAGAAGGATCGATTTCATTAGGCAAAAAACAGGCCCTCCGTATAATTATAAAATATATGGTACAAATGAGACTACTATACGTGGAGGTTTAATAACTTCTGACAAATATTCTATAGATATGGCTGAAAAGAAACTGAAAATGGTATCAATAAAGAGGGTTATGAGTTTTCGTTAGATAAGAATTAAGTATTATTGGGAATTTTATCATTGTTTGGGATTAAAGGGTCAATAGATAGAAGCAATTAGTTTATCTCAATAAATTGATTGCTTCCATAACCTTAGGCAGTACTTGTTTTTTTCTTGATACTATACCTTCTAGAAATATACCCTGTGTAACATCTATATGAAAGGCAGTAGATACTAAATGATTATTTTTACATTTAAAGAAAAGGTAAGAACCCTCTTTCAGGATATCGGTAACGAGAAGAAGTACAGCATAGTAATTTTCACTATCTTGTATTTTGTTTATATATGTAATTAATTCATCTTTTTGGTTAAAAATACTATCTAAGTCTAAGGTAAAAATCTGACTGATGCCAATATTGTATTGATCTAGTTTAAATTCTTTAAAATCCTTATGAAATACTTCTTTAATCGTTTGACCATCAAGAGTAGTACCGGCTTTGAACATTTTTGTAGAATATTTATCTAGGTCTAATTTTAAAATCAAATTAAGTTCAGAAACAGTATTTTTATCCATTTCTGTTGTGGTAGGTGATTTCATAAAAAGAGTGTCTGAAATAATACCAGAGAGTAGAAGACCAGCAATGTTATAGGGGATTTTTACATTTTGTTCCTTGAACATTTGGTGTATAATTGTACAGGTGCTTCCAACAGGCATATTTTTAAAATTGATTGGTATATTTGTTGAAATGTCGCCAATTTTGTGATGGTCTATAATTTCTAAAATTTCAGCTTCGTCTAGTCCCTCTACACTTTGGTTATATTCATTATGGTCTACTAAAATCACTTTCTTTTTTCCAGGGTTTAACATATGCTTTCTATTCATGAATCCAATGAAGGCGTTGTTTTTATTTACCACAGGGTAGTTTCTATAGTTTGTCTTTAACACTACATCCATGATATCTTGTAGATAATCGTTCGTATTAAAAGATACTATGTTTTCAGTATTCATAATAGTTGAAATAGCATTACATTTATTTAGTAGTTTTGCAGTTGTATATGTATCTGTAGGCACAGAAATAATGGGTACCCCTTTTGATTTAGCCATCTGCAAATGTTCTGGTGAAAGTGTATTTCCTCCTGTAATAATAATTAATGCAACGTTTGAGGCTATCGCATGTTCAATAATATCATATCTATTTCCAACTATGGCGATTATATTTTCTTTTAACAAGTCTTTTGTGTATTCGTAATCATAGGCTAATACAGCTATTTTACCATTCACATGAGTAGTGCTGTCAGATAATATTTTTCCATTAAAATCATTAGCTATATTATGAAGAGATGTGTTTAGTGTATAATAATCTCCCTTTATCAATGAAATGGCGATATCTGTCATTGTTATAATCCCTATTATTTTTTCATTTTCCAATACTGCAAGAGTGTGGAAATTAGTATTTTCCATGATTGTATACGCTGTATAGATAGAACAATTTGACGCTATACCAGGAATATCATCAATATTTAAGTCCCTTATTTGTGTTTTAACATTATTGATATAGGTTGGTACAGGGATATCAAAATATTTTAGTATAAATTCTGTTTCATGGTTAATGTTTCCTAAGACGCTAGAAAAAGCACTTTGTTTTAATTGGTTTTTAAGATATGTATAGGCAATAGCTGATGCTACTGAATCAGTATCAGGATTTTTATGTCCAAAAATAAAAGTTGGCATGATAATTTCCTCCATCATAGTTTGTTTTCATATTATATCATTAATAGGTTTACAGTGACAATTATTTTCTAAACTCATGTTTCATACAACACTTTACACTACCTGTTATGTTTTTTCCATTTTAACACATTTAATTAAGGACGAAAGAATGAGTGTAAACTTATTATAGGTAGTGTTAACACAAAAGGCGGTAAAAGGTGTAGGGGAACAATCACCGGAAATGATGAGTCATGAAGATATAACAGAAGAGGTCAAAAAAAATCTAAGCTGGCAAGATGTCACTTGAACAATACGCAAGAAGACCTTCCAGATTAAGAATGGTTATTGCCTTTCGACTGAGGGACAATATACCGTCATTCACCAGTTGCTTTAGACAGCGTGAAATGTGTACACGTGTTAAGCCGATGGAATCAGCAATGTCTTCTTGAGTGATAAAGATTTGATTGCCAATCACCAGTTGTTTGCCGTAATAGTGCATGCTGAAGAGATAATTACATATTTTTCTCGTAGCATTATCATTTTCCGTTGCGGTAATTCGGTATAAAAGAAGATTAATATATTTAAGATAGGCGCGTAATGTTTTGTGGCAAAATTCCGAATTATTGGTTATGAGATGGCTCATTTTTTTGTATGAAAAAGTAGCTACTTTCATATCCGTAATAGCTTGAAAGAAGAGATTTGCTTCCAGCTTAAACTGTTCTTCACCGTCCTCGAGATCTCGAAATAGTGGGTATATATTGCCGTATCCATGAAGTGAAATAACACTTCTTCCGCCGGATTCATGAAGAATATAGAACTGCCCAAGTCCCTCAATAATATAGTAAATCGTATTGTAATCAATAAGCGTGCCGTTGAGATATTCCCCTTTTTTAAAGGTTTGGATCTTATCACATTCTTTAAGGAGAATATCCTCAAAAGATGTAAAGTCAGCACCATAGTAGTAACGTGGTATAACCATAAAAATCACCTCACAAGTTATAGTAACTTTTCTAAAAATAAAAAAAGGAACAACAGTCTTATGACTGTAGCTCCTTCGCCACACTTCTTATAGATATTAATGTAACATCTATATGCATATATGTCAACTGCAAATTTTTAATCGAATTTTCAATAAATACAGTTTATGTAACCTAGGTTACAGAAAACTTAAGAGGACACATATATAATAACGAGTATTACTTGATGATTTATTGGCCTTAAAAAAACAGGCTTAAATATAGAAAGGATGACGTTGATATGAATACATACAAAAAGTTACTCAGCAAAACGACGATTGGCAAGATGTCGCTTCGAAATAGAGTCGTGATGTCTCCCATGGATTTTAAATATGTGTACGGAAACTATAGCGATTCTACAATGACACGACGTAATGTGGATGTATATAAAGCGAGAGCTAAAGGTGGCGTGGGACTGATCTTTACCAGTCATATCAAAGCAGAACAAAAGCTGGATCCGTACCCAAAGAGTTTATTGTTTCCAATTATGGATCGAGATGAGCGGATTAAAGAATTTGCAGAACTTGCAGATGCTGTTCACCTTTACGATACAAAAATTGTTGCAGAACTCTCACCGGGAAGTGGAAGATATGCAGATAAGATTGAAGAAGGTGAAGAACCAGTATCTGCATCAGTGGTTCCGACCCAGTACAATCCTGGGATTATGACCCGTGAGCTTACTAAAGAAGAGATAAAATATCTTGTTGACTGTTATGGAAAGGCTGCAAAACGATTAAAGACAGCCGGATTTGATGGTATTTGTGTTCACGGAAGTTGCGGTTACTTAATAGGACAATTTCTTTCACCGGCTTGGAACTTCAGAACAGATGAATATGGTGGCAGTACAGAAAACCGCATGAGATTCTTACTGGAATGTATCGAAAGCGTTAAAAAATCTGTTGGTGATGATTTTCCGATTATTCTCAGTATAACCGTTGATGAAAAGCTTAAAAACGTTAAGATGGGAACTTTGACAACAGGTGAAGTTATCGCTGAAGACAAAAAAATAGAATTTGAATATGATGGAATTACCATTGATGTTGCAGCTGAAATAGCAGCGAAACTGGAATACATGAATTATGTGGATGCCTATCATGTACGAATTGGAAACTATTATAATCAAGAGCACATTATTCCAAGTGCTTACAGTACCAACGATGAATACAAAGAAGCCATTACAGAATTTAGAAAACGTGTTGGCAGACCTGTTATTTTTGATAATAAGCTGGGAAATCCGGATGAGATGGAAACACTAATTGAAGAAGGCATTACCGATTTTACAAGTCTTGGAAGAGCCCTTATCGCTGATCCGGACTGGGTGAGAAAAGCGGAGAAGAGAGCCCATCAAATAAGACCTTGTATCAGATGTATGAAGTGCCTTGAAACAACATGGGTTGGAAAATACTCCAGATGTGCTGTTAATCCTGAGTTTGGTTTTGAAGCAGAATCAGTCATACCGGCTCTAATAAAGAAAAAAGTACTCATTATCGGCGGCGGTCCGGGTGGACTTCAAGCGGCCATGACCTTATCCAAACGTGGACATGATGTTACGGTTATTGAACAAAAAGCCCACCTTGGCGGACGTATTTGGGAAGCTGGATCAACCGGTTACAAAGGCGAAATTATTGGTTATGGTAAATGGATTGTCAATGAAGTCGGCAAATACAATATTAAGTTCCTGATGAACACAGTAGCAGATGCGGCTCTTATTAGAAGCTTTGCTCCAGATGTACTTGTTATGGCGACAGGGGCAGAACCTATCGTACTTCCTCTGAAAGGTTTTGATAAGGTTCATCAGGCCAGCGAAATTCTTCTTGATGAAATTGAGACTGGGGAGAAAGTGATTGTCATCGGTGGTGGACTTGTTGGATGCGAAGTAGCCTATAAGCTGTGGAGTGCAGGTAAGAAAGTCACTATGGTTGAACTTCGAGATGACATCCTTCTGGATACAAGTGTTGTATATCGACATGCTGCATTACAGAAGATTAAGGATACAGATGTAGAAATCCTTACTGAAAAAATGGTTACAGCCATTACGGACAATGGGGTCATAGTGGATAACAACGAAGAACTTACAGCAGATACATTAGTAGCGGCTGTTGGGTATAAGACCAATGCTCAGCTATACAATGAGGTATACGGTGAGATTGAAGAGGTCTATACGGTAGGCGATTATAAGAAGCCTCGTAAGATCTATGATGCAGTGATAGAAGCTTTTGATATCGGAAGAGACATATAGAAATTGAGGTGATTCAATGTTAATGCCAACATACCTTTTTGAACATGAATTTGCCAAGTATGCGGATATTATCTCAAAATACGCAATGGAAAAAAAAGAGTTCAAAAAAGGTGAAACGATTATTAGGCCTGGAGAACTTCGTCTAAGTAAAGATGACTTGTATACCATGATGTTAAGATATCCGAGTTTACGATGTGGTATTGTTCGGATTGATAAAAATTCCATTGATGTTATAGATATGGATCAGCTATATGATCTGTGTTCTGGGGATGTAAAGGCAGGAGCTATTTTATGTTAAGAAAACCATATGTTCAACTCGGTATCGGTTTTATTGCTCTCCTTTTTCTTGGTGTTGCTTATGCTTGGTCATTGTTTGTAGCACCGTTAAAAAGCACCTTTGGTTGGCGGGATGAGATGATTTCCATGATTTTTACGATTTCCATGATCTGCTTTTGTTTGGGAGGGATCTTAGGAAGTATCATTCGGTCAAAGTATTCCCATAAATCCATTCTGATTGTCATGGCGATGATATTAACCGTTGGATTTACCATGTGTTCAAAAGTTCAGGAAATCTGGCAAATTTATTTAGCCTATGGTGTTATCTGCGGGCTTAGTATCGGAATTTCTTACAATGTTATTATTACCACCGTTAATGAATGGTTTGAAGGACATATTGGATTTTCATCAGGTATCCTGACCATGGGATATGGCATTGGTAGTTTTATTCTCGGATTTTTTATATCAAAGGGAAACACTATATTTGGATGGAGAAATACCTTCCAGCTACTGGCGATAATCTTCTTCTTACTGATTATTGCAGAAGCATTTTTACTTAAAAGGCCGACTCAACGTGTAAGCAAGAAAAGAGCTCATCAAAGTAGACTTGATTACTCACCACTTGAGATGATGCGCTCAAGAATGTTCTATTTATTCTTTTTATGGGGCGTTATCGTTTCAGCCCTTGGACTAGCTATATTAGGACATGTTTCTCAAATATCCGTCAATGACTGGAATACACTTTACGGACCGGTTATAGCCACGGGATTTGTATCCGTCAGCAATGGAGTCAGCCGTATTATCTATGGTCACTTTTATGATAAGTTAGGTAGAGCAACAACGATGATGATGATTACAACATCTCTTGTCACAGGCATTGGGATTTTATATTTATCGATTTTAATGCAGATGAGCATACTGATGATATTAGGATTTATTCTAATCGGTTCAAGCTATGGTGGGTTACCACCAACTAACTCAGCATTTGTGAAACAGTATTTTGGTGATAGCCATTATGGTAAAAACTTTAGTATTGCCACAGCCGGAGGTGTTCCTGCAGCATTTATTGGGCCCTATATTATGGGAGGATTTGTTGACAGGTATGGAAATTACGTGTATGGGCTGATTTTTCTTCTGATATTAGCAATGGTAGCTGTTTTATTTTTAGTACTACTAAAGATCAATGATAATCTGAACACACAGAAAGTTGTGTGAATCTTTACAACGATTAAAAACGCAATGGCGCGTTAGAAAGGTGCTATTGCGTTTTTTTATATAGATTGAGCAAACGTGGGGTAGCCCACTTTGTTATAAGAGATTTTAGAATTTCTTATAAATATTTAACTTAACAATAAAATCTAAATGAAAGTAAAATGAATGGAGGATTATTATGAAAAAAAGATTATTAAGCATGTTACTGGTACTTACAATAACGATGGTATTATTTGCTGGATGTGGAAGCTCATCCGATTCGACTACATCAGAAGATGACGTATTAAAAGTAGGTGTAGCTTTTAGTTGGGTAGGTATGAATGCATTTATGACTCGCATCTCGACAGATATTCAAACGTATGTTGAAGAAGATCCGAACATGGAATTAACGTTCTTCGATGCAAAAATGGATCCGGTTGTTCAAGCCAGTCAATTTGATGAACTTATCAATAAAGATGTGGATGTTATTCTTTCATGTGCTGTTGATGGTTCAACACTTATTCCATCTGTAAAAAAGGCTCAAGAGGCAGGTATTAAAGTTATCATGTTCCTATCTATTGTTCCTGAAGAAGGTCTTGAATATCTTGATATGTATACTGCTTATCTGGAAGACGGCGAAAACGGTATCGGCCGTATTGGAGCTCGTATGCTAGCAGAAGCAGTAGGAGATGAAGGTCAAGTCGTGGAAATTTATGGTAACCCAAGTACGCAGGTAGCTCTTGATCGTTCAGCGGCATTCCAAGATGAAATTGCAAAATTCTCAGATATTGAACTTGTAGACTCTCAAAACGGAGAATGGATTAAGGCATCAGCTCAAAATGTTACTGAAAACATGATTAACAAATACCCAGGCCTAAAAGGTATCTATACAGCTTCTGATGAAATGGCTGAAGGTGCAGTGGAAGCTATTAAAAATGCAGGACTATCTGAACAAATCGTTGTAGCAAGTTCTTCTATTTCACCAACGGGTTATGATCTTGTCAAATCTGGTGATTTATATTGTACAGATATTCAAAGCCCAATGGAATTGGCTGCGAAAGTTTATGAGCTGACTCAAATGATTCAAAATGGTGAAGAAGGCTATGAAAAAGATCAACGAATTGTTGCTCCACAATTAACGCAGGATAATATCGACGAGGTAGAACGACCAGTTTGGTAATACTTTTATGAAAGAGGTTATGCTATGAATAGTACACAGGAGATTAAAGGAATCAAACCTATTAAAGCAATGAGTCAAAGAAACATGTCAACACAACAGAATAATAACCTTAAGGAAGTAACTAAATTTTTCGGTTCACAAGGGATTACCATAGCTTTTGTGCTTATGCTGGCTGTTTTCGGAAACTTATCGAATACGTTTCTAACACGCCAGAATATTATTACCGTTTTACTTCAAGTAGCTGTAACAGGGGTTATTGCCTGCGGTGTCACTCTTGTGGTCATCGGTGGCAACTTTGATCTCTCTGTGGGATCTATGTTATCGCTGACCACAATTCTAGCTATTGATATGCACAATAAGCTAGGTCCGGTTAAAGCTATTATTGTCGTACTCATCATGGGCATGGCAATAGGAGCTATTAATGGATTGCTTATTGGTTATGTAAGATTAAATTCACTGATTGTAACACTGGCAATGCAATATATATTGTCAGCGTATACGCTCATTTATACAAAAGGAACCTATTACAGCATTGAAGATTCAACAACGTTCTTTGCGCAAATAGCGAAGAAGCAAGTCTTAGGTGTTCCGATTATGATTCTGCTTCTTCTTGGTGTAGCAGTGATAACAGGTATTGTGCTGACAAAGACCTTATACGGCAGATATATTTTCTCCGTTGGAGATAATGCAAAAGCCAGTCAGTATGCAGGTATTAACCATCGATTCATCAGCTTTTCTACCTTTGTTTTAACTGGATTTTTAGTTGGGCTGGCAGGTATTATGTTAGCCTCAAGGCTAATGTCAACACAGAGTGCCAGCGGAAGTGGTATTGAAGTTGATGTACTTGCAGCCATTGTACTTGGTGGAACTAGCTTGCTTGGTGGTAAAGGAAGTATATATAAGACAATTATTGGGATTTTAATTTTAGGGTTTTTGAAAAGTGGACTGATTATGTTGGGAAGTCCTTATTATATTCAGTGGATTGCATCTGGAATCATCATTGTCTGTGCCATTTTATTGGACAACTTCACAGCCAGAGGAGGTACAAGACGATGACAAAAGCTTTATATGGTATTCGTAAACAACCGGTTTGGATTATGTTAATTCTGATCTTTGTTTTTGTATCCATACAAAGTGATGGGTTCTTAAACATCAGAAACTTAACGAACGTAGGGAACCAGATATCTATATACGGAATTTTGGCCATAGGCATGACATACTTGCTAATCTCCGGAAACTGGGATCTTTCAATTGGATCAAATATGGCGATAGCAGCAGGTTTAACCGTTGTTCTTCAGGAAAAAGGGCTGGCTGTGGCAATTCTTGCTCCGTTTATTGTTAGTGGTGGAATCGGGCTTATTAACGGTATCATCATTACAAAAGGAAAAGTAAATTCCTTTATTGCAACCATGGCGATGAATCTTGTCCTTCGAGGTTTTGTATATGTAATTATCGGTGAACGTGCCGTCCTTGGAAGCAGCGAATTATTTAGTGCTTTTGGCTCTTACAGAATTGGTGGTCTTATCCCTTTTGTTATTCCTGTTTTTCTTTTATTGATAAGTATCTTTGCTTATTTTCTGAAAAATACTCAGCATGGACGTCATGCTTATGCAGTTGGAGGAAATATGGATGCGGCAAAGAATGCTGGAATTGATGTAGATGGTCATATAATAAGCAATTATGTTATAATGGGCCTGCTTGCTGCTCTTGTAGGAATTTTTCTTGCTAGTCAAATGAACGCAGCAACAGCCGTATTTGGAACCGGTTATGAAATGCTTGTTATTACCATGGTCCTTGTAGGGGGTACAAAGTGTACCGGTGGTGACGGTGGCCTTATTCAAACATTAGGTGGACTTCTCACAATTAATGTTTTACGAAATGGATTGGACCAATTGGGCATTGATTCCAATTACAATACCATGATTATGGGCCTTATCTTACTCATCTTCGTTTTCGTTGATACCGATGGTATCGGCATGATTAAAAAGCTGTTGTTAAAAACCCGTAAGGAGGTGACATCATGAAGTTACATAAAAGTGAAGTTGCAGCAATGACATTGACACATATATTTAAAAGCTTTGGTGATATAAAGGTTCTTCAAGATGTTGACTTTGAAGTGAAAAAAGGTGAAGTTCATGCCCTTATGGGAGAAAACGGAGCTGGAAAATCAACGTTGATGAAAATTGTATCTGGCGTTTATCAACCGGATAAAGGGAACATAGTTATCAATGGTGAAAAGACCTATTTTCATCATCCAAATGATGCCATTGAAAAAGGAATTGCTCTTATTCATCAAGAGATTTCTCTTGTTCCGGGACTATCTGTTGCAGAGAATATCTATTTGAGCCGTATGCCTAAGAAATCCAACAATATAATTGATTGGAAAAAAATGCGTCAGGATGCGAGGTGCATATTAGACGATTTACAATGTGATTTTAGTGAAAATGCAGAAGTGTCATGCCTTAATATTGCACGACAGCAGATGGTAGAAATTGCAAAAGCTCTTTCGAAGAATCCAGATATCGTTATTTTTGATGAACCGACGGCAGCACTAACGGATAAGGAAAAAGATATTCTTTTTGATAAGATACGAATGCTAAAAACTCGAGGTGTTGGAATGGTTTATATCTCTCATCGTATGGATGAAATTTTTACCATCACAGACCGCGTCAGTGTCCTTCGGGACGGTTATAAAACAGGGACGCATAAAACCAGTAAAACAACAGCCAAAGAGCTTACCAAAATGATGGTAGGGCGTGATGTTGAAAGTACTATGGACTATAATCAGGCAGTTATTGGAGATGAAGTACTGAGAGTCGAAAATCTAAGCAGCCCGGATGTGTTCGAGGGTATTGATTTTAATATTAAAGCCGGAGAGGTTGTAGGACTTTATGGTCTTGTGGGAGCCGGAAGAACGGAAATTGCGGAAACCATTTTTGGTGTTCGTGAAAAAACGTCAGGTCAAGTCAGTATTGATGGAAAGATATTATCCGGAAAAAGTGCAAAAGAAGCCATGAAAGCCGGCGCCGCATTTGTTACAGAAGACCGCAAGAAAGAAGGATTGGCTTTAGGGTTAGCCGGTGATTTTAATATGAGTTTGGCCAAAGTCGATCAACTTCATCATTTCGGGTTTATGGATAAACGTAAAGAACTGGAAATCTTCAATAAATATAAAAAGTCCATGTCCATTAAGATAGCTGGTCCTAAGCAAACAGTAGGCGAACTCAGTGGTGGTAATCAGCAAAAGATCATACTGGGAAAGTGGCTGACCATGAATCCAAAACTTCTTATTTTAGATGAACCAACAAGAGGTATTGATGTTGCAGCGAAAGCTGAGATTCATCAGCTCATACGCAAAGAGGCGCAAAATGGGATGGCCGTTCTTTTGATATCATCAGAAATGCCGGAAATTATGGGACTGAGTGACCGAATAATGACCATTTGTGAAGGAGAAATTACAGCCCATTACAACAGAGACCAGTTCAGTGAAAAACATCTTTTACGTGGAGCTATGGCAAAGATTTTAGAAGAAGCAAATAAAGTGAAAGCTTAAAAAAATAATAAGATACAGAATGGAGTGTATAATTATGAAATCAAAATTTAAAGTTGCAGCAGTACAGGCATCACCAATTCTTTGGGATATTGAATTAACAATAAATAAAGCCGAAGGTATTGCAACAGAAGCTGCATTAAATGGAGCAGAACTCGTTGCTTTCCCTGAAGCCTTTTTTCCTGGGTATCCATATTGGATTTGGACTGGTGAACCAGCACCATATGGTGTACCGTTTTTTGAAAAGTTATATCGAAATTCCGTAACGATTCCTGGTCCTGCTTGTAGCAGATTCAGTGAAATGGCAAGAAAGAATAATATTTATCTTTGCGTATCTGTAACAGAAAAAGATATGGGAAGTCTTTATTTGACGCAATTATGGTTTGATAAAGAAGGTAATCTTTTGGGCAAACACCGTAAGATTAAACCGACTGGAGCAGAAAGAACAATTTGGGGCGAAGGTGATGGTAGCATGATGCCGGTCTTTGAAACTGAACTGGGACGTCTTGGCGGATTACAATGTTGGGAGCATCTTATTCCACTTAATGCTGTTGCAATGGCGTCTTTAAATGAACAGATTCATGTGGCATCCTGGCCTTCATTTTCTCCTGCAGATGATCATATCTTTGGCCTTCATTCATCACAGACAATTACGAAATACTACTCTATGGCAACAGGAACCTATTCTATCTTAACGTCAGAAACATTGTCCCAAGAAAATTTGGATTATATCTGTGGAGATGACGAATACAAACATCAAATATACAAAAAAGGATATGGATGTGCTCAGATCATCAATCCATCAGGAATCACCATCAGTGATATCATCCCACATGATGAAGAGGGTATCGCTTATGCAGATATCGATTTGGATGTAATGCCAATGGCAAAATATCTCATGGATCCGGCGGGCCACTATTCAAAACCAAATGTAGTAAGTTTAAACTTTGATCAAAGACAGCAGAGTCCTGTGAATAAAATTGGCGAAGCACCGGACTATAGCATTCCTTATGAAAAATTACATGAGTATTAAAAAATATTAATAAAAATAGACCGAAATCCAGTGTTTACAGGATTTCGGTCTATTTTGGTGCGCCCAGGATGAGCGCAATGAGGGCATTGAAAAAGGCTATTGGAATCATCAAAAGTCCACTGTTTAAGAGGAATATGTATAGAGATAAATAAAGTTAATTCAAAAATTTGTTTATGTAGGTATTGAATATATAGTACTAAATAAGTTATAATTGAGTCCATGACAATGATCAACCTTTCTGGTGTATTTGTGTTTTGGAGATTCAATTATAACAGAAAATGGGGGGCATTGTTCTTTTCTTTAAAAAAACTTTGTAACCCTTGATAAATAAAGGTTTTATTAAAAAAGTGTAGTGTAAAACTTTACACTACCACATAACGAGAGGGAGCGAATAAAATGAATAACGTTGTTTTGATAGGCATGCCAGGGGCAGGAAAAAGTACAATAGGAGTAATATTAGCGAAAATAATGGGTATGCCTTTTTTAGATACAGACTTAACGATTCAAGAGCAAGAAGGTAGATTACTACAAGACATTATTAATGAAGAAGGGATGGGGAAATTTATTGAAATAGAAGAGGCGGTTATTCTCAATATTCATGTTCATAAACATGTTATTGCAACAGGCGGTAGTGTTGTCTACAGCCATACAGCAATTGAACATCTAAAAAAGAATAGTTTGGTAGTGTATTTACAATTGCCATATGAAGAAATCTTAAAAAGGGTCAATAATATTCAAACGAGAGGAATAGCAATGAAAAAAGGGCAAACACTTCTTGCACTTTATAAAGAAAGAACACCTCTTTATGAAAGATATGCAGATATGACGATTGATTGCCATGGTAAAGATATTGAAGAAGTTATCCGAATCATTCAAAATAAACTACATTACAGTAAGTTGCCTGAAAAATAAATTTCTGCTATACTATAGGGAATAAATGAGGAACAATCTAGGAAGGAAATACTAATGAAAGACATACAAAATATAGTCAGTGACTATAACTATAAAATAGATAAAGTTGGCGTTAATGATATTATTCATCCAATTAAGGTATTGACAAAGAGCAGGGAACAAATATCAACTGTTGGTAGATTTAATATGGGTGTCAGTCTGAGCAGATGTCTGAAAGGAATCAATATGAGCAGACTACCATTGTTATTAGAAGAGTTTTATGATCATCCTTGGAAATCTGATGATTTAAAAGATATTTTAGAGCTTATGACGAATAGAATGGAAAGTGATGATGCATATATTGAAATGGCGTTTGATTACTTTATTAAAAAGAAAGCCCCTGTTACTCAGTTAGAGGGCATTATGCCATATAAGTGTAAATTTGAAGCATCACTAGAAGGTATATCTGATTATGGGAATGAAAAATATGATTTTATATTAACTGTAGAAGTTCCGATACATACTTTATGCCCATGCTCAAAGGAGATAAGCACTTATTCAGCACATAATCAACGGGGTTATGTACTAGTCTCAGTGAGATATAGCAGTTTAGTATGGATTGAGGAGATCATTGAATTAGTGGAATCAGTAAGTAGTTGTGAACTATATTCTGTACTAAAAAGAGAAGATGAGAAATATGTAACGGAAAAAGCCTATGAAAACCCGCGGTTTGTTGAAGATGTAGTACGTATGGTAGCTGAAAAGTTGAATAATGATTCAAGATTCAAGTGGTTTAAGGTAAGTAGTAGACATCAGGAGTCTATTCATGCCCATGATGCATATGCATCCATTGAAAGATGGTGCTATGCTAGTACAACTTAGTGAATGCGTAGCGTGAGTAAGGAACATCAGCATAAGAGCACGATAAGCATGATAAGGCAGTGTAATTATACACTAGCCTTTTTTTTGTGCCGAGTATATAAGTACATATTTAAAGATGCCACGGGTGATAATAAAGAAGTAATTGATACTAGGTATAAAAAGGAATGTTGGTATATATGAGAGTAATCATAGTAGGTGGTGGATGGGGCGGTTGTGCAGCAGCTGTCAGTGCACGTAAAGCAGGTGCTGAGGTAGTATTAATAGAAAGAACAGATATGCTTTTAGGTACAGGACTTGTAGGCGGTATTATGCGAAATAATGGACGGTATACAGCAACAGAAGAGATGATTGCTATGGGCGGGGGCGAGTTATTTAAAATATGTGATACCCATGCTAGACATAGAAACATAGCGTTTCCAGGACATCAACATGCAAACTTATATGATATTGTAACAACGCATAGTGCAGTCCTTAGGCTTTTAAAAGAACTACAGATAACTATTGTATTTCAGACAAGAATCACCGAAATTCGGATGAATCGCCAAAGAATTATCGCTGTGGAAGACACGAATGGAAAGATATTTGAAGGAGATGTATTTATTGATGCTACAGGTACAGCTGGACCAATAAAAAATTGTATAAGATACGGCAATGGTTGTGCAATGTGTATTATAAGATGCCCTAGTTTTGGCGGTAGAATAAGTATTACAGCACTAGCGAATATTGATGAATATGTTGGTAAAAAAGAAGATGACTCCTATGGTGCAATGAGTGGGTCATGTAAGCTTTTAAAAGAATCATTATCTAAAGAGATTCAAGATACTTTAAATAGTAAAGGTGTAGCGATCATTCCAATACCGAAGCATTTAATAAAAGGAGATTTGAAAGTTAAAGCATGTCAACAATATGCTTTGAAAGCGTTTGAAGAAAATATTATTCTATTAGATACCGGACATGCTAAGCTCATGGCTCCGTATTATGAACTGGAGAAATTAAGACAGATAGCAGGATTTGAAAATGCACGTTATGAGGATCCTTATGCTGGTGGTAAGGGTAATTCTATGAGATATATAGGCATGGCACCTCGTGACAACTATATGCAGGTAAATGGTGCAGAAAATCTATTTTGTTGTGGTGAAAAAGCTGGACTCTTGGTTGGACATACAGAGGCTATTGTTACAGGAACCCTTGCAGGGTATAATAGTGCTTGTTTTATACGAGGCAAACAGTTACTAACAATACCTACTAATCTTGTTACAGGAGATGCTATTGCTTTTGTAAAAGCTGAAATGGAAAAGGAAGAAGGTTTAAAGAAGAAGTATACTTTTTCTGGTTCAGTATATTTTGAACGTATGAAAGAGAGAGGCTTATATATTACTGATTTACAAGAAATTAAAAAGAGAGTTCAAATGAATCATGTTTTAAATATTTTTATGTAAACCTATGCGCTTTTCTTTGTATCGTATTATTGTTTTGTTGCATATATTAATATAGATTAAAGAAAGGTGTGATAAGTATTGATTATTCATGTTGTTAAGCCTAGTGAAAGTATATATACGATAGGTCAATTATACGGTGTTTCACCAGAAAAAATAGCTGTTGATAATGAGCTCACTAACCCTAATCAACTTGTGATAGGACAAACTTTGGTAATATCGGAGGGAGTCAGAAGGCATCAAGTAGCTCCAGGACAATCGTTGTATGAAATTGCAAGAGATTATGGAACTACAGTGAATGCTATTCTAGCTGTTAATCCACAGATTACAGATCCGACTGCGATTTATCCAGGTCAAATCATTATTATTCCGCCAAGAACAAGAAGACTTGGTGAGATAGAAGTAAACGGATATGCATTTCCCAATATTGATGAAGAGGTCTTAAGAAAAACATTACCATATCTAACGTACTTAAGTATATTTAGCTATGAGGTACAACCTGATGGCAGTTTAAAATCTATTAATGATGAACCGCTAATTAATGCCGCTAGAGATGCAGGGGTAGCGCCACTAATGGTTATTACTAATATCGATGAGGGGGGCGGTTTTAGTAGCGATGTAGCAAATCAGATACTCACCAATGAAGCAGTGCAAGATACCCTTTTAGATAATGTTGAAAAAACATTAAAAGAAAAGAACTATTATGGTCTAGATATTGATTTTGAATTTATTTATCCTGAAGATAGAGAGAATTATAATAATTTTTTGAGAAAGACCGTTGAACGTTTGCAACCCCAAGGCTATACAGTTACAACAGCATTAGCCCCTAAAACATCTGCTGACCAACCGGGATTACTCTATGAAGCACATGACTATCCAGTTCACGGAGCACTTGCGGATCATGTTATACCGATGACATATGAATGGGGATATACCTATGGCCCTCCTATGGCAGTAGCACCTATTAATCAGATTAAAAAAGTACTTGATTATGCAGTAACTGCAATACCGCGGGAGAAAATATTAATGGGCATACCAAATTATGGTTATGATTGGACGTTGCCTTATGTAAGTGGGACAGCAGCAAGGTCAATATCTAATACTGGCGCAGTTGACCAAGCAGCAAATGTAGGTACGGTCATACAATATGACCCAACATCTGAATCGCCATTTTATTATTACTATGACCAAAATGGAAAGCAACATGTAGTCTGGTTTGAAGATGCACGAAGTGTTGATGCTAAACTGAGACTTCAAAACTTATATGACCTTGGTGGTGTTAGCTACTGGACGATTAATAAGTATTTCCCTCAAAACTGGTTAGTACTAAAGTCATTATTTGATGTTAAGAAGTTATTATAAATTTTATTAAGTGTGGGACTGTTCTGTGTACTATTTATTGAAAACTAGTACATAGAACAGTCCTTTTTTACACTTTAAGGAATATTTATTCGAAAATTAGCATATAGTTTCTAAGATAAATAACTAAAGGACAAGTTAGATTGGGCTTTGTTTTTATGTGAAGGGGAGAATAGAATGATAATGAAGAATTGGTTTAAGAAAGAAAGTAAGATGATTTATTTATTAAATGTGTTCATGGACATTTTATTAGTTTTTTTAGGGATATGGACAGCAATTAGTTTTGCAGAAAGCAATTTTTACGTAGAACTAATACCGTTTGTCGGGTCGGTTACTCTTATTTTCTTTCATGTTTATGGTGTATTTAATAGTGGCAAAAAATCATATTCTGAAATCATATTCTCAATATTATTGGCGTTAGTTTTTATAAATATTTCCTCTATGATATTGACTTTCTTCCATAGAGAATTAATTCTTTTTAGAAATTTTTTTTTGCTTGCATTTGTATTTCAGTCAATGTATTTAATGATTTGGAAGCTTTTATTCCATAAAATTCATACATTATTTAGTAAACCTGATACTGTATTATTATTTGGATTCGAAAAAAAAGAAATGTCATTAATGGCAGAAAAGGTTTCATTAAATAATAATAGTGCGTTCGTAATTAGATATGTGTGTGAGGAGCTTAATGCAGTAACTTGCAAATTAATTGAAAAAGTCGATGCCGTTATTATTTGCGCTAATATTAATAATTTTAATAAAGAAAAAATTGTATCCTATTGTATGGAACGCGATAAAACAATTTATGTTATCCCCGAATTATTTGAGATATCTTTATTCAATGCAAAGATGACACAATTTGATGATATGCCCGCTTTTTGTATTAAAAATTTTCACTTGTCAATTGAACAAAGATTCTTGAAAAGAGCTTTTGATATTATCATGTCACTAATGTTTATTTTAATATCATCTCCCATCTTGCTAATCTCATATTTTAGTATAAAGCTATATGACGGTGGAACGGTCATTTACACGCAGGAAAGGGTTACGCGGTGGAATAAAAAGTTTAAAGTATATAAATTTAGAACGATGATTGAAGATGCAGAAAAAAAAACTGGTCCAGTATTAGCTACAGATCAAGATTCACGTGTGACACCAATTGGAGCTTTTATGCGTGCTACTAGGATAGATGAATTACCACAGTTTTTTAATGTATTAATGGGAGATATGAGCATTGTAGGTCCTAGACCAGAACGACAACACTTTATTGAGGAATACAAGGAGGATATACCTGATTTTGATTATAGACTTGTTGTGAAAGCGGGAATAACTGGTTTAGCACAAGTGTTGGGAAAGTATACTACAACACCAAAAGACAAGCTACGCTATGATTTGTTCTATATTAGAAATTATTCTTTTCTTATAGATATAAAAATTATACTTCAAACGGTTAAGATTATGTTCATGAAGGTTACTTCTCAAGGTGTAAAGACAGAAAAATTTGCGAATGAAATTAAGAGTAAATATGTTGAGGTGATATCAAAAGATGTTTCATAGAAAGTATGCTTTACGCAATATGTATGATGTTATTAAACAATTTTATGGAAAACCATTCTATATTAAATTACAGAAGATAAGAGAAGTCTATTATTTATTGAAAACGAAAATATGGTATTCGCAATGGTTTAAATGTGTTGGTAATAAATCTAAGATTATTAAACCATTAGGATTATCTAGTCCTGAGAATATTAGCGTTGGAAGTAATGTGACTATTAATCCATTTTGTTGGTTATTCACGAAACAGCTTGCTGATAAGATTCCTGAATTCATCATAAAAGATAGGGTTAGGATAGGCCATTTTAATCATATTACTTGTATAAATAAGGTGTGTATTGAAAAGGACGTTATCACAGCAGATAGAGTATATATTACCGATAATATGCATGAGTATGAAAATGTTGAGATACCAATCATGTCTCAGCCAATAGTGAGTAAAGGAGAGGTGCATATTGGAGAAGGCTCTTGGATAGGTGAGAATGCATCTATTATTAGTTGTAAAATAGGAAAACATTGTGTCATAGGTGCCAATACCGTTGTTAATAAGGATATTCCAAATTATTCTGTTGCTGTGGGAGTACCAGCCAAAATTGTGAAGAGGTATCATTTTGAAGATAGAAAATGGTATAGAAAAAATCATTAAAAAACATTAAATATTAGTAATATTTTGGGACAAGTATTAATAATATGAAAAGAAAGGATTTAGAAAATAAGAAATAAGAGAGTGGGTAAGAAATATGATATCTGTAACTGCAATGAATGAACTTTCAGAGAGAGAGGTTAATAATAATCCGATAAGAGTTGGTGTGGTTGGGACAGGCTTTATTGGTCGCGGATTAATCAATCAAATTAGTCTAATGAAAGGAATTCAAATAACTGCTGTTGCAAACAGAAATCTAGACAAGGCTATCAAAGTACTCGCAAATAACCAAATGCTATATAGACATTGTACAAATGAATATGAATTAAGCAAAACAATACAATGTGAACAAATCGGTGTCGTATCAGACCCTATGCTTCTGACGACTGCGGATATTGACATCATAGTAGATTGTACGGGAGATATTGAATTTGGGGCTGTATTAGGTGTAAAAACAATAGAAAATGGCAAGCACTTTATTTCAAATCCTGAAATGGATGTTACTGTTGGATCTGTACTAAGTAAGATGGCAGCAGACAAAGGGGTCATTTACAGCGGTGCAGATGGTGATGAACCAGGTGTAATCATGAACTTGTTTCACCATGTATCATCACTGGGGTTAGATATTGTGGTAGCAGGAAAGTTTAAAGGATATTATAATTGTTGTGCTACACCAGTATCTGTTAAACCTTGGGCTGACAAACTAGTACAGAATCCCTTTAAGATTTCATCTTTTGCAGATGGAACGAAGATGAATATAGAAATGGCGCTAGTCGCCAATGCCACTGGGTTAATTCCTGATATCAGAGGGATGCATTGTCCTAGCGCAAAGCTGGATACAGTTGCCGAGGTATTAAAACTGAGAGAACAGGGCGGAATCTTATCTTCAAGTGGTGTAATAGAAGTGGTAATGGGAGTACAACCAAGTGGTGGTGTATTTGTAGTAGCGACAACATCAAATCCCCAAATTAAAAAAGATTTACAGTATTACAAGATGGGGGATGGTCCTAATTATCTTTTCTATCGACCGTATCATCTTTGTGCAGTAGAGATGGGTACAGGCATTGTTAGTGCGGTTCTTAATGGCGAACCTACCATTTGTCCTAAAAACACACCTGTAGCAGATGTTTTAACTGTAGCAAAAAAAGATATTAGAGCTGGTGAGGTGCTTGATGATATAGGTGGATATAGCTTTTATGGTGCAGTAGATCGTGCAATCACAGTAAAAGAACAGAAGTTTTTACCGATTGGATTAGCGCGTAATGCGAGAATTATTAGACCTGTTAAAAAGGGTACACCTATTACGCTCGATGATGTAGAAGTAAATGACAGTTCACTTGTATGGAAATTAAGACAGTGTTACGAAAAAATGATTTAAGGAATGGACGTTAATATGAAATCCGAATTAATAGATCTAATAAAAAAAATTATTATCTATGTACCAAGTAAGCTGATACCTGCTTTTATATCGTTAGCATCTGCAAGTATATTTACAAGGGTATTTTCAACTGAAGAATATGGGAAATATAGTTTAGCACTGAGTATTGCGGCTTTGGTTATTGCTGTTCTGTCTCAATGGTTACATCAGTCTATTCATAGATATTTACCAGGGATGAAAAGGGAAGAGGAAAAAATCTTTTTTAAACAGAGTGCAGTATTTGGATTAATAATGAATTTATCTATTCTAATCATTCTAAATATGCTGTTATTTCCTATAATAAATCATGCATTAAGTGTTGATATAAAAAAACTATACTTGTTTTGTATGGTTTATATATTTACCCAGCTGATTATTATTTTTAATGGTATGATACTACAAGCGGAAATGAAAGCTAAGCAATATACTAAATATACTGTGATAAACACAAGTATTCGATTTTTTATAGTCATTTTGTTAATCTACTTATTTAAAAAGGATATTGCATTTTTGTTTTTAGCAACTGTAATATCTAATTTGATATTAATTCCATTTCTTATGAAAGTGACGAGTACTAATCATAGATATAATTTCTCTAATAGGACTGTTAGAAGACAATGTTTTACAAAGGTAAAAGAGTTTTTACAATATGGCATACCAATATCAGGGTGGTTTATTGCATCGCTTATATTAAATGTTGGTGACAGATATGTAATACAATTCTTTCACGGGTCAGGACAAGTAGGAATATATTCAGCTAACTATAATTTTATAAGCGGATCCATTATGTTGGTAACTACGCCTATAATACTGGCAACGCACCCATTTTTGATACGTGCATGGAATACATCTAACGAAAAGAATGTAGCCAAATGGTTAAGTATCATCGCGCAATTATTATTCATTTTAGGTTTACTACTGGTTAGTATGGTATGGTTATTTAGTAAAGATATGGCAATTATTTTTCTTGGAAAATCGTTTAGAGAAGGATATGTAGTAATGCCCATTATCATTGCAGGTATGATTATATGGAATTTAGGAATGTATGCACATAAACCCTTTGAATTTATGGAAAAGACAAAGGAATTATTTTTGGTTGCGATGGTGAGCGCACTACTAAATATTGTTTTAAATGTTATATTTGTTCCAGTATATGGCTATGTTGGCGCTGCTTATACCACATTAATTAGTTATGCTTTTTATACAGTTTTGGTAGGAGTATTGGGAAGACGAATATTAAACTGGAAACTAGGTTGGAAAAAGTTGATCCCATACATAGGATTTATTATAGTTACCACATATATCATAGGAACTTGTCGTGTGAATATACTGACTTCATTTGACTCTTATTACATACAACTTATCAGTTCTATCATTGGATATTTGATTATGTTAATGATTGTTTTACTGATGATTTTTATTAGCAATAAGGAATTGTTTTTGGGTAAAGGAGATGAAAATAAATAAAAATGATGAAAAAATTTGTGTTTGTGATTTTACATTATAAAAATTATTATAACACGATACAATGTATTGACTCTATCTTAGAAAATATAATTTATAATAACTTTGATATTGTAGTTGTTGATAATTGCTCTGCAAATGGATCAGCAGAGAAAATAAAGGAAAAGTATTATCGCAATTCAAAAATAAATGTTCTAATAAGACAATGTAATACAGGGTATGCAAAGGGCAATAATTTTGGATGTGAATATGCTAAAAAAAATTTAAATCCTGATTTTTTATGTGTACTAAATAATGATACAACAATTGAGCAACAAGATTTTATTACAAAAATTATTAATAAGCATCATGATGATCCTTTTGATATTTTGGGACCAGATATTATATCAATGGATGGCCTTCACCAAAATCCACTGCGGCAAAAGCAGTTAAATATAGAAGAGGTTAATAAAAGAATATCTCATTACAGATCGTTTCTATTTTTAAATAGGATGCATATAGAAGAAATATTGATGAAAATCGTACGCCCCTTTAAAAAAAAGTCAGCTTTTAAAGAGATGATAGATAATAAAAAGGAAAATTATGAAGAAGAACAACGTAATATTGTTCTACACGGAAGCTGTTTAGTTTTTTCAAAAAGCTTCTTTGAGAATAAAGAAAATGTTTTTTTTGATAAGACATTTATGTATGCAGAAGAATATATATTAGCTTTTTTGGCAGAAAAATATGAATGTTGTTTATTGTATTATCCAGAAGTTTCAATACATCATAAAGAGTGTGGTTCTATAGAAGTTTCATTTGGTCAGGATTCAAAAAAACGTAATTTTGAGTATACAAATGCATTAAAATCATATAAAGAATTAAAGAAGCTGATGATGAGTTGTGGTTAGATTTGGAGGGGGAAATGAATAGATATGGAGTTGTAATGGCTGGAGGACAAGGCACACGGTTTTGGCCTCTTAGTCGCCAGCGCACACCTAAACAAGTACTGAATATCAGTGGCAATGATGTGATGATCAATGAAACCATCAAAAGATGTATAGGGGTTATTCCCTTTGAGAACACATTTGTTATTACAAATAAGCGCCAAGAAAAGCACATCAAAGATGTTCTGCTTGAGGTTGTTCCCAAAGAAAATGTATTGGTAGAACCAGCGGCAAGAAATACTGCACCATGTATTCTCTATACTGCATTAACATTACTAAATCAATATGGCGATGGAGTCATGAGTGTGTTTCCAGCCGATCACTATATATCAGACGAGAAAGAATTCAGACAGGTTTTAGAGCGAGCAATATTATTAGCGGAACGAACGGATCAATTAATCACAATTGGTATTAGACCTACATTTCCATCCACAGGGTATGGATATATTGGTTTCGATGATACTTTATTGCATCAGGGTGCTTATGAAGTATTGGAATTTAAAGAGAAACCCAATTTTGATACAGCATCAAAGTATGTTGACTCAGGTCATTATCTTTGGAATAGTGGTATCTTTGTATGGAAGATATCAGTGATTATTGAGAACTTTAAACGATTTTTACCAAGAATTTATGAACATATTAAAGATTTCGTGCGTTTAGAAGAGTGTTATCCAAAACTTCAGAGTATTTCAATTGATTATGGCATAATGGAACGTTCGAATGAAGCACTTGTTTTTCCCGCTGATTTTGGCTGGAATGATGTGGGGAGTTGGGATTCGTTAGGGACTATTTTTCCAACAGATAAGAATGGAAATATTGTAAAAGCTGATTTTTTAGGGATTGACACAGAGAATAGTATCATCTATGGAAACGGAAGGCTTATTACAACAGTTGGGCTTAAAGAAATGATTGTGGTAAACACAAAAGATGCATTATTAATTTGTCCCAAGAGCAGGGCACAAGAAGTGAAAAAAATTGTGAGTAAGCTAAGAGAGAAAGAGAGAACAGAGTATTTGTAATAAAAAATTTCATGGGGGGGAATACACATGTCAAATAAGGTGGCTTTAATCACTGGCATTACAGGGCAAGATGGTTCCTATCTAACAGAATTTTTGTTGAAGAAAGGATATACGGTACATGGCATTATAAGAAGAGCCAGCTCTTTTAATACACAAAGAATTGATTATTTATTCGAGAATTCTGAGATAGGAAACAGAAAACTATTTCTACATCATGGAGACTTAACCGATTCAAGTAATCTAAACAGATTAATCGAAAAAATAGTGCCAGATGAAATCTATAATCTAGCTGCACAGAGTCATGTGCAGGTATCTTTTGAAGTACCTGAATATACCGCAGAGACCGATGCAATAGGTACCTTAAGACTTCTAGATGCCATTAAAGAAAGTGGCATTAAGACAAAATTCTATCAAGCATCAACATCAGAATTATATGGAGGCTTACCACAAACTGCGCCACAAAATGAAAGAACACCTTTTTATCCAAGGAGTCCTTATGGGGCTGCTAAATTGTATGCGTATTGGATTACAGTAAACTATAGAGAAGCATATAACTTGTTTGCATGTAATGGTATTCTTTTCAATCATGAATCTCCAAAACGTGGTGCAACCTTCGTTACCAGAAAAATAACAAGGGCTGTATGTAAGATCGCGCATAATAAACAGGAAAAACTATTATTAGGGAATCTTGAAGCGAGAAGAGATTGGGGATTTGCAGGAGATTATGTTGAAGGAATGTGGCTAATGCTTCAGCAGCAAAAGCCAAGGGATTATGTTTTAGCAACTGGTGAAACCCATACAGTTAGAGAATTTGTGGCATTAGCATTTGCAGAAGTCGGGATCAATATAGAATGGAGAGGCTGTGGCGTAGAAGAAATGGGGTATGATAGAGCAACAGGTAAACAATTGATAGAAGTTAATCCAAAATATTTTAGGCCAACAGAAGTAGATTTATTGTTAGGTGACCCGACAAAGGCAGAAGAAGAGTTGGGCTGGATAAGAAAAGTTGGATTCAAAGAATTAGTACATATGATGGTCGAAGCAGACATGCTTGATATTGCTGATATGGATCTTGCTACATACTTAAATTGGCATGTTGCATAGGGAGGCTAATTAATGGATAGAAACAGTAAAATATATGTTGCAGGACATCGGGGATTAGTTGGTTCTGGCATCGTGAGAAATTTAACTGAAAAAGGATTTACAAATATTATAAAGAAAACACACGAAGAATTAGATTTAACAAATCAGACTCTTGGAGAGAAATTTTTTAAACAAGAAAGCCCTGAATATGTGTTCCTAGCAGCTGCAAAAGTTGGTGGTATTCATGCCAATAATACTTATCCTGCAGATTTTATAAGTCAAAATCTCCAGATTCAGTGTAATGTGCTACAGAGTGCGTATAAAAACAATGTAAAAAAACTCATGTTTTTAGGGAGTTCTTGTATTTATCCTAAAATGTGCCTACAACCAATAAAAGAGGAATATCTTCTTTCAGGATATCTTGAACCTACAAATGAGGCTTATGCATTAGCAAAAATTGCTGGGTTAAAGATGTGCCAATTTTTCAATATACAATATGGTACAAAATTTATTGGTATTATGCCAACCAATCTTTATGGACCTAATGACAATTATGATTTGGAGAACTCACATGTACTTCCTGCGTTAATGAGAAAGATGCATGATGGAAAGGTAGAGAATAGGGATGTTGTGGAGATATGGGGGACCGGAAACCCTAGGAGAGAATTTCTGCATGTAGATGATATGGCGGATGCATGTATTTATTTAATGGAGCATTATGAGGGAAATGACTTTGTGAATGTGGGGACGGGTAAAGATATAACAATTAAGGACTTGGCTGAAATGATAAAAGATGTGGTCGGATTCGAAGGAGATTTGATTTTTAATACTTCAAAGCCTGATGGAACACCTAGAAAGCTATTAGATGTATCTAGACTAACCTCTTTAGGATGGAAACATAAGATTGAACTATATGAGGGTATTCAGAAAACGTATATGGATTATCTTGTTTTTACAGGGGGATAAATAATTTGAATGAACAAAAAAGGATGAAGTTAATTTGCTTTTTTATGTCTGTTTTATTTGTGTTTATAGCAGTAGTTGCCTATGTTCTGCGAGCACCAGTTATTATCGCCTCATATCTATTATTCGGATGGATAGGACTTCACATTGCATCAAGATTTGGAATCAAAGCGAAGGAGATTTTTGCCATTATCTATTGCTGTAATATTATTGCTGTTATATTTCTATATATCGTTTATTTTCTTCGTTTTGGGAATCCCTATTATGGTGGTGGCTCCGATGATTGGTTTTTTGAATTTCATGCAGGGCAGGTTGCAGAATATCTAGGTGTTTTTGACTACCATTTGATAAGGGGTAATATTGTAAGCCAATTTCATAACTCGGTGGGCTATGTATATTTTGTAAGTATATTATTTCGAGTAGCAAAACTATTTGGCGGATTTCATACTTTGGTTCCTCGGTTTTTTAATTCACTTTTATTAGGGTTAATTGCTATTTTAGTATTTAACTTAGCTACAACACAAATGAAATTAAGAAAAAATATATGTATGTTTTCAGCAGTATATTTAGGATTGTCGCCGCTCATGGTTTATTACAGCGCACATACTTTTCGTGATACGCTTGTTTCTTTTATATTAATAACACTCATCTATTCGTGGAGTTGCGTTTCAAAGTTTTACAGTATTAAGAAATTAATAGTAAGTGTGATGACAGTTTTTCTAGTCATTAGTTTATGGGAAATTAGACAATTCTCAGCCATTATGGGGATAGGCTTAATTGGATTAACGATATTATTCAACCAACAGTGCAATCAAAATAGTGGAAAAATGAATAACATCAAATACATCGGTTTGATTACAGGTTTACTTGTAGCTATAGGACTCTTATATATGAATGGGACGGTAACTTGGTTTTTCGAAAGGATTCAATACTTGCAATCATATTATGCTGACTATCGAATAGGGCAATCTAATGGACTAGCCTATTATGTATTCAGTGCACCTCAACCTTTGGGTTTTATATTAAGGTTAGCGTATTTGGCGATATCTCCATTACCTATTATTACAACACGTATAGAGCGTTTACTAGTTGATATAGGCACGATTATTCAAATATTCCTCTTACCTTTTGTAGGGATAGGGGCATGGAAAATGTTACGTGAAAAATATAACCTGCATATATTATTTGCCTTCCTTGTCATTTTTTGTACCATTGCTTCTACTACGTTTCAAGGTAGGCATATTATTATGTATTATCCATATGCTTGCCTGGTTGGTAGTTATGGATATCAATATTGTAAGGATAATGGATATCGTATCAGAGGAATATTTTTACTCATGTATTTTATCATTATATTAGCGGGTTGCGGGTATATTGTTTTGAAGGGAGGGCTATAGCAAATGAAGATTTTAATGTTAATAAAGACAATAGGTCTTAAGTATGATGATCGCTTGCGAAAAGAAAGTCTTACTTTAAAAGAGTTCGGTTATGCACCAGAATTAATTATTTTAGATCATACGAATCAGAAGTTTAAAGGTATTGCGGAATATGGGATTCCTTTTTATTCAATTAGTTTAGTCACAAGAAAGATTTTACCCCAGTGCAAAGGCTTATTTATTAAATCCATTGAAATGTATATAAAGTTTTTATTCAAGGTGTTACAGATTAAGCCTCCTATATTATGGATTACAAACTATGAAATGATGGGCTTTATTCCTATTTGCTGGGTTTTGAAGAATATGGGATTCATAGAAAAATTGGTATGGGATCAATATGAATTGCCTTCTAATAAAATGATTAATAACAAGTTAATGTTTAAAATTATTTGTTGGTGCCTAAAAAGATGTGATGTGATTATTACGGCAAACAAGGAACGAAAGGAATGGATGGTATTATATTTTGGTAAACAATTTTGGGATAAAATTAAAGTCGTTCAAAATTTCCCAGACAATAAGTTATGCTTTCTTCCTGAGAAAAATTTATCCGAGTCGGTCAATATGTGGTTGCATACACAACAATATTTACTAGCGCAAGGTGGTTGGGGAAAGACGCGTTGTTTTGAAGAGTTAGCACAAGCAGTATTGGAAATGGGTACATACAAATTGATTGTGATTGGATACTATGATATTGACAAATATCAAGCACTAAGAAAAAAATGGGGGAAACATTTTGATGATTTAATCTTTTTTACAGGAATGATTCCACAAATGGAGGTTATAAAATTTATTGATCATGCACTTGCCAGTATTATTTTATATTCCTCGGATAGTGAAAATAGAAGATTATGTGCTTCAAATCGCTTATATCAGGCATTATGTAGAGGTGTCCCTGTGGTTGTAGGATGTAATCAACCAATGAAGAATTTGGTTCACAAGTATGATTTTGGTGTTGTTCTAGGGAGTGATGGCAGGAATGTAACAGATATAAAAAAAGGTATAAGTGAGTTGAATAATAGGTTGAATAGATATAAAAAGAATGCGCAATTATACAAAAACAAGTTTGTATGGGAAGCACAAAAAGAAAACATGGCACAAATAGTTAGTTGAATATGCAACAATAAAAAAGCATACAAGGAGAATAATTAGTTGGATATGCAAGTATTATATATCAAAAATAAATCTCAAAAAGTTAATTTCAATTCATATAATCTACAAGAGGTAGGACTATGTAGTGCATTAGTAAGACAGGGCTTTGATTGTGATATCGTTTATTATAGCGATGAAAAGGGAAGCAGGAAGAAATGTATATATCAGTATGGGAAAAATAAATTAAATGCCTATTTTATGTATGCATATAAAGTGATGAATAATAGCATTTATCCTGATTTGCTTAGTAAGAAATTTTTAGATCAGTATGATTTGGTTATCACAACGGAATATTCACAGATTATGACATATTTATTATCCAAATTATGCAAAGAAAAACTGGCGTTGTACCACGGACCCTATAAGGACAATAGAAGAGCAATGATACATAAAATATATGATATCGTTTTTCTTCATTCAATGAAAAAAAATTTAAAAAATATATTTGTTAAGTCTGAAATGGCGAACCATTATCTAACACAAAAAGGATTCGAAAATGTTAAAACAATATCAGTAGGATTAGATACAGAAAAGTTTCTTGACCTCCCAATAGATAAAAATACTGATATTGGAAAAGCATTAATGAAAATTTATGATAAAAAAGTATTATTATATGTCGGAAGTTTAGAGGAACGTAAAAACATTTTGTTTTTATTGGATGTGTTTAAAGAAGTCAATGACAAAAGAGATGATATGATTTTATTGATGATAGGCGAAGGAGCACAGGCGTATGTGGAGCATTGCTATCAGGCTGCTGAAGAATTAGGGATCATGCAAAATATTATTCATATTAAGCATGTTGAACAAAAAAATATTAGATATGTCTATGAAGCAGCCAATGTTTTTCTCTTACCAAGTAAGTATGAAATTTTCGGTATGGTGTTACTAGAAAGCATGTATTTTGGAATCCCTGTCATATCATCAAATAATGGTGGTTCCGTTACTTTGATAGAGGATGGTAATAATGGCTACATCGTTGAAGAATTCGATAAACAAAAGTGGGTAACTAAAATCATCACGTTATTAGAAAATGAATTATTGCACAAAAAGTTTTCCCAAAGAAGTAAAAGCAAAATAATCAATTCATTTAACTGGGATGTTATATCTTCAAAATTGATAACACATTTAATAGAAAACAAAGTATTAGGAGGTATTCTGTGAAGGTTTTACATATTCATTCAGCATACATGAAAGGCGGTGCTGCGCTATCAATGCAGCAAATTAATGATGGTATAAATAAAACTTATAGAGATATATGCTCTCAAATACTTGTTGGATATAATTACAGTCAAAATAAAAAAATCATGACACTTAACAATAAATATGAAAAATATATCAATGCATTTGTTAGTAGGCTTACTGGTCTTGATACGATTTGGTATCCCATTTCAAGAAAGAACAAGCTAAAAAAAATAATAAAAGATTTTGATATTGTTCATTTTCACAATATTCATGGGTATTATTTTATGATGCATTATTTGCCACTGTTTAAAGATAAAAAGGTGGTATGGAGTATAAGAGATTTTTGGAGTATAACAGGGAGATGTTGCTCATTTAGCGCGTGTAATAGATGGGAGACTGGGTGTGGGGAATGTTTAGATTTGAATAAATATCCTGGTGTCTGGAGATTTGATTTCTCAAAAAAAATGTTACAAGAAAAGAAAAAGTATATTTTAGGTTTGAATCATTTAAAGGTCATTGCAACATCAGAATATGTACAAGATATTTTGAAAAGAACCTATTTAGCGGAGACAGATATTTCATATATCCATAACGGAATAAACCCAAATATATTTAAAATCTGGGAAGATGTCCATTTTAATAATGTGCATATTGATTATAACAAAAGAAAAGTTTTGTTTTTAGCAAATAACCTAAATATATTAGCAAAAGGGATACGGGATTCATTGGAGGGGTTACGTAGCATTCAAAACAAAGAAAAGTACCAATTATTATTTGTAGGTGAAAAATTAAATAAAAAGGTTAAAAAAGAGTATCTATCAGAATTTGATTTTATAGAATTTGGTTATATAGAAGATAAAGAAGTATTAAGTAAAATATATTCAATAAGTGATTTGTACTTGAATACGAGCAAATCAGAGACATTTGGACGAACAACTGTTGAAGCTATGTTATGTGGTACGCCTGTTCTGTGTAACAAGCTACAGATTATGACTGAGATAGCTGATGAATATGGATTGTATATTAATGATAAAAATGAAATTGGTCAAGTAATGGAACAGTATTTCCAACATCCGTATTCACCTGAAGAGGTTAGAGCACATGCTTTGAAATTCACAGAAGAAGCGATGGTAGAAGCGTATTATAAATTGTATAAATCATTAGCGTAAATGGGGTCTGATAATGAAAACAGTTTTAATTTTAAGCCAATATTTCTATGGAGATGGTGCAACAGGTCAGGTGCTAACCCAACTAGCGGAAGACTTAGTGCTAAGTGGTTGCAATGTAAAAGTGATAGCTGGTCAACCAAACTATATTGATTATAATGAAAAAAAACCTAAGTATGAAAAGTATAATGGCATTCATGTGTGGAGATTAAACTACTTAAGATTTAATAAAAATAGTAAAATAGGAAGATTGCTAGGGTATCTTTCTTTTCCGTTATCTGTATTCTTGAAGATTTTTTTTGTTGGGCAATATGACTCTATTTTAATTGTTTCTAATCCCCCGACATTACCCATTATTGGTTGTTTGCTAAAAAAAATAAAAAAAATGAAGTATACGTATTTGCTCCATGATCTTTATCCCGATGTAGCAATTAGAATTGGTGTAATATCAGCTAAAAATATAATGGCAAAATTTATGGAACAAGTAAATGAATTTGTTTTTTGTTATGCGGACCAAATTGTAGTGCTGGGTAAAGATGTGAAACGATTGTTGAACGATAAAGAGTTAACTGCAAATAAAGTACATATTATCACGAATTGGGCAGATAAAAAGATAATTGATAAATCTTGCGATAGAGATTTTAAAATAGACTGGAATATGGAGCATAAATTCATGATTCTATATACAGGAAACATAGGATTATTCCATAATTTAGAACATACAATCCATTCAATGGCAGAAATTAACCAATTGAGCGAAGATATTTGCTTGGTATTTGTAGGTGAAGGCGGTCAAAAAAAAGAGTTACAAGAAATAGTACAAAAAAAGAAAATTAACAATGTGGTGTTTTTTACCTATCAAAATAGAGATGAATACGGAGAGCTTCTAAGATCAGCAGATTTATTACTTGTGAGTTTGGCAAAAGGGTTGGAAGGTATTTCAGTACCTAGTAAAACATATTCATACCTTGCAGCTGGCAGACCCATCTTAGCTGTAATGTCAGAGAACACAGAAATAGGCTCACTGATAGAAGATACAAAATCAGGGTTAAGAGTTAATCCCGAGGATAGATGTGCTTTCGTTAAAGCGGTAGAAAAACTATACAATGATGCTGAATTGAGAAGTGCGTGCGGTAAGAATGCACGGATGATATTTGAAGAAAAGTATCAGAGAAAGTTAGTGACTTCCAAGTTTGTGAGTATATTGTGAATTTGAGGGGGATGAAATCATGCAATTAATAAAAAAAATTGAAGATAGAAGTGCAAAAGTTGGGGTTATAGGCTTAGGATATGTCGGTTTACCTTTAGCTGTAGAATCTGCTAAATCTGGTTTTCTAACATACGGATTTGATATTAATCAAGAAAAAGTTGATTTATTGAGTTTGGGTAAATCGTATGTTTTAGATGTAAAATCAGATGAAATTCAAGAAATAAAACGTATAAATAAGTTTCATGGAACAACTGTTTTTAGTGAAATAAACAACATGGATGTTGTAATTATCTGTGTTCCTACACCCCTTAGTAAAACAAAAACACCTGACTTATCTCATATTCAAAGGGCAGTGGCGAATATAATACAGTTTATGCATAGAGATCTACTCATCATATTAGAAAGCACAACATATCCTGGAACAACGGAGGAATTAATCATTAAGCCAATTGAGGAGTTAGGATATAAGGTAGGAGAAGATTTTTATGTTTGTTTTTCACCAGAAAGAGTAGATCCAGGAAATAAATTATATCATACAAAGAATACACCCAAAGTGATTGGTGGAGCAACTAAAAGGTGTAATCAAATCGTTAAGCAGTTCTATGGAAGTATCTTAGATAATATCGTTATGGTTTCATCTACTAGGGTTTCAGAGACAGTAAAATTATTAGAAAATACGTTTAGATCTGTTAATATTGGACTCGTAAATGAAATGGCGATGATGTGTCAGAGAATGGGTATAGACATTTGGGAAGTGATTAATGCCGCATCAACAAAACCATTTGGTTTTATGCCCTTTTATCCAGGGCCAGGAATAGGGGGGCATTGTATACCACTAGATCCACAGTATCTCGCATGGAAGGCAAAGACGTACGATTATTACAATCGATTTATTGAATTAGCCAGTGATATCAATAGTAATATGCCATACTATGTTATTAACAGAGTATCTGATATCTTGAATCAATCTAGTAAGTGTATATCTGGTTCCAAAATATTATTACTCGGATTGACTTACAAAAAAGATATTAATGATGTACGAGAATCACCGGCGCTTATTATTTATCAATTATTAAAGGAAAGAGGTTCTAAAGTACATGTCAATGATTTATATGTTGATAAATTCATTGCTGAAAATGGGGAAACAGTCTATACAGAGAAAATAACACATGAGTTGCTTGAACGGATGGATATTGTCATTTTAATCACAGATCATAGTCGTTATCATTATGACAGTATTGCTAAAAGTTGCAGAGTAATACTAGACACACGTAATGCATTTCGTCATATAGATGGAGAAAACATTTACAAAATTTAAAGGAGAAAAGACTAAAGGGAGGTCACTATGGACATAAGAGAAATATTACAAATGCTAAAAAAGAAATTATGGATTATTATCTTATCTACCTTTATTTTTACAGCGATTTCGGCTATTCTCAGTTTTTTTATACTTGAACCTTTATATGAAGCTAACGCACTCATTTATGTTGGTAAAAAAATTGATGCACAAGGCACTGTTGCCTATTATGATTTGCTATTAGGAAACCAATTGGTAAAAGATTATCGTGAGCTTGTAAAGAGTCGATTGGTTTCAAATACAGTTATAAAGGAATTAAATCTCAAAGATACGACACCTGGACAGTTAGCAAGAAAACTGAGTGTTAGTTTGAAATCTGATACGCGATTAATACAAATCAGAGCACAGGATACGGATCCTAAGATGGCAAGAGATATTGCTAAAACAATCACAAGAGTTTTCAAAGAAAAAGCAATAGCACTTATGGACGTAGAAAATGTTCAAATAATAGATGAGGCAGAAATACCGCGCTATGCAATTAAACCGATAAAAAAACTCAATGTTGCAGTTGCTTTTGTCATAGGATTTATGACCGGATTGGGTCTTGTATTTCTTATTGAATATTTTGATAATACAGTCAAAACACCTCAGGATGTACGAAAACACCTTAATCTTCCCGTTATTGGTATAATTCCTGATTTTACTGAATAATTCAACTAAATTACAGTTAGGAGAGAAAGATGATGTTAGAAAAAAATCCATTAATTACTCAGACAAATCCTAAATCCCCGATATCAGAAGCCTATAGAGTATTGCGGACAAATTTGCAGTTTTCAAGTGTTGATAAACCTTTGAAAAATATAGTAATAACGAGTGCAGTACCTGAAGAAGGAAAAACGACGACAATTGTAAATCTTGCCATGGTTTTTGCACAATCGGGGAGTAAAACATTATTGATTGATGCTGATCTGAGGAGACCCAATATCCATAAAGTATTTGATCTATTTAATCATATAGGTGTGACCAATATTTTAGCTAAGCATGACGACTATAAGCAATATTTAAGAAAAGTGAATGTTGAGAATCTTCATGTATTGACATCTGGCCCGATACCCCCTAACCCTTCTGAGTTGTTGGCTTCTCAGTCAATGCAACAATTTATTGAAAAGATTAATCAGGATTATGATATTGTCTTGATGGATGCACCACCTGTAGGAATCGTCACAGATGCGGCTATACTATCTACCATTGTAGATGGCACAATATTGGTTGCAAATTCAGGAGTGATTGAGATTGATGCAATCCAGAGAGCGAAGGAATCTCTGGATAAAGTTAATGCTAATATTGTTGGGGTAGTGCTCAATAGATTAACCAAGGATATAAGAGGTGGCTACTATTGCTATGATTTCTACTATGACAATGGAGATGATACAACACTACAGGAGATAACAGTTAGAAAAAAATCAAAAAGATATTGGTCTGTAAATAAAGCACGGTGACGGATATGATTATTGATATACACTCACATGTCATAGATGGCTTAGATGATGGTGCTCCAAATATTGATACTGCAATTGATATGATTAGAATAGCGGCGAAGGATGGCATTACGCATATTATTGCAACACCGCATTATATTCATGGTATATGGCAAAATAATGCTTTCTTAGTACAGAAAAAGATAAATAAATTAATAAAAAGGATAGAACAAGAAAATATCAGTGTTCAACTTTTCCCGGGAAATGAAGTGTTTATCAGTCTTGAGGTTCCTGAACTTATAAAAGAAGGATTGGTATGTACGTTAAATCATTCATCCTATATATTATTAGAACTACCTATAATCAATATACCAGAATATACAAAAGATATTATATTTCAGTTGAAATTAAATGGACATACACCAATTATTGCACATCCAGAACGAAATTGTGAAGTTGCCGATAACCCCAATCTTTTATATGATTTTATTGACAGAGGAGCTTTAGCACAAATTAATGCTACTAGCTTAACAGGTATTTATGGTAGTAGGACAAAGGAAGTGGCTTTGACATTATTGAGACATGGCATGGCGCATTTTATAGCTTCAGATGCACATAATTGTAGAGGTCGTACTTTTAATCTAAGTGAAAGTAAAAAGATAGTGGAGACAGAACTTGGAGATAATATTAGGGAGGCGCTTTTTGAAAAAAATGGACAATGTGTGCTGAATGATGAGGTGATTAAATCGATAGGACATAGACGGGTACAAAAAAAGAAGAAAAGATTTGGATGGTAATCTCTATGAAAAAAATAAAAATGATAATGATACTCACAATGATATTGGTGCTTATTGTTATATTGCTCGTAATATTTTGTGTCATTAAACTCAATACAAAAATTGTTAGAGAAGAGCAATCGTTGATAATAGAAATAGAAGATGAAAAGAAAGCAGTAGAAGATAATGTTTTGAATATCCTTTTTCTGGGGCTTGATAGGACAGAGGAAAGGGATAAAAAGCTAGGTGTATATAGAACCGATACGATTGCACTGGTTTCTATTCACATGGATACAAAAGAGACAAAAATATTGCGTATTCCTAGAGACACATATGTTTTCATACCTTGTATTAATAAAAAAGATAAAATTAATCACGCATATGTATGGGGAGGGATGAATGAGGAAGGGATTAGCAGTACGATTGATACAGTTAACAAATTTATAAAATATGATACGATTGATTATTACGTTGCTATTGATATGGAACCTATACCTAATCTAGTGGATCGCATAGGCGGTGTAGAAGTAGATGTAGAGACTGAAATGGAAGATAAAAATGTAAAGTTATCTAAAGGCAGACAGATTCTATCAGGAAAAGAAGCACTTACATATATTAGTTGGAGAAAGACTGGGAATGGAGATATTGATCGAATAAAAAGACAACAAAAATTCTTAATATCAGTATTGAGTCAATTGAAAGATCCTAGTCAAATAACTACCCTCATTAATTTAAGAATGGAATATGAAAAATACATAAAAACAGATATTAAACTAAATCAAATGGTCAGTTTTGCTACTTTACTGAAAGATATTCAGAAAAATAACATTAAGTTTTACACAGTAAATGGCGTACCAAACTATCTTCATGGGGTTTCCTATTGGATTCCAAATGATGAAAAAAATGAAATCTTATTTAAGCAAATATTTGAAATTCCTTAATGAAAGAAAGAAAAATTAATCTTGCATAAATGGGTTGTTTATAATAAAATAAGTATAGTACAAGTATTTTTTGACACTTGAATATTAAATGTATACAAGTATTCAATTATCCAATGAATGTAATAGAAGGAGGATGGAATAATGAATATAGATGAAAAAAAGATGCTACATGAACTTTCTGTTTTGGCTGAAAGAAATAATTTAATAGATCCTGAACTGTATCCAAAATATGAGGTGAAAAGGGGTCTGAGATATAGTAATGGTGCTGGTGTGTTAGTAGGGTTAACCAAGATTGGAGATGTACACGGTTTTATTATGGATGAAGGTGAAAAAGTTCCTGATGAAGGAAGACTTTCTTATCGAGGAATCAATGTGAAGGATATTGTAAATACTTTTCAAAATGAAAATCGTTTTGGTTTTGAAGAGGTATGTTATTTGCTCATTTTTGGTGAATTACCGAACATAAATCAGCTTGAGGAATTTCAGCAATTACTGGCGCAATATAGGACACTGCCAGATAGCTTTATTGAAGATATGATATTAAAGGCGCCCAGTCATGATATCATGAATAAATTAGCTAGAAGTGTATTAGGATTATATTCTTATGATGATAACCCTGACGAGACGGATGTTGAAAATATTTTGCGACAGTGTATATCTTTGATTGCACGTTTTTCTACTATGGTTGCTTATGGATATCAGGCCAAAGCGCATTATTATGAAAATGAAAGTTTGTATATTCATATGCCACAACCTGAATTGGGAACAGCTGAAAACATACTGTATATGATTAGACCTGATAATCAATATACAAAGCTTGAAGCAGAATTGTTAGATTTAGCGTTGGTGTTACACGCAGAACATGGTGGGGGGAATAACTCAGCTTTTACAACAAGAGTTGTTTCTTCATCGGGTACGGATACATATTCTGCTATTGCGGCAGCAGTCGGTTCTTTAAAGGGGCCTAAACACGGAGGTGCAAGCAATAAAGTTAGAGGTATGATGCTTGATATAATGGAAAATGTGTCGAATTGGGAAGATGAAGATGAAATTGAAGCATATTTGACAAAGATATTAAAGAAAGAGGCTTATGATGGTTCAGGGCTTATATATGGTATTGGTCATGCGATTTATACACTTTCTGACCCTAGAGCGGTATTGTTAAAACAAAAGGCATATGAATTAGCTAAGGAAACAGGTCATTTGAAAGAGTTTAATTTATATGCTTCAATTGAGAAAATTGCTCCAAAGGCATTTGAAGAGGTGAAAAAATCTGATAAGAAGGTATGTGCGAACGTAGACTTCTATTCAGGATTTGTATATGATATGCTAAACATTCCTTCAGGATTATATACACCATTGTTTGCAGTTGCGAGAATTGCAGGATGGTGTGCACATAGAATCGAAGAAGGTGTAGCAAATAGAATTATTAGACCAGCGTATAAGAGTATTTTGCGGGGGAAAAAATATATACCTCTTAACGAACGATAATCATCTACGAAGATATTAACAAAAAGGGAATTTGCAATGGATGCAAATTCTTTTTTTGTGCTATAATAATGAGTAAGTACGATGAGGAGGCATATGAGATGAAGACAGATATTAAAGAAATATTTAAAAAATCAGAATCATTTTATAATCATAAAGTTATAATATGTGGATGGGTGCGGACGGTGCGTGTATCTAAAGATTTTGGTTTCATTGAAGTAAATGATGGGACTTTCTTTAAAGGAGTACAGATTGTTTTTGAAAAACAATATTTAAATAATTTCAAACAAATAGCTAAGCTTACAGTTGGATCTGCTATTGTCGTTAAAGGTGAGTTAGTTGAAACCCCTAATGCAAAACAACCTTTTGAAGTGAAAGCAACAAATATTGAAATCGAAGGGCTTTCTTCGTCTGATTATCCATTACAGAAAAAGAGACATTCATTTGAGTTTTTAAGAACTATCGCACACTTAAGACCTAGAACAAATGCTTTTTCTGCCGTTTTTAGGATAAGATCTTTAGTTGCTTATGCTATTCATCAATTTTTTCAAAAAAAAGGGTTTGTATATGTACATACCCCTATTATTACTGGCAGTGATGCTGAAGGCGCTGGGGAGATGTTCCATGTGTCAACACTAGATGCCCAAGCCTTACCATTAGATGAAGAAGAGAATATAGATTATTCAAAGGATTTTTTTGGAAAAGAGACCAATTTAACAGTAAGTGGTCAGTTAAATGTGGAATCCTATAGTATGGCATTTAAAAACGTATATACATTTGGCCCAACATTTCGAGCTGAGAATTCAAATACGGCCAGACATGCCTCAGAGTTTTGGATGATTGAACCAGAGATTGCTTTTGCAGACATCAATGATGATATGGAATTAGCCGAAGAAATGTTAAAATATATTATAAACTATGTCATTGAAAAAGCACCTGAGGAAATGACATTCTTTAATAAATTTATTGATAAATCCTTAATTGAAAGACTAGAAAATCTAATGAAGTCTGATTTTGAACATATAACCTATACGAAAGCGATAGAGCTTCTTAAAAAAGCAAAAGAAAAATTTGAATATCCTATTGAATGGGGAAAAGATCTTCAAACTGAGCATGAAAGATATTTAACTGAAAATATTTTTGAGAAACCTGTTTTTGTAACTGATTATCCAAAGGATATTAAGGCATTTTATATGCGTTTAAACGATGATAACAAAACTGTTGCTGCAATGGATCTTCTTGTACCAGGTGTTGGTGAGATTATAGGGGGAAGTCAAAGAGAAGAACGTCTTGATATGCTTGAGAAGAGAATGGATGAACTAGGATTAAGCAAAGAGGAATATTGGTGGTACTTAGATTTAAGGAAATATGGTGGTACAAAGCATGCAGGTTTTGGTCTTGGATTTGAAAGAGTGATTATGTATTTAACAGGGATGACCAATATCAGAGATGTGATACCTTTTCCAAGAACACCAAAAACAGCAGAATTTTAATATTATTTTATCTTTTGAAGGATTATATTTCATTTTAGAGAATATTTATATATAAAGATATGTGGGTATTATTAAAATAAGGGGTGAGGTTTTTGCAGTTTAATACGGATAAAATCAAAGGATTTGATTCGGACATTCCTACAAGCATTCATAAATCGTATGAGGAAATGGCTTTTTTTAGAAACTCAATTTTAAGAGGTGAGCATACAAAAGGGGATTTAGAGGTATTTATTCTCGATGAAGTTTATGAGCATATACAAAGATATGCAAAAACGGATTTAAAAAAAGAACTGAGCGGCGTATTATTAGGAAAAACCATTGAAAAAGATGGAGATGAAATTTTAGTTGTGAGTGGTGTATTAGATGCAAAATATACCGAAAATATAGATCAAGCACCAGAATATACACAAAAGACATGGTCGACAATTCACAGTGAAAGAGAAGCTTTCTTTACAGAGTTAGAAATCATAGGATGGTTTCATACCTGTCCAGAAAGCGGTATAGAATTGTCTCGCAGCGATACGTTTGTACAGAATAATTTTTCGGATTTTCTATGGAAGTTGGCATATCTCTTTGATCCAATATCGAAAGAGGAAGGTTTTTATCAGAGAAAAACCAGAGATATTATAAAATGCTCAGGATACTTTGTATATAGTAAAACCAAACGTTTGACCCAAAAAACATATTCACAAACTTCAAACAGGAAGCCAACAAAGAGTTCATCAGTACATATTCGTCCCAAGAGAAAAATAAAAAATATTATACAGATTATTAATGCTATTTTAGTTATCTTAGTTATTACAGTAATGATTGGTCAGTTTAGACTAAATAGTAAATATAATAGTCTTGTAGCTACGAATGTAGAAACAAATGTACAGGAGGATAAAATAAGTAAACTTGAAGCTAAGGTTGAAGAGCTTGAAAGTAAGTATAATGAATTAGTACGGTCTGGTATAGTACCTTCCAATACAGGGTCGCAAGGTGGAGAATCAAATGATAAGACTGTACAAAATGAGATACCGCAGCAAAACAACGATTATTTAGAATATGTAGTTCAGCCAGGAGATACATTATGGGGTATCAGTCAAAACCACTTTGGCGATGGTCAAAAACATACATTGATAATGGAGATTAACGGCATTCAAGATATTAGAGCAGGACAGATTATATTGCTGCCAGTGGTTGAATAGGTTGCAGGAGGGATGACGAGGGGGCGTTTTGTGTTAAACAAAATGTCCCCTTGCCGCATATTAAAATATTTTTTCAGACGAAAAAAAATATTATACGTATAAATAGATAAAGATATTAAAGTAATTAATGAAGATGAAGGGAGTTAGATTATATGGAGAAACGTTTATATCGTTCTAAGCGAGATAAGATGATAGGAGGGGTTTGTGGAGGAATTGCTGAATACTTTGAAGTTGATTCTACCGTTGTCAGATTGATTTGTGCTATAACATTTTTAGCTGGAGGAACAGGTGTTTTAGCATATATTGTCGGACTTATCATCATTCCAGAAAGAACAGATTATAATAGTTTTGAAAGCGAGGTTGACAGTGAAAAAGAAACAATTTATTATGAAAATGGAGAGATGAAGTCAAAAGGAAATGAAAAAAATAGATTAATTGCTGGTGCTATCCTCATTTTCCTAGGTGTAACTTTTTTGTTTAAAGAATTTTTTTATTGGTTCGATTTTAGTTATATATGGCCAGTTGCACTTATTGTGTTAGGCGGACTCTTACTTATTAAAGGAAAGGTGTGAGATCGTGAACAATAATAAAGTTACAGGTGGTATTATACTAATAGGGATAGGCATTATCCTTCTACTTATCAATTTAGATATTATGAGTGAAGCAATTATACTACATTTTTTCCGTCTTTGGCCCATTTTACTTATCGTAATAGGCGTCAATGTTATATTTAAGAAGAATAAGATTGTTTCTGTTGTAACGTGGGTATTATTATTTGCTATCATTATAGGATATGGTGTGGTAACAAATGAACAACCGCAATCATTGGATTCTTCAATAGGTGGAGAAATCATTATAGAAAAGCAGAAGATAACGGAACAAGGGGATCTTGACCTTCAAATAGGTGGTGCCGAAATAGTTATCGGTAGCACTTCTAGCAAACTTCTTAAAGTGATGATGAAGCATGAGGATTTAGAATACGACACACAGTATTTAAATAATAATAAAAAAGTAGATATTGATATTGACGGCATGAGAAGGAAAAGGGTATATGTTTTTGATGATATAGAGAATGAGTATGATATTGAACTAAATAAAGAAATAGAATGGAATATTGATGTTAATATGGGTGCAGTCTCTGGTATTATTGATTTGTCAGAGCTCCAAATCAATACATTTGATTTGGAGCTAGGAGCAGGAGATATTGACATGAAATTTGGTGATAAAAATTCTTTAACGGAAGTAAATATTGATGCGGGAGCATCAAATATTGATGTATATATACCTAAGAATGTAGGGATTAAAATTAACTCTCATGGTGGACTTAGTCATATGGATTTAAAAGGTGGCGGATGGGTAAGGACTCAAAATAATTATTATTCACCGAATTATGATGAGGCACAACGAAAGATAGTGTTAGATATTACAATGGGTGTTGGTCAAGTGAGTGTAAATAGGGGAGAATAAGATGAAGATTTATGCATGGAATGTAAATGGTATTAGAGCAATGAAAAGCAAAGGATTCTTGGAATGGATGGCAGAAGAACAACCAGATGTACTATGTTTACAGGAAACGAAAGCACATGTGGAGCAATTAGATGATGACGTCATAAATATTGAGGGATACTATTCCTATTGGAATGCACCTGAAAGAAAAGGGTATAGTGGTGTTGCAACCTATACTAAAAAAGAACCGAAGTCAGTAAAGTATGGCATTGGTATTGAAGAGATAGATAAAGAGGGTAGAATTATTATTACTGAGTATGATACATTTATTCTACTGAATATCTATTTTCCTAATGGACAAATGAACGAAGAAAGATTGGAATATAAATTGAAGTTTTATGATGCAATATTAGCGTTTTGTGATGGCTTAAAGGCACGAGGACACCATATTATCATATGTGGTGACTTTAATACAGCACATAATGAAATTGATTTAAAGAATCCTAAAGCAAACGCTGACCGATCTGGTTTTCTACTCATTGAGAGAAAATGGCTCGATAAATTGGTTTCACATGGCTATATCGATAGTTTTCGTCATTTTTATCCAGATACGATAAAATATTCGTGGTGGAGTTATCGGTTTAGAGCGAGAGAAAGGGACGCCGGATGGAGGATTGATTACCATTTTGTATCAGAAGATTTTATAGATCAAATAGTGGATGCAGAAATCTTGAATGATGTGATGGGTTCAGATCACTGTCCAGTGGTGTTAGAATTAATAGATAGTGCGTGGTAAAGATGAAAATTAACATTCCAGAACAGGCAATGTATATTTTAGATGAATTAAATAGAAAGGGTTATGAGGCTTTTATTGTTGGTGGTTGTGTGCGAGATAGTTTGATGGGTAGAGTTCCCTGCGATTGGGATATTACCACATCAGCAACCCCAGAAGAAGTAAAAGCCTTATTTTTGCGAACCTATGATACGGGGTTAAAGCATGGAACAGTTACTGTACATATTGATAAAACAAATTTTGAGGTAACCACTTATCGTATTGAAGAAGACTATCAAGATTATAGAAGACCTTCTGAAGTAAAGTATACGAAAAATATTGAAGACGACTTACAAAGAAGAGATTTCACAATGAATGCAATTGCATATCGTCCGAGCGTTGGATTTATAGATCCATTTAACGGTAGGATTGATATTGAAAATGAGCTTATTCGATGTGTTGGAACAGCAGATGAAAGGTTTAAAGAAGATGCACTTAGGCTACTTCGAGCCGTTCGATTTGCTTGCCAATTAAACTTTGGAATTGAAGAAAAAACATACAAGGCAATAGATAGAAATATAAAGTTAATTTCTAAAATTAGCAAAGAACGCATTAGAGAGGAATTAAATAAGCTTCTCCTATCAAATAATTCAGAAAAATTACTTATAATGCATGAGATTGGTATGTTACAGGAAATTTTACCTGAGTTTGATAATTGCTTCAATATTGAACAAACACATACTTATCATATTTATGATGTAGGCAGACATTCATTAGTAGCAGTAAAAAACATAGAGAAGGACTTAGCTTTAAAATGGACGATGTTATTACACGATATAGGCAAACCTCTTTGTAAGACTACAGATTGTAAAGGGATAGACCGCTTTTACAATCATGGGGAGAAAAGTGTTGCTTTGGCAGATCAGATTTTAAAAAGATTGAAGTTTGATAATAAGACAAGGGTGAAAATTAAAAGGCTCATAAAATGGCATGATAGACCCATACTGCCCACCCATAAGGCAGTTCGAAGAGCAATTAAGGCTGTTGGTAATGACATTTTTTTGAATCTATTAAAAGTCAAGGAATCGGATATTAGGGCGCAAAACCCTGAATTTGAGCCTCAAAGGGTGGAAGATTTGAAACAAATAGAACGTATATATTATGAAATTCAGCAAGATAAACAATGTGTTACTTTAAGTGATTTGGCGATTAGCGGTAAAGATTTAATTGATATAGGTGTTCCACAGGGAAGAGAAATTGGAAATATGTTAAATAGACTATTAGATGTTGTGATTGATAATCCCAAAGATAATAAGAAGGAGCGTTTACTTGAGATATCCAGGAATATGTTTACAAATAAATAGAAATGTAGTATAATAAGCATATAATAAGTGTATAATATTACTACGAAGGAAGTGTTGTGAAATGTTAAATATAAAACCATCTGCAGCAATTCGAAAGAATTATAATGAGATTTCTGAGATTTGTAAAAAATCTGGGGAGCCTGTATATCTGACTAAGAATGGTGAAGGTGACCTTGTAGTAATGGATATTGTAGCATTTGCAAGACGTGAAAGTATGCTAAAATTGAGAGAAAACCTAATTATTGCTGAGGAAGAACGTACCAATGGAAAGGCAGGATATTCCATTGAAACTGTTTCAAAGATGATGAAACAAGCAGTTAATGAGGTGCTTGATGGAAAAAAACGATAAAACATATGAAGTGATTATATCTAATAATGCTACACAAATGCTGGTCTCCCATTCTAGATTTTTGGCACAGGTTAATGAAAACGCAGCAATTTCATTAATAAATGAATTTCAAGAAAAGGCAAAATCTTTAGAGAAATTAACTGAAAGAAACTCTTGGCTAGTAGATTCATATATTCCACAGGGGAAATATAGAAAGCTTCAAATGGGAAAATGGTATATGATAATATATCAAGTTAAAAGCGATAAAGTATACGTAGATTATGTTGCCGACTGTAGACAAGATTATGCCTGGTTATTATAATAAGGCAACAAAAAACTTCAATGGAAATTGAATTCCTATTGAAGTTTTTATTTTCTATACTCTATACAAAATTTCTCATTAAATCCTCAAATGTATCTCTTCTTCTAATTAAAACTGAACTTCCGTCGTCCTTTATTAATACTTCTGCAGGACGTAAGCGATTATTGTAATTTGAAGCCATGCAATAGCCATAAGCCCCTGCATTCATTACACCTAAAATATCACCTTCATCAATATGTGGTAAAGCCCTTTGTTTTGCCATGATATCTCCGCTTTCGCAGATATTTCCTACAATCGTTACAACCTCTTCATTTTCTTTTGTTAAAATTCCGTTCTTATATACTTCAATATCATGGTGTGAATCATACATCATAGGACGTGATAATATATTGAACCCTAAATCTGTTCCTACAAATGTGAGGTCGTAATTTTGTTTTATAGTATACACATTTCCTACTAGTACACCACATTCTCCAACAATATATCTTCCAGGCTCAATTTTAAAGGTAAGTTTTTTACCATATTCGTCTGTCCATTCTTCCAAAAGTTTTGTGAGTTTTTCACCAGATTCTTTAAGGTCTAACCGCTTTTCACCTTCTTGCTTCCGATAAGGGATACCGAAACCGCCGCCAAAATCAATAAATTCTAAAGTATCAAAATGCTTAGCAACCGATAGTACAGATTTAACACCTTCGATATAGTTGTCTATTTCCATAAATAATGAACCAATATGTTGATTGATTCCAATTAGCGTCAAATTATAATCAGAAAGTATTTTTTTTACATCTGTCACTAAGTCCATATTAACACCAAATTTTGTTTTCTTACCACCAGTTACCACTTTTTCATGATGTCCTGCACCTACACCAGGATTAAAACGAATAGCTACTTTACCACCAGGATTAAGTCTACCATACTGTTTGAGCTGTGATAAGGAATCTATACTTGTTGTGACACCGTTATCAATAGCAAACTGCATTTCCTTTTCAGAGACATTGTTACTTATGTAGAAAATATCTTCTGGTTTAAATCCTGCTGCTAATAACACATGTATTTCACCTGGAGACATAGCATCAGCAACTAATCCTTCTTCCCGTGCAATTTTTAAGAGTTCTAAGCTTGAATTAGCTTTAATCGAATAATTAACTTTAAAATGAGGATAAGACACTAAATTCTTCATCTCTCTGCATCTTTCTCTCAAAACAGATTCATTGTATACATATAATGGGCTATCATATTCTTTTAAAAGTTCTGCTGGATTCGTGCTACCATAAAAATTAACTTCTTGCGTGAAATATGGTTTCATAAAAAATTTCCTCCTATATAATAATAGTCTTTTAACTGTTTTTTCACAGGTTACATAATTAACAACACTATACAAGAGATTAAGTTTTTTGTCAATGTCTCTATAGTATATTTTTCGTATTATTGTATTTAAACGGAAAGAAAATAGTTGTTAAATATAATATTTTGAGATATATTAATTTTAATAGAGGAGGTACACAATATGCGAATGTATGACATTATTCTAAAAAAGAGAAATGGTGAAGAACTTTTAAAGGAAGAAATTGAGTTTTTTATAAAAGGATATGTTGTGGGTGAAATTCCAGACTATCAAGTGTCAGCACTTTTAATGGCTATCTATTTTAAAGGGATGAATGCACGAGAGACAGCTGACTTAACAATGGCTATGACTTATTCGGGAGACGTGATGGATTTATCCGCTATTAATGGCGTGAAAGTGGATAAGCATAGTACCGGAGGGGTCGGGGACACGACAACACTTGTTGTTGCACCTTTAGTAGCTGCGTGTGGTGTTCCAGTAGCAAAAATGTCTGGGCGAGGGCTGGGACATACAGGAGGTACACTGGATAAATTAGAGTCAATACCAGGCTATAATATTCATCAAACGATGAAGGATTTTATTCAAATTGTAAACAAAATAGGTGTAGCAGTGATAGGACAAACAGGTGATTTAGTTCCAGCGGATAAAAAGCTTTATGCACTTCGGGATGTGACTGCTACAGTAGATAATATTTCTCTGATTGCAAGTAGTATAATGAGCAAAAAAATTGCCGCAGGTGCAGATGCAATTGTACTAGATGTAAAAGCAGGAAACGGTGCGTTTATGCAGTCGATAGATGATTCATTTGCTTTAGCTGAAGAAATGGTTCATATAGGTACGAACGTAGGACGAGAAACAACGGCATTGATTACAGATATGAATCAACCTTTAGGTTTGGCAATTGGTAATGCATTGGAGGTCAAAGAAGCCATAGAAATTCTTCAAGGAAGCCATGAAGGTGCACTTAAAGAAATCTGTCTCTTACTTGCTTCCTATATGTTATATGTTGGGGGGCGGTGTAATGATATTAAGGAGGCAAGAGTGTTATTAGAAGAGGCATTGGCAAATGGTAAGGGTGCAGAAAAGCTTAAAGAGATGATAAGGGCACAAGGTGGAGATGATACAATTGTAGATTATCCAGACAGACTAGTAAAGGTAAAAAGGATTATCCCTGTTTTGGCAAAAGAGAAAGGGGAAATTATATCTATGAATGCACAAACATTGGGTATTAGTGCCATGTTGTTAGGTGCAGGCAGAACGAAAAAAGAAGATATCATTGACCCATATGTAGGCATTATAATGAAGAAACGCATTGGAGATGCTGTTGAAGAAGGAGAAGCTATTGCAGATTTTTATGTAAATGATGAAACAAAATTGGATGAAGCGATAAATTTTTTTGAAGGTGCAATAACGATAGGAGAGGAAAAAGTTGAAGAAACACCACTTGTGTATGGTGTTGTTACAGATAAGGGTACTGAACGGTTGGTTTAACAAAATATAGCAGGAGGATTTTGGTAGACTCCTGCTATATAACTAAATCAGTATCCAATGGAATTTTAGAATTAACAATAGCAGTTTTAACGTGATTCCAACAGTCTATCTCATTTTTTACAATTTGTTCAGATAGCCTAATCAAGGTATCAGCTTTTTGATTTAAGTAATCGACATTTAATAATGTGGCTTTACGTATATGATTATTTATTATTTGCCAGATTTTTATAATATCTTCACAGATATTAACTATCAGAATATAATCTTTTGTAGATATTATATTCTTTTTATGTAAAATGTTTATTAATGAAATATTCGCTTGTTGTCTGACAATTATCTTAGATATTTTTCTTGGTAACAATACAGATAATCGCGAAAACTCTTTATTATCATATTTGTGAGTATATAAATCATCGAAATTGAGTGAATGAAGACTTTTATTTATTATAGGAATATTATGTACAATGTCATGCAATGGAAGGCGATATTTTGGCAACGATTCGGATATGGTAAAGATTAAATAATCGGAAATTTCATTGTTACAATGGTTGCTCTGCACTGATTCAATGAAAGTGCTTTCTGACTCAGTAATCATTTTATAATTTCTATGAATATCATCTTCAAGAGCATAAAATTCCTTTTTATCATCGTCAAATCCTATTAATAAAGTGTAATGATTTGCATGGATTTTATGATGAAAAAGACCAATTTTATTCCAAAAATATAGATCAACGGCTGGTAATATTATTGTATTTTTGTATAACAGTTCTTTTATCTCATCTAGAAATTTATCTTTGTTGATGTATTTTTTCTCTTCGATATTAATATAAGGCACTAGCTGATCAATAACATTATTATTTATCTGTAAACCTTTAGAAGATATTGTATGTTTTTTCGAGTCACGATAAATATTAATATTTATCTCATTTTCATAATTGTAATCATTCTGGTACATTGCATATTTATAGCTTTCCTCAAAGGAACTTAATATTGATATATAGTTGTTAGTAATACAATCAAACCAAAATTCATCAAATGGTCTAATATTCAGCATATGCTTCATTGGATATATCTCCTTTTTTAAATGGTGAAAATAAGACTGGACAATAATAGTAAATTGTTAGTTGGAGTTTTATTGATTTTAGGTATTTTGATTATCTTACTATATAAAACCATATAAGTCAATAAAAATAAATTAATATAATTAAAAGGAAAACAATAAATCATGACAAAAGATAACAAATATTGACAAATAAACAAATATTGGCTATAATATTAGAAAATAACAGAAAATTTTTTTTAATAAACATAGGGAGAAAATAAAATGGCAAAAATACTTTATTCAGATTATTATCTACCTTCCAAAAAAATTCAAGCAGAAAGAATACTAAGAACTGCAACTAATTTTGAAATACCCACAGATTGTATAGATAAAAATAAATATATTGATAAATTTCTTAAAGAAAGTAGAATAGAAAAAATCACGATTGAGGATAATGTAGATTTAATAGCTATATTTTCACAATTAGTAGCGAAGCTTTTTGATGATAAAAAAATTCAGCCAGAACAAATTAAATATTTATTTTATACAAGCCCAAGACTGAGTGTGGTAAATAAAGGAATAAGTGTACCTTATTATATTATTGAAAAGTTTAAGTTAACACAAGCGTCTACGATGATAATTAGTCAATCGTGTTGTTCAACGTTAAGAGCTATAGACATAGCAAAAACGTATAATGACAATGATGACAGTTGCTATAGCCTTATTCTCTCACCTAGTTTTTATGATGATTATGAAATGAGAGTTACTAAAATAAATATTTCAGGGGACGGTGCTGGGATATTATTGGTTGGCTTTGATAATGACACAGATGGTTTCAGTATAATAGGAAGCACGTCATCATCCGATGGTTCTCTAAGCTATTCAAATTATCATAATAATGATTATTCCAGAACAAACCTTAAAAAGATGACTAGTGATGTTAAGTGTTTTAAAAGTATATTCAATAAGAATAACATCGAATTAAATGATATAAAAATTATTATTCCACAGTCGGTAAATTATAGTTACTTATTTGCAATTTCACGCTTTGTAAAAGTTCCAATTAAAAAATTTTTTACAAATAATATTTCTGATGGTGGACATTTAGGGTCTGTGGATTTAATAAGAAATTTTAAAGATGTTACTGACTTGTATACATTTAGTGAAGGTGACTATATGGCTACAATTAATTGGGGTAATGATGATTTCGGGGAAAGTTTTGGCAGTATGCTTTTTAGATATTCTATGGTCTAAAAAAAAAATTAATCTAAATCGATAAGGATGTGAAAAAGATAGTGGACAAAAAAACGACAACACGGCTACTATATCTAGTAGAAAAGTATGATACACCATTGTATGCATATAATTTTGAAAAAGTTAAAAAGCAAATCTCAACGCTTAAACAAATATTGCCGACAGAGATAGATGTTTTTTATTCTATGAAAGCAAATCCCAATTTTAAATTGATATCAGAAATTAAAAATAATGTAAACGGTATAGAAGTAGCTTCTGATGGGGAGCTATATTGCGCTTTAAAAGCAGGAGTTTGCTCTGAACAAATAATATTTGTAGGTCCTGGTAAAACACAAGAAGAACTAGCGTATGCAATAGACAGTAATATATTATCAATTATTGTTGAATCTCAGAGAGAATTAGAAATAATTAATGAAATTTCTAAGAAACAAGGGAAAGTAACAAATGTTGCTGTGCGTGTCAATCCAGCAAAAGAATCACATGGTGCGAGAATAAAAATGGGTGGTGTATCAAAACAATTTGGAATTGATGAAGAATGCGTTGGGGAGATTTTTTCCAAAACTAAAAAATATACAAATACTTGTATTAACGGTATACATGTTTATATGGGAACACAAATATTAGATGCTAACTTATTAGCAGATAATTTTAGCAATATATTAGATATTGCCAAAGAAATTGAAAAAGAGTATAGTGTTAAACTAAGCTTTATTGATTTTGGTGGTGGTTTAGGGATACCATATTTTAATGGGGAACAGCCATTAGATTTAGAAATATTAAGAAAAAAGTTAGTAGAAATTATTAATGTGAATAGTCAGCACTTTGATTTTACTCAAATAAAAATGATTCTTGAAAGTGGACGTTTTATAATAGCTGAGAGTGGGTACTTTTTGACAAAAATTTTATATAAAAAGAAGTCTAGAAATAAAACTTATTTAATAACTGATGGGGGTTCAAATGTGCATAGCTCAGCAGCTGGTATAGGAAGATTTGTTAGGCATAATTTTCCTATCAATATTTTAAATAGGTCAGGTGTAAACAAAGATATTGAAAAAGTTGATATTGTTGGACCTTTGTGTACACCAACAGATGTGTTAGGACAAAATGTTGAATTGCCGGTTTCTGAAGAAGGGGATATTGTAGTAATTCTCAATTCTGGTGCTTATGGCTTGTCTGCGAGTTTAATAAATTTTCTAAGTCATTCAAAGCCAGCAGAAGTGCTGTTTGAAGAAGACAATGATTTTTTAATTCGAAGTAGGGGAAAACGAGAGGATTTTTTAATTAGATAATATAAAATTTTAGGGGGGTTAAATATGTGTGTAACAATTGAAAGTAAAATAAGAGAGATTATTCATGATAATGATTTTGATTTAGAAAAACCAGTGGATGAAATTGGTTTGGAAGATGACTTATTGGATTTGGGCCTGGATTCAGTAAATGCTATCAGATTGATTGTAGGTATTGAATCAGAATTTGGGTTTGAGTTTTATGATGAAGATCTAACGACAGATAATGTAAGTGATATTCAAAAAATCATATCATATGTCAAGAGTAGGTTATAACATGGGCGACGTATCATTGTTTAAGGAAGAAATCATTGGGAAAGAAAACAGTGAAAATACTTGCTTCATATGGTGGCTTAATATTGGTGTTGACTCAATGTGGAATTTAGAATACGATAATTTATTGCCACGATTGAAAAATGAAGCTAATGCACAAACCGTAAACAGAACAGAGCAACTATCACTATTGTTGGCAGATGAAAATGATATAGTTATAATGCGTGAAGAAATATCAGATATTGTAAGAAAGAACTTAATTTTAATGGGAATAAGTTTACCTCAAATCTGGGTACCAAAAAGATGGAATGGAGATGAGCAATATCCAATATCTGAATTAATCATAAGGGACAATGAGTTGCTTAATAAGATTAAAAAATTTAGAGTGGAAAATGAGCATAAGGATATTTTGTTGGTGCCGTATGCGGTAACATATTTAGAAGAACAAATAGCTTTAAAAACAGGATGCAAATTATTAGGTGCTTCCTCTGAAATGAGTTCATGGGTAAACAGTAAAGTAAATGCACGACTTTTAGCAGAGGAATTAAAATTACCTGTTACAAAGGGATATATTTGCAATTCTATTAAAGAAGTGGAAAATGCGATAAAAGAATTAAAAACTAATGATGACGCTAAAATTGCTGTAAAAGAAGCTTATGGTGCGTCTGGAAAAGGATTCTATGTAATAGATTCTCGGAGTTCATTAAATTTTTTACTGACTATACTTACAAGAAAAAAGAATTCAAATAAAAAAATAAATGTTATTGTAGAACAGTGGTATGATACGTTATTTGATATTAATTATCAAATATTTATTAAAGAGGATGGTAAGATACAACTATTTCCTTTGAAAAAACAGATAATGAAGAGAGAAATATACATTGGAAGTGATTTTCCGATTAATCATTTTCTGAGTAAATCTCAAAATGAGTTTTATACACAAGAAGCATTAAAAATAGGTCAAAGTCTTTGGCAGAAAGGATATAGAGGATTGGCAAGTATAGACTCTATAATAGCAAGTGGTGGTACTATTTTTCCTGTTATTGAAATTAATGGGAGGTTTACATTATCTACATACATATCTTTCATTCCTGATTTAATAGGTAGGGATAAAAAGTATAGAACACGTTATTATAATGTTAATGAACGTAATATAAATGAGCTTGTATACACTAAATTGGAAGAGTGGAGATACTCATCAAAAAGAGAAGAAGGAGTTTTTGTTTATTCTGTTGCAAGAGGAAGTGTTAATAATAAAGGGCGACTATTCCTTCTTCTTGTAGCCAAAGATATAGAAAAATTGAACTATATTGAAGAGGAAATTAATAAATTGTTTTATGATTCATAGAAAGAAAAAATTATAAAGAAAAGCTTAATAAAAAGCAGTGTAATATTCGTAAATTCGAATATTACACTGCTTTTTTACTTATGAAAATTGTAGATTAGGGGAATTATATCTTTATGGTAGCTTAAAATTTAGTTTAGATTAATATACAAGTCTGATATAGGGGATGAGGAAGTCAATGACAATAATATTAATTGCAATATATTTTATTTCAGCAGCGATTGTAATCTTTTTATTAAATAGATATGTTCATACAACAAAAAGTGAACGAAGAAATATATATGATGCTTTGTTGAGTCCAGAAGCGTTGGAAAAACATGCTGTTGAAGTTGCTAGAACACATGTTATAACTAAGAAAAGTGGTTCAGTGAATTGGCTATTAGTAAGAGTAAATGAAAACTATCGTTTTATTACGGAAGTATATAAAAAGTTAAATGATCTTGTAAACGATAAAAAAGGAACAGTAGCAGCTGCAGAATGGCTTCTGGATAATTTCTACATTATAGAACAACAGGTTAAAGAAATTAGACAAAGTTTAGCAGTTAATACATTTAATCGACTTCCAATTATTAAAGAAGGATCACAAAAAGGATACCCAAGAGTCTATGCTATTGCGTTAGAATTGGTTGCACATACTGATGGTAGTTTTGATGATCGTATCCTAATAAATTTTATTAAAGCGTATCAAACAAATAGTATTCTTTCAACTTCTGAATTATGGGCCGTTTCAATGATGATAAGAATTGCTTTAATAGAAAATATTAGAAGAATTTGTGGAAAAATTAATCAATCACAAAAACAATTATTAAAAGCAGATGAACTTGTCAAAATGATATTGTCTAAAATTGATGAACCAAATGAGTTGCTAATTGACTTAATTAAAGAGCATATGAAAAATATAGATAAAATGCATTCTTCCTATGCTGAATATCTTTTGCAAAAAATAAAGAAAGAGGGGCACAAATCAGCACCAATTGTACAATATCTTGATGAAAGGCTCATGTGTCAAGACACGACAGCAGAAAAAATTATTAGACTAGAACATCAGGATCAAGCGGCTATACAAGTATCTATGGGTAATTCAATTACTAGTTTCAGATTTATTTCTGGATTAGATTGGACAGAGGTATTTGATGCTTTAAGTTGTGTTGAAGAAATTCTTAGGGAAGATCCATGTGATACATATCAAAAAATGGATTTTGAATCAAGAGATTATTATAGACAACAAGTTGTATCATTAGCAAAAAAATTTAAAACCAGTGAAACACAAGTAGCACAGAAAGCTGTTGAGTGTGCTAGGGCTTATCAAGAAGATGGTAAGCAAGAAGTGAAGAATGACAGGTTTTCACATGTAGGATATTACCTCTTTTCATATGGACAGGAAAAACTACAGAATAAATTAGGGTACAAGTACACAGGAATTCAAAGGTTATGGCAGTATATAAAAAGAAATACCACGGCAATATATTTGATTTCTATAGTATTAGGAACATTACTTATTATTGCATCGTTTGGATGCTATGCATATCAAGTCTCCTTAAGCATAGGATTGACAATATTGGCTTGTGTTGCAGTATTCATTCCTGCAAGTGATATTGTGGTAACAATAATCCATTGGTTTGTTACGCATCTATGTCGTGCTACAATATTACCTAAATTGGAACTAAAAGAAGGTATACCTGAAAAGTATACTACAATGGTTGTCATTCCCACACTTTTACCAAATGCTGAACGTGTGAAGGAGTTACTTGAGCAAATAGAGGTACATTATTTAGCAAATAGAGATAAAAATATCTATTTCAGTATAATAGGAGATTTTAAAGACGCTGCCCAGCAACAATTGCCAGGAGACAATGAAGTTATTGAAACCGCTCATACTGGTATTCATAATTTGAATGAAAAATATGGTGAACTTTTTTTCTATTTTCACAGGGGTAGGCAATTTAATGAAATACAGAATAAATGGATGGGTTGGGAACGTAAACGGGGCGCGCTAATGGAATTTAATCATTTGCTTCGTGGCGCCAATGACACTAGTTTTACTACGATAGTTGGTGAACTATCAGATCTTAATAAAATTCAATATGTGATAACACTAGATGCAGATACCAGACTTCCAATGGGCACAGCTAAAAAGCTTATTGGTACATTAGCTCATCCCATTAATAGACCTGTTATTGATGAGCAGATTGGGCGGGTCACAGATGGGTATGGTTTGCTGCAACCACGTATTGGTGTTGATATTGAAAGTGCCAATGCTTCACTTTTTTCTCGTATTTTTGCAGGACAGGGTGGAATCGATTTATATACCACAGCAGTTTCAGATGTTTATCAAGACCTTTTTGGCGAAGGAATTTTTACGGGAAAAGGGATATACGAAGTTGACACATTTGAAAGATTGTTAACTAATGCTATTCCAGATAATACAGTATTGAGCCATGATCTGTTGGAAGGTTCTTATGTACGAGTTGGTCTTGTGACAGATATTGAACTGATTGATGGATATCCATCAAAATATAACGCGTATATTGCAAGACTGCATCGGTGGGTAAGAGGAGATTGGCAGCTACTACCATGGTTATTTTCGAGTATTAAAAATAGACAGGGACAAACTATTAATAACCCTATATCCACTGTATCGAAATGGAAAATAATAGATAATTTAAGAAGAAGTTTAGTTGCACCCTCAATTATAATTCTTACTCTGCTTGCGGTAAGTGCCTTGCCAGGATCGAGTTGGGTATGGTTATTATTTGCTGTGCTTACAATTTCGTTTACTTTAATTACTACTGTTCTTGATGCACTTTTATTAAGAAGCTATAGATTTTGTACTTCAAGATGTCATGGTACTGCGATATATGGGATAAAGGCATCACTCTTTCAAATAGGTCTGTTTTTTATCTTTTTGCCGTATCAAGCATATATGATGGTAGATGCTATTATAAGAACAATTATTAGAGTATTCATTAGCAAACGCAATATGCTTGAATGGGTAACAGCTGCAGATGCAGAAAAACGGCTGAAGAATAATTTGTTTAGCTTTTTAAAACGGATGTGGATATCAGTACCAGTTGGAATTGGCGTATTAATTCTTTCTTTGGTTTACAGAGTGAATGCACTTCCTCTTAGTTTAACAATATGCTTGCTATGGAGTGTATCGCCTATTATTGGATATTATGTAAGCAGAGTGACAGAGCATAAAGAACAAGCATTACCAAGCGAAGATATTGAAGCGTTAAGAAAACTGGCTCGAAAAACATGGCGCTATTTTGAAGATTTTGTGACTGAAAAAGAACATTATCTTCCACCTGATAATTATCAAGAGGAACCACCAAATGGCGTCGCCCATAGAACATCTCCCACTAATATTGGCATGCTATTAATATCGTTATTAGCTGCAAAAGATTTGGGATATATAGGGATTGTTGAAATGGCTGAAAATCTCCAAAATACATTATCAACAATACAAAGTTTGAAGAAATGGAAAGGTCATTTATATAATTGGTATGATACACGTACGCTTCAGGCGCTTAGACCGATCTATGTGTCTACTGTTGACAGTGGTAATTTTGTTGGCTATTTGATGACATTAAATCAGGGATTAAAGGAACAGTTAAATAAACCTTTGCTAGATAATAGTATGGCACTAGGATTAAAAGACACAATTTTACTAGTGAAAGAAATGGATATAGAATCTAAACTAAATATTGAACCATTAGAGGGATTGGCGCAAAAAGATATGATGAAAGGTTCTGAATGGCGTAGAATATTAGATGAATTTATGCTCAAAGTTGAACAGGAACGCAATGAAAAAGACTCTTGGTGGAAATATAAAGTTTCCAGTATGTTAGAATCATATAAAAGGGACATTCAGCAGCTTATGGCGTGGTCTGAAGTGATGGATAATATTCCAGCAGGAGTTAATAATGCAGATGATACACAAGAGATAAACAAGATAAAAGAGTTGTTAAATGGAATAGAGAGCAATATGTCTCTTAAGAATTTAATGGTTCGCTATTCAGAAGTAATCAATGAACTTAATAATTTAAGGGAGATTGAAAACAATGAATTTAAGGCATGGCAAGAAACATTAAAACAGTCTCTTGAAACCTCTTACCGTGGGGTACAAAGTATAATTGATAAATATGAAAGTTTAATAAAAGTTATTCAGAGACTTATAGATGAAACGGAATTTGCATCGTTATATACTGAGAAGAGAAAGCTCTTTTCCATTGGTTATAATGTTGAAGAAGATAAATTGACAAAATCGTACTATGATTTATTAGCTTCTGAAGCAAGACAAACTAGTTTTATAGCAATTGCCCGTGGTGAAATTGATCAAAAGCATTGGTTTAGGTTGGGTCGTAATCTTACAATGGAAGACGGATACAAAGGATTGGTTTCGTGGACAGGTACAATGTTTGAATATCTTATGCCGTTACTCATTATGTATAATTATAAGAATACATTGTGGGATGAGACGTATTGGTACGTTATTAGAAGTCAGAAAAAATATGGACGTCAAAGAAAAGTGCCTTGGGGGACATCGGAATCAGGCTATTATGCCTTTGATTTTAGCCTGAATTATCAATATAAAGCTTTTGGTGTTCCTGGACTGGGTTTAAAAAGAGGATTGGTCAATAATATGGTAGTTGCACCTTATGCAACAATAATGGCATTGCAAGTAGACCCTTTGGGCACTATTGAAAATATAAAAAGATTAAAAGCAGAAGGCGTAGACGGTGCATATGGTTTTTATGAGGCAATTGACTATACACCTAGAAGATTACCACATGATCAGAAAAGTGGTATTGTAAAGAGTATCATGGTGCATCATCAGGGAATGAGTCTGATGGCTCTAACAAACTATTTGAAGGATAATATAATGCAGAAGCGTTTTCATGAAGACCCCATGATTAAATCTGTAGAACTATTATTACAAGAAAAAATACCGATGAATGTCATTATTACAAAAGAAAATAAAGAAGAGATTAAACCTCTTAAACCTATGAAACATGAATATGAAGATCTGGTGAGAGTATTGGGACTTCCAGAGAAACCATTGCCTCAAGCACATATTTTATCAAATAATTCTTATTCAGTTTTAATGACAGAAAGTGGTTCGGGTTATAGTAAAAACAATGACATGGTGATTACACGATGGAGGGATCAAACCATTCCGAGGAATTTTGGGATGTTTTTCTATATTCATGATGTGGATAGTCACAATGTATGGTCATCGACTTATGCACCATATTACCATAAACCGGATGAATATAGAGTCGTATTTTCACCTGATAAAATTGATTTCTTTCGTCAAGACGGTAAGATTGACACACATACTGAAATCGTAGTATCACCAGAAGATAATGCAGAAATTCGCTGTATTTCTTTAACAAATCATGATAAAGAAGTATCAACGGTGGAAATAACGAGTTATTTTGAAACAGTTTTAACGTCACAGTCAGCAGACATGGCGCATCCAGCTTTTAGTAACTTATTTGTTAGAACGGAGTTTTTGCCTGAATATAATACACTACTAGCCAATCGCAGACCTAGGGAGGAAGGGAAAAAAGAAATATGGGCTACGCATACGATCTATGTTGAAGGTGAAAATATAGGTGATTTGCAGTTTGAAACAGATAGGTCTAAATTTATAGGTAGAGGTAGAAGTTTATCCAATCCTATCGTGATGGAGCCAGACCATCCTCTATCGAATACTGTAGGTGCAGTATTGGATCCAGTGATGAGTCTACGGACAAGGATTAGGATTGAGCCAGGACAAATGATACGTATTTCGTATATTACAGGTATTAGTTCTGAACGTGAGAAGGTCATTAAGATTGCACAAAAATATCAAGATACTAATAAAATTGCGCGTGCATACGAGTTAGCATGGACAAGAAGTCAAGTTGAATCAAGATATTTAGGCCTAAAAGCGAGTGAAAAAGATTTATATGTTAAGATGATTTCACAAATAGTATTTTTAAGTCCTTTACGAAGAAAAAGAGAAGAATATATCTTCCGTAATAAAAAAGGACAATCATCGTTATGGGCATTTGGAATATCAGGAGATGTGCCACTTGTGCTTGTATGTATAAAAAAAATGGATCAAATAGATACCGTACAACAGTTATTAAAGGCGCATGAATATTGGAGAATGAAAGGATTAGCTGTTGATTTACTCATTTTAAACGAATATGAAGGTAGCTATACACAACCATTACAAGATTTACTGCGTGATACGGTATCTGCTAGTCATGCCCGAGATCTTCAGGACAAGATGGGAGGTATATTTATACGTAAAGCTGGAACGATGACTGAAGAAGAAAAGACACTTTTATATGCTGTTGCGCGGATTGTCATACATGGATGCGGTGGATCCATAGAGGCGCAAACAGAATACAATTATCAGCAAAAGAAATTGCCTGACAAGAAGAAGTGGGAAGTATTGCCTACTATTCATCAAATACAGAGGAAAGAGCTAAAAGAACGATTTTTTGATAATGGTTGGGGCGGATTTTCTAAAGATGGAAAGGAATATATTATTCAGCTTAAAGAGAATCAACAAACACCTGCTCCTTGGATTAATGTTATCTCAAATGAGAAATTTGGATTTCAAGTTACTGAGTCTGGTGGAGGATATACATGGTCGGAAAACAGTCGTGAGAATAAACTGACACCTTGGTCGAATGATCCTATTAGTGATACCGCTGGTGAGGTGTTTTACCTACGGGATGAAACTACTGGAGAGGTATGGACGGTAACACCATTACCCATACGTGAACCAGAACCATATGTGATTAGACATGGATTTGGATATTCAGTTTTTGAACATGTGAGTCATGGCATTGAACAGAAACTAACAATGTTTGTTGCGAAAGATGATCCCGTAAAGATTTGTATAATTAAGTTAAAAAATCATTCAGGGGAAAAGAGAATGTTATCAGCAACATACTATATGCGACCAGTACTTGGTGTTAGTGATCAATTAACAGCGCAGTATATAACAACTAGAATGACACCAGAAAAAGATATTATGTTGATAGAAAATAATTATAACGAAGATTTTCCAGGCAGAATTTCTTTTATGGATGTTTCTGAGGTGGATAGATCATTTACAGGTGATGCGATGGAATTTATAGGGGATTATAACGCTACAAGTATTCCAGAAGCTATGAAACGTACAAGACTATCTAATAACGTAGGTGCTGGGTATGATCCTTGTGCTGCAATGCAGGTAAAAATACAATTGGAAGTCCGTGAGGAAAAAGAAATTGTATTCCTACTTGGACAGACAGACGATGTACAGCATGTTATGCCGATTTGTAATAAATATAGATATCTAGGAGCAGCCCACAAAGAACTTGAAAGAGTGAAGTATTTTTGGGGAGATTTATTAAGTGTTACAAAAGTAAAAACCTCGGATATATCTATGAATATTATGCTCAATGGATGGCTATTATATCAAGTGCTTTCCTGTAGGATTTGGGCAAGGTCAGCATTCTATCAATCGGGTGGTGCTTATGGGTTTAGAGATCAACTACAAGATGTAATGGCAGTGGTGAACGCAATGCCTCAAATTACGCATAATCAAGTGTTAAAACACGCTGCACATCAATTTGTGGAAGGTGATGTGCAACATTGGTGGCATCCAATTGGGAATATAGGTGAGAACGGTGATAAAGGAATACGTACAAAATTTTCTGATGATCTCGTTTGGTTACCCTTTGTTGTTGGTGACTATATAGAAAATACAGAAGATTATAGCCTCTTGGATGTAGAGATTGGATATCTCGAGGCGGATTCACTGGGCAAAGATATTGATGAAAAGTACGATATTCCACGTATGTCGGAAGAAAAATCTTCCGTTTATGAGCATTGTATTCGTGCCCTTGAGCGAGCACTTAAATTTGGGGAACGAGGCATTCCACTTATGGGCTCAGGAGATTGGAATGATGGCATGAATACAGTGGGGAATAAAGGTAAAGGTGAAAGTGTATGGCTAGGATGGTTCATCTATACTACTTTGATGAGATTTATTCCGATTTGTGAGGCGAAAGGTGAGCATGAACGAGCAAAAGAATATAAGAAAATTACTAGGGAAATGGTAGAGGCAATTGAAAATAACGCTTGGGATGGTAGCTGGTATAGACGTGCATATTTTGATGATGGAACACCAATGGGTTCAGCTCAAAATACAGAGTGTAGAATCGATTCACTAGCACAATCTTGGGCAGTGATCTCTGAAGCTGGAAATCCAGAACGTACGAAGGCTGCGATGGAGGCATTAGAATCATATCTCGTCAAAAGAGATGAAGGATTGATTATGCTCTTAACACCACCTTTTGATAAAGGGGACTTAAACCCAGGCTATATTAAAGGATACGTGCCCGGTGTAAGAGAAAATGGAGGACAATATACCCATGCTGCTATTTGGGTAGTGATGGCGTTTGCGAAAATGGGGAATGGGGATAAAGCATGGGAATTGTATAATATGATTAACCCTATTAATCATGCACGAACCCCAATGGAGGCGGCACGGTATAAAGTAGAGCCCTACGTGATGGCGGCGGATGTATATGCAGTTCATCCGAATATCGGTAGAGGCGGATGGACATGGTATACAGGTGCAGCTGGATGGATGTACAGAGTAGGTATTGAATATTTACTTGGTTTAAAGAAAAGAGGAGATATGCTAATCATTGACCCATGTATTCCTAGAGGGTGGGATGAATACGGCATAGATTATCGTTATCAAAGTACGAAATATGCCATAAATATAAAGAATCCAGAGGGAATAAACCGAGGTGTAATCAATGTAAAGCTTGACGGCACTGTAATGGAAAATAAAACAATACCTCTAACAAATGATGGTGTCAAACATAAGATAGAAGTAATATTGGGGAAATAAACAGATATGAAGAAATTGTGGATAGTTCATAAAAAAGAGCGACTTAAATAAACGTCACTAATTAATTATGAATTGTCCACTTTTATTATGCAATCAAAGGTTCAATAACCCGCTGTTTTATCAAAGGATAGAATAAAATTACTTTTAACTAGAAATAATAATATAATATTGTGGAATGATTTTGGAGGGGTATTATGACTAAAATATTCGATAGTAGGCAGCAAGAAATTGGAGAAAAAATCAATGCAGAAATGGAGTTATCAAATTGGAAGGACTGGAAATGGCAATTGAAGCATACTATTAATGATATTCATACATTTGAAAAATTATTGGGCATAAACTTTGATGTAGAAGAAAGAGAAAAGCTGAAACGAACGTTAGAAAAGTTTCCTCTTTCCATAACGCCCTATTATTTATCGTTAATTGATAGTACCGATTATAAGAATGATCCAATATATAAACAGGCATTTCCTTCTATCAATGAATCTTTAGTAGGGAGTCATGAAATGACCGACCCATTACATGAAGAACATGATAGCCCAGTTCCTGGGATTACACATCGATATCCTGATCGAGTCTTGTTTCATATAAGTAATGTTTGTGCTATGTATTGTAGACATTGTACAAGAAAAAGAAAAGTAGGAGATGTTGATTCTATTCCAAATAAAGAATCACTATTAAAAGGGATTGAATATATCAAAAATACACCAACGGTGAGAGATGTACTCTTATCAGGTGGAGATGCTCTCTTATTATCTGATGAAAATTTAGATTGGATTTTAACAAGAATAAGAGAAATATCTCATGTAGAAGTTATTAGAATTGGAACAAGAACACCAGTTGTATTGCCCTATCGCATTACTAATCATCTCTTAAAAGTTTTAGAAAAGCATCATCCAATATGGATAAATACTCATTTTAATCATCCAAGAGAGTTAACTACTTCCTCCAAAAAGGCCTTGAGTATGCTTGTTGATAGTGGGATTCCATTAGGGAATCAGACAGTTTTATTAAAGGGAATTAATGATTGTCCAGAAGTGATTAAAGTTTTATGTCATAAACTTGTTCAAAACAGGGTTAGACCCTATTATTTATACCAATGTGATTTATCAGAAGGATTAGAACATTTTAGAACACCTGTAGGAAAAGGAATAGAAATAATGGAGCGTTTAATTGGTCATACGAGTGGTTTTGCAGTTCCAACCTATGTAATTGATGCTCCCGGTGGTGGAGGGAAGATACGACTTATGCCTAATTATTTATTATCATGGAGTACTGATAAGGTTATATTAAGGAACTATGAGGGCGTTATCAGCACATATCAAGAACCTAGAAAAGAAGATTCTTCATGTAGTAGAGACTCTGATAATTGTAATTTATCATTAAAGCTTGAGGATGCAGACGAATATAAAGCAATTGGAATTGAAAAGCTATTAGTTGAAGATGAAATATCATTAATCCCGAAAAATAATATTCGTCATGGGAGAAGAGAATGAATGAATTATGATAAGCAAAGTAGGATATATAATTTATATCTTACTTTTTTTTAGTGCGCCCAGCATGGGCGCAATCTATAGGGCGGGAGTCCCGAGCACCGAAGGTGATTTCCTCCTACTAGATTAAAAAAAATAAAAAGATTTTTAACATCGACACGCTTCGACAAAAAAATGTTGAAGATTGTGGTATAATGCTAAAATGTGTGATAAAAAACTAAATAATTTAGAAAAAGGCAAACTTATCGAAAGGTAAGGACGCAAAGCTATGGGTCTAAGGTGATTCAAACTATGACTGCCAGGTTGCCTATTAATGATAATAATTTAACAATAATTTAACATTAATTGTTCAATGGGTGACTTTGTATTCGTCCATTGGACTTTATTTTTGCAAAAAACTATAGTAAGTAATGAGGGGGACTTTTTATGGCAAGTAACATCAAGAAAGTTTTAATCGTGCTATGTATCATTATGCTTTTTAGCCAGGTACATGCACAGGGATCTGAAATTCAAATCAATTTACAACCTACAGAATCAGAAGTTTCGAGTGGCTACATTTCTGATGATGGTGAATGGGAAATAGAACTTGCAAGTGGGAATTATGATGTCACAATAAGCGTTGGAGAAGCGGTATATAGTAGCGTATATAGCAGTGTATATGGTTATGAAGTCAAACTTGAAACGACCAATATCAATAGCTTGTGGGATACAGCCAGAACCATAGCGCCGAAATATAAGCTATATAATACAGGGGATTCATCAATAGAACTACAAGATGTAAAAATTAGATACTATTATTCAATAGAAGGAGAAAGAGAACAAAAATTTTGGTGTCCATGGGCAAGTGTTAATAAGGACAATGTAACAGGGACATTTGTAGAAAAAGAGATACCAGCCCTTGCATCAGATTATTACTTTGAAGTGGGATTTACAGAAGAAGCTGGCTTCCTAGCGCCAGATCAAAACATTAAAATGCATACAGTAGTAGCAAAAGAATATGAGATGCAAAACAATTGGTTTGACAGTATATTTATGAAAATTATAGAATTTTTAAATTTAGATAAGCTAGAAGAATACATAGGAAAATATATTGGGGATATCAATAATTCTGACGATGAAGTGTCCCATGAAGACATACTCTATAATCAAACCAATGATTATTCCTTTAATAGTACAGGAGGCTTACATTATACCGAATGGGATAAAGTGGCGGTATTCATAGATGGAATATTGGTATGGGGAGATGCACAAATATTTGGTAAGCCACAGCATCTAACCACGGATGCAGAACAAAAACAGATAACATTGTCATGGGATGCACTTGAGGGAGCAACAAACTATGATATAGAAGCAGATGGAGAGATCATAACCAATATCGAAGGTACGACATATGTACATGATGGAATTCAACCTGGTACTTTACATAAATATAGAATACGTGGCAAAAGCCCAGCTATAACAGGCGAATGGAGTCCGATAAAAACAGAAATAACCTTGCTCGGTATACCATCAAATGTAACAACAAAACCGACAGAGAGAACAATAAAAAGCTCATGGAAAGCTGTAGAAGGGGCAACAAGCTATGACATAGAAGTAGATGGGGAAATAATAACCGATGTCGAAAATACGACATATGTACATAGTAATTTGTTTCCAGGCACACGACATGCTTATAGAGTTAGGGCTAAAACTGCTGTTATGACAGGCGAATGGAGTCCTATTGTAACAGAAATAACATTGCTTGGTATACCATCAAATGTAATAACAGAACCAACAGAGAAAACAATAAATAGTTCATGGGAACTAGTTGAAGGGGCAACAGGTTATGATATAGAAGTAGACGGCACGATTATTGATAACGGTATAAATATAAATTATACCCATACTAATCTTGTACCTGGAACGCAGCATGCCTATAGAATGAGGGCAAAAAACAGTATAATAACTGGCGAATGGAGTTCAATCATAACAGAAGTAACCTTACTCGGCATACCATCAAATGTAACAACAGAACCGACAGAAACAACAATCAATATCACTTGGGAATCTGTGGAGGGAGCAACAAGTTACGAAATAGAAGCAGATGGAGAAATTATACCCCATATCGAAGGTACAACATATAAACATAGTGATTTGTTACCGGGCACACCATATACGTATAGAATTAGGGCTAAAACCAATGTTGCAATAGGCGAATGGAGCTCGACTGTAACAGAAATAACATTGCTCGACATACCATCAAATGTAACAACAGAACCGACAGAAACAACAATCAATATCACTTGGGAATCTGTAGAGGGTGCAACAAGTTACGATATAGAAGCAGATGGAACGATTATAGATAATGGTTCAACAACAGGATATATACATAGTGATTTGTTGCCTGGAACAGAACATACGTATAGAGTCAGAGCCAAAACGGAATTCATAACAGGAGAATGGACGACAATAATCACAAAATGGACATTGCCAGACATTCCACAAAACATCCAAACTTCAGTTACTGACTCGTCTATTTCTCTCGAATGGGACGATGTAATTGGTGTTACAGGATATGAAATTGAGATTATTGAAAATAGCAAAATAGTTGACAATGGTCTAGAAACCCAATACACGCATTCGGGGTTAGGGTGCAATACACATAAATCTTATAGAATAAGAGCGAAAAACTCAAGTGGCGTAGGGAAATGGAGCAGAACAATAAAGGAATGCACATTGGTAGATAGCCCTAAAGATATCACTGCAGAAGTTAGTGGCGCAGACATTAATGTGAACTGGAAGAAAGTCAATGGAGCAACAGGTTATGATATCCAGATAAACGGTAAATTAATTAAAAATGTATCGAGACCATATATACATGCGGACGTTGAAATAGGAACTGAGTATACATACAAAGTAAGAGCAAAGAACTTCAACGGTGCAGGAAAATGGAGTTTGCCTGTTACAGCAGAGAGATTAGGGATCATTTATGAATTTTATCATGAAAGTGGAGAAACATTTGATATTCTCTTGACTGCATCTAATATAAAGAATTCAAGTGAATATACATATACACTTGAATATGATCCTAAGCAGATAGAAGTAGTTGATTTATGTATATTTACATCAGTTATAGAGACAAATATTGGCGTAGTTGGAGAAACAGGCATAGAAATCATAGAGTATAATTCAAAAAAAGGGATAATTAAGTATACCCTTAACAAGGACATAGATAATAGTGAGAAATGGACGGGTACAACAAATGGAATAAAATTTCGCTCAAAGACAAATGAGAAAATTACAGTACTATATATTTCTCAATAATAACATATAGAAAACATTTGATATATCAATAAATAATACAATGGAGGATTACACAAATGAAGACAAAATACACATGGCTAAAAATAATTAGTATTATCATAGTAGTATCAACAATCATAACAACAGCAGTCTATGCAGTAAATAATACCATTACAGAAACAAAGAAACCAGTAGAAAACAAGGCAGAAATCGAAGAAAACAAATTATCCGAAATATCATTAGAAAAAAATATAGAGCTAAAAAGCATTAGTCAAACAATAAAAACAAAAAAACAAAACACAGACGAGTACTATGAATCAATGGCGAAATATGCAAAATTCATACAAATCTATCAACCGACAGAAGCAGAACAAAAATACATCAATCAGCTTGTCACAGAAGGATACGAACTAAACAAGCTAATAGAAATATATAAATTCTGGCTGGATACAGACGAAGAAATAGAGCTAATAAAAAAAATATATGATGCATATGAGCCAACCGATGATGATGAAGAAGACAAACATTGGGTAGAAGCAGTATACAACCAAATCACAGAAAATAAATATGGTGTATTAGACCGTGAACAAATCCATGCATACTATGACAAGGGACTAACCCGTGACGACATCATTACAGCCAATAGACTATGTAGAATGGGTAAAAACACCATAACAGAGATACTAGACAAAAGAGTCACAGGTACATCATGGGCAGAACTAATAGAAGAAAACTATACAAAATCAACAAAAAATAAGATACAAAAACAAGCAATAGGACGAAGTAGTCAAACAGAACAATATAAACAAATACAAAATGGCACAGAAATATTAGACGCATACTTCCTATCAAAAAGAACAGAGACAGATATTAATGAGTATCTAGACAAGCTATCAAACGGTGAAACAATAGACCAAGAAATGAATGATTACTATAGCGAAAGAACAGAAGGAGTACTAAAAAAACTTAAACAACAAGGACTATGGGACGAACCACAAGAAATAAAAGAAAAAAACAAAAAAGCAAAAGAATACTTAAAGAAAAAAGCAATCGAAAATGGAATGACAACAGAAAAAATAAATAAGCTAATAGACCAAGGATACACAGAACTAGAAATACTAAACGCATCAACAGTCACAAAAAAACAAAAAGTAGACGTAAAAAAAGTATTAGAACAAAAAAGAGCAGGACGTTCATGGGAAGACCTCTTCCAAAAGGAGGTGCAATAGAACATGAAAAAAATAATAATGCTATTAATAATCATAAGCAGTATATTGGGAGTAACCAGTGTATATGCATCAACATCAGACGCACTAGAAGAAGATAATATCATAGAGGCAATACAAACAGCAGGTGGAGACAGTTATAACCCACCTTTTGGAAAAAAAGACTTTATGAACGAAAACATCAGTACAGCCACAGGAAATCTAAGTATTACACAAACAGACCTCGTATTACCAGGAAAAAATGGACATGACTTCGTTATCAAAAGAGAATATGCAAATCAAAACACCAGTGACTATATATTATTAGACGATAGAGACGACATAACTTTTCATAGGGTAGCTTATCTATATAAAGACTCAGAAGGGACTAGTTACTATATTCTATTTTACACAGAAGAAGAAATGTTAGAAAACGCTCCAAACAAAATAAATGTATCATCTAGTAATCTAAGACCAAGTTCATTTAATGATGCATATTATGACAGAGAAGATGTTGAATGCTACAAATATGAACTATTAAATCCATCAGAAAATCCAGAAAAGAATATAGAAATAACAAGAGATACAAGTGCAGAACCGATATACTATCCATTTAAAAATAAAACATATCTTACAAGAAAATCAAGAACCAACTTCTATAATATCGGTCATAACTGGCGATTACAACTGCCATATTTAGATCGTATAGACGTAAAATGGATGAAGATACCAGGATATCCTTCCAGCGTACACAAAATAATTGGTGAATTTAATAATGGAGAAGGTGGGATATATAGCTATAAATATGAAGTTGATTCTTGGGAAGACACTGGGATGGAGCTAAAGATATATGACACAAGATTATACGAAGGAATAGGTTGGTACCCTTCAAATTCACAAAACGATGAAACAGGGATCACCTACAATAGAATCCTTACAGACAAAAACGGTAAAAAAATGTACTTTAACAAAAGAGGAGCCATTGAAGCGATAGATGATAAATATGGAAACAGAATTAAATTTGAATATGAAAATAATAAGCTATCAAAAATCATTGACACCTATGGCAGAGAAGTAAACATTGACACAGATGAAGAAGGAGATATCAATAGCATATCGTTTGGAAATAAAACAATTAACTACGAAAAAAGCTATAGAGAAAGTGATAAGACATATTTACTGAAAGTAACAGACACAGAAGGAAACCAAACCACCTATGAATCAGAAAAAAAAGAACTATACTATAAAAGTTATGATGATTATCCATATGAATACAAATCAACAGCATACAACATAGAAAAAATCATCTATCCAACAGGCGCCTATACCGAATACAACTATTTTAAAAAATTAACATATCTATATAACAATGAAGATGGACGAACTAAATATAAGATAGACGCCAAAAAAGACGTAGATCATACAAAAATAAAGAACCATTATACCTATTCCTATGATTATACATTTAAAGATAATTGTTATTTGCATGATTATGAAGGGCGGAGTCCAGACCGTATTGACAATGATGATAATTATACATTTACAGGAACAGTGATACGACAAGACGATGGCTATACCTATACAGACGAATATAATGAATACAGCAAAAAAATTAAAACAACAATAGTAGGTGATGATGGATACAAAAACGAAAGCACTTACGAATATACAGATGAAAAGAAGCCAGAATCATTACCCACAACCATCACCGAAAAACAATACAATATGGAAGGGTCAGCATACATAACCACAACATCGCAATATGCATACGACACCAAGCAAAACCTCTTAAGAGAAACCAAAGACGACTACATCGTAAACTACACCTATGACCCAGACTATAGCATAATGCTAACCCAAACATACAAAAGAGATGCAACCCATGAAACACACATAGAAAACACCCTATACAACAACACAGCAAATCCAGACGACCCACTAAACGGAAAATGCGTCGAATGGACAAAAACATACGAAAGAATATATGACAATGATGGCAACCTATTAGAAAACAACCTAAAAAACAAAACAAAATACAAATACGACCAAAACGGAAACATCACAGCAATACACCAATGGGACGACGAAGGCAACGAAAACATAACCCATAACACCCATACATACAACACAAACAAAACATACAAACAAGAAACCTATGTAGCAAACGTCACAGATGCAGACGGACAAAACCCACAAACAATAAAACAAACAAGTAACTATGATGTATACGGAAACCTTGCAACAAGCATAGATGGCAACAACAACCAAACAAGCTATACCTATGACAAACTAGGCAGAATAAAAACAGAAAAAAACCCAGACGGAACAAACAAAACATACACATACAACGATGCACAAAACTACATCATCGTACAGAACGAAAACGGAACCAAACAAAAAATACAATATGACGGTTTAGGTAACCTAAAAGCAACCTACGTATACAACCCAGACAACAGCGCATGGCAAAAACAAACCGAATACACCTACGACAACATAGGCAGAAAACAAACCGAAACACTGTACAGAAAATATACAGAAGCAGGACAAATAGAAGAAAAATACACCATCACCTACACATATAACAGTGACGATACAGTAAACACACAAACAACAACAGACATAAGCGGAAACATAATCAAAAAAATAAGCTACACATATGACTATGGAGTAAACGACACAATAAACGGAAAAATAGACAAATACAACAAAATAACAATAGCGCTAGAAGGAGATAACACCATAACACCAGCCCCAATCAAACAATACTACGACAAATGGGGGAAACTAGTCAAAGAAGAAATAGACCATGACGAAAACGGAACAACCAAAACATACACAACAACCTATCAATACGACTACATGGGCAACAAAACAGCAGAAAAAGACCCACGAGCCCATGACGAAAATTGGACACAAGAAGCAACAGCAACATATACCTACGACCATGCAAACAGAATAATAAAACAAACAAACATAGAAAACCAAAGCATACAAACAACATATGACACATTAGGCAGAGTCAAAACACAAACAGACTACAAAGGCAACACAACCATCTACACCTACGACAAACTAGGACGACTAAAAACAACAGAAACACCATTTGACGGAAACAACACAACCAAAACAAAACACTACTACGACAACAACGGAAACAAAACAAAAGAAAAACAACAAACAAACAAAATAGGAGAACCAGAAACATATAACACAACAGAATATGGGTATGACAACAGAAACAGACTCATAAAAGTCATACAGCACAACACAGACGGAACAAAAAACTACACCCAATACCAATACGATGCAGTAGGCAACAAAACAAAAATGTTTACAGGACTACACGCAGAAATAAACACAGCAACCGAAACAGGCGCAGACACAGACTACTCCGTCACAAGATACCAATATAACCACCTAAACCAAATGACAACCATGACAGACCCACTAGAACAAACAACACAAAACAAATATGACATGGTAGGAAACCTAATAAAGCAAACAGACAGAAACGGTAACATCATCACCTACCAGTACAACGGACAAGGCAAACTATTAAACAAAAAAGTAACAAAAGACGGACAAAAAAAACAAATAACCTATACCTACAACAAACTAGGTAACAGAAAAAGCATGACAGACGAGTTAGGCACAGCCACATACAGCTATGACGACCTAAGCCGACTCAAAACAGAAAATGCACCAAACAACATCACAAAAGAATACACATACGATGCAGTAAGTAACAGAAAAACATATATCCTCAAACAAAACGGAACAGAACAACAAAACATAAGCTACACCTATGACACACTAAACAGACTACAAGAATTAAAAGAAAACGGACAAACAAAAGCAAACTATACCTACGACCCAAACGGAAATAGACAAAGTTTGACCTACGATAATGGAAACAGTACAATATATGAATATAACGACGCAAACAGACTAGGCAACATAAAAAACAAAAAAGGCACAACAATAGTATCCGAATATGACTATAGCTATTACCTAGACGGAAACCAAGCAAGCAAAACAGACAATAACAGAACAACAACCTACCAATACGACGGACTAGGCAGACTAACAGCAGTCACAGAACCAAACAGCATCACAACAACATATACCTTCGACGACAATAGCAACAGAAAAACAAAAACCACAACAGAAGGCACAGCAATAGCATACACATACGACAAAAACAACAGACTACTCACAGAAACAAAAGTCATAGAAGGAACAACAGAAAATGAGATAGCAGTAACACTGTACGAATACGACAACAACGGAAACCAAGTAAAAAAAATAACAGACACAAAAGCATACGAAAACCAAAGCGAAAGCTTTGACGTATACGTAGCAGGAAAAACAGAAAACAGCATCATAACAAGCAATGAATACGATGGATTTAACCAACTAACCAAAACAACAGACAATAGCCAAACCATCACATACAAATACAATGGAGACGGACTACGAACAAGCAAAACCACAAATGGAAACACCACCAACCACATATGGGATGGAAGCAACATCGTCATAGAAACAGACGGAGCAGGAACAATAACTAATAAGTACCTGCGAGGCATAAACCTCATCGCATCAGACATAGACGGAACAACAAACTATTACCTATACAACGGACATGGAGATGTGGTACAATTAACACAAACAAATGGAACAATTACCAAAAACTATGACTACGACGCATTTGGAATAGAAAAAGACATAGACCAAAACGATACCAACCCATTTAGATATTGTGGAGAGTACTACGATACAGAAACAGGAACTATATATCTAAGGGCTAGGTATTATAATCCTAGTGTGGGACGGTTTATATCGGAAGATAGTTATTTAGGAAATAATGAAGATCCATTGAGCTTGAATTTGTATACCTACTGCTATAATAATCCTGTGAATTTGTTTGACCCAAGTGGACATATTGTAACTGCGTGGGATAAGCAGCATTGTACGCCAGAAGAAATACAAATGCTTGAAAAAGCAACTGCGGATTGGAAGTTAGGTAATAACACTGGTAATGCAGATTTAATGTCAAGAGCATGGAACACAGCAGAAGCTATAAGGAATAAGTATAGAACTGCTGGAGAGTATGGCGGAGATGACGGAAATACTTGGGGAACACATGGAAAATACCATACTTACTTGTATACCGAAAACACAACGATTAGTGCTGCGCCGGAAACTAAGGTAGTAGATTTTCATGTTAACTATGGAATGGGTTTGGATGCAAAATTTAAGGTGGCAGGTGTAGGCGTTGAGGTTGGAGGTAAGAGATATTTTGATTTAACAAATGTAGCATCTAACAATGCAACTGAATCAATGGAATTTTCTATTTTAGCTCAAGCTACTAATAAAGTACAAGTGGGCGGAAAAATAACAGGAACAATTAATGCAGCTACAAGAGAGCATTTATCCTCACAAGGGTTTGTAGGAATAAAAATAGGAAATACAACCATGGGGTGGGATAACTTGCCTAATAAGTCAGACTTAATTTTGGACTTTTCTGCTGGAGGATACATAGGAGTAGGTGGAGAGGTCAATGCAAATATAAATATTACTGAAATGTGGCGAAGAATTAAGGAACAGTATTAGAAAAAAAGGAGAGGGTTTTATGCAACCTACTGAAATGAAGTATGCAAGTTTTGTCAAAAGGTTAGTCGCATGCTTAATTGACATAATTGCATGTATTGTTTTAAGTACATCTGTTATTCTTGTAGAGTTGGGTATTTATAAAATAGTAAATCAAGATTTTAATTTTAACAACCCAAATGATTTTAATTTTATATATGTATTAATGGCGAGTAGTACCTCAATATTAACGCTTATATATTTCTCGGTTATGGAATCATCAAAATGGCAAGGTGGTATTGGTAAAATAAAAATGAAACTACAAATTATTGATGGTTCTGGACATAAATTGCATTTTGGGAAGGCATTTATTAGAGCAGTGTTAAAATGTATTACAATAGGAATGTACCCAGTTTATTTATCGGTTTTATTTACTAAAAAAAAGAAAACATACTATGATTATTTGTTAAATACTTCAGTTGTAGAGTTACAGCAAGAGAGGGTGTACCATGAATTATAAAGCTATATCATTATTGGTTTTTGGAATTGGCATTATTGCATTACCACAATATGTTAGACAGTATAAAGTTTTTGAGTGGAGACAGGTAAAGTCTAGAAGCTTTATAATCACTCAACGTCTTACAGGAGTATTATTTATAATTATAGCTATTCTTATGATAATATTGAATATTGAATAAAATAGTTTAATGAAAAACACAAGGGGTGGTATATTAATTCTGTCAACTTAAGAAATAATGTATAACTAATAAAAAATTTAAAAAGTACTTAAAAGCTGTAAAAATAAAAAAGCACGAGGGGACTAAAAAAGCACGAGGGGACGGTTCTATTGTGTTGCAACAACCTCTAGTTTATGGTAAGATAAATTAGGGGTTGTTTTAATGCCTCCAACAGAATATGAGTATGACAACAGAAATAGACTCATAAAAATTATACAGCACAACACAGACGGAATAAAAAACTACACCCAATACCATTACGATGCAGTAGGAAACAAAACAAAAATGTTCACAGGACTAAACGCACCAATCAACACAGCAACCGAAACAGGAGCAGACGCAGACTACACCGTCACAAGATACCAATACAACCACCAAAACCAAATGATAACCATGACAGACCCACTAGAACAAACAACACAAAACACATATGACATGGTAGGCAACCTCATAAAACAAACAGACAGAAACGGAAACATCATCACCTACCAGTACAATGGACAAGGCAAACTACTAAACAAAAAAGTAACAAAAGACGGACAAACAAAACAAATAACATATACATACGACAAACTAGGCAACAGAAAAAGCATGACAGACGAGACAGGCACAACAACATACAGCTACGACGACCTAAACCGACTCAAAACAGAAAACGCACCAAATAACATCACAAAAGAATACACATACGACGCAGTAAGTAATAGATTAGCATATACACTCAAACAAAACGGAACAGTAAAACAAAACATAAGCTACACCTATGACACCCTAAACAGACAAAAACAAGTAAAAGAAAACGGAACAACAAAAGCAACCTATACCTATGACACAAACGGCAATAGACAAACACTAACCTATGACAACAGCAACAGCACAACATACACATACAACGACGCAAACAGACTCACAAACATAACCAACAAAAAAGGCACAACAAAACAAACAGAATACAACTACACCTACTACCTAAACGGAAACCAAGCAAGCAAAACAGACAACAACGGAACAACAACCTACCAATACGACGGACTAGGCAGACTAACAGCAGTCACAGAACCAAACAGCATCACAACAACATATACCTTCGACGACAATAGCAACAGAAAAACAAAAACCACAACAGAAGGCACAACAATAGCATACACATACGACAAAAACAACAGACTACTCACAGAAACAAAAGTCATAGAAGGAACAACAGAAAATGAGATAGCAGTAACATTATACGAATACGACAACAACGGAAACCAAGTAAAAAAAATAACAGACACAAAAGCATACGAAAACCAAAGCGAAAGCTTCGACGTCTACGTAGCAGGAAAAACAGAAAACAGCATCATAACAAGCAATGAATACGATGGCTACAACCAACTAACCAAAACAACAGACAATAGCCAAACCATCACATACAAATACAATGGAGATGGACTACGAACAAGAAAAACAACAAACGGCAACATCACCAACCACATATGGGATGGAAGCAACATCGTTATAGAAACAGACGGAGCAGGAAACATCACCAATAAATACCTGCGAGGCATAAACCTCATCGCATCAGACATAGAAGGAACAACAAACTATTATCTATACAACGGACATGGAGATGTGGTACAATTAACACAAACAAATGGAACAATTACCAAAAACTATGACTACGATGCATTTGGGATAGAAAAAGACATAGACCAAAACGATACCAACCCATATAGATATTGTGGAGAGTACTATGATACAGAAACAGGAACTATTTATCTAAGAGCAAGGTATTACAACCCAAGTGTGGGACGGTTTATATCGGAAGATAGCTATTGGGGTAAGATAGTAGATCCATTAAGCTTGAATCTGTATACGTATTGTGTAAATAATCCATTGAGATTCTTAGATCCAACAGGTCATTATACGCAAGAAGAACAAGCTCAATTAAAGAGTGAACTGGATAATGCAAATAATATTTGGCAAAAATCAAAAGTTTATTGGAAAGCTACAAAGATTGTTTGGCGAGATAGATACAATAATGCTAAAAATAATTATGTACGTGCTGTTGGAGATGGTGATTTAGTCTTACAAGAAGCTGCATCACAAGCATTTGATGTGTCTATGGGATATCTTGGCGGCGAGATGGTATTTGGTACGCTATCTAAAGGAAGTAGGGCTTTGAAATCGCTAAAATCAGCTGATGATATTGTTGAGGGGACGAGACAAACTAATCCATATGATTTGTTAGATGAGTTTGATATACCATCCACTTTAGATGAGGTTGACAGAGAAATTCTTGATAGCGGAAATTGGCAGATGGTCAAGAAAGATTTGAAACAAGTTAAAGATGCAGCAAATCAAATTGGTGTAGATACAACAGAATTTGGTAATTATATTCATGAAATAAAAGCGTATGAAGGTATGAAAGCTAATCAGAATTTCTCATATAAGGAACTACTCGATTTAGCAAAAGAACTCAAAGAAATGTTGAAGTAGAAAAGAGGTAGTTATGAAACCAATAGGACGAATTGTATTTTCAATAAGAGATGATAAGCTGGATTTCAAAAAAGTAAGTTCTAATCTCGAAATTGAACCTACAAAAACAATAGAAAAAGGGCAAAAAATAACAAGTTCAAGAATAGCAAAATTTGATATCTGGAGATTTGAAAAAGAATATTCTACATTAGATAACATTTCTGAAATATTAGAACAGTTACTAGATGAATTGAATGAGAATCGAGAGTATGTTTGTTTGCTGAAGAATGAATGTGAGTATGTCGGTTTAACTTGTTATATTGTAACTGATTTTGGGCAAATTGGGATATCAATATCAAATAGCTCTATTGAGAAGCTCAGTGCTCTAGGAATTGGAATTGATTTTGATATAATATCCTATGGTGGAGTTGAAGACTAACTGCAATACTGTTTGATATCTAGCAAGCGATGGAATGGAGAAATTCAGTCATTCCATCGCTTGCTTTTTGTTTGTGGAGAAAATACTTTCTGCATAATAATTCTGCAGTTACTGTAGACTGCGTACATGATATATTAGTAGCAACAGTTCTCACCTAAGGGGACGGGTAATATTTCTGGATTTAAAAATACAAAAGAAGCTACAGAAGTAGCAGAGAACCTAGGATATAAAAAGACTAATTATAGGAGTCATGGACAGCCAGTTTGCAAAAAAGTAAACAAGTATATCACTCCTGATGTAGATTCTCACAATGGTGGTGTATGGAAAATGACTGACTCTGTTAAAAACTTAGGAAGCAAAAAAACTAGATTTGGAACATATGATGCAGAATTAAATAGAATTGGAGACTAAAGAGATGGACTACGAACAAGCAAAACCACAAACGGAAACACCACCAACCACATATGGGATGGAAGCAACATCGTTATAGAAACAGACGGAGCAGGAAACATCACCAATAAATACCTGCGAGGCATAAACCTCATCGCATCAGACATAGAAGGAACAACAAACTATTACCTATACAACGGACATGGAGATGTGGTACAATTAACACAAACAAATGGAACAATTACCAAAAACTATGACTATGATGCATTTGGAATAGAAAAAAATATAGACCAAAACGATACCAACCCATTTAGATATTGTGGAGAGTATTATGATACAGAAACAGGGACTATATATCTAAGAGCAAGGTATTATGACCCTAGTGTGGGACGGTTTATAACGGAAGATAGTTATCTAGGTAAGATAGAAGACCCATTAAGCTTGAACCTTTACTTATACTGTCATGGGAATCCAATAAGTTATTATGACCCAACTGGAAGAGGAATAAAAGAAGTATGGAATGGTTTTTGGCAAGGTATAATAAACTATGCATTTGCAAGTGCAACAGAGAATAATACCTTAATGAGTGAGATGAATGATGAAGATTTTATGGAGACTATGTCTACTGAAGAGGGTGTAGCGAGTCATGTGGGGTATCAATATGCAAATTTTGCAAATACTCATGATTTTATGATTGATGTTACAGTTAGTGGGACTGTAGGAGTGATTAATATTAATGGGGCACAAGTTCCTCTGGATGTGGCAATAGGTTATACTTATGTTATGGATAATACTGATGATTTTAAAGCTCATTATGTACATGTAGGTGGCGGAACGTCAGTATCATTAAGCCCACTTGGAGCTTCAGTAACAATAGGTATGGTTGATAATGTAAGTAAACCAAGTGATTATGCGGATCCTTTTTGGGATATAAGTGCTAATGGATTTATTGGAATTGACAAGAGTTTTTGGCCTAATGGTGCAGAAGCTATGGGTATTACATTTTCATCAAATCCAAGTGTTTCTGGTAGGTATGATTATTATATCCTAATTCCAACTGATGAGGGATTTGACATATATGAATTTGTAGAATAATTTATAAAAGCTTTTTAATGCGGTGGTGATATTATGAAAAGAACAGTTTCTTTATTTTTAAAAGGAATGGATAATCTTTTTCTGTTATTGATAAGTCTTAATGTTTTGTATTATTTATTTTATATAAAAGAAAAGAGACAGGATACCTTAAGTACAATATACATATTAATAATTATAGGATTAAGACTATTTAGTTTAGTATGGTTTAAGCATAATTATATTCCTTTAAGTAGAAAGGTGACTAAGATATTCGATTTAATAGGGACAGCGTCATTGATATCTTTTCTTAGTGTTCTTGTTTTTTCGTTACTATTAAGTATTGGTAAAAGTTGAGGATCACAAAATAAAAAAGCACAAAAAAAGCACAAAGGGACGGTTCTATTGTGTTGCAACGTATATCCATAGTGGACAAGACAGTTGCAAAATTGAAAAGTCAATAGAAGATTTAGTAAAAGAGTTGCCCGATTATTTCATAAGGGTACACAAGTCCTATTTGGTTAATAAAAATGAAATTAGCACAATTATTTGTACAGGCGACCGAACATATAACATTGAGTTCAAAACATCAGATAAGGTTGCGCATATGAGTAGAAATAAATATAAGGAAATAAAAGATATATTGGTTTAAATAGATACCACTGAAAAAGTCTAATAAATATTTTAAGATGGTATATATGTCCCTCACAATTTTTAAAACTCGCTTAATACCTATTATTATCAACTAGATAGTGTTCTCTTTAATAACACTTATACCAAGTTTTCATTGATTCGAGCTCAAACAGTTAAAAATTGCTCAAGAGATATATACCATCTGCCTAATAGATTTGATTGTATGCCTCTATTTTATTTTCCAATAATTAAACAATAAATATGGTCAGTCAGACATGGAAAGTGGCGAGTTAGACATATAAAACGGCTAGTTATGCACACTTTATAGTAAAATAAGTAAAAACATGATATGATATGCTTGTCTAGAAAAATAAAACATCCTCAAGTCAACACCGCTTCCAAGGATACTGACTTGAGGATACCTAGCCCTTTGCATAAATGCGAGAAGAGCATAATACAATTATATATCGCATGGGATGTTTATGCAAGGGAGAAATAGAAAAAGGGGGCATAAATGGTAGGGGTGCTCTTATCCTAAAATAAAAAAATGGAGGCGTATTGAATGATAATTAATAAAACAAAAAAAATAATATTTCTGATTATAGGTTTAGTTTTAAGTATATCTATAATTGCATCTGCTGCTACACTAGATCAATGGGGACCAAATTGGTATACCCCTTATGATGCATTAGTTTCAGTACAGTCTGATATGATTTATGCAGATTTTATGGAGTGGAATTCTTCTCAAATTTCTCAATATCATCCTCATTATTGTTGGGAACTTGAATTTAGACCTACAGGAGGTAATAATCCAGATGATTATTGGGACGGAGTTGATGATTTTTTAACTAATTTACCAGCTGGATATTATGAATACGAAGAAGGACAAGGTTCAGATGATAACGATATAACAATAGGATCTCATTCAGTTGAAAATGCTAGTAGTAGTATTGATTACTACGGCTTTTTATATCTGAATGAAAAATCATCTACTCCTTCAGGTATAGTGATTGAATCAGAACTAGGAGATGATCTAGGATTAATTTTTGACGGATTACCTTTACGATATGAATATTTCAAAACTAATGCACAACAAGGTGTATATTATAGTTGGTAAATATAAAAGGAGGGTTAAATTTAATGAATAAGTATAAAAAGATTTTTTCGATTTTTGTTTGTATTAGTATTTTTATTTCTCTAGGAGGATTTTGCATAAAGAATAATGTATCAGCAAAAGAAGCAGATATAATAGAGAAACAAGAGAGTATTAAAGTATTTGTAGGAGGAACAATAAGAGAATCTGATAAATCAAAAGAGAAATATATAGCGGAAAGAAAGAAAGTGTTGGAGAATTATAGCAAAAATAAAGCTTTAGGAGTTTCTGAAGCAACGGTAACTTTTAATTCTTTTATATCTATAGATGAATTAAACAATATGATTAAAAATAATAGTGGTGTTAAAGTAGAAAGTATATGGATTTCGATTCCGAATCAAACAGGAAGAGCAGCTATAAGTGTAAAAGATAATAACTTTAATAATGCAATTGGTGAATTCTTGAAAAAACTTAAGAAACAAAAATTATCTTCCAAAAATGAAGTATTAAAAGCTGATATTGATAAAATAATAAATGGTAAATATGGCATATTTGCAATTTCAGTAAAAGCTGATAATAAGCAACTAACAAAGTTAAATTCTGAAATAAAGACTGAGTTAGTGGATGTTCATTATTTGGAAGATGCAGAAAATATGGGAAAAAAAGAAAATAAGAAAGTACGTTATATCGAACTACCTTCTAAACCAGATGGAACAGAATAAAAAAGGTTAAGTTAATAAAGTTTACATAGAACTTCTTTCTAGTTTATAATAATTATAGATTAGAAAGAAGTTTCTGTTAAATCCAAAATTAATAATATAAATAGATTTAGAATAGTTTATATTATTTCAAGGAGTGTAAGTATATGAAATTTTCAAAAATATTTTTAGGTTGGTTTACAATTACAATAACATATCTGTTATCATTTATAGTTTATACAACTATATTCTATCATATTACTTTAACACATTATACTGACTATCATCCACCAGTTCTACGTTTTTTTACAGCAGTACTTTTTATCACAATACCCTATATTGTGGGTGGTTTATATTGTCGAAAGACATGTAATACTAATTGTAAAAAGTATGCATTTTGGATTAGTTTTGTACCAGTATTAGGTGAAAGAATCATAATTTATTTTATTTCTGCAAAATTATTATCCATAACATTAGGAAAATATGTTAGCATCTTTAATGTAAAAGCTATCATGAAATTTATTGAAAATAACACCTTGCCACATTTTAATTGGATTTATGTTATATGTGGTATTATCTCAATATTTATTTGTATGTATACATCGTGCGTCGCTAAAAATAAATTTAAACTAGAATAAATGTTTGAGTCAAGGGACGGTTCTTAAAGGGTTCAATCGGAAGTTTTGCGTAAAAATATGCTCGGACATCGGTATATATTCGATGAACGAGCTTCTTTTTGAATGTTATGCAAGAATCAAAACGCAAAATTTTTGATTGCCCAAGAAGAAGGAAATTGCGGGGTAAAAGCTATGGAGTTTCAATCTTTGCCGTTCTTTTTTGTTTTTTGATTTTGCTTATCATTTTACACTATTTAGTATTGATTTTTGTAAAATTGGAGTGTTTAGGACACACTTTCCCCCTCCCCACTTAAGAGGCATATTGAAATATATAAAATTTAGTATTCATTATGGTACTTTACAAGGGAGTAAAGTTCGTAAGCCTTGCATTTTACCTTTTTTGCATCGAGGACATAAGGTTACATCTTTATCTACAATAGTACATATGACATCAATGATTTTAAGCCCCTCAAATTTTGATTTATATAAAGGGCTACATGTTAATTTTCTACACAGTGTTAGTTTTGTCTTTTTGTTTCGATTTGCCAAAATTCCATAATGTCTAAGTTTTCTAAACCCTTTTGGGAGAACATGCATGAGAAACCTTCTAATAAACTCTATACCTTTTAATGTGACTGTTTTCTTTTTGTTATTGTCTTTGTAGTCTTTAACTATAATTGTGACTGTTTCGTCATCTATTGAGACAATTCTATGATTAGATATCGCAATCTTGTGTGTGTATTGACCAAGATATTTTACAACAGCTAATGGTCCTGAAAAAGTTCTTCTTGTGTAAGTATACCAGCTTTTATCATAACATTTATCACAGAGTAATTTAAAAACATTTTTATCACAATATTTCTTAATCAAAAAAATAAGCTACACATATGACTATGGAGTAAACGACACAATAAACGGAAAAATAGACAAATACAACAAAATAACAATAGCGCTAGAAGGAGATAACACCATAACACCAGCCCCAATCAAACAATACTACGACAAATGGGGGAAACTAGTCAAAGAAGAAATAGACCATGACGAAAACGGAACAACCAAAACATACACAACAACCTATCAATACGACTACATGGGCAACAAAACAGCAGAAAAAGACCCACGAGCCCATGACGAAAATTGGACACAAGAAGCAACAGCAACATATACCTACGACCATGCAAACAGAATAATAAAACAAACAAACGTAGAAAACCAAAGCATACAAACAACATATGACACATTAGGACGAGTCAAAACACAAACAGACTACAAAGGCAACACAACCATCTATACCTACGACAAACTAGGACGACTAAAAACAACAGAAACACCATTTGACGGAAACACCACAACCAAAACAAAACACTACTACGACAACAACGGAAACAAAACAAAAGAAAAACAACAAACAAACAAAATAGGAGAACCAGAAACATATAACACAACAGAATATGGGTATGACAACAGAAACAGACTCATAAAAGTCATACAGCACAACACAGACGGAACAAAAAACTACACCCAATACCATTACGATGCAGTAGGAAACAAAACAAAAATGTACACAGGACTAAACGCACCAATCAACACAGCAACCGAAACAGGCGCAGACACAGACTACACCGTCACAAGATACCAATACAACCACCAAAACCAAATGACAACCATGACAGACCCACTAGAACAAACAACACAAAACACATATGACATGGTAGGCAACCTCATAAAACAAACAGACAGAAACGGAAACATCATCACCTACCAGTACAATGGACAAGGCAAACTACTAAACAAAAAAGTAACAAAAGACGGACAAACAAAACAAATAACCTATACATACGACAAACTAGGCAACAGAAAAAGCATGACAGACGAGACAGGCACAACAACATACAGCTACGACGACCTAAGCCGACTCAAAACAGAAAACGCACCAAACAACATCACAAAAGAATACACATACGACGCAGTAAGTAATAGATTAGCATATACACTAAAACAAAACGGAACAGTAAAACAAAACATAAGCTACACCTATGACACCCTAAACAGACAAAAACAAGTAAAAGAAAACGGAACAACAAAAGCAACCTATACCTATGACACAAACGGCAATAGACAAACACTAACCTATGACAACAGCAACAGCACAACATATGTATACAACGACGCAAACAGACTCACAAACATAACCAACAAAAAAGGCACAACAAAACAAACAGAATACAACTACACCTACTACCTAAACGGAAACCAAGCAAGCAAAACAGACAACAACGGAACAACAACCTACCAATACGACGGACTAGGCAGACTAACAGCAGTAACAGAACCAAACAGCATCACAACAACATATACCTTCGACGACAATAGCAACAGAAAAACAAAAACCACAACAGAAGGCACAACAATAGCATACACATACGACAAAAACAACAGACTACTCACAGAAACAAAAGTCATAGAAGGAACAACAGAAAATGAGATAGCAGTAACATTATACGAATACGACAACAACGGAAACCAAGTAAAAAAAATAACAGACACAAAAGCATACGAAAACCAAAGCGAAAGCTTCGACGTCTACGTAGCAGGAAAAACAGAAAACAGCATCATAACAAGCAATGAATACGATGGCTACAACCAACTAACCAAAACAACAGACGATAGCCAAACCATCACATACAAATATAATGGAGACGGACTACGAACAAGCAAAACCACAAATGGTAACATAACCAAACACATATGGGATGGAAGTAACATCGTCATAGAAACAGACGGAGCAGGAAACATCACCAATAAATACCTGCGAGGCATAAACCTCATCGCATCAGACATAGAAGGAACAACAAACTATTACCTATACAACGGACATGGAGATGTGGTACAATTAACACAAACAAATGGAACAATTACCAAAAACTATGACTATGATGCATTTGGAATAGAAAAAAATATAGACCAAAACGATACCAACCCATTTAGATATTGTGGAGAATACTATGATACAGAAACAGGAACTATATATCTAAGAGCAAGGTATTATAACCCTAGTGTGGGACGGTTTATATCGGAAGACCCAATCGGAGATGGATTGAATTGGTATACGTATTGTAATAATAATCCAATTTATTTTATTGATTCTAGTGGGAATATACCAACGCCTACGGAAGCAGCAATTATGGCAGAAAATATTTATAATACAACAAAAGAAGATATAGGGAAAAAACTTTCGGGTGATTGGGAATTAGTTGATATAAAAAATGGTGGCGGCATGAAAATGGGGATTTATTCAAGGGTGAAAAGTGATGAAACGATTGAATATTCTTTGGTTAATAAAGGTAGTAGCACGGTTGGCAATTGGATTGATAACATTGAGCAACCTTTTGGTAAATCTTCTGATATGAAGGCTTCGCTTATGAGTGCAATAGCATTTTCGAGGAGTCATGAAAATAATGAAATAACATTTGTAGGCCACTCGAAAGGGGGAGCCGAAGCTATTGCCAATGCAGTAGCTACAAATAAGAATTGCATTACATTTAATACTGCTATACCAAACTTAAATGCATATTCATATTATTTTAGTACAAATTACTGGGGTTCTCATAAAATTGAAGATTATTCTGCAAATTTGACCAATTATGTAGTTGAAGATGAAATTCTAAATTATTTTTTGGGGGAAACATCATTAGGAATAGTAGTTTATTTATCTTCGCAGAATCAAATTGAAGAATGGTATCCTGATTCATATAAAATCAAAAAGAGAATTGATAATCATTCTATGGAATCGGTAAAAAATGCTTTAAAGGAGGGAGAATAAATGAAAGTTAAAATGTGTTTAGGTATTTTTCTACTGCTAGCATTTTTAATTATAGGATTTTTCACTTTGCCGTGGCTCGCCATATTCATAGGAATTCAATTACAACCTAATCCACCAGAACCTGAAATAACATACGGTGAATTCCCTTTTCGTTTAGTTTATGAAATAAATGGAGAAAGAAAAGTAATTGAAGATACTTTGATTTGCGAATATGATGGAATTGGAATGAATGAAGGTCAAGGAAAGTATCGAAAGTGGAAAGAACGACTAGCCAGCGGAAATGAAAATATATTACTGTTGAAGGTTAATAATACACAGGAAATATACTATAATTCGGGACCTGCAGATTATTATATGGGTGACATGGGCGAAGGAGTTACATATTCACATAATTTTCCTCACGCATGTCAATATAAAAAATATGCTAATGGAAATTCTAGTTATGTAACTATATCGGCAGATGAATTATTTAAAAATTATAATATCAAGTTAATAAGTTGGGATTTTACCAAACCAATAAAGAATAATTTTTTAAAAACCAAGAAATAAGGAGTAATAACAGAGCACAAGGGAATGGCAGATTAATAAAAGACATATAGTGCACAATGGGACGGTTCTATTGTGTTACAACAACCTCTAATTTATGGTAAGATAAATTAGGGGTTGTTTTAATGCCTCAAAAGACAAGGGGGCGTCAGATTTTGTGATATAATATAGGTATAATACAACAAAAGTAAAGGGGTGATAATATGCCAAGGAAAGCACGAGAAAAAAGCGAAACAGGAATATATCATGTAATGATAAGAGGAATCGATAGAAGAGAAGTATTTTTAGAAGATGAAGATAAAATAAAATTTATAAATAATCTAGAAAAAGCTAAGAGAACTGGAGAGTTTGAACTATGCGGCTATTGTCTTATGGATAACCATATACATTTGCTAATAAAAGAAAAAGAAGACATAGGAACAAGCATAAAACGAATTACAGTAGGATATGTTGGGTGGCATAATAGAAAATATGAAAGAACAGGACATTTATTTCAAAATAGATATCTGAGTGAATGTATAAATACAGAAAGTTATTTAATAACAGTATTAAGATATATACATCAAAATCCAGTAAAAGCAAAAATGGTAGAAAGTGTTGAGGAATATCAAGTAGCTGGAATGAATATAACTTGTATTATCAAGGAGAAGAAACAATTATTAATGGAGATATAATCAAGGCATACTTTAAAACAATAAAAGATTTCAATACATATATGAATACAAAAAACGATGTGTGATTGGAATACCAAAAACTCAAAATGTCCTTGACAAAGGGTACACTTTACATGATCTGAAAAAAGTTAAAATTTTTTAGACAGTCAGTCGTCTTTTAATATTTTTCAAGTCAATTAGAAATATTGGGTTAAATGAGTCTTTCCTTTATGAATCTGCATATGTCCGACAATGCCCTTGTTGCTTCTGGAAACATAGGTGCCAGTATCGGGAACGCATGTACCATTTTCTCATACACATGCAGCTCAGATTCGCCTCCAAAACTTTTCATTCTTTGATGAAAGTTGACCGTATCATCATGGTGTATTTCATAAGTACCAACACATAAATATGTTGGTGCTAGGCCATCCAAATTACCAAATTGAGGTGATAAAAACGCTTCCGTTGGGTCAGCGTTACCAATATAATAACTTGTCCAAATATTCCATGAACCATATGGGGCGATATCCCTATATGCATTTCTTTTAAAAGAATCTGCTTGGCATTGTAGCTCTGTAACAGGTGAGATAGAGACTACTCCCGCTGGTTGTTGTAGTTTTAGAGACTTAATCTTTAGGAGTGTCGACAATGTTAATGTTCCTCCAGCAGACTCACCCACTATAACAATATTCTCAGGTTTATACCCCTGATTGAGCAGCCAACGGTATACTCTTACACAATCATCCAGCGCAGCAGGATAAGGATATTCAGGTGCAAGCCTATAATTAAATAGAATTGCTTTGATACCAGATTGTTTCACGAACTTAAGTACATGAGTTTTGTGGGTATGGCATGACCCTGAAATAAAACCACCACCATGAATGTACATAATGACTTTGTTTTTTGGTGTTCCTGCTACATCAATCCATTCCCCATGTATACCGTCAATATCAACTAATTTTATTTGTGCATTTCTAATTCTTTTATTCATGGTATCAGAAGCGCTATCTATATTCGCTCTAAAGTTGTCAACTGAAAAAGACGAATCTATTACTTCCCTCTTAAATCTTAGTTTAAGCCAATGTTTGTTTCTTACTAGTCCGATTATTATTTTACTTCTTATACTTTGCAAAATTATCTCCTACTTTCTTTTTATACCTTTCATAAATAAATCTGTACAAATACTTGACATTTTCTCTATATTGAAGTTTTTAGGGTCTTTAAAATAAAGCTTGGTCAATTCTACAAATGAGAAGATGAAAAAATCTAATACCAATTCTTTCGGCAATGACGCATCAATATAACCATCTAAATAACATGATTCAATGATGATGCTTATCGGTTCTGCTACACCACTAGATTGCTGTTTTTCTTGTTCATAACTCACCAGATTCTTCATCACATATATGATATATTTTTCAAATATGATCGGTTCTCTCATAACCCCTTCGATCAAGTCCTTCATATAGTAATGAATTTTACTTCTGAGATCATTTATTTCGTTAAGCTTTTCAATCCTGTTGTCACTCTTCTCTTCAAAAGTTATCCTTATAAATTCTGAAATAATTGCTTCCTTAACAGGATAATATTTATACAGTGTTCGCTTTGTAATCTCACAGGATTTGGCTATGCCTTCCATTGTCACTTTGTCATAGCTAGTTTTACGAATATCCTTTATCGTCACATCAACAATCTTTCTTTTTAACTTTCTTTTTTTTTCTTCATTTTTTGTTACCATAAGCACCTCATTCTATAAGTATACGACGTATACTTATTGTATTTGAGAATTTTATTTTTGTCAATACTATTCACAGTATTTATCATATTTGCATTCCATTACACACAAAAAACATAATCCTGTCTTTCTGCTGATAATTCTGGTATTTCAGTGAAAAAGTCACCACAAGTTTTTGTTCTAATTTATTAGAAGAATGGATATCACTTAATAATGGGTGCTTGACAAAAGCGTTTAGCTAGTATACACCAATACTATGAATAATATAAAATTTAAAAATCGATATGAAGCAAGTTACACGTTTTTACGTATCGTCAACAAGGTTACAGAAATTGACGGACAAACAAGAAAATATGGTACTAATGAATGGTTGCATGAAGCCGAAATTTATATGATTAAGTCCATCAAGGAGAATGAGGGTATTCATGTGATAGGGATATCGGAATTACTTGGAATTACTAAAGGTGCTGTTTCTCAAATCATTAAAAAGTTAGAAAAGAAAAATATGATTATTAAGGCAGTGGATCCTAATAACCTGTCAAAACTAAATTTGAGATTAACGGCAGAAGGAGAGATTGCCTATAGGCATCATGAGTAGTTACATCGGGAATTTGATACGATGTATTATACAATGAGGGGGCAAATTTAGTTGTTTAAAAGACAAGAGTTGGTGAAATAAGGTTAAATACATCTAAATTAGGGGATGGATTTAAGATATATACTAAATCATTAGGAATAACATTATGGGTAACATTGTGGGTATATTTATGGTGTTTATTATTAATAATTCCGGGAATTATTAAATCTATAGCATATTCTATGAGCATGTACATAATAGCTGACAACCCTAATGTGGGGGTTAGGAATGCGTTAAAGCTGAGTATGAAGATGACTAAAGGGTATAAAATGGATATATTCGTAATGTATCTATCATTTATTGGTTGGAATATTCTATGTGTATTTACATTAGGTATAGGCTCTTTATGGTTAATGCCTTATATGCAAACTACATATTCTAATATGTACCATAGATTAAAGAAAATAAGCATAGAAAATGGAGTATGTACAGAACAAGAGTTTAAAGGGGAAGTTCATCCAGTATTAAAATAAAAAACAATACAATTTAACGTAATATAATATCTTAAATATAAAATTAACTTGTACTTGAACTATGTCAAGCATGTGTAAGCTGTTTACGTTCTAGATTTATAACATGCATTTAGGAAAAAGCTTAGTTGCATTGAACTGCACGATATAATATAATCAATAATCATAAATTTGAGAGGAGAAATAATACAATGATTATTGATAAACTTAGTAACGCAAACACGTATACGTACATATCAGAAGGAATAAAGAAAGCATTTGACTACTTGAAGCAAGAGGATTTAGTATCAAAAGAAGTTGGTAAATATGAAATTGACGGTGATAACTTATTTGTTCTTATTCAAGAATATGATCCTAAAAAAGAAGAAGAAGGTAAATGCGAAGCGCATAAAAAATACATAGATATTCAGTATATTATATCTGGTGTAGAAAAAATGGGGTATGCCCCAGTGGGAGGTATGGAAGTGATAGATCCATACAATGATGTGAAAGATCGATTCTTTGTAAAATGGGATGGAGAATTCAAAACATATACAGAAGGAACGTTTGCAATATTCTTCCCACAAGATGCTCATATGCCAGGAATTGAAGCAGTTCCGAATCAAAAAGTTAAAAAAGCGGTAGTTAAAATAAAAGTTTGATAGTTGGTATTAATCATAAACGGTTCAGGTTATGTTGTTGTAGACCTGAACCGTTTATTGTACTATTTTTGAAGCATCCCTTTGAAAATACTTGCCATTTCAGTAAAAGCATCATTTTTCTCAGCTTCTGATAAATTTGGATTGTTATTAATTTCATTAAAAGTGTCTTTGATTGCTGGACTACTATTTACTTGTTCAATAGTTAAATTCAACTTTTGAGCAATTTCATTCACATTTACGTCGGACATAGGAATCCCCTCCTTCATTATTTTGGATTATTATGCCCTGAAAAATAAATCTTTAAACATACTTTCTATAGATATATAACATATCTGAACATTACCCAAAAGTGACAGAACCAACCACCTAATACAAACAGATGAAAGACTTCGTGGAATCCGAACCACTTTGACTTGATTTTAGGCCATTTTATAGCATAAATTATCCCACCTAACGTATATACAATACCCCCAGCTAAAAGCCAAATGAATGCACCGATTGGTAGGCTCTTAATGAGAGGATATAGTGCGATAACAACCAACCATCCCATCATAATATAAAGCGCTGTAGAAAGCCATCTTGGAGCATCCAGCCATACGGCTTTAAGGATGATACCGCTAATAGCAATTCCCCAGACAATGCCAAGTAAAGAATAGCCCCAAGTGTTATTTAAGGCAATTAAACAGATTGGTGTATATGTACCAGCGATTAATACAAAAATCATCATATGGTCTATTTTACGAAAAATCTTACGTATACGTTCAGATAAGGGTAGTGAATGATATAATGTGCTCGCAGTATATAGTGAAATGGAGCTAGTTCCATATATTGCGAAAGAAACAAAATGTTGTACAGATGATTGGGTAACTGCTAAATATTCTAATACGATAGTCCCTAAAAGAGCAATAACAGCGCCAAATAAATGCGTTAATGCACTCACGGGGTCTTTTAAACTTTTTATCATTTTATATCACATCCTATTTTAAAGGTGCATTCTTTAAATAAAACCACACCATGTAGTATTTTAAACTACATAACATGATTATAATATATAACATACTTGAGAAATACACAAGTACCAAATATTAGCATATGATTATTATCACCTTAAATATCATAAAATATGTTTAAAATGCTTTAGAATGCTCAGATTTTTTAGTATTATTATATAATGTCGTTATTAATATATTGTTTTGTAGTATTAAATACTGTATGATAAAGAAGAGGTGATGAGAATGATACAGGATGATAAGCAAATAAAAAAGATAATCGATGAGATTAAAACTCTCAATGTTATTCAACTATCGGATATTCCAAACATTGACTTATACATGGATCAAGTAACTACATTTATGGAAGATCAACTAGGTGACTACAAACGAAATAAAAATGATAAAGTGCTTACAAAAACAATGATTAATAACTATACTAAGAGTGGAATTATTCCACCGCCTATAAAGAAAAAATACTCAAAAGATCACATGATTCTATTGATATTCATTTATCATTTAAAATACAATTTATCTATTAACGATATTCAATCTTTACTCTCACCATTGATAGCGCAAGTTAATGGGGTAGATGACAAAGCGCTTACATTTAGTCACTTATATAATTCGTTTTTAGAAATCCAGCAAAATGAATCGGAAGAGCTTTCAGTATATGTAAATCGGAAGATGAGTGCAATTAAGCAGCAGTTTGATGAAATTGAAATTCATAACAAAGAAATACTGGCAAAGCTTTTTATGATTTTTTCATTGCTATTACAAGCAAATGCGCAAAAAAGATTAGCTGAAAAAATGATTGATGAATTATTCTAACTAGATTTTTATGCCTTATTAATGGAAAAGGTTTGAAATCTATGATATATTATTGATATATATTAAGTAGAATAATTAGGTGGGTATCAGATATGAAAACATATTCTAAAAGAGTGAAAAAAAGAAATGAAAATAAGTTTACGCGTAATATTTTGATATTATTTACTATATTTATTGCTGTAGCTTTTTATTTTTCAGATGGTTTACTTAACAAATTCATTAAGATTTTAGGAGCAGAAGTGGGTGTAGCAATTTTCTTTGTTGTTTTTGTACTATTTCTTGCAATTGGACGCGTGAAGCCCAGTAAAAAAAGAAGTGAAAAGCACACTTCAGAGCTACACGTTTTGAAAAACATGTATAATAGTGAGTCTACAAATAGGACACTCGTTAAATTAGATAATAAAAAATTCAACTGGGAAGATAAAGAAGTGGAGCGTTTTGCTCATGTACAAGAAAAAGGATATGAATCCGATGATTTTATTCCATACCGCTCTCCTTTTGATCCTATAAACCAACCTGATGAAATATATGAAGAAGAGCCTGAAGCAGATGATATAGACAATGATATAGAAGATCATTTGTATGAAAAAGATGAGTATATTGATATTGACGAAGAAACTACTGTGAAAATGGAATCAGATATACAATTGAGTGATCTTGCTCAGGTTTTAGCTGACGATGAACCAGTCATTAAACCTCTAGCAAAGAAGACAGTTCGTGCAATACCAACAAAACGAAAAAGAACATCAAAATATACGATTCCACCAAAACATTTATTGCGGAAGAATGAAGAAGGAAGAATGCAATCAAGTATGTCATCAGCTATTGACTATAATGCATCTAAGCTAGTAAAAACTTTAGAGAGTTTTAAGATAGAATCAAAAATTATTAATGTAAGTGTTGGACCATCGGTAACAAGATATGAACTTCAACCTAAAATAGGTGTGAAAGTAAGTAAAATTGTGAATCTTTCCGATGATATTGCATTAAATCTTGCTGCAAAAGATGTGAGAATTGAGGCGCCCATTCCAGGGAAGGCGGCAATTGGGATAGAAGTTCCAAATAAAAAGGTTGTTCCTGTTTACCTAAGAGAAGTGATTGCTTCCAAAGAATATAGAGATCATTCATCAAAAGTACTTTTTGCATTAGGGAAAGATATTGCAGGTCATAATATTGTATCTGATATTGCAAAAATGCCCCACCTTCTTATTGCAGGTGCAACAGGTTCAGGAAAGAGTGTGTGCATTAATACGCTTATCATCAGTATATTATATAAAGCATTACCATCGGAAGTGAGGCTATTAATGATTGATCCTAAAGTAGTAGAACTCAGTATATATAATGGCATTCCTCATTTGCTCATTCCTGTCGTCACTGATCCGAAGAAAGCATCAGGAGCGCTACACTGGGCAGTTCAGGAGATGACACGTCGTTATCAACTTTTTGCAGATAACAATGTAAGAGATATACGAGGGTTTAATCTTGCGATGGAAAGAATGGAAGAAGTGGATAGTAAGTTACCTCAAATTGTTATAATAATAGATGAATTAGCGGATCTTATGATGGCAGCACCTAATGAAGTTGAGGATTCTATTTGTAGGTTGGCACAGATGGCAAGAGCGGCTGGTATGCATCTTGTGATTGCAACCCAACGCCCTTCAGTAGATGTTATTACAGGCGTTATAAAGGCCAATATTCCATCGCGTATTTCATTTGCAGTATCTTCACAAGTAGATTCGAGGACAATCTTAGATATGGCTGGTGCTGAAAAACTTTTAGGTAAAGGTGATATGTTGTTCAGTCCTATGGGTCAATCGAAACCGATTCGAGTGCAGGGTGCGTTTATATCAGATGAAGAAGTAGAGGCAGTAGTATCCAATATAAAAGATAAAGTAGAGCCTATATATGATGAAAATGTATTAGATACAATCAATAACCAAGTAGAGGTTTCATCATCAGCAATAGATGACGAAGATGAATTACTACCACTAGCTGTTGAACTTTCATTAGAACGTGGCCAAGCGTCTGCCTCAATGTTTCAAAGAAAATTTAGAATTGGGTATGCAAGAGCGGCTAGAATCTTAGATCAAATGGAGGCGTTAGGATTCATTAGTGGTTATGAAGGTAGCAAACCAAGGCAAGTCTTAATATCACAGGCTGAGTGGGAAGAGATAAATATGTAGATTTTATTAATAATGAAAGAAATGCATTTAAATATTGCAAAAAATTAAAAAAAATATTGCATTTTTATATAAAACATAGTAATATTTAATATAGGAAAAGTAAATATCAGCCATAGTACAGTGTAACTATGGCAATTGAAACAATGGCGTTTCTGTGACATATGCGTTGCATATGCATTTCGAGGAACGCTTTTTGCTTTTTATAGTACACATTGTACATTTTTAAAAGTCCTATAGGGTAGGATAAATAATAATTAATTAAATAATGAAAGGGGTATTAATAATATGGACTGTATTAACAAAGATTTAGTTGAAGTTTTTGGCTCAAATGTATTTAATGATGCAATAATGAGGGAACGTCTTCCTAAGGCTACATATAAGGCCTTAAAAAAGACGATTGATGATGGAGCACCTCTAGAACCAGCTGTAGCTGAAGTGGTTGCAAATGCGATGAAAGATTGGGCAATCGAAAAAGGCGCTACACATTATACACATTGGTTCCAACCTATGACTGGTATTACTGCTGAAAAGCATGATTCCTTTATATCACCAACTGCAGATGGTAAAGTGATTATGGAATTCTCAGGTAAAGAACTAATTAAAGGTGAACCTGATGCGTCTTCTTTTCCTAATGGTGGATTGAGAGCAACATTTGAAGCAAGAGGGTATACTGCGTGGGATTGTACATCACCAGCATTTTTAAAAGAAGATCAAGCGGGTGTAACGCTTTGTATACCAACAGCTTTCTGTTCATATACTGGTGAAGCATTAGATAAAAAGACACCTCTTCTTCGTTCAATGGAAACACTTTCAAAACAAGCTTTACGTATATTAAAAGTGTTTGGAAATACTACGGCATCAAAAGTAATTGCTACTGTTGGACCTGAACAAGAATATTTTCTTATCGATAAAGATTTATATAATAAGCGTTTAGATCTTAAACTTACAGGACGTACTTTGTTTGGTGCAAGTGCTCCAAAGGGACAGGAATTAGACGATCATTATTTTGGCACAATTAGAGAAAGAGTTGCAGGATACATGAAAGAATTAAACACAGAACTTTGGAAGTTAGGTGTATCTGCAAAAACACAACATAACGAAGTAGCACCTGCACAGCATGAGCTTGCACCAATTTTCAATGATACAAACGTAGCAACTGACCATAACCAATTAGTAATGGAAACCATGAAAAGAGTAGCAACTAGACATGGGTTAGCATGTTTATTGCATGAAAAACCATTTGCAGGTATCAATGGTTCTGGAAAACATAATAACTGGTCAATGTCCACAAATGATGGTCAAAATCTATTAGATCCTGGGAAGACACCGCATGAAAATGCACAATTCCTTGTGTTCTTATGCGCAGTAATTAAAGCAGTAGATGAATATGCTGAATTATTAAGAGTGTCAGCAGCAAATGCTGGAAATGACCACCGTTTAGGAGCAAATGAAGCGCCACCTGCAATTATCTCTATTTTCTTAGGAGAGCAATTGACAGATATTTTAGAGCAAATTGAAAAAGGTGATGCAACCTCTTCAAAATCTGGTGGAAAATTAGAAATTGGTGTATCAACGCTACCTGCACTGCCAAAGGATACTACTGATAGAAATAGAACTTCCCCATTTGCGTTTACTGGAAATAAATTTGAATTCAGAATGATGCCTTCATCTGCGTCAATTTCTGGTCCAAACATTGTACTCAATACAATTGTTGCGGAAATATTGAGTCAAGTAGCGGATAGATTAGAAAAAGCTAGCAATGTTGAGGCAGAAGTTCAAGTTTTACTTAAAGAAATTGTTATCAATCATAAAAAAGTTGTATTCAATGGTAACAACTACTCAAATGAATGGGTGGAAGAAGCTGCAAAAAGAGGACTTCCAAACATTAGTAACACAGCAGATGCTATTCCAGCATTAATTTCACAGAAATCAATCGATTTATTTGAAAAACATGGTGTGTTCACCGAAAAAGAGTCGCATTCAAGATGTGAGATTTTGTTAGAAGGATATTTGAAGCAGATTAATATTGAAGCATTGACAATGGTTGAAATGGCAAGGCGTCAAATTTTACCTGCTGCAATTAAATTTACTAATCAGTTAGCAGTTTCTATTAATAATGTAAAAGCAACTGGTGTAAGTGCTGTAATTAGCGCACAAAGTGAATTATTAGAAGAAGTATCATCAGCAATGGCTTCATTGAAGAAAAACATTGAAGTACTTGAAGCGGCAATTGAAGAAGCGTCAAAGGTAGAAGATATTTATGCATGTGCATGTGCATATAGAGATAAAGTATTTACGCAAATGAGCGTATTACGAGCTGATGCTGATAAACTTGAAACACTTGTTGATTCAGAATTATGGCCTATGCCAACATACTCTGATATACTATTCTATGCATAAAAATTAGTAAATAAAAAATGCTTATTAAATTGGGATATTTCCTTTGGAAATGTCCTGATTTTTTACAGAGATGATTTATTCATCTCTATTTTTTTTGTGTAAATATATAGGGTCTCAAAAAAATGTCGAATTATGTACGAAAAGTACTTTTGCAAAGGTTAATTTTGTGTTAAAATAATTAACGGGCTGTAAAAAGAATGTTAACAAAGAGTAAAATTGATTTTTTAGGAGGAACTATATGTCTATTAGTAATTTTATTGCGCTTTTTGGAGGTTTAGGCTTATTTCTATACGGTATGAAAGTAATGGGTGATGGCTTAGAAAAAGCAGCAGGCGATAGAATGCATAAAATTATTGAAAAAATGACAAGTACAATATTTAAAAGTGTATTTGTAGGTGCTATTGTGACTGCATTAGTACAGAGTAGTAGTGCGACTACAGTAATGGTTGTAGGTTTTGTTAATGCAGGAATTATGCGATTAACTCAAGCAGTTGGTGTTATCATGGGTGCAAATATTGGTACAACGATAACTGCGCAGATACTACGACTAGGTGACATTGATAAAAATGTATGGTACTTGGTAATGTTAAAGCCCAAAACAATTGCCCCTTTAGCGGTTGCGATAGGGGTAGCATTAGTGTTCTTTTCCAAGAAAAAGAAATTAAATACTTTTGGAGAGATCTTGGTTGGGTTTGGTTTGTTGTTCATTGGTATGGGTACTATGGAAGGTGCTGTGAAAGTACTGAGAGGCTTACCAGAGTTTGAACAGGCATTTGTAGCTTTTTCAAATCCTGTTATTGGCGTATTAGTAGGTGCGGGGATTACAGCTCTTATTCAGAGTAGTAGTGCTTCTGTAGGGATTTTACAGGCTGTGGCATCAACTGGATTGGTTACATTTTCATCTGCAGTGCCTATCATACTTGGTCAGAATATTGGAACATGTGTAACAGCATTATTATCTTCCATAGGCGCAAATAAAAACGCTAAAAAAGCCGCTTTTATTCATTTAATGTTTAACATGGTAGGTACTATTGTATTCTTAATTGCAATATATATGTATCAAGGCATTATTGGATTTTCTTTTTGGGGAAATATTATGAATCGTGGTAATATTGCTGATTTTCATACATTGTTCAATATTACAAATACAATTATGTTGATTCCATTTGCGGGATTATTGGTTAAGCTATCTAATGTTGTTGTAAGAGGAAAAGAAGAACCAAAGAAACAGCAATTTTTGGACGAACGTTTTCTTACTACCCCATCCGTTGCAGTATCACAAGTAGTAAAAGAAGTAGTTAGAATGGGTAAAATGGCACAAGACAATGTGATTTTGGCGATAAAAGCAATCATGAATCGAACAACCAGTAAAAATAAAAAAATTGAGAAAAATGAAGATATTATCGACGTAATGGAATCAAATATTACCCAATATTTAATTAAGTTAACAGATGTATCACTCAATAGAGAAGAAAGTAATACCGTATCTGGTGTATTTCATCTCATTAATGATATTGAAAGAATTGGTGATCATGCTGTAAACTTATCAGAATATAGTACATATATTGTCAATGAGGGAATTGAGTTTTCAGATTTGGCAAAACATGAATTGAAGGTAATGTTTAATGCCGTAGAGGAAATTGTGAATTTGGCGATCACGGCATATGAAAATCAAGATATAGAACTGGCGAAAAAAATTCAGCCTTTTGAAGATGTTGTTGACTTGATTAAGGAAACTTTGAGAATTAGGCATATTGACAGATTGTCACAACAAAAATGTAATCTAAAAGCGGGTGTGGTTTTCTTAGATATCATTAGTAATTTAGAAAGAATTGCAGACCATTGTTCAAATATTGGGATATCTATAGAACAACAGCATTCAACAGATGAAGATTTTGATCCGCATCAATATTTAGAACATCTTCATCAGAACAAGACGGAAAAATATGAGAATCTTTATAAAATGTATAAGGAAAAATATAAATTATCTTAAATATTAGTTTTTTGAGTAAAAAACACACAGGGGGACGTTTTTTGTGATGTAGAGCACAATAAAACTTCTCCTTTTTTTCTTGAGTTATTGGAGCAAATACTTTACTCCGAATATTCTCTATGATATTATTTTAAATGAATAAGGGTACTATAGAATTAGGTGGTGGTAAATATGGCACAAATAGAGTTAATTGCAGTTACACTTTTTGGTTTGGAAGCCTTGGTAGCGAGGGAAATCAGAGACTTGGGGTATGAGACAATACAAGTTGAGGATGGACGTGTAACATTTGTTGGGGATGAAATGGCTATTTGCCGTTCAAACTTATGGCTTCGTACAGCAGAACGTGTATTAGTAAAATTAGGAGAATTTAAGGCTACAACGTTTGAAGAACTTTTTGAAGGAACAAAGGCGCTTCCTTGGCCAGAGTGGATTGAAGAAAATGCACAATTTCCTGTCAAAGGCTATTCTTTAAAATCAAAGCTTTATAGCGTACCAGATTGTCAGGCTATTGTTAAAAAAGCAGTCGTTGAAAAAATGAAGCAGAGATATAGTAATATGTGGTTTAAGGAAAATGGACCACTATATCAAATTCAATTTGCATTACTAAAAGACAAAGTTACATTGATGATTGATACGAGTGGTGAAGGATTACATAAGAGAGGGTATAGGGAAAATGCAAACGAGGCACCCTTAAAAGAGACACTTGCAGTAGCAATGATTAAACTTAGCTTTTGGCGTCCAGAGAAAACATTATTAGATCCTTTCTGTGGTTCTGGCACAATACCAATCGAAGCAGCATTAATAGGAGCAAATATTGCACCTGGTTTGCAACGAGAATTTGCGGCGCAAGATTGGGGAAAGATTCCTAAAAATTTATGGTGGGATGCAAGAAAAGAGGCGCATGAAAAAATTAAAAGTGATGTAACACTACATATCGTAGGTTCAGATATAGATCCAGCGTCTGTTAAATTGGCAAAAGAAAATGCTTCTATTGCAGAAGTTGACGAATACATTACATTTGAGAAAATGCCAGTGGTTAAAATACAATCTAAAGAAGAATACGGCTGTATTATTTGTAATCCTCCGTATGGCGAAAGACTTGGAGAAATCAAAGAAATAGAAAAGTTATATAGACAAATGGGGAAAGTATTTAACCAGTTCCCTACATGGTCATATTATATTTTGACTTCTCATCAGGGATTCGAAAAATTATTTGAAAAGAAAGCGAGTAAAAAACGAAAATTGTATAATGGTATGTTGAAATGTAATTTATATCAATATTTTGGGCCTAAGCCTAATGCTAGAATAACTTAGTAAGCATTGCGAACTTTACTTATTCTGAACATCTTCATAAGAAGATGTTCCATATAGTCTTTTAAAGGGGAAAGATTCCCCTTTTTTTGTGTTTAAATATAAATAATGTGGTAAGATTAAACTAGTATTTGTTTTCAATATAAGGAGGGAATATGTATGGACTATAATATTTTGCTGGGTGGAGCAGCAGGGCAAGGCATGAATACTGTCGGGGGAGTGTTGGAAAAATTGATAACCCGTTCAGGATATTATATTTTCTTCACAAAAGATTATATGTCCAGAGTAAGAGGTGGACATAACTTTAACCAACTTCGATTTTCAGAAAAACCTCTATATACCCATAGAGAAGATTTGGATGTTATAATTGCATTCAATGAAGAAACAGTTGAAAAGCATGGCGAGAGATTAAGTGAAAAAGGTTTTATTATCTGTCCTACAGATTTTGAAACCGCAGATGAGAGGGCAATACATCTGCCAGTGAAAGAGATTGCAAAAGAATTGGGAAACATAAAAGTGTTTGGTACAGTGATTGTTGGAGCATTGAATAAAATGTTAGACTTATCATTGGATATAGCAGAAAGTGTCTTAAAAGAATATTTTGCTGATGAAATTTTAGCATTAAATATTAAAGCACTTCACGAAGGCTATACACTTGCAGAGAAAAAACTTGACCTTATCCAGGGTAATATACAAGATAGGATTACGATTAATGGAAATCAAGCAGTAGGTTTAGGGGCATTGGCAGCTGGTTGTACCTTTTTTGCTGCGTATCCAATGACGCCAGGAACAGGTGTGATGAATTACATTGCTTCAAAGCAAAAAGAGATGGGGATTGTTGTGGAACAGGCAGAAGATGAGATTGCTGCTTTAAACATGATATTAGGTGCATCTTATGCAGGGGCAAGGGTGATGACAAGCACATCAGGTGGCGGATATAGTCTAATGGTAGAAGCTATTGGATTAGCTGGGATTATTGAAACACCTGCAGTTATTGTGAATGTTCAAAGACCTGGACCTGCCACAGGATTGCCCACTAGAACAGCTCAGGGGGATTTGAAATTTGCCATTAATGCAGCACAAGATGAGATACCACGTATGATTATTTCTCTAAGAAATGCAGAAGAAGCGTTTTACCAGACTGCTAGAGCTTTTAATATAGCGGATAAATATCAAATCCCGGTTACAATTCTAAGTGACCAGTATCTAGCTGATGCAGGGGTAACTATGAAGCCTTATGATTTTAGTAAGATAAAGATTGAACGATATTTAGCGACCACGGATGAAATAGGTGAAGAACCATATAAGAGATACAAAATCACGGAAGATGGTATTTCGCCGAGGATATTACCAGGAACAATACCTGGTCAAGTCTTTTTGGTAGATAGTGATGAACACGATGAGTTTGGACATATTATTGAGTCGGCAGAACTTAGAAATCAAATGATGGAAAAAAGAATGAAAAAGCTTGAGTATCTGAAAAATGATATAGAAGAACCTTTGTATCTTGGATGTAAAGAACCAGAAAAACTGTTAGTTGCTTGGGGTTCAGTATATGGATCAATCAAAGAAGCCGTAGAGTGTTTAGAAGCTGAAGGGGAAAAGATAGGCGCATTAGTCTTTGGAGATATATGGCCATTACCGACAAAACTGCTGGATGAATATGCTAAGAAAGTAAAAAGGATTATAGCAGTAGAAGGAAATTATTGTGGACAATTAGCAGATTTGATTCAGCAAGAGACATGTATCCCAATAAAAGATAGACTCACAAAATATGATGGTCGCGCGTGGAGTTATAGCGAAATCTATAATAAGGTTAAGGAGGTACTTTAATATGCTACATACCAGTTTTCAAAAGGCAAAAGAAACGGCATGGTGTCCCGGGTGTGGTGATTTTAGTATTTTAAGCACAGTAGAGACAACTCTAAACGAAATGGATTTAAAGCCTCACGAAGTTGTCATATGCTCTGGTATCGGACAGGCTGCAAAATTACCCCAATATATCAATGCCAATGGATTTAATGGATTACATGGGCGTGCATTACCTCCAGCAACAGGGATTAAGATAGCAAATAAAAATTTGAAGGTTATTATACATAGTGGTGAAGGTGATACCTATGGAGAAGGAGGCAATCATTTTATCCATACGATACGAAGAAATATTGATATCGCACATTTTGTACATGATAATCAGATTTACGGACTTACAAAAGGGCAAGCTTCACCAACAACCGATATGCGTTTTGTAACTGATGTCCAGACCAGGGGTGTCATCTTAGAACCATTAAACCCTATTGCAGTGGCAATTAGCATGGGTGCAAGTTTTGTAGCACGTAGTTTTTCTGGAGATAGAGAGCATCTAAAAGAAATGATGAAAGCTGCTATTAATCACAAGGGATATGCATTAGTGGATATCCTGCAACCGTGTGTGAGTTTTAATAAAGTAAATACTTTTAAATATTATAAGGATCGGGTTTATCATCTTGAGACAGAACATGACGTTAGTGATAGAGAGATAGCGTTTAAACGCTCATTTGAATGGGGTGACAGCATACCAATTGGTATATTCTACAAAGTAGTGAAGCCCACATATACCGAACAAGTAGGTTGTTTTGACGATGGCACGACATTGATTGAAAAAAAATTAAATCCACTGAACGCACAAGAATTTATGAATGATTTCAGATAATATTTATTAAAAAAACAGTTGCCGACTTAAATAGAAGGCAGCTGTTTTTTTCAAGTTTTTTCATCGCATGATTCTATTTAATTGTAAGACACTAATAATAAAGATTAACAAGATAGTCTGCGATTGGAGATGTACAAATGAAGAAATATATGATTTTATTCATAATATTGAGTATTATATTTATTTCTACGCTTACTGCGTGCATAAAAAATGATATTGAAAAACAGGAAAAGTCTCAAAAGCTTCAAAAACCATTAGCAAATGAACCTGAAATAAATACTGAGATTAGTTCATATACTACGAATATTATAGATAAGAGTACAGGTAGAGTACACAATTTAAGATTGGCATTGCAAAAGCTAGATGGTACAATCATTGAACCTGGCACATATTTTTCATTCAATGATACCGTTGGTAAAGCAGATGAAGCAAGCGGATTTAAAAAAGCACTAGTAATAAAAGAAGAAGAATTGGAAATGGATGAAGGTGGCGGTATATGTCAGATTAGTAGTACTTTATATAATGCAGCAGAATTGGCTGGAATGGAAATTAGTGAAAGGCATTCTCATACGAAGGATGTTGGGTACGTACCAGAGGGGAAAGATGCTGCAATTGCATATGGTGAATGGGATTTGAAATTTAAAAATACAAGCCCATTTCCGATTAAAATAGAGACTACCATAACCGAGAAACAAGTGATGATATCGCTAGTGAAAGAATGGAGGGAATAAAATGCATTGGACACTTATATTTTTAATCGGTGTTTTTGTTGGAGGCGTCATGGGTGTCATGGTTACAGGATTATGTGTAGCAGCAAAAGAGAGAGATCAGAATAGATTATAATCTTTTATTAAATTAATTAATAAAGCTTGATTTATATGATTAATTATAATAAAATAACCATAAATAAGCAAAATGGGGAGGCAAACGCATGACAGAACAATTAAAATTTGATTATTCAAATGTTCTTTCTTTTGTTAAAGAACATGAATTATCCTATATGGAAGAGATGATAAAGGTAGCACATACTATGCTTCATAATAATAGTGGTGCAGGTAATGACTTTTTAGGATGGGTTGAATTACCCAATAATTATGATAAACAGGAGTTTGAACGCATTAAAGCAGCAGCGAAAAAAATAAAATCAGATTCAGACGTTTTAATAGTCATAGGTATAGGGGGTTCATATTTAGGGGCAAGAGCAGCAATTGAGATGCTGAGACATTCTTTCTATAACTTGTTGCCAAAATCTAAGAGAAAAACCCCAGAAATTTATTTTGCAGGGAATAGTATTAGTTCTACATATCTTGCAGAATTACTTGAGACTATAGAAGGAAAAGATATTTCTGTAAATGTAATATCTAAATCTGGAACAACAACAGAACCAGCAATAGCTTTCAGAGTATTTCGAGAGTTATTAGAGAAAAAATATGGCGTAGAAGAGGCAAGGAAAAGAATATATGCGACAACAGATAAAGCGAGAGGCGCATTACAGCAATTAGCCGACACAGAAGGTTATGAATCCTTTGTCATTCCTGACGATGTGGGGGGAAGATTCTCAGTATTAACAGCTGTTGGATTACTACCTATCGCAGTTAGTGGTGCTGATATTGATAAGATTATGGAAGGTGCACAAGATGCATATAACACTTATAATGTAGCATCCCTAACAGAAAATGAGTGTTATCAGTATGTAGCAGTGAGAAATGCACTCTATAGAAAAGGGAAAACAACAGAATTAATGGTAAATTATGAGCCTGCATTACACTTCTTTGCAGAGTGGTGGAAGCAACTCTATGGAGAAAGCGAAGGAAAAGATCAGAAAGGAATTTTTCCAGCTGCGGTTGATTTTTCTACAGACCTACACTCTATGGGCCAATACATTCAAGATGGTGTGAGGAATATATTTGAGACAGTGCTAACGGTAGGTAATGCTAAAAAGGAAATCGTAATTGCTGAAGAGTCAAGTAATCTTGATGGATTAAACTATTTAGCAGGCAAAACAATGGATTTTATTAATAAGAAAGCCTTTGAAGGCACTTTGCTAGCACATACAGATGGGCAGGTACCTAATTTAATATTGAATATACCGCAATTAGACGAATACTATTTTGGTCAGATGGTATATTTCTTTGAAAAAGCATGTGGCATTAGTGGATATCTCCTTGGCGTTAATCCTTTTGACCAACCTGGTGTTGAAGCATATAAGAAAAATATGTTTGCACTATTGGGTAAACCTGGATTCGAAAAGGAAAAAGAAGAATTAGAAAAGAGATTAGGTAGATAATGAAAAAGCAGACTTTAATGATAAAAAGTCTGCTTTTTTTCATAGTAAATATTGCAATAAGTCTTAAAATATAGTATGTTAAAAGTAGTAGCAAAAGAAATGCAAAATATAAGGAGGAGATGCAAAATGATAAAGGTAATCATGGGAAAAAGAGGTGCTGGAAAAAGCAAAAAGATGATTGAATTAGCAAATCTAGCAACAAAAAATGAAACTGGTGATATTGTATTTATCAACAACAGTCGCAAACACATGTATGACTTAGATCATGAAATAAGATTTATTAATGAATCAGAATTCGATATCAACAATTTTGATGTGTTTTATGGGTTCATATGCGGGATTATTTCTGAAGATTTTGATATATCTCATATTTATATTGACGGCATTTCTCAAGTTGTTAATGATGAACGTATTGACTCCTTTAAAAATTTCTTTGAAAAACTTCAAAAACTTTCTGAAAAATTTAATATTTCCTTTACAATGGCAATAAGTGATGAACCTAAGAAAGCACCAGACTTCTTAAAAGAGTGCTTACAGCCTGCTTAAAATACGAAGATAAAAATGCTTAAACGATATTAGGGATGGCTCTTGATTCTATTTTAAATATAGTGAATAGGATTAAGGTCATCCTTTTTTATTTTACTTTACATTTGCATACTTTTATATTACTATTGAATAGAATAAATTAAGTTTGTTTTTTTGGAGGATAATTTATGTTGTATTATAGTACGAGAGATAAAAATATCGCAGTAGAGTCCGCAGAGGCTATTAAGATGGGTATTTCACCTGATGGAGGACTATTTGTTCCAGAAGAAAAACCTTCACTTAAAATTGATGATATCAAACGCCTATCTAGACTAACCTATAATGAAAGGGCTGTGGAAATATTAAAATTATTTTTAACAGATTTTACATTGGATGAAATCAAAGAGTGTGTAAATAATGCTTATAATAAAGAAAAATTCGAAACGGAAAATATTGCACCCGTATACAAACTCAATGACGAGGTATACTTTTTGGAATTATGGCATGGGCCTACCTGTGCTTTTAAGGATATGGCGTTGCAAATACTTCCACATCTGCTTACTAAATCACTTCAAAAAACTGGAGAGGATAAAGAGATTGTTATACTGGTTGCTACATCCGGAGATACAGGTAAAGCTGCTTTAGAAGGTTTTAAAGATGTGGACGGAACAAAGATCATTGTATTTTATCCTAATAGTGGTGTAAGTGAGATACAAAAACTTCAAATGGTGACACAGGAAGGTTCAAATGTTGCTGTAGCATCGGTGGAAGGGAATTTTGATGATGCACAAAATGGTGTGAAAGTTATTTTTACGGATGAAGAATATAAAAAAGTATTGGAAACGAATAATTTTAAGTTTTCCTCAGCGAACTCAATTAACTGGGGAAGGTTAGTACCACAGATTATTTACTATTTTTCTGCCTATGCTGATTTACTTAAAAATGAAGAAATCCAAGAAGGTGAAAAAATAAATATTGTCGTCCCTACAGGGAATTTTGGTAACATTCTTGCAGCCTATTATGCAAAACAGATAGGGTTACCAGTGAATATGTTAATATGTGCATCTAATGAAAACAATGTATTAACCGAGTTCATTAACACAGGGGTATATGATAAAAATAGAAGTTTCAAGACTACAGTTTCACCATCTATGGACATTTTGATATCAAGTAATCTAGAACGTCTATTATTTGATATTACAGGTCAAGACGTTGCTAGAGTGAAGCAGTGGATGCAGGAGTTACAAGAAAAGGGTAAATATGAAGTGGCAGACATCACAAAACAAAAGATCAAGGAATGCTTCTGGGCGGGGTATTGTGATGATGAATCAACGAAACAAACGATAAAACAAACTGAGTCTGAATTTAGCTATGTTATAGACACACATACAGCTGTTGGTAAAAACGTATATAATCAATATTTAAGAGAGACAGAAGATCATACCAAAACGATTATTGCTTCAACGGCAAGTCCGTTTAAATTTAATGAAAGTGTTTTAACTGCAATATTGGACGAAGATGCAGTTATAGACAAGACAGAATTTGAGTTATTAGAACTACTAGCAGAAAAAAGTGGATTACGCGTTCCTAAAGCGCTAGCAGCTTTAGCTGATATGCCAGTACGTCACACAACAAAATGCAATAAAGATCAAATGAAGGAAATTGTCAATCATTCACTTGGTATAGAATAAGTAGCAATAAATAAGGGGACGGATTTCGTCCCCTTCATAATTACTCTATCCCTTCGGTTGAAAAGTATTACAATCTGTTTCCTGCGTACTTTGTGCATTTTGGGGAGCGACTTCAATGTTTGCTGCCAAACAGTGATCTCCCTGACCATAAAAATGACAAGTATTAACCATACATTTAACTCCAGCTAGTGGCTGGTTATTTTTTTGAGTATTATCTAGGTGCATAAAATCACTCCTTTCTTTTCTCTGTTTATTTTTAGATTAAATGAAAATAAATATTCGTTCTCGATAATTAATTATTAAGTCTTTCCTTTTTAAAGCATATAGTATATAATGTGCGAAGATAAAGAATAAGTAGAAGTGAGGATGGATACGATGGCTTTATTTGCAATTTCAGATTTACATTTATCTTTAGGTATCGATAAGCCTATGGATGTATTTGGTTCAGTATGGGATCAATATATGGATAGAATTAAAATAAATTGGCGCAAAGATGTTACAGATGAAGACTATATTATTATTCCAGGGGATATATCGTGGGCAACTTATCTTGAGCAAGCCTATAAAGATTTTGAATATCTTAACAACTTACCTGGAATTAAGATAATCTCTAAAGGAAATCATGATTATTGGTGGGAAACTTCCAGTAAATTAAAAAGATTTGTTCAAGAAAATGGGTTTGAGAAGATATTTTTTTTACATAATAATAGTATTTTGTATCAAGATATTGCAATCTGTGGTACGAGAGGATGGCTTTGTCCAGATAAAGATGAGTTTTCTAAAAAAGATGAAAAAATCTATTTAAGAGAACTACAAAGACTGGAACTATCTATACAAGAAGGACTGAAATTTAAACCTAGAGAAACAATTGTCGCTCTGCATTATCCACCTGTCAATAGATATAGAGATATGACATCAGGATTTGTTGAACTTTTGAAACAATATGAAATCAAAACATGTATTTATGGTCATTTACATGCAGAATCACAAAAAAATGCGTTGGAAGGAGAGGTTGATGGTATCAAATTTCATTTAGTAGCATGTGATTACATGAATTTTAAACCATTACAGTTAAAAAAATGAAAAAAATGTTTTAAATAATAATGGAAATTAAAATCCTAGTATGCTATAATGTAATGGTTATGGTGGTTGATGACGCCATTTACCCAAAAAAGAGTTGAATTTTTTATAAATCAAGGAGGCAAATTAAACAAATGAAAGTTAAATTAGAAAAATTAGAAAACAATGTTGCAACACTTGAAATTGAAGTGGATGGAGCAAAATTTGATGAAGGTATGCAAAAAGCTTACATAAAAAATGCAAAGAGATTTAACATACCTGGTTTTAGAAAAGGTAAAGCACCAAGAAAAATCGTTGAAAGATATTATGGTGAGGGTGTTTTTTACGAGGATGCAATTAACATTGTGTGTCCTGACGCATATACTGAAGCAGTAGAAGAAACGAAAATTGACCCTGTTGATAGACCAGAAATTGACATCAAGCAAATTGGTGATGGCGATAACCTGATTTTTACTGCAGTAGTTACAGTAAAACCTGAAGTTGCATTAGGGGAATACAAAGGTATAGAAGTCAAAAAAGTTGAGTATAATGTAACAGAAGAAGACGTTGAAAATGAGCTAAAGCAAATGCAAGAAAAGAATGCAAGACTTGTTACTGTTGAAGACAGAGCAGTGCAAGAAAAAGATACTGCTGTTATTGATTTTGAAGGATTCATTGATGATGAGCCATTTGAAGGTGGCAAAGGTGAAGACTACAGCTTAGAAATTGGTTCAGGTCAATTTATTCCGGGATTTGAAGAGCAATTAATAGGCAAAAATACTGGTGAAGAGGTTGAGCTTAATGTTACATTCCCAGAAGAATACCAAGCAGAGGAATTAGCAGGTAAACCAGCAGTATTCAAAGTGAAGATTAATCAAATTAAATTCAAAGAGCTTCCTGAGCTTGACGATGAATTTGCTAAGGATGTTAGTGAATTTGATACACTTGATGAATTGAAAGAAGATATCAATAAGAGATTAACTGAAGAAGCAGAAAACAAAACAAAAAATGAAAAAGAGAATGCAGTTATTGATAAAATACTTGAGAATGTGACAGTGGAAATTCCAGAAGTAATGATTGAAAATCAAATTAATAGCATGATGAGAGATTTTGATATGAGACTTCAATCTCAGGGCATGAATTTAGATCAGTATTTGCAATTTACTGGTTCAGATGTAAACCAATTTAAAGAACAGTTTAAAGATCAGGCTGAAAAGCAGGTTAAAACAACTCTTGTTCTAGAAAAAATATCAAAACTTGAAAATGTTGAAGTTTCAGATGAAGACCTTGAAGAAAACATTAAGAAGCTTGCAGAAGACTACAAGATGGAAGTAGAACAAGTTAAGAAAGTGTATAGACCTGAAGATCTTGAAGCAATGAAAAATGATTTAGCTATCAGCAAGATAATTGATATGTTAGTTGATAGTGCAAAAGTGGTAGAATAACGATATAAACAAAATTAAAGGAGTGACATCAATGAGCTTAGTACCTATGGTTGTTGAACAGACAAATAGAGGAGAAAGATCCTACGACATTTACTCAAGACTTTTAAAAGATAGAATTGTTTTTCTTGGGGAAGAGATAAATGATGTAACAGCTAACCTTGTTGTAGCTCAGTTACTATTTCTTGAAGGTGAAGATCCTGATAAAGAGATTAGTCTTTATATTAACAGTCCTGGTGGTTCCATTACTGCTGGATTTGCAATTTATGATACAATGCAATATATAAAGGCGCCAGTTTCTACTATCTGTGTTGGTATGGCTGCAAGTATGGGTGCATTTTTATTTGCGGCAGGTGAAAAAGGTAAAAGATTTGCGCTACCAAATAGTGAAATAATGATTCATCAGCCTTTAGGCGGTACACGAGGGCAAGCTGTTGACATTAAAATTCATACGGATAGAATATTAAAAATGAAAGATAAACTAAATAAAATCCTAAGTGAAAGAACTGGGCAGCCATTAGACAGAATAGAAAAGGATACCGATAGGGATAACTTTATGTCTGCAGAAGAAGCAAAGGCATATGGCTTAGTAGATGAGATCATAGCAAGTCGATAATAGGATGATTATATAGTAGAGAGGTGTAGTGATGTCTAGATATGACGACAAAAAGCAGTTAAAATGCTCTTTTTGCGGCAAAACCCAAGATCAGGTAAAACGATTGGTTGCTGGTCCTGGTGTTTACATTTGTGATGAATGTATTGAATTATGTTCAGAAATCATTGAAGAAGAATTTGATGAAACAAAAGTAGATGTCGCTTTAAGTGATATACCGAAGCCTAAGGAAATCAAAGAAATATTGGATCAGTATGTTATTGGACAGAATGATGCTAAGAAGAACCTTGCGGTTGCAGTTTATAATCATTATAAAAGAGTCAATAGTGATGTGAAAACTGGTGATGTAGAATTACAAAAAAGTAATATAGTGATGATGGGTCCTACGGGTTCAGGTAAGACTCTGTTAGCGCAGACTTTGGCAAGGATATTAAATGTACCTTTTGCGATTGCCGATGCGACATCATTAACTGAAGCTGGATATGTTGGTGAAGATGTAGAGAATATTCTTTTAAAACTTATACAAGTGGCAGATTATGATATAGAGCAGGCAGAGAAAGGGATTATTTATATAGATGAGATTGACAAGATTGCAAGAAAATCTGAAAATCCATCCATCACTAGAGATGTTAGTGGTGAGGGTGTACAGCAGGCTTTGCTGAAAATTTTAGAAGGTACTGTTGCTTCTGTTCCACCTCAAGGCGGAAGGAAGCATCCACATCAAGAATTCATACAAATTGACACTACAAATATATTGTTTATATGTGGTGGTGCATTTGACGGTATTGAAAAAATCATTGAAAATAGAATTGGTAAGAAAGCATTAGGTTTTGGAGCAGAAATAGAGAGCAAGAAAAAAAGAGATATTGGGGAGATTTTGCAAAAGATTGCGCCCCAAGATTTATTGAAATATGGTCTGATTCCAGAATTCGTTGGTCGGCTTCCGGTCATAGCGACATTGCGTTCATTGGATAAAGATGCACTTGTTCAAATTCTAACAGAGCCCAAAAATGCACTTGTTAAACAATATCAGAAATTGTTTGAGATGGATGAGGTATTACTTGAGTTCACGGCAGACTCACTAGATGAAATAGCTAGTAAGGCGATAGAACGTAATACTGGTGCTAGGGGTCTTAGAACAATACTTGAAGATTTAATGCTAGGCGTAATGTTTGACATTCCGTCAAATGCTGATATTGAAAAATGTGTTATACAAAAAGAATGTGTGACTGATGGGAAAGATCCTGATTTGATTATCAATAAAGATAAAAAACCTATTAGGAAGACATCTTCTAGAAAATCAAAAATAAAAAGAGAATCATCTGTATCATAAAAGAAGTAGCGGCTATATTTATATAGTCGCTGTTTTTTTATGTCCCTCTTTTTTACCTTATGTTTACAGGGTAAAAAATAATTTGGAACAAATAATAAATAGAGAAAAAAGTTTCAATTGATGGGGGAGGACAATTATGTTTAGCACTACAATTTTACTAATACAATTTTTCTTTTCAATCATTATCGGTCTATACTTCCTAAACCTACTTAAATCTCAGCAGGGGAATAAGAGCGCAGTGGAAAAAGAATCAAAAAAAGAACTAGAGAAATTAATAAAGCTAAGAGAAATTAAACTCACAGAACCATTATCAGAAAAAACTAGGCCAGCCACTTTTGGTGATATCGTAGGGCAGCAACAGGGGTTGAAAGCATTGCAAGCTGCATTATGTGGTCCTAACCCACAACATGTAATCATATATGGACCGCCCGGAGTAGGAAAAACTGCTGCTGCTAGAGTGATATTGGAAGAAGCAAGAAAAAGCGTTATCTCGCCCTTTAAACAAAATTCTAAGTTTATTGAAATGGATGCCACAACATTACGATTCGATGAACGGGGGATTGCTGATCCTTTGATAGGTTCAGTACATGATCCAATTTATCAGGGTGCTGGTGCTTATGGATCAGCAGGTATTCCACAGCCTAAACAAGGTGCAGTGACGAAAGCCCACGGAGGAGTATTATTTATAGATGAAATAGGAGAGCTCCATCCTATTCAAATGAATAAACTATTAAAGGTACTTGAAGATAGAAAAGTTTTTTTAGAAAGCGCGTATTATAACTCGGAGGATAGCAATATACCATCACATATTCATGAAATATTCCAAAATGGACTTCCAGCAGACTTTAGATTGGTAGGGGCCACAACAAAAATGCCAGAAGACATTCCTCCTGCTTTACGATCACGATGTGTAGAAATATTTTTCCGTTATCTTACAGCAGAAGAAATTGCAAATATTGCAAGAACTGCATCATTAAAAGGATGTTTTAGACTTGAAAATCAAGCTGAGTATTTAATTGCAAAATATGCGACAAATGGAAGAGATGCAGTCAATATCGTTCAAATTGCAGGTGGTGTGGCGATGATAGAAAACAGAAAAGAGATTAGTAAAAAGGACATTGAGTGGGTGATTGAATTTGGACAATATAGTCCACGTATGGAAAAGAAAGTCATAGATGAAGGACAGATAGGCTGTGTGAACGGCTTAGCCGTTTTAGGTAGAAGTCAAGGGATGGTGATGGAAATTGAGGCAACAGCGACCTTGTGTGAAAGAGGAAAAGGCAAAATAATGGTTACAGGTATAATTGAAGAAGAAGAAATGGATGGAAGAGGTCAGAAACTCAAGAGAAATAGTACAGCAAGAGCATCAGTGGAAAACATGCTTACAGTGATTAAACGGTTTTTAGATGTAGATCCATCTAACTATCATATTCATTTAAACTTTCCAGGTGGTATGCCTATTGATGGACCATCAGCAGGTATCGCAATTATGTCAGCGGTATATTCAGCTATTAAGAATATGCCGATAGATGGTATCGTGGCAATGACTGGCGAAATATCAATCAGAGGAAAAGTGAAGCCCGTAGGAGGGGTGATTGCTAAAGTTGAAGCAGCACGGATAGCTGGTGTCAAAAAAGTACTCATTCCGAAGGAGAACTGGCAAGAATTATTATCCACCATGAACATAGAAGTAATTCCTATTGAGAATATTAATGAAGTAATGGAACTGGTTTTTGGAGTATCTACGAAAAAACAAATACGAGTATCAACGCAAACGGATACTGGTGGTGTACTCACAGCGTCAAGTTTGCAGTAAAGGAATAGTTTGATTATGTCGATAAGAATAGTAGAAGCATAAAATAAAGCAAGAATCAAAGAAATGGGGGGATAAGGGGTTATGAAAAAAATAATTGAGATATTAATAAAAATGGATTTAGCAGCCCTGATTTCTCAACAGCGTATTAATGAAGCGCAGCAATATCTAATGCAATTAGATGAAGTATTAAGTGATGCAGGATTAATAGAATTGAATGTGTATGATTGTAACAAACTTGCACGTAAACAATGTAGAAAATACGGTGATGAGGTTTTTGAAAACTATACCGTTGCAGGTATTGAAAGAATAACACAAATTGTTCAATCTATGGCAGTAAGTTGAAGTGATTATGGCGTAATTAATAGAGGTTAAAAACCTCTATTTTTTTTGTTATTGGGTATAATATAAACAGAGTTTTAGTAGCAATTAGCAATCGGATAAAAGAAAAAAGCATTGAAAAAAGACTTATGTAACGTTATAATGTACTATAATTGATTGCTTAAATGTATTTGAAGCAAAGGAGAGGACAAAATGACAGAAATAAAAAAAGTAATGAAGACGCAAGTATTACCATTACTCCCTTTACGGGGATTAACAGTATTCCCATATATGATTTTGCATTTTGATGTTGGTAGACCAAAATCTATAAAAGCTCTAGAAGAAGCGATGATAAATAACCAGTTAATATTTTTAGTTACACAAAAAGACGTTAAAACAGATGACCCACAGCAGAAAGATATCTATACTGTGGGTACGATTTCTAGAATTAAGCAATTGCTAAAACTTCCAGGAGATACAATTAGGGTACTAGTTGAAGGATTAAGCAGAGCTCGTATTTCTGAATTTACTGAAACTGAACCTTTTATCATGTGTGAAGTTGTAGAGAAAAATATATTAGAGCCAGAGTATGATAAAATTGAGATAGAAGCTATTACTAGAAAAATACAAACTGCGTTTGAAGAATATTTCCAATTAAGTAATAAGATTTCACCAGAGACAATGGTATCGATAGTATCAATAGAAGATCCTGGACAACTGGCAGACGTTATTGCGACAAATGTTGCATTAAAACAGCAGGATAAACAAGAAATCCTTAGTGAATTTGACCCTAAAGAAAGACTTGAGCAACTCCTTGTTATTATCAATAGAGAAATTGAAATTCTTAAAGTGGAAAATACCATTAGTAAAAAAGTAAAAAAACAGATGGATAAAAACCAAAAAGAATACTATTTAAGGGAACAACTAAAAGCAATACAACATGAACTAGGCGACAAAGATGGTATTGGCGCTGAGGTGAAAGAATATAAAGAAAAGGTCGTTCAGTTAAAGTTAGCAGAAGAAGTTGAACGGAAAATGTTAAAAGAAGCCGAACGTCTTTTAAAGATTCCAACAGGTTCACCAGAAGGTTCAGTAGTACGTAACTATTTAGATAGGGTGATTGAATTACCGTGGAACAAAAAGACAAGGGAAAAGTTAAACCTAAAAGAAGCTGAAAATATATTGGAAGCCGATCATTATGGACTTGAAAAAGTAAAAGAGAGAATATTAGAATACCTCGCTGTAAGACAAATGACGAAGGGGATGCAAGGACCCATTTTATGCTTGGTAGGACCGCCAGGGGTAGGGAAAACTTCTATAGCTAAATCTATTGCAAAGGCACTCAATAGAAATTATGCAAGAATTTCTTTAGGTGGTGTGAGAGATGAGGCTGAAATTAGAGGACATAGGAAAACGTATGTAGGATCAATGCCTGGAAGAATTATTAATGCATTAAAACATGCGGGTTCAAAAAATGCACTGATTTTATTAGACGAGATAGATAAGATGAGCAGTGATTTCAGGGGCGATCCTGCTTCTGCAATGCTAGAGGTATTAGATGCAGAACAAAATTTTGCATTTAGAGATCACTATCTGGAAGTACCTTTTGATTTGTCCAAAATACTATTTTTAACTACGGCGAATACGTTAGACACGATTCCAAGACCTCTATTAGATAGAATGGAAGTAATTTCAATTTCAGGATATACGGAAGAGGAAAAAACAAATATTGCTATGAAGTACTTAGTACCTAGACAACTAGATAAACATGGTCTAAAGAAGAAGAATTTAAGAATTGACAAAAAGACTATAAAAGATATCATTAACTACTATACCAGGGAAGCTGGTGTTAGAAATCTAGAAAGGCAAATAGCCAATGTTTGCAGAAAATCAACAAAAACAATTATTGCTAAAAATCAGAAATCAGTCACAATAAATAGTAACAATTTAGAAAGTTATCTAGGACCAAAAAGATTTTTGTATGATAAAATGAAAGAAAAAGATGAAGTGGGTATTGCAACAGGTCTAGCATGGACAATTGTTGGAGGAGATACACTTTCAATTGAAGTTAATGTGATGGATGGTAAGGGCAATATTGAACTTACTGGATCACTTGGTGATGTCATGAAAGAATCTGCAAAGGCTGCAATAAGCTTTATTCGTTCAAAGGCAAAAGAGCTACGAATTGCTAAAGACTTTTACGAAAAATTAGATATCCATATTCATGTTCCCGAAGGTGCTACACCAAAAGATGGACCATCAGCGGGGATTACGATGGCTACAGCATTAGTTTCTGCCTTGACAGGTATCCCAGTAAGAAAAGATGTTGCAATGACGGGAGAAATCACTTTGAGAGGAAGGGTACTACCCATTGGTGGACTTAAAGAGAAATCTTTGGCAGCGTACAGAGCGGGTATTTATACTGTAATAGTACCAAATGATAATAAAAAAGATCTTGAAGAAATACCAGAGAATATTCGTAAAGAAATGAAATTTATTATTTCAGATCATATGGATACGGTGCTAAACACAGCATTGGTTAAAAGAAATAATATGAATAGTCTTTATTCTATTCAAGAGCGTGAAAATGATGAAAAAGAGGATAATGGGTTAGGTCATTTAACGAATAAAGACATTGATACACAAATTCCTACAATAAAACAATAAAACTGACTAATGAATAGGCAATGGTTAAAAACCAAAGCCTATTTTTTTTGCAATAACAGTATAAACAAATTAAGAAAAATATGTTATAATAATACTGTAAAAAAATATAAGATTTAGGGGGAAATACTATGAAAAAAAAGTATTTGAAAGAAATTTGTTGTTTTGTGCTAATCATTACATTCTTATTGGCTAGTTCCATGACAAGCATTCAGGCAAGTGGAAAAAAGAAAGAACAAAAATCGAATAAACATCCTAAGTACGTTTTTTACTTTATTGGAGATGGTATGGGAGTATCCCAAAGGCAAATTACAGAATACTATAAACAACACACAGAAAATGATAATACCGCAAAACTTTTGATGAACGATTTACCAGTAGCTGGTTTGGTCACTACGCATGCTGTGAATACATTGGTTACTGACTCTGCTGCTGCTGGTACAGCATTAGCGACAGGTTATAAAACAAATAGTTCTTATATCTCTGTTGCGCCAGATGGAGAAACAGAATATAAGACGATTTTAGAAGCGGCTGAAGAGAAAGGATTAGCAACTGGTTTGATTACAAATACTACAGTCACTCATGCTACACCTGCATCTTTTGCTGCGCATATTGATGATCGAGATTTAGAAGACGAAATTGCAGAACAATATGTAGACCAAGATATAGAATTTATTGCTGGTGGTGGATTAGGATACTTTTTACCTCAAAATATGCAAAATAGTAAGAGGGATGATGACAGAAATCTTGTACAGGAATTTGAAGAAAAAGGGTATATAATTATTGAGTCAAAAGAAGAGCTTGAGAATACGGTCATGTCAGAAGTTTATAAGTCACTAGCATTATTTTCAAATGGTGCTTTACCATTCGAAATAGACCGAATCAACAATGAAGATATCAACACACCAGAATTGGCACAGATGACTCAGGCAGGTATTGAAGTACTGTCGAGAGATGAAGATGGATTTTTCATGATGGTAGAAGGTGGTCAAATAGATAGTGCATGTCATCAAAACGATTTACCTAGTACGATTCATGAAACATTGGCATTTGACAAGGCTATACAAGTAGCTTACGATTTTTACTTAGAGCATCCTAAAGAAACACTGATTGTTGTTGTGGCAGATCATGAAACAGGTGGTTTAGGGTTGGGTACAGATTATTCACTTAATCTTGCGCCAATAGATAGTGCAATAGGGTCTGTGATAGACGTCCTATTACCAATATTTATAAGTAATCCTCAAGATATTCAGGGACTCCTATCAGCGGCAGAAGAATTGTACGGCATTATTTTAACAGAAGAGGAAAAAGAAGAATTTATGAATGATTTTGCTACGTACCTAGAAATTGGACAAAGTGATTATACATATTTCTACAATGGATTTGGTCCAATGTTTAGTAAATTCATATCTAATAGAACTAATATTGCGTGGACAAGCACTTCACATACAGCAGCACCAGTTCCAATAACTGTTGTTGGGAAAAAGTCCGAATTATTTAGTGGTTATAAAGACAATACTGAGATAGCAAAACTTATTGCAGAAATAATGCATTTAAACTTAAATTAATTACGAGTAGCTGAATATTAATTCAGCTGCTTTAATTTTATGTTAGATATTTGAATGTATGTTGAATATAAAAAACGTTTATTATATAATGTAATAGCTATAAGAAAGGATTGAATAACGTGAATGTAAACAATGTAAGTTTAACGATATCAGCAGTAAGTAAAGCACAATATCCAAAAGATACTAAGCCACAAATTGCTTTTGCGGGGAGATCAAATGTGGGGAAATCCTCACTTATTAATAAATTGGTTAACCGAAAGAAAATGGCGCGCATCAGTGCAAAACCAGGAAAAACAGCTACACTAAATTTTTATAATGTTGAGGATCAATTATATTTTGTGGATTTTCCAGGTTATGGATTTGCTCGCGTTTCAAAGGCTGAAAAGGAAAAATGGGGTAAGATGATTGAAGAGTATCTTAATACACGTGAACAGCTTAGACAAATCATTTTATTAGTTGATAGTAGACATAAACCTACAAAAGATGATGTTTTAATGGCAGAGTGGATTAGACATTTTGAATTTGACATTATTATTGTAGCAACAAAATGGGATAAGCTTTCTAATAAGCAGAAAAAAGAGAGTATCAATATCATACGTGATACGTTAGAACTAACAGAAGAAGATATTGTTATTCCTTTTTCTGCACAAACGGGAGAGGGGAAGGAAGAACTATGGGATGTTATTGATGCTAGAATAACATCTTAATTATCATTAGAAAAGAGGTATAAATATGAAGTATGTACGTTTTAGTGAGAATAATAAAGTTTCATACGGAATTGTGGAAAATGATGTTGTACGCATGATTACTGGGGATTTGTTTGGTGAATATACTGTTACAGAAAAATTATATAAACGGTCGCAGATAAAGTTATTGCCACCTTGTGCACCATCTAAAATTGTAGCGGTGGGGCTCAATTATAGAGACCATGCAAATGAGATGGGAGAGGAAATCCCTGATACACCTAAAATATTCATAAAACCTTCTACAGCTGTTATAGGTGTTGAAGAACCAATTGTGATGCCTGAAATGGCAGGTAGAGTTGATTATGAAGCTGAAATTGCAGTAGTTATTAAGAAGAAAACAAAAAATATTAGTGCTGATGAAGCAAAACAATATATACTTGGATATACATGTTTGAATGATGTGACAGCAAGAGATTTGCAAAGTTATGATGGACAGTGGACAAGAGCAAAAAGTTTTGATACTTTTGCACCTATTGGACCATGCATTACTGATGAAATAGATCCAAACAATGTGGAGATTAAACTATTATTAAATGGAGAAGAAAAGCAACACTCCAACACTTCGAACTTTATATGGCAGATTGATGAACTTGTGAGTTTTATTTCACAAATCATGACATTGTTACCAGGAGATATTATCACTACTGGTACCCCTGCAGGTATAGGATCAATGAAAAAAGGTGATTGTGTAGAAGTTGAAATAGAGGGGATTGGCGTTTTGAAAAATACTGTAGTTTAATAGGTGTTTTTTTCTTTGTATAATAATTCACCATCTGGTAATACTGGAAATGTGTAAGTTGTGCTTAAGTAACCGGTATTTAGTGGAAAGGTGATACGTATGAATTCAAATAAAAATACTTTTTTAAAAGTTATCCTCATTGCATTAACTTCATCTCTTGTAACAGCCATTTTTCTAATGCTTATTTTACCTTCTTATGTGGTACAAAATCAGCCACAAAAAATAAATTATCAATCGGTGGAACCACCTGTACAAAATAATGTTGAGGCTAACTCAATGAATGTCACTGCAATTGCCAGTCGCGTAATACCATCTGTTGTAGGTATTTCGACTGCAGTTGTACAACAGAAAGATTTTTTTAGAACAAGTCAGCAAGAGAGTTGGAGTGTAGGGTCAGGCGTAATTGTTTCTGAAAATGGTTATATATTGACGAATCATCACGTGATTGGTTCTAATCCCAATGAAATTATAGTTACATTGGATAATGGTGAAACGTTAGATGCAAAAAGTCTATGGGCAGATTCTACATTGGATTTGGCAATTATAAAAGTTGATATTAATGGACTAAAACCAGCAGTTTTAGGAGATGCAAGTGGATTACAAGTAGGAGAACGTGCTGTTGCGATAGGCAATCCACTAGGTCTTCAATTTCAAAGAACAGTTACGGCAGGTATTGTAAGTGCGATAAACAGAACAATAAGCGTAAGTAGTGACGGTATAGAAAATTATATGGAAGGATTGATACAGACTGATGCATCAATCAATCCTGGCAATAGTGGTGGTCCACTTATTAATGATAAAGGTGAAGTTATTGGTATTAATACGATAAAAGTTGTTAGTGCGGAAGGTATGGGATTCGCAATTCCAATTAATATCGCGAAACCTGTGATTGCACGCTTTGTTAGGGAAGGGAATTATGTAACCCCATATATGGGGTTATTTGCTTATGATACAGCAGTTGCAGAATATGTAAACCAAGATTCAAAAATAAATAAGGGCATTTATGTCACTGAGATAGATCCAGAAAGCCCAGCATACAAAGCAGGAATAAGGATAGGTGATATTATCACGCATATGGGAGGCGTAGAGGTTAATACCATGATGGCATTAAGAGAAGAAATGTTTAAATGTGGTCAAGGGAGTGCGTGTACGATAAGATTCATTAGAAAAGGAGAGGTCAAAGAGGTTAGTTTTGAACTTGAAACACGTACTAGAGATGGAGCGGTGACAAGATAATATATTTCTGAATTAAATAAATACAAATTTTTGCAGACTTTTTAGAAAAAAAGTAGTATATTAAGTTAAAGAATATTATTATAATAGTGTTATCAAACAGGGGGGTGAACATGAATGGAAAAAAAATCAAATACGTTTGTTATTGGGATCATACTAATTGGACTTGGTATATTATTTTTTCTTAACAATTTTAATATAAGTATTGATGATTGGTTTTTTCTCGCTATAGGGGTAGGTTTTCTAATAGCTTACTATACTAAGAAAAATACAGGATTCCTTATTGTTGGTTTGATTTTGTCCTACATAGGGAGTTTAATTTTTATCAGTAATCTGAATATTATCGATGAGGATTTATTTGGTGGACTTTTGTTAATTGTCATTGGAATAGCTTTTTTAACAGTATACTTTATTAAGAAACGGGTAGGTTTCATTTATCCTGGATTTATATTACCTGCTATTGGCGCCTATAGTATCGTTATGATCATATTTGATGGAACTCAATCTGAATTATGGCCATTAATATTTATGACTATCGCGATTGCATTTTTATTCATTTTTGTGTTTGAATATAGGCATTTAGGATATAGACCACTTATACCTGCGGTTGTATTTTTTATGATTGGTTTCTTCGCTTTTATGATTATTAAAGGGGTTATCAGTCAGGATATGTGGTTTAAAACAGTGGAACTTATAAGCAGATTTTGGCCTGTTTTATTGATTGGTGCAGGGGTATCCGTTATATTTAAGCATTCAAAATAGAATATTAAATAGTCTGATTGAACAGGGAGATAGATTTAAATAAAATTCTATCCCCTGTTTTTTTGTGGAAATTCCTATTGACAATTTAAAAATGGTAATATATACTATAGCTGTACTACGAGTATTAATACAGTTAGTGCGGAAGGAGGTTGCCAGTGTTTGTTTTGGATTTAAAGAGCAGAGTTCCAATTTATGAACAATTAATTATAAACTTTAAGAAGCTTATCATCAATGGTGTATTAGGGGAGGATGAACAATTACCTTCTGTACGCACATTAGCAAAACAGTTAACGGTCAATCCCAATACTATTCAAAAGGCATATAGGGAATTAGAAAGAGAAGGATATATTTATTCGATTAAAGGAAAGGGGAGTTTTGTCAGTCCATCAGAGAAGTATACAAATGCAGAAAAACTAAAACAACTAGAAGGAGACTTAAAAGATATGATTTCTGAAGTGATGCATCTAGGTATAACAAAACAAAGAATTTTGGAAATTATCACAGAAATAGAAGGTAATAAGGAGGAGGGGATATAATGATTGATGTTCAAAATGTTAGCAAATCATATGAAAAGCTGGAAGCATTACAAGATGTTAGTTTACAGGTTAAGAAAAGTTCTATATATGGATTGGTAGGCTCAAATGGAGCAGGTAAGACAACACTTTTAAAAATAATTGCAGGGCTATATAAACAACAAAAGGGTCAAGTGCTAATTGATGATGAAAAAGTTTTTGAAAATGTGGATGTAAAGTTAAAAACAATATTTATCCCCGATGAACTTTATTTTTTTTCACAATATAGTATTGATGACATGGCGAAGTATTACAAATCTATTTATCCGAAATGGAATGCAGAGAGATTTGAAAAATTAAAAGATGCATTTAATATTGATACAAATAAAAGAATCATAAGACTATCTAAAGGAATGCAAAGACAAGTTGCCTTTTGGCTTGCACTATCAACAATGCCCGATGTGCTTATCTTAGATGAACCTATTGATGGATTAGATCCTGTTATGAGGAAAAAGGTGAAAAATTTAATTATTCAGGACGTGGCTGAAAGGGAGATGACCGTCTTCATTTCTTCACATAATTTACGAGAACTTGAAGATATATGTGACCATATTGGGATTATTCATCAGGGTAAAATGATTATTCAAAAAGAATTAGATGATTTAAAATCGGATGTACATAAGATTCAAGTGGCCTTTAAAAATGAAATTCCAGTGAAGTTGTTAGATGAAGAGAATGTATTGCATAAGGAACAACGAGGTAGCGTCATCGTATCGATTATGAGGGGAGAAAAAGAAACAGTTTTATCTAGACTTAAAAAGTACAACCCAGTTATATTAGACATTTTACCGTTAACATTAGAAGAGATTTTCATTTATGAAATGGGGGGCGTGGGCTATGAAGTGCAAGACATCATTATTTAACAGAGGATTATTGATAGATAATTTAAAAAGATTTGGATGGATTGGGGTTGTATATACACTGGCGCTATTTTTTTGTATGCCACTAAATATATTGATGAATTATGATATGAAGAATCATTATTATTTTGACTTTGAATATCCAATTCAAAGTATATTTTATAATAATATTGATTTGAATTTTCAGAGTAGTGTTATGGTAATATTAATTATTGTTATTCCAATTCTAACGGCGATGTTACTTTTTAGGTACATGCATGTAAGAAAATCAGTAGATACAATCCATACGCTACCTTTCAAAAGAGAAGAAATTTATAATAATAGGATTGTAGCTGGATTTATCATCATGGTTGTTCCAGTGTTATTGACTGGATTACTCAGTTTGATATTACGTTATGCGTTACATATTGAACAATATTATAGTGTTGCAGATATAGGGTATTGGCTAGGATTTACGATATTAATGAATAGTGTCATATTTTTGTTCAGTGTTTTCATGGGGATGATATCGGGTCTTTCAGCAGTACAGGGTGGATTGTCCATTATTATGTTGCTATTACCGACAGCATTTATTTTTTTGTTGTTTGTGAATCTTGAAATACTTTTACACGGATTTGCAAGTGAATATTATTTTAATGAAAATATCCTTATTTATTTTTCGCCAATAATTAGAATGCTTAATTTTGACAAATTTAAAGTGATTGAAGTAGTGATATATATTGTTTTGTGTTTTTTCTTTTATTATGCTGCAAAAATAGCGTACAAAAGAAGGGCGTTGGAACATGCTTCAAAGGCTATTGCATTTGATAGTTTGCAGCCATTATTTAAATACGGTGTAACGCTATGTGCGATGTTATTAGTAGGAACATTCTTTTGGGCGGAGGGAGATTATATTTATTGGGTATATTTTGGATATCTTATAGGGTCTTTACTAGGTTATTTCATTGCAGAAATAATATTAAATAAGTCTCTTAAGGTATTTACCCATATAAAGGGCTATCTTGTGTATGCAGGACTTGTCATTATTTTGCTACTTGGGATACAGTCGGATGTGATTGGATATGAGCAATATGTACCGCCGATAAATCAGGTAGAAAAAATCTATTTCAATAAAGGTACCTATGAGATTAGAGAAAAGGGAGAGAAATTAAGAGGGCATAGTGAAGCGGAGAATATAAAAAATATTCAAAAGCTTCATCAAGTCATCATTAATAACGGGCGACAGAATTTAGGTGCTAGTGAAAAAACAACAAGATTGATTTTTTACTATCAACTCAATAATGGTAGAAAAGTAGCTAGAAAATATGATGTACATCAAGAACTTTATGCACAGTATTTAAAGCCGATATGTGAATCAAAGGAATATAAAAGAATGCACAATTCAATACTTGATTTAGAAACGAATACAGTTGAACTCATTGAGATAAAACTTCAATTAGGTGTCAATAAAAAAGCAGTAATCGTTGATCCAGAACATATTGCTCAAGTAATCAATATTTTGAAGAAGGAAGTCATGAACGAAACATATGAACAAATGACTGATCCACGTGCATCATGGGCAAATATAAAGATAAACACAAATGAAAAGGAGATAATAGAAAGAGGACGGTGGACTCTAGAGCAAAATGTTTCAGTTCACCAATCTTGGAAGAAACATTATTCTGAATTTGAGGAGTGGCTTATGGAAAATGATTATTTATACGATCCTAAAGCTTTAGTTGGAGATGATATTGCATATGCTATTGTCGAGATGCATAATTCTGATGAAGGACATGGATATTGGATAGAAGAAGGAAATCAAAACGTTAAACAATTGAGAATTGAAGATGTTCATCAACTTGAACAATCTATAATGAATTACTCAAATGCGCTAGAGGATACAAAATATATAATAGAATTTTATACGAAAGGCGGGAATGGGTTAGGAGTAGAAGGCTTTGATGAGGAACATGTCCCAGATTTTGTGAAAGCATATTTTGAAAGTACCGAGTAGAATGTGAAATTAGCGGTCAAAATAATATTGACAATATTTTTATATATCATTATAATAAAGTAAGAAAACCTTTGAAAATGGTAGAATATTGTTATAAACAATGAAGGAGAGGAGTAAGTATTCTCAACCCTATAAGAGAAGAGAGTCCATAGGCTGAAAGACTTTCTGGGATGCGAGATACTGAAGGTAGCTCCAGAGTATCATTACTGAAAAATGTATGAGTCATACATAAGTAGGTTGTGACGGTGGTTTCGTTAAAACCAATAAGAGTTTATGCTGTTTGCATAAAAACAAAGGTGGTACCGCGGATAAACCCCCGTCCTTTATTTAATAGAGGATGGGGGTAATTTTTTTGTATGTATAAACTTTTAAACAGAAGCCAACATAATGAAAAGCAGACTACTATAGCTCATGCTATGCATTTGCCAAGTAGTACTAGCAAGGAGGTAGTCAAATGATTGATGAAAATAATATTGCGAAAACTTATGATCCAAAACAGGTAGAGGACAGATTATATGACGAATGGAATGAAAAAGGGTATTTTAGAGCAGAGGTAGATACGCATAAAGATCCTTTCACGATTGTAATTCCACCACCAAATGTCACAGGACAGCTACATATGGGTCATGCGTTAGATGACACGTTGCAGGACATATTAATACGTTGGAGAAGAATGCAAGGATATAGCGCATTATGGCTTCCAGGAACAGATCATGCAGGGATCGCAACACAAATAAAAGTAGAATCAACACTTAGAAATGAAGAAGGGTTAACCCGACATGACTTGGGAAGAGAAAAATTTCTAGAACGAGTGTGGGAGTGGAAGCATCAATATGGGAACACAATTACGAACCAGTTAAAGAAACTTGGTTGTTCCTGTGATTGGTCAAGGGAACGATTTACGATGGATGAAGGCTGTTCAAAAGCGGTCAAAGAAGTTTTTGTTAATCTATTTGATAAAGGTTTAATATATCAGGGGAATAGAATAATAAATTGGTGCCCAAGTTGTACGACAGCATTATCCAACGCAGAAGTAGAATACGAAGAGAAGTCAGGACATTTTTGGCATATCAAATATTATGTAAAAGATAGTGATGAGTTCCTAACGATTGCGACGACACGTCCTGAAACAATGCTCGGAGATACGGCAGTTGCAGTACATCCAGATGACGATAGATATAAACACCTTGTAGGTAAAACACTTATATTACCATTAGTGAACAGAGAAATTCCTGTGATCGCCGATGAATATGTAGATAAAGAATTTGGTACAGGTGCAGTTAAAATTACGCCTGCCCATGACCCTAATGACTTTGAAGTAGGAAGGAGACACAACCTACCAGAAATTAAGGTCATGAATGACGATGCAACGATTAATAAACATGGTGGTAAATACGAAGGGTTGGATCGATATGAAGCTAGAAAAGCGATTGTGGAAGATTTAAAAGGTCAAGGTCTATTACTACAGACAAAGGATCATATGCACAATGTAGGGCAGTGCTATAGATGTGGCACGACTGTTGAACCACTCACTTCGAAGCAATGGTTCGTAAAGATGAAACCATTAGCTGAAGAGGCCATTGGCGTTGTAAAAGATGGAACGGTAGAGTTTGTTCCTGAGCGATTCAGTAAAACATATATGAATTGGATGGAAAATGTGCATGACTGGTGCATTTCAAGACAATTATGGTGGGGTCACCGTATACCAGCTTTTTACTGCGATGATTGTGGTGAAGTAATCGTATCAAAAGACGATATCACAACTTGTTCAAAGTGTGGCAGTGGCGTCAAACAGGATGATGATGTTTTAGATACATGGTTTAGTTCTGCACTATGGCCATTTTCAACTCTCGGATGGCCTGATAAGACAGAAGATTTAAACTATTTCTATCCAACGAGTGTATTGGTGACTGGCTATGATATCATCTTTTTCTGGGTAGCTAGAATGATATTCTCAGGAATGGAACATATGAAACAAAAACCATTTAAACACGTATTTATCCATGGTATCGTTCGCGATTCCGAAGGACGCAAGATGAGTAAATCACTGGGCAATGGGATAGATCCACTTGAAGTAATTGCAAAGTATGGTGCTGATGCATTACGTTTCACCCTTGCAACAGGTAATTCCCCTGGGAATGATATGCGTTTTTATTGGGAAAGAGTTGAATCAAGTAGAAACTTTGCAAATAAAATATGGAATGCATCCAGATTTGTGTTAATGAATCTTGAGATAGAAGAGAATAAACTGCCAGACTTGGCACAGTTGACATTAGAAGATAAATGGATAATAAGTCGATATAATACCCTTGTCAAAGAGGTAACCGATAATTTAGAAAAATTTGAATTAGGAATTGCAGTGCAGAAGTTATATGATTTCATATGGGAAGCATTCTGTGATTGGTATATTGAATTAGTCAAGCCTCGTCTATATGACAAAGAATCGGATAGTAGGCTGCAAGCACAATATGTATTGACATATGTACTCTCGAACACATTAGAACTTTTACATCCATTTATGCCATTTATAACGGAGGAAATATGGCGGTATTTACCACATGAAGGTGAAACGATTATGACAGCTACTTGGCCTGAATATTGTGAAGAGCACAATTTTGCAGAAGCAGAAAAACAAATGTCGGTGATTATGGAAGCCATTAAGAGTATCAGAAATATTAGAGCAGAAATGAATGTTGCTCCATCTCGTAAAGCAAAGATGTTTGTCGTAACATCGAATGTTAATACTTTTGTACAAGGAAAAGTGTTCTTTGAAAAACTTGCAGGAGCTTCTGAAGTATTTGTGAAAGCTGATAAGCGAGAAGTGCCTGAGAATGCAGTGTCAGTTGTTGTGGAAGCTGCGGAATTTTTTATACCATTAGATGATTTGGTGGATAAAGAAAAAGAAATAGAACGTCTTACAAAAGAAAAGGAAAAACTTGAGCAGGAATTGAAGAGAGTAAACGGTAAGCTCAATAACCCAGGTTTTGTTGCAAAGGCACCAGAAAATGTTATTGAAGCAGAGAGACAGAAGGGTAAAAAATATGCGGATATGCTCGAGAAGGTTGTTGAGAGAATACAAAGTTATAAATAAGGACTAGGGGGGCAGATTTTTGTCCCCCTTTTTATAGGGAGGGGGTTCACGATGTATTACAATGAGGCATTACAATACATACACGGCACATTAAAATTTGGTTCCAAATTGGGATTAGATAATATTCGTACTTTGCTTCATTATATGGATGACCCACATAAGAAACTACGGTATATTCATGTAGCTGGAACAAATGGAAAAGGCTCTACCAGTGCGATGATGGCAAGTATTTTGAGAGAACAGTATAGGGTAGGATTGTTCATTTCTCCGTATATTGAAGAATTCACGGAGAGAATACAAATAAATGGAGAAAAGATTTCAAAACAGGATTTAACCAGAATAACTGCAAATGTAAAAGCTACAATCGAAAAAATGACTGGTGATGGATATAATCACCCAACGGAATTTGAGATTGTGACTGCAATCGCATTTAGATATTTTTATGAACAGCAGTGTGATATTGTGGTATTGGAAGTAGGACTTGGTGGACGTTTTGATGCCACGAATGTTATCGATACGTCGCTAGTGTCAGTTATTACATCTATTAGTATGGATCATACCGAATATCTAGGTGATACAATCGACAAAATTGCATATGAGAAAAGTGGAATTATAAAAGCTAATAGTACGGTAGTTGTTTATCCAGAACAACATCCAGGTGCGTTAAAAGTGATTGAACAAACTGCACAAGAACAACATGCACATCTGATGATTTCAGATAACAGTAATTACAATATTATCTCTGATAACATAGAGGGAATACGCTTTCATTATAAGGAGTATAAAGATATTGAAATACCTCTTTTAGGACAACACCAAGTAAAAAATGCAATGACAGCTATAACTGCTATTGAAGCGCTATCAACATATGGCAATATGTCAGTTTCATTAGATAGTATCAAAAAAGGTTTGAAAAAAGTAAGTTGGCCAGGAAGACTTGAAGTAATTGGGCTTCATCCGTTATTTATTATTGATGGCGCGCATAATATATCTGGTATTAAAGCGCTTAAAACATCACTTGAGAAGTATAAAGCTAGTCGTAAAATTATATTTGTTATGGGGATGTTAAAAGATAAAGAGTATGAAATATGTGTGAGTGAAATAGCTTCAATAGCAGATATGATTATTACAACGACCCCCTGCAATCCTAGAGCATTATCAGCAGAAAAACTAGGGTCTATTGCCAATCAATATTGTAAAAATGTTGTTATTGAAGAAAGCATAAATAAGGCAATACAGTTAGCAATTGAACATTCTTCTGAAAATGATATGATCTGTTGTTTTGGATCATTATATCTTATTGGTGACATAAAAAAGAATCTTGGTGAAATTTATAAATGAAAGAAGGAATATCTCAATTTATGTTGAATATAAAATAATAAGTACTATTTGTAAAGGAGGGAATTAAATGTAATGCTTGATGTGAAGTGTGAAGTAAATACCCTATCAACCCTTCGTGAGGAAGATGTTTTGACCAGGATAACACCAGATATAAACCCAAACAATGTAAAGAAGGCTGTTGAATTATATAATCAAGCCGTGGAAAGTATTCAGACCAATAGCAGTGATATTGCGGCTATTGAACTCAAAAAATCCATTTCTTTGTATCGTGATTTCATAGAAGCAAAAATTCTTTTAAGTCTGTGTTATCTTATAGGTCAACAATTAGATGAAGCAGAACATGTCCTAGAAGGAATTCTTGAGCAACATAATGCTGTTGCAAAAGTTCATCAGTACATCTATTATATTAACGACATTAAGGGCAAAGGAAAAAAAGATAAGACTAAAACATTGATTAATATTAGTCATTCTAAGCAGAATATTATAAAGGTATCGGTAGGTTTTGTAGCAGGTATTATTATTACATGTATTCTATTATACGGTTCTGTTGCAAGTATGAATCTCAAAAAATCTTTAGAAGCGGCTAAATTAGAAGATGATTATAAGAGCAAAATTGTGGACTATGACACGAACTTATTAAATGCTCAAAACAAAATTGACTCATTACAGCAGCAGTTAGAAGAAAAATCTGATAATGATCATTTTTCAGACAAGGTAAGCAAATTATTAGAAATTGAATATCTAATTAAAAAAGGACAGAATGAACAAGCAGCAAATGCTTTATTACCATTGAAAGATATTGCATTTACGGGTGTTGAACAGGACAAATATACAGAACTCTATAATCTTGTTATTCCTAAGCAAGCAAAAAAATTGTATTATGATGGATATACAGAATATGAAGCTGGGAGATATCAAGAGGCACTACCCCTTCTAGAAAAATCTATAACATATGATTCAGGAAGTGATGTAGCACCAAATGCAATGTATTTTGCAGCAAGATGCTATCAAAAAAGTGGTGATAATGTGAAAGCCACAAATTATTTTCAACGAATTAAAAGCGAGTTTCCCAATGATGCCTATGCTGGACATGCGTCAAGCAGATTAAGAGAAATAGGTATTAACGATTAAAAAAACAGGTTGGCTAACAAAAAAAGCTGACCTGTTTTTTGTTTTCGCATTATTCTACAAAACAAGACATTTTTCATTGAAGGATATTCCAAATTTATGTAGAATATATATTATTTGTGGATGTAAATTATTTTATAATATTAGAAAATCAAAAGGGAGGGATATGTTTGCAACCGAGATTAAGGATAGTGAGGAGAACATTAATTGTAAGTATTGAAGGCGAGCTAGATCATCATATGGCTTTAGAAGTAAGAGAAGAGATTGATAGAACCATTCAAAAGAATCCAGTAAAGAATTTGATATTTGATTTTAAGAATTTGAATTTTATGGATAGTTCAGGTGTCGGCGTCGTTATCGGTAGATATAAGCAAATACAAAAACTAAATGGAATGACAAGTCTAGTACATGTTAATCCACATGTGATGAGAATCATAGAAATTTCAGGGCTACATAAGATTATTCCTATCTTCAAAAATATAGAAGATGCATTGGAAGAAATGTGAGGAGGGTAAAAATGAATATAAATAATGAAATGAAAGTAGAGTTTATTAGTAAATCAAGCAATGAGAGCTTTGCAAGAGTAGTAGTTGCGGCATTTGTATCTCAGTTAGATCCAACTGTAGAAGAATTAGCAGATATTAAGACAGCCGTATCCGAAGCGGTTACAAATGCGATTATTCATGGTTATGAAAACAGTATTGGAACGATTACAATTCACTGCAAACTTATTGATAACACAATAGAAATGGTTATTCAAGATAATGGGAAGGGCATTGACGATATAACATTAGCTAGACAACCTTTATACACTTCACAGCCAGAATTAGAGCGCTCGGGCATGGGATTTACTGTAATGGAAACTTTTATGGATGATGTGAAAGTTGAATCGAATAATGATTTAGGTACAAGAATATCAATGATAAAAACAATTAAGAGTATACAGGTATAGTATGCAAAGCGACCGGTTTGTTGGGGGTGAGAAAAAGTGAGTGAGAATAAAGATCAGCAAACATTAGCGTTAATTCGTCAAGCAAAGAAGGGCGATAATCAAGCACAAGGGGAATTAGTTGAGAAGAATATTGGCTTGGTTTGGAGTATTGTAAAGAAATTTTATAATCGAGGCTATGAATCTGATGACTTGTTCCAAATTGGTTGTATAGGACTTATTAAAGCGATTAACAAGTTTGATGAAACATTCGGCGTGAAGTTTTCTACATATGCAGTACCAATGATAATGGGTGAAATAAAGAGATTTATTAGAGATGATGGTATGATTAAAGTCAGTAGGTCACTTAAGGAAACAGGGAATAAAGCAAGGGCGGTCAAAGAGATGCTGACTAAAAGTTTAGGAAGAGACCCAACAGTCAATGAGATTGCAGAAAAGCTCAATATGGAAGTGGAAGAATTAGTGTTAGCGTTAGAGGCTAATGCAACACCAGAGTCATTATTTACACCATTACATGAAGGGGATAGTTCTGCGGTACTTTTAATAGATAGACTTGATGGTGGAGAAGACAAAGAGAATATACTTGTTGACAGAATTGCCTTAAAGCAGGTTTTAGAAACACTTAAACCTCGAGAAAAGCAAATCATTATTTTAAGGTATTTTAAAGAAAAAACACAGACACAGATTGCAAAGATGTTAGGGATTTCACAAGTACAAGTATCTAGAATTGAGAAAAAAATATTAAATCAACTGAAGAAAAAAATTAGTACAGGCTAAAAAATAAAAAACCTTTTATTACCTAAATAAAACAAATAGGTTAAAGAAGGTTTTTTTTATTTTTTTTCTTTATAGAATATAAATAATTAACATTTCAAATAATATAATACGATAAGAGTATAATAAACGAGGTGGGAATAATGAAAAAGAAATCATTCAAAAAGTTAATCTATCTCATATTTATTGTATCTGTCATTTTGATTGCTATCACTTTATGGGTATTAGGTGCATCAAATATTAATGACAAAACGCCTTCACGAGGAGTATTTGTTTATACAAATGAGTATAAGTAATAAAGGAGGATGTCAATGGAACAGGATTTTACAAAAAAAGAATATGAAAAATATGTACAAAAAAAATCTCCTAATTCGCCATTAGGTAAAAATATGATAATGGCGTTTATTATAGGAGGATTAATATGTGTGATTGGACAAGTAGTGACCAATTTTTTTAAATCCCGTGGATTAGATACAGAAGAGGTAGCCGGTGCAACAGCAATTACGATGATATTCTTAGGCGCTTTATTAACAGGTTTAGATATATATGATAGTATTGCTAAGGTTGCAGGAGCAGGAACGATTGTTCCTATTACTGGCTTTGCAAATTCCATCGTTTCACCAGCAATGGAATTTAAATCAGAAGGGTATATTCTAGGTGTAGGTGCTAAAATGTTTGTGATTGCAGGGCCAGTTCTTGTTTACGGTATTTCGTCATCCATTGTGGTAGGTATTATATTTTTCCTTTTAGGCACATAAAAATGGGAGGACTAAACTGATGCAAGCAAATAAAAGATTAGGAAAACAAACAGTAAAACTAACATTTCCACCTTCTATTATAGGAGCAGCTTCTATTGTAGGTAAAAAAGAAGGTGAGGGACCACTTAGTAGCTATTATGATCAGATACTCGATGATGATTTGTGGGGAGAAAAAAGTTGGGAGAAGGCAGAGAGTAAACTACTTAGAGAGACCGTTATAAAAGCAGTGACAAAAGCAGATAAGGGACTAGGAGATATCCAGTATATTTTTGCTGGTGATTTGTTAAATCAGTGTATAAGCTCAGCATTTGGCATCAGGGAATTAGAAATACCTTTTTTTGGTCTTTATGGTGCATGTTCAACAATGGCTGAAGGACTTAGTCTAGCAGCGATGATTGTAGATGGAGGATATGCGGACTATGTAGTAGCTACTACCTCAAGTCATTTTTGTTCAGCTGAAAGGCAGTTCCGCTTACCTCTTGAATATGGAGGTCAGAGACCACCAACATCACAATGGACTGTAACAGGGTCAGGTGCAGTGGTATTGTCAAGTGAAGGGAATGGTCCATATATTACACATGTTACAACTGGTAAGGTAGTAGATTTAGGGATTAAAGATGCAAATAACATGGGTGCTGCGATGGCACCAGCAGCAGCAGACACCATATATACGCATTTTGAAGATACTGGTTTTTCGCCAAGTCGATATGATTTAATCATTACTGGAGATTTGGCAGAAGTTGGTGGTGCCATTGTTCAAGAACTTTTAGAGAAAAAGAATTTAAACATTCATAACCAGTATAGTGACTGTGGCTTAGAAATATTTGATAACGAAAAGCAAGATACACATATGGGGGGGAGTGGGTGTGGATGTTCTGCTTCTGTTTTAGGTGGTTATCTGTATCAAGAATTAATAAAGCGAAATTTCAATAAAATTTTATTTGTAGCGACAGGTGCTCTGATGAGCCCTACAAGTACACAACAAGGAGAATCTATATTGGGTATTGCGCATGCTGTTACAATTGAGAATACATTGGGGTGATAAATGATGGAATTTTTAAGAGCTTTTATCGTAGGAGGTTCGATTTGTGCAATTGGACAAATACTTATTGATAAAACAAAGCTGACACCTGCTAGGATTATGGTTCTTTTTGTGACTTCAGGTGTAATATTGACTGCATTGGGGATATATGAACCAATTGTAAAATTTGGTGGTGCAGGTGCAACGACACCAATCGTTGGTTTTGGATACGCATTAGCCAAAGGAGTTATAAAAGGTGTGCAAGAGCATGGACTGTTAGGTGTATTTACTGGTGGCATTACAAGTGCTGCTGGGGGTATTGCTGCGGCAGTATTTTTTGGTTATATCATAGCATTAATATTTTCACCAAAGGAGAAGTGAGAGGATACAAGATGAATAAAAGAAAAGTGATATTAGTAACAGATGGTGATCATATAGCTCAGAAGGCGTTCGAAACTGCTACAAAAAAAATTGGTGGAAGGTGTATTTCATCTTCTGCTGGTAATCCAACACCTCTTTCAGGAATAGAAATTGTAGATAAAATCAAACAAGCTCCTCATGATCCAGTAGTTGTAATGCTAGATGATTGTGGTGACGATGGTCAAGGGTATGGTGAAAAAGCAATGAGTGAGATTATGAATCATCCAGATGTTGAAATATTGGGTATTGTTGCAGTAGCTTCAAATGGCAAAGATAAAGGCAGATTAAATGTTGACTGTTCTTTTACAAAAGAAGGAAAAAAGATAAATAATGCAGTGAATAAATGTGGTGATTCTACTTCTAATAAAGAGATAAAAGGAGATACTTTAAGCATCTTAGAAAAAGCTGATGTTCCTATAATTGTCGGGATAGGTGATCCAGGAAAAATGGATGGTAAAGATGATATATATTTAGGAGCACCTATTACCACTGCGGCTTTGGAGGAAATAATAAAACATACAAATTAATTTTAATTATGTGGAAGTAAAAAGTAATATTGTCTAAAAAAAAGTAGAAAAAACAAGCTTAAAACCATTGTTATAATGGAATTAAGCTTGTTTTTATACTCCTAAACGCATATCAAAAAAAAATCACATATATTTTAAATGAAAACGATATCTTGTTAACGATTTCTTATTCTGATATAATATTAGTTAGTAGAATTGCTAATGGGTTAAGATAATCCATAGCGCTAAATGTAATGATAAAATTTAGAAAGGAAAATGTATAATTGATTTCTCTATGATTTCATTGTACAAGGTTTTTGTATGTTACAAATTCAACAAGTTAGAACGGAATATTTGATTAACCCCTTGGGTATCGATCGGGTGAATCCTACTTTTTCTTATACGCTGAAAGGGGATTCCAACAGTCAGTCCGCATACCAGCTAGTATGCGCTTACGACGAGAGCTTTGAGCATATTGCTTATGATACAGGCAAGGTGGAGTCTGCTACCATGAGTGGAATTAGGTATCAGGGAAAGTCCTTGAAAAGCAGGGATAGGATTTTTGTCCGTATCAAGGTGTGGGACGAACATGGGATAGAGAGTACTTGGTCGGAAACTAGCTTCTTCGAGATGGGTCTGCTGAATCCATCCGACTGGAAAGCTAAGTGGACTTCTGGAAACTATAAGCCTAAAAAGAACATGCGGTGGCCGGTGGACTGCTTCCAAAAGCTGTTTGAGGCAGGGGAAGATATAGACCATGCTCGACTATACATAACCGCCTGCGGTCTGTATGAGGCAAAATTGAATGGTGCGCGGGTGGGAGACTTTGTGTTGGCTCCCGGTTGTACCGACTATCGCAAGCGGTTACAATATCAGACCTATGATGTAGCAGAGTTGTTGCAACAGGGAGAAAACGCCTTGGAAATCCAGCTGGCTGACGGCTGGTATCGGGGTTCCATCGGATGTTTTGGACTGACCAATGTTTATGGACGACAGACCAAGCTGCTGTGTCAGCTGGAGATAACTTATGCCGACGGCACGGCGGAGACCATCGTCAGTGACGAAAGCTTCCGCTGGAGTAACGACGGGCCTATCCGCTTTGCCGATCTAAAAGATGGTGAGATATATGACGCGTCTATGCGCTCTTCCTATTCTGGGAAGGCATTATTGGCGAAGGAGAAGCGGATACCTGTGTCCTCTAACAACGTGCCTGTTACCGAGCATGAGGTATTTGCCCCCACTCTCATCACCACCCCGAAGGGGAAAAAGGTGTTTGATTTCGGGCAGAACATTGCCGGTTTTATATCATTCAACCTCAAAGGGAAAAAGGGTCAGATAGTGAGAATGCGTTTTGGCGAGTTGATGGACGACGAGGGCGAGTTTAGCCAGAGTAACATACATAAGCACCATAAGCCGGTGAAGGAAATCGGCAAAATTACGGAAATGAAGCTGATGTTAGGCAAAGAGGATAAGGTGAAAGGTGAGATGCAGCCCACTCCGAAGCAGGAGCTAGAGTTTATTTGCAGTGGCGGAGAGGATCACTACAAGATGACTTTTGCCGTCTTTGGCTTCCAGTATGTACAGATCGAGACGGATGTCACCTTTGCAGCGGAGGACTTCAAAGCTATTGCTGTCTATTCCGACCTAGAGGAGACAGGGGACTTTGTGTGCTCCAATGAGGACGTGAACAAGTTGCTCCAAAACACTCGGTGGTCCATGAAGGGAAACTTCCTGGATCTGCCCACCGATTGCCCCACACGGGAGCGGTTGGGATGGACGGGGGAAGGTCAGACTTTCTTTTACACGGCCAACTATTTGATGGGAGCCATGCCCTTTTACCGGAAGTGGCTCCATGACATCGAAGATGGCCAGAAAAAGAACGGCAAGATCTCCGCAGTGGCTCCCTATGTGGGTATGGACTTGCTGTACGGCAATACTGGTAACTCCGTGGGTTGGGGTGATGCTGCGGTGCTTATTCCATACCGTTATTGGAAACTGTATGGGGACGAGAGCATACTTAGCGAGTTCTATGACGGCCTGATGCGGAGCTATGCCATGTTAATGATTAAAAATACGGGTCATAAGGATAAGAAGGCGGCAAAGGCCAATCCCTTCAACAAATATACCTATGAGAAGGGTTTCCACCTGGGCGAGTGGCTGGAACCGGCGGATGTTCAGGACACTGTGAAGGCGGGTAACAAGAAATTGCACACGGAGGTGTGTACCGCTTATCTTCACTACACTATGGATTGTATGGCGGAGGTGGCTCATGTCCTTGGAAGGTCTGAGGACGAAGGGTTGTTTAAGGAGTATGCCGATGGCGCAGTGAAGGCTTATGACTGGTTGTTCCTGCGGGAGGGCGCTCCGGATACCGATAGGCAGGCTAGGCTGATACGGCCTTTGGCGCTAGGTCTTGCGGAGGGCGAAAAGAAGAAGGCGTTGGAGGACCGTCTGGTTCAGGCGGTGGAAAATCGCGGGTACCGTATTGGTACCGGATTTTTGTCTACCCCCTTTGTGCTACCCGTCCTTACTGAGGCTGGGCGGACGGACGTGGCCTATAAGATGCTGGAAAACGAACAGGCCCCCAGCTGGCTGGCGGAGGTGAAGACTGGCGCCACCACCATGTGGGAGGATTGGGAAGGTAGCGAGTTGATTAGCCGCAACCACTATGCCCAGGGTGCCGTGTGCCAGTGGCTGTTTGACACAGTTTGTGGCATTCGTGTAGATGGAGTGAATCATTTTGTCATCAAGCCCGTTCCTGGCGGAACCCTGACGTGGGCAGAGGGCTACTATAACAGCCTTTACGGCATGGTTCGGGTAAAGTGGGAGAAGAAGGAAAATGGAATCCATTTCTATGTGGAAATTCCCTGCAACACTGCTGCTGATATCCAGCTACCGAATGGAGAGATGCACACGGTTAGCGGTGGAAACTATGAGTTTGAGACTAACTAATTAAGAAAGTGACAATTAAAAGGATATAGAAAGTTTAAATAGGATTTTGATTCATCAGTATAGAGCATCGTTGTAATGACCTTGGTGCTGTAATGATTTGGTGATTCAAGTCCTATTTTTACGTTACTTAAATCTTTAGAATATAGTACGCTATATTTTTATTATACACGGGATGTTTTTATGGGAAAAAGTATCGTTTTTATTTTTAATCATATACTAATTGTGGTATAATCATAATATATAAAATAACAGTTACAGAAAAAAACAATATTGCAAATTATTATAGGAATGTTGACTGATTATACTAAGGGGTGAAAAGATATGTTATGTTCAAAATGCAACAAAAACATTGCTGTGGTTTTTGTGACAAAAATGGAAGGTGGCAAACAAAAAAACGAGGGTCTTTGTCTATCCTGTGCAAAAGAGTTGGGAATACAACCGTTAGAAAATGTGATGGGACAGATGGGAATTAGTGAAGAACAATTAGATTCTATGAATCGACAAATGAATGAATATTTAAATAATGAAGAAATGGATTTGATAGGTGAATTAGAAGAAGAAGGAAATAATCCATTTTCATTTGTGAATAAACTTTTTAATAAATCTGAAGAACCTTTGGCAGATAAAGATTATAATTTATCTGCACGTAAGGAAGGAAAATCATCAAAGACAAGGACAGAACAAAAGAAAGCAAAACAAAAGAAAAAATTTTTAGATGGGTATGGTGTTAACCTAACTGATAAAGCTAAGAATGGCTTAGTTGACAGAGTCATTGGAAGAAATAGAGAAATTGATCGTGTTGTTCAAATTTTGAATCGAAGAACAAAGAATAATCCAGTACTTTTGGGAGAACCTGGTGTTGGTAAGACTGCTATCGCAGAAGGATTAGCGCTTAGAGTGATTGAGAAGAAGGTACCTGCGAAACTTTTTGACGTTGAGATATATCTACTTGACTTTACTGCAATTGTCGCAGGAACGCAGTTTAGAGGACAGTTCGAGACGAGATTAAAAGGGATTATTGAAGAAGTTAAAAAGCTAGGGAATGTCATACTTGTCATTGATGAACTGCATAATATTGTTGGTGCAGGGGAAGCTGAAGGTGCAATGAGCGCAGCAAATATCCTTAAACCAGCATTGGCAAGAGGTGAAATTCAAGTCATTGGTGCAACGACACTTACGGAGTATAGAAAGCATGTAGAAAAAGATTCAGCCTTAGAGCGTAGATTTCAGCCAGTTATTGTGGATGAACCCTCTATAGAAGAATCCATAGAAATATTAAAAGGCATTAAAGACTATTATGAGAACTACCACAAAGTTAAAATTAGTGATGAAATCATTAAATCTGCAGTAATTCTATCAGAAAGATATGTTACTGATCGTTTTTTACCCGATAAAGCAATCGATATTATTGATGAAGCTGGTTCGAGGGCAAACTTAAAAAATACACAACTGGTGGAGTTGGCAGTCTTAAAAGGCGAGCTAAAGAATATACAAAATGAAAAAGAAAGTGCTGTTTCAGCGGATTCTATTGAAGATTATCAAAAGGCTGCTGATTTAAAAACAGCAGAGTGTAAATTGATTACCCAGATTAATGAAATAGAAAAAGTAACACAAGAGAATTATCTTACTGTGCAAGATATCGCTTATGTCATAGAAGCATGGACAAAAATTCCTGTGCAAAACATTACAGAATTAGAGTCCGAAAAATTAATTCATTTGGAAGAACGGTTACACAATAGAATAATTAGTCAGGATGAAGCTGTATCTAGTGTATCAACTGCTATTAGAAGAAATAGAGCGGGATTGAAAAATATCAGGAGACCTGTATCATTCGTTTTTGTAGGTCCTACAGGTGTGGGGAAAACTGAGCTAGTAAAAGTGTTGGCGAAGGAATTATTTGATAGTGAAGAGGCTATTATCAGGTTAGATATGTCAGAATATATGGAGAAACATGCAGTATCCAAAATAATTGGTTCGCCACCTGGGTATGTTGGTTATGATGATGCTGGACAATTGACAGAAAAGGTAAGACGTAGACCTTATTCAATTATTCTATTGGATGAAATAGAGAAAGCGCATGGGGATATATTTAATATATTACTACAAATTTTGGATGATGGCAGAATTACAGATAGTCATGGTAAGGTTGTAAGCTTTGAAAACACCATTATCATTATGACATCCAATGCTGGCTCGGACATAAAATCTGCTAGTTATGGATTTTTGAATGATGATCATCATGACGCATCATCTAAATCCAAAGATGCGTTAAAGCAGATATTTAGACCAGAATTTTTAAATAGAATTGATGATATTATCACATTTAAGCATTTGAATAAGCAAGAACTACTGCAAATAGTAGAGTTGATGATTAAAGAATTAGCAGAAGAAATAAAAGAAAAAAATATAGGGATTGATGTTTCTATGCAGGCAAAAAAAACTATATTAGAAAATGGCTATGATATCAAATATGGTGCACGCCCACTTAGAAGAGTTATTCAAAGATTAATTGAAAATCCGCTTGCAGAAGGATTTATTAAAGGTGAGTATAAATCAGGGGATAAAATAAAAGTTGATATTGTAGATGGAGAGATAAAAGTAGAAAAATGAAGATACATGCACATATATAGATTATCGTAAAGAAAGCAAGACATAAATGCGCATAAATGACTTTTTGAAGATTGACATAATTTAAATTATGCGCTATACTTTCATTCGCTAGCAAAATTAGTGAGAAAGCAAAAATAGTGAATGGATTAAAAATATTTTGTAAAAAATATTAAAAAAAATGTTGACAAATTGCTTTGAAGCTAGTATAATCTTTAATTGTCAGTCGAAAACGGAACTGATAACAATTGCCACAATAAGCAATAGTGCGGGTGTAGTTCAATGGTAGAATCTCAGCCTTCCAAGCTGATTGTGTGGGTTCGATTCCCATCACCCGCTCCAACATGTGCGCCTGTAGCTCAGCAGGATAGAGCAACTGCCTTCTAAGCAGTGGGCCAGGAGTTCGAATCTCTTCAGGCGCGCCATTATGGTGGGTATAGCTCAGTTGGTTAGAGCGCTAGATTGTGGCTCTAGAGGTCGTCGGTTCGATTCCGATTATCCACCCCATTTAATACCTATACGTTGGGGTATAGCCAAGTCGGTAAGGCACCAGACTTTGACTCTGGCATGCGTAGGTTCGAGTCCTGCTACCCCAGCCATTCATGGGCCATTAGCTTAGTTGGTAGAGCACTTGACTTTTAATCAAGTTGTCCGGCGTTCGAATCGCCGATGGCTCACCAAAGAACTTCAAGTTATTAAAATATAGCTTGAGGTTCTTTTTATTACACTTTACTATTTAAAAAAAGTATGATATCATTTTTATTACAAAGTCACATAATAAAAAATAAGGACTGATGACAGATGACCACTAGTACTAAGAAAAATGTAAAACAAGGATTAAGTTACAAAGGCAAGCCATTAATTCGAAAAGGCGATATGCTCTATTACGGAAATCCTAAGGAAAAATATATTATTACTATGAAAGTACTAGAAACTGAGACTGTAAAAGATTTAGAAATATCAAAAAAAGTATCTATTGAACTTCAACTTAATAATCCTTCATTACGGGCAAGGCAAAAAGTTGTTAAAAAAGCTGAGAGAGAAGGATTATACAAAGCTTTGGATATTGGTACAATTTGGATAGAAGATGCATTGGAATCATAAAACCTGTTTAAAATTTGAACAGGTTTTTTCTATTTAATTATTTTTTTAATTTAGAAGGGAGTTGGGTGAAAAAAGTAGAATATAATTATTATAGTAGTATAATTGATAATAAAATATAACGCCAAAGGTGATAAAATGCTTTCGATAAATGTAGATTATGATGGAATAATATTAAAAGATGTCAAAAGAAGAGATTTGGAAGGTATATTAAAGTGGTATAAAACGCTTAAAGACTACCAGTATGCAACGGGGCTAAATGAACCTATGAATCTTGAAGAGCTTATAGAAAAATATTTAGAGGTTGTATATAGTAGTAGCGAATTTTTTGTTGGCATTTATTTGAAAGATAGTAGGAGAATGATAGGTCTTGTAAAAGGAAGTTTGAAAAAAGAAGACGTCAATGCGATATGGATTTACTCACTTATCATAGATTCGGATTATCGAAGAGATGGATATGGTACAACTAGTTTGAAAATTGTTGAATATTATTTTAAAGATCATTTTGATATACAGAAGATTTATATTTCTGTGATAATGGAAAATATGGATGGTATTCATTTTTGGGAGAAAAATGGTTTTATATTTTTGCGAAAAATGTCTAATCATATTACGATGAATGGTAAAGTACAGGACATTATACTGATGACAAAAGACATCTAGAGGGGATTTATGTGAAAAGAATCGTAGGCTGGGCTATCTTAATGTATGTAACTGGTATTGTTTTAGCACGGTACATAGAAATTGAATCACTTATCCGTTTTGCAGTTGTTATTATAATTACATTTGTAATAAGGGCAGGAATGGGACGGATTCAAGATATGGTTATGCCAGTTGTGCTAGCCACTTTTTTATTAGCTGGTATATTTCTATTTCATATATCTGACGATATCGGTTTGAGACCTATCGCACCTTTTATTGGGCAATCCATTACATATTCAGGCAAAGTTGTACAGTCGCCTGTAATCAAAGAAAATAAGATTGAATATGTGATTGAGATTTCAGAAATCAAAGCAAATGAGTATATTACATCATTAAAAAGCAAGATCAAACTGACTTGTATAACAACAGAGAAAACAGCAATATATCAGTATGGTGACGTCTTGCAAGTAAAAGGTAGACTTCAAATACCTTCCAATGCCATGAATACAGGGGGTTTTGATTATAATAATTACCTAAAGGCTAAAGGTATATATGCTATTGGATTTGCAGCACCCCAGCAAATAGAGAAATTGCATCAAAAAAATGATAAGAAATCCATTATTGATTTTTTATTTTTATTCAGACAAAAAGTTATCCATATTTCAAATACATTATTACCTACACAAGAAGCGGCGATCTTAAAGGGCATGCTTATGGGTGACCATGCTGACTTTACAGAAGAAATGAATGAGGATTTTTCGAGAAGCGGTCTTTCACATCTTGTTGCTGTTTCGGGTATGCATGTAGCTATATTATTAATGGGATTAACTTATTTGCTAAATTTGTTAAGGATAAATAGAAAAATTGTTAACATCATAGGTATGATAGCGGTTATTTTCTATATATTGATTGTAGGAGGTACACCGTCGGTGACTAGAGCTGGTATTATGGCGATTATCTTCCTACTTGCATCGATTTTGGATAGACAGTCAGATGCGCTAACATCATTATTTATAGCTGCACTTATGATGCTTATTTATAATCCAATGTTTTTGTTTAGTGTGGGGTTTCAATTGTCTTTTTGTGCGACATCTGCATTGTTGATATTTTATCAACCAGTATATATGAAGCTATCTTTTTTACAAGATGAATTTATACATAAAAAAATATACGAGGTTTTGATTGCATCTATTGTAGTACAGATTGGTACGATACCACTTACGGCTTACTATTTTAATGGTCTTTCCATTGTTTCACTAGGGGCTAATCTAGTGGTGATACCGTTAGTTTCTATCGCGTTAATATCAGGCATAGTACTAGTTTTGATGGGGTTTATTCATATTATTCTTGGACAAGCGGTAGCAGGTTTTACATATGTATTTTTAAAACTAATCGGGAGTACAGCGCATCTATTTGCCCGTTTACCATTTGCTTTGGTCAAAGTACCCAGTCCGAACATTATATTTTGTATAACATATTTACTTATTCTATTTATAGTATATAATCTATTAAAGGGAGAAAAAGATAAAACAAAGGTTAAATGGAGTTGTTATCTATTTGCTGTTGTGATAGTTTGTGCAATAGTGCTTCAATTCTCGCAACTCAATAATATTGAAGTAACTTTTATCAATGTTGGTCAGGGAGACAGTGCTCTTATAAGATGTAATGGAGGTAAGACGATTTTAATTGATGGAGGGGAAAATACCGTTGTTCCCTATTTATTGAAGCAAGGTGTAGGTAAAATTGATGTTGCAATTGTCTCACATTATCATGATGACCATACGCAGGGGATACTTTCTGTATTAGATGAAATGCCTGTAGAGACACTAGCTTTACCATTTAGAGAACAGGGAAATGAATTACATGATCTGTTTATACAAATTGCACAGGATAAACAAATTCCTGTCTATTACTTGACAAAGGGTGATGAATTAGAAATTAATAAAAAAACGTATATGGAAGTGATTGCACCAGATCTATTCCAAACAGCTAGTGAACGCTATGGAGAAAATGACCAATCACTAGTGATAAGATTTCACTATGGAGATAGTGTATATTTATTTACTGGAGATATAGAAAAGAGTACTGAGGAATATATTTCTAGTAAGAATATAGATTTAAAAGCGGATGTACTCAAGGTTGCTCATCATGGATCGGATACGTCCACTACAACGGCATTTTTAAGTACTGTCGCTCCAGAATATGCTGTTATTTCTGTTGGGCGTAATCAATTTGGACATCCTTCAAAAGAAGTGATAGAGCGTTTAGAGAGCGCCAAGGTAAAGGTGTTCAGAACGGATACTAACGGCACCATTACATTTATAACAGATAAAAAAAAGATTAGAAAAGTTAAAGTTTTACGAGAAGGTGAGTAATATGAGTTTAACATTATTTAAGAAACAACTTAAAGATAATCAGTTTTCAAATATGAATTTGTTTTTTGGAGAGGAAGAGTTTTTAAAAGAATACTATTTCAATCAATTGAAACAAAAAATAGTTGATAAAGCCTTTCAGGATTTTAATTTATCAATATTTACGGGTAAGAATATTGATTTGCAGGAGGTCTGGGATGCAATTGAATCTCTTCCAGTAATGGCACAGAGTAAGTTGGTTGTCATCAAAGATAGTGGTATTTTTAAGTCACCTAAAGCAGCTGATAAAGAATTTTGGGAAAGTCGTTTAGAGGATATTCCCCTCCATATCTATCTTGTTTTTCATGAAACGGAAGTAGATAAAAGAAGTAAACTGTATAAAATAATCAAAAAGAATGGTTTGCTTGTAGAGTTTAAATATCAAAAAATAGCTGATTTGGTTGCTTGGGTAGATCGTGTACTCAACACTTATCATAAAAGAATGAAAAATGAAGATATCTATTATTTGTTAGAGCATTGTGATACTGGCATGCATAGTATAAAGAATGAAATCGATAAGTTGGCACATTATACTGGTGATAGGGAGAAAATTGTAAGGGAAGATATTGATAATGTGTGTGTCAAATCTGTAGAGAGTAGAATTTTTCAGATGATTGATGCACTGATGGACAACAATATTCAACTTGCTCTTACGTTGTTAAATGATATGCGTACTTTAAAAGAACCGGTAATAAAAATTTTAACACTAATTTCTAGACACCTCTCAAGTGTATTAAAGGTGAAACTAATGCTTAATCAAGGCATGTCTGCTGGTGAAATTGGTTCGAAGATGGGAAAAGCACCTTTCATTATTAAAAAATATGTGAATCAGGCACGACATTTTTCAGTACAATATCTGCACGATGCGTTGGAAGAATGTCTAAAAATAGATGCACAGATTAAAAGTGGTCAAGTAAATGACTGGATTGCATTACAGACATTTATTGCAGATGTAAAATAAAACAGAGAAATGAAAAAACGTACTTATATAAGTACGTTTTTTTCTATGCGCTAATAGCATTTAATTTTTTAGAAAGCTGACTTTTCTTTCTAGCAGCGGTATTTTTATGTAAAATACCTTTAGCAACTGATTGGTCTATTTTTTTAACAGCTACTTTGAAAGCCGCATTAGCTGTTTCAACATTTCCATCTTCAATACACAACTCTAATTTCTTTATACTAGTTTTTAGAGCAGATTTAATGATCTGATTTCTTAATGTTTTAGTTTTAGTAACTTTAACTCTTTTTGCTGCTGATTTAATATTAGGCAATTATTTCACCTCCAGTATTCTCAATCCACAAAGCATATTCTAACACGAAAATACAAAAAATGCAAGGGTTATTTTGGCGCTTTAGAAGTATAAAAAAACAAATATTAGTAAATTGTAATAATGAAAATAAGAATAAAATAATTTGAGGTGAAAAAATATGTATAATATTAGAACAGATTTAGCATTAGAAGCTAGAGAAATGTATCAACAAAATGCTGAGGAAGAAGCTGAGGTTCCAGGTGTTGAGGTAGAGACGGGTGGGACGGAAGGCATATCTATTACAAGAGTGAAGGTAACCTCTATGGAGGGAGCAAATGCAATGGGAAAGCCGATGGGGAATTATATTACCATTGAAGCACCAAACTTAAGAACAAAAGATATGGATTTGCATGATGAGGTATGTAGATCCATATCTAAAGAGCTCGGTACAATTATAAATCTTAATAAAGAGATGACTGTACTAGTAGTAGGATTGGGTAATTGGAATATCACGCCAGATGCGTTAGGACCAAAAGTGATTTCTAATCTAATGGTTACAAGACATCTTTTAGAACATATGCCTGAACAAATAGATAGCCGTATACGTCCAGTATGTGCCTTAGCACCAGGAGTGCTTGGGCTTACCGGGATAGAAACGAGTGAAATAATAAAAGGGCTAGTAGAGAAGGTGAAACCAGATATGGTCATCGCCATTGATGCATTAGCTTCAAGAAAAATGAACAGAGTAAGTACAACTATCCAAATAGCTGATACAGGGATAAATCCTGGTTCTGGCGTGGGAAACAAAAGAAAAGCACTGTCAGTTCAGACACTTGGCATTCCTGTAATAGCGATTGGTGTTCCTATGGTTGTAGATGCTGCGACAATGGCAAATGATACAATAGACCTAATGTTGGATTCGATGTTACAGCAAATTGAACAAGGCGCTGCATTCTATGAAACACTTAAGAATATGGACAAAAATGAAAAACATGCACTTATTCAAGAGATACTCTCGCCATATGTGGGCAATTTAATGGTTACGCCTAAAGAAGTAGATACAATTATCGAAGATGTCTCGATTATCATTGCGAATGGCATTAATATGGCGCTCCATGAAGGATTGGATTTGGAGGATGTAAGTCGATATGTAAATTGAATTAGATGTATCTTTTGTCAGTAATAAAACCTCTCGTTTTTGAATATTCTTAATAGAATAAACATTTAACGAAAGAATACAAAAGCGAGGGGTTCATATGATTAAAATAAGGGTATTTAATTCTAGGTTAAATTCAAAAAAAATGATAACAAGAATCATTATTCTTATAAGTTTATTATGTCTTACTATTCTATTCTCTAATACACTGGTACTTACCAATAATGCGAGGCTATATTTAAACAATAATGTACAGCTTTTGGACGAGTTCCAACCTTCAGATTTTGTTGAAATAGATATTTTGGAAGCCCATATTGAGAGTGTCCTTCCAATAATAAAGTTATACCACAATGAAAAAGAAAACATTCAAATGAGCAGTAGCACAAGATGGTTTACTAGTATCATAGGAGGTTTTGATATAAAAAGACCTAAAACGATTATTAGCCATCAAATTTTATTAATGCATACATATGATGATAAAATGTTACCTGCACTAAGTCCTGTGAATGGGAGTGAAATTTTGGATGTATCACACCCAGAACCAAAAACAGAGTCGATTGTTGAACCAGAAAATGATTATAATAATGTAAAAAGTATTCAAGAATTGTTGATGAAGTATCCAAACATGAAAAGCGAACATTCAAATAATCAAAATGAAAACAAGAATATTTCAGAAATTACGATTGCGCCTACAAACCCCAATGGATATGTTCATTCTAATAATATATATATAAAAAATGAAACTGAAATACTCATAAATATTCCTAATTTAATGAAAGAAAAATTACAAATCAAAAATTCTAATATTGGACCAACGGTTTTAATCATACATACTCATACTTCTGAAGCATATACGCCCACAGATGAAAACTATTATGTACCAAGTGATCCAGATCGCACAGAAAATCCAAAATATAATGTAGTGAGGGTAGGAGAAGAAATTGCTACAAATTTAAAAAATATGGGAATGGACGTTATACATGACAAAACAGTTCATGATTACCCTTCATATAATGGCTCCTATGCTAAGACGCTAGAAACAATACATTCACAGTTAAACAAGTATCCATCGATACAATTTGTCATAGATATTCATCGTGATGGCATAACTTTAGATGATGGAACGAAAGTTAAAGTATGTACTGAAATAGAAAATAAAAAAGTTGCTCAAATGATGTTTGTCGTGGGGACAGATCAATGGGGATTAGAACATCCGAATTGGAAAGAGAATCTCAAATTAGCGTTAAGACTGCAGCAAAAAAGTAATACATTATATCCTAATTTAGCAAGACCAATTAACATTCAGAAACCACGATATAATCAGCATGTTACGAAAGGGTCACTAATTGTAGAAGTAGGAAGTAATGGGAATACACTCGAGGAAGCCTTAAACAGTTCCGAATATATTGCTCGTGTATTCGCTGAAGTGATTAAAGAAATAGAATAATACATGACATGTATAACTATTTCTGGAAAGGGAAGAATAAAGCATAAGATTTCTTGTTGGAGGTATAATGTATGACTAGGTTAGAACTTTATTTACAGAAAAGAAGAAACAAACGCTTGGTTTGGCTTACAATTATTATTAGTCTGATTGTAATAGGATTTGGATTAACAACGGTAGATTCAGCGGTACATACAATGTTAGGGGTAGACAATGAAATAAAGTTTTTAGATTTAACAAAAAAAAGTGATGATATATATGAACTTACGGTGATGAATACTATTAGGGAAATTAACTTAGTATATTTAAAAAAAGATTTAGAAGCAGTATTTAATAGGCTAGAGAAAAGTTTATCAAAATGATATTTAGCACAATACAACACAAAGGGACGGTTATTCTGTGCAGAAATAAATGAGACACAGAAGAACCGTCTCTTTGTGTTAAGAGATAAAATTTCATTTAAATACTGACAACTAGCTAGAAGTTATGCTATAATAAGGGATTGAAATATGTAACCTGAAGGAGGACGTTTCCCATGTCTAGCAACAGACAGGATAAGATAAGAAATTTTTGTATTATAGCCCATATTGACCATGGTAAATCAACCTTAGCGGATCGGCTACTTGAAAAGACAGGTGTACTAACTGAAAGAGAAATGGATGAACAAGTATTAGATAATATGGATTTGGAAAAAGAGAGAGGTATTACAATTAAAGCGCGGGCTGTTCGATTGGTATATAAGGCGCAGGATGGAGAAGAGTATATACTAAACTTAATCGATACGCCGGGACATGTCGATTTCAATTATGAAGTATCTCGAAGTCTTGCAGCTTGTGAAGGAGCAATTTTAGTTGTCGATGCAGCACAGGGGATAGAAGCACAAACTTTAGCTAATACCTATCTTGCACTGGATAATGACTTAGAACTTCTTCCTCTTATCAATAAAATTGATTTGCCAAGTGCACAGCCAGAACATGTAAAGCAAGAGATTGAGGATATCATCGGGATTGATGCACAGAATGTTCCTTTGGTTTCAGCTAAACAAGGGATAGGGATAGATGAAGTCCTAGATTATATAGTAAGTGAAGTGCCTGCACCTCAAGGAGAAGAAGATGCATCACTCAAAGCATTGATTTTTGACTCCTATTATGATAGCTACAAAGGGGTTATTGCTTACGTAAGAATAAAACAAGGCAGTGTAAAACAAGGTGAGAAAATTAGGATGATGGCAACTGGCAAAGAATTTGAAGTAACTGAAGTGGGCTATTTAATGCCTAATGGTTTATATAATGCTGGGGAGCTGTTGGCTGGTGAGGTAGGATTTATTGCAGCGAGTATAAAAAATGTAAAGGATACCCGTGTCGGGGATACGATTACCACAGTACAAAATCCTGCAAAAGTGTCTTTGGAAGGTTATCAGAAAGTAAATCCTATGGTTTATAGTGGTATTTATCCTGCAGATGGTGCAAGATATCAAGATTTACGCGATGCGCTTGAGAAATTGCAATTAAATGATGCTGCACTTACATTTGAAGCGGAAACTTCAATAGCACTAGGATTCGGATTTCGATGTGGATTTCTAGGATTGCTACATATGGAAATCATTCAGGAACGACTTGAGAGAGAATACAATTTAGATTTGGTGACTACTGCGCCGAGTGTTATATATAAAGTAGCAAAAAATAATGGAGAGATCATTGATGTAGATAATCCAACCAATCTTCCAGAAGTAACAGAAATTGATTATATGGAAGAGCCAATTGTAAAAGCTGCTATAATGGTGCCCTCCGAATATGTTGGGAATATAATGGAATTGTGCCAAGAGCGTAGGGGTACATTTATAGATATGCAATATATTGAAGAAACACGTGTTGTAATAAACTATGAACTACCATTGAATGAAATTATATATGACTTTTTTGATGCACTGAAATCTCGGACAAAAGGATATGCTTCTTTTGATTATGAACTACTTGGGTACCAGGAATCCGAACTAGTTAAATTAGATATACTACTCAATGGAGATATTGTCGATGCATTATCATTTATAGTCCATACAGAAAAAGCCTATAGTAGAGGTAGAAGAATTGCGGAAAAACTAAAAGAAACGATTCCGCGACAACTATTTGAAATACCTATTCAAGCTACAATAGGAAACAAAATCATAGCGAGGGAAACTGTTAGAGCAATGCGTAAAGACGTATTAGCAAAATGTTACGGTGGAGACATCACAAGAAAGAAAAAGTTATTAGAAAAGCAGAAGGAAGGTAAAAAGAGAATGCGTCAAGTAGGTTCTGTAGAAGTACCGCAAGAGGCATTTATGTCCGTATTAAAATTAGATTAATAATAAAAATGACAAAGGGCGGTTCTTTGTCCTAATAATTAATAGGACGACGAGCCGTCTATTTGTTACAGAGAAGGTGGCTTCATGAGAACACTAGGATTATATATACACATTCCATTTTGTATCAAAAAATGCTATTACTGTGATTTCAATTCGTATTCAAATATGATGGAATTGCAAGAAGGATATGTTGATAGTCTTATAAAAGAGATAGATTTATATAAAAAACAATTTGGTGAGATTATGATTAAGACAATCTTTATCGGAGGTGGAACACCAACTTGTTTAGATGAAGGAAATCTTCAAAAGCTTTTGGATGCCTGCATAAAAAAATTCTATGTATCGGGCAAATGTGAAATTACGATTGAATCTAATCCTGGCACTTTATCTGAAAATAAGCTCAAAGCACTTAAAAATACTGGTATCAATCGTCTTAGCATCGGGCTTCAGTCATGGCACGATGAACAACTTATACGCCTTGGTCGGATTCACACAAGAGAAGAATTTCTAAAAAATTATAGTAATGCCCGTAAGCTAGGATTTGATAACATCAATATAGATTTAATGTTTTCATTACCAGAACAAACGCTAACAACATGGCAAGAAACGTTATTGAATATTATTAAACTTCAACCGGAGCATATTTCTTGCTATAGTTTAAAAATTGAGGAAAATACAAAATTCTATAGGGAGTACCATCATGGAAATCTAATAATACCAGATGAAGATACCGATAGAGAAATGTATCATGGCGCTGTAGAAATGATGCAAGAAAATCAATATCAGCATTATGAAATTTCAAATTTTGCGAAAAAGGGGTTCGTATGCAGACATAATCTTATCTATTGGAAAGGTGGAGAGTATATCGGGCTAGGTGCAGGTGCACATTCCTATTTAAACGGAGAACGGTATTCAAGTATCTATAATCCTAAAGAATATATGAAACAAATACAAGACGGGCTTTTACCTAAAGTCGAAAAAGTTACTTTAGATGAGAAAGATCGAATGGCAGAATTTATGTTTTTGGGATTAAGGTTGATAGAAGGTGTAAATTCAAAAGAATTCTATCATATCTTTAATACTGATATTCAATCAATATTTGGCAATCAAATCAATAAATTTATAAAAATGGGCTTAATGGAGCAACAGAATGAACAATATAAACTGACACCTCGAGGGTTGGATATCTCAAATCAAATATTTATGGAATTTATCTAAAGCATATATTTTAGAAAGTTTTTACTAAAAATGCTTGACAAAAAAATAAACAAATGATATTTTAAGTATAGATTGTTAGCACTCAATGAAAGAGAGTGCTAACAAAGAGGGGTGAGCGTTGTGGATTTGGGTGAAAGAAAGAGAAGAATACTTCAAGCTATTATTGATGACTATATAACTACAGCTGACCCAGTGGGCTCTCGTTCGATTGCTAAAAAGCATGATTTAGGGATAAGTTCTGCTACAATTCGAAATGAAATGGCGGATCTAGAAGAGATGGGTTACCTTGAGCAACCTCATACATCTGCTGGAAGAATTCCATCATATCGTGGGTATCGATTGTATGTTGATCAATTGATGAATCAATATAGACTAACTATATCTGAAATTAATGCAATACATGATTCAATGCAATTGAAAATAAGAGAACTAGATCAACTTATACAGCAATATTCGAAGCTTATTTCAGAAATAACCCAATATACCACTGTTGTGTTGACACCGCAAATGAAAACGAGTTCAATTAAGCATTTGCAACTTATTCCTATTGATGTCTATAATGTATTATTAGTAGTTGTGAACAATACAGGTATTGTTAAGAATAAGGCAATAAGATTTTCTGCAGAGGTAGACACTGTTTTTTTAAATAATCTCACTAATTTACTAAACAGAAAATTGGCAGGTCTGACAATTGAAGAAATTAATTTACCTAAAATTCAAGAAATACAGCGGGAAATGCAATTGAATGAGGAAATACTTATTCCTATATTAAATTTTATTTCTGATGCTGTGAATGATATTGATACAGCAGACGTGTTTTTAGGCGGAACCACCAATATATTTAATTTTCCAGAATATAATGATATTGAAAAAGCGAAGAACTTTTTAAGCTTTCTTGAGCATAAAAACGATTTGCATAAACTTCTTAATAATATTGAGACAGATAATAAAATAAAAATAATCATTGGTGAAGAAAATGAGTTCTTAGAGATGAAAGATTGCAGTTTGGTAATGTCTAGGTATTCAATAGGAAAGAAAATTGTTGGGACGATTGGTATTATTGGACCTACCAGAATGGAGTATGCAAAAGTTGTTTCTTCATTAGATTATATGACGAAACATTTTAATCAAGTATTACTTAAATTATTTGGTGAAGAAAAAACGTAATGTGAAAAGAAAAGGATGGGGAAGCGATGAGCAATGAAGAAAAAGCACTTAATGATAAAGATTTAATAGAAGAAGAAGCGCAAGATACCGAAGAGAGAGATACTGAAGAAAAGATAGAGAAGGAAAAAAATAATAAAGACATTGAAACATTACAACAAGAATTAGCAGAGGCAAACAAAAAAAGTGAAGAATATTTCGATATGCTACAGCGTACAATGGCTGAATTTAATAATTTTAAGAAGAGAACAATAAAGGAAAAAGAAAATCTCTATAGTAATGCTGTAGGTGATACCATATCAGAGATTCTTCCAGTGTTAGATAATTTAGATAGAGCGATTACTGTAAGTAATGAGCAGACAGACTCAACTCAGCTCATAGAAGGTGTTCAAATGGTCATAAAGCAGTTTAAAGATTGTCTTTCTAAATTAGGAGTTGAAGAGATTGTTGCGATAGGCGAGACATTCGACCCAGAGCTTCATAATGCGGTTATGCATGTTGAAGATGAAACTGTAGGCGAAAGTGTCGTGATAGAAGAATTTCAAAAAGGATTTAAAGTCAAAGACAAAGTAATACGTCATAGTATGGTGAAAGTAGCGAATTAGTAGATAGTAATAAGAAGTTTATAAAACTTTTTATATAAATAAATAGCAAGGAATAGAAAAAATATACATAATTGACAGGAGGTAAATTTGATGGGAAAAATAATAGGTATTGACTTAGGAACAACAAATTCATGTGTTGCTGTAATGGAAGGTGGAGAGCCAGTTGTTATTGCAAATGCTGAAGGTGGAAGAACAACCCCATCCGTTGTTGCATTTACAAAAGCAGGTGAAAGACTTGTAGGACAGGTGGCAAAGAGACAAGCAATCACAAATCCAGAACGCACTATCATTTCTATTAAAAGGGATATGGGGACTGATAAAAAAGTTCAGATAGATGATAAGCAACATACACCACAAGAAATATCTGCGATGGTATTACAGAAATTGAAAGCAGACGCAGAAAGCTATTTGGGTGAAACGGTGACACAGGCAGTTATTACAGTTCCAGCGTATTTTAGTGATGCGCAAAGACAGGCAACCAAAGATGCTGGTAAAATTGCTGGATTAGAAGTGTTAAGAATCATTAATGAGCCTACTGCAGCAGCATTAGCATATGGATTAGACAAAGATCATGATCAAAAGATAATGGTTTATGACTTAGGTGGTGGTACATTTGATGTATCAATTCTCGAAATAGGTGATGGCGTATTTGAAGTATTAGCAACAAGTGGTAATAATAAACTTGGTGGAGATGACTTCGATGAGAGAATCATTGATTATTTAGCAGAAGAATTTAAGAAAGAAAATGGTATAGATTTAAGAAATGATAAAATGGCATTGCAAAGATTAAAGGAAGGTGCAGAAAAAGCGAAAATTGAACTTTCTGGTGTTACAACTTCTAATGTCAATTTACCATTTATTACTGCTGATGCGAGTGGACCAAAACATTTAGATGTGACACTTTCGAGAGCTAAATTTAATGAATTGACAGCAGATCTTGTAGAAAATACAATCGGCCCTGCAAAAAATGCATTGAGTGATGCAGAATTATCACCAAATCAAATTGATAAAGTAATATTGGTTGGTGGTTCAACAAGAATTCCTGCTGTACAGGAAGCTGTTAAAAGACTTGTAGGGCAAGATCCACACAAGGGTGTGAACCCTGATGAATGTGTTGCAGTTGGTGCAGCAATTCAAGCTGGTGTACTAGGCGGAGAAGTAAAAGACCTCTTATTATTAGATGTTACACCTCTTTCGCTTGGTATTGAAACGCTTGGTGGCGTTTGTACGAAGTTAATTGAAAGAAACACGACGATTCCTGCGAAAAAGAGTCAAGTGTTCTCTACAGCTGCAGACGGTCAAACAAGTGTTGATATTCATGTGCTTCAGGGCGAAAGGGAAATGGCGGCATATAATAAGACATTAGGAAGATTCCAGCTTACAGGTATTCCACCTGCACCAAGAGGAGTACCTCAAATTGAAGTTACTTTTGATATTGATGCTAATGGTATCGTTCATGTATCTGCAAAAGATATGGGAACAGGTAACGAGCAAAAAATTACTATCACAGCAAGTACAAACTTATCTGATGAAGACATAGACAATGCTGTAAAAGAAGCTGAAAAATTTGCTGCTGAAGATAAGCAAAAGAAGGAAGAAATTGAGATTAGAAATAATGCTGACTCTATTGTTTATCAGACAGAAAAAACACTGACTGATTTAGGTGATAAAGTGAGTGAAGAAGAAAAAGCACAGATACAGGCTGAAGTTGATAAAGTAAAAGAGGCGTTAAAAGGAACTGATAACGAAGCGATCAAGAATGCTACAGAAGCGCTCAATACTAAATTCTATGAAATATCTCAAAAACTATATCAACAACAAGGTGGTCCAGAAGGTGCAGGCTTTGATCCTGGCGCACAAGGTGCGGAAGGAGCACAAAGTACACAAGGTGCAAATGACGAAAATGTATATGATGCAGATTATAAGGTTGTTGATGAGGATGAAAACCAATAAGAGCGTTTATTGATTTAACTAAATGAATAGATGTAAGGACTGAAGCCAAGAACTCTGTTTATGGCTTTAGTCCTTTATTGCGTTAGAAATTGGGTAACAGATTCGTTTTACTATTCAATAATGGATAATATTGTGTTATAATAGTTAGGTATGCTATTTAATTGATTGATATGTGAAAGGTGGTAAAAATGGCTGCTAAAAGGGATTATTATGAAATATTGGGAGTGGGTCAATCCGCTTCAAGTAGTGAGATAAAAAAAGCTTATAGAAAGCTAGCGAAAAAATATCATCCTGATGTGAATCCTGGTGATAAAGCAGCAGAGGCAAAATTCAAGGAAGCCAATGAAGCATATGAGGTACTTAGTGATGATCAAAAAAGGTCTCGATACAACCAATACGGTCATGCAGGTGTAGATGCTAATGGTTTTGGCGGCGCAGGTGGTTATGGCGATTTTGACTTTGGTGGCTTTGGCGATATATTTGATACTTTCTTTGGTGGAGGTGGATTCGGTAGTAGCGCGCAAAGAAGAAACGGACCACAAAGGGGTGGAGATATTAGAGTAAATGTTGAAATTACCTTTGAGGAAGCAGCCTTTGGTGTTGAACGAGAGGTAAATATTCATAGACAGGAAAATTGTGACGAATGCCATGGTAGTGGTGCAAAACCAGGAACAGAGGCTAAAACATGTTCAACATGTCATGGTTCAGGTCAAGTGAGGGTCAAACAAAGTACGCCTTTTGGACAATTTGTTAATGTGAAAACATGTGATACTTGTCATGGTGAAGGCACAATTATTACGACTCCTTGTACAACTTGTCATGGCAAAGGTAAAGTCCGTAAGTCAAGGAAAATTGAAATTAATATTCCTTCAGGGATAGATGATGGTCAGACAATTTCCTTGAGAGGAGAAGGTAATCCAGGTACAAAAGGTGGTCCAAGTGGGGATTTGTTTATATTTGTGCAAGTACAACCACATCCTCTATACAAACGTCAAGGAACGGATGTCATATGTGAGATACCTATTACTTTTGCTGATGCAACGCTAGGAGCGGAAATAGAAGTACCTACTTTGGATGGAAAAGTTAAATACTCACTACATGAGGGGACACAAACAGGCTCAGTATTTAGATTAAAGAATAAAGGGATACCACATATTAGGGGTTATGGTCGAGGTGACCAATATGTAAAGGTCGTTGTTGAAGTACCTAAAAACCTCTCCAAAAAACAAAAAGGACTATTAAGAGAATTTTCAGAACTTGCTGGAGAAGATAATCATGAACAGCGAAAAGGTTTCTTTGAAAAGATGAAGGGCGCATTGGGGATATAAGTATAGTTGAGGGTTAAAAAGGAGCGTTAAATTTGAAATGGATTGAAGTAGAAGTCGTTACAACACCAGTCGCCAGTGAAGCGATTGTAGCTGTTATGTATGAGATGGGAATCAGTGGGTTATCAATTGAAGATCCGCGAGACTTTGAGGAGCATAATCATAAACCTACAGATTGGGATTATATAGAAGAAGAATTAATCAATGTTGACCCAAATAAAGTAATTATTAAAGCTTATTTATCGGAAAACGTTAATTATAATGAAAAAATAACGTTATTAAAAGAAAAAATTCATACCATTGCCAACTATTTTGATGTTGGTAGTGGTGAAGTAAATATTTCTGAAGTTTTTGAGGAAGATTGGGCGTCAAATTGGAAACAATTCTATAAGCCTGTTAAGGTAGGGCGTAAAGTCGTGATTAAGCCAACATGGGAAGAGTATCAATGTGAGGATTCTAATAATGTAATCATTGAAATGGATCCTGGAATGGTTTTTGGCACTGGAACCCATGAAACGACAAAAATGTGTATACAACTACTAGAAGAATATGTTAAAATGGATATGCATGTTCTAGATGTAGGATGTGGAAGTGGTATTTTAGGGATTACAGCACTCAAGTTGGGTGCAAATCGCTGTGTGAGTGTGGATATTGATGTAGATGCAGTAAAAGTAACTACAGAGAATGCGGAGCTGAATCATGTGGCTGATAAGATAACTGCAAAAGAGGGGGATCTCTTGAAGGTTGTATCAGGAGAATTTAATATTATAGTTGCAAATATTATTGCCGATGTGATTATATCACTTTCTACCGTCATAAATCCATATTTGAACAAAGACGGAATTTTTATTGCTTCTGGTATTATAAAAGACAGATATGAAGAAGTGAAAGAACAATTGCTTAAAAATGGCTTTATAATTCAAAAAGAATTGTTTATGGGCGAGTGGGTTGCAGTTTCAGTAGCTGTACCTAGATAAGAGTGGTGAAAAGATGGCTAGATTTTTTGTTGCACCTGAAAATGTTTACAATAATGATATTTCCATATATAATAAGGAAGATGTAACACATATCACAAAAGTACTCAGATTATCTGTAAATGATATTATTACAATTTGTGATGGGTTAGGCAAGGATTATAAGGTGCGTATAGATGATATAAATAAAGATGAAGTTAAGACTAGCATTTTAGAAAGTTATGATTGCCTGGGTGAACCCCCTATTCATGTTACACTTTTTCAAGGGATTCCGAAAGCAGCAAAAATGGAATATATCATACAGAAAACAACGGAATTAGGTATTGGTAAGATAGTACCAGTTTTTACGCATCGTACAATCGTAAAATTTGACAAACCAAAAGCCCAGCAAAAGAAAATTGAACGTTGGCAGAGGATTGCGTATGAGGCAGCGAAACAATGCAATAGGGGGAAAATACCAACGGTGACTGAACCCATTACATATAAGGAAGCTTTAAAACAGATGTCAGAAATAGATCTCAAAATGATGCCCTATGAAAGAGAACCTAGCAATAAGTTAAAGAATATATTAAGAAGTAATATAAATGTGAAAAACGTAGGCATTTTTATTGGTCCTGAAGGTGGGTTTGAAGAGAAAGAAGTAGACCAAGCTTCTAAAAGTGGAGTAAATCTAGTAACGCTAGGACCCCGAATATTAAGAACTGAGACAGCGGGTATGACTACTCTAGCTATTTTGATGTCTGAGATAGGAGATATTTGATTTGAAGGTATATGCAATAAAACAAACAACAACGAACAAAGGAGCGATAAATGTGACTAGAAAAGAAAAAGATGTAATTATAAATCGATTATTATTTGTTACAATATTTTCAATTGTTGCATCAGTAGTATTGTGGTTTATATATGGTGGTTATTTGCGAACTAAATATGTTTTAATGATGCCTACAGTTGTGCTAACAATATTTGGGCTTAGCCTATTGCTTGCATTAGTAATTGGATGGAAAATGTATAGTGATAAGAAATCAGTGGAGAAGTTTATAATATATTTTAGAACTGCTGTTGTTATTTCTTTAGGAAGCATAGCCATATATTTTAAAATCCTATATGCAATATATGGTTTATGGATATTGATTGCTATATATTTGATTGCAAATTTTGTTTATAATATTTATAAACTTGTTACGAAATAAAGACTAAGTTAACTCGATATAACGAATAGTACAATACTATGTGAAGTCCTTGATATAATATCAAAGGGCTTTATTTCGTCTATGGATAAAAGGTCAGTGTATATCGCTTTTTTAATTAAGTATTGACTTAAATAAAGAAGTGGTATATAATCTAATTAATCAAATACTAAATTAAAGGAGGCTTATTATGAAAAAACTAATAGATAGATTTAAAGCTTTAGGTGATGAAACAAGGTTTAAAATCTTTTTGCTATTATCTGAAAAACAGATATGTGTCAAAGGACTTGCAAAAGCACTTGGTATTTCAGAATCTGCAGTTTCACAGCATATAAAAATACTTAAAAGTGCAGGGCTTTTAAAAGGTGAAAAAGTTGGATATTACGTACACTATCATGTTCAGAAAGAAGTATTGAAAGAGTTGCAAGGTATTATTGGTGAATTAGCAAAAGATGTTATTCATCTGGAAGAAATAAAAAATGAACTAAATATAAATGAATTTAATTGTATGAAGATATGTAAAAAAGTAAGTAAGGGGTGTGAGGTTTGATGGTGTATTTGTATGGCATTGCTTCTTTAGGATTGCTTATCTCAGCGATTGTAGATAAGGGAAAGACACGTAAATCACTCAAAACAGCATTCAATATGTTTACTAAAATGTTACCAATGTTACTTATTACGTTATCTATAGTATCAATCGTATTATATTTCCTACCAGATTATGTGATTGCAAAGTACTTAGGAACAACAGACTTGTTATTGGGTGTAATTATAGCTACATTCATTGGTACTATTTCATTGCTACCTGGATTTGTAACATTTCCACTTTGTGGTCTTTTATTAAATCAGGGTGTTAGTTACACAGTTTTGGCTGCCTTTACAACAAGTTTGATGATGGTAGGTATTGTGACATTTCCAATTGAAAAAGAGTATTTTGGTTTTAAAATATCAATGATGAGAAATATTGCTGCATTCATTATTGCACTTCTCATATCCTTGATAATTGGTCTGATATATGGGGAGGTAAAAATATGAGACAGCAAATACAAAGAGAAAAGACACAAGATATGAAGAAAAAAATGTGTATGATAGTTTTTTTGATATTCTATTTCGTTTTTATTACATATTCATTTGTATTTAAGCTTGAGTCTGGAATGAATATAGGGAACAATTTTGCATTTTTTTCTTTAGATATGTTGAAACTTTTTCCGCCAGCATTTGTTCTTGTTGGATTATTTATGGTATGGGTAGAGCGAGAAACAATTGAAAAGTATTTTGGTGATTCATCGGGGATAGGGGGATACCTGGCAGCAATATTATTGGCATGTACAACACTATATCCTTTTATTGTTGTGTTACCAATGGCAGCAGCACTGAACAAGAAGGGTGCCAAACTTAGTATTACATTGACATACTTAGGTGCTTCCGCAATATGTCGTATACCTATGACCATATTTGAAGCAAGTTTTATTGGAATTAAGTTTTCAATTATTAGATATATTGTTTCATTACCACTTGTAGTCATTAGCTCGATGATAATTGAAAAGATGGTCGGAAAAGATTATTTGAAAGATTGAGCGAAGAATAAAAAAGTACTAAAAAGGTAAGTAGACAAAAAAGTGTCTATTTACCTTTTTATATTTAATTGACATTTAGATAAATATAGTATATTATAAAATTTAAGATTGCAATATAAAAATGATTATAAATACACATATACACTATAACATTATTTCGATTGTTTGTCAATAGTTTTTTGTAAAAAAAATATGAAAATGATAAGGAGATGTTATATTTGCCTTTTGAAATTATAAATTTTACATCATCTATGGTACAGAAGCAGGCAATTTCAGAAATAATTAAATGCAATGACTATACTGTGCATTTTGGTCTTGAGCTTACCGAACGGCAGGCTAAAGCATTGGTAAAAAGCCGTACCTTTGCATTAAGGGCAAATGGGCGTATAGAATTTGGTGGCGGTGTTATTAATAAGATCATTCAAGAATTCTGTGATTCCCCTTATATTTTACAAAATACATATGAACAAATTTTACATGAGCTGATTGAACAGTTTTACTATTATAAGAATGAAACTTTAGACTTAATTTCTGATGACGAATTGATTCAATTTATGAAAAAGTCGTTTGACGGAGTTTGCCAAGGTTCACTTGAATTGATGTCAGGGAGAGAACTTGACAAGTTGGCGCGCCGCATTCGATACGGATATGCTTTAGATTATAGTGGATATGAAGAATATGAGGAGGATGAAGATGAGTAATATTGAACAAAAAGCTCATATTGATAGACGGTTATTAAATGAGGAATTCTATTTGCAGTCATTACTTGAAGAAGCTTATAAATTACAAATACTTTCAGAGACAGAAATAGAAAAAATTCACCTTGGATGCCTTGAATTATTGGCATATAAGACCGAAAGATATAACAGTGGTGACAGTAGCTCTATACAAATAGAAATGGCTGAGACTATAATGAAGTCCAACCTTTACACAATTGGTATTGCATTAAAATCATTTACAACACCTGACGATGCCGTAGTAGTACTTAGAGAAGAGAAGATTTCAGATTTATATGATAATGGTAGAAAACGTATAGAAACAAAGATAAAAGCTTCAAAGCATCTATACGCATTAACGCTAAAAAACAAGTTCAAAACGGACAATTATATTTATAACGCAACCATTGTTGATGGAATAAAAGGCTTTTTTAAGCTATATAACCCAGATTATGAAGCACATGAAATACATATAACTGCTGATTATCCGTTGTATAACCCAGTCACAAACCTTGCGGGTATAGAATTTATACAAGATTATATCAATGCGGTTCGCCTTGAAAATATGTTTTGTGGGTATTTTCAAGCAGATGAAATTTACCATATGCTCTCCGGATATGACAAAAATAATAAGGAATTGGTTTTTAACATTTTTGAACAGATTTTAACCAATGCACTGGGTTGTGTTGTGTTAGGGGAAGCGACAAAAAGTATAATTATTTCCGATGTTAATATGAAGCGGCTTGAGACAGTTTTCTATGAGAAGTCAAAGGAACAAATTAATAATATCATAGAACAAGCATTACAGAATTTGTATTTACAACTTAATATAAACAGAGAAGCATTACAAAACTATATTAAAAAAGGGTTGCCGAAAATCATTGGGAATATATACTGCGCAGTACAAAATAATACTATGCAAAACGTGTTTATTCAGCCCAAATATCCAGAAAACGATCCCAAAATTGTGATGTCATTTTCAAACAAGATGGATGATGAAAGCTATAGAGATTTAGTTGATGAAATAATAAAGTGCCGGTATTCAAATGATAAAATTTCATTAATTATGAGAAGTATCAAGTCTTATGGTGATTTGAATGATATTTTGCGTGATGGAGAGCTTACTGAAAGTGAGATGATTACAATTTTCAAGCAGTTAAGTCCCTATGAAATTGCCGCACTTGCAAAACATAACCCACATAAAGAAGATTATGATTTTGTTGACATGTCAGAAGTAGAGATAAAGCTAGCAAAAACTATTCATTCATTTGTAGATGAGCAAACAGACGAATATAGAAAAAGATTTAAACAAATCATTGAATATTTGATTATTGAATAAATAAAAAAAACTCCGTTATATAACGAAGTTACTGGAGCGGGTGATGGGAATCGAACCCACACAATCAGCTTGGAAGGCTGAGATTCTACCATTGAACTACACCCGCAAAAAAATGGAGCGGAAGACGAGATTCGAACTCGCGACGTTCACCTTGGCAAGGTGACGCTCTACCACTGAGCCACTCCCGCAAATATGGTGCGGGCGGAGGGACTTGAACCCCCACGCTGTTGGGCACTAGATCCTAAGTCTAGCGCGTCTGCCAATTCCGCCACGCCCGCAAATTTTTATGTCACTTTTCTTAGCGACAAAGACTATTATACACGGAATGATACCAGTTGTCAACATGTTTTTATAAAAAAATTTCACTATGAATGATTCTATCTTTTAAGAATAATTATTACTATTATTACATAATATATAAGTATCTCTTTTTTAGATAAAGGAAGGGGAAAGAGTGGAATGAATTATCATGCACTAACCAATCAAGAAATAATGTTACAGTTTAACGAGTCGATGAAAGAATATAAATTGTTTCAGATATATTTACAAGATGTGAACGACGACCATGAAAAGATTAAGGTTGCTAAATTAAAATTTGAAAATGCAAAGCATAAATATGAAGAATTATTGCAAGAGATGAAAAAGAGAGATATACATGTAGAGAGAGATATGGGGATTATAAAAATGATATTTGAACAATAGACAAAAGACGGTTGTGAACCGTCTTTTGTACACATGAATTTAATTAAAAACACTAATAATTTGTGCATAGATGCTTTGGGGATTTTTCTTCCATAATTCACACATGGATTTTGCCTGTGCCTTTGTACCCACTGTCAATTTCAATTCAATGAGAGGTGTATTATTCTCAATAATTTTACAGTCTACAATATATTCATTTTTATTAAGTGGAATATAATCGCTAATGATTTCTGTAGATTCTTTGAAATCTTTTCTTTTACTTTCAATTGTTTTTAGTACACTTTCTTTGGCGGTAATACTTATTCTATTCTCAAAAAAAGTTAGTGTTTCCTCTCCTTTTTTAGTTATTTTATAAAATTGTTTATCGTCTTTCGTATAGTTCTTAATATGGTTTGTATTAACCAAGTCTGAAAGATATTGCTGTAGAAAAAAATAATTCATTAACCCATCTTGCATAATTATTTCAGTAATTTGAACATTTGTTATAGGAAACTCAATATTATCGAGAATAAATAATAATATTAACTTATTTTCTGTTAGATTACTTAGTTCATGTTCTTTCATTTTCATCACCCAACGATATTATACCACAAAAAAGGCTGGACAAAAGCATAAAAATGAAAAGAGCCTCAAAAAAAGAGGCACTTTAGATACTTAAGTTTCTTTTCTTTTCATTGGTTTTTTTACATCTTTTCTCAATCCAGGTTTTCCTCCGCTTTGGTATTGTGCTTTTTGAGATTTAGATTCACGAGGACTGATGAAGGCTTTCATAGGAGGTGTTGCTTCTGTTGAAAATTCCTCCCGTGCAAAATCCTTTTTATTTCTATAAATATCTTTACCCACTATAATCACTCCTAATTTTACTCTTATAATATATTTTTAACTAAAAATCTTTTTTAATACTATACATCGATTAATGAATTCGGTATAATAAAGTAGAGTGTATGAGTTAACATAATTATTGCAATATATTTATTAAAAATGTGGTATGAATAACATATAGAAAATTAGAAAGTTGAGGAGTTATATTTATGATACTTATACGAAAATTTAAATACCTTATGATTGCTTTAGTTATATTAATGTTTTTATCTAGTTGTACGAATAAATCTACTATACCATCGGTTCCAAATCAAACAACAGGAGAAGAAACGCAAGAAAATAGTAATAAGCAAACAGAAGATGAACAATCTCATATACCTGAACAGATAGACTATGAAATGGTTAAACCAAATGAAACAGGACAAGTGATGGTACTCATGTATCATTATTTTGGTGAAAGTGAAAAAGATGTTTGGTGGCGTTCATATGATAATTTTAGAAGAGATTTACAAACGCTCTATGATCAAGGGTACAGGCTTGTTAGTATGGAGGATTTTAATAATAATAATATAGATATTCCAGCGGGGACAACGCCAGTAATATTTACCTTTGACGATGGTTCATCAACCCAGTTTAAATTAATAGAAAAAAATGGAGAACTGGTCGTAGACCCAGATACAGCAGTGGGTATTATGTTAGATTTTTATCATGAACATCCTGATTTCGGATTAGAGGGAACATTTTATGTTAATGAAGTAGCTTTTGCAGATAGTAAAGGAACTGAAAAGGAACGTTTAAAATATTTATTAGATTTAGGATTAGATATAGGGAATCATACGTTTGGACATACTGATTTAAGTTCGGCAAATCCAGACAAGATACAAAAGGTCATTGCGAGTCATGTGAAAAAGATGCAGACGTATTTTCCAGAATACAGAAATAATAATACATTGGCGTTACCCTATGGTCATTATTCACAATCAACATATGATTACATTATTAAAGGAGAATATGATGGTGTTTTATATGAAAATGATGTGATTTTAGCTGTAGGAGCGAGTCCTACCTCTCCACCAGGACATAAAGATTTTAAACCGTCATATATGCCACGGGTGAGAGCCAGTGAAGGTGAAGAGTATACAATGTATTACTTTTTAGAAAATTTTGAGAAAAACCCTACACTCAAATATATAAGTGATGGAGATAAGGATACGATATGTATTCCAGAAGAGAATGAAAGCTTATTAGAATTTAATGATATAGGGGACAAAAAAGTCATTAAGTATTAAAAAAACGATAGCTTGCTAACAGCCGGCTATCGTTTTTTAATTTCTACTCAATGACAAAAGTTTTTAGTTCATTGATAAACTCATCACTGTTTGCACTTCGAACGTCTACTTTAATTGGTTTGCTCAAATCCAAGCTGAAGATACCCATAATGGATTTAGCATCTACCACATATCTTCCAGATGAGAGATCAACATCAAAATCATATTTACTTACAATGTTGACAAAATTCTTTACATCATTAATTGACTGAAGTAAAATATTAAAAGTTTGCATCGCAATTCCTCCTTATCAAATGTCTAGCGTTATATGTGAATACATCTGTATTCTAACTAATATCATACTTTTTTTTATGCCATTAGTCAAATACTTATTGTTAATTTTACGAAACTTTAATATAATAAAGGCTGGAAAATGACAAAATAGAATGCGAGGGAATATAGTGAATAAAGTTGCTTTTTATACACTTGGTTGTAAAGTAAATCAATATGAAACAGAAGCCATGACCGAATTGTTTGAAAGAGAAGAATATGAGATTGTATCTTTTGATGAATATGCGGATGTATATGTGATTAACACATGTACTGTAACTAACTTAGGAGACCGTAAATCTCGTCAAATGATACGAAGAGCAAAGAAACTTAACGAAGACTCCATCGTGGTTGTTGTTGGTTGTTATGCACAAACGGCATCGGAAGAGGTAAGTAAAATCGAAGGTGTCAATCTAATTATAGGGACAAAAGATAAATCAAGAATAATAGAATTTATAGATCAAATTCGTCAAGGTAGTGGACAGATAAATGTTGTACAGGATATCATGAAGACCAAGGAATTTGAGGACATGAATATTTCGTCGTATAAAGATAAGACCCGTGCTTTCTTAAAAATACAGGAAGGTTGTAACCAGTTCTGTTCATACTGTATCATTCCTTATGCCCGTGGACCTATACGTAGTAGAAAACCTGAGAATGTTATAGCTGAAATTCAAAAATTAGTTCAAAATGGATTTAAAGAAGTTGTATTCACGGGGATACATATTGCCTCCTATGGAAAAGATTTAGGTGATACAAATTTATTGGATATACTCAGTCGTGCACATGAGGTAGAGGGAATTGAAAGGTTACGTTTAGGCTCAATTGAACCCACAACAATAACAGAGGATTTCGTAGAAAAAGTAAGTAAGTTACCTAAATTATGCCCCCACTATCATATCTCCTTACAAAGTGGGTGTGATGAAACGTTAAAACGAATGAACAGAAAATATACAACAAAAGAGTATCGTGAAGTTGTTAATCTACTTAGACAAAACTTTTCTGATGTTGCGATTACAACCGATGTGATGGTTGGTTTTCCAGGAGAAACCGATCAGGAATATAAAGCGTCTTTACAATTTGTTGATGATATTGGTTTTAGTCAGGTACATGTTTTTAAATACTCACCCAGAAAAGGTACACCAGCAGCGACACATATAAATCAAGTAGACCCACAAGAAAAAGAGAAAAGAAGTAAAAAAATGATAAAAGTAGTTAGTGATAATGAAAAGAAGTATTATACACAATATTTAGGGAGTGTATCAGAAGTCTTATTTGAACAGCAGATAAAAGATAAAGCTGGTTACTATGAAGGGTTGACTAGCAATTACATCAAAGTAATTGCATATTCTGACGAAGAACTCCAAGGTAAGCTACTTAGCGTTAAATTAATAGATGCAAAAGATGGATATGTGGAAGCTGAAATAATTCAATCATAGCTCTTTACAAACCTAATAGATTCTGTTACAATGATAAAGCTGTAAGTAACATGCAACGTTATTTACGCTAGATATGCGCCTTTAGCTCAGTTGGATAGAGTGGCTGACTTCGAATCAGTTTGTCGGGGGTTCGAATCCCTCAAGGCGTACCACGACAAACCCCCAGTGTCCTTATGGATGCGGGGGTTTGTTTTGTGCTTAAAAATTAAGAATTATTAAATCCTATATTCAAATCAAGAAGAATATGATATTATTAAATAATTAGTAAAAAAAGGCTATATTAACATTAAATAATACAAATCTAACAATTAGAAAATTTCTATAAGGAGAGGATAACGTGATAAACAAAAGAAAAAAAACAATTGCATGTATTGTAGCATTAGTATTTTTACTTAGTATTTGCACTGTAAGTTTAGCGCAGGGACAATACAAACAAATTACAGCTTGGATTGGGGATGTGAAAATAATCAATAATGGTGCATCGGTTAATATGAATGTATCACCACTTATTATTGATGGGACGACCTATGTTCCAGTTCGTGCATTATCTGATATTTTTGAAAAAGAGGTAGGATGGAATGGCGATACGCACACGGTAATCCTAAAGGATAAAACAAATACTACGGTTGCAGCGTTAAGACAGCAACTCACGTTGCAGAACATAGAACTTTCATCGTTGCGTTCAAAGATAGAAAAATTAGAAGAAGAGAATGAGGAATTGGAAGAAGAGAATGAGGAACTAGAGGAAGATCTTGATGATGATGAAGATGATCTTGATGATTTAGAAGATAATCTGAATGATGATTATGAAGATTATGAAGATATAGAGTTCGATATTTCTTTAAGTGGCGACGAAGATGACATTACCGTAAGAATAAGTGTGGATTTGGACGAATATGACGATGAATGGGATGATCTTTCTACATCAGACAAAGAAGATTACTTGCAGGATATTGTGGATGACATTTTGGATGAATATGAAGATGCAGATGTGGAAGGTTATATTAGGGATAGTTCTAGAAGTAGTTCGAATAAATTACTTACCTTTACAGTTTCATGGGATGAAGTCGATCTAGACATGGATGATGATTTATCAGATTTAGAAGATGAGCTAGATGAAAATTATGATACCTATTTGGAGGATGATGATATTGACGATTTATCTATTGAACTGGAATACGATGAGGATGATGACATCATATTCTATGTTTATATAGATTATGACAGATATGAGGATGAGTGGGAGGATTTATCAGACAGCGAAATTCGGTCATTTATGTCACATATTTATGCTGATATTGAGGATGAATATGACGATGAGGATATTGTGGGATATATTTACGATGAGGATGATGATGATCTTAAGTTGGTGAGATATTGCGAGAATTTGAATGGTAATGGCGTGTTCAGTAGGTATGTAGATTAGTATAAGTAACAGACCAATGGGCTTGATGAATAACTCCAAATGAGTTATTCATTCAAGTCCATTGGCTTTCTAGTTGAAAATTATTGACAACGGAGAAGGAGATGAAAGAGCCCCCAGTATCCAAAAGGATGCGGGGGTTATTTTATTCCTTAAACCCTTCATAAAACTCATTTCTATTAGTGCGACATCAAGAAAACTTGATGCCGCACATAGGCTAACGATAGCTATTCAATAGCTTGTAGCCTTTGATACTCCACTATTAAATCATCTAGCTCGATACTAAGTCTCAAGACTTCATCACGAGAAATAGTGGGATCATAATAGATTTGTTCTAACTGAGACCTTAACTCGCATATAAGCGAGTTCAAGGAATCAATTTTACTATTATACATACGCTCACCCCCTTTCAACAATATTCTACACCAAATAACATAAATAGAAATTAGTAGTATAAATAGGGTGTGATGGGTATATTAATTCAAACTGGGTATAACTACATTTTGCGACATGATTTTTACTTGCATTCCCTAGTAAAAATAAGTAAAAGAGAGTGTAAGATATGAAATTATAGTTAATTTAATATAAAAGGAATTAATATAGTTGAAAAAGGACAATTAAAATGATAATATATATGAAAACGATTACAGTGTACTATGGCATTAATAATAGTAGAAGATCAAATAATGAAGAAATAGTGGAGGTTTAATTAGTATGAATTTTGAAATGTTACATCCTAAAGAGCAAATAGTTATGCTCATGGAAAGGATATATGGTTATGGAATGACTACTACATCGGGAGGAAATCTCTCTATTATGGATGAAAACGGAGATATGTGGATTTCACCTGGTGGCGTGGATAAAGGAACATTGACAACAAAGGATATCATGTGTGTAAAAGCGGACGGTACAATTATCGGTAACCATAAACCTTCTGTTGAATATCCTTTTCATAAGTTAGTTTATAGTAAAAGACCAGATATTAAGGCAGTGCTTCATGCACATCCACCTGCATTAGTGGCGTTTAGTATAGTTAGAAAATCACCTAATACCTATCTCATACCAAATGCTCACCTTGTATGTGGAGAGTTGAAAATGGCTGAATATGGACTACCAGGCAGTATTGCATTAGGTGAAAAAATAGCAAAAGTATTTGAAGAAGGCATTAACACTGTTATGCTTGAAAATCATGGTGTTGTTATTGGTGGTAAAACACTGTTTGAAGCGTTTAAGTCATTTGAAACGCTTGACTATTGTGCGCGATTAGAGATTAATGCACAGACAATAGGTACGCCAACAGCATTATCATCGAAAAACATGAAAATATCTCAAAAAAAGCAGCATATTAAAATGGATGAATTTGTACCTGAAACATATAGTAGTTATGAGAAAGAAGTACGAAGAGAGATGTGTACACTAATTAAGCGTTCATACGATCAGAAGCTATTTACAAGTACACAAGGAACATTTTCACAAAGAATAGATAAAAATTCATTTGTTATTACGCCTTATGGTGTGGATAGAAAATATCTAGAAGTTGGCGATCTTGTAAGAATAGAAAATGGACAAAAGGAAGAAGGTAAAACGCCTAGTCGTTCTGTATTGTTACACAAAAGCATCTATGAAAAACATCCACATGTAGATTCTGTGATCATTGCACATCCACCTAACATTATGACTTTTGCTGTTACCGATGAAAAGTTTGACTCAAGAACAATACCAGAAAGCTATATATTGCTAAGAAATATTCCTAAACTACCTTTTGGTTCAAATTTCATGCAGCCTGAAATGACCGCAGATATATTTAACCAAAGTACGCCACTTGCAATGATTGAAAATGATTGTGTAATTGTGACTGGTAGTAGTCTACTGAACGCTTTTGACCGCTTAGAAGTAGCAGAATTTAGCGCGAAGGCAGTGATTGCTTCCAGAAGTCTAGGTGATATTGTAACGATAAACGATGAGAGTGTCAAAGAAATAGAAGTAGCCTTTAATTTAAAGTAAAAAAAATAAAAAAAAATAATGAAAAACCCCTTGACCTATTAATTATATGGTGTATAATAGTAGAGAACCTTAATTCAGAAGTAAATGATTTATTAAATGAATATTTTTCAATCAATTGTAGAAAATTAAGAATGAACTTAGAAAACATAGATTTGGAAATTTTTATTGATGATTTATTTTTACAAAGAATTAAAGGAATAAAAATTTCGGAGGTATAAGACATGACAGGTACAGTAAAATGGTTTAACGGTGAAAAAGGATACGGATTCATTACTACAGAAGAAGGAAATGACGTATTCGCTCATTTTTCACAAATCCAAAAAGAAGGATTTAAAACTCTTGAAGAAGGTCAAAATGTAAGTTTTGATGTTGTTGATGGAGCTAAAGGTCCTCAAGCTGAAAACATTGAAGTTATCTAATTAAAATGACATTAGGCTTAAAACCTGGAGATTTATCTTCAGGTTTTTTTGATGTTTACATATAGGAGATAAAAAAGATGATAAATATAATAACTGTTGAGAATTCTATTGAAATTGCTAAGCAAAATGGATTTATAAAAAAACTAAATCATGAATATAAGAAAATTGATGATGGGAAATGTTCAGGCTGTACAAATTGTTGTTCTGAATCAGTACATACTTATTACATTGAATTTTTAAACATATATTATCACTTCATTAACAATAAAGAAAAGTATAATAGATTAACAGAAAAAATTAAAAAATACTATATAGAAGAATATTATCGTATTAATAAATGTCCAATGTTAAGTGAAGAAGGAAAATGTGAAATATATGAAGTTCGTCCTTTGGTCTGTAGATTATTTGGACACTATAGTAAACAAGAGCATGAAGCAAATTATAGAAAAATAAATGAAACCAATAAAAGCATACAAGAATTTATTAAGAATGAGTATAAATTTGTAATACCAGACGAAATTGTAAATAGGAAAATTGATTATTGTAATGCGTTTTATACGACCAATAGAATAGAAAGAAGTGATAGATTAAGCATACAAGATCATCTTCTAAATATAGACTCAAAATATTTTGCAATGGAAATGATTAATGAAGATTTTATTCATTTTGGTTTAGTTGATTGGTTTATTACCCTTACCTGTGGTGAAGATATTTATGAAGAGAAAATTAAAAGCGCATTAAATCATGCATGATATGCCCCTCCAATTCAAATAATATTTGAGAAGGAGGGATTATTTATATGCATACAATGTGGAAAGGTTCCATTAGCTTTGGAATGGTAAATATACCAATAAAAATGTTCACAGCAACGGAAGAGAAGGATATAAAATTCAGATATCTTCATAAAGAATGCAATACACCTTTGAAATACAAAAAGACATGTCCAACATGTAACAAAGAATTAACCGAAGATGATATCATACGAGGTTATGAATACGAACCAGGTCATTATGTGATTCTCAACGAACAAGATTTTATTGCAGTGAAATCAGAAATTAATAATAAATCAATAGAAATATTAGACTTTGTAAACTTAGCAGAGATAGATCCTATATACTTTGATAAATCCTATTATCTATCGCCACAAGAAACAGGAGAAAAGGCATATAGCTTATTAAGACGGGCAATGGATGATACAGGAAAAATCGCGATTGCAAAAATAACCATAAGGAATAAACAAACACTGGCTGCCCTACGATTCTATAACAATGTACTCGTATTAGAGACAATATATTATCCTGATGAAGTAAGAGCGGTTAGTTTAGTACCAGGATTACCAGAAAATGTGGAAGTGGATAAGAAAGAGCTGGATATCGCTACAAAACTAATTGATAATCTATCAGCAGCATTTGAACCTTCAAAATATACAGATGAATACAGAGAAGCACTTAGAGAAGTTATAGATAAGAAAATAAAAGGCAAGGAAATTGAAGTTGCGCCAGAAGCACCAGAGAGAAATGTCATAGACTTGATGGAGGCACTTCAAGCGAGTTTAAAAGAGACAAAAAATAAAACAACGAAAAAGAAGAAAAAGACAACGCGAAAAAAAGAGGCAGTGATGTAATATTTTGAGAAATCCAAATTAAGAGGTTAGCGCCTCTTTTTTTTTGCAAAAAACACAAACAATTTATGAACAAAATACAAACTTTCTGTTAAAATATCAAATATTTATCACAATCGACAATAAGCGACAAAATCTCCTATGGACAAGCTATAAAGGTGTGTGTTACCATGTAATTACAGTTAAAGAAACTACATTAATTACGTTTTTAGGCAGTTGACATTACTGCTTAAAATAAACTACCCCCAAATCAATGCTATCCCTGGAAAAGTTAACATTGGTTTGAGGGCACCGCCCCTTACACAAAGCGGTATAGAGCTTATAAACATTATATACCACATGGGGATATTTGTGCAAGGGAGAATCTAAAGTATCGTATGAAAAACTAGAGTACAAAAAAATAGGCTCATTAGAACCTTGAAAACATCAAATATAGATTAAAAAGCAGAGATTCGCCACCCTTGACAGCATAAAAAAGCAATGCTCTGACAAAATCACCGACGGCGATGGAACTCAAAAACAGATAAAGATTACCGTTGTATTCACAGCATTTTAGCATTGCTTGTCCATACTATCAAGGGCAAGTCCAAAAGCTACACTTTTGGATGGCTAATGATTCCTCAGGCTTAAGAATCTAAAAACAGGTTTAATTAAGCTGATTGTTTATCTTGCATATTTAATAAGGCTTGTTGACCGAGATAGATAAGGAGTTGCCATTTGCCAGGCATATTACCAGCATCATTTAACATATCAACTTGATTTAAAGGGCGTTTCCAATTATGTAATTTATGAGGACGAAGGAAGTTGTAATAGGCAACCCAAAGGCTAACACCATAGGTTGCACCATCATCACTACCATAACCGCAAGTAATACGATAGGAAGCCTTAAAAGTTCGATTAAGCCGTTCAATCATTTGTTTAAAAGGTCTAAACTCTGTAGACAACAGCAGCCGTTTTAGCATAGTTGGAAATCATAGTATGAGAAATATTAATGTTATGTATTTCTCTTAGAGCCTCAGCCGTTTTTCGCAGAGATAAGCTAAGATTAACATGGTAAGTAAGGCAAAGCCCCATGATATAGGCATTATGTTTTTTATACTTAAAATTAGTAGCCCAATTAGGAAGGGCATGAAGATCCATATTAAAGAAGTCGATAGTAAACTCACGGTAAATATAGTGAAGTTTGTATTTAAACTTATCTTTAGAAGGTAAATCCTTTGGTAGCTTTCTAAGATTAGATAAGTAATAAGAACACTTCTTGTTAACACATTTATGGATGCGAAAATGTTTTCGATCTTTTTCAGGAACCAAAATACGACCACAATGAGGACAACGCAGTGAAATAGGACGATTATAGATATTAGTTTCATTGAAGCGTTCATCACAGACCTTGCATAAAAACTGACCTTTAGAACCATTGTTTTTATAGAGGTATTGATGAGGAGCACCACAACGAGGGCACACAATAGATTCAGGAACAGCAGAACTTTCAGATCTGCGTTTTATAGGATTAACGGTTTCGCCGTACTTATGTTTTAAATAAGCTAAAAATAGCTGGTAATCTACAGGTTCAGGATTAAAGATTTTAGGTAATTTATCAATTTTAAATTTTTGGTATGCAGGACTATGAGAATCATCATAAGCCCACTGCTTAAGAGGAATATGTTTAGAGATAAATAAAGTTAATTCAAAAATTTGTTTATGTAAGTATTGAATATATAGTACTAAATAAGTTATAATTGAGTCCATGACAATGATCAACCTTTCTGGTGTTTTTGGTTTTGTGGAAATTCAATTATAACAGAAAAAAGGGGGTCATTGTTTTTTTGTTGAAAAAAAACTATGTAACCCTTGATAAATAAAGGTTTTATTAAAAAAGTGTAGTGTAAAACTTTACACTACCATAAACTTATTGGAGGTATAACTTATGAAAAAAATATTTATGACACTTCTTGTTTTAACGATGGTCATTTCTTTATTGTTACCTTTGGGAGTAATGGCACAAGAGAATATTATAATAAAAAAAGCAGATGAGTGTTCAACACCAGAGCCACCAATGATGAGTAATAAAATGGATATAATGACTCCTACTGAAATGTTAATAGAACCTATTGGCGTTCGATTAGCAAGTATAACTGTATATATTAATGAGCCTTGTGATGAAGAATGGAGAAATGACTATCCAAGCACATGGGCTTATCGTGCTGATAATGCAATAGAGTGGGCAGATAATAAGCTATATGATTGGTTTGGAATTGACTATATATCTGTTGCCCAAAATCAATGGAGTTCTTCAAGTACTACTGATTCAGCTTTATTACAAGAGGCAATTGATGACATAGGAAAAACTAATGGTGCAGATATTATGGTTGCGTTTACAGGGCAGAATGTTTCAGGATCTGCTGGACTTGGTAGGATTGGGTCAGGATTTTCATTAGTAGAGGATAATGGGTCGACAAATAATGGTATAATTGCTCGGCATGAAACTGGACATAATTATGGTCTTAGACATTGCGATGAAGGCACACAATGTCTAATGGTTGAAGATAGAGGCATGTATACTTATTATGATCAATTATGTTCAACACATAATACACAGTGGGATAATAATAAAAACGATTTTTAATTTGATTTTTAATTATGGGAACTTAGATTTAAGTTCCCATAATTAAAAGAAAGGGTAAGATATATGTTTTATTTTAAAAATTCAATAGTATTAATAATAATTATATTAGTTATAATAGGCATTATTTCTGTGTTTTTTGTTATTAACTTAGATAGAAATCAAATAGAAGAAACTATAATTGAAGAAGATGTTGTAGCAATAGTAAATGGAGAAAAAATATTATTATCTGATATTAAAACAGTATATTTAAAATACAATCAAGATATGAATAATTACAAATCATATATTACTCCAAAAAGCATTCTTGAGAATAGTATTAATGAAATATTGATACTACAAGAGGCTAAAAGTAAAGGTATTAAGGTTTCAAGTGAAGAAGTAGATAAGAGAATACATGAATTAAATGAGCACTTTCCGATGTTATATAAAAAAATTACTAAAGAAGAGGGTCTTGAAAAATATAAAATAATGCTAAAGGATAGAATGCTGTATCAAAAAATGCATGATAAAATTATTGAAGAATCAAATGAAGAACTTAGTATAACCGATGAAGAGGCATATACTTGGTATAAAACAAAAAGTAATGAAGCCACTAAAGAAAAATTTCAAAAAATTAAAGTAGATATTCATAATAAAATAAAAATACAAAAAGAACAAGAAATATTTAACAGATGGATTTCTAAAAAAAGAGATAATGCAAAAATAATTGTTTATAATGATAAAATTAAAGAGCTTATAACTGACTTAATGGATAAGGAAGAGATAATGGATATATTAGAAATTGAAGACAATTCTGCTGAACAATCATGTGCGGAGCCGCCATGGATAGTTGGAAGTTTGGAGGAAGCTGAAAAATTATTAGGTGAAAAAATATTGTTTCCTCAATATATTCCGTCAGGATTTAAATGTACAACTATTAACGTACCTAGAGACAATAGCCTTAAGAAATATGGAGTTACTTTGGAATATACTAACGATACACAGTATTTTACTATAGGGCTAAAAAAAGAACACAGAAGCTATTCAGAAGAATATAAAGTAATAGATATAAATGGGAACACAGGCTATATTAATTATGATAAATCTGAACCATCAGATAAAATAATAGACGGAACTGTAAACTTAGGTTGGACATTAAATGGTGTGGTTTATCATATAAGAGCTGTGAATATGTCTGAATTTGAAGTGGTGAAGATAGCTAGATCAATAAAATAATAAGAAAATGATAACAAAAGGTTAATTTAGCGTAGAATTACCAAAGTATAGAACATAGAACAGGCATAGTAACGTAGCCAAAATGATTTTTGAATAATTCTATAGATTGGGGAATTAAGAAGTGAAGAAAAAAAGTATATTTTTGATACTAATTATTATTCTTTTGATAATTGGTATCAATATATTTAGATTTGTTAATCCTGAGTTTCGACGTAATTTCGATATACATTTTAATACTGTAAAAGAACACAAGTCGTATTATATAAAACATGGCACTAAAACGACAGTATTTAATTTACCATTGCCACCAAAAACAGCATTTCCAAGCAAACATTCTCATAGTGCTGTTATATATTATACCAAATTATCATATGAAGAATTTATGGATTATTATAAAACAAATGGATTTATCGTTTCAGGAGATGTAGTTGTTTATAATGATGCTAAGTTTAAAATATCAGATATAACAAGTGAGAATAAGAAATATAAGTATTATTTTGTAGATATTGATTTATTAGAACCTAAATAATACTAATGTTTTTTATCCTATGCATGAAATACCCCTATATTCCAAATAATAATTGGAAGTAGGGGTATAAATTTTTTAGAACGGATGATGGTTGTGGAACTTATAACGCCCATGGAACCCATATTATCAAAAAAAATCATCACAGAAAAAGATTGGATTCATCAAATAAAATGGGACGGTATTAGAGGCATAACGTATATAGAAAATGGAGAAGTAAGAATATTTACTAAAAAGGGACATGAAAGAACAGACTTTTATCCCGAAATCAAAGAAACAGTGAAATTACTAGAAGGAAAACAAGCAATACTAGATGGCGAAATTGTCATCTTTGATGATGAGGGGAGACCATCCTTTACGCAAGTATTAAAAAGGGAACGGGTAAGGTCTAGGAAGAATCTAGCCTACTATGTAAAAAAGATTCCAATCAAGTATATACTATTTGATATTCTATATTTTGATGGCATGGATTTAAGGCAAAAGCCTTTATATGAACGCAAAGAAATATTGATAGAAAATTTTCAAAAAAGCAGTAACATCACCATTACCGATGATTTTGATGATGGCAACTCACTATTTGAATTCATGCGCAAAAAAAATTATGAAGGGATTGTATCAAAAAATATCCATAGCAGATATGTAGTAGGAAAAAAACATGATCAATGGTACAAAACAAAAATCAACAAAAAAATGCTAGCAGTAATTTGTGGTGTGAAATGGAAAAATAAAACTCCAAATGCTTTGTTATTAGGCATTTACCAAGAAGATCAACTCATTTATATTGGGAATGTGTCTATTGGTCTTAAACAAAAGGATTTATTATTACTTAAAGAGCACATAAATGACTTGAGACAAGAGAGAAGTCCGTTTATAAATCAACATCAGAAAGTTGATGATATCACATGGTTACAACCATTATTAACATGCTGGGTACGCTTTATGGAGTGGACAAACCATGGTTCACTTCGACATCCTAAGATAATAGGTTTTAGTACACAAAAACCCTCAGAAGCAGAAGGAAAGGAACTTGTGGAATGATGGGAACAATCAATATAGATGGACACGATGTAAAAATTACAAATCCTGAAAAAGTACTTTGGACAGAACTAGGCATAAGAAAAATTGACTATATCAAAAAATTGATAGAGCTGGCACCCTATCTCATACCCCATACAGAAAATCGTCTGTTAACAACCATACGCTATCCAGATGGCGTGAATGGTAAATCATTCTATCAAAAAAATATGCCCGATTATACTCCTGCATGGATAGAGAGAGAACAGTGGAAAGAGATAGAGTATATAAACCTTAATCATCTTGCCACCTTAGTTTGGCTTGGAAATCAAGCCGCACTGGAATTACACACATCATTTCATCTCATTCAAAAAGAGAAGAATCCAACGAGTCTCGTTTTTGACCTTGACCCCTCTAGCGGTCAAACATTTAGTGATGTCATCGAAGTTGCACTCCTTATCTATGATACCCTCAAAAGTCTTGAAATAAAAAGTTATATAAAAACATCGGGCGCAACAGGTCTACAAATCTATATCCCTGTGGGTGGAAGATACAACTACGGGACTGCAAGAAAAATCAATACATTTTTTGCAACATATTTTCAACAGAAATATCCTAAATACATAACAATTGAGCGTATAGTAAGCAAAAGAGCACAAAAGCTATATTTCGATTATCTACAAATGTGGCATGGTAAAACAATCATTAGCGCCTATTCACCGAGAGCAACGGAAAAAGCAACGATATCTATGCCCATAGCATGGGATGAGCTTCAAACAGGCATCAAACCCGATGACTTTACATTACTCAATGCAATCGAGAGACTCAAAGAAAAAGGGGATTTGTTTGAACCACTGAATAACAATGGTTATAATCCACACCTAGATGCGTTAATAAAATCATTATAAATACGATAGCCTATATTATCAGCGCTGACAAAATTCGACATTATTGCACCTATTATTGCATTTTTGGAAAAATTGTTTTATAATTAGGATATAAAGGAGAGTGATTAAAGTGGCAATAAGTTTAGTAAAATTGATTTTGTTTGGTGTTCCAGAGATAACATTAATTTTTATGACTGGTTTGGTATTATACAGAAGTAGTGTGAAACAGAACATTCCACTATTTATAGTGAAATTAATGATAGCAAATATACTGATGCTGAGTGTTATTTATTTTGTAAGACGATTTTTTACTAATACTGTTTCAATTTCATTTGTAAATACTCTAGTTTCTATAATAATATTTAGATTTTTATGGGAAATGAATTGGCGTCAAAGTATACTTGCAGCAATTACTGGAATGTTTATAGTGATGTTTATTGAAACAACTACTTTGCCGTTGTATGAAAAGGTTAGACATCTGTATGGAAATGAGGATTTTTTCAGTGTTGGTTTGAGGTTCTCACTTATTTATAGAGCAATACATTTATTAATCTTTTTTATTTTTACAAAATACCATCTTAGAGGAAGTAGTATTCTTGAAGTAAAATGGAGTCAACTACCAGCTTTTAAAAAAGTTATATTATCTACAATAATTGCCTCTGTAGGGATGTGTTTTTTCATAAGTGCAAACTATTATGATATGCATGTGAGGATGGCATCCAGTGACGTGGATTTATCAGGTTTCTCTTTGAATTTTACATTTTTCTATTGGGGAAATATATTTGTATTTATGGTTTTTGTTTTACTACTATTTATAATATATTTTTTAGAAAAACAATTTCAGCAAGCTAAAGCATTTTTAGATATTCCACCAGAAGATCTGATGGATATCATTGGAGATGATAGTGATGAACAGGAGATTAACGGATATATTACAATTCTTCAAAAGAAATTAGAAGTGAAGGAGGATGTTACACAATGAAAGTGAAGTTTGTGGTAGTATTAGGAAGTATTATGAGTTTTATGGTAGCATTTATGGTGACAGCAGGTGCGTGTGCAACTGGACAAGGTGAATATCCAGTACCCGAGGGACTAAAAGATAAAATATAGGGGAGGGGGGAGACGTCCCCCTCTAATTACTATAGGAAAGGACATGAGGGATAATGGTTACCATGGTAAGAATAGAGGATATGCAAACCAATTTAATTGTGAGAGAAACAGAGAAATTATTATTAAATATTGCATGCTCACATGAAACCCGTCAAGAACTAGAAGGGTATGTTGTTGAACTTGTCAAAGAGGATTATCAGGTACCACAGCGAATGGAAAGGCAATCGGTTTATAACATCTTAGTAAAGCGGTTTAATAAAAGTTTACGTACTATGAAAGCCCGCGTAAAAGCATCAGTATTAAATGTAAACTTATATGACGAAAGAACCTATAAAATGATTGTACAAATGGGATTAATTGTAGAAGAGATGTCCGCAGCGGAATTTATTAATGCCTTGGCACAGCAGGTGATTCAGAATGTAGAAGATGAAAAAAGGAGTGGTTTTTGGGTAGGATAGGTCGCAATAGTGGAGGTGGACAAAAGCAATGCATAGAAAAGAAAATGAGTTTTGTTTACGTTATCTTGAGATGACGGAGGATGAAACAAGGGCAAAAATTGAAGACGCCCTAACGAATGAGTTAGGGCGTCTCATTGCAATATCCCAGGATCAGTGGGAGACTGCAGTACATGAAACTCTAAAAGATATTAGAGTACACAACCAATTTGAAACTGAATATGTATGGTTAGTATTAAAAACAATGTTATTTATAATGAATAAATATTAAGAATGATTAAATTATACCATACTATTATCAGTAAATCAATTGTAAATTTGCATAAAAATGATAGGAATAGTATGGAACAGGGAATACAATTGTCTCTGTTCTTTTCTTTGCGAGATAAAATAATAAATTTTTTTTTAGATATTTTTGTTGAAATGGCTAAAAATGTGCTATAATTAAATATAATAACATTAATAATGTAATTGTAAATCAGAGGAGGAGTATCATGAAGAGTACTGGAATTGTAAGAAAAGTTGATGAATTAGGTAGAATAGTTCTTCCTAAGGAATTAAGACGGACTTATGAAATCAATGAAAAAGATCCATTAGAGATATTAGTAGATGGTGAAAGAATTGTTTTGAGAAAATATGAACCTGCTTGTATATTCTGTGGAAATGCGAGAGACGTTAATGTCTATAAAGGTAAAAATATTTGTTCTGAATGCATGGACGAGTTATCCTCGTAAAAATAATGAAAAAACAAAAAAATCACTTATACCAATACTAGTTGTATGGTATAAGTGATTTTTTTTACTCGCATTCATTTTGCAGTCTTTTCAATTCTGCATTCAAAGCAGTTAATTTATATGTCATTTGTATAATATTTTGCTCAGCTGGCAGAATGCCTAAATAAATTTTATTTATTTTATCTTTAAGTTCAATTGTCTGCATTTTTAAATTTTGTATTTTTTTTTCGCTCAATTTTAAATCACCCCGTTTATGAATACTCTTCGATGCGACTATGATATTATACAACAAAATATACAAAATTACAAGGATTTAATTTAAATGTAATAAAATTGAAATAAAGAATATAATCTAGAAATGTTTGTTACTATTAGACTGCTGGTCATGTAATAGACTCTTATAATATTTTTTTGGAGAAAGATTAAACTTCTTTTTAAAGGCTCTTACAAAATTAGAATAGTCACCAAAACCGCATGCAAGACTTACCTCCATGGCGGGAAGTCCTTTTTTTATTAATGAACTGGCCATCAATAGCCTTTTTTGTAGTATATAATGATGAATGGAATAACCAGTGTATTTTTTAAACTTATGCATAAGATAATATTTGCTTACATAAAATTTGGAAGCGAGATGATCAATGGATAAATCCTCTTTCAAGTTTTGATTGATATACGCTAATATTCTATCTATATTTTTATCATATTCAATATCAGGTAATACTCTCTTTTTTTCTATACCTAAAAATTCCCGATTAAGAGATACAATAAATTGCATAAATAATGAATTTCTCAGTATACGACTTCCAAACTCCATTTGAGTGCAAGCTTTTCTTAGCTGAAATAGAATTGTTTTTATGTGTTCCAGTGATTGTGGTTCATAGCGAAGCAGATTACATTTATGATTTTCACATCGTTCAAAGCATGTGTGTAAGTTAGATGTACTATCACTGTGCTTTTGTAAGAAAGAGGAATTTATCCATATTACAATGCGTTCGTATATTTCAGTTGAATCTATAATTGGTTTATGAATTTCTTTATCATTGACTAAAATAATATCCCATGGTTTTAGTTTATAAGCTTTTCCTTCGATTAGATAGGTTACGTTACCAGAGATGAAGATTATAATTTTATTAAAGTCATGGTGATGAAATTCAAATTCCATATTTTTTTGATCTTTTAAATAAAAAAATTCGAAATCCCCTTCTAGATAGCCTCTTTTCATGCTAACACACTCCTTACCATCAATATTACAGCAGTATTTGCAATGTTTCAAGCAGTATTTACAATAAACATTGTATAAATTTTGAGTATAATAGTAGTAGAGGGTTACATAATATGACTTGGAGGATGTTCAAATGGAAATGATTAAAAAAAATAATGCCACGTTTTTTCTTTTTGTTAATTCATTTTTGTGGGGTTCATCTTATGTATGGTCAAAAATGTTATTAGGTTTTTTACCACGCTTCTCTATATTATTTTTGTGTTCGTTAGGTGGTTTAATTGTAACGATGCTTATATATGGTCATGCGATTAGAACGATTACGATGAAAACTGTTTTACGTGGTATTGGAATCAGTATGTTTTCCATAATAAGTAATACTTTTTTTATGATTGCATTGCAGCATACAAGTAGTTCAAATACGGCATTTATTGTACAGATGTCAGTGATATTTACACCTGTTTTAATGGCAGTGTGGGAAAGAAGAATGCCCGAGAAGAGAAATATTCAGGGTGCAATGGTAGCGTTAATAGGACTCTTTTTATTGATATGTGACTTTGCTTCTTTTCGTATAAATGCTGGTGATCTTTTTGCTTTATGCAATGCGATATTTTTTTCTCTATATTTAGTAAGTCTTAGAATAAATGCAAATAAAATTAAGCCAGTTGAATTTTCATGTGTATATCATGCTACCAACACTGTTGCATTCTTAGTATTGGCTGGCGTATTTGAAATGCAAAGTATTCAATTTCAAGGTCTAAACACAGCAAAATTTGGATTGCTTATTATGGCAAGTATGTTTATTGCTATATCTACATTACTTATACAAAGTAAAGCAATAAAATTTGTAAGACCAGAAAAAGCAGCATTGATTTATACTTTTGAACCAGTGATGGCATCAGTATTAGCTTTTATTTTTATCGGTGAAAGGTTGGGCGGAATAAAAACATTCGCTGGATTAGTATTGATTCTCTTTGCAGTGTTTTATACGATACATAAACAAAAAGTACTAGCAAAAAAAATAACTACGGTACAAAATTAATTTTTTGTAATCCGCAGTTATTTTTCTTTATAAACTGTTACTATATTTATAATTGTTTGATCCGACACTTCGGAACCTCCTAAAATTATTCTTATAACTCAGCTTATTTCTTTGCTTTTCTGTTTTTGCGTTCTTCAATTTTGTTAAGTAAATATTCAACAGCTTCATAATTTAATTCTACTAACATATGTATTGGCCCCCTTTCAAATTTTAATTCAACTTATTATTTGTTTTCTTTATTAGCTTTTTTGTTTTTACGATTTTTGATTTCATTGTACAGAAATTCAATTGCTTCATAACTGATTAATGGTTGATACATTGTAGTTACCTCCTTTGTTTTTTTATTATGGTACTATTATACCCAATTTTTTATATATAATCTATTCGCATACATCACAAAAAAGAGGAGGTCTACCGTGGAAAATTTATATATTATATCTAAAAACTAAAATATTTTGAGGTAAAAAGTTTTGATGCGTTAATATTTTAATAGTAAGTGTGTTTACTAGCAAAAAAATAACTACGGTACAAAATTAATTTTTTGTAATCCGCAGTTATTTTTCTTTATAAACTGTTACTATATTTATAATCGTTTGATCCGACACTTCGGAACCTCCTAAAATTATTCTTATAACTCAGCTTATTTCTTTGCTTTTCTGTTTTTGCGTTCTTCAATTTTGTTAAGTAAATATTCAACAGCTTCATAACTAATTACTTGTTCATACATTTTGTTTGCCTCCTTTGTTTTTTACTATGGTATTATTATACCCATATTTTTTTATAAAATCTATTCGCATACATCACAAAGAAACAGATTTGTTAAGTGAAATTATTATGCAATATATCTAAAACAGATAATTTTTAGACATAAATGTATTGTTTTTGACGAGGCAGAATTCAAATGATAAAATAGTGCTATGCATTTTAAGTACAAAGAAAGGGGAAATACTGTGGATAAGAATGTTCAATTTATTATTCAAAAAAAAGTTGAAAGATTGATAGGGAATTTAGAGAAAAATAATATGTGTGGTTATTTTGTTCAAAATAATGAAGAAGCTTTGGAGAAATTGAAATCTTTAATAAATGAAGGTGATAAAATCGCTGTAGGCGGTTCAATGACACTATTTGAAATGGGAGCCATCAAATTGTTGAAAAATGGCGACTATAATTTTTTGGATAGATATGTTGATGGCATTACACCAGAAAAAATAAAAACAATATATAGAGAAAGTTTTTCTGCTGATATTTATATAACAAGTACCAATGCCATTACAGAAGCGGGAGAACTATATAATGTTGATGGCAGAGGAAATAGGGTTGCGGCGATGATTTATGGTCCTGATAAAGTAATTGTTGTAACGGGAATGAATAAAATTGTTAAAAACATTGATGAAGCAATTAAAAGAAATCGTGAATGGGCTGCACCAGCAAATACGAAAAGGTTAAACAAGAAAACACCTTGCGCTGAAGTTGGATATTGTATGGATTGCAAAAGTGACGATAGAATTTGTAATGAATATGTTGTTATCAAGAGACAATCAACGCCTAATAGAATTCACGTGATTATTGTTAATGAAGCACTAGGATATTAAGGAAGAAATGAAGAAAATTATGTATCGAATATTTTTTGCTTAATTACTAAATATTAATAATGAGAGTAGTCATTGCAGAAGTCTAAGGGAGGCAATTTATTTGGATATAGAAGTAGGAGACAAAGCAGTAATATTCGATTCTAATACACATAATAGAGTTGTTGAAGAAGTGATTAAGATAGGTGAATATATGGGTGAAAAAGTAATTTATACAAGAGCAGAAAGTCTATTTGGCTCTAATGTAAGGTGTATCACAGAAAATGAAATAAGAGTATTTATTAAAGGTGAGAAATAACTACACTTTTTTTTGTAACAGAAAATCATAATACAGAATAAAATATATTATAGAAAAAATGTGAGGCAGTGGTATTATGATTTTTAGGTTTGGAAATATTTTTATTTCATATTCACATGGAACATTTTGGGGTAAGATATGTAAAACATTAGATATTTCATATTGTAGAAATAAAAAGGTCAAAAATATAATTAAAATACCGTTTAGAGTTACATAGAGAGCTTATGGCTCTTTTTTTGTGTTGTTTTATCCAACAAATAAAAGGGATAGACACATAAATATGAGTGCTATCCCCCGAAAACAAGGCTAGTGGCTATGGTGCAATTCTTAAGGTGCATTTGTTATTAGTATCTTTTACAATAACATAAGCATAAGAAAACAAGAATAAAGAATAGGATTTCACTATTTCCGTAGTATCCACATCCGTCAGCCATACAAATACCTCCTTATTTTGATTTCACTATATACTATGCCGTTTACATAAGAATGGTGACTCAAATATTTCAACTACATCATCTCAACTAATAATATTTTTTCTCACTTGACGCGAACAAACGTTCTGTGTGTAATGTCCATATAGGGCACCTTGCAATCATTACCAAAACTTTACTTTTGTATTGTTTGGTGATATAATAAAATACAACTATGAGAGGGTGGTATCATGGAAGAAAAGATTTTGAAAGTACTTGAGGAAATGAAATCGGAAATTGGTGGTATTAAGACCGAAATTAGTGGTATTAAGACCGAAATTAGTGGTATTAAGACCGAAATTAGTGGTATTAAGACCGAAATTGGTGGTATTAAATCAGAAATTAGCGGTATTAAGACAGAGCTAAAAGATTTCAAATCAGAAATGAAGTCAGAAATTAGTGGCATGAAACAGGAAATCTCAGAAACAAAATCCATGATAAAAGATACGAACTTACAAGTTACAGAAAACACCAAACTTATTCGAATACTACTGGATAAAGCAGAAGTGAATAAAGCTGAGCATGATAAGATGATGATGAATATTGCACAAGTTCAAGGGGATGTTAAACATATTCAAAGTGGAATTAGCAAACTTGAAGTTGTAACAGGACAAAATTGTTTAGAGATATCGTATCTGAAAAAGACAATACATCATAGTTTGACATAGAAAAATTTATAATATATAATAATCTCATATAATGAAATAAGGAGAGAATTTGATGGTCGAGGTTGTTCTTAACTAGGTAACTTAATAATTAGTCGATAGACGGTATGAATGTCCCTATAATCTTGGGTTTTTTCGTGTTGTCTTATTGATGTTACTATGTTTAAGAACACTGGCAGAATATTAAGCTTTCTCTATACAGAGTATATGATGATTGCCGTGCTTGTTAATGCACGGTTTTTTATTGTTTAAAGCTGCGAATGGATATGTGTTCATTTGTAGCTTTTTTTATTTTTCAACTAAAATTTAAACTAGGAGGAACTAAGATGAATCAAACGGCTATCGAAATGCTAGAGTATAATAAAATAAAGGAACTATTAATAGGTTACGCTATTTCAGAAAAAGGGAAAGAAGCTATCAGAAGATTAAAACCTTCTGTAGATATTCAGATTATTGAAGGGTGGATGAAAGAGACAACTGAAGCCCGTATGATTTTGGATTGTAAGCGTAATGTTCCTATTCATAAATTATCAGATATTGAAAATATCATGAATAAACTGGGAAAAGGGAACGCATTATTGCCTGATGAATTGGCAGTGATTGCAGGATTATTAGTGAGTGGGAAAAGGCTGAAAAAGTATATGGATGGCATGCAGAGTATTGCACCGACAGTGAGTGCTTATACTTTTTCTCTCTACGAATTAGAAGATGTTGTGGAAGAGATAGAAAAATGTATTGAAAATGATAGGGTGCACGATAAAGCGAGTTCAGCACTCTATAAAATTAGAAAGAAGATTCAAACCACTGATGAAAAAATCAAAAGTAAAGTCGATAATATATTGACATCTCCAACTTACGCAAAGTATATTCAAGATGCTATTGTAAGTATGAGAGATGGTAGATATGTGATTCCAGTTAAAAAGGAATATCGAAGAAATATTGATGGACATGTACTGGATACATCAGCGAGTGGCTCAACACTTTTTATTGAACCGGCTGGTATTCATAAATTACAAGAGGAGCTAAATATATTAAAGATAGATGAAGAAAATGAAGTTTATAAGATTTTATCTTTTTTAACAGGAATCGTTGAATCGTATTACAAAGAAATAACAATTAATGTTGAGACAATTGCCCATTATGATTTTATATTTGCAAAAGCAAAATATAGTAAAGTTTTAGATGGAATGCCCGTACAATTAAATGTCGACAATTATATCAATATTAAAAACGGCAGACATCCATTGATTGGGAAATCAGCAATTCCGTTGAACTTTGTATTAGGGGACAAAAACAGAGGGCTTATCATCACTGGACCCAACACTGGTGGGAAAACTGTCGTATTAAAAACAGTAGGTTTGCTTACGATGATGGTTCAATCAGGCTTACATGTTCCTGTAGCTAATAGAAGTGAATTTGCAATATTCAGAGATATCCTTGTAGATATAGGGGATGGACAGAGTATTGAGCAGTCGCTTAGTACATTTTCTTCCCATATTCGGAATATTTCAAGTATTATAGAATGTGCAGACCCATATACCCTTGTCATTTTGGATGAATTAGGTGCAGGGACAGATCCAGGCGAAGGTACAGGGCTTGCTGTTGCAATATTAGAAACAATTTTTGCAAAAAAAGCGACGATCATTGCAACGACCCATTACGGTGAAATTAAAGATTATGCCGAAGAAAAAGATGGTTTTATAAACGGTTGCATGGCCTTTGATATTCAATCATTACAACCTCTTTATAAGCTTCAGATTGGGAAAGCAGGTGAAAGCAATGCATTCTTAATTGCGTTAAGGTTGGGGATAGGTCACCAAATCATTGAAAGAGCACATGAATTTACGTATAAAGAGAAGAAAGGATATAAAGATTTTTATAAAGAAATGAAAGCTGCAACTGTTACAAATATTGAAGTAGAGCAATCGCATAAAAAACAGATAGACGTTTCTCGTGAGATAAAAAGTACAAGAAAAAAAGTGAATAAACAAAAAATTAAACATTACTTTCAAGTTGGTGATTGCGTATATGTCAGTAGCATGAATAAGACTGGCATTGTATGTGAACTTGAAAATGGCAGGGGTGATGTGGGTGTCATGGTAATGAAAAAGAAGTTTAAAATTAATAGGAAACGACTTTCGCTCTATATAGAAGGAAAAGAATTGTATCCCGAAGACTATGATTTGGATGTTGTATTAGAGAGTAAGGAAAATAGAAAAAAAAGACATCAGATGAGTCGCAAACACAATGCAGAACTATCAATTGAAACACCAAAGAAAGACTAGTTATATATGAAAATTTTTGATTTTGGTATCATTTGTGAGTATAATGATATAAAATAGATAATAAAGAACAGGAGTGATAGTAGTGTTTAAAGATGTGAAATATGATGAGTATATGGTGAAAGTAAACGAAAAACTGAGCAGTGGCGGTATATTTTTAACAACTAAAGGAGCGAAGACAAATACGATGACCATTGGTTGGGGTTCTATAGGTCATATGTGGGGAAAACCTGTTTTTATAGTTCCTGTGAGAGAGTCAAGATTCACCCATGGATTGATTGAAAAAGCAGGAGAATTTACTGTTAGCATTCCTTTTGGAGACATGAAAAATGAACTAATTTCATGTGGCACAAAATCAGGAAGGGATGTAGATAAATTTAGTGAGTTTGGATTGACACTACAGAATGGAAAAGTGCTTGATACACCAATTATTAAAGCGTGTGATTTGCATTATGAGTGTAAAATTGTATATAAGCAGGATATGAATCCAGATAATCTAGATTTAGAGTATGATGGACGTTGGTATGGAAACAAAGATTATCATACGATGTATTATGGAGAAATTGTTGCGACTTATATAAAAGAAAAATAAATTATTATTTGAATGTGAAAAATATGAATGGAATCATGTGAAAAATAATATAATACTATCGGAAAGATTTTTTTGATAAGAGGTGTTGAAGATGGCTGTAATACACGTGAATTTCAAAGGAGATACATATTTTTTGCATCAGGCTAGTGTTGAAGATGGTGCTGTACAATACTATTTTTCAAAAGATAAATCGGGGGTAATCGTAGAAAATATACCTGATGGGTATGAATTTTATGAAGATCCAAATGGAGAAGTACTCATAAAAGAAATTAATGAATAAGAGGTCGAAATTGACCCCTTATTTTTTTCTATTTATATCTTCAATTTTAAAATCACTTATTTGGAGTGATAGTGCTTTAATTGAAATTAGAATCTCAGTTAGTGAAAGTCCTAAGGAAATTAGTAGGAATATCAGACTAGTACCGAACACAATATCTGCAAAAAAATGTTTTTGTGCAAATATCAGAAACATTGAAAGTACGCATAAAAAGAAGCTAGAAACACCAAAAACTTGCATGTTTTTAATGATATTCACCCTTTTTTGCAGATTTGTTATTTGTCCTGAAAGTATGTCGGTTGGCTCTAGTGTGTATTTTGAATGCAGGTCACGAATCAAATTTGCAAGTACAATGAACCGATTTGTATATGCTAGAAGTAATAAAGAAATAGCAGGAAAAAGCATAGCTGGTGTCGAAAGTGTAAGTTCCATCGTATTATCAATCCTCTCTCTATTATATGGGATTATTATACCACAATAGGGGAGGGAACAAACAGTAAAAAAAGTTGTTACCTTTTTGCCAAATATATGGTAAAATAGGCTTAATAGCTAGAAATTAGAGGAGGACTACAACATGACAAAAGAACAAAAACCAATTGTAACAATTGAAATGGAGAACGGTGATATTATAAAGGCGGAGTTATACCCGGAGATTGCACCAAATACAGTGAAGAATTTTATTTCATTGATTAATAAAGAATTTTATAACGGATTGACGTATCATAGGGTGATTCCAGGGTTTATGATTCAGGGGGGATGCCCTGAAGGTGTAGGTGTAGGAGGACCTGGATATGGTATCAAAGGAGAGTTTCGTATCAATGGATTTGCAAATGACCTTAAACATACACGTGGTGTATTATCTATGGCAAGGTCACAGCATCCAGACTCTGCAGGTTCACAATTTTTTATTATGGTTGCCGATTCACCACACCTCGATGGACAATATGCTGGCTTTGGCAAAGTCATTGAGGGAGTTGAAGCTACGGATAAAATTGTAAACACAGATAGGGATTATAGTGATAAACCATTAGAGCCTCAAGTAATGAAACAGGTGACAGTAGAGCTAAATGGTGTAATATATGATGAGCCTGAAAAGGTATAAGAGTAGGAGATATTAATACACATGAAGAACTACCACACACATACTTATAGATGTAAACATGCAGATGGTGATGTTGAAGATTACGTCAAAGTTGCAATAGAAAAAGGAATAACTGTGCTGGGAATATCCGATCATACGCCACTTCCTGATAATCGTTGGCAAGAGATGCGAATGAAAATAAATGAATTGGATGATTATGGAAAAGAGATTGAGAGAGCAAGGGGAAAATATCCAGAGATAAAGATTTTAAAGGGGATGGAATGTGAGTACGCAGTAGAATATGATGATTTCTACCGAGATGAGCTTTTAGGAAAACGACAATTTGATTATCTTATTGCAGGTACCCATACCTTTTTATCTAATGGAGAATGGGTTGGCGTCTATGGGGAAATTACTTCTAAAAAGAGATTAAAAGCATACGCTGAGGCAATCGTGCAATCTATGAGGTCAGATTTATTTGCATTTGTTGCACACCCAGATTTATTTGGCAATGCCTATGAACTATGGGACGAAGAAACAATTGCTTGTTCTCGGTATATTCTCGAAGCGGCTGAAGACTTACAAATACCACTTGAGATTAATGGATATGGACTTAGAAAAGATAAAATTAAAACAGAACAAGGGTTAAGATGTATGTATCCATGGCTTCCTTTTTGGGAGTTAGCATCAGCATATGATATCAATGTAATTGTAAACTCTGATGCCCATCATCCAAGAGATGTAGTGGCGAATATTGAAGAAGGATTAGAAATTGCTAAAACCTATAACCTTAGGTTAGCGGATTTATCGTATATGGAATAAATATAAAATTAACAAGAAGGAAGTAGGTTTCAATGGAGTTAATATTAAAGGAAGTAAAAAGCGCACATCGTATCGTTGTGAAGGTCGGGACATCAACATTAACGCACGATACAGGGAAGCTTAATTTAAAAAGAATGGAATGTCTTGTACAGGTATTATCTGATTTAAAGAATCAAGGAAAAGAGATTGTACTCGTTACTTCTGGTGCCATAGGCGTAGGTGCTGGGAAAATGGGACTTATGAAAAGACCAAAAACAATTAGAGAAAAGCAGGCAGTAGCAGCTGTAGGACAGTCGGAACTTATGCATTTGTATGGCAAGTTTTTTTCAGAGTATAACCATGTTGTCGCACAGATTCTATTAACAAAGGACATATTGGAAAGTTCACAGCGTAGAAAAAATACGCTTAATACTTTTAAAACATTGATGAAGATGAACGTCATTCCAATTGTAAATGAAAATGATACTGTTGCTGTAGAAGAGATTAAAAGTACTTTTGGTGAAAATGATACGTTATCTGCTATTGTAGCTAAACTTATTAAAGCTGATTTATTAATTAATCTTTCTGACATTGATGGATTATATGATGCTGAGCCAAAAATGAATCCAGATGCAAAGCTTATACCTGTTGTTGAGAAAATTGATGATAATATTAGAAAACTTGCAGGTGGTAAAGGAACGGATCGAGGAAGTGGAGGTATGATTAGTAAGATTTCTGCGGCAGAAATTGCATGTGCTGCAGGGGTGAATATGATTATCGCATGTGGAAAAGATCCACGAATATTGTACGATATTTTAGAAGCAAAACAAGTAGGAACGTTATTCTTAAAAGAAGGGCAGAAAATTAGGAAAAAATTAGTATGAGGGGAGTGGCAATGATGAATGAATTATTGGTAAAGGGTGAAAAGGCGAAAAAAGCTTCGTATCAACTGTCTAATACTTCAACAACTGTAAAAGATAATGTGCTACAATTTATTGCTGATGCGCTTATTAATAATGCAGATAAAATAATAGAAGCAAATGCGAAAGATTTGGCAAATGCGAGAGAAAAGGGGATCTCGGGCGCACTTTTAGATAGATTAACCCTAAATGCAAATAGAATTGAATCAATTGCTGAAGGTGTATTACAAATCAAAGGTTTAGCCGATCCAATAGGTGAAGTCATATCCATGTGGAAACGTCCAAATAATTTGACAATTGGACAAAAGAGAGTACCTTTAGGTGTAGTTGGTATCATATATGAAGCACGTCCAAATGTTACTGTTGATGCAGCCGCTTTGTGTTTAAAAACTGGTAATGCAGTTATCCTACGGGGTGGGAGTGAGGCAATTAACTCAAATATGGCGTTGGTTAATATTATGCGTGAAGCTGTTATCAGTGCAGGATTACATGAAGGATGTATTCAACTTATAGAAGATACAAGACGAGAAACAGCAGTAGAAATGATGAAACTTAATCAATATCTGGATGTTTTAATCCCTCGTGGTGGTGCAGGTCTAATACAGACAGTGGTAAAGAATTCTACTGTACCAGTTATCGAAACAGGAACAGGAAATTGTCACGTATATGTTGATAGTGAATGTGATCTAGATATGGCAGAAAGCATAACAATAAATGCAAAGACTCATCGTCCAGGGGTATGTAATGCCGCAGAGACATTGCTTGTTGACCGAAAAATTGCAGAAGAATTTTTACCAAGAGTATTAAAAGGCTTAAGACAAGAAAATGTTGAGGTTAGAGGATGTGAGGAGGTACAGAAAATTAATAATGATGTTGTACCTGCTACAGAAGAAGATTGGTCAACCGAATATCTCGATTATATTATGTCAGTTAAAGTAGTAGATGGTATTGAAGAGGCTATTGCACACATCAATCAATATGGAACAAAGCACTCAGAGGCTATTGTAACTACAAATTATAATAAGTCACAAAAGTTTTTACAAGAAGTAGATGCTGCGGCCGTATATGTCAATGCATCTACACGTTTTACCGATGGCTTTGAATTTGGTTTTGGTGCAGAAATCGGGATTAGTACACAGAAGCTTCATGCACGTGGTCCAATGGGATTAAAAGAATTGACAACGATTAAATATATCATCTATGGAGAAGGACAGATTAGATAAGGAAGGTTGTATATGATGGACAATCAAAATAGACTGAAAAATATAACCATCTATACAGATGGGGCTTGTTCAGGTAATCCGGGTCCAGGTGGATATGGTGCTGTACTACTCTTTAATAACCATAGAAAAGAATTGTCAGAAGGATTTAATAATACAACGAATAATAGAATGGAAATGCTTGCAGCAATCAAAGCACTAGAAGCCTTAAAAGAGGAATGTAATGTAACATTATATAGTGATTCAAAGTATCTGATTGACGCTATCGATAAAGGCTGGGCTAAAAAGTGGCAACAAAATGGATGGATGCGGAATAAGAAGGATAGAGCGATGAATGTAGATTTGTGGCAGAGATTATTACCACTTATAGATAAACACATTATAACCCTTAAATGGGTTAAAGGTCATGCAGGGAATGAGGAAAATGAGCGTTGTGATTATTTGGCAACCCAAGCGGCAAAACAACCAGATTTACCAGAAGATATAAGGGGTTAAAAATGTCTAAAGAAATTAAATCTATTCAAAGGCTTGTAGGTGATATATCTGAAAGTGATCTTCGATATGTAGAATACTATGTTTCTGAACACTTTAGTATTTTTATTCCCAGCGTTGGTTTTTGTCAATATGCAATAACGCCTCAGCATACGCATCCAGCCTATTCTTTTATATTATTTTTTTCAAAAGATCAAGGTATTGTGTCTCCAGAAATTGAGATATACCCTAATCATTATCTGGTTACAGCAATGTCGCCTGATATACCCCATGAGGAAAAAGAAGGGGATACTTTTACCCGTTATATTGCAATTCTTATTGAAAAAGATTATTATGAAAAAATTCATATAGACTATTGTGGAAAACAACCTGAAAAATACATATGGAAACAGTTTATAACCGATCATGAAATCATGACATATATTAAAAAATTTATGACTGAGTATGATAATAAAAAATCAGGATATGACAACATTCTTAAAGCACTTGGAGAGATTATTACACATCTGTTCATTAGAAATCTATTGAAAATAGATGTGAAAGTAGATTATATAACTGATAAATTTGAAATTGAAAATGTAATAGAATATTTACATCAGCACTATTGGGAAAAGATAACGATTGCTACACTTGCTCAAATTACTAAGATGTCAGACGCTCATTTTATAAGAGTATTTAAAAAGGAAACAGGGTTATCGCCAATGGAGTTTTTGATAAAAGTTCGCATTGAAAAAGCAAAAAAATTTCTAAGGAATAGTACTGAAAATATAACTGAAATTGCTTTGGAATGTGGGTTTAGCAGTACAGCTCATTTTTCCTCAAGTTTTACTAAACTTATGGGTGTTAATCCATCTACATATAGGAAAAGCTTTAGTTAGTCAGTATACTGAAAAAAATAGCGTATTTTATGAAAGTATTTTATGCCCTAATGAGATATATTTATTTTTAATAAAGATAAGGGGTGATGTATAATGACTAGACAAGAAATATTTAAATTTATTAATGATAATCCTGCTTTCTTTTTGGCAACGGTGGAAAAAGATATTCCAAGAGTTAGAGGTATGCTTATTTATAGGGCGAATGAGGATGGTATCGTATTTCATACAGGTACGATGAAAGATGTCTATAAGCAAATAATGAAAAATCCTAATGTTGAGTTATGTTTTAATGACTTTAAGAGTGGTGTTCAGGTTCGAGTAAGTGGGAAACTAGAGGTAATTAATGATAACAAATTTAAGGACGAAATTTCTGAACATCCGACACGTGAATTTTTAAGCCCTTGGAAGAATAGTTTGGAATTACGGGACTTTTATAAACAATTTGTAGTGTTCAATCTTAAAAATGGTATAGCAACTACATGGGCAATGGATGAAAATTTGGTTTACCCAAAGGTAGAAATTAGATTATAACGAGGCAAAAAGATGTCTCTCACCTCGTTGAAATGGTGTGTTGTAATTAGTAGCAGAAATAGAGCCTGTGGGGCTTGTTAATACCCATAGGTTATATTTTTGTTTGAAGGTGGTAGAGGATAGTGAAGAAAATACATACAATTGGTATAATTATATTTATAGGAATACTATTAACAAGTTGTACATTAAATACGCAAATATCTGAGCCAAAGGATGATAGTGTTAAAGATAGTATTCAAGAGGATATTATAGATAAGAATAAAGATGATGAAATTAAGAATATGCTAGAATCAATGACTTTAGAAGAGAAAGTGGGACAAGTTTTTATTGTGGCCTTTAGAAATAATGAGAGGAATTGCTCTTTACGTGTACTAGATGAAAAGACAAAGCGTCAGCTTGAGAAGTACCATCTTGGGGGCATTGTTCTATTTAGTAAAAATATTGACACAATACCACAGACTGAAAAATTAATTGATGATATGCAAAAGACTGCAAAAATTCCTTTGTTCATCGCTATAGATGAAGAAGGTGGATGTGTGAGTAGGTTAAATGGCAGTTCAAAAATGCATGCCACCAAATTGCCTGGGAATCGAATATTAGGTCAAACCAATAATCCAGAATTAGCATATGAAGTTGGTAAGCTATTAGGACGTGAATTATCAGCATTAGGTATTAATATGAATTTTGCACCAGTAGCAGATGTTAATACCAATCCTAACAATGTTGTCATAGGTGATAGATCATTTGGTTCGGACGAATTTAAAACAGGATTTATGGTTGAAGCGATGGTGAAAGGGATGCAGGAACAAAATGTTAGTGCCGTGATAAAACATTTTCCAGGACATGGTGATACTTCGTTAGATACACATAAAGGTACAGTTGTTATTTCACATGATTATGAGAGATTAAAACAAATAGAGTTAATTCCATTTCAAAGAGGGATACAAGCTGAAGTAGACGGTGTAATGACAGCACATATACAAATACCTCAAATTACAAACGATTCTATGCCCGCTACATTATCTCCCGAAATATTGGACGAAATATTAAGAATAGACTTACAGCATGAAGGATTAATTATTACGGATGCACTGGAGATGGGGGCAATCTCTAATTATTGGACAACTGAACAAGCCGTTGTCAAGGCTTTTAGTGCTGGCGCAGATATCTTATTGATGCCACTATCCCTTGAAGAAGGCTATCAAGGTCTACTGCACGCCGTTCAAAATGGACAAATTTCAGAAGAGAGATTAGACGAATCGGTGAGAAGAATATTGTATATTAAACAAAAGAGAAAAATATTAGATGACAACGATAATAGGGCTAATCCAGAAGAAGTTTTGGGAAATGCTCAACATCAAGCACTGGTAGAAAGAATTCATAATGAGGCAGGAAAGAAGAAAAAATAATACATGAAAATTTGCATGCATAATATCTTGAAAATATTAAGGTATTATTATATAATTAGTATATCTAATATTTATAGGGAGATTCAGTATGGATAATAAAATGAAGTATGAACTAAAATCATTATTTGAACATATGATTTCAGTGTCGGATTTGGGACGAGGTAAGGCTTCAAAGGTAGTACAGGAAATTAGAGAAAATAATGAACAATATATTGTTGTGAAAAACAATAAGCCACAAGCTGTTATGCTATCAGTAGATGAATATAGTGAACTTATTGAAGCAAAAGAGGAATTACAACTATTAAGTATTGCAATAGAGAGAAGTAAAAATTTCAAAGAAGAAGATATGTTATCTTGGGAACAGGTTATTAAAAATGACGGATTATCAGAAACAGAAATAAATAAACTAATTAACAAGGTAGATATTGAGTAAATGTGGACAGTTAGATTTTCATTAGAAGCGGTGAGAGACATTTCCAAGATAGATTATAGTATTAAACCATATATTTATGCTGGGATAAAGAAAGTTAGTCAGAATCCATTGCCTAAAAACGAAGGTGGGTTTGGGAATCCACTGGGAAATAAAAATGGCTATAATCTAACAGGCTTTTTTAAAATTAAATATCGTGGTAAGGGAATCAGAGTGATATATACTTTAGTGAGAAATAAAAAAATAATGAATGTTATTGTTGTGTCTCAAAGGGATAATGAGTATTGTTATAAATTGGCACAAAAAATGAAGAATAAATATGGAAATAATATATTTAAAGATATGTTTCAATAAAAAAAGCGACAATGAGGGAACGAAGAACATTCCTTATTGTCGCTTTTGAAAATATACTTAGTTATTTTTGTATCGTTTCTAAAAATGCATTTCCATTTGCAATTGCATCAAGTACAGCTTTTTTTGCAGGTCCGCCAGGGAGATTTCTATCCTCAACACATTGTTCCAAGCTAATAGCTTTATAGACATCATCTTCGAAGACTGGTGAACAATCTTTATATTCTTGCATTGTTAACTCGTCAAGACTTTTGTTTTGTTGAATACAATAAAGTACCATTTTCCCAACTACTTCATGGGCTTCTCTAAATGGTAGACCTTTTTTTACTAAATAATCAGCTACATCTGTAGCATTCGTGAAGCCGCCTTGCGCACCTTTATACATCTTATCTTTATTCACTTTCATTGTTTCAACCATCTTTGTAAAGACAGGAATACATAATTTAATGGTGTCTATCGCATCAAATATTGCTTCTTTATCTTCCTGCATATCTTTATTATAGGCAAGGGGTAAAGATTTCATCGTTGTTAGCAGTGCCATCAAATTTCCGTAAACTCTACCAGTCTTTCCTCTGATTAATTCTGCAACATCTGGGTTTTTCTTTTGTGGCATTATACTGCTTCCCGTACTGTAGGCATCGTCCATCTCAACAAAAGAAAATTCGTGGGAAGACCATAATATAAGCTCCTCACAAAAACGACTGAGATGCATCATAATTATAGAGCAAGAGGATAGTAATTCTATAGCAAAATCCCTATCACTTACACCATCAAGACTATTTTCAGTAATCGCTTCAAAGTCGAGTTCATTAGCAACCATTTTTCTATCAAAGTTATAGGTCGTACTCGCAAGAGCACCTGAACCTAAAGGCATAATATCCGTTCTTTTATAGCAATCTTGTAAGCGATCAATATCTCTTTTAAACATCTGAAAATATGCCATAAGATGATGAGCTAAGGTAATGGGCTGTGCTTTTTGAAGATGTGTGTAACCAGGCATAATAGTCTCTAGATGGTTTTCACTTAATAGTAATAGAACTTGTTCTAATGATATAAGCATTTCTTTCAGTTGTGATATTTCTTCTTTTAAATACATACGAATATCTAGTGCCACCTGGTCATTTCTACTCCTACCAGTATGTAACTTTTTACCTGTATCTCCTATCTCAGAAATAAGGATTTTTTCTATATTCATATGGATATCTTCTGCATCTATTTCAAATTCAATCTTTCCTGCTTCAATCTTATCTAAGATTTTTAAAAGTGTTTTCTGAATGAGTTGTGATTCTTCAATAGAAATAATATTACAAGCGCCAAGCATTTTTGCATGGGCAATACTACCTTTAATATCTTGACGATACAGTCTTTGGTCAAATCGTATGGAAGAGTTGAAGTCATCAACCATATGATCTGTGGATTTTTGGAAACGACCGCCCCATAATTTCATGATATTCACTTCCTTCTTAAATGCAACAGGGACGGTAAACCGCCCCTTGTGGCTTTATTATAATATTTTAGTGATTACTTTTGATTTTTCTTAAGCATCATCGCTCTTACTTTTAGTGGTAATCCGAAGAGATTAATAAATCCTTCAGCATCTTTTTGATTATATACTTCATCTTCACCGAAAGTTGCAATTTCCTCACTATATAATGAATAGTCAGATTTTGCACCAGCAGGTGTACAATTACCTTTATACAACTTTAATTTTACTGTTCCTGTCACAGTCTGTTGTGTACTATCAACAAAAGCAGATAATGCTTCTCTTAATGGCGTATACCAGTTACCATCGTAGACTAATTCAGCAAATTTCACACCCATCATTTCTTTGTAATGTAAGGTTTGTCTATCTAATGTTAAGTATTCCAATTCTTGGTGTGCTGTATACAAAATAGTTCCTCCAGGTGTTTCATAGACACCTCTAGATTTCATACCTACAAGGCGGTTTTCAACAATATCAGTAATGCCTATGCCATTGGCGCCGCCAATCTTATTTAATTCTTTAAGTAGTTCTACGGGATTGTATTCTTTACCATTAATTTTTGTAGGAATTCCCTGCTCAAAATATATCTCAATATATGTTGGTTCATTCGGTGCTTTTTCTGGTGGCACAATCATTTGAAGGAGATTATCAAATTGTGGTTCATTCCATGGGTCTTCCAGATCTGACCCTTCATGACTTAAATGCCAAATGTTTTTATCCCTACTATAGTTGTCTTTTTTAGTAACAGGAATTGGGATGTTTCTTGCTTTTGCGAAGTCAATTGCATCTTCTCTGGATTTAATATCCCAAATTCTCCATGGTGCTATAATTTTAAGATGTGGTGCTAATGCTTTTACTGTAAGTTCAAATCTTACCTGATCATTACCTTTCCCAGTAGCACCATGACAGATTGCGACAGCGCCTTCTTTTTCAGCAATTTCTACTAATCGTTTTGCAATACAAGGTCTTGCGAAGGATGTACCTAATAGATATTTACCCTCATATACTGCTCCAGCCTTAATAGTAGGGTAAATGAAATCTGTTATAAATTCTTCTGTTAAATCTTCAATATATAATTTGCTTGCACCGGTCTTAATTGCTTTTTCATTTAAACCGTCAAGTTCTTTACCCTGTCCAACATCGCCACATACGGCAATGACTTCGTAATCATAATTTTCTTTTAACCAAGGAATAATGATAGAAGTATCCAGTCCTCCAGAATAGGCTAAAACAACTTTTTCTTTATTACTCATGTGAAATCCTCCTCAAAATATGTTAGAATATATATATTACAATTTATTTGTTTATTATTATACATAACAATGTATAGTTATGCAATACATAAATGAAAAAAAATTATGATATCAATGAAAGAAATCTGTAATAATATCTATGAAAATACACCATTAGAAGGTGTTGTGTATGTTTATGCACAAAATCACATTGAATATGAATTTTTATACATCAAATATGCATATATAGTCATTGGGAGGGAATATATGGTTATTTTAGGGATTGATCCAGGTATTGCAATAGTGGGTTATGGTATTATAAAATATGAAGGAAATCAATTTAGAGTCATAGATTATGGTGTTATTACAACACCTTCATCAATGGAACTACCTGAACGGTTAAAAGTGGTTTATGAAGATATGAGTCAATTGATACAAAAATATATGCCTGATGCTGTGGCAGTAGAAGAGCTGTTTTTTAATACAAATGTTAAAACAGCAATCGCCGTTGGACATGGTAGAGGGGTTGCAGTATTAGCAGGTGCAACTGCAGGACTCAAGATTTTTGAATATACGCCTTTACAGGTAAAACAATCGGTAGTAGGGTATGGAAGAGCTCAAAAAGCGCAAGTGCAGCAAATGGTAAAGGCCATTTTGTGTTTAGAGAAAATTCCAAAACCTGATGATGCGGCAGATGCGTTGGCTGTGGCTATTTGTCATGCACATTCTGCCCGATTGAATGAACGAGTGAAAATGGGATAAAAAGGGGAGAGTATTTTGTATGCTTATTTGAAAGGAACACTAGAACATATTGATGAGAATTATATAGTAATTGATGTAAATGGTGTGGGGTATAAAGTATATGTAGCAGCTTCGATTTTTGATAAATTACCAATGATGCATAATCTAGTAAAAGTTTTTACATATTTACATGTCAAAGAAGACATTATGGATTTATACGGATTCATTGATCGTGAACAGCAATCTATGTTTGAGTTATTAATATCTGTTTCTGGTGTAGGACCCAAAGCAGCGCTGGCTGTACTTTCAACAAATTCTGTTACTGATTTTGCGTTAGCAGTTGTAAGTTCTGATGAGAAAACCATTACGAAAGCGCCAGGAATCGGAAAAAAGATTGCCCAGCGCATTATTTTAGAACTGAAGGACAAAATCAAGTCTGAAGAATTAGTTGGTGTAAATAATTCGGAAATGTTTGATACAATACCAAACCATTCTTCAGAAGCAGTCAATGCATTGGTGGTATTGGGGTATTCCACAGGAGAGGCAGCACGAGCAGTACAAGCTGTTCAAAAGGAAGGTTTGGTATTAGAAGATATCATTACGTTAGCTTTAAAATATATGATGAAACAATAATAGTGGAAGGTGAGTGTCATGGAATTTGATAACAGAATTATTACGTCAGAATTACGAGAAGAAGATATTGATATAGATACTAGCCTTAGACCGAGAATTCTGGATGAATACACAGGGCAAGAAAAAGTGAAAGAAAATCTTACAATTTTTATAGAAGCGGCCAAAAGGCGACAGGAACCATTAGATCATGTTTTGTTATACGGCCCTCCAGGCTTAGGTAAGACGACGCTTTCCAATATTATTGCGAATGAGATGGGGGTTAGTATACGTATTACGTCTGGACCTGCAATTGAGAAACCTGGAGATTTGGCGGCAATACTTACGAATTTAGCACCCAATGATATTCTTTTTATTGATGAGATCCATAGACTTAATAGGAGTGTAGAAGAAATTCTTTATCCTGCGATGGAGGATTATGCATTGGATATTATTATCGGAAAGGGTCCAAGTGCACGTTCGATTCGTTTGGATTTACCTAAATTTACACTCATAGGTGCAACAACTAGAGCAGGACTTTTGACGTCTCCTTTAAGAGATCGATTTGGTGTAATCAGTAGACTGGTACTTTACACAACAGAAGAACTTCAGCAAATTGTAATAAGGTCAGCAAAAATTTTGAGTATCGATATTGATGTTGATGGGGCAAGAGAAATTTCTAGGCGTTCTAGAGGAACCCCTAGAATTGCCAATCGTATTCTCAAAAGAGTGAGAGATTATGCTCAGGTTAAAGCTGATGGTGTAATTACAAAGGATGTTGCAGATAAAGCCTTAATAATGCTGGAAGTAGACCAAAAGGGATTAGATGCAGTAGATAGTAGAATGATACTAACAATGATACAAAAGTTTGGGGGAGGGCCAGTGGGGTTAGATACCCTCGCAGCTTCTATTGGTGAAGAGAGAAATACGATTGAAGATGTATACGAACCTTTTTTATTACAATTGGGATTTATTAATAGAACGCCTCGTGGTAGAGTTGTTACAAAAGTAGCGTATGATCATTTCGGTATAGCGTTCAATGGTTAAAATAAAAAAATCTAATTTTCTAGTATAAAATATAATATTTCAGCTCCTTTTTTGACAGAATAGTTAAAGAAAGGAGTTGGTTTACGTGCTAAGTAGCGTCATAGAAACAAGAAAGATTAGTTCGAATGGGCATTACAACATTCTATTGGAAATTCCCGAAAAGGAATACGAAGCCGTATATAATGATTATACGACTGAAATCGCTTCAGAATTCCTTTCATACTATCTTGAAAGAAGAAGTGACGATGGAAAACCTACCGATATTCAAATCCAACATGATCGAAACGCTCACATAGTAAAAATTAAAGCTAATATTCACTACATAGGAAATGACTATACTTTGCCCAATCAATATGATGCTTGGGCTTGAAAAGTACATAGAGTAATACTACTGCTGTTTTGCTAAGGATTCTTTTTAGAATCCTTTTTTTGTATTCAATTTTATTACAATTTTATTACAAATGCACATTTTAAGTCTGTTTTTGGAGGAATAAAAGGGATAATGTCGAATAAGTAAGAGAGGGTAGGAAATTAATCACTTTATGTAGAGGGGATTTTGTATTATGGGTGTTATAAAAAGAGGAGTTATTTTTATTTTATGTATAACAATTCTAATTATTAATATGCCAGTTTATGCTGCTGGTACAACAGAGTATTTTTATGATGGAGCGTGGCATGAATATCAGACGGCACCAACATATCTACAAGTGAATGGTGATAAACTGGAAACAGATATGCCACCCATTATATTTAAGGATAGATCAGTTGTTCCTGCTAGAGCTGTATTTGAAAAATTGGGTGCCGATGTGACATGGGATGCTGAAAAACAACAAGTTGGAATTTCAATGAACGAGAAAGAGATTTTATTAACTATTAATGAAAACGTTGCGGTTATCAATAATAACGAATATGAAATGGAAATCCCGGCAAAGATTATAAATGATAGGACGATGATACCAATTCGTTTTGTAGGTGAGACCCTTGATATGCATGTGGATTGGGTGAATAATGAACGCCTCATTACAATAGACTATACACCAAAAACAGAAGAGGTTGAGCAGAATGATGTCAATGTAAAAAATATCAATTATATAGCAGAAGAATCTAAGCTCAGAATCAAGATTGTTGCAGATGCTGAAATAAAAGAGTATTCTACTTTTGAATTAAATGACCAGCCAAGATTGGTGATCGATATTAAAAATTCAGTATTGGATACAGAGAATAAAGATGTAGAGATAAATGAAAATAAGGTATTAAAAATAAGGTCTTCACAATATGAAGTTGAACCAAATAGTACTCGTTATGTGGTGGACTTAGATGAATGGACAAATTATAATGTTGGTTTATCTGATGACCGACAAGAGCTTTGTATCGATTTCACTTCAGAGGATGGTAATGTTACGGATGTTACATTTGAGAAAAACGATGAAATAAATACGGTTAATATTGAAATGGATTTTGTACAGAAGCCGAATGTTTTTAGATTAAGTAATCCTGATCGTATTGTAATAGATATTCCTTCAAGTAAGCTGAATATCTCAGAAAAGAAGGATATAATCAATGCTGACATTGTTAAATCTATTCGATATGGACAACTTGATAAAGATACATCTCGTATTGTCGTTGATGTAGGAGGACAACCACAATTTGAAGTTGAAGAAACGGTTGAGGGAATTAAGTTAGACTTAATGACACCTACCTATAAAAATGTATATTATACGAATAAAGAAAAGCCACAATTGATTATTTATAGTAATAATATTGCTTCAAATTATACGGATAAAATGGAGGTAGGGGGTAATAAGTATACATTATCAGTGCCAACGTCAGAGTTAGATTTAGGTGCTGGAAGATTATATATTAATGATAATCACTTTGAGTTTATAGATATTGTAAAAAATGAGCAAACAGAAACAACGGATATTATTTTTGCTTCTAAAGAACCCTATACCTATTTAATAGTACCGCAAAAGAATAGCAGTAAAACAGTGATTGATGCAATGGTCAATGCTGGAGGCTCTGGAGGTTCATCAGGAGATGTACAGGTTCCAGATATAGAAATTAGACCAGAAATAAGAAATAAAATTGTAATTGTAGATGCTGGGCATGGAGGAAAAGATCCCGGTGCTGTATATTTTGGTATAAATGAAAAAGACTTAAATTTAGATATTTCGTTGAGATTATATAATATGCTTAAAGAAGCAGGTATCAAGGTCTATATGACAAGAAATGATGATACGTACCTCAATTATTGGGAGGAACGGCCTGGAATGGCTAATAATTTAAATGCATCATTATTTATAAGTGTGCATAATAATTCTATGCCAAACAATTCAGCATATGATGGGACGATGACGTTATACTATCCATCTGCATATAATCCATACTACGGTATATCTTCCGAGAGATTTGCTGAAATTATACAGACTGAGTTGATTAGTGCTTTGGGAACAACGGATAGAGGAATACGAGAACGACCAAAACTTGCCGTTTTAAATAAGACAAAAATGCCGGCAGTTCTTGCGGAAATAGCTTTTATGTCTAATACAAGTGATATAGAGAGACTAAAAAGTGAAGAATTTCGTCAAAGAGCCGCGGAAGCATTATTTGCGGGAACAATCAAAGCGTTAAATGAAAGTGTAAAATAAAATAATATAGCTCCCTTGCGATATTTCAGCGATTATGCTATAATACAACATAAACAGAAAATGGATAATAAAGACTATGATAGAGAAGAGTAGGTTATAACTAGTCAGCAGAGAAAAAGTGTCGTTGGCTGAAAGCACTTTTGGGAAAAAGTATAATTGAAGTTCGCTCTGGAGTTGTATTGCTGAAATCTTAGTAAGCAATACCGGTAGCAGCCGTTATATGTATATGAGTGTTGAAATATAGATTGAAATATTTCAAAATCAGGGTGGTAACGCGGAAAATCAACCTTCGTCCCTATATTAGGAATGAAGGTTTTTCTTTGTGCATTTTTAATTGAAACTGATATTAATGAAAGGAGTCTAGCAAAATGAAAGAACAACTTAAAAATATTAAGATGCTAGCAGAACAAGCATTGTCTAGTATATCTTCTATACAGGAGTTGGAAGATGTAAGGATTAAATATCTTGGAAAAAAAGGAGCTTTAACTTCTGTACTTAGAGGGATGGGAGCGCTTTCAAAAGAAGAGCGACCACTCATTGGACAGTTGGCAAATGAGGTAAGAAGTCATTTAGAAGAAAAAATTGAAAGTGCGAAAACGGCTTTACTTCAAAAGGAAAAGGAACTAAAGTTAAAGCAAGAAGTGATAGATGTAACGATGCCCGGTAAAAAAAGAAGTTTAGGTAAAAAGCATCCACTTACGTTAGTATTGGATGAATTCAAAGACATTTTTATTGGAATGGGTTTTGAAATAGCTGAAGGTCCTGAAATAGAATTGGACTATTATAATTTTGAAGCATTGAATATTCCAAAAAATCATCCAGCAAGGGATACACAGGATACTTTCTACATCAATGATAATATTGTATTACGAACACAAACCTCACCTGTTCAAATCAGGGTAATGGAGAAATCAAAACCACCAATTCGTATTATTTCACCAGGAAGGGTATACCGTTCTGATGCGGTAGATGCAACCCATTCACCAGTTTTTCATCAGATTGAAGGATTGGTAATTGATAAAAAGGTAACGATGGGAGACTTAAAAGGAACATTAGAAGTTTTTGCAAAAAAATTATATGGTGAAGATTCAAAAGTTAGATTCAGACCACATCACTTCCCATTTACTGAACCTAGCGCTGAAATGGACGTTTCATGTTTTAAATGCGGTGGTTCAGGATGTAGAGTATGTAAAGGTGAAGGATGGATAGAAATCCTTGGTGCAGGAATGGTACATCCAAATGTTTTAAAAGCTGGGGGTATAGATCCTGAAGAATATAGTGGTTTTGCTTTTGGAATGGGATTAGAAAGAATTGTAATGATGAAATATAGTATTGATGATATTCGTTTATTCTTTGAGAATGACGTTAGATTTTTGAAACAATTTTAGAAAGGAGTTTTGAAGAAATGAAAGTTCCAATTAGTTGGTTAAAAGATTACGTTGATATAAATTGTTCACCAAAAGAATACGCTGATGCAATGACTATGTCTGGTTCTAAAGTTGAGGGTGTAGAAAATACAGGTGAAGAAATTCAAAAAGTAGTTGTTGCACAAATAATATCTATTGAAAAACATCCAGATGCGGATAAATTAGTGGTATGTCAAGTAGATATTGGAGACGAAAAAATACAGATTGTTACTGGTGCCAATAATATTAGTAAAGGTGATTATATTCCTGTTGCAGTTAATGGTGCAAAACTTCCTGGTGGCTTTAAAATTAAGAAAACGAAGCTTAGAGGAATAAAATCCAATGGTATGATGTGTTCCATTGGTGAATTAGGGTTAACAAAAGAAGAGATGCCTAATGCGCCTGAAGATGGTATTCTTATTTTAGAAAAGTCATACCCTTTGGGTAAAGATATTAGAGAGATATTGGGACTCAATGAAAATATTGTTGAGTTTGAAATTACTTCAAATAGACCTGATTGTTTAAGTGTCCTAGGGTTGGCCAGAGAGTCTGCTGTTACATTTGGTAAACCATTTAACATGCCTGTAGTTCATGTAGAAGAAATAGGAGAAGATGCGAATGACTATGCATCGGTAGAAGTATTAGATACTGATTTATGTCCGAGATATGCTGCGCGTATCATTAAAAATGTAAAAATCGAACCTTCCCCAGTTTGGATGCAAAATAAATTAAGAGCATGTGGTGTTAGAGCAATTAATAATATTGTAGATATTACAAACTATGTTATGCTAGAATTTGGTCAGCCTATGCACGCATTTGACTTAAACTATTTAGAGGGAAATAAGATCATAGTAAGAAGAGCAGAAGATGGAGAGGTTATACGTACGCTCGACGATCAAGAAAGAAAACTTGACAATAGTATGTTGGTTATTGCAGATGAAGAAAAAGCGGTGGCAGTCGCAGGTGTAATGGGCGGCGAAAACTCTGAAGTAACTGAAAACACTAAAACTATTTTATTTGAATCTGCTAATTTCTTGGGAACTTCCGTAAGATTAACAGCGAAGAAATTAGGTTTGAGAACAGAAGCGTCTGGCAGATTTGAAAAAGGATTGGATGTCAATAATGTTGTTGCGGCCTTAGATAGAGCATGTCAGTTAATTTCAGAATTAGGTGCTGGTAAAGTCGTAAGTGGTATTATTGATGTAAACAATAGTAATCAAGAACCTATTGCGCTACCATTAAGACCTGAAAAAATCAATGAATTCCTAGGTACTAACATTAGTAAAGAATTTATGATAGATGTCTTTGAAAAGCTTGCATTTACAGTAGACGGTGAAAATATGATGGTGACAGCGCCTAGCTTTAGACCAGATATTGAATCAGAAGCTGACTTGGCAGAAGAGGTTGCAAGGATATATGGATATGATAAAATTGAACCAACACTATTGAATGGTGAAGCGACACAAGGTGGTAAAAATGAAAAACAGGGTATAGAAGATCAAGTAATACACTGTTTACTAGGCCAGGGGCTATCAGAAGTGATGACGTATTCATTTACCAATCCAAAGGTATTTGATGCGCTAAATATTCCAGAAGATAGTGAGTTGAGAAATGTAGTTAAAATTACAAATCCATTAGGAGAAGAAAATAGTATTATGCGTACGACCACATTGTCGGGAATCCTTGAGGTGTTGGGAAGAAATTATAACCGTAGGGCTGAGCAGGTGCGGTTGTTTGAATTAGGTTCTATTTACCTTCCTAAGTCATTACCTATACAAGAATTACCGAATGAAGAACTGAAAGTAACAATGGGTATGTATGGAAACGTTGATTTTTATGATCTTAAAGGTGTTACAGAAGAATTGTTGTATACATTAGGTATTCAGAATTATGATGTTGTATCATGCACTGATAATCCTTCTTTCCATCCGGGTAGAACTGCTGCCCTTATGATGAATGGGCAGGAATTTGGGATTATTGGTGAAATACACCCTACTGTATTAGAAAATTATGAGATGGATACCAAGGCATATGTAGGAATACTAGACTTTGATACCTTGCTTAATAACTATAATGAAGTATCAAGATATACGCCACTACCTAAATATCCTGCAATAACTAGAGATATTGCGATGTTAGTAAAAGATGAAATATTAGTGAAGCAGATTGAAGATATCATCAAGAAATGTTCTGGAAAATTATTAGAAGATATTAAGCTATTTGATGTCTATAAAGGTAAACAAATTCCAAATGGTATGAAGAGTGTAGCTTACTCAATTACGTATAGAGCAAGTGACAGAACACTTACAGATGAGGATATCAATAAAGTGTTTAATAAGATGTTAAAACAATTAAAGACGGATTTAGATGCGCAGTTAAGGGAATAGAGGAATTTAAAATAAATTTCTCTTGCATAAATATTTTAAATAGGTTATTCTAATAATATAAGAAGACAGGAAGGTGAGTAGGATGGGCATTAATGAGACAGTAAAATTCAACGTAGAAAAAGAGAAACAAAAAGAGATTAGTGAAATTTTATTAAGTGTTTATGAAGCTCTGAATGAGAAAGGTTATAATCCTATCAACCAAATTGTGGGATATATTCTTTCAGGAGATCCTACTTACATAACCAGTCATAATAATGCGCGGAGTATGATAAGAAGGTTAGAAAGAGATGAATTATTGGAGGAACTTGTTAAAAACTATCTCAAAACCAATGAGAAATAGATTCGTTGTGTTTATAGTTTTGTTTTTTTGCAGCTTTTCTACAATTTATGCTCAAGGGAATGTTGAGTATAATGATAGGAAAGCTGTTATTGTTATATTGAATTATACAAACTTAGAACAATACAAAAACATGTCTCATCTTAACAATGTGATGGAAAAAGGTGCAGTTGGTCTTATGAATACACGGGGAGCTCGTAAGACAGATACGATGCGTGCCTATGCATCTATTGGTTGGGGTGGGAGAGCTGATGTTCTAGAAGAACACAGCATTGTACATAAAAATAATGAGCAACTATTTGTTCAGAACATTCAAGAGATTCAAAAATATAATGAAGATAATTCCTATCATCCTCAAGTGGGCGCAATAGGTAATTTTTTTAACTCAAAAGGACTTACAACTGTATTAATTAGCAATCCAACTGACAATAATTCTCTATACTATCCAGCTTCATATATTGCGATGGATAGTGTTGGTTTCATTGACGACGGTGAAGTATATGAAGAGATGGTTGACGCTGAACGTATTTTTAGAGATTTTGAAAAGAAGTATCGTGAAAATCATTTTGTTGTTATTGATCTTGGGGATTTATCAATATTTGGTTTGAATCATGCTGATGAATTCATTGGTAAAGTAGGGAATATAATTGATACTGAAAATACGCTATTGGTTGTTTTATCGCCCCAGTACAGCGATGAAGATGCTACGCATGGCAAGAAGCTCACGCCAGTCATTTTTTATGGCAAAAATATTCGGAGTGGTTTATTGATTTCAAGTACCACAAGAAGACCTGGCATCATTGCTAATATTGATATTGCACCTTCCATTGCTGATTTTTATGGTGATAGTATAGCAGGTGTGACAGGTCAACCAATATTTGTTCAAAAATCGAGCAGTCATTTAGATAAAATATCTGCTGTATATAGATTAACAGCCTTTAATGCACATAACAGAGGACGTGTATTAAACACCTACATAGGTTTTCAAATAGTACTGTTATTGTCGACGTTGATTCTTATAGTATTTCCCAGGAAATGTAAATGTGTTGTCGTGTTGCGGACATTTATATTGTTTGCACTTGTGTGTCCTTTCACTTTGTTTGTTATGCCATTATTTAAGAGGCATCAACTTATTCACTATGTTATAATATTTATTGTATTAACAAGTGTAATAACAACTATTATTTATAAAATGTTTAATAATAATCAGAATCGAATTATCTGTATATCAATATTGATGTCATTATTTATAGCTGTAGATTTAGTGTTTTTTAAAGGATCTTTAAATAGGAGCTCGCTTCTAGGATATAATGCAGTAATTGGTGCAAGGTATTATGGATTGGGAAATGAATATATGGGTGTATTTGTAGCAACAGTTTTGTTAGGGATTGTACCTTTGGTTTATAATCAGTTAATCCCTAAGTGGCTAGGCGTAATAGCAATGTTTATTACTATCCCAATTATTGGATTATCAATATTCGGTGCCAATGTAGGAGGGACAATAACTGCAACGATTGCGTATAGTTTTGTAATTATACAAATGCTACGAAAGCAAATCAGAATAAAGGATTTTTTGATAATTATCGGGATTGTATGTATAATTCTAAGTATCTTTGCAATATATGATTTGAATTTTTCACCGCAAAAGTCTCATTTTGCAAGGGCTTTAATGTTAGTTAGGTCTGAAGGGATATGTGCAATTTTCAACATTGTTCAGCGCAAACTGGAAGTCAATGTGAGGCTATTACGATGGACGATATGGAGCAAGGTATTATTTGTTTCTATTTTTGTAATGGCAGTATTGGTTCTAAAACCATCTATACGTTTAAGGAAAATTTTTGATAAGTATAAGTGTTTTTCTATTGCATGGAGTGGAATTATTGTTGCAAGTCTTGTGGGTATGACTGTGAATGATTCGGGGGTTGTAGTAGCAGCAACAAGTAATATCTTTTTAGTATTTAGTTTACTATATTTTATTCTGGGTGAGGAGAGGGAAAATGAGAGTATTGGGTATAGATTATGGGGATAGTAGAACTGGAATAGCAATTAGCGATCCAATGGGTTGGACGGCACAGGGGTTAGAGACAATTGCAGGTAAAGGGAAGAAAAAAGTTGTAGGGCATATTATAGAAATTATAGAAGAATATGATGTGGATAAAATAGTTATAGGTTTGCCTAAAAATATGAATGGAACAGTTGGTGAGAGAGGTGAATTAACTTTAGCATTTATAGAAAAACTTAAAAAGAAAACTGATATCGCAATCATTCAATGGGATGAAAGGTTAACAACTGTTGCGGCACATAGAACACTTAATGAAACCAATGTACGAGGTAAGAAGAGAAAAGCAATCGTGGACACGGTAGCAGCTACCTATATTTTACAAGGATATTTAGATAGTGTACGCAAGTAATAAGGAGCATAAAATTTGGCATAATATATTATTATAATGATTGACAGTTAAAAGACAGTGTTATAAAATAAAGAAGATGAATCGAGAGGTGAAGCATATGACAGAAGAAAACAACAATGTTATTGTATTATCTGGTGAAAATGGTGAAGAGATGGAATTTGAACATCTTGATACCATAGAGTTAAACGAACAGCAGTATGTAATATTACTGCCATTAGATGATGAAGAAGAAGTAGATGAAGTCATTATCTTGAAAATTGAAGATGATGAAAATGGTGAAGAAGTATTGGCTGCCGTTGAGGATGAAGAAGAATTAAGCGACGTATTTGAAGAGTTTAAAGTACGCATGGCAGATGAATTTGAATTTGAAGATGATGATGAATAAGTACAACAGTAAAAGAGATTAAGTTTGATTATAAAACTTAATCTCTTTTTTTTATTCCATTTATTGCATAACAATCGTCCTATTTGACCATAATATTAACGGGTATAAATTATACATTTAATAATGGAAGAGGTGATGTGATGCCTGTAAAGGTCGGAATCCCCAGGGCATTAATGTATTATGAATATTTTCCAATGTGGAAAACTTTTTTTGAAGAATTAGGTGCAAAAGTAATTTTATCGAATAAAACTACAAAACCACTTTTGAATGATGGGGTTAGCAATTGTGTAGATGAGGCTTGTCTACCAGTCAAATTATTTCATGGACATGTAATGAATCTAATAGGTCGGACAGATTATATATTTATTCCTAGACTTAAAAGTATTGCTAAGGCACAATATATTTGCCCAAAATTCATTGGATTACCTGAAATGATCAAATATTCTATCAAAGATTTACCACCCATTATTCATACAGAAATTAATTTAAGAAAGTCAAATGCACAATTAGTACGTGCTTACAAAGAAATAGGAAGATATTTTACAAATAGTAATCGGAAAATAGGGGTAGCATACCGTAAAGCTTTAGAGACTCAAGAAAAGTATATTGGAGCAGTTAGAAGTGGTAGATTCCCTACTGAAATATTAGAACATAAGAAGATATCTTCTTCAAACAAGAAGGATTTATGTATTGCTTTGATTGGACATGTCTATAATATATACGATGAATATGTTAGCATGAATATTCTATCTAAATTAAATGATACTGGTGTAAAAGTTATTACTTCTGAGCTCATTGATGATGAAATTGTTCAACATAAAGCAGACAGTTTGCCGAAAAAAATGTTTTGGACCTCAGGAGAACGGATGCTTGGTGTAGTGATGCACTTAGTCGATAGAGATGATATTGATGGTATTGTTTACCTGATGTCATTTGGGTGTGGAATAGACGCGTTTATCGCTGATTTATGCGAAAAAGAGGTGAGAAGAAAGACGGATATACCCTTTGCCTTATTTACGCTAGATGAACACTCGGGCGAAGCAGGATTTGACACACGCTTAGAAGCATTTATTGATATGATTAGATGGAGGAAGAGAGATGAAAGTAACGTTCCCACATATGGGTAATTTAAGCCTAGTTGTTAAAGCACTTTTTGAATCACTAGATGTTGAATTTATTTCACCTCCGCCATGTAGTAAGCATACGTTGGAGATTGGTACAAAATATTCCCCAGAAATGGCATGTTTGCCTCTTAAAATTAATATTGGAAATTTTATCGAAAGTATAGAAAAAGGGGCAGATACCATCGTAATGTTTGGGGGATGTGGTCCTTGTAGATTTGGATATTATGGAGAAGTTGAGAGGGGAATACTAAGGGATTTAGGATTTAATTTAGATTTCTTTATGTTGGAGCCTCCTAAAGATGACTTTTTAGGGTTTTTAAATCGAATAAAAGATCTTATTGGAGACAAGAGTTTATGGGAGGTACCAAAAGCAATAAAAAATGCAACAAATGTAGCCATTGCGCTAGATAAATTGGATAAATCGTGCTTTAAAGTTAGACCACGTGAACAAATTAAAGGACAAACTGATTGGGTAATTAAAAAATTTAAGCACCAGATTAATAAAGTTCAGGGTTATAAAAAGATGATGCAGGTTATTAATCAAACGGATAAAGAACTCACAGCAATTGAAAAGGATCTGACGATAAAACCACTTAAAATAGGGATAGTAGGAGAAATATATACCATCATTGAACCATTTACAAATATTAATATTGAGCAAATGTTAGGGAATATGGGCATAGAAATTGACCGTTCATTGACGATTAGTCATTGGATAGTAGATCATATGCTAAAACCTGCACTACATTTAAAACCTAATATGCCTCATATAGAGGCAGCTGAACCATATTTAAGTACCATGATTGGTGGGCATGCACAGGAAACAATCGGTCATAGTGTAATATATGCACGAGAGGGATATAATGGTCTTATTCAAATCTATCCCCTTACATGTATGCCAGAGATTGTTGCGCAAAGCATTTTACCAACGGTGAGCAGTGACCTTAACATACCAATATTAACATTAGTCATTGATGAGATGACCGGTGAAGCAGGATATAAGACAAGGATTGAAGCTTTTGTTGACATGATATCACGACGAAGGGAGATAAAAACAAATTCCGATGAATACATATTATTTGGGCATTGATGTAGGTTCAGTCAGTACTAATTTAGTACTTATGGATGAACAATTACGTGTAGATAAAAAGCTATATATAAGGACACAAGGGCAACCGATCAAAGCATTACAAGATGGATTAAAGACCTTAAAAAAAAGCATGACAACTGGTTTTAGAGTTGCTGGTGTTGGAACCACTGGTAGTGGCAGACAACTTGCTTCAGTTATGGTAGGTGCGGATATTGTGAAAAATGAGATTACAACTCATGCAGTTGCTGCATTAAACCAATGTCCTGAGGTTAAGACTGTTTTTGAAATAGGTGGACAAGATTCCAAAATCATTATTATACGTGATGGTATTGTGTATGATTTTGCTATGAACACAGTATGTGCAGCTGGTACAGGATCTTTCTTAGATCGTCAGGCTGCGCGACTTAATATTCCAATACAAGATTTTGGGAAATATGCATTGAAATCTAAAGCGCCTGTAAGAATTGCTGGAAGATGTGCTGTATTTGCCGAATCAGATATGATACATAAACAACAGACAGGACAAAATACTGAGGATATCATAAATGGTTTATGTGAAGCACTGGTTCGAAATTATTTAAGCAACTTAGCAAAAGGGAAGGAAATCCTAGAACCTATTTTATTCCAAGGCGGTGTTGCTGCCAATGTAGGCATTGTGGCAGCTTTTGAAAAAACTTTGGATAAAAAAATCATTATTCCTGAGTATTATAATGTAATGGGTGCAGTGGGTGCAGCAATGTTAGCCAAAGAAGAGGTAAAACAAAAAGGGATAACAAACTTCTATGGATTTGATTTAGTGAATAGAGAATTTAGAGCAAGAAGTTTTGAGTGTAAAGATTGTGCAAATATGTGCGAAGTGATTGAATTTATATCAGATGGTGAAATTCTTGCGCGTTGGGGAGATAGATGTGGGAAATGGGGTGTAATGCCAAAAGAAACCTCTGAAACATCGGCTTAAGTACTTGAAAACTTTTGTTTTTTGTGCTATTATGAGAACAGATAAAACCCCTGCGGTGTACGTGATGAAGGCTATATTTTAACCAACACTATTTCTATGGGAATCTGGACTCTGGCGATGGCATATACGCCCCCCTTTGTGGTTAGGGGACATATAAAATAGTCAGGAGGATACCCACCTGCTATGCAGGTTTAAAATATGTCCATTCACGGCTCGGTGGGGAAAAGTGTTATTAATTATTTAAGTTGCCATATTTTTGTGGCAACTTTTTTAAGGTTTATGCAATAGTACGAAGGGCGGAGTAATGTCCTATGTAATATTAGGAGGTATATCAAATGCTACATTCTTTTTCAAGAACGGAATTGTTATTAGGTACAGAAGCATTAGAAAAATTACGTGCAGCTAAGGTTTCCATATTTGGTATAGGTGGCGTAGGTAGTTTTGTTGTAGAAGGATTGGCAAGATCAGGAGTAGGAAAGTTTGTTTTAATAGATCATGACACCGTATGTCTTACCAATTTAAATCGTCAGCTACATGCAACACGACAAACCGTCGGCAAATCAAAGGTTGGACTGATGAAAGATAGGATTTTGTCTATTAACCCTAAAGCAGAAGTTGAAACTTTGGAGGCGTTCTATACACCAGAGAATGCGCAGCAACTACTTCATAGTGATAATAGCTATATTGTTGACGCTATTGATACTGTGAGTAGCAAAATAGATTTAATTGTTCGAGCAAATGAAATGAGTATTCCGATTATCAGTAGCATGGGAGCAGGAAACAAATTAGATCCTACACAATTTGAAGTAACGGATATTTATAAGACTTCTATTGATCCTTTAGCGAAAGTGATGAGAAGAGAACTACGAAAGAGAGAAATTCAATCTTTGAAAGTTGTTTTCTCAAAAGAAACACCTATGCGCCCATTGGTACTTGATAATACCTGTAAAACCGATTGTATATGTTCAAATAAAGAACACACATGTGCAAGCAAAAGACAGATACCTGGTAGTGTTGCATGGGTACCATCAGTTGTAGGTTTAATTATTGCAGGTGAAGTTATAAAAGATTTATCTAAATAAGCATAAAAACAACCATTATTCAAAGAATAAGAGGAAGACATGGATAAAGGTTGTGATGTTTTGCATATAATTAAAAAATACTATAAACATTCCATCATTGGTGTGATTGCAGGTTTATGCAACGGTCTTTTTGGGGCTGGAGGCGGAACAATTATCGTACCATCGATGGAATTATTTTTAGGTGTAAATGAACATCGTGCACATGCTACTGCAATATCTATTATTCTTCCGCTATCCTTTGTCAGTGCCTTTTTATATATTCAAAACGATTTTATAGATTGGAATTTGGCTTGGAAAGTGTCTTTAGGTGGTTTCATTGGTGGTTATATTGGGGCACGCCTATTGCAAAAAATACCTGGGAATATTCTCAGAAAGATTTTTGGCGTATTTATGATTATAGCTGGCATAAGGATGGTGTTTTAATTGTTTATTCCTATACTAGCGGGTTTGCTTTCAGGTATTGTTGGAGGGATGGGAATCGGCGGTGGCACAATACTGATTCCTATTTTGGTTTTTATACTACATGTAGATCAACATGTCGCACAGAGTATAAACCTCATTTTTTTTGTACCCACGGCAATCATTGCCCTTATAATACATTTCAAAAATCATAGGGTGGATTTGAAAGTTGCAGCTGCTATAGTACTTTTCGGTATCATTGGTGCTATCCTTGGTTCTCGTTTCGCAGTATCGGTTTCAGCGGGCATATTAAAAAAGATGTTTGGATTTTTTCTATTGGCCATGGGACTATATCAAATCATTCGAAAATGATTACGTTTATTGCTTATACCTTAATATTCGTGTATAATAAATGGGTGAATTAAGAATATTAAGGGGGCAAATAAAGTTGGAACATAGTAAAAATATAGGTGTAATAGTACCAGAAGTTTTATTACCTGCTAAAGGTATTAATTTAGAGAAATGGGCAGTAGTTGCTTGTGACCAATACACATCCCAAGAAGAATATTGGCATGAGGTAGAGAATTTTATTGGCAATGAGCCGTCAACATTAAATATGATTTTTCCAGAGGTATATCTCGAATGTGATGATACCGATGAACGTATTGAGAAAATTAATCAATTCATGAAAAAATATCTAGATGAAAATGTACTCGTTTCCCAGCAATCTTGTTTTGTTTATATTGAAAGAAAAGTTTTAAATGGGCATTATAGAAAAGGACTTATGGTCGCTGTAGACTTAGAAGAATATGATTATAACAAAGGTGCGAAGACTTTAATTAGAGCAACAGAAGGTACGGTGCTTGACAGACTACCACCACGTATCAAGATAAGAGAAAACGCACCTCTTGAGATACCACACATTATGTTACTTATCGACGATCCCGATAAGACAGTCATTGAACCGTTAACAAATAAGACAAATGAATTGCAAAAAGTGTACGACTTTGATTTAATGATGAAGGGGAATAATATCAAAGGTTATAAAGTTGATAGTGAAGAATTAATATCCAATATCTTTTGTGCACTGCATAATCTAGCAAATGCGGAAGCGATGCAATCTAAATATCAAGTGGATGATGACAAAGGCATTCTATTATTTGCTGCTGGAGATGGCAATCATTCTTTAGCAACTGCTAAAGCATGCTGGGAAGAAGTGAAGAAAGAATTGTCCGAAGAAGAATTTGGCAGTCATCCAGCTAGGTTTGCTTTAGTAGAAGTTGTGAATGTACATGATGATGCTCTTACATTTGAGCCGATTCATAGGGTTGTATTTAATGTGAAACCAGATTATTTACTAAATAAAATGATGGAATATTTAAAAGAAAAAGATATCAATGCAACATATCATACTTATGATTCAAAAGAGGTGATGGACGCTGCGTCAAAAGATATTTGTACAGAGAACGGACATATGATTCCGTTTGTTACAAGCGAACATTTTGGTATAATTAGAGTAGAAAATCCAGCACATCAATTGGCGGTTGGAACATTACAAGCCTTCTTAAATGAGCTAGAAAAAACAGATAATGATATTAAAATAGACTATATTCATGGTGATGATGTTGTAGAAAAATTAGGTTGTAAAGAAGGGAATATGGGATTTTATCTTCCTTGTATGGATAAACACGATTTGTTCAAGACAGTCATTATAGATGGTGCATTACCTAGAAAAACATTTTCAATGGGAGAAGCTGAAGAAAAAAGATTTTATTTAGAATGTAAGAAAATTGTTTAATATTCAATTTGAAAAATGCGCTGAGTTTATTATAATCTTAGCGCATTTTTTGTTTGCCAAATTGACATAATAAATATAGAGGTGAAAGTGTTGTTGAAATGCAGTGAAATGATTGGCTTGCCTATTATTAGTGTCTCCACTAATGAAAAACTTGGAATTGTGAGAGATATCGTATTTAAAGTGCCTACAAAAGAAATATGTGCATTTGTAATTTTGAATAAAATAATTTTATCCAGTTTAAAAGTCGTAAAAATACAGGATATTATGAATATTGGAAAGAGTGCTGTCTTGATTCAAGATGATAATTGTTTAATACCCTTTAAACGGTATTTAAATGAGGTAAATGATGTGAAAAAGTATGGAGATGAAATTGCTGAAAAACAAATATATACAGATAATGGTATTGAACTAGGTATTATTCAAGATATAACATTTGATTTTGAAACGGGAATGCTTGATGAAATTGAAATTTCTGATGGGCTAGTACAAGATTTAATAGAAGGAAGAAAAATGTTTCCTGTGTCCGAATCAATACAATTAGAACAGGGAATAGTAATTATAGAAAGTGAAAAATTACATGGGTTAAAAGAAAAACAAAAAGGATTGAAAAAATTATTATTAGAAAGGACGGAAGAAACACAATGAGAGGAAACAGCTTCACAAGAGGACTTATCACAGGTACAATTATTGGTGCTACTATGAGCATGGTGATGAATCCAATGGATAAAAAAGATAAAAAAATGGTTAGAAAAAGAACTAATAATTTGATGGGGTCAGTTGGAGATGTATTAGAAGATATTGTTGATATTATAAGATGATGTAGTTATATGGCAAGGGGACGTTTTGTTTGCCACATAATTTAAATTGTGGCAAACAAAACGTCCCCTTGCCACATTAAATGTGGTGGTGAAAATGACAAATAGAAAAAGTGTTTTTTATGGTATAGGAATATTTATAGCGTTATTACTTATTTATTTTATTTATTATATACGTAAGCCGTTGTTAGATATACTTCAGCCTATTTTTTTTGCATTAATCATTACCTATCTACTTAACCCTCTCATAAGTGGACTTGAATTAAAAAAAATTTCAAGAACACTAAGCGTTATTATTATTTACATTATTGTTATTATTGGCGTTAGTATTACTTTGTTCTTTATATTACCTAGATTTTTAGGAAGTATTACAGACTTAATCGAAACGATACCTCAGTTTTTACAGCGATATGAGATACTTTTCTATGAATTTGTGATACGTTATAGGAATAGTGATTTACCACTACGTATCATAGACACGCTGGATCAAAACATTTATCATATTGAGCAAGTTCTAATCAGCTCATTACAAGAAATAGTAAGCTTAATTACAAGTGTTTTTTATTTTTTATTTGATTTTATTTTAGGTGGTATTATCGCTTTTTATTTTCTTAAAGATATCAAAGAATTTAAACGTGGGTTGTTGTCTATCGTTCCAAGAAAAGGTCGTAAATGGATATTAGACGTGGTGCGTGATATAGATGTTGTTCTCTCAGGTTTTATTCGTGGACAGCTTTTAGTGGCGGCGATTTTAGGCATCATAACAATGATAGGTTTAAGTTTTATTGGTGTGAAATATAGTTTTATATTAGGGGGTATTGCAGGAATAGCCAATATAATACCATATTTCGGACCTATTATTGGAATTATTCCTGCTGCAATCGTTGCTTTTTTTGACAGACCCGTGTATGCCATATGGGTAATTCTTATGTACTTTATATTGCAGCAATTGGAAAGTGCTGTTTTAACACCAAAAATTGTAGGCAGTAGAGTAGGCTTGCATCCAGCTACCACAATTATCGCTGTCATTGTTGGTGGAAAATTTTTTGGATTAGTAGGCTTAATTGTTGCGGTTCCAATTGTAGGCATAATGAGGGTATTAGTCATTAGAATTGTAAGAAGAATAGTATAGTTAGAAAGTGGAAAGTTGGTTAGTTAGTTAGGAAAAACAAAAAAATTCTCATATAAAGAAGGGAATTTAAATATTAGAGGCGAAAACTATAGTATAAATGTCAGATTTTTATATTGGGGGTTAAATATTTATGATTTTATCTGGAAGAGAAATAAAGAACAACTTAGGCAATGGGATTGAAATTGAACCATTTAATGAAAAACAGTTAAACCCAAATAGCTACAACTTAAGACTACATAACGAACTGCTTGTTTATGAGAATGATATTTTAGATATGAGAAAAGAGAATAAGGCGAAAAAGATTATTATACCTCCTGAAGGGTTAGTGTTAGATCCTAGAAAACTATACCTGGGTCGGACTGTTGAATATACTGAAACTGATAATTTTGTTCCAATGTTAGAAGGTAGATCTTCAATAGGTAGACTAGGGTTATTTATCCATGTAACGGCTGGATTTGGTGATGTTGGGTTTAAAGGGTATTGGACATTAGAGATTTTTTGCATACAACCGATACGTATCTATCCTCAGGTTGAGGTGTGTCAAATATATTATCATTCTATTAAAGGTGATTATGACAAATATACTAGCGGAAAATATCAGAATAACGAAGGCATACAAACAAGTTTATTATATAAAGATTTCTTATTAAAATAGCGGATGCTCTTTAAACATTTTTGTAACAAATAAGAGGGCGTTTCCATATCATATATTATGGAAACAAAAAGCCTCTCTTTTCATATTGGCCATACACGTATCAATTAGATAGAAGAAGGATGTGAAATCCTTCTTTTATTTTTTTTGCAGGATTTTCACAGTATAATGTTGAAATAATATTAACAATAGGGAAAATATTAAGATGGGGTAGGAACTTGTGATATAGACGATAATATTTTAAATACAATCGGAGGAATTTTAGGGTATTTATTTTATAGCTTAAACAGAATTATAAAGAATCATATAATGCAAATAATTCATAGATAAATGAATGTCAAGTACAGGAGGGAAGGTAAGAATGACAGAGAAAAAAATACAGCCTACAGAGTATCCGTATCAAATTGGAGATTTAGTACTGTTGAAAAAAGATGATGGGAAGTTGCCAAAGTACTTAGACAACACGTGGGCTGAGGTAGTTGGATTTACGAAGAGGGGTAGTATTGTTGTAAAACCAGAAGGTCAAGAACAATCGAGGACTATTAAACCCCAATACGTCGGCAATATTAAATTGAAAACACAATCGGAAATCCCAACAAGTCAACCAGATGATGATCTAACAGTGAAAATTATAGAGAAAGCTAGTTTTGAAAAATTGACAAGAAAAGACTTGTACCAAAAGGAACCACCACAAGAACTTATACAGCAACCTTCACAGGAATTAGTGGAAAAAAAACTATCTGGACAAGAAAAAAATTTAGTTCAAAAATTATTTACTGGACATTCGAAAGAGGCAAGACTCTATAATGTCATTGAATATTTGAAGAAAATTAAATGCCAAAAGTCAGATTTTGTTGATAGTATTTTAAAAACATTTCAGTTGTGTGGGTGTGAAAATCTATCTAGAAGAATGGTTATATTGAAAGATTATGCATCAGATGAGATAGACTATCATCTATTCATTAATGATAAAAAGTCACCTAATATCTGTTTAAAGGTAGAGAAAGATGCAGAAACAAAAGGATTAATGGTTGTTAATGCGTGGATGGCGTAACTACATAAAAATGATTGACAATATATTGTTGCTTATATATAATGAATCATAAATAAAGGAACAGCGATGACGGAGAATAGTATATTAATAGATACATACAGAGAGAGAATCCTTGGCTGAAAGATTCTTTGTAGAAGTTAATTGAAGCAGCTCTCGAGTTCTGATGTTGAACGATTAGTAGGCATTGGCGTTTGCCACGTTACGGCATATGAGGTGGTTGAAGGTTTTACTTCAATAACTAGGGTGGTACCGCGTGAATAACTCTCGTCCCTAAGATTATAATATATATAATACTTAGGAATGAGAGTTTTTTTTGCTTGCATCTAGCGTCTATCAGATAATGAGTTTAATATTTCGTTGTATTGCGGAATCGAAGGTTTTTAATAAGAAAGGATTGATAATATGCAAAAACTAGGTTTAAATGAGATAAGAGAAAGATATTTAAAATTTTTTGAAAGCAAAGGTCATTTGAGAATGTCCAGCTTTTCATTAGTGCCTCAAAATGATCAAAGTTTATTATTGGTTAATGCAGGTATGGCACCATTGAAGCCCTATTTTACAGGACAGGAAGTTCCACCGAGGAAAAGAGTAACGACCTGTCAAAAATGTATACGAACGCCTGATATTGAACGTGTTGGAAAAACGGCAAGACATGGTACATACTTTGAAATGTTGGGAAACTTCTCTTTTGGTGATTATTTTAAAAATGAAGCTACGGCTTGGGCGTGGGAATTTGTAACGGAGGATATGAAGCTACCTATTGATAGACTATGGGTGAGTATCTACCAAGATGATGATGAAGCCTTTGACATTTGGACAAAGAAAGTCGGTGTTTCTGCAAATAGGATTGTTCGTCTAGGGAAAGAAGACAACTTCTGGGAACATGGCACAGGGCCATGTGGTCCATGCTCTGAAATTTATTTTGATCGAGGTGAGGAAGCAGGTTGTGGTAATCCTGATTGTGCTGTAGGTTGTGATTGTGACAGGTTTGTGGAGTTTTGGAATCTTGTATTTACACAGTTTGATAAAGATGAAGAGGGAAACTATAATTCATTACCAAATCCAAATATTGATACGGGTATGGGATTGGAAAGATTGGCAGCAATTATGCAGGGCGTAGGTTCACTATTTGAAGTTGACACAATAAAAAATATTATGCAACATATCAGTAAGGTTGCAAAAGTAAACTATAAAGAAGATGCGACAAAAGATATTTCGTTACGTGTTATTACCGACCATATTAGAAGTACTACATTTATGATTTCTGATGGTATCCTTCCTTCCAATGAGGGAAGAGGGTATGTTCTAAGAAGATTATTGAGAAGAGCAGCTCGTCATGGTAAGTTGTTGGGTATTGAAAAACCTTTCCTATGGGAAGTTGCTGGAACGGTCATAAAAGAATCAAAAGAAGCTTATCCTGAATTGGGAGAGAAGAAGGCATATATTGAGAAAGTCATTAAGGTTGAAGAAGAACGTTTTGATGAAACAATTGATCAAGGGCTTGTGATTTTGAATCAATATATTGAAGAACTAAGGCATGCAAAACAAGAGATTTTGAGTGGCGATAAAGCGTTCAAATTATATGATACCTATGGTTTTCCTATTGATTTGACGAAGGAAATATTGATGGAACAAGGCATTGGATTAGACGAAGAAGGCTTTAATAAAGAGATGGAAATGCAGAGAGAAAGAGCAAGAGCAGCGCGTCAGGATGCAGGTTCAGAGGCCTGGGGAACAGAGAATATTTATTCGAAAATGGATGCGTCTATCACAACAATGTTTATCGGTTATGGCACGTATGAAGACTCAGCCATAATACGTGGGATTGTAAAAGATGATGTAGAAGTTGGAACGGCTTTACAAGGTGATCATATTACCATTATCTTGGATAAAACACCTTTCTATGGTGAAAGTGGTGGACAAGTAGGGGATACTGGATTGATAGAAAATGAAGATGTTAAAATAGAAGTAGAAAATTGTAAGAAGTTAAAGGATGGTAAAATACTTCATATTGGTAAAGTCATTTCTGGTGCAGTATCCAATGGGGATATTGTTAAAGCAGTAGTGAATATGGATAGAAGAATAGCTATTACTAGAAATCATTCAGCAACCCATTTGTTACATAAAGCATTAAAAAATGTATTGGGTGACCATGTAAACCAAGCTGGATCATTGGTTCAACCTGATAAATTGAGATTTGACTTTTCTCATTTTTCTGCGATGACGAAAGAGGAAATTGAGCAGGTAGAAAAAGAAGTCAATCAATATGTATTAAGCAGTCTGCCTATTGATATTAACGAAATGTCTATCGATGAAGCGAGAAAGATGGGAGCGACAGCACTTTTTGGAGAAAAATACGGTGATGTTGTAAGGGTTGTAAAGATGGGTGACTATAGCGTAGAATTGTGTGGAGGATGTCATCTTGATACAACAAGCCAAGCGGGTGTATTTAAGATTGTAAGTGAAGGTGGCGTAGCCGCAGGTGTGAGAAGAATCGAAGCAGTGACAGGTGTTGCTGCGCTAGAGTACTTCGGAAATAAAGAGAAGGCGTTAGATGAAGTATCTGCTGTTTTGAAAACAACATCGACAGATCTTGTGAAAAAAGCTGAAGCTTTGGTGAATGAATTAAAAAACTCCCACAGAGAGATTGAAAGTTTGAGAAGTAAATTAGCGCAAGGTTCCGTAGATGATATTTTATCTAATGCAGTGGACATTAATGGTATTACAGTAGTGACTGCTAGAATGGATAGTTTGGATATGGATGGACTAAGAAATATGGGAGATACGGTAAGGGATCAATTAGACTGCGGAGTGGTGGTTCTTGCTACGGCCTTTGGAGGAAAAGTAAATTTCATTGCTATGGCGACAAAGACAGCAGTTGCCAAAGGTATCCATGCAGGGAATATTGTTAGAGAAGTTGCAAAAGTTGCTTCTGGTGGTGGTGGTGGAAGACCAGATATGGCACAAGCAGGTGGTAAAGATGCTTCTAAGATTGATGAAGCATTAAGTAAAGTACTTACATTAGTGGAAAGTATGCAAAAGTAAAAAAAGGAATCATTACAATTAAAAGAGAGGAGCGATAAAAAGTGTCTGATTGTATTTTTTGTAAGATAGTGGCTAAAGAAATCCCTTCAACTATTGTATATGAAGATGATCAAATTTTAGCTTTCAATGACGTGAATCCAGTTGCACCAGTACATGTATTGATTATTCCAAAGCAGCATATTTCTTCCGTCACGGAACTTGAGTTAGAAAATGTAGATTTGGTAGGGCATATATTCCTAACCAGTCAAAAGATTGCTAAAGAATTGGGAATTGATGAAAATGGATTTAGGATTGTAAACAATTGTGGAGATGATGGTGGACAGACGGTGGGACATATCCATTTTCACCTATTGGGCGGAAGACAGCTTCAGTGGCCGCCAGGATGATGGATAATTAAAAACATTTGTATAAAGATACTAGGGAACATATAATTATATTGTTTTCTAGTATTTTTTATTCAATTGAGAAAAAGTGACACACTTTATTTTTATTGACTATATAATATTAATATAATGAGAAAAAGTTGCTTGGTGTTAGTAATTCCATACGCAATCTGTTTAGTTGTATGATGTGAAAATGATAATTACTTCGTTTGATATTAAATTGAAAAGTGGTGATTTAGTTGAGTGATCCTTGTACACGACTCAAACAAAATATATTATTAGTCATTGTTGCAGCATTATTTATAATATGGTCGACAGATATAGGAGGAAAATGTGATATACCGTTTTTAACTTAGCTTTAAGGTTAGAGTATAGAAGGAGGCAATAATGAATGTTGTCAATTGAACAATTGGATACACTCATTAACGAGCTAACAGAAAAAAAAAATCAAATAGAAGAAGAGAAACGAATACAAGAAGAGCAACGGAAAAAAGAAGAAGAAGAACAGCAACAACCATGTTTTGGTAATTTGGCTATCTCTGAGATATTGGTACTTATTGGATTAATCACTGGTGTTCTTATCGTTCGTGCTGTGCGTATAAATAATGAGCAAATAGTCACAATATCAGTAGCTGGCTCGCTTGGTTCACTTGGGTCACTGGGATTAGGTACTGAAGAAGGTAGTGATAATACTAGTATTGATAGCAAATCTTTTAATACTGCTGTAAATTCATTAATTGAGAGGCTGAAAAATATAACAGCTGAAGAATATAATGAAATGATAAAAGAATTATATGAAAATTCAGTAATAGAAGAAGAGCCAGAAAAAGATTGTTGTATAGACATTTGTAATATAAGAAGTTCAACAATTTTAGTTATTATTGGAATATTAACAGGGAACATAATTGTGGGTGCTTTTCTTTTAAGTTCAGGTTCTCAAAATGTAGATATTATATTAGGCGGTTCATTAGGTGAAAAAGAAGGCATAGAAGATATTGTTGGTGAAATCTTTGGGTAGCATATAATTGTAAATACTACACGTATTATTATTCGATAAAATGAATGAAAAGTGGTGATTCATTTGAGTAAAATAGATTGTGATTGTGCTGAAGTTGTAGAAGATTTATTGATAATTGGTTCAATTATAATAGCACTTTTATTAATAATTTGTGTGAAACAAAAGTGCTGTCCGAGTGATGATAAATGCAAATATGAATAGTAACAATTTCTCTCTAACATATCAAACTGATATTATTAGACAATCAGGAGGAAATATGAATGTCATCAGAAGAGCTATTGAATTTTAAAATTAAAGAAATGATAAAGGAATTACAAGAGCAGCAGGAACAAGGGCAAGAACAGGAACAAGGACAAGGACAATGCGCAGAACCATTTTTAACGGCTTCGGATGTTTTGGTTATTATGGGTATATTAACTGGCGTCATACGAGTTACTACACTACTTATAACGCGTAATCAAATTGTCATTCTGATATTGGCTGGTTTTTTAGGTGACATTTCTGCTTTACAAGCAGGTCAAACGCAAACTGCTGAGGAAACAACGATGAATGATAATCAAATTCAGGATCTAATAGATAATAATGTATCAGTAAAAAACAATAAATTGTTTAATGATGTTATGAAGGCATTAGTAGAAAATTATAAAAAATAATGAATAAATATCAAAAGTACGGTTAACAACCTTCTGAGGGAATTTGGGCAGGAGGTTATTTTTGTTTGATATTACGGTTTTGTATAAAAAGAAAAATATTATATTATATTCTTCGACAAGATTTGACAAAATACGCGATGTTTTTATGCTATAATCGTTAAGAATATATATATTATTTAAAAATATTTAAATTGTTTGAAAATTAAGGGGGATTTAACATGGTAAAACAATTAAAAAGAATAATAAGCATTTTATTAGTTTTAATTATTTTTCAACAACTTACATTGAGTGCTTCTATTCCATTATTTAGAGGACAAGTTTATGCCGAAACAGATACAGAAGCACCAACAGCACCAACAAATTTAATATATGAAGATTTGTTTTATCATAGTGTTACATTAACATGGGAACCGTCAACAGATAATGTAGGTGTAACAGAATATGACATATATGAGGATGCTACTGTAATAGAGTCAGTATATGAAACAAGTTGTACAGTAACAGGATTAACGCCAAATACGGAATATACTTTTTCAGTGAAAGCAAAGGATGGAGCGGGAAATGAATCTGATGCAAGTAATATTGTAAATATAAAAACATCATTAGAAGCAGCTATAGAGGTGGATGGAAATATATTGGATTGGGAAAATATAGACCCGATTGCAATTGGAAGTGGGAAGATTAGTAGTTTATCGGCAGCACAAGATGATAATAAGTTATATATACTATTAGAAGGAACAGAAATAACGGAAACATATTATATTTTCATAGATAGTGATAATAATAGTCAAACAGGATATAGTGCATATTGGATATGGCCAAATATGGGAGCAGAATATTTAATAGTGGATAATGAGCTGTTTGAATATACGGGTAGTGGAGATGATTGGTCATTTGACTATGTCTGTGATGTAGAAATAGCAAAAAATGCAAATGTGAAAGAGAAGTCAGTTAATTTAATGCAGATAGGAAAAACAGAAGCAGGAGTTATGAAGATAGCATGCTCAGCAAAAGAAAATGATATAGATTTAGCACCAGTAGAAGGTAGTGATATGGCAATTGCAGATATATTCATAACTGGATATATAGAAGGAGTGCCAGAAAATATTAGTATATCAGCAACAGAAACTTGCATTACTGTAGAATGGGATGCAGTAGAAGGAGCAACGGGCTATGATATAGAAGTAGATGGAGGAGAAGTAGTAGATAATGGGAATAGTACTACATATGAACATAATGGATTAACAGAGAATACAGAACACATATATAGAGTAAGAGCAAAAGATGAAAATGGAGAAAGGCAATGGAGTAGTATAATAATAGGAAAAACATTATTAGAAGCAGCTATAGAGGTGGATGGAAATATATTGGATTGGGAAAATATAGACCCGATTGCAATTGGAAGTGGGAAGATTAGTAGTTTATCGGCAGCACAAGATGATAATAAGTTATATATACTATTAGAAGGAACAGAAATAACGGAAACATATGATATTTTCATAGATAGTGATAATAATAGTCAAACAGGATATAGTGCATATTGGATATGGCCAAATATGGGAGCAGAATATTTAATAGTGGATAATGAGCTGTTTGAATATACGGGTAGTGGAGATGATTGGTCATTTGACTATGTCTGTGATGTAGAAATAGCAAAAAATGCAAATGTGAAAGAGAAATCAGTTGATTTAACGCAGATAGGAAGAACAGAAGCAGGAGTTATGAAGCTAGGATGCGCAGCAAGCGAAAATGAATTAGATTTAGTACCAGTAGAAGGTAGTGATATGGCAATAGCAGATATATTCATAACCGGAGATACTGAAGCACCAACAGCACCAACAAATTTAACATATGAAGATTTGTTTTATCATAGTGTTACATTAACATGGGAACCGTCAACAGATAATGTAGGTGTAACAGAATATGACATATATGAGGATGCTACTGTAATAGAGTCAGTATATGAAACAAGTTGTACAGTAACAGGATTAACGCCAAATACGGAATATACTTTTTCAGTAAAAGCAAAGGATGAAGCAGGAAATGAATCTGATTCAAGTAATACGATTAATATTACAACTGAAAGTGTAAATAGAGATGTATCTATAGCAGTAGAAGGAGGAGAAGATTTTAGCATAGCATTAAAAGAAGATGGCACAGTATGGACATGGGGAGAAAATTGGGCAGGACAGCTAGGAGATGGAACCAATACAACTAGATTAACACCAGTACAAGTCATAGGATTAACAGAAGTGACAGAAATAGCAAACGGTGATTATCATGGAATAGCATTAAAAGAAGATGGCACAGTATGGTCGTGGGGATTCAATTATGATGGTCAATTAGGAGATGGCACAACAGAATATAGATCAAGTCCAGTACAAGTATCTAATTTAACAGGAATAGTGTCAGTAAGAGCAGGAAAATATCATGGAATAGCATTAAAAGAAGATGGCACAGTGTGGACATGGGGCTATAATGGATATGGTCAATTAGGAGATGATACAGCATACAAACGATTAACACCAATACAAGTACCAGGTCTAATAGGAGTGGTAGAAATAGGAGCAGGGAAATATCATAGTGTAGTGTTAAAGAGTGATGGTACAGTATGGGCATGGGGCTATAACGATTATGGTCAATTGTGTAATGATACAATCACATCTAGTTCAGAACCAATCCAAGTATTAGGAATAAGCGACGTAGTAAGTATAGAAAGTGGAGATTATCACTGTCTGGTTCTAAAAAGTAATGGAACAGTCTGGGGTTGGGGATATAATGGATATGGTCAAATAGGAGATGGCACAAATACAGATAGGTTCATACCAACACAAGTAATAGGATTAACAGAAGTGAAAGTAATAGCAGGAGGTAATTATCACAATATAGCATTAAAAGAAGACGGAACAGTATGGACATGGGGTCAGAACTGGGATGGACAAATAGGAGATGGCAGTACAACAAATAGAATAGAACCTGTGGAAATAACAGGGATAACAGGAGTGAAGTCAATAGCAACAGGAAGATATCATAGCATAGCAATAAAAGAGGATGGTACAGTATGGGCATGGGGGGATAATGATTTAGGACAGCTAGGAGATGGAACGACATTAGACCATAGTATACCGACGCAAATTGAAGGATTTTACTTACTGTTAGATACAGAAGCACCAACAGCACCAACAAATTTAACATATGAAGATTTGTCATATCATAGTGTAACATTAACATGGGAACCGTCAACAGATAATATTGGAGTAACAGAATATGACATATATGAAGGTACTACAGTAGTAGAATCAGTATATGAAACGAGTTGTACAGTAACAGGATTAACACCAAATATGGAATATACTTTTTCAGTAAAAGCAAAGGACGGAGCAGGAAATGAATCTGATGCAAGTAATACCATTAATATTACAACATTAGTGGAACAGACATTAGCAGTTCCACAAAACATTAATACAGTACCAACAAGCACAAGTATAAATATAACATTGGATGCAGTGGATGGAGCAACAGGATATGAAATAGAAGTAGATGGAAATGTTACAGATGTAGGGAACAACACAAGCTATATACATGATGGCTTACAACCAAACAGTTCTTATGTGTACAGATTAAGAGCTGTCAATGCAAATGGAGCAGGGGAATGGAGTGAACCAGTAATAGCAATGACATTGCTAGGAGTAGTAAATAATGTAACAGCGATAAGCAATTCAAGTACAAGCATAAATATAACATGGGATGCTGTGGATGGAGCAACAGGATATGAAATAGAAGTAGATGGAAATGTGATAGATGTAGGAAATGATACAAGCTATACACATGATGGCTTACTATCAAACAGTATTCATAGTTATAGATTAAGAGCAAAGAATACAAATGGAGCAGGGGAATGGAGCGAATCAATTAGCCAGTATACATTAGTAGGTAGTCCTACAAATGTAAATGCAGTTGTTAATGGCTCGAATATAACTGTAAGCTGGGATGCTGTTAATGGAGCAACAGGGTATGATATCGAAATAAATGGTGAATTAACAGAAAATGTTACTAATCCATATATGCACAGTGGTATTGAAGTAGCAATTGAGTATACGTATAAAGTAAGAGCTAAAAATGCCAATGGAGTAGGAGAATGGAGTATACCTGTTACTGCAGAAAAATCAGGAATAATAAAAGAACTTAATTGCGAAAGTGGACAAACATTTGAAATGTTTTTGACAGCATCTAATATACAAGATTTTGGTCAATATACATTTACACTTGAATATGACCCTAATCAAATAGAGATAATTGATTTATGCATATTTACGCCAGCTAAAGAAACAAATGTAGGAGTAATTGGAGATACAGGCATAGAGATTATAGAATACAACTTAGAAACTGGAACAATTAAGTATACCCTTAACAAAGGGATAGATTCTAATAAAACATGGACAGGTATAGTGAATGGAGTGAAATTCCGTTCAAAAACAAATGAACAAATCTCGGTTCAACATACCTTTAAGTAACATTATTGCGAAATATTAACGTTAATATTTCTAAAACAAGGAAAAAAGAAAATGACATAACGGAGGAATACACAAATGAAGACAAAAAACATCTGGTTAAAAATAGTCAGTATCATCATAGTAGTATCAACAATCATAACAACAGCAGTCTATGCAGTAAACAATACCATTACAGAAACAAAGAAAACAGTAGAAAAAGAAGCAGAAACCGCAGAAAACAAATTATCCGAAATATCACTAGAAAAAAATATAGAGCTAAAAAGCATTAGCCAAACAATAAAAACAGAAAAACAAAACACAGACGAGTACTATGAATCAATGGCGAAATATGCAAAATTCATACAAATCTATCAACCGACAGAAGCAGAACAAAAATACATCAATCAGCTTGTCACAGAAGGATATAAACTAAACAAGCTAATAGAAATATATAAATTCTGGATAGACACAGACGAAGACATAGAGCTAATAAAAAAAATATATGACACCTATGAACCAACCGATGAAGAAGACAACCATTGGGTAGAAGCAGTATACAACCAAATCACAGAAAACAAATATGGCGTATTAGACCGAGAACAAATCCATGCATACTATGACAAAGGACTAAACCGTGACGACATCATTACAGCCAATAGACTGTGCAGAATGGGTAAAAACACAATAACAGAGATACTAGACAAAAGAGTCACAGGTACATCATGGGCAGAACTAATAGAAGAAAACTACACAAAATCAACAAAAAATAAGATGCAAAAACAATCAATGAGACAAAGTAAAAGTCCTCAAAAAGAACAATATAAACAAATACAAAACGGAACAGAAATATTAGACGCATACTTCCTAGCAAAAAGAACAGAAAAGGACATAAATGAATATTTAGATAAGTTATCAAGTGGTGAAACAATAGACCAAGAAATGAACCAGTACTATAGCGAGAGAACAGAAGGTTTACTAGAAAAACTTAAAGAACAAGGACTATGGGACGAACCACAAGAAATAAAAGAAAAAAACAAAAAAGCAAAAGAATACTTGAAGAAAAAAGCAATCGAAAATGGCATGACACAAGAAAAAATAAATAAGCTAATAGACCAAGGATACACAGAACTAGAAATACTAAACGCATCAACAGTCACCAAAAAACAAAAAGTAGACGTACAAAAAGTATTAGAACAAAAAAGAGCAGGACAAACATGGGAAGACCTCTTACAAAAGGAGGTGCAGTAGAACATGAAAAAAATAATAATGCTACTAATCATCATAACCAGCATATTTGGAGTAATCAGTGTATATGCATCAACATCGGGAGAAATTGAACAAGATATGATAAGAGAAGGAATAGAAATGTCGGCAGGAGAAAGCTATAATCCTCCATTTGGGAAAAAAGATGCAATCGGTGAAAACATTAGTACATGGTCTGGTAATTTAAGTCTTACACAAACAGATTTGATATTACCAGGCAAAAACGGACATGACTTAGTCATAAAAAGAGAATACTCAAATCAAAGAGAAGACTATTTTATATATCAAAACGATATTAATCTTTATTACACCACACTAACTAGACCAGCGTTTTTATACTATGACGAAAATGGCGTTGGATACTATATATTATTTTATAGTGAATCACAAATGATTGAAAATGCGCCAGAAACACTAAACTGTCAGGCTTTGACCGAAGATTTCTTTACATATGAAGATTCAGCAGGCAATAAAGCTTATCCATATGAAAGATTTAAAGAAGGTGATCTAAACTTAACAAGAGACAAAAATGCAGACCCTATTTATATTCAAACAGATGTACGGTCAAAATTATCATCTGGATGGAGAACAACAAGTTTATACGAAATCGGAAACGGGTGGAAGATTACGCTACCTTTTTTAGTTAAGATAGATAGTTATAGTGAGAGAGTTTCGTCAGAATGTGTTCATTTAAGAAAAATTGGAGAATTTCATAATGGAAAAGGAGGTATATATTCATATACTCAATGGGATCTTAATTATAAAGGATATGAACCTTGCTCTTTAGATATTGAAGACACAGAATTATATACTGCACATAATGTATATTATTATGATACCTATGATGAGACTGTAGACCTTACATATAACAGAACTGTTACAGATAAAAATGGAGAAACAATGTATTTCAATAGTCGAGGAGCTATAGTAGCCATAGATGATAAATATGGTAATCGAATCAAATTTGAGTATAATAGTAGCAATAAACTTTCAAAAATAATTGATAGCTATGGCAGAGAAATAACAGTAGGATCAACAAATGGTATGATAAGCTCAATATCATATGAAAATCGTCAGATTACCTATACAAAAACATATAGAGAAACAGATTATAGAGATATATTAACAGTAAAAGATGCGGAAGGAAATGAAACTATATATGAATCTCAAAAGAAAGAACCAATGTATAGCTCATGTTGGTTTAATTATAATGACGGAAGAATATCAGGTGGAAATGATCGTAGGAATAGAGCACATAATATAGTGAAAATACAATATCCTACAGGAGCTACAACAGAATATGTTTATCAAGAAAGTTTAGTATCTTTGGGTGAAATATTACTAATGAAAGAAAGATATAAAGTGAAATCAAAAAAAGATATTAGTAATGCTAAGGTGAATAACTATTATACCTATGAATATATTAATGAGTTTGAAGGTGTATCAGTTGAAGAATTAGAAGAAATTGCAGAATATAACGGTAAAGAGCTAGAAGAAATAATTAAACTTGGAGCAGTAAAAAGACAATCTGATGGATATACAAAAATAGACAGATATAATCCATATGGTAAAAAAATTGTAGAACAACAGGCTAATATATGGAACTCTGGAAATAGTAATCACTTGAAATACACAGAAAACTCTGGATATTATGAGAAAGAAACAACTTATGTATACACAGACGATGAAGAACCAGAATCATCACCAAGAACCATTACAGAAAAACAATATAATACAGAAAGTTCAGAATACATAAGCGCAATAACACAATACGAATACGATGACAAACAAAATATCACAAAAGAAACCAAAGACGACTACACCGTCAACTATACCTATGGAACAGACAGCATCATGCTAACCCAAACCTACAAAAGAGATGCAACCCATGAAACACACATAGAAAACACACTATACAACAACACAGCAGACCCAGACGACCCACTCAACGGAAAATGCGTCGAATGGACAAAAACATACGAAAGAATCTATAACAATGATGGCAACCTACTAGAAAACAACCTAAAAAACAAAACAAAATACCAATACGACCAAAACGGAAACATCACAGCCATACACCAGTGGGACGACGAAGGCAACGAAAACATAACCCACACCACCCATACATACAATACGAACAAAACATACAAATTAGAAACCTATGTAGCAAACGTAACAGATGCAGACGGACAAAACCCACAAACAATAAAACAAACAAGTAACTATGATGTATACGGAAACCTTGCAACAAGCAAAGACGGAAACAACAATAATACAAGCTATACCTATGATAAATTAGGTAGAGTCAAAACAGAAACATATGCAGATGGTACAAGCAAAACATACACATACAACGACGCACAAAACTACATCATCGTACAAAACGAAAACAGAAACAAACAAAAAATACAATACGACGGTTTAGGAAACCTAAAAGCAACCTACATATACAACCCAGACAACAGCACATGGCAAAAACAAACCGAAAACACCTACGACAACATAGGCAGAAAACAAACCGAAACACTGTATAGAAAATATACAGAAGCAGGACAAGTAGCAGAAAAATACACCATCACCTACACATATAACAGTGACGATACAGTAAACACACAAACAACAACAGACATAAGCGGAAACATAATCAAAAAAATAAGCTACACATATGACTATGGAGTAAACGACACAATAAACGGAAAAATAGACAAATACAACAAAATAACAATAGCGCTAGAAGGAGATAACACCATAACACCAGCCCCAATCAAACAATACTACGACAAATGGGGGAAACTAGTCAAAGAAGAAATAGACCATGACGAAAACGGAACAACCAAAACATACACAACAACCTATCAATACGACTACATGGGCAACAAAACAGCAGAAAAAGACCCACGAGCCCATGACGAAAATTGGACACAAGAAGCAACAGCAACATATACCTACGACCATGCAAACAGAATAATAAAACAAACAAACATAGAAAACCAAAGCATACAAACAACATATGACACATTAGGCAGAGTCAAAACACAAACAGACTACAAAGGCAACACAACCATCTACACCTACGACAAACTAGGACGACTAAAAACAACAGAAACACCATTTGACGGAAACAACACAACCAAAACAAAACACTACTACGACAACAACGGAAACAAAACAAAAGAAAAACAACAAACAAACAAAATAGGAGAACCAGAAACATATAACACAACAGAATATGGGTATGACAACAGATGTATTTGTCAAGTGAAAAGTTCCCACAATTTCAATCGAAAAAGTACCACTTATGTGTAAAAAAATTAGTTGCTCATATTTAACGTTTCCATTGTCCTGTAAGAATTACCATTCATGTTAATGACATAAGCTTTGTGAGTAAGCCTATCAACCATGGCGGCAGTAAGTACTGGATCATTAAATATCTCATCCCAACGGTTAAAAGATAAGTTTGATGTAATAATTGTAGATTTTCTTTCCGCTCTCAAAGACAGATGTGTAAATAATAATTCACTACCTTCTTTATCAAATGAGATGTACCCTAGTTCATCAGCAATGATAAGGTCATAGCGCTCAAATCTATTTTCAAAAGATTTAAGAGTTCTATTGCTTCTACTTTCCTTTAACTCATTAATTAAAAGTGGAATCGTTGTGAAAAGAACTTTATAGCCAGCATTACAGGCTTCAATACCTAGACCAATACTAATATGTGTTTTTCCTGTACCTGGATTACCAGCTAATATGACATTTCGCCCTTCTTCAATAAATTTCAAGCTCCGCAGCTCTTTAAAGCGCTTTTTAGCTTCTTCTGGAAGGTATTTTAATACCAAGTCATCTAAATATTTTTTATATGGAAACTTTGCATTACGAATGCGATTTTTTTTACCATTTTCTCTTCTTGTGTCAACACCAATTTCAAGCAATTCTTTCAGGAATAATTCATAACTCATATCTGTACGATAAGCATCCTCTAATTTTTCTTTCAACACATTACTTAAGCCAGCTAATTTCAGCTCTTTAATATATTCTTTAACATACTGTAAGTCTTGTTTGTTCAATATTTGACCTCCCATTTTCAGGTTCTAAAAACTTAATAGTTAACTTATCTAAAAGCTCCCAAGACCTCTTTTTTATTTCATCATCTGAATCTTTATTATGCTCGATATTTACAGCAGACACTTGATGTACAAGGTTGTTTATGTTTTCAGTTGTGACATGACGAGATCCTAATTGGGTCAATTCTTCAATGGCTGATTCTACAGATTCTAAATCTTTTTCTTTAATAATTTCTAAAAGTACTACAAAATCTTTAGGTTTTCCTGTATAATAGGTATTGTATATTTCTTGAATCCTGCGTTCAGAACACTGTATGGCTGCACTGTTCTTTAATGATCCAGGTTTCTTTTTTATTGTATTTAAATAATGATTAATATCCATAGTCCAATCAAAATGACCAAAACTTCGATTATGATGAGCAACTGACTCGTGCTTATAATTTACCTTGAGTTTATTTGAATAGACTATCACTTCTACAAATTTTCCAACAAGGTATTCGGGTACTGAGTAGCGATTTTGCTCAACGGTAATTGTACTGTATTTGTCCACTCGGCATTCTAATTTCTTTGCAATAACATAATCAGGCTTTAAGCTAATCATATGTTGTTGTTCTTGAGTTAATATATCCCAAGGACTTTTATTGTCCAACCAATGTCTTTGACGTCGATTTAAATCTTCCAGTACCTTAAGTAAATGTGTATTTGCCTCTTCAAAAGTATTGAATTTATATTTCTTGGCGAAAGCTTTTCGTCTTACAAACTCAATACCACGTTCTACATGACCTTTTTCATTTCCGCGGCGAGCATTGCAAAATCTATAATCAAAACCGTAGTACATCGATAACTTAAACAAGTCTTCAGTAGGCTCATTTTTCCCTTTGGAGACAAAACGACCAACTGCAACTTTCATATTGTCATAAACGATCTCTTTAAAAACACCTCCAAAGTAATTAAGTCCCTTTATATGACTATCTAAAAATGATTCCATCTTTTGATTATGATAAAGCATGGCAAAGTGACATGAACCCGCAGCTGTTGTCATTAAAGCCATTTGAAACCTCTTTGCAACACCAGCAATCTCTAATTTTACTTCTCCCCAATCATATTCCAAAGTTTCCCCTAATGGATAAATTTGTTTAATATATGCCTCCTTCGCTTTTTTTTGAGTTTTCACGTAATTATTTACTGTCGTATATCCAATATCATAGCCTTGCTCAATTAAAAGTTCATGGATATCAACGACTTTCATCAGTTGTTTTCGATTATGATTCTTTAGTTTTTCATCATTTTCTTCAAGGCATGAATTAATAACTGCCTTAACTTCCTCTGTTAGCTTTAAACAACTTCGATTTGAAGTATCATACTTTGGTGGTTCACTTAATGATTCTATGAGCGCATTTAACTGTTCTTCATTGTTGTGATCCATAGCACCTAACTGTTCGAGTTTTTCTTCATACTCATTAATATATTTCCGTACAGTTTTTCTTGCAACTGATACCTCCCTTGAAATTTCTGATTTGTTATATCCTTGTCGATACAACAATAAAATTTTTCTCTTCTTATTCAAATTTATCATCTCCACCATACCACCTATAATTTTTTTCTTATAGATAGTTTAGTTTTTATGTGGGGATTTTTCAACTGTAATAGTGGGTACTTTTAGTATACTATATACAACAGAAACAGACTCATAAAAGTCATACAGCACAACACAGACGGAACAAAAAACTACACCCAATACCATTACGATGCAGTAGGAAACAAAACAAAAATGTACACAGGACTAAATTCACCAATCAACACAGCAACCGAAACAGGCGCAGACACAGACTACACCGTCACAAGATACCAATACAACCACCAAAACCAAATGACAACCATGACAGACCCACTAGAACAAACAACACAAAACACATATGACATGGTAGGCAACCTCATAAAACAAACAGACAGAAACGGAAACAACATCACCTACCAGTACAATGGACAAGGCAAACTACTAAACAAAAAAGTAACAAAAGACGGACAAACAAAACAAATAACATATACATACGACAAACTAGGCAACAGAAAAAGCATGACAGACGAGACAGGCACAACAACATATAGCTACGACGACCTAAGCCGACTCAAAACAGAAAACGCACCAAACAACATCACAAAAGAATACACATACGACGCAGTAAGTAATAGATTAGCATATACACTAAAACAAAACGGAACAGCAAAACAAAACATAAGCTACACCTATGACACCCTAAACAGACAAAAACAAGTAAAAGAAAACGGAACAACAAAAGCAACCTATACCTATGACACAAACGGAAACAGACAAAGCTTGACCTATGACAACAGCAACAGCACAACATACACATACAACGACGCAAACAGACTCACAAACATAACCAACAAAAAAGGCACAACAAAACAAACAGAATACAACTACACCTACTACCTAGACGGAAACCAAGCAAGCAAAACAGACAACAACGGAACAACAACCTACCAATACGACGGACTAGGCAGACTAACAGCAGTCACAGAACCAAACAGCATCACAACAACATATACCTTCGACGACAATAGCAACAGAAAAACAAAAACCACAACAGAAGGCACAGCAATAGCATACACATACGACAAAAACAACAGACTACTCACAGAAACAAAAGTCATAGAAGGAACAACAGAAAATGAGATAGCAGTAACACTGTACGAATACGACAACAACGGAAACCAAGTAAAAAAAATAACAGACACAAAAGCATACGAAAACCAAAGCGAAAGCTTTGACGTATACGTAGCAGGAAAAACAGAAAACAGCATCATAACAAGCAATGAATACGATGGATTTAACCAACTAACCAAAACAACAGACGAAACCCAAACCATAACATACAAATACAATGGAGACGGACTACGAACAAGAAAAACAACAAACGGCAACATCACCAACCACATATGGGATGGAAGCAACATCGTCATAGAAACAGACGGAGCAGGAAACATCACAAAAAAATACCTCCGAGGCATTAACCTCATCGCATCAGACATAGAAGGCACGACAAACTATTACCTATACAACGGACATGGAGATGTGGTACAATTAACACAAACAAATGGAACAATTACCAAAAACTATGACTACGACGCATTTGGAATAGAAAAAGACATAGACCAAAACGATACCAACCCATTTAGATATTGTGGAGAGTACTATGATACAGAAACAGGAACTATATATCTAAGAGCAAGGTATTATGACCCTAGTGTGGGACGGTTTATAACGGAAGATAGTTATTTAGGTAAGATGGAAGACCCATTGAGCTTGAATTTGTATACTTATTGTTACAATAATCCCCTCTTGTATAAAGACCCTAGTGGACATGTAGCGGGAGTGGACGATGCCTTAATAGCTTTTTATTTGTATTTGAGTGCATTAGGAACTGCACCAGATACTCATTCAGATATAATAATGTTGGCAGATTCAGCTAATAATTTTTCAAATAATCCTTCGGTAATTAATGGGATAGCTGTTGTGGCAGATGGAGGTGCATTGTTAGTACCTGGAGTACCCGCAGGTGGAGGGAAATTTGTAGATGATGCAGCAGAAGGAGTATCTAAACTGCTTAAAAAAATAGATATACAGTTATTTGCTAAAAACTCTGATGAAGCATATGATGCAGTTAAGGGGATTAGTAAAGTTGATATCAATATCAAGCCAGACGTATCTCATAGTAAATTAAAGAATATTATTAACGATTTATATAAGGGCCAAGGTGGAGAAAATACTATTGGTAATGGAACAACTATGGATGCGGTAAGAAATGAAATTCTGACAGGTAAGCCGACAAATGGGAAATTCCACATGGATAAGCTCAATGACTATGTTAATGCATTACAGAAGAGGCTAAGAGCAGGAGACCTAAACGAATATGATGAGTCTGTTGCAAAAGCAATACTTGAAGATGCTTTAAATGCATTGGATGGTAAATAGGAGGATAAAAATGTATGTTTATGATGAGGTAATTACTACCCTTATTAACCAGTTTACAGAAATGAAGGCTATCTTTGAGCAGGATGAAGAATATTATGAAGACCTACCGTACGTCTTCTATGAATCAGAGTTTGTGAAGTTTATTGCTAGTTGTGCAAATAATAATAAACACGAGGTATTGGCAAAGTTATTTGATTTCATTGAAGACTTATTAAAGAATGGAGATGAAAAGGTAGTAAATTTAGTAGAGGTAGCTGTTGTTGAAAGTATATATTTTGATACTAGCATCACTGATAAAGTGATGGTCGAAAGCTATTTTGGCTCTTTGACAAAGAAAAGTTATCGAGAATGTTCACAACAGCAAGCTTAGATATTCATATTAAACAGTCATAAGCACTTTGTGATGGGAGTATAAATATTTTTGTGTATTGATATTTCAACATCTAATTCTTGATACGAATTTTTTGGACTGTTTTATTTTACGTAATACAAACTAGAAAACATTCATTGTATACTATTATTATTACCAATTTAAAAAATATTATGCATATTTGTTTTAAAATTTGGCAAAATTATATAGTATGGTGTATTATGCCTTGAATCTAATCTGTATTTTGTAAGGTCTAGCCTGTCCGGCAATGAGGACTGCTTTGCTACTTTCTCAGAAAGTAGGAGCCCTCAGGGCGGTGGGGGTGGTTTCTATAGGTAAGCTTCAACTCTATCTTCAAATAGAATTAATATCTGGCTTAAAACCATATCCCAATTTTTATACCGTTGTGTCCATTTTTTCATTACGTTTTGTGAGGCTAAGTATAACATTTTCTCTAGCGAAATATCTGATGGAAACATGGTTTTTGTTTTTGTAACTTTTCGATATTGTCGATGTAATCCTTCGATTACATTGGTAGTGTATATGATTTTACGAACCTCTTGTGGGAATTTGTAAAATGGACTAAGTACATCCCAGTTTTTTTCCCAGCTACTTATGGCATAAGGATAAGATTTCCCCCACTTATCTTTAACTTCATAAAGGTTTTCTAAAGCAGATTCTTCATTAATAGCGCTATAGACGCTTTTGAAATCTTTACTAAATTCCTTCAAATCTTTGTAAGATACATATTTAAAAGAATTTCTTAACTGATGAATGATACATCTTTGTACTTCAGCCTTTGGATAGACGGCGTTGATAGCTTCTTTAAGACCTGTAAGTCCGTCAACACAAAAGAGTAATACATCTTGTACACCTCTGTTTTTAAGGTCATTGAGCACTCCTAACCAGAATTTCGAAGATTCATTTGCACCTATCCATATACCAAGAATATCTTTTTTGCCTTCTAAGTTAACACCCAAAACAACATAAGCGGCACGATTTACAATGTGACCATCTTCTCTCAACTTGTAATGAATTGCATCCATGAATACAAAAGGATAAATTAGCTCTAAAGGTCTCTCTTGCCATGCTTTAATTTCAGGAGCAATGCGTGCAGTAATCTTACTAACCATTTCGGCAGACAAGTTGATACCATATAGTTCATGAATCTGCTCTGAAATGTCTCTTGTGGACATGCCTCTCGCATAAAGAGATATTACTTTTTCTTCTATGCCTGAAACATTACGTTGATGTTTGGGTATAATTTGGGGTTCAAATTCACCATTACTATCCCTAGGAATTTGTATAGGAATTTCACCATATTCGCTCTTAATAGTTTTTGACGAATAGCCATTTCGACTGTTATTTGTTGCTTTATTTTCACAGTCATTTTTAGCATAGCCTAAGCTTGTTTCAATTTCAGCTTCCAATAGTTCTTGAATACAATCTTTGAAAATCTCCCTTAAATACTCACTGACATCACCAACACTTTGAAAATTATTACTCTTAACAATAGCTTTTACTTGGTCTTTTGTTAATGTTGACATAAAAAATCTCCTCCTTGGTTTTTATATCCAAAATTCTTCTCAAGAAGGAGATAGTTAATTCATCTATACACAAAATTATTTACATCGTCTTGGTGATTATCTAGTGATGTGGTGGAATGATGTAATGTCGTTTCACCACATTTTTTCCTTTGATTTCAAGGCTTTTATTTGCATCGTTTTTTAAATCCTCTATCATATTAAGTAGTAACATTTGTGCATAAAAATCTTGTTCAATAATAATTTCTTTTCTACCTGAAAAAGTTTTCTATATGTAATTTGTTTTTTATGATATCATATGCAGTTTCAATTTTCCATCGTTGAAAATAGAGATCACCTATTTCAATTGTATTAAAATCTTCAAAAGGAACATTAGAAATTAAATATTCTATTTCCCCATTTTCAAGGATAACTTTTGTCATATTATATGTTATTTCTTAAGTTGACAGCATTGGACGGCAGATCATGTACACTTGCTCAAAAAAACAATCTTTTTAGAGGAATATATCTTAGGAGGTTAATTTTTTGTAATAATACTCAATAATTTTGTTAATTATTGTTGAAAAAGTATGTATTATAATATAATATAGCACTAAAGACCTATGATATTCAATACTAAAGACCTATCAGATGAATATTTTATAAAATTCAATTTGTTTTTTTTACAAGACATTTTTCCAAATTATGTTTTGAGTATTTCTGTTAGATGCTATAAAATAAATATAAAACACTAAATTTTCTATTATCATAATATTGTTTTGGGAGAAATACATATGAAGAATAAGTATCTAATTGGAACATCAATATTAGTTTTAATATTTATTATCTATTGTAGTTTGCACTTATTTGTTGAGGGCGAAAAAAAGGACGAGTATATGCCAACTGAGGAAATACGTAATGGCAATACATGGGAGTCCCAGATATATAGTGAAGCAGAAATTTTGTGCTATAATTTTTTATTAAATAAGTTATCTTCAAACGCTGGTGGTATTTATACAAATCATCTTAAAAGTGATGAAATTTTAGATTATGCAACTGGTTACGAGATTCTTTCTGAATCATCAGGGTTGATTATGCTTTATTATGTAGAAAAAGATAATCAAACAGAATTTGATAAACAGATAGCTTTAGTAGAGAAAGCTATGGTTAATAAAGTAGGACTGTTAAGGTGGAGAATACTAGAAGATGATTTAAGAATTGGCGAGACTTCCGCAAGTATTGATGATTTAAGAATTATTCGGTCACTAATATATGCACATGATAAATGGGGGGATGTAACATATTTAAATAAAGCTACTGATTTAGCAGAAACTATGCTTCAATATAATGTAACAGAAGAGAATTTAAATAACTATTATAATGTGTATGACCAAAGTAGAGCAAGTGAAATCGATTTAGCATATATTGATTTATTAACTATGAAAGAACTGAGTCAATATAATAGAAAATGGCACAAGCTATATAAAAATGGGGTCAAATTAATTAAAAAAGGGTATATATCTGATGTTTTTCCTTTCTATCTAAAAAAATATAACTTTAAGAGAGATGAATTTTCAAACGAAAAAAGAGTTAATATGATTGACTCTTTATTGGTTGTATTACATTTGTGTGAAGTAGGATTAGTAGAAGAGGATTCGATTGATTGGTTAAGAGAACAAATACTAGAAGAAGGTATTATTTATAGTAGTTATAATATTGTAACAGGCATGCCAGCAACGCATGAACAGTCCACAGCAGTTTATGCTATAGCAGCACGCATTGCAAAAGAGGAAGGAGATCAGGAGTTATATGATAGTCTTATACAGAAAATGTTGCAATTACAGGTTAGTGACGAAACAAGCACTATATATGGTTCGTTTGGAGATGCTAATACGTTAGAAGTATTTTCATTTGATAATTTGCAGGCATTATTAGCTTTAATAAGAAGGAGATGAAGTATGAATATAAAATACAATAACGTATATGTTCTTTTTATTTTATTAATAATATTATTTTTTATAGTTAATTTACTGATTATTGATGTTGGAACACTTAAATTGATGGATTATATACTATTCTGTACGATATTAATTATAATGATTATTTCATTTTATACTAATGTTGTGATTGGGTTAATATCAAGTATTTTAACTGTTTTCATTTTTGGAAGCATCATTTTTTATAGTAACTTATTTCACGACCAAATGGTTGGTACAGATATTTATATATGGATGATTATTTTTCCTGTTACTGCATTGATTACAGGAGTATTTAGAGAAAGTTTAGAGAAGATGAAAAATGATGCAAATAAAATGCTTGAAGTTCAGAATTTAGTAACAGTTGATGAGATTACAGGACTAAATAATGCTAAACAGTTTTATTATCAACTAGAAAAGGAGATAACAAGATCTAAACGACATGGACTAGAATTAACTGTTATGCTAATTCAATTATCATACTTTGAGGAGATATTTGCAGTATACGGAAAAGATGAGATGGATAGCATTATTAAGGCTTTGTCTGATGTTATGGAGAAAGTTACTAGGTTTGAAGATGAATGGTATAGAATTGACAAAGATATGTTCTCTATCATATTAACTAATACTGATGAAGAAGGCGCTGGCATAGTAAAGGATAGGTTAAAGAAAAGTATAGAAAATATTATTATTGATAAGAAAAATTATCGATTTGAAATTAAAATTGCTTTGGCAGAATGTGATCAGAGAATAGAAAATGTATATGCTTATAAAAAATTGGTTGAAGGGAAACTGGAATATGATATTTAATCAGTTTTTTAGGGTTATTGTAGTAGTTATTTTAATAAGTTCATTTTATCCTAGCAGTAATGCATTTTGTATTGAAAATAGAAAAGAAGTATTGATAATATATAATGGAAGATATGTTGAAGACGGGTATGAAGATAATGTGGTTGTTCTACGTGAACTTTTAGGAAGATTTGATGTTAATGTAAATGAGTTATCTTGTGAATACTATGATAAAGATAAAATATTTCAGTATGACTATGTTTTTATATTAAATAGTTTTGATTATTTACATAATGATACATTGATAGAAGACTTGATTAATTACGATAAAACGCTATTTTGGTTAGGTCATGGTGTTGATACATATTTAGAACGTAATAAAAATGTTAATTTGCGATATAAAGGGAATATTTATGATATTAAAGAAGTATTTTATAATGACAAAAATTATTCTCCTCCCATTGAAAAAACTTTTTTATTAGGCGTAAATAGGGAATATATTATACTAGACGATCCAGAAAAGCAGGGACAAGTGTATGCTACCCTTAGTGATGGATATAATGAATATCCATACATTATACGAGAAGATAATTTTTGGTTTGTAGCTAGATTTGAATCATACAGTGTTTTATTTTATATATTGGCTGATGTTTTAATAGATACATTTAATATAACTGACATTCCACCAAATCAGGTATACATTAGAATTGAAGATGTACATCCTATGAGAGATACAAAAAAATTGAGACAAATAGGAGAGTATCTCAATGAAAAAAATATTCCTTTTATGATTGCATTAATACCCGCATATAAAAATCCTGATGGGAAAACGATTACGCCTATTACAGAAATGGAGGATTTTGCTGCTACTATTCGGTATTTACAAGAATTGGGAGGCAGTGTAGTGCTACATGGATATACGCACCAGGCTTTTGGAGGTGATATTACAGGCGAAGGATTTGAATTCTGGGATGGAGAACGCAACCAACCACCTGTTGTGGATATGGGACAATGGGTGTATGAACGAACGGGCAAGGGGATAGTTGAGTGCGTAATAAATGGGATTTATCCACTTGCTTTTGAAGCTCCACATTATGCAATAACGCAAGATGGATATCGGGAAGTAAAAAAATATTTTTCTACTTATATTGGGCATATACAAACTAGTAATATAGGTTTTTCAACAACGGCATATCCATACAAATTGGAGAACACAATACTGTTTAGAAAACTAATACCTGAAAATATGGGATATATTGATTCTAATAACCCTCTAGCAATAGAGGAAATGTTTGAAAACCATGAACAAGTATCTATTGTGAGAGGTCACATTGCAGGTTTGTTTTTTCATCCATATTTAGATATTGCATATTTAGAACAGATCGTTGAGAGATTAGATCCAAATACAAATTATTATGATTTAAGAAATGAAGAGAATCTGGTGAAGTGGGAAAGTATTGAGATATCTTCTAAGAATGGAAAGGTTAATTGCAATCCAGGAGAGTATGCTAAAAAAAGTCAGAGTGCGATATTGAAACATTTTAGAAATATTACAAATTTCTTTATGAGCATTGTTGCTTTTTTTTGTTTCGTTTTTTTGATTATTCTTATTGGGGCAAGAAGAAAAAATAAAGAAAGATTATTTGGGTGATTACTTATGTATGCATTAAATACTATTGATTATTTGTTTTTATACTCGTTAACGTGTATTTGGCTATTATTATTATCAAATATTATTTTGACATTAAGTGGATATCGGTTTTTTATAAAAACGAGTAATGAAAAGATTAATATTTTAAAGGAACTTGATAGTTTTCCCAGTGTATCAATATTAATTCCTGCTCATAATGAAGAAAAAGTAATTGATGAAACTATAAAAGCAATGCTTGCATTAGATTATCCAGAAGAAAAATTAGAAGTTATTGTTGTTAATGATAATTCCTCAGATAACACAGGTAGAATTCTTAAAGGGTATCAAGAGAAATTTCCAAACAGGAAACTAAAGGTTATTAATACAACAAAAGAAAACGGAGGAAAAGGAAAATCTAATGCACTAAACATTGGATACCAAGCATCAAACGGAGAGTTCTTAGTTGTTTATGATGCAGATAATACACCAGAGAAATTTGCTATAAGATATCTTGTGTATAAAATTCAAAGTTCAAAAGAACTTGGCGCAGTGATTGGGAAGTTTCGTACGAGGAATAAGAAAAAGAATTTGTTAACTAAGTTTATTAATATTGAGACACTAAGTTTTCAGTGGATGGCGCAGGCAGGTAGATGGCAGTTATTTCGGTTATGTACGATTCCTGGTACAAATTTTATTGTTAGACGTAGTGTAATTGATGCGCTAGGTGGATGGGATGAAAATGCAGTCGCTGAAGATACAGAAATTAGCTTTCGTATCTATCAATTAGGATATCGTATCGCATTTATGCCCTTAGCCGTTACTTGGGAGCAAGAGCCAGAAACTCTAAGGGTTTGGTTTAAGCAAAGGACAAGGTGGGTAACAGGTAATATTTATGTGTTATTAAAATATCTAAAAGGTATATTGTTTGAAAAGTCAAAAAGTGTAGTTTTTGATTTGTATTATTTTTTTGCAGTGTATTTTTTATTTTTAAGTTCCGTTGTTATTTCAGATGTTATTTTTATATTAGGTATTTTTACTGATATTAGGGTGAGCTTATCAGCCAATTTTCTACTGTTTTGGTTACTAGCATATTTGTTATTTATTTTAGAAATATCGATTGCGTTAACAATGGAGAGAGGTGAAAGTAATCTGAAAAATATAGCTATTGTTGCACTTATGTATTTTACATATTGCCAGTTATGGCTTGTTGTTGCTTTAAAAGGTATGTTTTTATATATTAAAGATAAAATCTTTAATAGAAGAGTACACTGGTATAAAACAGAAAGGTTTTAAGTGGGGGGAAGAGTCAATGAAAAGGAAATGGATTTTTTTATTTGTTATTTTATTTGTTTTTACTAATATCAATTATGTATTAGGAGTGACAGATGAAGAATATAATGTTCAAGTAGGTGTTTTTAAGGATTTTAATAATGCCGAAAAGACATATACTGAATTATTAAAAAATGGATTTAAAGCTTATAAATTAGACTCAGGAAATAATACAAAAGTTTTTATTGGACCTTTTACACAGAAAAGCGATGCTGTAACAGCAATGGAACGGGCTAAGAATATTAATATTAATGGATTTATTGTTACTGATAAGAAAAATGGATTAAATACTGAAATAGAGCAAATAAATAACCAAAACTATAATTCGAAGATAGTTAAGAATTATTCTTTTGATAGAGATATTAAAGTTGAAGGAGTTATTCAAAGTTATAATTTCTTTTTTAGCACAAATCCCAATTGGGAAATTGAAGATGGTTGTTTCTTTGAACTAGTTTTGAGTAGAACTGATATTGAAACATATCAAAATTCTACAATAAGTGTACTGGTAAATGATTATCCTATTTATAGCACTTTTATTTATAATAAAGAAAGATCAAAACATGTTTTAAAAATTAATATACCAAAAGATAAGATAAACGAAGGGTTTAATGAAATTACAATTAAGTCATATCATAGAATTACTGATTTGCCTTGTGAAGATAACATTAATCCTGGGAATTGGTTAATTTATAATAAAGAATCATTTGTTCATATTCAATATACAAAAAAGAAAGATAGCGCTATGTTGATTGACTTTCCATATCCATATATTGAAGTTGGACATACAATACCTGTGAATACAGCGATTATTATTGCAAATGAAGTAAAAACGCAGGAATTGACTCCAGTTATGATGATGGCAGCAAATATTGGGAAGTGGGCTGGTTTTAATGATTTTGGAGTAGATATTCTCCGAATAAAAGACTTACAAGATAATAGGAATAGACATGGTATTTATATTGGAAATATTAAAACTCTGCCAAAAGAATGGATAAGCTATTTTACTAATCAAGATTTAATAATGGCTAAACAGGATGCGGTTATTAAAGAAGTAGTAGCGCCATATAATAAAGAAAAGAAACTCTTACTTATTGTATCTGAAAATATAGATAGTTTATCTAAAGCTGTACAGGCGCTTGGCGATAAAGAATTAATATTACAAATGACTAATGATACTCAATATATTACAAAGAATATGAAATTTGAACAAAGACCATCTGTTGATAAAAATTATATAAAATTTGATGATTTAGGTTATGCATCAATTTTTTTAGAAGGGATATTATATCAAAAAGCTACTGTTGATGTTTCATTGCCTGAAAACTGGAAAATTGGTGAAGATGCACAACTCCGAATTAACATGAGATATTCAGAATTATTAAATTTTGAACGTTCAGGATTAACAGTATATTTAAATGGCGTACCGATAGGAAGTAAAAAGTTAAGTTCTAAATATGCAAAACAGGATGTATTTGAAATTACAATACCTAAAGATGTTTTAAAGGATAATTATTATCAATTAGAAATGGATTTTTACCTAGAACTTTATGATATAGATTGTGAATCAAGAAGAGACGGAAATTCTTGGGCCTATGTCCTCAATGATTCGTATTTTTATTTTCCACATAAAAACAAAAATGATAATATGTTAGAGAACTATCGTAATCCTTTCATGATTAATAATTCTTTTGATAATGTTTTATTTGTACTACCAGATAGTCCAAAAGATTCAGACATAAAAATGTTAGCAAATATGATATCATATATGGGACAAAATGCAGAACGTTATGATGGTATTGAAGTTATTAGTGCTAATATGATGAATGAAACACATGAAAGCAGAAAAAAGGTATTGTATGGAACGAAAAAAAATAACAGTGCAATTAGACATATTAACGATAATTTACATATTAAATTTAATGAAGTAGGAGATAGGTTTATTTCTAATGATAAAATGGTATTTTTAGAAGAATATAATGGTCATTTAGCGTCCATACAACTACTAAGCGGTAAGCTTCAACAAGATGTATTAGTTATTACAGCGACCCATCAGGATGTCTTGCAATGGGCAGCAAAATATCTTACTCAATCAAATTTTATAGGTAGGTTAAAAGGTGATGCTGCAGTTATAGATACATTAGGAAATATTCAATATGATTATTATAGTGTGAAAGAACCAAAAGCTGCGAATGAATTAGAAAAAGTTGAGGCATATAATGAAAATGCCAGTTTTTTAAAAACCTTAAAACCTGTTCAAAATTTCATAGCTTTTATGTTTATTCTATTAGTTCTTGTTGGAATTATTATTTTCATTGTTGTTAGGAGACGAGGGGGTAGATAAGAAGACGCCAAATATTCTTGACATATTTTGTGAAGATAGGGTATAATGAAATGGTGTATTGGGTTTCACCTTACTTCCAATATATATATATGAGCTATTTATGCTCGTACCGCGCACGATTGATAGTAGCGGAGGGAGGGAAATATTAATGTCACGTATCATTGTAAGAGATAATGAGAGTTTGGACAGCGCACTTCGCAGATTTAAACGTTCATGTGCTAAATCAGGTGTTCTTGCTGAAGTTAGAAAGAGAGAACACTATGAGAAGCCAAGTGTGAAGCGTAAGAAGAAATCCGAAGCTGCAAGAAAGAGAAAATTTAAATAATTGATATCAAGAAAAATAAGAAGAAGGAGGGGTGTTCCAAGTGTCCCTCAAAGCTAAATTATTAGAAGATATGAAGACTGCTATGAAAGAGAAAGATACCGTTAGAAAGAATACAGTTCAAATGGTAAGAGCAGCAATTCTTCAAATTGAAAAAGATCAGAAGGTAACTCTTGATGACGAAGGAATACTTGATGTTATTTCAAAAGAAGCTAAAAAAAGAAAATCAGTACTTCCAGAGTATGAAAAGAGTGGTCGTCAGGATTTAATTGATAATTTAAATAGAGAATTAGAGATTTTATTTAATTATCTTCCTCAGCAATTATCTGAGCAAGAATTAGATGAAATTGTAAGACAGGTTATACAGGACGTTGGCGCCTCCAGTATGAAAGAAATGGGTAAGGTGATGGCGGCAATTATGCCCAAAGTAAAAGGTCGTGCAGACGGAAAAATAATTAATGTACTTGTAAAAAAATATTTAGCATAAAAAGATAGGAGTAATAATTTATTTACTCCTATTTTTTTTTGTGTTTCTAGGTTTAATATTTTTACGTAATAATTTTTTTAATATCAAAGAACTCATTTAGCACTTCCCAATTTTCAGGAAATGGCGTAGCGAGTGACCAGAAGCTCACACCGCGCAAGTCTAGTTCATGAACCATCTCATACTTTGCTCTTACGCTTTTTTCATTTTCAAACCATACGATATGTGCGTGATCAGCGTTATCAAAATAGTTAAAATAGGGTGATTGGGCTAAAAAATCATAGTGAATGACTGTTTTATTGAAATCGGCTAATTGAACAGCCTCTTGTAGACTTATCGCATTTGCTCTTGGATTTTTTGATTTATATGGAAGTAGCCAATCATATCCATACAGAGGAATCCCCATCATTATTTTATCAGGAGAAATAATTGATAATGCATTAACAATGTTCTGGGTAACTTCATTAATTGGTGCAATAGGGTAAGGGGGTCCTCCAGCCCAACCCCATCCATAGGTTGTTAAAATAGTGAAATCAGAAATTGTACCATGTGTGATAAAATCTTGTGAATCATTTGATTCACCTGATTCAATAAAAAAATTTGGTGAAAGCGCAGTAGTTAAGATAAGTTGCTGACGACTTAAACGATATTTTAAGTTAGATAAAAATTCGTGATACATTCCTTTATCGTAAAGATAGAGATTTTCAAAATCCATGTGAACACCATGATAATTTTTACTAATGACTATATCAATAATCTTATCAATCAATTTTGAACGAATCGTATAATTACTTAAAACATGATGAGCTAAATTCGTGTCAAAAATTCCCTCTTTATAATTTGTAACAACCATGAGTGGTGCCACTTTGTTTTTTCGTGCCATATGAATCAACGGGTTATCATTGATGGATGTGAGCGTACCATCTTCCTTAACTTGATAACCAAAGATGCTAAGGTATGTTAAAAGTGCAAAAGCATCTTGCATGCAGTCTAAATCACTTTTTTCTAGCGTAGGTTCGATATATCCATTTACTTCTAATAGACGCAACTTTGTTGATTTTGCTGGGTTTATCATTTGTGACCACATATTTTCTTTTGCACGTAAATCATCTGTTATATATTCTTCTGGTATTAGTATATTTTGTTTTGAAATCATGATTTTCACCCCACTATGGTATAATATATTCATATGTACTTATAATAATTACGTTATTATGTTAAATTAATTGAATAAATTTATAAAATAAGGTAATATGGTTAAGTAAATATTGAAGAGATTTAGATGAAAAATAGAGGTGAATGACAATGGAATTATTCTTTCCAAACTTAATAGTAGACAGTATTAATGATATTAAATTAAATGTGCTACAAGAAAATAATATTAAAGGGTTAATTATTGATATCGACAATACGTTGGTTGCATGGGACATAAAAGAAGCAGACGAAAGAGCAATGCGTTGGATAGCATATTTTAAAGAGCAGGGTATTCGTGTTTGTCTTGTCTCGAATAATACAGAAGATAGAGTCGTTAAGTTTAACGAAAAACTAAAACTGTTTGCTGTTCATCGTGCCAATAAACCGAGAAGAGCACCATTTATTAAAGCATTAAATCATTTGCAGACAAAACCAGAGGAAACAGCGATGATAGGTGATCAGATTTTTACTGACGTGTTAGGTGGCAATCGTCTTAACATGTTTACTATTTTAGTGACACCTATAAGTCAAAAAGAATTTCCATTTATTCGAGTAAAAAGATTTTTTGAAAAGATTATACTCAAAAAATATCAAGAGAGATTGGAAGCAAGCAAGAATAAATAGTGATATGGGGGGATTTTGATGAAAAATAATATCAATGGAAAAACAAAAATATTAGGTGTCATTGGCGATCCGATTGAACACAGCCGTTCACCACAAATACATAATACCATTTGTACATATTTAAATCTAAACTATGCATATATACCTTTTCAAATTACTTTAGACAACCTTGAAGATGCTGTCAAAGGCTTTAAAGCGGTTGATTTAAAAGGATTCAATGTCACTCTTCCACATAAAAAAAACATTATACCATATCTTGACGAAGTGAGTGAAGAAGCGTTATTAATCGGTGCAGTCAATACGGTGAAAAATATTGATGGCAGATTATACGGATATAATACAGACGGTTATGGTTTTATAAAATCGTTAGAAATAGAAGGTGTGAGTGTTAAAGAAAAAAACATTGTTGTACTAGGTGCAGGTGGAGCTGCACAGGGAATATGTATTAAGATGGCACTGGAAGGCGCTAAAAGTATTACAATTCTAAATAGGACAGTCGAAAAGGCAGAAAAAATCTGTAATATTATTAATGACAATATTAAAGAGATTGCTAGAAGTGATAAATTTAATGATGAATCATTGAAACAATATATGATAAATGCTGATATCCTTATTCATACCACGCCAGTGGGGATGTATCCTCATAATGAAGAATGTCCAGTTTCTGATTTGAGCTTTTTAGATAAACGTGTTGTCGTTTGTGATTTGATATATAATCCTACTAAAACTACTTTTCTAGAAAAAGCGGAGGAAATGGGTTGTAAGACGATTAACGGATGGGGAATGCTTATCTATCAGGCAGTTCGTGCTTTTGAAATATGGACAGATATACAGGTAGATAATGATGTGATTGAAATAGTTAAAGGGCAAGTATAACTATGAATGTTTTATTATTTATAATAGCACTATATATAGGTGTTTTATTAAATAAGTATGTTCTTAAACAAAAAATCTCTATTAAATATATATTAGTAGAGGTGTTTAATGGATTGGCTTATGTTTTGCTATACAGTGTTTATGGTTTATCAATACAATTTATAGGGATGGCTTTTTTGGCGTCTACCCTTATTGTGATAAGCTTTATTGACTATGAACATAAGCTGATTCCAAACAATATTTTGATTGTACTTTTTATTGCAGGTGTAATATATAATATTCTAAATAGAGATTTAACGATAATGGATTCTGGGATTGGTTTTTTTGCTGCAAGTGTTCCACTATTCCTCCTTGCAATTTTCACCAAGGGTGGTATGGGCGGTGGAGATATCAAGCTGATGGCAGTTATAGGACTTTTTCTAGGATGGAAGCTTGTATGGCTATCTTTGATTTTTGGTGCATGTATTAGTTCAGTTATTGGCATTATTCTTCTATTATTTAGAGTTATAAAGCGGAAAGATCCTATACCTTTCGGTCCATTTCTAGCAATAGGGAGCTTTATCTCAATGGTATATGGTACAAAAATCATACAATGGTATATGTTATTGTAATTCGAACATTATGCATTGATTTATTGTTAGGTAAAATGATACAATAAATAAAGATATAATAGCTATAGAACGGAGGGGAAAAAATGAAAATAAAAAATTATATGGAAGAAGTCGTTGAACATATGATGGACGCTGTATTAGAGAAGGTTATCCACTGTGAGTGTGAAAAATGTAAGATGGATATTGCTGCAATGGCGCTTAATGAATTACCACCTAAATATGTTGTTACTGAAAAAGGTGAAGTATATCTAAAAGTAAATGAAATTATGCAACAGTTTGAAGTAGATGTTACAACAGCTATTATCAAGGCAGCAGTATTGGTGGACAAGAATCCGAGACATACTGACTAGATAAGCGGAGGTATTATGAAGAAAAATCTTAAAAAAAATATTGTTCTTACTGGATTTATGGGAGTAGGAAAATCAACAGTCGGAAAAAAACTGTCTACAATGCTTCGTATGCGTTTTGTAGACACTGATTATATGATTGAACGTAATGAGAGAATGAGCATTCCTAAGATATTTTCTAGCAAAGGGGAAGCCTATTTTCGTGATATAGAGAGTAAAATGGTAGTGAAGGCATCAAAATACAATAATGCGGTTATATCAACAGGTGGCGGTGTTGTTGTCAGAGAAGAGAATATCAATTATCTAAGAAAGAATGGTATTATTGTTCATCTTACAGCTAATATTGAGACAATTTTGTGTCATACATCAAAAAATAAAAAGCGACCATTGTTACAGCATGACAATGTTGAAGAGAGAATACAACAAATCCTACAAGACAGAGGAGAATTTTATAAAAATAATGACTATGAAATTGACGTATCTGACTTAAGTGTTGCAGAGGTGTGTAATGAGATTATTCATTTTTATAAGGGGAGTGAAAAATGAACAAAGTAAAAAAGCCTAATATCCTAATTATTCATGGACCAAACTTAAATTTGCTTGGAATCAGAGAAAAAAATGTATATGGAACGGAGAGCTTTGAGAACATTAATGATAGGATTCAGAAAGAAGCGAAACAAATGGGTGCGGATGTTGAGATATTCCAATCTAATCATGAAGGGGAAATCATAGATTCTATCCATCGTGCATTGGGGAAATATGATGGTATCGTCATCAACCCTGGTGCATATACTCATTACAGTATTGCAATTAGAGATGCAATCAAAGGTGTTAATATTCCAACAGTTGAGGTGCATTTGTCAAATGTGCATGGAAGGGAAGACTTTAGAGCAAAATCTGTAATTGCACCAGTATGTATAGGTCAGATTAGTGGTTTTGGAGGAGATAGTTATATATTAGGGCTGGATGCCTTACTAAGAAGGGAGCGATTATAGCGATAATGCTGTTAACACGATTACATAACTTATATCATGCATTAAAAGAAAAAGAAATTGATGGGATGTTAATTACGAATCCAATCAATAGGACATATATGACTGGTTTTAAAGGTTCTACAGGATATGGAATCGTTACGCAAGATAAAGCATATTTGCTCACTGATTCCCGTTATACACAGCAAGCGAGAGAACAGGCAAAACATTTTGAAGTCATTCAATTTCAAAATGAAGCAATATTAGCTATACGTGATTTATTAGCAGAAAATAATATAAAAAAGCTTGGTTTTGAAGAAGATACCGTTTCATTTTCACAGTATCGCCAATTTGAGCAAAGGCTAGATGTAGAAGAATTGATACCAACGGAAAACCTGATAAAAGAGTTTCGAAAGATTAAAGATAAAGATGAACAGGAAAAAATGAGGCAGGCGGCGCATATTGCAGATTTGGCGTTTATGTATATTGCAGACTATATTGAAGTGGGGATGTCAGAACGTGAGATTGCATTAGAACTAGAATTCTTTATGAGAAATAATGGCGCTATGAGCATGTCATTTGATATGATTGTAGCCTCTGGTACACGTTCTGCGCTTCCCCATGGACAGCCAACGGATAAAAAGATAGAAGCAGGTGATTTACTCACTTTGGATTTTGGGTGTGTGTTTGACGGTTATTGTTCTGATATGACGAGAACAATAGGTATAAAGCAACTCAGTGATAAACAAAAAGAAATATATAATGTAGTCCTAGAGGCACAAACCACAGCTTTATCTCATGTTAAAGCGGGTATAACGGGAGTTATTAGTGACAAAATTGCAAGGGACATCATTAAGGCCCAAGGCTATGGTGCATACTTTGGACACGGTTTAGGTCATGGTGTTGGTTGTGAAATTCATGAAGAACCACGACTCTCACCTCGGGGAAACGAAGTCTTAAAATCAGGCATGGTCGTTACAGTTGAACCGGGCATCTATATTGAAGATTTAGGTGGCGTAAGAATTGAAGATATGGTTATTGTAACGGATGATGGCATTAAAAATCTAACATCATCACCAAAGGAATTAATACTTGTATAAATTTTACTTGAATTTTTTAAGGATTTAAATTAAACTATTAGAGGTAATGATGATAATGATTACTATATTATAAATGGAGGGGAAAACCAATGATATCCGCAGGAGAATTTAGAAATGGAATAACTTTTGAATTTGAAGGCAATGTATATCAAATAATTGAATTTCAACATGTAAAACCAGGAAAAGGCGCTGCTTTTGTAAGAACAAAACTAAAAAATGTTATGACAGGTGCAGTTATTGAAAAGACTTTTAGACCAAGTGAAAAAATGCCAAAAGCGCATATTGAAAGAAAAGAAATGCAGTATTTATACAGTGATGGTGGTTTGTATTATTTCATGGATCAAGAAACTTACGACCAATTGCCAATCAATGCAGATCAATTAGGTGATGCGCTTAAGTTTGTAAAAGAGAATATGACTGTTAAAGTACTATCCTATAAAGGTTCAGTTTTTGGAATGGAACCACCAAACTTTGTTGAATTAGAGATAACGGAAACAGAGCCTGGGTTTAAGGGTGATACTGCAACAGGTGCTACAAAACAAGCGGTAGTAGAAACAGGTGCTACCATTCAAGTACCACTTTTCATTAACCAAGGGGACATGGTTCGTGTTGATACAAGAACTGGGGAGTATATGGAAAGAGTTTAATGGGTATAATTGTAACATAAACTAAGGAATGAATGTATCATTCCTACACATTTAAGGAGGTATTGATATGGAATACTTAATTGAAAGAGTTGCATACTTAAGAGGACTTGCAGATGGTATGAATATTAGTGAAGATACCAACGAAGGGAAGCTCCTCATCAATATCATTGACGTTTTAGAAGATATTTCTGAAGCTATGACAGACATGGATTATTCACAGGATGAGTTAAGAGAAGATGTAGATGATGTATTGGAAGATCTTGCAGAGCTTGAACATGATTTTTATGAAGAAGATGGTTGTAGTTGTGGTGATTACGATTATGACGAAGAAGAAGACATTGCCTATTATGAAGTAGAATGTCCACATTGTTTTGAAACAGTTTATTTAGATGAAGATATGCTTGATACTGAGGAGGATGAAGAACTTACTTGTCCAAATTGTAAGGAGCCTATCGATATCGAATTTGAGAATGACCTTGAATATGAGGATGAAGACGAATAATAAAAAATCAATAATATTTCTAAAACAGAACGAAGCAGGGGGCGGATTTCCGCCCTCTTTTTTGTTCTGTTTATTTTTTTTGTTCTAAAAGTGGACAAAGTATAATAATTATATTTATAGGGAGGGATAAAAGTGATTGTAGCAAATGAAAAAGGGTTGAAAATACGTGCTTCTATTCAAAATGAAATCATTTTAGTTCTTTCTATGGAAATAAGACAAATTATTAGAAAACTACCTGCTATATTTTTGGAGTCGGTAGAAGAAATACGTTTAAAAAGTGGTCAACCATTGATGTTATATGACAGCCATACGGGCTGGTTTGTTTCCAAAGGTGGAAAGCTAAAAAGGGACAAGGTAGGAGCATATAGGGTCACGCAAGAGGACATTAATCGGACACTGGAACTCATGAGTAATAATTCAATTTATGCCATTCAAGATGAATTGAAAAATGGCTATATTACGATTACAGGTGGTCATAGGGTTGGCGTCGCAGGCAAAGTCATTTTAAACAATGGCGTTGTATCCTTTATCAAGGATATAGCAAGTATGAATATCCGTGTTTCCAAACAAATTATTGGTGCTGCAGACTCTATTATAGAAAATGTTGTAGATGAACACGGAACAATATACAATACCTTAATTATTTCACCGCCTCAATGTGGTAAAACGACAATGCTACGGGATATAGCTAGACAGTTAAGTGATCGTATACACAAGGTTGCAATTGTAGATGAGCGTTCAGAAATTGCGGGGTGCTATAAAGGGATACCTCAAAATGATGTTGGGCTACGTACCGATGTATTGGATGCATGTCCAAAAGCCCATGGCATGATGATGATGATAAGGTCTATGTCTCCAGATGTTATTATCACCGATGAAATAGGAATGGCAGAGGATATCGCTGCACTGAGGCAAGTACTCAATGCAGGTGTCAAAATCATAACAAGTGTACATGGATACAGTCGACAAGATATCATCAAACGACCTATCCTTGGAAAATTACTCAAAGAGCAAATGTTTGAAAGGGTTGTTGTACTCAGTAAATCGAAGGGGACGGGGACGATAGAAGAGGTTTGGAAAGTTGAGGGCTGAGGGGGTGAGGTGGAACAAATGCTATTATTCAAATGTATAGGTGCTATTTTAATTGTTGGCTCTTCCACAATTATGGGTTACTCAGTAGCAGCAAAATATAGTAAAAGACCTGAGGAACTAAGATTATTACAAGGTGCCTTGCAAATGCTTGAGTCAGAGATTGTTTTTGCAGTAAATACCCTTCCAGAAGCTTTTGAAAAGATTTCTCATAATCTCCCCGAAGGGTTAGGAAAACTTTTTGGACATTGTTCTAACCTACTAAAGCAGAGGACAGGTATAACGGCTAGTCAGGCGTGGCGAATGTCATTAGATAAATATTTTAACGACTTACACCTAGAAAAAGAAGATAAACAGATATTAATAACATTTGGAAATTCACTTGGCAACTCAGATCGAGAAAATCAGATAAAAAATATTCATCTGGCGTGTAGTAAGTTGATGATGGAAGAAAAAAAAGCAGAAGTACTTAAGCAAAAGAATGAAAAGATGTACAAAAATCTCGGTGTATTAGCAGGGATATTGCTTGTATTGTTGTTTATATGAGCAAGTCAAAAAATAACAAACGAAAACGGGGGATTCATATGAATATTGATTTGATTTTTCAAATTGCAGCAATTGGAATTTTAGTATCTGTGCTTAATCAGGTTTTAATTAGAGCAGGACGTGAGGAACAGGCGATGCTTACAACGCTTGCAGGTTTAATAGTGGTATTAATGATGGTTATTCAGGAAATCAGTAAACTATTTAATACAGTAAAAACAGTGTTTGGCTTATAGTGGGGACATGATATGGAGATTTTACAAATTGTAGGCTTGGGCGTAATAGCAGCGATATTATCTATTATTGTTAAAGACCAACGTCCTGAAATAGCAATGCAAATTAGTATTGTTGCTGGTATCATAATTTTTGCACTATTAGCATCAAATTTGAGAATCGTTTTAAGGTTATTAGAGGGTATTGCAAGTAGAGCCGATATCAATTTAACCTATGTTTCAACGATTGTGAAAGTAATAGGGATAGCATATATAGCTCAGTTTGGTGCGGAAGTATGTAAAGATGCAGGTGAGAGCGCTATCGCATCAAAAATAGAATTTGCTGGAAAAGTCTTAATTGTTGTTATGGCAGCGCCGATTATATTGGCATTGTTGAACTTATTGATAGAGATGGTACCGTGAGGGCAGTTGGACAGTTGGTTAGTTGGTTAGTTGGACAGGAAAAGCGATTAGTGTAGAAAGTTGGAAAGGTAAAATAGTTGAGTGCTGAGTGCTGAGGGTTGAGGGCTGAGGGTTGAGAGCTGAGAGTTGAGAGTTGAGAGCTGAGGGTGGATAACATATGAAAAAGAATGTTTTGATGGTTATTGCGGTAATTATGATTTTATTTTTAAATATTGACTGCGTTTATGCAGATAATGAGCAAGCAGATATTATTGACGAACAATATAATGCGACTGGTATCGATGAGATTGAACGAGTTACAGACCAGATTATGGATTATGAAGCAAAACAGGTAATACCAGATTTTGATATAGAGCAATTAACGAAGGATATCTCTAAAGGGAAATTTGAATTCAATTTTGAGTATATTTTTAAAAGAATATTTGGCTTTTTTATGAAAGAGGTCTATATCAATATTAAAATTATGATTCAATTAATAATCATTACTATTATTTGTGGTGTTTTGACAAACCTTCAAAGTTCTTTTGGTAAGGAAGGGGTAAGTGAGATTGCATTTTTAGCCTGTTATGTTTTTTTGATTGGGATTATGATTAGAAGTTTTACAAATATAGTCGCTATGGGGCGAGAGGTTATTGATAATATGGTTATGTTCATGCAAGCAATGATACCCGTACTGATTACACTTTTGATGTCAGTAGGTAATATTACGACCGCAACGATTTTTCAACCAGTGATACTATTTTCTGTGCAAATAATTGGGACGATTATTAAAAACTTTTCACTACCAGTATTATTTTTTGCAACCGCATTATCTATGGTCAATAATATATCCGATCAGTTCCAAATATCAAATATGGTAAACTTTTTGAAGCAAATAAACAAATGGTGTCTTGGCATCATATTAACAGTATTTGTTGGTGTGATGACAGTACAAGGATTTGCGTCTTCCGTGGTAGATGGTGTGGTAAATAAAACAACAAAGTATGCAGTCAATAATTTTGTGCCCATTGTTGGTGGTGTATTATCCGATGCAGTAGATACTGTGCTTGGGTGTTCACTTATTTTAAAAAATGCAATAGGTATTGTGGGTGTAGTAATTATTGCATTGATTTGTCTTGTACCCGCCATTAAAATATTGGCTTTAATTATTGTTTATCGTTTTACAGCAGCAGTCATTGAACCAGTTTCAGATCAGAGAGTGGTGAAATGTATCAATGATTTAGGTGATTCTCTTACCATGATTTTTACACTGGTGTTAGCCGTTGCTTTGATGTTTTTGATATCCATAACTATCATCATTGGTGCAGGAAATATAACTGCGATGTTTAGATAGGAGTGAATTATGATGGAACTAATGAGAAATTGGATGATTAGTCTTATCACGGTTGTGATTATATCATCCTTTGTAGAAATGTTGATGCCAAGCGGAAGTTTTAAAAAGTATTCCAAATTAGTTGTTGGATTAATTATAATGCTTATTATTGTACAGCCTATTTTAATGCTTACCGATAATGATCAATTGTTTAGCAAATATGCTTTTGAAGCAAGTAATCAAATTGATAAAATGGCTATCGTAGGGAAGAGCGATATGGTTAAAGAAAAACAGATGGAACAGATTGTGAGTACATATAATCATAACTTAAATAAACAGATTCAGCAAAGTGTTCGTTCTCTCTCTGGTGAACATGAGGCAGAAGTAATTGTACACACAGATAGTGATTTGGAAAGTAGTGGATTTGGTTCTATTAGAAATATTGATGTAGTATTAACTTCACAGAGTAATAATAGTACAATTGCTGTGGTAGCACCTGTGAATGAGATTTCAATAGGTGATGAACAGTTAGAAGTGGAAGAAGAGAATAAACTGACAAAAGAAGATGAAACATTAAGAAGGAAAATTATTGAGAATTTACAGACGGTATATAACGTGCCTGAAGAAAATATTAAGGTAGAAATACAAAAGAATAATAGGTAGGAGGTTGAGTGTTGTGGAATGGTTTAAAGAGATATATAACATCATCATGAAAAAGTCAAAGAATATGACAAATTTAGCGGTAATATTAATCATTGGCATTATTATTCTAATTGCAGGGAATAGTTTGTTTGGTAGCAGTAATAAACAGGCGAATACATCCTCACCTGCTCAAACAACGCATACGGTGAACACGAAAAATAAGGAAAAGGATTATGGAGAACAGTTGGAAAAGAAAATGGAAATAATTTTATCAGAAATAGAGGGTGTTGGTAAAGTGTCTGTTATGATTACATTTTACTCAGGCACTGAGATTGTTCCTGCGATGGATACAAAAACCGATGAAACAACAACGCAGGAAAATGATAATCAAGGTGGTAGTAGGAAAATTACACAATCACAACAAGATCATCAAATATTAGTGATGAATCAACAAGGGGGGGATCAACAACCGCTTATATTAAAAGAAAAACAGCCTATTGTTAAAGGAGTGATTGTTGCAGCAGAAGGTGCGTCAGATATTCGGGTAAAGCGTGATATTCATGATGCTGTCAAAATAGTGTTAGGTGTACCTGCTCATAAGGTTCAGGTATTTAAGAAAAGGTAAATAATATAAAATAGGGGGTAAATGTGATGTTGATTTTTAAAAGAAAACAGATTGTATTAGTAGCACTATTTATTATGATATTGGTCGCAGGATATTTAAACTGGTCATATAAAGAAGAAATGCAGGCTATTCCAACGATGAGTGAAGATAGTGGGATAGAATTAAGTAAAAACTTAGGGGAAGCACAACTAGTAAATAGTGAGTTAGAAAATGAAAATGGCGAAAATGAGCAAGCAGTGGTTGTTGATACAGGTAGCAGTAATGAATACTTTATAGAGGCGAGGATGGAAAAGGAAAGTGCTAGAAGTGAAGCCCTAGAGGTTCTAAGAGAAATAGTGGATAATGCAAATTCACCAAACGAAACAAAAGTGGAAGCGCAGAAACATATCATTGACATTGCAAGACATATTGACACAGAAGCGGTGATTGAAAATCTCATTAAAGCTAAAGGCTTTGATGATGTGGTTGTATTTATCAATCAGGATACTGTGAATGTTGTAGTACAGTCCAGTGGCTTAATTCCATCACAGGTTGCACAAATTATGGATATCGTGATTGATCAAACACAGATTAGTCATGATAAGATTAAAATTATGGAGTTGAAATAAAGGGAGAAAAATATATAAATATAAAAGAGAAAGTAATTTGGTGATAGGTTATGAGCCTGTCATCATTTTTTTATTTACACCTTTTTTACAAATTACTAAAAGAATCTTATCTACTCGACACGTTTCGACAAGTTTTTCTTTCCTTAAGTGATATAATACTATTCGATATAAATAAACACATATAATAAACATTCATTTAATTATTTATAGAAAAAACAATTACATAAGGGGGAAAAAAGAAAAATGAAAAAGTGTACAAAAGTGTTTGCATCAATCTTAATATTTACTTTGATATTTCAAAATGTTTGTATATTTGATTTTGGACAGGTCTATGCGGAGGAAAGTGTTTCATTAAATAACATAGCCATCAGTGGAGGATACAAACATAGCGCCGCATTAAAAGAAGATGGAACCGTATGGACATGGGGAGATAATGAATATGGACAACTAGGGATTGGTGGAAGCGCTGATAAAACAACACCAGTCCAAGTAACAAGTTTAACAGACATAACAACTATCGATGCTGGAGATGAACATACATTAGCATTGAAATCAAATGGTACCGTATGGGCATGGGGAAGAAATAGCGAAATTGTTTATGCAGAACCGTATAGTTTTGGGATTGGGTTTGGAAGATTAGGAGATGGAACAACGACGGATAGATCAACACCAGTGCAGGTATTAGGATTAAATAATGTCGTGGAAAGCTATGCTGGCTTTGTTCATAGTATGGCATTAAAGTCAGATGGGACGGTATGGACATGGGGCGATAATATCTATGGTCAGTTAGGCATTGGCGAATCTGGAATAGATGCTTACGCACTTAGGCCAGTAAAAGCATACAACATTACCAATGTTATGAAAATAGCAGCTGGCTTTTTTCATAGTATGGCATTAAAGTCAGATGGGACGGTATGGACATGGGGAGTTAATCAACATGGGGAATTAGGAGATGGCACAACGACGGATAGAACAACCCCAGTGCAGGTATCAGGATTGAATAATGTAATATCGATAGGAGCAGGTGGTAATCATAATATGGCATTAAAATCAGATGGGACCGTATGGACATGGGGAGATAATGAATATGGACAACTTGGAAATGGCACAACGACGAGAAGGTTAACACCAGTACAGGTATCAGGATTAAATAATGTCGTAGCAATAGCATCTGGTGGAAAGTATAGTATGGCATTAAAATCAGATGGGACCGTATGGACATGGGGAGATAATGAATATGGGCAACTTGGAAATGGAACAACGACGAATAGAACAACACCAGTACAAGTATCAGGATTAAGTAATGTTGTTGAAATAGCAGCTGGCGGTCACTGTATGGCATTAAAGGATAATGACACATTATGGGCGTGGGGATATAATAGTGATGGACAATTAGGAGATGGCACAACAACGAACAGGACAACTCCAGTGCAGGTCTCTGGATTAAATCTAAATACCGTTATACCAACAATAAGCATAAATGCTCCCACTACAAATCAAGTAGTAAGTGAAATGGATACCGCTTTTCAACCACAAATCACAGTATCAGAGGCAAAAAATAATACATTAACCTGTAAATATTACGTAGATTCAGAAACAAGTCCGCGTGACACAAAAACAGTCACTAATGCAGCCACAGCAAAGACAGTAACCTTTAACACCCTTAACATGTCAACATTATCAGAAGGAACACACACATTACGCTTTGAAGTCAGTGATGGATTTACACCAGTTGTACAAAGTGTAAACTTTAAGGTGGACAAATCTGCACCAACATTAGGCACAGTATCACTATCATCATCGACAACGGGGATAACAGTATCTGGTTCAGCTACAGATAGCGTAGCAGGACTACATACATATCCATATAGATATACCGTAGGCTCATCAATAACATCATGGCTATCAAGTAACGCATATACAAAAAGTGGTTTAAGCTTAAATAAACAATATACAGTAAAATTTGAGGCAAAGGATAAAATTGGTCATATCAATAGTAAGACACAGAGCATATATACAAAAGCACAAATTCCAAGCCTTAACATAGATAATAAGACGTCATACACATTAGACGTAAATATATCCGATAACAATCCAACCAGTACACAATACCAACTCAAAACAGGCTCATATTACGTAACAGAAGACGGAATACTCACCACATCCCCGGTATGGATTACAATACCAACCAAAGAACTTACCGTAACAGGCCTATCACCAAGCACAACATATAGCTTCCAGGCAAGGGCGAAAAACGAAAGCGGTATTGTCACCTCATGGAGTACAGCAGTAAGCGGCACCACAATCGTAGAACCACCAACCACTGCACCGAATGTATCCACCTCATCAAATAGTAGTAGTATAAGTCTATCATGGAACCCAGTAGCAAGAGCAACCGCTTATGACATAAAAAAAGACGGAGTCCAAGAAAATGACGTAACAAGCCCATACTTACACAGCGGGTTATCACCTAATACACAACATACCTACGAAGTTAGAGCAAGAAATGCAGGGGGCAGCAGCAATTGGACAAGTGTATCTAAGTACACACAGGCAAACAAACCGAGTGGCGGCAATATCACAGACATAACAAACACAAGCTTAAATGCAACATGGACAAGTGGTAGCAATCCAAGCGGAACAGCGTACAAACTAGGAGCATTTACAACAGACGACACATTCGTCAAAGAAAACACATGGACAACAAACTTAAGCGGAAGCATAACAGAAATAACCCCAGAAACAAGCTATCGCATAAAAGTAAAAGCGAAAAACAGCGAAAGCGTAGAAACCGACTGGCATGAAATAGGGACAATCACCACATTACCAGATCCACCAAATGCACCAACAGGCCTAACAGCCATCGGTTACGACGACAGAATCATAATAAAATGGCCAGCAGTAGAACGTGCAACAGGCTACATAATAGAAATAAATGGCGAAGAACAAGGGATAGGTAACAACACAACCTATACCCATACAAATATAGCGGCAAACACAAGCTATACATACAAAGTACGTGCAATCAACACAGGAGGTAGTAGTAGCTGGAGCGATCCACTAATAAAATCCACACTTCCAAGCGCACCAGACGTACCAATAATCACAGGCACAACACCGACCAACACATCCGTCACCATAACATGGGGAGAAATAGCAGGTGCAATAGGCTACGAAATAGAGGCAGACGGTGTAATATACAATAGCGGCATAGACACAAGCTATCTACATAGCGGTCTAGAACCGGGCACAGACCATACCTACAGAGTACGCAGTAGAAACGAAGGAGGCAAAAGTAGTTGGAGTAGCACAATAACCGCAACAACAGCCCTAGAATCACCAAACATCCCAGCTAACCTAAGCGCAGAACCGACCGAAAACAGTATCATCATCACATGGAACGAAATAGATGGCGCACTAGGCTACATATGTGAAATAGACGGCGTAGAAACAACAGTAACAGAAGCAGTATACGAACATACAGGCCTACAACCAGAAACGCAACACACCTATCGCGTACGCACAGAAGGCGACGGAGGTCTAAGCGACTGGAGCACAAAAATAATAGTATCCACACTAGCAGAAGAAACCATCGCCCTAAAATCACCAGCAAACATAGAAATAACGCCTACATCAAATAGTATCGCCATAACATGGGACGAAGCAGAAACAGCATTAAGCTATGACATAGAACTAAACAGTACACTCATAGACAACGTAACCGTAACAGACTACGTATACAGCAATTTAGAACCAGAAACCACACAAATCGTCAGAATACGGTCGAAAAACGAAGAAGGTATAAGCAGTTGGAGCGCACCAATAAGCGTCACCACACTAGCAGACGTAATAGACACAATAGAAGTGCCAATAGGTCTAAGTGCAACAGCGACCATTACTGTAACATGGCAACCAGTAGATGGAGCCATCGGCTACGACATAGAAGCAGACGGCGTTATCGTAGATAGGGAGAACGAAACCACCCTAGTGTTTATTGAACCATCTACAGACCCGACATTTGAGGTCACTGTTAATAACGGGAATGAGACTACGTTTCATCATACTGGTCTTGTGCCAAACACACCACATACCTATCGAATACGAACAATAACCGAAGAAGGAAAAAGTGCGTGGAGTGCACCCCTTACCCTCACAGCACCCACAAGCCAAATACCAGTAGTGCCAACGAACCTAAAAGCAGAACCGACAGAAACCACATTGCTAATCACATGGGACAACGTTACAGGGGCAACAGGCTACGACATAGAAGCAGACGGCGTCATCATAAGTGGCGGAAACAACAACGCATACATCCAAAACGGATTACTACCAAACACAGCCCATACCTACAGGGTAAGAGCGAAGAATCCAGCCGGTATCAGTAGTTGGAGCAGTCCGCTAACAAAATCAACATTAGAAGAAGTGCAAATGCTACTAACAACACCAACCAATATTGAAACCCAAGCAACAGACGTTAGCCTAACCATCACATGGGACAATGTAATAGGAGCACAAAACTACGACATAGAAATAGACGGTATACAAAAAGCAAACATAAGTAGCACCACATATATACTAGAAGGACTAGAGCCAAATAGCCAATACATCATAAGGCTAAGAGCCAATAGTACAGAAGGCATGAGTAGCTGGAGCGAACCGATCATCGCATCCACACAATCAAGCGTATCAACCGCAATAGAAACGCCTAAAAACATAAGCGGTATACCAACAGACACAAGCATAAGCATCCTGTGGGACGAAATAGAAAATGCAACCGATTACGACATAGAAATAAATAGTGAGACGATAGACAACATAAGCGTTACCAATTACGTATATGGCAACCTAACCCCAGAGACAAGCTACAGCATAAGAATACGTGCAAACAACGAACAGATGACAAGCAACTGGAGCAGTCCAATAACCGTCACAACACTAGCCGACGCAGACGAAACACCAACAAACGTCACCGCAGAAGCAACAGAAAACACAGTGACCGTCAACTGGAACCCAGTAGAAAACGCAATCGGTTATGACATAGAAATAGATGGCATTGTAACAGACAACGGTACCGCAACCACATACACACATACAGAACTAGCCTTAAACTCACAACATAGCTACAGAGTAAGGGCACAGTTTAACGATAGAGTTGGACAGTGGAGTAGGCTCGTAACAGTAAAAATCCAAACAACGACCTATACCATAGAAACAACAAACAACGAAGAGTTTGACCTCATACTTACCGCATCAAATATAGAAGACTTTAGCGAAGCGACCTTCACCGTAACATACAACCCGGGCGAAATAGAAGTTGTCGACCTATGTAGCAAAACAGAAGCAAAAGACCTAACAACAGGTGAAATAGAGGAAACCAACATTACGATAACAGAATACATACCGGGTAAAATAAGATTCACAATAGATAAAGCCCTAATCCCAGGCAGGACATGGTCAGGTATCGTAAACGAAATAAGGTACAAAGGGCGTACAAACGGACAGATAAATATCACCTATGCGGTGCAGTAAAAAAAGGGGGAAAAACAGAAGATGAGAAAAAAACAAAGAAAAAGTAAGATAATAAAAATATCCATAATAACCTTCATGATAATAGGACTGCTCAGTCAATATACCATGACATTTGCTAATCCATATATAGAAGAATATATAGAAGAAATAAAAGAAAAGCTACAAGAGCAAACACAAGAACAGTTACAAGAAGAAGCTCAAGAAGAAGCTCAAGAGCAGAAAAAGATAGATACTATTAGACAAAAAAGAAACAAAGCAAAAAGCGAGATAATCGTTAAATATAGGGAAGAAAATAGTGCACAAATAAGTAACGGAAACAAAGGAAACAAAGGAAACAAAGGAAACAAAGGAAAAAGCGAAGCAACCATAAGACAAGAACGTGCACAAAAAGAAAAACAGATACGTGACAATATCAGAACAAGACTAAACCTATCAAAGCTAGACAAAAAGAAAGAAATGAAGCTAAGAGGCCGAAAATTCGACCTGTTAGAAATAGACGAAACACAAGACGATATCACAGCAGTCATAGAAGAACTACGCAAAGACCCGGACATAGAATACGTACAACCTAACTACAAACTAGAAACAAACGCAGTACAAGACGAACAATTTTCGAATCAATGGGCACTACTCAATAGCGGCCAAGAAATAGAAGGCATGATTGGAAGAGCAGGGGTAGACATCAACATCACCCCTGCATGGGACATCACAAAAGGAACATCAACCACCGTTATCGGCGTACTTGACACAGGTCTAGACATCGGGCACGAAGACCTACAAGACAACATATATATAAACACAAACGAAATCCCAGACAATGGCATCGATGATGACAACAACGGCTATATAGACGACATAAACGGTTGGGACTTTGCCAATGGTGATAAAACCCTATACGACTCCCCATCCGTAGACATGCACGGTACATACGTATCGGGCATAATCGCAGCTAATGACAATAGCGCAGGTATCCGCGGCGTCGCACCAAACGTAAAAATATTACCCCTCAAATTCATAAGCGGTAGCTTCGGTTACACCAGTGACGCCATCGAAGCCATCAACTACGCCTACGAAATGGATGTAGATATCATCAACTGTAGCTTCGGCGGTACAGATAACAACCAAGCACTAAAAGAAGCAATGGAGCAAAGCGGTATCCTATACATATGTGCGGCAGGTAACAGGGGTAACGACATCGAAACATTCCCCATCTATCCAGCCAGCTTTGACATACCCAATATCATCTCCGTAGCAGCGATAGATAACAACGGAATGCTAGTAAACTTTTCAAGTTATGGCGCACAAATAGACGTAGCAGCCCCAGGCCTAAACATATTAAGTACCACCCCAGACGATACATACGACTACGTCAACGGAACATCTATCTCCGCAGCATACGTAACAGGTATAGCAGCCCTACTAAAAAGCAATGAACCAAACATATCGTACACAGACGTCATAAATAGAATCAAAGACAATGTTGTAAACTGTGTAAGTTTAGAAGGTAAAGTAGGCACTAGCGGTCGCGTAGACGCTAACGCAGCCCTCACAAATACACCACCAGCACCAGACACTACACCTGCAACCGACAGCGGTACAGGAGAAGCCCCAGGCACAGGTGATATTATAGAAGACGATGCATGGTATACCATGGAACAACTCGCCCTCATAACAAAACAAATGCACTATGGTGAAAGTGGTATAAACCCTGCAACAGGAAACTTCTCCATCACCAGCACAGACGTAAGCATACCAGCCCCGGGCTTCCAAATAAACATCAGCAGAACATACAACTCATTAGACGACAGAACCAATAGACTACTAGGTCGCGGCTGGAGCTTCGGATTCGAAGGAAGCGTAAAAGGTGACAAAATGGTCACTGCCACACTGCCAAGCGGTAGCGTTCAAACCTTCAGAAAACAAGCAGATGGGTCATATATTGCAGATAACTCACGAAGTAAACTCGTGAAAAACGCTGACAATACATATACCCTAACCACCAAAGACCAGTATAGCTATGGCTTTAATACCGATGGCTGGATAACATGGATGAAAGACAGAAACGGTAATACCGTCAATATAAGCGTACAAAACAGCACAGGTAAAATACAAAGCGTAACAGACACCGTAGGTAGGCAATACACCATAGCATACAACACAGACGGATACATAGAAACCATTACAGACCCAGATAATAGAGTCATTACCTATCAATACGAAAACGACCTCTTAGCCCGCGTCATAGACGCAGAAGGCAATATCATGCGCTATAGCTATGACGCCCAAAGCTTCCTAAACAAGATAAAAGACCATAACGAAAACATACTAACCGAGCTAACATACAACCATACGCCGGGAATCCACCAACACAAAGTCAGCAAAGCAACCAACGCATACGGTAACACATATACCTACACCTACGACGACCCGGGTAAAAAAACAACCATAACAGACACAAACAATCGCCAAGCAGTCAAATGGTACGATACCATGATGTATATAACCAAATACCAAGACGAAGAAGGGAAAATAACAACCACAGAATACTTCCTAGAAGGTGGTAAAAACAAATATGGCGACATAAAAATATCCATAGACAGAAACGGAAACAAAACAGAATACGAAAGAGACAACAGAGGAAACATTACCAAAATCATCAACCCAGACTATAGCTACAAACAATACACCTACGACGACAAAAACAACCTAATAAGCGAAACAGACGAGATGGGTAAAAAAACATACTACATCTACGACACAGAAAAGATAAACCTAATAAAAAAAATACAACCACTGAACGGAACAGACATATACACCGAAGGAAGTGACGAATTAAATTTCGCCATAACGTCCTACACCTACTACACAGCAGCAGAAGCGAATAACATAAACGGACTACTACAAACCATAACAGACCCAGTCGGCAACACAACAACATATACATACGACGCAAACGGAAACATACAGACCATAACAGACGGCGAAAACAAAACCACCACCTTCGAATACAACCCAGTAGGCCAAAAAACAGCCATCATCACACCAAAAGGCAACCGCACAGAATACACATACGACAAAAATGGCCTATTAGAAAAAGAAACACAGGCACAAGGCGAAACCACAAGAATCACCTACGACAACATGGGCAGAAAAACAAAAGAAATATCACCAAACCAATATGACGAAACACAAGACGACATAGCAAACCATACATACAATGGCGACATAGGCTATCGCTACACCTACTACACCCATGGCGAAATACATACAAAAACAGACCCAGCAAACAATACAACCACATACACCTACGATAACTACGGCAACATCATAACAGAAACAAAACCAAACGGAGCAATCTATACCTACGCATACGACGTCATGAATAGACCAACAAAAATAGAATACAAAGAAAACGAAACAGCAGACCTAATACTACTAGAAGAATACGGCTACGCCACACTCTCCGACGGCAAAACACAAAAAACATACACAAAACACATAAGCGACACAGAAAAAGCCTCAACCATAAAAGTATACGACTATGCTGACAGACTGGTCACACAAGAAAACCCAGACGGTACAACACAAAACATAAACTACAACCAAAACGGAACAATAAACCAAACAAAAGACCAAAACGGTAACATCACCACATACAAATATGACGGACTAAACAGACTAACAGAAAAATGGACACCCTTTGAAATCGCAGACGGCGAGATAAAATACACCTATACAAAAACAACATACGACAAAGCAAACAGAAAAACAGAAGAACAAATAGGGGTAGACACAGTTGCATTAAACCAAACACCAACCACATATATCACCAAAAACTATAGCTACTACAACAATAACAAACAAAAAACCATCACCGATAGCGCAGGCAGAAAAGAGAGCCTTACCTACGACAGCGACGGTAACCTAACAAAACAAGAAACAAACATAGACGAAACAAACAAAAAAACAATCGAATACATAAACAACCACCAAGGCAACCCAATACAAAAAATAGAATATATAACCCAAGGTGACATCAATGGAAACGACATAGACAACACAGAAACCTTAACCCTAATAACAACATATACCTACGACTTGAGCGGAAACCTAAAAACAAAAACAACCCCAGACAACGTAACCACCACATACACTTACGACAGCCTAAACAGACAAACAAGCAAAGAACAACCAGGTATAGACGAAAACGGAAACAACATAACAATCACAACATCCATAACCTACAACTGGAACGGAAAAATATTAACCACAACAGACGCAAAGGGTAACATTACAACCTATACATACAACAAAAGAAACCAATTGACAGAAATCACAGATGCACAAAATCAAACAACAGCCTACTACTACGACAGAGCAGGCAGAAAAACAGCAGAAGTATCACCAAAAAACTACGACATAAGCAAAACACTAGACCAAATGAACAGAACAATTTACACATACGACACCATGGACAGACTCAAAACAAAAACAGACATCTACGAAGAAAAAACAATAAACCCAAGCACATATCAGTGGACAACAAATTGGGTAACAGTCATAAGCAAAACATTTGGCTATGACAACAAAGGCAATCTCATAAGAGAAACAGATCCGCTAGGAAACGAAACAACATACGCCTACAACCTAGCAGACAAACTCGTCACAACAACAGACGCAGAATCACAAGAACGGGGACTACCATACACCACCAAAAACACATACGACGCACTAGGCAGAAGAACAAGCATATATAACGCAAAAGGAACACAAACCATAAACGTATACGACGATGCAGGAAACATAACAAGCGTACAGCTAAAAAAATTCGGTAGCGAAACACCAATAACAATACAAAGTAACACCTACGACCTACTAGGTAGCATTATCACCCAAACAGACGCAAACGGCAACACAACCACCTATACATACAACAAACAGGGTAAACTACGCCAGACCATAACCCCTAGCGACGAAACAATAGGATACAACATCATAAACTACCAATACGACGTCATGGGAAACCTAGCAAAAACACAAAACAGCTTAGGAAGAATAGACCTATACACATACGACAACCAAGGCAGACCACTTACCCATACAGCCCAAAAAGAAGACGGAACACAAACCATAACAACCAGCAAAAAATATGATGCAAACGGTAACCTACGCTACGAAACAGATGGAGAAGGCAACATAAAAGAAAACACATACGACAGCCTAAACAGACAACAAAGCACAACCATCACCGTAGAAGGAATCGCCCAAACAAGCATCTATACATACGACGCAAACGGCAACCAAACAAGCCAAACAGACTGGCGTGGAAACACATATTTAAGTCACTATGACCCACTAGGAAGACTCATAGAAAAACAAGACCCACAAGGCAACAGCATACAAAAACTCATGTACAACAAAAACAACGTACAAACAAAAAGCTATGACGCATTAAACAGCGTCATAACCTATGAATACGACAGAAACAATAGGCTCATAAAAACAATAGACCCGGAAGGCAACACCCAAGAACAGTCATACGACGACACAGGAAACATATCGGGGAAAATAGACGGACGAGGCATAGCAACAAACTACTACTACGACGAACAAAATCGCCTAACAAAAATCATAAACGCAATAGGCGAAATCACCAGCTATACCTATGACCAAAACGGCAACATGCTCACCCAAACAGACGGCAAAGGAAACACAGCCACCTACGCATACAACGTAGCAAACAAAGTAGTATTACAAACAGACCCAGCAGGACAAGAAGAAACATATACCTACAACATAGACGGAACACCACAAACAAAAACAGACAAAAAAGGCAACACAACAACCTATAGCTACGACATCCATGGTAGAATGAAAAGCCAAACAATAAACGGCAGCACCATAAGCTATACCTATGACAACAATAACAATCAACTAACCATGCTAGATAGCACAGGAACAACCACACGTACATATGACGCACTAGGTAGAGTACTCACAAAAGAAGTACCAAACATTGGCATAACCACCTACCAATATGATATACTAGAAGGAGTACTAGCAGGAGAAACAGCAGAAAAAACAATAGACCCAAAAGGCAACATAACCATAAAAACATACGATAACATAGGAAGACTAAAAACAGTCACAGCAGACGGCAATATAACAACCTATACATACAACGCAAACGGAACAAAACAAAGCGTCACATACCAAGACGGAACAACAGAAGAATACACATACAACAAAAACAACAAAAACAAAACACTCACCAACAAAAAAGCAGACGGCACAACAATAGAAAGCTATAGCTATACATATGACGCAAACGGAAACCAAACAAGCAAAACAGACGCAAAAGGCACAACAACATATATCTACGACAGCCAAAACAGACTACAAAGCATAACAGAACCAAACGGAAGCACAACAACATACACCTATGACAAAGCAGGAAACAGAACAAAAGAAACAAAAACACAAGCAGACGAAATATCAGAAACAACCTATACATACAACGAACAAAACAGGCTGTTAAAAACCATAAAAACAGAAAACAGCACAACAGAAACAACAAGATATACATATGACTTGAGCGGAAACCTCATAAAAGAAGAAAAAGAAAGCATCAAACCAAAAGACTCAGAAACACCAGAAACATACAACATGTACAAAGCAGGACAAGGAAACATAGAAGACGACCTAGTAACATATTACACATATGACGAAAGAAACCAACTAAAACAAACAAAAACAAAAGACAAAACAATACACTACACCTACAACGGCGAAGGACTACGCGTAGAAAAAGCAACAAACGGCCAAACAACAAGATACCTATACGAATACGACAAAGTAGTACTAGAACTAGACGGAAACAGCAACCAAACAGCAAGAAACGTACATGGCACCAACCTCATCTCCAGAACAATAGACGGAGAAACAATGCACTACCTCTACAACGGACATGCAGACGTAACCGCATTAATAGACGAAACAGGAAACATCACAGCAACCTACTACTACGACGAATTCGGAAAAGTAACAGAAGAAACAGGAGAAGCGAACAACCCAATACGCTATGCAGGCTACCAATACGACGAAGAAACAGGACACTATTACCTAAACGCAAGGTACTACGACCCAACCATAGCAAGATTCCTAACAGAAGATACATTCAAAGGTTATGCAAATGATCCATTGAGTTTGAATTTGTATACCTATTGTGTAAATAATCCTATACGGTATTATGACCCAACGGGTCATATATTTACAGATTGGGATAATGATAATGTAACAGACAAAGACGATAGAAATTGGATAAACAAGGCAACAGAGGGGTGGGATGCTGCCAATGCAATTGGTGACAAGGCAGGTATGGCGCTTGCTCATGAAGTCGCAGAATATATAAGGGATCAGTATCGGGGAGAATTCGAAGTAGGTGCAGATGATGGATATACGTATAGTACCAGAACAGGTGGAACAGTAGTTGATAAAACATCAATAAAACTGTATGAAAAAGAATCATTTTGGAATGGGATATTTGAAAATAAATCGACAAGTGATTGGAATGGTAATCAGGAGCCGGGTCAACCAAAAATTACAGAACAACAGCTTAGAAAGCAATTGGGTTTACTGGTTAAAGAACATTTAAATGTTATTGAAGAAAATAAAAATATAGGATTTTATACTACTGAAGAATCAATAAATATGGTACTGAAATATGATGATACAATTTCGAAGGTTAGTAAAGAATTGGGTGTTCCTAAAGAGATGATTCAAGCAATTCTTTTTAAAGAAATAAGAATGCAAGATGCGCGTGACGTTTTAGCAGATTCATTTGTAAATGAATACTACAGATTCAATCACTCAGTTGAAGAATATAACAAGCTTTCGTTTTTCAGCAGGTTGGATGCGGTAGTGCCTCAACCTGTAAATTTAATGCGTGAAGATTCATCTACTGGCTTAGGTCAAATTTTTGCTAGAACAGCTATTGAAGCATATAAATCCGCAATAGATAGAGGGGATATTATTGGTCAGTATATTAACTATGAAAATTGGCATGAGAGAGAGAAGGTCTGGAATGAGCTTAAGCATGATGATGAAAAGAATATATTCTATGTTGGCTTGGTGCTTAAAAATGAAGCTGAAAAACTAGGAATTGATTTAAATAGTGCAAAAGATACTGAGTTGGAGAAAATACTAGCTAGTTACAATGGTTCTGGTGATTCAGCTACTGAATATGGAAAAGAGACAAAGCAATACCATGATTTATTTAAGCAATTTAATAAGTAGAGGATGGTGAGATGTATATATGAAAAAAACTTGTGTATTAATCATTAAGGTAACGATAATAATTCTTTTAGTACTATTATTTATTATAGGAATAACTATATTAATTGGCGCACTACAAGAAAAACCACCAGAACATCCATTGGATTTTCAGGATACTGGAAGAACTGTGTTAGAAAAACCAATTAATTCAGTAGAGGATGGATTACCATATGCATTTAACCGTGCGTATGAATGGCGACAAGATGTAGTATTAACTGAATATCAAATAATATCAATAGGAGAAGAAGAGCTCAAAGGCAAAAATGGGAAATTTAGATATATATTTCAATTTCCTTATATTAATGAATCTAAACCAAGCGGTATAATGTTTATTTCAATCAATACAAATACAAATAGTATTGAATTTGTATCGGCGTCACATGATGGGCAAGCTGGAACAAGGAGTTTTAGTAAATTGAATCTTGGAAACTTAACTGAAAGCATAAAAAAAGTATATGACGTTGCGATAAAACATATAGGAGAAGAAAATATCTATCAATATGAACAGCCTTTTGTTAGAGTATATGTTAACTCAAATTTTGCAAGATTTGAAGTAAGTCCTTCACAGAGTGAGCCAAACATAATAGAATATAGAGTTAAAATTGACATGAAAACATTTGAAATACTTACAACAAATGAATAGGTGAATATGAGCACAAGGGGATGGGCCTATCGTTGCACTAGGGGACGGTTAGAGACCACTGAAAAACATGAACAGAACAGCACAAGGGGGACGGTTCTTAAAGGGTTCAATCGGAAGTTTTGCGTAAGAAAAAGCTCGAACATCGGCATATATTCGATGAACGAGCTTCTTTTTCAGTGTTATGAAATAATTAAAACGCAAAATTTTTGATTGCCCAAGAAGAAGGAAATTGCGGAGTAAAAGCTATGGAGTTTCAATCTTTGCCTTTCTTTTTTGTTTTTTGATTTTTCTTTTCCATTTTCACTGTATAGCGTTGATTTTTGTAAAATTGGAGTGTTTAGGACACACTTTCCCCCTCCCCACTTAAGAGGCATATTGAAATATATAAAATTTAGTATTCATTATGGTACTTTACAAGGGAGTAAAGTTCGTAAGCCTTGCATTTTACCTTTTTTGCATCGAGGACATAAGGTCACATCTTTATCTACAATAGTACATATGACATCAATGAGTTTAAGCCCCTCAAATTTTGATTTATATAAAGGGCTACATGTTAATTTTCTACACAGTGTTAGTTTTGTCTTTTTGTTTCGATTTGCCAAAATTCCATAATGTCTAAGTTTTCTAAACCCTTTTGGGAGAACATGCATGAGAAACCTTCTAATAAACTCTATACCTTTTAATGTGACTGTTTTCTTTTTGTTATTGTCTTTGTAGTCTTTAACTATAATTGTGACTGTTTCGTCATCTATTGAGACAATTCTATGATTAGATATCGCAATCTTGTGTGTGTATTGACCAAGATATTTTACAACAGCTAATGGTCCTGAAAAAGTTCTTCTTGTGTAAGTATACCAGCTTTTATCATAACATTTATCACAGAGTAATTTAAAAACATTTTTATCACAATATTTCTTAGCCTTACCATAAAATTTAAGCAGATTTTTAGAGTAATATTGCTTTAGATAGTGAATAAATTTTCCGCGAAACTTTTTTGCTAAAACTTTTACAGGAATAAAGAAGTTTTTTGAACTAGCACGCCATTGATTATCTTTTGTAAGTCCTCCAGCTAATAAAACTGTATGAATATGAGGATGATAATGTAAATCTTGTCCCCATGTATGAAGTACTGAGAAATAACCAATCTGTGCACCAAGATATTTTTTATCCCAAGCAAGTTCAGAAATGGTTTCTGAAACAGTTTTGTACATCAAATCATATAATAGTTTTTGGTTCTGATAAATCAATGGATGAATCTCTTCGGGTATTGTAAAGACTACATGAAAATATGGTGCATTAAGAACATCTTTGTTTCTTTTATCTATCCATACTGCCTTGTTAATACCTTGGCACAAAGGACAGTGTCGATTTTTACATGAATTATAGCGTATGACAGCATGACCACATTCTCCACATTCATAAACATGTCCACCTAAATCTTTTGTTCTACATTTCATAATATCGTTAGCAACTTTGGCTTGCTGTGCATATGGCGTATATTGTTTTATATATGCAGAGTAAAATTTTCTAAAGATATCTTGTACGGTACTCATGTCAAATCACCGTCATAGGTATCTAAAGGACTTTTGATTCCCATTAAACTTTTGGAAGTCATATGAAGATATACTAATGTAGTTTTTAAACTTTTGTGCCCTAGCATCTGTTGAATAAATACAGGATCAACACCATCTTCTAAAGCATGTGTAGCAAAACAATGTCTTAATGTATGTGCGGAAATATTTTTATCAAGATGTAGACGCTTTCGTAACTTAATGATAGTATTTTTGATAGTCTTAGTATGAATATGGGAATCTTTCTTTTGTCCTGGGAATAGCCAATCATCGAGCGTATAATTTATGGAAGAAAAATATGTTTTAAAATACTCCCGAATTACATTAAGAGCTGTTTCGGATAAAATAGTATATCTATTTGTATTGTGTTTAGCATGTTCTACACGAATCCTCATGGTTTTACTACAAATATCAGCAATTTTTAATTTAGCAACTTCGCTAACTCTTAAACCACTTCCATAAATCAATACCAAGATAGCTTTGTGCTTAAGGTTATCAGTTTCATTTAAAATTGCCATCACATCTTGCTTTGAAGGGATGACTGGCAACTTATGAACTCTTTTCATTCGTGGAATTTTCTTAGAATTCCATTCTTTTTCTAGTACATAGATATAAAAAAATCTGATAGATGAGATATAGTTATTAATTGTACCTGACGAAAGCCCTTTTTTATTTTTAAGAAAAAGGATGTATGCCTGTATATCCTCATCTACAAGGCTTTCTATTGACTTGTTACACGCTTCAATAAACTTGATAAATGCTCTAATTCTTCTTAAATATGACTCTCTTGATGAATCTGGTGCACCTTTTAGTTCAAAGTATAGCTCAATCTTTTGTTCGTAGTTATTCAAGAAATTTCCTCCTAATCTTTTGATAGTCTTTTTAGATAAGTTTCGTTATCAAAAGATAGGTGGTGGTCTAGGTATTTTAAAAAAAGTATGTTTTTGTTTGCTCGTATATGGTATAATCATAAAAAAGTATGTGCTTTCTGTGTTTGTTTTTTTGTGGTGATTAAACAATAACATAAAAGTTCATACTTTTTTATATTTTTTCTGAATTTTATTTTTTATTTTTCAAAAACCATCGCGCTAGCGATTTCGTTCTTCTCTTGTGCACAAATGGTTGCAGGCTGTATGAACATCATGCAGTCTGTTTACCATACTAGTACTCAATAAAATAAAATTTTAGAATAAAGAATAAAGGTTAACATTTAAGAAGTTTTTCCTAACCAACTAACCAACTGTCCAACTAAGTAACGATGCATTTGGCGTAGTAACAGAAGAAACAGGAGAAGCAAACAATCCAATACGCTATGCAGGCTACCAATACGACGAAGAAACAGGACACTACTACCTAAACGCAAGATATTACGACCCAACCATAGCAAGATTCCTAACAGAAGATACATTCAGAGGTTATGCAGATGATCCATTAAGCTTGAATTTGTATACGTATTGTCACAACGAGCCAATAATGTATAAAGACCCTAGTGGACATTTAGAAGCAATAGATAAAAACTTAAGTGGTGATGATCAAAAGGAAATATTGAACATAACAGAAAATTGGTTTTCAGCAACAACGAGTGAAGAACGTGATTATTGGCATGCGCAAGCTGTGGAAATCAGGGAAAATGCGGGATTAGATTACACAGACGATTATGAATATGGTAAAGCATATGAAGGTGCTACTATAGAAACATGGTCTGGAATGGTAGAATCTGTTCTAAAAAATGAATGCGTTCTTATATCAAAAGATACACATGATATGAGAAGTGTCATTGGGATGCACACTGAAAAGCTAGTCACATATGATGCAATGGGTAATAGAAATTATCATTATAGTTATGATACAAAAGGAACAAGTATTGGAAGAATAATTGCATTTGAAGAAAATTTAGAGATATATGGGAAAAATAAAAGTTTAAATATCTATGGTGAACTTACTGTAAAAGATGGATATTATGAAACTTGGAACAAACTAAACTCAAATAATAAAGATTATAATACACTAAAAATATTTACAGTAAATACTGATGGAGATATTGTACCACTATTTGAATCAAGAGCATATGTCAATGATGTAGATAACATTGTCCTAAGAGCACATCCGCCAAGCGAATTTGAATTATATATGGCAAATGAAGGTCAAGAACACCTTGACTTTATAACAATGGGAATGCAAATGTCTGGTGATCCTTATGTTGCTACGGCGGGATATGCAATTGATTTCATGAGAGCTTTGGATAAAACATTATCTCCAGAAGATGAAGTAGAATTGTATTATGGAACAATAGAAATTGATGTCTTATCGATTAATCCTCAATACGATAATGTATTTTGGTTTAGTACACATTATTTTTTAAAAGATGAGAAAGGTGTATATGATGAATATGATAAAATACATTTTGGAGTATCAAATAATTATACAAGAAAACGTTCAAATAAAACGCCAAATGAGATACGTGAAAGCTATAGAAATATAAGATGACAATATAAAATCATAAAAGGCGGGTTGATATGGAAGAAAGAAAAGTATCATTATTTAGGATGTTATGGGAAAGTGCTATTAATCCCAAAAAAGCAATAGAACAAGACTATTTCAGTGAATATAAAAAATGGAAACTGTATATAATTATATATTTACTATCAGTAATTCTAGCAAGTGTAATATTTATGAATTCTGAGTTTGGACTCACTAGTGGCGTTATATTAGGTTCTTTAATAGTAGTACCTTTAGCTATGTTTATAACAACTAAAATAATTGTTCTATTATATTATTTTGGTTTTTACAACAAGGTTAAAGAAGAAATGGAATACAAAGATATAGAAAGAGTTTTATTACCTTTTATGATAATTATGCTGATAGGTAGTATATTGTTAATGTTTGTGGGTCAATATTATAAAAATATAATGATTATCTCTTTGAATATTATTCCATTTATATGGTTTAATATTCAAGTATATAGAGTAATCAATAAAAGATTTGGTATACTTGATTTAAAAAGTACAATGAAAAAGCTTATTATATCTATTTGTTGTATAAGTTTATTTACAACCGTACAGTATTTTAAAAATGATATGGTAGATAAAAAGCCAGAAGTAAGCAATGAGGTACATCAGGTTTGTATTGAGAGCTATAATAGTATTACTGAGAAGATGAAAAATGAAGAAAAAATTAGTAAAGAGTTGGAATATGAAATTGATGTTAAACTAAGAACACATGGACGTGATAGCCTAACGAGGGATGAATTAGATTTAATTAAGTCTGTTAGGCGAATGTATTATGCAAACATAGATTATTTTGATGCAAAAGAAAAAGGCGATGAAGAAGAAATGAAAGCAAAACTTGAACTATATGAGAGTTCAGATAAAAAAGCAAAAGAATTATTGGGGATAAATCAAATTGAGGATGTAAATAAAATCGAATAAATATAAGATACGATGGGATGACAGGCTGTGTGAGTATCAGTCTGTTTTCTCATAAATACACTCTATTCACTATGATTTCATATAATAACAAAGGAAGTTCAAACAAACCTCATATCCAGAACAGTAGACGGAGAAACAATGCACTACCTCTACAACGGACATGCAGACGTAACCGCATTAATAGACGAAACAGGAAATATCACAGCAACCTACTACTACGATGCATTTGGAGTAGTAACAGAAGAAACAGGAAACGCAAACAACCCAATACGCTATGCAGGGTACCAATACGACGAAGAAACAGGACACTATTACCTCAATGCAAGATACTATGACCCAACCATAGCAAGATTCCTAACAGAAGATACATTCAAAGGTTATGCAGATGATCCGTTAAGTTTGAATTTGTATACGTATTGTGTAAATAACCCTATAAGATATATAGATCCCACAGGGCATATATTTACAGATTGGGATAATGCTAATGTAACAGGCAAAGACGATAGAGATTGGATAAACAAGGCAACTTAGGGGTGGGATACTGCCAATGCAATTGGTGACAAGGCAGGTATGGCGCTTGCTCATGAAGTTGCAGAATATATAAGGGATCAGTATCGAGGAGAATACGAAGTAGGGGCAGATGATGGATATACGTATAGCACCAGAACAGGTGGAACAGTAATAGATAAAACATCAATAAAACTGTATGAAAAAGAATCATTGTGGAATGGCGCTTATGAAAAAAAGCCAACAAGTGATTGGAATAGTAATCAGAGGCCGGGTAATATTACACTGACTGATGATATGGGAAATGCTGGTGTTAAGATAGTTAGTATAGATGGAATTGAGTATTATGATTTTTCAAAACAGGTTAATAAAATGATTTTGAATAATGCTCAGGTTTGTATTGAAAACAGATCAGATGGAGGTAATGATTATTTATTAGAAATCTATAAAACATTACAATGGTTTCATAATCAAGTTAATCATAATGCACCTTGGGATCTGAAGAGAACAGGGAGGTGGAATGAACAATTACCTGAATTAAAGGACTTTAATATCCGAGATTCTAATGGTAATTTTACTAAATTTGTATTGAATGGCGATGTAATAGCAGCAGAAGATCTTGGGAATATAACTTATGGATATTGGGGAAGAGCAATAGGGTTTGGAGAGACACTAATTTATGCAGGAGGGGGATATGCAGCAGTAGGAAACAATGCTGATGATCCAAGAATATATGATCAAAAACAGTTCTACGGAGATGCAGAAAATGATCATATCATGATTGAAAAGGGCATATCTTGGTATAATTCAGCTTTTAAAGATGATAAGCCTGTATTTAATCCGAATTTAGATATTATTAAAATTCTCTTCAAGGGATATGATACAAAACGTAATATTGGAAATAAAGTTGAAGATGTTAAAGATTGGTTTGGTGGTCTAGAAGATAATCTTCCATGGAATAAGTAGTTCAATAGACCTAAAAATTTGAGGTGGTGTATTAATGAAAAAGAAATTTATGATTACTATAACATGTACTTTCATATTTTTATGTATTATAGGGGTGATTGCTATTAATTTGTTTTCAAATTTGCCAGAAAACCCAAGCAAAGAAACACTCATAAGTTTTTTCATTGAAAATAGTACTATTTTTAATGAAACTGCCAAATATCTAAAAGAAATTGAAGGCGATGTTTTTATTCGAAAAAATGATGGTGAGAATATTGATTCAATAGGAAAAATTAATACTAAAGATGGAATCGTTTCTTTTTCTATTGGAGAAAGGGCTAAAGACCATATATATAAACTGCTTTATAAGTATGGATTTGAGAATATATATGAAGAGCAACATTGTATATATTTTGTCAAATACTCGGGATTTCAATGGCATAAATCTTTAGTTTATTCAAAGAATGGCAATGCTCCACCACTTAATAGAAAACGAGATTTTGCTGAATTAGGAGATGGATGGTACTATTACGAAGGAGAATAAAAGCAGAGATAAGAAATGCACTGGGGGACGGCAGATTGCAGGATAATGCACTAGGGGACGGCAGACTGTGTGAGAACTAATCAAAAAACAAGCTCAGAACCATTGATATAAGTGGAATTGAGTTTGTTTTTGTGATATAATATAGGCATAACACAACAAAAGTAAAAGGGTGATAATTATGCCATATATTAAAGGATTAGACAGAAATCAAGCACAGATGTTTTCAAATACCTAGATGATTATATAGATGAAAAAAATCCGGTAAGAGTAATAGATGCCTTTGTAGTACACTTAATTTAAAAAAGTTGGGGTTTACTAAGACCAATCCAAATGGACCTGGAGCACCATCATATGATCCAAAAGACTTACTTAAGCTATATATATATGGCTATATTAACACACTACGCTCGTCAAGAAAACTTGAAAAATCAACGTATATAAACGTAGAAGTAATATGGCTTATGAGAAAATTACATCCTGATTTTAAGACGATTGCTGATGTTAGAAAAGAGAATCGAAAGCAGCTTAAACAAGTATTTAAAGAGTTCAATCTATTTTGTAAAGATTGTGATCTATTTGGTGGGCAATTAATAGCAGTAGGATGAAAGTGACGAAGAAACAATATCAGAATCCAAACAGACAGCAAAAGAGAGAAAAGATTTTTATGAAGAACTGCAAGATAGTCTTGAAAACAGTAGAGACAATGAAATATCAACAACAGACCCAGATGCAAGATTAATGGACAATAAGAAAAATGGTCTTGAAGTAAACATTAATGAACAGATAGCAGTGGATGTAAAAAAAATTAATAGTTGCAAATAAAGTAACCAATAATCCTGCAGATCAAGGTCACTTAAATGATATGGTACCATAAAGCATGTAGAGATTGCCCCAATAAGACAAATGCACAAAATCTTCAAAAGGAAGAATAATAAGCAGAAGTAAGCATCAAGACTTTTTAGATACAGTTGATACTAGGACATCGGAAAATATGAATAAGTATATAAAAAGACAAATGATAGTAGAACATCCATTTGGTACAATAAAAAGAACGATGGATGCAGGATATTTTCTAACTAGAGGATTAGAATCAGTTAGCGGAGAAGCTGATTTGATTTTCCTTGCCTATAAATGTCAGTCGCAAATTCATACAAAAAAGATGTTTTTGGAGTGAAATTGTTAAAAAAACAAGACAACTGTTATTTAATGGAATGAAATAACTAAAGGGGGAAAGCACATTGAAAAAAATCAAATTTTTAGTACCTTTCATTATATGTTTTTTTGTCTTTGCAAGTTTGGCATATGCCGTTAAAGTTGACAAAAGTAAAACGGTAAATGCAAATAAGACAATTAAACAAGAGATGAAAAGTAAGAAAATTTTTAAGCATAAACAGAAAAAAATCAAAGCGCATGGAGAAAAATATGCACAGAATTTAAAAAAATGGAAAGCAAAACCCAACAAGAAAATGGAGACAGTTTTCGAAAGTGTGTATCTTAGTAGAGATGAAGCTAATCTCGAAATAGTTGTTATTGATGAAAACAGTAAAAAGAATAAAGAATACAAAGATTTGCTGTTTAAGTTAAATGATTCATTTAACTTAAAGAATACAGATAGTACAACGTATAACAAAAAGTTTATTATTGCATCTAAGAAACTTAAAGAAAAAATAAATGATTCAAGAATTGACGCATATATCGCATATTTAGCTGAAAAAAATGGAAAAATTGAATATGCTTATGAAAGTATTCTTGAAGCACTCTCAAAACAGCCGGATAATAAATTATATAAAAAACTGTTTAAAAGAATCTATGAGAAGCGAGCGGATATAATTTCTGCTCATAGACAAGAGATAAAAAATAGTAAAAAATAAATGGCAAGAGGAGAGTATTATTTTGAAAACTAACAAAGCAATAGTGTTGTTAATTATTGTGACAATTTGCTTAATTGGAAATATCAGTTTAGTGTATGGTACTAATTCATCCGATATATATAAATTTAAGCCTAAGTATTTAACAACTGATTTCAACTTTGAAATGATGGGTACAACTGTTACACAAGACGATCATACTTTTAGCTCGGTAGGTAATTTTAGAACGAATAAAGACTTGGTTGGGATGACATGGGAGACGGAAGATACTTTAAGTCATAGAGATTTAAAGTATCCTACTGATGCCGATTTTTCAGGCGTTATATTAGAATATGAATATTCAATTTCGGGATGTACAGAATTAATGAATTCTGGAACAAGTCCTGTTATAACAATTGAAACAAATAGCGGAGATATTTATTATGTCAGACTATGGAATTATGTAGTGGATAGACCGCTTGATGATTGGGAAGTAGGTGCTAGTGATTATTATGAAACCACAATTAGGTTTCCGGAAGGAAGAAATTCCGGAAATGCTAATGGTCAAATAGGAAGTGTAGTGTTGGATTTTGATAATCTATATGCAGGATGGTCTCCTTTTTATTGGCAATCAACCTGTATTGGAGAAGACGAATTTGAAAATCCGATCTATTCAGACGAATGGTTACCTAGTCCTGATTGGGAAAAAGTGCCTGTAAATGATATTAAAACAATAATGTGGTCATTTGTACCCCAAGGATATAACTGGAAAAACGATCAAATGACATATCTAGATGATTCCTTTGAATATAGGATTAGTTTTTCAAATTGGAATGTATTTGGAAATACATATTTAAGAAGTGAACAGCCTAAACAGCAAACACAAGACTTAAGATTATGTGATGATTATGATGATATATATAATCTAACTCCTGAAAGAGTAATAAGTGAATACGATAAGCTTGGCTATGGTGAGATAGTAAACTTTTATATAGGAGCTTCACATTTTTATGATAAAAGATACAACGGACACCAAATGGAAATGATAACAGACTATCCGTTCAACTTGGCATTTGAGTCATGGTATAAGGACTATATAAAAAGAATTAGTGAGCGGAATATGGATATAATCCACTCTGTATCTATGGAAAGTGTTGATGCCCCTGAAGAATGGTGGCAAAGAGCTTGGGATGGGACGCCGGGAAGCACAATGTGGCAGCCAACACCACATTTGCTTAGTTTTACAAATCCTGATTTAAAACTATTCTATAAGAAATATGTAGAGGAACTAGGTAGACTCTCGAGCGATGAAGGATTAAAGCCTATTATTCAACTAGGAGAACCCTGGTGGTGGTTTATTGAAATTAACGATAGTCAGCCCCCGTGTTTTTATGACCAAGCTACAAAAGATTTGTTCTATAGTGAAAAAGGTTATCCTATGCATGAATTTAAATCTTCACATGAGTCAATAGAAGGACATGAAGAAGTGCTTCAGTGGCTAAGAGAACAGAATGGTAAGTTTGCACACTTTCTTAGAGATACAATAAAACAAAAATATCCCAACTCAGAATTTACGGTTCTATTTTTCACGCCATCAGTTATTGATAAGGATAGAGTCCCTGAAATTATGAGTATAGTAAATTTCCCGCAAGAATACTGGCAATATCCAAATTTAGACTTTTTTATGATAGAAGATTATGATTACCTAATCTTTGATCAGATGGACAAGCATTTGGAAACGTTAACGTTTTCTCAAAACTATTTAGGATATCCTGAAGATAAAGTGCATTATTTCTCTGGATTCGTTTTAAATAGTGATTATTCGTATGTATGGGAGAATATTGAGCAGGCAATTAATAATGGATTCAACCAAGGTTTTGAGGAAGTTTATTTATGGGCATATACTCAGATTAAAAGGGGAGGATGGGTGCCACCGGATATTATTTATGCAAAAGATCAGGATTTTGTTTCATATCCACCAGGAACGTATGATAATCTATTTTCTGTTTCGTTGTTTAGCAATGGGGCTGAGGATATAATATATACTATAGATGGTTCTGAACCAAGTTTAACAAATGGAACAGTGTTTTCAGAACCTATTGATATTAACTATTCTACACTTATTAGAGCAGTTGCGGTGAAGAATAACAATGTAGGAAATATTGTTGAGTTTGATTATAATCTACCTAATTCAACCATTCCTGTAGAAATAATCGTTGATGGTGATGCGAGTGAATGGCTTGGTATCGCTAAAATTACTGAAGGGAATGAAAATATTGCAAGTGTATATTCTATTCAGGATGTTAGTAAACTATATTTAATGGTACGAGGGACAAATTTAAATGTATCAAGTAATTTTTATATTGATATAGATAATGATGCACAAACGGGTTATCAATTATGGTGTTGGAATAATTCTGGTGCAGATTATATGATTGAAAATGATACTATCAAGCAGTACACTGGAAATGGTTCCGACTGGAATTGGACAACAGTAGGAAATGCAGATGTTGTTAAAAATAATTCAGTAATTGAAGCATCTATTAACCATGATTTAATTGGTTTAACAGAGCCAACGGTATTAAGTTTGGGATATGGTCGTGATTACACTGATTTTGCACCGATACCAGGGAAAGATATGGCTTTATCTGATGTTATTGGACAGGGAACAGTTAATCTTGATTCGATAGGGTATACATCTATTCCTTTAAGAGCACAGGATAATGAGTCGTTGGGAATTACGCTTCGTGGTAACAATACCACAACTACCAGAAACTACTATGTTGAAGTAATTTGTTCGTGGGATAATATTACTTGGTGGTCTAAGGGTGGCAAAACTATAAGCATTAATGCTGGGACGACTACTGCTTCATCCAATATTACTTATAATATTAATTTCTCAGGTGATTTGTATACTAAAGTAATAGTGTATGATAGGCAAGGGGGAATTAAACTTTTAGAAGAATTAAAAGACACTACTGACCCAGTAGAAAAAGAAGCAGCAAGAGTTGGTGCTATTACAATAGATTATAATATGGAATCTAACCATAATTACTTAAATAATGAATTTAAAACAAAACAAGCTAATTTCCCGTTAGCATCAGGAATTCGAGTTCATTTTGTTTATATACAAACAGAACAGGGAAGTGACTTTGTAGAAACAGATGCAGGCGACCAATGGACTGGGACACATTATGATGTATGGTCATCATGGAAAGAGGATAGCAAGATAGATGTTTTACTTATGTCTGATGAATCTAATACTGATTTAGGTTATAATATAGACAAAATCGAATACATTCCTGGCAATCCGTATTCACAGAAAATTTACGAATTGCAATCTCCACATAATTATGATAATAATTATAATAATACTTGGACACTTACATATCCTGGGGCTAACCGTGTACGTGTTCGATTCTCTAAAATTCAGACACAGCAAAATTGTGATTTTGTTAGTACATCTACAGGTAATGTATGGTCTGGGTCGCATACTGACGTATGGAGTAATTGGACCACAGGTGATTCCATAAATATAACACTATCTACAGATGGTTCGGTAACCGATTGGGGATTTGACATTGATGCTATTGAGATAGAATAGGAGACAAACTATATGAAGTCAAGTTATAAAAACTTTATTTAGTAAAGTTAATTACGTTTGAGGAACAAATGCAGTATTAGAGCGTAATAAATAATAAATTACTCGTAGTAGTTTTTTTGCCAACATGATTTATTGCAACATAATAATGTTTGCCCTCTGAACGTTTTTTGCTCAGGTAATTATTAAAGGTGGTATCTCGCATAGCAACTAACCTCGAAGCTTGCATAACAGCCCATCTAAGGTATGTAGACCCTCGCTTAACCATTGGGGTGTTTGAAGCATTATACTTACCAGATTGATAGGTGGAAGGTTCCATGCCAGCAAATGCAAGAAGTTTAGCAGGTGTGCTAAATCGTTCAATATCCCCGATTTCTGCAAGTATGACAGAAGCTAAGGTATAAGAGATACCAGGAATTGTCATGAACGGTAAATTAAGTTCATCAACAACAAGTTTAATCTGTTGATCGAGTTCATTGATTTCATTTTGAACAGATTGAATTAATCGTATTGTTTGTTTAAGTTCAAAGGCAAAGGACCGATTACTAGAACCAATAGAACGACTAGCAAGTTTCTTTAGCTCAATAGCTTTTTCCTTACCATATTTACCTTTTGAAGCTTGTTTCAAAAGATTGGTTAGCTTAGTAAGATGGTATTTGCTTATTGCTTCAGAAGTAGGATACTCAAGAAGCATCATATAAGAAGAATTTTGATGAATCTACCAAAATAAGTTAGGTAGTTCTGGAAATACAATATCGATAAGACGAGTAATTGATAATTTAAGCTTAGAACGATAACCAATCAAACGATAACGATGTCTTGTTAGTGACTTTAGCTCCTGAATCTGGTATGATACTGGTGAATAGGATTTTGATTCGTCAGTAAAGAGCATAGATGCAATGACTTTGGCATCTGTCTTATCTGTTTTAGTTTTCCTAAGGGTATGGGCCTTACGGAAAAGATTAGTAGCCAAGGGGTTTAGGATGGTGACCTGAAAACCTTTGGAATACAGATAATTTGTGATATTTGTGCTGTAATGACCTGTTGATTCGAGTCCTATTTTTACGTTGTCTAGATTATTATCAGAAAGAAATGAAAGAATAGAAGAATACAATAACTCGAAACCTTTTAAACAATTAGAAATGCGTAAAGAATCGTAAAGAATTACACCATCAGAATCAATAATACAGCAATCATGTTTGTTTTTTGCAACATCAATACCAACAAAAAGCGTAAAAACAACTCCTTTAAATATAGTACGCCATGATGTTCCACAAACTCTATGTTAAATGTAACCTTGCTATATATAAAACGTCATGCGTTATCTAACTCATTAACAATTAAACATAGAGCTGTGGTTAGAGCCTGCAAAGAAAATAGTCTAGCTACATAGGGCAGTTTGCTATAGGAATCATAACTAATCCACAGTGTCTAAAAAGATTATATAAAAAAATATGTAGAAAGGAAATGTATAATGAATCCCCCTATGTTTTCATTATACAAGGGAATAGATATGAAGAAAATAATATGTGTTTTATTAGTATTACAAATACTAACATTGACTTTTAGTGTTGAGCCGTTATTATTGGCACAGGAAAATAATACAAATGATATTAGTGATATTGGGGAGACACAATTCTTGGAACTCGAATTTCCAGAGGGTATAAGCCTAGATGAGAGTGTTCAAATAAGTAAAAGTAAAAAAATCGATTTTATAGAAGGGGATTATACATTAAATGGAGAACAATTGACCTTCTATTACATTAATAATAATCAACTTGAGCAAACTCAAGCAATTGAAGTAATTGAGGAAAGGGTTTCAGGAATATTAGATTCTCTTAGAAAACAAAAAGATTCTAAAGAATTTAAACAACAGGTAAATGAAGAAGCTGTTAAGAAAGCTAAATCTACACTTAGAGTTAAAAAAGTCAAAATTGCAAAAGCAGAAGAGTATGATATTAACACAAAGTTTAGAGGGAAGAAAAATGTGCATATAATAAAATATGCAAAACCTGCTCCTAAAAACAAGAAAGACAAAAACAAAAAGACTTCTCTATTAAGTAAAATCTTTACACCTATGACTGTATATGCTGAAACTGAACAAGAAGGAGGAAAACCTTGTCCAGCTAAATTTAAAATTTTTAGAAAAAATCCTTATGAAGGTGATAGACAAGATAGATTAATGTGCTATCAAAATGGTGCAAAACAGAGAACAGAAGGAAACGTATATAATTGGGCACCTAATGAATGTTGGTTAGATGTATTTGAGGTAAATAGTAGTAGTAATCTCAGACAAGTAAATTGTGGATTCCAATTTACTCAAGAACGTCTAGACAATTTGTGTATAGATGAAAATGAAGCACTTGAGTCAGAGGTTATCTTCTATAATTATGGACCAAGTACAACGAATCCAAACATTTTGGGAAGCGGAAAAGCATATATATATAGCATAGATTTTGTAAGTCACAATATCCCGGATGATGCGAGACCGTATTTAGATACACGTTATTTAGATGAAGTAAATGATGATAGAGATGATATTCATAAAGATGAATTTGAAGAGCCTGCATTTGGCTTGGGAATGGCATATGCAAATCAACTACAAGTAGATACAAAATACTGGTGGATAATGCAAGGAAATCCAACAACTACAGGAGGAGTACAAAATACGGGTTTGGTACAGTTACAGTTTCAAAGAAGTTATAGGTATGATAATTGGCAGTTACCAAAACCTAAACCAGATGAATCAAATCCAACTACATATGTTGTAGGGAATGGCACAAATTTGTATAGTAATTATGAATGGTTAGTCTATAATGAGGAGTATGAAACTTTTCTTAGACCACTGTGGTTTACAAAAAACAATGGTGGTTGTCCGACAGTAGCCCCAAGAAGATACTATGTTACAATTACAGATGAATTAGAGACTATAGGGTCAGGAAAGAGTGAGATTCGACGTCCTAAATGTAATGTCCATATAGCAAGGTATGGCAATCCCCAAAACTAGACAATGGTTATAACTACAAAAAGAAAATACTATGATGGAGATGATTTTTTTATGAAAAAGATGTTTGGTGGATTTGTATTTTTGTTGAGAATTATTGAAGGGTTTTCTTTTTGTTACATTTTTACTATGGTTCTAATCTTACTACATGATGCAGGATATCATTTGCCATATATTAAGGACAGTGTTTTTGAAGCGTATCCAATAATGATTTTATTTTGTATTATTGTATGGGTAAAAGATTTGATAAATGTAAAGTTCTATAATGTTAGTCGTATTTATTATATTAAAACAATTGGCTTTGCTACAGGTATAGTATTATGTATAATATTACAGTATGTATTAGGTTTGCAGATAGCAAAAGGCATGTAATTTTCAAAAGTAATAACTAGATATAAAAATAATATTATACTAACTGTAGGTTGCAAAAATATCATCGGGCTAAAAAAGTTGAACAAACTACTATCTAATTTGGTTTGCAATTTAATTTTATGGAAAAAATATCAAATAAATAAAGAAATCAATTACATATTGATTGGCGTATTATTATTCTTACCTTATGTTTTGTTTTTTTAGAATATTATTTCTTTGTCGTTCTTTTATCACGATAGAAAATAAGCACAAGGGGACGGTTCTGTCGTGCACAAATAGTGGCAGACTGTGTGAAAATTAATCAAAAAAACAAGCTCAAATGTTTTCAAAATACCTAGATGATTATTATGGCTATATTAACACACTACGTTCTTCAAGAAAACTTGAAAAATCAACGTATATAAACGTAGAAGTATCAGATCAAGGTCACTTAAATGATATGGTACAAGCATCGAAAGAAACACTTGGAATGAATGAAAAAGATACACAAAGAAATGTGAAGAAAATGGAACAATTACATATGTAACACACCAAACATATTCAAATGCAACAGGAAACCAGGAATATTATGGTGAGAAAAGTAAAAAATCCAGAACGTATAAAATATAAGAATTATAAAGCATGTAGAGATTGTCCCAATAAAGACAAATGTACAAAATCTTCAAAAGGACGGACGGTCAAGTTGTTTGATTCAGTGACATATATTCATAATACCTCGTCTGTTTCTCACATCGCAACACATATTTCATATTATATAAAGTAAAGATAATAAATTAAGAAAGGACGATACAACATGTATGATGGAATGATGCCCCACCAAAACCAATATCCTTCAAGCTATCCCTATCAATATAATATAGACAGACATCAATATCACTGCGCTCCAGTTTGTGAAAATTTAATTTTAGAGGGAAAGGGAAGCGTTAAGGTAGAGCCTGATGTTGCTGTAATAAGTTTAGGTGTTATAACTGAAAATAAAAAATTGGAGACTGCACAAAGTGAAAATGCTATAATCACTTCCAAGGTGATAGCTACATTAGAAGATATGGGTATACAAGAAAAAGATATTGAAACACAAAACTATAGAATCACGCAAGAATATGACTACATAGATAAAGAGAAGGTATTTCGTGGTTATAGAGTCACGCATAACTTAAAAATTACAGTAAGAGATATAGGTAAAACAGGTGAAATGATTGATACAGCTATAGAAAATGGAGCGAATGTAGTTAATTATGTTGATTTCACACTTTCAGACCCTTCGCCATACTATAAACATGCCCTAATGCTAGCTATTCAAGATGCAGTAACAAAAGCTGGCGCCGTTGAAAGAACATTGAACATTACAATTCATAAAACACCTACGAAGATTGTAGAAGAAACATATGACTATTGTCCGAATGGACAGAGACCTTTGCTCCGATATCCTAGTGAAGCCACACCAATCCAAACGGGTGAAATAGAAATTATTGCCTGTATTAAGGCTTCATTTAACTATTAGATTGTACTAATTAAGGCCTTATTGTATCCATATGAAAATCAATTAATTTATTTTTATCCCGATACTTCTGTGGCGTTATCCCAAAATGTTGTTTAAAGGCTTTTCCAAAATGGCTTTGTGTCGAAAAGCAGAGATGATTGGAAATAGTTAATATATTGTTTTCAGTATACCTAAGCATTTTTGCACCCGCTTCTATACGTTGAATCTGTGCATATTGACGGATACCCATGCCAGTTGATTTTGAAAAAAGCCTTGATAAATATGATTTATTTACGCCAATCTCGTTGGCAATATCATCAATAGAAAAACGCAAATTCAGATGATTAGCAATAAAAACTTTGCATTGTTCCACATAGGATAGCTGACTGTGATTTTCCTTCGCTTCTTTAACACGTTGAGCATAGCTGATAGTTATATCCTTTAAAAGACGGTATATCTCTGTTATTTCATTGCATTTTTCAAGACGTTGTAGATAAAAATCGCTCATCGAATACGATGTCATGGGATCCAAACCACCCTCAATTGCTGCTCTAGAAGCTAAAATGATAACTGTACAGGCTAAGTATTCATTCTGTTTCAAAGATTTCTTTGCAAGTTTTCCAATGCGTTCTTCGTCAAAGAATGCCTGATTTATATCCATCCGTTTTATTACGTTATCTGGGTCACCATTACGTATTTGTTGTATGAAATTCAATTCGACTGAGAAATTATATCTTGTATGTTCAAACTCAAGATTTTCAAAGTCATAGGTTTTATATCTGTTTTCTTGCATTTTAAGTGTAGCAAAAGTATTACTGTTGGTGATAATATCTAACTCTGTAATATGTTTACCTGTTATAAACAAGGAGATTGTAGCGAGTGTAGCACATAATTCATCAATGGTTTTATAAATAACCTGAAAAGTATCAGTAGTGATTTTATGCGTGTTTGCATAATGCTTTCTCTGACCCTCGTCAATAAAATTTTTGCTGACAGGACCTAGGATAATGTTATTATTTATTGAATCTCTACATATACCGTATAGAAAGTCACCTTCAAAATCAAGAATAGGCATATCGATATCAGGATATTTCCCTATAATATTTTTTAGTAAAAGATCGTCAGTAACAAAAGGATCTTCCTCGGGACTATATCCTAAGCTTAATAGAAAAGATTCTCCTGTTTTGTCCAGAAAATGAACCGGTATGTGTGTCATTCGGTGGATTCGCTTTAATAAATTTATCATTTTCTCCATGTTTATCACTCCATGTTTACATTCTATTTGTTATTATACTATTAGAAAATAAAATCAACAAGAGAAAAAGTCATTTTTATGATAAATATGTAACACGTATGATATACAATTTCGCCTGCTTTTTTTATAATTATAAATATAATAGTACTAATATGGCAAATGGAGATAAATATAAATAATATTAAAGAGGGGTGTAAAGATGAAAAGGTTTGATTTTAACGATGGTTGGTTGTTTTCGAAAGAAGGTGGTGCAACTAGAACTTTGGATTTACCACATGATGCAATGATTGAAGAAGACCGTGCTCAGGGGAATCCATCAGGAAGTGCTTGTGCATATTTTGCTGGTGGTAAGTACATCTATGAAAAGAGTTTTACTATTTCAGCTGAAAGTGCAGATACAAATATTATGTTTGAGTTTGAAGGGGTTTACAAAAATTCAAAAGTCTTCATCAATAACAAAGAGGTCGGTGGTTGTGCTTATGGGTATACTACTTTTTTTGTTAATACCGACGGAGTACTGAATTATGGTGGAGAAAACAAAATGCGTGTAATTGCGGATAACAGTGATACACCAAACAGCCGTTGGTATACAGGCAGTGGTATTTACAGACCCGTTTGGATGTGGCAGGGAAATAAGACACACATTCTACCACAAGGTGTGAAAATTTCTACGTTATCCTATTCTCCAGCTCGTATAAAAGTAGATGTGGAACACGTAGGTGGAGAAGTAGATTTAGAAATATCTTATAAGGGTAAAATTGTGGCAACTGGTAAAGGTGATAGTGTTGAACTAGATATTACTAATGCAAAATTGTGGAGTGATGAAACACCAGAGTTGTATGAGTGTCATGTTTCACTTACAGAAGCTGGTGTAGTGATGGATGAAGTTATCGAAACATTTGGTATACGTATAGTAGAATGGAGTCCGAAAGGTCTATTTATTAATGGTAAAGAAACATTATTACGTGGTGGTTGTGTACATCATGACAATGGTATCTTGGGTGCTCGTTGCTATGCTAAATCTGAGGAACGTCGTGTACGCATCATGAAGGAAGGTGGATTTAATGCAATTCGTGTTTCTCATAATCCTTCAAGTAAAGCAATGTTGGAAGCTTGTGATAAACTAGGTCTTTATGTTATGGATGAAACATGGGATATGTGGTTTAATAAAAAAAGTAGATACGATTATGCTAATGACTTCATGGAAAATTACAAGTTTGATATTGAGGCTATGGTAAATCGTGATTTCAATCATCCTTCTGTTATTATGTACTCAATTGGTAATGAAATATCTGAGCCTGCTACAGACAAAGGTATTAATATTGCTAAAGAGATGATTGCATTTGTTCATGAACTTGATTCAAATCGTGCTGTTACTGCGGGTATTAACCCAATGATTATTAATATGGCGTCCAAAGGTAAAGGGGTTTACAAAGAAGAGGGTGGACGTGATAATGAGGATAAGGAGTTGCCTAATAGTAGTACCTTGTTTAACATGATTACTACTATGGTGGGAACTGGTATGAATAAATCGGGTAACTCGAAGTCAGCAGATAGGGCTATTAGTCCAGTTGTAGACGCATTAGATATTGTGGGATATAACTATGCAAATGGCCGTTATCCATTGGATGGAAAACATCACCCAAATCGTGTAATTGTTGGTGCTGAGACTTTTCCACAGGATCTCGGTAAAAACTGGGGCATGGTTAAAAAGTATCCATATCTTGTAGGTGATTTCATGTGGACATCATGGGATTACTTAGGGGAAGTGGGTCTAGGTGCATGGGCATATACCCCGGACGGGAAAAAATTTAACAAGCCTTACCCTTGGCTTTTAGCTGAATGTGGCGTTTTTGATATACTTGGAAATGAGAATGCAGAAGCTGGTTATACTGCTGTGGTATGGGGTCAGCGTACTGAACCATATATCGGTGTACAACCTGTTAATCATCCGGGAGTAAAACCTGCAAAAGCTGTGTGGAGAGGTACAAATGCTTTGCCAAGCTGGGCATGGAAAGACTGTGAAGGGAACAAAGCCATTGTAGAAGTGTATGTTGACGCCGCAAAAGTAGAATTATTATTAAATGGTAAAAGTTTGGGTACGAAGAAGGTGAAAAACTACAAGGCTACGTTTAAAACGAAATATGTTTCAGGTACACTGATTGCTGTGTCTTACGATATATCTGGCAGAGAGACAGGACGCACCGAACTTACAAGTGCTACTGGCAAAACAACTATCCGAGTGATGCCAGAAGAAAATACAATAAATGCAGGAGAAATCGTATATGTGCCAATTGATCTTGTTGGTGAAAATAATATAATAGAATCTAATAATGACGTCAAGTTGACTGTTACAGTTGATGGTGGAGAATTGTTAGCTTTTGGTAGTGCAAATCCTCGTACACCAGAAGATTATAATAGTGGTAGTTTCACTACCTACTATGGTCGGTCATTAGCTGTAGTACGATGTAAAATAGCAGGAAAAGCTATTGTTAGTGTAAGTGGGCAAGGGCTTGATAGCGCTAGTGCGGAGATTTCAGTAGTTTAAATATATGGTTTTAGGTACTATAAGGCTTCATTCGGCTATCAACTGAAATAATTTGCATATGACTATTCTAAAAAGGAAAAAAATGTGATATAATAATAATGGATACGTAGAAATCACATTCGAGAGTGGGAGGTAGTCGTATGGAAGAGAAAGACATTATACAAGAACAAGAAAACGTACAAGAAAAAGAGGTTGGGAATATAAAAATAGCCGATGAAGTTGTTTCAATTATTGCAGGTTTAGCCGCTGCGGATATAGCAGGTGTAGCAGGTATGAGCAGTGGAATAACCAGTGGGCTTGCGGAATTCATGGGTACTAGGAACAACTTGACAAAAGGTGTCAAAGTAGATATAAAAGAAAAAGAAGCGTTAATAGACCTATATATAATTGTTAAATATGGATGTCGTATCCCTGAGGTAGCATGGGAAATTCAAGAAAAAGTAAAAAATGCTGTTGAGACAATGACTGGATTAAATGTTACAAAAGTCAATATACACATCCAAGGCGTACATATTGAGAAAGAAAAGAAAAAAGAACTTCCTGACAGTGAAAAAAAACAAAAAGCGAATAAGAAATTAACACAAAAAAAGGTACCGGATAAAAAGGTAACAGAAAGCGATAATAAAGCTGATAAATAAGCTGAAAAAATAAAAAAATAAAAATATAATTGTTAAACCCTCGTATAGAGGGTTTATTTTTATTCAAAAATAAATTATAATGAAAGTCTAGGATAATTTTTTCCAATAAAGATTATCCTATGAATAGAAGGAGGCATACAATAATGAGCAGAAGAACAGCAAGAGAGCAAGGTTTTAAGCTCCTTTATCAAGTTGATATTCATAAAGGAAATGAACAGGAGATTTTGGAAACTTTTTTTGATGAGAATAAGGTTGCCGACAAGGATCGTGTATATATACAAGAGGTTGTTCATGGAACACTTGAAGTTACAGGTGAAATTGATAAACTTATTGAGGGTAATTCAAAAGGCTGGAAAATAAATCGTATATCCAAAGTTAATTTAGCAATATTAAGACTTGCAATTTTTGAGATTTTAAAACGTGATGATATTCCAGTAAGTGTTTCAATTAACGAAGCGGTTGAACTAGCGAAGAACTATGACAATGAAAAATCAGGTGCTTTTGTTAACGGTGTGCTAGGAGCGATACAAAAACAGCTTCATGTAGAAGAGTGAGGAGGGGAGAATAATGAATTCTCCACTTTTATTTGGTATTGACACCAGTTGTTATACGACCTCGATTGCTGTTGTCAATGAAGCGCGTGAGCTAATATTTCACGACAGGAAATTACTTTCAGTAAAAGAAGGTATGAGAGGTCTGCGCCAATCTGATGCATTATTTCAACATATTAAAAATTTACCAGAACTCGTGAGTAGGGCAAAACAAAATATTACCTTTTCAAATATAAAGAAAATCTCTGTAAGTGAAAGACCAAGACCTGTTTCAGATTCTTATATGCCTGTTTTTATGGGAGGTACAAGTTTTGCAAAAGTGATTGCAGAAGCACTGGGAATACCACTTCAATATTACAGCCACCAAGAAGGTCATATGATGGCAGGACTGTGGTCAGCGCAAGCACAGTATTTAATACGCCAACCATTCCTTTGTTTTCACATATCTGGCGGGACGACAGAGCTATTACACGTTAATGGGACAACCGATGGATTTGAAATTAAAATTATCGGAGGCACAAAAGATTTACACGCAGGTCAGTTTATCGATCGCATTGGTGTTTCAATGTCATTGCCATTTCCATGTGGTCCTCATTTGGAAAAGATAGCGTTGCAGACGGAACTTTCAATACCTATTCCAGTATCCGTAAAGGATACATGGATACATTTTTCAGGGTCAGAAACCCATGCACAACGTCTCATAATAAAAGGTGAGAACCAGCAATCAATTGCACTTGGTGTTTTTAGGAGTATAGCTATGTCAGTTGAAAAAGTGGTGGCAAATGCGGTGAAGAAAACAGGAATAAAAGATGTGTTAATGGTAGGAGGCGTATGTGCAAATACTATTATGAAAAGGTATTTATTAGATAAATTGAATGGAAAAGCTATTGTTCATTTTGCAGAGCCTGCATTCTCCACAGACAATGCAGTAGGCATCGCTTTATTAGGAGGTGTGAAGTTTAATCATGAGTAGACAAATTTTATCAATAAGCGAAATCAATAGTTACATTAAAGTACTAATGGATCATGACATGACGTTAAATAATGTATTATTAAAAGGTGAAATATCAAACTTTAAACATCATTATTCAGGTCATATGTATCTTACCCTTAAGGATGACAAGAGTGTCATCAAAGCGGTCATGTTTAGAGGTTCAAATCAAACATTAAAATTCAAACCTGAAGACGGTATGAAAGTCATCGTTCAGGGAAGAATTTCAGTATATGAACGGGGTGGACAATATCAGCTTTATATTGAACAGATGCAACCTGATGGTGTAGGCGCATTACATATTGCGTTTGAACAGTTAAAGAATAAGTTAATGAAAGAGGGACTTTTTGATCAATCAATGAAAAAAGACTTACCTCAGTATCCTCAAGTCATCGGTGTAGTTACATCTGCAACTGGTGCAGCGATTAGAGATATATTAAATGTTTTAGGGCGACGCTTTCCCCGTGCAGAAGTTTTGATTTATCCTGTATTGGTACAAGGAGAACAAGCCAGTTATCAAATTGTAGAAGGGATTCATTATTTTAATAGAGAGCGAAAAGTAGATCTCATTATTACTGGCAGGGGTGGAGGCTCTATCGAAGAATTATGGGCTTTTAATGAAGAAATAGTTGCAAGGTGTATAGCCGCTTCCGATGTGCCAGTTATTTCTGGTGTTGGTCATGAGACAGACTTTACAATCGCTGATTTCGTGGCAGATATGAGAGCCCCTACACCTTCAGCAGCAGCGGAGCTTGCAGTACCATCACAATATGAGTTGAAAAATAAATTAAATCATTACCATTCCCGTTTAATGTATTTAATGAATCAAGAAATTGAGAGTAAAAGGGTAAAAATGAATAATTTAAAACAGTCTTCTTATTTTCGAAATCCAATGGATAAGATTAATCAACATCGGCTTATGTTGGACACGTTAAATAAGAACTTATACAATAATATTACACGACAGATAGTCAATAAAAAAGAAAGTTTCGCCACATTATGCGGTAAACTTGATGCATTAAGTCCCTTGGCAGTACTTTCAAGGGGATATGCCATTGCGAAAAAAATGGATCATAAGGTACTAAAATCGGTGCATGAAGTGAAAGTAGACGAACAGATTGATATTCAGTTATCAGACGGAAATATATTTTGTAGAGTGGAGGGAGTCAAAGGTGGAGAATAAAATGAACTTCGAACAATCCATCAAAGAACTTGAGGAGATTGTACATAAATTAGAACAAGGGGAACTTAGCCTTGAGAAAGCATTAGAATATTTTGAAAAGGGGATAGTATTATCCAAATTTTGCACTACAATATTGGACGATGCAGAACAAAAGGTCAATATTTTAGTTAAAAAGAAAGATGGAGAGATAACAGAAGAACCGTTTGAACTGAAGGGGTGACAGAAGGGAATACGTAGATGGATTTTAATCAAGAACGCATAGAAAAAATAGATTTAATTGATAAGTATCTGGAACAATACTTACCACAAAAAGATAATTATCAACATACAATTTACCGTGCGATGCGCTATAGCTTGTTCGCTGGTGGAAAAAGATTACGACCGGTAATTACCCTTGCATGTGCTGATATTGTAGGCGGTGAGATCATGCAGGCAGTTCCCTTTGCTTGTGCACTAGAAATGATACACACTTATTCTCTGATACATGATGATTTGCCGGCAATGGACAATGATGATTATCGAAGAGGAAAACTAACTAACCATAAGACTTTTGGTGAAGCAATTGCAATTCTATCAGGTGATGCATTATTAAATAAAGCTTTTGAAGTGGCGACGAATGAATCCATCAAAAATGGATTTGATTTTGAAAGGGCATTGAAGGCTATCTCAGTGATTGCCAATGCCAGTGGTACAGATGGGATGATTGGAGGACAAGTTGTCGATTTAGAAGCTGAAAATAATGAGATTCAAATGCACGAATTAGAATATATGCATTTACATAAAACTGGAGCCTTAATCATTGCTTGCGCAAAGGTTGGCGCGATTGTCGGTGGTGGTTTAGAAAAGGAAATAAATGCATTAGAGGTATATGCTAAAAATATAGGGTTAGCTTTTCAAGTAAAAGATGATATACTAGATATAGAAGGAAATAGCGAAAAACTAGGAAAGCCCATTGGAAGTGATATCAATAATGGTAAATCTACTTTTGTATCATTGCTTGGGATGGAAAGGTCAAGAAAAATGGTTAAAGATTTAACCGATGAAGCGGTGGAAAGTTTAAAAATTTTTGGTGACAGAAAAGAATTTTTAGTTGAACTGGCTACGTATTTGGTTGACCGAGAAAATTGATTTCTGTTATAGTTAAAGTATTCAGGGGGATAAGAAGTGAAGTATGTTTTTGATATAATCATGAGTAATGAAATTATTTCAGTATCTTTATTAGCGTGGTTTACAGCCCAAATACTCAAAGTGATTTTTGTTTTAATTGGACAAAAGAAAATTGATGTCTCGAGATTCATTGGTGCTGGTGGCATGCCGAGCTCACATTCTGCGTTTGTTGTATCACTTGCAACAATGATTGGGAAAAATGTAGGCATAAGCTCTCCAGAATTTGCGATTGCATTTGCCTTTGCGATGGTAGTGATGTATGATGCATCAGGTGTAAGAAGAGCAGCAGGCCAACAAGCACGTATTATTAATAAACTTGTGCAACACTGGGGTGAAAATGATTCTGAGTTTGTAGAAAAGCAATTAAAGGAATTATTAGGACATACGCCTTTTGAAGTATTAGTTGGCGCACTTTTGGGTATGGCAATAGCATTGGGCTTATAAAAAATGAGTAGATCGATATTTGGAAACATGTAACACTTTACAATGCAAATCGTTTATGTTATGATATGGGTCTTGAAAAGTTAATATGGTGGTGCAGTATTCTAGTCAGTTCTACTGGTTCCCAGGACGGGGCTAAAAATCCGTTAAAGGGCACATCGATGAAGTTCCTGGTGCTAGCTTTCGACGCCCAGTTGGGGGTTGGTGCTGGGAGTTAAGGTTGAGGGGCGCTCCGCAATGGCATGCGGATCACGACCCCTCTTCCGTGGAGACCTACGATTGTGGTTGACTGAAGAATTTGCTTGCAGTTTCTTCATGAGAGTACGACTTAGGATTAAACCTGTTATGCGGTACTATTGGTGCTGTGAACAGCGTAGCCTGCCTTGAGTGAATATGGTGGATTATGGATCAGACATAATTGTATTGGCCAATACAAACATGTTATTGCTATCTGAAACCCTATTTGCAAAAGAGGCTAAGAACCAGTGTGACTGCCGAGGAAAGCTTCTAGACTGTTCGAGAGAAGTGCATAGGGGATTGTAGTGTGGACTAAGTGGTAATCCAGTCCTACTTTTGGTGACAAAGTAGAGGAGAATTTAAAGGGAAACCGCTGATTTGGCGACATTTCAGTATTCTTCGGGGAAATCCTACTGGACCTAAGCCGCAAATTTTACTCTATGTACTACCACCGTTACATATTAGTTGAGTGCTGAGAGAATTATCTATTCTGAGTTTTTATGACTGGAGGTCATTTTTTTTGCCGAAAGAGTCTAATAAAAAAAGTAATTTTAAGTGGGTCTTTATTATTGTTATATGGACATTTGTGCTATCAATACTGATAAGCTTTATTTCATCTATTGTGATGGGATATGTCAGTCTTGGGATAGCTTTTGTTGTATTAATCGTTATTATTTTAATGGGTATTATTTTTGATACGATTGGTATTGCTGTCGCTGTAGCTAACGAAGTACCTTTTCATGCAATGGCATCGCAAAAGAAAAATGGAGCGAAACAGACGATTAGGCTTATTAAAAATGCTGACAAGGTATCTAATTTTTGCAATGATGTAATAGGTGACATTGCTGGCATTGTCAGTGGTGCAACGAGTGCAACCATTGTGGCACGTTTGGTTACAATGGTTGGATTTAAGGATTCAGTAGTAGTAAGCCTTGTATTAACAGGATTGGTAGCTTCATTAACTGTTGGTGGGAAGGCTTTCGGTAAATCAATTGCGATTAATAATAGTAAAGAGATTATTTATAGAGTAGGATTACTTGTATATTATTTTGATAGAATTCGAAAAAAGGACTGAAGACATGGACAATATATTGGATACAATTCATTCCCCTAAAGATATAAAGAATTTTGATAATAAGCAGCTAGAGTTGCTAGCTAATGAAATAAGGGAGTTTCTGATTGATTCGGTTTCTAAAACAGGAGGACATCTTGCTTCAAATTTAGGTGTCGTAGAATTGACAATTGCACTACATAAGGTATTTTCAACACCTAAGGATAAAATTATTTGGGACGTAGGACACCAGAGTTATGTACATAAAATGGTTACAGGAAGAAAAGAACAATTCAATACATTAAGGCAATTTGGTGGTTTAAGTGGGTTTCCTAAGACATGCGAAAGTGAACATGATTTCTTTAATACGGGTCACAGTAGCACGTCTATTTCTGCTGCGCTCGGAATGGCAAAAGCGCGAGATATTCAGAAGCAAGACTATTCTGTGATTTCTGTCATTGGAGATGGCGCATTAACTGGAGGGATGGCATTTGAAGCACTCAATGATGCGGGCAGAAGCCCTAATAATCTCATTGTCGTATTAAATGATAATGAAATGTCTATCACGAAGAATGTAGGTGGCTTGTCTACCTATCTAACACGTATTAGAACCGAACCTGGGTATTCAAAAGTAAAACAAGATATTAATGATATTCTAAAAAAGATACCCACAATTGGAGAGAGTATGGCGAAAACAGTTCATAAAGCCAAGGCAAGCCTTAAATATTTGATTATGCCAGGAACTTTATTCGAAGAATTGGGATTCACTTATTTAGGACCCATTGATGGACATGATATAGATGAATTAATACGTGTAATGACTAAAGCGAAGTACATGAAAGGTCCTTTATTGATACACACGTATACAACGAAAGGTAAAGGCTACCATCATGCGGAAGAAAAGCCCCATACCTTTCACGGTATCTCACGTTTTGATAAAGAAACTGGCGAAGTGATGGTAGATAAAAACAAAATAGACTATTCATATGTATTTGGACAATGTTTAAATAATATAGCTGCCAAAGATGAGCGTATTGTTGCAATTACTGCAGCGATGTGTGAAGGAACAGGACTTGGTGATTTTGCACGGAATTATCCTGAACGGTTTTTTGATGTAGGTATTGCAGAACAACATGCAGTGACATTTGCATCGGGATTAGCAGCATCAGGATTAAAACCAGTATTGGCTGTATATTCGTCCTTCTTACAGAGGGCTTATGATCAGCTCATACATGATGTAGCCCTTCAGAATTTAAATGTTGTCATTGGGGTAGATAGAGCTGGCTTAGTAGGAAAGGATGGGGAGACCCATCAAGGCATCTATGATTTATCATTTTTAAGTCATATTCCTAACATGACAGTGATGAGCCCTTCCTGTTACAATGAATTAGAAATGATGCTAACATATGCGGTACATAAACATATGGGGCCAATTGCAATCAGATATCCACGTGGTCAGGAAGATGAAGGTGTGCCTATAAACAATGATGAGATTATACCTGGTAAAGGTGTGCTTATAAAAGAAGGTAGCGATGTTTCTTTAGTGGCAGTTGGAAAAATGGTTTGGACAGCGCTTAAAGCGGCTGAACAGTTAGAGAATAGAGGCATAAATGCCGAAGTAATCAATGTTAGAAGTATTAAACCATTGGATGAGACATTAATTATTCATTCAGGAATGAAAACTGGTAAAATAGTTACACTTGAAGATAATACAGTGATTGGTGGGTTAGGCAGTGCTGTGGAGAGTTTGTTGAATCGAAAAAACTGTACAGATATAGCTATTAAACTAATTGGTCTTCCCGATGAATTTATACCTCATGGCAAGGTGAACGAATTATTCATACAATATGGTTTAGATATTGGCAGTGTAACAAGGAAGATTATGAAATTTACCCATGGACAATAAGGAGCAATTTTATGGCTAAAAAGCAGCGGATAGATACATTACTAGTTGAAAAAGGTCTAATAGAAAGTCGTCAGAAAGCACAACGTTTAATCATGGCTGGACAAGTTTATGTAGATAACCAAAAAGTAGATAAAGCTGGGACGAAAATCAGCGAAGAGAGTAACATAGAAGTTAGAGGATCCACCCTACCTTATGTGAGTAGAGGCGGTTTGAAGATTGAAAAAGCTGTCAACCAGTTTCATCTTGATTTAAAAAATAAGGTATGTATGGATATTGGGGCATCAACGGGAGGGTTTACCGACTGCATGCTACAAAATGGTGCAAGTAAGGTTTATGCAATCGATGTCGGATATGGTCAGCTTGCGTGGAAGCTCAGACAAGATGATAGAGTAGTGAATATGGAACGCACAAATATCCGATACGTAGAATTAGAACAGATTGGTGAATTAGTTGATTTTGTTTCCATTGATGTTGCCTTTATTTCTTTAAAACTTGTTCTTCCAGTGGCAAAAAAACTATTAAAGACTGGTGGAGAAATTGTCTGCCTCATTAAGCCACAATTTGAAGCAGGAAGAGAAAAAGTAGGTAAAAAAGGAGTAGTGCGAGATAAAGAAGTACATTACGAAGTCATAGAAATGATTATTGAATTTGCTCGTTCTATTGATTTATCCATCAAGTCATTGAGTTTTTCGCCTATCAAGGGACCAGAAGGTAATATTGAATATCTGTTGTATCTGACGAAAATGGAAACAGCAATGGATGATTCAATGAATGAACAGTTTGTACGTAAGGTCGTTGAAGAAAGTCATACGTATTAATACCAGATAAATGTAGTGCTTTTGAGTTAAATGGTAAATTCTATCCTGCATTATTTGCATATTCCCGCCAGAGCCTTTGTATTAAGGCTTCATAGCAAAGGAAAAATGCCTGAAATTAAAATTAAGAAACAAACTTTTGAGTTATATTACTTTTTCAGCAGATATAATTGCTCTGTTTAGTGCATTGTTTATGATTAAATTGACAACTTCAGAATATTCTAGATTTTTATCTATTTCAAGAGACTTAGGAAAGTAACTCGAGCCTTTGGTCATTCCAGGGACTAGATTTGCTTCGATAAAATGACAAATACCTTCCTCATCCATCTTGATATCAATTCGTCCAAAATCTCTGGCTCCTAGAGCTACGAAACAACTAATAGCCATTTTTTCTAGGTTTTGTCTTATTAAGACATTAGTAACTAATTTTAACTCTTCCGTATTTTCATTTTTTACCTTCTCACCTAATATTCGAATGTTGTTTTTATTCTCTGGTGGTATGATTTCTATAGGTGCTGCAATAAACTCGTTTTTTGAAAAACGGTGAATAACAGCAACAGTGAATTCACGTCCTGATAAATATTTTTCAGCAATGACAGTGTTGCCGTATTGTGTAAACAATTTTTCTGACTTCTTTGTAAATGCTTCATGATTAAAGACAATTGATTCATCATCAATACCATTTCCATTGGCTGCATTTAATGGTTTTAAAAACTGTGGGTAAGGCATTGATTCATTTACCTTCGATAAATAATTCTCAGGTGTGACGGTTGTATAATTAGCCGTTTTGATGCCTTTTTTTAATAATAGTTCTTTAGCTTTGATTTTGTTTGAGTCATATTCTAGAACTTTTCTTTCTGACCCTGTAAAAATGATGTTTGCATCCTTAAAATATTTAGATAGCCAAATCTTTTTGCCACCAATAGGTTGAATGTATTTTACAGCTAAAAAAGCTATATCTGGAGATTGAGTAACAATTTCTTCAAGTTCTTTTTCAGAAGAACAGCTTTTAATACTGACATCTTTGAAGCTCATTTTTAATGCAGCCTCAACACCCAAGCAGGATTTCATTACACCAAAACCTGTTTCTTTCATTTTTTTATTTTCTGTAGTTACTATAATAATTTTCATTCTTTTATTCCTTCTTTCTCTTGTTATAATTTTAGTTTTATAAATTGAGTTTCTTGTTTTTTTGCACACGAAACAATAAGTCTTAATCAATCTTTCATAGGATTAATTAAGGCGCTACGTAAAGCATACGGAACCTAATGTGCATTGCACAACAATTTACCATCAGGTAATATCTAACTATTATTCTGCTGATAGTTTAAATCTAGTAGTTCATATTCCATGCGAGTTCTTTAGTTTTGTTAGTTGGATAAATAATGAATGTAGTTGTTTCGTTAAGATATGACTGTTATCTATTTGTATCATACCTTATAAAATGAAAATAAGCAACTTAGCTAAGATTCGAGTTTTCGTATTTTATCCAAAGATTTATAAAAAGGAGCAAGATTTTGTTGTTCGTCTAACTGCAAAGAGAGTGTATGGTTTAGGAGAGACACCAATGATGCTTGCTACGAACAAGAATATTTCAGATTTAAGGAATAAGAGTATCATTTTGAGAATTTTAGAGTTAGAGATTTGATCAGTATAAGCCTCACTTAGAGACCATAATACGAAAACTCAAAGAAAGTCATGCTTGAATTTGTTTACAACAATTGATATAATAATAGTTGTTTTTATTAAATATAAAAGCCAGATATCTTAGTATATCTGGCTTTTTCAAGGATGCGTGAGATATGAAAAAGATTACTGTTATTCCTAACATATATAAAGATGAAGAATTGACACATACAAAAAAAGTTATTGACATCATAAAGAAATTTGGTGGACAAGTATTACTCAGCGAAAATGTAGCAAAGACACTTAAATTACCCGATAATGCATATCAACAATCTGAGTTATATACGGAAGCTGATTTAGTATTAGTGTTAGGTGGCGATGGAACACTGTTAAATGTTGCTAGACGCACGGCGTTTCATGGTACCCCAATATTAGGAATAAACTTAGGTCATCTAGGGTTTTTAGTCGAGCTGGAGAAAAATAACTTGGAAGAGTTCTTTGGAAAACTGTTTGCTGATGACTATACCATTAATGAACGCATGATGATAGAAGCAAGTTTGATTAGAGGAAGTATGACAATAGATTCATTTGTGGCGTTAAATGATATTGGGATCACAAGAGGTGCTTTTTCAAGAATTATTAACTTAAAATTATATGTAAATAATCAATTCGTCGATAATTATCGTGCAGACGGTTTAATTATCGCAACACCAACGGGTTCAACGGCATATTCGTTATCGGCTGGTGGGCCTATTGTAGACCCGAATATGAGCATACTAATGGCTACGCCTATATGCCCACATACGTTACATGCTAGATCTATCATTGTTCCAGACGATAAAACAATGAGTGTACATATAGAGGATGATTATTTCCACGATGCAATGCTTACTGTTGATGGACAACAGGGATGTAAGCTGAAGCAGAAGGATATAATTAAGATAGAAAAGGCATCTTGTACTGCACGTTTGGTCAGGATAAACAATACGAGTTTTTATGATGTGTTGAGGAAAAAGCTATCTGAAAGGGGAGTAAGTGATCATTAATATGAAAAATGAGAGACATTCAAGAATTTTAGAGGTTATTGAGAAAAATGTAATTGAAACGCAAGAAGAACTTGCTGATAAATTAAAAGAAAATGGGTTTGATGTCACACAGGCGACAGTGTCTAGAGATATTAAAGAGCTTAGGCTTACAAAAGTTTTAGATCATACTGGAAAGTATAAATATGCGGCAATCAATGCAGCGGACAGTAATGTTTCCTCAAAATTACGTATGATTTTTGCTGAGTCTGTTATTAATATCGATGTTGCTGTAAATATAATCGTTGTTAAAACATTATCTGGGATGGCGCAAGCTGCTGCATCTACTATTGATGCTATGAGTTTAAAAGAAGTGGTAGGATGTATTGCGGGTGATGATACAATTATGGTTATTGCACGCAGTGAAAATGATGCAAAGGACATGACAGTTAAATTTAGAAAAATGCTAAAATAGGGGTGTTCGTAATGCTTTTTCAACTTCATATTGAAAATGTTGCCATTATTGATAAGGTAGATGTAACCTTTGAAAACGGATTGAATATTCTGACCGGGGAGACGGGAGCAGGAAAATCTATAATTATTGATTCTATCAATATGGTATTAGGTGAGAGGACATCCCGTGATTTAATTCGCTCTGGTGAAAAAAAAGCGATTGTAGAGGCATTATTCTATATTCATTCAACCATCGTGAAACAGCTATTAGAAGAATTGGGGATCGAACTTGAAGACAATGATATGCTTGTGATATCAAGAGAGATGATGGTTGGAGGACGAAATGTTTATAGGGTAAACGGACGGATCGTGACCTCATCTGTACTTAAAGAAATTGGAAAGAATATTGTAAATATACATGGGCAACATGATAATCAAAACCTTCTTCAGCAAGAAAAACATATTGAATTCTTGGATAAATATGCTGGTGAAAAATTTTTGCTCTTAAAAGAACAATATAGACAACTTTATGTGGAAACAGAACATATTAAAGCGCAAATCAATCAAATAAGTAGTGATGAGCGTGAAAAAGAGCGAAAAATTGATTTACTTAGATTCCAGTTAGACGAAATAGATGATGCGAAACTGAATATTGGAGAAGAGGAAGAGTTAAGTAATCATCGCTTAGTCCTTAGCAATGCTGAAAAACTGATGTTAGTTACTTCAAATGCATATGAAAAACTTTATGTAGGTGGACAAAAAGGACAATCGATATATGATGCATTAGGAGAGGTGCTCAGTGAATTAGGGGATGTAAAAAAATATGATCCTGAACTTGAAAAATACTATAGGAATCTTGAAGAAGTTAGTTATCAAATTGATGAGGTTGGGCACGATATAAGAGACTATCGCGATACCTTGGAATATGACCCTAATATGTTAGAAGAATTGGAACAGCGCTTAGATTTGATATTTAAGCTAAAAAGAAAATATGGCGCATCGATAGAAGAAGTTCTGCGTTATAGAGGTGAGATTGAAGCGGAGCTAAATGGAATAATACATAGTGAAGAAAAACTTAAACAACTTGAGAGTCAATGCAATAAGAATATACATATGTTAAAGAACCAAGCTGAGGAATTATCATGTCAAAGAGTAGTATTCGCTAAGTCATTACAGCAGAAAGTAATGGCAGAACTACAAGATCTAGACATGGAAAAAACGATATTTGAAGTGCAGGTAAAAAAAGATATCGATGGAGATTATAATTACACAAAACATGGTTTAGATAAGGTGGAGTTCTTAATTTCTACCAATCCAGGGCAACCGTTAAAACCGCTTATTAAAATTGCTTCAGGTGGGGAAATGTCTAGGATTATGCTTGCAATTAAAACGGTGTTAGCTGATACTGATGAAGTAGGTACTTTGATTTTTGATGAAATTGATATGGGCGTGAGTGGACGAGCTGCTCAAAAAATTGCTGAAAAGCTATGTGTGGTTTCTAAAAAAAAGCAGGTTTTATGTATTACGCATCTGCCGCAAATTGCAAGTATGGCTGATGAGCATTATCTTATTGTAAAAGATATTCATGCAGATCAATCACAAACAAAAGTTGAACGTTTAAATGAACAGAACAGAAAAGAAGCAGTAGCGAGAATTATTGGTGGAGCTATGCTGACAGATTTAACACTCAAAAATGCTGAAGAAATGATTAATCTTGCTAACGAATTAAAAGCGAAATATTAATTAGCCTGAGCATAAGTTTTACTTTATTAGAAAACACTAATAAGTGAAAACTTATGGAGGTGAAATGATGGCTAAAAAGGGCAAGAAAATTAAGAAATATAAAACAAAACCCAATATGGAAACAAGCAAAGAATTGACATTGGATAAAGACTGTATTGATGAGTGTTGTGAAACTGTTGAAAAATGCCGTGATAAAAGAGACAAATGTTAACGAATAGTTAAATGAGTTAGTGAACTGTTCTTAAGTATGAACAGTTCACTGACTCCTTTTTTAGAATATGAGGGGGGACTTTAAGTTGAAACAAATAGGAGTTATTACTGAAGTTCAAAAAAATACAGCAATTGTACAGATAAAGAGAACGAGTGCATGTGGCGGAAAGTGTGCATCGTGTAGTGGTTGCGAAACGACACCCCATAAGGTTGAAGTACGTAATAGGATTGAAGCACAGATAGGACAAATTGTAGAAATTGAAATGAAAGATTCACGGGTACTTTTTGCGGCATTCATGATATATATTATTCCATTAATGATGTTATTTGTGGGATATGGTATTGGAATCCTTTTGTTTGGCATTGAGTTATATGCAGGCGTGACAGGCGTTATTTTGTTGATTATTTCATTTGTTTCTCTAAAACTGATGGATAAAAGGTTAAATCGTTCCGAAAAGTATATGCCTGTTATTACAAAGATTATGCTATAATAACTTATATTTTCGTAAATATCATAATCTTAAAGGAGGACTCATCTTAGTGTTAACACAACAAGATTTAATTAAAAATTTAAATAGAATAGATAGAAAGGGTTATGGTGCATATAAGGATTTAAAAGGCGCTTATCAGTGCGATACCTTTACGTTATTTATAGATCATGTGCAGAGTGACCCCTTTGCAACACCTTCCAAAATTAGAGTGCGTATAGATATGAGATTGGCAAAAATCCCTTCACACTTGTATCAGACGAAGGTGCGAAGGATTGCATTAGAAGATTTTTTTACACGACAAATAGCTACAACAATCTATAAAATGTCTTCAAAGGTATCAGGCACAGGAAAGAGTGGTTTAATATCAATTATTAGAGTTGGACAAGAGATATTGGAGAGGACTTCAGTTGTTATCAATAAGGAATTTATTGAAGCACGCCTAAGTATTGGACTACCTGCACGTGGGAGAACAGTACTTGCAAAAGAAGCACAGAAGATGCTAACGCTCCAATTAGAGAGTATTATAAAAAATTCTATGCTATTTCGTAGTATCAACTGTGTGGATGTAACAAAGCATGTAAAACTTGTTGAAGACCAAGAAGTACTCAGGTCTCAATTAGAAGAAAAAGGATTAGTTGCTTTTGTTGCAAATGGTTCAGTTTTACCTAGAGAAAGCGGAGTCAGTGATAAACCATTACGAAGTGGAAAAGTGATAAAATTTCAATCACCAAAAACGTTTGAAATGAGTTTTGAATTACCGAATACTGGTATGATAAAGGGAATGGGTATTCGGAAGGGAATTACGCTCATTGTTGGTGGAGGATATCATGGTAAATCCACATTATTAAAAGCAATAGAAAAGGGTGTGTACAACCATATTCCTGGTGATGGGAGAGAATATGTTATTACCGTCAACGATGCGGTAAAGATTCGTGCAGAAGACGGTAGGTTTGTCGAGAATATAGATATTAGCCCATTTATTAATAATCTTCCTACTAAACAAGATACTAGACATTTTACTACATTAAACGCGAGTGGTAGTACATCACAGGCGGCGAATATAAGTGAAGCGATAGAGTCTGGTACACAACTACTACTATTAGACGAAGATACGTGTGCTACCAATTTTATGATTCGAGATGCACGGATGCAACGACTCGTTCATAATGATAAGGAACCGATTACACCGTTTATTGATAGAGTTGAACAATTATATAATCAGTTGAAACTCTCGACAATTCTTGTTGTTGGTGGTGTGGGAGACTATTTTGATGTTGCTAATACAGTTATCTTAATGGATGAATATATCCCTCAAGATGTTACAAGTAAAATCGAGAGCATCGTAAAAGAACTGCCTGCACAAAGAATGCCAGAAAAAGAAAATGATTTAGTCATATCAACAAAACGCATCCCTCTTCCTAGTAGTTTTGAAATAAAGGGGAGGAAGGAAAAAATCAAATCGAAAGGTACATTATCAATCGTTTATGGTTATAATGAAATAGATTTACAAGATGTTGAACAGCTTGTTGACAGTAGTCAGACTGTTGCAATTGGATTAATAATAAAATATATAAAAAATAACTATGTCAATGGTATAGATACACTTGCTGAAATATTGAGAAAAGCATATAGTGATATAAATAAGAATGGTCTGGATGTTATTGCACCATTCCAAGGTCAGCATCCCAGTGATTACGCGATGCCAAGGATACAAGAAACTTTTGCAGCCATAAATAGGTTGAGAACATTGAAAATAAAGAGAAATCTATAGTGTATAGCGATAGCACCTCCTGTAAATAATATTTCCAGGAGGTGCTATTATGGTTATAGCAGTGCAAAAAGGATTAGAAACAATTAAAGAACAATTGAGACAAAGAGGGTATGATGTCGTAACGTTTGGTGAGTATAATTATCCTATCGATGGTATTGTGTACGTAGGTCAAGGCATAGATACATCATATATTAAAAATAATAATATGCCTCATTTGACGTCAGAAGTATCAGGTGCCCAGCATATGGATCGTAGCTATGGCGTATTATTAATCAATGCAACAAATAAGAGTATTGATGACATCGATACGATGATAAAAAAAAGAGTCTACAGTCCTTTGTTTTAATTTTAACATAAAAAACTTGACAAAATAAGTTGGGAATGGTATCCTTTGAATAAACCCGAGTATATGGGTAGGGATTAAACAAGTTGTTCTAGCAGGGGGTATGCGAATGAAATTATCTACAAAAGGACGATATGGTGTAAAAGCAATGTTGGATTTAGCGTTAAATGCTTCTGAAGGACATGTTGCATTAAAAAGTATAGCAGAGCGTCAAAATATATCTGATCACTATTTGGAGCAACTTATAGCAACTTTGAGAAAAGCAGGTTTGGTTAAAAGTATTCGAGGTGCACAGGGTGGGTATACATTGGCACAAGACCCATCGCAAATAACAGTTGGTATGATATTAAGAGTATTGGAAGGTTCTTTGGCACCTGTTGATTGTGTGATAGAAGATGAGCCAATTGAATGTGACATAGCCGCATGTTGTGTGACAAAGAGGATTTGGGTAGAAGTGAGAGATAGTATTAATGAAGTAGTCGATTCCATCTCATTACAGGACTTAGTGGAGGATTACAGGAAAATAAATAGCAAAGAAAGCTATATGTACTATATATAATGATTAACTAATTCTAAAGAGTGGTATGTAATAAATAGAGATTTTTACTTCCGAAGGGGCGAGAGATTATGAACAAACATGTGTATTTAGACCATGCAGCGACGACATCTGTCAAAGAAGAAGTATTGCAAACAATGCTTCCATATTTCTCAGAGAAGTATGGGAACGCATCTAGTATTTATACAATTGGCAGAGAGAGTAAAAAAGCAATTGAAGGAGCAAGGGAATCAGTAGCAGAAGCGATTAATTGTGAACCGAAAGAAGTCTTTTTCACAGGTTCTGGGACAGAAGCGGATAATTGGGGTATAAAAGGCGTAGCCTTTGCAAATAGACAAAAAGGAAACCATATTATTACGACATCTATTGAACACCATGCAGTGTTACATACGTGTAAATATCTGGAAAAAGAAGGGTTTGAAGTTACGTATCTTCCAGTTGATGAGGATGGGTTGATATCCCTTAAGCAGCTAGAAGAAGCAATGACTGATAAGACCATTCTTATCACAATTATGTTTGCTAATAATGAAATTGGTACGATACAGCCAATCAAGGAGATAGGTATACTTGCAAAACAAAAGGGTGTATATTTTCACACTGATGCTGTACAGGCAATAGGAAATGTACCAATAGACGTAAATGAATATAATATTGATTTGCTTTCATTGTCTGCACACAAATTTCATGGGCCAAAAGGAATAGGCGCACTTTATGTACGAAAAGGTGTGAAACTTGATGCATTATTACAGGGGGGCGCACAAGAAAGAGGTAGAAGAGCTGGGACAGAGAATGTAGCTGGTGTTGTTGGACTAGGAAAGGCTATTGCTCTTGCGACACAAGATATTGAAGCTCATAATAAAAAATTAATGACGATGAGAGATAGAACGATTAATGAAATTATGGATAAAATACCATTTATAAAATTAAATGGGCATCCGACGGAACGTTTGCCTGGAAATGTAAATTTATCTTTTGAATTTATTGAAGGTGAATCTTTGTTATTGATGTTGGATATGAAAGGAATTGCTGCATCCAGCGGTTCTGCGTGTACATCAGGCTCTTTAGACCCATCCCATGTACTCTTAGCCATAGGGTTACCTCATGAAATTGCACATGGATCTTTAAGAGTATCATTTGGAGATGAGAACACAGAAAAAGATGTTGACTATCTATTGGAGGTATTACCTCCAATCGTGGAGAGATTAAGAGAAATGTCTCCTTTATATGAAGAAGTGAAAAGAGGGGTTAGATATGTATAGTGAAAAGGTAATGGATCATTTTGCGAATCCTAGAAATGTAGGCGAATTAGAAAATGCAGATGGTGTGGGTCAAGTTGGTAATGCCAAGTGTGGCGACATCATGAAAATATATTTAAAGGTTGAAGATAACGTTATTGTAGACGTAAAATTTAAAACATTTGGATGTGGTGCTGCCGTTGCAACGAGTAGTATGGCAACAGAAATGGTCATAGGTAAGACATTGGAAGAAGCACTTACGATAACAAACAAGGCGGTTGCAGAGGCACTGGATGGATTACCACCAGCGAAAATGCATTGTTCAAATTTGGCAGAAGAAGCACTTAGAGCGGCCATTCAGGATTATTACTTAAAGAATGGTATAGAATTTGAAGATGAGCAAGTCTGTAGCGGATGTTGCCACGATTGCAGTGTAGAACATGATTGATAAGAATGCTGAAGGTTCATAAAACCCACAGCCCACAGCCCTCAGCAATAAACTAATAATTGGGGTGGTTAAATGGACAAAAAGAAAGTTATAATAGGTATGAGCGGGGGCGTAGATAGCTCTGTGGCCGCCGCTCTTTTGCTTGAACAAGGATATGAAGTGATTGGGGTCACGATGAAGATTTGGCCCGAATCATTGGGGGAAGAGAAAGCTGTTGAAGGTGGATGTTGCTCACTTTCAGCTGTGGATGATGCGCGGCGTGTAGCAAATCAATTGGGAATCCCCTATTATGTGATGAATTTTCAAGACGTATTTGAAAAGACTGTCATAGATTATTTTGTAGATGAATACCAGAAGGGAAGGACACCAAATCCATGTATAGCCTGTAATAAATTTGTTAAGTTTGATGCATTGCTTAAAAAAGCTGTAGCGATGGGTGTGGACTATGTTGCGACAGGTCATTATGCAAAAGTAAAATACGATCAAGCGTTGGATCGCGTTTTATTAATGAAATCTGTAACAGTAGCAAAAGATCAGACATATGCTTTGTATAATTTGACACAGGAACAGCTCAAACATATTTTAATGCCACTTGGCGATTATACTAAGGATGAAACGCGAAAGATGGCAATTGAACTGGGACTAGGCGTTGCTTCAAAGCCTGACAGTCAGGAAATCTGTTTTGTTGAGGACAATAATTATGCAGGATTTATCCAAAGTAGAACGGGTCAAAAAGGCGAGAAGGGTTTTTTTGTCGATACAGAGGGTAATGTATTGGGTGAACATAAAGGCATTATTCATTATACCATCGGACAAAGAAAAGGCTTAGGTATTGCTTTTGGTAAACCAATGTATGTTATATCCATAGATGTTGAAAATAATAGGGTCATACTTGGGGAGTCAGGGAAAGAATACAGTGATGGGCTTATTGCATTTAATAGTAACTTTATTCCTTTTGAAAAGTTAGATAAGGAAATGAAGGTGGGTGCAAAAATCAGATACTCAGCGAAGGAAGCGGAAGCGATTATTCGTCCATATGAAGATGATAAACTAAAGGTGGAATTTAAAGTTCCCCAGCGTGCAATTACACCGGGACAAGCTATCGTATTCTATGATGGCGATGTTGTTGTAGGTGGAGGAACGATTGAAAAAGCAATAAATAGTAAATAATATAATAAATCAATAACAAATGTATAAGACGGTTCTTTGTACTATTTTGAAACAAAAAAAGAAGCGTCTTTTTTTGTTTCAAATAATTATTTTAAAAAAACCAAATAAATGTTGGTGAATTTGAAGGAAATTATAATATTACATAGAATGTAATAATATGTATATAAAAAAAATATTAAAGGGGGCTGTGTTATGATAATGCAGAAATTGTCAAAATTTAATTTTTTTGTTCAAAGGAAGGATGGGAACTATACTGTTTTTAACTCTACCTCGGGAGCAATGGGTATCATGAAACCAGATATGTATCAGTTTTGTAATGGGATAGAAGAAAAAGATGTAGAACATCTTAATAAAAAAGAGAAAAAATATCTGGAAACTTTAAAAATGGCAAATTTTATTGTTGATAACGACCTAGATGAGAATAAAGAAGTAGGTATTTTTATGAATTCAAGAAAGCATGATATGTCAATTCTTGGGTTGACGATTATGCCTACATCCCGTTGTAATTTAGATTGTACATATTGTTATGAAAAAAAATATAATCATACAATGGATGAAAAAACAAAAGAAGCGTTATTAGAATTTGCTGAAGAACGTATGTACACTGTAAAAACATTAGATGTGACATGGTATGGGGGAGAACCTTTATTAGAATTAGATACAATTGTAGATTTATCAGAGCGATTTAAAGCATTAGCTGAAAAGCATGGTGCTAGCTATTCAGCAGGCATTATAACCAACGGTACATTGTTAACTAAAAAAACAGCTGAAATATTAAGAGATCAATGTGATATTAGATTTTGCCAAGTAACACTGGATGGACCGCCAGAAATACACAATAAGAGGCGACCTTTTATAAGTGATAAAGGGGATTCTTTTACAACAATTATTAGTAATATTAAAGAGGTAGCGGATATTTTAAATATCAATATTAGAGCCAATATTGATTATGACAATGTTGAAAAAATTAATGAGTTATTAGATATACTAGAGCAAAATGGCTTGAAAGATAAATTGAATATTCATTTAGGGTTAACAGAACCACTGGGTGTTAAGAGCCAATGTCCTGATACAGTTAGTAAATGTTTAGACGATGAAGCAATGCCAGAAATTCAAGTTGATTTCTACAAAGCTGCAACAGATAGAGGTTTTTCACCTCAATTCTACTTGGTACCTTCAAATGTTTATGGCTTATGTGCCGCAGAGTTTGTCAATGCCTATGTCATTGAGCCAAATGGTGATGTACAAAAATGCTGGGTAACAGTGGGCGATTCAGAAGAAAGGGTTGGAAATGTTTTTGAAGGTATTCCTGTATCGTCAAAATTACAAAAATGGATAGGATTTAATCCTCTTGAGATTGAGGAGTGCAAAGAGTGTAAAGTATTGCCTCTCTGTTGGGGGAATTGTATCTATAGAAGTAGTCAAAAAGTAGATGGTTTACATTGTGGTATGTGGAAATATGAATTAGAAAAAGTGCTATCACAAGTTGAAGATATTGAAGATAAAATAGTACATGCTGAACAAGGTGCTACAGACTTGGGAATGTCAGTCATTAGTCCTACTTTTGGTGTCAGAAATACAATTTCAGTAAAATTAGAAGATGAAGGCGTTCAATGGCTATACAAAGGGACTAGATCGAAAAAGAGATGTTGTTTTATCGTCTGTGTTCGATGTTCGCATTTAAGCGGGGGCTGTACTTTAGGATCTTGTAAGCCTGTAGAAGTATCAACTAAGAAATAATAGAAACCGTTGTTTTACGAGTGATATGCTCCCCCTTGAAGGAGGAGCATATTCTATTTTAATAATGACTTAATCAGCAATTTCATTTCAATTATCTTGACAACTAATAGATTAAATTATAGAATGTAATGAAAGTAATCACTTGCATGAAGTTATTAAAATGTGTAAATCAAGAAAGAAGGTTTAATAAAAATGGATGAAACCAGCCAAAAAATTATTGATGCAACAATGTCACTTATCCGGGATAAAGGCTATATGGCTACAACAACAAAGGATATTGCAAGTACAGCACAGGTCAATGAATGTACTATTTTTAGAAAGTTTAAAAGAAAAAAAGATATTGTACTTGAAGGGATGAGTGAAGAAAGGTGGCATCCGAATATTTCTCCTGAACTTGTTGAAAACGTGACATGGGAATTAAAATCTGATTTGGTGTTTTTTATAGAAACCTACTTTGAACGTGTTACTCCTGATTTTGTGAAACTTTCAATCGGTCTTAGAGCACCTCAAATATATGAAGAAATAGCCCCGCTCATAATGAAAACTCCACAAGTCTTTATAGTTTCTCTACAAGATTATTTTCGTAGGATGTATGAGCTAGGTAAGATTGATAATAATGATTTTGAATGTCTGGCTATGACAATACTTTCTGCTACGTTTGGATTCACTTTTTTAAAGGCTTCTTTTGGTGATAACCTGTCTAGCATAACACAAAAAGAGTATTTAGAAAGAAGCGTAGAATTATTTATAAAAGGACTGCAAAATGAGTAATACGAAAAATTATTGTACTATCTATTGGGTTATGGTTTAAATAAAATTATAAGCATGCAAGTACACGCATACAAAAGGAGGTATAATCTATGCAAATAACAGGTGCTGATTTATTCGTAAAGGCATTAAATGAAGAAAATGTTGATGTTCTATTTGCGTATCCGGGTGGGCAAGCAATAGATCTTTTTGACGCACTTTATGAGCAAGATGAAATTGAGGTAATATTACCACGACATGAACAGGGACTAGTTCATGCGGCAGATGGATATGCCCGCTCTACGGGAAAAGTAGGAGTATGTCTTGTAACCAGTGGACCGGGAGCTACAAATCTTGTTACTGGTATTGCTACAGCAAATTACGATAGTGTTCCGCTTGTTTGTTTTACTGGGCAAGTGCCAACTCATTTAATAGGCAACGATGCCTTTCAGGAAGTAGACATCGTTGGAATTAGTAGAAGTATATGCAAATACGCAATAACTGTTCGCGATAGAAATAATCTAGGTACAATTATCAAGAAGGCTTTTTATATTGCTCGAACAGGTAAACCTGGCGTTGTCGTTGTTGATTTACCGAAAGATATTCAAAAAGCTTATGCTGATGATGAATATCCGAAGAATATTGATATCAGAGGATATAAACCAAATACCAATGTCCATATTGGTCAAATTAAAAAAGCAATAGATGTTTTAAACCATTCAAAAAGACCAGTGTTCTTAATCGGCGGTGGCGTAAATATTTCTCATGCCAATAAGGAAATGCTTCGGCTTGCAGAGGTTACTGGTGTTCCTGTAGTTACAACTATTATGGGAAAAGGTGCAATTCCAAGTACCCATGAATTGTATGTGGGAAATCTTGGAGTTCATGGAAGTTATGCAGCCAATGCGGCAATTAGTAATTGTGATGTTCTATTTTCTATAGGAACAAGGTTTAACGATCGTATTACTGGGAAAATTGATAAATTTGCACCTGATGCAACGATTATCCATGTTGATATAGACCCTGCTTCTATTTCAAGAAATGTTGTGGTGGATATTCCTATTGTTGCAGATGCTAAGAAAGCGATATTAGCTATGCTTGAAAAAGTGATTCCATTAGAATTCTCTAAATGGCATGCAGAAATAGAAACGTGGAAAACGCAATATCCCCTTTGTATGAGTGAGAAAAGACTTACGCCACAAATAATAATCAACAAAATAAATCAGTTGTTTACAGACTCTATTATCGCAACTGACGTTGGACAAAACCAACTTTGGGCAACCCAGTATCTTGAACTTAATGAAAATAGAAAAATGTTAACTTCTGGCGGCTTGGGTACTATGGGGTATGGGTTTCCGGCAGCTATTGGAGCAAAAATCGGAAATCCCGACAAAGATGTTATTCTTATATCTGGTGATGGTGGTATACAGATGAATATACAAGAAATGGCAACGGCTATTGTATATGAGATTCCTGTTATCGTTTGTATTTTTAATAATGGGTATCTTGGAAATGTTCGTCAATGGCAAGAAATGTTTTATAACAGAAGGTATTCCAGCACTTGCCTACGATATCGAAAAAGTTGTAATGTAAATTGTAACAAGCCAGATTGTAATTGTCCTGAATATATACCTAATTTTATTAAGTTGGCAGAAAGCTATGGGGCTGCTGGAATCCGAGTAACTAAAAAATCTGAAATTGAATCTGCATTACAATTTGCTCGTAGTAACACCACTATTCCAACGGTTATAGAATTTATGATTGAAGCAGAGGAAAATGTTTTGCCCATCGTTCCACCGGGGAATGCACTTTGTGATATGATTTTTGGAGATTAGGGAGGGAACATATTGAAAAAAAGATGGATATGCTTGTATGTAGAAAATGATGTAGGTGTTTTAGCTCGTATATCAGGTTTGTTTTCGGGTAAATCTTATAATTTAAATAGCCTTACTGTTGGCACAACCGAGGACGAGAGCGTTTCTAGAATGATTATCAGTTTAACAAGTGATGATACGACTTTTGAGCAAATTAAAAAACAACTGAATCGCAGCATAGAGGTAATAAAAGTCGTAGATTATACAGATATCGCACTTCACATGAAAGAATTGATGTTTGTAAAAGTTACATGCTGCTCAGAAAAGGACAAGGCAGAAATCTTTAAAATCGCACAGGTTTTTGAAATTAAAATAATTGACTTCGATATGTCAAACGTCCTATTAGAATCAGTTCAAACAGAAAGCAGGAAACAATTAGTATTTCAAAAGATAGGGAGTAGGGTGTGCCCAACATGGGCGCAGTCTTACGGAGTTGAAGTCCCGAGAGTGTGGGTTGATACATTTGACAGGGAAATATATTTTTGATATTATTAAAAGTGTCATTATAATGACATTTTTAATAATAAGGAGGAGGAGAATATAATGTCAATACCATATTTAAAAGAAGAACAGGGGAAAAAAATATTGATGGTGAATGAAAAACCATTTATTATGATTTCTGGTGAAGTTCATAATTCCAATTCATCGTCAGTAGAGTACATGGAACAGGTATGGGATAAAGCGGAAGAGCTTGGGATGAATAGTTTGTTATTACCAGTTACCTGGGAGTTAATTGAGCCTGAGGAAGGAAAATTTGATTTTACCTTAGTAGATGGACTGATTGAACAAGCAAGAAGACGTGGCAATAAATTGGGATTTCTCTGGTTTGGAGCATGGAAAAATGCACAGTGTTATTATGCACCTGCCTGGGTTAAGACTGACTTAGAACGTTTTAAAAGAGCTGAAGTAGAAAAAGGAAAGAATTTTGTACATCTTAAAGATTTCCATGGAATGCCTTACACAACATTATCCTATCTGTGTGAAGCAACAAAAGAGTCAGACGCAAGAGCTTTTAGGGAGTTAATGATACATATCAAAGAGATTGATGAACAGGAAAATACTGTTGTGATGATTCAGGTTGAGAACGAGGTTGGACTCATGGGTTCTGCAAGAGAAAATTCAGATGAAGCAGACGCATTATTTGAGGCAGAGGTTCCACAACTATTCGCTGATTACATGAATGAGCACACGGATACGATGGTTTCTGATGTACGAAGTGCAGTAGAAGAAGGGGCAAAAAGTGGAAATTGGAAGGCTGTATTTGGTGATGTAGCTGAAGAAATATTCAGTGCTTACCATATATCAAGTTATGTGCATAAAGTTGCTACAGAAGGAAAAGAAGTTTATTCGATTCCTACGGTGGCGAATTGCTGGTTAGATAAGGGAGAAAAAGCTGGAAAGTATCCAAGTGGTGGACCTGTATCCCGGGTGATGGAGGTATGGAAATATTGTGCACCTTCCATAGATATTATTGCGCCAGATATTTATGTTCCTGATTTCTGCGATGTTTGTGATCAATATGTGAAGATGGGAAATCCGTTGTTTATCCCCGAAACGGCAACCCACAGTTATGCAGGACCAAGACAAGTATATGTAGTAGGGCATTATCATGCATTTGGTTATGCACCGTTTGGATTTGAGGAGATGGGAGAACCGTTTTCTGCAACAGCTGCATACCTTTTTGGGGTGGATACTTCTGATCCAGCACTGTCCACACCTCAGAATGTAGAGGAATATGGGTGGTATTCAAAAGCATTAAATGATATGATGCCTATACTTGCAGGTAATTATGGTACATCCGATTTACAAGCAGTTATTAGTGAACGTAAAGAAAATGATACAATGATATTTGGTGAATATGGTTTTAAAGCTATGATGGATCTGCCAATTCTAACGAGAAAAGATGGTGTGTGTCTGATATCAAAAATATCTGAAGATGAATTCTACATTATTGTGAATGGATGTCTACTCGTTCCGTTTTCTGCAAATCAAGAAAAACCAAATTTAGATATCCTCTCATTGGAAGAAGGAAGATTTGAGAATGGAAACTGGAAGATGATTCGAAAATTAAACGGTGACGAAGTTGCAATAAAACGTTATGATAAGCCGACATTGCTAAAAATAAGATTATTTACCTATAATTAATAAAGGAAGTTAGGGAAGAAATGACTAAAAAAATAAGCAGAGAAGTACAAAAAGAACAAAGGCGAGAAGAAATCATCAATGCTGCAGAGGAACTTTTTATTGCTAAAGGTTTATCGGAAACGAGTATGCCCGATATTGCAAAAAAAGTAAATATGAGCGTTCGAACAGTTTATAGGTATTATAAAACTAAAGAAGAGTTAGCTTTCGAGATTGAAATTAGGATACTTGAAAAAATAATTGATAAGCAAGGGCATAGTACTAAAAAAATAAAAGGAAAAAATGGATATGAAAAGCTTAAGTATATGTTATGTATGAAAGGGGACTTTTGTTCAGAAGAAGAACTACGGTTTATGGGAATGTTTGATTATTACTTTACAGGAGCATATCCATATAATGAATTATCAACAAAATTTGTAAGTATGCTTCAGAATATGAATAATCCAATATATGATTTTATTCTTGAGGGAATGAAAGATGGTTCTATTAGAAAAGACATTGATGCACGATTGACAACAAGAACGATTGGTAATGCTATGTTAGCATTATCACAGAGAATACTTTTTAGAGGCGAGCATTTAAATGAAGAACAAGGAGGAAGATCAGAAAAAATGGCACCTTGTTTAATTGAATTAATATTAAATGGACTATCAAATAATGAGTAGTTTAATTTGATGGACATTTAAGAACAACATGTTATAATGAAAAGTGTCACTGCAATGACATGTATTGAGGAGGGGGATATAAATGAGTGATTCAGGAATATTTAAAGATCGATATGACTGGGAAAACCCATATGTAATCAAAAGGAACAAGGAAGATGCCCATAGTATTGCGATGCCTTATTCGGATGCAAATAGTTTATTGGAAGGGAAAGAGTCAAAGTGGAAAATCAATCTTAATGGAAGTTGGAAATTTAATTTTGTAAAAAAACCAGCAGGCAGGCCAAAAGATTTCTATAAATTGGATTATAGTGTTGAGAATTGGGATAATATTAAGGTGCCTGGCGTTTGGGAATTGCAAGGATATGGAACACCATATTATTTGACAATGTCATTTCCACCATCTATTTCTACAAAGAAAAAGCAAATTCCTAAAATAGATCATAATGATAACCCAGTGGGTTCATACAGAAAAGCTTTTACTATTCCAAAGGATTGGGATGGAAGAGAGATATTTATACATTTTGGTGCTGTTAAATCAGCGTTCTATCTTTGGGTTAATGGACAGAGGGTTGGATATTCTCAAGGTTCAATGACCCCTTCTGAGTTTAACATTACACAATATGTAAAGAATGGCGAAAATGTTTTAGCTGTTGAAGTATATAGATATTCTGATGGAACGTATTTAGAAGATCAAGATATGTGGTTTTTAAGTGGAATATATAGAGATGTATATCTTTATGCTGAACCAAAAACGTATATACGAGATTATTTTGCTCAATGTACTATGGATGAAGAATATAAAGATGCTGTGTTACAGCTGGATATTAATTTAATGAATAATGGAAATACGTCCAATGTTACGCTGGAAGTTCATATGATTGAGAAAGATGCAAAAAAATTAAACGAACCAATATTTGTAGAAAAAACTGACTTAGAAACAAAAGAAAAAACAATAAAACTTACAAAACAAATAACCAACCCTAATAAATGGACAGCCGAAACACCAAATTTATATAAAATAGTTATGACTTTAAAAGATGCGGATAATCAAGTATTAGAAGTCAAAACATTTAACTTTGGGTTTAGAGTCATTGAAATTAAGAATGCTCAATTTCTCATTAATGGAAAACCTATTCTTTTCAAAGGTGTTAATCGACATGATTTTGATCCTCAAGGTGGATGGGCGGTACCTAGAGAAACTAGATTGAATGATATCCTAATCATGAAACAGCATAATATCAATGCATTAAGAACTGCTCATTATCCTAATGATCCGTATATCTATGAATTATGTGATGAGTACGGTTTGTATGTAATGGATGAAGCAGATGTAGAAAGCCACGGTGTTAGGAAAAAAGGTGTGCCTGGGGATGATCCAATGTGGACAGATGCTGTGGTAGATAGAATGGAGAGAATGGTAGGGAGGGATAAAAACCATCCAAGTATTGTCATATGGTCATTAGGGAATGAAGCAGGCGATGGTTCTAACTTCAAAGAGATGAAAAAAGCTGCAATGGCTATAGATACAACAAGACCATTTCACTATGAAGGTGATCATGATTTGGAAACTAGCGATGTGTTGAGTATGATGTATCCATCACCTGAAAAAGAAGCAATTTATGGCAATAAACAGGATACTAAACTTACCTTTCATGATAAGTTTAAGAATTTACTAGCAGATGATAAAGCATTTACTGTTGAGCAATATAAGGATAAACCAGTAATGAATTGCGAGTATGCTCACGCGATGGAAAACAGCTTGGGGAATTTTCAAGAGCATATGGACAATTTTGAAAAGTATGATAACTGGTGCGGTGGCTTTATATGGGACTTTGTAGATCAATCGATTTTAAAAGGGCAGGTTGATGGAAAAGATTTCTGGGCTTATGGTGGAGATTTCGGAGAGGAAAAAACAAATGGGTGTTTTTGTGCAAATGGTATAATAGCTGCCGATAGAAGATTACATCCTTCTATTTATGAAGTGAAAAAAGTATATCAGAATATCAAAGTAACGAGTAAGGATTTGTTGGAGGCTGAATTTATTATCCACAATAAAAATGTTTTTGTATCCCTTAATGAAGTATATTTATATTGGGAGCTAGTGGAAAATGGTACAAAGATACAGAGTGGAAGGATTGATGATTTGGATATTCAGCCACAAAATAAGCAAATAATATCGATTCCTTATTCTAAAGAGAAAATAAATGTTGGCGCTGAATATCATTTGTTGGTAAGTTTTAGGTTGAAAGAAGGTACACTATGGGCTGATAAGGATTTTGAAATTGCATGGGATCAGTTTAAGATTCCAAATGATGCAGATAAGAAATTGGATAGCCATAGTGAAAACAAGGAATTTTTAGAGGTGCTGGATGAAACGCAAGAAATTAAAATATCTAATTCGAAAATCAATGTTGTGATTAATAAATCAACTGGGAATATTGACTCTCTTAATTATGGAGATGGAAATCTCATTAAACAGCCATTAAGGATGAATTTCTGGAGGGCTTTAACGGATAATGATAGAAGTACTATAAATTTTATGCCGAAACTTGGAAAATTATTAACAGATTTTAGTTGGCAAAAAGACACATACAAAGGTAAAAATATTAAGAAGATTAATGTTGATAAGAGAATGACGAGTATTGTTGTCCATATCCATTACACATTAAAAAATGCGATCGGAAATGCTGAAACAATTTATACCGTACATGGAGATGGCGCTATTAAAGTGGAAAATCGCATAATACCTAAAAAAGAAATGATTCGATTCGGTATGCAGGTAGAACTTCCGTGTGCATATGATACGATGACATGGTATGGAAAGGGACCACATGAAATATATTTTGACAGAAAAACAGGTGCGAAAGTAGGAATCTATTCAGGAAAAGTGGAAGAACTAGCGCACAACTATATGCGACCACAGGAAAATGGTAATCGAACGGACATTAGGTGGGTAACGATGACTAATGGTGAAGGGAAAGGGATAAAGGTTGAGACTACAGGTGAAACACTACTTAATACAAGTGCTTGGCCTTACACATTACAAGATTTAGATGAAGCTGAACATATACATGAGCTCCCTAAGCGAGATACGATTACTTTTAACATTGATTATAAGCAAAGAGGGGTTGGTGGAGATCTGCCTAGTATGTTAATGCTTTTAGATAAATATAAGCTTCATGGGAAGAAGAAGTATAACTATAGCTTTATTATAAAAGGAATTTAGCTAATAAAAAAAGGGGGCATACTCTAAATAGAGATGCTCCCTTTTTGTCCCCCATTTTCTATTGATCTTCTGTCAATGAATCAAAAAAACCTACATAGTCTTTTTGATCTTCGTCTATAAACTTAATCGCTGAACGAGGATGTTCGTTTAATTGTCCAGTTAGCATATATGGAATATCATATCCCCATTTTAATGATTCTCTTAATGGCATAATATCATTTTGAATACATTCTAATACTGGACGAAGATGAAATTTAGGATTCTTTAAGAAACCTAGTAATAATTCCATAGGACAGTTACCTGCACCTCTGCCAAAACCAGCAATTGTTGCATCTAAATAGCTGGTACCAAAGGTTAATGCTTCGACAGTATTAGCAAAAGCTAATTGTTGATTATTATGAGCATGAATTCCAACAGATTTACCTTGGGATTCAGCATATTTTAAATATGTAGCGACTAACTCACGAATTTGCTCAGGGTATAGAGAACCAAAACTATCAACTAAATATATTACATCAGCTTCAGCTTTTGTTAATATTTCTAGTGCTTCAGTTAATTCTTTCTCAGGAACAACTGAAATTGCCATCAAATTAATAGTGGTTTCATAGCCTTTATCCTTGGCATCTTTAAGCATATCAACTGCTTCTGGTAGTTGATGTACATAGGTTGCCACTCTGACCATATCAATGACACTGTGTTCTCTAGGTAAAATATCTTCTTTATAATTCGTACGTCCAGCATCAGCCATAACAGAAATTTTAAGAGATGTATCATTATCTCCAACGATTTTTCTAATATCGTCTTCTGTACAGAATTTCCAACGCCCAAACTCTTTAGGGGAAATCACTTTTTTAGACGCCTTATAGCCTATTTCCATGTAGTCAACGCCTGCTTTTACGTTTGTATTATACACTGCTTTTACAAAATCATCTTCAAAATAGCTATTACTTACCAATCCACCATCTCTGATGGTACAGTCCAATACTTTGATATCAGGACGATAACTGAGTAAAGAACCCTTCTTTTTTAATGTTAACTTTTCTTCTTCATGCTGCATATTCTTATCCTCCCCATCTTTTTTAATATTTTATTATAATATTGAAAAAATCAATAATTATATCTTTCTATTTACTGCTAGTGCGATTGCTTCTAATTCTTGCATCAGACTAGTAAAATTATCAGGTTTCAATGATTGTGGTCCATCACATAATGCACATTCTGGATTGTCATGTACTTCTATCATAAGTCCATCAGCACCCGCAGCTATTGACGCTTTTGCCAACGCATTGACGTATTTCCATGTTCCCGTTGCATGACTTGGGTCTGCAATGATTGGCAAATGCGATAGATTTTTTACAACTGGAATAGCACTAATATCCATTGTATTTCTAGTGGCAGTTTCAAATGTACGAATGCCTCTCTCGCAAAGTATAATATTTGGATTTCCTTCGGCAATGATATATTCAGCAGCCATTAACCATTCTTCAATTGTCGCTGATGCACCTCTTTTTAGCAGTACAGGTTTTTTAGTGGCACCTACTTCTTGTAATAGCCTAAAGTTTTGCATATTTCTTGCGCCAATCTGTAAAATATCCGAATACTTAGCTACTATTTCCACTTCTCGTGTATCAACAACTTCAGTAACTACCTTTAAGCCAGTTTCGTTTCTTGCGGTAGCTAATAGCTTTAGTCCTTTTTCTTCTAATCCTTGGAATGCATAGGGTGAGGTGCGGGGTTTAAATGCGCCACCTCTTAATATTTTTGCGCCACCTTTTTTAACTTTATGTGCTGTTAGTATAAAACTTTCCTCATTTTCAATTGCACATGGACCAGCCATCACAACTAATTCCTTACCACCAATTTTAACATCATCAATTTCAATAATTGTTTTATCCTTTTTTAATTCTTTGCCAACAAGCTTATACGGTTTCATAATAGGGACGAGGTTCTCAACACCCTCCATTTCCATAATAAGTTGAGTATCTAAGAGTCTTTTATCGCCAACTGCACCGATAACAGTTTTCACGTCTCCATATATAGGATGTGTTTTGAATCCTAATGTAAGAAGTTTAGTTTCAACTTTTTCAATATTCTCTTTTGTTGCTGATGCTTTCATTATTATAATCATGAATAATCCTCCTAAAATATATTATTATTAGTATCTCCAATTTTTAATTAATTCTTAGGCAATAAAAAAAACTCCACCATCTCTATGAGACGGGGAGTATAATCCACGCGGTACCACTCAAATTCCCTACAAATAATAAAGTAGGGCACTTCATATAAGTATACGAGAAGAATCAATTAAATTGCTTCTGATATACCCCCCATAGTAACGGTTGGAGTTACCGGTACAGCCTACTAGTCTTTACATTCAGCCTACAGCTCCAAGGAGAACTTCGGAATAAATCGATTTATCAGGCTTCCACCAATCCTGACTCGCTAAAAAATCTTATTAGACTTACTTTTCCCTTTCATCGCCTTTGAAAATTATAATTTCCATAAGTTTAGCACAGTATGATAAACTTGTCAATAAAAACTTTGCAAAATCTTCTTGTTTTATGGTATGATAAATCCATGAAAGTGTGATAACGAAATAGGAGATAATAACAAACAGGGAGGAATTAATATGGCTGAAGTACAAATAGTAATATTTCAATTAATGAATGAAGTATATGGGATTGATATTGCTCAAGTTCATGAAGTGATAAGATACCAAGAAGTAAACAAAGTTCCAGAACTACCGGATTTTATTGAAGGAATTGTAAATCTAAGAAACAAAGTTTTACCTGTTATCGATCTAAATAAAAAATTTAAACTCGGGGGAATAGAAGTAAATGATAATACGAAAATTATTGTTACAAGCATAAATGGACAACAAATTGGATTTAAAGTCGATAATGTTGATGAAGTGATGAGGTTTTCAGATGAACAAATAGAAAGTGCTACACATATGTTTCAGGCGATGGGAGCAAAAAACTATATTAAGGGCATTGCAAAGAATGAAGAGCAGCTCATTACGCTTCTTGATTTTCATAAAGTATTAGATGAACAAGAAATAAAAGAAATCAAACAAGAAAACATAGGGTAATAAAGTAATCGAAAATTAATAGAGACAATTTCTTATTCCAATAAATATGGAAAGAGAATTGTCTCTTATTTTTTCATGTATTCTTTTGGTGTAATTCCTTCATATCTTTTAAACTGTTTTGTAAAATAGCTTTGATTACAAAATCCTAATAATAATGAGATTTCCGGTAATGACATTGAACTAAATATCATATAATGTTTTGCTTTTTCTATGCGTGCTTTATTAATATAATCAATAAAACTATACCCTGTTTCAGATTTGAATTTATGGGACAAATACTTTGCTCCTATATCAATGGATTCAGCTACTACTTTCAAAGTAATCTTCTCATTTAAATGGTCTTTTATATAAAAGATACTTTTTCTAACGGGTGTTGAATAATTAAACATATCTTTTCGTTTAAATATGCGAGTAGTAAAATCAACATATATGGCTGCACGAACTCTTTCTAAAGATTCAAATGATTGAGTCTTTTCAATTAGCTCCATATATCCTTCTGTGAGTGCAAAAGTAGTGGCTGTATCTATACCGATTTGAGCAGCTATATTACTTAGAGTTGCACAACTATAAAGTGTTTTATTTTTTGCTTTGCGCAATGAAAGAGTAGCGTCAAATTCTCTGTTATTGGAAAGCTCGATAAGACATTTTTCTACTTCTTTTCGATCTCCATACAATAATGCGTGATGAAATTTTGACCTAATATCAAAAGGATAGTCCTTAAAATATGTTTCTTTGATAGATGGTAATTTTTCATTAATCTCATTTATTATTTCATCAAACATTATGTCACATCCTTTCGAACGATTGTAATAAAACTATGCTCTTTATAATATTATTCTAGCACTTTTTTTGATATAATACAATCAACAATATATATAAATAGAGAGAGGGGAAATATAATGGTAGCGTTTATTTTAATAGCAATTAGACTATTATTATTGATTTTATTTGGAACATTTTTAGTGGGATTTCTAGTCTCGAATTATTGGATTGGTTTTGGGGTAACAATAGCCGTTGCACTAATCATTAAGAGACTGAATGAATTTAAAACTGTAAAGAAGTATGAAGAAAAAATGAAAAAAGCAAAAGAAAATGAATGTGAAAAACCACGCGTGATAACTACCGAAGATGGTTTTGAGTTTAGAGATTTAAATAAGAATGGTAAATTAGATATTTACGAGGATAGTAGACAGCCTATTGAAGCGAGAGTGGAAGATTTGCTTTCACAAATGAACGTCGAAGAAAAAGTGGGCTTAATGTTTAATGTGTACTATAGGTCTCTGGATATTAATAAAAAGCCAACTAAAAATGATCACCGATTTGGATTATATATGGATGATTTAATATATAATAAAAAAATGAATACAATTACTACCAATGGTTCAAGTGGTCCAAAGAAATCAGCTGAATTTGCAAACGCAGTGCAAGATATGGCTTCAAAGACTAGGCTTGGAATTCCTATGACGATTGCTACAGATCCAAGACATCATTATGATGCTGCCGATGGTACTGGTGCAAGTCAAGATGGCATTTCGAGATGGCCAGAAGCAACAGGGTTGGCAGCGATGAGAAATAGTGACTTGGTTGAGAAATTTGGTGATATTGCAAGAAGAGAATATAGGGCACAAGGTGTTCATATGCTTCTTGGTCCTATGGCGGATTTATGTACAGAGCCAAGATGGGGACGCACAATGGGAACTTTTTGTGAACGTGCCGATTTAGCAGGAGAATTGTCAGCTGCTTTTGTGAGAGGATTTCAAGGGAAAGAAATCGGAACAGATAGTGCGCTGTCTCAGATAAAACATTTCCCAGGCGGTGGACCTCAAAAAGATGGCTGGGATGCACATTTTCCATATGGTCCGGATCAAGTATATCCAGGAAATAATTTTGAATACCATATGGATGCATTTACGAAATCATTTGATGCTGGTGTTGCACAAGTAATGCCATACTATGGACGTCCAATTGGCTTAGAGGGCATTGAGGAAGTTGGATTTGGTTTTAATAAAGATGTGTTAACAGGAATACTTAGAAATAGGTTTAAATTTGATGGCGTTATAGCGACAGATTTTACACTTATTACAGATGATAAAATGTTAGGCGTTTCGGGTAGAAAAGCAAAGGCATGGGGAATGGAAAAGTGTAGTAGAGAGGAAAGAATGCTTAAATGTCTGGATGCAGGTGTAGATCAGTTCGGAGGAGAAAGTTGTACAGAACTACTCAATAAACTTGTGAAAGAGGGCAAAGTAACTGAAGAGCGTTTGGATGAATCATGCCGAAGAATATTAAGAGATAAGTTTAGAATTGGACTTTTTGATAACCCATATGTCGATCCAGAAAAAGCGGAAGAAATTTGTGGATGTGATGAGTTCGTTAATGCAGGTATTGAGGCGCAGCAAAAGAGTTTGGTTCTAGTGAAAAATGGAATCAAGCAACCTGTTCTGCCACTCAAAAAAGGAATAAAAATTTATGCTGAGAGTATTAAGGATGAAACACTAAAGCAGTATGGGGAAGTTGTTTCAACAATAGAAGAGGCAGATATTGCTATCCTGCATTTACAGACACCTTATAGAAAACGCTATGGATATATCTATGATTTAACTGGTTTCATGAGACAAGGTAGACTAGATTTTGAGGAAAAAGAAAGAGAGCGTATTCTTGGGATTACTAAACAGATACCAACAATTATAAGTATTACATTAGATAGAGCGGCAGTAATGCCTGAGATTGCAAAAAAAGCCGAAGCAATCATAGGTGATTTTGGCTGTGAGCAAAGTATTATTTTAGATGCAATATTCGGTGCGTTTTCACCTACAGGAAAATTACCCTTTGGATTACCAAAAAGCATGGAAGTAGTTGAAAGTAATAAATCAGATGTACCTTCAACAGAAGAAGAATGTATCTATCCTTATGGATTTGGACTAAGTTATAATAATTAATTAGAAAATTTAATGGGATAAGCTCCAGTGGCTACGCTGGGGCTTATCCCATTAAGGGGGTGTGTAAAAATAAATTTTTACATCTATATTAAAAAGAAGGAAGAACTCGCAGATTTAAATTATACGTTTTGTTTTTATGTTTTGTTTGATATTTTCCAGCAACACTTATCTCGACTTTAGGAAGTCGTTTTTTTATTTGTCTGACAATATTGTTTTCATTAGACAAATTTTGAGATTCACCTAAGATAAGGTCTGTTACCTTATTTTTTTTTGCAAAACTTACTATTGTGTCCACAACATCATCTGAACGAAGGACAGACATATCTGCATCTACTTTCTTAGAAATTTGGAATAGATAATCTAATGCTTCACCCTCATGGGGATTACCTAAAAAGTTTGTTCCATTCTTTGCTACATGTACAACGGATAATTCAGCATTATTTTTATTTGCAATATTTTGTCCCATATTAATTAGTCTTTCACACGTTTTCTGACGAGTGACACATACCATCACTTTTGATTTCATTTCAATGCGCCTCTTTTACTAAAAATTTGGTATATACTATTTATAACATATATAAGTGAACAAAAAATGAACAAATTATGAACTTTTGTAAAATTTACTTAAAAAAATTGACAGAATGAATGGGATACATTATAATTTAGTTAGTCGGCAAAATAAGGGGTGGTGAATTTGGAGAAATTCAATAGAGATGTTTCATTAGACCATATGTTTGCGCATGTGGCAAAACTTTATTTTAATAGGGTACATCATATGTTTGAGAAAGTTGGGCTTTATCGTGGACAACCTATTATGCTATTGTTTTTATGGACAAAAGATGGGAAAAGTCATACAGAAATTGCGAAGCATTTGCAGCTACAGCCTGCCACGGTCAGTAAAATGGTAAAGAGAATGGAAAAAAAAGGTTTTATTATCACTAAACCTGATTCAAATGATATGAGAATGTCAAGAGTTTACTTGACGGATAAGGGTAGAAATGTCAAAGAAGAAGTGGGTGAAATATGGCAAGTACTTGAGGAAGAGGTATTTGGCGGTTTTACTTTAGAGGAAAAAGTATTACTTAAACGTTTTTTAAATCAAATTAGGAGTAATATTAAAAAAGCAGAAGAAAAAGAGAACTAATTTTTTTTCGGTTAATTTAGTTAGGCGGCAAAATAAATTATACTTAAAAGGAGACTTTATATGCGAAAATTATTTCGATATTTAAAACCTTATTGGGTTTATGCAATTTTAGCACCATTATTGATGCTATTGGAAGTATTTATGAATTTGCTTCAACCAATGTACATGAAAAAAATCGTTGATGTAGGGATTGCACAGATGGATATGGTCTATGTCCTTCAAACAGGTCTTATGATGATACTAATAGCTTTTATTGCTCTATTAGGAGGACTTGGATGTGTTGTGTTTTCAGAATTAGCATCTCAGCATTTTGGTGCGGATTTGAGAAGGGATGCTTTTAAAAAAGTGCAATCGTTATCTTTTGGAAATATAGATAGAATAGAGACAGGGCATCTCATTACAAGGTTAACAAATGATATTACATTGGTTCAGGATGTTATTTCTATGATGCTACGAATTTTGGTAAGAGCACCTTTCCAAGTTATTGGTAGTTTAATTATGGCAGTGCTCATTAGTCCAAAGTTATCACTTGTATTATTGTGTATGATTCCAATACTCTTTTTATCATTAGGGCTTGTGATAAGAAAGGGCGGACCATTATTTAAAAAAGTCCAGAAGAAGCTTGATAAAGTGAATGGTGTTATGCAGGAAAATTTGGCAGGTATACGTGTTATTAAAGCTTTCGTACGAGAAGAATATGAAATTAAGAGATTTGGAAAAGCGAATGAAGATTTGAAAGATATGATGATGAAAGCAGCAAGATATATTTCATTAATTTTTCCAATCATGATGCTTGTGATTAATTTTGCACTTATTGCTGTTATTTGGATTGCTGGATTGGATATTACTGCTGGTAATTTGGAAATTGGAGGATTGATGGCATTCATAAATTATCTTATGCAAATGCTAATGTCTTTAATTATGATGGCAGGACTAATGATGATGGTAAGCCGTGCAACAGCTTCTAGTGAACGTATTCAAGAAGTCTTGGATAGTGAGCCAGAAATTAAAGATACAGATAATCCGAAAGCTGTATCACAATTAAATGGAAAAATTACTTTTAAAAATGTCACATTTAGTTATGATGAAGAGAAGCACGATCCTGTTCTTAAAAATATAAATTTTACGGCTGAACCAGGAAAGACAGTTGCTATTTTAGGAGCGACAGGGTCAGGGAAAACAAGTTTAGTAAATCTTATTCCTCGTCTTTATGATGTAACTGAAGGTAGCGTGCTAATAGATGACATAGATGTGCGTGATTATGATAAGAAATCATTGAGAAAGAAAATAGGTATGGCATTACAACAATCTATTCTATTCTCAGGAACGATTCGGGATAATATTCGATACGGTTGCCCAGAAGTTTCGGATGAAGAAGTTATAATAGCTGCAAAAACTGCCCAAGCCCATGAATTCATTTCCAGCATGCCAGATGGATATGACACAGAGTTAGGACAGCGTGGTGTCAATCTATCAGGTGGACAAAAACAACGTATTGCAATTGCAAGGGCATTGATTACAAAACCAGCTATTTTAATTTTAGATGATACTACCAGTGCAGTAGATGTAAAGACAGAAGGACTTATCCAAGATGAACTTAAAAAAATGATGAAGCAATGTACTTCAATAATAGTTGCGCAAAGAATTAGTACTGTACTAGAAGCCGATAAGATATTAGTCCTTGATGATGGAGAAATCGCAGCAGAAGGAAATCATAAATCCTTAATAGAGAGTAGTCCAATTTATCAGGATATTTATCAGTCTCAACTCGGAAAAAAGGAGGCGATTTCTAATGGCTAAAGGTGGTGGTTTTATGCCAATGGGTAAAGGAAAAGGAAAAAAAGAGAGAGCAAAAAACACAAAAGGAACATTGGGAAGATTAATACAGTATTTAAGTGCTCAAAAATTAAAACTATTTATCGTTATGTTCTTAGTGTTAGCTGCTACAGGGATTAATCTTATTGGACCTTATTTAATTGGGGTAGCCATTGATGACTATATTATTCCAGGTAATATTGCAGGATTAGTAAAAATCCTCGTTATCATGGGCGTGATATATGGAGTGAGTGCTCTTATAATGTGGTTACAGATGTTTATGATGGTAAGTGTTTCACAACACGCGGTACGTGATATTAGAAATGATTTATTCAAAAAAATGCAAACATTATCATTAAGCTTTTTTGATCAAAGAACGCATGGTGAATTAATGAGCCGATTGACGAATGATATTGAAAACATTAGTAATACTTTATCCCAAAGTGTCACGCAGTTGATGTCTAGTGTGCTGACAATTATCGGCGTGGCGATAATGATGTTTGTATTAAATTGGAAACTTGCCATTGTTTCCATTGTTTTTATTCCTCTTGTTATACTAATTACAAAAGGGATTGCTAAATTTACGCGGAAAGGATTTTTGGCGCAACAACAGAATTTAGGGGATTTAAATGGTATTATTGAAGAAACTATCTCGGGACAACGTGTTGTAAAGGTATATGGACAAGAAGAGGCGGTTGTGGAAAAATTCAGTGTTACCAATGAAAAGTTGAGGATATCAGCAATTAAAGCACGTATTCTTGCGGGGATCATGGGACCATTTATGAATTTAATGAATAATGCAAGTTATGCTGTCGTTGCTAGTGCAGGTGGATACCTTGCAGTACAGGGAATGATTTCTATTGGACTTATTGCAAGTTTTCTCAACTATGTAAAACAGTTTACCCGACCCATTCATCAAATCGCCCAATTATATAATACAATACAGGCAGCTTTAGCTGGTGCTGAAAGGGTTTTTGAAGTGATGGATGAAAAACCTGAACTCACTGACAGTGAGAACGCATTGGTACTTGAAGACGTTAAGGGAGAGGTTGTATTTGAGAATGTTGATTTTGCATATAAGAAAGATGTCCCTGTACTTAAAAATGTGAGTTTTACTGCTAAACCTGGACAGACGATTGCATTAGTCGGACCAACTGGTGCAGGGAAAACAACCATTATAAACCTTTTAACAAGGTTTTATGATATTAATAGTGGTTCAATTATGATAGATGGACTGGATTTACGTGATATGAAGAAAGATAGTCTGAGACGGAAGTTGGGTATCGTTCTTCAAGATACGTATCTCTTTACGGGCACTGTAATGGAAAATATCCGTTATGGACGGTTAGATGCAACGGATGAAGAGGTTAAAGAAGCGGCTAGATTAGCAAATGCAGAACAGTTTATACATCGATTGCCTGAGGGATATGATACACTATTAAATGAAGAGGGTAGTAATCTAAGTCTAGGACAAAGACAGTTATTATCTATAGCAAGGGCTATTCTGGCAGATCCAGCTATACTTATTTTGGATGAAGCCACAAGCAGTGTAGATACACGTACTGAGATGCATATTCAAGAGGCATTATTGAATTTGATGAAAGGACGAACTAGTTTTGTGATTGCGCATAGATTGAGTACAATAAGAGAAGCAGATATGATATTGGTGATTAATGATGGTGAGATTATTGAAAGAGGTAATCACCATGAACTTCTTGAAAATAAGGGATTCTATTATAATCTCTACACGAGTCAGTTTAAGAAATTTGCTTCGTAATTTAATATAAATTTATACAGAGGACGGTATTGTATCTTGTTATTAATGAGAGGATGCAGTACTGTCTTTTATAGTTTAAACTGGTTGGTGATAAAATAATGTACTTGAAATATTTCAGTACGAAAACTATAATGAAGGTAAAGGAGGGATGACCATGTGGTGTCCAAGTTGCAAATCTGAATATCGTGACGCTTTTAAAAGATGTGAAGAATGTAATGTATCATTAGTGAAGCATCTAGAACTAAACGAAGGTGATGATGAACAGAATGGGGATGAATGGGTGTTACTTGTTAATGTCGCAGATGGTTTTGAATGTGATTTAATTGAAGGATTGCTTAGGGCTCATGGGATTTCTATTTTAAGAGAATACGAAGGATTAGGGCAGTATACAAAAATCTATACTGGCATGTCTATACAAGGGGTTAATCTTCTAGTACCCTCTAGTGAACTGGAAAAAGCAAAAGAAATACTTAAAAGTAAACCTGAAAAGTTAACAGATGAAGAGATAGAAGCATTTGAAAATGATGAGCTAGAGGAAAGGGAATAATAATAGATGAATGAGCAGAAGAAAAAAAATGATAGAATAATAACATTTTTAGGGGCATTTGCTGATAAAAACCTTGAAAAAGAATACTTAAATATGCGAATTGAAAATACTAAAAAGCATATAAAGCCAATCATATTGATATTTGGTATATTATATTTTCTTTTTATTATTCCTGACTGTTTTTTTGTTACGAATCCAGATGATTTTTTAGTTATACTATTTAATAGAATTATTTTTATTATATTAGCTATGATTTTTTATCATCAGATTAAAACTACAAAAAATAACCATACAATTATTTATTGGACAACAGCTTATGAAATTGCTGGATCCATATTCTTTTTAAGGGCATTTTATCATTATGAAGAATCTAATTTTTTAATCCAAACATTTGGTATAATTGTTCTAATAATTTCAATATTTATAATTCCAAACCTGTTGATTAATAAAAATATTGTTTCATTTGTTATATGTTTAACTTTTTTTTCATTATCATTATACTACATTGAAGACATAAAAATATTAGAATTGCTTGCAGCTATTGTGTATACAATCATTGTTATTATATTGAGTAGCTTTTCTTCGTATCGTTCTGGTTATCTGCAAAGAATGGATTACATAAACAATAAAAAACTTCAACAGATAGCAATCACAGATTCATTAACAGGATTATATAACAGATTAAAATTTGATGAAGAGTTGAATAAATGGGTAAAATATTCTAAACGTAGTCATACTGATTTATCACTCGTTATTTGTGATTTTGATAATTTTAAGCAAATTAATGATAAGTATGGACATCTTATTGGAGATCATGTCATCGTTGATGCGGTAAGACTGATGCATGGGCTTATCAGGGAAACTGATGTATTTGCCCGTTGGGGAGGAGAAGAGTTTGTGATACTTCTACCGAATACGGACAAGCAAGATGCAACAGTATTGGCAGAAAGATTGAGAGTGGTAATTGAAGAATATCCGTTTAATGAGGTGGGAAGCCTTACATGCAGTTTTGGGGTGGCAACATTAAAGTCTGAGGATAATACAGAGTCTTTCTTACATCGTGCTGATTTGATGTTATATCGAGCAAAACAAGTGGGGAAAAATGTTGTGAAAAGCTAAAAGTAGTAATAATGTACTATATAATTTGAGACTATCTACTCATAGAACTTTTTTTCGTTCATTACGATAATAATATAGAGGAGTATTTGAAGCAAGGTAAAGGGAAAACTAAAATTTAAATAAACCTGGTCATGGTAAATATTTTAGTATCACTACAGCATTACAAATATAGCTAAAAGTCTTCCTCGTACATATTAAAAGAACAGGCAAATTTGCCTGTTCTTTTAATATGTACATTATTGAAATCATATCCACAATATGTTATACTACAAAAAAACATATACAAAGGTGTGATATATTGAAGAAACTTTTTCAAGGCTTTCCATTTAGTACTATTAGTACATTGCTATGGTGTATTCTTAATGAAAGTTTTGAGCCATTTGTCATAATTATGGGGCTATTATTAGGCTATTTTTCTCTATATTTAGGACGTGTTTTACTTGGCTTTCCATTAGATACGATTATGTATTCTGTCAATATACTGAAGCTTTTTAAGTATATATGGGTTTTAATCTTTAATATTTATAAGTCAAGTTTTCAATGCATTTTGTTAATTATTAAAGGTCAATCTGATGTAAAAGTTATTTCTACTAAAATCAATGTTCAAAGTGATTGGCAAAAAGTTTTGTTATCAAACTCTGTTACTTTAACACCCGGCACTATTACTATTGATTATTTAGATGATACTATTCTTATTCTAACCAATTCCGAGGGCACTAATTCTATTACTACTGATTTTGAAAGGTATCTATAATGAGGGAGGGGAAATGAAGTGCAAATTATAATGCTTATTTTATCGTTTTTCTTGATTTTTAGTGTTTTACGCATTATTATGGGTCCTTCTGTTTGGGACAGGTTGCTAGGGCTTAATCTACTTTCAATTAAAATAACAGCGCTTATTGTACTCTTTGCATTATATAATGATCAAAACTATCTCTTAGACATAGGGTTAGCCTATACATTATTGAGCATTATTGGTTTAATCTTTATTAGTCGCTTTATACAAAGGAAAGGAAAAATATAATGAAAGAAACTATAGGAATAATTTTTATGGCAATTTCTCTCATTTTTATTATTTTTGGTAGCATTGGTTTGTTTAGATTTAAAGATTTTTATTCAAGAATACTTATTGCATCACTCATTGATACTGCAGGCTTTATTTGCATGATGGTGGGTGTAATCATATATAAAGGGTTTACTTATTTTAGTTTAAAGGTATTGCTTATACTTTTTGTTGTAATGCTATTAAATCCTGTGAGTACTCATTTTATTACAAAGAGTGCACATTATAGTGGTTATCATATAAAGAGAGAAGATAAAGAAGGGTGATTAAATGCAAACACTATTTTTTATTCTAATGATAATATTTGCGATTCTAGCTGTTCAAACAGATACACTGAGGAGAGCTATTATCTATTTATGTGTCTTTTCGTTAATTTCTTCATTTACTTATTTGCTTTATAATGCGCCAGATGTTGCCATTGCTGAAGCGATCATAGGAAGTACCCTATCGACGATTTTATTATTGGTTGCTTTAAAAAAATACAAAATTTTTCGTATTTATTTTACTAAAACGAAGGGACACCAGTTATCACCACGTAATAATGCGTTGGTGAATAAATTGAAAAAATTTGCGCTTAATGAAGAATTAGAACTTGATGTAATTCATACTTCTCAAAATTTAGAGGAGGTTTTTAAGTTCGATGACTATGACTTAGTAGTGGAAGAAAAAGAGAATCAACTATATATTCATGGGGATTCGTCTAATTATCACTTTGACAATTTACAAAAATATTTAGAGGAAGAATTTTATGATCCAATTGTTTATAGCTGTTTAATCTCTGAAAGTGGTGATGAATCATGAGAAGAAAATTAATCGCTCTTTTTATGCTACTCCTATTTTTGATAATACTACGATTTCCTGTACATTCTATAGAAACTATTGCTAAGAATGTATCAACGTATTATACTACGCATTTTTTAGAAGATACAGGTGCTTCTAATGCGGTTACAGCGATTTATCTAAACTATCGCGTTTTCGATACGATTTTTGAAGCGCTACTCTTGTTAGTGAGTATCATTGGGATTATTCATTTTTCAAGACATGAGGGGGATATAGAATGAATAATTGTGATCCTATTGTAACTAAAATATTATCTATCACTTATCCATTTATTCTGCTTTTTGGGTTTTATATTATTGTTAATGGTCATATATCGCCTGGGGGAGGATTTCAAGGTGGTGCTGTTTTAGCTGCAATTTTTATTATTCGTTATCTCATTTTACCCGACCAAAATATTGATTTGAAGAGACTGCAAATTGTTGAGAAAGTTTTGTTTATATGTATAGTACTATTACCAATATTGGTTGTTTTTAATCAATTGAAACCTGAGGTGGATTTATTAAAACAAATATATCTTATTAGTATGAATATACTTATCGGTATCAAAGTATGTTGTGGCTTAACAATTATTTTCTATCGATTTGTTCTGTATGAAAGTAGGTGATGGGTTTGGAATTATTAAATGGCGAAATAGTCAGTGTTATATTGTTTTTAGTTGGGATATATGGCTTATTAGCAAGAAGAAATATTATAAAGACTGTTATTTCATTAGGTATTATTCAAGCTGGAGTAATTCTGTTTTTTCTATCTATTCGTTTTACGGCAGATAGTAGACCACCGATAGGACTAGAAGGGGGAGCGATGGTTGATCCGTTGCCACAAGCACTCATGATTACTACAATTGTTATTGGGGTAGCTGTGACTGCTGTTGCACTTACCATGTTTGTGACACTCTATCATCGATATGGAACGACGAACTGGCTTAAAGTTATCAGAAGAAGAGGGGATTCATAATGCTATTTTGGTTTGGATTATGGCCGGTAATCATTGCCATACTTCTATATTTAATGAATACAAGACATATAAAACTGATTGTTATATTTTCACAGGTGGGCTTTTTTATTAGTTCATTCCTGTTATTCAGGAAGATTAAGACGCAGGGCAGTATCACGGAGTCATTAGGTCATTGGCCCCAGGGGATTGGGATTACTTTGCACGCTGACCTTATTACTGCTGTCTTAGTGATGTTAACTATCTTTTTATTCTTAATGATGTTAATTTTTAACTATCAAAAACTGTATATGAACAAGCTATTTATGTTTTTGTTTATGTTACTGCAAGGGCTTATTAATGGTATCTTTCTTTCAAATGACCTCTTTAATCTTTATGTTTTGATTGAGGTTTCTACCATTCTGGTGAGCATCTTAATTATGTTTAAGAAGGACACCAGATCCATTTATGATGGTATGATTTATCTACTTACAAATATTGTTGCGATGACCTTTTTCTTATTCGGTGTGGGGTATATTTATAAATTGTTTGGTTCTTTAGATTTAACATTTATAGCTGAACATATACACTTAGCGGAGAAGACAGACATTATTCTTCCTTATAGCCTACTCATTACGGCTGTAGGACTAAAATCTGCGATTATGCCATTATTTAGTTGGCTACCAAGGGCGCATGGTACACCGTCCGCACCATCATCTGTATCTGCCATTCTCTCTGGACTCTATGTGAAAGGTGGGGTTTATCTATTAATTCGTCTTCAATCTATTTTTTCATCTGTTTTAGAGGTTAATGATCTATTTTTAATAATGGGATTCTTAACAGGTATTATAGGTTTTGTTCTTGCCCTATCTCAGACAGATATAAAGCTAATTTTAGCTTATCATACGGTTAGTCAAATTGGTTTGATTGTTTTTGGACTCAGTTTAGCACATAACTATAGTTATTGGGGGAGTATTTATCATATTCTTAATCATGCGATTTTTAAATCTACACTCTTTTTAACTGCCGGAATGATAATAGATGCATACCATACGAGAGATATTAGAAAGATTAGAGGGGTTCTTCATGAAATGCCATTTGTTAGTTTTGTCACCTTTATGGCATTTTTAGGGATTACAGGCGCACCATTTTTTAATGGAAGTATTTCAAAATATCTAATACAAAAAGGTACAATGGGTACCTTTTATGAATATGGCTTACTACTCATTAATTTAGGTACGATTATGTCTTTTGTCAAATATATGTCCATCTTCTTTGGAAAAGTTGAAACACCAGAGGTAGAAAAGGTTTCTTCAACGCTTAATCAGAAGGTTGTTGTAATGATTTTAGGACTCTTATGCTTTATTGGGGGAATATTTGGAACTTATTTGATTGATTTTTTCTTTAATCAACATTTTACAATAGAGGTGAAGGGCTATTTGTTAAAAAGTGGGATTTATCTGCTTAATCTTACAATCGGCATTTTGTTTTATAAATTGGTTTATAAGAGAATTGGGCTCTTTAAGAAGATAAGGAGTATTGAACTGAGTTTTAACGGTATTGTGATATCTATTGTTCTCTTCTTTACATTTGTTCTAGTCTATCTGGGCATTTGAGAGCTTTTCATTATATTTGATTGATTAATGATATAATAACTACTTTCTTTAATTTCTTTTGCTTTCTTTTTCAAAACACTCATATATTCACCTACATTATTAAGGGATTCAAAATTTGTTAATGAGCCAATAAAACCTCCGATTGATATAGAGGTGAGACCATACACTTTTTGTTTATTTTCTCTGTCTAAAGCAATTATTTTTCCAGTTGTAATATGGTTCTTGTTAAAACATTTTAATATGTTTTTATCAAACTCGTCGATGATGTTCCTGCATATTTCATCAATATTATGAATATCCTCAGTAATCATAAATACGAAGTCATCTCCACCAATATGACCGATAAAACTATCTAGTGGATAATATTTTGCCATGATATTTTCTAAAATTCTGGCAGTCAATTTTATGACCTTGTCGCCATTTTCAAAACCATAAATGTCATTATATACTTTGAAATTATCAAGATCGACATAACATAGTGTCACCTTTTTTTTTGTTCGGCAACATTGGGATAACATACTATTAATAATTTTATTGCCAGGTAATAATGTGAGTGGGTTTATATGTCTGGCATAATCTGTTTCTAGATTGATAAGATGTTGTAATAACTTTCTAATCGATACCATACCATAGTACTTATTATCTTTTATCACAATGATATTATCGTATACTTTTTCATTATCTCTGAGGGTAATTAGTTCAGAAACTTTCTTTGTTGATAGATTATAATCCACTACGATGGGTGTTTTATCCATGATTAATGATACAGGTCTTCTGGAATAGACAGAATACCCATATTGTGTTGCTAAAATGGAATCCAGATAATTTTTCATAATAAGACCTTCAACGTGATTAGATTCATTGATAATACATAACCCTTCATATTTTGATTCTTCAAATATTTCTTTGATTTCTGAACAATTAACATTTTTATGGGTTGAAATGTTAGTTTCAGCGATTGTACCAATTTTATTCGTATAAATATCATATGCACTAAATTTTTCTTTTTCATAATTGATGTCAAGTATCATTGTTTTAATATGATTACATGTCTGAATTATTTCTGAAGAAGGTCTAGATAAAAAAAATCCTTGCCCAGCATACACGCCTAGTTTAATCAAAGTTTTAAGTTCTTCTTTTGTTTCAATTCCTTCTGCAATTGTTTTAATACCTGTTGCCGTAGAAAAAGTCACAATTGCTTTAATGAGGGATTGTTTGAAGGAATCGATATGAATATCTCTTATGATTTCCATATCAATTTTTATAAACTGTGGTTTCGTCATATTGATGCGTTGTAAACCAGAGTATCCGCTTCCTACGTCATCAATAGCGATACGATACCCTTGTTTCTTATAGTTTTCAATTACTTTTTTGTATTTGTCATAGTCTTCAATTGCGGTTCTTTCAGTAATCTCAAAAACAATATCCAGATCTAAATTGTGCTTGTTTAAAAGTTCTGATGTCTGTCCTTTTTCAAAATGCTTATCATTTATTATATCAGGTTCTACATTGAAAAATAACATCTTATCTTTTTTTATATCTTTTGCAGATTCTATCGCTTTTTTTCTAAATACCATTTCAAGTTCAAATATCTTATTATATGCTTTTGCAGCTTCTAATAAATCTAATGGAGAAAATAGATTAGAATCTATGGGGCCCCTGCTTAAAGCTTCATAACCAATGATCTCGCCATTATGAAAGTTGAATATTGGTTGAAATAAAGTTTTTATCGCTTCTTCTTCAATGATGTTATTTAATTCCATTTCAATGTTTTTCATCATAGTTTTTTACCTCACTACTATCGTATTATAGTCAGTATAGTATAGTTATGTTATTTTTACTTAATGTTTATGTTAATTAAAAGAAAAATTTTTTTACAAACTTATAAAAAAGATATAACAATTACTTAATATTAGGGTATTATACTTAAATCGAAGGAGGGGGTAATATTGAGTTTATTAGTACATTATTTAAAAAGAAGTGATGTATCAATATTCTATTTATTTAACAGAAAAATACAATGTATTTTCTTAGACAAGATGATGAAGATGATAACGCTATTAGGTTCTACTAGTTTTTCAATTGTTTTACCCTTAATATTTTTGCTCTCGTCAAATCAGACAATAAGAGATGTTGGGTTTGACTTAATATTAACATTATTAATAGGTCAACTCATTGTCCATTCTATAAAGCGTTTAGTGAGAAGACCTAGACCTTTCCAAACGTTAAAAAATGCCGTTGCGACGAATCCTCCAGCTTGTCAATATTCATTTCCGTCAGGGCATACCTGTACAGCTTTTTCTTTTGCATTACCGCTCATGTATTATTTTCCATTTTTAGCACCTATGTTTCTAATTATCGCTATATTGGTTGGTGTTTCGAGAATATATTTAGGATATCACTATCCATCAGATGTGTTTATTGGTTGTTTTGTTGCGTATATAGGGTATTTAATCAATTTCAGTTGTATTTAAATATAAATAATGAGAGGTGGATTCTATGAGAATTGCAATATTTACTGATACATATTTACCAGCGATTAATGGTGTCACGAAAACACTTTCTAAGATGAAGGAGTATATGGATGCACAAGGTATTGACTATAGAATTTTTATACCTGGTGAAGAAAATAATTCAAAAGATAATACAATAACTTTTAGTAGTTTTGAATTCTTTCTTTACCCTGAATGTAAAATTGCTATTCCACGGTATAGGCGAATAAAAGAATCTTTAGACAAATTTAAACCAGATATCATTCATGTTGTGACGCCTTTTTCTCTTGGAATGATGGGGCTTAAATATTCTAAAGAGAATAATGTACCGCTAGTTGCCTCATATCATACGGATTTTCCTAGATATCTTAAATATTACAATTTAGAGTTTTTAGAGAACTCATTATGGTATTTTTTCGAATGGTTTCATTCTCAAAGTATGATTAACTTCTGTCCTTCAAAGGATACAAAGGAGGATTTAGTGAAGCATGGCGTGAAGAATGTAGAGCTTTGGGGGAGAGGAATAGACACAAAGGCGTTTGATCCAAATAAAAGGGACAGAATGTTAAAAAGAAAATACTGCAAGCATAATGAAGCTTTGCTACTATATGTAGGGAGAGTCTCACCTGAGAAGGAATTGGAACTATTATTAGATGCTGCAAAATTGCTAAATCATAAGAAAGTTAAGTATAAACTAGTGATTGTAGGAGATGGACCATCGAGGAAACAGTTTGAAAGTTTGGGTATTGAAAATGTCATATATGCAGGATATAAGTCAGGCATTGAACTTCAGACATATTATGCTTCGTCAGATATTTTCACTTTTCCGTCAAGTAGTGAAACATATGGAAATGTTATTTTAGAAGCAATGGCTTCTGGCTTAGCAGTGGTTTCACCTTATTCTGGTGGGATAAAAGAAAATTTAATAGACGGGTATAATGGATTAGCTTTTGAAGCTGGAAATTATGATGATATGGCAAATAAGATCGTTAATTTAATTGAAGATGAAAATCTTAGAGTTGGAATTATTGAAAATGCTAGGGATTATACACTGTCGAAAAGCTGGGATAAGATTTATGCTGATTTATTTAATAGATATCGTACAATAAGCAATTACATGAAAAATATTACTAAGAAGATTTCTGCGTAAATATTTTGGTATATGGGGGTGTACATATGTTGGTAAACACACATATGTTAATTGGCCAAAAGGTTTATGAGAATGTTCAGAGCTTATTGAATATTCGTCTAAACAAAAAGAGTTTTATTTATGGCAATATCAAACCTGATATTGTACATAGCTTATCATCTAGGTCACATCTTATGAAGGATTCTTTAGATTTTGTCATAGATGAGATTAATCGTCTGATGTCACCCGTTGGTATGAGAACAAAACAATTCTCTACAGATTTAGGGGTGATTAATCATTTTCTATCTGACTTTTTCTGTAGTCCTCATTATTATTACGATGAAGGGTATAATAAGTTCTTTACACACATCAATTATGAATATGCACTCCACAGGAGATTTGTTAAGTTAGATAGGAAAGGGATATTAGATTTATCGAGATTAAAAATTGATCACTTTAGAAAGGGAGATATTGTTGAAACCATTCTTAATGTAGAAAATATGTATAAGAAACAAAGGTCAAGTATTGAAAATGATATCTGTTCTGCATTAAGAATCTCTACGATAGCGAGCCTATACATCATAGAAGGCTCTTTTTTATCGGTCAAAAGCAAAAAGATTGAGCTCAGGTCTATGATTTCCTAAATATAAATCTTTTAATAATTGACCACCTAACATTGCATATATGATACCGTTTGAACCATATCCTAATGAAAAATAGCAATGAGGCATATTGTGATATTCACCGATATATGGGAGTTCATCTTTTGTCACGCCAAATAATCCACTAAATTTATATTCAATATCAATATCATTGATTTTAGGAAAATAGTTTCTAATTTTTTGGAGCAAAACATTATATTTTTTTATGGAGGTGGGGTCTTCATTTGTCAAACATGACATTTTAGAGGTTTGCCCACCTACTTTTTCGTCTTCACCTCCAATTATAATCCGATTATCACCAGTTGTTCTTATATAAGTATAAGGGTCGTTATTGTCACGAATGATACAGGTATGATGCCAACCGTCAAAGGTTCTGACAGGCTTTGTAACGATGGTAAATGTTCTATACAGGTCAACAATCTGCTTATCTATATATTGTTTGCTTTCATATCCTGTAGCAAATATAACTTTTTTAGCTGTAATATTAAAGTTGTTGATTGTTTTTAATAATACATTATCTTTATTTGGAGATACTTGTGTAACATTTGTGTTTTCATAGACAGTAAGTCCATTTTTTACTGATTCAGCAATCAGTGTATGGGTAAATCTATAAGGGTCAATCTGTGCCGCTCCTGATTTTGAATAAATTCCGCCTTCTGTATTAAAAGAAAACTTTTCTCTAGCATTTTCTTTATTTAGATATTCTACATTAAATCCGTGTTGTTTTCTTAAGTTAAATTCTTTTTCTAACGTTTTTAATTTTGAGGGTTTTGTTGCATAGTAAAAACATTCTTTAAGGGAAAAATCACATTTATCTTCCAAATTATTAATAATATTTTCAATATCGTAAACTGCTTTTTCGCACAGTTTAAAGCATTGTACTGCATTCTGCTCACCTATGAACCCTTTTAGTCCAAGGATATCGATATCTATCTCATATTGGATAATAGATGTTGAGGCAGCGGTACTTCCATATCCTACAATGTTTTTATCAATAAGGACTGTGTTTACTCCTTCTTTTGTTAAATAGTAGGCCGCTATTGCACCTGTGATTCCAGCACCAATTATACATACATCACATTCAATGTTATTACTTAGATAAGTGTATTTGTTAGGTATTTTGTTTATATTAGTCCAAAGCATATCTCCAGTTTTAAGTTTCATTACACAAACCCTCCATTACTCAAATTATCTAATTATAGTATTTTCAATTTTCATAGAAAAAAACATAAAATGTTTAATAAATAGATAACACTTTATTTTACATAAATACTAATTTTTCATTCAATTTTGATGATTTTTATGGTAAAATGGGAGGGGTGTATAAATTTACTATGTAAATAGATTAATGGGGGCAAAATGAAATGATAACAGGTGAATTAAGAAATAAGATTGATAAGGTATGGGAGATATTCTGGACAGGTGGGATTACGAATCCACTATCTGTTATTGAACAGTTCACATACCTTCTTTTTATAAAAGGATTAGATGACAAGCAAAATGACATGGAGACAAATGCTGGGTTATTAGGCATTGAAGCTGATAAGATATTTGATGATGAACAACAGAATCTGCGTTGGAAGAACTTTAAACAACTTGGAGCAACTGAAATGTATGATGTAGTTTCTAAAAAAGTGTTTCCATTTATTAAGAGCATGCATGCTGATAAAAATTCTGCATTTTCAAAGTATATGGATGATGCTATCTTTATGATTCCAACACCACAATTGCTAGAAAAAATCGTAACAAATATTGATACATTACCTATGAAGGATAGAGATACTAAAGGGGATTTGTATGAGTACTTATTAACAAAAGTTGCAATTGCGGGTACAAATGGTCAATTCAGAACACCAAGACACATTATCAAGATGATGGTAGAGCTTATGAAACCTACACCAACAGATATTATTGTTGACCCAGCTGCAGGTTCGGCAGGATTTTTAGTTGCAGCAGGGGAATATCTACAAAAGAACAATCAAGATTTATTCCATGTTCAAGAACTAAATCGACATTATAATAATGATATGTTTTATGGATTTGACATGGATAGAACAATGCTCCGTATTGGAGCAATGAACATGATGTTACACGGCGTTGAAAGTCCGAATATTCAATATAGAGATTCACTATCCGAGCAGAATAAAGACGAAGAAAAATATACGCTATTACTCGCAAATCCGCCATTTAAAGGTTCATTAGACTATGAATCTGTTTCGGCTGATTTATTAAAAGTGACTAAAACAAAGAAGACAGAGCTATTATTCTTAGCGCTGATGCTTCGTATGCTTAAAAAGGGTGGAAGATGTGCAACAATTGTACCCGATGGCGTATTATTTGGTAGTTCAAAAGCTCATAAATCTATAAGGGAAGAAATAGTTGATAATCATCACCTTCATGCCATTATATCTATGCCAAGTGGTGTGTTTAAACCATATGCAGGAGTATCTACAGCAATTATGATATTTACGAAGACGGGTGCAGGTGGAACGGACAAGGTATGGTTCTATGATATGAAAGCAGATGGGTATTCACTAGATGATAAACGTCAGGCTATTGATGATAACGATATTGATGATATTGTAAATAGATATCATTCACCTGAAAATGAAGTAGATAGAGAGAGAACGGAGCAATCATTCTTAGTACCAAAGGATGAAATTAAAGAGAATGACTATGATTTATCTATTAATAGATATAAAGAGATTGAGTATGAGGAAGTTGAGTATGAAGAGCCAGAAGTTATTCTTTCTAATGTTAAAGATCTTGAAAATCAGATTCAAAATAGCTTATTTGAGTTAGAAACTCTTATTGAGGGGAGTTTTGATAATGAAAATATCATATGATACTACTCTTATGAAAAATCTTGTTAAACAAATTAGGGGTATATCTTATAAAAAAACCGATTTAGCACCAGAACCGTTAAATGGATATTCTCCAGTTTTAAGAGCTAATAATATTCAAAATGGAGAATTGACAGGTGTTGATTTAGTTTATGTTAATGATTCAAAGATTAAAGATTATCAAATGATTCGTAAGGGTGATATAGTTATAGCAGCTTCTAGTGGGAGTATTAACATTGTTGGTAAAGCAGCTCAATCAACTCGAAATATGGATGTTTCATTTGGAGCATTTTGTAAGGTTGTAAGACCTCTAGAAATAGTTGATTCAAGATATGTTGGCTATTACTTTCAATCTCCATATTATCGACATACAATTTCAAGTTTAGCTAATGGAGCAAATATTAACAATATAAAAAACGAACATATCGATAGTTTAGTTATTCCACTCCCACCACTCCAATCCCAAAAAAGAATCGTTGAAGTTTTGGATAAAGCACAAGAACTCATTGATTTAAGAAAGAAGCAAATTGAACTACTAGATGAATTGATTCAAAGTGTGTTTTATGATATGTTTGGTGACCCTGTTACGAATCCTAAGGGGTGGGAAAAGATATCCCTTAGAGACTGTATAAATATTGTTGGTGGGTATGCTTTTAAGAGTAAAGAGTTTGTTGAATCAGGTATTCCAATAATAAAAATTGGAACAGCTAATAAAGGATATTTTGATACAAGCACTTTCTCATTCTGGAGTAAAAACTATGATAGCAAGTTAGAGAAGTATAAAGTTGTGCCAGGAGATCTTTTAATTACACTAACTGGAACTGTAGGTAAAGATGATTATGGAAATATATGTGTTGCAAATGATAGTTATAATGAGTACTTATTAAATCAGCGAGTTGCAAAATTAGATGTTATTTGTGAAATGAATAGAACGTTTATTCAGTATTGTTTTGCTCAAAAGAAATTTAAAGGTGAATTAATTAAACTTAGTCGAGGGGTTAGGCAAGCGAATATCTCAAATAAAGATATTTATAGTTTAGAAATAATTAATCCTGATATTTACTTTCAAAATCAATTCGCACAAAAAGTACAAAAAATAGAAGAACAAAAGCAACTCATGCAACAATCACTAACTGAAATGGAAAACAACTTCAACAGCTTAATGCAAAGGGCATTTAAGGGTGAGCTGTTCAACTAAATAAAAAACAACAATAGGGGTGACATGATGAACTACAACTTTAGTTTTCTAAAAAAACATAAATTATATGACAGCTTTTCAGGAGCTTGTATAGAAGCTGAAAAAAGTTTGGTAGTTTCCTATGCAACAACTGCAATACTAACACGTAGAGCCTTAGAATTAGCGGTTAAATGGGTGTATAGTTATGATGAAGAACTAAATGCGCCATACCAAGATAATTTGGCTACATTGATACATGATTACTCTTTTAGAGAAATCATTGATGTTAATTTATTTCCTATGCTTAAATATATTCAGCAATTAGGAAATAAAGCAGTTCATACCAACACCGCTATTACTCGAGAACAAGCTGTCCTTGCCCTTAGGAATCTATTTGAGTTCATATCATGGATAGACTATTGTTATTCTGATGAACTTAATACTATTGGTTTTAATGAAGATATTCTTCAAGATAGTGAGAAACAGACAAAGACGCGAAAAGAACTTCAAGATTTATATGAAAGACTTGGTTCAAAGGATAGAAAACTTGAAGAAGTCATCAAGGAAAATGAAGAACTTAGAATGACAATCACTGCGAAGAGAATAGACAATGAGCAACAACGTGATTACAAAGTGGACGAAATTAGCGAATTTAAGACACGTAAGATGTATATAGATTTAGAACTTGAACTAGCTGGCTGGACTATGGGTAAAGATTGTAGAGAAGAAGTTAAAGTCCAAGGGATGCCTAATCATACAGGTGAAGGTTTTGTTGATTATATTCTATATGGGGATGATGGAAAACCCCTTGCAGTTGTGGAAGCGAAAAAGACCAGTATTGACCCAAGGGTTGGAAAACAACAGGCGAAGCTATATGCCGATTGTTTAGAGAAAGAGCATAATATTAGACCTGTTATCTTCTATACAAATGGTTATGAATACTATCTTTGGGACGATGTAAGCTATTCTGAACGTCGAGTATCTGGGATATATACAAAAAGTGAACTAGATTGGTTGATATACAAACGTAAGAATAAAAAGTCTTTAAAAACACCATTTATTAAAGATGAAATTACAAATAGACCGTATCAAAAAATGGCGATTCAGAATGTTTGTGATGATTTAGAGAAGGGTCATAGAAAAGCACTATTAGTAATGGCAACAGGTTCTGGTAAGACACGTACAGCCATTTCGATTGTAGATGTTTTAATCAATAAAGGGTGGGTTAAAAATGTTTTATTCTTGGCGGACAGAACAGCGTTAGTCAGACAGGCTAAGAAGAATTTCAAAAATCTTTTACCTGAATTATCCCTATGTAATCTACTTGATAACAAGGATAATCCAGAAAGCAGAATGGTTTTCTCTACTTATCCTACTATGATGAATGCTATTGACAATACTAAAAGAAAAGATGGGTCAAAGCTATTTAGTTCGGGACACTTTGACTTAATTATTATAGATGAATCACATAGAAGTATTTACAAAAAGTATCAAGCAATATTTGATTACTTTGATGGTATTTTATTAGGACTAACAGCAACACCGAAGAGTGATATTGATAAAAATACATATGAGATATTTGACTTAGAAAACAATGTGCCTACCTTTGCTTATGAATTAGATCAAGCCATTGATGACGGATATTTAGTGCCTTATCATACAATAGAAACCAAGATGAAATTTCTTGAGGAAGGTATTCATTATGACGAATTAAGTGACGAGGAAAAAGAGCAGTTTGAAGAAACTTTTGATGACGGAGTAACAGATATAAGTGGTGAAGCGTTAAATTCTTTTTTATTCAATGCTAATACTGTGGATACTGTACTTCAGACACTAATGGAGAAGGGAATAAAAATTGAAGGTGGAGATAAGTTGGGGAAGACAATTATCTTTGCTAAGAATAAAAAACATGCGGATTTTATAGTGAAACGTTTTGACATATTATATCCACAATATAAAAGTGGGTTTACAAAATCAATATATAATGATATTAAATATATTGACACAGTAATTGATGATTTTTCGACGAAAGAGAAACTACCACAGATTGCTGTGTCGGTCGATATGCTTGATACAGGGATTGATATTCCAGAGCTTGTAAACCTTGTTTTTTTCAAAAAAGTGCGTTCTAAGGCTAAGTTTTGGCAGATGATTGGTAGAGGGACGCGTTTATGTGAAAATCTATTTGGTTACGGTATTCATAAAGATGGTTTTAGAATTTTTGACTATTGTTCCAATTTTGAATATTTTAGAGAGAACAAAAGGGGAAAAGAGGCTAAAATTTATAAATCATTGACTGAAAAACTCTTTAATATTAAGGCTGATATTGTTAAAGAGCTACAAATACTTGAGTATCAAACTAAAGAATATATTACATATAGAGAAAGTTTAGTTGATGAGTTGGTTCAGTTTGTACAACGAATAGATGAAACAAAGTTTAATAGTAGAATGAAAATACAATATATTCATACATATAATAAAAAAAGTGCTTGGGATGATATTACTGACAAAGATTTGCGCCAATTAGAAGAAAATATTGCGCCACTCATTTTTGCAGTGGATGATAATGAACTAGCTAAATGTTTTGATTATTTAATGTATACAATTGAATATGCAGAGTTAAAAGGTTTAAATGCGTATAAACCTAAAATGACTGTAATAACTACCGCTGATAGGTTATCTAAAAAAGGTCGTGTAACACAGGTAAAGCGTCAAAAAGAGTTGATTAATAAGGTACTAACAGATGAGTTTTGGGAAGAAGCAGATATTTTTGACTATGAAATAGTAAGAAAAGGATTAAGGGATTTATTAAATTTCATAGAAGAAGAGCATACACCAATATATTATACCAATTTTACTGATGAAGTATTATATGTTAAACAGAGCAAGGGCGAATATTCTGTGAATGATTTGCATAATTATCGTAAAAAAGTAAATCAATATCTTAAAGATCACAATGACGATTTAGTGATATACAAATTGAGAAATAATAAACTATTATCTAAAGAAGATATCAAACATTTAGAAATGATTCTATGGGAAGAACTTGGAACAAGAGAAGATTATGAAAAAGAATATGGTGATGAACCATTATTAAAGATGGTTTCAAGAATAGTAGGTCTTGAACCTATTGTAGCTAATCAGACTTTTTCGGAGTTCTTAACGGATGAATCGTTAAATTTAAATCAGAGGGATTTTGTTAAGCTTATTGTAACTTCTGTTATAAACAATGGTATTATTGACAAAAGAGTACTAAATGAACATCCATTTAACAAGTATGGGAACGTGATTGATTTATTCGAAAATAAGATGGATATTGCTAAAAGTATTATTCAAAAGATTGATGAGTTAAATGCCCGAATTGATGTTGGATAATTATATAAAGCACTCCTATAAATCCCATAGTTATAAAGTCCTACACAATATAAGACCATCTACTTATCGACTCTCTTTGCTATTATTGCGATAATAATATAAAAGGAGGGGTTTTATGCTTAAAAAAGGTATTGTAATGATAACTATAATTCTGTTAATTACGCAGAGTTTTGGATCGTCTGTAATAGCACAGAATTCTAGTTCGGATTTTACAGATGTGGGAGAAGAACATTGGGCATATGAATCTATTAAATTGCTGGTTGAACGAAATGTATTGTCTGGTTACGGAGATGGAACATTTAAACCTAATAAATCGGTTAACCGTGGTGAATTTGCTAAAATGATGGTATTAGCATTGGACTTATCTCTAAATAGACCAGATAACCAAACTTTTGAAGACATTAGTAAAAATCATTGGGCTTATTCATATGTAGAAACTGCTAAGTATTATTTGACTGGATTTAGAACAAGTTCGGGAGATTATTTTAGACCCGATAATGAAGCGGTAAGGGAAGATATGGCAGTAGCACTAGTCAAAGCGTTAGGTTATTATGAAGAAGACGTTGATGTTGATGTTCTTAATCAATTCAGTGATAAAGGAAAGATTTCTGATAATCTAAGAAAAGCGGTTGCTATAGCGGTGAAAAAAGGTTTAATGCAGGGATATGGTGATACTGGATTATTTAAACCTCAGAATACACTAACTAGGGCAGAAGCGGCTGTATTATTAGCTAGAATTATTAACCAAGATGAGGAAAAGGTTATATATGACGAAGAAGAGACAAAGATTATATATGAAGAAGACGAAGAAGAACCAGAGGACTATGAAGAAGATACTACCTCATCTAGACCTATTCTAAAAGCCAATACAGTGGACGGACAATTAAAACTTAGTTGGAATGTAGTAAGTGATGGAGACTTTAAGTATTACAAAGTAGTTGTTTCTAAGAATAATCCTAATCCTAAATATCCTGAAGACGGTTATTTGTGCTATATTTCAAATAGATACGAAACGACGAAATTTATTTCGCCTGGCGCAAAATATCATAATGGTGATTTTAATGGTACTTTAAAAGCTGGGGAAACATACTATTTTAGTATAACTGCTGTATATGGTGACAAAAAAATTGCAGGGAATTCATTGAGACTAAAAGTTCCTCATTAAACACATAAAAAGAACAGGATTTTTAATCCTGTTCTTTTTAACGCACGTCATTATTTTATCTACACATTAAATCTAAATAGAATAATATCTCCATCTTGTACCACATAATCTTTTCCTTCAAGTCGTACTAATCCTTTTTCTTTAGCGGCATTATGGGAACCACATTCCATTAAATCGTTGTATGCAACAACTTCTGCACGAATAAAACCACGTTCAAAATCTGTATGTATTTTTCCAGCAGCTTGAGGTGCTTTCATTCCTTTTGTAATCGTCCATGCTCTTACTTCTGGTGTACCAGCTGTTAGATAACTAATAAGTCCAAGTAATGTATAACTCGCTTGAACCAATCTGTCTAGTCCTGATTTTTGTAGTCCTAACTCGGATAAAAACTCTTTTTTCTCTTCGTCATCTAATTCAGATATTTCTTCTTCAATTCTTGCACATATTGTTAATACCTGTGCGTTCTCTTCTGTTGCGAATTGTTTTAGTTCACTGACCATCGCATTATCTTCTATGCCACCCGTAAAATCATCTTCAGAGACATTAGCTGCATAGATAACAGGTTTCAATGTCAAAAGGGAGAATTCTTTCAAAATAGCTTGTTCATCGTCATCATAATCCAAGCTTCTTGCACTTTTACCTTCTTCAAGTGCTACTGCAATTCTCTCAAGCAAATTCAGTTGTACTTGATATTTTTTATCTCCTTTGAGCATCTTCCTTGTTTTATCTACTCTTTTATTAATCATGTCAAGATCAGCAAAAATAAGTTCTAAATTGATTGTTTCTATGTCTCTTAATGGCCCAATTGACCCGTCAACATGTACAATGTTTTCATCTTCAAAGCATCTTACGACATGGATAATAGCATCTACTTCTCGGATATGTGATAAAAACTTGTTTCCTAATCCTTCCCCTTTACTTGCACCTTTTACAAGACCTGCAATGTCTACAAATTCTATGACGGCAGGGGTTACTTTCTCTGGATTATACATCTTTGCCAGCGTGTCTAACCTTTCATCTGGCACTGATACAACACCCACATTTGGCTCTATGGTACAAAAGGGATAATTTGCAGATTCTGCTCCCGCTTGTGTAATTGCGTTAAAAAGTGTGCTTTTCCCTACATTTGGAAGTCCAACAATACCTAATTTCATAATTATATTCGTTCCTTTCAAGCATTATTAATGGGTTTTAACTCCTCTGATATTGTACATTACTTTAACTGAATGTTCAAGTAATTCTTATGAAACGTTTCATGTTTGTCGAATTATGGTAAGATGTTGCAGGTTATACTAAATACTCTTTACAATAGAAAAATTTTCATGTAAAATATATGTAAGGAATTACAAACGTGAAGGGCGGTGGACGATGTGAACAAATAGAGTTCTCTCAAAAAACTTAATAAACTTCAAACTAAAATAACTTCAATCTAAAAAAGGATGGACTGACTTATGACAACTTATGCTTGTAATGTTAGCGTATGTAATATGCAAAGAGAGCTTATTGTAAGAAAAACTGATGAGCTTTTAAGACGAATTACATGTCCTATAGGAGCAAGAGAAGAGTTGAAACTTTTTGTTGTAGAAATAGTATCAGAAAACATTATTTTACCTAAGCATCGTTCAGTTTATAAGATTTTAGTTAAGCGATTGGGCAAGAGTGAAAGAACAATTATAAATCGTGCTCAAAAAGGAGTTAATGCGATAATTTTGGACAAGCAGACGAGAGAAGTCTTTTTGTTTATGGGTCTTAATGGTGAAATAATAGCAGCGAAATTTTTAAGAGCTGCTGCAAACCGAGTCATTAAAGCCGTTGAAGAAGAGAAGAAAAGAGGAAGATGGGCAGGATAAGGGGAGAAGAGTCTAATGAGTATTTTTGATAAAGCTGCTGGTGATATTGCAACAAAGATTGTAGAAGCATCACCAGATACAGATAAAGAGATCGTACAATATTTTTTTATAAGGGTTTTTAATCAAGTTGTTTTTTATAGCATTGTGCTGGTTTTAACATTTTTATTACAGTATAAATTTTCAGTATTATTCACTGCTTGGATAAGTTACTATCTTATGCGCAGATGTTGGGGAGGTTCCCATTTAGAAAGTGAGATTGCTTGTCTTATCACTACTATAATATGTACGCTATTTGCAACTTGGTTAGCAATGACCATTCGTATCAATATTTTTGTGATTGTTTTGTTTTATGTGGCTACATTTTTTATAGTGAACTGGACAGATGTTGTTGATAGTCCGGCAAAAAGGATCGTGAAATTAAGAGCTAAATTTAGAAAACAAGGATATATTACGCTTACACTACTATTTCTAGTGAATACAATCATTTATTTTATACCGGAAATGGGATTATACAGTAATGCGGTTGTAATTGGTGTATCATTGGAGGTTATTAGTTTACTTATTGGCAAATTGACAAAACAATAATGGGAACTTGATTCAGGTGGGGGGAACCCCCATCTGAATTTGTACGATGATAAATGATTTTTTGCCGGTTATTTTGAAAAATATCTTGCATTTAGATTAAACTCATGTTATAATTTCGATAAGTTTTAGTTAAGGTTTTAGTTGAGAGAAGAAGAGAGTTAGATTAGAAGAGATGAGATGAGCTAGGTTTAGTATTTGATTGTAAGAAATATTTATGATATCAATCAAACCAGGGGATCTCCCTGGTTTTTTCTATTTATATCGCTCATCCGTCTATTATAGGAGGGATTTATATGCAGCATTCAAATGTAGAGGTATACCCATCATACGAGGTATTCAAATCGTGGCGTTTATCATCAAAAATTGTTCCAATTAGTTTTGAAACTGATGCAGATATGGAGACGCCCATATCACTATTTAAAAAATTTTCTACAGATCGATATAGCTATCTTCTAGAAAGTGTAGAAGGGGGCGAACGTTGGGCAAGATATTCGTTTATGGGGAGGAAGCCTCTTATCACGTTTAAAACTGTGAGACAAACGACTACGATTAATATCCAAGGTGAAGATAAAATATCTGAAAACAACCCAATTGATGTGTTAAATGACTTATTAAAGCAACTTCACAGTCAACCTTTTCCGCATTTACCTAGATTCTATAGTGGTGTCGTTGGCTATTTTGGATATGATATGGTCAGGCACTATGAAGTGATTCAGGATGAAAACGTCGATGATATCGGATTACCTGATTGTCATCTCATTGTACCAGAAGAATTAATTGTTTTTGACCACTTAAAACAGAAGATAAATATCATTGTCAATACAATGGTGGATAAAGAGCTAACTGATGAAAGTTTACAAGAAATTTATGAGCAGGCATCTGTTAAAATAAAAGGCATGTTAAAAGAAATTTCTGATTATGATTTATTAAGAGTGCAAAGCATGCCGCAAAATGAAGATATTCAATTCACTGGGAGTATTTCGAAAGATGAATATTGTAATAATGTAATCAAGGCAAAAGAATATATCAGAAATGGTGATATCTTTCAGGTTGTGCTATCACAACGGTTAAAGGCAAACTTTAAAGGGGATGCCTTTGAAGTATATCGTAAACTGAGAACATTAAATCCATCACCCTATATGTATTTCTTGAAATTTGATGATTATTGTATCGCAGGTGCTTCGCCAGAAATGCTCGTACGCGTTGAAAATGGTATAGTAGAGACTTGTCCAATTGCAGGAACGCGCCCTAGAGGTGCTACGCCTGAAGAGGATGAAATGTTGGCGAATGACTTATTAAATGATCAAAAGGAATGCGCTGAACATACCATGTTGATTGATTTAGGACGAAATGATGTTGGAAGAGTATGTGAGTTTGGAAGTGTCGTTGCAAAAAATATGATGCACATAGAAAAATATTCGCACGTTATGCATATCGTTACAAATGTAGAGGGGAAACTGAGAAGGGACAAAGATGCGTTGGATGTACTTACAGCAGTACTTCCTGCTGGAACAGTTTCAGGTGCACCTAAAGTGAGAGCGATGGAGATTATTGAAGAGCTGGAGAATGTTCGGCGAGGGGTATATGCTGGCGCAATTGGCTATATTGGTTTTGATGGTAATCTAGATACATGTATTGCGATTCGAACAGCGATTTTTAAGGATCAACAGGTATATGTGCAAGCTGGAGCAGGGATTGTAGCTGATTCGGATCCAGAAAAAGAATATGAAGAAACATTAAATAAAGCACAGGCGTTAATCAGTGCAGTGAAGAAGGCAGGAGGGGTACTATGATTCTACTTATTGATAACTATGATTCTTTTACGTATAACTTATATCAATATATTGGGACAATCAATGAGGATATAGTGGTGGTAAGGAATGATAAAATTACCATTCAAGAGATTAAAGAGATGAATCCTTCCCATATTATCATTTCACCAGGGCCTAAGTTTCCTGCTGATGCTGGAATCTCTATTGATACGATTAAAACTTTTTATGATGCCATTCCAATTCTTGGCGTTTGCCTCGGGCATCAGTCTATCGGTGAAGCTTTTGGTGGGAAAACAGTACATGCAAGTGAGATTTTTCACGGGAAGGCGTCACAAGTTATTTTAGAAGATAGTCCAATTTTTAATGATATACCTAAAAGTATAAAAGTAGCGCGCTATCATTCATTGGTTATTGAGCAAGAGAGTATACCAAAAGTATTGAAGGTTATTGCAAAGACGGAAGATGGTAAAATCATGGGTGTGGCCCATAAAGAATATCCGGTTTTCGGTATTCAATTTCACCCCGAATCCATTATTACTGAGTTCGGGTTGGAGATGATTGAGAATTTTCTAAAACTATAGTATTAAAAAAATAGAAGAGATTAGAGGAGGCCTAAGTGTGATGATTAAATCAGCAATTAAGTCATTGGTAGAGGGTAAGAACTTGAGCGAAGAGGAAGTAATAGGAGCGATGGAAGCTATTATGAGCGGTGAGGCAACTTCGGCACAAATTGCAGGGTTTATTACAGCACTGCGTATGAAGGGCGAAACCATTGAAGAAATTACAGGATGTGCAAAGGTGATGAGAAAGAAAGCAGAAAATATATCACCTCAAGTTGATTATTTTATTGATATTGTAGGTACTGGTGGAGATGGGGCAAATACGTTTAATATTTCTACTGCAACTGCTTTTGTTGTTGCGGCTGGAGGTGTGACTGTAGCGAAACATGGAAACCGATCTGTATCCAGTAAATGCGGTAGTGCAGATGTACTCGAAGCGTTAGGTGTGAATGTGAACTTATCACCAGAGCAGGTGAAAGAATGTATTGAAGAGGTTGGTCTTGGATTTATGTTTGCCCCCCTATTTCATAAATCTATGAAGTACGCAGCAGTTCCAAGAAGAGAACTTGGGGTTCGAACCATCTTTAATATTTTAGGCCCGTTAACAAATCCAGCTTCCGCAAAAGGACAAATATTAGGGGTATTTGATGGTCAGTTGGTACGCCCTCTAGCGTCTGTTCTTAAGAATTTAGGTGTAGAAAGAGCAATCGTGGTACATGGCGAAGACGGTTTAGATGAGATAACAATGACAGATAAAACAAAGGCGTGTATTTTAATAGATGGAGAAATAACGGAAGATACGATTGACCCGACGAAATATGGATTTTCTTTATGTGACATGAAGCAACTTCAAGGTGGGGATGCAGAAGAAAATGCGAATATTATAAAGGGTATTTTTAATAATGAACAAGGGGCACCATTGGATACTGTGATATTAAATAGTGCAGTAGCATTGTTTGTTGGTAAAAAGGCAGACAGTTTAGAAAATGGTGTTGCTATAGCTAAAGAAATCATTGCAAGTGGCAAAGCGAAGGCAAAACTTGAGGCGTTTGTAAAATTCACAAATAATTAATCGAATGCGGTGGTAAGAAAAATGATACTTGATAAAATTGTAGCATATAAGAAGAAGCAGATTCAAGAAGAGAAAGAAGCATGCTCACTAGTTGCATTAGAGGAGAAATTACATTGTGCTAAACTGGATGATACAAAGGACTTTTATGAGGTGCTTCGCAGACCTGATAGAATTTCAATCATTGCCGAAGTAAAAAAAGCGTCACCTTCTAAAGGCATTATCTGTGAAGATTTTCATCCAGTGCGTATTGCGGAAACGTATGTAAAAAATGATGTAGAAGCCATATCAGTCTTAACGGAAAAAGAATTTTTTATGGGTAGTGATGAGTTTTTAAAGAAAATCAGACAAAATGTTTCTGCCCCCCTTTTGCGTAAGGACTTTATTATCGATTCTTGGCAGATTTATCAGGCAAGACTGCTGGGTGCTGATGCAATACTACTTATTGTGGCTATATTAGATGACAAAAAATTAAAAGAATTTTATCACATTGCTACTCAACTAGGCTTACATTGTTTGGTTGAAGTTCATGATGAAGAGGAACTTCATAGAGCACTTGCGGCAGGTGTTAATATAGTAGGGATTAACAATAGGAATCTAAAGACTTTTGAGACTTCCCTTCAAACAACTGAGAGATTAATAAAGCAAATGCCGAATGACGTTGTCTTAGTCAGCGAAAGTGGTATTCATCAATATGAGGATATGCAGTTGCTTCAAGAACTCGGTGTGGATGCAGTCCTTATTGGAGAGGCTTTGATGAGAAGTGGAGATATAGGTGGAAAAATAAAAACACTTCGAACTGGAGAGGGGCGTAGGTAATATGTCCAAAGTAAAGATTTGCGGTTTAACAAGGTTGCAGGATATTGAATATGTCAATCTATATTGTCCTGATTATGTGGGATTTGTATTTGCTGAAAGCAGACGAAAGGTAACACCTGAGAAAGTATGCGAATTGGTTCAAGATTTGTCGCCGTCCATAAAGACAGTAGGGGTATTTGTCAATGAGAAAGCTGAAAGAGTGAATGAGATTAGTGAGCTATGTCAATTAGATGTGGTACAGCTACACGGAGACGAATCACCACACTATTGTACTTTTATTAAGCGGCCGATTTGGAAGGCTGTCAGAGTGAAGGATGCAAAAAGTTTTGAACTGGTAAAAGGTTATCCCACAGAAGGTATATTAATGGATACCTATTCAACAAGCGAGTATGGTGGTACAGGGAGAGCTTTCGATTGGCAGTTGGCTAAGCATTATGAAACAGAGCATAAAATTGTACTTGCAGGTGGTCTAAATAGTGAAAATGTGATGGAAGCGATACAAGCGATTCATCCATATTGTGTGGATGTAAGTAGTGGTATTGAAACGAATGGACAGAAGGATCCTTTAAAGATAAAAGATTTTATTGAAATGGTAAGGTTAGGAGAGTGTGTAAATGGATAATAGAGATGGTAGATTCGGAGAATTTGGCGGTCAATTTGTACCAGAGACATTAATGAATGCATTAATTGAGTTGGAAGAAAACTATAATCGCTATAAGGATGATTTGGAATTTAAAGAGGAACTGGCATACTATTTGAAAGAATACAGCGGAAGAGAAACCCCTTTGTACTATGCAAAAAGGCTTACGGAGTATTTAGGCGGAGGTAAGATTTATCTCAAGAGAGAAGACTTAAACCATACGGGTGCACATAAGATTAATAATGTGCTGGGACAGATTTTATTGGCAAGAAAAATGGGTAAAACAAGGATTATTGCTGAGACGGGTGCGGGACAGCACGGTGTTGCAACGGCTACGGTTGCTGCAATGTTTGGATTAGATTGTGAAGTCTATATGGGCGCTGAGGACGTTGAAAGACAAGCACTTAATGTTTTTAGAATGAAGCTATTGGGTGCAAAAGTAAATCCTGTCCATTCTGGAACGTCGACATTAAAAGATGCTACAAATGAAGCGATTAGAGATTGGGTAACCAATGTGAATGATACTTTTTATGTAATCGGGTCTGTGGTAGGGCCTCATCCATACCCTGTGATGGTACGAGATTTTCAGCGTGTGATTGGTGATGAAGTGAAGAAACAAATCATTGAAAAAGAGAATCGATTGCCTAACCATATTATCGCCTGTGTGGGTGGCGGAAGTAATGCGATGGGTATTTTTTATCCTTTTGTTGAAGATAAACAGGTTAACCTTATTGGTGTTGAAGCAGCGGGATTAGGGATTGAAACGGGTCAACATGCTGCAACATTGGCAGAAGGGAAAGTGGGGGTACTTCATGGCATGATGTCCTATTTCTTGCAAGATGAAGACGGGCAGATAGAGCCACCATATTCTATTTCTGCGGGATTGGATTATCCAGGGATTGGACCGGAACATGCACATTTACGTGACAGTGGTAGAGCTAAATATGAGGGGATTACTGATAATGAAGCATTAAAGGCTTTTAATATCCTAACGGATATGGAGGGAATTATTCCAGCATTAGAAAGCGCACATGCGATTGCGTACGCTGTGAAATTTTGTCCATTAACAAATAAAGAGGATATTATTGTTATAAACTTATCTGGAAGAGGGGATAAGGATGTTTATACGGTAGCAAAAGCATTGGGGGTCGAAATAGATGAATAGAATAGATCAAAAATTCGATACATTGAAAAAAAATGGTCAAAAGGCATTGATTACGTATGTAACTGCTGGAGATCCTGGGATTGAACATACGAAGAAATTGGTGCTTGAAATGGAAAAGAGGGGTGCTGATATTATTGAAATAGGGATTCCTTACTCTGATCCAGTAGCCGATGGTCCTGTTATTGAGAGGGCGGCACAGAGAGCATTGTCAAAAGGGATTAAAGTGAAAGAAATTATGCAAATGGTAAGTGGGATAAGACAAGAATCAGAAGTACCTCTTCTTTATCTAATATATTTTAATTGCATTTTGAGATATGGTATTGAAGAATTCATTAAATCATGTAAGGAAGTAGGGTTAGATGGACTTATCATTCCCGATTTGCCTTATGAAGAGAGTGGAGAGATACGTAAATTAGGTGAGCAATATGGTGTTCATATTATTACATTAATTGCGCCAACATCAAATGACAGGATTCAGAAAATAGCACAGGATGCAAAAGGATTTATATATTGTGTCTCCTCTACTGGCGTAACAGGAATGAGAAAAGAATTTAATACGAATTTTCTCGCGTTTATTCAGGAAATAGGGAAGCATAGTGATACACCAAAAGCGATAGGTTTTGGGATTTCTACACCAGAGCAGGTTAAGCGGCTTAGAGACATCTGTGATGGCGTGATTGTTGGTAGTGCAATTGTCAAATTAGTTGAAGAATATGGTTCTTCTGATGAATTAGTAAGTGTTGTAGGTAATTTTATCAGCCAATTAAAAGATGCACAAGCGTAAAGGTAAATAAGTAGCCAATCTATCATGGGTTGGCTTTTTTATTACCGTTTTTTAAGGTATTTATTAAAAACAATATTAAATTTTTATTAAATATTTCAAAAATAATCATTTGATAGAAGGAATTACTAAATAAATACAGAAATAATATTAATAGACTATATAATTAATATTACTAAAAAGGGGTAGTTTATGAATAAAAAATTAGATTTAAAGGATATCGTATTAATTGGTCGGACATTTAACGAGTATTACAAGATGTTTGATTTAGGTAATATAGTCCCAGAAAAAGAAAATATTTTAGATGTTGCATCAGGCGTTAGCTCTTTTAGTGCAACTGCTAATACAAAAGGATATCATGTTATAGCGTCTGATTGTATTTACTGTTTTAAGCCAGAAGAAATCAAAAATAAATGTGAAGAAGACATCAATAATGTGATGCTTAAAATGCATGATATACAGGAGCTATATAAATGGGAATATTTCAGTAATATTAATGAACTAATAGATCAGAGGCGATTAGCGTATCATTTGTTTTTAAATGATTTTAAGAAAAATAGGGAAAGTACCTACTATTATACCGAATATCCAAACAGTTTATTTGATGATAAGCAATTTTCAATTTCATTAGTATCCCACTTTTTATTTATGTATGATGAAATTTTAGGCTATGATTTTCATAAAAATACAATTATGGAATTAATCAGGGTGACGCAGAAAGAGATTAGAATATTTCCATTAGTAAATCTTAGTAGTAAAAAATCAAAATTTGTTAAGAGGTTAATGGAAGATGACACATTCGATCATTGTGAAATGTCTATAAGAAAGGTAGATTATGAGTTTGTTAAGAATGGCAATGAAATGTTGGTGATTAAATTTTAAAAAAAATTATTAATGAGTATTGGGGTGGGTTGTGAATGAAAAATAAACGTAAGAACATTTTATTTTCTTTATTTATTATTTTAGTATTAATTGTTATTCTAATTATTAAAACCGATTTTGTTGGAAATGGTTTAATTAAGAATAAGGTAGTCGATTTTCTGGAAGATTTACAGAATGGTGATTTTGAAAGTGCATTTGATAACGTAGCCTATTTTGATGAATCGTCTGACTTACCGCCTAAGATATTATATGATAATGCTAAAAGCATATGGATAAAAAGAGTTAAAGCTCAAAAAGAAGAGGGTACATATTTAAAGGATTATAAAGATGTTAAGGTATGGACTGATGATGGATACCCAATGGCAACGGCTAAAATAATATTGATGGAAAATGGTACGGAAAAGACATATAAGGTTGCATTTGCACTTTTTAGGTTTAATGAAAAGTGGAGCGTACAGAATATTTACGCATCCTCAGAACAGACAGAGTATGAAAAAGCAATATGTGGATATATTACTCCTTCTGAAATCATACAAAATAAATATCCTAAAATAGATATCTCCTGCAATAATACACCAATTGAATGGGCAAAAGGGGATTCAAACTATACAGGAAAACCTTATGGGTTGATTGGGAATACATGTTTTGGGGATGACAAAGAACTTGAGGCGCTAGAACCTACTATTGTAGAACCCAACGCAATAATCGAATTTAAAGCTGAAGATGTTGAAGGGTTGAATAAACCCCGATATACTGTAATGATTGAGGGAGATAATAATTCATTATTATATGAAACTAATGAAAATATAATTAGAGCGCCTATTGAAGAAAACGTATATACCTTCAATATTAATGTGGACTGGGGTAATGGTGATAATGAAATTTGGTATGTATTTAAGGTGAAGGTTGAGGGGAGAGAGGAGTAGCAAAGTAATATTAATAGAATTAACGAAAAAAGATGATTAGATTCAAATCAATCATCCTATATATTAAATATGTTTTTGGAATTCATCTAGAGTTATGTCAGCCTGTTCAAGAATATTTTTTTTTGAGATACTTTATTAAAGCCAAATAAAGCATTAGTGATGACATCAACTTCAAAGGTTGTTTGTCTCGAATTAAAGGATATGTTTATACTGATTGCGCCCACCGATTTTGATCGTTTTGTTAATGATTTAAATAGTCACTTTATAAAGGTAGAAAGAAAGACTAATAAGGAATAAGTATATAGGAAATATTGAATAAGCGTTTTTGCATATGATATAATTTATATAACGAAACAAAGATGTCCCTCACCCCTCGTTTAAATGGTGTTTTGTAAGAAATATTAAAAGAATAGGATGGTGTATTAAATGAAATGGAAGGAAGTTAGAAATATATACCCGGATCAGTTTGTTAAAATTGAGGTTTTAAAATATCACGTAGAAGATAATCAAGAATATATAGATGATATCGCTGTTATTGGTACAATTACTGAAAATGAAGCGACAAAAGAGCTCTTGAATTCGAAAGGTAACGTATTAGTTTATCATACATCAAATGAAAACATTATACTTAAGATTAGAAATAGAATCGGATTAAGGAGAGTACATTAAGATGAATATCGAATTTAGAAATGGTCTGCTTTTTACAACACTTGAAATAACTTATAATGATATGAGTAAAGTTTTGGGAAATATAGTCATAGATACTGGAGCATCGAGAACTTTGCTATCACAGGAGGCGGTTGATGATTTAGGCATTAGAGTTAGTGGAAACGATGAGATTGTTACGTTATATGGTATTGGTGGAAAAGAGCATGCATTCGTGAAAAAAGTCGATAAAATTACTATTGGCAATAATTCTATATGTAATAGCAAAATTGATTTTAAAATCATTGAATATGATGATATTAATGGATTATTGGGTCTTGATATTTTAATTGATGCTGGATATATTCTTGACCTTAAAAATTTTAGATTGTATCAAGATAAATTAGTGGGAGACAAAGTTTTGAATGAAGAATAGCATAAAAAAGAAAAGACTTATTATTGTATTAGTAATACTCATAATAACGAGCATATTTTTATATGAACAAAATAATAACATTGTTATAACAAACTATAAGTTAGAATTTAAAAATCTGCCAAAAGAGTTTAACGATTACAAAATACTTCATATTTCTGATTTGCATAGTACAAGTTTTGGAAAAGATCAAAAATGGCTCATAAAAAAAATAAAGAATACTTCTCCTAATCTCATAGTTGTTACTGGTGATTCTGTCGATTTAAAAAAATATAATGAAGATGTCTGTATTGATTTATTTTCACGGATTATGAAAATAGCGCCAGTTTATTTTGTAACAGGAAATCATGAAGCATGGTCTAATAAATTCAATTCATTTGAGCAAAAGTTGAAAGACATAGGTGTAATCGTATTACGAAATGAAAATAGATATCTAAATATAAAAGGTAATAAAGTAGTAATTGCAGGGATAGATGATCCAGCGTTCGGAAATATGGATGATTCTTTATATGAAATTGATAGAATAATGAATGCCAATGAAGACATTTTTACTATTCTCCTATCACATAGACCAGAGTTAATAAAAATATATTCAGAAAGAAATATTGACGTAGTTTTTTTAGGTCATGCCCATGGTGGACAAATAAGAATTCCATTTGTCGGCGGTTTAATATCACCAAATCAGGGCTGGTTTCCTAAATATTCAAGTGGTGTATATATGGACAATCATACAACAATGGTTGTGAGTAGAGGTTTAGGAAATAGTATCATATCACAGAGAATATTTAATAGACCAGAAATCGTACTTGTGACGTTTGGAAAGTAAGGAGAGTATAAAATGGGCGAATTGCAAAAAGTACCAAACATAGGTAAAAGAGTTGAAGAGCAATTGAATGAAATTGGAATTCAAACATTTGAACAATTAAAAACAGTCGGAAGCAAGCAGGCTTGGCTGAGCATTAAAGGGATTGATCATTCAGCTTGCATGAATCGGTTATGTGCATTAGAAGGAGCAATTCAAGGCATAAGATGGCATAATCTTTCAGATGAAATGAAAAGAGAGTTGAAAGAATTTTACGATACGTTTAAGTGATTTTTATATGAATTTTTATGTATAGGAGAAAATATGATTAAATTTAAGAATGCTATATTAATAATATTGTTAATCATAGGCACAACAATGTTAACTAGATTTGTGGTAGGGAGAGAATATAATAACCAATTACAAAAACAAAATTTAGAATTAGAATCTATGAATAAAGAAATTGAAGTACTAGAGAACAAAGTAATGCAATTAGAAAATGAACTTCATTTGAAAAGCAATAGTACATCAAATATTATTAATGAAGTATCAAAAGAAGATTTTAAAATTCTTGGCATTAATGATTATAATATAATAATTAAAGACTTACATACACATCCTGAGCTAATACACTTTGAAGGTGTATTAGGCGGGAAAATGCAATTTACACATGTATATATTTTAAATGATAAATGGGTATATGCAAAATTTTCCGATGGTCATATTCAGGGGTATGGTTTATATGAATTTAGTATAGATGATAAGTTGAATATATCATGGAAAGTGATCAAAGAAGCATTAAATTAGTGAAAATGAAAAATTAAAAAGAGTTAATTTCATCATTAAAATGCGACAGGGAGCGATCTCTGTCGCATTTTATGTGCCCCAATAATAATTTAAAAAAGGCAAATGATAGGAATTTAACACAAGTATAATACTTAATTAACTTACATCCCTTATGATAAAAGAATATGGAATACAATGGAGAATAACATTTTAAAAAAAATCAAAGGGGGGGCTACCAATGTATAAAAAGTTTTCAAGAAGCATATGTTTTATGCTGGTTTTTACACTGTTAATCACTAATGTTTTTAGTATTGGCATGACCAGTATCGCCAAAGCATCAGGCGCAAGTTTGATATTGAGTCAATATGTTGAAACAAGTAGTGGGACAACACCAAAAGGAATAGAAATATGGAATACTAGTGGATTAAGTATTGATTTTTCAAGCACAAATTTAAGGGTGCTACAAGGGACGAATGGTGGGGTGCCTAGTGAAAAGGTTATTGTAAACAGTGGTACATTACCAGCAGGCGAAGTGATGGTAATAGGAACTAGTGACATAGGCACATATTTAACAGACCAAGGGTTAACAGACATATTATATATTGAAGAATCATTTACATTTAATGGAGATGATGCGCTTCAAATTGAAGTGAACGGAGAAATCGTTGATACATTTGGAGAACCTGGCAATGACCCCGGTTCGAGCTGGAGTGGAAATGGAGTAGTAACTGCCAATAGTAATATTGGAATAAAAGAAGGTATTACTATTGGAGATACTGATGGATGGATAGATCCAAGTGAAAGATTTGAAACCATATCAACGGACAATTCATTAACTGGATTTGGTATCGCACCTGAAGAGAAAGGGTTAAACATTTTACACACACCAATTACGAGCTCAAATATAGACGAAAATATTTCAATAGGTTTTGATTTAACATATGATGGACATGCAACAGTTACTGAAAGTGTATACACAAATGTTTATTATAAACCTAGTGACGAAACCAATTTCAACTCTATAAATGCAAATAAAGGTGATGGAACATTTGGTGCAGTTATACCTGCAGATGAGGTAACACAAGATATTGAATATTATATAGAATCTAGCTATCAGGGGAATACAGCTAGAGAGCCTCAAACGGACAGTCATACTATAACAATAGAAGCGAAAGACTATTCGGATAGAGAACAATTACTATCACATATCGGAAACTTTACAGCAAGCGATGGACTAGGTGGTAGAGGCGTTGCTGAAATTGTTAAGTATGATAAAGGTAGTAAAAAAGCATTTGTCGTAAATGGCGTTGACCAAAACATATCTATAGATGTTGTTGATTTGTCAGGGTTACAAAAAGATAGCACATCTGTTTTGGAGTTGACTACAAGTGAGAGTATTAAGATAAGTGACTTAACGGAATTAGGTAGCTTTACCGTCGCAGATATTACTTGCATAGATATTCATCCATCAGGCAACTACTTTGCGGTATCTATCCCTGAAGAGGATAAAACGAATAAAGGTAAAGTAGCATTTTTTAATATTGATGAATCCTATACTTACAAAGGTAATGTAGATGTAGGTTATTTACCTGATAATTTAGCATTTACCCCAGATGGAAACACATTATTGGTCGCAAATGAAGGTGAACCAAATGATGATTACTCGGTTGACCCAGATGGAAGCGTATCTATTATAGAAGTCTCAGGTGGCGTTGATAGTATAACGCAAGATTCAGTTTCAGAAGTAGGATTTGAAACTACAAGTGTAGATGCAAATGTAATTGTTAAAAATGGCGCAACAAACAATAAAGATTTTGAACCAGAATACATTGTTGTGGATGCAAACAGTCAATATGCGTATATAGCACTTCAAGAAAATAATGCTGTAGCAAAGCTAGACATAGGGAATCAACAATTTACGCATGTATATGGACTCGGTTTTAAAGATTGGTCAATCTCATCTTTAGATCCATCTAATAAAGATGATGGTATTAATATTAAGCCATGGCCTTTACTTGGTATGTATATGCCAGATGGAATTGATATAGTGACAATTGATGGTAAGGATTATATTTTTACTGCTAATGAAGGTGACGGAAGAGAGTATGATGGCTATGAAAATGAAATTACAATTGATGATATAAGTGACAAGTTAGCATTAAATGCAGATTATTATGCTGGATATACACAAGAAGAACTTGATGTATTAGTGACAACGCTTGCTGATAATGAAAACTTAGGAAAGATTAAGCTCCACAGTGAAATGGGTATCAATACAGAAGATAAGTATGAAGCGCTATATACATTTGGTGGACGTTCGTTCTCGATATATGATACATCAGACTTTAGTCAAGTATATGATAGTGATTCGGAAATTGAAGAAATAACAGCCCAAAGATATCCAGATTGTTTTAATTCCTCAGATGATGAAGTAAAGCTTGATGACAGAAGTGATAATAAAGGGCCAGAACCAGAAGACGTAAAAGTTGGTAAGGTTGGAGATAAGTACTATGCATTTATTGGACTAGAACGTATGGGTGGCGTAATGGTATATGATGTAACTGACCCAGAGAATGCAACGTTCGTTCAGTATATGAATACTAGAGATTATAGTGCTGATATTGCGGGAGATTGTGCACCAGAAGGTCTAAAATTTGTACCAAGAGAAGATAGTCCTATTGACCAACCATTGTTACTTGTTGCGAATGAAGTAAGTGGGACGCTATCAGTATTCCAAGTAAAAGATGATACAGCTGTAGCAGACTATATTTCCATTTCAGAAGCAAGACAATCAACAGGAACTATTACAGTGCAGGGCAACGTAACCTGTACCGATGGTGGAAAAGTATTTATTGAAGATGAAACCGCAGGAATAAACTTATATAATCAAAGCGATGAGACCTCGTTTAGAGAAGGAGACTTAATTAAGGTAACAGGAAGTATAGCAGAATACAAAGGCTTATTAGAAATAGAGGATTATACAGTAACGATAGTAGAAAGTAAATATGAAGTCCCAGTGCCACAAGTTATTACTACATTCCCAACAGATTGGGAAGCGTATGAGTCAGAGCTTGTATTGATAAAAAATGCAACGATTGAAACATTAGATATTTCGGGAACTACAACTATTTCAGACAGTGTTGGGAATACGATAGGGATTTATAATATGCCGTCTCAGGCAGGTGTTAATGAAGGAGATAGTATTGATTTACTAGCAGTCGTTTCTTGTTATAATACCCATCAGTTACACGTGAGGAAATCAGAAGATGTTACTTTATCTGTGAGTGAAGAGTATATGACATTAACAGAAGCTAGAGAACAAGCACAAGGAACAGAAGTGACTGTAAGAGGGATCGTAACGTATGTTGAATCCGATACATTAATATATATCCAAGATGGGACAGATGGTATGAAAATAGATGCTTATGGTTCGGGAGGATTGGCTACATTCAATGTTGGAGACTTAGTAATAATCTCTGGTGAAATAGGATTATATAAAAATGAATTGCAAGTAGTTAAAAATAATATATCTGTCCTAGGGACGGGCTTTACCCTACCAGAGGCGAAATCAATAGAAATAAGTGACCTTTCATATTACCAAGGACAAATCGTTGAATTACCAACTGCTAAAATCACATCAATTTCAGATTATAGTATCTATGCAGAAGATATCAACGGAAATGAGATAACTATTTATCATGCAAAAGCTGATAATTTTGATGTCAGTAATTATGAAGTTGGTACGTGGTATAAAACAATAGGTATCGCTGCCATGTATAATGATGAACAGGTTAAGCTACGTGATGGTGCGGATCTTATAGAACAAGAAACGCCTCAAGATTCTAATGCGATATTACCAATTATATTCAATACAAAACCTGCAAATATGGCATCAACATTTAATAGAGATATACAGATTTCAGCGCAAGTTGAAAAAACAATAGCTGAGATAGATACAGGTAGTATCGAACTTTATTTAGATGGAAATTTGTTAACACATACAGAAAATAATTCAACAGTTACAGCGAACGTATATAACTTAGATGATGGCGACCATGATGTTAAATTAGAAGTAGCGGATATCAATGGTCAAAAAAACACAAAAGAGTGGTACTTCACTGTGGAAGATGCAAGTGCAGAATATAACTTCTACTTTGGAATTCCTCATTGTCATACATCGTATTCCGATGGAAAAGGAACGCCTGAAGAAGCATTTCAATATGGTTATAATAATGAATTAGATTGGATGTTTGTAACAGATCACTCGAATTGGTTTGATGGGGTGAAATATGAACCAAACGACAGTGAATTTGCTGATCCGAGTAGTAGTTACTACGATGAAGATTATATGGAAAACTATGAATATAATGAGAATACCGATCAATATGAAGAAAAAGAAGGTTCAGAATGGTACGAAACAGAAAAAGAGGTAGAAAGCTTTAATGCAAGTAATGATTTCCTAGCTTTGCGAGGGTTTGAGATGACCTTCAGCGATGTCGGACATATTAATGTTTTAGACAGTGAAGCATATGTAGAAGCAAAATCACAAATGTCAAGTCTTTCAGATTTCTATGACTGGGTTGAAAATTTATCAGAAGTACAGGATGAAGAAGCACTTGTAGCGTTTAACCATCCAAATTGGCCAAGTGATTCATTTAATAACCAAGCTTATGTTCCTGAACTAGATAGAGAAATTTCAATGATTGAAGTAGGTAATGGCGCACCACCTTATAGTTACTCAAGATCAGAAGAACAATTCATTAGAGCATTAGATAATGGATGGCATTTAGGAGCCATTAACGCGCAAGATAACCATTCCACTAACTGGGGAGATCCAGATAATTTAACGGCAGTAATTTCAGAGAGTTTAAGTGAAGAAGATATAAAAGAAGCGATGAGAAATAGAAGGGTATACTCCACAGAGACAAGAAACCTAGAGCTTACTGTAAAAGCAAATGGACACTGGATGGGCAGTGTGATAGAGGTCAGTCCTGGTGAAACATTAGACTTTGAAATAGAAGCAACAGATAATGAAGAGTATATCAGTAAGCTAGAAATCATAACAAATGGCGGAGAAATTCTTCAAGAAAAAGAATTTAGCCCAAGTGCAACAGTGACATGGAACCCAACTGTAATTGTTCCTAACGGTGCACAGTGGTATGTAGTAAAAGTAATCCATGAAAATGGAAAATGGGGAACAGCATCACCGATATATACACCAGAAACAGATAGTGATGTTAAATTAATTATGTTGGAAGTTGACCCAGAAACAACGATACCAGGATATGAGACAGCATTAGAAGCAACCATTTCTAATATGGGTGTCAGAGGAATCCAAAATATTGAGGTCAAGTTCTATCATGACAGTATAAGTGAATCTAATCTCATTGCTACTGCGACAATTGATAATATAGCTGCAGGAGAGAATAAAAAAGCACAAGCGTCATGGATGCCAAGTAGTGCAGGAGAGACTAAAATAATAGCTAAAATAACAGATATACCAAATGTCACAACCGTAACAGAAATCAGTAAAACAATAAGCATCGTGCCAGCAAATGGTAAGACAATCATGATTGATGATGCCCATGGAAATTATGACATCACTGGTGGCGTAGGAGAGTTAATTCGTTTATTAAGACAATATGGATATATGGTTGTTATTAATGAAAATACAATTACTGAGGAAACTTTATCAGGAGTTGACGTATTAATAATTACTGAACCAGAGACAGGTCAGGATTTAAGTGCTTCTGAGGATATAGTTATAGGAAATTGGGTTCAAAACGGTGGTTCATTATTTGTGAATGCTAAGTCAAATTATAGTGACGATTCTACAATGTTAAATAGTCTTCTAGAAGCTGTAGGAACAGAAATAAGATTTAATGACGACAATGTTTATGAACCAGAGGATTCAATCTACTACAGTGGTGGTATGGTATGGTCAGTGTATGCATATAACCTACCAGAAACTCAAAGCAAGTTGAATGAAAATATGGAAGCAATAAGAATATTTAGTGGATGTTCCTTAGTAGATTCACAGGGTGGGGCATTAGTAAATAATTCTGAAAGGGGACTTGAAATACTACTCGCTGGTAACAACACTTCATATAACTATGATGTTGGTGGAAAAACAGGTAATGGATATGAATATAATAAAGAAGGCGAGTTAAATGGAGAAGCTATTCCTATTATTGCGAAGGAAGAAGTAGAAAATGGTAAGATAGTTACTGCAGGTAGACATCCTTTCTCAGATTATGAAATAGTAAATGATGTTAGTAATACGGCTCTAACGCTAAAACTGATTGATTACTTAGCTGGATACAATAGAATTAAAACAATCAAGGAAGTACGGGAAGATTATGCAAATGGAATCCTTAAAGAAGGAGATATCGTAACAGTAAAAGGTACTGCGACAGTTGATGAAGAAGTATTCTTTGATGTCATATATATACAAGATGAAACATCAGGCATCAGCTTATATGGCAGTTATCAGGATAATCAAGCAGATGTCTTTGAAGGAACTGAGGTAATAGCGACAGGTAAGATAGAAGCGTTTGAGGGTGAAATAGAAATTCAATATGACGACTATGCTACATCAGTTTTATATATTGGATTTGATGAGAAAGTGACACCAAAGGTGGTCTCAACAAGGGATGCTATGGATATTAAATATACTGGACGATTAATTAAGACCTCAGGAACAATTACTGAAATCAATGAAACAGGAAGTTATTTCAAGATCAATGATGACAGCGGAGAAGCATATATCCATGTTGATGGCTACGTTGGCGCAGATATGAGTAAATATGAAGTAGGAGATAAAGCTGTTGTTACTGGTATTGCTTCAATAGGAAGTGCAGGGGCAAGGATAAGGGTTAGAGGAGATGATGACCTTCAAATCGCTACAAACGAAAATAACTTCTATATCATACATACAAATGACATCCATGGTAGAGTAGAAGAAGGAACATACGATGGTATGGGACTTGCTAAAATAGCAGAAAAGATTAATCAATTAAAGAATGATAGACTAGGAAGAGTATTGGTATTAGATGCGGGAGATACAATACATGGTCAAACCATTGTTCAGCTATCAGATGGTGAAGCAATGATAGATATTATGAACGAAATGGGATATGATGCAATGACAGCAGGTAACCACGATTTTAACTATGGTCAAGAAAGACTTGCTGAACTTGATACAATTGCTAATTTTCCAATATTAGCAGCAAACGTATATAAAGATATTGAATCAAAAGATAGGTTGTTATCGCCTTATATAATAAAAGAAATAGGTGGCAAGAAAATAGGCATATTTGGATTAGCGACACCTGAGACTACCTATAAAACACATCCCAATAATGTAACAGGATTAACATTTAGAGATCCAGTACAAGAAGCAAATGAAATGGTAACAGTCCTTAAAGGTCAAGAATGTGACGTTATCATCGCTCTAACACACTTAGGTTTAGATGAGGCCAGCAATGTTACTAGCGAAGATGTGGCGAATGGCGTCAATGGAATAGATATAATCATTGATGGACACAGCCATACAGAATTACCCTCAGGGAAGGTTGTTAACGGAACATTAATAGCACAAGCTGGAGAATATGACAAAAATATTGGGGTTGTAGATTTTACAATTGAAGAGTCAGGTAACATTATAAGTAGCGCAAGCTTATTTACCAAGGATGATGCTACAGACTTAATAGAAGATCCAGATGTAAAGGCGATTATAGATGAAATAAAGGCAGAAAATGACGAAGTATTATCAGAAATAATTGGAAGTACAGAAGTATTATTAGATGGCGTTAGAGAAAATGTAAGAACAGGCGAAACAAATCTTGGAAATCTAATAACAGATGCAATGCTTGACGCAACAGGTGCAGATATTGCATTAACAAACGGTGGTGGGATAAGAGATTCAATAAATATTGGCGATATAACCAGAGGTGAAATAATAACAGTATTACCATTTGGAAACTATGTAGTAATGAAAGAAGTAAAAGGTTCTGATATAAGAGCAGCCCTTGAACATGGTCTGTCAAGTTATCCAGCCACAATGGGAGCATTCCCACATATCGGAGGAATGACAGTGAAATTTGATTCAAGTAAAGTTGTAGGAAGTAGAGTAGTAGAAATAAAGATAAATGGTCAAACGTTAGATGAAAATATGACATATACCCTAGCAACGAATGATTTTATTGCAGCAGGTGGAGACAGTTATACAATGTTTGCAGACGATAATACAGTTGGAGAATATAATGGATTAGATGAAATACTAATCAGCTATATTCAAAAGCAAACTAATGCAACGATAACAACTAATTTAGCTAAAGTAGAAGGTAGAATACAAATGATAAATAATAGTACAAAGATAGCGGTTATGTCAGATTTACACTATTTCCACCCAGATTTATTAGTATCGGAGGGCTTGGCCTTTGATGCATACTTGGAAACCGATAGGAAGCTGATTGCTGAAAGTCACGCACTAATGACAGCAGCAATAGACAAAATTAAACAAAGTGATGCAGGTATCGTATTAGTACCTGGAGATTTAACGAAGGATGGGGAGCAATTATCCCATGAAGCAGTGGCAACCTTCTTAAGTGAGTTGGAGGCAGAAGGAAAGCAAGTATATGTTATTAACGGTAACCACGATATAAACAATCCACAGTCATTTAGCTATGATGGGGATATAGCAAGTCTAGTACCAAATGTATCGCCAGAAGAATTTAAGACGATATATAATGACTTTGGTTATGAAGAAGCGCTATACAAAGACTCAAATTCATTGAGCTATGTAGTAGAACCAGTAGACGGATTATGGATAGTAGCGATGGATTCTTGTAACTATGATAACAATGATGAGTTAAATCATTCAATAACCGCTGGAGGTTTTGATACTGAAACGTTGAATTGGATTAAAGCTCGAATCAAAGAAGGAGAATCTAAAAATAAAACAGTGATAGGTATGATGCATCATGGTATTGTAGAGCATTTTGACTATCAAGAAGAGCTGTTTAGTGAATATGTGATAGATGATTGGAATACGATATCAAAAAACTTTGCCGATTTAGGAATGAAGGCAGTATTTACAGGACACTATCATTCACAGGATATCGTAAAGAATACATCGAGCTTAGGAAATGAAATCTATGATATTGAAACAGGGTCATTGGTAACATATCCTTGCCCTTATAGGATAGTAACAATAGATGATGACCAATTAGATATAAAGACATATCACATTGAGAGTATAGATTACGATACAAACGGACAGATATTCCAAGATTATGCTAAAGAATATTTGATAGAGGGCTTAGATACACTTGTAGAATCACAATTAGTAATGATAATGTCAGAAGGCATGAATCTAACAGATGAACAAAAGGCTACAATTTTGGCTCAGATTAATGCTGAATTGGTACCTGATACAGGTATTACTATAAAAACATTAGTAATAGATGCATTTGTTGCACACTATCAAGGTGATGAGACAATTGATCCTTCAGTAGCTACTATTATTCAAGGAATGCTACAATCAACAGATTCTAATACTCAGTTACTCGCTGCAACACTTCAATCTATGTATAATGATTCTGAACCACAGGATAATAACCTTATTATTACTTTGAAAGATTTAATCGAAAAGAAAAAATCAGGAGGTAGTAGTTCGAGTGGTGGAAGTACTAAGACAGATCAACAAAAAGCAGATCAAATAAAAAATAAAATTAGTAGTGTAAAGAATGCTTTAAACAAAGAGAATATGAACAAGGAAGAGCTGAAAAAAGCATTAAAAGAAGCTAATAAGACAATTGCTGATACTGCAAAAGTATTGAAAGACATAGAGGATAAAGAAAAGATTAAAGAAATCGTTCAAGAAACAAATGATTTATTAAGAGGAATCCAAAGCGCGATGGGTGGGATGGATTCAGAAGAAGCTACAGCATCCGCAAAAGCAACATTAAAAGCAGTTAAAGAAATTGTAGATGCCACTGAAAATGAAGGTGTTATCCAAAAATTAAAACAAGAAGCTAAAAAAGTAGCACAGAAAGCGGTAGAAAAAGCAGGGGAAATCAAAGTAGGAATAAAAGTTGAAAAGGACAATGCCATCGCAGTAGTAGACAATGAAACTGCTAATAAACAAATCAGTGAAGTCATAAAGGCAGTAGAAGAATTGGAGAAAGAACTTAAAAATGCTGTAGGGGAAGATAATTTAAGACCAGTATTTGTATTGGATGCTTCGATGGAAGGAGAACTTAAAAAATTAGAAGTGCAACTATCAGCATCCATTATTATAGAAATGAAGAAAAATGGCATAGAGACAGCAAAGGTTAAAATGAATGGTGTGGAAATCAAACTTGTAAATGATGCATTTGGAAAAGTGAGTGAAAAAGATAATATAGCATTATCAGCAGAGCAAATAGAACCTCCGAAGGACGTACAAATGGATGATTATATCAAAGAAGTAGAAGGTGCACCAGTATATGAATTTAAGGCAACAGTTAATAACGAAGAAGTGAAAGAGTTTAAAAAACCAGTAGCATTGAAAATCAAATTCTCTGAAAATGTATCAGAAAAAGATATTGATTTTATGTCAGTTGCATGGTTGGATGAAAAAACTAACAAGTGGATTCCTGTAGGGGGAGTTTATAATAAAGAAGATCAAACACTAAGCGTAAAAAGACCACACTTTAGTAAGTACACTGTCATAAAGTCCAAAAAAGAATATACTGATGTAAAAGGACACTGGGCAGAAACTGAACTTAATGCATTACAATCAAAAGGTGTCCTTGATAAAACGCTCGAATTTTCACCAGATACATATATGACAAGAGAACAGTTTACAGCATGGTTAGTAAGAGCGTATGGACTAAGCGGAAAAGATGAGATAATATTTGAAGATGTAGATAGTACAAATGAATACTATAAAGAAATAGCAGCAGCATACAATGCGGGATTAATTAAAGGGAAAAGCCAGACTGTATTTGCACCAAAAGCAACAATAACACGACAAGAAATAGCTACAATGGTGGGAAGAGTCATGAGCCACTATAATGATATAGATAGTATAAAAAATATAGCCACTTACACAACTAAATTTGATGATGAACAACTAATAGCAGAATGGGCTAACGAGGGAGTAGCTATTACACAAAGAGAAGGGATTTTTAAGGGATATGAAGACGGAACGCTTCGTCCAGAGTCCAATATGACAAAAGCAGAAGGCGCAGCTGTAATATACCGTTTATATCATATAGAGTAAAGTATTAATAAAATCTAAGAGGAACGGTTTTTGTGGTGAGTAATATCTTACCATAAGAATCGTTCTTTTTTTGTGGCTAAATCAAAAAAAATATAGTAAAATACTTATAATAAATGTTGAAAGTGTTTATATCTTAAACTTGGAGGTAACCAATGAAAAAGCTATTTGAAGGTGCAAAAGAATTTAGTAAGAATGAATTCAATAAAAATAAACCATTATATAAGGCGTTAAGTAAAAAGCAAAATCCCCATACTTTGTTTATAGGCTGTTCTGATTCTAGAGTTGTTCCCAATCTGATTACGTCAAGTTTTCCTGGCGAATTATTTATTGTTCGAAATATAGCCAATATTGTTCCTTATTATCGACAATCCTCTGAATATTTATCCACTACATCTGCCATAGAATATGCTGTCAATGTATTAGAAGTAAATAATATAATAATATGTGGACATTCAGATTGTGGAGGATGTAAAGCATTATACATTGAGGATGAAAAATTAGAAACTATTCCACATACAAGAAAATGGTTAGAATTAGCTAACCCTGTAAAAGAAAAGGTTGAAAAGATAAAAGACGACTTGAAGAATAATACTTTTAATAGGTTTGTTGAACAGGAAAATGTGATATTACAGATTGATAATTTGTTATCCTATCCATATATTAAAGAAAAATATCAAAATAAAACTATAGAAATTTATGGTTGGTATTACGATATTGAAAAAGGTATCATTCACAATTATAATAAATTAACAAAAGCTTTTGAGAGGATTGAATAGGAGAATTTAGAATTTGACAAAAATAAACGTATATGTTAGTATAATTGGGCAAATAAAATATAATGTATCTGGGTGTAGCGCAGTTTGGTAGCGCGCATGAATGGGGTTCATGAGGTCGGGGGTTCAACTCCCTCCACTCAGACCATACGAAAACCGATTATCTGTAAGGGAATAGCGGTTTTTTGTATTTATTATAAGTTAGCAAAAAAGTTGCTCAAAATCGCCTGAAATCGTGGCGGTAACTAACACGTAACTAACAAATCTATATCATATTTATTGCTTCTTTCAATTCTTCTTTGTTTTTATGGATATATGTATCTTCTGTAAATGCATAATTAGAATGTCCGATAAGTTCCTGCATAGCTTTTTTATTTGCACCTGATCTATCTAGTAAACTAGCAAATGTATGTCTGCAACAATGCGGATTTAATTTTGTTATTTTTAATTTTTCTAATGCTGGGTAATATCTGCCCTCTCTATAGGCTCTAGGTGAAAGTTTTTCGCCCTTTTTATTATGTATAAGATATTGACTATCTTTATCGTACCATTTCTTTATATGCGGATATATTTTAGGATGTATAGGTATTATTCTGTTTTTCCCTGCATCTGTTTTAACTCCACCAGTTATAAAACCGTTTTCTAAATCAACATTAAACTTTGTAAGGTTTAACATTTCTGATATTCTCATTCCTGAATATATAAGTATTAATATTGTATCAACCCATTCGACATCCTTGTTTTTTTCTAATTTCTTAATTTCCATATCTGTAAATATGCTTTTTTCTTTTTTATCAAAGCTAGGCAATTTAATGAATTGAGCATAGTTCTTATTTATAATATCATTCTCCATTGCATAACCATACAACATATAAATAACAACTTTTATTTTTTCTAGTGTGGATTTTGATTTTTTTGCTTTGTATGCTTCATTGATAATTTTTTGAAAATGGAATGTTCGCAAGTCCGTAAACTTACTTTTACCTAAAATAGATATATAGTTCCATCCTAGTTTATAATTATCACTTGTTGTTTTACCGACGGTATCGTATTTTAATTTTGACCATTCATCGTGTAATTCTTTCAGAGTTATATCAGCTTTAGGTGGTACTGGGTTAATATGGTGCATATCCAAAGCTAGCTTGCCATCTGTTTCGGTTTCATAATACCCGATAGTTTGGTATATTTGTTTGTCCTCTATTTTCCCAATAGTAACCCTGGCAATCCATGGTTTGCGCCTTCTTCCTGAAAGTTTATATACACTTCCAGTACCGTTTGCTCTTTTCATTTTTTTTCTTGGCATTGTTCAAACTCCTTTCTTAAAATTCCTAAAGGTTCAAAATATATAATATATTTATTTACTTGCGTATACAACCCGTATTTTTCTTTGTAATGTTTTATTGCTTCTTTCAAAAAATCAACTGTTACGTCTAAATAATCAGCCAATTCATGCTTATCTCTAACACCTAATACATATGCAGAGATTAGCTTGTCCAACGAAACAAGTTTCTCATATGCCCAATTCCTAGCTTTCTTTTCTTGTCTCTCGTTCTCTGTTTTCTTTTGATTGAGTATATCGCCAGTGCTTGTGAAGTGATGTCCTAATTCTTCCGCGAGTACACAATTTTTTTCTTTTTCTGTTTTTATGTTCTTATTTATGGTAATAGTTTTATCTATATATAAACCTTTTATTTTCTTATTATCAAAACTGTATTCAACTAAATAAATATCCTCTTTTTCGGTTTCTGCTGTCAATTTTTCATATGTTGTCATGTCAGATATCCCCTTTATATAGAAGTTATTTTTTTTGGCTATCTCTTTTAGCCTTTATATATTTAGCGTAATCAAGAATTTCTTGCATTTCTTTATCTGTGTATTCGTCTCCATCAAAATGTGCTGCTATAGTGTGTATTGTATCACTGAAAAGGTTATTAGGTTTAATTTCATCAGATAAACAAATGATATAGTCAACAGATGCATCGAAAAATTCTGCTAAATTTCTTACATACTCCATTCTAGGTTCTTCTTTATTGTTTTCCCACTTAGAAATCATTCCTTTATTAATGCTAGTGCCATTCTTTTTATTAATACTTTCGGCTAATTGTTCCTGTGTAAGATTTTCAGACTGCCTAAGAGTTTTAATTCTTTCTCCTATAGTTCTAATTTTAAACACTTCCTTTCAATTAAATTTAGATATGAATAAAGTATAATACAAAAGTTTCGAAAAAGCAATAAAAATTTAAAAAAGTCTAACAAAAGTTATTGACAACGAAACAAAAGAGGAGTATACTGATACTAGGAAGTTTCTTAAACGAAACCGAAAAACACAGAAAGGGGAGCGAATGTGTGAACAATAAACCAATAAAAAGAAGACATCAACCATATTTTAAGTTCAAAGCGTTGCTTGACGAAAAAGGGATTAAACAAAGAGACGTTGCTAAATTATTAGACAAATCTCCTTCCGCATTAAACCAAAACATTAATGGTACTGGCGGAGATTTTTCAGTGTCAGAAGTAAGAAAAATATGTTTAGAATATGGAATAAGCGCAGATGATTTTTTTATTTCCTGTAAAGTTTCGATATAGAAACAATATATAAGGTGAGGGATTTAAAATACAAGAATCGGAAAGTAGGTGAAATGAAAATGAAATGCAATAATTGCAACAAAGAAACTATTGAAAGTAATTTTTGCACAAGCTGTGGGGCTAAATTAAATAAAGTCTGTAAAAGTTGCTGGATGAAAAGAGGGCAACCATACGACTGTGGTTTCGAAGAATGTCCAGGCTTTAGGTTGCCAATTTTAGAAAAATCAATAACTGATTATCATTCTGCTTTCGTGGAACTTGTAGATGTGTCAATATCTCATAGGCTTTTAACCAAAATTTCATTGTCTCTAAATATAGTTAGTGTGACGTGTATATTTATATGTTTTATTGAGAAATATTACATTTCTTTGGGTGGGTAGGAATAATAAACAGCTTGTGTTTTGTGATTTTTTGAGGGGTTTTGATTTTTAATATTGCTTTAAATGGTTTTTGACTGACATGTTCTAAATCTAAAAAACAGAAATAACCCTCATTAACCGTATAAGGCTTAAGGGCGATTGGAAGTTTATTTGTTTTCTCTCGGTATGAACTTGAAATGATTTTGACATTGCCTTCTGCACCTTGGGAATATTCAGTTGCAATATCAAATAAATCAGAAGTCTGGCTATATATAATGCTCTCTTTATGTTTAGGTACTTTTAACGACATTTCAAGGATAGTAGTGGTAGTTTTAGACTTGTTTATTATTCGCAACCAAAGCAATAAACAATACGGGTGGTATTTGTAATTAGGAGCGCCATAATCGTCCGTCCCATTATAAGACATATTAAAACCTACATGTGAAGAATGTTTAGCATTTGCAGGGTGAAACACAACTAACTTTATTTTTTCCTTGTGAAGCACATAAATAGAAATGCAAAGCCCGCAAAAACCAGTGAGTGCACCAATTATACCTAAAATATTGTTTAATACCTCTTGTGTCATAAATTACGCCCCTTTCAACAAAATTCTATCATTAATGACAGAGGGTTGCAAGAAAAGGAAAATGAGGGATTTAAAATGCAAGAATTAAAAACATTAGAAGAATTAAAAGAGAAACACCCAGTAAAAACACCAATTCAAGTAGCGGCTAAATTCATGGAAGTAACCCCGAGATTCTTGCAAGTAGGATTACAGCAAGGGAGATTTAACTTTGGTGTTGCTGTAGAAATGAAAAACTGGTCTTATTGGGTAAACACCATAAGATTCATTAATTATATGAAGGGGGTGTAAACAAAATGAAAGATTTACTTGCAAACGAAACAATATTTTTTCCACACAATGAAGTATCATATCCTATTGCGGAAGAAATCGTGGAATTATTAGTAAATAAAAAGATTAGCTACGCAGAAGCAAGGGAAACTCTCGACGTAGCTATCGCAGGAATTAAAACATTAAGAATTGGATGATGCGTTAGCAATAGTTTTGATGTCATTCATATATACGATAATCTTACAATTTCCGTTATCGTCTAAACATCTGCATGATGGGTGACATTTGACAATCTCTTTCCCAGAACTAATGAATGGACATACGATATCTTGCATACAATTACCCCCTTTCAACAAAATTTTATCATTGTTACAAGGGGATTACAAGAGAGGTAAAGCAGAATGAAAGATTTAACAGTAGTTGAGCATGGGAATCAAAGAATTTTAACAACACAACAATTAGCAGAAGGTTATGGAGCAACCACAAGAAATATTAGTGAGAACTTCAATAATCACAAGGCTAGATTTATCGAGGGAAAACACTATTATTGTCTTGAAGGTGTTGGGTTGAAAGCATTTAAGAGCGAATACGATAATATCGGACTTGCGCAAAATGTCAATAAGCTCTACCTTTGGACAGAACGTGGCGCATTACGTCATGCTAAAATTCTAGCAACTGACGAAGCGTGGGAAGTATACGAAACATTAGAAGATACATATTTTAGAGTGCAACAACCACAAACACAAATACAGGTTCTTGTTCAAGCAGTAAATCTATTAGCAGAACAAGAGAGAAGGATGTTACAGCTAGAAGCCAGTAACAAAGAACAGACACAAACACTAAAAACAATAAAAGAAACAGTAATAGCCACACCAGACGATTGGCGTGGTGATGTAAACCGAATGTTCAACCGTATAGTAAGAACATTAGGGAATAAGAGATACCAAGAGATACGCACAGAAAGTTATAAGTTATTAGAGCAAAGAGCACATGTTCTATTAGGTAGAAGGTTGTTAAATCTTAGAGTAAGGCTAATGGAACAAGGTGCAAGCAAAACAAAAATCAACAAAGCGTGTAAATTAGATGTAATCGAACAAGACCCGAAATTGAGGGAAATATACAGCAAGATTATTCAGGAATACACAATTAAATATGTAGCATAAGGGGGAAATATGGAATCGGTAATTATTAGAAACGGTGAGAAATATTTGTCTGGTGCAGAAATGGCATTAGCTTTTTTTCTAGACCCTGTAAGACTGTATGAGCATAGAAAATTAGGCATACCAGCAGAAAAGATTAACGGACATTGGTATTATCCAAAAGAGCGTTGTCATGCATGGTTTAGAGGGGAGGTGTAAAGATGGAAGGAACAAGTATAGTAAGGTGTTTAGACCAATTAGGGAGGATATGCTTACCGTCCGAGTACAAAGAAACATTAGACGTAGGCGCAGGCACACCACTAGCTATACTCACAGAAGATGAAAACATCATATTACAGAAGTATGAGCCAGGATGTGTAATCTGTGGGAGTTTATACGGACTAAAGAATTTCAAGGGTAAGAATGTTTGCAGTAAATGTATATCAGATTTTTAAAAATTATAGTAATGGGGGTAAAAGTTAGATGAAAGGATACAAAGGTTTTGATGAAGATTTAAAATGCAGAGACTTCCAATATGAAGTAGGAAAAGAATATGTACACAAAGGAAAAGTTAAAGCATGTAGGAAAGGGTTTCATTTTTGTGAATATCCACTAGATATATTTAGTTATTATCCGCCTACAAGTCGTTTTTGCGAGGTAGAAGGCAAGGGTGAAACTGACAGAGATAATGAGGACAGTAAAGTATCTTGTAGCAAAATTAAGATTGTAGCAGAAATCGGTTTACCTGGGTTGATTAAGGCTGGGGTTGAATATATAAAATCTAATATTGATTGGGATAACTCTAGAGAGTCAAACACAGGAAACCGAAGTGCAGCAACAAACACAGGTGACTATAGTGCAGCAACAAACACAGGAAACCGAAGTGCAGCAACAAACACAGGTGACCGAAGTGCAGCAACAAACACAGGTGACCGAAGTGCAGCAACAAACACAGGTGACCAAAGTGCAGCAACAAACACAGGTGACTATAGTGCAGCAACAAACACAGGTTACCAAAGTGCAGCAACAAACACAGGTGACTATAGTGCAGCAACAAACACAGGTGACTATAGTGCAGCAACAAACACAGGAAACCGAAGTGCAGCAACAAACACAGGTGACCGAAGTGCAGCAACAAACACAGGTTACTATAGTGCAGCAACAAACACAGGTTACTATAGTGCAGCAACAAACACAGGTTACCAAAGTGCAGCAACAAACACAGGTGACTATAGTGCAGCAACAAACACAGGAAACCGAAGTGCAGCAACAAACACAGGTGACTATAGTGCAGCAACAAACACAGGTGACCGAAGTGCAGCAACAAACACAGGAAACCGAAGTGCAGCAAGCGTAGAAGGTAAGGAAAGCATTGCTTGTGGATTAGGATTTAAAAACAAAGCAAAAGGTGCTTTAGGTTGTTGGATTGTGTTAGCAGAATGGGAGCAAGACGAAGTTTATAATTGGCATATAAAACACGTAAAATCTGCAAAGGTCAATGGAGAAAAAATCAAAGCGGATACTTGGTATATGCTAGAAAATAATGAATTTGTAGAATGTGACGAATAGGGGGTATTAAGATGGACATAGTCAAAGAAGCAAATCAAGTCTTAAATTCAAATTTCAAAATTATCAATCAAGATCGTGACGAATGTATCGAAATCACAGAAGATACAGAACTAACTTATGGAGAAAAATACGCAGAATACGAAGGTAGAAAAACATTTCTGGGATATAACTTATACGCAAGCAACGGTAATAAGAAAACTCTTTTAGGCACATATGATGACGCAATGGCAGTAGTAGCAATAAAGCTAATTATAAAAATAGCATTGTTTAGTGGCGAAAAAGAATATTTTATGCCAGAGGGGGTGTGATAATGAATTGGCTAATAAAAAAATGCCGTAAAAATGAGTTGTTCGCAAACACATTAACAGCTATAGGGATAACAGCAATAATTCTAATCTATTTTAGTTATCTCTACTAAAAAAATAAGCTGACAAAAGTCAGCAAATAGAAAAATTAACCTAATGCCAGTATAAGGCATTACAAAGAAATTGTCAAGGAGGATGGGTCGAATGGACATATACGCAGATATACATATCAAGAATGATCCGAATATAAAATTCATCTTATCAAGCGAAAGAGAGTTGCCAGAAACAATATTTGAAGGTGAAGCAAAAAAATTTAGGACTCTAAAAATAACGTCCAAAACAGTCAGTTCGGATATTTATTTAACAGAAGAACAAGCGAAACAGTTGTTATACGAACTAAGTAAAAAGTTGAGGTTTGATGAATATGCTTGAATATTTCCCAGAATCACAACAACGGAAAATACATAGCGAATGTTATCAGTGCGGAAACGAGATATACATAGGTGACGATTATTACGACTTAGATGGTCGCGATATTCACGAAGATTGCATAGAAGATTATTTGGCAAGTAAAAAGAAAATTGCGGAGGTGGCGTAAATATGAAAATGGTTATAAAGAAGTTGATTATGGAAGGATTCAAAAATCACGTTACCAAGGTTGAACATGACCTTGGTGACTTTACAAAAATTAGAGGTGATAACGGAAAAGGCAAAACAACTATAGGCGAGGGTATATGTTGGGCTCTATTTGGTGCCAACCTATGGGCCAATGAACGAGCTGACAGCGTCCTAGTAAACCCAGAGAGCAAAGTTACAAATGTAGAAGTAGTATTTGATATAGATGGTGTCGAATATACAGCATGGCGACGTAGAAAAGGCAGTAAAACAGATATTTTCCTTGGAGATAAGAAAGTTAACAATAACGATATAGTTGACTTATTAAAAGATAAAAAAGTATTCTTTAGTATATTTAATCCAGCATATTTTCCTACCTTAGCACCTAAAGATGCAAAGGAATTACTGATGGATATTATTCCAGACGTAAATATGAAAGAAGTTATGGAACAGCTGGACAACAACTCAAGAAGTATCCTTGAAAAAGCAGGATTTAGAAATGCTGATGTATTTATACAGGACAAGCGCGAAGAATTAAGGGAAGTTGAAGAAGAACTCTTGAAAAAGCAAGGGCTACTTGAGGGGCTTAATGGAGACAATGATATACCTGAAGAAGTAATTTTTGATGATACAGAGTTAATAAAGTTAAAACAACAGTTAGAGGAACTTGAGAACATAAAACCGCCACATGATATAACAGCTTTAAAGGAACAAAAGTTACAACTTGCACAGCAGATTTTAGATATTAAAAGCAAGAACAAACCTGAATTAAAAGATGTTACACAATTACAAGAGCAAATCACAGAGTTAATGATGAAGGCAAAAATGACTCCATGTGAACCACCAAGATACCTAGACATAATGAGTATGCAGGAAAAACTAAGTTCGTTAGGACCAGAGTATAATCGATGCAAAGCGAAGTTAGATAAATTGAATGAGAACAACGGCATAGATTGTCCTAAGTGTGGAACTATAATTGATTTAAATGGGGATGAAAAACAACGCTTACAAAAAGAAATTGACAGGCTAATTGCTGAAGGCAATGACCTTAATGTGAAAATACAACAAGCTGTAGAAAAAAATGAAGCAATGAAAGCTGAATATGCGAGAAAGTTAGAAAAGCACACTGTTGAGTGCAAGACAATAATAAAGCAGCTTCAAAACGAAATAAGCGCCATTGAATTTGATAATGAAAAATTAATACAACAACATGAACAATCAATTATGCGGGACATAGCAAGTATAGAACAAAAGATTGAGAATCTAATGATCGAAGAGAAAGAAATAGAGAATCAAAATTATCTTGAAAATATTAATATGCAAAAAGGCATTCTAAGAACACAAATCACAGAGTTAAAACTGGAGCAAACACATGTAAATCAATTAAATTCTACTAGAAATGCTAAGCTAGCTCAAATAGAAGAAAATAAAAAAATCATAGCCACAACTAAAGTAGATATCGAGCGGTTAGAAAAAGATAAAAAAGACATTACGGCCGAGAAAAACTCAGCAATAAACTTTAATGCAAAGAGGCTAGATATGCAAGCTCAAATGGTTGGTCAGCACCTTGATAAAGTAACGCTTAAGTTGTATGACTTAGTAAAGAGCACTGGCGAGATAAAGCCTACATTTAAGCTGATGTATGAAGGAAGAGAGTTTCAAGTACTATCGGGTGCGGAGCGAATTAAGGCAGGGCTTGAGATAAGCAACCTTATTATTAACTTGCTAAACTTACAATTACCTATATTTATAGATAATTCGGAAAGTATAACGCATTATAACAAGCCTAACACACAGATAATTGAGACTAGAGTTGTAGAAGGTTCAGAGTTAAATGTTGAAAAAATAAAACAAAATAAGGAGGAAGCAGCATGAGTGATGTAGTTGAATATCAAAATGGTAATTTAGCATTAAGTATTATAGATAATGTCAATATGAATGCTATAGAAAATAAAATACAAAGTATTGATAAGTTTCAAAGATTGGTGAAAGACAAATTACATCAAGGGCACGATTATGGTATAGTTCCTGGCACAACAAAACCAACATTGTTAAAACCTGGTGCAGAAAAGATATTAATGTTACTAGGATTAAGAAGTGAATTTGATGTGATTGATAGTACTAGAGATTTTGATAATGGATTTTTTCAATATCAAGTTAAATGTAAGTTGCTTTCTGGTGATATGGTTATTACTGAAGGTCTCGGGGCATGTAATACAAAAGAAAAAAAATATATTAGTCAAGATCCGTTTTCTATAGATAATACAGTTTTAAAAATGGCAAAAAAAAGAGCATTAGTTGACGGTACCTTATTAGTAGGAAGTTTAAGTGATATATTTACACAAGATTTAGAGGATATCGATCTAAATGGCAATAAAACAGGAACAAGTAATCTGTCACATGATGATAATAGACTTATAACAAAAGCACAGGCAAAAAGGATTTTTGCAATTAGTAATGGGAATGCAGAGTTATGTACGAAAGTACTTAGTAAATATGGATATAAAAAATCGGATGAAGTTAAGAGAATTGATTACGACAAGATATGTGTAGAAGTAGAAGCAGAAACTAAAGGAACAAATAATGGCAATATTGCTAATGAGGAAGGGTTACCTTGGAATAACAAGTAAAATACCTGCAGAACCGCCATTCTACAGGTAAGAAAAAGATATTTGTACGTTACCAAGAAGTATATGCCTTTGCTGTCAAAAGGGTAAGGGCATATACCTCCCACATTAGTATTGTAACCAATTATACATTATTTTATGCACAGAAGGGGGATATAAGGATGAGAGTGGTTGTTTTAGGAGTATTAGGGCTATGGGGTATAGCAGTTCTCTTATACACGGGAACCGAGCTTAAAATGCTTATTGGGAAGATTTTTGCACCAGAGCCTAACAATGAATTAGCGGAGGAAATGAAACAAGCATATGATGAGTGGCAAGTGTGTGAGAATCAACTTGATTATGTTGATAAGGATATAGAAGAATCTGCAATGATTAAAGCCAAAGCAGCAAAAAAGAAATATATAGAACTATATATAAGAGCTGTCGAACTAGAAAAAAGAAAACTAGCAATATAAATAATGAGTTGGAGTTGAAATTATGGCAAGAAAAAGAATGATTGATCCTGGGTTTTGGATAGATGAAAAATTAGGAACAATACCTGCGACAGCTAGACTGCTTTTCATGGGACTAATATCTAATGCAGATGATGATGGGAGATTACCTGGACATCCAGCATTAATTAAGAGTCAAATCTTTCCCTATGATATTGATATAAGTCATGAGCAGGTAGAAGAATGGATGAAACTACTAAAAGAACTGGATATTATTCAAATATATTCAGTGAGTAATCAGACATATATACAGATAAATAATTTTTCAAAACATCAAACAATAAGCAGACCTACACCATCAAAATATCCATCACCAAAAGAAAGTAATGATAACTCATTGAGTACTCATGGAGTTGTCATTGAGGACTCCATACCAAAAGAAAAGAAAAGAAAAGAAATAGAAGTAGAAGAGAAGATAAAAGAAAATATGTGTGTTGATGCCCCGGCTGAGAATTCATCCAATAGTGATGAGGGAGCGCAGGACGATAGTTCTGGCAAAGGTGAATACACAACAGATTTTGAAAAATTCTGGTCATATTATCCACGTACTAAAGAAAAAAAGGCAGCATATAAGGCTTGGAATACACGACTTAAGGATAGAGCCTCACCAAAGGATCTAATTTCAGCAAGTTGTAACTATGCTGAAGAGTGCAGGCTGAAAGGAACACAGGTGCAATACATAAAACTAGCAAAAACATTTTTAGGACCCAGTAAACCATATGAGGAGTATATTAAGGGGTTACCGGAACCTATACAAGATAAAAAGATGCCAGCAAATATACAAAAAGCTCTGGAGCTAGTAGAAAAAGCAGAATTAGAAGAGGCGCAAGGAGGGATTAGCATATGGTAAAGAGTGAGGTTGCAAAATTATTAGCAGTTATTGCTGCAGCTTATTCTCGATTTCAAGTTGACGAGCTTAAGCAAAATGTTTGGTTTGAAATGTTAGGGGATGTTGATTATAAAATCGCTCAAATGGCAGTTAAGAAGTTAATGTTGGAGAGCCCTTTTCCACCGACTATAGCAGATATAAGAAAACAGATAGCAGAGATAACAACCCCAGAAAAATATAAAATAAGTGCTGCTGATGCATGGGGAGAAATAGAACAAGCTATTAGTAAATATGGATATTATCAACAGAGTGAAGCACTCGATAGCATGTCTTCTATAACGAGGAAAACAGTTGATTTAATAGGATTTAGACAAATATGCCTTTGTGAAGAACCAGGTGTTGTAAGAGGACAATTCTTGAGAATGTTTGAACAGGTAGCAAACAAAGAAAAACAGAATGCATTGTTACCTGAGAATCTAAAAAAACAGATAGATGCTATAGCGGCAAGACAAAACTTAAGATTAGTTGAGGGTGGTTCTAAATGACAAGAGTAATGTTTACAGTACCAGGTGAAGCAAAAGCTAAAGCAAGACCTAGAGTTGTTCAGGGACACGCATATACACCTAAAAAAACAATAGAGTATGAAAATTTTGTTAAACAGTGCTATATGATTTACGGAAATAAAGAGCGGTTAGTAGGTCCAGTAAGAGCAAGAATAGATATTTTCACTAAGATACCTAAAAGCGCAAGCAAGAAAAAAAGAATGCTTATGCTTAATGGAAAGATGCGTCCTACTAAAAAGCCTGATTGCGATAATATTGCAAAAGCAATTCTTGATAGCTTAAATGATATCGCGTACGACGATGATAAACAAGCTGTAGAAGTGTTCATAAGAAAATTTTATACAGATGAACCAAGAACAGTGATTATACTTGAAGAGATTGCGGAGGAGGCAGAGAAAAGTGCTTAATAAAGTTTGTATACAAGGGAGATTTACTATAGAGCCTGAATTAAGATATACCCAGGGCAATACAGCAATATGTAGGTTTAATCTTGCATGCGAAAGAAATTTTGCAAAGCAAGGTGAGGAGCGAAAAACTGACTTTCCTGGGTGTGTAGCGTTTGGAAAGACCGCAGAGTTTATACCAAAATATTTTATCAAAGGTGACATGATTATTATAGAGGGCAGAATACAGACTCGAACATGGGATGATGACAGCGGTAAAAGGCATTATGTTACAGAGATTGTAGTTGAACAAGTTAACTTTGCAGGAAGCAAAAGAAAAGGGGACAGCGGTAATAATAGCAGTGAATATAGCGGAGATCAAGAAGGTTTTCCACCATTTATTCCAGTAGAAGCAGACGATGACTTGCCTTTTTGACAATGGAGACGTAGTAAAGGATTTTGCTGGACGGTACTATCTAATTCAAGACGGTTATCTAATAACTCCATTAGGAAAGCGTTACAGGAAAATTAAAAATACAGATGGCTTAGAATTACGAAAAGCAAGGAAAAAATGGAGTAAAGTATGCAAAGATTGGCAACCAGCAGGAAAGCTAATTAGAGCAAAAAAGAACAGAAATAGACCAGTTTAAAGTATGGTTTAGCGAATAGTTGGAGGTGAGAGGTTGGAGTTAAATAAAATATACAATATGGATTGCTTAGAAGGTATGGAATATATACAGGACAAGAGTATAGACATGATTCTTGCAGACTTGCCGTATGGCACTACACAAAATAAATGGGATACGGTAATTAATTTGCAAAAATTATGGGAGCAATACAACAGAATAGTTAAGGACGAAGGAGCGATTATTCTAACAGCCCAACCGCCTTTCGATAAAGCATTAGCATGTAGTAATTTAAAAATGTTTAGGTATGAGTGGATATGGGAGAAAAGCAAGGCAACAGGTTTCTTGAATGCTAAGAAAATGCCACTTAAAGCACATGAAAATATTCTAGTATTCTATAAAAGGTTGCCAATATATAACCCACAAAAGACTACAGGTCATACTCCTGTTAACAGATACACAAAGCGTAAAGGTGATGGGAGTAATTATGGAAAGACTGCAGTTGTTTCTGGGGGAGGTAATACTGATAGATACCCAAGAGACGTACTGAAGTTCAAAAATGTTATAAACCCTATACATCCAACACAAAAACCAGTCGCATTGTTTGAATACCTAATTAGAACTTATACAAATGAAGGTAATATTGTTTTAGATAATTGTATAGGTTCAGGAACAACGGCCGAAGCGTGTATAAGGACAAGAAGGGATTTTATTGGTTTTGAAATAGAGGAAAAATACTGCAGTATGGCAGAAGAAAGGCTAAAAAGGATACAACTTAAAATAGTTTAGCACAAACTTGTGTTTTAGCGGAGAAAGGAAGGATGAATATGTTTGAAACAGTAGATTGTCCATATTGTGAACACGAAAATGAAATAACTTTTGATGACCATGAAGGGGCAGAGACTTTTGACTATATATGTTGCAAATGTGAAAAAGAATTTGAAGTAAATGTTGAATATGACCCTATATATTCTGGAAGTGAAATTGAATATAAAAAATGCAGTGAATGTGGTGAAGAATACAGATATGAAGGGAGAATATACCCTCAACCCAAAAAGTATAAAAATGTTGATAGGGATGATTACAACATTTGTAGAGAATGTTATTTTACGATGATTAAAGAAGATTTGAAGATTGAATCTAAAGTGAAACAAGATTAACTTTGTGTACTACGTAGAAAGGGAGAAATTAACTTGAAAACAAAATGTAGTTGCGGGAATGAAGTTAAAAATATATATGAACCTAATTTTAAGATATTTGAATACGCAGGAATAGACAAAGAGAACAATCCAGTATTCAGATGTAAAAGATGTGGGGAATGTATTGCAGGTTAATTATATGAAAGTGAGGGTTTAAAGATGACATATGAACAATTAAACAAAGCTAGAGCGTTAGAAGATGATATAAAAGCATGTAAGGATACTTTAATGAAATACAAAATCCTTGACAAAGAAAAAAAGATAACAATTGAAGGAGAGTATGACTGTATACATCTAAGTGGTGAAAAGAAAGATAAGGTAACAAAAAAATTAATAGAAATAGGGATGGAAAGATTGAGCCAATTAGAAGCAGAATTTGCGGAGTTATAGTCATTAAATATAGGAAAGGCGGAAGTGCGAGTGATAAAAAGTGTTTGGGTAATTAAATTAAAAAATGGTGGAATATTTGCATTAACAGAGGAAAATTATGAAGCGCTTTTTAATGGCGAAAAGTCTGATGTAGTTGAATGCGAGGAACATTGGTTTGATATAGATAAAGCGAAAGAAAAATATCCGAATGTGAATTTTAGTTAAATGTATGATTAGCGGAGAAAGGTAGGCGAAAAATAATGTACGACTTGTTTGAAGCGACCGAAAAATTTAAAAAAGACCTAAGAAAGAAGATGAAGCCAATATGGAAAGTGGTTGGGTTATTAATTTCAAAAATGGAAATAAAGTAATACTTTCTGAAACAGTTTACAACAATTATCGGAGAATGGGGGCACACATGAAAAAAAAGATTCCTGAATTTTTTACAGATATAAATGGGTCTGAAAGATACCAAATTAGTAATTATGGAAATATTAGAAGAAAACTAAAAAATGGAACATTTAAGAATATTAAGGTGTATTGCAGAAAAAGTAAATGGATGGCTGTAAAAGTTGATTGGTATGGGAAATATGGAGAATACCATGTGCATCAAATTGTCGCTGATGCTTTTATTGGACCCGCACCAGAAGAAAATATGGTTCTTAAACATAAAAACGGGATGATAAGAGATAATTATGCTGGCAATCTTGAATGGACTACAAGAGAAGAATTAGGAAGAAAAACAGGTGGAATGAGCAGGGCGATTCATATAGAGCAAATTGATCCTGTTACTGGTAAAGTATTAAATTGGTACAAAAGCATTTCAGCTGCAGCAAGAGAAAATTATATACATAAAGAAACTATATGTATGGCAATAAGAGGACAGTTAAAAACTGCTGCAGGATATAAGTGGAGAAAGCAAAACTGCGCATAATTAAAGAAAGGCGTGAAGGAGAATGGACAAAAACCAAGTTGTAACTTGTGTGCAACAAGTGAGGTGTAACCATGAAAAAATATCTTAGTTTTAATATGTTTGTATTAGGATGGATTAGTTCTGCAGCCCTTTTGTATATATTGGAGGGGGAATATGAGGTTGCGATATTTAATTTGATTCTTATAATTATTAATTTAATTCTTAGGTTTAGGTTTCTTAATAAGACAAAAGAGGTGGAATAGTGAAAGACATACCTAATAGATTAGAATGTGCTTACTGTATTAGAAATTATAGTCATGGTGGTGAATGCAGAAAAGATGATTATAGCGATAAAGGATGCTTGGCATTCAAAGCAGACCCTAGGGGATGTATAAGAAAAACTAATCTTGTATTACCTGTACCGTTATATATGGATGTGCCAGCTATAGATGAATGGACGGGCGATAGATGGGATATAAACGGTATGAATACTGAGGTATGTATTACACATATAAGAAAATTATCTTGGGATACAAAAAGAGGATACTTAAATATACACTGTAGATGTAGTTATTATATAAATGAATATAGCGAAGATTATGTTGAGAAAAAAGAAAAGCCAAAATTGAAATTGATTAAATAGTAGAACTGCGTAGAAAGTGAGGATATGAATGAAAAAGGTTGTATTTACAAGAAAAAATGGTTGTCGACCATTTCATATATATGATAGTTATAAATACTTTATTCAGGATTATAATGTTTCAAACAAACGGAATATTTTTGTTTATAACTATGCACTGAAAGTTGAGAAAATTGAAGAAGATGAACCTATAAAATTTAATAGCTTTCAAGAAGCAAGAGATTACACATTACAAAAATTGAAGAATGAAAGATATATATATCTAAGTGCTGGTGGGGGTACTACAGAAGGATATGAAGTAGGCGACTTAATGTATTGTATAACAGGCAGTATTCTTACCATTAGAAAAACTTCTAATTTAATAGCTGATGGTTTTGAGACATATGAAGAATGCTTAAAATTTTCTAAACAGTATGTGCGAAAAGTTAGAGAAAAAGAAAATGTTCAATTGAGCATGTTTTAAAAGACAACTTTAAATAAGGTAATTGTGAAGGGAGTTGAGAGAATTGACATTGCATAAAAGTATTGCACAGCAGATTAGTGACAAGACCCCATACCTAGAGTGTACAAAATGTGGTAAGGAAATTAAATTATCTAAATCGGGCGTTGCAGATCGGTTGCAGAATGGTTGGGAAAAATGTTGCGGATACACAATGCGGTATTATCCAGAAAAGGAACAGTAGACAGTAATTGCGTAGAAATATTGAACCTTGAAAATTGAATATTGTTAGACTCAAACTAAAAAAAGTTTTAAAAACCCCTTGACAAAACCATTGTAATGATGGTACAATAAAGGTACGAAGTAAAGAGAGAGAGGGGTAAAAAAATGCTAAAAGGGATGAAATTACAGGCGGTTAAAAAATGGATGTACGATAACGCAGAAAAGGTAGAAAAGTATTACACTACGGAAAAAATCGACAGAGAAGAAGATGAAGAACCTTACAAAATAAAATTTGTGGTAAAAGGTTCTAATGGATATCAAAAAGCTATTGGAGAATGGGGACATAAAGACCCACATTGCGGTAACCCGTATTATATGGGAGAGTTAAGAATAATGAAAGCAAACATAGCTAATCTTGTAGAGAACAGTATAATAGATAGAGAAACAGCAACATTACTTAATCCATACTTAGGAGGACAGAATAATGTTAATCATTAACGACCCGAAACTAGCAGAACGTGTCAAGCAGATTATAGAAACAAAAGGAAAGTTTGTAATGGAAAACGTGGAATGGTATTCGGACGGAAAACCAGAAATCATCAATATAGAACTTTCTGGGGAATTTTTCAAGGCAGATGACCACACTGCGGACTGTTTCTATAATGTTGATGAGCAATACATTACATATGCAGATGGAACACCTGCAAACGATATAGATACATGGGTAGACCCAATAGAAATAGATTGGGAGGATATAGATGCCTAGAAAAAGAGATGTAAAAGCGTGGACTGTTTATCCAGCCACGCAAGAAGATAGGAATGCAATAGAAAAGAAAGCAAAGGAAGCAGGGCTGTCGGTAAGTGCATATCTATGTATGGTCGGAAAACTAGCAGAAGTGAAAGTTGAGAAGGAAAAAAAATGAAAGCAAGGATAACTTTCCACGACCTATCTAACTATGAATTAGGTATATTTTGGGCAATTGGTTCTTGTGTGAGGGAAGAGGACGCTGTAACTTTCAAAGATAGAAGAAAATACTTTGTAGAGAAGATGGAGAGCATAACAGATAGTAATATGTACGAGCGAACTACATCAAAGAACAAAACTCAATATGTTCTCAAAAGTTATATTTTCGATATAGATAGTTTTCTCAAGAATGGTTGGACAGAAAGAAAAGCACAGATTAGAAATGTTCCGTACTTAGATGACTACAAAGATTTTCTACGAGCTTACATTGAATTACATTCAAGTATGGACTATAGTATTAGGTATTCCAGAAACAAAAAACGGAAATGGAAAGCGTTAAGGCTCAAGATATATGGGAATTGGCAACTGATAGATTCGATTAACTCTATACTCAATGCTAATGTAGGAGTAACTTCCAAAACACCACAAAAAACAGCTAATGAAACAACAAAGGTATTGAACTACACTTCATTGAAAGAAATAGAGAGCATATTTAATTGGCTTACTGATAGCAAGGAGTATCATGGCGAATATTGGGATTTAGTAGATTTTAATTTGAGAAATCCAAAAAAAATAAGAAAAGAGTCTAACAATAATTAGGTGTTAGGCTCTTTTTCTACGCAAAAGGACAGTATGATGTATAGGGGAGGTTTATCTTGGAAGGAAAAGAATTAAGTTTTTTTGAAAAAGCTGGCTATAGCAATGCACTAGAATCGGAACTAACGGCAAAAAGGGTGCTTGTTGGATGGAGAGAAGCGAAGGAGAATATTAGGAGGGGTTGAGTTGAAACAACATATTACAGTTGAGCAGTTGAAAGAATTTACACTAGATATAAAAGAACGCATTGAACAAATATATAAAATCACTAATAGACAAAGCTCAGAAGATTTTTATAATTCATTGCCAGATTGGTGTAAAAGGGATATACCAACATATCAACATTGGTTTGATAATCACCTATTTAACAAATTAGGTCAATTTTATTATGAAGAATCTGTCAAATTAAATATAGGTAAAATGATTGAGACATTAGGAGAAAGCTATACATTTAAAAGAATGGATCAAGAACAAATTATAAGAGGAAGTAATGATTATGGATTTAAGTGGCATATAGAATTATTCCATGATGAAGATTGCCCTATCATATACGCAGAAGATGTGGAGTTGTGTGATGCACTTTGGAATGCATTAAAAGTCATTCTGCATAAGAGCTGATTAAAGGGAGGTGCAAAAGTGAATATCTTATGTTTATTGTTGGGGCACATACCAATTAAAGGTAACGAGAAAGATATGTTTGGCTATGAATATGTATATCAAAAAGTGTATTGCAAACGGTGTTGTAAGCGACTAAAATAACATACGCTAAAGCTAGAACGGTGAACATTGACAACTGAATATTGGTTAGTGGTATAATAAGCCAAAGGAGTGTGATAGGCATGAAATTGCCAAAACTGAATGGTTGTGTCGACACTGAAATGGTATCAGATACAATTGTAACTCACATTTTAGCTAAATGCGAAGTCGGAATTGACAATCAAAGCAAGAAAGAGCTAAAAAACTGGACTGATGAAATTATAAAAGAAATCATCAAAGAAACCACTAACCGATAAAAGGTTGGTGGTTTTTATTATGCGCTAAAGCTAGATTAGATGAATGGGGAGGGGTTAAGGTGGATTTGAAAATAAAAAAAGAGAGTGTTGTTCTTAGTATTATATTTACCTTTATCTTTCAGATTGTGTGTGTCGTGATGCTAATAATAGGCAAATTTACATTCTTTCAGTTTATCGTTAGCTTGACGTTATTAGATATATTATCTATACATGAAAAGAGAGAATTAGAAAGGTTTGAGGGGGATAAAGATGTTAAATGAATTAGCAAAAGAAATACACCAAAATGCGGTAGACCATGGTTGGTGGGAAGAAGAAAGAAGTTTCGGAGAGATAATAGCATTGTGCCATTCGGAGTTGTCGGAGGCACTAGAGGAATATAGAGAAGGGCATCACCCTACAGAAGGATACTATAAATGCAAAGCAGACGATATTGATTGCGTTGAAGAGTGCAAAGAGTGCCAACTTGCAAAGCCAGAAGGGATTCCAATAGAATTAGCAGATTGCATTATTCGTATTCTGGATTATTGTGGCAAAGAAGGAATCAATATAGATGAAGCAATAAGAAAAAAACACGAACATAACAAAAGTAGACCATATCGGCATGGAGGAAAGAAAATATAATATGCGCTAAAGAAAGGATGATAGACGAAGGTGTTTGATGCAGCAAAGCACATGAGAGAAAAAAGAACAACATGGGCAGAACAGGGGTTGTGTAAAGGGTGTGGAAGAGAAAGAGAAGACCAAAACCTGGCTTATTGCCAGAGGTGCAGGGAAAGTGGAACTATAAGAAAGCATAATAGCAGAAACAAGGGGGAGTAAAATTGGACGAGATATTGCAAAAAATGCAAGCAGAAATACAGCAAGGGTTAAATGGAAAGGTGCATACAAAAACACAGAAGCAAATAAAAAGCATTATAGACACTGTGTTTAGCAAGTATAAAGAACAGTTGCAAACTATAAAAGCCTAGCGTTTTTCGCTGGGCTACACGTGCGTGAGGGGGATGTAACAATGATAGACTTTAAAACAATGGAAGATAAATTAAAAAATTATGGGCGTATCTTAGATAAAATAAAAGATTTAAATAAGGAAATGAATGAAGATTTAGAATGTATGAAGGAACAAGAGAACATACTTAGAGCGAATATTATAACTGATATGCCTCATGGGACAGATATTTGTAATCCGACCTTACAAGCTGTTGAAAGATTGATAGATAGATACCAAAAAAGTATTGAAAGCAAAGCTAATAGAATAAGTGAATTAATGGACGAAAGAGAATTAATAGAAATATTAATAAATGAGTTAACTACAGAAGAAAGTGATGTGATTAGATGGCGCTACTTTAATAAATGTAGTTGGAGAAGAGTAGCATTAGCAGTAAACTATAGCAAAAGGCAATGTGAAAATCTTAAAGATAGCGCAATAAACGAGTTAGTTAAAGAATATAATAAAAGACAAAAGAGTACTGCATAAAAAGATTGCACAAAATTACACTTTTTTGCACACTTTTGCACTTTTTTTGGTAAATAGATATGATATAATTATAATAAGGTATTTAATACTTAAACACATAACCGCACTGGGAAAACTCAGGGGCGGTTTTTATTTTGGGTGATATTATGGATAAAGCAATTAAGTGGGTAAAAACAGCTAAATGTAGTAAGTGTATATATAGCATCAATGGGCGGTGCAGAATAAGGAAGAAGCCGAAAAACTGCGTAAGTTTCATTAAGAAGCCAGGTGAGAGAAATGTTTCATCCAATAAAGGTACTAGCAGTAAAAGAAGATGAGCAAGCGACATATTTACAGATACAGATGGAGCCAGGGCTAAAAAATAAGATACTACAGTATAAAGTAGGGGATGGAGTCTTTGGTGAAATACGCATAGATGATAACAGGCACCGTACAGGAAGACAGAATAGATTCATACATGCTCTTATCCGCGACATTGCAACATGGCACTGTGAGGATCCTCAGATAGAAAAGAGGTTCTTTTTTTATTGGTGGTGCAGTCTATACGAGAGAGAATATACTAGCACTACTCAGTTAAGCATGGAAGAAGCGAATAGCTTCATAGATTATCTGTTAGAGTTTATTATAGAACATGGGATACATACCAATCATCCTATCTTAGAGGAACTGGTGGCTATAAAGGATATTAGTAGATACTTGTGGCTATCGTTGATACATCGTAAATGTGCTGTATGTGGTAGAAATGCAAAAGTTACAGGTACAGATGGCATTCATCATTGGGATACAATAGGAATGGGCAACAATAGGTACAAGCTAGATGATAGCGAACATAAAAAGATATGTTTATGTCCTATACATCATGCAGAAGCTGAGACGATAGGGAATAAGGAATTAAGCAGGAAATATAAGGTGTTTGGAGTATTGTATGATGAATAGAGGAGATAATATTATGGCTAAATACATAAAGAAAGCTATCCCTGTTGAAGCTGAAATATATAAAAAGGGAATGGAAGATGGTTTTGATAATGATAAACCATATGTTAAAACACTAGAAGGAAAAATGTATATTAGTCAAGGGGATTATATTATAATTGGAGTTGAAGGTGAACGATATCCATGTAAGCCTAATATATTTAAAAAGACCTATACTCTGATAGAATAATACTAATTGGGCTAATGCTACGCTTTATCTATAGCGTTTTTTATTGAATCAAATGTAAATGAGTAAGCCCATGAAGCACCAACACCATAAAGTTCGTCAGGAGTAGTATTAGTACTATCAATTTTTACAGCAACAATCTTTTTCTCTAATTCAACAGCTTTGTTTATTTCCCATTTTACCCAGTCGCTTTTATATGTTTTCGTACCAACTAGACACAGAAAATAACCAGCATTATTAATTTTCCTTGAAAGTGCTCTTTTAATTGCTGATGCATCGGTAGAATCTATTGATACATCTGCAGAATGATCCTCAAAACTGAAATCAAATTCAGAATTTGCATCCCATGCTAACAACATATTTTTGTAGTTTTTATCGTTATCGTAATCATAACTTATAAAGATTTTTTTTGCCATAGCTTAGTTGTCACCTTCTTTTAAGTTTTTTTGTATATAATAAGCCCAATTAGTATTTTCTGTAGATATTAATGATTCAATATTCTGAACAAGTTTTTCAAAACGGTCTTTAGAATTTTCATATGGATGAGCTTTTGTAAGATATAAATACTTCTCGTGTTTTAATGTTTCGGCAGTTGTGCGATATTCAATCCAGTTTTTATGAAACTTAAAAGTAGCAGATAAAGCAGATATTATTGTTGTAATAGTACCAATAAATGCTACAAAGTATTTTACAAAGCCATAATTACTGACAAATAGCGTTAAGAATGGAATAGATGCAGACAAAGCTATATCAAAGAAGTAGCAAAGTTGAAAATGTTTCTTAGAGTCTTGGCTCTTAGTATCGTACCAGCTTATTTGTTGTTCTAGTCGTTCTGTTATATATTCTTGTTCATTCATATTTTAATCCACCTTTTATATTTCAAGATTTGTAATTTGTTGTAATAAACTATTTTAATTATATTAGTAATTTTGTAAAATTTCAAGAAGTTATAAAAGAAAATGGTAGTATTTTTTGAGAATATTGAAGGATTTTCCTCTTTTTTCGAGAATATTGTATATGAAAGGAGGGGTGTGTGAATATGAGATTTATACATAGTATTTTAGAGACATTTGAAAATGTATTTTTGTTTATATGCGCATTAATAATTGGAGTTTTATCAAGTTATTATGTGTTTATTAATAAAGAGATACTTGCTAATTTTGAATTGAATATAGATACTTTTGGTCATGTTTTTAAGAATCCAGAAATCTATCTGAAAGTAATGCTATTATCATTAGTTTCATTTATCGTTTGTCTAATTATTGGCGGTGTTATTATTCGATTTGCATTACGTAGGTATGATTATTATGGCATTATTCGCATTCTAATTGGCATAGTAGGAATATTTACTATATGTTTTGGAATGTATGTGTCAAGTTATTTTGTTAATATACTAGTAATGTTCATGTTAATAATGGTAGCGATATATTTTGTAGTAAGAGTGTTTTCTGAACAATAGCAATAACCCCAACCAGAGCCTCCGGGCTCTTTTTTAATACCCAAAACCAAACAATATAACGTTATGTAACGGAATAACGTTAAGGAAGTGATACAATGGCAAAGCCTAGCAAAATAGAAGCTTTAGGGCTACAGGATAAAGTTATAGCACTAAGAAATAACGGTAAATCGTATAACGATATAGTTATAACGTTAAAGGAAGAAGATAATGTTAAAATATCTAATATGGCTGTCAAAAGATATTTAGACAATATAAAAGAAAAAATAGATAAAAAGTCAATTGAAGTAATAAAACAAGACAAACGAAGAATAACAAAAAGCATTAATCAAACTTACGACATTATTAATGCACAATTAGATATTTCTAATCAGGTACTTAAAAAGCTTAATGATATTCAAGATGTTGATTCAATGATAAATAAAATAACAGACAGTGCAGAAAAATTGATGAAGCTTGGTATTGAAATTAGTGACAGGGAATTTGCGGATCAAGTTGCTTTTCGGATATCAGACAATATTAAGGATTTTACTACTCTTACTCGTGAAGTGAGAGAAAATAATAAGTTCCTTGCAGATTTACAAAGTAAAATATACGATTTTTCATTATTGGAGGAGTTTACGAGTATATTTATTAGCGAATTTGAAAAGTATGATTCTTCCCTTACTCAAAAGGTTTTAAATGATATAGCAAGTAATCCAAGGATGAAATGGCTAGCAGAAGAGCAGCAAAGGTTAAGGGGTGAGTAGGTGACATAGGTGTTATTGAATATATTAAAAGGAATTGAAGAAAAAGCAGAAGATTTAGCAGATAAGTCGTATGAGTTATCCTCGAAAGAGTATATCCAAAAATATTTCTATATTAAAACAAAAGATAAAAAAGTAATACCGTTACTTATGAATCCAATACAAAATAAATATTGGGATAAAAAAACTAATAGAGATATAATTTTGAAGCCACGACAGCTTGGATTTACAACATTAAAAGTATCACAATATTTTGAAAGAGTCGTTAATGAGTATAATGTTACAGCGGTTATTATTGCTCATGATGCAGATTCAACGCAAAAAATATTTAAAGCAGTTCAGTTAATGTATGAAAATTTACCAGAAGAAAAGAGATTGCAACTTAATAATGGGCTTAATAAGCCTAAGTATGGAAATAGGAAAGAATATTACTTTGTTGGAAATAATAGCAGAATTTCTATAGGTACTGCTGGGAATAGTTCTTTTGGCCGAGGTGATACAATCAACTATTTGCATTGTTCAGAGGTTGCATTCTGGCCGAACCCCGAAGAGCTTATGACAGGTCTTTTACAAGCGGTTCCATATGATGGTGAAGTTTGTATTGAGACTACACCAAATGGTGTGGGGAATTATTTTTATAGGACATATTGGGAAGCAAGAGAAGGGCAAGGCAGATTCACGCCTCATTTTTACAGGTGGTTCGACCATCCTGAATACAAAATTTCTTTGGAACATGGAGAAATATTAGAATTAGATCAAGAAGAACAGCAGATTTTAGATATACACAAGTTATCGTTAGAGCAAATTAAATGGCGTAGATGGAAAGTATCAGAAATGCCAGACAAAGACGGTCTATCTAAAGAAGATTTATTTAAACAGGAATACCCCGAAGATGAGATGTCTTGTTTCTTAACTTCTGGTAGACCTGTTTTTGATGTTAAGAAGTTAATGGTTATTAGAAAACGTTTAGAGCAATTAGGTAAAAACTATGAGGAATTTACAATTGATCACACTAAAGATAATGAGTGCATCCATAAGCAGTATAAAGGCGAATTAAAGATATTTAAGAATCCTGAACCAGACAGGGAATATGTCATAGCTGATGACGTAGCCGAAGGTAAAGAAGGTGGCGATTATTCCGTAGCTGAGGTTTTAGATAAAAAAACCGGGGAACAAGTCGCAGAATTGCATGGGTTGTGGGAACCAGATATATTTGCAAAAAAGTCGAAGAGACTTGCACAGCATTATAACAATGCATCACTTGGAATTGAAAGAAATAACCATGGTCATGCAGTTTTAAACACTCTGATAAATTATGATACTTATGATCATTTGTATTATCATGTTAACTACAATAATGTTACCGGAAAAGAAGAAAAGACACCAGGTTATCCTACTAATAAACAAACTAAACCAATACTTATATCGGATTTACAGGAGGCTATTAGAGAAGGATGGCTACCTATAAATAGTATAGAAACTATTGACGAGTTCATTACGTTTGTTAATTTAGGGAATGGAAAAGTAGGAGCACAGGAAGGTTGTCATGATGATAGAGTAATGGCTTTAGGAATAGCATTACAAGTTAGAAAGTATACAGAAACAGAAGACATATTCTGGGTAAGTTCAGGCGAAAGACAAGCATATTAAAGGGGAGGTGGAAATGTGGGATTGATAGAGAGTGTAAAAGGAATGTTTACGAGCAAAGGCAAAACGACTGTTGAAACACAGACTAGAACAAGCTATAGTCATCCTTTTAATGCTATTAACAAATATATACCTTTAAAAGCAGAATTGAAGTTATACAAAGTCATGCGCGAAGCAATACCGATTCTTGATACTGCTATATATAAAATAGACCGTTTAAAAGGTGACTTTAAAGTTATAGTTAAGGAAAACGAAAAAATTCAAGGTGAGATTAATGAGTTTCTTTCTAATGTTCAAGTGAATGCAAAAGAAAGGGGCTTTTTTACATTTCTGAACAACTATTTTATGACTACATTAGAAGGTGGCTTTTCATTTGGCGAGATTGTTGTTAATAATTCAAAGGATGACATATATGCTTTGAAAAATATTGAATCGAGTCGCATGAAGTTACGACAGACCGAGAACCCACTTGAAATATTGATATGTGAACAGCGCCACGGGAACATAGAACCAGTTGTATTACCATATCAGAATTTATTACTATATACTGCTCTTAATCCAGAAGGTGATAATCCATACGGTGTATCGTTGTTTAGATCAATGCCATTTGTGACTGGTCTTCTTCTCAAGATACTGAACAGTATCGGTATTAATTGGGATAGATTTGGGAATGTTCGTTATTCGGTTACATATAAACCTGATAAAGACAATCTAACAGGCGAAAAAGCAATGGAAAGAGCAAAAGACATACAAACACAATTTTCTAACGCTATTACAGAAGGTAAGACTGGTACTGTAAAAGATTTCTTTGGTGTTGGAGATATAGAAGTAAAAGTTATTGGGGCAGATAATCAAATATTAGATTGTGAAGTTCCAGTAAAAATCATATTAGAACAGTTGGTGGCAAAGACAGGATTGCCACCTTTTTTATTGGGTTTGTCATGGTCAACTACAGAACGAATGAGTTCGCAACAGGCTGACTTGTTAACGTCAGAACTAGAAGCATATCGAAGATTACTAGAAGCACCGTCAAGACAAGTTATTGACTTGTGGTTACAACTGAAAGGCTATCGATGTAATTATGAGCTTGAATGGAACGATATTAACCTGCAGGATGAAGTTGAGATGGCAAAAGCTGAACTATATAGACGGCAGGCAGAGGAAAAGAAAATAAATAATGTTATTAAAAAGCGTAACCAGAACTTTATTAACCAAGATGTAGCGGCTGAGGAATTGGGATATGAAAAACCAGCAGGAGAAGCACCCACAACACAGCAGCAACCGCAAACACAAGAACAAAAGCATCTTAGCAAAGTGAAGGATTTTAAACAGTGGTACCATAAATCATTAGATAATAAAAACAAAGAATTTTTTGATATACCTAACGATGACCCTCGAATTCAGGAAGTAGAAAAAGGGTTTACAGATGCCATAATGGACAGTATTAAAGCTCTTGAAAAAGAGATAATTAAACTTATTCCACAAGAGAAAGCATATAAAAAGGAACTCAACCCAGAAATTGAAGAGGGCGTGAAAGGTGCTATTGCAGGATGGCTTGCCAGAATGATTGGTAGTAAAGAGTCTGACAGCGAAATAGATAGAGAGGGCATATATAACATGCATATGCTTCGTTCATTTGCGTTTGGGATAAATGAAGGTAATAGAATAGCAAAAGAAGAGCACCCTGACATTGCTCCAGCAGTTAATAGACTTATTCCTAGTTATAGTAACCCATATCTATCAGAGTTAGTCAATAATGGCATGGAACTTGTAAAAACAAAAGCTAAATATATGCAAGATACTGTCCTTTATATCATGGGTACACATGCTGCTAATGGTGATAACCCAGAAGTATGGGCTAGAAGCTTACATAATGAGTTAGGTGGTAAGCGTTGGTACTGGGAGAGACTTGCTCGTAGTGAATCAGCTATGGCGATTGATAGGGCGATGTTAGCGGAATATGAGGCGGAGGAGTTTCCATATGTAGAATGGTCTTGTGCAGTTGATGCGTGTCCTATATGTCAGGCGTTAAATGGTTTGATGTGGGCGATAAGTAACGCACCTAGGGTAGTTGAAGACACACATCCAAATTGCAGGTGCAGAAAAGTACCTAAGACTAGACGACAATACGAAGAATGGCTTGGTGCTAATAGGCAGGCCGCATAGAAAGGAAGGTGATAACATGATTAAATCAAACATTACAGCAACACAGAAACCTTTTAAAAGATATAACACAGGGGGAAGCCTCGGAGAGAAGGAGGTGAGAAAAGTTGACTCAAAAACAAATACCAATACCAGAAAAACTACAAAAGATGGCGACAAGAGTAGTAACAAAGGAAACGAAAACAGGACAGGAAATAAGTGAGGAGCATTTATCACTAATTAATCTACATACGCGTAGAGATTTTACAAAAGAAGAGCTGTATACTTTTCCAGTTATTCTTTGCGACAATGAAATTGATAGAGACCATGAACGATTTCCTATTGAAACACTTAAAAAATTCATACCTTTATTTTTGGGGCGCACAGGCATCATGGATCATCAATGGAAAGCTGGAAACCAAAATGCAAGACTTTATCATGTAGAAGTTATAAAAGAGAGTGGGCAAAAAAATTCACTTGAAGAGGATTATGCATACTTAAAAGGATATGCATACATGGTTATAACTGAATCAAACAAAGATTTAATTGCCGAGATTGACGCTGGTATTAAAAAAGAAGTCAGTATTGGTTTTTCTATTTCAGAGGCAAAATGTTCAATATGTGGCAATAGTATATGGGATTATGAAGAATGTCCACATATTCCAGGTAGAGAGTACACAGAAAAAGGGAGTAAGTCGCTTTGTTATGTTGATTTATTAGAACCAAAAGACGCTTATGAATGGTCTTTTGTTGCTGTTCCAGCGCAACCAGGAGCAGGAGTTGTTAAAAAAGCCTATGATGAGAAGCAAAAGCATATAGGAAAAAACAAAGAAGAAACAAAAAAATATTTACCAGTAATGGAGGGAGGATTAAAATTGTTTAATTTAAAGGAATTCATTGTGAATGCAAAAGAAAAAGAACTTGAGAAAGTTGAAGTAAGTGTGAAAGACCTTGAAGATATTCAAGAACATGTGAATGTCATTGAACTTGCAAAAGAAACAGAAGAGGGAAAAGTAAAAGGGCTAGAAGATAAGGTAAAAGAATTAGAACCAAAAGCAGAAATGGGTAGTCAGTATGTAGATGATTTGAAAAAGGAATGCCTAAGACTTGGTGCTTTGGTAGACAAAAACTTCAATGCTGATGTTATGGAAAAGGTCTATGATAAATGTGATGTTGAAGAACTTAAGACTTTCAAAGAACAGTTTGAAAAGCAAGTGGATGAGTTGTTTCCACCTTCAACACAAACGACAAATTCACAAACAAAAAGCACAGATGCAGATACTACAGATGCTGGTGCTTATAAAGTAAGTAAATAAGGGAGGTAATGTAAATGTTAACAGCAGATATGATTGGTTTTGAAGGCATTGGTGCAGAATACGCAACTTTTGTGGGTCCAGAGGGGCTCGATAGCACTGTCGAAGGTGCCGTAGTAAAAATGGATTCAACTAGTAAGGTTGCCTTAGCAGGTAGTGATGATGTATTTCATGGTGTAATTATAAAAGTTGAAAAAGATGAAGCACTTGGGGTACAAATAGGTGGTTATGTTGAAGTTGTTTATAATGGAACAACTGCACCAACAGTTGGATGGTGTAAATTATCTGCTAACTCTGTTAATGGAGTAAAAGTAGATGATGTTAACGGTAGAGAGTACCTTGTAGTAACGGTTAACACAACCGACAAAATTGTAGGATTTTTCTTAAGATAAAGGAGGAAGAAAATTATGTCATTTGATAATATGAAACTAGAAAAAGGAATGTACAAAGAGGCTATGAGTAAAGGGAAAACTTTCACTGAGTACCTAGAAGAAGTAGACTCTAGTAAAAACTATGATGATGGGTTAGACTCATTTGAAAGACAATTGAAAAGATTTGATATCAAAATTGCTGGTGCTGGTGCTGATGTAGTAGAAAAGTTCTTTGCTACAAGTGACAGCACTGTTTTGTTTCCTGAATATATTAATAGAACTGTATTAGTAGGGCTTGAGAAAGCAAACATATTACCACAAATTATTGCTACAGTAACTAATATTGATAGCGATACATACAGAAGTATTTATATGGAAGATGATGCTGATGCGAAGAAAAGAAAGAAATTAAGACGTGTTGCTGAAGGTATGCAAATGCCTGTAACTACCATTAAAACAAAAGAGAAGGTAACAAACATTTATAAATATGGTAGAGAATTAGACGTTACTTATGAAGCATTAAGAAGAAAAAAACTAAATGTAGTAGAAATATTTTTACAACAGATAGGGCGTCAAATCGCATTAGATATGGCACTTGAGGCTGTAGGAATAATTATCAGTGGTGATGGTAATTCAAATGCGGCTCAAATATTTACTATCGGTGATGCCACGATTGGCGGTACAGCAGGAACATTAACATATGATGAGTATATTAAGTTCTGGGCTGAATTTGATCCATACGAAATGAACACAGTCTTAGCACCAAAAGCACCATTAACTGATATCTTAACTCTTGAAGAATTTAAGGATCCACAAGCGGGATTTACATTCCAAAAAGATGGCAAATTAATTTCACCTTTAGGAGCTAAATTAGTACGTGCTGACCAAGTAACAGATTTAGGAGTTACAGGAATAATTGGACTAGACAAAGGATTATGTTTAGAAGAAGTTGTCGAAAAAGGTATCACAACTGAAAGCGATAAGCTAATAGACCGTCAAATTGAAAGAACAGTAATTTCTCGTGTTGGTGGTTTTAATAAGTTATTTACTCCAGCTGCAAAAGTTCTAAATTGGGCATAAGGGAAGTGAGATAAATGCTCACTGTAGATGCTAGTAGAGTAGCAACAAAAGCAAAAGTAGATATCGCAGAGCATGAAGGTAACATCAATTCATTAATTGGAGAGATGTTGCCTTTAATATCTCATAAAATTGAACCAGAATACTTAGAAACTACTGACGAAACAATACAAGCAATAATGAACATAGGAGTAACAGAAATTATTGTTGGAGAGTACTTAAAAGAACTTGCTAATGATGAAGAAGAGGCTTCTGATTTTTCAGCAGGTTCAATTAAAATTGGTGAAAATAAATCAGTACAGACGCGTAACACGCGAGCAAAAGAGTGGATAGACACAGGCTGGAACAAATTAAAGCCATATATGAAATCTACTGACTATTTTTATTTTGGAGTGGGTTAGGAATGAGTTATCAATCGAGATTTACTAAAATAATAAACAAATATGGTCAAGATGTTATTCTTTATAGGCACACAGATGGCGAAAGGTGTCCAGGCTATGATGAGTCAACAGGATATTGTGATCCACAATACCACAGAGACAATCCAGACGAGCCACAGTGTAACGAAGATAGCTATATCAATACAAGTGCGACTCAAACACCATATAAAGCCTTTATACAGCCTTTAAGAGCTTTATCAAAAAGAGAACCAGAACTTTATAACACTTTGATTGGTAAAGCAAAGGATGATGACTATGTTTATATGGGACCATCAAGTATTGATATAAGAAATCTATTAGAGACCGATTATCTTGTTTATGATGGAAGAGAGTTCATTATAACTAATCCTGATGAAAACATGATTAGTAATCAAATAATTTTTTATTTTGGTACATTGGAGCTGAGATAAATGAGTAGTTTTAGCGTGTCAGGATTAGACGACTTAATTAACGACTTAGAACATGACAAACAGAGTTTAAAAAGGGCTTCTAATAGTATTGCTCGTGAAGTAGCTTCTGAAATATTAGATGAAGCAGTAAAAAATGTCAGTGGTCCTAAAACCAACAATGAAAAGTATATGGCTTTTAGAAATGCTATTTCTTTAAAGGCTGGTACAAGTTATAGGGCAACAATGAAAGCATTTAATCAACCTTATCCTGTAGGTAGGCGAACAGGACTCTTAGCAAGAAGTTTGAAAGCTAGACGTGTTAAGATGGGGATATATCGAGTCTTTTCAGATCCTGATGTTGCAGAAGAATATCCACCACACGTACATGATGGAACAATTAAAATGAGACCAAGACCATTTCTTGATGATGCAGTGATTGATGTAATTGATTCGGGAAAGGCAGAAAAAATTGCAATGGATATCCTAGAAGATTCTTTGAAAGATAGGTGATGAGATATGTATAATCCAGATGAACCAATAGTTACAGCAAAAAAAGCAATAATTGATTTTCTCAAAAACTTATCTGAACTAAGCTATGTTGATATCATTGAGAATTATCCGTCATTAGAAATTTTGCCACTTAAAAAGCCACTCATATCACTAGGTAGGAGCAAAGCAATCAGTGAAGAGGTGGCTTTTAATAATTATCTCGGAGAAAGTTATGATAATGATACTCAACTTGCTACAGAAAGAATAGGAAAGCTGATTAACATATATTTTGATGTTCATTTATGGAACAGTACAGCAAAAAATATGGGTGGAGAAAGAGAAATTGAAAGATTAGAAGGTAAGTTAATTAAAGTGTTTGAACTGAAAGAACCACCAAATGATATTGAATTTGTTAGATTTGATACAGGTGATATAAATGAAGATCCAGAAGAGGACGTTTTCCATTGCAGATGTGTTTTGCAAGTAAAAACATTATTGTATGAAGATAGCACTGATGATGCTATTGAAGATTTTATTTTGAAAGGAAGTGTAATTAATGAGTGAAAGACCAGGAGTATATAGTACTTTAGATGCAAGTAAAGCAGTGTCTGCTTTGCCTGGTGATGCTAAAGTTATAGGAATCATCGCCAATGCCAAACAGGGGACAAAAGGTGATAAGTATGTTATTTTAGGTTATGCTGATGCGGAGAAAACATTTGGAACTGATTCAGAATTTACGGATATGACAAATTTAATTTATCACTTGTTTAAAAATGGAGCAAAAAAAGTTATTGCAGTTCCTGCAGCTGTACCGACAAGTACAGAAACTAAAGCAACGGACGCAGATTATCAATCTGCATTAGACGCTTTATTAAAAGAGGAAGCTGTACAAATAATTGTGACTGATAGTACCGAATTGACTGTACATGCAAAAATAAAAACACATGTCGAAGATGCATCTGCAGATACAAAAGAGAGAATTGCAGTTGTAGGAGGAGCATCTGGGAAAACAGCTACTGAAGTAGTAACCGCAGCGACCGCAATTAATTCTAGTAGGGTAGTATATGTTGACCCAGCACCCCTTGCTGACGATGCTACAACGCAATTATCTGGTGCATACATGGCAGCGACAGTCGCAGCACAAATAGCAGTTAATGTTGACCCAGCTTTACCTATGACAGGGGTTGAATTAAAGGGATTTGGTGGCTTAGAAGTTAAGAGAACAGGAAATGAAATTGAAGCTTTACTTGGTGGAGGAGTAACAGCAATTGAAACCATCAATGGGAGGATTCAGATAGTTAGAGCAGTTACAACCTATACCCAAGATGCTGGTGGAAACCCTGATACAACTTGGCAGGAGCTTACCACAACACTTATAGCAGATGATGTTATTACAACAGTTCGTAATGCTCTAGCAGTAAAATATCGTAGAGCTAAAAATTCGGAAGCAAAAAGAAGTTCTATAAAGACGGAAGTTGCTACTATATTAGAATCAAAATTAAATGCTGAAATAATTGAAGAATATACAGAACCATCTGTTACAAAAAATTCGAGTAACCCTACTTGGTGTGATGTAGATTTCGGTTTTAATGTTATGGACCCATTGAACCAAATTCACATATCAGCACATATGACGGTATAAAGGAGGAATATATAAATGTCAAAAAATAAAATTCCAACTACTAAAGATATATATATTGAGATTGAAGGCATAAAAGTAGCTGTAGTTCAAAGCGCAAAAACAAGAATATCACGAGATACAAAACCAGTCGAAGCATTTGGCGAAGATGAACCAGTAGCTCATGCACAAGGTAGAAAGCAATATACGATTGATATCTCTCGAGTATATGCGACAGATGATGCTATTAAAGATGGCATTGATTTCACAGAGCTTGAGGACTTTACAGTTGTTTTTGTTAAACCTGATCATAAGGTGATTTACACTGGGTGTGAATGGACAGAGATTGGTGAGAATTACACTCTTAACGAGCATGTTGCTGAAGATATTTCAATTACAGCTACTAAGAGGAGGAAAGAAGAGCTATGAGTAGGTTATCAAAGATAAAGGCTGGGGTAAAACATTTTGCCCCGGTTAATATACCTGGAACTGATGAATATGCACATATGGTCGTGTTATCGTCAGAGGATATGGTTTTAGTTAAGAAAAAAGCAATTGCGTATTGTAGCGGAAAAGAAATAGGGGATGCAGATTCATTTAATGTTATATTAAACAGTTATATTCTTTATGAAGCACTAAAAGTGCCTGATCAACATGACAAGTTTTTTGCAGAATCACCAGAAGAAATTCGTGAGCTTTTATCTCTTTCAGAGTTAGATGGACTTATTGATGAACATATGGCACTTCAAGAAGATACCTCGAAGGAACTTAACATTTTATCAAAGGATGATTTAGAAGAGGTAAAAAAGCACTTGGAGACGACCCAATTGAACGACTTAAGTGGGGAGTCTATAAGAGCTTTAAAACGTTTCCTTTTGACCTTAGAACAATAACAGAAGGGCAGTGGCTCTACATACTTGCTAATATGCAATTAGATAGGGAAGATGAAGAGAAAAATATGTGTCCTGTGTGTGTTGAAGAGTCAAAACAAAAGAAATGTATTAAGTGTGGCAAAAACCTAGATATGTTTGAAGATGAAGGCAACCCTAACTTTGACTTAGATAAATTTGAGAAGCTAAAGAGTGGTGAATAACAGTGGCGAATAAACATAAAAATGTTGAGGTTTTCATAAAAGGAACTGACTATGCAAGTCCAGCTTTTGAAAAGGTACAACGTAATGCTAAGCGTATGGATAATATGTTTAAACAAGCTTCACGGTCTACAGATAAATTTCATATTGCTATGCGTAGTGCTTCAGTGGCTGCAAATAAACTAGATCAAAAATTTGCTTCAATAGCAAAGAAGACAGCGAAGCTAGGTTTTACTACTGCCACTGTTGCAACTACTGCATTTGTTGGCGCTAGTATAAATGAGTTTAGAAAGTTATCTAATGGGCTGTCGAAAGTAAACACATTGTATGACCAAACAGCTAAAAGTCAAGCTAAAATGACGAAAGATTCAATTAGAATGATGAGGCTATTACCTACAGGGATTGAGAATATAACTCAAGGTACTTATGATGTTATTTCAGGGGGCATTGACCCATCCAAAGCAACACAGGCAACAAGAAAGTTTGGTATGGGAGCAGTTGCAGGGATAACAGACATTAGTACCGTTGCAAAAGCTGCGCAAGGTACTATGAATGCATTTGGTAAGGAAGTTAAAGACCTTGATACTATTCTTGATTTGCAATTTATGACTGTTAAATCTGGGATTGTAGAATATCAGGAATTAGCTTCTGCTCTTGGCACTGGTGTTCTTGCTTCTGCTAATAGTGCAGGTCAAAATATGGAAACATTATATGCTTCTATTGCACAACTAACTAAGAATGCTATTCCTGCTAACATAGCGACAACATCCTTGATTCAGTTGTTTAATAAGCTGACTGATACAAAGGCTATTAAAGAGCTTAAAGAGTTTGGCGTAGAGGTTAGAGATGCAGAGAATAATACTAGACCTTTAATTGAAATTATTAAGGATTTAGATGAGCAGTTTAGAAAACGTGGGTTTACTGATTCTCAAAAAGCTGGAATACTTAAAGAGTTTTTAGGTTCTGATGAAGCAGTTAGAGCTATGAATCCACTACTTAATAAAGTCGGTGAGTTTGAGAAAAGCATCAAAGATTTCAGTAACTCTGATGGTGTTATGATGGAGGCATTTGAGGATAGGCTTTATGATATTAATACTCAGTTTGACTTGATGATTAATAATATTAAGGCTAATGGCATGGAGTATACATTAGGTTTTAAGCCTATGATTGATGAGATGACAGAGCCATTAATTGAAAATCAGAAAATAGAGTTTGAGATTATGAATTTGGAAGACGAGTTGGCAGAGATTACAGATGAAAAAAGGAAGATACAAATCGAAGCACGTATAACAGATTTAAAATTGCAACAGGATGCAATAAAACATATGCCAGGAGCTGTTGAAGCAATTAATGTTAAGATAACTGAGCTAGAAAGCCAGAAAAAAGGTGCTGGTGAGGAAGAACAAAAAAAGATTGATAAGGAACTTGTTACATGGCGATTAAGATTAGCTCAAGCGGAGGAAACAGCTTTTGAAAGATTCAGTAAGGCATTAGATGAGTCTGTTGAGAATCTAAATAAGCTCAATCCACAGTTTGCAACATTTACTGAGACTATTGGTGAGTTTTTATTAAGTTTCGTTGGTGAAGAGGGAGAAACTAATAGAAAAATTGCGAGAGATGTTGGATTAACTTTAGGAGGGCTGTATGTAGCTAAAAAAATTGGAGATGCTTATAAATGGTTCAAGGATTTTGGGAACATAATATCAACAAATACTGGAAGTGCGTCTAATACAGCTACAACTTTAAAAAATTCTAGCAGAGTTATAAGCCAAGCATCTAGAGGGAGTCGCATTATAAATGCAGCGCAATCTCTAGGAAAAGTTGTAACGACAACTGATCCAGTATCAATGCCTTATACAGCCATGACCCTTGGTAATTGGAATGATTATCAAATCAAGGAACAGCTTAATAAAAAAGGTAAAGCAAATTTTCTTAACTCTTTATTTGCAAATAATTTTCTTGGGTTTAGAATATTTACTGGGGCAAAAAGTTATGAAGAATTAGAGGCAAAGTACCTTATTGCAAAAGATAGAGAAGGGCTATATAGCAGAGTTAAAACAGGCTCTTATGATAAAAAAGACGTCAAATTACTTAGGAAAAGCAAGCAATTTTCCGACCCATATAGCTTGAATATGTTTAACGATAAGGAGCTAGTTAGTGGTTTCATATCTCACTATGAAAGGTTTTATGGTAAAAAAGAAAATCCACTTAACTTAAAAAGAGGACCAATTACAGAACAATATGCAGACAAATTATTAAATAAAGGTAGTAATAGCGCAATAGCAAAATTGGCCGAAGAAATAAACCGAACACCACAAATTAATATTCAACCACCTATTGTGAATGTATCGCCACCTAATGTTAATGTTAATGTTGATGTTGACAGAGGTGGGTTAATTACACAGACTGTTACATATGAAGATATGTCTCGGAAAGCCGAAATTGAATCAAGAAGATATGGGAAATCAAAGTGATTATAAACTATCCAAATAATTTAAATAATTGAAAGACAAGAAATATAAAGATTAGAGTTAAGACTATCATTATAATACGAATAGATTGAAGAAAATAGTACTCAACTTTCTTCCAGCTAATTTTCCCAGTAATGATTAATAAAGCTAGTATTCCTATGGTTATATACACAAAGTATCGAACTTGATATAAAAAATATAAGGCGGTTCCTGCACCTGCAATATTAGCCAAGGTTGGGAGTGCTATGATTAAAAGCAATATGAATATTAGAATCAACATAATGAGATGCCTCCTTTGATGTATAAAGTCTTGAGTGAATCTACATAAAATATTATATATGGAAAGTATTGAAAAAAGCAAGTGGTTTTGATATAATGTTTTCACTGATAAAGACATAAGGAGTGCATCGAAATGACTACTACACTTGCTGGGCAGACTTCATTATTTAAATTTGAAGAAGACTTTATGAGACGTTCTTTAGGGTCTATCACTACAGATTATAACGTTGCTTTAACAGAACTTGTGGCTAATGCATGGGATAGCGGAGCATCGTATGTTAGCATTATTATTCCAGAATCATATGGAATGCCATTGGTTATAGAAGATGATGGCATAGGGATGACCTCAGAACAATTTAGAGAACGGTGGATGACTCTTAGATATAATAGATTAAAACATCAAGGCGAGTATGTTGAATTTCCTCCTGAAAGGGCATATAAAAAACGCAGAGCATATGGACGTAATGGTGTAGGACGTCATAGTATGTTGTGCTTTTCAAATAAATATACTGTGGAGACTTGGAAAGATGGAAAAGGCATTAAGTATATAATTACTACTTCTAGTGGCAAAGAACCATTTACTATTATTAATAAAACAGAATTTAGTAGGGAAGGTCATGGAACAAAATTAACAGCAATTGTTGAAAATAACCTTCCATACGTAAAAGAGATAAGAGAGCTCTTAGCGGCAAGATTTTTGTACGACCCTGAATTTGAAGTAGTTGTTAATAATAAAACTGTACCATTATCTGAACTTGTAGGATTTACTCAAGAAACAACATTGACAGTAAATAATAATATATCTCTAAAAGTATATGTTATTGATTCAACAAAGGCGGCCAAGACAACTCAACAACATGGAATAGCTTTCTGGGTTGGAAATAAGCTGGTAGGGCAACCGTCATGGACGTTAAGCAATGGCACTCTAATTGATGGTAGAACAAAATTTGCTAAAAGATATACAATAATTGTTATGACAGAAGATTTAAGAGATCAAGTTTTGCCAGATTGGTCAGGATTTAAAGATACAGAAATTATGGATGAAGTGTGTAATGTTGTTGGAGAATATGCACAAAATGTAATAAGAGAAACTTTGAAAGAAAGCATACAAGAAACTAAGGAAGATGTTATTAAAAGAAATATTCAGGACATCAAGATTTTGAAACCTTGGGAAAAGAGAGAGGTATCTCGGTTTTTAGAAGAAATAACAGAGATGCAACCAACTATACAAGGTGATTTTTTATCAGCTGCAATTAAGGCAGTGATTAACTTGGAAAAGAGTAGAAGCGGTATTGATTTATTGCAAAAATTAGCGACTTTATCAATAGAAGATATAGAATCTTTGAATATGCTCTTAGATGATTGGAGTGTTAAAGAAGTGCTTAATGTAATGGAAGAAATAGATAGGAGAATATCAGTTATCAACACTATAGAAAGATTATGTGGAGATAAAAATGTAGATGAATTACACACATTGCATCCACTTGTAACTCAAGCAAGATGGTTGTTTGGTCCAGAATTTGATTCGCCAATGTTTTCTTCAAATTCTTCACTGAAAACAGCGATTAATAGTATTTTTAAAGATAAAAAAGTTAGCACAAAAGATTTTATCAATTACCGCAAACGACCTGATATAGTAGTACTAGGAGATTCAACGATATCAGCCGTATGTACTGATGATATAAATCCAGATACAGGATTAAGTCAGATTGGGAAAATACTAATTATTGAAGTTAAAAAAGGTGGCTTTGATATTGGCAGAGAAGAAATGACTCAGGCGGAAGGCTATATTCAGGATATTTATTATAGTGGAGCGATTGAAAAGTCAGCAAACATAAGCGCATTTGTTGTAGGGCATAAAATTGATCAAAAAACATCTACTGTTAAAAAAATAGGTGACTCAGAATACGGAGTGGTACATGCATGTACATATAATCAATTGGTGAGAACTGCATCCAATAGGTTATTTAATCTTAAAAATAAATTGCAAAAACATTATGATGGCATACCAAATGATACGCTTATTCAAAGAGTACTTGATGACCCACAACAACAGATGAATATTTAAATAAAAGAACTAAGGTTAGAAGACCACTGAAAATGGGTCTTCTTTTGTTTTAAACCAAATGTAAAATTGTACAAAAAAATAAAAATATATGATATAATTTCAATGTGAGGTGAGAATATGAATATTTCAGATATAATTGTATTACTATTGTTCATTGTTCCAGGAGTAATAGTAGAAAAGATAAGCTATGCTATGGATATACCATCAAGCGGTAAAAGGTCTGAGTTCAGAGAGATTATAAATGGTTTGGTTTACAGTCTACCAATCATATTAATAACAGGCTTAATTATGATAGTAGTTAATGATATGAGTACTATTGATGAACTTATGATAGCTTTTAATGATGTAGAGTATGTATTAAAGTTTGCAATATATGTTGTTTTGCTTGCCATTGCTTTTGGTGTAATTAAGGGATTGTGTAAAGACGACATTCAAGGGGCAATAAATATAATAAGGACTAAACTGCTCAATAAAATTGCTATTGATGATAAATCATGTTGGAGAAATGTGTTTCTTAATGAAAAAGAAAGTCAGTATGTCGAAGTCATTAAGAATGGAGAAAAACATAGTGGGTTTACTAAATGGTATTCATTACCTAATGAAGATAGAGAAATTGTATTATATTTCCCAGAAGGACTAGACAAACACCCTGAATATGAAAAGTGTTTTAATAAAGTAAAACAAACATATATAGATTTAGAAAAAGATATCGTAATCAAAGATTACGATATGAAAGAGTATCACAAATGGTGTGATGAAATAGATAATAAAAAATAGTTATTTCTTTGGGGTTGGTGAATTAGGAACACGAACATTGATTGGTGTGGCTGCGCGGTGTTCAACTGGTGCCTTTGGAACTCGAACACTACTTGGTGTAGCCGAGTTTGAACTACGTCCAGTACCTGGTTTTATTGTTCGTGGTGTTGATACAGATTTTTTTTCAGCCATAAAATAGTCCTCCTTTCAGGTAGATTTAGCTTGTACCACTATATTCTACCAAAATACTAGGAGGAATACAATATTTAGATGAACAGTAAAACATTTGTTGCTGTTCTTTTTTATTGTTTTTCTATAAAACTTACAAAAAAGCACTTGACACGTATTCGATACGTGTTGTATAATGTACGTAGGGAGGGAAAACTAATGAAGAGTTATTCATCCCGGGAGATAATCAATATACTTAAAAAAGATGGTTGGTACATATTACGTGTTAGGGGTGACCATTATCAAATGAAACATCCCACTAAAACAGGTAAAGTTACAGTTCAACATCCTAAAAAGGATTTGACGAAAGACAATCTTAAAAGTATATCGAAACAAGCAGGGTTAACACTCGAGTAAAACCCTGCCCCTCCCTTAAAAATCGTAAAGGAGATGGCAATTTTGAAAGATTATTATATTTATCCAGCGATCTTTACATATGATGATGACGGAATATCAATTGAATTTCCTGACTTACCAGGCTGTCTATCTAGTGCTGATACAGACGAAGAAGCTGCTAAAAATGCAAAAGAAGTACTTTCGTTGCATATTTATGATTTAGAACAAGACGATGAGGATGCACCAGAGCCTACACCGTTTTCTAAGATTGTAAGGCAAGACAATCAAGTTGTAGCACTAATAGATGTATGGATGCCGTATCATAGAAGTCAAATTAAAGAGGTATATGTTAAAAAAACATTAACTGTGCCAAATAGCCTTGATGTATTAGCTAAAATGAATAATGTTAATTTTTCAAAATTGCTACAGGAAGCTTTGAAGAAAGAATTGGGCATTAAATAATAGATTAACAATATTAAACATCTAGAGTCAAAATTCTAGGTGTTTTTATTTTGGGGTGAAAACATTATGAACTTAACGCCATTAAAATATAAAACATATTCATGGTCGCATAATCCAGAAACATATACAATAGTATTTGATAAAGATTTAGTTGCACATAAGTATCCTGGTAAGGGTGGTGCAGAAATTGAGGACTTAGCCACCGCACATAGAGTAATTACAGGTAAAGGGACTTTCGCAGGGGTAGGTGCCTATGATGAGTTTAGAAAACTTGCTACAGTATTTTATGAAGATGGCGCAGGTCCACTTATACACCCTGTATGGCAAATAAGCAATGCAGTATTTAAAAAGTTACAGGTAACCCAAGAGCCAACACCAGACTTTGTGGCATATGAGTTTGAGTTCTGGGAAGATACACCAGCATTAGTAGAAAGTAAAGCTATAGTGATAAATGATGAACAAACACCAATTACCGAGCCAAGTAAAAGCCATACGGTTGTACAAGGTGAATATTTAAATAAGATAGCCAAAGATTATAATACAACACTAGATTCAATTTTAGCAGTAAACAAAGATATTAAAAATCCTAACAAAATAAGCATCGGACAAAAAATAAATATCCCATCTTAAAGGTAGAGGTGGTCAAATGCAAATAAAAATTACGAATAAGGCAAGTAATAAAATATATGATATTGTTAGATTAGAAAATTATGAGATTGAAAATGCTATGGATATACCTGCAGATCATTTTAATATTAAATTTGGGAATCCTGGGGGAGCCTATTCTGGTTTAATTGGCACAGATGATATTGTAGAAGTTTTAGAGGAGAATATAATTCTTAAAGGTGTTGTGGATGACTATAGAAGCAAATGGGATAGTTCTGGAAGCTATATAAACCTTGATGGCAGGGACTTAGCACTTTTGTTAATGGATAACGATGCGATACCGCAAACTTATTACAATCTAACGTTAGAGGACTTCATTAAGAAAATTACAACACCATATGGGTTTACAAAGTTTGATATTGCAAAAACAAAAGTTATTTCAAAAATAGTAGTTGATACAGGAGATACAGAGTGGGATATAATCTTTAGAGAAGCTGAAAAAATTGGGTATTGGTTATGGGTTATGCCTGATAGCACAATAGTAGCACAGACATTGAATTATGAAGCTACACCATCATACACGTTTTCAAATGAAATAGTTGGAGCAATACATATGGAATCCTGTGAGCTAGTCGAAAGTGCTGCAACGATTAAATCGGAAATATGGGTAAGGGCTCAAGCTGAAAAAACAATAGTGGCTAAGAAAAAAGACCAAACACTCATTAACAAAGGTTTTGTTAGGAGAAGAATAATTGAGGATCCCGAATCAGACAATTACTCAGAAGCCGAAAAAAAAGCTACAGAAGAATTAAAAGACTCCAAGAAAGGTAGTTATGAAATAATACTAGAGACCAGAGGTAATAGAGAAATAAAAACAAACACTACAGCAAAGGTGATTGATCCTATCAATAAAATAGATGGGGTCTTTTTTATTGTAGCTGTTAAACATATTAAAAATAAAGAGCGTGGAAGCGTTACAACGGTTAGATTGAGACCTTTTTGGGAGGGCTTATAGTGATTAAAACAATACAGGAACAAAATAGAAAAGCAAGTTTAAATAATTCTATCTTGGCTGATGTTACATCTGCAAGTGGCAATAAAATTAATGCCTATAGTGCTGGTGAAAGTAGAGAGGTTAGATTAATAGCACCATACGGTGTAATATGGCTTCCTCCTGTGGGTACTGTAGCTGAAATAATTAAGAATTGGGGCAGAGATAAACATGCTGTTGCTATTGGTGTTATAAGTGAGGATAAAGGGATTTCACCTGGAGAATGTCTCTTGTATTCACAAGGTGGTGCAAAAATATACATGAAAAACGATGGGAGTGTGATTTTAAATGATTCAGTTCAGATAACTAAAGATGGTAGTAGTATTGTTTTAAATGGAAATAACGAAGTAGCTAGAAAAGGTGATACAGTAGAAGTTAATGTCCCAGGAGTAGGCACTTGTACTGGCACTATCACTTCTGGGAGTTCAGTTGTAAAGGTGGGATAGTATGGATTTTAATATTTCTAATGGGGATTATAATTTAACTCCTTCTGGACATATAGAAAGAGTTAGCGGCGATGAAGATATTAAGCAACGAATATTGATTAGACTTGTAATCCGTAAAGGTAGTTTTGTCTACGATGAAGACTTAGGAAGTGAGTTGTATAAGTTATATAGGGAAAAACGCTCTAATATTCCAAATATGGCTAAGCAATATGTTATTGATGCATTGGAACCAGAAACTGATATTTCAGTTCAGGACGTTAGTGTTATTTGGATGAGTAGTAATGAAATTCAGATTAGCATTGAAGTTTTAGACTTTGAAGGGAACACGATAGAAGTGGAGGTGAAAGTGTGATTTTCAAAACCCAAGAACAAATTGTTGAAGAAATGCTTACTGATTTTGCTACTGAAATAGACAATGCAAACATTTCTGATGCTTCAGATATTGCAATTAAAGCCAAAGTATATGCTGCACAAATAAATGGTTTGTATTACAATTTGGAATGGTTAAAAACGCAATTGGTACCACAGACTGCGACAGGGGTGTTTTTAGATTACCATGCAGAGGAAAAAGGTGTATTTAGGAAGCAGGCAGAAAAGGCAACAGGTACTTTGCAGTTCAGTAGAAACATTGTAGATACAGTAGATAGACAAATCCCTGCAGGAACGGAATGTTCAACTAAGCCAGATAAAGAAGGGAATGCAATCAAGTTTGTTACATTGGTAGATGCTGTACTGTTGGAAGGTAGTTTGTTAGTTGATGTGGCAGCCGAAGCAATAAACGAGGGTATTGCAGGAAACGTTGCAACTAACACAATAACTGAAATGACTGCACCACCATTAGGCATTGACAATGTAGTGAATCCTTTGGCATTTACAGGAGGCAGTGAAAAGGAAGATGATGATATGCTACGCGAAAGATATTTATATGCTTGTAGAAATCCTGAAAACGGAGGAACAAAAGCAGATTATGAAAAATGGGCAATGTCAGTTAGTGGAGTAACTTCTGCTTTATGTTTGCCGTTGAATCGTGGAGCAGGTACTACGGATATAGTAATTGCATCAAATAACGGTATTCCATCGCAATCGACTATTGATGAAGTACAGTCTCTTATCGATTCAAAGAGACCTATTGGTTGTGATGCACAAGCAATAACACCGACTACAGTTTCTGTGGATATAACACTTTCTGTTATAACTCAAGAAGGATATCAACTTGCAGACATACAAACAAATATTAATGAAAATATAACTAACTACATTAATTCTATTGGTCTTGGTGGTATTGTTCTAATTAATGCAATAAGAAATGCAATATATGATACAGAAGGCATATATGACTTTGAGTTGACAGCACCAATAACAAATATTGAATTAGAAAGTACTGAACTAGCAGTGGTGGGAAATATAACGATAAGCTGAGGTGGTTTTAGTGAATTATAATGAAGTAGTAAAAAATCAGTTAGAGCCATTAAAAATTTATGCAGAAGATGCAGTAGTACACGAAGTAGATATTATTGTACATGCAAAGCAGTTAGATGACGCAGAAGAAGCAATAAATGATTTAGAAAAACAAACCGTAATAAGGACAGCCACAGAAGAAGGAGTAACCTATAGAGAACAATTATATGGAATAAGCCCGATAAATATGACTATAGAAGAACGAAGAACTAATGTATTAGCAAAAACTAGAGGAGGACAAGGTTGTACACCAGAGTTAATAAAGTTATCTGCGCTTGCATATGGTCACAATGTTGAGGTAATCGAAAATTATGATGAATACGAATTTGTAATAAGATTTATTGATGAAACTGGAATACCGAGTAATATGGATGATGTTAGAGCTGTAATGAATCAACTTAAACCAGCACATTTACAGGTGCTTTTTAGGTTTAAATATCTAGTCATATCGGAAATGGAGAAAACAAGTATAGCAGAGTTAGAAACAATGACTCTTAACGATTTTGAAAATTATCAGTAGGAGGTGGTGCATATGGCAAGAGAAAATACTCCGAACATAGGTTTAACCTATGAAACGGATAAAAATAATAACTTTAGTTACGATGAAGATATAAAGAACAACTTAATCAAGGCAGATGAAGAAATAGGAAAGCTTAAATACCAAGTAGAATCCCCCGAATACTCCGCCGAGCAAACCGTAACCACATCTATATTCAGCCTAGACGAAAACGCCGAATATGGTCAATTTAGCGGAGAATTGAAGGGGAATAGTATTAGTGTCGTTGAAGGGGAAAATTTCAGCAGTGACACTGGAGGTTATATAGTAGGAGGAGGTTATGGAAGTTTAGCGTTAGTTGATGAAGAACTTGAAGAAACAATTTCAATTGTATCTGATACCAACCGCATAGAAAAAGAAATTAATTATGTGGTTGGCAACAAATATTATATAGCTTCACGAATTAAACCTAAATTTGATAATGTAACTTATTTTAAACTGGGTGGAGATATAAAATATTTAACTGTAACTGCGAATGAATATGCTTTTGTTTCTGATATATTAGAACCAACTAATAATACCGAACCATTTAGATTTTATCATAGAACAGGAGCTAATTATCAGGTAGGAGATAAAATTTACTATAACGATATTATGATAATAGATTTGACTTCTAGTGGATGGGCAGACAAAACGAAAGAAGAGTTAGACCAAATGCTACATTTTATGACCACAGGAACTAAATCTACAAACAGCGTAAAGTTGACGAGTGTAAATATTAATTTGTTTGATGGAAAATTGGAAAGTGGCACTTATACTTGGGCGGGTGGAAATAAATATGTAAGTTCTGGGATAATGCGCTCTGTTAACATGTTAAGGGTAAAACCTAATGCAACATATATATGTAATTTGTCAAGTGCTGTATTTTTATATGATATTAATGGCAATTACCTTGGGTTACCAAATAATAGAAATAACACGTTTTATACAACAGCTTTTACAACAACAGCTAATACTGCATATTTAAGTATTGGGTTATCTTCCAGTTATGGTGAAGATTATAATTTACAGCTCCAACTCGAAGAAGGCACAACCGCCACAGACTACGTAGAACATGAAGAAAGCGAAGTTTATTATACCTTCCCTTGGGGTGAAGGCAGAAGCATCGGAGATGTACATGATACTATAAATGATGATGGTACCGCTGATAAGAAGATTAGTGATGACATAAGTATTAGTGGCAGTGATATAAATAGTTCTTATTTTTCTTATGCAAACTTTGATATATTATATTTTGATATTGATATGTCAGACGCCGAAACTGATAAAATAATAGTCGGAGGCGTTACTTATAATTATACAACAACAGATAGTGATGATATAAATAGAGTAAATACATGGCGATTTAGGAGTTTAGGTACAGGAGATTATAGGTTATGTTTACGAATCGCAAAGGGTATTTATACAAGTACAGCAGATGCTCAAGCAAATTATCCGTCTAACACACTAATTTATCAATTAGCGGAGGAAATCCCGCACCAGCTTAATATAACACCGTTAACGTGTTGGGGTGCTGGTACTACTGTGTATGTAGAGCCTTATATGAGCAGGGGATTTACATATAGCAGTGGGATAGTGTTCGATATTCCTGTAGCCGAAATTGACAGTGTTGAAAAAGTTGATACAGGCGAAACAATCGACCTAGATGATGTAACTCTTGCGACCGACGGTTTAAGTATAACAATTACAGGGGCGACAGATGGTGAAGGGTACATTGTAAAAGCACCTATAAGGACAGAAGAGTCTACTATACCGACACTTACCTATAGTTATCCACTTAATACCGCAGGGGCATTGGATAGCGTAATAAAAGCAACAAATACGCAAAGCGCAATACTGAACGACCACGAGATGATGTTATTAACACTATCACTACAAATATTAGATTTACAAAACGCATAGGAGGGATTAGAAAATGACGTTTACAAGTGCATTAGAAGTATTAGAGCATTTAATGAACAATAGCAAAGATGGTGAAACAAGTATGTGGGGAGTAGCGTTGAATGACTTTAAAACGCTTATAGCAGAAAATGAAGAATTAAAAGAAAAAGCAGACCAACTGGAAACAGACAATGTGTCTGCTTTACTTGCGCTTACAGAAATTTACGAACAAATGATAGGAGGAACTGAATAATGGGAGCAATGGCAGGAGTATATTACACACTAATAAAAAAGGGAGCGAAAACAATAGAGAACGTGCCAGAGATACACAGAGAGGAAGTGCAGGCGATGTTAGATGCAGAAACTACTAACTAGATTAAAAATTACATGGCATATGTGGAAGGGAGGACTGGACATGGTAACTGTATATGTAACATTAATTATACGTGGCTACAAAACGTTTGCACAAGTGCCAACAACGCTACAAGAAGATGTAAGGGCAGAATTGGAAGCGTTAGAGTTAGGACATTTGGCACAGTAGAAAATAGGCGGTTAGATTATTCTAGCCGTCTTTCTACGCTAAATAGTAGGGTATTATTTTTGGATTGGAGTTGAGAATATGCAGGTTTATAATTACTTATTTAAAATTTATATGTCAAATGGAATAGTTGAATTTATTGGAGGGCTTAGCGATATTAAAAATTTAAAAAAATCTTTAATGAAAAGAAAAATTTTCTATAAATCAACAGAAAAACAAATTTTTATAATTCAAACAAATGATATTAGTTATGTAAAAATTGTTCCCCAAATTTAAATTATTGGTAAAATTATTATGTGCAGGCTTTTTTAAATTGCATCCCAAGTGGGCTTAAATAGAATATTCCTTTTTGTATTTCTGCTTTAAAGGGATTAGTATTAACACTGCTTATTAATTGCCTGACATATGGAATGTTTTTTATTTTATTATATTTGTCTTCTGTGTTATACCATTTTTCAAAAGTAATTATTGTTAAACCAAATCTTTGTAAATTAGTTATATAAACATCTCCATATTGAGGGAAAGTACACTTTGCTTCAAAAGATAAAGAGATTACATTATTTTTAATTAGTTCAACATTGTTGTTGGGATGTATCTTACTAATATTAATTATTGGATACATAAGCCTTGGAATTGAATGCTTAATAATCTTTGCTTCATCAGGTGTGAGTTGTTTAATTATTTCGGTATAAGATGGATGAGCAATAGAGGCCGTGTCTTTATTCATAGCTGTAGCGAGTAAGTTAGTATACATTTCTCTTAAAGCAGGTTTTTCAGCAATAAATTGAAAGTTTTGGACTAATGGACCGGCAATAGCAGGATCGGGGGTGATGATATTTTGAAGAGGTATATTTTTAGTTTTAAATTTATTTTCTAGTGAAGTTGTTAGGTGGTCTGCAATTTTTTCATAACACCATATCATACCACTTAAAGGTGCTAAAGCCATGTTGATGGTCTTACCAACAGTTCCTAAGGCTCTACCGACTTCTTTTGCAACGGGTTGTATTGCATCTTGGTAAATAGGGGTGTTTTGTAACACTTTTTCGCCAGCATTAATAGCTGCGTTTAATGTGTCGGGTTGTAGATTACTCATAACACTTCCTCCTTTGTAAAATAATTTTACATCTATACTTCATTATAGCATATGAAAATTATTTTAATGAGGGAATTTAATGATTTTATAGAAAAAAGATGTATGTTTTAAAAACTACGCTAAATAGTAAAATGGGGCAGGGTGTAAACCTTGTCCTTTAATTTTTATATCAGGAGGTCTACAATGGAAAAGACAATAGAACAACAGATATTAGAACGATTGGTAAGATTAGAAACAAAGTTGGATAATTATAACGGACTAAAGGAAATAGTATACGAAACAAATAATAAAGCCGTACAAAATGAACGTAATCTTGGCGAAATACGAGACAGCATAAAATGGCTGACTAGAACGGTTACAGGTGCAGTTGTAACCACTGTAGTTGGCTTAATTTTTACACTAATAAGGTTAGGGGGATAAAACATGAATATTATTGATACAAAATTAGAATTTAAGCAATTGTACAAAAGAAAAGATACCGCATACATTGCACTGCATCATCCAGCTTGGGAAGTTGCTAGTATAGAAGATATACATAATTGTCATCTAGGCAAGGGTTGGAGTGGTTGTGGCTATCATTATTACGTCAGGAAAGATGGGAGTATTTATCAAGGTCGGCCGACAGACACTGTTGGTGCACAGGTGGCAGGTAAAAATTCAATTTCGCTTGGAGTTTGTTTTGAAGGCAACTACGATACAGTCGACAAGGAAATGCCTGTAGTACAATTTAATGCAGGCGTAGAACTATTGCAAGAACTAAAGAAGACATATCCAAAAGCGACAATAGTGCCACATAGATTTTTCGGAGGGACGAACTGTCCTGGACAATATTTCCCATTTGATGCGTTAATCAAAGCAGTAGAAAAAACCACCCATTGGGCAGATAAATACTATAATTATCTTAATCAAAACGGAATCGCAGTTAGCGAAAAAAGATTTGACGATTATGCAACACGTGGAGATATTATGGCATTAGTTGCAAAGTCGATAGGAATGGAGGTGTAAATGATGAAGAGATTCAAAAATTATGGATTATGGGTAGCAGTAGCAGCATTTGTTCCTTTATTAGCTGATAGTTTAAAGGTGTATGATATAAATATTATTATACCTGGCAACTATGACGCGCTAGTAAAAGCATTACTAGCAATTTTAGTTTTAGCAGGAGTGGTTAGTAATCCAAGTATCGGAAGTGGTTACACAGACAAATAAATCTATAGCTTAAACACTAGCCCCATTAAGGGGCTTATTTTTTTTAGCGATCTAATTTATATATTGCTTGTCCATTCCCGAAAAGCGAAGGGTCGATTTGTAATTCTAACCCTGTAGCATTAGCAGGGATTTCATAAGCTATTTCACCGCGCAATTTACGACCCGGGGAAATTTCCCCACCTACACGTCCTTTTGTTTCTACGCCGAGAGCTTCATCGTACGAATACCCTTCTGAATCAAAAAGACTAAACATCATCATGGAACTGATACTTATAGACTCATCGATTTTATTTTCAATTGTAACGTCAACGATATAATAAATATTACCCTCGTCAGGCTTCATATATCTACTTCCACTGTCAGTCCTAACAGCGTTAACCGTAAAAATACTCTCGCTTGTTTCTACAGAATCACCTATATTAAATATTTCCGGGGTATTAGTAACCTCCGTCTCTGTTTCGCTTGGTGTTTCCGTGACCTTTTGTGGGGTTTCATCGCTGCAGCTTGCAAGGCTAAGAACCACAACCACAACAGCCAAAACCCACCATTTTTTAATTATTTGCATTTTACTTCATCCTCTCTTTTTTTTGAATTTCCCAAATAGTATATCACAACATTTTAATAATGTGTATCGAACCATGTCGAATAAAAGTAAGATATATTAAATAATATTCATGTTACAGATATTCGGTAACTAACACGTAACTAACAAACGCCTATAAAACACCGTAATATCAACATATGGGCTATGAATGGGGTTCATGAGGTCGGGGGTTCAACTCCCTCCACTCAGACCAGATATGAAAATAGAGCAGGTGGACAATATGTCTACCTGCTTTGTGCGTTAAAATGATATATACAGATGTCGTTAATGAATTAGTAATTATAGCATAAAGCAATACTCATATAGAGCTGATATCCACGCTAATGAATTGACGTTACAAATAGCTGTGTGATATTCTAATAGTTATTAAATAATGAAGGGTGTTTTTTTTTATTTAAACAATAACAAATTAAACTATTGTTGAATAATATACTACAGTAAAATAATTTTCAATCAATAATAGAATTTATAGATGAATGAGGAGGTCTTGAAATGCAACAAAGACAACCATCTCCAAAGTATGGTTATCCTACGATGGGTACATATATGCCACCCGTACCAATTATGCCTATTTGTCCTATGTTAGCAAGGGCTTATGTACCATATCAGGTCTATCAAACACATTATGATTTGAACGAAGCGATGAAAAAAGGTACCTTATACCCAGATTTATATCAACCTTATAGAGAGAGCGCTATGAAACAATTGAAGGGGGTTGAAAAAGCATGAAAATGAAGCAAGGGCAATTAGAGTTATTAAAAGAAATAATGAAACTTGAATTTGCAAATATTGAAACAACGCTCTACTTAGATACACACCCGAAAGATGCAAGAGTTTTAGCAGAACACAATAAATATGCCTATCAAATTGAAATGTTAACCAAACAATATGAACAACAATATGGTCCATTGACACATCAAGCAATAAGCAAGTATCCGTGGAGATATATTGATGATCCTTGGCCATGGGAAATAGAATATTAGGGGGGATTTCGTAAATGTGGATATATGAAAAAAAATTACAATATCCAGCAAATGTGAGTGGTCCTGATCCAAGGTTTGCAAAGTACGTGCTTACGCAATATGGCGGTCCAGACGGTGAATTAGGTGCAGCACTACGGTATCTTAATCAACGTTATACGATGCCACTCAATGAGACAAAAGGATTATTAACAGATATTGGTACAGAAGAATTTGCACATATGGAAATAATAGCAACACTGTTTTATAAACTCATTAAAGGCGTGTCACCTGAACAATTAGAAAAAAACGGGTTAGGTAGTCACTATGTGGAACATGGCTATGCACCTTTTTATCAAGATTCATCAGGTAATCCTTGGAATGCAGTAGGCATACAGGCGAAGGGCGATCCAGTTGCTGATTTAACCGAAGATATGGCAGCAGAGGAAAAAGCACGTATTACATATGAACATCTTATCAATTATACTGATGACCCATGTGTAAAAGATACTTTGAAGTTCTTAAGAGAACGAGAAGTTGTTCACTTCCAACGCTTTGGTGAAGCATTAAGATTGGTGCAAGAATGGCAAAATAGTAAAAGATATTATTAATAATCTAGTAAAAAAATAGAGATATGTACCGTTAAATATGGTATATATCTCTATTTTTTATTTAAACTGCCTGATTGCACATGAATTTTGCCCAAAAGTACAATTGCCAATGAAAGGAAAAAGAGCTTTAATAGTATTAAGAAAAGACAATACATATTATAGGAGGATGTTCGATATGAAAGTTGAAGGAAAAGTAATTAGTGTTACGGGTGGTGGAGGTAAAGAAAATAGGTACTTTTATAAAATGTCGAAAAATGCAGAAATATGTCGATTTTTTAATAAAATTAAATAAATATTAAATGTTTATTTAATAAATATGGTTTAGACTGGTAAACTACTATGTGTTTACGAGATAATGTAAAGATTAAAAGATGGAGGTGGCAAAAGAGAAGGCAAAATTAATATTTGAAATTTATATTATCGAGTAAAATTTAGATAATATTCTAAACGGGGGTAAGTGATAGTGAAAAAAATTATAAGCTTAGTATTAATATTAAATTTTCTTTTTATTTTTTCATCTTGTGCAAAAGTGGAAGATGCATCAGTTCAAGATCCAACTGATCAGACAGTAAATGTGACAGAAGAAAAAGTCGTTGGAGTGGAAGTTCTAGAAATAGAAAATAGCAAAAATCCAGTTACGCTTGATTATGTAGGAAATGTTGTTCCAAAAGAAATGATAAAATATAGTCTTAAATCCGGTGGTCGTGTAGGAAAGCTGCACGTAGAGAAGGGTGACAAGGTTCACAAAGGACAGATATTAGCTGAATTAGATAGGTCAGATTTAGAAAAGGGATTAACGGCAGCGAAAGAAGACTTAACAGCAGCGCAGCTTAATGTAAAAAAAGCAATAGAGGGTTTAAACTACCAAAATGAAATGTTAGAAAAAATGAAAGAATTATACGATGATGGTACTATATCAGAAGACCAATTTGACCAATTGAAATTACAAATTACAATCGCTAATGCAGAATTAGAGCAAGCACAAACTCAAGCAAATGCAGCTCAAATTGGATATGATGCAAAATTATCATTGTATAATGATGGTATAGTTTATGCAAAACAAGATGGAATAGTTATGGAATTACAATATGCTGAAAGCGAACTTTATGCTGCAGGATATCCATTGGTAATTGTTAGAACTAATGAACAAATGATAAATGTAGGCTTATCACAACGTGATGTGCAAAAGGTAGCTGTTGGAACGAAGGCAACTATAGATGTATATGGTGAAACAGCAACTGGCGTCATTACTCATATCTCTGAAGTGCCTGATACATATACAAGAACGTATAATGCTGAAGTGACTGTAAGCGATAAAATATTTAAAATTGGTTCTATTGCTGAAGTAGCATTTGAAATGGGTGAAAAAAACGGTATTTGGATTCCAATGAACACAATTTCTTCTAATGGTGAAGATTATGTGTATCTGATTAAAGATGGAAGGGCTTTTAAAAGAACGATAGAACTTCAAGAAATCTATGAAAATACTATCAAAGTTTCAGGTATTGAGCCAGGAGAACTTCTAGTGACAAGTGGTATGAAAAATTTAAAGGATGGTTACAAAGTTAAAATAGTGAATGGAGATGAAGTAAACAGTGGAGAAGCTATTACAACAACTAATTAATAAAAGAAGTATTGTATTATTTTTAACTGTTATTGTAGCTATTGTTGGAAGTTATAGCTACTACTTATTACCTAGGCAAGAATCCCCAGATCTAGATGTTCCAGTCGCTTTGATTATTACCCCATATCCTGGTGCTAATGCAAGTGATGTAAAGGAATTAGTAACAAAAAAAATTGAAGACGAATTGACTGAAATAGATAATGTTGACTATATGCAGTCATTTTCACAAGATAGCGCATCTGTTGTTACGATAATGTTTGAAGGTGATATTGATACAGAAACTGCAATACAACAAGTTCGAAATAAGATAGCAGATGTAAAAAGTGATTTGCCGAGTGGTTGTCAAGAGAGCATAATAAGGACTGACTTGACGGAAACCGCTGGGATTATTATTAGTTTAGCTGGAGAAAATTATACATATGAACAGTTGGGATCATTTGGAGAACAATTTAAAGATAAATTATCAGATATTGACGGTATTTCTAAATTCAATATCGATGGAGATTTAGATAAAGAAGTAAAAATTGATGTTGATGTTTCTAAATTAAATCAACTGGGATTATCATTTGAAGATCTAGCTGGACTTCTTCAATCACAAAATCTTGAAATTCCATCAGGATTTTTAAATACTTCTACGGGTAAAATTAAAGTGTCTACGCCTGGAATTTTTACATCTATACAGGACATTAGAGATATGGTGATTATGATGTCTTCAGATACGGGAGTTGTTACAAGATTATCCGATATTGCAGATGTAAATATGGATGTAGAAGACGGGGTAGAAAAATACAAACAAAATGGTATAAATGCAGTTTTGCTTACTGGATACTTTGAAAAGAGTAAGAATGTAGTAATTGTAGGTGAAGAAGTACGTAAGGCAATAGATGAAGTAAAAGCACAATTGCCAGAAGATCTTATGATTGAGGAAATCGTATATCAACCAGAAGCTGTGAGTACATCTGTAAATGATTTTATGTCTAATCTTTTGGGTGGAATTATCCTAGTAATTGTCGTTATATTCTTAGGAATGGGAATAAGAAATGCTATTGTTGTTTCGACAGCGATTCCGCTATCTATATTGATGACTTTTATTGTAATGTATGTTATGAAGATACCAATACATCAAATGTCATTGACTGCTTTAATTATTTCGCTGGGTATTTTAGTAGATAATGCAATTGTTGTAACAGATACTGTACAAGTTAGAATAGATGGAGGAGAAGATAAACTTACTGCATCTTTAAAAGGTGTTCAAATGTCTGCTATCCCAATTTTTGCAGCTACATTAACTACTGTCGCAGCATTTTCACCATTAATGGGTATGCCAGGGTCGGCAGGTATGTTTCTTGGCGCAGTACCAACGGTACTTATTATTTCAATTATTGCAGCATACATTGTATCAATGTTTATAACACCTGCAATGACAGCATCATTCTTGAAACAAACTAAAAAGAAAACAAAACAGCGAAAAGGACCTAGAGCATTTTTTGAATCTGTTTTGAAAGTAGCATTAAAAAGAAAAATTATTGTTTCGTTAATTATGGTTGTAGTGTTTATTGTCGTGATGAACGGAATCGCTCCACTATTAACAAGTGAGTTATTTCCATATGCAGATAAAGACTTATTCTATATAGATATTAATTCTGAAAAAATGGGTGATTTAGATGCTACAGAAAAACTAAGCGATGAAGTAGTTGAACTTTTAAATAATGAGGATGAAATCACCAGTTACACTGTTGCAGTAGGAAATGGCTTACCAAAGTTTTATGTTACGATGCCTCCAGCTACGCCCGCACAAGATTATGCTCAAATGGTGTGTAAATATGATTTAGGTGACAAGAAAACGAGACGTTTTAATTCAAAGGTTGAATTTGCAAATCATATTCAGAAACTATTAGATGAAAATATATCGGGCGGTACAGTTTCTGTTAACTTACTTCAGAATGCAGAACCTGGTGCGAAAATTAAAATTCAAGTATCAGGGGATAATTTAGATGATTTGCAGGAAGTTGCGAATCAGTTAGTTAGCGGAATAGAAAAAATTTCAGGGACAACGGGTGTTGGACATAACTTTAAAGACAAGACATTCCAGTATACAATAAATGTTGATAATGACAAGGCAATTAGTCTTGGTATAACAAAATATGATATTCAGAGACAAATAAATATCGCTTTATACGGTACTGAAGCTTCTGTATTCAGAAGAGATGGTAAAGAATATGCACTATTGTTGAAGAGTGATATTGATAATATTGCTTTATTAGAAAATATAGCAATAAAATCATCAATGACTAATCAAAAAGTGCCTTTGAAACAGTTTGCAAAAGTAAGTTATGGCAAAAAAGTAGATAGTATATATAGCTATAATGGTGAAACAACAATTATGGTTGAAAGTGATGTTTTACCAGATTATGATGTTGTAGCGATAACAGATCAAATAGAAAGTGAGGTATTGCCAACAGTTAATACATTAGGTGCAAAAATCACTTTTGATGGTGAAAGAGAAATGATTGAAGATAATTTCGGAGTTGTACTCTTATTAGCTGTAGCGGCAATATTTATAATCTACTTAATATTGTTAATACAATTTAACTCGTTTGTTCAACCAATAGTAATACTATTAACAGTACCATTGTCACTTATAGGTTCATTTTTGGGATTATGGTTATTTAGACAACCACTATCATTTACCGGGTTCTTAGGTATTATTGCACTGATAGGGCTAGTTGTTAAAAATGGTATTTTGTTAATTGAATATATTAATATGGCGCGAGAAGAAGGGCATTCGATTGACGAATCTTGTGTTGATGCGGTTGATAAAAGATACAATGCGATTATGTTAAGTGCGGTAACAACAGTAATGGGATTATTCCCATTAGCGATATCAGGAAACGAATTATTTGCGCCTATGGCGGTTGCATTAATGTCAGGTCTTGTTGCATCAACGTTCTTAACTATGATAGTAATACCTGTAATATATAGTTTAGTTGAAACAAGTATATATAAATTTAAAAATAAGAAGTCAAATAAAAAGAATCAAGTTACAGTATAAGTTTAATCTTATTAATGAAAAGGCTATTGGAAAATTATCCAATAGCCTTTTGAAAATCATCCATTTATGGGTGTGTTTTTTTATAATGAATATTTGCCCTTAGAGCAGTTGCATATAAAATTTATATTCAGTATAATAGAAGGAAATAAAGAAAATGTGAGGTTATACTGTGGATCATACAAATGAAATTTCTATAAAAAAAATGATTGTACATATATTAGATAGCAATATACAGATGCCTGTATTATCTGAACAGGAGCATGAGCTGAATACAGAAATTATTGAATTTGCCGAAAAGCATATCGAAAAAATATTAAAGGATGAGCGTTTGAAAGAAGCCATATTTCTTGAAACATCAAATCAAGTAAAGAATCTATGTGAAAGTATTCCAGGGGATTCGCAACGATTTCCTGCTATTACTGCTGAAATTGGTTCAATATTATTCAATATTATGCAAAAGCATGTAGAGATACCTCCAGCAGATACGATCTTTTGCCTTTTTAATCTTGGGGATTATCCCCATCTAGGCATAATGAAATTAAACTATAGACATTCATACATACATTATATCGAAAGAAATGAATCAGGAAACGTAAATTCAATCATCAAACAAAAAACGGCGTTACCATTAGAAAATCAAAAAGTTGATGAATGCGCAATCATTAATTTAAATGATTTAAGCATCAAATTACTTGAAAAAAAGTATGAAATAAATGGAGAAAAGACATTTTATTTTTCAAATATCTTTTTAGGATGTACAAGCAAAATATCCACATTTGAAAAAGTAAAATTATTTAATAAAACAACTGAAAAATTTAGCAAACAATACTTTGAAGAAGATTATACAAAGCCTGTTGAAATACAAAAAGCTGTAGCCGAAAGCATAGAAGAGACTGAAACAATTGATGTCGTTGATATTGCAGATAAAGTATTTAGAAAAAGTCCTCAGCTAAAAGAAGAGTATATTGAGGAGATGGAGAAAGTAGGGCTAAAAGAAAAAGTTATTCCAGTCTCTCCGAAAATAGCACAAAAGAAATTTATGAAACATAAAATTAAGACAGATTCAGGGATAGAGATAAATTTGCCCGTTGAGTATTATGGGAATAATGAAAAAATCGAATTTATTAATAATCCTGATGGCACAGTTTCTATTATGATTAAGAATATTGGTCAAATAATGAAATAAAACCTAGACAAGAAGCATAAGAATGAGGGTAAAAATTGATGAAATATGTTTATATTGTAGCATGTAAAGATGGGACGCTCTATACAGGATGGACAACCAACATTGAAAACAGGATTAAACAGCATAATAGAGGGAAAGGTGCGAAATATACACGTAATAGATTTCCAGTAGAATTAAAGTATTACGAACAATTTGAAACAAAAACAGAAGCGCTACGTCGGGAATATCGTATCAAACAATTAACAAGAAATGAAAAATTAAATTTAATAGCAAAGGGGAGAGAAGATTTGGAGAAAACATTTGTAATTTTAAAACCAGATGCCGTGGAAAGAAAACTAGTAGGCGAGATTATATCAAGAATAGAACGTAAGAAGTTGTCGATCATTCATGTGAAAATGGAAATGATATCTCGTGAACTAGCCTGTGAGCATTATAAGCACATAAAAGAGTTGGATATCTTTGATGATATGATTGATTATGTTACATCAGGAAAAGTTCTGTTTTTGATCGTTGAAGGCCGAAATGCAATACAAAATATGAGGCTGATGGCAGGTAAAATGCATGAAGCGCCTCCTGGGACGATTCGTGGAGACCTTGGCAATCATCGTTTTAAGAGTTTGATTCATACATCTGATTCACCTGAAAGCTTTATAGAAGAGGTCAAAAGATTTTTTCCTGAAATACCAAAAAAATTGTAGGGAAATATGTCTGTGGGTCTATCCACAGATTTATTTTTTTTTATAATTTAGCTTATTAGGCATGAGAGGAGATACATATATATGCAAGAAAAGAAAAAAGCATTATTGACAGAGGGAGAAATAAGACCGTTATTAATTAAATTAACGATTCCGATGATTTTTGGAATGCTTAGTATGGTAATATACAACTTAGTAGATACTTTTTTTGTAGGTCAGTTAGGTAAAAACGAGTTAGCAGCGTTGTCGTTTACTTTTCCAGTTATAATGGTAATAAATAGTGTAGCGCTTGGCATGGGACGGGGTACTTCTGCGGTTATCTCACGAGCTGTTGGTGAAGGCGATCATCATAAAGTGCAAAGATTAGCAACTGATAGTTTAATATTATCTGTACTAATCGTGGCGTTTTTTGTACTTATCGGTCAACTTACGATAGAGCCTGTATTTAGGTTGTTGGGAGCGAATGAAAATATTCTACCAATCATTAAAGTATATATGCGCATTTGGTATTTTGGTGTCGTGTTTGTCGTGTTTCCAATGGTAGGGAATAATATTATCCGAGCATTGGGAGACAGTAAAACACCAGGAATGGTAATGATGATCGGTGCTATCGTTAATGCTATATTAGATCCGTTTTTAATCTTTGGACTAGGACCATTTCCTCAGTTAGGCGTGGCAGGAGCAGCATTAGCAACTGTATTTGGTAGGATGATTACGTTTATAGTTGCGATATATGTACTTGTTTATCGTGAAAAATTAATACTACTTGAAAAAGCACATATAAAAGAAATTGTAGAATCATGGAAAAAGATATTGTATGTAGGTGTACCATTTGCAATTATACAGATGATTACACCTTTAGGGGTAGGAGTCGTAACCAGTATGCTAGCTGTCTATGGTGCTGCAGCTGTTGCTGGATTTGGTGTAGCCTCAAAGATTGAATTCTTTGCTTTATCCTTTGTTCAAGCATTGTCCTCTATATTCGGTCCTTTTATTGGACAGAATTGGGGAGCGAATAAAAAAGACAGGGTGAAAGAAGGGTTTAAGCAAGCAGAAATTTTTTCAATTGTAATGGGGATAGCAACATGTGTTATTTTAATAATACTAGCTAAACCGATTGCAGGTTTATTTAATAAAGATACAAATGTTATTCAGTATATTGTATTATATATTAGAATTGTTCCTATTGCATATGTTATGCAGGGAATATATCTGATTTCAATATCAGCGCTGAATACTTTGAACAAGCCAATGCATGCTGCTGGAATAAGTTTTGTTCAAATTTTTGTACTATATATACCTCTCTCACATGTAGGGTCAAAGTTTTTAGGATTAACGGGTATTTATATAGCGTTAGCATCTGCATATATTATTACTGGATTACTTTCACATACGATCTTAAAGAGAGCGATAACAAATTAAATGATGTTAGGAGATGAAAGTGATGGAAACACAAATGAAAAACCTTATTTCCGATATGATCATCTATTTTGATGGAGATGTTAAGAGAATTAACCATGCATTGAAGGTTTATAGTTTTGCTAAAAATATCGGAGAGTTAGAAGGGATTCCTAACGCAAAACAATGTATTCTAGAGGTTGCGGCTATATTGCATGATATCGGGATTAAAGAAAGTGAGAGGAAATATAATTCTTCGTCAGGGAAATATCAGCAGATTGAAGGGCCACCTATTGCCCGTGATATTTTAAAAAAATATAATATTACAGATGATTTTTTAGATAGAGTTTGTTTCGTAGTTGGTAATCATCATACGTATAACAAGGTGGATGATATAGACTTTCAAATTTTGATTGAGGCAGATTTTATTGTGAATATTGATGAAGATAAGATAGAGCAAACACAGGTAAATATTATTATGGAAAAATATTTTAAGACTGAGACTGGCAAAAAGTATATTCATAGTATGTATTAACTACAATATGAAGTATACAATAATAAAAATTGCAAAAATGACAGTGGAAACTAGTTAAAACCCCATAGAAAGTATTAAGAATTATTAAAAATGAATTTTATTAAAAAAACACTTGCATTATATAGCGGTATATGTTATATTATTAGTAAGTTATATAACTGATTATTTAAGTTAATAACACTGTACAGTTACAATTGAATAAAACATAGAAATGACTCCGATGTCTTTCTGTGTGGCTATGAGGCCTTTTAAATTAATTACACTATGAAGTGTAGTACAAATTTAAAAGGTTTTTTTGTTTATTTTGCTTCAATTAAATTGAATTAATAAAAAAATTTACTAATTAGGGGGTATTTTGATGAGACAGGTTGCGATTTATGGAAAAGGTGGAATAGGTAAGTCCACCACAACACAGAATTTAACAGCAGGGTTAGCAGAGATGGGTAAGGACATTATGGTTGTAGGGTGTGATCCAAAGGCAGATTCAACCAGACTTTTATTAGGGGGATTAGCACAACAGACTGTATTAGACACTCTGAGAGAAGAAGGCGAAGATATTGAGTTAGATGTTATTTTGAAGAAAGGTTTTGGCGGAATTAGATGTGTAGAATCTGGTGGTCCTGAACCGGGTGTAGGATGTGCAGGTAGAGGAATTATTACATCCATTGGGATGTTAGAGAGTCTTGGTGCATATGAAGAAGATTTAGATTATGTTTTCTATGATGTATTAGGTGATGTTGTATGTGGTGGTTTTGCAATGCCGATACGTGAAGGGAAAGCACAAGAAATATACATTGTAGCAAGTGGTGAGCTAATGGCGTTATACGCAGCAAATAATATTTCAAAAGGTATACAAAAATATGCTAAAACAGGAGGTGCTCGTTTAGGAGGTATTATCTGTAATAGTAGGAATGTTGACGGTGAACGTGAATTATTGGAAGCGTTTGCAAAAGAATTAGGTAGTCAGCTTATATATTTTGTACCACGTGACAATTTGGTTCAGAGGGCTGAGATTAATAAAAAGACAGTTATAGATTATGCACCAACAGAAGGGCAAGCAAAAGAGTATAGAGGGTTAGCAGAAGCAATTGATAATAACAAAATGTTTGTTATTCCTAAGCCTATGGTACAAGATAGACTTGAAGAATTAATGATGGAGCATGGTATATTAGAAATGTAATAAAATAATAAAAAGGTTAAGGAGGAAAGACTATGTTAATGGTGAGAGCGATAATAAGACCTGAAAAAGTAAGTGTTGTTCTATCTGAGTTATGTGATGCTGGTTTTCCAGCAGTAACGAAAATTGATGTTGTAGGTAGAGGTAAGCAAAGAGGTGTAAAAGTAGGGGACATACATTATGATGAAATTCCTAAAGAAATGCTTTTACTAGTTGTGAAAGATGAATATAAAGATGATGTTATCAGAGTAATCATGAGAACTGCAAAAAGTGGTGAAAAAGGTGCATTTGGGGATGGTAAGATTTTTGTTAGCCCTGTTGAAGAAGCATATACCATTAGTACGCAAAGCAAAGGTTTGTAATAAAAGGAGGGTCTTACATGAAAGAGGTTATGGCTATTATTCGTATGAATAAAGTAAATCAAACCAAAAAAGCCTTATTAGAAGATGGATTTCCTTCTATCACCTGTAGAAAAGTACTTGGTAGAGGGAAAAAGAAAATTGATTACTCTTTGATTGAAGGCGTAATCAATGGTAATGAAATTCAAAATTCAAAAATTAGTGAACAACTTTCCGAAGGTCATCGATTAATTTCTAAACGCGTATTTACAATTGTTGTAAAAGATGAAGAAGTAGAAAAAGTTGTAGACACAATAATGAAAGTTAACAGTACAGGAAATCCAGGTGATGGAAAAATATTTGTACTTCCTGTATCAGAGGCTATAAGAGTTAGAACAAAGGAAACAGGCGAAAAGGCAATTTAACTTAAATAGTCTAAATACAATTTTAAGCGAGGTGAATGTTTTGGGTGGCGAAAAAATGATAGAAAAAGTCTTAGAAAAATATCCTGCACGTGTTTACAAAAACCGAAAGGCACATATGTTACTCAAAGAGGAACAGGCGGAGCCGCAAGCAATACAGGCAAACACAAGAACAGTGCCAGGAATTATTACAAATAGAGGTTGTTGTTACGCAGGTTGTAAAGGGGTTGTATTAGGACCGCTTAAGGATATGGTACATATTGTACACGGTCCTATAGGCTGTTCATACTATGCTTGGGGAACTCGTCGTAACAAAGCAAAAAATGAAGATGGATTAGATAATTATCTAAATTATTGTTTTTCTACCGATATGCAAGAGAGTGATATTGTTTTTGGTGGAGAGAAGAAATTAAGACAAGCAATTAAGGAAGCGGTGGAAATATTTAATCCTACTGCAATTACAATCAGTGCGACATGTCCAGTTGGCTTAATCGGTGATGATATCCAAGCAGTTGCGACAGAAGCCGAAGAAGAATATGGCATCCAAGTTTTAGCATTTAATTGTGAAGGATATAAAGGGGTTAGTCAATCAGCAGGACATCATATTGCCAATAATGGATTGATGAAACATGTTATAGGCACAAAAGACTTTGAAGCAGATAAATACGCAATTAACATATTGGGTGAATACAATATCGGTGGAGATGGCTGGGAAATATCAGATTTGTTAGAAAAAATAGGTTATAAAATTGTGACTATCATGACTGGTGATGGAAGCTATGAAGCCTTGAAAGGCGCACATAAAGCGAACTTGAATCTAGTTCAATGTCATAGATCCATAAACTATATTGGTGATATGATAGAAAAGAAATATGGTACACCATGGTTAAAAGTTAATTTTCTTGGTTTATCAAGTACAATTGAATCGCTTAGAAATGTGGCAAAATATTTTGGTGATGAGGCATTAATTGAAAAAACTGAAAAAGTGATTGCAGAAGAAATGGCTGCAATTGAAGGCGAGATTCAATATTTTAAAGAGCAATTAGAAGGTAGAACTGCATTTTTATTTGTAGGTGGTTCTAGAGCACATCATTATCAAGCACTTTTAAAAGATTTAGGTATTGATACAATTATGGCGGGCTATGAATTTGCGCATAGAGATGACTATGAAGGTCGAGAAGTCATTCCAGATATTAAGTTGGATGCTGATAGCAAAAATATAGAAGAGTTGAAAGTTGAAAAGGATGAAAAGAACTATAGAGTAACTATTTCTCCTGAAAGATATGAAGAACTTAAAAAAGAAATACCTTTAAATTATTATGATGGTTTGATTAAAGAAATGCAAGGAAACAGTATTGTTGTTGATGATTTAAACCATCATGAGACAGAAGAATTTATTAAAATATTAAAACCAGACATGTTTTTCTCCGGGATTAAAGATAAATATGTAATTCAAAAGATGGGTGTATATTCAAAACAGCTACATTCATACGACTATTCAGGACCATATGCAGTATTTAAAGGCGCACTTAATTTTGCAAGAGACCTCCACATGGGAATGTATACGCCAGCATGGAAATATGTAGTAGCTCCATGGAAAACTGAACCCATGTTGGAAGGTGCTATCGTAGGAGGTGGAGAATAATGTTGGATAAAACGCCAAAAAAAATAGCAGATAGAAAAGCGTTAAGGATTAATCCGGCTAAAACATGTCAGCCTATTGGTGCGATGTATGCAGCCTTAGGAATTCATAGTTGTTTGCCTCATAGTCATGGTTCTCAAGGGTGTTGTTCATACCATAGAATGCAGCTTACAAGGCATTTTAAAGATCCGATTATGGCTTCCACTAGTTCTTTTACTGAAGGAGCTTCCGTATTTGGTGGAGGAAGTAATCTTAAAGCAGCTATAAAAAACATATTTCAAATATATGACCCTGACATCATAGCTGTTCATACAACTTGTCTATCAGAAACGATAGGTGATGACTTGAATACACTGATACAACAGGCAGATATACCAGAAGGGAAAATGGTGATACATGGAAGCACACCGAGTTATGTGGGTTCCCATATTACAGGTTTTTCTAATATGGTAAAAGGAATTGTTCAGTATATTGCAGAAGCTGATGGTGAGAAAAATGATAGTATGAATATTATTCCTGGGTTTGTAGGGCCTGCTGAAATGCGTGAAATAAAAAGAATTATGAAATTGATGGAACTACCATTTACGATGTTTCCTGATACAAGCGGTGTTGTTGATTCACCAATGACAGGTAAGCATGAGATGTATCCTAACGGTGGTACAACAATTGAAGAAATCAAAGATTCTGGTAACGCAATGGTATCTTTAGCACTAGGTGAATTTGCATCGGAAGCTGGTGCAATAGCGTTGGAGAAAAAATGTGATGTTCCATTTAAAGTATTACCAACACCTATTGGTATTGAAGCAACAGATAAATTTATAATGGCGTTATCAAAATTATCGAATAAAGATGTACCATACGAATTGGAAGAAGAACGAGGACAGCTTGTAGATATTATATTAGATAGTCATTCCTACTATTATGGAAAAAAAGTTGGGATTTATGGTGACCCTGATATAGTAATAAGTACGACAGAATTATTATTAAGTTTAGGTATGATACCTAAGTATGTCTTTACTGGTACACCGGGTAAAACATTTGAAAAACAGATTAATGCAATGTTAGAAAAAGCAGACGTAAAAGATGCAGTTGTAAAAAGTTCAGCAGACTTGTTTGAACTTCACCAACTTATTAAAAACGAGCCAGTTGATTTACTAATGGGTAATTCACATGGTAAATATATTGCGAGAGCGGAAGATATTCCACTAGTAAGAATTGGCTTCCCAATATTAGATAGATATGTCCACTCCTATTTACCGACAGTAGGTTATAAAGGGGCAATGAGACTTATTGAGATGATAAGTAATGCGTTATTAGACAGACAAGATAGAGATTGTAAAGATGAAGATTTAGAATTAGTTATGTAAGAAATGTGATGGCGCTGGGGACTTTTGTCCCCAGTTAAAAAAGGGAGGTTGACAATATGCCAAACACAATGCCAGTAACAGTTATAAAAGAGAGAGAAGAATTTATATGTGTAAAAGAAAAGAATAAGGATAACAGTTTGAAATGTGATAAAGATAGTATCGCGGGCTCGGTGAGTCAGAGGGCATGTGTTTATTGTGGCGCTAGGGTTGTTTTGAACCCTATTACAGATGCTTTTCATATTGTTCACGGACCGATAGGATGTGCAAGTTATACTTGGGATATTAGGGGTAGTCTTAGCAGTGATTCTGAAACATTCAGAAATAGTTTTTCAACAGATATTCGTGAACATGATGTGATTTTTGGTGGTGAAAAGAAGCTAAGCGCTGCTATTGATGAAATTATGGAAAAGTATGCATTTGAAAATCCAAAAGTTATATTTATATATGCAACATGCATCATTGGTGTCATTGGTGATGATATAGAAGCAGTTTGTAGAGAAGCTGAAAAGAAACATCATATTAGAGTTATACCAGTAAAATCGCCTGGATTTGCGGGTAATAAATCTGTTGGATATAAAGCAGCTTGTCACGCATTGATACGTTTAATGGGTGAGGAAGAACCAAAAGAAAAGATTAGAGGCATTAACTTTTTAGGTGATTTTAATTTAGCGGGCGAGATGTGGATTCTAACCAATTATCTAAAAAAAATCGGTATTAATGTCATTTCTAAAATAACTGGAGATGCAACGTGTGAAGAATTAATGGAAGCACCTAAAGCAACTTTAAATATTGTTCAATGTGCTGGCTCGATGACTTATTTAGCCAAGCAAATGGAACAACGGTATCATATTCCTTTTATAAAAATTAGTTTTTTTGGTATTGAAGATATAAAACTTTCATTGATCAGTATTGCGCAGGCAATTGGTGACAAAGAAATTCTTGAAAAAGCGAAGATATTAATAGAAAACCAAGAGCAGAAAATCGAACCCCAATTAGTCGAATATCGTGAAAGATTACGGGGCAAAAAAGTTGCGATTTATGTGGGTGGTGGGTTTAAAGCCATTTCCCTTATAAAGCAATTCAACAATTTAGGTATGAAAACAGTGATGGTAGGGACACAAACAGGGAAAGCAGAAGACTATGACATTATTCGAAGTATCACCGATGAAGGAACCGTTATATTAGATGATAGTAATCCCTATGAACTAGAAAAATTTATGTTAGCAAAAGGTGCAGATATTCTTGTTGGTGGTGTAAAAGAACGACCACTTGCCTATAAATTGGGCATTGCATTTTGCGATCATAATCACGAAAGAAAACATCCATTAGCTGGATTTGAAGGAGCTATTAATTTTGCAAAAGAAGTTGACGCAAGTGTCAATAGTCCAGTATGGCAAACCATTTATCAGGAAGGAGGTCTTACATGATGAGAAGAAATTTTGTAAATCTAAATATTAATCCATGTAAAATGTGTATGCCACTAGGTGCAGTGACAGCGTTTAAAGGCATTGAGCAATCAATGGTTTTATTGCATGGGTCACAAGGTTGTAGTACTTATATTAGAAGGCATATGGCCACACATTATAATGAACCTATAGATATTGGATCCTCATCACTGACTGAACAAGGTACTGTTTATGGTGGAGCAAAAAATTTAAAATTAGGGATTAAAAATATTATAAAATTATATAACCCGAAAATCATTGGTATAGCAACAACATGTTTGGCAGAGACAATAGGTGAAGATGTTCCGCGTATCATTTCTGATTTTATTGAGGAAGAAGATATGGAGGATGTAAAACTTATTCCTGTTCCAACACCAGGGTACGGCGGCACTCAGTTTGAAGGATATTTTGTGGCATTACTACAAACCGTTAAAATGCTTGCTACAAATACAGAAAAGAATGACAAAATCAATATTATAGCGCCAAATATGAACCCAGGAGATATTAGATATTTAAAAGAGTTACTCAATTTATATAATGTAGAATACATCCTACTGCCTGATGTTTCACAGACATTAGATGCACCTTATTCAAAAGAATATAAAAGGATTCCAAATGGCGGTACAAAAATTGAAGATATAGAAGCAATGGCAGGTGCAAAAGCGACAATTGAGATGGGTATGACTGTTAATGAGCTTCATTCTCCTGGTAAATACTTAGAAAATACGTATGGCGTGCCATTGTATCGAACGCCAATTCCTATGGGATTACGGAATACAGATTTATTGATCAAGGTTTTATCAGAAATAAAAGGCATAACAATTACAAATGAACTTAAAGAGAAAAGAGGCAGACTCATTGATGGCATGATTGACTCTCATAAATATAATGGTGAGGGCAGAGCAATCATATTTGGTGAACCAGAGCTAGTGTATGGAATTACTTCATTGTGCATGGAAAATGGTATTAAACCGCTTCTTGTTGCTACGGGTGGAAAAAGCGAAAAGTTAAAAAGTAGCTTAAGAAAAAGCTATCCTAAATTAGAAAAGAGTTGTCTACTATTAGATGATATTGATTTTCAGACAATCCAGACATATGTTAAAAAATTGAATGCAAATATATTGATTGGAAATTCAGATGGTAAGTTTGTAGAAGAAAAAGAAGGAATTCCTTTGGTGAGAATTGGATTCCCTGTTCACGATAGAGTGGGCGCACAACGAAAAGTAAACATTGGATATGAAGGTACACTAAGATTCTTAGATGACATAACAAATACAATATTAGAACGTAAGGAAAAGCGATATAGAAAGAGTATGTATGACAAATATTATCACGATGAAAAGAAAGCAGATGATATGATGACTGAGAAGATAAACAGTAAATCAAATATTAAACTATTGAGTAGTGAAGAAAAGTCGAAAACGCACCCTTGTTACAATAAAAATGCACATGAATATGCTAGAATGCATGTGCCAGTTGCACCAAAGTGTAATATAAGTTGTAACTATTGTAGTAGGAAATACGATTGTCCAAATGAAAGCAGACCAGGGGTTACAAGTGAAGTGCTATCACCAGAAGAAGCACTGAACAAATATATAGAAGTTAAGAAGAAGATTAGTGAATTGAAAGTATTAGGTATCGCTGGACCTGGAGATGCGCTTGCTAATTTTGACGAGACAAAAAGAACAATAGAGCTTATTAGAAATTATGACCCTGAAGTAACATTTTGTCTTTCAACGAATGGCTTAATGCTACCATATTATGCAAACGAGCTTATTGCATTGGGTGTATCCCATGTAACGATTACAATTAATGCTATTGATGAAAAAATAGGTGCAAAAATTTATAAGCATATATCTTACTTAGGTAATACATTAAAAGGTGAACAAGCTGCACGTATATTAAGAGATAATCAACTTAATGGACTCAAATACCTTTCTTCAAAGGGAGTTATTTGTAAAGTTAATATCGTAATGCTCAAGGGAATCAATGATCAGCATATACCATCTGTTGTAAAGAAAGTAAAAGAGTGTGGTGCATTTATGACAAATATTATGCAAATGATACCAGCACCGAATAGTGCATTTGAGCATATGTCATTGGTTAGTAATACAGAATTAAACGATATGCGAAAAAAATGTGAAGTGGATCTGAAACAAATGTATCATTGTAGACAATGTAGAGCTGATGCTATTGGTAGATTAGATAATGATCGTTCTATAGATTTTCGTACTAAATCATGTTCCACAAGTCAATGCGCATCTAGTTGTAATACCAAAAGCGGTAAAACATATTTATTTGCGGTGGCATCGAAAACAGGCATGTATATTGACCAACACTTTGGACATGCGGAACAGTTTTATATCTACAAATATACGGAGGGAAATATTGAATTTGTAGAAAAAAGAGTTGTAAACAAATACTGTAATGGTGTAGAAGATTGTGATAATCATCAAGATAAATTTAATAATATCATTGGAACAATTAAAGATTGTCATGCTGTTTTAGTTTTGCGTGCGGGACATGAACCCACAAAAAAATTAGAACAAAAAAACATAAAAGTATTCACCATGTATAATGATATCACAGCGGGTATAAAAGAAACAATTGCTCAATTAGATGAGCAAAAAGAACCCGTAAAATGCGTTGCAAATTAAAGGAGGAATTAAAAATGGTTAAACCAAAATATCATGTATTTATATGTTCAAGTTCTAGAATTAATGGACAACAAAAGGGCTTTTGTCATTCTAAGGAAGCTGTTCAGATTGCAAGTACATTTATGGAACTAGTAGATGAGTTTGAACTAAGTAGTGAGGTTATGGTTACTAACACTGGTTGTTTTGGCATATGTGATAAAGGCCCCATTGTGGTTGTTTATCCAGAGGGCACGTGGTATGGAAGTGTTACAGTTGATGATGTAGAGGAAATCGTAGAAAGTCATTTAGAAAATGGTGAAGTTGTTGAGAGATTATTAATCAAGTGATAAGTGTTTTATGGTTAAATAAATAGAGGTGATCCAAAATGGCTGTGTTATATCAAAATGAATATAAATATATTATTGATAGAACCTTAGTTGAATTGACCAAGACAAATAAAAATATAGAACATGGCAAACTGCAAAAGTTTTCTACACTATTAACGCAAGTAGGTGCTGATTTTATTGAACTTGATAGTCAAGTTGTAAAAAAAATTGGTAAATTATCAGAAAATACGCAATATATTTTTAGAATTGAGAATGAAGAAGATATAGGCTTATGTCATTCATATGGATTCAAATATTGTATTGTGGACAGTAAAAAACTTATCGCAAATGCGTTAATCAATCGCTTGAAAAATGTTAATGTCCTACTAGAAATCAATATTAATCGAATTGATGATATGAACAATATTATCAGATTAAAGAGTTTTTTTGATTTTACTCAATTGTTTGCAATAAGAGTAAGGGGATTGATTAATAGTCTATTTGCTGACTGGTCATCTGTGCTTTGTGAGTTAAAACAAGTATTCAATGTGAAAATTGATATATGTCCCCATGATCAGTTACATACAGCCACTGCCATGGCTGTTGAAGCGACTTATGCTGGTGCCGATTTTATTACAACGACTTTTACAGGTAAAGGCCAGTTGGTTCGTTTTGCACCACTTGAAGAAGTTTTATTAGGCTTAAAAGTGGTCATGCATATGGAGGTCATGGGTGATACGTCATTATTTAATGAAATGAAAATACTTTTTCAATCAATAGAAGGTGCAAATGTTCAAGGAATAAAGCCAGTTGTTGGAGATGAAATCTTTCGATATGAATCGGGGATTCATGCTGATGGCATACAAAAAAATGCAAGTACTTATGAGCCTTATGAACCAAAAGAAGTTGGACAGAAACGAAAATTAATTATTGGGAAACACTCAGGCACAAAAGCCGTTATTTATAAATTGAAAGAATTATATATTGACCATGAAAACAAAGATATTGACAATATATTGGTAACCATTAGAAAGATGAGTATACAATTAAAGAGAGAGATTTTTGACAGTGAATTAATATTACTTTGTGATAGAATATAAGCTTTGAGGAGGGTTGATATGCATATTAAGATTGTTGATACGACGCTTCGTGATGGCGAACAAAAAGCTGGAATCGCGTTAAGTGTGGATGACAAAGTAAGGATTGCAAAAATTCTTGATAATATTGGCATAGATCAAATTGAAGCGGGTATTCCCATCATGGGTGATGATGAAAAAAAAAGTATTGAAAAAATCGTTGCATGTAATCTGCAGAGCAAGATATCTTCGTGGAATAGGATGAATATAGAAGATATCAAGCATTCCATAGATTGTGGTGTTGATATCATTCATATGTCCATACCCAGTTCAGAGTTGCAAATCAGGACAAAGTTAAATAAAGATAAAAATTGGGTAAAGAATCAATTGAGCAGATGTCTTGATTTTGTTGGATCAAGAGGATTTGAAATTACGATAGGTTTTGAAGATGCATCAAGGGCAGATATGGATTTTTTAATAGAATTGTGTGAAATTGCATTATTAGAGGATGTAAAAAGGGTAAGATATGCGGATACTGTTGGTATCCTTCATCCTAAGCAAGTTATTAACGATATCCATACAATCCGTAGTAGTTGTAATATCGATATCGAAATGCATGCGCATAATGATCTCGGAATGGCTATTGCCAATTCCATTGCCGCTGTAGAGGGGGGAGCCAAATATATAGACTGTACAGTTGGTGGAATTGGAGAAAGGGCGGGAAACTGTAATTTTATGCATTTTGTAACTGCTTATAATAAATTACTTGGTAGTAGAGCAAAGTATGATAGCAATGCAATTTTGGATGCAGAGAAAGAGATCATGTCTATCGTTTTTAATGAAAGCATCAATTAAATCATGTACACCTTTCTAATTATATAGAGGGTAATTGCAGAATTAACATTATATGTTGATTTTGCAATTACCCATTTTTAAATGGAATGAATTTTACCATCATTTACTTATGCAAACAACCTATAATTATTAGTATAATGAAAATAGCGATTTGTAGAAGAGTAAAGAGGTGTTTTAATAATGAATAAAAAAATAGTAATGATTCTAATTATAATATTTTTACTATTTACCTCCTGTAGTACTGAAAATATGGATAATCAGTCACAGGATAACGATATTAATAAAGAAAATACAATTATTAAAGTTGACGAGATAGAGCGTATCAAGGAATTATATATCACAGTATTCCCTGCTACGTATACCTTAGCAGAGCTTAATCAAGATACGAATTATAAAGATGATAACGTAGTAGAAGTTAATGTTTTATTACAAGAAGGAAAGGATGGAGGAGCAAAACCAGGCTATTTTGGATATGGGCTAACAGACGCTAATGGTACGATGAAATTGAGAGGCCACTCTACAAGAAAATCTGAACAAAAATCCTATAAGATTAAATTAAACAAAAAAGGTGGGTTGTGGGATAAAAATAGAATCATTAACCTTAACAAACATCCTTTCGACACCATTAGAATACGTAATAAATTAAGTTATGACCTTCTTGCCTTTATACCGAATACAATTCCCGTGAAAACACAATTTGTTCACGTGTATATCAAAGATTATAGTGAAGGAGATTATACACAGGAATATCAAGACTATGGTTTGTTTACACAAGTGGAAAATCTAGATAAAGATTTTTTGAAGAACAATCAATTAGATAAAAAAGGGTATTTATATAAAGCTGAAAATTTTGAGTTTTATAGATACCCAGACGCAATAAAACTAAAAAAAGATAAGAGTTTTGATGAAGAGTTATTTGAAAGAGTATTAGAAAACAAGGGCAATGATGACCATGGGAAAATCATTCGTATGCTAGAAGATGTGAATAATGAGTATAAGCATATTAACGAGGTCATTGAGGAACATTTTGATAGAGATAATTATATAACTTGGTTAGCATTAAATCTATTAATCGGAAATGCAGATACCAATAGTCAAAACTTCTTTTTATATAGTCCGAGGGAAAATAATAAATGGTATTTCATACCTTGGGATTTTGATGGCGCTTGGGGCTATTATAATCAAATGGGGATTGATAAAGGGTTAATCGGATCATGGCAACAGGGGGTGTCTAATTATTGGGGTGTCGTATTACATCGACGGTTCTTAAAAAACAATGATAATATTGAAGCGTTAAACAAGAAAGTTGAAGAATTATCGGAGATATTAACAGAAGAAAATATTAATACATTATTAACCCATTATAAGCCTGTTATACTGGGATTTTTAAGTCGTGAGCCTGATAAAGGGGAAGAGTGGACATTAGAGGATATTAAAGGTGAATTGAATCGTTTGCCGGGATTAATAGAAAAAAATAAAAAGATATATTATCAAAGTTTAGAAAATCCTATGCCTGTATTCATGGCTGAGCCATATCATCTTGGTGATTATTATGTTTTTAAATGGACTGAATCCTATGATTTTCAAGGGGATATGATTGCATATAGTATCGATATTAGTACGTCTCCATATTTTGAAACGATTGTATACCATGATGAGGGGATCGTAGATACAGAGTTTATTATTGAGACAAAGAACTTAAAGCCAGGGAAATATTACTGGAGAGTGGGCATAAAGGATTCGGAAGGAAATGAACAAATTGCTTTTGATGAATATATAGATGAGGAGAGCCGGAAACATTTCTTTGGGATAAGAGAGTTTGTGGTGAATTGATTTAGAATCTATTGACGTACGATTTAGAGTACGATACAATATAAATGGAGGTGATATTATGACTATGATAACAGTTTCTGACCTAAGAAAAAATATCTATAATGTGATAAAAAATGTAGTCAAAAATCATGAACCAATAACGATAACAAGTAGAAATACTGAGGATACAGCAATTCTAATTAGCCAGAAAGACTGGGATGATATTCAAGAAACACTATATTTGCATTCAAATAAAGATGCTCGTGAAGCAATTCTTTCAGCGCTCGATGAACCTATTGAAGAGGGGGCGGAAGTGGATTGGAAAAGTGGAGAATAATATTTTCTAATCGTGCAGCAAAAGATTGGAAGCTAATAGTTCAAAGTAAATATAAAAATAAAGTTATTGATTTATTAGAGCTGATTGAAGAAAATCCATTTAAAGAACCCCCGCCAGTAAAGCAATTATTGGGTGATATGAAAGGAGCTTTTTCGAGGCGAATTAATCATCAGCATAGATTAGTTTATCGAGTGGATAGAGATAAGCGAATTGTAAATATTATTATGATGTGGCTTCATTATGAATAGAATAATAATGTTAAAAAATATGATCAGTGTAAAATGAAAGAATAAAATAGTATAATTACAAATATTAAGATTAATTAAATTTTGTAGGGTTGACACATTTCGACATTATCTGATATGCCTATATGTTATACTCCTTTATAAGCGCACACAAAAAAATGGGAGTGATTATTTTGAAAAAAACAAGTTTATTTGTTTTTGTAGTTGTATTACTTACATTGGCACAGTTAACTTGTTTTGCTGAACCAGTCACACAATTATTTTTAAATTGCGAAACAGGAGAAATGTCAGAAATTAATACTTCTACTGAATTAAAAGATATTGAAGTTGTTAAAACAGGGTCTACAGGAAAAAGCTTGTTATTGGATTTAAGCGAACAAAGTAACATAAATAACAAAAGTGCAGCAGTTGTGACTAGAGGAACTGCATCCATTAATGGTACTATTGGTGGAACCGACAGTTATGGACCATATAATGCAGATAGTGGTGATACAATTGTAGTAACACTATCTTGGACACCTGATGATGAGAATATTTATGTAGGATTTCGATTTGAAGATGATGTTCTTGTACCCATGTATGAGTACACAGGTGGTAGTTGCACTATAAGAAAAAATATTACCGAAGATGGTGACTATAGTGTAGTAATAAAAAGAAACGGATCACCAAATGTAACGTATAGTGGGTTTATAACCTATCCATAAGTTAAATATTTGTGTGCGCTTACCGTTATACTTAATTTAGCGTAAAAGATAGAGATAAGTAAATTGTAAATATGATGCCATATTTTTTTTACCCTTGAAAAGAACATATGTACTTATTTTATGCGTATAACGTATAAGAATAGATTAGTGTAAAGGTTATATACGAACAATATCAGAACAAATTATGAACAAAATGTTAACTTTTAGTTAAAACATCAAATATTTATCATATTCGATAAAAAACGACAAAATCTCCTATGGACAAGATAATTAGACATATGTTAACATATAATTACAGTTCAAAAATAACACAAAATTACGTTTTTAGGCAGTTGACTTTACTGCTTAAAATATAAAGCCCCTCAAATCAATGTTAACTTTTCGACGGATAGCATTGATTTGAGGGCAACAGCCCCTTACACAAATTGGTATAAGAGCTTATAAACATTATACCATATAGGGATATTTGTGCAAGGGAGAATGCGAAAAAGGAGGATTTGCTTGTTGATGCTCTTATCCCCCCAAAAAATATAAATATGGAGGTATTACTCATGAAGAAAAAGTTTTGTATCTTATCATTTTGCTTTATGATGATAATTAGTGGATATGTATATGCATGCAATTATCATCAAGGTTGGGATTTAGTAGACGGTAGCAATAAAATAGATTGGAGTGGAAGTACAGATTATTCATCTCAATGGAATTATGCAGTTGATGAATGGAATGAAATGGGTGAAGTTACTATACAGGAAGATACTGTATGGACTATAAAAGATCTAGAGATTCGTGACTATACTTTAACTGGAAGTAATACAATAGCATATACAAAATCAAATGGTATAATGGGTTTCAATAAGTACCATTTCGATGATTCAACTTTTACTTCTGCTAATAAAAAGAATGCTATGATGCACGAATTAGGGCATGCATTAGGTATAGATCATATTGATGTAAATAATAATGTAATGAAAAACGGAAAAGATTCATGTACTTCATTAGGAACGCTAGATCAATCGACATACAATTGTATATGGGAATAGGGAGGGTTAAATAATGAATAAAAAGAAAAGTATTATTTTAGTTATTACGGCTGTTGTATTGCTTTCAGGATTGTTTTTTTTGAATAATTCTATAAATAAAAACTCTGAAAATATCACAAAGATTCAAACAAAATATGTTAGTTTAAGTTCAGTGATTGATTCAAGTGATATTAATAAAATTGTAGGTTTCTATGATTATGTTTTTGTAGGTGAAGTAACAGAACATATTGGGAATTTTGAACCTTTAAAAGATTCAGAAGAAATGCAGATACCATATAATAAATTTAAAGTTAAAGTTTTAGAAAATATTAAAGGTGAACTTGTCGAAGAAACTGAAATTAAAAAAATTGGTGGATATATGACTGAAGAAGATGGAAAAACATCACTCATTCTCTTAGATAAGCAGGATTATTTACCACAAGTTGGTGAAACATATGTTTTCATAGGTTCAGGACAAGAAGATGGTGGAATTTTAATAGAGTGTTCATATGGACAAAAACTATTAAGTGAACAAAATGAAAAACAAGTGAATGAATTTAAGAAGGCAAAAGATAACGAAGTCATTTATGAACGCAGAAGATATAAGTCAAAATATGAAATAAAGAAATAAAGGTTAATTTACCACAAAAAATAGAGGGAAACCTCTATTTTTTTATGCCATAATTTACTTATGTAAACTTGCGTAAATTCTTAGTATAATAAAATAAGGAGAGTTATATGAATTTAGGGGATTTAGGTGTTGTTATGAACTTACGTCATGAATATAAGTATTTATTAGACTATCGAACGTATTTACAGCTGAGTTCAGCTTTGAAGAAAGTAATGCGCATAGATAGTAATACAGTAAATAAGGATGGATACCATATCCGCAGTCTGTATTTTGATGATATGTATGATACAGCGTTAAATGAGAAGATTATAGGTGTTTTAAATCGAAAGAAATACCGTATTCGCATTTATGATTTTTCTGAGAAGAAAATAAAGCTAGAAGAAAAGATTAAACATCATGATTACATTCAAAAAAACAGCTGTACCATTTCAAAACAGGAATATAACCGTATTCTGACTGGTGATGTATCTTTCTTACATGGGACGAATGAGACTGTGAAAGAGAACTATTATTTAGCAATTAGAAATAGAAAATTAGCACCTAAGGTGATTGTTGATTACATGAGAGAAGCATATATACTCCCATATAATCAAATTCGAATTACATTCGATAAGCAATTATCTGTAACAAAACCAAATATAAATATTTTTGACAGTGAATTGCCTAGCAATCGAGTAGGTGGCGAGTATGATTATATTTTAGAAGTGAAATATAATAATTTTTTACCCAATCATATTAAACAAATTTTAGGGATGTATTGTAATAGCCGATTGGCGGTATCAAAATATTTACTGTGTAGAGGTGGGTGAACAATATGGATGAAATATTAGGATTTCAGGATATTATAAAAAGAAGTTTGTTAAAATCCGATTTTTTTAGTGCTGTGCATTTTCAAGACATCGTCATTGGTTTAGTTATCAGTTTTTTTCTGTCATTAATTATTTTTTATATTTATAAAAAGACTTATAGTGGTGTAGTATACAGTCATAATTTTAATGTTTCATTAGTGGTAATGTCGTTAATTACTTCTGTAATTATTATGACGATTACCTCTAATTTAGTATTGTCATTAGGGATGGTAGGTGCACTGAGTATTGTCAGGTTTAGAACTGCAATCAAAGATCCATTGGATATCGTATTTATGTTTTGGGCGATTGCATTGGGGTTAACAACTGGTGCAAGATTATATATGATAGCAATCGTTGGGTCAGTTTTTATAGGTTTAGTGATTCTTTTGTTAATGCGCTATAAGAATAGTAATAATATATTTATGTTAATTATTCATTATGAAAATGAAGCGAAAAACAATGTTTTTATGAAGTTAAGCGAATTGGATTATACGATTAAATCTAAAACTGTTAGCAGAGGAATTACTGAATTAACCCTTGAATTAAAATTGATTGGCTCAGGTACAAATTTTGTCGATGATCTTTCTGAGTTTGAAGGCGTTACAGATGCATCATTGGTTAGTTATAACGGTAATTTCGTTGGGTAAGAGGTGAGGTTCGTGAATAAAAGAAAGCTTATTATCGGAATTCTTGAAACGGTTTTATTCAATGTCGTTGTGTACTATTTATTTTATAAATTTCAACATAATCAAGATGTATATTTATCTTTAAATCCTCATCCTTTATTTTTGCTATGTCTGGCGATGGGGATGCGGTATGGAAACTTTCTGGGTATCATTAGTGCAACCATATCATCTATATTTTATATGAAGGTTTCATGGGATATTCATCAAAGTGTTGCAGTGATATTTGGATATTTTGAGAACTATAAATACTTTTTGTTATTTTTTTGGTCTGCGGTTATTTTAGGAACTTTTAAGGATCGATATGAAGCTAATGTACGGAGACTTACAGATGACAGTCAACTCTTGAAAGATGATTATAAGAAGCTGAGTAAATCCTATAAAATATCACAAAAGATTCAAGAAGAGCTTAAAAAACAAATCATAAACTCGGAAGAGAGTATTCTGAATTTATATGAAATAGCTTCTAAATTGGAAGTATTGGATTGTGAAGAAATTTATACAGAAACAATAGGCATTCTTTCAAAATACCTAAAAGCGAGTACGGTTTCCATATATACCTATAATGGAGTAAGTGGATATCTACGTTTAAAGATTAGAGTAGGGAATATAAATGTAGGAAACCGTTCTATGAATGTAGCAGATTCTGTTGGTTTTAAAAAGGTTATATCGGATAAGCAGGTTGTACGTTGGTCAGATATAAAAGAAGAGGGCTTTCCGTTAATGTCTGCTCCTCTTATAAAGGATGGGAAAGTGTTAGGAATTGTTAATGTTCAGGATATGGCTTTTGATAACCTTTCTGAATATGCTTTCCAATTATTTAAGTTGATTGTTGAATGGGTTAATAAGGCATTAGAACGTGCTATCTATGTAGGTGAATTAAAGGGTACTGATTATATAGAAGGTACAAAGATTTTGCACTATGATGCATTTATGAAAAGATTAAAAGCAGAGGAGAGAAGGAAAGAAGAATTTGGCTTGGAATTTGGTCTATTACAATACCGTATAAAAAATTTAGATTTAAATACTATCGACGAACGTATGGGGAAATTCCTTCGTTCTGTTGATGTTGTAGGATATGATGCTGTTCAAAAACGGTTATACCTTCTCCTCCCAGCAACACCAAAAGACAAACTATATATTGTAGAAGAGAGAATTTCTAATCAGTTAGGGGAAAGTTTATGGAATATGTAGCCATTATATTTATTTTTATCATAGGTCTGTTAGATAGCTTTTTTTTTATATTACTTCTAAATAATCCCGTTTATTTAGAAGTAATATTAGGCATTCATATTTTTTTGGTTATGCTAATTATGATATTACATAGGAAATTTTTAAAACGCTATGAGGGCATACCAAACTATTTAGTGTTTTTTTTACCTGGACTTGGTGGAATTATTGTCTCCATCTTGCATTTTAGTCTATATTATTTTTTGCGAAGTAGCATTGTTTTAGAAGATTATGAAAGATATATTGACTTTGAACGTTTTTTTGAATATAGGAAGTTGTTAGATTATCATAAAGAAATGCAGACACTTAGTTTTCTAGATCATATGAACCTATTAGATGCGGAGAGTAAGAAACAGCTTATTATTGATTTTAGTATGAATAATTATGATAGTCGGGTTAAATTATTACAAAAAGGGCTGATAGATCAGGATACGGAAGTAAAACACTATTCAGCTGTTAGTTTAAATGTTATTGAAAATGAATATGTGCAACTCATCAATGAACTGAGAGAAGCTTATAATTTAGATAAAGAGCCTGGGCATTTAAGAAGTCTAGTTAAAGTTTATCAAAGCTATATAGAATCAGGTTTATTAACTGATGAAGTACAAATTGCGCTCAATGAGGAGTATATTTCGGTGCTTCATAAGCTTATAGAATTGAAAAAGGAAACATCGGAAATAATAATGGCATTGATTCAAGCATATGTGAAAGGTAATCATTTTGAGAAGGCACAAAAATGGATTGAAAGATATATTGATAAAAGACCAGATAGCTTTGAACCAGTGTATTATTTGCTTCATATTGCATATATGCAAAAGGATTTAAATAAAGTTGATGAGATAGTCAAAAATTTAGAGAATAATAATATTAATATACCTGAGGAGTATCAAGATAAAATATTATACTGGACGGAGATATCATGATTATATGTATCATTGCAGAAGGGGCTTATCCCTATATTACTGGCGGTGTTTCTTCTTGGATTCACCAATTGATTAGCGGATTACCTAATAAAGAATTTAAGGTGCTATCGATTATGCCTTCAAAGAAGGAGGAATTAGAATATCGATATACCCTTCCTAGAAATTTAATTGAAGTGAAAACAATTTATTTAGATGATTATCTTCATTTGCAACAAAGATTGACTCCAAAAAAACTTAGACTAACAAATATTGAAAAAGAAGAGATATTAAAATTTATATATATGGATGCCAGTGTTGATTGGAAGGCATGTTTTGAAATAATAGCAAGGGAAAAGAAGCTTGGTAGTACGATTGATTTTTTACAGAGTGATTTTTTCTGGGAGGCAATGGTAAAGCTATATCAAGAAAAGTATGAAGGCGAGAGCTTTAATACTTTTTTTTGGACGATTCGGACAATGTTTTTACCTTTTATTCATCTTCTCCAACAAGAGTCCATGATTGCAGATGTATATCATGCTGTCTCCACAGGATATGCGGGTATCATTGGGGTGCTTTTTCAGATCATGCAGAGGAAGTCTTTTATACTCACAGAGCATGGCATTTATGCAAGAGAACGAGAGGAAGAAATATTAAAGGCAAAATGGGTGACAGGTGTCTATAAGAAGTTATGGATTGATTTTTTTTACTTTATCTCTACCGCAGCGTATAGAGAAGCAGATAAAATTGTGACATTATTTGAACGGAATCGGCAGATAGAACTTAATCTTGGCGCACCGGTCGATCGTACGTTCATTATTCCTAATGGTGTAGATTTGATGCAGTATACAACGGAGAAAATTGACCATAGTGGATATCATGTAGGTGCTATCTTAAGGGTCGTTCCTATTAAGGATGTTATGACTTTAATCCGTGCATTTAAAATTGTTAAGACGCATATAGATTTCACAAAATTGTATTTAATAGGGCCAACTGATGAAGATGAAGAGTATTATCATGAATGTGAAAACTTAATTAGGTTATTGGGGTTAGAAAATGATGTGATTTTTACTGGTAGGGTTGATGTACGTACATATCTAAAAATGATGGATGTTATTGTCCTCACTTCAATATCTGAAGGACAACCGCTCGTAATTTTAGAGGGGATGGCAGCGGGAGTCCCTATTGTTTCTACAGATGTTGGATCGTGTAGAGAACTATTGGATAAGAATGCCTATGAAGATGCTTGTGGGTTTATTACCAGTTTAGTGTCACCCCATGAAACAGCGGGCAAAATTGTACGATTATTAGAAAATGGTGTATTGCGAAAAAACATGGGTGCAAATGGCAGAAAAAGAGTGGAACGGGCTTATAGCAGGGAACAGTTTATTGAAGGTTATAAAAAAATATATCAAGAATTGGGATGGACAAAAATATGGCGGGCATTGGATTTACGTTAAAGAAAATGTTTCAGGACGAGACATATACAAATCGAAGTAAGGCATATCTTTATTCTGCGTTGGTAGCTGCTGGTCCTTGGATTGCTGCTGTCATTACTGTGAATGTTCTTATTTTTATTTTAGAATTTTTTGCAGCGCGTATTATAGAAGAAAAAGAGCTTTTTATGGGAACGATTGTATATAGTTTTGTTTTTTCTCAAATCATAACTGCGCCATGGCAATTAATGATTACACGATACATTTCTGATAAATTATATACCAAAGAGTATAAGGCAATTCGTCCTTCTTATGTGGGTCTTACTAAAATTGTATTTATATTAGCTTTTGTCACCTCAGTAGCTTTTTATTGGTATAGACCATTACCCATTATATATAAAGTGATGGCGGTTTATCTTTTTGTTATTATTACAATGATATGGATTTTGATGGTCTATTTAAGTGCAGTTAAAAATTATGAATTAATTGCAAAAGCGTATATTTATGGTGGACTTGTATCTGTAATGTTAACTATTTTTTTGATTAATCGACCAATACCATTTGCGTCATTGATCTTTGCTAATAATATATTGTTTTCATATCTTGTTGGTCTTAGCATCACTTTTATTATGCTGATCTATAATTTTTTAGCAACTTTCTATTTTGGTAACCACTTGGAATATGATTTTCTGCGATATATTGATAGGCTTCCGAGTCTATTATTTATCGGATTCTTTTACACCATCGGTTTATGGACAGATGATATTATTATGTGGTTTAGTATGGCAGGAGTCAATATTCTAAATACTTATCAATATGCACCTATCTATGATAATGCCGTATTTTTGGCATATCTTACGACAATTCCTTCAAGTGTACTATTTCTGGTATCTGTAGAGACGGAATTTTATGATACTTATAAAAAGTATTATGGTTTGGTGAATAAGACGGGAACCTATGAGGAAATTGTTATGGCAGGTAATGATATGAAAAGAACGATTTATCGTAAACTACTACAAACTTTTGAGGTACAGGTGTTGATTTCAATTAGTCTTATATTGCTCTCAAAACCGCTATTTCGTTTTTTGAATTTTAGTATTTTAATTCGTAATATATTTAGAGTATGTACTTTGGGTGCACTCTGTAATATATTTGTATTACTCATTATTTTGGTTTTACTATATTATGAAGCGAGGAAGAGGGCACTGATCATATCATTTGTTTTTTTTGTTTCTAATCTTGTGCTAACAGGTTTTTTTAGTATGAAAGGACTGATGTATTATGGGGTCGGGTTCTTTTTAGGTTCACTTATTACACTTATATTATCCATATTTATTTTATCGTTTTTCATGAGAAGAATTAATTATACTACTTTTGCGCTACAGCCCCTATTTCCTAAAAAAGAGAAGGGGATGTTTGTGGCGTTGGCAGATTGGCTGAATTTATTTTTGACGAAAATAAAAAATTAACGTATAATTAGGGTTGGTTACACTCGCCAAAAAGAGAAAAGAAAATGGTGATTAAATGAAATCAATGTCTTTTATACAATGCTATATATCGTTCTTTAAGATTAGTCTATTTACTTTTGGTGGCGGATATGCAATGCTTCCTATGGTTGAAAAAGAGTTAATAGAAGGAACGAAATGTATTACTGAGAAGGATATGATTGATTCCTATGCCTTGGCACAGACCATTCCAGGTATCATTGGTGCTAATACTGCTGCGATAATAGGTAAAAAAGTAGGTGGGGTAAAAGGGGCAGTGGCTTCAGTACTGGGATTTATTTCTCCATCAATCATTATCATAATATTGATCGCAGATTTATTAATAAAATATCAGGATTACGCTTTAGTCGATCATGCTTTGAAGGGGATAAAAGCGACTGTGTTGGCATTATTACTCAATACGTTTATGAAATTAGTGATGAAATCAAAGGATTATTTACAGAATCTATTTGGACAAATCCTTGTTATAGTAGCCTTTGTATGTGTTTTGTTTTTAAAGGTTTCACCAATATATGTAATCATTTTAGCAGCTATTGCTGGTATTATTTATTGGAGTAGGAAGGAAAAAGCATAATGGATCTTTTAATATTGATTTTTAATTTCTTTAAAATTGGGTTATTTACAATTGGAGGCGGTCTTGTTATTTTACCGTTACTTCAGGAAGTAGTTACTACATACGGATGGCTTACCCCGGAACAATTTACCAATATGATTGCTATATCTCAATCAACACCTGGTGCAATTGGTATTAATACAACAACTTTTGCAGGTCATACAGTCTATGGTGTTTTAGGAGGGATACTTGCTTCTCTGGCATTAGTATTGCCGGGTACGATATTATCTGTTATTCTGTTAAAATTTATTGATACATATAAAGAAAATGAATATGTTAAGTATGGGCTAAACGGCATCAGAACTGTTGTTATTGGTATTGTTTTAGTAGCAATGGTTAATATCGCAAAAGTTGTATTGATTGATATTGAAGCGGTAATCCTGTTTGGTGTGATGCTTGTGGGTGTTATGAAATTCAAGAAACATCCTGCGTTATATATCATTATTGGCGCTGTAACTGGTATGGTTCTTTGGGGATAGTAGATTAAAATACTGAAAAATATTGTAGATATAGTTTAATATATTAGCATTTAAGTAGTGGGTGTGATATAATGAGTGTGTGGAGGTGTGTTATATGTCTACTTTAAGAAAAGAAGCTCATAACATTATTGACTCATTCCCTGAAGATAAAATGAAAAATGTACTTATAGCTTTAAAAAATATATCAGATATCATTAATGAACCTGATGATTATGATTATCAATTAATGAATGAAGCGGTACAAGATAAAAAAAAATGGGAATTCACTCCAATAGAGCAAGTAGCAAAGGATTTGGGGATTGAATTAAATGGCTGAAAAATATAAAATTACTTTAGAAAGTCAGCCAATAAAATTCCTTAAAAAACAACCTAGACAAATTCAAGAAAGACTATTAAGAGCAATATATCAGCTACCAAGCGGTAATGTTATTCCGCTTAAAGGTGCTGATAACACATATAGATTACGTGTTGGAAACTTTCGTATTATTTATATGCAGAATAAGAATGAACTACAAATTCTTATTTTGAGATTGGGTAATCGTGGAGATGTATATAAGAAAATATAAACTATGAAGAAACCGCCTTTATTAATAATAATTTAGGCGGTTTCTTCATAGTTACAATTCATGCTTTACTTTTGTAAATCTAAATTTTCTATTACTTTTTTTGCCTTATATTTAGACCAGTTAAATTCTTGCCAACTTTTTGATTCCATAAGTTGTTCATCAATATCAATCAAATAATACTGTATATCTTGTACAAGCTCTGAATCCTCTGCATCTAGTAACCTTTGCATTTGAGGAATTGTATCGTATGATAAACGCCTTAAATAATAAAAATCTATTTTCCCAGTTTCAAAATATCTATCAATATTTTCTTTTGCAATCATATTATCAATATTCATATAATTTAGACCAATATACAACACTAGGAAGGTAATCACATACATTTTTATTAAGTTAAATTTAGAACATATAATATATATTAAGGTACCTAAAAGTATTATAGCTTCTAATAATAAGAAGAAATACACAAATATTCTTAAATAGGTATACCCATAAGTTTGCTCATAAATTCTCATTCTATAAAACGAGGAATAAATCATAATATAGTTGAATATCCCCATTGCAAATAATAGACCCTTTAGCACTTTAAAACTAGTATGTTCTTTTTGATTAGTATTAAATATACTTATTAAAATAATGCTAAAGTTAATCATTGTGACCAAGAGAAGTTCAAAGAAGCCACGGCGTGCATATTCTGCATAGGTAAAGCCACTGGGCAATATATTCAATCCACCGCTAAACAAGTATGAAAATTGGATGACAGAAAAGATGATATAAATCACATTTATAACTGTCAAAACAGTAATGAGAATTACAGAATCAAAGTATTGTTTTTCTGTTTTTATGGGTACTGGTTCAGCATGAGGATTTGGGCGAACGATTGGCACAAATGAATTCCATATATAACCGTAAAAATATGTTGCTGTAAGTAATGCAATGATAGATTTCATTGTTATATTGTTTGAAAAAATAGTATCAAATATAGACTCAATTTTAGATGGTATATCAGAAAGTAAATCGTTGAATACCATATCAGCAGATGATAATAAAATAATAATTATTATTAAAAGAGGGAAGGAAATAATTAATCCTGCAATAACCTTCTTGACATATGGATTAGATTCTTTCTCTTTATTCTTATTGATTTTATGAAATAACCATTGATAGGGTTTAGCAAAATACTTAAATGGTAAAAACATTGCTGCAATAATCTTGCCTACGAAAGCTATATTAGCCCATTCCAGTAAGTCATCTTTAGCTAATAGAAGTGACATTCCTATTAATAAGCCTACAATAATAATAAAATTGAAAAAGTTAAAAAAATTATTGCTACTGAGAACAAAGCGTAAGGACAATAGCATAATTGGCAGTGCAAAAAACCATGCTCGATTTTTTTCTAATTTATTATTTTCTTTTAACCAAAATATGGAAAATAATAGAATGATGCATATATATATGGGAAATGAGATTCCAATCTCTTTTTCAAAAAATAAAAAGCTAAATAAAGTTCCTAATAGTAAGCTACTAATAATTAGTTTACCTTGATTTTTATTCATCTATAAAAACCTCCTCAATTATCTTGGTGTACATATTCTAATAAATCACCTGGTTGACAGTCCAACGCATCACAAATAGCTTCTAAAGTGGAGAAGCGTACTGCTTTTGCTTTATTATTTTTTAGAATTGATAAATTAGCTTGTGTAATACCTATTATTGAGGCCAATTCCGATGAACTCATCTTACGTTTGGCCATCATGACATCTAAATTTACGATTATCGGCATATTGCACCTCCACTATATAGTAAAATCATTTTCTTCTTTAACAAGGGTAGCTTGTCGAAAAATTTCTGCTAATATGATACAGAACAATCCAGCAATAATAAAAATCATGACAATAATGATGGTGAAAAAGGAATTTAAGAAAAAGATTTTAAAGATATAGCATACTGCGATTAAAAAAGATGCAATACCCATACGATTAAGACTTTTGACATTATCCATCTTGAATGGATTTTTTCTATTCAATGTCTTAAATATTTTTCTAAGTTCATAGACGATTAATAGAGCTAATACGCCCGTGATGTAAAGTAAAGCTAATAGAAAATAATATGCACCCTCGGTTGCATAAGAATAGGTGAAACCTAGATACCACTTGATAGATATTGGTAGACTAAAGCAAATACCAATGCCTCCAAAGAAGATAAGGTCTAAAAGTCGTTTTACGAAAGCGGATAATCCTTTTTCTCCTAAAATAATCATATTTGACATACCTCCTTGATTAGATTCAATGATAGTATACAACAGTATTTATTAAAAATCAATATAAATTTATCGAAAAACAATAAAATATTATAGATGAATAAAGGAGTGTGAATGAAATGCCTAATATAAGACCAATTTCAGATCTTAGAAATAATGCTAATGAAATATCAGAATTTTGTCATAATGCACGTGAGCCTGTATTTATCACTAAAAATGGTAAAGGTGATATGGTTGTAATGAGTGTTGAAGTGTATGAAAAACAACAATTATTGTTAAATCTATATGCAAAATTAGCTGAAGCTGAAGCTGAAATAGCAAACGGTGATGAAGGTGAAGATTTTTTTGAAGTAGCAAGAAAGCTAAGGGATAGTGTACATGGACAAATATAAAATAAGAATATATTCATCTGCAAAGCAAGATTTGAAGGATATTATAGCGTATATTAATACATTATCACCACAAGCCACCATTACGCAATATGATAGTATTGTTGAAAAAATTCGTAGTTTAGAACAAATGCCATTACGGTGTCCGCAGTTAAAAGATACACAACTTAGATTGAGAGGATTTAAGCAACCCATCCTGAAAGATTAAGGATGGGTTTTTAATACGGATAATTTATATACGTATATCCAATTGAGAATGTGTACTCGCATCTGGTATTCTGCCTGCATATTTTACCATAATTCCTGCTACATAAACTGTAGCAACAATATTATAGAGAATTAAACTTATAAAGATATTCCAACGAGCAAGTAAAATTAAAAAAGCCGATGCTATGGCAATAGGTATAGCAATGTAAAGCATGAATCCGATATTGTGGCCGAACTGACTTGTGAAATGCTTATATGCCTTAGAAACGGCGGTTAATACAGACAAGTCATCCCATACCAAGACGTATGATACATAAAGCAAAGGGATCGCAACGATAATATAAATGAGTATTAATGGCGGAATGGAAATAGCAAATATAATAAAGAAATAGCTTAAAAGATTCAAACCAATAAATCGACTCCAATAATAGGTACCATAATGTATGAAATCTTTTAGATTTGATTTTCTATCTTTAGAATAGCTATGAGCAATACATCCTAAAAAACCACCTTTTAAAAATGTATTTATGATAATAAAAAGAACAATTGCTGATACAAAATATATTTTGTTCCATGGATTGGGGATTCCAGTGTGGTACGATAAAATAGAATTTTGCCACCCTGTATTTGTATTATAAGTAATAAGTTCAGGAAAAGCATCTAATATATTTTTAAAACTTGGAATGATGCTAGGTATTGTAAATTTAATATGGAATTCAGGAATTGCAGATTTTTCTATAAAGTTACCAAAGCTCAGGTAATGCGCTAAAAGTATAAAAACATCCATTATTATAGGAATGAGCACAAGCCAAAAATTTTTCTTAATAATATTTGATCCTTTATTAATTGCTTCTGAATAATTCAATTTAGTTTCCCCCAGTCTTTTCTTTTTAGTAATAACATGGTAAAATGATTATACCATATACGGGAAGGATTGAGAACCTATGGAAAGGAAAAATAGAATATCTACTATCATTATTTCAACAATAGCTATTATTTGTGTAATAAATATTATTAGTATTACAATTATAAATAGTTTTTACTTTGGCACAGAGAAAGAGGATTTGAGGCTCCCAAGTATGATGATTAAAAATGAGGTGATGAATGAGAATACAACGCCACAGTGGATTTATACTAAAGACGGTGAGTACTATTTCATGTATATGTCAAAGATTTCTGATGTTGAGGAAGATTGGAGGAAGGTTGTTGTAAATCCTCTTAATAAGGAAATCATAGCAGTCGATGACAATATACATAAAAATGATTTGGATGAACGTTTAAATACGCATTTGTCTAATGGTGAACAATATCTTAGCTTTCCAGTTGCTAATGGATTAATTGTAATTCAAGACTATAAACCATCATCGGCAACTTGGAGTGTGCATTATAGATTTAGCCACGTTGGTGAGCCTATAATGTCTAAATTTAATCCTACACTTGCATATATTAATAAAAAGGGTATCTTCAATAAGCCAGTATTACAACTTGTTCCATTAAGTGGTGGTATGTTTTCAAATGGATTTGTGATGAATAATGTCCAGCAGTCTGTAAAACAAAGGGGCATATCAATGGGTAATCTTTATGGGTGGGAGCATGATTATAAAATTTATTACTCTTCTGCTAAAATGGATTCACGGTTTCAATATCATGATATGCATGATTTATGGGCTTTATATGTTCAAAATGGTAGAACAGAAAAACTATTAGATGATGTTTATAGTCCTATTATTAATCCTTATGAAAATGAAATTGTATTTCTTCGTAAGGAAAAGGAGAATGTATACTCACTTTGGTATAGGAAAGATTCAGGTATAACGGAGAAAATAATAAAATTTAACTATACAGTAGAAGATAATATTCTCCCTGCAATAGCGTTAGGTAAAAAAGAGAATGAAGGTTTTGAAGTCCTATATGTAGCTGATGATGAAAATGGAAAGAAAAATATTATGGCTGTAAATATATTTAGTAAAGAAACAAGAAATGTAGTTACGGGATTTCAGATTGTAGGACCGATTATACCTTCAACGGAATCAGATCGAGGGGAAGGGAAGTATATATTATTTTTCTCAGAAGCTAAGAACGGAATAAAGGCATATGTCGTTAATCAAGAAGGGGAGATTCAATCCGAAGTTATGGATTTACTTCGTTTAGCACCAACAGAACGGTATTATAAGAAAGAGGAGTAAAGTGATACACAATAAACGTTTGTATTAATTTATATAGATGTTATAATATATCTTAGAGGTGAGGATATTTATGCAAAATAAAAATCGAGATATACTTTTCGAATTATTACGTGACTCTGAAGATTTTGCACGAATGAAGGGGATAAAATGTCCACCAATATATTTTATAGTCTAAAAGAATTTACTTACTTAGATTTTTGTCATATAAAATATCAAGTGTAGCACTGTCTCAATATTTAAGAAATGGAATGGTTGATTATATTATTCCAATAGAAGAAAATGAAAATATTTTTAAAAATAAAACTAAAATTGAAAGCCTCTATATTTTAAACAAAAACCATTTACACGTATTTAACTCATATTTTAATTCATACATATATCAGTGTTGTGAGAGCAATTCTATGAGGATGGGGATATGATACAAACGGAAAATAATGTAATGTATCAAGGGAGGCATAATGTTAATACTTTGCAACTAAAATGTTAAATTTTAGTTAAATGTATAAATAATATCTGAATTCGACACAAACTGACAAAATCCCCTATGGACAAGAAATCAATACACATGGTAATATATAAATATAGATTTTGGAAATAGAATAAAATAAAAAAATGTAATATAATGTTGCTTTTAAGTAGATGACTCTACTTAAACCTTTCAATAGAAAAAGATGGAGAGAAGAAAGCTGTTTTCGAATCGGTTTATCAAGATTTAGGTAATAAACCGACAATTGAAATAAAAGATTTAAAACCAGACGTAGTTTATAATTTTGAAATAGATTTTCTCGATAAATTGAAAAACAGTAAAATCGAAGAAAAAAGTATACCTACTAATGTAATAGACTCATACATTGGTAAATTCCAAATAGCAACAAAAAAAGATAAGAATGAAAAGATAACGGACTGTAAAGTCAAAATAATTTCTGTGTATCACAGTGAAAATAATAGTGATAATACTGTTGAATTAAGAAGTACTAGATATGAAAGTGAATCAAATAATTCCATGAGTAGCGCTGATAGAACTTACGATGATGATGATATGTATGCCTATATAGGTTCATCCAGTGATATTGATTGGTTTAAAGTAAGATTTGGCGAGGATGGTGAAGCAAATTTCTGGATTGGCATGCCAGAGAGGAGCGGGCAGAGATGAACTTATTGAGGAATATCCTGTAGAAAGCGGAAGATATTATTATATCAAAGTTGAAGGATTTGGTGGAGATTATAGTACAAGTGATAGATATCATTTAAGAGCTAAGAATTATCCAACTAGTGGTGGTATAGAAGAAGATGAATATGAACCTAACGACTCATTTAGTAGTGCGGAAAGACTTAATAGTGGAGAAAGGTTATATGCTAATATTCATGCAGAAGACGATGATGATTATTTCAAGTTTACTATTGATGAAGAATCAGAAGTATATATATATTTAAGCAGTATACCTTCTGGTACGGATTATGACATTAGGTTATATGATAGCGATGAAGATAGAATTGCTTCATCTACAAATGGTGATAATGATGATGAAGAAATAAATGAAATATTAGATTCGGGAACATATTATATAAGAGTGTATACATATAGTGGATTCTCTGAAAATACATATAGGTTAGAACTTGATGTAGAGCCAGTTACCCAAAATGTAATTAATTACCTAAATAAACCAGATTCCGCTTGGTATAGTCAATGGACCATAGGAAATGCAACAAATGCTCCTACCGTTAATACAAATAATATTGATATAACTAAATTTCCTTCTGTTACTTCTTATCAAAATATGGGTCAAGCAATAAAGTATTATGGTTGCATGACAGCTACTTTTGCAATGGCACTTACAAATATGGATGCAGAAACAATAAATAGTTATAGGCATATTGTAGATTATTCAAATGGTAATAGTGGTTCGTTGAGAAAGCTTGATCCTGATATAGTATCAATGGCGTGGGCAAATGGTATTGCGTTATTTGGGAATAATGCTAATATTTCATTTGATGGCTCAGAATATAACGTCAATGGATACAATAGCACTGATTCAATAGCAGCTTTTCGTAATGACCTAAATTTGAATTTATGGGAAAATCCTCAAACAGGTAATAGTATCTCTTTAACGAGGCATATAAGAAGTGACACTTTAAATAATGATTATGACAAAGCTGCTGTGTTAGCATACTATTTAAATGAATCAAAGTATGGGATTCATGTTCAACTGGAGGATTATCATGATGGCAATTTAAAACAACACAGCATATTGTTTTATGATTTTAATTATGATGATTATACAAACTCAGATATAGAACAATTAATATTACATGGTCAATCAATAGTGAACAGTAGATTAAATAGTGTTATAAACACTTCGGAGATAGAATTGTATGATGAGGATAATTTGTTAATTCCATATGAAGAAGAAAAAGATCAAGGTCTTGAATTAAGATTCACTAGTGATCCATATGATAATTATTTTATAGTTTGTGATCCTGCAACAAGTAACGCTAGTCAAGGTAGTAACAAAAAATACCCCGAATGTTATACTTTTACATCGCGAGGATGGACAGTTTCTGATTGGAAGATTATTGATGTAATAAACTATTAATAATAGTTCAGGGATAAATTTCTAAAATAATATTCTTTTTAACAAATGGTTATATTGCATACTTAATAATAGATTATCATGAGCTTTTTAATGCCTATTTTCTTATGATAATCTATTATTAATGAATTTTTATTATGAAAGGAAAAGACATATTATGAAACTAATTAAAGTTGAAGTTACATTATTCTTACTATTTTTATTGGTAGCATGTAATCAAACCAATGTAAATAATAGTAGTTTAAATTTTTCAGATCAAAATATGTCTGATAAATATAACGATGAACATCACATAAATAATAAACCTGAAGAAATTGAATATTTATCCTTCCAAGATAAAGCGCTGAAACGTACTATTATTAGGTATTTAAAAGATAATAAAATTATGAACAATAAGGATATTGATATAGATAAAGAGTTATTGAAAGAAATAAGACAATTAGAATTAGAATCAATTGGATTAAAAACCTTGGATGATTTAAGTCAATTTCAATATTTAGAATCATTGGACTTGTCAAATCATTTTTATGAGGAAGTATATGGAATTGCTATGGATGATAACGTAATAACTGATTTGACGCCTTTAGAAAACCTAGAAAACCTTAAACATTTAGATTTAAGCAATGTGAAAAACCTTTCTAACAACACGATTTATTATACCATATCAAATTTAGAAAATATTGAATATTTAGATATATCTAAGACAGGAATAAATGATTTAAGTTTTTTAAAAAATTTGACCAAACTAAAAGTTCTGAAAGCAAATGAAAATAATATAAAAGATATTAGTGTGCTTAAGAATTTGACGAATTTAGAAATTATAGAGATTAAATATAATGAAATTAATGATGTTTCTATATTTACTGAGCTTAATAACTTAAAACAGATTGAAATACTTGGAAATACAATTATAAATTATAAATTATTAAATAATATATCTAACAAAGTTAATATAGATGTAAAGTATACTATTGTACTAGATGATTCAATAATAGATATAAGCGATGAAAAAGCAAAAAAAATTATTCAACATGAACTTGGGTTAACTAGCAATGATATAAAGAAAAGTGATGTAGCTTCGATTACGTCTATAAATTTATTAGATTCTCAATTAGAAGATATTACATGGCTTAAATACTTTGTAAATTTAGTGGAGTTAGATTTACGTTATAATAACATATCAGATATTTCAAGTCTAATATATTTGAAACAATTGAAGCGTTTGAACATTTCAAGGAATAATTTAAAAAACATAGAGTGTGTGAAAAATATGAGTCATTTAGAAACATTCATTGCATATAATAATCAAATTATCGATATAGAACCTATCATAGCAAATGATAAAATTAGAGTATGCGAACTTGTTAACAATAATATTAAATCCATAGATTGTTTGCTGGAGAGAGTATCACCTATCCGTGTGGATGTTAGAGATAATCCTGTTAAAGTTGATAATGATATAAAAGAGCATTTAAATGAAGGTGTTTATGTTGATTATATTGTTCCAATAGAAGAAAATGAAAATATTTTTGAAGAAGCAAACTAAAATTGAAAGCCTCTATATCTTAAACAAAAACCATTTACACGTATTTAACTCATATTTTAATTCATAGCGTTTTTCGATCCCTTGAATGATACTCTGGCAGGTGAAAATAATCATTTTATTTCCTGCCAGTTTTTCTTTTTCGTTAAATAAGACTCTATCAACTTTTATGGTTACATACGAGCCGTCCTCACTCATTGTCCTATATTTTATAGGTGTTGGGATTCCATCAACAGAAAACCAGGCAATCATATCAATCGGTTTCATAACAATTTTCATACTACTTTTTTCACCACTTTACAATAAACTTGACATCATAGGATAATCTTCTTCCATTACACCACCTGTCAGTGGTTTTAATCCTGAATATAAAAAATTTGCCCTGATGATTGATGTTGAGCCATATCTTGATCTAATATTATCAATGCTTTGATCCAACGCTTTTTGTTTTTCGTAATTATCAGCCTCCAGAAGAGAAAGTTGATAAAAATCATTGCTACATAATTCGGATACACGAACACCAAGATGGCGAATAGGTTCACCTTTCCACATCTCATCAAATAATATGCAGACTATATGATAGATTTCATTGGTACTATCCGTGGGAGCGTCCAGCTTTCGTTGATGAGAATAATATATAAACCCACTATTTTTAATAGAGACACATATTAATTGCGTACGAAAGTTAGCATTTCTAAGTCGCATTGCAACAGTTTCTGCCAGTGATAATAAAATCATATGGGCAGTAATGGAATCAACAACGTCAAAGGAGATTGTAGTAGAATTACCGATTCCTTTCACTGGAATAGATTTATCATCTCTAACAGGGGAATCTTCTATTCCATTAGCAAACTGCCATAACATGACGCCAAAACTCTTAAGATAATATTTAATTAATTTGACATCTGCTTTCGCCAAATCACCAATGGTTGAAATGCCTCTAGCACGTAGCTTGGGAGCAGTTTTACGACCAACCATGAATAGTTCTTCAATGGGCAATGGCCACATTTTAGAGGGTACTTCATCAGCAAAAAGGGTGTGTACTCTATTTGGTTTTAAAAACTCTGAGGCCATTTTTGCTAAAAGCTTATTATGTGAGATACCTATATTCACTGTAAAACCTAGCGTATTATAAATATCTTCTTTCATTTTGTGTGCTGCTTCAATCGGGTTACCAAAATGAGCCTCCATATTTGTGAAATCCAAAAAACATTCATCGACAGAATACCTTTGGATGCAAGGAGAATATTGCTCCAAAGCCTTTATCATAGCATTACTACATTGTACAAATAGATCATATCTTGGCGCTACAATTGTTAAATCAGGACATTTTTGTAGTGCCGAAAATAATGTTTCTCCTGTTTTAATCTTATATTTTTTAGCTGGAATTGATTTTGCTAAAACAATACCATGCCTTGTCTTTGGATCTCCGCCGACGATTGCCGGGATTTCTCGCAAATCAACAGATTCACCGTGCTGTAGACGATATACAGCTTCCCATGATAAATAAGCGGAGTTAACATCTATGTGAAAGATAGTTCTCTTTGGGCTATCCATTATTTCATACCTCATTTCTACAACTTCAATTATACACCGAACATATGTTCTGAGTAAAGAGGTAATTTTTTCTAAAACTTTTACTTGAATTAGATAGCAATGCGTAATAGAATAATATTATGAATTTTAACTGAGGGAGACTTTTATGATGAAAAAGAATATTTTAGGACGAACAGGCATTGAAGTGACAGAATTATGTTTTGGAGCACTGCCCATGGGACCGCTACAGAAAAATTTATCTGTAGATGAATGTACAGATTTAATCGTAGCCGCTTTAGAGGGTGGCGTTAACTTTATTGATACGGCACAACTTTATAGAACCTATGAACCTATAAGAAAGGCACTCAAAAAAGTAAAGAGTCGCCCAGTCATTGCAACTAAATCTACAGCAGAGAGCTATGAGGACATGCAAAAGGCTGTGGACGAGGCTTTAGAGGCGATGGAGATAGACTACATTGATATCTTTCATCTACATGCGGCAAGGGTGGATGTAGATGTTTTTGAAAAACGTAAAGGTGCTTTTGAATGTCTGCTGGATAATAAAAAGAAAGGCAAGATAAAAGCTGTTGGGATTAGTACACATTCTGTTCCAGTAACAAAGCTAGCTTCAGAAGTAGAAGAGATAGATGTGGTATTTCCAATTATCAATATGACTGGTATGGGTATCCTTCGAGGAACCGTTGACGAAATGAGAGAAGCTATTACAGCATGCGTTAACAATCAAAAAGGTGTTTATCTGATGAAAGTATTAGCAGGTGGAAACCTGGTGAATGACTATTATAAAGCAATGGTATATGCACGTGCAATTCCAGGGTATGCCTCGATTGCATTAGGGATGTTAAATAAAGAAGAAGTGGATTTTAACCTCAGATATTTTAATGCTGAAGATGCATCTAGGCTTTCACTACCGAAGACGGAGACGACTAAGAAGGAATTTAGTGTATTTGAAGCGGTATGTATTAATTGTGGGAAATGTCTGAAGACATGTCCAAATGAAACAATTATTGTAAAGAATGATAAAGCGTTTATACAACAGGATAAATGCTTACAATGTGGATATTGTGTCAGTGCTTGTCCTCAATTTGCAATAAGGATGATATAGAATATGAACCTGAATGAAGAACAGAAAAAGGCGGCGAGGCATATAAAGGGTCCAGCACTAGTATTAGCTGGTCCTGGATCTGGTAAAACAACCGTTATTTTGTCGAGATTAGCCTATCTCATATTGGAAGCAGGGATACAACCACATCATATTTTAACCATGACATTTAATAAAGCGGCACAATTGGAGATGGAGAACCGTAGTAAACGATTTTTAACAGACTATAAGCCTCGCTTTTCAACGATACATAGTTTTTGCAATAGCGTTGTAAGAGATTACGAGCGACGCCAAAACAGACAATTGATACGTATTGAGGGCAATGGACACGGCAAACAAAATAAATCGGATATTTTAAAGCATATCTATAAAGAAGTGAATCAAACTTCAATTACCAATGATGAATTGGAAGACCTTATCAACGAAATTGGTCTTGTGAAAAATAAGATGCTTAAAAACTTCGATGACTATGAGGCTGACATAAGGAATTTTCCTGCGATTTATGAGGCATATAATACCTACAAAAAAGAAAATTTATTCATAGATTTTGACGACATGCTCACATATGCCTATACAATATTAATAAAATGTCCTGAAATTCTGAATCAATACAGGAGCAGATATCAATATATTCAAATTGATGAAGGACAAGATCTTTCAAAAATACAATATGAACTTGTAAGGCTATTAGCTCACCCTCATAATAACTTATTTATGGTAGCGGATGATGATCAGAGTATATACGGTTTTAGAGGAGCAGAGCCAGATTGTATGCTAGGGATAGAAAAAGACTTTCCACATTGTGAAATATATTACCTAGGGCACAATTATCGTTCTACAAAAAATATTGTAGATATTAGCAGTAGTTTTATAAAAAACAATACGGAAAGATTTGATAAGGCACATAAAACACATAATGCTAAAAAACATGACCCAAAAATCATTCAAGTCAAGGACGAGCATGAACAGCTCAAGGTTCTTGTGAAAACAATTCAAAAGATGATGAAAAAAGGGAAGATAGATATTGCTATTTTATACAGGAATAATCTATCCTCGATTGCAATTGTTGATATGCTTGAACGTGAGGGTATACCTTTTCATTTGAAACAAAGAAAATTATCTTTCTTCAATCATTGGTTGGTTTCGGATATACTTTCGTTTTTAAAATTTTCTTTGGATCAGACAGATGAAGAAGCTTTTACAAGAATTTGTTACAAAATGAATAGATTTTTTTCAAAGGAAATGGTGCAACATGGATTGAGTGCTTTTGGTAATAAATCTATCATTGATGATATCTTAACTTATGAAAAGTTACAGCCGTTTCAAAGGAAAGGGATTAATGAAGTTAAGAAAGAATTTATACGTATGGGTAAGATGTCTCCTCAAAAAGCACTACAATATATTGAACATTCTTTTAACTATTTTGATGCCATAGAGAAATATAATGAGTTTCGCAGATCATCCTATGAGTATTTGTATCATTTGTTTGGAATTTTGAAATCCATTGCTTTTCACTGCCCCAGTATCCCTCAATTTTTAGAGCGGGTAGAAGAATTGGGAGAGATGTTTAACAATATAGCATTTAACAATGATGACAGTGGCATCATACTATCTACGGTACATTCTGCAAAAGGATTGGAATATGACTGTGTTTTTATGATAGATTTAATTGATGAAGAGTTTCCGGGATCGCGCAGTATTGACATGATGCTAAATGGTGCTCATGTACTATTGGAAGAAGAACGAAGATTGTTTTATGTGGGGATGACAAGAGCGAAAGAGCATCTATATTTAATAAGTCTTAAAACTAAGAATGGCGTGAATGTAACAAGGTCAATGTTCATCGATGAGGTATTAGGCTGTATGAATAATAAAGTGCTTCATAAAGTAAAGAAAGGAATGATGATACATCATAAACAATTTGGAAAAGGAAAAGTCGTTGATATCAAAGAAAAGTCAAATAAAAGATATACGATAAGCATTGATTTTGGCGGTGTAAAACGGAATTTGGATTTTCAAACTTGTGTTGAGAAAGGGATTATAAAATTAAGATGAATGAAGAAGCTATTAAAGAGGGGTTGGTGGAAGATATTAATGATATAGACTTAGAAGATATGCCATTTTAATCAGGAGATTAAATTGAGATGAAGTAGGAAGGTGATTTGAATGAACATTAAATGAAAATAAAATATTTTCGTAAAAAATATATATACAAGATAAGTAGTATTTGATATAATAAACAAGAACATATGTTTGTGGTGTAGAAACTAAGTGTAAATATCATAATCTATGATACTTTGACATTCTAAGCTAGAATATAGTGAAAATCTTGACGCAACCATAATTAAGAAGTATCATTATACTGAGTAACGCTTAAAAGTTTTGTCAACGTAAGCAAGGAGATGATGTATTTCTTAAGCACATAAATGAAATTTGTATTATAAATACTTTTCCATACAAGATTTTATTATTAAACAAATATGATGTTAGCTACTTTGGGGGGAGTTATGTATAATATAGAAAAATTAGAAAGACTGATACAGTTATTTGCAAAAGATTTTGCTTACTATAAAACTTCAAAATATAATGAAAGTGCTTGTCGTTTGAATTACATTGACAATTTGTTTGAAGTATTAGGGTGGGATGTATCAAACGATTCAGGCAAAGCACCACAAATTCGTGAAGTTTTAGTTGAGGACTATGATAAGGATACAGGAAGACCTGATTATTCAATGACATTAGCAGGCGTTTCTAAGTTCTTTGTTGAAGCGAAAAAGCCTTGTGTTGATATATTAACGAGTTTAGATTCGATTTAGAAGATATGGATGGTCAGCTAAACATAAAATCGTTGTATTAACTAATTTCGAAAATTTGCTTATTTATGATACGTCAATTATTCCGTTTGCTAATGATACTAGTGATACAGCTCTTATTGCTAAATTTCATTATACAGAGTATATTGTTAGATTTGAAGAACTGTCTAGCCTGATTTCGAGAGGTTTCGTTTATTCAGGTGAGTTTGATAAAAGTTTTTCTGATATTAAAGGGCAAAGAAAACAAGTTGATGACGTATTTTTAGAGCAAATAAATCAATGGAGATTAAAACTTGGACAGTATTTATTAGATGCTGGTTTTTGCATTGATATTATCAATGATTTGACACAAGAATTTATTAACCAAATTGTATTTTTAAGAATATGTGAAGATAGAAATTTACCTGTATATCAAAAGCTTATAGAGACAATCAAAGATGAGAATAAGGTTAAAGAGGAATTGTACCAGCTTTTCATTGATGCCGACCATAAATATAACTCAGGGTTATTTGAGGATGACTATTTAATTTTTGACTTAGAGAATGAAATAATCATTGATATTATTAAAATGCTTTATTATCCGCAAAGTCCATATGTATTTAATCTTATTGAATCAAGTTTGTTAGGACAAATCTACGAAATGTTTTTAGTTAAGCATTTGATTGTTAGCGATGAAAATCAAATTGAATTGCGAGAAAAGAAAGAAAATGAAAATCGTTCTGTTGTTAGAACACCTGTTGAGATAGTTAAATATATGACTTATAAGAGTTTATTGCACCTGCTAGATGGTAAACAACCTGAAGAAGCTAAAAGTTTAAGAATTGCTGATATTTCTTCGGGGTCAGGGGTCTTCCTGGTTGAAGCTTATGAACAGCTTATAAATTATTGTGTTGAATGGTATATGGAAAATGATAAAGAGCATTTAATCCATATGGGAGGGGAAAACTATAAGTTGCCATTACAAGAGAAAAAAGAAATTCTTGAAAATTGTATTTATGGTATAGATATTGATCCTCATGCTGTTGAAGTATCAAAGTTTAGCTTATTACTTAAACTACTTGAAGGTGAAAACGCACCAACAGTAATTGGATTAACACCAATTCTGCCAAATCTTTCGACTAATATTGTAATTGGAAACTCGTTAGTTGATACTGAAATGATTAAAAAATATAAAGCAGAAGACCAAATAGAAAATATAATTCCTTTTGATTGGTCAAATATTAATTCTGGTGAGAAGTTCCACTTAATTATTGGAAACCCTCCATATGTTAAAAGCGAGGATATGAAAGCATTGCTTACCATTAAAGAAGTAGAAATTTATAAAAAGAGATTTAATACTTCATATAAACAATTTGATAAGTATTTTATATTCATCGAAAGAGCAACAGAATTTCTTGTTGAAGGAGGTCTATTGAGCTATATTGTTCCTAATAAATTTTCTAAGAATAAGGCAGGAATGAAGTTAAGAGAGCACCTAACTAAAAATTCTTGGGTTTATGAGTTTATTGATTTTGGTTCTTCTCAAATTTTTGCAGATAAAACAATATACAGTTCTATTTTATTTTTACGGAACGATTTTAATGAAACCTTTACTTTTAGAGAAGTTGACGATTTGAAACAATGGTGGATTTCAAAAGATAATTCATCAAATATGACAAAACTTAATCATACATTATTATCTGAAAAACCTTGGGGATTAACGGCAGATTTAGTACTGAATAGAAAATTAAGTGACATATATATTAAATCTATTCCACTAAAAGAAATTGCTACACCTTTTAATGGGATACAAACATCAGCAGAGAAAATAAAAATTGGTGATTATAAAACATCAGCGGCATATTGGTTTACAGATGAAAATATTATTTTTGAAGATAATGAGATTTTTAAAGCTATTAAGTTTGGTAAAGAGTTTAAATTTGAAAAAAAGATATTGAAACGATTCTTTAAACCTATTGGAAAAGAACGAGGTAATTCAAGCTACGATGTTTGCGTTACCAATAAATGGATTATATTTCCGTATGATTCTAATGGTGATTTAATATCAATGGATGTTATGATGTCTAAATATCCTAACACACTTGAGTATTTAAAGTTTATATATAAGGAAATTGAACCAAAACAGTTTGGGAATGGGGGGAGGAGAGATGTTCCACAAGCTGATGAAGATTCATGGTATCGCTATGGTAGACATCAAAACTTTACTAATTTCTTTGGAACAGATAAGTTGATTGTTGGTGTTATGTCTAAACAACCTATGTTTATGAGGGATAAAAAGAGTTTTGTTGTAGCAAGTGGTGATACTGCTGGATATGCTGGAATTAAAAAGCTTGAGGGAAGTCCATATTCCCTTGAATTTGTTCAAGCATATCTGTCACACCCGTTAATTGAAAATATCTTTCATTTAATAGGTAGTGATTTCGAGAACGGACATATTTCACGTGGGAAATCAATACTTGAAGTTATACCGATAGTGAGAATAGATTTCGAGAATACTATTGAGAAAAAGAGGCACGATGATATTTGTATAAAAACTCAAGAAATTTATCGAATAAATGATAAATTATTAAGGCAGATTTCAAAAAAAGATTCAATTGTATTAAAAAGAAGAAAAAAACAGTTGATTAAAGAAATCATGGAGATTGTTGATGAAATTTTGGATTAAAGGAGTTGAATTGAGTGAGACTAAAAGAAGATAGTTCAGCTCGTAAATTAAGAGGTGGTTACTATACTCCAAAAGTTTTAGCAGATTTTATTGTTAAGAATATTACTAAGAAAGAGAAAGTTTCAATTTTAGAGCCTTCTTGTGGTGATGGTGTCTTTTTAGAGAGTATTTCAGAACATATTTCAAATGACAAAATTAAGTATGTTGAAGCTATTGAGATTATAGAAGAAGAAGCGAAGAAAGTTATTAAGCGTGGATTTGGCGACAAATTTGAACTAATAAATAATGATTTTTTAGATTTTTACTATAACAATAAATTAAAGCGTTATGATTTAATTTTAGGAAATCCTCCTTATATTCGCTATCAATATTTGAGTGAGGATCAAAGAGAAATTCAATCAGAAATCCTAACATCAAATGGGATGAAATCAAATAAGTTGATAAATAGCTGGGTGTGCTTCTTAGTTGCTTGTGTTGAGTTGTTAGCTGATGGAGGTTCAATTGGTTTCGTAGTTCCTGCTGAAATATTACAAGTAGTGTATGCAGAAGATTTAAGACAATACTTATCAAATCATTTATCTAAAATTATACTTTTAACTTTTAAAGAATTAGTTTTTCCTGATATAGAACAGGAAGTAGTTGTTCTAATAGGGGAAAAAAATTCAAATGTGCCTGTTGAAGAAGCTGTAATATCATTAGTAGAATACAATAATTTTGATGATATGGTAGAGCATTCAGATTTCAATACTATTGAATATCAACGGATAGAGCATACAAAAGATAAATGGACACACTATTTTTTAACTTGTAAAGAAAATAACCTTATCTATAAGTACAGACAACATATTGATTTCACAACATTTGATAAAATAGCTCTTGTTAATATTGGTATTACAACGGGAAATAATAAATATTTTTCAGTTGATAAAGAAACAGTAGATAAGTATAAGTTAGAAGATGTTACCTTGCCTTTGATTGGTAGGAGTTCCCACGCACATGGAGTATTTTTTACGAAAAAAGATTGGAAAAAGAATATTAATAAAAATACAAGAGCGCAGTTAATCCTATTCCCTCATAATATACCTTTTAAAGATTATCCTAAATCACATAAAAAGTATATCAAGTATGGCGAAGAAACAGGTCAAAACAGTGGTTACAAATGTCGAATTAGAGATAGATGGTATATAGTACCTTCTGTTTGGTCACCTGATGCTTTTTTGTTAAGAAGGAATAATAAGTTCCCAAAATTTGTGTTGAATGAAATTAATGCTGTTTCAACAGATACTATGCACAGAATAAAGTTCAAAGATCATATAGATAAACGCAAGGCATTGTTATCATATTATAATAGCATTACGTTTGCTTTTACAGAGATAAATGGAAGAAGTTATGGGGGCGGAGTGCTTGAAATTCTTCCACGAGAAGTAGGAGCGATTGTATTACCTGATATTCAGAAGATGGATAGTAAAGTTTGCGATGAGCTTCTTGAAATTATTGATGATTATATAAGAAACAAGAAGGAAATTGACAAGTTATTAGATATTACAGATCAGATAATCTTAAATCAATATTTAGGACTTGATAAAGAAACCATAGATACATTTAGGGCTATTTGGAAAAAACTAATGAATAGACGACTAATGAGAAGTCGATAAAAATGAGCTTTATTTTAAAACTGTAAGTTTAAAGTGGTTTTGATTACATCAGACAATAACGGTGTGAAAATTCTTGAGTAGGGGGGAAGGTCAAAAAATGCATAAAACATGCGACAAATTGGCGAATTATTAACAAATTTATCAAAAATTGTTGCATTATCGCGCCAATAAGGATATAATTAGCATAAGAGGAAAATTGAAAAAGTCGCACGCGGCTTTCAGGTGCCCTAACACCCGAAAGCTCGCATAGGCAACGCCCCTGCCTACACGTACAGCGTTATGCTGTCACGGCGACCTTATGTTATTATAAGCTATTTCACTCTCTTTTGCAAATACATATAAAATGCTTAATGATAAACAAAGGTGCACGTGTAGGATTCACATGGAGACATGTTCTTTCTGCTTGTGCACTTTTTTGATTTTCCTCTCAAAAAAAATATTTTTGAGAGGAAAATAATATATGGATATCTACGAACACAAAAAAAATCTGGACAAACTCCAACAATCTGTTAAGGTTTTGGAACAAAGGTTAGAGAAACTGCATAGGAAAAACAGCGAAACAAGTGAAGAAATTTTAGCTACCCGTAGAGAATTAAAAAAACTAAGACTTCAAGTCTTCCAACAGGATCTTGAGACATGGTATATGTAAAGGAGGTACTTTAATGGAAGATTTTAAGCAACAATTTTATAACTTTGTATCACAAATGCATACGAAAGCATATAGACAGTATAAAAAAGAGGGAGAACAACAAGAAAGGGAGCAGTATTTAGAAAAAAATAGAGTAAAATTTGATAAAATATTAGATTCGCTCAATGAACAAGATAGGAATTTTGCAGAAGAGTATATAAATAATCAAACATATGAAGAGTCATGTGCAAATGAAAGTATGTATATTGCAGGATATCGCGATTGTGTTAAAATACTGCGTGAACTTGAAGTAATATGACTATGAAAGCATCTATCAAAAAAATGGTAGATGTTTTTTTGTTGATTATAAAAATAATTAGTGATAAAATACTTAAATACAAATAAAAATAAACTTAATTAGGTTTATGATAATAATAACAAATTTAGTAAAAGAGACTGGAGACAACTCAAGCATTTTGGTGAAAATATGACTGTACTTAGGAAGTAACAATATACTAATAGACATGAAAAAGAAAGGAAAATTTATGTGGAACATAAAGCAAAAGATATTACCTATTTGTAAAACTTATATTTTTGTATCATTAATGGCGTGTTTAATGGCGGGTTTTAGGTTTATTCAGACAGAAAATATTAGATATCTATTTTATATTTCAAATCTATTATTGGCTTGGATACCCTTTATGTGTTCGATATTTATTATGTATATATATAACAATACAAAAACAAATAAAAAGCGTTCAATAATATTATGTTTAGGATTATTTGTTTGGTTAATTTTTTATCCTAATGCACCATATATAATTACTGATTTTATACATATTAGTGTATATAATTATGGTTTTAAAGTAAAAGATACTCTGGATTTTCAAACAAATTTTTGGATATGGTATGATTTTATTGCTATAGCTTTATTTGTATGGTTAGGTTTAATGTTAGGGTTTATTTCATTACGAATCAATCAATTGATTGTAATGGATAAATACAATAAAGTTAAATCTTGGATTTTTGTAATCATGATCTCCTTTTTAAGTGGGTATGGAATTTATTTAGGTAGATTTGTAAGATGGAATAGCTGGGATATAATTATTAATCCATTAAGACTAATAAAATTTGTTATAGATGATTTAAAAGTTGAATCTATTAATTTTGCTTTTATATTTGGTGTATTTTTGTTATTAAGTTATATTATAACTTGGAAACCATCTAGTTTAGTTGATTATTAGTTTGGTTAGTGATAAAATACTAAAATGAAAATAAATAACATATAAACTACTTGAATTATGATGGATATGGGAGGACAACTAAGTGTTGACAATAACTAATTTAGTAAAGGAATATGATAAAGTATATGCAGTAAATAATGTAAACTTAAAAGTGGATGGCGGTGAAATTACTGTTCTTTTAGGACCTAATGGTGCAGGAAAAAGTACAACCATTAAATGCATTGCGGGACTTCTGAAATATAACGGAAATATAGAAATATGCAAATATAACAATAAAAGTATAGATGCAAAAAAAATATTTGGGTATGTACCAGAAACACCCGCATTATATGAGATACTGACCGTTTACGAACATCTTGAATTTGTAGGACATGCGTATGATATAGAAAATTATCAAGAAAAAATAGAATCTTTATTACAAAGGTTTGAATTACTAGATAAAAGGGATAAGTTAGGAAAAGAATTATCTAAAGGAATGCAGCAAAAGGTATGTATATGTAGCGCATTATTAATTGAGCCGAAAGTTATATTGTTTGATGAACCCATGATAGGACTTGACCCCAAGGCCATAAAAGAACTGAAAGAAATATTTATAGAATTGAAGCAAAAAGGATGTAGTGTAATGATTAGTACCCATATTATAGATAGTATAAATGGATTATGGGATAGAGTATTGATTATGAAAAATGGTGAAATTGTATTAGAAAGAATCAGGGAAGATTTGGAGCAGCGCAATGAATCGTTAGAGCAACTGTTTTTTGAAGTCACGGAGGGCTAACAATGAAACCATTATTCTACATAATGAAGAAAAATATTAAAAATACAGGGAAAGAATTGCTAAAAAGACCATGGACACTTGTAGCATATGTAATATTAGTATTGATAATTATTTTCTCGTTAGTGATGGGTTTATGGGCATCTTCAAATAATAACATTGCACGAGAGGGATCATTACAAAATTTTCAAATGCTTATTACTATTTTTTTACTTGGCGTTTTTTATTTTAGTATAAAGCAAGGTATCGACAGTGGCAGTAGTTTTTTTAGAAAAGCAGATATAAATTATGTATTTACTGCACCTCTATCGTCTAATAAAATACTTATGTATGGTTTTATAAAGCAAACTTTTTCAATTCTCACGGTGTTCTTTTTTATCACTGCACAGATACCTAATTTAAGTATCCAATTTGGAGTGGATAGTGATGGCATTGTAGTTATTTATATAGGGTGCTTTTTACTATTTTTATTGATGCCATTAATAGGCATGCTCATATATTCTGTAGCCTCAGCAACAAAAAGAAATAGAGCGATTTTTGACAATGTATTAAAAGCAGTAGTTGTAATATTGGTAATGGGTGTAATATATCAAATATATATTACAAAAGATTTTATGAAAGCGGCAAATATCATTTTAAACAATTCTTTATTCACATATCTACCGGTAATAGGGTGGTTCAAAGTATTTCTGTCTTCTGCAGTACAAGGGCTTAGTACAAGTACATATTTGAATTTGGGTTTAATCATTGTAACATATATCGTAGTTGTTTTGGCAATATATAAATTAAAATCGGATTTTTATGAAGACGTATTAGTAGCGACAGATAGAAAAGAAGCCTTAATAAGTGCCAAAAAACAAGGAAAAGGTAATATGCAATTTTATAGTGCTAAAATAAAGAAGGCAAATATAAAGTATAAGGGGAGTGGCGCAAAAACAATCTTTTATCGCCATCTTTTAGAATACAAAAAAACAGGATTTTTTTTCATAGATAAGTCGACATTGATCGTAGCTGCGTTTAGTATCATTTCTAAATACGCATTTAGCAATGCTGATATAAAAATAACATTATATTTTTCAATTTATTTGATGTTTTTCATTACTCTAAATGGTAAATGGCAGCAAGAATTAGAAAAGCCATTTATATACCTTTTACCAGCATCTACACTGAGTAAAGTGTTTTACGCAACGCTTTCAACAATTATAAAAAGTGCTGTAGATGGCATCGTGCTTTTTACAATAGCGGGATTTTTATTTAAATCAGATTTAGGGGTTATTCTTCTGAGTGTAGCAGCTTATACTTCTTATGCATCCGTATATGTTTATAGTGATGTACTATTTAGGAGAATTTTTGGTGTGCAGCACGCCAAACAGTTATTACTATTATTAAAAATGCTTTTGACTTTATTTGTAATTGTGCCAGGATTAATTATTTCGATAGTCAGTGCTTTTATATTTAGGGACACTGTATTTGGTTTATATAGCTCATATGGTATATTAGTAATATATAATGTAGTTGTGTCTACAATCGCACTTTTGTTGAGTAAAGGGATGTTTGAAAAAATTGAAATACAATAATAAATTTGACTGTTTACTCTCAAAGTGTTAGAGTGATATTAACGAATAAAAATCAAGAAAGTTGGAATTATGGAAAATAAATTTAGTGAATTAGGAGTTAGTGAACCAATAGTAAAAGCTATTGAAAAAATGGAATTTGTTACACCTACAGAGGTACAAAAAGAATCAATCCCTAAGATTTTACAAGGGAAGGATTTAATAGTCATGTCTAAAACTGGTAGCGGTAAGACAGGCGCATTTGGTATACCAATCATACAATCAATAGATGTGAAGGGGCGGGGCCCTCAGGCACTGATTTTGACACCAACCCGAGAGCTAGCAGTGCAAGTTAATCATGACATTAGGGAGATGTCCCAAAATTTAAGGTTTAAGACAACAGCTGTTTATGGTCAACATAGCATAAGGAGCGAGATCCAGGCAATAAAAAGCAGTGCTAAAATCGTTACAGGAACACCTGGACGGGTATTTGATCATATCAAGAGAAAAACAATTCATACAGCCAATATAAGATTTGTTGTTCTTGATGAAGCAGACAGAATGTTAGATATGGGTTTTATTGATCAAGTGGTAAAAATTATTAAATTGCTACCCAAAAAGAGAGTGACATTATTGTTTTCCGCAACTATGCCACCTGAAATTCAGAGGATTTGCAAATCATATATGTCTCATCCTGAGACCATTGAACTTGATACAGAGACAAAGACAGTAAATACAATAAAACAGATTTACTATAGAGTACAACATAATGAAAAGAGAAAGCAGTTAAATAATATACTTAAAGTACATCAACCTGATAGTTGTATCATCTTTTGTAATACAAGAGTCGAAGTTGATAGAGTGCAAGCCTATCTATCTCGAAAAGGATTTGTGGCTGAAGCACTTCATGGAGCCAATACCCAGAAGCGGCGAATGAGAACGATTGAGAAATTTAAGAAAAATCAAATTCAAGTACTCGTTGCTACAGATGTAGCAGCAAGAGGCATACATATTGACGAGCTATCTTTGGTTATTAACTATGACGTTCCAGAGGATAAAAACAGTTATATTCACCGTGTTGGGCGTACTGGTAGAGCTGGAAATAGTGGTTTGGCTATTACGCTTGTAACAGGTGATGAGATTATGAATTTCTATATGATTGAAGAACATGTAGGTGTCTTAATTAATGAAGAGGAGTTGCCAACAGATAATGCGCATAAAGGAAGTGCGAGGTAAGCAAAGTTGTTGACAAAGAATATACATCTGGTATAATGTAATCAATTGTAAAAGGGAGTAGCGGTGGCGATGCCATGAATAGAGTCAACATAATGGAGAATTCCTGGTTCTATTCGCTTTGTTAGATACAAAGATGCGAGACTTTTAGAATTTTGAGCTCTAATAGCTTAATTCTACTGGTCTCTTTTTTATTGCTAGACATTTATTAAAAACAAAGGAGAAAGAAGATGTTTCAAGAATTAATACAAGCTTTTATATTGATTTTCATTGCAGAGATGGGAGATAAAACGCAAATTCTCGCAATGGCGTTTGCAACCAAATATCCTGTAAAGAAAGTACTGATTGGCATATTTATTGGATCGTTACTAAATCATGGCATGGCAGTCATTTTTGGTAGTTATATTTCGACAATGATTCCGATAGAATTAATACAAATCATTGCAGGCGTGGCATTCGTAATCTTTGCTATTTGGTCTTTAAAAGTAGATTATGATGATGAAGAGCAACAACAAAATCAGAATAAATATGGTGCAATTGTAACGGTTGCTATAGCGTTTTTTATTGGTGAATTAGGAGATAAAACCCAATTAACCGCAATTACACTAGCAACGGAAGCTTCATTTCCAGTATTCATATTAGCAGGAACTGTTTTGGGAATGATGGCCACAGGAGGACTAGGTATTTATGTTGGACAAAAATTAGGTGATAGGATACCAGATATCATAATGAAATTAATTGCTTCAGGTATCTTTCTGTTTTTTGGAACAATGAAACTTGTAACTTCATTACCAGCATGGATACTCACAACACAAAATATACTGATTTATAGCTTTTTAATGCTATTGATTGTAATGATAATGTTAAGACCAATATATTTATACTATAAGAATAATAAAAAAACAGCATTTGCTAGTAAGTCAAGAGAACTATATGATTATTACCACAATATCAGTAACAAGGTAGAGCAGTTGTGTTTAGGTGTATCAATGTGTGGCAAGTGTGACGGTAAGAGATGTATAGTGGGTAATACAAAAGTTGCGGTAGAGAATTTAATGCAAGTAGAAAAAGAGCAAGAAGACGTGATTACAGATGAAACTATAAACATAAATAAAAAACAATATAACAAGGACTTGGCTATGGAATGTCTAATTGATACCATTATTTTTATGAGAGATCATAAAGTTTATGATAATGAGAAGATGAATAAAATAAGAAAAAATCTTGAACAGGTAATATTTGATAGCGAGATTGAACATGAAAAATCCTATTACCAATATGAAGTGACGCTTAAAAAACTTGCAAAGGCTAAAGGCATAAAAATACCTGAAACGTATAATTGACATATTATACCTAGCATCTCATATAAATATATAGAGGGGTGATAGGTAATGAATAATAATATTAAAAAATGGTACACGATTGGGACTGTTTTTATTATAGTGTTTGGTACACTACTTCATTATGTTTATGAATGGTCAGGAAATAACGCGATTGTTGGAATCTTTGGAGCGGTAAATGAAAGTACATGGGAACATCTTAAACTATTATTTTGGCCAGCATTGATCTTTTCAATCATTGAATATATATTCATAGGAAAAGATTATAATAACTATATTACTGCAAAAGCTGTTTCGTTCTATGTTGGCATATTGTTAATAATTACTTTGTTTTACACGTATACGGGTATTATTGGAGAAAATATCCTTGTACTAGATATATTAGTATTTATAATAAGCGTAATTATCAGTCAGTATATTGGATATACGATTACTACAGCAGATTATCAAGTTAGTGAAAAAGTTAATTTCATTTCATTGATCGCAATAGTAGTTTTAGCTTTAGCATTTATAATTTTTACGTTCAATCCACCTCAAATAGCGCTTTTTCAAGATCCTATCACTGGTAATTATGGGATACGTATATAGAAAGTATCATTATTTATTAAGTACATGTAATAATTGTTCTAACATTTCTTCAGTAAAATAACCTTTGAAGTAATGAATGAGTTTGCATAAAGGTGTTTGATGTATCGTTTTCTGAAAAGTTTTATTAATGATTCCAGACTGCCTAAATTCTTCAATATCTGCTGGTGAGACAAAGCTAGGGATTAACAGTTCAATAGTTTTTTTGGATTTTGGATCTGAAATTATATCATGAATAGTAGAATGCCTAGTAAATTTCTTCTTATTGTTTGATGTAGAATGAACAAAAACAATTTCTTTTAATCGAATATCTCTAGAGGAGCTCCCAACTAAAATTTCAAATTCACCAGTTTCTACAATCCAATCTTTTGTATCAATATCATAATATGCAAAAGCCCTCTTATCTAATGTCATAGTTATAATTTCTTCCTCATTTGGATTTAATTCAACTTTATCAAAAGCTTTTAATTCCTTTAATGGTCTTTGAACATTAAAGGAATTATCTTTGACATATAGTTGAACAATTTCTTTTCCACTATAACAACCTGTGTTCTTAATCTTTACTTTAATAGTTAGTATATCAGTGTCGGTTATTGTATTGCTACTAACATTTATATTCATATATTCAAATTTTGTATAACTCAGTCCATATCCAAAGGGAAAGAGAACATCCATTTCTCTTGCATCATAATGACGGTATCCTACAAACAAACCTTCATTATATTCAATCGTATCACCGTAACCAGGGAAGTTGAGGTAAGAAGGATTATCGGATAATTTCAAAGGAAAAGTTTCAGGAAGTTTGGCACATGGGTTAGCGACCCCAAATAATAAATCTGCAATTGCACCTCCGCCAGCTTGACCGGTTAACCAACCTTCGAATATCCCTTTAACCTTATGTTTCCATGGCATTTCTACGGGTGAACCATTACTTAATATTACAATGGTATTAGGTTGTACGTTTGTTATATGATCAATTAAACGCATATGATTTTGGGGTAACTTCATATGTTGTCTATCTAGTGCAGCTAATTCCATTGTATCTGGAAGCCCTACGAATAGGATAGCAACATCTGAATTTTGAGCGATTATTTGCGCTTCATTCATTAAAGAGAGGTTTGTTTCATTATCCTCGGAGGAATATCCATCACAATATTGTATTACTACTTGATTTCCAGCTAGATTATGAATTTCATCATAAGCATTTTCAAGCTGATTTGGATTGACATATAAATCGCCAGAACCTTGATATCTAGGTGATTTTGCCATAGTACCAATTATTGCAATTCTATTTAAGTTATGAATATTTAAAGGCAAAATATTATCTTCGTTTTTAAGTAGGACAATACATTCAGTTGCTACTTTTCTTGCTAATTGATGATGTTTATCTAAATCTAATGAATATGATTTTTCTTTATATGATTTGTTTTTCAAAACGGTTAGAAGAATATTTTTAACAGTTTTGTCTAGCATAGATTCTTGTATTGTGCCGTCTAAGACAGCTTGTACGATTTCATTATCCGGAATACTTTCTCTTGCAGGCATTTCTAAATCTACTCCCGCTTTCAATGCTTTCACGCGATCGTTAACTGCGCCCCAATTAGAAAGAATTAAGCCTTCATAATGCCACTCATTCCTTATAATATTTGTTAAAACATCTTTGTGTTCACAACAAGATATACCATTCAAGCGGTTATATCCGCACATGACTGCCCATGGCTGAGCTTTTTTTACGGGTATCTCAAAATTTGCTAGATATATTTCTCTTAAGGTTCTTTCATCAAGTTCTGAACTTTTTGACATGCGCATAAACATTTGATTATCAGCAATGAAATGTTTAAGACAAGCACCTACGCCTTGTCCTTGCAACCCTTTTATATATGCTGCTGCCATTTCACCACTTAGTTTTGGATCTTCTGAAAAGCATTCAAAGTTTCGACCACTAAGAGGAGAACGTTTGATGCTAGCAATTGGTCCTAATAAGATATCGATGTTTTCTTCTCGACATTCTTTTCCGAGAGCAGCGCCAATTTCTTCTAATAGGTGGCTATCCCACGATGAAGCAAGAGCGCTTCCGGTTGGAAAGCAAGTAGAAGTGACATTTTCAATTCCTATGAATACTGAACTATCACACTTTGGTTTGCGGAGACCGTAGGTACCATCGGAGAATAATATAGACTTTATTCCTAGGCGGTCAATGGATTTCGTAGCCCAATAGTCACGACCAGAACATAGAGATGCTTTTTCTTCTAAAGTCATTTCATTTATGAGCTTTGTGATTGTCTTATCCATAGTATAGTCTCCTTTACATCGATTTTATGTTCTTCCTAACAAGCACTAATGTTATCATAAAAGTGAGTAAACTTCCAATGGGAAAAGAGAACCAAATGCCATTTAGACCATATAATGTTGACATTAGAATGAGGATAGGAATAAAAAATATGAATTGGTTTACCAGTAATAGCAGTAATGACATCGTGGGCTTTCCTATCGCTTGAAAGTATATTGTGCCAAGATATTGAATGCCCATTATGGGTAAAGTCAAATTCATAATTCTAATAATTTTTGAACCTAATGTGATAAGTTCAACGTCATTACTGAAAATACTAACAAGAAAATCAGGAAATAATTGTACTATTAACAAAACAAATAGTCCATAACAGGAAGTAACGATTGCAGATAGTTTAATTGTACTTTTTACCCTAGCGTAATCTTCAGAACCATAATTATAGCCTACTATCGGTTGGAAAGCTTGAACAAGTCCATTGATAGGAATAATTAAAAACATAGTAATTCTATTCACAATACCAAAAGTACTAATAGCAATATCGCCACCATATCCTCGTAGAAAGTTATTTACAATAATCATGGATAGACTCGCACTAACCTGCTGGATAAATGCTGGGAAGCCTAGAACGAATATTTCTGAAATTAGTTTAAAATCTGGTTTTAACTGATTAAATGTAATTTTTAAAGAGCTTTTACCAGATAAAAAGAAGTAGTACATACTCATGCAAAATGATGTAAGTTGAGACAAGACAGTTGCGAGAGCGGCACCTCTTACACCCATCTTGAACCCAAATATAAAGATGGGATCTAATATAATATTAACAAAAATGGGGATGATCCATAAATACATAGAAAATTTTATATTACCTTCAGCACGAATAATACTGGAGAATCCAGTGCTAAAAACTATTCCTAATAGTATAATTGTTAAATAGTCTTTTGCATAAGCTAAGATGTTTTCAGTAGTACCTAATATATTTAATAATGGATTGATGAAAATGAGCCCTAAAGTTGTTAACAATAATGCAACAGCCCAAAAGGTAATAAACGTATTTCCAGCAGTTCTATTTGCTTTTTGGTAATCTTCTTTTCCTAAACATCTTGAGATAAGAGAGGCAGCACCTGCGCCAGCGGTAGTAGCGACTGCACCCAATATCATCTGGAATGGAAAGGCAACGGTAAGACCGCCCATTGCCTGTGTTCCTACCCATTTTCCTATATATATGGTATCAATAATATTATACAGGCTATACATGATGATTGAAAATATAGCGGGTGTAGACATTTTGAATAGTAATTTTCCTATTGGCGCTTCTTTTAACATGGTTTCATTCTTTTTACTCATGCTATCGACCTCGATGATGAGTGATAGAGTTTTTTAAATTCCTTTAGTTCTTTTTTAAGCATAATCCTTGAAAAGATACTTTGAAATAGAAAACTAAACCCAACACTACGATATTTTGCTTCAACTATTAGAATTAAAGAAATATAAATTCTATACATACTTAAACGACAAAGTAGGGAATCCGAAAAAGTCAGTTCTTCATTACAGACCTGATTATATCCTTTTATAAAGTTTTCAAGTTTTCTAATATCTTGTGTGTGTTCAATATAGCAAATGGAAATAAAATCAGCATGTGGATCACCCCAAAAAGCCCGTTCGCAGTCAATGAGTGCCTCGATTTCATATTTACCATTATTTTCAACGACAAAGATATTTCCTCCCCAAAGGTCAAAATGTGTTAGTTTAGGAGTGTCTATTTCATCTAATATGGATGCCTTTGCTTCCAATAACGCAATGATTTGGTCTGGTAGCATTGGAAATTTGATGCCAACAGCGGTTCCATCGTCAAGGATATTTTTTACCATCTTTAGGAATGCATCGCGCCAAGTATTTGTGTATGTACTACCTTCGAAAGTTGAATATCCAAAGAACTCTCCCTTTATAGCGTGAAGTTGTGCAGTATATTTTCCAAGCTGCTCATGAATATGTTTTTTATCTTCGTCACTTAATTTCTTAATTTTATTTAGTGGCTGTCCATTCAACTTACTCATAAAAAAATAAGTCGAAGGAATAATGTCACTCTCGAAATTGTAATAAAGTATTTCAGGTATCGGGATATCTGTATTATTCTTTATTAAATCATATACCATTAATTCTGTTTTCATGATATCCTGTTCATATGTTAATATCTTTACATCTGGAGGTGGTGCAACTTTTAAAACTACTTCATTATTCAAATTAATCAATTCAATCAGATAGGAAACATTGTACATGCCATCTGATAGCTCAGTCATATTTCCCACTTGTGTTTCGTTGCCAAATGCTTCTTTACATAGTTGTTCAATTTGATGCCTTTCTAAGATGAACTTTGTCTTACTTTTCATAATGTATCGACTCCTTTTTTGAAAATATTTTTATATATTGTCTTATATTACTATACATATCATATATTTATCAGTGATTATAGTCTATCAATAATTCCAAAAACCAATAAAATATCATGAAATTAATAATATTATTATACAAATAAATTGAATAATTATAATACTAATAATATAATTAAAATAAAATAACCAAAAAAAGATAAAATATCGTGAGGGGGGACAAACTTTGTTTTATGATTATCATGGCAATATTTCTTTAACGTCTTTAACGGATGTCATTACTACTTTTTATTACGCAACAGCCATTCCAATTAAGTTTTCAGATAAAAATAACATCATTACAATTGTTCAGCCAGTAAAAAACGTCTCAAATACACTTACTAAAAAGCTTAATAAATTAAATGTTAATCATATTAGAAAGGTTATGGTTGAAAAAAATATACACAATCAAATATATTACTATACAAATAATACTTATGAAAGCTATTTAACCATTGGATTATGGCATAAAGAGCTATATCAGGGCATGCTTATAGCTGGGCCTATATTGTTAAACCCTGTTACAAAAGATCATCAATTCAGTGACTATTATAATACATTACCTATTGTTACATTAACGCAATGGTCGGCAATCGGAAGGTTACTTGAAAGACTTTGTAACGATAATTACAAAAATAATAAACTATCCTTTTTTCAAGTGAATCCTGAACCGGAAGAGGTTAAAAAAATAGACTTTCATTGTGAGGCAGATGAAGAAGTGTCTAAATATTATTTATATGAAAAGAAGTTGTTCATGGCTTTGCTATCTGGTAAGTATGATGAGTTTAATGAATATTATCTAGAAATTTCAAAGGTTTCATTACCTACCATGTGTAAGGACAATTCGTTAAGATCCTATAAAAATAATTTTATATACACTTGTACCATTGCATCTCAAATAACCATTGAGCTAGGTATTAAAAATAATAATACTTTTAAAATATGTCATAACTATATTTGTTTAGTAGAAGAACTAGATACTATTGAGGAAGTATCAATTCTTTTTAGAGAGATGTTTAGAAAATTTACACTGCTAATCAAAAATCATAATCAGAAAAACTTTTCTCCTGTAGTTTTAAGTACTATAACGCATATAAATAATCATCTAACAGAGAATATAACATTAGAAGCGATTGCTGCCGAAACACATTACACGCCAAAATATATTTCAGCAATTTTTATAAAAGAAGTGGGTGAACCACTAGTAGATTATATTAATAAGAAGAAAATTGAAGAAGCGAAGAAGTTATTAACTGACACGAATCAAACGGTTTCGGGAATAGCACTAAAGTTTGGGTTTTGTAATCAAAGCTATTTTTCAAAAGTCTTTAAAAAATTTGAAGGAATTACTCCGAAAAAATTTAGAGTTGCAAATTATAATTCTAGTTAAGGAGGAAAAACTGTGAGTGGCAAGAAAAAAATTGTTATACTTGGTGGCGGTTATGGCGGCGTCCTAACGGCTAAAAAGTTAGCTAAAAAATTCAAGAAAGATGACAATATAGAGATGACACTCATTGATAAAAATCCATATCATACTATGCTTACAGAGCTACATGAGGTAGTAGCTGGTAGAGTTGAAGAAGACTCTATAAGAATGAATTTAAAAAGAATATTCATGAACAGAAAAGTGAATGTGGTTCTTGACGAAATTACAAAAATAGATTCTAAAAATCAAGTATTACAGTCAAAAGAGAAGACGTATAAATATGATTATTTAGTAATCGGTACGGGATGTAAGCCTACTTTTTTTGGAATTCCAGGTGCTAGTGAGTTTGCACATCAGTTATGGTCATATGAAGATGCGGTCAATTTAAAAGAGCATATTCTTCATATGTTTAGACAAGCAGTCAAAGAAACGAACAAAGAAAAACGACAAAGAATGTTAACTTTTGTTGTAGCTGGTGGCGGCTTTACAGGAATTGAAATGATTGGTGAATTAGGTGAATGGAAAGACAGACTATGTAAGGAATTTAATATTGAAAAAGATGAAGTAAAGTTATATGTAGTAGATATGTTGCCAAAAATTCTTAGTAATTTACCAGACAAATTAATTCGAAAAGCAGAAAAAAGGCTTAAAAGATTAGGGGTAGAAATAGTAACAAATGCTGGCATAACAAAATTAACAAAAGATGCAGTTATATTAGGGGATAAAGGGAGTATTAACACGCATACAGTCATATGGGCGGTAGGTGTTGAAGGTTCAGATATTGTAGAAACTATGAAACTAAAGCAACAGGGAAGAGGACGGATCGTAACAAATGACAAACTACAATCTGTTGACTATGAAAATGTATACGTGGTAGGAGACAATATTTTTTATATTCCTGAAGGTACGGAAAAACCTGTTCCTCAGATGGTAGAAAATGCAGAACATGCCGCTCCATTAATAGCCTATAATATATATACGGATATTAAAGGTGGGAAAAAGAAAGCTTATAAACCAGATTTTCATGGTGTAATGGTATGTATTGGTGGTCGCTATGGGGTTGCGTATCTTGGTCTGCCAGGCAAATTTATTGGGATCTCAGGATTCCTTGCGATGTTTGTAAAACATTTTATTAACGTGGTATATTTTTTTCAAATTGCAGGATTTAATAAATGTTGGTCTTATTTAATGCATGAAGTATTTCACATAAGAGATAATAGAAGTTTTGTTGGTGGGCATTTTGCAAAGGCATCGCCAAACTTTTGGTTAGTGCCTTTAAGAATTTTTGTAGGATATAAATGGTTAGATCAAGGATTGCATAAATTACCTGAAATAGTAAAAGATCCTTCAAGGATTTTCTTGATACCAGCACCGCCAATGGTTGATGCAACGACTGCGGCAACACCAACGGCTGATTCTGCTTCACAGTGGGGAACAGCTTTGCCTGTTCCAGAATTTATTGAAGCAATAGTAAATTGGTCTATGGAACTATTATTCTATACTGCAGATGGTGGTTTTACAGTTTTTGCACAACTATTTCAAGCTGGTATGGTTATTAGTGAAATAGTCATTGGGTTATGTTTAATTGTTGGATTATTTACAGCGATATCTTCTATTATATCTGTAATGATGGGACTAATGATATGGGCATCAGGTATGGCACCTGTTGAAATGCTGTGGTATCTTGCGAGTGGGGTTGGACTTATAGGTGGTTCGGGAAGCACCTTTGGACTTGATTATTATGTATTACCTGAATTGAAAAAACGTTGGAAGAGAATTGGTTTTGTTAAAAAATGGTATCTATATACTGACTAATAATAATGAACTGAAAAAACCTTATGAAGCAACGCTTCATAAGGTTTTTTCCTCTTTTTGCTCTAAAATAATTTTTTATGAATAGAATTAAATAGGTGAATAGGAAAGGAGCGATATATCAATGAAAGAATTACTATTACCTATTTTTTTTGCTATTCTAGCAGGAATATTTACCACAACAGAAGCAAGTATCAATGCAAGATTAGGGAGAATTGTTACACCAAATATCGCAACGTTACATAGCCTTATCACAGGAGGAATAGTGATTTTGTTAGCCAACATGTTTAGAGGAACCCTTTACCAATACGGAAGAGTGATTTATGTAAAACCCCAATGGTTGATTGGTGGTATATTTGGGACATTAATTATCTATTTGGTCACAAAAACAATTCCCAGGTTAGGTATTACAACCACTTTAACATTGGTGGTATCATCGCAGATAATCAGTGGATTGTTCGTAGATGTTTTTATATTAAAAGAACAACCAATGCATTTCTATAAATTATATGGTGTGATGTTGTTGATTTTGGGTACTTATTTTGTTGTGAAATAGAATATCACATATAAAGTAGTGAGCAAGACTGGTTGATGTAACAAGTAAATAGCAAGAGAGTGACGTCCTATTAATGAGATGAAATCGTGTTTAGGCAAAAAAGCAAGAAGACTTTTTTTATTAGCATACAAAGTTTTACCAAGCCCCATACCATATAAAAAAATACCAAACCATGGGAAAAGGGGATAAAAGTCTAGAGATTGATAGTGTTTGGTGATTAATCCCACGGGAAAAAGATATGGACTATTAACATACATATGATCAAAAAGGTATCCAACGATTATAATGATGGTACCCCATAAAAAAATAACATTTTTCTTACCTAGTTTGTTTAAAAAAGAAGCTAGAATCATACTTGCCCCTAAAAAGTGTAGAATACCAAAATTAATGTAGGTTTGTGGATCAAAAAAATAGGTAGCCACAGTCACCACCATTCCAAAAGCAAAAACCGTTATGCCGCGCTTCATAGTATTTCTACTAAAAGTACAACTAATTCCTGATATTACTATAAAAAGAATAGCAGCCAATTTTCCTTCATAATACCAAAAGCCATTTAAATATTCAAAGTGTAAGTCATGAAAATCTTTTAAATCTACAATCACATGAAAGATAACCATTAATATGATTGCTATTCCCCTTATAAAATCAATTTCCCAAATCCTTTTATTTGTATGCATTGCATATCTCTCCTATAATTAATATAAAATCATTATATACCAAATTTTAATAGAATAGAATAGAAGATAATATATGTTATATAAATAGAACATAATATGTTTTTATTCGACATAATCATACTTGGTTTTGTCGAACCATCTTAATTCCCAGGAAATATGCAACCAAAATTTAATAGTTTTTAATAATAAATAACTATAATAATGTTTAAAATGATACAGAAATATGATAATATAGAACGAGGCTAAAAGAACATGCCTCGTTGAAACGGTGTGTTGTAATTGATATGGGAATAGAGGTGCACATTAAATGAGCGAAAGGAAAAAGATTGAGATTTCAGCTCAAGAATTACAAAAACAAAAAGAAATCATTGATAGAATTAAACAAAAAAATGATTTGGATATACAGCGATCTGGACACCAAAAAAAAGCTATCATTATTACGTATGGATGTCAGCAAAACGAAAATGACAGTGAAAGAATAAAAGGAATGTTACGGGATATGGGTTATCTTTTCACAACAGACAAAGAAGAGGCTGACTTCATCCTCTATAACACTTGTTGTGTGAGAGAAAATGCTGAGCTTAAAGTATTTGGAAATATAGGGGCACTCAAGCACCTAAAAGCAAAGAAACCCAGTTTGATTATTGGGATATGTGGTTGTATGATGCAACAAGAACATATCGTGAAACAGATTAAAAGCAAGTATAAGCAAGTAGATATGGTATTTGGCACACACACGTTATACAAATTTCCAGAAGTATTAGAAAAAGCAATGCATGAAATGGCTACAGTTATTGATATCTTAGATACTGATGGATATATTGTAGAAGATATTCCTATTCACCGCGAGGGAAATGTAAAAGCGTGGGTATCCATTATGTATGGATGTAATAATTTCTGTTCATATTGTATTGTTCCTTATGTAAGGGGAAGGGAACGAAGTAGAAAACCAGATGATATTTTAAAAGAGGTAGAACTTTTAGTTTCAGAAGGCTATAAAGAGATTACACTATTAGGGCAGAATGTAAACTCCTATGGTAAAGATTTAAGTGGACCGATGGATTTTGCCGATTTACTAAAGAAAGTTAATGCTGTTGAAGGAATCAATAGGATTCGCTTTATGACTTCACACCCCAAAGATATAAGTGATAAATTGATAAAGATAATGAGCGAATGTGAAAATCTTTGTGAACAGCTACATCTGCCATTTCAGGCAGGGAGTAATAATGTACTAAAGGCTATGAATCGTAAGTATACAAAAGAAAAATATTTAGAGCTTATACAGAAAGTGAAAACAGCGATTCCAAATATTGCACTTACAAGTGATATTATTGTAGGTTTCCCAGGAGAGACAAATGAAGATTTTGCAGAAACATTGGATGTTATACAAAAGGTTGAATTTGACGCTTTGTACACTTTTATCTATTCACCAAGAAAAGGGACACCAGCAGAAAAGATGGAAGATGTATTAACAAAAGAAGAGAAACAGGCTAATTTTCAGAAATTGCTGAATGTACAAAATGATATATCAAAGAAGAAAAATGAACAATATTTAGATAAAACAGTGGAACTACTCGTTGAGGGTTATAGTAAGAATAACCCAGAAGTATTAACAGGTAGAACACGCACTGGAAAGATTGTAAACTTTAAAGGTGATGAGAACATGATTGGAGAACTGATTGATGTAAAAATCAATGAAGTTCAAACGTGGTCAATGGCAGGAAAGATAAAAGCTGTTGAGCGTTGATTGCTGAGGGTTGAGAGATATAAGAAGGCGGTTGAGAGTTGAGGGCTGAGAGTTAAGGGAAAGTAGAAAGTTGGTTAGGAAAAGATTATTAAATACTAAATAGAATTTTAGGAGGATTTTAGATGGATATTATTGAAAAAGCAAGAGAGCTAGGAAAGATGATTGGAGAATCAGAACAATTTATTAGAATGCAGAATGCTGAAGATGCACAAATGAACGATGCACAAGCACAGGAACTCATTAAAAGCTATAATGAAAAGAGAAGTGATATTGGAGAAAGAATGAAAAGTGAATCATTAGAGAAAAATGATATGATTGCACTTAGACAAGAGCTACAAAATGAATTCAACAAATTGATGGAAAATGAAGTGATTTTCGAATATATTGAAGCGAAAAAAGAGTATGAGCAACTGATGAAATCAGTCAATGATGTTATCACGTATAGTATGACAGGGGAAGAATCATCTGACTGTTCATCAGGCGGAGGATGCAGTTCTTGCAGTGGATGTCACTAAAAAACAGTTGAGAGCTGAGAGTTGAGTGTTTGGAAAGACGGTTCAGTTATAAACGCTCAGCCCTCAACTTTCAACTATAAACTCTAACGGGGGATGGATTCAATGGCGGGTTTGACACCAATGATGAAGCAATATACTGAGATAAAAGATCAATATAAAGATTGTATCCTTTTTTTTAGACTAGGCGATTTTTATGAGATGTTTTTTGAAGATGCGAAACTAGCCTCTAAAGAATTGGAAATCACATTGACAGGAAGAGATTGTGGGCAGGAAGAAAGGGCACCGATGTGTGGTGTGCCTTTTCATTCTGCGGATTCTTATATAGCAAGACTTGTGAACAAGGGGTATAAAGTCGCGATTTGTGAACAAGTAGAAGATGTTAGCGAAGCAAAGGGCATTGTACGCAGAGATGTTGTCCGTATTATCACACCTGGAACGGTGACGGATGCATCATTACTTGAAGACAAGAAAAATAATTTTTTAGCATGTGTATATAAAGATGAACAAGGGGTCGGGTTATCTATTGCAGATGTTACAACAGGTGAACTATATACAACACAATTTATTGATGCAGATGTAGAAGTTAAATTGATAAACGAGTTAGCAAGATACTTTCCAACAGAAATAATTGCGAATAAAGCATTTATCAATAATAGCCAAGTTGTACAACTAATAAAAGATAGATTTAATTGTTATATAGAATACTTTTATGATTGGAGCTTTGAATTAGAAACTGCAACACAGAAAACGATGCGACAGCTGGGTGTTTTATCATTAAATGGGACAGGCCTTAATGATAATCCCTATGCAACACAGTCAGTTGGCGCACTATTAGAATATCTCGATGAAACGCAGAAAATCAGCTTATCGCATATTAATAAGGTGAATTATTATTCAAGCAGTCAATTCATGGATCTTGATATCTCAACACGTCGAAACTTAGAGTTGACGGAAACCATGCGTGAGAAAGCGCGTAAGGGTTCTTTGTTGTGGGTATTAGATAAAACGCAAACTGCAATGGGTGGAAGGCTACTGCGCAAATGGATAGAACAACCATTAATCAATTGTACACAGATTAATAAAAGATTATATGCCGTGAATGAATTATTCGGCAATTCAATGTTAAGGCAAGAACTTTGTGATGCATTAAAGAACGTATATGATATCGAACGTCTAATGGGGAAAGTCATATATGGCTCTGCAAATTCGAGAGATTTAGTAGCACTTAAAAAATCTATTGGTTTTTTACCAGAGATTAAAATATTGCTTGCGGCGTGTGATACTTCTCTATTAAAACAACAATATAGCGATTTAGATAGCCTTGAAGATATTTATCGGCTGATCGAATCTGCTATTATGGATGATCCACCTTTTTCAATCAGAGAAGGGGGCATAATAAAGGATGGGTATCATGATCAAGTAGACGAGCTTAGAAGAGCTTCAGTAGAAGGCAAACAATGGTTAGCCCAGCTCGAACAAGAAGAGCGAGAACAAACAGGCATCAAGAAGCTAAAGATTGGGTATAACAGGGTATTTGGATATTTTATTGAGGTAACTAAATCAAATATTGAAAGTGTTCCAGAGAGATATATTCGAAAACAGACGTTGGCTAATTCAGAAAGATATATCACACCAGCATTAAAAGAAATTGAAGATGCTGTTTTGGGCGCAGAAGAGAAAGTTGTTCAACTAGAATATCATATTTTCTGTGATGTCAGAGAAAAAATTTCACAAGAAATAGATAGAATACAAAAGAGTGCAAAAGTGGTATCCAAGGTAGATGTTTTATGTTCATTAGCAGAAATTGCTCTGAAAAATAACTATGCTATGCCAGAAGTAGATATGTCTGATAAAATCCTTATTAAAGATGGTAGACATCCAGTCGTAGAAAAAATGCTTGACCACCAAATGTTCGTACCTAATGAGACCTTGCTCGACAATATAGATAATAGACTTTCAATTATTACTGGTCCCAATATGGCAGGTAAATCTACATATATGCGCCAAGTAGCTTTAATCGTATTGATGGCACAAATCGGTAGTTTTGTACCAGCTACTTCAGCAAAAATTGGTATTGCTGATAAAATATTTACGAGGGTCGGTGCTTCAGATGACTTGGCATCAGGTCAGAGTACATTTATGGTGGAAATGAGTGAAGTAGCCAATATATTAAATAATGCAACAAAAAAAAGCTTACTTATTCTAGATGAGATTGGCAGAGGTACAAGTACATATGATGGTTTAAGTATCGCATGGGCTGTTATTGAGTACGTTTCTGATATTAAAAAAATCGGTGCAAAGACATTATTTGCAACCCATTACCACGAGCTTACCGAATTGGAGGATAAACTTGAAGGCATTAAAAATTATTGTATCGCCGTTAAAAAAAGAGGCGATAATATTACATTCCTTCGGAAGATTATACGAGGTGGCGCAGATGATAGTTATGGTATAGAAGTCGCAAAATTAGCAGGAGTACCGAATAAAGTTATTAAGAGGGCTAAAGAAATTTTGGAAACCCTTGAAAAAGCAGATATAAATAAAGGATCATTGGTAGAAATAAAATCAAAACCGATAAAAAAAGAGGTTGAAGTTTCTGAAGACCAAATTGGGTTGTTTAGTATTGGTAACAATGAAATTGTAGAACAACTTAAGAAAATAGATGTTACAACATTGACACCCATTGAAGCGATGAATACGCTCTATGAATTGCAACAAAAAGCGAAAGACAGTTGAAAGCTGAGGGCTGAGAGTTGAGAGTTTAAATCCTCAGCTATCAACCCTCAACTATAAACTAATGAATAGGGAGGTCGCTATGAAAAATATTCATTTACTAGATCAACAGGTATCAAATATGATTGCCGCTGGAGAAGTAGTTGAAAGACCAGCTGCAGTAGTAAAAGAATTAATTGAAAACGCAATAGATGCAAACGCACAGATGATTACTGTTGAAATAAAAAATGGTGGTAAATCATATATTAGAGTTTCAGATAACGGAAATGGTATAGATAATGAAGATACAGTTGTTGCATTCGAAAGACATGCTACCAGTAAAATTAAGTCGGCGACTGACCTCAATAGCATTTTTACCCTTGGATTTAGAGGTGAGGCGCTAGCTAGTATCGCTGCTGTCGCCCATGTAGAACTCATCACAAGAACAGAAGATGCCGAAGAAGGTACACATATCATAATGAAAGCGGGAAAACTTTTTAGTCAGCAACCAGCAGGTTGTCCAAAAGGGACAACGATCATTGTAAAGAATCTTTTTTATAATACGCCCGCGAGAATGAAGTTCTTAAAAAAAGATGCGACAGAAGCAGGACATATTGGTGATATGGTTAATAGAATGGTTTTGGGACATCCCGAAATATCCTTTCGTTATATCAATAATGAGAAAGAAATGACATTCACGCCTGGAGACAATCATTTACGCAGTTGCGTGTATAGTGTATATGGTAAAGAGTACGCTAAATCAATGGTGGAAGTGAAGCATAATGATAGTAGTATCGCAATTCAAGGGTTAGCAGGTAAAGCAAATATTGCTAGGGCAAACCGTACCTTTCAGAGCTTTTTTATAAATGGAAGATATATAAAAAGTAATACACTCACCTATGCCCTGCAACAAGCGTATAAAAATATATTGATGGTTAACCGTTTCCCTGTAGCCGTTTTACATCTAAAAATTAATCCAGCTTCTATAGATGTTAACGTACATCCAACAAAAATGGAAGTAAAATTTTCAAATGAAAAGCAAATATTTGATGCAGTATATTGGGCAATAAAAAATGCGTTATATAGCGAGAAGGATATACCAGAGGTAACATTATCGAAAGATGAAAGTTTCAATTATCCAAAACCTAATAACAAAGGTTATAGCAGAATCAATGAAACGGATATTATTCAACAAAAGATTAATGTATCAAGACCTAATATCCCATTTGTAGAAGCTCCAAGCTTAAATGAAAAGAATTCTTTGAAAATAGAAGAATACCGAGAACAGGATGCAAAAGAGGATATATTTCAAATCAATGAAACGAGTAATATTACATCTGCCCGACCATTTAAAATTATTGGTCAGATGTTTAGTACCTATATCATTATAGAAAAAGATGAAGAAATGATCTTAATTGATCAACATGCTGCACATGAGAGATTGAACTATGAGAAACTTATGTTGGATTACACAGAAAGGACATTGATGCCTCAGACACGATTAGTGCCTGTTGTCATACAACTCTCAAATATCGAAATTGAAGTTGTAAAAGCATACAATGAATTTTTCAAAAAAATAGGGTTTGAAGTAGAAGATTTTGGGAATAATTCAGTAGTGATTAGACAAACACCTGTATCTGTTGGTGAAAACCACTTAAAAGATTTGTTCTTGGAGATAGTAAATTTAATTCAAAAGTCTAATAAGGAAGCCTTAACGGACATGGAATCCCATGCATTATATACAATAGCTTGTAAATCTGCAATTAAAGCAAATAGAGGTATGCATATGGCGGAGATGGAAAAATTGGTGGAGGATATTTTGTCGTTGGGCAACATTAATACATGTCCCCACGGACGTCCGATTATGATATCATTATCTAAATATAAAATTGAGAAAGAATTCAAAAGGGTGGGAACATGAAGAAGAAACCATTAATCGTTATTGTGGGTCCTACTGCAGCTGGTAAAACAGGATTATCAATTGCTTTAGCATTAGAATTAAATGGTGAAATTGTTTCAGCTGATTCAATGCAAATATACAAATATATGGATATAGGGACTGCCAAGCCAACAATGGAAGAAAGATATGGATTGAAGCATTATTTAATTGATGAGGTTGAACCGGATGCTTCTTTTAGCGTTGCGGACTATAAACAATTAGCCGATACATATATTGATGAAATAATAAGCAAGGATAAACTTCCAATAATGATTGGAGGAACTGGTTTATATATAGATACTGTCGTTAATAATATTAGATTTTCTGAAACTATTTGTGATTGGGATTATCGAAATCATCTTCAAGAGATCGTTCAAGAAAAAGGTAAAGAATATATACATCATTTGCTTGAAGAAGTTGATCCAATTACAGCGAAGAAACTCCATATAAATGATGTGAGACGGGTAATAAGAGCGCTAGAAGTATATAGATATACGGGTGTACCTATGTCAAAACATCAAGAAGAATCACGAAAAGAACCATCACCTTATCAGACTATAATGATAGGACTCACGATGGATAGAAAACGACTTTATGATCGCATTAATCAGAGAGTGGATATTATGATTGAACAAGGCTTGATAGAGGAAGTAAAAGGTTTATTAAATATGGGTTATACAAAAGAATTAACCTCTATGAAAGGTCTTGGATATAAAGAAATTATTGCCTATTTGGAGGGGGGAATATCCTATGAAGATGCTGTAGAAATTCTAAAACGAGATACAAGGAGATACGCAAAAAGACAACTCACATGGTTTAGAAGAAATGAAGAGATTTATTGGATAGATTTAGATGAGTTTAAGAATCAAGAAGAGTTACTAAAAGAATGTTATAAACACATAAAAGAAAATGATATTTACATATAATCAGGCTCAATTTTTAAAAACTTTACTAAAATATATGGGAATTCTGGTTGATATATGTTATAATAAACAAATACATACATAATTTGGGGAGGAATACCATGAATAAAACAACAATTAATTTACAAGATGTATTTTTGAATCACGTTAGAAAGGAACATATTTACGTTACAATTTATTTGACAAATGGCTTTCAGCTAAAAGGTCTAGTAAAAGGTTTTGATAATTTTACTGTTGTATTAGATACTGAGGGTAAACAACAATTGGTATATAAGCATGCAATTTCAACAATTATACCGGCTAGACAAGTGCCACTACTCACCAATAATGGTGATAAATCTGAATTGTAGACTGGCAAAAAAGTCTTATCAGCTCTGGTTGGTAAAGACTTTTTTTCTTGTTTGAGAAGGATTTTAAAACTTTATGTAGAAATATACTATGATAGGAATGCGTAATATACCAATGATAGATAGAGGGATTTTTGAATGGGGAAATTTAATAAAATTGTTTTAGGTGGGATATTTTTATTGTATTTGTGGAGTCTTTTTACATATTTTAATACGCCCGTTAAGACTGAAATTGTTCATTATGGAACAATGGAAGATAGTATAAATACAGCTGCATACGTGATAAGAACAGAGCATCTATTATATTCTAATGTTGCAGGAGGTTTTAGTCCTATTGCGCAGGAGGGTGAAAGAGTAAGCAGAGGTGCTAAAGTAGCAACTGTATATAAAAATAATGTTGATGATTCTGTAAAACGAAGAATTACAGAAATTAATGAAAGAATTGCTCATATTAAAGATAACCAAGTCAATGATACGATTTTTTCGGGAGACCTGAAAAAGTTAGAAGAAAAAATTGACATAAAAGCAGAAGAACTTATTAATCAATCGTATCACAAAAATGCGTCTAGCTTTAATGACCTAAAAAATGATATGAATAATATATTAGAAAAAGAACTTCTCATTAAAGGTGATACTGGTGCTAGTGGTTACAATATACAAGAACTTAATAAGGAAAAGGAACGGTATGAAAGTCAAATACAAGCAAGTATGATTGATTTGATTGCTGAAGAATCAGGAATTGTATCATATAAGTTGGATCAAATGGAACAAATATTAAATCCCGATCTTATTGAAAAATTTACACCATCAGAATTTAATGCACTTGAAAATATGGATCTTGATAATCATACTGATAAAGACGTCGGACAAGCCGTTGCAAAAGTAATAGATAATTTTAAATGGTATTTGGGCTTTTCTATAGATGCTGATAAAGTTTATGATTTAAAACCTAATGAAAGTATAAAAGTACGTTTTCTTGATGTTGAAGATGTTATAGTAAGCGCAGATGTTTATTATATTTCTGCCGCACAAAATGGTAAAGTTGTGGTTATACTAAAAATCACTAAATATATTGAAAATTTCCATGAAATAAGGAAAATGAATGTAGAGATTATTAAAAAAACATACGCAGGTTTAAGAATGCCCGTAGGTGCGATTAGAGTGAAGGATGGAAAACGTGGTGTTTATGTTGTCAGAGATCAAATAACACGATTTAGAGAAATTGAAGTACTTCATAAAGATAGTAATATTGCAATTGTCAAAGAAAATAATACGAATGATAAGGGATTGTTATTATATGATGAAGTGATTATTAAACCAAGTAACATTGAAGAAGGAACATTAATACGTTAGTTTTTACATTATTAGATAAGGGTGATAAAATGACGGTGTTATATAGTAATATAAAAAACGTGAAAGAACGCATTGCGAACGCAGCAACACGTTCAGGTAGAAAACTAGAAGATATCACGCTTATTGCAGTAACCAAAACAATGGATGTTGAAATAATAAATCAAGCAATCCAATTTGGTGTAAGAGACATAGGCGAAAATCGTGTACAGGAAATTCAGAAAAAATATGACTATGTTAATAATAAAGAAGAGATGAAGTGGCATCTCATTGGACATTTGCAAACGAACAAAGTAAAATATATAATTGACAAAGTACATCTCATCCATTCAGTGGATAGTTTTAAACTAGCATCAGAGATTAATAACCAAGCAGCAAAACACAATAAAGTGATGGATATTCTTATCCAAATCAATGTTTCAGGGGAAGAAAGTAAATTCGGTTTAAGTAGTGATGAGTATTATCCTAAATTGTTGGATATAGCCAAACTTCCTAATGTTAAGGTAAGAGGATTGATGACAATTGCACCTTATGCTACTGATTCAGAAGAAGTTAGACCTATTTTTAGAGAATTAAATGATTTATTTATTGACATAAAAGATAAAAACATTGATAATATTAGTATGGATTATCTGTCCATGGGTATGTCTGGAGACTTCGAAGTCGCAATAGAAGAAGGAGCCAATATCGTTAGAGTAGGTACAGCCATCTTTGGGAAGCGAAATTATGTTAAGTAGTATATGTAAACAATTAAAATATGTTTAGGGGAGGAAAAATATGAGTATATTCAACAAAATGTTAAATTTTGTAGGTTTGGAAGCACAAGAAGAATATGAAGATGAAGATGAAGAAATATTCGGAAATGAGGATGTCATTCAACCTGAGTTTACACAGACAGTAAAAAAGAACAAAGTGGTTAACATACATACAACAGCGCAGTTGAAGGTTATTGTTATGCATCCTGAAACTTTTGATGAGGCAAAGGATATTGCAGATCATTTAAAAAACAAGAAGCCTATTGTAATCAATCTTGAAGATGTCGAAAAAGAGGTTGCGAGAAGAATTGTAGACTTCTTAAGTGGGTCAGTATATGCTTTAGATGGCAATATACAAAAAGTTTCAAACGGAATATTCTTAATTGCACCATATAATGTAGATATTTTGGGAGATTTTAAGGATGAACTAAGAAACAACGGGGTTTTCCCTTGGATGAAATAGGAGGTATAAAATGATATCATCATCATTACAAATGTTGTTACAAATAATAAATTTTTTAATTTTGGCACGTGTGATTATTTCATGGTTGCCAATTGATAGGGGGAATCCTATCATACAGTTTTTATATCAAATTACAGAACCTATATTAGAGCCAGTGAGAACGTTACTTGAAAAATCCTCTATAGGTGGTAATATGATGATGGATTTCTCACCCTTTATTGTTTTAATTTTGATTGATTTTTTAATTATACCTTTAGTAAGAAATATCCCTTTCTAGGTGTAGTAGAAGAATGAATAGACAAAAAATATTAGATCATTTTCATAAAAGTGAAGATAAATTATTGGTTTCGAAGACATTAGATCAAGTAACGTTATGTCTTAAATACCATGAAATTAAATTTTCACATTTTTTAGATCCGTACCAGCAAGGGTTATTAACAAAAACAATATTTAATATAAGTCAGTTAAATATGCATTGTTGGGGAGGATATGATGATTCTGAAAGGAACATCATTTCTTTTTTTCCGGATTATATAAACGCACAAGAGGTAATATATCCCATTTCTATATTAGAAGTATCTTGCAAAGAGATGGATGGACTTAGCCATAGAGATTTTCTTGGTTCCATATTAGGATTAGGTATAAAACGGGAAAAAATTGGCGATATTTTAATACATGATAAGCTTTGTCATATTTTTTGTATGTCGGATATAAAGGATTTTATACTGTTTAATCTAACCAAAGTATCAAATAAGAAAGTAGTTGTAGAAGAGAGAAAAAGGGAGGAAGTTGTTATTCCGCCCAAAAAGTTTACGTTGCTAAAAGATACTGTGGCTTCATTAAGGTTAGATTCTGTAGTAAGTGTGGCATTAAGAGAATCAAGGAGTAAAGTAGTCAATTATATTAAAGCTGAAAAAGTTCATATTAATTGGGAACCAGCGAAATCTGTATCTCAGCTCATACATGAAGGTGATGTGATTTCGGTCAGAGGAAAAGGTCGAATGGTCTTAGAACAGATAGCAGGGACAACGCGTAAAGGTAGAATTAGTATTGTAATAAAAAAATATATATAATTGGAGGAGTAGCATTTATGTTAACACCTTTAGATATTGAGAATAAAAAATTTAAGAAAAAACCCCTAGGCTATAGTGAAATAGAAGTAGAAGAGTTTCTTACAGAAATCATCACTGACTACGAAAAGTTATATAAAGAAAATCTTGAGTTTAAAGATAAGATTGCGGTATTAAACGATGCTATTCAACACTACAAATCAATAGAAGATACATTGCAAAACACACTGATGGTTGCACAGACCACAGGGGAAGATATTAAAAAAAATGCCAATGAGAATGCAGAGAATATTATTAAAGAGGCAGAAATGAAGGCGAGTCGCATTATCTCAGAAGCGAACCATAAAGTAACACAAATTAATTGTGATTATGAAGAACAAAAGAAACAATTCTACGTATTTAAAAAGAAATTAGAATCCATGTTAAATGTTCAGCTGAATCTTTTGGATGATATAGTAGAAAAATCAGAGGCTTGACAATTATAATAATATGACATATAATTTTTTTAATTAACAAGTGAATAATAATAAGGTGATGAAGGGATCGAGTAAGTTATTTAGCTTTTAAGAGAGCTGGTGTAGGGTGAGAGTCCAGTAAAGTGAGAATAGCTGAAAATCAGCCCAGAGCTATAACCTGAATTAGTAGTAAGGTTATTCGGTAGAAGTCCGTTATACTTTTTAAGAGATTACAGGATGATTCTGTAATAATTTGGGTGGTACCGCGTAATAACTCCTTACGTCCCTTTTTGGGATGCAAGGGGTTTTATTTTTTGTTAGTTGTTCTGAATAAAAAAATTATTTTAGGAGTGATATATGTGTCAACAGATTATGGTAAAACGTTAAATCTTCCACAAACTGATTTTCCAATGAGAGCAAATTTACCTAAAAGAGAGCCAGATTTTCTAAAAATGTGGGAAGAGAAAGATTTATATAACAGTCTATTAAAACATAATGGGGAGAAACCGTTATATGTTTTACATGATGGGCCTCCATATGCTAATGGAGATATTCATTTAGGACATACATTAAATAAAATATTAAAAGACCTTATCATTAAACAAAAACATATGACTGGATACAATGCACCATATATTCCAGGATGGGATACACATGGATTACCAATTGAAAGACAGGCAATTAAGAAATTAGGCATCAATAGACATGAAGTAGGACCAGTGAAGTTCCGCCAAGCTTGTAAAGAATTTGCGATGAAATACGTGTCAAATCAAAGAGAGCAATTCAAACGATTAGGGATCATTGGAGACTGGGAAAACCCATATGTTACACTTGCGCCAGAATTTGAAGCAAAGCAAATTGAAATTTTCGGTGAAATGGCGAAAAAAGGCTATATTTACAAGGGCTTAAAACCAGTGTATTGGTGTGTGGATTGTGAAACTGCGTTGGCAGAGGCAGAAATAGAGTACGATGAAGATAAAACAAATTCAATATATGTTAAATTTGCTGTAAAAGATGACAAAGGAAAACTATCTGGTATTGTAGATGATGTTAATAACGTATATTTTGTCATTTGGACAACAACAACTTGGACATTACCTGGAAATTTAGCAATATCGCTTAATCCTGATTTTGAATATAGTTTAGTAAAAGTAAATGATGAAGTTTATGTACTTGCATCTGAACTCGTTGAAAATGTGGTAAAGGCAGCTGAAATTGAGTCCTATGAAGTAATTGGAAAAGTACAAGGTGCTGATCTTGAATATATTACATGTCAACATCCATTTTTAGATAGAGATTCAGTTGTTATACTCGGCGATCACGTTACACTTGAAGCAGGTACTGGTTGTGTACACACTGCACCAGGTCATGGGGCAGAAGACTTTGAAGTATGCCAAGAGTATGATATTCCAATTGTAGTACCCGTAGATGATAAAGGAATTTTAAAAGAAGAAGCTGGAAAATTTGCTGGCATGTATTATCAAAAATCAAATGCAGCGATTATTGAGGATTTAAAAGAAACCAATCATCTACTTGCTGTGGAAGAGATTATTCACCAATATCCACACTGTTGGAGATGTAAAGACCCAATCGTATTCAGAGCGACTGAGCAATGGTTTGCATCAGTTGATGGATTTAAAGATGAAGCTGTTAAAGCTATTAATGAAGTTGAATGGGTGCCAGCGTGGGGTGAAGAAAGAATTACGAATATGGTGAAAGATAGAAATGATTGGTGTATCTCCAGACAGAGAATGTGGGGTGTACCGATTCCGATATTCTATTGCAAAGCATGTGGCAAAGATATTATTAATGATACAACTATCACAGCTGTTAGAGACCTATTTAATGAAAAAGGTTCCGATGCGTGGTATGAAATGGATGCAGCTGAGATTTTGCCAGCATCCGTAAAATGTGAATGTGGATGTGGTGAATTTACAAAAGAAACAGATATCATGGATGTTTGGTTTGATTCAGGTTCAAGTCATGCGGCTGTTTTAGAAACTCGTGATGATGTAAGATGGCCTGCGGATATGTACCTTGAAGGGAATGATCAGTATAGAGGGTGGTTCCAATCATCATTGTTAACATCAGTCGCATCAAGAGGAACTGCGCCATACAAGACGGTACTCACCCATGGCTTTGTGGTAGACGGAGAAGGCAAGAAAATGTCTAAATCCTTAGGAAACGGTATAGATCCTATGGATGTAATCAAAACAAATGGTGCTGATATTTTAAGATTGTGGGTTGTATCTGCAGATTATAAGACGGATGTAAGAATTTCAAAGGATATTATTAAACAGCTTTCAGAAGTATATAGAAAAATTAGAAATACATCGAGATACATCCTCGGTAATATTAATGATTTTAACCCAGATACCAATGCAGTTGCATATCAAGATTTACTTGAAATCGACAAATGGGCATTGATGAAGCTAAACAAATTAATTGAAAAGGTTACAAGTTCTTATGATGGATATGAGTATCACTTAATCTATCATGCAGTTCATAATTTCTGTGTAGTAGATATGAGTAATTTCTATCTTGATATCATTAAAGATAGACTATATACAGAAAATGCTGATTCAGTAGAGCGAAGAGCAGCACAAACAGTAATGTACGAAATACTAGATGCGCTTGTTAAGTTGCTTGCACCTGTTTTATCCTTTACTACTGAAGAAATCTGGCAGTTTATGCCTCATAAATCTTCAGATAATAGAGAGAGTGTATTGTTTAATGATATGCCATCTGTTAATGAAGCATATAATGATGTCTCATTAGATGAAAAATGGAGTAAAATATTAGATATTCGAGCCGATGTTTCAAAAGCACTTGAACTAGCAAGAGCAAATAAAACAATTGGTCATTCTTTAAACGCTTTGGTGTCCATTTATGCAGATAGTGATAACTACACATTTTTGAAAACAATTGAAGAAAATTTATCGACAATATTTATAGTTTCAGCAGTTGAATTAAAAACATTAGAGGAATTAACAAATGTAGATGTATATGCAGGGGAAGAAGTAGAAGGTATCAAGATTGCAGTTGCACAAGCACCAGGTGAAAAATGTGAAAGATGTTGGATATTTAGTGAAACCGTTGGAGACAACGGTGAGCACCCTACACTTTGTGACCGTTGCGCAAGTGTAATTAAATAGTATTGGAACATGGGGACATTCTTTGAAATAACTGGGTTTGTCCCCATCTCTATAGAATACGGGAGGTTTTTAAAATGGAACCGTTACATGTGAAAATACAATCGGAAGAACGAAGCTATCCAATTGTATTTGAAGAAAAATTTTCTGCATTGCCCAAATTGATCAATGGAAAAATGAAATTATCAAAAATCCTTATTGTTACCGATTCTAACGTAGATGAATTATATGGTGATGAAGTACAAAATTTGCTTACAACTAGTGGGTTTGAGGTTCATAAATTTGTATTTGAAGCTGGTGAAAAACAAAAGCATTTAGATACTATTTCAGATATTTATAATGCCTGTCTTGAGAATAGATTAGATAGAGGTTCAGCGATCCTCGCATTGGGTGGAGGCGTTACAGGTGACATTGCAGGTTTTGCTGCTGCATCATATATGAGAGGTATTCATTTTATACAAGTACCAACTACGCTATTAGCACAATCAGACAGTAGTGTAGGAGGAAAAGTCGGTGTAGATTATAAAGGAACGAAAAACATTGTTGGCGCATTTCATCAACCGATGTTAGTATATATGAACTTAAGTACTTTAAATACTTTGCCGAAAAGAGAATATACTGCAGGGTTGGCTGAAGTCGTTAAACATGGAATAATATATGATCAATCTTTTTTTGAATATATTGAACAAAATATTGATCATATATTAAATCTTGATATTGGAATACTTAAATATTTAGTTCGTAAAAATTGTTATATCAAGTCACAAGTTGTAGAACAGGATGAAAAGGAACAAGGGTTAAGAGCAATTCTTAATTTTGGTCATACGATTGGGCATGGCATTGAAAGTGTCTTTGACTTTTCCCTTTTACATGGAGAGTGTGTTGCAATAGGCATGAATGCAGCAACGTATATTGCGTTGGAGAAGAAGATGATAAACGATATTGAATACGAAAGAGTTATTTCTCTGATAAAACGTACTGGTCTCCCTGTTCAAGTTAAAAACATTGATTCCGACCGCGTATATGAAGAGATGCTTAAAGATAAAAAGAAAGTGAAAAATGATATAAAGTTTATATTACCCACAACAATTGGAAATGTGATCCAAACAACAGAAGTTAATAAAAACGAAATATATGATGCACTACAACATATAGCAATTTAAAAGCACTTTAATTAAAACTTAGGTAAAATATCCATGTTACTTAAGTTTTAATTTTTTTTATATAGAAATTTAACAAATCCATCACAAATTCATCAAATTTAAAGATTAAAATATAAATATTAGAAAATAAGGAAATGAGGGTTGATGTTGAAGAAATTATTTAAGAATAAGATTGTAAAAATTGCAATGATAACATTAGTGGTAGTGGTAGTATTATTTAGTGGGCTTTTAATTATTAAGTCGAGAAAACTAGTTGAGACAAGTAGTAATCAAGTTGAAAGTACAGTTGAAGTAGCACGGGGGGATATTCATGTGACAATTACTGGATCTGGAACAGTTGCACCTATCTCTAGGTATGAAATTATTCCGCTGGTAAATGGCAATATTATTAGTTCACCTTTTGAAGAAGGGATGGAAGTGAAAGAGAATGATCTTTTATATAGAATTGACGATAGTGACGCAACGATAAACATTGAGAAAACAAGGAATAGTCTTACAAAGTTGAATATAAGTAGCCAATCAAATAATGATAGTATTCAAAATTTAAAGGTTACTTCACCTATGACGGGTAGAATAATAGATTTTTCAATGCAGGTTGGAGATTATGTAAGTGATAATACTACGATTGCACAAGTAGTAAATGACGAAAGATTAATAGCAAATATTCCTTTTAATGCTGTACAATTGGAAAAAATAGAAGCAGGACAAGATGCCAAGATACTTATTTCTGAATATATGCGCTATATTGACGGTAAGGTAATTTCTAAGAGTAGTTCTGGTGTTGCATCAAGTGAGGGTGCGATTTTGTTTGATGTTGAAATTGAAATGGAAAATCCAGGTGCTTTAATAGTTGGAACAGAGGTAGAAGGTAGTGTTGAAACTGCAATAGGAACGTTAACATCACCTGAATTAGGTGAAATTGATTATGCTGATTCTCGCATTATTAAGGCGCAAAGTTCGGGTACAGTGAAAGAAGTATATATTAATGATAATGAGAAGGTAAAAGAAGGACAGAGCCTTTTAACTTTAGAAAATGATGATTTATATATTGAACAACAAAAAAATGCCTTAGAATTAAAAGATTCACAACTGACTTTAGAATCACAACAGAAAAATTTAGAAGATTATAACATTGTATCGCCGATTGACGGGGTAGTAATAAAGAAATACTCTAAAGCAGGTGATACAATCAATAATTCAAATTCCAACACGATACTAATGGTAGTAGCGGATATGAGTAAAATGGTATTTACGCTAGATATTGATGAATTGGATATTGCAAAGATTCAAATAGGACAGAAAGTGAGCATTGATGCCGATGCACTACCAGAAGAAAGCTTTGTAGGTGAAGTGACAAACATTGCTGCAGAGGGAGAATCTGAAAATGGTGTTACTACTTATGAAGTAGAGGTTACCATTGCTGAACCTGGAGAGCTAAAATCAGGCATGAATGTAAATGCTGAAATAGCTGTTCAGTCAAAAAAAGATGTTTTGTATGTACCAATAGACGCTGTTCAAAAAAATAATAATAAGAATGTTGTTTTTGTATATAAAGAAAACTTAACAAAAGAAAACACAGTTAAAGATGCTAATCAAATGAAACAAATGAAAGAAGTGGAGATTGGTATTAGTAATGAGGAGTATATAGAAATAATAAGTGGAGTAGAAGAAGGAGAAATAGTTTCATTACCTAATACGATGAATGGTGCATCTAAAAATCAATCTCAAAAAAACAATAGTGGATTCCGTATGGGCGGCGGAAGACCACCAATGTAAGCTAAAAACTAGGAGTGTGAAAAATGATAAATATACAAGATATGTATAAGATATATAAAATGGGTGAGGTTCAGGTAAATGCGCTCAACGGTATATCAATCCATATAAAGCCAAAAGAATTTGTTGCCATCGTTGGACCATCAGGTTCGGGAAAATCTACACTTATGAATATGATTGGTTGTCTAGATACAGCATCAAGAGGGTCTTATTATTTAGATGGAAAAGAAGTTAATCAACTAGATGAGGATGAATTAGCTGAAATTCGAAATAAGAAAATTGGCTTTATCTTTCAAGGATTCAACCTATTACCAAAATTAAGCGCAATAGAAAATGTTGAATTACCACTTATATATAGAGGTGTTAATAAGAAAGATAGACTTGCAATGGCAAAAGAGGCATTGGAAAAAGTTGGATTAGGCGATAGACTATATCATAAGCCTTCAGAGATTTCTGGTGGACAACAGCAAAGGGTAGCAATTGCTAGAGCACTTTCAAGCAAACCACCATTAATTTTGGCCGATGAGCCCACAGGAAATCTTGACTCAAAATCAGGGGTAGAAGTTATGAAAATGATGCATGAGTTACATGCAGCTGGTAATACGATTGTACTGATTACCCATGATGACCATGTTGCAGAACAAGCGAAAAGAGTTATTAGAATACAAGATGGCGTCATTATTGAGGATAGGGGGGTGGTATGATTGAATTTTTCTCAAGCCTTCAGTATGGCAATAAAAAGTATAGCAGCAAACAAAGTAAGATCGTTTCTGACAATGCTTGGCGTAATCATTGGTGTTAGTGCTGTTATTACTCTTGTTGCATTAGGAAATGGTGCAACAAAATCCATAACTGATAATATTCAAAGCTTAGGAACGAATATGATTACAATCAGTATGGGCGGAAGAGGAAGCAATCGAGGTGTCAGTGAAGATGATCTGATGAAGTTTGCTGACAAGAATAAAGAAATTATTGAGGCTGTTGCCCCTTCAATCAATAGCAATGTTACGGTGAAAGTGGGAAATGAAAACATTGATACAACTTTAGTGGGAACAAGTGAAGCCTTTAGTACGGTTAGAAATACAAGCGTACAAAACGGAAGGTTCATAAATGTGCTAGATGTAGAAAAACGACAAAAAGTAGTTTTACTTGGTACCTATGTTTCTAACGAGTTATTTCCAGATAGTAATCCTATAGGACAAAGAATAAAAATTAATGGAGAGATTTATACTGTTGTTGGCGTACTTGAAGAAAAAGATGATTCCACAGAACAATCCCAAGATGATCAAGTGATTATTCCATACACAACTGCTACGAGGTTGGTGAAAAATGCTACAATATCAACATTTTATGTACAGGCGAAAACAGAAGATACAGTAGATGCAGCGATGGAAAAACTTGATGAGATGCTTCTTGAAGAGTTCAAGTCTGAGGATGCTTATAGAGTGTTTAACCAAGCAGCAATGCTGGAAACTATTACTACAACTACTCAAACATTATCAATGATGCTTGGAGGGATTGCAGCTATTTCTCTTATCGTTGGTGGTATTGGAATTATGAACATCATGCTTGTGTCAGTAACAGAAAGGACTAGAGAAATAGGTATTAGGAAATCAATTGGTGCAAAGAGAAAGAATATTTTAGTACAATTTTTGATTGAATCTATTGTAATTAGTTGTTTAGGTGGAATTATTGGTATTTTGCTTGGAATAGGATTTTCCAGCTTATTAGGTAGCTTGTTAAGGATTCCAGCAAGCCCTTCTGTATCTACAGTGATATTATCATTTTCTTTTTCTGCAATGGTTGGTATATTTTTTGGATTCTATCCTGCCAATAAAGCATCAAAGCTCAATCCAATTGATGCACTAAGACATGAATAAATAAAGTAAATTAATTCCTTTTGTATTTTAAATACTTTCAGGGCAAATTATTAATAGAATAAATTGCGCTGGAGGTATTTTTTTATGGATAGTTTCAAAAAAGAACATTACAAATCATTATTACTTCAACAGAGGGAAAGACATAATCAAATCATTGATGATATGAAAGAGAATAATAGGGGTAATAACGATAAATACGCATCTACAGAATTGTCTAATTATGATAACCACCCTGGAGATTTAGGTTCCGAAGTGTTTGAAATGGAACATAATATGGCATTGGAAGTTAACGAAGAATCACAACTAAAAGATATTGAAGATGCTATAGAGCGTTTAGAAACAGATGCATATGGAAGTTGCCAATATTGCGGTAAACCCATAAATGAAGAGCGGTTAGACATCGTTCCTTATACTAAACTATGTATTGATTGTGAGAATAAAAAAGAAAGTGATCAAGAGTATTCTATGCTTGTGGATTCACCTATAAATCGTCCTGTCGAAGAAAAAGTCATAGATTCACCTTTTGGTAGAAAATACTTAAATAAACAGGAAGATGATGAATATGAGGGAATGGATCAATTAAATGATTTAATGAAATATGGTTCTGCTAGTACGCCACAGGATATGGGAGGTTACCATGATTATAAAGAGTATTATACAAATGAAGACGATAAACAAGGTATAGTAGATGATATGGATCAGATAAGTAATGAACAGTATAAAAAGCAATTGCCAGATTAAAAAGTTGGTTAGTTGGAAAGTAGAAAGTTGATTGTTGAGGGCTGAGAGTTTAATATATGTTCAGCAATATATCATTTTAAACACTCAACACTCAACACTCAGCTCTCAGCGATAGACTAACAACGAATTTGAGCCTCTTGATAATCACATTAAGCAATGTTATAATTTACTAGGAAACTAAACGATAGGGGTTGAGTTAATTGATTTGGTTAATCATTATAATAGCAATCATTGTTCTAGATCAGTACACGAAGTATTTAGCGGCAACAAAGTTAATACATATTATGACGTATCCTTTGATAAAAGATGTATTTCACTTCACTTTTGTTAAAAATAAAGGTGCAGCATTTGGCATTTTGCAAAACAAAAGATGGTTTTTTCTTCTTATTACGGGTATCATTATTGTTGGTTTTCTTTATTATCTAATTAAATATAGGCCTAGCAATAAGCTATTCTTATTAAGTACATCTATGATTCTTGGCGGAGCGATTGGAAACTATATTGATAGAATTCGTTTAGGGTATGTCATAGACTTTTTCGACTTTACACTCATTAATTTTGCTGTTTTTAATGTAGCAGATTCCTTTGTAGTGATTGGAACAGCTATATTATGTTATTATATTTTATTCCAATATGAAGAAAAAAAGGTGAGGCATAGATGACTAAACAACATACAATACAAGTAAAAAATAATGCAAATATACGAATTGATAAATATATTTGTGAACATATTGAAGATTTATCACGTTCATATGTCCAAAAAATCATTCAAGATGGTTTAGTCAAAGCAAATGATAAAGTAGTAAAATCAAATTATAAGGTGAATATGAATGATGTCATAATTGTAGAAATACCAGAACCAGAGAAGCTGGAAGTTGAAGCTGAGAACATACCAATAGATATCGTATATGAAGATGACGATTTATTACTAGTTAATAAGCCTCAGGGTATGGTTGTTCATCCTGCACCGGGTAATTATACGGGAACATTAGTAAATGCATTAATGTTTCATTGTGGAGATAACCTTTCAGCAATCAATGGAGTGATACGCCCAGGAATTGTACACAGAATTGATAAAGATACAAGTGGACTTTTAATAGTGGCAAAAAACAATAATGCACATGTGAAACTAGCAGAACAGATTAAGGAACATTCAGTGACAAGAAAGTATATCGCACTGGTGTATAGTAATATCAAAGAGGATAAAGGAACAATAGATTTACCAATTGGTAGACATCCAATAGACAGAAAAAAGATGACAGTAACAAGTAAGAATAGCCGTAATGCGGTTACACATTTTAAAGTTTTAGAAAGATTTAATCAGTATACATATATAGAATGTAAACTTGAGACAGGACGAACACATCAAATTAGAGTACATATGAATCATATTGGACATCCAATTGTTGCAGATCCTGTGTATGGAAGAAAAAAAGATAAATTCAAATTAAACGGACAAGTACTTCATGCAAAACTTCTTGGTTTTGTTCATCCAAGAACGTGTGAATATATGGAATTTGAAGTTGAACCACCAGCATATTTTGAGAAAGTTTTAAATACACTACGGATGAAAAAATAAGTTATTATAATAATAAAGAAAAATAGATTAGGCGAACTAGTAAATAATTATTGGTTCGTCTTTTTTAGTGCGCCCAGCATGGGCGCAGTCTTACGGGTTAAAGTCCCGAGCGTGGGCTGATAGTGCCAAGCGCATAACTTAAGACAAGGGTGTCCATCGTGAGGTGGAATCTGAAGGAAGTTGGCGGCAAACCTCTGGCTCGAGGTACACGAATCACATTTGAGGCTGAACGTATGGGTAAGTTTGCACACAGGGACATTCAAAGAGAGAAAGAGAAAACGATGAATTAACTGAAACTAGTAAATTACTCGAAAGAATAATATCAAGGCAGAACATGATACCTGCTATGAAACGAGTAATTGCCAATAAAGGTAGTCATGGTGTAGATGGCATGAGATACGATGAACTTCGGGACTTTGTTATCAAACAGTGGCTAACAATAAAGCAAAAGTTACTAGAGGGAACATACAACCCATCACCAGTAAGGCGGGTAGAAATACCCAAACCAGATGGTGGAATAAGATTACTAGGAATACCTACAGTGCTAGACCGAATGACAATGGAAAAAGATAAGGACTAAATTCAAGAATCTCAGGAAACTAGGAGTAAATGAATCTAAGTCATGGGAATATGCAAACACAAGAAAAGGCTATTGGAGAATAGCCAAAAGCCCAATCTTACAAACAACGCTAACTAATGCTTACCTAGAAGAACTAGGATATAAAAGCATAATGAAGCGATATCAGTTAATACATTAAACTTAATGAACCGCGAAGTACCGAACGGTACGCTTCGTGGTGTGAGAGGACGGAAATTTAATTAATAAATTTCCTCCTACTCGATTATTTTACAAATATCAAATAATTGTAAGGAGTAATGCAATCCATTTCAGATTTCTATAATAATGAATTATTCATTAGCATATAATTTATAGAATGATGGAGGGAATTAAATGAATAATAAAAATCATTATCATCCCATATTGGACTCGATATATAGAAATATAGAATATTACAAATATATGATTACATTAAGCGGTAATATATACCAAAGGATGTTTTATGAAAGCCAGCTTTATAATGAAAGAATGCGTCTTAATTATTGGGAAATTTATTACTATCACCATATAAACAATCAAGAAAATCAGTTGAATCAAAGGAAACAACCAAGTCAACAAAATTTACCTGAACAAAGAGTTTTTACTGTTGAGGAATTAGCACAATATGATGGGTCAAATGGAAAACCTGCCTATGTAGCAGTAAACGGCATTGTTTATGATGTAAGTTTAGAGGCGACCTGGGGAGGAGGGACTCATTTCGGGCTATATGCTGGAAAAGATTTGACTGCCCAATTTAATGGGTGTCATGATGGTAGATTAGAAGTTTTAAGAAACTTACCTAAAGTAGGTATACTTAAAGAATAGTCTTGCTTTAATAGTAATTTGATTAAAAGAGAGAAGGTATTAAGCTTGATTACTCAAAAAGAATTTTTTAATTCTATGGCTAAAGAATGGGATATTATTTGTCAGCATGATACCAATAAAATCAAATATATTATAAACCTACTTAACATTGAAAAAGGATCAAAGATATTAGATGTAGGAACAGGAACAGGTATTCTTATACCTTATCTAAGAGAAAAAATTGGAGAACAAGGCAAAATCATAGCAATTGACGTTTCAGATAAAATGCTTGAAATTGCAACCAAGAAATATCCGAATGAAAATGTCTCTTTTATTTGTGGTGATATTTTAGAAGCTGCTTTACCAATAGAATATTTTGAATTTACAATTTGTTATTCAGTTTTCCCACACTTTTTTAATAAGCAATTAGTAGTTAAAACCATAGTAAAGTATTTAAAGAAAGGTGGTAAGTTTGCAATTTGTCATTCTCAAAGTAGAAAAGCAATTAATAATCTTCATAAAAATGCTTCTCAGGTAGTAGCAAAAGATAAATTACCCCAAATAAATGTGATTAAGGAATACTTAAAGAATTTAGGTTTAAAAACAACTACCGAGATTGATAATGATGATATGTTTGTTGTTATTGCAAAAAAGTAACTACTAGAGTTTGAAGCTTGCTAATATAGCTGTAAATGCTATTGCTTATGATGTGAGTTTAGAGGTGGGACTATTCTAGCATGTATTTTAGAGGAATAGTTTGGGAGGTAATCACTTGAATAAAATATCTGCCAAATGTCCAATACTTGATTCAAAGGATATGACAGCTAAAAAAATTATTGACCTAGCAATAAAAGAAGCAAGGAGTTCAGAATATAGAAAATTAAATTTAATCTGGTTAGAAGCTACTGGATGTTCTGGTAATATAATATCTCTATTAAATGCCCAGAATCCAGATGTTAATTATTTGTTTCAAGAGATGGTTACCTTAACTTACAATAATAGCTTAATGGTAGCAGAAGGGGAGGAAGCCTTTCAACAATTTCTAGATACCCTTGAAACAGAATTTATTTTAGTCGTAGAAGGGGCAGTGGCAACCAAAGATCAGGGACTATATAATGTTATTGCAAGTTATAGGGGGAAACTGGTTACAGCAATGGAAGCAGTAAAATTGGCAGGAGAGAAAGCAAAAGTGGTTTTAGCAGTAGGTACCTGTGCTTCTTTTGGAGGTCCCTCTGCAGCAAGACCCAACCCTTCAGGAAGCGTCAGTGTTAGTGATTTTCTAGATAGAGAAGTCATAAGATTGCCTGGGTGTCCTTGTCATCCAGATTGGGTCATAGGAACCATAGCCAATCTCATTGCCTTTGGTATGCCTGAGTTAGATGAGAAGAATAGACCCATCATCTTTTATGGTATAACTGTTCATGATCAATGTTCTAGAAGGTCCAGTTTTAATAAAGGAATATTTGCTAAAAAGTTAGGAGATCCTGGATGTATGTTCAAATTGGGCTGTAGGGGACCTATAACAAAGACAGATTGTCCTGTAAGGCAGTGGAATGGCTATGTCAATTGGCCAATAGAAGATAATACACCGTGCATCGGCTGTGCTCAGGAAAGATTTCCAGATGGGATGGAACCCTTTGTAAGATATTAAATATTTTTTGGAGGAAACTATGGGAAATAAGATTACAATTAATCCGCTTACTCGTATTAGTGGATTTCTCCAAATACAAGTAGAAGTGGAGAAAAATCAAATTATTGATGCTAAAAGTAGCGGCATGCTTTTTAGGGGATTCGAAAAAATGCTAAAGGGTCGTGCACCATTAGATGCCATTTATTTTACAGAAAGGATCTGTGGTATATGTTCTACAGCCCATGCCATGGCTTCTTCTTTGGGTTTAGAAGATATTTTAGATGTTCATCCAAATGAAAATGATAAAATGCTCAGAGACTACATGCATGGTTGCGAATTTATTCAAAATCATATTAGACATTTCTATCAATATACTTTACCAGATTACGTGAGAGGACCTAAAATAAAGCCTTTATACATAACCAATAATGATTATCGACTACCAGAAGATATAAATAGAAAAATAGCAGAGCATTACCTAGAATCAATAGAGTATAGTCGATTAGCACATGAAATGCTTGCAGTCCTTGGAGGTAAAGCACCACACAGCCATGGTATCTTTGTAGGTGGTGTTACTGTTAATTATGATGCTTCTAAATTTATTAAAATTAAATCAATTCTAAAGTCTATTAAGGACTTTGTTATAACGAAAATGATACCAGATGTCTATATAATTTCAGAGTATTATAAGGATTATTTTGAAAATGGAGTAGGTTATAAGAATTTAATGACCTATGGTGTTTTTGATACCTATATAGAAAAAGAATTATATTATGTGGGCTCTGGAGTATTTTTGAATGGTCAAAAACAAGAATTGGATACCAATAAAATTACCGAGGATATTTATCGTTCATGGTATGAAGCAGATCAGGTGGAACAAGATCCTTCAGAGGTAACAATTGATGAAAATGTCTATAAAGAGGGGGCATATAGTTGGGTCAAAGCACCAAGATATGAAGGTTATGCTATGGAGGTAGGACCATTAGCTAGAATGTGGTTGAGTGGTCTATATACCAGGGGAATTTCCACTATGGATAGAACCATTGCTAGGAACTTAGAGGTTAAGAGAATCATAGAAATTCTAGAAGGTTTTTTGGAGAGAATAGAGAACATACCTACTGCCCAAGGGCGATATGAGTTTCCTGATAGTGGATACGGTAAAGGCTTAACAGATACAACCAGAGGTGCCTTAGGTCATTGGATAAAGATAGAAGAGAAAGCTATAAAAAATTATGGCATCATCACACCTACTACATGGAATACTTCTCCCAGCGATTCCAAGGGGCTTAGAGGTGTTATTGAAGAGGCACTAATGGGCACAAGGATTGAGGATGTTAAAAATCCAGTTGAGATAGGAAGAATTGTTAGATCCTTTGACCCTTGTATTTCTTGTGCTACCCATGTGCAAAGTGATCAATATTCCCCATTTGAGATTAGGGTTGTTTAATTATGAGAATAAAATGTATTGCTATAGGAAATAGAATTATGGGAGATGACAGTATAGGCATTAGAGTTTTAGAAAAACTTACAGAAGAATTGGAAAAAGAAGAAATAGAAGTTATATTCGGTGAGACAGATATTGATTATGCACTAAGCAAGATAGATGATGGAGATTTTTTATTTATTATTGATTCAACATATTTTAATATAGCTCCTAGCACAGTAACATTTACACCTATTGAAAAAGCAATTATTAGGCAGTATCAACCCATTTATTCCCAACACCAACCCAGCTTAATTAATTTACTAAATACATACAAAAAATCAGTCGCTGGATACATTATAGGCATTGAAGTGGCAGAAATAGACTTTAGTTTGGATTTGAGTGAAATATTAAGTAAAAAGTTTTTGAGTATATGTGAAGAAATACATAAATTTATATATCAAACCATAAGGGGGATTTAACATGCATGATACTTTTTTATTAAATAAGATTTCTAATTCTTTAAAAGAAATATGTAAAGAAAATAGGATAAATAAAATTGAACAATTCACGTTAGTGGTAAACCATGATAGTCATATATATGATGAGAACTTACTAGAGCATTTAAAACTTAATAATCCAGATATAATAGCAAAGGAACTCAAAATTGAAATACAAAGAGATGATATAGAAGATCAGACTGCAATTATCAAAAGTATTCAGGGTGAGACACTTGGAACATAATAATCCTAGTGAAAGAAGATATTTCCTTAAAATACAAGGGGTAGTCCAAGGGGTAGGTTATAGACCCTATGTATATAACCAAGCAATTTTTTTTAATATCAAGGGATGGGTAAGTAATCAAGGAAGTGCTTTAGTGGCTGATTTAGAGGGAGAAGGAAATAACTTAAAAGCATTTTTAATAAAAATAATAAAAGAACCTCCTAAACTTGCTAATATAGCAAAGGTTGAAGTAGAATCTAGAAAACCTATAGGTCATAAAGAGTTTAATATTGTAAAAAGTACTTTAGGTGAAAATGAGACTAAGTTTATTGCAGTGGATGTTGCAACCTGTCCAGAGTGCCTTAGGGATGTTCTTGACTCATCCAATACAAAATATCAATATGCATTTACAAACTGTACATCCTGTGGTCCTCGTTATTCTATCATTAAAAAGTTACCTTATGATCGAATAAATACGACTATGAAGGCTTTTAAAATGTGCCCAATATGTAAAAAAGAATATCTTGATGGGGCAAATAGAAGATTCCATGCCCAACCTAACTGTTGCCCCAATTGTGGTCCTTCTTTTAAATTATTAACTTCAAATGGACAGAATGTATTATGTGAGAATCTAATTAGAGATACGATTAATTTTATTAAGCAGGGGAAAATAGTTGCTATAAAAGGATTGGGCGGGTTTCATTTAGCTTGTGAAGTTGAAAATGCAAAAACTATAGAAGTCTTGAGAAAGAGAAAAAATAGACCCCATAAACCCTTTGCTATTATGGTGAAAGATATTGAGACTGCCAAAAGGTTAGCTTATATTAGCAAAGAAGAGGAGAAGATATTATCAAGTAATAAAAGGCCTATTGTAATTTTAAATAAAAAAGAATCTAACATATTACCAGATATAATTGCTCCTAATACGAAGAAAATAGGTATTATGCTCCCATACACACCCCTGCATTATTTATTATTTGAGCAGGGTATTTCCTTTCTTGTAATGACTAGTGGAAATGTGAGTGGAGGGTCAATTCAATACGAGAATAATCAAGCGATAGATCATTTAAGAAATATTGCTGATTATTTTCTAGTACATAATCGTGAAATTAATATTCCTGTGGAAGACTCAGTAGTAAAGGTTATTGATAATAAGGAAATTGTTATAAGAAGAGCTAGGGGATATACTCCTTATGCTATTAATATGAAGGTGAATAATGAAATAATAGCATTTGGTGCAGAACAGAAAAATACCTTTTGTCTTTCTAAAAATGGTTATGGATATATGAGCCAATGTTTAGGTGACTTAAAGGATTTGGATGCTTACAGTACTTATGAAAAAGCAATTGACAACTTATCAGAATTATTAGGGTTTACTCCAAATATGTTAGCATTCGATTTGCACTCAAGATTTCTATGTTTACAATATCCCAAATATCAGTTGAAGAGAAAAGTTCCTGTACAGCATCATCATGCTCACATGGTTAGTTGTATGGTAGAGCATAAACTGTTTAATCCTGTAATTGGTGTGGTTTTTGATGGGACAGGTTTAGGTACAGATGGAACTATATGGGGTGGGGAATTTTTTATTGGCACAAGGGAGAGTTTTTGTAGGGTAGGACATCTTAAATATGTTACCATACAAGGTGGAGACCAAGCAATAAAAGAACCATGGAGAGTTGCCCTAAGTTATTTATATTCAATTAATTATGATGCAAATCAAGTCCTTGAAGAAATAGATAAAGAAGAAATCTATATGGTGACACAGGCTTTAGAAAAAAATATAAACTGCTTTAAAACATCTAGTATGGGAAGATTTTTTGATTGTATCTCGTCCCTACTAAATATATGTCATCGAATTACCTATGATGCTCAGGGAGCTATTGAATTAGAGAATATATTAAACCCTTCTATCAAAGAAAGTTATGGGTATTCCATTATAGAAATAGATAATATACATCAGATTGATTATGAAAGTATTTTACTGGGGGCTTTAAAAGATATTGAAAAAAAAATTTCTACTTCTGTTATTTCAGCTAAATTCCATAACACAATTGGTAATCTAGCGGTAGACTTAGTTTGTATAATAAGTAAAAGGTATGACATAAAACAAGTTGTTCTAAGTGGAGGAGTTTTTGAGAATAACTATTTATTATTATATATATCAAAGAAACTAAAGAAAAGGGATTTTGTTGTTTATTATAATCAACAAATCCCCACTAATGACGGTGGTATTTCAGTAGGACAACTAGCTATAGCAGATGTAATAGAAAGGAAGGGGTAGAATGTGTATAGCAGTTCCTGGTCAAATTATAGATATTTCTAATATACAAGCCACAGTAAATATAATGGATATAGAAACAATAGTTAACATACAATTGATTGCTGAGCCGAGGGTCGGAGATTATGTATTAGTTCATGCAGGGTGTGCTATTGAGAAGATAGACCAAGCATACTTTAATGATTTATCTAATATTTTTAAAAGTATCTTAGATAAGGATGAAAGAAGAGATGAATAAAAAATTAATACAAAACTTAATTAAGAAAATAAATATAATGGCTGATAAAGAAATTAAAATCATGGAGGTATGTGGTACACATACACAAATGATATCTAAGCTAGGAATTAGATCGGTATTGTCCCCTAAAATAAAACTTCTGTCGGGACCGGGGTGTCCAGTATGTGTAACCCATGAGAAATATATTGATACAGCAATTGAAATACTATACAATTATGATGTTACTATTGCTACCTTTGGAGATTTATTAAGAGTAAAGGGAACTAAGAACTGTTTGCTAGATGAAAAAAACAAGGGAAAGAATGTGAGGATCATTTACTCCCCTTTAGATTTAATAGAAATGGCAGAAGCTAATAAAGATAAAAAAATTATATTTCTTGGGGTAGGATTTGAGACTACTGCACCAATTATTGCCTTAGCTATTAAAACTGCTTTTGAAAAAAAGCTTAATAATTTATTCTTTCTTACATCCATAAAGCTAATGAACCCAATCTTACATTACATATTAAAACAACCAGAGAGTCAAATTCAGGGATTAATTTGTCCGGGACATGTAGCCTCTATAAAAGGTGCTAGTTACTTTGAATTTATAGTAGATGATTACAATATTCCAGCAGCTGTATGTGGATTTGAAGCCCTAGACATTTTAGGAGGCATTCATTATCTAGTCAAACAGATTAGTAATAATGAAAAGAGAAACTTTACAAATTTGTATAAAAGATGTGTCAAACCTAATGGGAATCCTACTGCAAATCATTTGATGGAAGAGATGTTTCAAGTTTCCCATGGAGAATGGAGGGGAATTGGAAAGGTGGAGAACTCTTCGTTAACAATTAATAAAAAGTATGAGAATCTTGATGCAGGAAAAAACTTTATAGTAAAAATTAAAAGTCAAGAACATATAACTGAATGTGCATGTAGTGACATTTTGCTAGGAAATAAAACACCGAGAGAATGTCAACTTTTTAATAGGATATGTAATCCTTTAAGTCCTCATGGACCTTGTATGGTATCTACAGAAGGAGCTTGTGCTATCGCGTATCGATATAGGGAGGAAATGTAGGATGGATAATAATATTAAGTTAATACACGGTGATGGTGGTAAGGATACAAGTGTACTAATTAAGGAGATTTTCCATAAGCATTTTAATAATGACTTATTAATAAACTCTCAAGATGCTTCTGTATTTGAAGTGGGTCAAGGTAAACTGGCTTTTACAACAGATTCATTTGTAGTCAAGCCCTTATTCTTTTCTGGAGGAGACATAGGTAAACTAGCCGTTTGTGGAACTATAAATGATTTAGTTGTATCTGGAGCTAGGCCACTCTATATTAGTTGTGGATTTATTATTGAAGAGGGATTTAGAATTGATTTACTGGAACAGGTTGCCCGGTCAATGGGTAAAATATGCAAAGAAACTGGAGTAAAGATTATTACTGGAGATACAAAGGTGGCAGAAAAGGGATCTGTAGATGGGTTATTTATTAATACTTCTGGCATTGGAGTGGTAAATAGAGGATATGAACAAAAGCCAATTAAAGAAGGGGATAGAGTTATTGTAACTGGAGGTATAGGCGAGCATGGTACAACTATTGCTATCCAGCGATATGAAATGAAAGTGAAAGGAAATCTGGGGAGTGACTGTATGCCGCTAAATAAGATAATTGAAAAACTTGAAAAATATGCAGATAAAATCAAATTAATGAAAGACCCAACAAGGGGAGGGTTAGCAACTGCATTAAATGAAGTTGCAGAATTTGCTGGAATGGGGATTCATTTACGAGAGGAACAGATACCAATAAAAAAAGAAGTTGTATCAGTTAATCAAATTATTGGATTAGACCCTCTTTATTTAGCATGTGAAGGTCGTATGATATTAGTAGTTGATCAGAAGGAATGTGATATTGTATTAAAAGAAATTAGACAATGTGAAGGCTGTGAAGACTCAGCAATAATAGGAAGTTTTGTTAGTTGTGAAGCTCATCCCATAGTATTTATGGAAACGCTTATTGGGGGAAAAAGAATTATAGGAACATTAGAGGGAACTATGTTACCAAGAATTTGCTAATATAAGCCTTATTTTAATTAGTATGTTATGAACATAATTCAGAGTAGAATCCAATTAATCCTCAATAAATCATATGAAGAACAAAAAGAACTAGATAAGAAGATGAAGTCCTTTAGAAAAGTATTTGACAATAATTAGCTACTAAAAAAGTTTGATAGAGAAATATTTGAGAATGTCATCGACAAAGTAATCATTGTTAGAGGAGGACTATACTGTAAAAAAGCCTAATGGAATACCAAAAATATTGTATTTTAAATAAAGTAGTTTATGATAAGCATAAAATTGGTACGAATAAGTATAATAAAGACAAAAAGAAAGGGGTTAAGTATGAATAAATCGAAAATCGGTCTTATTGGCCTAGCTGTAATGGGACAAAATTTGGCACTAAATATTGCTAGCAAAGGGTATCAAATTTCAGTATTCAATAGAACTGCGGAGAAAACAAAAAAGTTTATAAATGGTCCAGCAAAAGGTCAAGAGAATATCACAGCAACATTTTCAATGGAAGAATTTGTAACATCCTTAGAAAAGCCAAGAAAAATAATAGTAATGGTCAAATCAGGTAAAGCAGTTGATAATATAATTGAACAGTTAACACCTTTATTAGAAGAGCAAGATATTATCATTGATGGTGGTAATTCATACTATAAAGATACTATTCGTAGAACGATCGAACTTGAAAACAAAAAAATTCTTTATCTTGGAACAGGAATTTCAGGTGGAGAAGAAGGGGCACTAAAAGGACCTAGCATTATGCCAGGTGGGTCGAGAGAAGCTTGGAAAGTTGTAGGGAAAATACTTGTAGATATTTCTGCAAAAGTAGATAATAATACGCCGTGTTGTGACTATATTGGTTCAGATGGTTCAGGTCATTATGTGAAAATGACGCATAATGGAATAGAATACGGGGATATGCAATTAATTAGTGAAGCATACTTTTTAATGAAAAAATTGCTTGGAATGACTTCACAGGAAATTAGGGAAGTATTTATAGAGTGGAATAAGGGAGAATTAAATTCATATTTAATAGAAATTACAGCAGATATTTTAGGAAAAGTTGATAAAGAAACAGGTAAACCAATTGTAGACTTAATTTTAGATCGGGCAGGACAAAAAGGAACAGGTAAGTGGACATCGCAGGAAGCTTTAGAATTAGGTATTGCTGCACCAACAATAGCTGAAGCAGTGTTTGCTCGTTGTATTTCGGCAGTAAAAGAAGAAAGAGTGGAAGCATCGATAATATTGCAAGGACCTAACAAAAAATTTGATGGTGACAAAGAGGAAATAATTAATAGCATAGGAGAAGCTCTATATGCATCAAAAATATGTTCCTATGCGCAGGGTTTTGAACTTTTAAAACATGCATCAAGAGAATACAAATGGAATTTAAAATTAGGAGATATTGCGCTATTGTGGCGAGGTGGATGCATTATCCGCGCACAATTTCTAAATAAGATAAAAGAAGCTTATGATAATAATAGAGAATTAAACAATCTTATGTTAGATCCATATTTTAAAGATGTAATCCACGATGCACAAGATGGCTGGAGAAAAGTTGTTAGCATGGCAGCAGAATACGGAATTCCAACGCCATCCTTTAGTTCAGCCTTGGCATATTATGATTCCTATAGAAGCGATGTGCTTCCAGCGAATATGATTCAAGCGCAACGTGACTATTTTGGAGCCCATACCTATGAAAGAATAGATAAAGAAGGTATATTCCATACAGACTGGGTAAGTGAGTGAATAATGTAATAGATATATTATTGTTAACAACAATATTATAAATTTAAGAAATATAATTTTATAGCATATACTTTGGTTGAATAATATAACCATGTATGTGTTCTTTTTTTCTAATTTATTATAACTGAATAGAGATAATATTAATTCTAATCTATAAATAATTTCTAAGTATTTTTTCAGCTTCATAATTATCAAAAATGGCATAACCCTGAATTGTGACTGATTTTATTTCAGGCGAATTACTATTGCGGAAAGTATTGGGGGATATACCAGTGTTTTTTTTAAATGAACGATAAAAAGAGGGGTCACTGTCAAAACCGCTCACAGAGGCAATATACGATATGGGGCAATTTGTATTCTTCAATAAGTATTTTGCGTGCTCGATCCGATAGAAATTAATCAAATCTTTGTAAGAGCCAAGAGAGGTTTTCTTCAAAAGCCGATAAAGAGAACTTTTACTTATACCTACACTTTTGCACAAATCAGAAATAGTAAAACTTTTTGCAAAGTTTAATTTGATATAGTTGTTAACTTTGTCAAAAGAACTCAGAATATCCTCGTCGACTAAAATTTTGTCACTGTTTATAGTTTTATATTTTGTATAGCAGAACAGATAATTTATGAATTTGTACAGGTAAGATTTAATAAGAAACTGGTAGCCATCAGACTTGACTTTTAATGCATAGCCCAAGCTTGCCAGACATTGTCTGATTTCTATGAGAACTTCTTCACTTAGATTATTATTAACTGTATTTAGCTCAAAAAGAAAGGTATGAGCCTTACCAAATTCATCTGAAATTAAACTTGAACCAAATTGCAGAATAAGACACAAATTTCCTTGTTGTGATGCAGTGAGTGAATGTATTTCACATGTATTAATAAGTACAATATCACCTTTTTTTAATATATAGTTTTTTTCACTTAGCTTAATGGAAAGAGTTCCTTTGAGTACGAAAACAACTTCGTAATCATAGTGCCAATGAGGACAAGAATTTTCTATTGAGACAAACATGCATTTTATCGGAAGCTTTTTAATATGTTCCACTCTTTCTAATTCAGAATTCATGATTATCCCTCCCTTGAATAATAGTATTTATTTTGTTTAGGATAATTATAAGTGATTATATCATAATATTAAAGATTCTTGCAACTAAGAGGATAGAATCACCTATTTTTATAGGTTGTATAAAAAAGATTTACATGTATTATAGTGTTCTTATTTATATGGAACATTTTGATAGTTGATTTGGATAGAAATGAAAGCAAATTCGTATTAGTAATGATAAGATTAAGATAAAGAAGGTTAGAGGAGGAATTAATAATGCAAATTTACAAAGATAAAGAGAGTTCAATTGATGAGCGTGTTGAGGATTTACTTGGACGTATGACGCTACAACAAAAATTAGGACAATTACAATGTACTATGGCGGGGAAAGGTATGCCAGATGATATATTGGAGAGATTTACAGGGGGGATAGGTCAGGTAACCACATTTGCTGGTTTTCCATCAGCCGAGGAAAATGCTACCTATGCGAAAAAAGTACAAGATACTGTTATGAGTAAAAACGACATTCCTGTATTAATGCATTGTGAAGCTGTTACTGGTCTTAATGCTGCAGAAGCAGAAATATTTCCATCTGCAATAGGGCTTGGAGCTACTTGGAATATGGATACTGTGGAAAAAATGGCAGATATTATTCGTAAACAAATGCTTTCAATTGGGGTTAGACAGGCTCTATCTCCTGTAATGGATGTTGCACGCGATCCAAGATGGGGAAGAGTAGGAGAGACATACGGAGAAGACCCAACACTTTGTTCTGCTTTAAGTGTTGCATTTACAAGAGGACTACAGAGCAATAATCTAGAAGATGGTATTATAGCAACGGGAAAACATTTCTTAGGTTATGGTCTATCTGAAGGGGGCTTGAATACGGCATCCAATCCAATTCCTCCTCGTGAGCTTCGTGAAGTATATGCAAAGCCTTTTCAGGCGGCTATAACAGAGGCTGGATTAGCGTCAATGATGAATTCATATGGGATTATTGATGGTGAAATGGTTATTAAATCAAAGCATATCTTGACAGAGTTATTGCGAGAAGAAATGGGATTCGACGGAATAGTTGTGTCAGATTATATGTCAATTGACAGAACTGTAAACTTGAAGACAAGTGAAAATCCTACTGTTGGGGGCATAGAAGCTTTGGAAGCGGGATTAGATATTGAAATGCCTGTGCCTTATGCATTTACTCAGGAACTCATTGATGCAGTTAAAAGAGGTGAAGTTGAAGAAGCTTTGCTTGACAAGTCTGTTCGTAGAATACTGAGAGCTAAATTAAGGCTTGGCTTATTCGATAATCCATATCCAAGAGAAGATCTAACTGCTGAGGCATATGATATTAAAACAACACATGCACACAGCCTAAAGGCTGCACGTGAATCAATCGTACTTGTAAAAAATGATGATTTACTACCACTTAAAAAAGATATCAATAAAATAGCTGTAATAGGACCGCATGCGGACTCAATTCGTCTTTTGTTTGGTTGCTATACTTATCCTGCTATGCTTGATATGATGATAAGTGGATCAATGAAAGAAGATATGGCAGGTATGGAAGGAGTGAATGACGAAGAATCCAACAATGATAAATCAGAAATAACATACTATGAAGGAAGTTCTGTTCGTATGGAAAACCAAACAGTAACTCATATTCTTCAGCAGATGTACGGATATAAAACACCGACGATACTTGCTTCAATTAAAACGATGTGTCCGAATGCATGTATCGTTTATGAAAAAGGATGTGACGTTGCAGGCACAAATAAAAATGGATTTGATACTGCCATTGCTGCTGCGAAAGATGCAGATGTTGTTATCCTTACAGTTGGCGGTAAATATGGATGGGGCTATAACTGTACGATTGGCGAAGGGATCGACAGTGACCATATCGGTTTAACTGGTGTTCAGGAGGAACTGGCAAAGGAGATTTATGAATCAGGAACTCCTGCGGTTTTGGTTCATATGGATGCAAGACCTTTGTCAAGTGAGTTTATAAGTGAAAACTATCCTGCAATCATAGAAAATTGGTTTCCTGGAAGAACAGGTGGAGAGGCACTTACAGATGTATTGTTTGGCGACTATAATCCTGCGGGACGCCTGCCTATGACAGTAGCGAGAAATGCAGGTCAGATACCGGTATATTCTATGCACAAGAATGGAAGCAGTTACTCAAAGAGTTGTAATGGAAAAATACATTTTAGATATGTCGAGGGATCAAAACAACCGCTGCATTATTTTGGTGAGGGTAAGAGTTATACCACATTTACCTATTCAAATCTAAAACTGGATAAAAAAGTTAAAGCTGACGGCACCATAAACATGTCATGTGATATAACAAATGTTGGTGAAATGGACGGTGAGGAAGTAGTTCAGGTGTATGTGAGCGATGAAATAGCTAGTATGATGAGACCCAATAAGGAATTGGCAGGTTTTGCAAGAGTTGCAATAGGAGCAGGAAAATCTAAAAAAATTCATTTTTCAATGAAAGTAGATCAATTTGCGTTCTTGAATACTGAAATGAAATGGATTGTTGAAGCTGGAAAAATGACTGTTAGGATTGGTGGGTCTTCTCAGGATATACGTCTAGTTGATACTTTTGATATTGAGAATACTGCATATGTCGATGGTAAAACAAGAGGCTTTTACGCAAAATTCAAGGTAGAATAACATTTCAGATGTCCGAACAATACCAGTATTTGAAATTGTGCCACTGAAAAATAATGTATAAAGAAACAAATGTATTTTCCAGTGGCTCAAAATATAATAAATAAGAAAGGGAGAAAAAATGTTTAAAAAGAAAAAAGAAAAGGATCCAAATCGCCTTACGACGGGGAAGGTATTTGCTTTCAATGGACGAGGTAGTTCATTGGCATGTAATTTTATTGTACTTATGTATTTGACTTATTATTGTACTGACATGCTGGGAATGCCGGCAACTTTGGTAGGTATTGTTCTTATGCTCAGTAAGTTGTTTGATGGTGTTACTGATTTATTTGCAGGTTTTATTGTTGATAGAACGAATACAAGGTGGGGTAAAGCAAGACCGTATGAATTTAGTATTCTTGGGGTTTGGTTTTTTACAATTTTGATGTATTCATGTCCAGATATAGGAATGACTGGAAAAGCAATCTGGATTTTCGTAACATATACTTTTGTGAACTCCGTATTTGCTACTTTTTTAAATACAACTGAACCTATCTATCTTGCTCGTGCATTCCGTAATGAAGAAGACAGAACAAAGCTTGTTGCATTTAATGGGTTTTTAATCATGATTTTTTGTATGGTTGTAAGTATCTCTTTTCCAATGCTAATGGCTAAATTTGGAACTACAGCGAAAGGATGGATTCCTTTAGTGTCAATTTACGCTATTCCATTAAGTCTTATTGGAATGTCACGATTCCTTTTTATTAAAGAGAAAAATTCTGATGTTGATTCAACGAAAATATCTATGAAAGACTTTTTGCTAGCTTTAAAGTCTAGTTCATACATATACTTTTTAGGTGGAACAACTCTTCTTTTCAATATTGTAACAGGAGTTATAGCTACAGTGGGTGCTTATTATTTTACTTATATTGTTGGAAATATTTCTGCACTTAGTATAGTACATATGGTCAGTATTATTACTTTACCCATTATTTTCATTTTTCCGTTTTTAGTTAAAAAGCTTAATAATGCAGGCGTAATTATTTTAGGTGCTATTTTAGGTGCTATTGCTTGTGTTGCACGTCTCTGGGCTGGTTCTAATGTTATGTTCATTGTTATAACTTTTATAATTATGGGTTTTGGATCAATGACATTAAGCTATCTGCCTCCACTAATGATAATAGAATGTATGGATTATGGTCAATGGAAGACAAAGGGCAAGAGAATAGAGGGCGCATATACGTGTGTTAGTGGATTCGCAGCAAAAGTAGGAGCTGGCTTAGCATCATCTGTTACTGGAATATTAATGGGTATTGCAGGATATGATGGAACATTAGAAGTACAAAGTGCATCCGCTACTCAAATGATTGTGAATCTATATAGCGTAGTACCGGCAATTTTGTTTATTTTTATCATTTTCTTTATGATAAAATTTAGAAAAATGGAATTACAGTTACCTAAAATAAGAGAAGAAATGACAAAGAGTCATTAGTGGCTTAAATAATACATTATAAAAAAAGATAATAATATGAGACCTATACTTTTTCAATATACAAAAAGTGTAGGTCTTTATTACTATTGCCGCTATAATATAGCATTATCTTAATAATTATGATTATAATATTATGAAAAGTGCTATTTACAAAGCGCAAAATTAGGCTATTATTTATATTTTTTCTATTTACTAAATATCAATATTAAAGTATAATAATGTAATTGGAAGTAGAATAAAGCATTAATGTTATAAAAGGAGACATTTGAGATGGACACAACAATTAATGATTATCTATTTAGAGAAATCACTGAAGAGGATTTACCAAAGGTATTAGAAATTTATAATTATTACGTTTTAAATAGCACTGCAACATTTCAGATAAGCACGCTTACGATTGATGAAATGCGTGAGATGGTAATTAATACGCATTCAAAGTATAAGGCTTTTGTTATTGTTGAGGAAGACAATATCTGTGGATACTGCTTATTAGCACAATTTAATACAAAAGAGGCATACGATGAAACGGCAGAGATTACTGTTTATTTGAAACATGATGCAATCGGGAAAGGATTAGGAACGATTGCCATTCAAAATGTTGAAGACTACGCACGAGAACAAAACATCTATGTATTAGTTGCTATCATTTGTGGTGAAAATAGCAGGAGTATAAAACTTTTTGCAAAAAATAATTATTTTAAATGCGGTCACTTTAGAGAAGTTGGAATGAAATTTGGAAGAAGGCTTGATGTTGTGAACTTTCAAAAGATTTTGAAATAGTCATTGAAGTTCTATTTTTTTTTCGACAAAAAATTTATAAAGTGGTAGACAAAGAATAACATATAGGATATAATGATTTAGAAAAAGAAATTAAATATTAGTAACCTTTAAATTGGTCCTGTGAGGCTGGTAAGGTTAGATTAAACGATACAAAGTGCGAAGTAGGATGCAAATACCTTGGTTACAGTGTGTCCTTTTGTTGTAATGATTAATCAACTTCTTATCAGTAGGTAAGAAGTTTTTTTTATTGCACTCATAATATAATGAATGATGATTAAGGGAGTGGGAACAAGTGGATATTATTGCAAAGGCTGAAATAATGGATGAACAGGCCATAGGGAGAGCGATTACTAGAATTGCCCATGAGATTATTGAAAAGAATAAAGGGGTAGAAGATCTCGTTCTTATTGGAATCCAGAGACGTGGTGTGCCATTAGCCAAAAAAATTACCAAAAAAATTCAAGATGTAGAAAATCATTCAATTCCAGTAGGCATTTTAGACATTACATTATATAGAGACGACTTAAGCTTACTTGCGGAACATCCAGTCATCAATGGTACCGAGATTGATTTCTCAGTCACAGGGAAAAAGGTTGTTTTAGTTGATGATGTACTTTATACTGGTCGCACAGTAAGAGCAGCGATTGACGCAATTATGGATTTAGGTAGACCTACAATGATACAGCTCGCTATTTTAATTGATAGAGGACACAGAGAACTTCCAATAAGAGCAGATTTTGTAGGTAAAAATGTGCCGACTTCTAAGAGTGAAGTCATCCATGTGAAGCTTGAAGAGATTGATAGCGTTAATCAAGTAGTCATTAGTGATAAAGGGTAAGGAGGACTATTAATGAAAAATAATACAAAATCATATATTTTAGGATTACAACATTTATTTGCAATGTTTGGTTCAACAGTATTGGTACCAGCATTAACTGGATTAAATCCTGCGGTAGCACTATTAACAGCAGGTCTTGGCACACTCATATTTCATCAGGTAACGGGTAAAAAAGTACCAGTATTTATGGGTTCCAGTTTCGCATTTATCGTAGCACTACAAAGCATAATACCACAATACGGCATACAAGCGGCACAAAGTGGTATCATTGCAGCTGGTATCGTATACATATTGTTTTCAGTACTAGTTTCGGTTGTAGGTGTTGAAAAAGTACGAAGCTTCTTCCCACCAGTCGTAACAGGACCGATTATCATGGTGATCGGATTAACCTTAAGCCCAGTTGCAGTTGATATGGCTTCTGGAAACTGGTTTGTTGCACTCTTTGTATTAGCAGTCGTAATTGGAGTAACGATATTTGACAAAGGATTCTTTAAACTAGTACCGATCCTTATCGGTATTGCTAGTGGGTATATACTTTCGTTAATACTTGATTTTACCGGGATGAATGGTGGACAAGCGCTTGTCAATACACAAGCGATTATAGATGCAAACTGGTTCAATATCCCTTTCTTTACTAAAGGCTTTGTAACACTACCAAAATTCAATCTTACTGCAATTACATTGATGGCACCGATTGCAATTGTTACATGTATGGAACATATAGGGGATATTACAACAAATGGAGCCGTTGTAGGAAAAGATTTCTTTAAAGACCCTGGGTTACATAGGACGATATTAGGGGATGGATTAGCTACATTAACTGCTGGTCTAATTGGTGGCCCAGCGAATACAACATATAGTGAAAACACTGGTGTATTGGCAGTGACGAAGATGTATGATCCAAAGGTGCTTAGAATTGCGGCAGTATATGCCATTGTATTAAGCTTTATTGGAAAATTAGGTGCTGTACTTCAGACAATTCCTGTCCCAGTCATGGGTGGTGTAAGTCTCATGTTGTTCGGTATGATTGCCAGTATTGGACTCAGAACAATATCAGAAGCACAACTTGATTTTACACATAGTCGAAACTTAATTATCGTAGCTTTAATCTTAGTGGTTGGATTAGGTGTCGGCAATATAGCGATTACACCAACATTCAGTTTATCAGGATTATTCCTAGCTGCAATCGTTGGAATTGTAGCTAATAAAATACTTCCGGAAAACGCATGATATGAAAGTAGTAAGGAATTATCCTTACTACTTTATGAATATATAGCTGTACAAATAAGTTGTTATGGGCATTAAACTTGTTAAAACAATTGAGGGGATGGATTTATGTTAGAAAATAAAAAAGATTTGCTTGGTCTTAAAGAATTAACAGCTGACGAGATATCATATATTCTAAAAACAGCTGAAACCATGAAGTATATACTGGTGCAGAAAAATAAGAAGACACCCCATCTTCAAGGGAAATCAGTCATTACACTTTTTTATGAGAATAGTACAAGAACAAGATTATCCTTTGAATTAGCTGCAAAATATATGAGTTCATCAAGTGCAAATGTTAGTGCATCTAGTAGTAGTGTAGCAAAGGGTGAGACATTAATTGATACAGGCAAGACAATAGATATGATGGGAACGGATATCATTATTATTCGTCATCCTATGTCAGGGGCACCCCATCTATTAGCTAAGAATGTGGATGCATCAGTCATTAATGCTGGGGATGGTATGAATGAACATCCAACACAAGCACTTCTTGACATGATGACTATTCAAGAAAAAAAGGGGAATATTAAAGATTTAAGAGTAGCTATTGTCGGCGATATTACCCACAGTAGGGTCGCACGTAGTAATATATGGGGTCTTACAAAATTAGGAGCAAAAGTGTGTGTAGCTGGTCCTTCTACATTAATTCCACCTGAGCTCGAAAAGAGTGGTATAGAGGTATTTCATAGTGTACAGGAAGCACTCATTGATGCCGACGTTGTGATGGGACTTAGAATGCAGTTAGAAAGACAAAAGAGTGGACTATTCCCAACATTGCGTGAGTATGCGCGGTTCTTCGGAATTGATGACAAGAGACTAAAACTAGCAAAAGAAGATGCATTACTACTTCATCCAGGCCCTGTCAATCGTGGTGTAGAACTTACCTCTGGTGTTGTAGATGGAGAAAAATCACTCATTAACGAACAGGTCACCAATGGTGTGGCTGTTAGAATGGCAATACTCTATTTATTTGCAAGAAAGGGTGTTAAAATTGAGAATATTCATTAAAAATGGACATGTCATTGACCCTAAAAATAACAGGGACGGATTATTAGATATTTTTATAGAAAATGGCGTCATCATGGAAATTGATAAAGACCTTGATTACAGCGGTGGCGAAATCCTTATCATAGATGCGAAAGGTAAATTAGTACTTCCTGGTTTAATAGATATGCACTGTCACCTACGTGAACCTGGGTACGAATATAAAGAAGATATAGAGAGTGGTACAAGAAGTGCAGCCATCGGAGGATTTACGTCAGTGGCATGTATGCCTAACACAAATCCTGTGATTGATAACCAAGCGATTGTAGAATATATAAAATTAAAAAGTGAGAGCGTAGGCTTAGTGAATGTATATCCCATTGGTGCAATTACAAAAGGACTAAAAGGTAAAGAACTTTCAGAAATTGGAGAATTAAAATTTGCAGGTGTTGTAGCAGTATCCGATGATGGTAAACCGGTTACAAATGCATCCTTAATGAGAAGAGCAATGGAATATGCAGATATGTTCGATACCCCCGTTATATCCCATTGTGAAGATATGACATTGATTGACGAGGGTGTGATGAACGAAGGATATACCTCAACAAGATTAGGGCTTAAAGGCATCACGCGAGCGGCAGAAGAAGTGATGATTGCAAGAGATGTAGTACTAGCAGAAACAACAAATACACCCATACACATTGCGCATGTAAGCACAGAAGCAGGTGTTGATATCATCAGACATGCAAAAACAAGAGGTGTGAAAGTGACCTGTGAAACCTGTCCACACTACTTTACATTAACAGACGAAGCAGTAGAAGGATATAACACATATGCTAAAATGAATCCACCGCTTCGTACAGAGGAAGATGTAGAAGCGATTAAACAGGGGTTAAAAGATGGCACTATTGACGTTATAGCTACAGACCATGCTCCACACCATCTTGATGAAAAAAATGTAGAATTCAATATAGCAGCAAACGGCATTGTAGGCTTTGAAACAGCTTTATCTTTAAGTATCACTTATTTGGTAGACACTGGTATACTAACAATGCAACAATTAGTTGAAAAGTTGTGTGTGAATCCAGCCAATATACTTGGTCTGAATAAAGGGTCACTTGGCATTGAAAAACCTGCTGATGTGATAGTGGTCGATAAAGATGAAAAATTTGTAGTTGATATTAATGAGTTTCAATCAAAAAGCAAGAACTCTCCTTACCACGGATTTAACTTGAATGGGAAAGTGCATTATACCATCGTTGGTGGGGAAGTTGTAGTAAGAGATAAAGTGATTCTATAAAACGTTGAGGGCTGAGTGTTAAAACAATAGATTGCTATGTATATATTAAAAACTCTCAACGCTCAACAATAAACACTCAACCGAAATTTTGGAGGTGGAAATATGTCTATAGATATACTAATAGATAAAATTAAAGCAAAAGGGAATCCTTCCGTTGTGGGATTGGATCCTAGAATAGAATATGTACCACAATATATTAGAGAAGAAAGTTATGCTACACATGGTAAAAATCTTAAAGGTGCAGCAAAAGCGATTCTAACATTTAACAAAGCACTTATAGATTCATTATATGATGTAATACCAGCAGTAAAACCTCAATCAGCATATTATGAAATGTATGGCATAGAAGGGTTAAAAGTACTTCATGAAACTATTCAATATGCAAAAAGTAAAGGTTTATACATTATCACAGATGTTAAGAGAAATGACATTGGTTCAACAGCAGATGCATATGCAACCGCCTATTTAGGAAAAACAGAGATTCAAGACATAAAAGAGGAAGCTTTTGGTTCTGATTGTGTAACCATTAATCCGTATCTAGGAACAGATGGTATTAAGCCCTTTATTGATGCATGTAATAAGTATCAAAAAAGTATCTTTGTACTTGTAAAGACATCCAATCCATCTTCAGGAGAGTTACAAGACTTAACCATTAAAGAAGAAACTATCTATGAAAAAGTGGCTCACTTGGTGAATAACTGGGGAAGCCAAAGTATGGGTCAAAGTGGATACAGCAACATAGGTGCTGTTGTTGGTGCAACGTATCCAGAGCAAGCCGCTGTATTAAGAGAATTAATGTCTCATGCATATTTTTTAGTTCCTGGTTTTGGCGCTCAAGGTGGAACTGCAAAAGACGTTGTTAACAGCTTTAATAAAGATGGTTTAGGCGCTATCGTAAATTCATCTAGAGGTATTATGTGTGCATATATGAAATCAGATCGAGATGAAAAAGATTTTGCATTGATCGCTAGAGATGCAGCAATCACAATGCGAGATCAAATTGTAAGCTGTATATAATGTTGTATAATTATTAATTATTCTTGTATATTTAGCGGAAATAGTGTATAATTATGAATAAATAATGTATAAATATTAATTTATTATATAGAAATGCAAATAACAAAGGAGGGTAACTATGCAAGCAATATTAGCTTTAGAAGATGGTACCATATTTAAAGGCAAAAGCTTTGGTATCCAAGGAGAAGTAATAGGAGAAATCGTATTCAATACAGGTATGACTGGATATCAAGAAATACTTACTGATCCCTCATATTCTGGTCAGATTGTAACAATGACATATCCATTGATAGGCAACTATGGTGTGAATATAGATGATTTTGAATCAAAAAACCCACAAGTAAAGGGATTTATCGTAAGGGAATTATGCAAATTGCCTAGCAATTGGCGTTCCGCTGAGACATTAAATGAGTATTTAGCAAAACACAATATCATAGGTATTGAAGGGATAGACACAAGAGCATTAACAAGGATTTTACGGGAAAAGGGAACCATGAATGGGGTTATATCAACAGATCCTAATTTTGATATTAATAATAAAATAGATGAAATTAAGAATTTCTCAATCGTAAACCCTGTAGATGAAGTGACTTGTAAGCAAGTGGAAAAACACGAAGGGAAAGGACTAAATGTTGCAGTTGTAGACTTAGGTGTTAAGAATAATATTGTACGCTCACTACTGAAAAGGGATTGTGAAGTATCTGTATTTCCAGCGAATAGCACAGTAGAAGAGATTATGGCATCTAATCCAGATGGCATCATGTTATCAAATGGTCCTGGAAATCCAAAAGATTGCGAAGTAGTTATTGGAAATATTAAAGGATTGATGGATACAGAGGTACCTATATTTGCAATTTGTCTTGGTCACCAATTGATGGCATTAGCAAATGGCGGTGATACTACCCGTTTAAAATATGGGCACAGAGGTGGAAATCATCCAGTAAAAGATATTGCAAAAGACCGTACTTATATCACGTCGCAGAATCATGGGTACACCATTATCGAATCCTCTTTGGATAAAGAGATTGCAGATATTACGCATATTAATATGAACGATGGAACAGTGGAAGGTATTCAATATAAGCATAGACCAGTAAGGACTGTACAATTCCACCCTGAGGCATCACCGGGTCCAGAAGATACAGCATATTTATTTGACGAATTCATTGATTTAATGAAGTCCAACAGAGAGGGGAAATAGACATGCCACTTAGAAAAGATGTAAAAAGGGTATTGGTTATAGGTTCAGGTCCTATTATTATTGGGCAAGCGGCAGAATTTGACTATGCTGGTACACAAGCATGTAGAGCATTGCAAGAAGAAGGAATTGAAGTAATACTTATAAATAGTAATCCAGCAACAATTATGACAGATAAAAACATTGCAGATAGAGTATATATTGAACCATTAACACTGGATGTTGTGAAGAAGATTATAACCGTAGAAAAGCCAGATAGTATTCTACCTACACTCGGAGGGCAAACGGGATTAAACCTTGCGATGGAACTGGCAGAGGAAGGCTTTTTAGAAGCAAATGGTGTGAAACTCCTTGGAACTGCTGTGGAAGCGATTAAAATGGCGGAAGACCGTCAGGAGTTCAAAGATACAATGGAAAGAATCGGCGAACCAGTCATTGCGAGTAAAGTGGTTGAGACTTATGAAGATGCACTTAGTTTCTCTTATGAAATAGGCTTTCCAGTTATCGTTCGTCCTGCTTATACCATGGGCGGTACAGGTGGCGGAATTGCATACAGCGAAAAGGACTTATCAGAGATTGCTCCCCATGGACTTAGATTAAGCAGAGTAAATCAGGTGCTAATAGAAAAATGTATATCAGGATGGAAAGAGATCGAATACGAAGTAATGAGAGACAGCAAAGGTAACGCAATTACCGTCTGTAACATGGAAAACATTGACCCAGTAGGTGTACATACAGGTGACAGTATCGTAGTTGCACCTTCACAAACACTTACAGATAAAGAATATCAGATGCTAAGAAGTGCATCATTAAATATCATTTCAGAACTTGGAATTGAAGGTGGCTGTAACGTTCAGATCGCATTAAATCCAGACAGTTTTGAATATGCAATCATCGAAGTTAACCCAAGGGTTAGCCGTTCCAGTGCGCTTGCATCAAAGGCTACAGGATATCCTATTGCAAAGGTATCAAGTAAAATTGCAATTGGGTACGGACTAGATGAAATAGAAAATGCCGTAACAGGTAAAACCTATGCGTGCTTTGAACCGACATTAGATTATGTAGTCGTAAAAATACCTAAGTGGCCTTTCGATAAATTTGTTAAAGCAAAAAGAACACTTGGCACACAGATGAAGGCTACAGGAGAAGTCATGGCGATTAGTTCATCTTTTGAAGGTGGATTGATGAAGGCGATACGTTCTTTAGAATTAGGGATATATAATATAGAATTAGAATCATTTAAAAAACTTACTGCTGATGAAATTAGAGAAAAATTAAAAGAAGTTGATGATGAGCGAATCTTTTTACTTGCAGAAGCGCTTAGAAAAGGCATTACAAAAGAAGAAATCTTTGATATCACTAAAGTAGATATATTCTTCACAGATAAAATACATCAGCTTATAAAAATGGAAGAAAAACTAAAATCTAAAACAATGGATCAATTAGATAAAGAAATACTTCTTAAAGCTAAGAAAATGGGATATACCGATGCTGTTATAGCATCATTTGTAGGAAGTACAAAACAAGAGATAACAGCGCTTAGAAAATCTTTTGATATATATGCTACCTATAAGATGGTTGATACTTGTGCGGCAGAATTTGAAGCGGTTACACCATATTATTACTCAACCTATGATGAATATTGTGAAGTAAAAGAGTCAAAAAATAAAAAAATACTTGTATTAGGTTCAGGACCAATCCGTATTGGTCAAGGGATAGAGTTTGACTATTGTTCTGTTCACTCCGTATGGGCACTGAAAGAAGAAGGATATGAAGCAATCATTGCGAACAATAACCCAGAAACAGTAAGTACAGACTTCGATACATCAGACAGACTATATTTTGAACCATTAACACCAGAAGATGTAGAGAATATCATTGAAAAAGAAAAGCCAGAAGGTGCAATTGTACAATTTGGGGGACAAACAGCGATTAAACTAACAAAAACACTGAAAGAATTGGGTGTGAAAATATTTGGAACACGTGCTGAAGATGTGGATGCGGCAGAAGATAGAGAAAAATTTGATCAAATATTAGAACAATGCAATATACCAAGACCTGCAGGTAAAACAATCTTTACATTGGATGAAGCATTGGCAGCAGCTAAAGAATTAGGCTATCCTGTACTAGTAAGACCTTCCTATGTACTAGGTGGTCAGGGGATGGAAATTGCATTTAGCGAAAGCGATATTATAGAATATATGGAAATCATCAACCGAGTAAAACAAGAGCATCCGATCCTTATTGATAAATACATGATGGGTAAAGAGCTTGAAGTAGATGCAATTTGTGACGGTGATGAAATTTTGATTCCTGGTATCATGGAACATCTAGAGAGAGCAGGGGTTCACTCAGGAGATAGTATCTCAGTTTACCCAACGCAAACCATTGATAAAAAATTCAAAGATATCATCGTTGACTATACTGAAAAGCTTGCAAAAGCATTAAACGTAGTCGGGTTAGTAAATATACAATTTGTACTCTATGATGAACAAGTGTATGTGATAGAAGTGAACCCACGTTCCAGTAGAACAGTGCCATATATCAGTAAAGTAACCAATGTACCGATGGTGGATTTGGCTACAAAAGCTGTTTTAGGTAAGAAATTAAAAGACATGGGATTTGGTACAGGTTTGTATCCAGAAGGCGACTATGTGGCAGTAAAAGTACCAGTTTTCTCACACGAAAAATTACACGATGTAGATATTAGCCTTGGGCCTGAAATGAAATCTACTGGTGAAGTACTTGGTATTGCAAATAATTTCGATGAAGCATTGGTAAAGGGATTAATCGGAGCAGGCTTTAAGATTCCTAAAGAAGGAAATATATTAATGACTGTACGAGATACAGATAAACATGAACTTATCTCTATCGCAGAAGATTTTGAAAAAATGGGCTTCAAGCTCTATGCAACAGGCAATACTGCCCATAAATTAAATCAAAACTGTGTGGCGACCAACGTTGTGAAAAAGATTGGAGAAGGATCACCGGATATCATAGATCTCATACAATCAAATGAAATTCACTTGGTCATCAATACGCCAACCCGTGGTCGTCAACAGAGTAGAGATGGTTTTAAAATCAGAAGAAAATCTGTAGAACAGTCTGTACCATGTTTGACATCATTAGATACTGTAAAAGCAGTGATTCATAGCTTGAAGCTAAATAAAGATGTGAAAGACCTTGAAATGGTAGATATAACAAAAGTATAAGAAAAGCTGAGGGTTGAGTGTTGAGAAAAAACAGTTAATAATGGGGACATTCCTATAATAGAAAAACAATAACGGGGACATTCCTTAAACAGAGGTGTGTCCTCATTTCAAGGAGTATATGAAATGTACAAGAAAACATATAATTGTAAAATAATATATAAACAAGAGATAGCATCGGGAATCATTGATATGCGTGTGAAAAGTGAAGAGATTACTAAGCAAGCAAAGCCCGGACAATTCTTAAACGTTAAATGTTGTGAAGCTATGAGTGTACTACTTAGAAGACCTATCAGTATCTGTGATATAGATAAAGAAAAACAAGAACTACGATTTATTTTTCAGATAAAAGGGGAAGGTACAAAACTTTTAGCGAATCATCATGTAGGAGATACGATAGATATAATGGGGCCATTAGGCAAACCATTTATAATAGATGCAAAATATACTAATCCAGTATTCATTGGTGGTGGAATAGGTGTGTTTCCATTATTAATGCTTGCTAAGAATCTTCCTGCAAAAGATAAAGCCGTTTATTTAGGATTTAGAAATAAGGACTTAGTGGTAATGGAAGATGAATTTAAGGAGATTTCTAACGATTGTCAAATCACTACCGATGATGGCAGTTATGGAATTAAAGGATTTGCAACGCAGTTATTAGAAGAAAAAATTAAGAATGAGAATGTAGATATCGTATATGCATGTGGTCCAGAACCAATGTTGAAGATCATAAAGAATATTTGTAGTGTAAACGACATTCCATGTCAGCTTTCCATGGAGCAAAGAATGGGATGTGGCATTGGTGCATGTCTCGTATGCGCATGTAAAACAAAAAAAGAAGAAGATTGGGAGTACCAACATGTTTGCAAAGATGGCCCTGTTTTTTGGGGAGACGAGGTGATTTTTGATGAAGAATAATCACGCAAATAATATTAATTTAAAAGTCAATATTGCTGGTGTTGAATTGGATAATCCAATTGTGACAGGATCTGGTACTTTTGGTTTTGGAAGAGAGTATGGAGAGTATTTTGACCTCAATAAATTGGGTGGAATATGTGTAAAGGGTTTAACCTTTACACTGCGTCAAGGCAATGTCCCGCCTAGGATTGCGGAAACTCCATCTGGCATTTTAAATAGTGTTGGACTTCAAAACCCAGGGGTAAAATATTTCGTTGAAAATGAATTGCCACGCCTTAAAAAGAACTATAATACTAAAATCATTGCGAATATGTCTGGTAATACAATTGAAGAATATTGTAGTATGGCAGAAATTTTAAGTGACAGTGATATCGATTTAATTGAGATGAATATCTCATGTCCAAATGTAAAAGAAGGTGGCGTTGCTTTTGGTACGAATGCAACCACAGTTAATAACATCACAAACGAAGTAAAAAAATATTGTAAGAAACCGCTTATCGTAAAACTATCACCTAATGTTACGGATATTAAAGAGATTGCAAAAGCAGCAGAAGATGGTGGTGCCGATGCAATATCACTCATAAATACGTTATTAGGTATGGCGATAGATATCAATACAAGAAAACCAATCCTATCTAATAATGTCGGTGGTTTATCGGGGCCAGCGGTTAAACCTGTTGCCGTACGTATGGTATGGCAGGTTGCATCTGTCGTTAACGTCCCTATTATAGGTATGGGTGGTATTATGACTGGAGAAGATGCAATTGAATTTATGTTAGCAGGTGCATCAGCTGTTGCAGTAGGGACGGCATATTTTGTTGATCCACTCGCCAGTGTAAAAGTGCTTGATGGCATAACTAATTACTTAGAAACAAATAATATCAAAGATATTAATGAAATTGTAGGTAAAGTTGAAATACATTAGGAATGAGGGAATTTTTTTGACACGTTTAATTCTAGTGCGACATGCAGAAGCAGAAGGAAATATTAACAGAAGATTTCATGGGCAAACGGATTCTCAATTAACAGAGAATGGACATAAACAAGCAGGAAAATTGGCTGAACGTTTAGCCGATGAACCAATAGATGTTCTATACGCAAGCGATTTATCAAGAGCATTACAGACGGCAAAATATATTGGACAAGTGAAAGATATGGATGTTAATATAATAAAAGGCTTGAGAGAAATAGATGGCGGAGAATGGGAAGATGTTCCCTGGGCAGAACTACCTGATAAGTTCCCAGAAATATATGACCATTGGGAAAACAACCCCCATATGGTAGAGATGCCGAATGGCGAATCAATGGTAGAAGCTCAAACAAGAATAATAAATGAAATTAGCGATATTGTCAAAAAGCATGAAGGACAAAGCATATGTGTAGCCACCCATGGTACGGTTTTAAAAGCTTATCTATGTTATGTTTATGATAAATCATTAGAAGAAATGAACAATATTGTGTGGTTTGATAATGCGTCAATTACAATCATTGATATAAATGATGAGGGGTTTCATTTCATATTAGAAGGAGATAATGAACACCTTGGAGAATTAAGTACATTAGCAAAACAAGATTGGTGGAAACAACAAAAAGATGTTGAGGGTTGAAAGTTGAAGGTTTTTCCTAACCAACTAACCAACTAACCAACAAAAACAAGGAGGGCATTATATTATGTTATCACAAGAAAGAGTTTTAGAAATTTTAAAAGAGGCTGGTGTTTTATTAGAAGGTCATTTTCTTTTAACATCAGGTCGTCATAGTAATAAATATTTACAATGCGCAAAGATATTCCAAGATACAAAATATAGTGAAGAGTTATGTAAAGACTTAGCAGAAAAATTCAAAAATGATGGTGTTGAGCTTGTCATAGGACCTGCAATCGGTGCAATTCAAATGTCATATGAAGTAAGCAGATGGTTAGGTGTTAAAAATATCTTTGCAGAACGTGAAAATGGTGAAATGACACTTAGAAGAAACTTCAAGATAGAAAAAGGTCAAAAAGTATTGGTGGTAGAAGATGTTGTAACCACTGGTGGATCTGTTAAAGAAGTACTTAAGATCGTTGAAGAACATGGTGGCGAAGTTGTAGGTGTAGGGGTTGTAGTTGATAGAACAGGTGGTAAAATAGATTTTGGAACTAGAATAGAATCTGTCATTTCAATGGAAGTTCAATCCTATGAAGCTGACAATTGTCCCCTTTGTAAACAGGGATTACCATTAGTGAAGCCTGGTAGTAGAAAGATTCTATCCTAAAATATTTTAACATCAATAATATAGTGCATCAGTCAATTGAAGATGGTACAAAAGATGGAAGAGTATTTAAAGATGGATATTATTACATGTGTTTTGGCATTGGAGAAGTAATACCTTATGTACAATTGACTAAGTTATATGCATTACAAGATAATAAATATCTTGCGTACGCAGATATCTATGGAAATTTTAATTATTGTAGTGTACAAGATCCACACAAACCTATAGATATGTGGAGCAATAAAGAAAAAAGTGAAATTGAAGAATATGGTTCTATTGTAGCGATGTTTCAAGAAATTGAAGTTGATAGTTCAAAAAGATATGTTTTGCTAAAATATAATGAAATTAGTAACAATGAATGATTTTTGATCAAGTTAATAAGTAAATACTCATTTAGCCTATAAAAAGTACAAAAAATAGCAATTAAAAATCAAATCTGATTTTTTAATTGCTATTTTTTAATTCATTTACTGTTATCACCTATAAATCAATATTTCTATTAAAATACATTAAAATTATAATATAGGCAGGGAATTAGTAGATTATGTCGAACAATGTATATACAACCATAAGAGGTATTTGACAACATCAATTCGCGAATGCAACCAAATTTAGGTAATTATAGGAACTGGGGTTACCGATTCGCTTAATAAACTATAGAATAGGAGTTGTATTTATGAGAGCTGGAGATCCAATTAGAAATTTTAGGTTTAAAATTGAATGTGACGGTGTTCAAAATGGAGGTTTTAGTGAGGTTGCGGGTTTCGATTTATCTATTGATGTAATTGAGTATAGAGAGGGTGGAGAACCTACAACACCAAGAAAATTACCAGGTCTAACGAAATACAGCAATATCACCTTAAAAGCTGGTGTAGTGGATCAACATCTTTACACATGGATTATTGAATGTGTTGGTGGTACGATTGAACGTAAGACTCTGACACTTAATGCTTATGGTGAAGAGGATGCTGATACAGTTATTGCATCATGGACAATAGAGAATGCTTGGCCTGTAAAGTATACAGCACCAGATTTTAATGCAACAGGTAATGACGTAGCTGTAGAATCATTAGAAATCGCTCACGAAAGTCTTAAACGTACCCAATAAGGTAATGATAGATTTTTTTAAGATGTTATATGGATGTCTTATAGTAAATATTGTTGCTTTTAGATAACCAAGTCGACCGAATCCACGAAAGGCACGGTGAGTAGCTCGCTTTGCTCGCCGACGTCATCTAACAGCTAGTTTCCCAGCTGATGCCTAAATGTTCTTGTAGGACACTTCGGTAACTCGACGGACGTTAGACGAAAGAATTATCTAGGTTTTTGTGATGTCAACGTAGTGTTTAGTTTATTAGGAAAGGCGTAAGGGGAGGCGCACGTGACATATATATAATTCAGAAAGGGAATAGCGAAATGATAATAAAATCACCAAGCATTGAAATGCTTGAAGAATGGAAAGCTGTGTGGATGCAATATAAAGATAAACTGAAACCAAACAGAAAATCAGGAATGGAGTTGCTTGGATATCTGCAAGATAAATATATCTTGACCGAGATACATAAAAAAGAAGCCACCGATTCAATTATTTACAATATTACCACGAATAAGACTTATGCAGAAAAACTATCAGCAGGTATAACTCCTATTCCGAGAACCTTTTTTCTTGAAAATGCGGGAAATGGTGAGATTTTTTATCGGGATGAAAATAAAGACCCTATTGATATTTGGGGCGGCGATATTACGAGGATTTTTGTTGGTATTGATGTAGTGACTGGCTTTTTTATGGTAGAAGGTAGTACAATGCTTTGGGATGAAATGTGTGCTTTTCTTGGAATTGATGAAAAAGACCTTCAAAACTTTGTACGTGTTTCAGAGTATATTAATTGCTTGAAAAGGTTTGATTTATTAAGAAATATATTATCTGAATGATTTTAATCTTCCACTATGTATCTTCTGATAAGTTTTCGATTCTTGAATATTATGCATTGTAGAGACATATAAATAATTTTCGGTAACATTTAATTTAATTCCAAGTAATATATTTTTATTAAATACTTTTATTAATTCTATAGTATCTCCTATTAAGACTGTTGAAGCAACATTTAAGCTCCATGGAAAATTTAAGGAAAAAGAAAATGATGATATTGCAATCTAGGACATGAATGGAGAAAGCATGAAAAATAGATTGAAATTTGAAATTGGTAGTATAAGTTTATTTATATCAGAAATAGTTTTGTTTTGGATAATATGGTTTATAAATGATTATGCATGGCTAAATTGTTTAGATAAAGTGACATACATTCTAAATATTCTATTATTACTAGGAATGATACTAATTACTGCAACAGGTATTTGGGTTTTTATTCAAATATTGAAAGATCCTCTAAAAAAGAATGTTGTCTCTGAAGGCAAAAAAATAGTTTCTTTAGTTATATTAATAATAATCATTTTCCTACAATTCAATCTGTATAGTACTTTTTCAAAATCAATACAGAATAATACTGGTGGTTGTATAAATATAAAAGATAAAAAGATAATAGGGGATTTATACTATTTTTATGTTGAAAAGCCTGATAAAACTTTTCTTGAAATTGAATGTACAAAAGAAATATATGGAGAATTAGTCGTTGATAAAGATGTATTGTATTTAATGCAATACAGATGGCTTATTTACAGCAATAGAGGTAAATTGAAAAATATTGACACCAAAGATTTTCTTGATAATCGAAGACGATAATCTGTAGTCATTACGTATAAAAATACTATCGTTATTACTTGGAACGTTAGTTATTATTTACATCTATTATATTTATGGAGGTTTAATTTGAGGGATATATTTGATGAAGTCATACCAGGAGTTTTAGTTATAATTGTTATTTTTGTTCCATTAGTATTAACAATAGCTAATATTAGAATGTTAATTGAAGTTTTTGAAAAAAATCATAAACCAAGTAGGTTTCTACAGAAACTAAATTATATAGATGTATGGTCGCTTTCAATAGGGGTAGTATTTACTAGTGCTTTATGGATATTTTTTGATTTCAAAGATTATACTGAGCCGCTGATAATGTACTTTGATACTTTTCATGCGCCCATACAAGAAGCTCATATGAATACAATAATTATTATTATGGTTTCTGGTGGTATTAGCTATATGTTATTAAGATTTAAGAATATAAAAATACCACCATTAGGGTTTGTAATATGTCTTGGATTTGTGTTAATAACAAATTATTTGGCAATTGTAATTTTAATTCAGTTATCTAAAAAAGTATTTGCGATTAATTATTTTATGATACATCCAATTTTTTATTTAACGTTACTACCAATTAATTACTTGCTATGTACTATTAGACTAATAAAGCAAATAGCACAGAAAATTGAAAAACATTATAGTGAAAAAGAATATAAAAGTAATATAATTAGTAAGTTGAATTCATTTATTGTTGAATCCAACAGATGGATTTGGATAGCATTTATAATTTCTATTCCGTTATTAATAATATTAATAATGATATCACAACTATTTGGTCAAGAACCTAGTAGTATAATTAAAGCTTTTACGGAAACTAGTGATTGGACTTTATCTCAAAAAAGTTCGCCACCTCCAATAGAGTATGATGGGCACTATCTATGTACTGTAGCACTTATGGGACATGATAGGCTTGTCAAACCAAAAAGATATGGTATTCGCAGAGGACAAAAGATAGTAGTAAATCGACAATTAATGGTTGCAAATGCATTTGAAGAAGTTATCCAAGAAAAATTACCATTTATTCATAAGCATATAAGATATATTTATGATAGATACGGTTTTCCGCTATCTAAACTCATTAAAACAAAAATAGCTGCAGACATTGTTTATGTATCGATGAAACCACTTGAATTATTATTTTTAATTGTTTTATATATAGTCGATATAAAACCTGAAGATAGAATCGAGACACAGTATTTACCAAACATAAGCTTGTCTGAGATTTCCGTTGTTAACATAAGCTAATAATCAGTCACTAAAATTTAATATTAATCATCTTTTTTATGATTTCCTTAATTACGCAATTGATTTATTATATTTGGAGGTATCATTTGTGAAAAAACACTTTTCTATATTGTTAATTGTTATTACAATTATTACATTAACTGCTTGTTCAAATACAACAGATATACCTAAATTACTTAACAAAGAAGGTATTGCTCCTTATGAATTAACAGAAAGAGAATCATACTTATTGAGAGACTTTGGAATAGAGAATAACTCGCAAATCATTGCGTTTAATCCACCAAAAGAAGCGTTAACTGTGAAAGTTAATGTTTATTGTTTAAATGATTCAAATTGGGAAAGTATTGGCAGTGGTGCTATTTATTTAGGAAATGTAAGTATTCCTGCGGAGCAATTAAAAGGAACATTTACTATGTTACTGAAAGAAAACTATAGTATTGACTATCATATAAATTGCGCTGGTAGAGCTTCATATAAAACAAATGCAATAGATGTTGACAGCAAATATATTATATCTAGTAGAAGTTTTTAACAGAGTTTCAAGATATAAAAATAAACAAAGAGATACCTGTTGCTATTATGGTTTATGATAGTGGTACAAGTGTGCAAAGTTATTCATTACAAGATTATTTTGAACCATCAAAATTTAGTGAAGTTGATTTAGTTCAAGTCGTAACATTAACTTTTACCGATGAAAAATTATAAAAAATAATCATGTACAGGAAGGGGAACGGCTATGAAGAAGTTATCCATCTTTATATTAATTATATCTATATCTTTTACGTTTATCGGATGCTCCAAAGATGAAGTAGTAATAAAATCTAGTAAGTTTTTTGAAGGGGATGCTGAAAGAATTGGTGCTCATCTTGAAATGATTACAGGTTGTATAAAAATAAATTATTCCGGTGATAAGAATGTTAGAACAAAGTATGAAATATGGGAAAATGGAGAGCTTGAGGATTCCAAAGATGGAATATCAATTCCAGCAGAATCAGTTAAGCGAGAGAATGAAATTAGTATTTCAATTCAGGATGATATTAAGACAGGATCTATGAATATGAAATATATGGTCAAATATAGTGAGGGGTATGGCGGTTTCACTCAATCACTTGAAGGAATTAATTTATTTAATACTGATGAAGAAAATTGGGGATTTGGAACTGTTGAGATTCAGGATGCGATTCATGCCACAGATAATGGTGAAATTGCAGTATGGGGAGTTATTGCTTTTAATGGTTCTAAATACAAATCACCTAACAATTCGAGAACTATTGAGGAACAAGTAAAAGATGCAGAGTGGGGCTTAGTATTGAAGGTATATTTTGAATAAATATTTATAATTAAAATCAGAAGGTAATTAAAGCAAGCTGTATAATTATTAGGGTGTGATAAGAAAGAGGTCAATATTGATCTGTCAGGGACACCGAAGAAGAGAGTTTTGAATTTATTATTGATTCGCCATTAAAACAGTATAGAAATATAGTAACGTTTTCTGGTTCTTTGGGTTTAAACAGAAGAGAAGTTGGATGATATTTCTAGCTATTAACATTGTAACACATGGTACATTGAATATTTGGTTAAATAGCGGTACCACGCTAATACCAAGCTATTTAGTTTTCAGTATCTTCAGGTTATTAATAGGAGAGGTTCTTGTATTTGCTACTGAAATAATGGCATTTACCATTTTCGTTAAGGAGCATAAAGAGAGACGTATTATGATTTATACTTTTGTTGCAAATCTTATAAGCCTCATTGTAGGTGGATATCTTATAACGGCTTTGCCAGTTTAGGGGAATGAAAAAAAATTTTAAAGGGATGTGGTGAATTTGAGAATTAAAATGACTAAACAAATCATTTTATTATTTTTTATAATATTAGTTCTTGTAGGATGTTCAAGATTTAATAATAGGATCAGTAGTGAAGATGTTGAGAGTAGTAATATTAAGAATGAGACTAAAATATCTATTGAAGAAATAAAGAAAAATTACATTGAAGAAGAAATTCTAAATATTAAACAAATAAATGAAAATATAGTTCTAGTTGAATCACAGATAGAAACCTTTGCAAATAGATTTGACATATATAATTTAGATACTGGAGATAAAGATACGTTACCGACTATGCCGGAATATGTAACATTACACAGTATTGAAAATGAGAATTATCTAATATTTTTATCAAGTGGAAAGAATAGTGAAACAAATATAGGAACCTTTCCTAATTTTATTCGATGTATAAGAGTAAAGGAAGAACCCAATAGTGAAAATGATTTTATAGCAATAAGAGAAGAGCTAGTTTGCGATATTGGTGAAAGTATTTCATCTGGGAGCAAAACATGTAGCAATCTATCAAATGGTATTGTAACTATGGATAGCTTACAAGTAGTGTTTGAGCCAATAAAAGGTAAAGAATCAGTATTTTTTGCAGCTACAACTGATATTCCCCCAACTAAGGTTCACTATGATGAAAGCAGTCATTTGGTTTATATAGATATTGAAGTAGAAGAAATGAGTGAAAACTTCAATAATGCGATAGAATCATGTAAAAACGAAAACATAAAAAAAATAAGTGTTACCCGTAAAGGTAATATTACGAGATTAATTTTGGATATTGAAGATAATGTTAAAACATATAAAGTGCGAAAAAAAAGAATGGCAAATAGTATTTTCTTTGAGATTTACTTTGGATTCTAATCGAAATGAAAACAAGACAGGATAGTATATCAGAAAAAGTAGATGATATAAAAGAGGATAATTAATTATGAAAAGCAAAATATGTTAATTAAAAACAATACTACTATTTAATACAGATTTCATTAAAATACCAAGTATAAAACTATTTACAAAATACCATTTATTTGATATAATGTAAATAAGTTATTGGAGAAGAGTTGAATGAAAATTACCTCAATGCTAAAAAATGAGAGGGGATGTCAAGATGGGAAAGAATTCAGAAAAGGAAAAAGGACGTTGTAATAAGGGAAAAAAACTTGAAAAAGAAATCAGAGAACGTTTACTTACTGGATTTGACAATTGGAATAATGGCTACGATGCTTGGTTAGAATGGTGTAATACTTTGTACGAACCAGATGCACATTATAACGTTTATGGTCAGCGTTTAACTCTTCAACAATATAAAGACATGATGGGACAATTTTTCTCAGTGTATGATGTCACATTGGGTGATTTCCTCAATATGCTTGTTGAAGAAAATTGGTGTGCAATTCGCTATATGGTGTATGCCACCAACAAGAGCACTGGCGAGAAGAAAGAATTGATGACAATGGAGTTCGTTGAATTTAAGGATAACCCTAAACCTATAGGAGCAAGGGTCGTGGAAGGTTGGGCGCTTTCAGATACACCTCTTGCACCGGAATAAAAAAAGTCTTGCGATGGTGTGTTTGCTGACGATGAAAGTCCTTAAATAAGGACTTTTTGTCATTTTGATGATAATTCTTTATATCTACTTTTTCTATATTCTGATGGTGTCATCTTGTACTTTTCTTTAAATATTTTATAAAAGAAGCTTATGTTTGAGTATCCAATGTCTCGTGCAATAGCATCGACTTTATAAGATGTATTCTCAAGCAAAAGGCGAGCTTTTCTCAACCTAGCTTCATTCTTTAGATCCATAAAAGTTGCAATTGGCAATTTCTTCAATATTTTGCTGAGATACACTGGGTGGAAATTAAAGTGCTTTGCGGTAGAAACTATGGTACAGGACATATAATTTTTTTGAATGTACATAATTATGTCCGATATCTTGTTGTTATAAAGAGCTTTGTAATTTTTGTGGTTTATGCATTTATTATAACTACGAAGGAGCTCAGAGAACAGTATAACCAAATAGGAATTTATAACTTCTGAAAAACAGGTTTTCTTATCATGGTATTCGCAGAGCATATTTTCTATGATTTCATTAACATTTATTTCTTCATCATACATGAAAAGGATATAATCATTAAAATCCTTACTTTGATATATTGATCTAACAAAAAATCTTGCTAAGATATCGTTGCCTGAAAGTCTGCTTAGAAATGTGGCATCGAAATAACTTTTTTTTATAAGGCAGTTGATAACAATATCATTATTCCCTATAGGACTTATCGTATGGTATGTATTAGTATCAAGAATGCATAAGTCTCCCTTATTCATGGTTATGCTGTTATCGCCTATAATCTGAGTGCAACTTCCTGAATATACATAAATCATTTCGATAAAGGAATGTTTATGTACAGGAGTAGGAGAAAAGCGCGGGTGATATTTAAACACTATATTATCATTGTTTGGAATGAAAAGAGAATCATGACAAAGCGACGTATCTAAAGTACCGTTGTTTCTTTTTCCTGACCTATAAGCGCGTACTGAATTAACATATTCGTCTAGGTATGTACAATGGGTATCGCTGTTTGTAAATAAGTGTGGACATGAAAAGTTTAATACGATAAAATATTTATTGAAACGTAATTGTTCACAATCTAATTAAAATAAATGTATTTGAATGGATGGTGGAGACATGAAGAAACACAATAAAAGTCCATTAAAAATTTTTTTAGAAAGGGTATATGTAGCGAATGAAATACCAATCAGTGTATTTAGAGTGAATAAAACCCTTTTTATACAAACTAATGATATACCTTTTGAAGCAAATGTTTTTTTATCAGATCAGTTATTAGTCCATGATTTACTTTCTAAGTGCATCTGTAATGAGTATCCAATATTGGAGATTGAAGATGATATATTTATATACGGTTGTTTTCTGGACAATGTTAAAAATTTTTACATCTGTGGTCCTATTGCATTAGAAGCACCATCCATTTCAAAATTGCATTATTATCGAAAGAGACATTCTATTAAAGACAATGAATTCCAAATTCCTCAGAGCTCGTATATCAAATTAGCAAATGTTATGGCATTCATATATTGGTATTGTACAGGAAAAGAACTAAAAGAAGATAAAGTTTTGTTACAAAACAATGCAAAGGATCCCGAGCTAGTAATTTCAGAACGCGATATGCAATTATATCGATTTGAAAAAGCTGAGTATGATAGGGAACACGTAAGATATCAATACGAACAGAATTATTTTGTAGCGATAGAACATGGAGATATTGAATATATCAATGGAGCTTTTTCGAATGAACCTCACATCATGGAAAAGATAGGAAAGTTTTCTAATGATAGCAGGAAACAGACAGAATATATGTGTGTATCAGCGATTACGCTGATGTGTCGTGCTGCTATAAGGGGAGGATTAAACACAAACAAAGCATATGAGGCTGCTGACTTGTACTTACAAAAACTTGCCAAATGCAAGAGCGTTCTAGAGATATTGCAACTTTATCAGGAGATGCGTATGGATTTTGTAATACAGGTAAAGGAACACAAAGAAAAAAATAAGCATGATTATATAGAAAAATGTAAGGATTATATTTCTCAAAGAGTGCATTATCCAATATGTGTAAAAGAAGTAGCTGAGGTTCTTGGAGTCAGTCATAGTCACCTATCAAGAATTTTTTCGAAACATGAAGGGATGACAATTATTCAATATAGTATAAAAGCTCGTCTGAGAGCAGCAGCTAATATGTTAAAATACTCCAATAAAAGTATAACTGAAATTGCAAATTATTTTTGTTTTGCTTCTCAGAGCAGATTTGGTAGCCAGTTTAAGGCAGAGTTTGGTGTAACACCAAAGATATATCGAAAAAAGCATAAAGTAAATGATTTTTAATAAAATAAAACGAATTATCAGCCGTAATCCTTTGTTTATCATGGGGATTGCGGTTTTTTTAAAATGTCGAAAGGTTGTGGTGCAAAATTCAACATAATGAGTTAAGTTTTTCCTAAACTTAATTGTTGCTGCAAAAATGTTGATTTTTTAAAAAAATAAAGTAAAATATCAAATATTGTTCACATATATCAAAAAAAGGACATACACATAAAGAGGTAATGTTGTATGTTATAAATATGGAATCAATATTTGATATTTTCAATTGAATTCTACCTATCGAACTAAAGCGACTATACCGCTATTGAAACGTGTAAATGTAATTAGATGGTGGGTAATGTGGTTTATTTAATATTCTTGCAAATTTGTTTCATCGACTCTCTTATATATGAAATCACTATGTTGATATATGGCTAATTTGTTACATCCTAACTTTTTAATCTATTATTTAGATGTTAAAATATAAAATTACAATATCAAAGCAAAAAATCTTTGGCAGATTGGATAAAAGGTCAAAGGATAGTCTGTTGCGAGTGAAAAGGTTAGTTGTTATACTCATTATCAAGGGGGACCCTTAATAAAAAAGTATAAATTATAAAGGAGAGTAAAAGATGAAAAAAACGAAGGTGAGAAAAGAAGGTTATGTTTCTGTCGGGAAAGTATTTGCATGGAATATGCGTCCCATTGCATTAGGGGCGATAGTTATTGTTTTTGGCTATTTATCTCAATTTTGTACAGATTACCTGGGAATAGCACCTGCAACAATAGGACTTGTTCTAATGTTATCCAAAATATTTGACGGTGTAACTGATATCTTTGCAGGATTTTTAATTGATAATACCAATACAAAGTTGGGAAAGGCACGTCCTTATGAATTGAGTATTATTGGTGCATGGCTATGTACATTACTCTTGTTTAACGCGCCGGCTGAATGGGCGTATACAGTAAAAGTTATTTGGGTATTTGTTATGTATAGTTTGGTATGGTCTGTATTTTCAACATTACTTAATGCTGCTGAAACACCATATTTGATTAGAGCATTCAAAGATAAGGTTGCAATGACAAAGGCTTTATCATTTGGAGGTGTTATTATAAGCCTCGGATGTATGGTAGTTTCAATTAGTTTCCCAATCTTGATGGGACGAATGGCTGTGAATCAAAACGGATGGGGAAGCTTGATGTTGATTTATACAATTCCGTTGATTGTTATTGGTTTACTAAGATTTATTTTTGTGAAAGAAGAAGTTAAAATTGAAGGCCAAACGCAAGAAAAAATATCGATAAAAGATATAATAAAAGTTCTAAAAACTAATAAGTATGCTTGGATTTGTGGAGGAATAAAAGCGGTCCCACCCATTCTTACAGGAATGACAGTAGCAGCATATTATTTTACTCGTGTTGTTGGAGATATCTCAAAGTTTGGAATACTTCAGATGTTTGGTATGCTAAGTTTGTTTATCATGATGGTTTTCCCAGCATTAATGAAACGAATGGTGGTATCTAAACTAATTTCTATCGGATGTATAATCGGGATAATTGGATTTTCTATTAACTTCTTCGCGGGAGCGAATATGCCTGTCTTGATTGTCGCATTCTTAATGACAGGTTTTGCAATAATGCCAATTTCTTATTTGAGTGGACTAATGATAATGGATGTAAGCAAATATAATAGATACAAAGGAATGCAGGGTATGGAAGCAACTATCGCTAGTGTCGCAAACTTTGTTGGTAAAGTTGGATCTGCACTAGGATCTGCACTTATGGGTGTGTTATTAGGTATTGCTGGTTACGTAGGAACAGCTGATGCACAGCCGGATAGTGCAATATTAATGATTCGTATTCTTTATAGTTTTATACCAGCAACGGTTCTGTTTATGGCATTAATCTTGGCACGGATGTTTGGACAATTGGATAAACAGATGCCAGAAATTGATAAGGTTTTAGCGGAAAGGGATGCAGCGACATCTAATGAGCAATAGGTGTGTTGCAACAATGTAATTCTGTTTTCAGTAGCAATTGAAACAAAATTAAGGGTGTTTCTTTGTAAAGTAGTGGGGTAAATAACTTAAAATAGAATGTGAGCTATTTAAGTTGCAGTTGAGAAATCGGCTGCAACTTTTAAAGTGTGCCCAACATGGGCGCAATCTTAGAAGAGTAGACGAAAGGACAGGGGCTTGTCTGTCAATGGGTATAATACGATAGAAAAAGGATGTTTTAGGACATTGTAGAGTGTTGGATAGAGGAATAAAATAATAATAGAAATATAAATTTTAAATAATGTAAAGTAACGTATGCGACCCAAAGGGGTACGCCATAAGAAGCTCAAATTATGAAAGAATGGAGAGGATGAAAAATTATGTTAACTATTCAAGAATTAAAAACCGAATATCGTGTAAATCCATTGGGAATTGATTTGAAGGAACCCAGATTCTCATGGAAGATAAAGTCTTCTGAAAATGACACAATGCAAGCAAGCTATCACTTATCAATTGTCTCGCAGAATGGTACAGTTTGGGATACAGGAGAGGTACAGAGCGATCAATCCGTACATGTCCCCTATAAGGGGGAGGCACTATTGCAACCACCCGATACGAGGTCAAAGTTAGAGTTAAAGACAACCATGGTGAGGAAGCTACAGCAGAAGGGTCGTTTGAAACTGGATTCATGAGCAATGAGAACTTCAATGCGGATTGGATTACGCACGGTTTCGAAGATGATTTACAACCCTGTGCAGTTTTTTGTAAAGAATTTGCCTTATCAGGGAAGGTTAAATCCGCGCGTGCTTATGCCAGTGCGCTGGGTTTGTATGAAATCATATTAAATGGAGAAAAGGTCAGCGATACATTTTTTGCACCTGGCTGGACATGTTATGATAAGAGACTGCAGTATCAAACCTATGACATAACCTCATTACTAAGTGATAAAAATTGCATTGAGATGGTGGTAGGCAACGGCTGGTATAAGGGAATTCTGGGATATTATGAAGAAGGTAACCACTATGGCACACGTACCGCAGCCATTGCTCAGATTGAGATTGTTTACGAAGATGGCAAAAAAGATACAATTCTTACGGATCAAAGTTGGAAAAGCACAACCGGAGCACGTCGCTATAGCGATATATACAATGGAGAGGTTATTGATTATACTTTCACTTCGCCTGAACCTGTGAATGTCAGTCTATATGAACATCCAAAGAACATCCTGATTGGACAGGAGAGTGAACCAGTCAGAATTACTGAGCGTCTAAAAGCAAAGGAACTTATTATTACCCCTAAGGGAGAGGTAGTATTGGATTTTGGTCAAAATATGGCTGGTGTTGTTGAAGCACATCTTAACTGTCCAAAGGGGACAAAGGTTACAATAAGACATGCTGAAGCCTTAGACGAGGATGGAAACTTTTATACTACGAATTTGCGCACAGCGAAAGCAACTGATACCTTCATTTGTAGTGGAGGAAAGGATGTGTTCCTGCCATCTTTTACCTATCACGGCTTTCGATATATACAAATTGAGGGACTGGGAAACAATCCCAAACTGGAGGATTTTATTGCCTGCGTACTTCATAGTGACTTGGAGCAGACAGGAAGATTCGAATGCTCAAATAAAGATGTAAACCGGCTCTGGCAGAACATCAACTGGACCTTACGCAGTAACCATTTGGATATTCCTACGGATTGTCCTCAAAGGGATGAGCGATTTGGTTTTACAGGGGATGCGCAAATATTTATTTCAACAGCAGCTTTCAACAAAAATATTGCATTATTATATTCCAAATGGTTGCGTGACTTAAGAGCGGAACAGTCGCCTGAGTTTGGTGTACCTATGATTGTGCCGAATATACTAGGAAAATCACCGGGAATTGCAATTTGGCACGATGCCGCAACTATAATTCCCTGGACGATGTGGAAGGTCTATGGCGACAAACGCTTATTGGAGGATCAGTACGAAAGTATGAAAGCATGTGTGGAGTATACCCGTAACAAGGTTGGAGAGAATGGGCTCCTGCAAACTGGACAACAGTTGGGTGACTGGATAGCATTGGACATGGAAAAAGGACCGATGAGACCTACCCCTACAGAAATATTTACTCCTAGCCCTAGTGAAAAAACTGGTTCAACGGATGTTTATTATATTGCAAATGCTTATTATGCATATTCAACTTATATTGTTGCCAAAGCCGCTGAAATTTTAGGTCAGCCTGAGGATGCTGAAGAGTATGATAAGCTTTATAACAATATTCTTGAAATCTTCCGTCGTGAATATTTTACCCAAACAGGACGGTTGATAAGCGAAACACAGACAGGATGCTCGTTAGCATTACACTTTAATCTTATTGAGGAAAAAGACAGAAAACGTGTTTTAGAGACTTTATTAAAAAATCTGCTAAAGCATGAAAACCACTTGACTACTGGTTTTGTTGGGACACAATTTCTATGTAATGTTTTATCTGACAATGGGGAGCATGAAACGGCAGGCAACGTATTTTTAAAAGAGGATTGTCCTTCGTGGCTGTATAGTTTGAAATTAGGGGCTACCACAGTATGGGAACTATGGGATGGTGTGAATCCAGACGGGAGTTTTAACAAGTACGAAATGAATTCCTTAAACCAATATGCTTTTGCCTCAATAGGCGATTGGATGCACAGAAAATTGTGTGGTTTAGAAATAATGGAGCCTGGTTATAAAAAGGCGAAGATAGCACCAAGACCAATCAAAGGAATACCTTGCATGAAGGCATCTATTCAAACTATCTATGGTGAATTATCTTGTTCTTTGGAATGTAAAAACAAAAAATTTATCATTGATATTAGGGTTCCAGCAAATACTACGGCGGCTGTGTGCTTGCCTGAGAGAGAAGAGGTAACTGTTGGATCGGGAGACTATCATTATGAATACGCCACAGAATTATCTTTTGAAAAAGAGTTTTATACGAAGGAAAATAAACTGGATGAACTACTGGAAAATCCGATTGCTTTACAGATGTTCAAGGAAAAAGCATCTGAGATTCTTGAAAATCCAATGTTTATGAAGTTTACCAAGGGACGTACAATTTTAGAGATTAGTTCAATGGTCCCTCCAGAAATCTTGCTTTTGTTAGATATAATTATTGACAAACTCAATGAGAACGAACGTAACAAATAATATATATTATAGTATAAATTAGAGCTATTTCTAATGCCATAATTCATAGGTGAATTGTGGCATTTTTATTGTTGCATAGGTAAAACTCCTTGTTCCTACTCGTTTTTCTCTTTCGTACATGGATTATGCCCAAAGGTACAATTGTTAATTGTATGTAAAAGAGGTTTAATAGAGATAAGGAAAACAACACAAATTGAAGGAGGATGTTCGAGATGAAAGTTAATGGAAAAGTAATTGTTGTTACAGGTGGAGGAAATGGAGTAGGAAGAGAATTAGTTTTAAAACTATTAAATAAAGGTGCGCATGTAGCGGCTATAGATATCAATTTAAAAGGTTTGGAAGAGACCAAGATGCTTTCGAATAATAACCCACATTTGTCATTACATGAAGTTAATATTACAGATAAGGAAGCTGTAGAGAATTTAGTAGCAGATGTTAAAGAAATTCATGGTACTGTAGATGGACTAATAAACAATGCGGGTATTATCCAGCCGTTCATAACGTTAGAAAAAATGAATTTTGATCAGATTGAACGTGTTATGAATGTTAACTTCTATGGTACACTATATATGGTAAAAGCATTTCTGCCAACACTGTTAGAAAGACCACAGGGACATATTGTTAATGTTTCAAGTATGGGTGGTTTCTTTCCAGTACCAGGACAAAGCGTATATGGTGCTTCCAAATCAGCTATAAAACTAATGACAGAAGGGCTTAGAATTGAACTCTCAGAAACCAATGTTGGCGTTTCTGTGGTAATTCCAGGCGGAATTGCAACAGATATCAAGAAAAATTCAAATCTTGAGACTAAAAGTACTAACAATGATTCTGCCCAGTCTAAAATGCTTTTGACGCCAAGTCAAGCTGCGGATTCAATTATTAAAGCTATGGAAGAAAATAAAGGAATCATGTACCTTGGAAAAGATTCCAACATGATGAAAATCATCTATAAGTTAAGTCCTAAATTAGCTGCTAAGCTTATTAGTAAAGTGATGTCGAAAACACATTAACTATTTAAAAGCAACTGATGCCCTTTTAATATTGAAATTTGAAATATTAAATTATATAATATTTACTATATAGAAATAATAAATTTTTTGAAGGTGAGAAAATGAAAGAAATATTTAAATTGCGTGGACAAGCCAAGGATGATTTCTATCAATCTAAATATGATTATTATAAAAAGTTCAATATGTGGACACTTGTAGCATCATGCTTTGTGTTTATTATCTTATTTTCAGTAGATTGGGTATTATATCAGTATTTTGAATGGGGTGCTATTTTACGGAGATCTGTTGTTTTGATCCCTTTGTTTGTGTTTATCATATTATATTTGAAGATAGATAACTATAAAGTGATGTCTGTGGTATCCTTTTCCCTGGTATATACTATTACAGGCTGTAGTATTTGGGTTAATTCATATTTGCCAGATTCGTCGCATGCAAGTGAAGGGTTTTTAGTTATATGTTTCATATTATTACTAGTATCCTTTAGTACACCGCCGGGGTATGCATTTATATTTCAATGGGGCTGTGTTACGGGCATTATTCTTTCAAAGACGACAGTTAATTATGAAGCATACGATGTGATGGTGACATATCTTTGTCAAGTTACTATATTGTTATGTATAGTGGATTATATTGTAACAAAAGTCTATTATGATCAATATATCACTAAAAATAAACTTGAGTGGGCTTTAGTTCATGATCCGTTAACACAGGTTTATAATCGCAACAAACTAAACAACATGATGGGTGTTGGACATGATTTATCTTATATAAGTGAAAATATTAGTATTCTAATTATAGATATTGACCATTTTAAAAAAGTAAATGATATATATGGACATAATAGCGGTGACTATATACTCCAGTTTATAGCTGAAAACATCAAGGAAAGTTTACGAAAAAAAGATGTTGTAGTAAGATGGGGAGGAGAAGAATTTGTTGTAATAATGCCCGATTGTAACTTGAAACAAGCATATGTGATAGCTGAAAGGTTGAGGAAAAGGATTGAAACTGTAGAGAATGGAGTGTGCGCGGTGACAATTTCTATCGGTTTAGCAAGATATAGTGGTGGTGATTGTATTGAGACGATCAAAAGGGCAGATAAAGCATTGTATAGGGCAAAGCAAGAGGGACGTAACAAGGTAGAATGCCATTCGCAATAACGCGAATTTCAAGAGGAGTAAGGTTGAAAAAGATAAGCGAGAGAACTAATAATATAAGAGGGCATGACGAATAAGCCATCAAGGATGACTAAAATTTAATATTGTATGTTAAGGTTAAGATGCTGACTTAATACGATAACCTTGAAATTGTGCTAATAAAATTGCTTGTTCTACAGTAATCTCACGTTCTACAGGAATAACATCTGATTTTCTATAAAGTACAGCATTATAGGGTTCATTTTTTTTCAACATGTTGTATAATGCTGTTAGAAGCATTCTTGCTATTGCAATAATTGCTTTCTTGTGACCGCGACGTTTCTTAATTCTTAGGTAGCGGTTACGGATTTCAGGATGTTTTTCGCTTTTAACAACAGCGGTAGCACACTGTACTAAAAGTGGCTTAATATAACATCCTGCTTTGGAAACTCGGACAGATTTTTTCTTGCCTGCACTTTCGTTGTTGGTGGGTGTAAGACCTGCCCAAGAGCAAAGATGTTTCGCTGTAGGAAAAGCCTCCATGTCAACACCTATTTCTGAAATGACAGTGATAGCAGAAAAGATGTTTTTGAATCCTGGAGCGGTTAGAATAAGGTTGATTTCTTGCTGATAGGGCATAGCGAGCGCAAGGATGATTTGTTCTAACTCGGCTTTCCGAGTTTTCAAATTCTCATAATGCTGTTTGATAACCTTTAATTTACCAGCCTGTTCAGGTTGAATATAACCATCAATGGCGAGTTCAAATTCAGGAATTTTGTTCTTCATGGAACCGTGAATTAAAGATTCAATATCAAAGGATGTATCAAGAGGATTTTCAAGGATCTTATCTAGAATTCGCATAGAACTTTTACCAAAAGTATCCGAGACAACGTTTCCTAATTGAATGTTAGAAACCGTGAGACAGTTTTGGAGTCAATTTTTTTCGCTGGACATAAAGTTCGTTAGCTTTGTTCGATATCGCATAAGATCACGGAGTTGCCTAATATCAGCAGGTGGCATAAAGCTTCCGGCAACAAGGTCATGCTTAAATAGGTCAGCAATCCATTTCGCATCTTTCTTGTCAGTTTTCTTTCCACGGATAGCCTTAACATATTTAGGATGTGCAAGTACAACAGTACAGTACATGAATCTTCCAAAACATTGAAACGGGAATCCAGTACTTCCCAGTAGATTCCATGCAAACATCCTTACAATTGTTTTCAAGTAGCCATTGTAACAGCTCTTTCAAACCTTTCGTGTAGGTTGAAAAGCGATGGCGCTTGTAGGTGGTGACACCCTTAGAATTAGTGGAAGCAATACAAGCAACCACAAAAGTTTTGTGGACATCAATTCCACAACAAATAGGGAATATGATTTTTAAAGCCATAGGGACTCCTTTCTAAGCAGAAGGTTCTATAGAATTACAGGGGAAAACAGCATTGACTGATTGCCTAGCTTTAAACGAGAATTGTTTAAACAAAGATAAGGTTACGTGCTCAAAGTCACATTTATTTGTGCTTGAAAAGGCAATCTACACATATATATATTCGGTCACTTCGTAAACGAAGTAGCCCACTCCCCTCCCCGTGATTTGTAGTTAACTGAGATCCCTGTGATATGATTATAAAACAAAAGAAACGCTCTAACCACAATTTTCATTCAGTTTTGTGCCTTGAGCGAAGCGAAAGGAATGAACTATATATATGAGTGAATTAATTGATACTATTCAAAAAGTATTTAAAGTTGCCAATCAAAAATATTATGATAAGTATGTTTATTTAAATAACTCCAAAAATGGTGACAAGATTTTTCTAAAAGAAGTACTAGATTTTTATACGGTAGAACATGTTTATCCCCAAAATAATTTCTTTGAAATAAAAATTTTAGAGAAAAATAGTAAATATTTTAAATTCTATACTTACAATGATTTGTTATTAGTGTCTTATTTCCGTGATTTTTATATGCCATATCACCGACATGATTATGTTGAACTCGTATATGTTGTTTCTGGCAAAATGAAACAGCGTATTGCCGATGAAGAAATTATCCTTGAAGAGGGTCAGTTTTGTATTATTGATCAAAATTGTATGCATCAGGAGTTAATTACATCTGATGATATGATGGTTTTATATTTGAGTTTTAGTAAAGAATTTTTTGAATTTAATTTTGAGAATACAAATGATATGGAAGAACTTCAAATTATTTTTAATCAGTTTATTATGGGTCAAAAGAAGATGAAAAAATATGTATTTTTACGTCCTTATGATCATTATGATGATATTGAGGTAATGCTGACAACTATACTTCAAGAATATTATAATAGGAATATTGGCTATCAGTATATGATTAAAGTATTATCAATGCGTTTATTTCAAGTATTATGCCAAAAATATGATCTGATTTTTAAGTCTAAGGATTCAATAGGCATACATGAAAATTTCTTTTATATTTTGAATCAATATATAAAAGGGAACTTAGAAAAAGTGAGCATTTCGGATTTACAAGATAGATTTCACTACGGTAGAAATTATTTTACAAAAGTAATAAAAGAAAATACAGGTTTGACATACACTGAGTATTTAAAAGTTTTACGAATGGATGAAACAAAAAAACTATTGATAGAAACTGATTTATCAGTAAGTGATATAGCATTGAGAGTTGGTATAAATAATAGAAGTTATTTCTATACATTATTTAATGAATTTTACAATATGTCCCCTGTAGAATATCGTAAAAAGTACTCTGTATAACAATTTGTTTATATAGGAGTATTTTTTTTACCATAAGCAGTGCAATATGACACAGTATATACACTTTAAGCACCAAATAGCATTGTATGTATACAGTATTTATTATATTTTAGAATAGTAATAAATCGAAGGAGGAGTAATACGTGAAAAAACAAGTTTTTAATCCATATTTACCAAGTTATGAGTATGTGCCGGATGGAGAGCCACATGTTTTTGGGAATCGTCTCTATATCTATGGATCTCATGATTCTTTTACTGGTAATACGTATTGTAAAAATGATTATGTATGTTGGAGCGCACCACTTTCAGATTTATCTGACTGGAAATATGAAGGGGTAATATATAAGAAGAGTCAAGAACCATTGAACCCAGAAGGAAAGAAATGTCTGTGGGCTCCTGATGTGCAGCAGGGAGTAGATGGACGTTATTATCTCTATTATGCGCTGAGTTTTACTAGTTGGGTTGGAATAGGAGTCAGTGATAGACCTGAGGGGCCATATGAATTCTATGATCATGTACAGTATCCAGATGGAATTATATTAGGCGTAAAGAAAGGAGATATTTACCAGTTTGATCCAGGCGTATTAGTTGATGATGATGGTAGAGTGTATCTCTATACAGGATATGCTGGGGAAGGGTTTTTTCCAGGGAGTTTTGGTAAGGTGCATGAGGGTGGTTATGTTGTGGAATTAGAAGCAGACATGAAGACTGTGAAGAAAGCACCAAAACTGATTACACCTATGGCTGGAAAATCCGATGGAAGTGGCTTTGAAGGACATGAGTTCTATGAAGCAAGTTCTATTCGGAAGATTAATGGTAGATATTATTTTGTCTATTCTTCTATTCGGGGACATGAACTCTGTTATGCAGTCAGTGACAAGCCGGATGAAGGATTTGTCTATGGCGGAACGATTGTAAGTAATGGAGATATTGGATTTATGGGAAGAGCAAAAGAAGATTCTCAGAATTATATAGCAAACAATCATGGAGGTCTGATTGAAGTGAGTGGTCAGTGGTATATTTTCTATCACAGGCATACCAATTATGGGCAGACTTCCAGGCAGGGATGTGCGGAACCAGTGGTTATTGCAGAGGATGGTGGCATTGCGCAAGTGGAAATGACCAGTTGCGGATTAAATGGTAGTGCTTTAGAAGGTAAGGGATATTATGAGGCAAGAATCGCTTGCAATCTTGTATCTTCTGAAGGAGCATTTGAATATCCATACATGGTGCCAAAATTATTTAGAAATAAAAAACATCCATATTTAACCCAATCAGGGGAAGACAGAGAAAGTGATGGAGACCAGTATATTGCAAACATGCGTGATGGTGCTGTGGCTGGTTATAAATATTTTGACCTAACGGACACCTCGAGAATAGCTGTTTCCGTTCGTGGGACTGGTGTGGGAACGATTGTAGTATCATATGAAATGCATGGAATACCAGTGGCAGAGATTACGGTTGAACCATCGAAGAACTGGAAAAAATTCGAGGGTGAAATTCAGCCAGGTAGTGAAAAAACAGCGTTGTATATTTCTTTCAGAGGAAAAGGTTATATTGATATAAATGGATTTAACTTAGAATAATTTAAATTATCAAAAGTATTAAAGTCTGAGAGGGGATAGAAAGTGGATATAGTTTCGTTTAATAATAATTGGAAATATTTCGCTGCTAGAAATGGGCAATAGGGGTATCTATATTCCTAAGCAACGAATATTACTATAATAGAAATATAAACATATCAACTGAAATAATTGATAAAGATGGCAAAGTTGTAATAGATGATATAAAAAAAGTGACATGTTATACCGGCACAGAGGTAGAGGTGAATGCAACACTATATTTAAATAATCCGAGTCTGTGGAATGTAGATACGCCTAATCTTTATCGGTGCAGAGTGAAATTGTTAGATAATATTGATTGTATTGACAAATGGGAAGATTCATTTGGTATTAGAATTCTGACTTTGGATAAGTATAATGGACTCTCAATTCAAGGGGAAACCATCAAACTATATGGTGGCTGTATTCATCATGATAATGGTGTGATTGGTGCTGCAACTATAGAAAGAGCTGAAGAAAGACGCGTTCAATTATTGAAAGAAGCAGGTTATAATGCTATAAGAAGTGCACATCATCCTATGAGCAAAGCGTTATTGAAAGCCTGCGATAAGCATGGAATGCTTGTCATGGATGAATTAAGTGATATGTGGTATGTTCCGAAATCAAAAGATGATTTTGCAAATCATTTTAAAGACTACTGGGAGACAATGATCCAAGCCATGGTTGATAAAGATTATAATCATCCGTCTGTAATTATGTATTCAATAGGAAATGAGATTATTGAAGCAGGAAGTAATTCTGGAGCAGCACTTGCTAGAAAACTGAGTAACCGAATAAGAAGCTTAGATGATAGTCGTTACATAACTTGTGGAATTAATGGCATGATATCCAATATGGATAAATTAGAGGAATGGATAAAAATAAATGACTCGGATCAAGTTGTGAATATGAGCCAAAATACTATGGAGAAAAACCTTATACAACGCCGTGGAGTTGGACTGATGTTATCTCATCTTGGATTCGTATAAGCAACAGCCTCAATCTTGCCTTTTTCATATTTTGTATAATATCGAAGTGGGTAGATATCAAATTATAACGGCAGAAGATAAAGTGCATTTACATGTGAGTACGGATAGAAAAATAAAGGTTACTGTAAAGGGGCAGGGAGAACTTCAAGGGCTTGGGAGCGGAAATCCTATTTCGGAAGAAAACTTTTTTGATGGAGCGTATACTGCATTTTATGGAAAGGCATTAGCGGTTATAAGACCAATTGGAATAGGAAGTATTAAAGTTAAGATTGAAGCAGATAAATGCGAACCAATATTGGTTGAACTAGAAGCTATAGAATAATATAAAAAGAGCTGAGAAATCAGCTCTTTTTATATATAGTTATTGGTAAAGTAAATGGAGCAATGTGTGCAAAAAATTATTACATTTTTTACATTAGCCTTTACATTTTTATTCATTTATCCTATACTAGTTTGTGAAACAGAGGAGGTTTGAAAATGTCTAAAGTTACAATAGATGAAATAGCTAAACGGGCAGATGTATCCATTGCTACAGTCTCAAGAATTATCAATCATAAAGATACCGTTAAACCAGAAACGCGCCAAAGAGTACTGGCAGTAATGAAAAAATTAAATTTTCAGCCCAAATCAGCCCCAGTTATTACCGATGCCACAAGTAAGGTGCTGTTAATGATCGTTCCTGATTTTAAAAATCCTTTTAATAGTCTGGTTATAGATGGTGTTCAGAAAGCGGCTAGGATTCATGGTTATGATGTATTGCTTTTACAGTCACAGGATTTTTATACAGAAAGCAGTGACTACATAAATATCATAAAAAGTAATTCAATAGCAGGTCTTCTGATTCTTTCTTCCGTGCCCAACAATGAGCTTTTGAAAGAACTTTCTTTTCGCTGTCCTGTGGTTATGTGTTCTGAATATGCCGAGGATTACGGTGTTTCTTATGTTAGTATAAATGACTTTGAAGCGGCAAAAAAAGCTGTTTGTTATATGGCGGCAACTGGTTGTAAGAAAATTGGCATGATAAATTCAATTCTTCAATATAAATATGCGAGACATCGTGAGAAAGGTTATAAATCAGCCTTGGAGGAATGTAGTCTTGAAATAGACCCAGCATGGATTTCACATATTTCGGCAATTAATTTCAATCTGGCATATTCAAATGCCAAACATATGTTAAGTCTCTCAAACCACCCGGATGGCTTGTTCACCTCATCAGATGTATATGCCGCAGCTGCAATCAGAGCAGCAAAAGATTTAGGACTCAGAGTTCCTGAAGATGTGTCGGTTATCGGCTTTGATAATATTGATCTATCTATTATTTCTGATCCAAAAATTACAACGGTTGAACAACCCAGCTATGATATCGGATATCAGGCATGCGAACTGCTTGTTGAAAAGATTGATAATCCCAGTATGCCAGAGAAACAAATTATTCTAAATACTGAACTAATTGTAAGAGAATCTACTAATATTTAGTATGAGAGATTTCATGAAATTCGGTAAGAGATAGGAGTTGATTATATCGATCAAATTCCTATCTCTTTTTGCGCTTCTAGTGAAAGTAGTATTATGTTTGACATAGATATAGAAAAATGATAAAATTAACATGTAAAATTTACGTAAATATAATATAGTTTACAGAAAATACTTATGGACTATGAAGAAGTAGGAGGAATTAGGTTATGATTAAAGTTGGTGTTATTGGATGCGGAAAAATTGCACAAGTTAGACATATTCCAGAATACGAATTAAATCCGAATGCTAAAATTGAAGCTTTTTATGATTTGAATATTGAGCGTGCAGAGGAATTGGCTAAAAAATATCAATCAAAAGCCTATGAGACATTAAATGAGCTATTGGCTGATAGTAATATAGATGCGGTCAGCATTTGTGTGGCAAATAATTCGCACGCATCTACTACGATACAGGCTTTAAAGGCTGGAAAACATGTTTTGTGTGAAAAGCCGATGGCTATGAATATAGAGGATTGTGAAGAAATGATTTCAGTTGCCGATAAATATGGAAAAAGCTTAATGATTGCTCAAAACCAGAGACTGAATCCAGCACATAAAAAAGCAAAAGAAATGATTGCAAAAGGGGAAATGGGTAAGGTAGTAACTTTCCGAACCACTTTTGGCCATGCGGGACCTGAAACATGGAGCATCGATTCTTCCAAGGGAGTATGGTTTTTTGAAAAGAAGACGGCAGTTATGGGTGCCATGGCGGATCTTGGAATTCATAAAACTGACTTGATACAATATCTTCTCGGAGAAAAAATAGTTGAAGTGACTGCGAAGGTAGTGACTTTAAATAAAGAATATGCAGATGGAACTCCAATAGGTGTAGATGACAATGCTATTTGTATTTATCAGATGGAAAGTGGAACCATTGGAACCATGACCGCAAGCTGGACTTATTACGGAAGAGAAGACAATTCCACTATTATTTATGGAACGAAGGGGATTCTGAAAATATATGATAATCCTGTTCACTCACTTGTATTCATTGGAACGGATGGAAAAGAAGTATATTATGATACAGATCAGATTCAAACCAATGATAACCAGACGAATTCTGGTGTGATTAATGAATTTATCAGCTGCTTAGAAGAAAGACGTAATTCTGATATATCCGGAGAATCAGTGCTCTCTGCAATGAAAGCTGTTTTTGCAAGTTTAGAGTCATCTGATAAGGGAATTGGAATTAAAATTACCCAATAAAGAAGAAAGGAAGCAATAAAATTATGAAAATTGGATTTGTTAGCGCTATTTTAGATGGATGGACATTCGAAGAAATGATAGATACAGCTTCAAAAATGGGATTTTCATGTGTCGAGGTTGCGTGTTGGCCAACTGGTAAAGCAGAAAGACGTTATGCTGGGGTAAGCCATATCAATGTTGACGATTTGACAGATGAAAAAGTGACTTATATTTTGGGTTACTGTAAAAAAAGAAATGTTGAAATCAGTAGCCTTGCATTTTATCCGAATACCATGGATGGAAATATCGAAGTCAGAAGAAATAATATTGAACATTTAAAAAAAGTAATTGACGCAAGTTCAAAACTGGGTGTTAATATGGTTACAACGTTTATTGGAAGAGACCAGACCAAAACGGTTGAAGAAAATATGGTTATATTTAAAGAAGTATGGCAATCTATTATAAAATATGCAGAAGAACGAAGGGTAAAGATTGCTATTGAAAACTGTCCTATGCTATTCGGGGAGGAACAGTGGCCAGGTGGACAAAATCTTGCTACGACACCAGAAATCTGGAAAGAAATGTTTTCTATAATTGATAGTGATTATTTTGGCATTAATTTTGATCCAAGTCATTTCGTTTGGCAGATGATGGATTATATAGCACCAATCTATGAATTCAAAGAAAAAATATTTCATATACATTTTAAGGATATCAAATTATATCCTGAGAAACTAAAAAGGATTGGAATAATGGCTTATCCGTTAGAATATATGAGCCCAAAGATTCCGGGACTTGGAGACGTAGATTGGGGAAAATTTATATCAGCTATTACAGACATTGAATATTGTGGATTTGCTTGTATAGAAGTAGAAGACAAAGCTTTTGAAGGTAGTAAGGATAAAATTATCGAAAGCTTGCAATTGTCAAAGAAATACTTAGGTCAGTTTGTATTGTAATAAAAATAAAAAAAGGAGGAAATTACTAATGGAAATAGGGATTAATACGTTTGGACTATCAAAGCTTATGGGAGAAGATTTTGAAGGCACATTGGAGAATATGAAGGATTGTGGTATTACCGCAATAGAACCCTGTGTATTTTATGCAAAGCAAGTAGGTTGGTTGGGTAAATTAATAAAGTCAGGGGTTAACAAATCACAAATGGGCGGAGGCTGTTTATTTGATGAAGATGTCGAAAGGAAGATAAAGATTATAAAGGAAAAAGGTTTTAAAATACGAAGCCTTCATTTGATGATTTTTACAAAAAATAGTTTGGAAAAGCAGTTTAAAACTGCGCTAAAGTGTGCAAGAGAGAATGAGATTTCATATATTGTTGTAAGTTATAATATGAAAAGTATTAAGAAGATGAAAAAGCGAATTGCTGCCTTAAAGAAAGCTACAGAGGAAGCAAAAAAGTACGGGGTTCAGATATTGTATCATAATCATTCAGAAGAATTAATTATGGAAAATGGTGATTGTGTATTGGATTATATATTGCGTGAAATCCCAGATATCAAAATTCAGATTGATTTAGGGTGGGTCAAATTTGCAGGTGTTGATTGTGTTACTGCGATGCAAAAATATCGTGACAGAATAGATATACTTCACTTTAAAGATGTTATAGAGGGTGCTAATGAGAAAAATAAACGACATTGCTTTACCGCTATTGGAGAAGGAAGCATTCCTTTAGAGGCAATTATGAAGGAAGCGTTGAATCTCAATTTGGATGAGGTACCATACGTTATCGACCAAGATGCCAGTGAAGGTGATATGTTACAAGACATTCTTAATGGTGTACAGAATATTCAGGCAGGAAAAAGAGCATGAGTTCAAAATATTATAATGGAAATTTAAAATTTAGCCTTATGACATTTCCGACAATTCGTGATATTATGCGAAAGAAAATAAAGTTAGATGAGTTGTTTGATGCAGTGAAAAGGAATCATCTTACCTATGTGGACATGAATATGGCAGAAATAAAAATGTATGGTGAGAAAAAGGTGATTGCCGCCTTGGAAAAAAGTTGCTTGCATTTAGGATGCCTTATCAGCTATATACCGATGTCAAAGATAAATAACAATAAAGTTATAAAAATGATTGATAAGAGTATTGAAATGGCTAAACGTTTTAAGTGCAAGAAGGTTATGATTGTACCTATGGGTAAGTTTGAAGTCTTTCTTTTGAGAAAAAGGGATAAGGAAATCCTAGCCCAAAACTATATTCATAATTATAAAATTGCAGTAGAACGGGCAAATAGGGATAACATCACAGTATGTTTTGAAGATGCTCCGACATGTTTAATTCCGCTGTCATCCACAGAAGAATGTAAGAGAATTTTACAAGAAGTACCTGGATTAAAATTGGTATTTGATACAGCAAATATGCTTCCAGGTGGAAGTGAGACTATGCAGTTTTATGAGGAATTGAAGAATTATATCTGTCATGTTCATTTAAAGGATGTCAAATATGTTGAAAAATCAACTGACAAATGTATCGATGGAAGATATATAACCTCCTGTTTATGGGGGAGTGGCATAATTCCTGTTAAAGAGATTGCAAAGCGTCTAGAAGAGGATGGATTTGGCGAACTAATAGGAATCGAGTATACTGAGCCGAATGAACATTCACTGGCAGCGCATGAATCTCATATTGCCGAGTTTATGACATATTTAAATTAGTGAGAAACATATTAATTTTAAACCTTGGGAGGTCGAAGAGTATGAAAATTAATCAGATTGGACACATAGCATTTAATTGCAAAAACATGGAAAAAACAAAGAAGTTTTACTGTGAACAATTAGGGCTACCTATTAAATTTGAGATGACATATAAAGACTTATTTGAAATGATGAAAGAGGATCCTAGAGGTGCAAAATTGATGAATAATAAATTTGTACAAATGATTCATAAAAAAATGTCAAATAAGCTTTGGTTATTCTATGTGGAGATTTCACCGAATCAGTTTATTGAGTTCTTTCCTAAGAGTAAACGGATACTTCCATATAGGCCTGGTGGTGTAACAAATGCTTATCAGCATTTTGCATTAATTGTTGACGATATTCATAAGACAAAGGAAGAATTGATTTCAAAAGGGATTAAGATCGACAGTGATATCCGTTTGGGACCAGATAACACCTATCAGATGTGGATTCATGACCCTGATGGAAATAGATTTGAGTTTATGCAATACACTGATAAATCATATCAGGTAGTAGGGAAACAAAAAGTTTTATAGTTGGAAAATGGTGAAAATACATATAAGTTGATATGCTCCCCTTATAATAGACAGTAAAATTATATAGCTGTTTATTATGAGGGGAGTTTTATTATGGTGAGGAAACTTAACATAATAAATGTAATAATACTTTGTTTGTTACGTTAGTTGACGTAACACAATATATGAAACAATCATCATTTCAAGTAAAATACAATTTAATTAAAAAATAGGCAGGATTTTAGCATATTATGTAGAATAATGAATATACAACCATGTGAGAGATATCTAAGTCGCATGTAAGCTAAGATTGTAGTGAACGCTAAATGTTAGACATTTATCTTGGGGTACAAATAAAAAGTAGGAGGACATCATGAATAAAAACAGTTATGTAGCATGTTGTGGTGCATATTGTAAAACATGTAAACCCTTCCTCGAAGGAGTGTGTAAAGGTTGTAAGATTGGTTTTGATACAGGAGAAAGAGATATAAATAACGCTAAATGTAGAATTAAGTTATGTTGTTTTCGCGATAAAGGATATGTTACATGTGCAGATTGTACTGAATTAGAGTCTTGTAATATTATTTGTAAATGGTATTCAAAGAACAGATATAAATATAAAAAATATAAGGAAGCTATTTATTTTATAAAAGAAAATGGTTATAAGAAGTTTTTTGAAATAGCAGATAATTGGAGTAATGCATATGGAAAATATAAGTAACATTATAACCCAAGAAATATGATGTACTTTTAGGATGCTATTCGTGCCACAGATAATGATGAAATTGCAGTATGGGGAGTCATTGCTTCAAAAGGACCTAGATACAAATTATCTAACAATACGAGAGATATTGATGAACAAGTGAAAGAAGCAGAGTGGGGATTATTATTAAAGGTATATTTTGAATAAATATATCTATAGATGATAGTAAAAAAACTAAATGTAATTATGGGGGGATAAGTATTATGTTTATTTTAGGATTTATAATTTTCTTAGTTTTAGCATATTTTTCGATTTCGTCTTGTGCAGAGATTAGTTATTTTATAAATTTTCCAATACTATTTATGATACTTTGTTTTAACATATCAGTGATAATAGGAACAAAAAGTATTAGAGATTTTATTTATGCATTTAAAATTGTATTTACAGATAAGGAAAGTTCTGAACTAAGTAAATTGAATAGAGGAATATCTATTATTGATTTATTGGTAAAAGTTACAATTGGTTCTGGATGTATAGGAGCTTTAATCGGATTCATCTCACTATTAGCATATCTAGATGACCCCAGTATTATTGGTTCTAGTGTATCAATAATGTTATTTTGGGCCTTATATAGTTTGAGCATTGTAGTATTTTGCCTTCTTCCAGCAAAGTACATATTGGAAAAGAAAAAAATTGTTTTTATGGAGGACAGAGTAAATGAATGATAAAGAAAAAACAATTAAAGCAAGAGAAATACTCAATACAATTATTGGGGGACATGAACCATATACTGATGAAGAAATAAGCGAAGATAGCTTTTTGAATGACCCAAGAATGCTTAGGTGTTTGTCTTACATAATTAATATTTTGACAGAAAAAATTGAACGCCCAAACAGGAGTAGTAATAGAATAAAGTTTTATATAACAGATGAAGAAATAAAAAAAATAATGATTCCTGAAGAAGAAATTGGTATAAACAAGTTTTGTAATGCAGTAAATGAGTCAATAGAACTAGGTGATAGGAAGAAACTAACCGGAGCATTTCTAAACAAAAAGCTGAAAGAAATAGGGGTTTTAGCTGAGGAAATGTCAGAGATAGGAAAAAAGAGAACAGTACTTACAGAAAAAGCACTAGAGTATGGAATCAAGACTAGAATTAATTCCTTTGATGGACGAGAATATGAACAAATAGTGTATGGGAATAAAGCTAAAGAATTTTTACTTGATAATCTTCAAGAAATATTGGCTTATAATAGTGAAGAGTAATATCTATGCAACTGAAAACAGATTATTACATAACATTCTATATCTTTTTAGGAGTTAATATGATATGAAAAAGAAAATTCTAGTAGTACTTATTTTAATAGTAGCATTTTTATATATTTTTATTAGCATTAATGGTATTAAAAATTCAACTAACGAAACATTAAGAGTTTATGCTATTAATGATTATGAATCGACTAATAATGTTTCGTTGGAAAATAAAACACTATTATTTACTGATAATGATATAAAAGAATACAATTGGGAAAGTCATAGAATAACTTTTACGGATGAATTTCTTAATGATTCAGATACTAAGCAGAATATAGGCAATACTAAGAAGTTCTTAACTAATGGTGGTTCAACTTTACTCGGAACTTCTGGGAGAGAAAAATTTATAGTTATGATTGATGAAGAGGTAATTTATGATGGATATTTTAAGCAATCTATGGTTTCATCATTCTATCCTATAGGAGCAGTTATTTCTGATATAAATGGTGGCATAAGAATTGATTTTAATGGTATTGAAGGTCTTGAAAAAGATATAAGAAATGATAAGAGAATTCGTAAAATATTAGAAGATAAAGATATATTCAGTAACTAACCGATGGTATAGAAGATATTGGTGGTACATCACAGAAAATTGAAAAAAATAATGAGCATTGGGAGGGAGTATTTTGTTTATTTTAGGGTTTCTTATTTTTTTAGTTTTAGCATATTTTTCGATATCTTTTTGTGCAGAGATTAGATATTTTATTAGTTTTCCAATACTTTTTGTGATACTTGGATTTAACATATCAGTATTAATAGGAACAAAAAGTATTAAAGATTTTATTTATGCATTTAGAATTGTATTTACGGATAAGGAGAGTTATGATCGAAGTAAATTGAAAAGAGGAATTTCTATTATTAATTTATTAATAAAAGTTACCATAGGGTCTGGAGGTATTGGAGCTTTAATTGGTTATATTTCACTATTAGCATATCTTGATGATCCAAGTATTATAGGTTCTAGTGTATCGATAATGTTATTATGGGTCTTATATAGCTTAAGTATTGTAGTGTTTTGGCTTCTTCCTGCAAAGTACATATTAGAAAAGAAAAAAATCAGTAAAATTAAAATAAAATAAATTTATTGATATTGAAGCAATAATTGATGACAGGAATGAGACGGGGGATGAACTACATTATGAAACATAGAATTTTATTACTTATAATTATTATATTATTCACTTTTTTTACAGGTTGTGATGAAAGTACATTTGACGGTACTAGAACTAGTAATGATAGTCAGTTTATTGTGGACTACTCGTTATTAAATGATACGAAAACACACGAAATGAGTATAGAAAAAGATGCATTAATTGATGTCAAAATAGAAAGTGAATCTGGACGAGTAGATATTATTATTGCAGATATTGAAGGTAATGTAATATATAAAGGTAATGATGCAGATTCAGGACAGTTTAATATAACTATACCGATAACAAATATTTATAAATTTTCAGTTACAGGAAGTAATGCAAAAGGAAGTATAAGTTTTGAGGTAGTAGAAAAAGCAAATAATCTGTAATATTAGATGAGAGGAGTTATAAAACCACAAATAATACTGAAGGAGGAAAATGAATGGAGGAGATAAAAAAACTTTCTATACTAGATATAATGGTTGGACTAGGTTTTTTACTAATTATAAGTCCATTTATCATTTATTGGTTTATCACTAGTGATTATGAACGCTATATATGTATTATAAGCGGATCATATCCTTTCAATCAATTAGGTAGTGGTGTATTTCAACTATGGTTATATATAGCCTTAATTTGCATTGGATTATTATTGATTAGCACATCAATTATCATAAAAATCAGCACAAACAAAACCTGAAAGAAGTGACATCAGGATTTTTACAAAGCCATGAAAAATATAGGGAGAACTCAAAAATGTATAAACCACAGCATAGAATTTTGAATTATCTATTACTATTGATAGGTATTATCGGAGTAATGGATTTTATATTACTTGTAATACTGGCAAAAGCAGTCTTGAATTTTGGTATCATTTTCCCTGGAGTTGTTGGTACATGTTTAATAGTTTATGCTTTGCTACGAATTTATAATAAAGGAAACATAATTAAAAATAGAGTTCTGAGAAGAATTATAGCTTTCTTCATTGGGTGTTTAATAGTATCATTTCTATTAGCCCAAGGGTTGATTTTTGTTTCTGCTCAGACGGATGAAAATGTAGAGGTAGATTATTTAGTTATTCTTGGTGCAGGGTTAAAAGGTGACCAAATTACGCTTACTTTTAGAAATCGTTTAGATAAAGGATTAGAATTCTTAACAGAACATCCTAATATGAAAGTTGTTGTCACTGGCGGACAAGGTCCAGGGGAAACAATTAGTGAAGCAGAAGCAATGGAAAGATATCTTGTGCAAAAAGGGATTAGTACAGATAGAATCATCAAAGAGGATAAAGCAACTAGTACAATGGAGAACTTTAAATATTCAAGAAAAATACTACAAAGTTTTGATAACAAAAATGAATTTAGAATTGTGATTATCACAAATGAATTTCATATGTTTAGATCAAAAATGCTTGCAAAAAGAAACGGGTTTTCTCCATATGGTATGCCAGCTAAGACTAATGTATACATACTTGCAAATTCATGTATAAGAGAATATTTTGCAATAATTAAATCACTTATATTTGATAGATAATATATAGTAAAGCAACCCTACATATAATATTTTGAAAGCTGAGGAGAACTTATGCAATCATTTAAACCTAAAAATAGGTCTAAACTAAGGATGGAAATAGGAAGAAAATATTTTACCAATCTAAGATATTTACAGTGGTACTCTGATAATAAAAAGTATGCAAACCATAAAGGGTCGGAGCTATTACCATATGTTTCATTTAAACACCAAACGCCATTATATCGAAAACTTAAACAAGTTGATATGTGGATGCAACAGAATAAAATAATAAATTTAAAGCTTGCAGTTAATAAACTTAATGGTATTATGATTAAGCCAGGTGAAACCTTTTCATATTGGAAATTGATAGGCAAACCTACTAAGAGAAAAGGTTATGTTGATGGCATGGTATTGCTTTCTGGTAGTTTTCATGCAGATATTGGGGGCGGGTTGTGTCAACTATCTAACCTTATATATTGGATGACTTTGCATTCGCCATTGAAAGTAACAGAACGATACAGACATAACTATGACGTTTTTCCAGATTCTAATAGGACACAACCTTTTGGTAGCGGAGCTACCTGTTCATATAACTATGTAGATTTACAGATTTACAATGATACAAATCATACATATCAACTAAACATATATATTACTGATAAACATTTAGTTGGAGAATGGCGAACAGAAGAACCAAGAAGTTTTAATTATGCAGTCTATGAAAAGAAACATTGGATAACCCATGAGTATTGGGGTGGTTATATTCGTCATAATATTTTACATAGAAAAGTATACAGTATACTAGATGAATTAATTAAAGATGAGTATATCACTGAAAACCACGCTATTATGATGTATCAACCATTCTTAACAAATATATCTCAAGATTAGATATTGAGTTAATATCTAATGGGAGAAATATATTGCTATTCTATTTAGACATAATTGATAAAAAATTGAAATATTTGCCCAAAAGGTGTATAATGGATGAAGTTTACAACTTTTAGACTAAAAAAATGGATTAGATACAAATATGACATGAGGTATGAAAATGTATATAAAACGAAATAGACTACTTAATTTACTATTAATTTTCATTGTAATTATATGTGGACTTGCATCAAGATGGAGCCCAGATTTAATACCAGATTTTTTAGATTTATATAGAACTTATCTATATTAATAAATGAGTGAGTGAAAAACACCAAACGGGGGCTTTAGTACATGAATAAAATCGATGTTATACTTACATTATGTATATTTGTAATATTTATTATTGGATTTTTAGTTGCATATAAAAATAAAAGTAACGATGATAAAAAATCTATTAGAATTGCAATAGGGATTGTGTTATGTTCGACAATGATACCAAATATAGGATATATAGAGCATAATCACATAGAGTCTTATTTTGGCTTGCCACTTGGATATATAACACAATATTATCATTTAGTAAATGATGGTGGAAAATATATCGCATTTCCATTTGTACATATCATAGATGGTAAACCGATTTTTTCATTAAATGCAATCAATATAAATATATTAACATTTATTATATCTATTTCAATCACATATTGCATTGTTAAATATATAATTGTTCAATTTAGAACAAATAAGTTACGTGAAAGACTTGGGTTTGGATCATTATCGATTGTTATTTTAATGATTGGGTTTGTATTCAGTTTTAGTTTTGGTAAATTCTGTTTAGGGGATATTGTTATACAATATTTTAATCTTAAAGTTTTGATTTATTGAAGAGGGCAAAATTGATGCACTCTATAACGCATCAAAAGCATTGATGCACTCTATAACGCATCAAAAGCATTGACACACAAACATCAAAGTTCTATACTTGAAGTAAAGGGGGTAGATTAATAATGTATTGTGCTTTAATTGGTGATATAGTACATTCAAGAAAAATCAAAAATAGAGCAGATGTTCAGCTGCAGCTTCAACAAATTTTAGATGATATCAATCGTCATTATAAAAAAGATATTGCCTCAAAATTTATCATAACAATAGGAGATGAGTTTCAAGGGCTTCTTTATTCACCCCCAAATATTATTGAGATAGTAGATACTATTAAGATGTCACTATACCCGATTAAATTTAGGTTTGGTATAGGATTTGGTGAAATGAATACAAGTATTAATAAAGATATGGCTATTGGCGCTGATGGTCCAGCTTACCATACAGCAAGGGAAGCAATCGAAGAAATAAAAAGTGAAAAACATAAATATGAACGTCCTACAAAAGATATTATTTTTGCATATGATAACCCAAAAATGAAAACAAAACTCGAATTAGTAAATGCGACATTATCAGCATGTTCATATATTGAGAATAAATGGACTATAAAACAAAGAGAGGTAATTAGAAAGCTAATGCAGGAGAATAGTTCACAAAGAGAGCTAGCAGACTTACTAAGTCTTGAACAGTCCAGTGTACAGAGAAGATTACGTGCCTCTGGTTTTTACACCTATAATTACGCTAAGAAAAATATATCTAATACAATCAATGATATATGGGAGGAAATCAATGAACAATAACATATTTGTATATTTTCTCATCATTCATATAATCGCTGATTTCTATTTGGAAAATCAGAAATTATCTAGTGATAAAAATCAGAAATTCATAAAACTTTTATTACATGGATTAATATACCTTATAACATCCATAATATTTATAATACCTCTTTGGTGCAAAACGATATTTATCTATGCACTGATTTTATCTAGTATCCATTTGCTTATAGATATACTCAAATTTATTATATTTATGATTATAGCTAACAATAAAATTGAAAGGCTGGCAATATATTTAAAAAGAAGTGTAGATAATGGGACTATATATATTATCGATCAGATTCTTCATATAAGTTCAATATATATAATATGTATTAGCGTTCTGAATAATAATATTCACTTTAGTAATCAAATATTAAGGCTCATATTAACGATATTATTAATTCTAAAACCTGTAAATATAACCTTTCGAAAACTTTTTTCGAAAATCAAACCAGAAGAGGATGAAGAACCTATTGATAATAATACTGGTAGACTGATTGGAAACTTAGAAAGACTCCTCGTTATAGTATTACTTATTCTAAATCAGTATACAGCTATAGGGCTTGTTTTTACCGCTAAATCAATAGCGAGATATAATAAAATTGCGACAGATAAGAAATTTGCTGAATACTATTTATTAGGAACATTATTTAGTATATTATCAACATTAATAATATATATAATAGTATGTTAACAGTAGTAAATAACAAGTATAGATGTATTAAATAAAAAATTTTAGGAGGAATAAAATGGAACAAAATACTGGTGGAAACGAAAAAATAAGTATAATGGAAATTCTGAAAGAAGGGTTTTATTTATACAAAAATAATTTTAAGCTATTTATTAGCATTTCTTTTATTGGATTTTTGATTAATGCGTTTGTGATCACATTTGGTCATTTACAACATTTATCAAGTTCAACTACTTATGGTTTAATCTACTCTATTGCAAATCTTGTCATTGTCTTATTAAACATATATTTTAGTGTTGTTGTGACAATAAGTTTAATAGTGTGTATATCCAAAAGATATCAAAGTATAGATACAACTTTTCAAGAATCATATAAATATGCAAAAACTAGATTCTGGAGATACTTCGGTGCTAGTATGTTAGTATTTTTGATAATGATTATTCCTTTTATTGGTATAATAGGTGTATTGCTTTCACCGAGTGCAGGTTCAATTAAATACATTATATTTGCAATTTGTGTTTGTATAATAATATATATTAGCACATATTTCTCTTTTACAACATATATCGCATGTTTAGAAGATGAAAATGCAGAGTACTTGAGAAAGAGTGTAAAACTAGTTAAAGCATATTTTCTTAAAATACTAATAATTACATTTCTTAGTAGTACGATTTTTTCTTTACCATCATTTTATTTAACCGTGATAAAACTGTTTAATGAAATATCTATAATATCAGAGTATTTAGTGAAAATAGTTAGTCCATTTATATCATTAATTGTACTTCCTTTTTCAAATTCTGTAATGATGGTTGTATATTATAGACTTAAAGATATTAAAGATATAAAGTTTGCTAATGATGTGTTGTAAGATGAAAATATTTTTTATGTAATCAATTGTTCATGATGCCCGTTGACATATGAATACCATTTTAAACAATCTAAATAGTAATTTAAGGCTATTAATGGGAACTTTTTGTTGTCGTTAATAGCCTTGTTCTTTAAATGTTAAAACGTTGAAGCGCTGGGAAAATACATAATTCTATGTATGGACATTAATACCATTTCTTTATATAATTTATTTAGATAAAAGTTGAAAAATGAAAGGAGAAAAAAGACGTGAGTATTGTATCTTTTTATCGATTGGGGGACTTAAGATATGGAAAACCTGTATACTTTTGATGATACCTATAAGAGAATACTGAAAATTGATGTAAATGGCGCAGACATTGCGGGTATGAAAATACAGGGTGGAAAAAATGCAAAGCCGATGGAGAAAATATTGGATTTATCCAATAAGGTTGCAATTGTTACTGGTGGAGCCAGAGGTTTAGGTTTCTGTATTGTCAACCGTTTATGTGAAGCCGGAGCAAGTGTTGTTATTGCAGATATTGCAGTTGAGTTTGCAGAATCCGCAATTACGTTTTTCATATCTAAAAATTATGATGTTAAATTCATTAAAACCGATGTACGACATATCAAACAAATCAATGCAGCCGTCAATTTTACAATTAAAGAATTCGGAAAAATAGACATCTTAGTTAATAATGCTGCTATCTGGAAATTAAATAAATTTTTCGATTTAACAGAAGAAACATGGGATGATACCATCGATTCAGATCTTAAAGGAACAGTATTCTTTACACAAGCTGTTGCTAAGCAAATGGAGAAGCAAGGGCAGGGAGGAAAAATCGTAAATGTTGCATCAGTTGCAGGATTATCAATGGAATCGTCATATGGTTATTTAATACAATATGTGGCAGCAAAATCAGGTGTTGTTGCAATTTCTCAGTCCTTGGCTAGGGAGTTAAAACCCCTTGGTATCAATATTAACTGTGTATTGCCAGGTGGTATGCTTTCTCCAGGTGCAATGCATATGGATACAACTCCAGAAATTATGGAATTGACAAAAACTAGCCCTAGAGCACCAGTAACAGATCCAGATGATGTCGCGAGAGTAGTGTATATGATGACAACGGAAATAAGTAATTTTATGCATGGAACAACTGTAGTGGCAGATGGTGGGGCAAAATTAGCTATAGTATAGTAGAAAGTATTTTTGTAACATATTAGTATAACCCTTTTTACTTGACAAGGATACAAAACTTTTCCTATAATTAATATGTGGGATTATGTGGAACAACAAAGTTGCTCTTACTTCGTAAGGCATTCGTTGTTAGAATCTGCAAGGAAAAAAGGAGAATGATTATGAGTGAATTGCCATGGACGAAAATAAATGATTTTTTGCTTAGTAGCGAGAATATATGTAAACCAAAAAAGTTTTGCGTACAAGTGATAAAAAAATTATATTCTCTTATCCCCTATGATCAGGCTCGTATTTATCTCGTAGACGATAACAGGAAAATATATGATGAGGTTTTAATTGGGGTTGAACAGAGGTGGAGTGATGTTTATCTCGAATATTATTCAAATATCGAAAACGGTCAATATTCGATTTTCACAAAAATGAAATACGATCGTTTTTCAAAACCCAAGATTATGAGTTGCATTGATTGGACCAACTATGAGCGTGATGAATTTATTACTGATTATATTAAGCCTCAGGGGCTTAGTTATAGTTTAGGTTTTGGATTACATAATCATGAAAATTTTATGGTTTGTGTTTATTCTTTAGACAGGACTATGCGTAGTGGATATACAAATGAAGAAATAAGTATTTTGAATATCATTCAACCTCATTTAAATAATTTGTTCAAAAATTCATTAGAACTCGCATCATCAAATAGGTTTTATAAGAAAGACAAAAAGGTTAAAATGCCACTCACCAAGAGAGAATCGGAAATATCTGAATTATTATGTAAAGGGATGACTCCGATAAACATAAGTAAAAAATTATTCTTAAGTCTACCTACAATATACAAGCATATTGCAAATATTCATGCGAAACTTAATGTATCAAATCGACAAGAATTGATTTTAAAATTAATTAATTATTAAATGATTTAATGAAAAAATGAGGCAAAGTAGGGCTAAGCGCGTCAAGTGCCATTCGGACGGGAAGTTGCCGGTGGACGAAAAATCCTGGGTATAAAGATAGTTATGACCAGTGGTTTACGGTGCTTAATCCGCATTCCGTTGCCACAAAAAGAGTCTTCTTTTTTAGTGGCAGAAGCCGAATAAAAGAGAGGATGTATTTTCATGAAAAAATCAATGGTAATTACTATCTCTGGACTTACGATAGCTTTAAATGTAATTCTTTCGCATTTTATCGTCATTCAACCAGCTCCATTTATAAGATTTGGAATTTCATTTATAGCGGTTGCAATTTGCTCTATGATGTGTGGCCCAATTAATGGTGGAATCGCCGCTGCTATTGGGGATATTTTGGGAGTGTTCTTTTTTCCTTCTGGGGGGTATATACCAGGTATCACTGTATGTGCCTTTCTATCAGGATGGGTTTTTGGTATGTTTATGTATAAAAAAACGCCTTCCCTTCTTCGTACATCTCTAGCCGCTGTAATTATCTGTATTTTCAATAATGGCATTCTAAAATCATTATGGCTTTACCTTGCTCTTCCAGGGTATACCTTTTGGGCAATTTTGGTACCACGAATGATTACAAATCTAATTATTCTTCCCATTCAGATTGCATTAGTATATTTACTTTGGAAAGAATCATGCCGCATTTTAAAAACTAGTTTCTATGCCCAATAAGCAAAATGGTCGAATGACTGTAACTGCAAAAACTATATATGGGGGTGTGAAATTTGGAAAAATCATATTTTAGTCCAGCAGAGATTGCAGAAAATTTTATAGAGACAGGATGTAAAAAGGCTGATTTAGCAATATTTAAGCAATTAGTTCTTGGCATCCTAGGTGGAGCATTTATTGCTCTAGCTGCGCAGGGCTCAAATGTTGCGATACATACTATTAGTTCCGTAGGTCTATCAAAAGTACTTGCAGGAACAATCTTTTCATCAGGTCTTATGATGGTCATCATTGCAGGTGCTGAATTATTTACGGGAAATTGCTTGATGGTTATCTCCTGTAGTAGTAAGGGGCGTGGATGGCTTACAATGTTGAGAGGTTGGTTATTCGTCTATCTTGGGAACTTCATTGGGGCAATGATTGTAGTATTGTTTGTACATTTTTCTGGTCAATTGAATTTCTCTAATGGATTACTAGGTGGATATACAATTAAGATAGCTGTAAGTAAATCAAATATGACATTTGGAAATGCTTTCTTTATGGGCATACTTTGCAATTGGCTTGTATGTCTTGCTATATGGATGTCAGCGGCGGCTAAGGATATCACTGGCAAGTTATTTGCTATCTTATTTCCAATTTGGCTCTTTGTTACATCAGGTTTTGAACACAGTATAGCTAATATGTACTATATTCCTGCTGGAATCCTATCAAAATCCAATCCTGCTTGGGTAAATGCTACTGTTTCTTTAGGAGTAGCGCAGGAAAAAATAAATGGGCTTAGCTGGGGAGCTTTCCTTATAAAGAACTTAATTCCTGTTACTCTTGGCAATATTGTAGGAGGTGGATTATTTGTAGGAATGATCTATTGGGTAATTTATTTACATAAACATAAAATAGTAAAGGAGAATTATCATGGACTATAAAAGTGATATTGAAATCGCACAAGACTCGACAATGAATCCTATTGAACAGGTTGCTGATTCGATAGGGATTGAAAGAAAAGATATCGAATTTTATGGAGATTACAAGGCTAAAATTGACTATAAGATATTTGAGAAGCTGAAAACTAAGAAAGACGGTAAACTTATCCTTGTTACAGCCATTTCACCAACACCAGCGGGTGAAGGAAAAACGACGACAACAGTTGGTCTTGGTGATGCACTAAAAAAAATAGGTAAAAAAACAATGATTGCACTACGTGAGCCCTCATTGGGACCCGTATTCGGAGTAAAAGGCGGTGCTGCCGGTGGTGGTTATGCACAAGTTGTACCAATGGAAGATATTAACTTGCATTTCACAGGAGATCTTCATGCAATAGGTGCAACAAATAATTTGTTGGCGGCTATGATTGATAACCATATCTTTCAAGGGAATACATTAGGTATTGACCCACGTAGGATTACGTGGAAACGATGTGTCGATATGAATGACAGACAATTGAGATATGTAGTAGATGGACTTAATGGAAAAGCCAATGGAATGCCTAGAGAGGACGGCTTTGATATAACAGTAGCTTCGGAAATCATGGCGATTCTCTGTCTTTCAAGAAATATAGATGATCTTAAAGAAAGACTATCTAAAATTATTATCGGGTATACAAGAGAAAGCCAGCCGGTTACAGCGGGACAGTTAAATGCTCAAGGTGCAATGACTGCACTCCTTAAGGATGCACTGAAGCCTAACCTTGTACAGACTTTAGAACATACGCCCGCATTTATACATGGTGGACCGTTTGCTAATATTGCTCATGGTTGCAATAGTATCATGGCAACAACAATGGCCCTCAAACTTACTGATTATGTGGTGACAGAGGCAGGATTTGGCGCTGATCTTGGTGCTGAGAAATTCCTTGATATTAAATGCAGGTTTGCTGGAATTGAACCTTCTGCTGTTGTTATTGTAGCTACAGTTAAGGCATTGAAAATGCATGGTGGCGTGTTAAAATCAGATTTAGGGAAAGAAAATGTTCCTGCTATTGAAAAAGGTATGCCAAATCTTCTCAAGCATATTGAGAATATTACAATAAAATTTGGACTTCCAGCAGTGGTCGCAATTAATCGATTTCCAACAGATACGGATGCTGAACTGAGTTTAATAGAAAAAATGTGTAAGGATGCTGGTGCAAATGTAGCACTTTCTGAAGTATGGGCTAAGGGAGGAGAAGGTGGTATAGCCCTAGCGAAAGAAGTCATTAAATTGGTCGAAAGTTCCACTTCCAACTTCCAATATATATATGAAACGGATCAGTCCATTAAAGAAAAGATTGAGAGCATCGTTTGTGAGATTTATGGTGGAGACGGGGTAGACTATACATCCATTGCAGAAAAAGAAATAAAACAAATTGAGAAACTAGGTATTGGAAATATGCCGATTTGCATGGCGAAAAATCAATATTCTTTCTCAGATGATGCCAAAAAACTTGGTCGTCCTACTGGGTTTAGGGTGACCGTTAAGAATGTGAAGGTTTCTACTGGAGCAGGGTTCATTGTGGTGCTCACTGGGGATATAATGACTATGCCGGGACTACCTAAAGTACCATCTGCTGAAAAAATTGATGTTGATTCAAACGGTAAAATTTCTGGTCTTTTTTAAAAAACAAGTTCTGTGGAGGGATTTATGATAAACGATAAAAGTTGTAACGAATTTCTCGAGATGCTTTCTTCAGCTGATCCAGTTCCAGGTGGAGGCGGAGCGTCTGCAATTGTTGGTGCGTTAGGTGTAGCATTAGGTAGTATGGTTGCCAACCTGACACTAGGAAAAAAGAAATATGCCAATGTTCAGGAGGATATCAGCAGAATTCTGAATGAAGCTGAACGTTTACGCAAAGAACTTGCTTCATTGGTTGAAAAGGATGCTGAGGCTTTTGAACCGCTTTCTAAAGCATATAGTCTGCCAAAGAATACTTTACAAGAAAAAAAGTATAAAGAAGTAACGCTTGAAAATGCTTTGAAATCTGCAAGCGCTGTTCCTTATATCATCATGGAAAAAGCATTTGAAGCAATGCTGCATCACAAAGAGTTAGCGAATATAGGAACAAAAATTGCTATAAGTGATGTTGGCGTCGGAGTGCTTTTCTGTAAGTCAGCGATGCAAGGTGCAAGCCTTAACGTATTTATTAATACAAAACTAATGAAAGACAGGGTTTACGCTGAGCAACTAAATCGCAGAGTAGAACACCTATTAGAAATGGGCATTATGAAAGCTGACGCAATATATCAAGAAGTGGAGGCTACAATGAAATGAGTAATAATATTATGAAAGGTCACTGTTGTTGGCAGAAGTATGGTAGTCGGCAAACCTCTTTCTATGTTGCTAGTAAAAAGTAATGCAACTATCACTATTTGTCATACTAGGACTAAAGCATTAGAAAAAACCTGCAGAAATGCGGAAATACTGATAGCTGCGGCAGGTAAAGCCAAAATGATTACATCTAATTATGTTTCTGATGGCAGTATCGTTATTGATGTAGGAATTAATATAGATAATGACAGTAAACTGTGCGGTGATGTGGATTTTGACTCTGTTTCGAAAAAAGCAGCCTACATCACCCCTGTTCCTGGTGGTGTGGGAACAGTAACTTCCACCGTTCTTGCCAAGCATGTAGTACGTTCAGCTAAATATATAAATAGCATACTTTAATCAGTTTTTTATAATACCTCTAGAAATAGGGGTATTCATTATGCCCATAAATCAACTTATTTTAAAAAATTACAAAAAAAATACAAAAAATTTAAAAAATAGGCAGGAATATAGAAAAATATGTAGAATAATGTATATACAGACATTAGTAAAATATCTGTAATACATAACTACATGGAGGCGTGAAAATGTTTTTTAAGAAAAAGAAAGATACGGAAAATAAAAAAGAAAAGAAAAGAGAAGTAGCAATTGGATTGGTTGGCGAACCAGATGACTATGCAATTGCATACCTAGAAAAGAAAACGGGTGAGAAGATTACAAAAGTTAAAAAATGGGGAAAGACAAGAGTGTATGTAGGCGAAGGATGGTCTAAACGAGAAATAAAAATTAATTGATAAAATTTTGCCTAATGATATTATAGTCTATTTTCTTTTTTAAAAAATTTGTAAAGATAGGATTTGTATTTATGTACAAGCACAAACAATCCCTTGTGAAAATAATATAATGTATGAAATCATTAATTTTTTAAGGGGGATTACAATGTCTAAAGGTCGTATCAAACATGTTTTTCCTGGTGGGAATACTACAAAAGGATTCTTTTCCTACTATACTAACATTATTGGACAAGAGGATGCAACACGTATTATCTGTATTAAAGGTGGACCCGGGGTAGGCAAATCAAGTTTCATGAAAAAACTTGGTAATGAAATGGTGAACCAGGGTTATGATGTCGAGTTTATGCACTGTTCATCGGATAATCACTCACTTGATGGTGTTGTCATACCTAAAATTAAAGTAGCATTATTAGATGGAACGGCACCCCATGTTGTAGATCCTAAAAATCCAGGAGCAGTAGATGAAATACTACATCTTGGTGACTATTGGGATGAGGAAGGCATTCGTGGTAAGAGAAAAGAGATATTATCAACTAATAAGATGGTTGGTAAACTCTTTACACGAGCCTATAAATACTTATCCGCTTCCAAATACATATATGACGATAATATGAATATATATATAGAAGCAATGAACATGGCAGGCATCAATATTGAAGCTGACAATATTATAAAAGATGAACTTGAAAAAATAGAAGTTAGTAATGAGGTAGGGCAAGTTAGAAAACTATTTGCAAGTGCAATAACACCAAATGGATTATGTAATTACTTAGACTCTATCCTTGTTAATTGTGACAATAGATATATAATCAAAGGTGAACCTGGTACTGGAACTGAAGTATTACTTCAGAAGATATTAGAAGCTTGTATTGAAAAGGGACTAGATACTGAGGCATATTTTTGTACAATGGCACCAGAGAAGAGAATAGAACATCTTGTAATCCCAGCATTAAGACTTGCATTTACTACATTAAACAAATACCACTCATCATCATTAAAAGCTAATCGAGAGATTGATTTGAATCAATATCTAGACAATAATATTTTAGAAAAACATTCAGAATCATTGCAATATAATTCATCTGCGTTTGATGATTTATTACATAAAGCAATTAGTACAATTCGTGAAGCGAAAGAAGAACACGATTTTATGGAGACATTTTATATTCCCCATATGAAATTTAAAGAGATTGATATTTGTTATGAAAAAGTATTAAACAGAGTATTAAATTATGCAAGGGAAGTATAATCAATTATTTAGTGCAATAAAAGTCGAAACGAAACTATGGAGCACTAAAAATAAAACAATATAAAATTTTTATTAAAATTAATTAAATTTTGAGATAGTTACATATTTCGACATTTATTTGTTTTTTTATATGTTATACTCTTTGATAAGCGTACACAATAGATATAATAGGGAGTGATAACTTTGAAAAAAACAAGTCTATTTATTTTTGTAGTTGTATTACTAACTTTGACACAGTTAACTTGTTTTGCTGAAACAAACACACAGTTATTTTTAAATTGCGAAACAGGAGAAATGTCTGAATGTAATACTTCTACTGCATTAGAAGAAGTTGAAGTAGTGAAAACAGGACCTACTGGAAAAACCTTGTTGATGGATTTAAGCGAACAAAGTATAAACATTAGTAATAAAAGTGCAGTAGCAATAACAAGAGGTACTGCTTCTATAAGCGGTACTATTGGCGGAACAGATAGCTATGGACCTTATGATGCAGATAGTGGTGATACACTTGTAGTAACACTTTCTTGGACACCTGACGATGAGAATATATATGTAGGGTTTCGATTTGAAGATGATGTACTTGTACCGATGAAAGAATACACAGGTGGGAGTTGCACTATAAGAAAGAATATCACTGAAGATGGTGATTATAGTGTAGTAATAACAAGAAACGGATCTCCAGATGTAACGTATAGTGGGTTTATAACCTACCCATAAGTTAAATATCGTGTGCGCTTACCTATTATAAAAGAGGTTAATAAGCTCCCCGTATTATTAGGGGAGCTTTGTCATATCTGTTTTATTGATATTTGTAATTGTCTTATATTTCAATTCTTAAATCAGCACCAATTACACCGATATTTTCTCCAGCAGCATTTTGAATAGGTAGAGAGACAGTCATACATGGATTATGTGTAATAGCTGAAATATAAATTTCTGAACAAAATTCTTTTCCTTGTATACTTTCATTAAACCATTCGCGAATACTTGCATTTGCAATTCCCGCAGGAGGATTTGAATAGATAAATCTACCCTTGTGATCATTAGTCCAGATTGCTTCAATATCATTATTGTTTATTAATAAATCCTTTAGTAAACGTTCATGAGTTTGCAAATTGAATGATAAAATAGACTCATTATTCAATATATTTTCTTTGATTAGTATCTTAACATCATCAATAATTCTATTAAACTTTGAACTATTAGATTTTAGTACATTAATATTTTCTTTATCAGAAAGAATAGTTAAACTATTAGAAGCATTTAACAGGTGTTCGCCTAGTTTACCTAAATCTTCGATATTTTCTTTTTGTTGTTCAACAAAATCGTAAAGTGTTTCAAACTTTGAACCAACTTCCTGAGATATGCTCTCCATAGATTCAACTTTTCCACTTATAGTACCTGCAAGTGTGTACTCTTGTTCTGAAATACTAATAATATCTTCAATCATTACCTGTACATTTTCATATGACTTCTCAATATTACTTAAACTTGATTCAACATTATTAGAACAAGCAACACCTTTATCAACATTTGTAAGAGTATCATTCATTCGCTCGCTAACATTAGATATTTCTTCAGTAATATTATTGAGTAATTGAGAAATATCAGAAACAGCAGCTTTGCTATCTTCTGAAAGGGCTCTTATTTCATCCGCAACTACACCAAAACCTAGACCAAATTCTCCAGCCCTTGCCGATTCTATTGAAGCATTTAATGAGAGAAGGTGAGTTTGTTTTGCAATATTGTCTACTGTCTGTAGTATATGTGCAATCTCTGATGATGCAGTATTTAGCTTATTCACATATTGAACTGCAACATTAGTAGAATCTTGTATCTCATTTATTGTCTTAACTATTTCCATAATCTCTTTAAGGCTATCAGTAATAATTCGTTGCGTTTCATCACTTGCATTTTGCATATTTTGTGAAGTGCCCTTAACACTTTCAAGTAATTGCACAACGTCTTTTATACCAGCGATAGTACTATTAATATTCTCTTGACTGAGACTATTGAGCTGAGAAAGTTCTTGTGCTTCTGCATATAATTGTTGGGCAAAAGCATTATTCTCATCAAAAGTACTTGATAGTTGTTGTGAGACCGCCGTAATCTGATTTGATGCAACTTGTATTTCAAAGACATATTTTAATAACTTATTCTTCAAATTATTAATTGAAGATATAGTCGTTCCCATTATCCCTTTATAATTATCTAAAGATACTTGATATGTATAATTGCCATTTACGAGTTCACTAGAAAAATTTAATATATCATTAATATATTTTTTGAATTTTTTATCTTTAATTAAACTATAAATGCCTATAAACACAATATATATCAATACTCTCAACCAAAGTATTGGGATTACATTAGACTCAAAATATAAAATAGACAGTAGCCCTCCTAAAAATATCATTGCATTGTTCATGAAAGAATTCCCCCTTAGAAAATTAAAAAAGGTGCTACTTCCCCCCTACACAAAGAGAAAATAACACCATTGTTATTTGAAATATTTTTTTGTCTTTTAAAAGGATAACATAAAATTAGCAGTATTGCAATTTTTTTTTGAAAGATTATCATATCGTTTATATAAATGGTATATATCTCTTGAGCAATTTATAACTCTTTATATTAACTAGACTTTTTCAGTGGTCTCGAACATATATATTAACTGAAGACAATAGAGGAGGAATATTATGCCTGAAAATATGTTATATAAAGATGCAAGTAAACCAATTGATGAAAGGGTAGAAGACCTTTTAAGCAGAATGACATTAGATGAGAAAATTGCACAGCTTAATTCAATTTTTGGAATAGCAATATCTGATTCAGATGATGGTGTTATCTATGAAAATTTAGAAGTGTTAGGCAAGGATGGAATCGGCGAAATTGTTGCAGTACAAGGGCGGGACGAACAATTACAAAGAAATATAAATGAAGTCCAGAGGTTTTTTATAGAAGATACACGATTGGGGATTCCAGTCATTTTTCATACTGAAACTTTAACAGGTGTACCTAAAGAAGGGATGACCGTATTTCCACAAAGCATTGGTATCGCAGCAACGTGGGAACCTGAGTTGGTAGAAAAGATGACGTCTGCAATAAGAGAAGAAATGATGGTAGTTGGATATCGACAAGCATTAGCACCAGTATTAGATATTACTATAGATCCAAGATGGGGAAGAGTGAGTGAAACATACGGAGAAGATCCATATCTTGTATCTGCATTAGGTATTCCATATGTGAAAGGATTACAGACAGATAATCTGTTGGATGGAGTTATTTCAACTGGAAAACACTATCTAGGGTATGGATTTTCAGAAGCTGGTAAAAATCTATCAGAATCACATATTGGTCAAAGAGAATTATATGAAGTGTATGCTCGTCCATTTGCAGCTGCAATACAAGATAGTAATTTACAATCAGTTATGAATTCATATGGCATTATTGATGGTGTGCCTGTAGCAGCATCAAAAGAAATATTAACTGATTTATTGCGAGACATCTTGGAATTTCAAGGTATTGTAGTATCGGATTATAATTCTCTTTTGCGATTGGCAGAAAATAATCAAGTGGCTGATAATCTTCAAGAAGCAGCAATTTTAGGGATTAATGCTGGTATCGATATTGAATTACCTGAAACAATTGTATATGGAAAACCATTAAAAGAAGTTGTTGAAAAAGGGCTCGTTAGCGAGGAATTAATAGATACCTCCGTAAGAAGAGTTTTAGAATCAAAGTTTAAGCTTGGCTTATTTGAAAATCCTTATGCAGAAGGAGATGTGGATAGAGTATTATCAAACCCCCAACACAAACAATTATCAAGAGAAATTGCAGAAAAATCGATGACACTATTAAAAAATGAAAATGACCTATTACCTTTAAGTGATGATTTAAAAACAATTGCTGTGATTGGTCCAAACGCAGATAGTTTACGAAATTTATTTGGAGATTATACCTTACCTGGCGCAGCTGATTTCATTTTTGATCCATTCATACAAGAGTCTTCAAGTGGTGATACAAAATATTCAAATCCACTAACTGTGGAAAGAAGAAGAGAAGTTTATCAAGAAGCAATAGAAGAATTTAATAAGCTCGGAAGAGATGAAGAGGTTTTCACAAGAAATCTATACGATGGAATAAGTATTCTACAAGCTATACAAGAATTAGTAGGTGACTCAACTGAAATAGTATATGCTAAGGGATCTACACTTAAAGATGATTCAACAGAAGGATTTGATGAAGCCGTAAGAGTAGCAGAAAACGCTGATGTAGCAATTGTTATATTAGGTGGTAAAATGGGGCATGCTGCAAGTAATACTTCTGGTGAAGGAATTGATGCTGCATATTTAGATCTCCCTGGTGTTCAACAAGAATTATTAGAAGCAGTTCACGCTACGGGAACGCCTGTTGTATTAGTACTCGTCAATGGAAGACCATTATCCATACAATGGGCCGATGAAAATATTCCTGCAATTTTAGAAGCATGGGGTCCTGGAAATGAAGGTGCTAGAGCGGTAGCCGATGTTCTATTTGGAAAAGTAAATCCTGGTGGAAAGCTTCCTATCACGTTTCCACAAACAGTTGGTCAAGTTCCAATATATTACTATCATAAACCTTATAGTCCCGAACAATATGGAAATGATTATATTGATGAAACAAGCGAACCTCTATATCCATTTGGTCATGGACTGAGCTATACACAATTTGAATATAGTAATTTAGATATTGATAAAAAACAAGTACCTATTACAGATAGTGTAAATATTTCTATGCAAGTAAAGAATACAGGGGATAGAAAAGGGGAAGAAGTCGTTCAATTATATATTCGAGATCAAGCGTTAGGTGTTTCAAGACCTTTTCAGCAGTTAATAGGGTTTAAAAGAGTACCACTTGAGCCAGATCAAAGTAGTAATATTACATTCACTGTACCTATGAATTTACTTTCATTTATTGATATGAACGGGGATTTAGTTGTTGAACCTGGTATTGTTGAGGTAATGATAGGTAGTTCAAGTGAAGATATTCGTTTAAATGGTGAATTTGAAATTGTTGGTGAGAAAAAATATATTAATCCTGATGAGAGAGTATATACCTCGCAAGTGGAAGTGAGTTATTTTAATGAAACTAAAAAAATAAGGAGAAGAAGTTATCGTGCAAATTTTTATAGAAGAAGATAATTTAATACTCAAAAGTTGCTTGATTAATAATACTCACTTTTTTATGTTGTTTTAATTGTTCCATCAGATTAAATAACGCATTATCCTTATTTTTAGCTTCTAACATAATATCTATATCATGATTGATTTCTTTTGCAACATCAATAAAGTTCATAAAATCATCAAAAACTATATTATCTGCGTGATGCCTAAATTTTTTTTCACTTTTAGGACTAGAAAAATGGATTTTAGGACAAAAGTATTCATTTTTCCAGGTTTGATAGATAGAAGGGAGGAGGTCACTTATTTTTTGACCATTATTATTACAATAGTGATGATGTACATCAAATACCATAGGAACACTAAGTTCATTACAAATATTGAGTACATCTATTGCATTGTATGACTTATCATCATTTTCAATAATAATTTTGTTTTGTATATATTCTGGTAAAATCTTAAATCTGTCAATAAACCTTTGAATTGATGTGTCTTTTTTACCATATAAGCCACCTATATGTAGAATTAGTTTATACTTTTTATCATCTAAACCCATAGCTTTAAATATTCTAAAATGATACTCTAAATCTCTAAGTGAAGCTTTAAATACATCTTCATTAGGACTATTTATTACAGTATAATGATCTGGATGAGCACTAACCCTAAAATCATTTTCTTTTACAATATCACCGATTGCTTTAAATTCATCGTGCAGTTCATCTTCATAAGACCATTCAGGTACATCCAAATGAGTAGCGAGGGGAACAAGTTTAGATGTAAATCTATACACAGAAATATCACTTGCAAGATTATATCTTAGTATTCTAAGTGTATTTTCTAAATTGGCACGTGTTATTTTTTCTAATCTATGTTTTCTTCCTTCATCATTATTTATATTACTATATGTCTTGAAAGTTACGGTTTTTGAAGGGGATGCATCTTTTAAATTTAATGTCATAGCAACATAGCCTAAACGTACAATCATCATTTAATCACCTGATAAATATTTTCCCCTAAAAAACATTTATTATAATAATAAAACGATTTGATACTAGATAATTAATATAGTATAATAGATAATAAGTAATAAATTTACATTTTAAATATAATTAGGAGGAAAGGAAAAATGTTTAAAAAAGTAATAATTGTAGTCATTATTATCGTTGTAGCGTTATTGGTTTTTGGAATGACTATAGGGAGACAAACGATTAATAACGAAGATCCTACATACTGGGAAAAAGATATTAAAAGAATTGAACAGCGATATGGTGAAGATATTCCAAATGTAGATATTGTTTTTATTGGTTCATCAAGTATAAGGAAATGGGAGACGTTAGAACAAGATATGTCACCCTATAAAGTAGTAAATCACGGTTTTGGTGGTTCAAAAATTGCTGATTCAACCTATTATTATGATAGATTAATTAAGCCATTTAGCCCAGAAGCCATCGTTATTTTCTCGGGTGCAAATGATATTAATGGTATTAAAGGTGAAAGCAAAACAGGCGAAGAAGTATTTGATTTATTTAAAGAATTTTTCGAAAAATCGCAAAGTGAGTTACCTAATGTTCCAGTTTATTATATTTCAATTTCTCCAACTGAATCACGGTGGGCAGTATGGAATGATGCTAGAAAAGCAAATGAATTAATAAAAGAGTATTCAGCAGAAAAAGAAATGTTGACGTTTATTGATACAACAGATGCTTTACTAAATGAAGAAGGTACACCAAATGCGGAATTATTTGAAAGAGATAAATTACATTTAAACAAAAAAGGTTATGAAGTTTGGAATTCAATTATAAGACCTGTAGTCACAGAAAATCTTGATAAATAACAAAGCATAGAGAATATAAAATACTCTCCATAAAGTAGACAGATTTAATTCTTTAGGCATCTGTTAAAAACAATGGAGGGTATTTTTTTATAATTTACATTGTATAATTTAATATCCAATTAGACAAAATAAAAATTTTGTCTAATTGGGAGTAGGAGTTTTTATAAAATTTTAGTATTTGATTGTTTGAAGTTTAAATCAAGATTATAAGCAATCATGCTTTAACACCTGTAATTGAATAAAAATCATTACCAATGTCAGTGACACTAATTTCATTAAAACCATTATTAATCAGTAATTCGTTACATTCTTGTCGACTTAATCTATGATCTATCGGTGGTCCAAATTCTGTTTCTTTTTTAGCCCATTCTATAATTGATATTTTACCGTTATTATTTAATATATTTTTAATCTCGTTTAAGAATCTTTCTTTGTTTTCAATTTCATGCAATACATTGCACATAAAAGCAAAATTAACGCTATTCTCATCTAAGCCAAAATCATATTCCTTAGATTGAATTAATGTTATATTTGTTATATTATTTTCATTAATTTTGTTTTTTAGTACATCTAACATAGCTTTAGAAATGTCAATTGCATAGACCTTGCCAGAATCACCTACAATATCTGATGCTGGCAAGCTAAAATAACCTATAGCACAGCCTATATCAGCAATTATATCTCCATCAGATAATCCTAGATTTAATAAGGTTTGTTTAGGAGGTAATTTTTTTCTTCTAATTGGATTATCTAATTTCTTCATATTTTTCTCATTAAATTTATGTGTCATTTGTTATAATTCTCCTTGATTTTTATTAAATATTACTTGTATGTATTAACGTTTTAGCCCAATTTCGAGCCTTAACTTCATTGTTATCCTTATCACGTTTTAGCGGTTCAATAAATTTATGTTCATCAATAATAGTATTACTACTTAAAGCTTCTTTCATCTTAAACATTATTTTCATATCGCCACCTTCTGAACAACTAAACAATGCAATTTTTTTACCTTTTAGATTATTTGTTTCAAAAAAAGTTCTTAAAGGTGGCGCATAACTCCCAGCCCACACAGGTGTACCAATAAAAATAAAATCATAGTCTTCAGGATTTAATTGGAATTGCATTAGTTCTGGTTTTTCCTTAAATATGACCTGTTTGCCAAGCCAAAAATACTTCATAAAACCTTGATGTCTACCCTCATTTTTAGGTTTTAACTCCAATAAATCAGCTTCAATTTCATTAGCAATACTCTCGGCAATAAATTTTGTATTTCCTTCATATGAATAATATATTACTAGCAATTTCATTGATATCACTCCTTTTTATTTGTGTAAAGGTATATAACTTTACACCTAATTTTTGTTATTTACTTCATCTTTCTTACTATATTTCCTATTAATTTCAATCCTTTTACTATATCATTTTTGCCTACTCTTGAAAAACCTATCCGAAGTGTATTACCCCCTTTCTTATCAGTATAAAATCTATTACCCGGTGTAAAGATCACACCTTCTTCTGAACATTGTTCCAGTAAATCCCATGCGTTTATATTATCATCTAGTTCAATAAAAATATGTAATCCGCCCTCACCTAATATTTTTTTACATGGAATATATTCTTTTGCATATTTAATAGCAATTTCGTATTTTTCTTTGTAACTCTTTCTTACTTTATTAATATACTTTTCAAAATTTCCTGATTTAAGGTATTCGTATAATACAGCCTGATCGATTGATGAAGTATGTATATTTCTACTCCTTTTAATACTTTCAAGATAAGAAATCAACTTTTTATTACCTACTATCCATCCTATTCTAATACCAGGAAATAATACCTTTGAAAGACTTCCAATGTATATTACACCATCTTCTTTCCCACAAAGCGTAAGTATCGGTGCAATATGAGAACCTGAGTATCTCAATTCTTCATTAAATCCATCTTCAATGATAGGTACTTTATGTTGCCTTAATATATTAAAAGTCTCCATCCTTTTTTCAGGTGACATTACAATCCCTGTTGGATTGTGATAGGACGGAGTTAGATAGGCAAGTTTTGCAGGTTTATCTTTTATCTTTTGTTTTAATACTTCGGTATTTATACCATCTTCTTCAATATCAATACCAATAATATCAAGACCATGAAGTTTCATTATCTTTATTGCTGTATTATGGGTCGGATTTTCACAAATTATACTATCACCTTTCTTGGTTAACGCTGATAAAAGAATATCAAATCCTTCTGTAAAACCATTTGTGATTAATACATCTTTCTCATCTATGTCCACACCCTTATTTTTCATATATTGCTTTATATGCTCAATAAGTGGAGCATATCCCTTAGCATATCCATAATTCAGTAGCTTATCTCCTTCAAGAGAAAAGCGATCTAAAAAAGATCTTTTAAAACCTTCAATATCAAATAAGCTTTCGTCTGGAGCTATGCTAGTAAAAGATATCATCCCTTTTTCCCATTTAATACCATGTTTCATAATATCTAATTCTTCTGCTAATTCAGTATATTCATTAATTTCTTTCGACCAATCTATATTCCAACCGTTCATAACACCTATTTTTACGTCTGAAATGAAAGCACCTTTTCCCCTAATAGTATATATATAGCCCTCATCTTCCAAATATTGATATGCAAGTATTATAGTATTTCTACTCACATCTAATAATTTGCTTAACTCACGTGTCGAAGGTAGTTTCAAATCTTTTTGAAGCATTCCCTTTGAAATCATTTCTATAATATAGTCTTTTATTTGTAGATATATAGGCTTATCCTTAGTAAATTGAATATCATAAAACATTCTGACCACCTCACCCTCTATTTTTACATATATTATGGAAAAAATAAAGTGTTATTTTGCTCTAAATTATAAAATAATGTATAATATAATAAAAATCTATTTATATAGGTTCAGGAGTGAAATATATGGCAGATTTACATGAAGCACCACAGATTCTTAGAGATTTTTTAAGCTATATGGAAACAATTAAAGGAAAATCTCAGAATACGATAACAGAGTATTTCTTTGATTTACGTGTTTTTTTAAGATTTATGAAACAAAAAAAAGGATTAGCTGATAATAAGATTATATTTGATGAAATATCTATACATGATATAAATATAGAGCTTATTAAAGATATTAACCTAAGTGATTTATATGATTATATGACCTATGTAAACAGAGAACGCGGAAATAATGCAAATTCCCGTGCAAGAAAAGTTGCTAGTATTAAGTCATTCTTTAATTATCTTAATACAAAAGCAAAACTTATAGAAGTAAATCCTGCTAAGGACTTGGAGTCCCCTAAAATTTTAAAGAGTATGCCTAAATACTTAACATTAGATGAAAGTAAAGAATTATTAAGCGTTGTAGATGGTGAATTTAAAGAGCGAGATTACGCTATCCTCACCTTGTTTTTAAATTGTGGTTTGCGTCTATCTGAATTAGTTAATATAAACTTAAACAGGATAAAAGGTGATACGCTAACTGTTATCGGGAAAGGCAATAAAGAAAGAACTATTTATCTTAACAATGCATGTATGAAGGCTATAGAGAATTATAGAGAAAATAATCGTCCTAAAAACAATATCAAGGATAAAAATGCACTTTTTCTCAGCAAACGCAAACAAAGAATTAGCAGAAAAACAGTTCAGCATATTGTTAAAAAATATCTTAAACTTGCAGGTTTAGACACAGAAAAATATTCAGCCCATAAATTACGTCATACTGCTGCTACTCTAATGTATAAGCATGGTAAAGTTGATATTAGAGCATTACAAGAAATACTAGGTCATGAACATCTTTCGACTACTGAGATTTACACGCATATAGATAATGAACAATTACGAGATGCTATTGACAGAAATCCTTTGGCAAATTTAAAAAGTAACGAGGATAGTGCTTAATTTTTTAAGCCCTATCCCCTGTTTTTTGAAACTCATCAATCTCTATCGATTTATATTCTGAGTCAATATCAATACATTGCCCACAATTATCACAAACTTTACCTCTATCTAGGTCACAAATATTACATTCACCACATTCAATACATGGTTTATCTTCTAATACGCATTCTCTTAATGCCATTGCCCTACCCTCAATTCTGTATCTTTTCATTTTAACTATTATTATCATATCATAAGATATAAAAAAAGTTCAAGCACTATTGTGTAGGGATTTTTATTTCTTGACCTTGATACAGCATGGCTGTTTCCATATTATTTTCATCCATAATAGTATGAATAAGTTTTCTAAGATCTTCATTTTTATAATTATATCTTTGCGCTATCCCCCATAATGTATCTCCTTGCTTAGCATAAACTGATATATAAGCATCTTTTGCTTGTCCTTGAACAGAAGTTTGGCTAACAAAAAATACAATCAATATGGCCAATACAATAAATGATATCAATAAAAACCCTATAAACCTTTCCTTGTCTACAATTCGTAGTTTAACATTTCTAGTCATTGTCATCATCTCCTCTGTTCTTTAGAACAAGTGTTCTTGTGATAATAATTATATCAGAACGTTTGTTCTATGTCAACGATTTTTGTAAAAAAAGCGAACATTCGTTTGATAAATTGGAAAACTTGTGATATAATGTGTTTAAATATATATATGAGGGGTGTGTACATCGGTATGACAAAAAAAATAACTGAAAAACAGCAGTTGATCTTAGATTTTATTGATAAGCGGGTTAAAGAAAAAGGGTATCCACCTTCCGTTCGTGAAATCTGCAGTGCTGTTGGATTGAAATCCACCTCAACTGTGCATGGCTATTTGCAACGATTAGAAAAAAAAGGTTTGTTGATTAAAGACCCAGCAAAACCACGTGCGCTACGTGTGGTGAATAATAAAAAAGATGATATGCTCCCTGCAAAGGAAATTATAGAAGTACCTATTGTCGGTAAAGTAACAGCTGGACAACCAATTTTAGCAGTTGAAAATGTAGAAGATACCTTTCCTCTGCCAGTAGAGTTGGCTAAAAATAAAGATGTATTTGCACTGAATGTAACGGGAGAAAGTATGATTGATGCGGGAATACTTGACGGTGATTTGGTGATTGTTTCACAGCAACAAACAGCTAAAAATGGTGATATTGTAGTAGCGTTAATAGATGATGAAGCCACAGTTAAGAGATTTTTTAAAGAAAAAGATTATTTTAGATTACAACCAGAAAATGAATTTATGGAACCTATCATAGTAAAAGAAGTAAAAATACTTGGAAAAGTAGTGGGGATTTTTAGAACATTATAAGTAAAATGAAAGCTTCATATAAATAATACTTAACTTTTAAAGTATTATTTATATGAAGCTTTCGTTATCTACAGAATTTTATACTGTCTATCAAGGGTTAATTGTCCTCGATCAATCATTTTTTGTAATGCTATCATAATTCCAAGTCTTGCGGTTTCCCATGTTAATCCACCTTGCATATATGCAATATATGGTGGTTTAATTGGTGCATCAGCACTTAATTCTATTGAAGCACCTTGAATAAATGCTCCAGCCGCCATAATTACCTCTGCATCATAACCAGGCATAGCCCACGGCTCTGGATCAACAAATGAATCGATAGGTGCACCTTTTTGAATGCCTTGACAGAAAGAAATCACTAAATCAGGATCTTCAAATTTTATAGCTTGAATAATATCTGTTCTTTTTTCATCAACTTCAGGACATACTTCAAAACCGAGCTTCTTAAATGTAGCTGCACAGAAAAGTGCTGCCTTCAAACTTTGAGCAACAATATGTGGTGACATGAAAAACCCCTGAAAAAGCGATCTGTTAAAGCCTAAAGATGCACCACATTTCTTTCCTATCCCAGGTGATGTTAAACGATATGCCGCTAATTTAACATACTTCTTTTTACCCGCAATATATCCCCCAGTAGGTGCTAAGCCACCTCCAGGATTTTTTATCAATGATCCTGCAATTAGATCAGCTCCTACCTGTGTTGGCTCCTTATCTTCTACAAATTCACCATAACAATTATCTACCATACAGACAATATCAGAATTAACTTCTTTTATCTTATTAATAATACGTCCTATCTCATCTACATTAAGAGATGGTCTCCAGCCATATCCCTTTGATCTCTGAATTAAAACAAGCTTAGTATCTTTTGTTAAGGCCCTTAGAACAGCATCATCATCAATCATTCCATCTTGGGTTAAATCAACCTGTTCATACTTGACACCAAATTCTTTGAGTGAACCAGTATTCTCTCCCCTCAATCCAATTACTTCTTCTAATGTATCGTAGGGCTTACCTGTTATTGATAGTAACTTATCACCTGTTCTTAATACGCCAAATAAACACAATGAAAGTGCATGTGTACCAGATATTATATTGTGGCGAACAAGGGCATCCTCACATCCAAATGCATCGGCATACACTGCATCTAGTGCCTCTCTTCCTAAATCATCATACCCATATCCAGTCGTTTCTACAAAATGAGTTTCACTTATTTTATTTTTTTGAAAAGCCTTTAAAACCTTATATTGATTATAGCGACTTATATTTTCTATTTTATTAAATTGGGTGATAATGTCTTTCTCAACCCCATTGCAAAAATCAAAAACTTCTTTACTTATGTTAAATTCATCGGCTAATAATGATGCAACATTTTTCATATGTATGTTCAACCTCTCTCTTTTCCATAATATCAATGCGTATAGTCTAACATATTTAGTTTTTATAATCAATAAGAGGCTCAATACATAAATTGGTATAGTTAAGTTCATAATAAATAGTATTGGATTAAAATGATGGAGGACGATTAATGATCATAATATATCACTGTTCTGGTGGCTCTCACTCATCTGTTCTTGCAGCAAATATTCATTTAGGCATATTACCTACTGAGAGTGTACCCGAACCTGCAACAATTATGGAAAAAACAGTTTTTGATACATCTAATAAATCAGAATGGGGTCTTATTAAGCCTGTTGGAAATGATGAGTATAATAATATCGTGTGTACATTAGGTAGAAATACTAGCAAGGATATTGTTGTAAACGCATTACATAGTTTTCATCACATCGCACAAGTCAATGAAGAATTAAAATTAGTAAATATTCATCATAAAGTAAATTTATTAATGAAAATAGGTGGTTTTCTTTCAAGAGGATTAGGATTTGTAACCGTTGGTAGACCCATTGTCATGAAGGGTTCACTCATGGCCTATTCTAGCATAGCGGAAGTTGTTAAAGATGTTAAGAAAAATATTACTTAATTGTAAAGAGCTATATCACCTATATTGTATATGTAGATGAGATAGCTCTTTTTACTATTATTATTTCTTGTCAATATCCAAAATAGTCTGGAGTAATACATTAGCACCTTTTAGACAACTCTCAATTGGTGTATATTCAAATTCACAGTGACTGTGTCCACCAATACTTGGTACAAAAATCATCGTACTCGGAATGATATCTGTGATAAATTGTGCATCATGTCCAGGGCCGCTATACATCCTTTTAGAAGTATATCCATATTTCTTTGCATTTTTTTCAACATAGTCTACATATTCAGGATAAAAAGAAACAGTATCTCTTGACCATGCTTCTTCGTAGCTCACAGAGCATTTCTCTACTTCTTCAGGTATTGCCTTAATCACTTTTAGTACTTGCTTAATGACTTCTGGGTCTTGGTGTCTCGCGTCTAATGTAAACTTAACAATATCAGGAATAATTGTATGAATGTTTGGATGTGCTGATACCTTACCTGTCGTATAAACTAATTTACTATCTAATTTATCCAATTCATCATGTAGATATTGAATCGTTTTTACAGCCGCATATAGTGCATCTTTACGATATTTCATAGGGGTTGTTCCAGCGTGTCCTGCTTGCCCTACAAATGTAAATTCATAGTTAATCATACCACAAACACCTTCAACGATCCCTATGTCAATCCCTTCTGCTTCTAATACAGGTCCTTGCTCAATATGTAATTCGACCAACGCTTTATATTTATCGGCAGTCATTCTGTTATTAATGTCGCCCATATAACCACTACCCTCTAACGCTTCTTTAAATGTAATGCCATCGGTATCTCTTGAAGCAAGCATTTTGTCTTTATCAAATTTACCAGTAACAACACCAGAAGACATCATTGCTGGTTCAAAACGTGCTCCCTCTTCGTTGGTGAATACAACAACAGTTAATGGATGACGGTGTGGAATTTTTTCTGTTATTATGGTTTCGACAGCTTCTAAGGCTGTTAATACACCTAATATACCGTCATAATTTCCTCCCTGTCTCACTGAGTCAGCATGTGAGCCTGCCATAATTGCTGGTAAATCTTCTTCTCCAGGGAGTGTCGCATAGATATTCGCCATATCGTCCGTTGTTATTGTCATTCCTAAAGCTTCACATCTTTTGCAAAATTCTTCCCTTGCCATAAGCGCTTCATTAGATAATGAAAATCTTGTTATTCCGCCATTTCCAGTATCACCGAACTTTGAAAATGTTTTAATTTTTTCATCCAATCTTTCTAGGTTACAACTAATCATACTAGATACACTTCCTTTCATTTTAAATTAATGTTTTTCTCATTTGGGGTTTTATCTCTGTGACGGTGCTCTACAACAGTTCTCTAATAATTCTTTCATGTTTTCAATAGAGGTATAATATGAAAATTCCTTTTCCCTATCTACTATTTCAAATATGATGGCAAACTTGTCATCCCAATCTTCCAAATAAATCTTTTTTATCTCTTCAAATTTTATATTGTTATCACTACAAAGTCCTAATAATCCTTCTGAACACCTTGCATAGGCATACAATTTGCCGTCCCAAGGTACTGGGAAATTAAGTTTTTTAATAAAATTATCTTTAAGATCAATTTCAACATGTACCTCCGTTTTAGCTTTTAAAATTTCAAAGGATTCAACAGTACGAAAATGACTTATAGGAATTAGTTTTATTAAATCTATCATACGTTTATTAAACCGTTTATTGGTCATGAAATCACCTCCCAACCATTAGAATTCAAAAACATTTTTTAAGATGTTTAGTAAGTCTTCCTCACTGGGGACAACAATACAATTAGTTATATTCTTTGCCTTGATTGCTATAGATGTATATTGCTTGATTTCATCTTCTGTTAGTTTTTCTTTTTCTCCGAATAGATCACTTAAGCATAGATCAAATTCGTCTAAAGATTGCAAATTCATAGCATTTAACAAGGCTTTTATCCTTTTAGGTTCTTTTTTTTCAACAAGTTTTAAAAATTCTGAAATTATGAGCCCATTTGCACGTCCGTGGTCAATATTTTTAAAATAGGTTAAAGAATATCCCATTGCATGTACTGCTGTAGTTCCTGTATGGGCAATAACCATACCACCAAGGGTTGAGGCATATAACAGTTCACTTCTATCTTTATTTGTTAAATTAAAAGTTCTTAAATTTTTAAATTGTTTTGCAATCATTGATATACTTTCTAACGCTAACACATCCGAAATAGGATTTGCTCTATTAGACAAGTAACCTTCCACTGAATGAGATAGTGCATCAATGGCGGTATTGATTGTTGTCGTTTTTGATAAAGATTCCATGTATTTGCTATCTAAAAACGAAACACTTGGAAACATAAATGGTGCCGCAATGGCTGTTTTCGTTTTAGCCGCATCGTTTGTGATAATTGAATACTGAGTTACTTCTGAGCCAGTTCCAGCTGTAGTAGGTATAAAAGCCATGGGAAGCACTTTAGGTTCATATTCACCAGAAAACAGTTTTTCTTTTGGTATATCCTGACAAGCAAGGAGCGCAATTGCTTTAGCCGCATCCATAGGTGACCCTCCGCCTATGGCAATTACAAAGTCAACATTCTCACTCTTAGCAATGGTTGCACCTTCGTAAACGCAATCAACTGTAGGATTACTCATTACTTTATCAAACACTACATATGCCTGTTTGTTTGAGCTTAAAGCATTTATGACATCCGTAAGTGAGCCATTTAATTTAGCAGAATTTCTTCCAGTAACCACTAATGCCTTCTGCCCCATTTTCTTTAATATATCTGCGTTTTTCACAATGCAATCTTCACCCATGATGATTTTAGTAGGCATAAAAAACTGTAAATTCATATATTAGCAGTCCTTTCTTTTTAATTGTAGTCCGAATCTACTTCAGTTAGTACTTCATCAACTTTTTGTAATTCTTCTTCTATCTGTTCTGAAGTAATAATAAGTGGTGGAGCAATAATAATGATGTTTTCGTGAGAATAGGTCATGAACCCTTTCTTTTTAAGCTTACCGAGTATCTCCTTCATAATACCATTAGGGTCTTCCCCATAAGGCACAATAGGCTCTTTCGTTGTTTTATCTTTTACTAATTCTATTGCAGAAAACAAACCAATATATCTGACATCGCCCACACAGGTATGTTTTTCTTTCAGTTCCTCTAATTTTTCACCTAAAACTTTACCCACTACATTGACATGTTCAAATAATTTTGAATCATCATAATATTTAAGACATGCTATTCCTGTAGCACAAGCTAATGGATGCCCACTATAGGTCAAACCGCAAAGAAGGGTATTATCATCAAAATATTCCACTATTTCTTTGCTTACTGCAACGCCACCTAATGGCGCATAACCACTTGTAACACCTTTTGCAAAGGTTACTAAATCAGGTTTAATATCAAAGTTTTCAAAGGCAAACATTTTACCTGTCCTTCCGAACCCAGCCATTACTTCATCACAGATTAGCATAATTCCATAGTCATCACAGATTTGTCTGACACCTTTTAAGTATCCTTTTGGAGGAATTATAATACCATTTGAACCTGTGATAGTCTCTAAAACGATTGCCGCAACATTATCTGGTCCCTCATACCAAATCTGTTCCCTAAGTTTGTCAACATAGTATTTAGAAGCTTCTTCTTCTGATTCAAAATTAATTTTTTCGCGATATATGTACGGGTCAAAGAATTTCACAAATCCAGGAATCCCAGGTTCTAATGGATATCTTCTTGGTTCCCCTGTTAAATTTCCTGCACCAAATGTTGAACCGTGATAGCTACGGTAGCGGGAAAACACTTTGTTTCTTCCCGTATACATCCTTGCCATTTTAATTGCATTTTCGTTGGCTTCTGCACCTCCATTTGTAAAGAAAATTTTGCTCATATTATCAGGGAGACGTTCGATGAGCATTTTAGCAAGCTCTGCTCTTGGTTCACTGCCATAGCTTGGAGCAATATAGCAATATTTGTCCGCCTGTTCTTTGATTGCATTTACAATCGTTTTATTTCCATGTCCAGCATTTAAGTTAACCAACTGAGCTGACATATCCGTATATCTATTCCCATCAAAATCCCAGATATAAATGCCCTCTGCTTTTTCTACAGGAATCGGATTAAGTCCCTTTTGTTTTGTCCATGACTGTAGTACATAACTGGTTTGTTTGTTTTTAATTTCTTCTGATATCATATAACTCACTCCATCCATTGATTATTTTTCAAGAATTTCTTTGATATTAAAGGCGAGCCAAAACTTTGATATATCATCATAATCCAATTTAATATCAAAAATTTCACGTATCATTTTCATCTTATAATTAATTGTATTTCTATGTACATTTATCTTCATTGACACTTGTTTAATACTTCCATTATTCTCAAGATAGCATTTTAGAGTATCAAGATAATCCGTATTATGCATCGTATCATATTCAATGATTTTATTAATTGTGTCGTGTAAGTATTGTTTTAATATTCTAACATCCTCTATAGCATATATTAGCTTATATATTCCAGTGTCTTGATATATTAATGTCTGTTTTTCTAAGAGATTTGCAGTATTAGCTGCTGTAACCGCTTGTTTATAACATGACTGCAAATCGTTGTACCCAAAGATTGTATCTGAAATACCCACATTTACCGAAATGTTTTCAAATTTAGAACATAGCTCATTGTTAATCACATTAGCGTACTCTTCCATTTGCAAATAGTTTATACTAGCTCCAATTAACACCAGATAATTTTCTTGTTCAAAGATACAGATGGGTTTATCAATATTAGTTAATAAACTTTCCATGCTAAACCGTATATTGCGCCAATCTTCACTAGAAAGTAAGACATCGTTTTGCCTTGCTTGCAACAATAGTAAGGTGTATTCAACATAGTTATGAAATCCTCTTCTGTCTAAAATTCCTGTATAAGCATCTTTATTTTCTGGAGAAAAGATTAAATTACGAAAAGCAGTAGCTAAACTTGTTTCATGCTCTTCATTAGCAATAATCCTATGGCAGAAGTCGAATGTAACATCGATTAAATGTATTTCCCACGGAACTACAAATAGAGAGAAATCATTATTATTACAATAACTAACCAAAGATTTTGGCACTTGCTTAATATAAGGACCTATATTCAAAATCAAGCCTATTGCACCAAAATTAATTAATCTCTTTACAAATTCAACAAGCCAGTCTGTTCCGTTATGGGCAATACCTGTTGTAAGTATTAATTCATTACCATGCAAAAATCCTGGAACATCGCTATCTTCGACCATATGCACCCATCTTACAAGATTGTTCATACCCCGTTGACCTGCAATCAATTCAATATTATATTTTTTATCTGAATTTGCTACTAACTTCGATAAAGTAATCGCCATGTATGCTTCCCCCTAGATATCGTGCGATACTGTCATATGTGCAGGTTTAGGTACGCGTTTAGATTTGTCAATTGCACTGCAGGGACAAACCAATAGACAAAGATGACAGCCTACACATTTTTCCCCATTAACTCGTGGTTTTCTCTCTTCTTCATTAAAATTAATCGCTTGATGACCAGCATCAGCACAAGAGATATAACATCTTCCACATCCTACGCATTTTTCCCTATCTATCACAGGATAGACAATTGTCTTTCTGTCTAAATTATTGGGATTTACAAAACTTGATAGAGCACTTCTGCTAAAATCTTGTATAGAATAATAGCCTTTTTCCTTCATAAAAGTTTTAAGTCCAACTATTAAATCATCAATAATTCGGTAACCATATTGCATTACTGCTGTTGTTATCTGTATGTTTTCACAACCTAATGCAATAAATTCAGCCGCATCCTGCCAAGTTTCTATACCTCCCATGCCACTGATAGGAATATCTTTTAGCTTTTCATGCTTTGCAATGTCATGTATAAAGCGTAAGGCTATAGGTTTTACAGCTTTGCCTGAATAACCTGATACTGCTGACTTCCCTTCAATGTGAGGTGGTGGTGACATATCATTTAGGTTAATACCACTTATACTCTTAATCGTATTAATAGCTGCAATTCCATCTGCACCACCTTCTACGGCTGCAATTGCTGGAATTTCCATGTTTCCTAGATTTGGAGTCATCTTAGCTAGAATGGGTAAATGGGTTCCTTTTCTAGTCATCTCTGTAAACTTCTTAACTAACTCTGCATTTTGTCCTACATCTGAACCTAATCCATGCTCCGACATATGAGGACAAGAGAAATTACACTCAATGATATCTACACCTATATCTGTAACTGCCTTAGCAAGCTTTGTCCATTCTTCATCTGTCTGACCCATAATAGAAGCAACAATTATTTTGGAAGGAAAATCTTCTTTTAACCTTCTAAGATATTCTAAATTTTCTTCTAATGTATGTTCTGCAATTTGCTCTAAGTTTCTGAACCCTACAAAAGGTGTACTCTCTTTTCCAGTAGCGTCAAACCTTGGAGAAACCTCTTCTGGTTGTAAAAATCCAATTGTCTTAAAGACGATTCCTCCCCATCCAGCATTTAAGGCGTTAGCGCACATCTCATAGTTGCTTGCAACAACAGAAGATGATAGGAAAAAGGGATTTTCACATTTCACACCACAGAACTCAATAGATAAATCTATATCATCCACTGAAACGTTCATTGGTTTAGCTAAATGTACCATCTCTTTGATTCTTATGGGAAAATCATAATGAATACATGCTTTTTCACATGGAGCATCGCAAGTTTCACAAACTGAAGCATCGATAGAACCTAATTCATTTGTTGTATTTTCAAATCTGACAGATTTAATAAATTGAGCTGGGTCAAATCCTCCTTTGCACGCTTTTGTACAGGTTGCAGAATGACATAATAGACACCTTGCAGATTCCTGTGTTAAAAAGTTTTTTGCGTATATACTATTTATTGACATATATTCACCTCCACTAGTAGTACATTATTTGTTTTTGGGAATACGTTCTACAAAATTACCCCATCCTGCTTCACCAACAAAATTTCCATTATCGAAAACTAAACGTCCTCTTGAATATGTCTGAATTGGATATCCATGAAGGGTTACCCCCTCCCAGATTGTATGGTCATAATCTGAATGCATAGAATCACAGGTGATTGTAAAATCCTTATCAGTGTCATAGATTACAATATCTGCATCTTTTCCAACTTCTATGAATCCTTTATTCTCACAACCGAAAATTTTAGCTGGATTTTCACAGCATAATTCTATCGCTTTATTAAAACTTATTTTTCCATCATTCGCGTTAGATAACATGTATGGATACATGTTTTCGATTGCTGCACACCCATTCGGTATTTTAGTAAAGTCATCTTTGCCCCAATCTTTTTCATAACTTTGGAAAGGACAATGGTCTGTAGCAATAGTATCTATATCCCCTCGTCTAATTGCCTCCCATAAAGCATCCTGACTTTCCTTCCCTTTGATAGGCGGTGAGCAAACAAAATTTCTGCCATCCTCCCTTTTATATACTTCATTAGTAAAATGTAAGTAATGGGGGCATGTTTCCGCATAAATTTCATAGCCCTCATCCTTCGCTTTTGTGACAGATTCAACACCTGCTTTATTTGCAAGATGTACAATGTATAGGGATGTATTTAATGACTTAGCCCAGCCAATTGCACGATCATCTGCTTCCGCTTCTACAAATTCAGGTCTAGATTTATAGTGATACCATGCGCTTGTCTTTCCTTCTGCTAAGTACCTCTGAGTTAACATATTGATAATATCTTTATTTTCTGCATGAACACTGATTTGTGCACCGCATTCTTTGGCTTTTTCTAGCACTTTATAGAATACGCCATCATCTACGCCAAAATCGTAGACCATAAATACTTTAAATGATGGTACACCATACGAGATTGCATCTTCCATAGTGTCGAGAAGTTTACCATTAACATCTTTAATTGCTACATGAAAAGCATAATCTACTGCCGCTTCAGGAGCCGCAAGAGCATCACGTCTTTTAATGGTATCTACTAAACTTTCGTCAAAATCCTGTAGGGCAAAATCAAAAACTGTTGTTGTCCCCCCACAGGCAGCTGCCCTAGTTCCCGCAAAGTATCCATCTGCTGAAATAGTTCCACCAAATGGCATTGCCAGATGAGTGTGGACATCAATAGCACCTGGTAAAACAAGCTTTCCTGAAGCATCAATTACTTTTGTCTCTTTTTCAGGTTGAATACTTTTTGCAATCGTTACTATTTTTCCATCGGATACACCAATATCAGCTTTGAATTTTTCTTTTGAGTTTATGATAGTACCATTTTTAATAATTAAATCCATCATTTAACCTCCTAACTCACCGTGGTTAATTTAAAATGCCCCGCCTCCTTCGCTTCAATAAGAGGCGGGGAACATTTAATATCTCTACTTTATTACATTATCTCAATGTACTATTCATTTAATTTATAAACAAGTACAAGACCTGATCTTTGATAAACTTGAGAAACTTCTAATAATTCCATACCACCTGCATTAGCCGCAATTAGGTTTGATACCCAAGTTACTCCAAAATCAACTGTTCCATTATTAACAGCAGTTGTTTCACCAATATCTCCACCACCTGGTACAATTTTAACTTCAAGTCCTACCTCGTCATAATACCCTTTATCTAATGCAACGTAATATCCCATAAATTGTGCCTGTGGTAACCATTTTAATTGAACTGATACACTAGATTTTTCAAGAGTTCCAAAATCTCCATCTGTAGATGCATTTGCTGCTTCCCAGTAAGAACTATCACTAATGTCATCAAGTGTTATACTCTGAAGTTTATCCGCTGCTGCAGAATCATCAAGTTTGATATAAGTCTTTGCAAGGTCTAAAGTCTGTTGCATCGCAGTTTCATCCATCTTACCATAATCTGTTACTTTTGCCCCTGTTGTATCTGTTTCAACTAATTTTTTAACTTCGCTTGCCATGTAAGCCTGATGTTCAGAAGATACAGAAGAACCATATTTATATACTATTTCCGCCGCTTCTTCTGGATGTTCACAAGCATATTTCCAACCTTTCATTGAAGCAAAGACAAAAGCTTTTACTGTATTAGGATTTTTTTCTGCAAATTCTCTAGTAGTGAATATGTTATCTTCAAGCATTGCAACACCTTCATCATTCATATCAATATAATCTACAGAATCACCATATCCATAACCACCGTCATATGAATTTTTAACAAGTCCTAATTCGTTATATGTCATTGCAGAAGCTAGTAGAATTGAATCGTCATCAAATCCATCCATATCAAATGCCTGACTTAAAAAAGTTGTTGGTTGATTATATTTTGATAACAAAGCCTGAATTTCATATTCATTTCCAAGTCCCCAGTTACCGACTTTGCCATCCTGAGCTGCTTTTAAAACAATGTCTTCAACAGAATCAGTTACATTAAAATATAAACTAGCTGACTCCGTATCTGTAGTTGTAGAATTACCACCACAAGCTACAAGTGATAGTACAAGTACCATCGAAACAATTACCATTAACATTTTCTTTTTCATAATAATTCCCTCCAATTTTGTTTGGTAGTGTCAAATGTTTTAATAAACAAATGACCTACACTCCTTAATTTCACTGGCTTTTACCAGCGATAGTCTTGTTCCCTCCCCCTACATCAAATAAAATAAGTATTTTTAATAGTAGACGGAGTAGTAATTGTGGAACTTGTGGTAAAGTATATTTTGATTTAGTGTTACTTGATGAAGACTGTGGTCAAAATTGTGGGTAAGGTGTTGTAAACTCAATAAAGTTTTCCATAGCTTATCCATGATTTTGTCCATAGTCTGAATCTTAGTAACTCTTTATTAAAATGGACTTTTCCATCAAATCCACAGTTTATTCAGTTTTTATTATTTTTGAGATTTTATTAATTTAGAATTGACGGCAGTTCTAATCCTTTATATGATATATTTAAATTCCCCAATCTAAACAAATCAAAAGGAGTGAACTACCGTGAACTTAATTATATCATTTATTCTTAAATTAATAAAATATTTAAACAATTTTCTTTTTAAATTGCAATGCTTTCTAATTAACAAATATTTAAAAAATGATCCCTCTAGCAACCCTGTCTCTGAAAAGTATCGTGCTTTGCAAATTGATGCACCACCTATTGTCGAAAAACAAAAATTACTCGACTGCAACATTCTTTTGCATGAATATTTAGTAAAGCACGGAAAACCTCTTAAACCTATTAAACGTCGTAGCAAACATTTGCCTCCCGCTGGAACTAAATGTCCTATTTGTGGTGCTTCGTATGAATTTATTTCTGATAATTCTGGTGGTAGGGGACAGCTTGCTTGTAAAGTCTGTAATTCTACTTTTTATCCTGATAATTCCTATCTTGATAAGCTCATTCTTAAATGTCCTCATTGTTCAAAGCCTCTTCAGAAAAAAAGAGATCGCAAAAATTTTACTGTTTTTAAATGTCATAATAAGCATTGTTCCTTCTATATTCATAATCTTACTTCTATGCCTAAGAATGAAAAAGATGACTTTAAAAAGAATCCCTATAAATACAAGCTACACTATTATTACCGTACTTTTAATATCCCTTTCGACTCTCTTAAGCAAACACCTGAAAACCCTTCGCCTGTTGACCTTTCACGTATACGTAATCCTAAATACATTCTTGGTCTTGCCCTAACCTATCATGTTAACTATGGTTTAAGTTTGCGTAAAACTGCATCTATTCTTTGGGATATCCATCAATTTAAAATCTCTCATCAAACTATCGCTAATTATGCTTCGTCTGCTTCTAAAGTATTACGTTGGTTCTTAGACAATTATCCTTATGAATTATCTGAAGATGTTGCTGCTTGTGGTGATGAAACGTATGTTAAAGTCAAAGGTAAAAAACATTACGTTTTCTTTCTTATGGATGCAGTTAAAAAAATTATTACTTCATATTCTATCTTTGCTCAAAGAGATGGTGTTTCTGCTATTAAGGCGCTTTATTCCACTCTTTCTAAGTTTGAAAAATTACCTAAAGATTTCACCTTCATATTTGATGGCAATCCTATTTATCTATTAGCTCAACATTACTTTGCTCAAAACGGTATATCTTTTGATGTTAAGCAAGTTATTGGTCTTACTAACGATGATGAAGTTTCTAAAGAATACCGTTGGCTTAAACAAATTATTGAACGTCTCAATAGAACTTTTAAAGCCTCTTACAATAGCAAAAATGGTTTCAATTCTTTTGAAAAAGCTAATGACTACATGGTTCTGTTTGCTTCCTTCTACAATTTCCTCAGACGTCATTCGTCTCTTAATTACAATGTTCCAGTAATCATTCCAGAAATCGCAGAGATTGATGATATGCCATCTAAATGGTTAAAGCTTCTTTGTCTGTCTTATGAGCATTTAGAATCTTTGCAAGCATCAGCTTAAATCCAAACCTCTATAACCAAACAAGAGTCACATAGTAGTTTATTTATCATGCTTTTTTTTAAGAATCCTCATTATTATTAGCTTATTTCTATTGATATTTTATATATTTGTTTTCAATTTTCAAGGTTCATTTTATGTTTGGTGCTTCCATATTGGCTTATTTTCTAATTTTCATTTTTTCCATTACTTATTTGACACTACCTTTTGTTTTATAACCCATATAGGCTGGGTTTTGAATTAATATATTTAAGTTGAATCACTGCAACTACTTGCGGTTTTTCAACAAAATACCTTGATTAATCATTAATATTGCATACATGGTAATACCAATAAAACATGCAACCGTAATATATGCCCACGCAGTAGCGTACTGCGCCAAAACAATATTCTCTCTTATCTGCCTTCCAACGCCAATAATGTACTCTGCAAAATACTCACTAACCAAAGCACTAATGACGCTTGCTGGAACACTTACTCTAAGTGCTATAAATATATAGGGTACGCTATTAGGCAATCTTAATTTTACAAATGTTTTAAACTTTCCAGCTGCATATGTTTTCATCAAATCCTCTGAAAAAGGTTTCAATTCTGTAAGACCCCTAAATGCGTTGACACTCATTGAAGCGGTACAGACAACCATTACAACTAGTATTTTTGCAACCATACTTCTAATACTAGCATCGTTACTAACATCTTTTGTCCAGTTAGTTATAACAGGAGCTAATGCAACAATGGGAATTGCATTAAATGCTGAAACAATATTCAATCCCCCAGCACCCCATTTTGGAAATAAAGTGGCAATAATTGCTACTAGGTAACCCAATAATGATCCTAATATCAGTCCACATACAGCAACAATAACAGTGGCTTGAATATTAGTTGCAATCTTTGAGAAATTCTCAAAAATAATCGTAAAAATTCTACTTGGAAGCGGAAGAGTAAAGGTATCAGTATGTAAAATCTTATTTAAAGTTCCAGTTTGCCACAAGATAAAAACAAAGATACCAAATAATAATGGATAAATCACACTCGTCAGCTTATCTTTATTTAATTCCATTTAGGATTCCACCTTCTTTCTGCTATTTAACGCCTTTTTATAAGGTGTAAGCCGCTCAATGGCGCACATCAGATAGAAACTTAATATACCTACAATAGCACTTAACAATACTATTTGCCAAAAAACATATATAGACATTGCATGTTTTAGAGATTGGGATAGCATACACCCCAAGCCTCCGTCACCTTGCAAAGTGTCAACCAATATAGATGCAGTTATTACCATTGGTGCAGATATCTTGAGCCCTGTAAAGAAATATGGCATTGACGACGGTATCAGTGTTTTTATATAAACTTGAAATTTTGAGGCTGCACATAGATACATCAAATCATGCTTTTCCTTTTCTACAGACTTTAGACCAGCCATGGTATTAGTCGCTACAGGATAAAAGGTTAAAATTGCTGCGATTATAATTCGACTCATTCCTATATCATGGGTAATTGCCAGAACAATGGGTGCCATACCTAGAATAGGAATCATCTGTATTATCATAAGGTATGGAAAAGCTATTTTTTCAACTACACCTGATAGACTCATAATAACTGCAAGTGCAAAACCACCTATCATACCTAGTATTAATCCCTGACCTGCTCTTAAAAGAGTAGCGCCAGCATTGGATAAAACTATCTGTAATGCAGTCTGACCACTACTGACAGGTTTTGTACTGAATATAGACTGTATAATCTGATGAAAATGAGGAAGAACATTTTCGGGAGTTCTTTTTACACCTGCTATGTGAAAAGCACCAATTTCCCAGATAATTAATATACCTATTACCCATACGAAAATTACTATTTCCTTTGATGATATGAGTTTTTTTAATTTCGTCATCATCAAACCCCCTCAAAACTATTTCTTACCTTTGCAACAAGCTTGGTAAATTCTAAAGATTCCTTTAATTCTTGTGTTCTTGGTCTTGGTAGATTAATATCTACTACTGCTGATAACCTTCCTGGTCGTGGAGATAATACACATACACGATCCGATAAGAATACTGATTCTGCTATATTATGTGTAACGAATAATACCGTCTTATTGGTTTTACTCCATATCCTTAATAGGTCTTCGTGAAGCTTTTCCCTTGTAAATTCATCCAAGGCCGAAAATGGTTCATCCATTAAAAGTATCTCAGGTCTTATGGCTAAAGCCCTTGCAATTCCGACACGTTGTTGCATGCCTCCACTTAGTTGGTGAGGATAATGTTCTGCAAACTTAGCTAGTCCCACTAAATCAAGCATTTTTTCAGCTCTTGCCTTCCTATCTTCTTTCTTTATTTTCATAATTTCTAACGGAAGTTCAACGTTTTTTATAATAGTACGCCATTCATACAAAACAGGATTTTGAAATACCATTCCATATTTTCTATTAAGTCTTGCAGCTTCGGGAGAACTACCTTCAATCAACACCTCACCTGATGTAGGCTTTAACAAATCAGCAACAATTCTAAGCAGCGTTGTCTTACCGCAACCAGAAGGACCTAATAGTGATATGAACTCCCCTTTTTCTATATCAAGGTTAACACCCGTTAATGCAGTAACCTCATTTGACTCAGCCTGATATACCATCCCAACATTATTTAGCTTTATCTCAATATTGTTATTATCCATAGTTATAAGACCCCTTCCCCAAAAAATAAAAAAGGCGATGTCGCTTTACAACTTTGTAAAGCGACATCGCCTTTTTTATCATATATATTTTTTAAAATTAATTTAAAATTCCTTCAAAAACAACTATGGGTATATTATACACGCTTTTTTGTATTAATCAAGTGTTTTTTGAAAAAAAGTTGTGTTTTAGCACATTTAAATATTTTATTTCACATTTAATGACGCAATTATGGTATTATATCACAAAAAATTTGTATTTTCATTGTGCCATGGCACATATTATATTATTGTACAGTACAAATGAACTTTGTACCAAATAACAATATTAAGAGCTATCTTATTGTAAAATCATAAGATAGCTCTTAATATTAATGTACTAACTTTTTATCTAGTCGTTAATTTCTTCTAATAATCGTTTAATTACGGTAATGGCCTCTGCTCTAGTTGCATTATCCTTTGGAACAAAAGCTTTATCTGTTTTTCCATTCATTAGCTTTAAGCTTGCTGCTAATCTTACATTACTTCTTGCCCATTTACTAACAGCTCCTTCATCGCTAAATTTAACTTCTGCTGTTGTATATAAATCTTCTATTTTTTTACCAGTAGCATAGGTGTACGCTCTTATTAACATAGCGGCCATTTGTTCACGCGTTATATTTTGGTTAGGTGCAAACTGAGTATCATCGATACCATTAATTATTTTAGCTGAGTATGCACTTTTTACCGCGTCACTATACCAAGCGTTATCAACATCTGTAAAACTTGGTTTACTATCTACAATTGGCAAATCTAATGCTCTTGTTAACAATGAAGCAAATTCTGCTCTAGTTATATTTTTATTAGGCGCAAATGTTTCTTCTGTTATTCCATTTGCAATATGTTTTGAAGCCATAACTTCAATATCATATTTTGCCCAGTGGTCACTAATGTCTGTGAATGACTTATTGTACTCCATTACAGTATATTTAGAAAAATGTTCTGTTTCGAAAGTAATGGTACCATCTTCATTAACATTTCCACCTACATAGTCCCAATTATCTGTATCTTCATTGAAGTAGTAAACACCTAATTTATTTTTATCCTTAGCTTTACTATTGTCAAATTCCATAGTTATTTTAACTGGTTTTTTGAATTCAGATATCTTAGTATCATCAATATCTAAGGCAAAATCAAATACTTCAGAAACGCCATCAGCATATTTGTCTTTTTTATCAATATCCGATTTAGATTCTTTTAATGCTTTAACCGTTAATTTAACAGTTGCTTTTTCATCATTGATTTCTAATAGCCCCGGTTCGATATAAATTGTTACATTTTTTGATTTAATCTTAATAGTCTTATTATTGTCTTTGGCTAATTTTAATACATCACTAGGTAATTCTACACTGAAATCTTTGTTTTTATCAGATTCTGATTCTACTTCAATAACTACTGTTTCCTTTTTACCCTCTTTAATCTCTTTTATTTTTTCTTCTGAAACTTTAACAACGGTTACTTTTTTAGAGGTACCACCACCTCCGCCACCGCCACCGCCGCCGGAGCCCCCTCCACCAGAAGAGATTCTGTAAGCGAATGTACCTACTTCACTTTCTATATAATTTTTCACTGCAATAGCTTTAATCGTAGTACTACTGGATATAGAAATTGGATTCACATATTCTGCTGAATTTGATGTTGGTTCATCGCCATTTGTCGTATAGTATATTTTTGCATCTGGCGTTGCTGTAGTTAATGTGATACTTTGAGTACTGGAATATTTACCAGGTGCAATATCTGATGTAGGTGTTTTTGGTTGATATCTAACATATTCACTATTCGACCAAATCCACTTATTATCATCCTCATCATTTTCATCAACATAGATTGCATATTGTCCGATTTCTGGTAATGTTATTTTGCCTTCTCTCTGTCCATCAAGTATATTAATTACAGTATCATCAATCTGCTCCCAATCACCTATATTATAATCATATGAATAAAGAGAGAGATCAGCTTCTCCATTCTCTAAAACGTTATCACCAGCATAATCTTTCATATAAACACTATAATATACTGCGTCAGTAACAGTTTTCTTATCATCTATTTGAACACTAAGTTCTAATCTCGGTGTATTAAAAGCATTCTTCCCATCAATCAATCCATAACCAAAATAATTGTCCTCGCCTTTATCTCCGAGGTCAACTGAAGTCTCATATATAATATTATTAACCTCATAGGCTGTTAAATCTGGATTTGCTGCTAAGATTAATGCTGCTAAACCTGAAACAAATGGCGTGGACATTGATGTACCACTCATGTTTCCATATTCATTATTTGCATATGTACTATAAATACTTATACCAGGTGCTACAACATCTACTTCATCACCTATATTAGAAAAGTCTGCAATAATTGGTTCTTTACTTGATACAGTATCAACAGCACCAACGCCAATTACACCATTATATGCAGCAGGATAAATTACAGGAGATGTATATTGTTCCTGACCAGCATAACTATCTGTATCTCCTGCTTCGCCTTCTATCCAATGGTTACTTTCATTACCTGTAGCAGCAACAACAACAACACCTTCTTGAAGTGCGTATGAAATTATTAGTTGTTCATATTCACTATATGTGTCAATTTTATTACCGTGTTCATCTAAGATATAATCGCCATTTTCATCTAGTAAATATTTATCTTTTCCCAAGCTTAGATTAATAACATCTACATCTACTTCTTCTACTGCCCATAGTATAGCCTCGTATACATCCTTGCCTGATGCAGTATCTCCGTCAAAGACCTGTAAAGGCATAATTTTAACGCCACCTGCGGTTCCTGCGATTCCGGTATTATTATCTGTTACTGCAGCAGCTATACCTGCAACATGTGTTCCATGATCATCAGCAAAATCATACGCATAGTTACTATCGATTATTTCATCTCGAACAAAATCATATCCATCAACAAGACTGTCTTTAATATCTTCATGCTCTAAATCTATAAGACCATCGATAACTGCAATAGTGATTTTTTCTCTATCTTCAAAGCTTACTTTTTTCCACGCAGCGGTGATATCAATTGCACCTAATCCATTATCTTGACTACCATTTTGATACTCAGTATCACTTGGATTATATACGGATTGCATAACTGACTCACTACTGTTTTTTGTATGATTTTCATTTACTTTTCTATATATATACACTGGTTCTGCAAATTCTACATTTGGATCACTTTCATATTCTTTGATTGCTTCAAAGACATCTTGTGATTCAGGTAATTCTATTTCTCTAACATTAAGACTGCTATATTGATTTACTGAAACACCCTGAGTCCCATATTCAACTACAGTAGGACTTTCTTCATCTTTGTACTTAACAATTATTTTCCCTGGTACGATATTAGAATAATTATTGTTTCTCTCTTTAGCAGATACGCTACCTATACTACCAAATGATAACACTTGCGTAAATAGCATAGTAAATAAGAGTAACATGGATAAAAATTTACTGTATCTCTTCATTTGTAATAACCCCCTAGATTGTCTTTTATTTTCTGTGTTAATTTCTCATCTACATATACTTGAAATAAATATTATTTCTTCCTCCTTCCACATACACTTAATAATGCTATTGGGCAATTACCATTAAATAAACAAAAAACTTTCTATACCGAAACATATAAAAAGTTTGATTATCTCGGCAACCTGGCAATCATTGCTGTTATACAACATTAGACCCATAGTTTTGCGTCCTTACCTTTCGATAAGTTTGCCTTTTTACTAAATTATTCAGTTTTTTCCAAGTACGTAACATATTATAACACAAACTTTGATATATTTTTGTCGAAGCGTGTCGAAGAAAGAAGAAAAATTTATTTTTTTTTATAATTTAAGAAAGTCAGGCGAGGCAATTATGTTAAATTGTAGCAATTGGTATGTTTTTATATCCTAAATTTCTCTATTAAGGTCTCTAATTCTTTCGCAATAGTTGCCAAACTTTCACCCGAGCTTGCAATTTCCTCAATCATGGCTACCTGCTCTTCCATAGATGCAGATGCTTCTTGTGTTCCTGCAGCACTTTCCTCTGAAATAGCAGATAAATTATGCGTCAATTTAATAATCTTATTTTTATTTGCTGTCATTAGTTGTGTAGAGTGATTAAGCTTTTCTATAATTTCTTTTACAGAATCTATAGCGTCCGCAATGCCTATAAATTTACTTTCTGTTTCTTTTACTGTTTCTGTTTGCGTTTGTAGAATCTCTTTTACTTCTTCTATAGTCTCAACGGCACTTTGGGATTTAGATTTTAGTTCATCAATAATAATCTTAATGTCATTCGTAAAGTTATTGGATTGTTCTGCTAGTTTTCTAATCTCATCAGCAACTACAGCAAATCCACTACCTGCTTCTCCTGCTCTTGCCGCCTCAATAGCCGCATTAAGCGACAATAGATTAGTTTGATCTGCTATGTTTTGGATCATAGTGCTTGCAGTATCAATTTTTTCTGCGCTTTCATTATTACTTAGAATAATTTCATATACTATCTGAGAATACTTATTATTCTGTTCAGTTTTATCAACTAGTTCTTTTAATATCAAAAATCCTTCTTCTTTTTGTTTGTTAATAGTTGTTGCTGCATGATTAAGCTCTTTCATATAATTTGAATCTTGTTCTAATAAATTACCCATTTCTTCAACATTAATAGATGCTGTTTCTGTATCTTTTGCTTGTTCACTTGCCCCTTTTGCAATTTCTTCAATAGTTGTAGCAACTTCACCAGAAGTTGTAGCCGCCTGCTGGGATATAGCAGTGAGTTCTTCTGAAGAGGTTGCAACTTGTACAGATTTATTGGTTATTTCTGAAATGATATTTTTAATAGAATTTTGCATTTTATCTACAGCCTCTGCAATCTGTCCAAGCTCATTATTTTTACTAATTAAGTCTTTGGATAATATTTTTTCAAAATCACCTGATGCCATAAAACCTAGTTGTTTTTTAAGTGTATTTATTGTACTTATTACACTATTTGAAGTGCTATATAACACTAATATAGTTAATAGTATTACAATAAATCCTGTTATACCTATAATAATTACATTTTTCACAATAGATGCTTTAATTTCTTTTATCGAATAACCGATATCTATAGCCCCAAGTAATTTTTCATCAATTTTAACAGGATATATAACGTCATAAACATGAACATTTTCTGTTTCTTGAAAACGCAATGTAGAATGGGATTTGTCCGCTAATATTGCTTCTTTAATATCGTAATTATTAGATAAATCTGTTCCTGTTTTCTCCAGATTATTATGAGCTATAACTTTTACGTTTTCGTCTACGAATTGAGCATATATGATATTATCATTTGAAGCTAATTCTTCTACAAGTGTTTGATAACTGAATTTATCAGTTAATTCTTGTACTTTATTGGCTCTAACACCTATTTGGACAAAGTAATTGTTTTCACCTCGTACATATCCATATTTATTATAATTTTCTGATTCAGAATCCTTCCTAATTTCTTCAACAAAGTTTTTATCACCACTTACCATAAATTGTTGAACAGGATGCCCTTCTGGCGCTATCCATCCCATATACTCATCAATAGTAGAAAATATAATCTCACCATTTTGATTATATAAATATATTTCATCTACACCTAAATCTTTGGATAATTCAATTAAATACTCATTATTTAGTCTATCTTGATTCTTTAGTACTGTAGTCCCAGCCGATAAGATTTTATCTTCCAACATGGCATTAATGTTTTTTAAAGCTTGTGTATTGTTTTGTATTTGATAATCAATCATTTGTGATATAAAAAATCCATTTTTTCGCATTTCATTAACAAGACTTTTTCCCGAGTAATAAGAAAAAATTGTTCCAATAATAATAATCCCTATTAATAATATGCTTAATGGGAGTACCAATAACTTTGTTTTAATGGATCCTTTACCTACTGAATACTTCTTTTTTTTCATATGCTGTCACCCCTTGTGTAAATAATTGAAATAAATGATGTTTTTTTGAATCTAAGATTGATTTACTAGTTCAATTACTTTTTAAATACCTACTTCTTTATTTCATAATACTCTTATTCTAAATAATAAAAAAGCTATTTAAATAAAATTTAACAATAATATTACAAGTATAAGGAGAAAAACACAAACGAACGTCGTATACGTATGTAATAGCAAAAATCACCCCATCAATTGCTAATATGATGAGGTGATTTTTTATAATATTAATATTTTTTTATATATTCCTTCTGTGCAACACGAGGGGACTGTCCCTGCGCGTTGTTGGTGTAATACAACATATTGTCAACGCTTCATTGTTCTTTCAAACATTACTTTTGCATAATTTTCAATATCATCGGGTACAAGCATATTGTATTTTTGCTTTACAGCAGTAAAATATTCGCCAATTGTCTCTTTGCTAATAATACGATTGGAATGTGCCTCAGCAGGAAGATTCCCACGAGCTTTTAACCATGGGATTTCAGAATGTGTAAAGTACTCCAATATCTTTCCACTATAGCAGCAGAAATACTGAATTACACTGTCCATAATTGCTTTCTCACCATCTGTAAAAATAGAAATATCGAAATCCCTTTCTACCTCAATAGGGTCAAAACGATAACTGGAATAGCGATTATAGATATTTCTGTATACGGGTCCATGCACCCAAGCTTCGCAATCATCCTCAAAAAGAAAAGTATCCATGAATGCATAATATAAGCCCTGAACATAATAAAGAGCCTTCTGTAATGCCAATGGTGTAATATCCTCACATTGGAATAACAAATAAGAAATAACCTCATCAACTTTTGATTTTACTAATTGTGCCTGCCCAAGTAGTTCTAATGTTGTTCTTTTGCTTTTTTCATATGCTGTTAAGGATCTTAAGTTTCCTTTGTTTTCCTCAAGTATAGACATATAAAACTCAGGATCATCATAAATCCTTTGTAGCGTTTCTGAATATTGTTTTGTCGGCATATCTCCTTCGTAATAGCGAGAAAAAGTCATTTCACCCCAATTTAAAAGTAATGACAAAGGTCGTTTACCGATATTATATTTTTGAGGTATTTTAAGAATGTTTTCAAGAGAAATTATTCCGTTCTTTTGTCGAAAAGCATCATATAAAGCTTTCAAGTTACCATCTTCGATTTCAGTAACATACACTTCAGCATTACATTCCGAACAAAATGCCTGCTTACCTGTATATTTATATTCTTCGTCTTTTAAAGTGCTTTTCATTGTTATAGTTTTTAAATAATAAGGCTCATCTTTTCTACAAGTTTCGCAAAATGTTATTTTTTCCATCATAACGGTTCCTCCTTTCAGGTTCTAACTTTATCTGAATAGATAGTCAATTGGCTTGTTACGCCTATGAAATGATATAACAATTACTCGCTTTACTGATGCTACATCAATAATATTGAATTTCGTGTAAATATCAATCAATTCTTCTTCGCCACTAAAGCTAAACAACATAACCTGAGGACAAAATACATATAATATTTCATGCTCAAAACCTAAATTAGTATTTTGTAGTGTATGACAAAAGTCCTCTAGTTCAATTTGTAATAAAATCTCATTTTGTTTTCTACTGGTTAGATTATATTTGTTAATAAAATTTATATTTTCCTGCCTGTTTTCATTTTTCGAAATAATATATCTATTTTCTCTAACACAATCTTGTATCGTTTCCAGTACAGAACAAATCTGTTCACTTGTATAGTTTTGATTGTAATGCTGACTCATTGCATCACCTCTTTATAATACAATGATACTATATTATATGCATATCGTCAATATTTATGCATCAATTAGTTCGATTAACAAAGAAAGCTTTTTTGCTATACATCATGCTCTATAATGAGATAAGAAAAATCACCCCTAGTTTACTTTACCATAAACTAGGGGTGATTGCAACACAATAGTGAAACACAATAGAACCGTCCCTTTGTGTTTTTTATTATGTAAAATACCATAATGATTACTTAATTTTATATGTTTACAATATGCCTCTTAAGTGGGGAGGGGGATAAAATTTTGCGTTTTAATTATTTCATAACACTGAAAAAGAAGCTTGTTCATCGAATATATGCCGATGTTCGAGCTTCTTTTTACGCAAAACTTCCGATTGAACCCTTTAAGAACCATCCCCTTGTGCTGTCTTTTTTCTGCCATCCCATTCTGATTGCATGTGTGCTACTGGACGTCTTTTACAACAATTCTTAAAATAACATCTTGAACTTTTTGATTCTCTCCAATCCTAAATGACATTTCCATATCATTTAACTTATAGATTAAAATAGTTTTACCATCAATAATTGACTTCTCTGCAGGTCCATAAGCATTATTTATATCCTCTACATTAGAACCAATAGTAATTCCTCTCAAAGTTACAAAATTTAAGTTTTTTAATGTTATCTGTGTAATGTAATACTCATCAAAATTCCTATCTTTAAAATTGTAATTTAAATTTGAAACATATAAATCAAAATCAGCAAATTTGTGTATATAAGTCTTATAAATATATTCTCCTGAGTATGTTTCACCAACATAATTATTATCAAGTTTTTCTTCTGGCATGTCAATTTTGAATTCCTTATAAGGAGAATCTAATTTAATACTAATTTCCCCATCAGTAATTGTAAAATCAGATGCTTCCAAAGGTTTTATTTCTCTATTAGAAAAAGTGCTAATTTGAATTTCACCAGTTGGAATATCTTTATTATTTTTTTCATTATCAGATATTGTCCCAGATGGAGTATTACTATTATCTATTGATATTTTATTGCTACACCCATTTATCAATAAACAAATAGCCACTACCGTAATACATGTTATTACCCTTTCCATACACACTTCCTCCTAAAATTCTAATAGTTTTATAAAGAGAAAAGCATTCCCTTTATAAAAAAAGATACATAAAATATTAATCGTCTAAGATCCAATCAAGTTTATATTTAACATAAAGTTACTTGTATGTAGGCATATCAAATCTCAAAGAGGCATTCTCAAAATTATCATACATCTTCTTGATACTGTAAGTCTGTTTTACAGCCCATCCTATATCAGTAGCATATTGATGATTGCCTGGAGAAGCTGGATTCCATCTCATTTTATACAAAGTATTTTGTTTGTATGAAACATTATTTATATACTGCTCAGAAATCCATTTAGCTCCACCCTCAATTGCTTTTTCAGGCGTAGTCCAACCCATTTTATAAGCATACTGAGCACCCGCACCTACAGGATCACTATCAAAAGCTCCTATACCATACATATTATATACTGTAACTCCATTTACAACAACACCTTTTGCTAATGTACTAGTTCCATTACCAGTTTCAAGAGCAGAATGGGCTGCTAAGTAAACCTCACTTACATTATACTTTTTCGCCGCTTCTAAATAGATATTAGCATTTCCATCAAGAATTCCTTTTCCTGCAAGAAATTTTGCCATATCTTCTTCGCTAATACCAGCTAATGCAGATAAGTCAAGGAATTGATATTTATAAACTCCTTCATTATAATTGTTGGGATCTAAATATTGTAAAACCTCTTCCCTGCTGGCATTAACCCATCTACCATTTTTCTGTATTTGCGGATTTTGCTTCATTTGTTTGTCCAATGCAGATTCTAAGCCTAGATTATATTCACTATTCCCTGTCCCCTCAACCCTATCAACTTCCTCAACCTTAGGTTCACTTGGTACAATAATTTCCTCTTCTATTTCTTCTAAGAATATCTGCTTTGGTTTTCGTTTTATTAACAGCCTTCCCAATTTTTCTATAGTATTTTCCTTTCTGGATTTTTCATTTATTTGTACCGTTCCTGTTCCATCTACACAATAGAAGAACGAAATCGCTAGCGCGATGGTTTTTGAAAAATAAAAAATAAAATTCAGAAAAAATATAAAAAAGTATGAACTTTTATGTTATTGTTTAATCACCACAAAAAAACAAACACAGAAAGCACATACTTTTTTATGATTATACCATATACGAGCAAACAAAAACATACTTTTTTTAAAATACCTAGACCACCACCTATCTTTTGATAACGAAACTTATCTAAAAAGACTATCAAAAGATTAGGAGGAAATTTCTTGAATAACTACGAACAAAAGATTGAGCTATACTTTGAACTAAAAGGTGCACCAGATTCATCAAGAGAGTCATATTTAAGAAGAATTAGAGCATTTATCAAGTTTATTGAAGCGTGTAACAAGTCAATAGAAAGCCTTGTAGATGAGGATATACAGGCATACATCCTTTTTCTTAAAAATAAAAAAGGGCTTTCGTCAGGTACAATTAATAACTATATCTCATCTATCAGATTTTTTTATATCTATGTACTAGAAAAAGAATGGAATTCTAAGAAAATTCCACGAATGAAAAGAGTTCATAAGTTGCCAGTCATCCCTTCAAAGCAAGATGTGATGGCAATTTTAAATGAAACTGATAACCTTAAGCACAAAGCTATCTTGGTATTGATTTATGGAAGTGGTTTAAGAGTTAGCGAAGTTGCTAAATTAAAAATTGCTGATATTTGTAGTAAAACCATGAGGATTCGTGTAGAACATGCTAAACACAATACAAATAGATATACTATTTTATCCGAAACAGCTCTTAATGTAATTCGGGAGTATTTTAAAACATATTTTTCTTCCATAAATTATACGCTCGATGATTGGCTATTCCCAGGACAAAAGAAAGATTCCCATATTCATACTAAGACTATCAAAAATACTATCATTAAGTTACGAAAGCGTCTACATCTTGATAAAAATATTTCCGCACATACATTAAGACATTGTTTTGCTACACATGCTTTAGAAGATGGTGTTGATCCTGTATTTATTCAACAGATGCTAGGGCACAAAAGTTTAAAAACTACATTAGTATATCTTCATATGACTTCCAAAAGTTTAATGGGAATCAAAAGTCCTTTAGATACCTATGACGGTGATTTGACATGAGTACCGTACAAGATATCTTTAGAAAATTTTACTCTGCATATATAAAACAATATACGCCATATGCACAGCAAGCCAAAGTTGCTAACGATATTATGAAATGTAGAACAAAAGATTTAGGTGGACATGTTTATGAATGTGGAGAATGTGGTCATGCTGTCATACGCTATAATTCATGTAAAAATCGACACTGTCCTTTGTGCCAAGGTATTAACAAGGCAGTATGGATAGATAAAAGAAACAAAGATGTTCTTAATGCACCATATTTTCATGTAGTCTTTACAATACCCGAAGAGATTCATCCATTGATTTATCAGAACCAAAAACTATTATATGATTTGATGTACAAAACTGTTTCAGAAACCATTTCTGAACTTGCTTGGGATAAAAAATATCTTGGTGCACAGATTGGTTATTTCTCAGTACTTCATACATGGGGACAAGATTTACATTATCATCCTCATATTCATACAGTTTTATTAGCTGGAGGACTTACAAAAGATAATCAATGGCGTGCTAGTTCAAAAAACTTCTTTATTCCTGTAAAAGTTTTAGCAAAAAAGTTTCGCGGAAAATTTATTCACTATCTAAAGCAATATTACTCTAAAAATCTGCTTAAATTTTATGGTAAGGCTAAGAAATATTGTGATAAAAATGTTTTTAAATTACTCTGTGATAAATGTTATGATAAAAGCTGGTATACTTACACAAGAAGAACTTTTTCAGGACCATTAGCTGTTGTAAAATATCTTGGTCAATACACACACAAGATTGCGATATCTAATCATAGAATTGTCTCAATAGATGACGAAACAGTCACAATTATAGTTAAAGACTACAAAGACAATAACAAAAAGAAAACAGTCACATTAAAAGGTATAGAGTTTATTAGAAGGTTTCTCATGCATGTTCTCCCAAAAGGGTTTAGAAAACTTAGACATTATGGAATTTTGGCAAATCGAAACAAAAAGACAAAACTAACACTGTGTAGAAAATTAACATGTAGCCCTTTATATAAATCAAAATTTGAGGGGCTTAAACTCATTGATGTCATATGTACTATTGTAGATAAAGATGTGACCTTATGTCCTCGATGCAAAAAAGGTAAAATGCAAGGCTTACGAACTTTACTCCCTTGTAAAGTACCATAATGAATACTAAATTTTATATATTTCAATATGCCTCTTAAGTGGGGAGGGGGAAAGTGTGTCCTAAACACTCCAATTTTACAAAAATCAACGCTATACAGTGAAAATGGAAAAGAAAAATCAAAAAACAAAAAAGAAAGGCAAAGATTGAAACTCCATAGCTTTTACTCCGCAATTTCCTTCTTCTTGGGCAATCAAAAATTTTGCGTTTTAATTATTTCATAACACTGAAAAAGAAGCTCGTTCATCGAATATATGCCGATGTTCGAGCTTTTTCTTACGCAAAACTTCCGATTGAACCCTTTAAGAACCATCCCTATGTGTTCGAGTACTATTCTAATATTTCTTGATATATTCCTCCCAAGTATCAGGATAAAGCTTTTTAATTTGTTCAAGAGTAAATTTATTGATTTCTGTATCCCAATAATTTACACCCTGTCTTGCAAATTCATCAACTATTTCCATTTTTATTTTATGTTCTTCTGAATCTAAATCATAAACCCAACGTCTTAATGTATTTACTGGAAAAAATTTATCGTTTAGATCTTCGTTGCCAGAACTTTTTCTTCTATAATATGGTTCAGATATTTTTGCTTTCTTTTCAACAATTAAATAATGGGCGTATTCTATTCCTGCTAATGTAGAATTCCATCCTGCTCTTAATGCTTTTACTGCGGCCGTTTCTCCGCTTTTAGTTTTATGGTTAATATCAGCACCAGCTTCTACTAAAGCTTTTGTTTTTTCAATACCACATCCAATAGATTCCATTAATATACTAGTTCCTGGCTCTATACCATATTCACTACCGACAAAGCACCAATTAGGATCAGCACCATATTTTAACAAAAGCTTAACATATTTCGGATCCTTTTTTGCATCATTATCCACCCAAGAAAAACCTGCTGCTAATGAAAGTGGTGTTTCTTCGCTAAATGTTTTATACTGTTTAGATGCTATATTAGGATCGGCACCACATTTTAGCAATGCTTCTGTAGAATTATATTTCTCCATCCCTACTGCCCATAACAGTAATGTTGCTCCATATTTAGGTTCTTGGTAATTTAACAAATCTGGATTATCCTTTGCTTTTTTTTCTATGACATCGATATTTTGGTTTTTTACAGCTAATGCCAATTCCCATACTGGAGTATCTTTATAAATTTTTATATTGTTAATTCTATATCCACTTTTTTCTCCTGATATACCATTAAAATGACAAGAAGAAAATATAAGTGGGAACGTTATTACTAATATAATTGTTATTATTTTTTTATCCATTATTCTAATACCTCTTTTCATATTCTTTTATGGCTTGCTTAACAGCAGGCATTCCATGATTACTAATCGAATTCACTATATTTAATGCAGGAATCGATGTATTAACATCATATTTATTAGGCAAATAGACAACATTATCAATTGGTTTTGAAAACCACCACTCTGCGGTATTTAATATATCACCTTTTACAATATATGTGGTCATTGATGCGGTGTATTCAGAACTTTTTAGTCCATAAGCATCTAAATTAACCGTTGCAGGATTAAATAGTATGGCATTTTTACCAGTTGCAACCGCATTAGCAGCAGCTTCTGCGCCACCCTTTGAATGTCCCACAAATGTTATTTGTGCATTTTGATAGTCGTCTACAAAATCCTTTGCATAGGCAATCGATTTTTTCATATCTTCTGATTCCCCAAAAAGCTGTTTAATATTATCATCCCCATCAGCATTCCAAGACCAATCCTGCGTTCCTCTATTAACCAGTGCATATTCTGTTGTTCCATTTACACTCCTTTTATATATACCAATTCGTAGACTTCCAGTTTGATGAACGTCGTCCAACATCCATCCACCGAGCAATTCATCTTCCTTTGCTTCTTCTACACTATATTCAAAATAAACGTGTTCTGCCATTTCTGCCGCTTCCATTAAAGTCGGTCCAACAGTTTTTGAAGTACCTTCAACATTTATCCCATATAAAAATTCTCGTTGTTTTGTAAGCTCCGCTTTCTCTTCTGGACTTAAGTGAACTGACTCATATACTGTTAACAAATTCTCATTAATATACAGGGTATCAAAAGTATTTAGAGTTCCGCCACCATTAATAAGTACTCTACCACCAACAACCTTAGCCTTAATAGCATCATCAGAAAACAATAACCCCCATGTGGTATCTCCTACTTTACCTTTATATTCTCCAAAGTTCCATAATTCGTTTGTATCTTTGAAGTTGTTTACGGCATAGAGGGTGTTTTCACCAAACTGTCCATCTATCGTTAGTTGTTTACCATCTTTTCCAACATAGCCTAGTTTGTTTAATCTTCTTTGTAATTGTTCTACTTTTGCATCATATTTTAGCAATGAATCATATTCTAATATTTTGTCTGTTTTTTCTTCATTTTCTTGTGCTATTTGATAACTTACCTCTGGTTCATACACTGGTGTATCATCACTTGGTCTTGTTAACACTCTGTTTAATGATTTTTGCATTTGTTCTTGATTAATTATACCATTATCATATAGTTTATCTATTGATAGAATGGCTTTTCTTTTCTTATTCTTTTTATTATATGAATGATCTTTTGACAAATGTACTGTTCCATCATCATCAATATAAGCATCATTGTTATCTGGATTGTTTATTGTGTTTATAGCTATATCTGCTTCATCTTCTGATATAGTTCCTTTATCTACTAAATTCGCTATTCCTTCTAATGTTTCTTTGTATTGTTTGTCCGATAAATTAGATGTATTATTTGCCTGTATTGTATAGGTATAAGTATTTTTCTTCTTTTTCTTCTTTTTGCCTGGTTTGTTACCAGAATGATTTACAATTAATTTATTTTTACCTTTATCTTTTTTACTATCACCTGTAGCTGGTCCAGGTATACCACCTATGATACTTATTGTTTTCCCATCTATTGTTATATTCTCATGTCCAGTTGGATCTATATAGTTTATCGGATCGTTATGACAATAGGTATATAAATTCAAGCTTAGTGGATTGGTATCTTCGCCCCAATAGCTATCTTCACTGATGAATCTACCTGTGTATGGATTATAGTATCTTGCTCTGAGGTAATATAATCCTGTTTCTCTATCGTAGAATTCTCCTGCATAACGGATGTTTTCTTCTTGCTTTTCTATGGTGAGTGTTGGTGTGCCAAAGATGTCATAGTCGTATTGGTTTTGCACTGTTCCATCTTTGGTTACGGTTTGTACTACATCTCCATGTCCGTTGTACAGGTAATATGTTAGAGCGTTTGTACTATCTTTTCTTAATATGTAGTTGATACCTCGTACATAACTTGTCTTGATGTTGTCTACTCCGTCTGTTTCTAGTATAACATGTTGCCTGTCGTAATGGTAGTTTGTTATCTCTGTTTTGTATCCGTTGTTTGATTTTTTGACTTCTTTTTGTGTTCGTAAATCGTCTCCATTGTATGTATATGTTACTGTTGTTCTTACGCCATCTTTGACCCGTTCTGTCTGTTTGAGTCTATTGAATCCGTCATAGGTGTTTACTTGTCTTTCTATTAGTGTATCTATGTCTTGGTTGATTGCTTCTCCTGTGAGGTTTCCTTTTGTGGATTGCCTCATTTTGACGGTATGTGGGTGAATATAGCTGGTATTTTGCATGATTTCATTTCCGTTTTCGTCATAGATGTAGTTAGTTGTTTTTTGTAGTTTTTCTTCGTTTTCTTCGTCATACATCTTTTCTATGATTCTAACGAGTTGGTTTGTAGCTGTGTATATATATTCACTTCTCTTTGCTATATATTGTATATCTTCTCCTGTGTTATCGTCAATATATCCTGTGGGTTGTGCTGATGTATAGGTTTCATATTGACTTTTTCTGTTTCCTGCTTTGTCATAGGTGTATATTGTTGTTTTACCTGGCATTTCTACTTTTTTTATTCTACCTACTTCATCATATGTGTAGCTGGTTGTTCCATAGCTGTCTGTTTTTGTTGTTTGTTTTCCTGCTAGGTCATAGGCATAGCTATATTCTGATACAACGCTACCACTTGGTTTTCTGTTGATTAGTTTGACGAGTCTGTTGTTTTTGTCGTAACTGTATTGTTCTTTTACGCCTCCTTGGTAGGTAATTGTTTCTCTATTTCCGTTTTTATCGTAGGTATATGTAGTTGTGTTTCCACTATTTTTAACAGTTTCTAATCTACTTGCTTTGTCATAGCTATAGGTTGTGATGTTATTTTTTCTGTCTGTTACGGTTACGATATTTCCTATTTTGTCATAGGTATAGCTTATTTCTACCTGTCCATTTTTTGTAATGCTAATTAGGTTATTGTTTGGGTTATAGCTGTATGTACTTGTCCCACTTTCGTCTGTCATGCTTGCTCTTTGTCCTGTTTCATCGTATGTGTATGTGATTGTATCCCCTGTTTCTACGACTTCTCTTTTAATCATTTGGTTTCTATTGTTGTAGGTGTATCGGGTTGTGTTTCCTTTTTTATCTACGATATTTACGATGTTTCCTGCTATGTCGTACTTATATGTGTTTGTTTTGTTTTCTGCATTGGTGACTGTTTTGAGCTTGCCAAATGTACCGTATGTATAGCTTGTTATTTTTCCTCTACCATCTACCATATACAGTTTGTTACCCATTTTGTCATAGCTGTAGGTGGTGCTGATTCCTAATGCGTCTATGACTGTGATAATTCTTCCAGCGTTATCGTATTCATATATCGTTTCTTCACCTAGTGCATTTGTTTGTTTTGTTTTTTCACCATATTGGTTGTATTGATATTTGATTGTGTTTTTGTTTTCTGCTCGTGCTTCTGGGTCTATCACTGTGACAATTTGTCCTGCTAAGTTATAGGTGTATGTGGTGATGTTACCCTTTGCGTCTTTTTCTTCTATTTGGTTTCCATTTGCATCATAGGTTTTTTGACTGATAACATCATTATATGGGTCTATTATTTTGATAACTCTGTTTTGTTTGTCATATTCATAGCTAAGAGTATTTCCTAGTGCGTTTGTTTGTCTTATTTTATTGCCTACTAAGTCATAGTCATTAGTAAGCGTGTTACCCCTTGCGTCTGTGACGGTTTTGATTCTGTTCATGATGTCAAAGCTATATTGTGTAATGTTACCACGTTCATCTGTTTCTTTTGTTCTGTTTCCTACTGCATCATATTCATATTGGATATACACGTCTTGGTCATTATGTTTACGTGTGATTGTTTTTAGCCTGTTTAATGTATCATAGGCGTATGAAACAGCATATCCATTTGTACTTGTTTCTTTTATCTTGTTCCCGAGTATGTCGTATTCATAGGCTGTTACACTTTTTATTTTACCAGCATATTCACTATCTCTTTCTGTATTTGTAAGGTCATAGATATCCCCTTCATCTATTAATTGGATATATGCTGTTAGTCTATTGATGTTATCGTATTCATATTTTTCAATATCATAAATATCATTTTCTATTAGTGTCTCTTTTTTAATAAGGTTTCCGTTTTGGTCGTAATGATATTTGATGTGTCCACCGTCTGGACGGGTTTCTGTACTTAAAAGGTTGTTATTGTAATATGTGTAGCTTATTGCTCTTGTGGTTTCTTTATCTTTTGTTCCTGTGTATGATGTTTTTACTAGGTTTCCTACTTCGTCATATGTATAGTCTTCTATTACATAAACAATGTTACCACTACCGTCTTTTTCCAGGGGCATTTTCTTTTGTTTTAATCTCTTGTTTGCATCATAGTCATAGTAGGCTATACTACCTTTTTTGTCTGTTTGTTGTATAAGGTTTCCTGCTAAGTCATATTTGTATGCCATTGTATTTTGGTCAGGGTCTTGTTCTGTTTTAAGTTTACCAAAGCAGTTATAGGTGTATGTTGTGCTATTTCCTTTTTGGTCTGTAAATGTGAGTACTCTCCCTAATTTATCATAGGTATAGCTGACATTTCCACCATCTGCAAATATTACTTTTTGTAGTGTGCTGTCCCCATTGTATTGATATTTTGTCTCGCTTCCTTTTGCATCTATTTGTTTAACAAGATTTCCTAATATATCATATTCAAAAGAGGTTGTATTTCCTAATGCATCTGTTATTGTTAGGATTCTGTCTAATTTGTCATAGGTATATATAGTACCAGAGGATGTTGAAATATCTCCTGTATATCTCAATCCATCTACTACTTTAGATACTTTTCCATTTACGCCATATTGGATTACTTCTATGATGTCGCCACTTGGCAATGCTGTTGATGTTTTTCTATTCATGTTATCATAGGTATATGATATCCCTTCCATCGTTTCTATATTGTTTGGTGATACCTCTTTGATGAGATTCCCCATACTATCATAGATGTATCTTGTAACTGCAAAATTTGTACCTGTGTCTGGTGCTTTTTTTGTAATGATACGGTCCATTTCATCGTATTCAAAGTATGTGGATATCCCCTTAGCATTTTTTTCTTCTATCAGATTACCATTATAGTCGTAGGTATATGTGGTTGTATGGTTTGCAGGGTCAGTGGTACAAATTACATTTTTATCTAAATCATATTCATATGTTGTTGTATATTTATTCGCATCTGTTACTGATTTAAGTTGTCCATTTTTATAGTACGCAAAGGTTGTGATGGCTTTTACTCTTGAAGCATATTCATTGTCAAAGGACGCACCTGATAAGAGGTTCATGTCTACGTCTGAGGTTTCAACGAGTATCGCTTCATTTATTAATCTCGACTGAGTATCGTATTCAAATCTATGAACATCCTCATTACCATTCGATATTTTTTGCTTTTTCGTAATTATATTTCCCTTTGCATCGTACTGGAAGCTGGTTTCTCTTCCGTTCGGACCTGTAATTTTAATGTTTCTGCCCGCTTTGTCATAAATGTATTCTACCCTATCACCAGCAGAAATTCTGCTTTCTACCTGTCCTTCTTTGGTCTCCTTGCAATCAAATGTTTCGCTACTTAATAGTTTATTTGTCTCGTTATAGGTATTTTGCGTAAGTTGGTAATAATCATAGTTTTCATCTGATCTATATAATGTTTTTTGTATAGTGGTATTGCCCGATGGATCATATTCGTAGTAGGTTACATTCCCACTCCTGTCATAGCTTGCTTTCATGTCTCCCTTTGCTGTATATTCAAATGTTTCGTACGTTCCATCTGGGTATTCTATTTTATAGGGAGCCCCAAATACAGTGTTATAGGTTGTTGTACTATTTCCTGCTCGATTGGTTTTGAATATCTTTATTTTCCCTGTTAGGTCATAATTAAATAGTTCTTGTGTCCCGTCGGGATAACTTTTTTGTTTAATGCTATTACTCATGTTATAGGCATAGGTTGTCTGGTTGCCTTTAGCGTCTGTTTCTGCGAGTACTCTCCCTGAGCCGTCATAACTATATTGGGTAGTATAATGGTTAGTTCCATTTTTAAAGTTATCTTGATTCATCTGTGCTGACTCATATGTGAGAATTCTGTTTAATACGTCATAAGTATATGTTTTACCAAATGAATTTAATGGATTAGTTGCATTGTAACCTTCACCATCCGCTTCTTTTGTTACATTACCTCTACCATCATATTCTATATATTTTATGACTTCTTCTTTGTTACCATCAAATAGTTTAGTTTTTACAATACGATTTAGGGCATCATATTCACGCATGAATCCTGGTGCAGTTTCTTGAGATTCTGCATAATATCTTGGGTCTATATCTTTTATTAGATTGTTATTCTCGTCATAGATATATCTCGTGGTATTTCCCAATGGGTCTATAACAGCGATTTGATTATTCATCCCATCATATTGGTATGTAATTGTTATAGGTTCTCCTTGTACAGTGGTCGTTTCTGTAACTTTATTACCTCTTTTGTCATAGGTATATGTAGTTGTTTTTTCTGCACCTTCTGTTGTATATGGTTCTATCCTTTCTATGAGTCTATTTCTGTGGTCATATTTGTAGGTAGTGGTGTCATAGTCTATGCCATTGTATTCCTGTTTGATGTTAATATTTCCTACATCGTCCATGATATATTGTGTTGTGTATGTACCATGGATACCATCATTTGCTATGTATGAACCTGATTCTTTGGTTAGTCTGTCTGCATAGTCATATTCATAGTTTTTTTGTATATAGCTATCTTCTGATGTATTAGTATATTCTTTTATTTCTATGGTATTACCTCTATTATCGTATGTATATGTGGTGTGTGCTGTTTTTTCTGTATCTATTTTCGTATATGCATCACTTACCCTATGCATAGTATTATATTGAAATTTATTATATGCAGATGGCTTGTCCACACCATTTGATATACAGCCTTTCTGTGATTTCAAGATATTTCCTGCATTGTCATAGGTGTATTTGATATATGTATAGTCGCTTGAAAGTTTATTATATATTTTCTCTTCTTTAACTCTACCTATCGTATCATAGATGTATTGTGTTATTTTTTGCCCAGGTTCTTGTATTGTTAATATATCGTCTAACCCATTGTAGGAATATCTTATTTCGTTCCCTAGTGCATCGGTTTTTTTATTAAGTCTTCCAAACCCATCGTAAGCATAACTTGTCATATTGCCCCTTGGATCTATGGTTTGTATATTTTGTCCTAGATAATCATATGAGTATAAGGTTGTATTAAATTCGGTATTATTTTGTGTTGTCTCTAATTTTATTAGTCTGTTTAAAATGTCGTAATGGAATTTTTTTATATAGCCTTCCTCATCCGTCATAGTGACGAGTAATGGTGTGGCGTCATCTGCGTTTATTGTGTATGCCAGTGTCATGCTTTCTTTTCTGACTGTATCACTCTCATAATAGGATTTTTTTGTTAGTTTATGGTCACTGGTATACTCAAATACTGTACTATGTCCGTTGGCATCTATTTCTTTTATTTTGTTACCTGCATAATCATATTCTGTCTGTTTTATTACTTTCCAGTTTTCTTTGTCATACACACTGTATTTCACTTGATTTCCTAATATGTCGTATTCGAACAGATGAAGTACACCCTCTGGGTCTGTATATTTTATTTGTCTGTTATTATTGAAAGACTCGATATATTGGAATTCTGTTGTTGTATTATCAGGGTTTATTTTTTTTATCATTCTGCTTAATTGGTCATATGCATAGTTGGTTCTATTTCCATTTTCGTCCACATTCCCTATTAGGTTACTTGTTGTGAAGTCATAGACGTAATGACTTGCGAGTTCATGTCCATCTATTGTTGTATATTCTTTTGTAAGGTATGCACCTTTGTGGTCTGTTCCGTCAATGTCTACACCATATTCATAATTGGTAGTATAAGTATTGTCGGAGGATAATACGATGCTTTTTGTCATATTTCCGTAAGTATCATAGGCATATTCAGTAATGTTGTCTTGTCCTTGTCCTGTATCTACTTTTGTCTCTCTAATGATATTCCCTTTGTCGTCTACGTCATAGCGAATTTGACAAGTAGTTGTTATATCCTGTTTCCATGTTTTAGATGTAAGGATATGAAATTTATCGTAGTCATAGGTATAGGTAACAGTATGTTCATTATTTATTGGTTCGCCATTTTCATCACGGTCAGCGATTGGTCCTGTGTATTTGGTTAGGTTTCCATATTCGTCATATCGATAATTTTCAATTTCTTTAATAGGCGTTCCAGTTTCTTCACCATTTATTATGTTGTAAATGGTAGATTCTTTTTTCTTAATTAGCTTCATCTTATCGTGTTCTGTGGTAATGACTTCTTTATGGTCTGTACCTTTTTTCTCTGTATTAATAAGCTGATGAAGACCATCATAGGTATAATTAATAGTATTTCCTTTCATGTCTTTCTGCTGCGTATAATAGCGATATATGTTTTCTAGATAATTATTGTCATATTCCTCGTATCCTTTTTCTCCAAAACCATCGGCTTCATTGGTGTATGTATAGTTTATTTTATCTTTAGTGTCAACTACGAATCTTTTAAGAAATTCTGGTTGTGTTGTATCATAATCTTTTTTGATTAATTCTTTTGTATTAAATATTTTTCGGTATTGCATACTCCCTGTATTTAATCTCTTTGTATAGGTATTATAGGTGTATTGTTTAATTCTGTTGTTTTTGCAAGAATCTATTTGTACGAGATTTTCATAGCGGTTATATACTGAATATTTTGTGTCATTTGTATCTAAATCAGATTGTTCATTTTGGTTTCTATAGCTATCAAAAACCGATTTTTTTGTACCACCTGTATATGAGAATCCTAAATCGGGTTGCTCGTACCAATAATGGTATTTAGGGTTTCCATCCGCATCAAACACACGTTGTAATCTTGTTCTAATTACGTGTTGAGTATCACTAATGAGTACGGCTGTTTTATCATATATAATCGTTTTATCACCAGGTAAATGAACGATAACCTGAAATTTGCTTTCTAAGTCTCCTGAATATTCTTCATTTGGATTTTGGGACTCTTTCCAGCTCTCTTCTTTACTATAGTTTGTTTCTGAAATTGGTTTAACAGTATAATTTGGGTCTGCCTTATATTCTATTGTTATAACTCTGCCCACTGTATCCGTTATTTTAGATATTAATTGTTTTGTATATTCAAATGTAATGGTATTACTGTATCTATCTACTATTCCTAATATCCTACCATCTTTCGCAAAATATGTTTTCTTTCCATCTTTGCCACTCATCACATAAAAAGAAGTACCATTATCTTGACCATTACTAAAGACATCGGATTCTTCTATGTATACATCTTCAATAGTCTGACCGTCTATTAAATATCTATTCATTCCCTCTTTGGTAAGCGGCTTTGACATTTGATATATATCACCGCTTTCAGTATGTAAAAAGATATGTTTACTACCATCTCCATTCTTTTTTATTTCTAGCATAGGAAATGAAAACCGCATTCCTATACCGAGGTTATATCTGTTTTCATAAAAGGAAGATGTACTTGGTTCTACAAAATCGACCCATGCCCCATGAACATATTTTACTTTCATATTTTGTACGTTTGAAATACCACTTTTGTATATTCTTTTTATTTCTAAGTCGAGATTATTTCTCCCTGGTAACACATAATCAGTTTGTGTTAATGTGAGTTCTCCACTTCTTGGATTTATATATTCTTCTGTGTAATTGCTGTTTAAATATACTGGAGATAGCATTGTGTTGTATTGTTTTTTAGGTCCTATAAGGTTATTAAGCTGTTCCTCCAATGTCTCAGCATATGCCAACTGGAATGGCAATATGATTAAAAGTATTAATATCGGTAATATTTTATATATACGATGCATAGTTTTTACGCCCCCTTGAGATGTCTACTTTGTTGTTATGGATTATCTATATATTTCTTGATAGTGCTCTGCAAAAATTTTCTCGAAACTGTAGCCTTGTTTCATTTTATTAATAGTCTCTTCTTCTCCTTTACTCAATTTCTGTGCAATTACAAAAGCTTCTACAACCTGATTTTCTGTGAAATTAGTTGTAGTGTATTGTTTAATCTGTTCGTTTGTGATTTGAACTCTAAGTAATTGTGTCTGACTATTTAATATCCCAAGCTTCTCGTTTATTTCTGCCCATGTAAATCCATTAGCTCGTTCCATAATAACAGTTTCATATGCAGTATTGACGTTGACTGATACTCTATCCGCAATCATGATATCATCTGTTGTAATATTGGGATTATTCATTAATTCTTCCATGTAATCGGGGTCAAAAGCTCTTGGAATAAACTCTTCATGCTCTGCATTGTATGCAACAAATATCTGTTCCCATGTTTTTCCTGCCTGTTTTTGTTGTGTCAGTTTTTCAAGTTCTTCCAGTTTACCAAAGTTTTCATATAGGAATTCGTAGGCTATCAATATATCAGGTAGCTGATAACCAGACATGACTAAGCGTTCTATCTCATCTTTAAAGCGTTGTTGAACACTACGTGCTATAAGAAATGTTCTATAGTTATTCATGTTACGTTCAAAATTTGCTGGGTCTGCTTCTTTTATTTTATTCTGTACTTCAGTTGATATCTCGTATGTTACACTCTGTTCGGCGGAGATTTCTGTTTCGTCATTGGTCGTAGCGTCTCCCTGTGCAATGGTGTATGAAATGTACATCGTTTGTATGATAATCGCAAGTGTTAATATGATAACCCCTGCTTTTATAAGTCTGTTTTTGTTCATGTTTTTTACTCCTTCCATGTGTTTATTTCTAATAGTTATTTTCATTTGGGTTTAATTCATTTATTTCTTTTAAAATCTTATCTGCTGGATTTTCTGGTTTATATCGTTCAATTTCGGTATTTGGATTCGGAACCTCTGGCAACGGATTTTTTAATTTTTGTATTGTTGTCTGTTGTGATTCTTCAATTTCTTCCTCCAAAATTTTTGAACTATTTTCTTGATTTTCTTTTTGAATCATTTCAAGCATTTTTTGTTCTATTTTTTCAATTGTGATAATTTTTTCTGAATATATTTCATAGCTTTTTTCTTCCTTTTGTTTCTGATAATTTTCTTTATCTGTTATATAATCCTCTAGTTTTAAGTCTATTTGAAGAGCTAATAGATACTCGTTAAATACAGTTTCCATGCTACCAAATTCATTTTTAAGCTTTAATATTAAATACGTCACTTTATTTATATCAACTTTTTGCTCTATTTCTGTATATACTTCTATTTCACTATCTGTGTTTTCTTCTATATTTATCAGTGGTTGAATTTTTTGTACTGATTGATTAGAAGTTATGTATTGTAGTTGATACACTATCCTCTCTACGAATAGTTTTGCTTCTATTATTTCTGCTTCGTCAAATTCTTCATCTAGAAGACTTATGTATTCTCTTTCTACACCGATATATTCAAGTAAATTATTTTGTCCGTCCACATTGTTATTTTCTTTTTTTCCTTCTAATTGTTCCAAAATTTCATTCCAGTTCTTCCCTGTTTCTCTCATTTTAAGAATTTCTTCAACTTTTACTCCTGTTACATTGGATATGTCGCTTGCAATCTGTTTGTCCTCTTGCGTTATTTCTAGTGAGGTTTTTTCTATTTTTAGCTTATTTTGTGCAATTAATAGTATTGGAATAAACAACGCAAATACTACTACTATTGCAATATACCTTTTGAATTTATTTATTATCTGTGTCATCTGTGCACCTTCTTTCTTATTACTCAACTATAAATTTTATATCTGATTCACCATTTATTTTTGATTTAAATACAATGGCTGCTAGTTCTCCAGACCAAGATGTCCCTGGTACGATATTTGAGTTTAGTGTAAGTTGTATCTGCCCTGTTGTTCTTTTGACAGATATATTGGTCTCTGGTATAGTTCCATCGTCTATTGTATCTTGCTCTGGTGTCATTTTATATAAATCTACAAGTTCTAATTCATCTGGGTTATACGTAATTGTAAATTGTAATCCAGTAAAATCTTGTACATTGTTTGCTATTAAAGAGAAATCAAAAGTTTCTCCTTGTGTACAAGATACTCTATAGATTGGGTTTGTTGTGTTTTTAATTATCGCAGTACTCCATGCTGTCACACCTGTTGCATTCTTTGCTCTTACCCTATATGTATGGGCTGTTCCTGATTCAAGACTGTCATGCATATAGCTATTAGTAGTTTCATTCTCCACCATTTCTCCGTCCACTTCTATATCATAGCTTTCTGCATTCAGCACTTTTTCCCATCTAAGCTCTATACTGTTTTCTGTTGCCAATGCTTCTATTCCTGTCGGCGCGTCAGGTGCATTTGGCAATGTGGATAATGATAGTATTGCACACCATTCATTTAATCCACTGTCATCTCTCACTCTAATTTTATATGTGTGAAATTCATTGGCTTCTAAGCCTGTATGATGGTATATCGTATTTTCTCCGTTATCATAGAGTATTCCATCAATTTCTAGGTCATATGCTGCTTCATATGCCACTGTATCCCATGATATTGTAATGGATGTATTCGTTACAATTGCAACAACATTTGAGAGTGATATATTTACATCTTCTTCTTTTGGTAAAGTTGTCATTATAATAGGACTACTCCATTCACTTTCACCACTGATATTTTTTGCCCTTACCCTGTAGGTGTGTTTTTCATTTGGTGATAGTCCTGTATGAACATACATTTTATCTGTAATTTTAACAATTTTGTTTCCATCAATTTCGATATCATATTCATCTGTGTGGGCTACTTCATACCATGTAACGGTTATGTTTGTTTCTTCCGCAGTTGCCATAATGTTTGTTGGTGTTAATGGTTTTTCTGGATATGTCGTAACATCCAATGGATCGCTCCATGCACTATTTCCGCCTCTATTTTTGGCTCTAATTTGGTAAGTATGACCACTCAATGGTTCTAGTCCTTCATGTATATATGTTGTTTCCATCCCCATATCCATAATTAAGCCGTCTATTTTTAGGTGATAATTTTCTACATCTTCTACAAGGTTCCATGACAAATTCACCTTATCTTTTGACATTTCAGATACTTTTAATGTAGGTGTTATAGGTGGGTATGGCAGTGTTGATTCAATATATTGTTCACTCCATGCACTAATTCCCCCCTTATTTACCGCTCTAACCCTGTATTTATGTTCTGTCTTTGGATCAAGTCCTTCATGTCTATAACTTGTACTTGTTATACCTTCAATAATGCTATCATCAATCTCTATATCGTATGTAGTTGCTCGAAATGCTGTATCCCAGCTAATAGTTATTGCTGTTTGTTCAACATTTGTTAGTATGTTTTGCGGCGTCTCTGGAGGATAAGGCAAGGTTTCCGTTATAATATAGCTACTCCACTCTCCTATTCCCCCAGTATTTCTTGTTCTGATTCTGTACCTATGCTGTGTTTCTGGCGTGAGTCCTGTATGGGTATAGTTTGTTGATGTTCCCACGTTCTGTACTGCTCCATCTATTTCTACATCGTAGCTCTTTGCACCAGATATAGCATTCCATGTGAGCTTTATTTCTGTTTGTGTTTCTTCTGCTTGTATATTTGCAGGTGGATTAGCTAGTGTTACACATGTTTTTGTGTTATCCAAAGTTTCTAATCCTTCTTCATTTTTAGCTCTTGCACTGATTGTGTATTGTTGATTAGGTGATAGTCCATTTATTGTTATTTTCTTACCTGATAATGTAATCCAGGTTGGTGATGATGTTAAGGTTCCATTTGAAGTTACATATTGTGAACCTGCTTTTACCTGATATTTTGTTGTTGCTGGATTACTATCAGTTGAAGATAATTCTATTGATGTTGCTGAAACATCATTTATTGCTAATGAAGGTATTTGTGCTTTTGTATAAATGTTTTGTTGTTTGCTAGCAATATGATTTACGCTATCTCTTGCATCAAATTTAACTGTATATTGCGTGTTAGGTAACGCATTATATGTGTATTCAGTGTCTGTAGTCCAATTGGATGAATGATTTCCAATAGTGAATCTATACGGCGTATTGTGCATCCCAGATATACTATCAGTTGCTGAACCAGAAATACTAATATTCGTCGAAGTTGATGTGACTGATAAGGCTCCTATTGTTGGTGCAGTCTTGTCCACTTTAAAGGTTACACTTTTTTCAACTGGCACTGTTCCAACATTAACTTCAAAGCGCAATGTATGTGTTCCTTCAGATAAGTTTGCCATATTAAGAGCATTAAATGTGACTGTCTTTTCAGGCAAAGTATTAGTAATTGTTTTCGTATCCCGTGGACTTGCTTCTGAATCCACATAATATTTACATGTTAATGTAGTATTATTTGCATTCAATACAGTAATTTCTGGTTGTATACTTGTATCTGTTTCTTTGAAAACTTGGTTTATAGAAGGTGTGTTTATACTTAATTTTGGTGTAGCTACATTAAATCCAAAGACCTGTACTGGTCTTAACCTTCTTGTTGTTGTATTGTCTCCCAATTGACCCACATTGTTTTTCCCCCATGCCCATAATGTACCATCTTCTTTTAATGCCATACTATAATTACTACCTGCTGCTATTGCTACGACATTTTCTAATCCCGCTACTTGTATTGGAGAGGGATTCTTTTCGTTAATATTTCCTTTTCCTAATTCACCATTAAGATTATATCCCCATGCCCATACGGTGCCATCTCCTCTTAATGCCATACTATGATTATCACCTGCTGCTATCGCTATAATATTAGTTAATCCTGTAATCTTTGTCGGTACTTCGTTATAAGTATAACTACTATTTCCCGTCTGACCGTTATAACCATATCCCCATGCCCATACGGTGCCATCTTCTTTTAAAGCCATGCTATGTTCGCTACCTGCTGTTATCGCTATAGCATTTGACAATCCATTAACATGAACTGGTCTTGCTTTGCACCAATCGCTGGTTCTAACTCCTAACTGATTACTATTATTAAGCCCCCATGCATATACCCCACCGTTTGAGCTAAGTGCCAAACAATGATTAGCACCTGCTGTTATTTTTATAATATCACTAATATTGATTACTTGTACTGGAGTGAGCTCTTCACCATATCTTGAACCAATACCTAGTTCTCCATAATAATTCTCCCCCCATGTCCATACAGTGCCATCTGACTTTAATGCCATACTATGAAATTGACCAGCATCTATATCTACAGCATCGTCTAATTCAGATACTTGAACTGGTGTCATTCTATCTATCTTTGTACCGTCTCCTAATCTTCCAGCACCTAACTCAATAATATTCCCATGTTCATCTGGGAATTTTGTACAATTTTGCCCCCATGCCCATACTGTACCATCTTCTTTTAATGCTAATGTGTGTAAAAATCCAGCACTGATAGCGGATACATTTGTTAAACTTTCAACTTTAACAGGTGTCTTCTTATAATTGCTTTCTCCAATCCCTAATTGTCCATAGAAATTATCTCCCCATATCCATATAGCACCATCTTCTTTTAAAGTCATGCTATGTATACCACCAGCTGCTATTGCTACCTTATCTAACATAAGGTTTTCTTCTGCATAAGCCTCATTCTCTTTTAGTGTCCCAAAATCAAATATTAATACATACTGAAACAGTAATGTGAATATTATCAATGGTACAAATATTCTTCTATATCTCTTCATTTCATCATACCCCCATAAAAGTGCCTTTTCCTCATTAATATTGCGAATATAATTACCATCACTCAATCACATATTTAACCTTCTTATTTCCATTTATCTTAGATAAAAACTTAATACTATTGACAACCGTCCTATCTGCACTATCCACTTTATAAACTATCCTGCCTGGTAAAAATTCTTCTATTATAATATTTGTGTTGTCTACACGCCCTGCCTCTGTTTCTGTTTGTGGCGTTATCGCACATAAATCTATTACTTCAAGTTCATCAGGGTTATAATTTACAATAATTTTTCTTGTGTTCAAGCCTTTTTTCTTCGGTGCTACTACAACAAAATTAAATATATTATCTTTGCCAACATTTATGACCAACTCTGGCATAGTGTTATATTCTAATGCTTCACTCCATTCACTTTCACCGCCAGTATTTTTCGCTCTGACTCTATAGATGTGTCTAGTATTCGGTTCTAATTCGTCATGTACATATTCTGTGGATTGCCTTGATTTTATTTCACCGTCAACTTCAAGATCGTAACCTGTAGCACCTGATACAGTATCCCACGTAACTGTGATTGAAGCCGTAGTTGCTGTCGCTTTTAAATTTGTCGGTACTTCTGGTGCTGTTATTTGTGACACAAATGGACTCCATTCACCTGTCCCATTTTCGTTTTTAGCTCTTACTCTATATTGATGTTCCTCGTTAGGGTCTAGTCCAGCATGAGTATGGCTCGTTTTTGATCCATTGTCAATAATTTTGTCATCTATTCCTATGTCATAGGCAGTTGCACCATTGACTGAGTTCCAAGATACATATATTTCATCGCTTGTAATATATATATCTATATTTGTAGGAATACCTACAATTGTAAAGATGGTAATTGCTTCACTCCATTCTCCTGTATATTCACCGCTCTTTGCTCTAATCCTGTAGATATGTAATGTGTTTGGTTCTAGGTCTGTATGTAAATAGGTAGTACTTTGTCCATGATCCATGATTTCACCGTCTACCAAGATATCATATCCAGTTGCACCTTCTATCTCATCCCATGTTACGGTGATGGATGTACTTGTCGCTGTAGCTTTCACATTAGTAGGCATTCCTAATAATGTCGAGATAGTGATTGCTTCACTCCATTCACTTACGCCACCTTCACTTCGTACTCTTATCCTGTATGTATGAGAAGTATTAGGGATAAGCCCATCGTGTATATAGGTTGTACTTAATCCATTATCGATAATGTTACCATCTACTTCTATGTCATAACCCGTAGCTCCAGCAACGATATCCCATTTTACAGTAATTGATGTACTTTCGGCTGTTGCTATTACATTTGTAGGTGAACCTAATAATGTGGTGACTCTTATTTCCTTACTCCAAAGACTCGCAAGCTCACCGTTTATAACCCTGACTCTATAGGCATACTCAGTATTTTTGTTAAGGTCTTGATGGATATAGGTTGTGATATTTCCATTGTCTATGATTTCGCCATTGACCTCAATCTCATAGCTTGTTGCACCATCGACTGCATCCCACATGATTGATGCTGTTGTTTTAGTTGCCTCAATTTGTATATTTTCTGGTGTGGCTGGTAAAGTCCTTACTGTTAAAACTTCACTCCATTCACTTTCACCGTCATCGTTTTTAGCTCGTACGCTGTATTGATGGTCTGAATTTGGTTCTAATCCCTCATGTAAAAATGATGCTCCAACCAAATTCTCATAAATTGTTCCATCAACTTCGATATCATACCCTGTTGCTCCTGCAACATCATCCCATGTAATTGAAATGGATGTATCCAAAGCAGTACTTTTAATGTTTTCAGGAATCCCAGGCAATGTTGATTCTGCAACGACTGAACTCCATTTACCAACACCACTTGTATTTTTTGCTCTAACTCTGTACGCTTTCTGTGTATTGTCATTTAAACCTGTATGTGTATACTGTGTTTCTGCCCCATTATCAATAATCATGTTATATCCGTACATTTCCACGTCATATCCCGTGGCCCCTATAACTTCATCCCATGTAATAGTAATTTCAGTACTGGTACCACTTAATTGAATATTTACAGGTATTGCCGGTAAGGTCCATTTACTATATTCTTCTGACCATTCTCCAACAACTGCTGGACTTACTCCACGTACTCTATATTTGTGTAAAGTACCAGGCTGAATGCCGCTATGTGTATATGTCGTATCCTTAATATTACTTATGATTGTTCCATCCACTTCAACATCATAGCTTGTTGCACCTTCTAATGCATCCCATGACAATGTAATCTGTTCTTCTTCTGCGTCAGTGCTTATATTCTGTGGCTTACCAAATATTTTTGTGTCACCCCACACAAGTTTTCCATCAATGAATACTGCCACTTTGTCCCATTCCGTATAATAGTAGCTTTCATTAAAGGAATAATCATCTTTTTGATGATATAAAATATCTTCGTGATTCACTTCATCGTCAGAATCATTTATATCTCCTATATATTTTCCTAAGTACTCTTCTAGTTTATCTAGATTCAAAAACTCTATAATTTTCATGAATATACTGTCAAACCAATTGTTTTCTACCTCATATTCCTTTGCTACTACTGTATGCATTTTCATGTTTTTGTCTGGTTCTAAGAAACCTGCTTCTTCTGTGAAACCAACTTCAAAGTAGTAATCTGATTCAAGTGCTGGTATCTCTTTTTCTACAAATGTTCCTGTTACATTATCCTTGTTTACACTTGACCACGGACACCAAAAGTTTTGTTCTCTTTCACCGTCTATTGAATAATAGTATCTAATTTTTACATCTTGTAGTTCAATTGGTGAATCCCCTGTATTATATAGCTTATATTTCGGCGCTATGGTTCTGCTTGTCTCCCATAGACTATTGACATTTGTCGTTTCTAGTTTTACAGCGTAGTTATTAAAAATCTCTATTGGCTTTATAGATATATAGTTAATGGGAATATAGTTTTCGTCCTCTTTTTCTTTACGAATTGTCAATTTACCATCGTCTACACAAATTGTCTTTGTTTCTTGTATCAATTCATTTTCGTCTAAAACAGTATTATTCCAATAGGTGATATCTTCAACATTTAAACTAATTGGAATACGCAATGAACCACCATATACACTGCTATATACGCTACTATACACCGCTTCTCCAACACTTACTGTGACATCATAATTTCCGCTTGCTAGTTCTATTTCCCATTCACCATCATTTTCTAGTTTACAGAAGGTGTCTAATGCTTTATTAGCGTTTTCATCCTTCTCTATCATCTGATTTCTGTAATTCTTATTCCAACCATAAACTTGTCCATTTTTGGTTCCGTATTCTTCCCCATTGTCGGGAATGTAGCCACTCGGAATTTGAGAATCTGCTGGTTGAAAATTTATTTTAATTTCAGATTCCTGTGCGTGTACTTGAGAAAATGAAATCAAATAAACACTTAACCAGTTAAACAACATAATGATACATACTACTAATGAAATTTTTTTGATGTTCTTTGCCATAAAAAAGTCCCCCTCATTACTTCAATGTTTTACACAAAAAATTAAGCCCAATAGGATGAATGCACAGTCACCTATTGGGCAATTATTGTTAAAAAAATATCATTGCTAGGCAACCTGGCAGTCATAGTGTAAATCACCTTAGACCCATAGCTTTGCGTCCTTACCTTTCGATAAGTTTGCCTTTTACTAATTATTAAGTTTTTTCCAAGCACGTCACACATTATACCACAAACTTTGTCGAAATTTTGTCGAAATCTGTCGACTAGGACAATTTAGTTTGATTTTTTACAAAAAAATAACAAAGTAAGATATTAATTATATATCCTACTTTGTTTATATGGTTATCCCTTTGTTCTATTACTTTACAATAGTTTTTAATGCTTTTTCAAATTCTTTCATCTTATGAAGAAGCTTTTCCACTGTATAATCATCCTCTGCATTCATTGAAACTGATTTTACTAAATCAGAAAGGTCGCTTATTTCTTCTTCAATCATATTCATGTATGCAACCAATTGAAGTCTGTTATAACCATACTTCTTCGCTTGGTCATCCTTCGTTTCAAGAAGAATTCTATTTGGTGTAATTTCATAAGATTCACCTTTATCAGGAATGACAACATTAATATGGTGTCTTTCATCAATTTCTTCACCTAGTGCCTTTTGACTCTCTTCTTCTCCATGTACTAGGAATATTTTTTTTGGTTTTCCCGTAAAGGCATCTAACCAATCAAGCAATCCCTCCTGATCGGCATGTCCTGAATATCCTTCAATGGACTCAATACGTGCATTGACTGATATCTCTTCACCAAAAATTCTCACTTTCTTTGCACCTTCTAATAGTCTTCTTCCCATCGTACCGGGTGCTTGATAACCTACAAACAGAATCGTTGATTCTCTTCTCCAAAGATTATGTTTAAGATGATGCTTAATTCTTCCTGCTTCACACATACCACTTGCAGAAATAATAATCATATTTTCATCTTTTTCATTGAGTGACCGAGATTCATCCGGTGTTCTCGTAAAAGATAGTGTGGGAAAATCCAGTGGGTTTTCTCCATTTTTAATATATTCTCTTGCTTCCTCATCATAACAATCCAAATTATTTCTAAAAACTTCTGTCGCCGAAATTGCTAATGGACTATCCACATAAACAGGTATATCATATAGTTTCTTAACCTTATCTTTATGGTTTGTAAGTTGATTATTTAACTCATAAATTATTTCTTGTGTACGACCCACTGCAAATGAAGGAATGACAACATTGCCACCCTTTTCAATTGTTTCGAGTATAATATTAATAAATTTCTCTACCTTTTCTTCACTTTCTTTGTGTAACCTATTTCCATAAGTAGACTCCATGATTAAATAGTCAGCACTGTCAATAATCGTTGGATCTCTAAAAATTGGAATACCTTTATTCCCAAGATCGCCTGAAAAAACAAGCTTTGATTCCTTTCCATTTTCGTTTACCCATAATTCTAATATTGAGGAACCCAAAATATGCCCAGCATCTCTAAACCTAACAGTGATGTTTCCTGGAAGCTTTACAATTTCGTCATAGGCTACCATTTTGAAAACTTCCATACATTCTACTGCATCTTGATGCGTATACAATGGGTCAATCGGGTCTTTCCCCGCTCTTAATCTTTTTCTATTAATCCATTCATGTTCCATCTCTTGGATATGTCCGCTATCAGGAAGCATAATGGCACATAAATCCACCGTAGCCTTAGTAGCAATAATTTCTCCCCTAAATCCATCTTTATATAATTTAGGAATTCTTCCACTGTGATCAATATGGCAATGGGTTAGTAATACATAGTCAATTTTGCTCACATCAAAAGGAAATGGCTCAAAATTTAGACTTCTTTCGCCCTCATGTCCTTGAAACATTCCACAATCTACTAATATTTGTTTTTGATTAACCTCAAGGTAGTAACAAGAGCCTGTAACTGTCTTCGCTGCACCTAAAAAAGTAATATTCACAATATTTGCCCCCTCACAAAATAGATTCTTTATATACTATATTCTAGTTCCAAGCACTTAAATCCTTTTACGCTATAATTTTTTCACTGCAATACCTGCTAATAATTTTATTGCATTAATGACATCATCCTCATCCACTGTTTCGCATGTAGCATGTATATAACGTGTCGGAATAGAAAGTACACCAGATGGGATACCACCTCTCGTTAAATGGATAGCACCAGAATCAGTGCCTCCTTTTTCAAGTACCTCTAATTGATAGGGCATATTTATTTCTTTCGCAGTTTCAATCATTAAATTACGGACAAAAGGATGTGTAATAATGGAACTATCCTTTATTTTGATGGCAGGACCCTTTCCAATTTTTAAATCCATTAATGTACAATTTGGTGTATCTCCAGTCCGTGTGACATCTACAGCGATTGCATAGTCAGGGTTTACTGAAAAAGCAGAAGTTTTTGCGCCCCTCAGTCCTAACTCTTCTTGCACTGTAAATACAAAGTATAGGTCATTATTGATATTTTTAAGAGATTTAATAAGCTCGATTAAAATGTAACATCCTAAACGATCGTCTAAAGCTTTAGATGTAATTCTAGTTTGTTTATATGAAAAATCACCAACAAAACAAGCTGCGTCACCAATGTTTACTAATTTTTCAGCTTCTTCTTTCGTCTTAGCCCCAATATCAATAAACATCTTATTTAGTTTTAAGTCTTTCATATCATCTAACTTCGTTTCATAGCCTAATACCCCTGTCGTGCCATTGCTAAATTGCACCCGTTGATATAGAGAATAAAATGGGGTAACACAACCTATATTTGAAAACCGTAAAAAGCCATCCTTATCAATATGCGTCACGATGACACCTATTTCATCCATGTGTGCAGCAAACATCAGCTTCTTACCGTCTCCTATTTTTCTAGCAATTAGATTGCCTAAAGCATCCACTTTAAGTTCATCCACATATTCTTTAATCTCGCCGATTATTAGATCTCTAATTTTTTCTTCATTCCCTGCAGGACCATAACATTGTGTTAATTTATTTAGAAATTCAATCATTTAATACCCTCCATTTTATTGTTTTCCCATCGTGTCATCTCACCTAAAAAAAGTCTAACTATTTTTTTACATCCCTCATAATCATCTTTGTTCATCACTGAGATAGGTGAATGAATATAGCGACATGGAACAGATATTGCTGCCGTTTGTACACCTTCTCTACTTACATGGATTTTACCTGCATCATTTCCACCAAAGGTTGTACGCTTATACTGTACTTTTATATTATTTTCTGTGGCTACATCATATAATAGTCTGGATAGTGTTTTATTTGAATAGGAACCTCTATCCATAATTGAAATTGCTGAACCTTCTCCCAATGTTGTCGCATGTTCATGTTCCTCAGCACCTGGCACATCTGAACACGTTGTTCCCTCAACTACAAGGGCTACATCTGGATTAACTGTATATGCAGCCACTTGTGCACCACGTAAACCTACCTCTTCCTGTACAGTAAAGCAAACATATAGATCGAAGTCATATCTATTTTTGAGCATTTCTATTAATATAGCACATCCAACCCTGTCATCTAATGCCTTTGATTTTACTAGGTTATTACCAAACTCGACATATTGGCTACTAAAACCTATATAATCACCTATGGTAACACTTTTATCAGCTTCTGTCTTTGATGATGCGCCAATATCTATATACATATCCTTCACTTTGACAGCATTCTTTCTTTCCTCAGGTTTTTGTAAATGAATCGCCTTTATACCTATCACACCTGATATGCGTTCTTTTCCTATTACAACCTTCTTAGAAAGTAATATGCGTGGATCCATGCCACCAACTGTCTTGAATTTTATAAAGCCTTTTTCAGTAATGCTTGTCACAATAAAGCCCACTTCGTCCATATGGGCACTTAACATCACCCTTTGGCATTTTTCTTTTTTCCCTTTTTTGTATGCGATTATATTACCCATACGGTCTATTGTGTATTGGTCACAATGTGACTCTATTTCACTTATTATTATATCTCTAACCTCTTTTTCATCTCCTGAAACAGCAATTGCTTCTGTTAGTTTTTTTAGTAGCATAATAATTCCTCCAAATCTCCATCTAAACTACGAATAAAGAAGGCTAATAATTTCCCAGCACCAACCACATCTTTATATGATAATGTTTCAACAGTTGTATGCATATACCTAAGTGGAATAGATAATAGTAGTGTAGGTATACCTGAACGTGTTACCTGTATTGCCCAAGCATCTGTACCCGTATTACCTGGTTCTACTTCCACCTGATATGAGATATTGTATTGTTTTGCAATATCCATCAGCTTTTTAGATAACTTTGGATGAATATTAGGGCCTATAGTAATGGACACACCCTTATTTGTATCTTGTGTATCATCACTTGAGGCATCTGGTGTATCACCGTGACATACATCTATTGCTATCCCTATATCTGGGTTAATATGATATGAACTGACTACTGCACCTCTTATGCCTACTTCCTCCTGTACTGTTGCAACTGCATACAGTTCAATATCAGTCTGTGTATGCTTTAATTCTTTCAAACACTCTAATATAATGGCAATTCCAGCCCTATCATCTAATGCCTTACCGCACAAATAATCATTTTGTAGCATAGTGGATGTAGTTTTAAATGTAATAGTATCCCCAATACTTACTAATTCCTTGACTTCTTCTGCACTCAAACCCAAATCTATTGACATATCTTCCATCTTTACTGCATTTTTACCCTCTTCTGCACTTTGAAGGTGTGGAGGTTTTGCACCTATCAAACCAAATAAATCTTCTTTCCCATGTACAATTACTTCTTGGGCTAATAGTATCCTCTGGTCAACACCACCAATATTGGTGAATTGTATAAATCCTTTATCATCTATCCCTTTAACCATTAAACCTATTTGATCCATATGTGCCGCAAGCATTACTTTAAATGGCTTGTCTGATTTAGCTTTTCTAATCCCTATTACATTTCCCAATTGATCCTGTGATACAGAATTACAGTATTCGTCAAATGCTTTTTTTATTGTATCAGAATATGTATATTCATGGCCTGATACACCTCTCATATTGCTAATGTCCATTAAAAATTCTTTTATATCCATTGGATGCCACCTCTTTTTAAATTTTCATTATATAAATAATGGTGCAAATACAAGTGCAACTATTGTCATAAGTTTTAGGAGGATATTAATAGAAGGTCCAGAGGTATCTTTAAAAGGATCACCGACAGTATCGCCTGTTACTGAGGCTTCGTGGGCTGTACTTCCTTTTCCACCATGATTACCTTCTTCTATGTATTTCTTTGCATTATCCCAAGCACCACCTGAATTAGCCATCTGTATCGCTAACATTACGCCTGTAACAAGAGCACCTGCAAGCAATCCTCCTAGTGCTTCTTTACCTAATGTCATCCCTACTACTAATGGTGCTAAAACAGCTAATAATCCTGGGGCTATCATCCTCTGTAACGCTGCCTTAGTACTTATATCTACACATAGTGCATAATCTGGCGTCGCTTTCCCTTCCATAATTCCTTCTATTTCTTTAAACTGCCTTCTAACTTCTTGAATCATTGAAGATGCCGCCTTTCCAACTGAATCTATCTCCAAGGATGAAAATAGGAATGGTAGCATTCCACCTATTAGAAGCCCAATAATAGTATTTGCATTTAATAAGTTTATACCTTGAAGCTCAACTGCTTTAGAATATGACGCAAATAGTGCCAAAGATGTCAACGCAGCAGAACCTATGGCAAAACCTTTCCCAATTGCTGCGGTAGTATTACCTACTGCATCAAGTTTATCTGTTATATTACGAACAGATTTGTCCATATGTGCCATTTCCGCTATACCACCTGCATTATCCGCTATAGGACCATATGCATCTACTGCTATTGTTGTTCCTGCTGTCGCAAGCATGCCCACAGCAGCAAGAGCAATACCGAATAATCCCATTACAGAATAGGATATATAGATTGCCGCACCTATGAGCAGAGTAGGAATTGCTGTACTCTTCATACCGACAGCCAATCCAGAAATAATATTCGTAGCATGACCAGTCTCTGATTGTGTCGCAATTTCTTTAACAGGCTTGTAATCAGACGAAGTATAGTATTCAGTTATTTTCCCAATGACTATACCAACTATTATGCCAGATATCACTGCCCAAGCACCATTCAAATTTCCAAAGAGCAAAAAGCTTATCACAAAAGTGGTGATTACAAATATCCCACCACTAATATATGTACTAAAATTTAGAGATTTATGAGGATTACTCGAATTACTTAACCCTATAAAAATATTTCCGATAATTGATGTTACTATCCCTATAGAAACTAATAAAAATGTAAATATTATTCCTGTAATTCCCTCAGCTAACAATCCAAGTGTTATTGCGGATATGATTGCACCTACGTAGGACTCAAATAAATCAGCACCCATACCTGCTATATCACCTACATTATCCCCGACATTGTCTGCAATTACTGCGGGATTACGTGGATCATCTTCAGGAATACCAGCTTCTACTTTGCCAACTAGATCCGCTCCTACATCTGCAGCTTTTGTATATATTCCACCACCTACTCTTGCAAATAAGGCGATGAAACTAGCACCTAAACTAAAACCTGTAATTACACTCGGATCACGATAGATAAACCATAACATACTGATACCGAGTAGTCCCAATCCTACAACGGACATACCCATTACTGCGCCACCTGAAAACGCTACATCTAATGCCTGCTTAATACCTTTTTGAGCTGCATTTGCAGTTCTAACATTGGCTTTTGTAGCAACTGTCATTCCGATATAACCTGCTACTACTGAGCACAAAGCGCCCACTAAAAAGCACAACGCAGTTGAAAGAGATATCTTCAAAGTAATTAGAATAAATAGGATAATTGCAATCATACTTTGAACGCGATACTCTCTTTTTAAGAAAGCCAAAGCCCCTTCATGGATATACCCAGCTAATTCTTGCATCCTACTATTCCCTGCATCCTTTTTGCTTATTTTATTGGCATAAATAAATGCAAAAAACAGTGCACATAATGCAGCTAAAAGTGCAAAATATATGTACATCATATCCATATCCACTCCCTTTTAATCTTTTTATTATTCATAGATTTATTCTATGAATGTATGATGAATTCCTCTTGATATGATAATTTTTCCTATATTTTTTTGTAATTATTCAGATATTCAATCTTATAATTTTTAATCATTAAAAAAATATAAATTTTCTATTGACATAGCAGACATAATGTCGTATACTATAATTCGTCGCTAGTTGAGCGACATCTTCTAGATACATGCCTCTGTAGCTCAGTCGGTAGAGCAGGGGACTGAAAATCCCCGTGTCGGTGGTTCGATTCCGCCCGGAGGCACCATGATATGCATAAGCATATCTTCCTTAATTTAATATATGCGCTGGTGTAGCTCAATTGGCAGAGCAGCTGATTTGTAATCAGCAGGTTGCGGGTTCGAGTCCCATCATCAGCTCCATTTCATGGAGGGGTTCCCGAGTGGCCAAAGGGGGCAGACTGTAAATCTGTTGTCAGTGACTTCGATGGTTCGAATCCATCTCCCTCCACCAAAAAAAATCTATCATATAATGATAGATTTTTTTTATTATAATAATTCTAGACTTTTTACTATTTTTTTAAACTGATTTCCTCTATCTTCAAAATTCTTAAACAAATCAAAGCTAGCACATGCAGGTGATAAAATGATAATATCCCCTTCTTTTGCTATGTTATACGCTTCAGATACTGCGCTATCCAGAGATAAAGATTTAATAATGGGTAGTGTTTGTTTTGTAGTCATACTAGCATGCTTTGCATCCTTTACAGCTTTTTCAATCTTATCAGCCGTTCTCCCTATCAGCACGAGTGCTTTAACCTTATCAACAATAGCATGCCCTAATTGGTCAAATGGAATCTGTTTATCGTATCCCCCTGCAATTAATATTACTTTTTGATTAAAAGCATTCAATCCTGCCATGGTTCTCGTAGGGCTACTTGCGATTGAATCATTATAAAATTTTACACCATCTATTTTTCTTACATATTCAATGCGATGTTCAACACCATTAAAGGTTGTTGCAACTTGTTTAATACTATTAACGTTTACCATATGCCATATCGCTGCAATCGCAGCCATATAATTTTCCACATTATGCATACCTGGGAGCATAATATCTTTTATATTCATAATTTCAATAATTTCATCATTAATATTTATGTAAATAATATCATTATCTAAAAAGACCCCCTGTCGATATCCACTACGTCGACTAAAGAATATTGCATTTCCAACCGCTTCATCTTTAAAAGCTTTTGTGATCTCATTGTCGTAATTTAGAATCAATTTACTATCTTCCGATTGATAGTAAAATATATTTTTCTTAGCATCCACATATTCTTCCATAGATTTATGTATGTCTAAATGATTTGGTGTTACATTCGTAATAACCCCGATATCTGGACTTGATTTCATCGTATGTAATTGAAAACTACTAAGCTCTAGTATAACTTTGTCTTCCGCTTTTATGTTTTCTATTTCACTTAATAGCGGCTTTCCAATATTTCCGCCTAGCCAACAATGATATCCTTCCTGTTCTAATATCCTATGTATTAATGTTGTCGTTGTTGTTTTACCATCACTACCTGTTACACCAATGATTTGGGCAGGACATAAATCAAAAAATACTTCCATTTCCGAAGTGATTATACATCCTTTCTTTTTTGCATTTAAAAGCTCAGGTATATCAAATCTCATGCCCGGTGTCTTAAATATAATATCGTGTTCAAGATTAGATAAGTAATCTTCTCCCAATGAAAAGTTTACACCTAATACTTTTAGCTCATCATAACTTTCACCAAGTTGTTCAGAAGTTTTTTTATCAAAAGCAGTAACATTTGCCTTAAATCTAGTTAACATTTTTATAAGAGGCGTGTTACTTATCCCTATTCCTATGACAGCAATATTCTTGCCTTTTACACTTTCTCTGAATCGTTCGAGCTTTTTGTTCACACAATTATCCTCCTAATATCCATATAAATTTCTATATTTATTCCAATATAGATTTAGATTTTTTGATAAAAAAATGTTTTGATCGGTTGAAAATTATAACGGTTTGGCATAATAATTTGTTCAGTACTTCCTACAAATAAAACACCTTCTTTTTTTAGAGAATTATTAAAGTTTTTATATATCATCTCTTTTGCTTCTTCAGTAAAATAGATTAATACATTTCTACAGACAATCATATCACAATTTGATGGATATGCATCTTTAAGTAGATTATGCTGCGAAAAATTCACACATCTTTTTACTTCATCATTAATTCTATAAAAATTACCTTCTTTAGTAAAAAATTTTGATACTTTATCTTTAGGTACACCTTCTAAACTTTTTGGATTATATATCCCCATTTTAGCCTTCGCCAAAATTTCTTTATCAATATCTGTGGCATGAATTTTAATAGACGAAAGAGGCATAAACTTTGATAACAGCATGACTAAGGAATAAGGTTCTTCACCTGTAGAACATGCAGCACTCCATATTTTTAAATGTTTATTCTTAGCGGCTAATAGAGGAATAATTTCATCTTCTAATACTTTCCACTGCCCCGGATTACGGTAGAACTCGGACACATTAATTGTGAGATAATTAATAAATTCGTCATATATTTTTTTATCTGTTTTTAATGCTTTAACATAATCATTAAAGTTTTGTATGCCATTCTTTTTAATAAGTGATTCTATTCTTCTTTTCATTTGTCTCTCTTTATATGACGACAAATCTAGTTTTGTCATTTGATATATTTCTTTTTTAAAATCTTCGTAATCTTTTATAAACATAGTGGCTCCTTTTAATAATTTATTATAGTATTGACGTCAATATATTATCATATTATTGCATAAAATAAAAGAATCTCCATACATAAATTTATTGGAGATTCTTTTATTATTATTGGTTAATTAAAATCTAATTATTTACTGATGTTCCACAATTACCACAAAATTTTGAATCAGGTGTTAGTGCTGCACCACACATTTTGCAGTTTGGTGCTAATACTGGCGTTCCGCATGATGGGCAGAATTTAGCCTTATCTTTCAGTATATTCTTACAATTACTACATATTTTATTAGAAACACCTGCAATTTCTTTTAGAGCATCGGCATCCATCATAAAATGTGTTACATATTCAATCATTTCAGCTGATGAAATCATCTCCAACCTTATTTGATCTCCATTTGCATCAATTGAAAGAATCTCATGTAATCCAGCTTGCAAACATGTGAATCCAACCTTGACAACCTCTCCATTGTCCGCTTCTCTACCAGCATCCATTGTCAGCAATTGATTGACAATAAGAATTGCATTTGCAAGTGTTGCAGTCTTCTCACCTGCTTTATAACCTTTGTTGTCACTGATGACTAGTTCAGAAATGATAAGATTTTCAAGCGCTTTCTTTATCATTTCTGTAGTTATCTCTGAAATACCTGTCATTCTTTTCATCACATACGCTAACCACTGCGTATCTTCTTTACAATTTACTATTGCATTATATATATCATCAATTCTATACGTTTCTAACACTAATTCTTTTTCATTAGCAATAGCACTTAGAAATGATTTTCGATATAGGTCAATGATTCCAGCAAGCGCTAGTGTTTCTTCAGCACTTATTTCAATATTCAACTCACATTTTTTGACCAAACTTTCACCTGTATATTGTTTTAAGCCATCAATGATTTCTGCTGTAGGTGCAGGGTCTTGAAGAATTAAACCATCTTTTGAATTTGTGATTGCTACAGCATGACCCTCTTTTGAAAAATATGAAATATTTTCAAATAGTTCAAGTCCTGATGTGAACTGGACTCTTCCATATGCATTTGCAGTTGCAAGTGCCTCTATTGATGAATTAACATTGTCAACAATCTTTCCCGTACCATCTAGTACACCACTTTTATTTAACGCGTCTTTTTCTGACGCTGTAAGTTCGATATCTCCACCTTTATTAAACGGTGATATCATACTTTGTTTCACAGAAACCATATTTCCCAATGATTTTAATATCTTAGAATCTAATTGAATCTCTAATGACATCTGATAATCCCCCCTTTTATAATTTTATACCCGTTGTTTTTTCAACGCCATATTTTGTTCCAAATGTAATCGTCTTTTTCGCTGCATCTCTACCCGTTTTGTCAACAGCGGTCTTCACTCTATCTTTGATTATATTACTGACAGAAGAATGCATGTTTTTCCCTTTAAGTCCATCTTTCACAAAGCCGACACGCGCCTTGCCCCAATCTACACCTGGGTCAACACCATCTTCAATAAGTTTTCCAGTCACTTTATCCATGATAACATCTGCACCGCCTTTTAGTGCACCCTTCGTCATGTTTTCAAGATAGCTACCACCTTTTTGATAGGTTTGGTAAGCACCTTTGACAGCACCTTCTCCAATTTTATATACCTCATCAAATTTAGTGCCCTTCAGCTTATCTTTCACTAAATCACTAACGCCTTTTACTGTGCCTTCAGTTATGTTCTTGGCATAATTACCACCTTCAGCTATCGCCGTTCCAAGTCCTTCGGCAGAGCCTTTAGCAACAGTATATACATCTTTTATTCTTCCACCAACAGGTCCAGTAACATTCGCTAATAAATCTACGCCTGTATCTGCGACAACTTGTACAGTTTCCACTGCTTTTGTACCCCAATCCCACCAACTAGCTGTACGATTGGCTGCTTCCGCTTCTTTTTCTAATTGTTTTTGACGTTTTTTCAATTCTGCAATTTTTTTCTGTCTTTCTTTCTCTTTTCGTTCTTTCTCCTGACGTTCTTTTTCTTTTCGCTCTTTTTCTAAGCGTTCTTTCTCCTTCTTTTCCTTCTCTAACTTTTCTTTTTCAAGTTTTTCTTTCTCAAGTTTTTCCTTATCATCAGTTGTTTGTGGTTTTTCTGGCTCAGTAGGATCTACAGGTGGTTCTACTGGAGTTACTGGCTCTACTGGTGGTATAGGTGTTTCTATTGGTGGTACTGGTATATTTGTTAACGTTGGAACTAATCCAGTGATTGTACTAGCTACAATTCCTGTTACCCCACCAACTACTGCTGGTCCTAATCCCATACCAAATGCTTGAGCTGCACCTTGACTACCAATCCAACTACCTAGTGATCCACCAGCTTCAGACCATCCACCATCATCTGCTAATATTCTGTTACACATCAAAAAGAATGTACCACCCATAGTAAGCAAGAATAATAGTGTTGTTGAACTTGTTTTCTTTCTTTTATTAATAATGATTAATACAATGTCTAAAATTAACAATACAATTAATAATGTTGACGTCACTCTAAATCTATTATTCACCTCTAATAGAAATATGAAAAACAGAATAAAAAATCCTAATATAATCCCTGCCAATAAATGAATTGCTTTTTCCTTATTGAATGCTTTTGGATTTTTCTTATGAAATATTTTTTGAAAATCAGACCATCCCAATTTAAGGATTAGCATCAGTAATCCTTCTTCACTTCTTCCCATGCTCATAATCATAATGAGAGATAGAACAAACCCCACAAGAGGATTATACAACAAAATTAAAAAAACAAATGCACAAGCAGTCCCTATTAATACTTCAGAAATAGCAGGTGAGCCTATCTTTTGTTTAAAACATTTTATTACAGTTACTATACCAGTAACTAATTCACCTATTACTTTCTTCAATCCCTCTTGTTTTACTCTAGTAAAGATAGACATTATTAAACTTGTTGCAACAATTGAAAAAAGTGTACCAGAAAATAATTTCCCCCTTAATGATAACATCATATCTAATACCCTATTTGTTCCTGGTGCGAAACCACCGTTTGGACCAACTAGTAAATAGGTATGTATTACAAATATCACTAAACCAATAATAATGCCTCTAATAAAAGTTTTTGGTAAATTCTTTATTACACTTTTTACAATATACAAAACTAATTGTATCAACGATTGTGGTGCCGTTGATGATTGTGCTTTTGTACTCATATTTGACCTCCTTCCTTTTACTTCAATAATGCATTTACTGCATCGGAAAGAATATAGGTAACACCTTCAAGGGTTCCTACCCATAAGTTCCCTTCTGTGTCTTGGATGATTTTCTTCACTTCATTATGTGATAGCCCGTCCTTTATATTAAGAATCTGCCACATATTATTAGCATATCGGGCTACGCCGTCATATTCAGATCCAATCCACAGAACACCCTGTCGATCTTTAAAGATAGATCGTACTTTTTCTCCTGCTAATCCATCCTTCTTATGAATTGTTTTAACTAATTTCCATTCATCACCTTCCTTTTTTAGTATACTTGCGCCACCTCTGTCTAATAATCCAGTTCCTATCCAAATTTGCCCTTCTGCATCTTCCTCGATTGAAGTAATATTATTATGGGGTAAACCATTATCAATCGTAAAGTACTGCCATTCCCCTTGATTTAGATAACTGACTCCACCTTTTGGTGCGCAATAAGAACCAAACCAAATGCCACCGTCAGAATCTTGACACATCACATTAACCATGTTTTCAGCTAGTCCATTTTGGGTTGTAAGCACTTCCCATGTTGTATCTTTCATAATAACTACACCAGACCACGTGCCTACCCATAGTTGATTCAAATCATCCAACATGAGAGCATTTACCCTTTTGTCAGGTAGCCCATCTTTTGCTGTATATGTATGATAACTGTTCCCATCATATGTCGTAAGCCCTTTTTCATGTCCAATCCACAACACACCGAATTCATCAACCAAAAGTGCGCGAACATATTGTAATGGAATATCGCTATCTAGTTTTTTAATAATACTTTGATCTTTTTTATGAATAGCCCAAACACCATCACGACCACCAACCCAAATCATATCATCCTGTTCTGCCATCGCTGAAATTTCACCAGGCTCGTTAATTATAATCCAGCCTTTTCTACGTTTAGCATCTGTAAATTGTTCATTGATAACAGTTGCAAATAATAGCGAGACAACACTTACAATAATCATTATTATGATGAAACTATATGATTTTATTTGTTTTCTATTATGCATATGCATTTCCCTCATCACTGTTAAACTCTTTTCTAATAAACCCATTACCTTCAAATGCAATCATTGAATCAGAAATTTGATTGGCTTCTTTAAGATCATGTGTGACATATATTAAACTTCCACCTGTTTGTTTAATAATGTCCTGTATCAAAGGTATAATCACTTGTTTAAGCTCAGTATTTAAATTACTCAACGGTTCGTCCATTAATAGATGTCTTGGTTTGGGTGCAAGTGTGCGTGCTAATGCCACTCGCTTTGCTTGACCTCCGGATATCTCATCCGGATACCGATGTTCAAGTCCAAGAAGTCCAGTAATTTTAAGCACTTCATTTAAACGTTCTTCTGCATATTTTTTTTTCATGTTCTTCAATCCAAACAATATATTCTTTTTAACTGTCATATGTGGCCACAATGCAGGGTTTTGGAAAACATAACCAATTCCTCTCTGATGTGGTGGTTTAACCCATCCAGGTTTACTTACAAGTTGACCATCAATATATATATGTCCTTCATCGGGTACTTCAAGACCTGCTATTAAGCGTAGTAGTGTCGTTTTACCACATCCAGAGGGTCCTAAAAGCACAAGACGCTCTGGTGAATTTACTTTAAAGCTAAGATCATCTATAACCTTAACAGTACCATAACTTTTTTTGATCCCTTCAACTGTAATCATGATTGTTCTCCCCTTTTACACGATTGATAATAAAAATGATACTGACCCCAACTACAATAACAAGAACAATCATCATTAGACACAAACCAGCTACAGTTTCAGAAGCACCATAGTGTAAATAATTGTATATTCGCATTGTTAACGTCGCTTTTCCAGGAGGTGAAACAATAAGTGTGGCACCAAGTTCCCCAATCATTAAGACAAATACTATACCACCTGCTAATAGAAATCCAGGTGCAAGCATCGGCAGCCATATATGCAATATTGTCTGGAATTGATTTTGCTGTAGTATTCGTGCAGCATCTATCAGAAACATATTGCTCCTCTTAAATTGAACGGTTAAGATAATAATCGCAAATGCGGTAAAACGAGCGACACCTGCGAAAATAGGCATTAAAGAACTGCTATAAACCGCTGATAGAAGTGGTTTATTCCAGATTGCTATTAGTCCTATCCCAATGAGTGGTGCTGGTAGTGCAATTGGTAAAGTAACAATCCACCAAAATAAACGTTCTATTTTTGATTTCATAAGCTCTCTTGCTACTATCATTGCAAAAGGAATACATATTAAAGCAGTTAAAGTGGAAATTTTTAATGAGAATGTGATTTCATTTCTTGCCGCCTGTACTGATGTTAACATGTTTGACCAAGTTCCAACCGCGAATGTTAGACTTAGAACAGGCACCATTATCTGAATAAGTAAAACAGCTAGACCAATCCTTTGGGTAAACTTAAAGATGGGAGACCATTTTGGTTCTATTGCCCATTTTTCAGTATGCCATAAATGCGCCATCATTGTATTCCTAAAAATAGATTGTGTATAATACAAGACAATCATCGAAATAATCAGTAGCGGTACAGAGAGTAAAAAAGCTCTCACTGGTTCATTCGTCGCACTAAATTCTGAAAATATTTCTAACGCATATACGTTTACACCAAATAATGAAGGGATACTGTAATCCATTAATGTCAATAAAAACAAAATACCGCCACCAGCCAATATAGACGGTGTAGCTAATGGCAATAATAATCTCGTAAAGCATGTTGTGTCATTTACCATTAATCTGCCTGCTTCCATCAAGTCAACATTAACAGACTCTAAAGCAATCAAAACAAGACCAATGGCAATAGGTAATAGAGACATTAGACCTACCCACAAGCTCCCATTCCATCCCTGTAGAGAGATTGCATTAAATCCAATGGGAACTAAAAGTGTATTCATAGACCGCACTACCCAAGTCCAAGCAAGTGCATGAACATAGGGTGGTATAGGTGCCATTAGCAATAAAAGCCAGCGAAAATAAGACTTATATCCGTTACGCCATTGCCACAGCACACTCCCTACCACAATACCTAAAATCATTCCTCCAACGGCAATGCCTGTAGATAGTAAAATGCTATGAATTAGTAATTTCAATCTTCTACCATAAGGAATACATAAGATAAGCCAATCTAAATGACCTTTACCCACTATTTGTATACTGTCTAGCAAAAGAACAATAATAGGGCCAATGGTTAACATTCCAAATAATAGCGTAAAGACCCCTTTAACTATGTAGTTTCTATAAGAATTATAACCTCTTTTTATATTAAACAATACTTAATTAACTCCTATCGGATAAAAATTTCACCTAATTCTTTTTTGACGGATTCAATATTCTTATAGATAGCTGTTAAGCTAGCTTCCATCCCTTTTATGTGATCTGTTTCAAAACAATTATTTTCTGATTGGACACCTCTAAAAGATATTTGGAACCATCCCGAAGCCATTAACTTTTCTTCCACTTCTGTACTTAATAAATACTCAAGTAAAAGTTTTCCTTCTTCCGTATTTGGACCATCTTTAACAATGGCAACAGTGTTAGGAACAATGAGTGTACCTAATCCTTCTTCATTTTGGTCTGGAAAAACTACTGTAACAGGTGCACCTTTAGCGATTGCGCCAGCAGCATCATCGGTATCAGTGAGCCCAAACATTGCATCACCGCTTGCTACTAAATCTCTAACAACGGAATTTCCATCAACAATACGAATATCTCTCGCTTTTATCTTTTCAAAAAACTCTTTCCCTTTTTCACTTCCTAAAACGCCATATAATGCTGAAGCATGCGTCGCCGTAGTTCCAAATAGAGGATATGCAATTGCAATCTTTTCTGCATCATAGGATGAATCTAAGAAATCATAAATTGATGTCGGATATTCGTCTTCGGAAAGCAAATTTGTATTAATAATGATTACCCTTGCTCTCCCGCCAAAGCCATACCAATATCCCTCAGCATCACGATATTGCGCAGGGATCCCTTGCATGTTATCTGACTCATACGACATTAGTAGTTCTTTTTCTTTTAAGAGAATAGTTTGTGCAAATTCACCATTCCAGAATACATCTGCTTGTGGGTTATCTTTTTCTGCTATCAACTTATTGACTAAACCTGTTGTTTTAGCAGCCTCAACATCATATTTTACTACTACTTTTATGCCCGTTTTGTTCTCAAATTCTTTCAAGATTGGTTCAGAATAAACCTGATCTACAGATGTATAAATGACAACTTCTTTACTATCTGAATGATCTGACTTACATCCACCAAACATTGTAATCATACATATACTAACCAATCCTATATAAATCATTTTTTTGATATTTTTCATCTTAAACTAGTACTCTCCTTTTACTTTCCTAATCTGCACTACTTGTTGGAATATGTGGAATAATTCTTTGAACAAGATTCATAAATGGCATGGTTTGAAGCCATATCTTACCTGGGCCTGTTAAGCTTGATATAAATAAACCTTCTCCACCAAAGAACATGTTCTTAAATCCTTTGACCATCTCAACATTAAAATTTACAGTAGGTTCAAACATAGCAATATTACCTGTATCTACTTTCATCACTTGTCCTGGCTGTAATTCATATTCAACTGCTGACCCATCAATTTCAACAAAAACCATTCCTGGTCCTGTTACTTTTTGCAATATAAAGCCTTCTCCACCAAATAATCCCGAACCAAGTTTCTTTCTAAAATGCATCTCTAAGTTAACAGAATTCTCTCCAGCTAGGAACGCACCTTTCTGACAAATAAGACTCTGACCTGCCTCAAGCGGAATCGCTTTTATTTCCCCAGGGAAAGATGAGGAAAAAGATATCATGCCCTGACCATTATTACATGTATATCTAGTCATAAACATTGATTCACCTGCTAATTTCCTTGTTAGACCTTTGAAAAGTCCACCTTCCATATTGGTGCTCATTTCAAAGTTGTTAGTCATCCACGACATTCCACCAGATTCTGTAATAACAGTTTCCCCTGCTTCCATGGTCAGTACTGCGACTGGGAGATTACCTCCAATGATTTGATGTTCCATACATTAACCCTCCTTTTAATTGTTTTAAAAATTGAATTTTTCAAACAAGCATAAAGATGTGAAAATTCGACATTTTTTTTACCTATCTCTATTTTATAGAATTCTTCGTCTGTTGTAAACACATTTTGTTCTATTTTTGAAAAAAAAGCGTGATACTCAAGAGAGTATCACGCTTCATGTAAAGGGGGTCTCAATGTATTTTGTGAGGTCATTAAATATTATTGACAAATCACAAAATAATATACATATTTTTTTTCGATTTATTCGCTTTTTTCATTTATAGCATCACCGATTGTAACCTTTACATCTTCCTTATATTCTGTCGGTAGTTCTTCTTGTTTATTTTCATCTGAATCATCATTAGAAACTGGAACTTCATCTGGAAGTAAAGCTCTTATACTTAAACTGATTTTCTGTTTTTCAAGATCAATTTCAACAATTTTAGCATCCACTTCCTGTCCAACAGTCAAAACATCTTCAGGTTTTCCTATTCTCTTATTGGAAATCTGTGAAATATGAATGAGTCCATCAACACCTGATAGTAACTCTACAAATGCACCAAATGGTACTAATCTTACAACTTTACATTTGATAACATCATCCACATTAAATTTGGATTTTACAATTTCCCATGGGTTATCTTCTGCCTTTTTAAAACCTAAAGAGATTTTATTCTTTTCTTTGTCAAAATCAAGGATATATACTTCAGCTATATCTCCTTCTTTTAATACTTCAGAAGGATGATTAATTTTTGTCCAAGATAATTCAGAAATGTGTATTAAACCGTCTAAAGCCCCAAGATCTACAAAAGCACCAAATTTCATAAGCTTCTTAATGGTACCAGTATATTTTTTACCAACTTCAATTTCATTCCAGAATATTTCAGCTTTCTTCGCATTTTCTTTTTCAAGAACTACTCTTACTGAACCTACCACTTTTCTTTTTCTTTTATTTATATCAATAATCTGTAATGAAACATTTTGGTTCATATATATATTTAAATCTGAAACATATTTATCACTCATTTGTGATGCAGGTATAAATGCACGGATACCCTTTACAATTGCTATCACACCACCATTTACTACTTGAATAATCTTACCTTCAAGTATTGTTTTTTCTTCAGCAGCAGTTTCGATCTCATCCCACCCTTTTATCATATCCACTTTATTCTTGGATAGTAGAACGTGACCTTCTCCATCATTAACTCTGACAATAAACACCTCAATTTCATCGCCAACTTTAACAATGTCCTCAATCTTTTGTGATGGATCATTCGTTAACTCATTCATAGTAATAATACCATCTGACTTATACCCTAAATCAACATAAACCTCATTATTTGACAAACTAATAACTGTACCTTTAATAATATCTCCTGTATTTAAAGTTACTAAGGATTGTTCAAAAGCCTCTTCAAAACTCATTTCCTCACTATTAGTTTGTACACTTTCTTTTTCTACCATTTTATTAATTACCTCCTTTATAATGCATGCCGGTGTCGAAGCACCTGCAGTAATGCCTATCTTCTTATTTACGAATGATAGTTTCTCTGGCAAACCTTCAAATGTTTCAATATGATAAGTATCCTTACAATATTGTTTACTAACCTCTGCTAGTTTTCTCGTATTCGAACTGTGCAATCCACCAATCACTACCATCATGTCCACGTTTTGAGCAATCTCACATGCCTCATTTTGTCTCAAATTCGTGGCATTACATATTGTATCAAAAAAAATGATATCTGTACAATTAATTTTTAGATAATCAGCAATAATATCCCATTTCTTTCTCCTAATAGTAGTTTGTGCAACTACGCAGACTTTATTGATACATTTGAATTTTTTTTCGATATCTTCGAAATTATTTAATACAATTGCAGTATTTTCACACCATCCATTAATACCTTGAACTTCAGGGTGATTAGGATTTCCTATAATAACAATTTGATAATTATTACGATAATGTTCTTGGACAATACGATGAATTTTTTTTACATATGGACATGTAGCATCAATACACGTCATTTCATTTTTATTAATTTCATCATAAATACTTTTGCCAATACCATGGGTACGTATCACTATTTTTGCATTTTCAAGTATTGCTTCGTTAAGACTTTCGATAGCTTGTACACCTTTTTCATATAACTCGTCAACAACTTGTTTATTATGAATAATAGGCCCTAACGTATACAGCTTTCCATCCTGTTTTTTTATATTATCATATATAGTTCCCATTGCTCTTTCTACACCAAAACAAAAGCCAGCACTTTTGGCTAAAATTATTTCCAATTAATTTGCCTCCAATAAATCTTGAATATGTGACATAACACCGTCACTAATTTCTTGAAATTGTTCAATTTTAAGCTTTTGATTATAATATTCATCTATAACAATGGGCGTACCAATATTAATGACCATCTTACTAAACAGTTTATAATTACCTTGATTAGCTACTGGTATAATAGGTACCTGTGCTTTCAAGGCAATCATAGCTACACCTGGTTGCGCTTTTCCAAGCTTACCATTCTTACTCCGTGTTCCCTCAGGAAAAATCGCAAATACTTTTCCTTCTTTTAAAACTTTTAAAGCTGTTTTTATAGCGCCAATATCCCCTTTTCCTCTTTTAACAGGAAATACACCCAAATTTCTTATAATAAGTGCTAAGAATGGATTATCAAACAGTTCTTCTTTTGCCATCGTATAAACTTTTCTTGGCATTAAAGCGCCAAGTACTGGTGGGTCTAACACACTTTTATGATTAGCGCTTATAATACATGCTCCTTCTTTCGGAATATTTTCTATGCCATTGATTTCAATACGAAAGAATAATCTTGATAATAGTGAGACAACAACTCTTGCAATGCTATAAAACATAATGAATACCTCCATTAAATTCCTTTAATAATGTTTATAATTCCCTCAATAGATTTTTCTAAATCATTTCCTGTTGTATCAATAACAATCGCATCTTCTGCAACTTTTAATGGTGCAAATTCTCTGTTTCGATCCTTTTCATCTCTTACTATAATATCTTGTTTTATTTCTTCTAAACTACAACTACTGTCTTTTTCAATCATTTCAGTATATCTTCTTATCGCACGTTCTTCAATAGACGCTGTTAAGAAAATTTTAAGATCAGCATCTGGTAAAACATATGTACCGATATCTCTTCCATCCATAATCACATTATTATTAGTGGCTAATTGCCTCTGAATTTCAACAAGTTTCATTCGTACGTCACTAATGGCAGCAACCTCTGATGCACCTTTTGATATCTCTGGCAATCTAATATCTGCCGTGACATCCTGTCCATCTAATAAGATAATCTGTGTACCATCTTTATACTTGATTGTAATATCTAAATCATCCAATATGGTACATATTTGTCGGGAATCTCGTGTATCAATACCCTGCCTAGTTGCTTTCAAAGCGACTGCTCTATACATAGCCCCTGTATCAATATAAACATATCCCAATGCCTTTGCTGCAGCTCTAGCGATCGTACTTTTTCCTGCACCAGCTGGCCCATCTATCGCTATCTTTAATGTTGACATACTTTTGTGTATCCTCCTCTATTTAACTAGATCAGGTCTTAACTTCTTCGCTTCTCTTAAATAAACATGAGAAATTTCATTATGTTTTTTACTTGAGTTCACATGAATCATAATTCTAATGCATTTTTCTAAACTTCCCTGTACTTCCATTTCATTTGCACACATTAAAGGAATATTTGTTAAACCAACTTCCCTAGCCGCCACTGCTGGAAATACTGCATCAATATCTTTTGTTGTGGTAAAGAAAATACTAATCAAATCTTCAGGTGAAATTTCATTTTCCTCTATCATTTTTTTTAATAATTGTTTTGTGTATAAGATAATTTCTTCCCTTTTGTTATAATCAACTGTAATTGCTCCTCTTATTGCTCTGACACTCACTTTCAGCCCTCCGTATATTAAAAATAGTTAGTTGTTCTCCTTATCAAAGAACTCCTAACTATAAATTATATATTATATATTGAAACTTCACAATGTTATTTTAAAAAAATTCTTGTTAATATTGAAATATTTGATTTTACTTCTATCTCATCTCCTATACATCTTGTGGCAATATTATTACTTGTATCTATGATTTTTACCTTAAACGGTGTATCAATAGCTGTTCCATCTATTTCAATCAAAGAATTATTTCTTACTTTAATAGAGAGGGTTTCTGATATGAATTCATGTGTTTCAAATCCGTTTAATAGTATTTTTATCTCTTTGCTTGGTTTAGCATCAATAAGTTTAATAAAAACTTCTCCTTTACTAAGGCTATCTTCAACTTCATTTATGTCTATACCTTCATATTTTTCAATATCTGTAAAGAATGTCTTTGTTGTTTTATTGCTTAACCCAATTTGTGATATGATAAGAAAAAAAATACACAACAAGGTGATAAACAGCAATACTTTTTCTGTATATGGATTGATAATGTTTATTTTTGCTAGTCTATCAATGATTCTCTTTATCTCTACATTCATTGTGTTTCCTCCCCTTGCACACTTCTTTTACTCAATAGTATGCACAAATAAATGGAAAAATACACAATTCATAGTAATTTAGCAGTTAAACCCTGCTAAATATCCAGTCGAAAATGCAATCTGTAGATTAAACCCTCCTGTATACGCATCTACATCAAGAATTTCTCCTGCAAAAAACAGACCTTCTATGAGCTTAGATTCCATCGTTCCTGGATTCACTTCATCAACATGAACCCCTCCTGAAGTAATAATTGCTTCTTTGATAGGCCTAAAGCCTTTGATATGAATAGTTAAGCTCTTTAATATTGTTACAAGGTTTTTTCGTTCTTCCTTTGTAATTTGATGTACTGGTTTATCAGCCGAAATTTTTGATAGCCTAACAATAATAGGTATTAATTTTTTAGGAAGTAACGCGTTTAATGCATTTAAATATTGTTTCCGTGAGTATTTTTCAAAATCCCGTTGCACGCGTTTATCTAACTGCTCAATTGTCAATGCTGGTTTAAGATCAATTATTAATTGATAATTTTTATTCGTAGCATCTCTCAAATGGGAACTTGCACTTAATATGACAGGACCAGATACACCAAAGTGGGTAAATAGCATCTCCCCAAAATCTGAATATATCTTTTTCCCATTCACATTCTTAATAGAAATTTCTATGTTCTTTAACGCCAATCCTTGTAGTTCTGTTACCCATTCTTCCTTTGTTTCAAGTGGGACTAATGAAGGGGATAACCGCGTAACCTTGTGACCTAATTTTCTAGCAAAAATGTAGCCATCTCCTGTAGAACCTGTTCCAGGATAGGATTTTCCTCCCGTGGCAATAATAACAGCATCACACGCAATTTCTTTTCCATTATCAAGGATTATACTATTTACTTTTTTATTCTCTGTACATATTTCTTTAACAGTACCATTTATTATTTTTACATTATTTTGTATGACATGTTTTTCTAATGCATTTACAACATCACTTGCTTTATCAGAGACAGGAAAAACTCTGCCTCCCCTTTCTTCTTTTACCTTTACACCTAATTCTTCAAAGAAGCGGATTACATGATCATTTGTAAAAGTATAAAATGCACTATACAAAAAGCTATTGTTTACTGGTACATTTCCGATTAGTCCTTCTACATCTGTCGTATTTGTGATGTTACATCTACCCTTCCCTGTAATTAAAAGCTTCTTTCCTAATATTTTATTCTTTTCTATTAAAACGACATCTAGCCCTCTGCTTCCAGCAATTCCTGCTGCCATCATACCTGCCGCTCCGCCGCCAACTACAACGACCTTTTTATCTGTTGTCAATTATTTCACTCCATTTCTAAATGACCCATATCATTCAACAAACTAAGGACACTCTTACCATCTTTAATATCAACAATACTAAGTGATGTATTGCCTAGCCAAAACTTATGATATAATGATAAATCAAGCGCTAACAAGGATAATATGAGTATCTTTAATGAGCCGCCATGGGATACAATAAGAACATTTTGATTATTATGTTTATCTATAATATCTCTCATACCATTCATAATTCTTTTTTGAACATTTGCTAAATTTCCTTCACCGGGAAATTCAAAAGAATGTGGTGCTTCCATCCATCCATTATAATCAATTTCATCTATGTTTTTAATCTCGTCTATCGTTAATCCTTCCCATTTTCCAAATTGTATTTCTCTAAGTTCAGGTATTTTTTTCACCTCAAGTCGATGAGGTACTGCTATATGTTTTGCAGTCATATATGCCCTATCTAAATCACTTGCATAGACAGCATCAATTTTATAGTGTTTCAATTTCTTTGCCAATTTATTAGCTTGTTCAATTCCCTCGGGCGCCAAAGCTATATCTGAAGATCCTTGGAATTTATTTAATTTATTCCACTCTGTCAATCCATGTCTCACTAAATATAACTTCATCAAATTCTCACCCCTTTAGTCGTCTTGACCTTCACCTATATTATCACTTTTTTCATATACTTTGTATTCATCCCAAATATGTTCAAGCTTCTCAAATGTCTTGTATATATCATCTTTTTTCCTCATACCCAAGGCTACAATAAGCGCATTAATAACACTTAGAGGTGCAACAAGTGAATCAACAAAAGATGCCATATCACTCCTAGCAAGTAATGTATGCGTTGCATATTTTGTTAATGGTGAAAGTTCACTATCAGTGATAGCCACAACCTTACTACCTTGACTATTTGCATATTGAAGTGCCTTTATTGTTCGCCTAGAATACCTTGGGAAACTAATACCAATCAACACATCGTCAGGGTCGAGTTTTAGTATTTGTTCAAACATTTCACTTACACTCGTCGTATGTACAAGTTTAACATTATCAAAAATCAAATTAAAATAGAACCCTAAAAAACTTGCAAGTGCTGCTGAACTTCGTACACCAAGTATATATATTTTTTTTGCGTTTAAAATAATATCAATGATTTCTTCAAATGATTCTTTATCTATTTCGTCTAATGTATGACGTATTTTATTCATATCTGAGTTAAGTACAGTTGATAAAATATCATGACCGCCTATTCTGTCAGAAGTAATTTCTATCCTCTGTACAGCAGTCAATTTTGTTCTTATTAGCTCCTGCAATGCTTTTTGCAGTTTTGGATAGCCATCATACCCAAGCTCTGCTGCAAATCTAACGACAGTTGATTCACTCACACCTACCACTTTACCCAAACGAGCTGCTGTCATAAATGCTGCTTTATCATAACGATTCAAAATAAAATTTGCAATGAGTTTTTGCCCTTTACTAAAACCTGACATTGAAAATTCAATTCTTTCTATTAAATCCTGTTTATTGGTGTCCATTTTTCATTTCCTCCTATGTCATAAGCTGATACCAGCATATTCACTATTTAATAATATTATTAACTATATTAAAAAGCAAGAAAAAATTTAATAGCTTATTATACATAGAAAAAAAGTCAGATATTATCTTCACCTGACTTCTCTGTCATTCAGAACAATTTTCTATACTTAATCTTTTATTATATGCATATTAAATCTATTCTTTACTTACTATATATAATATCATATTAAAAAACAAAAGAAAATAAATAATTATATGTTTATTTTATTTCGTTAATATTATCATGTAAATAATTCAACAAGGACGTGAAATTTTGATTCAAATTGATGACTCTGGAAGTGGTAGCTTAATTGGTGGTACATGCATCGGCTTAATGAGGATAGAAACTGGTGAATACTACTATGACATCATCCCTATTGAATATTATAATGAAAAGCATTTTCAATCAAAGAAATACTTAGCGTATGTGATTGACATTGTTCTAAATGGCTTTATAGATTTAAATGTTAAAAAAAATGAACCAATAGAACTATGTCAAGGGTATATGTTTGATCAATTAAGAATTTGGCTAGATGAAAATGATTATATCTGGCAAAGCACGCAGATCACAGGACATTTACAAAATAGGGTAGAAAAAACGTTTGAGGAATATGCCACCTCCCTTGGTTTTCCGAATAAATACATTCAATACACAAAGTATCCTTTTCACTTTCATAGGATTTTACGATGGGTTTATGCGGACTATGAAAAGCGTGTAAAACTATGTAAAGTTGGATGGAAAAGTTGGCAAAAGTATGGAAATCTTGATGTAGAAGTTAAATATGAAAAGATGCCAAACAAAAAGTATAGTTGCCTAAAATGTGAAAAAACCTTAGAACCTTCAACAAAAGTAAAGGTTCTAAGGTTTATAAGCAATAAACCAAATACGATTTATTTACATGAAAATTGTTAGCCTAGCTATTTCTATACTGGATGCGTCATCTCTTCCATATCTACCATATCGCTATCAACTTTATACTTTTGTGCTCTTCTGTGCTCAAAGAATTTCTTAGCAACTGGTGGGAATAAAGCGTAGGATAATATATCCTCATCCTGTTCTAAGTATTCTTTCATTTCATCTCTGAATTTATCCAATCCAGGTTCAATTAAATCTGCTGGTCGACAAGTAATTTGTTCCTCATCACCGATAATAATCTTTTTGATTTCATCAGAAATTGGAACTGGTGTCTTACCATACTCACCTCTTACAAGACCTTTAGACTCATTAGAAATCATTTTATATCTTTCACCTGTTAACACATTTAGTACAGCTTGTGTTCCGACAACCTGACTTGAAGGTGTTACAAGTGGTGGGTTACCAAAGTCTGCTCTAACTCTTGGTACTTCTTTAAGTACTTCATCAAATTTGTCTTCTTTACCCTGCTGCTTTAATTGAGATACTAAGTTAGAAAGCATTCCACCCGGTACTTGGTATATCAATGTATTGATATTAACACCTAATACTTTCGTGTTCATCATTCCAGATGCAAGATATTGTTCTCTCAATGGTTTAAAGTAATCTGCAATCTTGTTAAGTGCCTCTAAATCAAATCCTGTATCATATTCAGTACCTTGTAATGTAGCAACTAAAGGCTCTGTTGGTGGCTGGGATGTACCCATTGCTAATGGTGACATCGCAGTATCAACAATATCAACACCTGCTTCAATCGCTTTTAAGTAAGTCATTGAAGCTACACCACTCGTATAATGTGTGTGTAATTGAATAGGAATTTTAATTGCTTTCTTCATTTTCTTCACTAAATCATAAGCAGTGTACGGTACTAGTAATCCAGCCATATCTTTAATACAAATTGAGTCAGCACCGTTATCTTCTAATTGTTTTGCCAAATCAACAAAAGTTTCATTGCTATGCACTGGACTTAGTGTATAGCAAACTGTTGCCTGAACATGACCGCCTTCTTTTTTACATGCATTGATAGCAGTCTGTAAGTTTCTTGGATCATTTAGTGCATCGAATATTCTTAATATATCCATACCGTTTGCAATGGATTTCTGTACAAAATATTCTACAACATCATCAGGATAATGCTTATATCCAAGGATATTTTGTCCTCTGAAAAGCATTTGAAGTTTTGTATTAGGAGTAGCTTCTCTTATTTTTCTTAATCTCTCCCATGGATCTTCATTCAAAAATCTTAAGCATGCATCAAATGTTGCGCCACCCCATACTTCCATGGAATGGTATCCTACTTTATCTAATTCACCTATAATAGGTAACATATCTTCTGTTCTCATTCTTGTCGCAATTAAGGATTGATGTGCATCCCTTAATACGGTTTCAGTAATTTTAACCTTAGGCATGATTAACCTCCTCTTAAAATAGTTTATTGTTTATGGTTGAGAGTTGAGGGTTTATGATAATTCACTCAACACTCAGCCCTCAGCTTTAAACTGTTTTTTCTACTTTGCATACATTGCTAAAAATACACCAGCTGCAACAGCTGATCCAATAACACCCGCTACGTTTGGTCCCATTGCATGCATCAGTAAGAAATTAGATGGATTTTCTTTTTGTCCAACAGTCTGTGAAACTCTTGCTGCCATTGGCACAGCGGAAACACCTGCAGAACCAATAAGTGGATTAATCTTTCCACCTGATAGTTTACACATTAATTTACCAAACAACACACCACCTGCAGTACTAATTGAGAATGCAATTAGCCCCAGTAAGATAATACCAAGTGTTGTTGGTTGTATAAATGTCTGCGCTGTTGCAGTAGCACCAACTGTAACACCAAGGAAAATAGTTACAATATTCATCAACTCATTCTGTGCTGCTTTATTCAAGCGTTCAACGACACCAGATTCTTTAAATAAATTCCCTAGCATAAGCATACCAATGAGTGGCGCTGCATCAGGAATAATGATGACAACAACAACTGTAACTGCAATAGGAAAAATAATCTTCTCAACTTTACTTACAGGACGTAGCTGTTCCATCACAATCATACGTTCTTTCTTTGTCGTAAGTGCTCTCATAATAGGTGGTTGAATAATTGGTACCAAAGCCATATATGAATATGCTGCAATTGCTATCGCACCTAAAAGTTCAGGTGCAAGTGTTTTAGCAACAAAAATAGCCGTAGGTCCATCAGCACCACCAATAATACCAATTGCTGCAGCCTGTTTTATTGTAAAAGCAATTTGTGGTATTTGTCCTAATAATATTGCACCTAAAAATGTTGCAAAGATACCAATCTGAGCAGCAGCACCTAATAATACACTTCTAGGATTTGCAATTAAAGGACCAAAGTCAGTCATTGCACCAACACCTAAAAATATTAATGGTGGATATATCCCTAATTTAACACCTAAGTACAATAAGTCTAATAAACCACCTTTTTCTATCATTAAACCAACATCTAAATGACCTTGAAATAGTTCTGGGTGATACACATTAGCTCCTGGCAGATTTGTGAGTAACATACCAAAAGCAATAGGTAATAACAATAGTGGTTCAAACTTTTTAACAATCGCCAAATATATTAATACAAAAGAAAGTAACAACATAATAATTGTCTTAAAATCAACTGCACTAAAACCTGTATTGGCTAAAAACTTCGTAATAGTCTCTGCGAACAATTGTCTCCCTCCATTTCCATAGGTTTATCAATATTCTTGTCTTCGACGCTAGGCGATAGATACAAGAACATCTCCATTATTTACTGAAGTACCTGCGGAAACATTGACAGAAGCAATTTTTCCTGCTTTAGATGCCATAATTTCATTTTCCATTTTCATTGCTTCTAGAATACATACAACATCACCTTCATTTACTGTATCGCCTTCTTTAACATTTACAGACATAATTGTTCCTGGCATTGGAGCATTTACTGTTGTTGCGCCAGCTGGAACAGCTTTACTTGCAGCAGGTGCTGCTTTTGGTGCAGGTGCCGCTTTTGGTGCCGCAGCCGGTTGGCTAACTGGTGCTGCAACAACACCATCTCTGATCTCTTCAACTTCAACTTCATAAGATTTTCCGTTAACACTTATATTAAATTTTCTCATCATCTATATCCTCCTAGTGATTATAGTTTTCTACAAACTATAACATATTTTCAATTTGTTCTTTTCTACTTACAGCATTCCATACAGGAGATGTTTTATCTATTCTCCTAATAGATTTAATCTTTAAATTATATGTAGATTGGTTTAGATTAGCGGCAATTGCAGCTGTTAAAACAGCGACCAATTCCTCTTCTTCCATATTGTCAGAATAATCATCTTCTACATTACTTACTGATTCTTGTTTAACATTTGATGTCATAACCTCTTTATTTTCTTTATAGAAAATCATCTTCATGATTACCATTATAACGTACAATATAATTAGTACAGTAAATACCGTACCCATCCCTACAACGGTCATCCATAATCCTTCAATCATTTGCGGCATTTTTCCCACCTCGCTTCTAGGTTAGTATTGAAATTGAGGTTTTATACTCTCTTTTATACTGGAATATTTCCATGCTTCTTAGCTGGTCTATTCTCTCTCTTACTTGCTAACATTTCTAACGCACTAATAATTCTTGGACGTGTAGAATCTGGCTCAATGACATCATCAATATAGCCACGTGCTGCAGCAATATATGGGTTAGCAAATTTATTTCTATATTCTTGAATTTTCTCATTTCTAGTGTTAACTGGATCCTCAGCATTTGCAATATCTTTTCTGAAGATAATGTTTGCAGCACCTTCAGGTCCCATTACAGCAATCTCAGCTGTTGGCCATGCCAATGATACATCTGCACCTAAGTGTTTACTACTCATTGCAATATATGCACCACCGTAAGCCTTTCTTGTAATAATCGTAATCTTTGGAACTGTTGCTTCTGAATATGCAAACAATAGCTTTGCGCCATGTCTGATGATTCCTGAATGCTCTTGCGCGACACCAGGTAAGAACCCTGGAACATCAACAAACGTTAAGATTGGAATATTAAAACTATCACAGAATCTTATAAAACGTGCAGCTTTATCTGATGAATTAACATCTAATGAACCTGCCATCACTTTTGGTTGGTTTGCAACAATTCCTACACTGCTACCATTCATTTTTGCAAAACCAATGACAATATTCTGTGCAAATTTAGGTTGCACTTCAAAAAATTCTCCATTATCGACTATTTCAGTGATAACATCTTTAATGTCATATGCCTTGTTAGGATTTTCAGGAATAATATCCATCAACTTATCTGAAAGTCTATTTAAATCATCGTTACACGCTTCTACAGGTGTATCAGACAAATTGTTTGAAGGCAGATAACTTAACAGCTTTTTAACTTGTGCAATACATTCCTCATCACTTGCACTCTCAAAATGTGCTACACCACTCTTTGAATTATGCGTCGCTGCGCCACCCAATTCTTGGAAAGATACTTCTTCACCTGTAACGGCTTTAATAACTGATGGTCCAGTAATAAACATCTGGCTCGTTTTATCAACCATAAATGTGAAATCAGTTATTGCTGGTGAATATACTGCACCACCTGCACAAGGTCCCATAATCATTGAGATTTGAGGAATAACGCCAGAAGCAATGGTGTTTCTATAAAAAATCTCACCAAATCCACTTAAGGCATCAATACCTTCCTGAATTCTTGCGCCACCGGAATCATTCATACCAATAATCGGTGCACCCATTTCCAGTGCCATGTCCATTACTTTACAAATCTTTTTAGCATGCATTTCACCAAGTGAACCACCAACAACTGTAAAGTCCTGTGCATAAACATATACCAAGCGACCATCTACTGTACCATATCCTGTTACAACACCTTCGCCAGGTATTTCTTTGTTTAGCATATTAAACTCTGTGCCTCTATGCTTAACAAAAGCATCAATTTCTACAAAACTGCCTTCATCCATAAGCAAATTAATTCTTTCTCTTGCTGTTAATTTGCCTGAGTCATGCTGCTTTTTAACTCTATCAGCACCGCCACCTTGTTCAACTACACTTCTGCGATACTGTAGGTCATTAAGTTTGTCCATTGTACTCATAACTAACCCTCCAGACTTAATCTTAAAAATATTTAAACAATGAATTGAATTAACATTGTTAAATTATTTACAAAGAAATCAAAAAAGATTTCCCCAACTTATGTATATTCTACATTAAATCCTTTTCTCCTGCAATAATCAATAACTTTTTTATTTTTTACTGCAACAATTTGAAGTAAAATAATTTTCCAAGCTTAAATATAGAATATTTTCTTCTTTATTTACAAATTTTAACCTTTGCAGTAAATTTAAGAATGTAGAATCACCTGAATATGAAGCATATACATCTTTAATACCTCTTCTATCAATATAATTGAGCATGGCTTTACCAATACCATAATCTAGTTGACCCATGTCACCTTCTTCTTTAACAATGATTTTTTCAATCGTTGCATGTGGGAATGTAATCATCATTACACCTAAACCAATTATTTCATCTTTATCCTTTGCTACCAACATCACACAATTATTTGTTTTTTCTACATTTTCATCATTCTCTTTTATAAAACCATCAACGTTTTTTTTGTCTTCTTCTCTTAATACACTAATCGTTATCAATTAGAAACGCCCCCTACTTTCATTGCGTAAATATTTAACTTCTTCAGTCTTTAAGTGTCTCCAACTTCCTGAATGAAGATGGGCTAAATGCACATTTCCAATAGCTACTCTCTTCAATCTTATAACAGGATGCCCAATCGCCTCACACATCTTTCTTACCTGCCTATTTTTCCCTTCATGTATGGTTATTTTTACTTTACTACTCCTATCCATCGTCTTTACTATTTCGATTTTAGCTGGCGCTGTTTTATAATCTTCTATTCTAAGTCCTTTTTCAAATCTTTGCTTTTCTAATTGCGTTGGTATCCCTTTCACAACAGCTAAATATGTTTTATCAATATGATGCTTAGGGTGAGTAATCCCATATGTAAATTCACCATCGTTTGTGAGTAGGATTAAACCTTCCGTATCATAATCTAATCGTCCAACGGGATATAATCTTTCATTTACTTTATCCTTTATCAAATCTATGACTGTTTCTCTATTAAACTGGTCATTCACTGTTGAGACAACGCCTACAGGTTTATTCAGCATAATATATACTTTTTTCTGTTTTAATTTTATTTCTTTTTTATCAACCTCAACTTTATCACTCTGAGAATCAATCTTAAAACCTAAAGTCTTTATGGTTTGACCATTTACCTTTACTCGTCCTTGCAAAATGATTTCTTCTGATTTGCGTCTTGATGCAATGCCAGATAAAGCCATGTATTTTTGTAAACGCATTGAATGCTGCTTTTCCATATTATCCTCTCACCTTCTTCGTATATTTTACCCGGTGATATACACATTATTTATTTATCGCTTATATTATAAGCAAACAGATGATAAAAGTAAATAAAAAACAACCGTAAATTACGATTGTTTTTATATTTTTGTGCCGATATTCTTTTATTATCTATTTTTTTTGAATATCATTAGCCAATTCTTCGCTATTTTTTTTAAAGCTATTTTAACATCCTTGCTTTCTACAAAATGAGTTGATACCAAAGAAATCTCACCGCACTCCAAATCGTCTAAATAGAATCGTATCTTACCTAATGCTTGCTTATATTTAATCGGTGCAGTAACGGCATCAGGAATATCGTATTCAATTCTTATCTTTTCTTTTTCCCCTTCTTTTAAAGGTAAAACTAGCTTTGAACCATTTACTAGTGATACTTTATCTTTCTTGCCATCCATGACTGGCAATGTCTTCATATATTCATCTTTTTCCATAATTACTTCTAATTTATAATTTTCAAAAGCGTAATCTAGCATTTTACTATGGTCTGACCAGTCATTAGGTGCATTGATCGTCACAGCGACCACCTGCCAATCATCTCTTGTAGCAGATGAAACAAGGCAGCGCCCTGTTTTTTTTGTATATCCTGTTTTTACGCCGTCACATCCTTCATACATCCTTAACATTTTATTTTTATTATTTAGTACCCGCTCCCATGAATGCCCCTGCCATGGTATTTTCCATTTTTGAGTTTTTACAATCTCAGCAAACTTCTTGTTTTGGAGCGCATACCTCGTTATAAGCGCAAGGTCATAGGCTGTCGTATAATGACCATCGGCATCCAATCCATGGGGATTTTTAAAACTTGTGTTCACCGCCCCAATTTCTCTTGCTTTATTAGTCATGATAACAGCAAATTCTTCCACCGATCCGCCTATATGCTCTGCAATCGCAATTGCAGCATCATTTCCAGAACTAAGCATTAAACCATATAATAAATCCTCTAAACGCTGTTTCTCCCCTTCTTCTAACCAGATGGACGATCCTTCAACATAGGATGCCCTACGGCTTGTCTTGACAACATCATCTAAATTCCCTTTTTCTATCGCTACAATTGCTGTCATAATTTTTGTTGTACTTGCCATTGACTTTTTTTGATTGGCATTCTTTTCATAAATGACCCTACCCGTAACTGTATCAATTACGATGGCTGAAGATGCAGAAATATCTGTCACGGCAAATACAGATGTAGTATTTATATTTATAAAACATAGCAACCATATTGTTAATAACAAAACTATTTTTTTCAAAAAAAATCACCCACCCATATAAGATATATATTTATATATATGAGAAGGTAATTATTTTATTCATCATTTCATTTTTAAATAATTAATCATTTTCTACTTCTGTTACTTTTACTTTTTCTCCATCTTCTTTTTCAATCTTCTTTTTAATGTTTACTTTCTTTCTAACTGATTGATTAATTTTTTCAATTATATCAGGGACTAACTCGAGTATACGATCAATAGAAGAATTACCCTCAACGGGTAATAAACGTATTTGACCTTGACCGACTACCATAAACGCAACTGGATGAATACTCACGCCAGCACCGCTACCTCCACCAAAGGGTAATGATGACGACTTCTCTTTTCTATGGTCGTCTTCATCGTTTGATCCTACTCCAAAATCTGTACCTCCAGCTGCAAAACCAAAAGTAACTTTAGAAATAGGAATTATAACTGTTCCATCTGGCGCTTCAACTGCATCACCTACTATGGTATTGACATCTACCATCTCTTTAATACTCTCCATCGCAGTGGACATTAATCCTTCAATTGGATGTTCAGACATATTACGCACCACCTTTTTAAAATTATGATGTAAATTTTTGTTGACGCTTTTCTTTATTTATTTTTCCTTTTATTGCTTTCTTCAAAGATATATTAACCAAAGAAAATAAAATGACATATAATACATTAATAATATGTACAATTCTAATTGTGAATATACTCTTAAACACAATATCTATTTTTGCATCATTGAAGTCAGGATTTATTTTAATATCTGTTTTTTTGAAATCAATGATATAGCTTAGAACAGATAATATATTATAGAGCGTACCCCAAAGCAAACCAGTTGTTACACCTGTGATTGCTGCATCTCCTAACCCAAAATTCAAATGAAGGGTAAAGTTCGTACAACCTATTTTTCTTTTCAAATATTTATATACTCTATTAAAAGTAGTTTGATACATATGATAGTATTCTTTTACCTCTTCAAACTGTTTTCTCATTTGAGAGAAGGTTATATTTGACTCTTTACGACCATCATCTTTATCTTTTTTTGTTCTAAATCTTCTTAAAAATTTTATGCCCCAAAACCCCTCTTTTTTTTCAACATCTACAAAAGGGATATCAATTTTTATTAATTTTTTAAAAAGTCCAATTACAAGCTTATCATTTTCATTTTTTCTTAAATATTCAATGCTAATATCAATTTTAAAAAAAAGAATAAAAACGATGATACATAACACTGCTAAATAAATCATGAGTAACACCTCATCTAGGTATTATTTCCATAAATATGCTTTCCAATACTCATGCACAAATTCTTTCTAAAGTTCTTCGTCAATCGCTATTTGCTCATGTTCAATATCATTGTCTAATTTTGGTAAGTCTTCTAAGGATTTAAACCCAAAACATCGAAGGAATTTTTGAGTTGTACCAAATAATATCGGTCTGCCCGGCGCATCTAATCTACCCTTTTCTTCTACCAACCCACGTTCTATCAAGGTATTTAAAGCACCATCACTATTTACCCCTCTAATTTGCTCAATATTCCCTCTCGTGACAGGCTGATTATATGATACAATTGCCAAAATTTCTAATGCAGCATTTGATAGCCCTTGTGAATATTTAGGACGAAAGACTTTTTGAATATAATCATAATATTCAGGCCTTGTACATAATTGATAACAATCTTCAAGTTCAATAATTTGCAACCCTCTTCGCTCATAATTATAGTAATCCATCATTCTCTTAATAATAGATCTTAATGTGTTGACATCTACTTCCAGCGCACCTGAGAGTGCATGTATTGAAACTGGATCACCTGCTGCAAATAGTATGCCTTCTATACACGCTTCAATCTCTTTTATATCCATTGACCTCACCATACTTTAGACATTATTTTTTTATTACATATATTTCATTATTCATTGCTTGCTGTGCAACTATAATTTCATTGGCTTTAATTAATTCAAGAATGGCCAAGAACCGTGCAACGATTTCTGGTCTAAAACTAAGATTATCGAATAGCGCCATAAAAAGAATTTTTTTTCTTTGACTAAGTATAAGCAAGATTTCGTCAATTTTATCTTCTATAGATATCTTTTCATGCTTTATAATACTATCAAAAGATTCCTTTGGAGGTGGTGCCATTCTTCTCTTCTTAACAAATATACTGTTGAATGCTTTAATCAAATCTTCTGATGACAAAGGAATCAACTCGTCACCATCTTGAAAAACTTCAATATTATCAGGATTCTTAATAAATGTTTGCTGAAAATGAAATTGTCTATCTCCAAAAATTTCAGAAATCTGTTTGAATCTTTGATATTCAAGTAATCTATCGACTAATTCCTGCCGAGGGTCTTCCTCGTCGACTGGGTCATCAGTTTTAGGTAAAAGCATTTTTGATTTTATATATAGCAATTGCGCGGCCATTACTAAAAATTCACTTGAGAGTTCTAAATCTATTTCTTCAATATATTCTAGATACGCCATATATTGTTCTGTTATTTTTGAAATAGGTATATCATAGATATCAATTTTATTCTTTTGTATCAAATGCATTAATAAGTCCAACGGGCCTTCAAAAACCTTTAGTTTAAATGATAATTTATTCATAGGTTATTCCCATTGTTTTTTTGACTTCTTCCATTGTTTCAGAAGCCACTTTTCTTGCTCTTTCAGCTCCATGTACCAGTACTTCTTTAATATATGTAGGTTTGTTTTCTAATTCTTTTCTCTTAGTATATATTGGTTCCATATGATTAACAATCTTCTGTGCAAGCATTTTTTTACATTGTACACATCCGATTTGACCAGCACGACAGTTTTCTTCTATCTCTTGAACGCCCTCAATATTAAATATTTTATGATATGCATAAACAGAGCATACTTCTGGATGTCCTGGATCGGTCTTCTTAATCCTGGAAGGATCGGTAACCATCTGTTTAACTTTTTGTTGTATCTTCTCTGGACTGTCTGAAAGTGCTATTGTATTGCCATAACTCTTGCTCATTTTTCTTCCATCTAATCCTGGCAACAACTTCGCCTTTGTCAATAACGCCTTAGGCTCTGGAAAAACATCGCCAAATAAATGGTTATATCTTCGGGCAATCTCTCTTGTTAGTTCTAAATGGGGCAATTGATCTTCCCCAACAGGTACAGCATCTGCTTTATAAATCAAGATATCTGCTGCCTGTAAACATGGGTATCCTAAAAATCCATAGGTTGAAATATTTTTTTCTTTCAACTGGTTCATTTGGTCTTTATATGTCGGACATCGATATAGCCATGAAAGGGGTGTAATCATTGAAAATGCAAGATGAAGCTCAGCATGTTCTTTGATGTCTGATTGTAGAAAAATAACACTCTTTTCTGGATCTATTCCTGCACTAATCCAATCTATTACAACATCATAAATATTATTTTTTATTTGTGATGGGTCTTCGTATCCTGTTGTTAAAGCGTGCCAATCAGCAACAAAAAAATGACAATCATATTCATCTTGCAACTTAACCCAATTTTCTAATGCACCAAAATAATTCCCCAAATGCAAGGAACCCGTTGGTCTCATTCCACTTAAAATTCTTTTCTTCACTATGAAACTCCTCTCGTCTTTACAATGGTAAGATTGTTACAATATATATTAATGTATTATACACCATATTTTGCAAATAAGCTAATACAGGTGTTAAGAACCCTGTGAAAAGTAATAATAATAAAATAATATGTGCATAGTTTTCATATCTCATTATACCAAAATATAACTTTCGGGGCAAAACAGCACTGAATATTTTTGAACCGTCTAATGGTGGAATAGGAATTAAATTAAAGACAGCTAGTCCTATATTTAAAAGAGCAGTATATAATAGTATTACGGCAATATACACTACAATTCCCCTATTCATCGATAATGATTGTATATTAATATTAAATACCTCAATTGTTGCCAAAGAAATAAAGGCTAAAAAAATATTTGCTAACGGTCCTGCTAATCCAACAAGCACCATCCCTTTTTTTGGGTTTTCAAAATACGTGGGGTTCACAGGCACAGGCTTTGCCCAACCGAATCCAAAAAGTAATAACGAAAGTGCTCCTAATGGATCTAAATGTTTCAAAGGGTTTAGGGACAACCTTCCGTTATTTTTTGCCGTTGGATCACCCAATCTATATGCCACATATCCATGGGCAAACTCATGAAAAGTAATTGCCAGCAGTAATGCTGGAACACTTAATATTAACGTAATAGGATCAAATCCTCCTCTTAACAAAAGAAACACATCCTGTCCATTGATTATTTTCTAGTGTCTGATTCCACTAATTACTATTATAGTCTTTATCCTTCATTGTGTCCACATTATAATTAAAAAATTAGGGTTTGTCTAGGACAATATTACAATTTCATATATATGTTTCGACAATTCATACGTTATTTTGTCGAAATATTTTATTTCCACGGCAATGAGGAGGGAAAATGATTGATGGTTGAGCGTTGAGGGTTTAAAAGATTTTAAAAACAAAAAAAGCAAAAAAACTATTACTTAGTTTCTTTGCTTTTTATCCTTAAACTCTCAGCCCTAAGCTCTCAACTATTTTGTACATTCATCCACTCTTTTACCAAACGACCAAACACCTTACCTACCGATATCTTTTCAACGCTATCCTTCGTAACAATGCTTACTTTTCCAATTTCTTCACCATCTAAATAAAATACCATCTCGCCAACTTTTTGACCTTTATCAACGGGTGCTATGACCTTATCTGCAATATTAAGATTCTTTTCTATGTCCCCTTGCCTTCCTTTATCAACTAATAAATCAAAATCACTATCAGGTTTCACTTCCACTTGTTTTACCAAGCCTTTTGATATATCAATTTTACCAATTGTTTCATCTTTTTTAGCCCCACCTACTACTGCATAATTCGCAAAACCGTAATCAAGTAATTTTGATGCATTGTTAAATCTAACTTTACTCGTTGGTGCTGCCATTACAACAGCTATCAACTGCATACCGTCTCTTTTTGCAGAAGCTGATAAACAATATAAAGCTTTGCTCGTTGATCCCGTCTTAATTCCATTTGCTCCTTTATAAAACCTTATGAGTTTATTTGTGTTTGCAAGACCAAATTCTCCATCTCGTAATGCGTCAATCCATATTGTTAAATACTCATGGATTTTAGGATACTTTAGTAGCTCTCTTGAAGCGAGTGCAATATCATTTGCACTTGTGAAATGATTTTCTACATCAAGTCCATTACAATTAACATAAGTGGTGTCGCTCATCCCAAGCTCCTTTGCTTTTTCATTCATCGCATTTACAAAGGCTTCTTCACTACCATAAATATGCTCAGCCATCGCGACTGAGGCATCATTTGCCGACGCAATCGCAATTGCTTTTAGCATATCATGAACTTTCATTTGTTCTCCTGGACCAAGGAAAACTTGCGAGCCTCCCATACTAGATGCATAATCACTCGTTACAACAATATCCTCATAGGAAATTCTGTCATTCTCGATTGCTTCCATAATCAAAAGCATTGTCATCACTTTTGTCACACTTGCAGGTGGAAGTTTCTCATGACTATTTTTATCATAAAGTATTTTTCCTGTAGATGCTTCTATCAATATTGCTGATTTTGCTTGAATATCTAATTCTTCTGTGGATTTTGCACTTACTGTCAATGTTAAGCAATTAAATAATATCAATGCTATACATACTAACGAAATAACCTTAACCAATTTTCTCATGATATAATCCTCCTGATTATTACATAATATCCGTACAGGTCTTACTAAATGTTATGCAAATTGAGTAAAGGTTATTACAAAAAAAAAGGGCTTCTAAGCCCTTGGATGTGTCTTTTGATATACTTCTTTAATTTTATTTTTTGTCAGCTGTGCATAAATTTGTGTAGATGATATATCCGAATGTCCTAGCATTTCCTGTATTGACCTGAGATCTGCTCCGTTTTCCAACAAATGTGCAGCAAATGAATGACGCAGTGTATGGGGTGTTATTTCTTTATTAATCTTTGCTTGATTCTTATAAAGTTTAATAATTTTCCAAAACCCTTGTCGTGTTAATCTTCTGCCATTACAATTTACAAACAGAGCCTGCTCAGAAGGATTTTGAATCATCATACTTCTAGATTTTTTTATGTACTCTTTAATAGAATTAATCGCCATTGAGCCTAAAGGAATAACTCTTTCTTTACTTCCCTTTATACACTTTACAAATCCCATTTCAAGATTAACGTCATCCAGATTCAATGATATGAGTTCTGAAACACGAATGCCTGTAGCATACAACAATTCAAGCATAGCCTTATCACGATAACCTTTTAAATCTACACATTTCGGCTGATCTAATAGCAGTTCTACTTCTTGCGTTGACAATATTTGTGGGAGCTTCTTTTCTACTTTAGGAGATTCTAGGTTTTGTGTTGGGTCTTGTTCAATCATGTCTATTTTGTACAAATATTGATAAAATGATCGTATCGATGCAAGGTTTCTTGAAATGGTTGAAGTAGCTCTCCCTTTCTTTTTTAGATACAACAAGTACGCAATCACCGTCGTTTTATTGACGCCTGCTATATTAGGAATATTTATTTCCTGTAAATGTAACATATACTGTTGTATGTCTCTGCTATAGGATTGCAAAGTATTATCTGACAATCCCTTTTCATTCTCTAGAAAATCAACAAATTTTTGAACAAGAACTTCCATAGTACAACTATCTCCTCTACATATTTATTAAATAAACCTGTTTTACTACGCAATAATATGTATATATATTATTATGGTAGTCAAACGGCTATTAAACAAAATCTCCCACCCCAAGATTGATTTATATTCTATTTGAAAATATTTCATAAATTAACAGTCGTAAATTAAGTATTCTACAAAATCTTCTAAATTCCTGCATAAAAATGTATTTTTTTTTAAAAAAATTTATATTTGTTGTAATGATGTCCTAATTATTTACATTCAAATCTACATATTACGTAATTATTTCCAATTAACTGTACTTTTATACCAAAAACATTGAAGAAATTGCTTTAATAAATACTGGCGTAATATACGCTTCAATTATGCTTCCCAATATTAATATCAAAAATATAATGAATGCAAGTATACTATACGATGAAAGTTGATTCTTAATATTTACTTGCCGATATTTTGTTTTCATACAAGTTTTTATCATTGAAAGGGAAAAACTCATACAAGCAACACTGAAAAAAATATAACTTGGAATTACAATTAAACTTTGAGGAAATACACCTAATATTGAGAATAGCAAACCTTTAAAACTAAGCGCTTTGATAAAAAAACCTACTGTAAAACCTATGACAAAACCTTTAATGCCAATAATGATTAAAATAACTGGTATGCCAATCACAGTGATTCCTAACACCCATAATACAGCTACTGTTTTGATGTGATTCATTACAGAAATCTTAAATAATTCGGAGTGACCGATTTCCTGTCCACTTAATATATAAAAAAAATCTTCTACATATGTGGAAAGTTCTACATATTGATTCTCATTGAGTGCATTGACGGTAAAAGCCCCAGTACAAATTCCTATTACAAATGCCAATACAACTATTACATATAATACTAAGTTTTTCATAAAATGATTTTTTATCAATTCGCTAAATCTTAATGACAAGTTTTATCCCTCCAATACCTCTTATAAAATTCTATGCATTGAATGGAATAAAAATTACATAAATTTTTTACATAAGACAATAAATTGCTGAAGCACTTACTGCCTTAAAAAAATCAGGATCCTCTTCATAGCACCTTCCCATTGTGTTTACTTTTGTTTTTATTTCTTCAATCTCCATACTATTGGTATTTATATAATTAATATCATGCCTTCGATTTATTTTATTAGAAATAATTTGATTTTGAATGATTTGATTCTTTTCTTGATTATTAAAGATAGGAAAACCTATATTTGCACGAGAGTATGTAATTTTACTTAAAATGGTTATTGTATGATGACTAATTCCTTTATGACGTTGACGTTTGTCAGCAAAACTAATGCGTGGTATAACGATTGGATTCCCTTTAAGTGTATTAACAGCATCAATAATATGTCCTTCTTCTATGTTGGAAAATCCTAACTTCGAATCTGTACCTACAACACCAGGACCAGGGATAACAACAGCAATATCACATTTGCATATATATTTTGCAGCTATTAATCCCGTATAAATATTTACAGCTTCGTAGTCACCACCAAATGCTTGCCCACATGTGATGGTATGATGTATCAAACTGTCTTTTTTTAAATCTTTGACGGTTTTACTAAATGATATAGGCAAACACGCACTATCTGTCATAATATATGTAATCTTTAAAGATGGTTGACGTTTCTTTATAATATATACAGCTGGCAATAGCATACTATGTAAAGAACCTACAAGTACTTTCATTCCATCAATTCTATCTTTCTCTTTAAAAAGTTGATGATATTGACTTTCAGATTCTTCTACAGTTAAGCATTTTAGCTGCATTGGTGTATATCTTAATTTCATAACATGACCTGTTGAAGTTGTAAAATCGCTCTCAAAGTGTCGTTTATTGTATATTACGAAATGAAATCCTCCTGTACCTAAGGATAGATTCACAGCACTTGTATTAATGACAACCCTATCTCCAACTTGCACCGAACCTGTAAGCAGATTATAGTTTAATGCTTTCTCCATTTTGTTTTCAAATTCAACTAATATTTCGGTTATATCATCATCTATAGTTACGATCTCCACAACTTCTGCTAGCCGTTTGCTAATCAAATCCTAAACACAACTCCTTCAACCCTCACCCCTCAACCGTTTTCCCAATGTGATTGCCTTTTCTGTACAGCTTTCCATTGCATTCATTAATGATGCTCGGAAGCCACTTTTCTCTAATTCATATACTGCCTGTATGGTTGTTCCTCCTGGTGAGCAGACCATATCTTTTAATTTTGCTGGATGCTCCTCTGTTTCTAATACCATTTTTGCCGATCCTAAAACTGATTGGGACACCAATCTATACGCCATATCTCTTGGTATACCCCTCATGACTGCTGCATCTGCCATTGCTTCAATCATGATATATACATAAGCTGGGCTACTTCCATTTACGGCAACTACTTCATTCATATATTTTTCGTCTAATGATTCAACTTTACCTATGCTGGTAAATATCATATTTACTAATTCGTACTCTTCTTTTGTTACAGGTGACTCATAGCAGGTGACTGTCATTCCTTCTCCTACTAGCGCAGGTGTATTAGGCATTGTTCTAACTACTTTTACATCAAATTCAAAAAAACTTTTTACATATTCTATTGAAAGTCCAGGTGCGATTGTTACTATTATTAACCCTTGGTTAGTAGTTGTAGTAGCGATATCTTTTAGTACAATTGGATATATATTTGGTTTAACTGCAACAATTATAATATCGCTATTGTCAATGACCTCTTTATTCTTTGTTGAAGCATTCACTCCCTGCTCTTTTAATATATTAATCTTCTGCTCATCTAAATCACTCACATAAATACTATTTTTTTCAACTATTTCAGCTTTTATTAATCCGTTCATCATTGCTGATGCCATATTTCCCGCACCAATGAATCCTATTTTTTTCTCACGTAAATTCATTTTAATATTCCCCCTATATTTTCACAATGCATTTTATTCGTTTTCTTTCTATTTATTCTATCAAACATTAGTAATATTATACAAGTGAAATTTTGGGTAGCCTGAAGATTTTTTTGTTCAGATTTTCAATCTACTACATAATTCCAAGTTCCCGTAATAATTTTACACAATTTTTTAGTTGGGTGCTGAGGGCTGATAGTTGAGAGTTTTTAAGCTTTTCCTAACCAACGGTTATTGTTGAGGGTTTAAGAACTAATCCATCATCCAAAGACCTGTATGTTTGTGAAAGCGTTCAACTTCAAGGTCTTTGATTTTTTGACGTATACGTTCTATTTTTGATTTATTTGCATTGCTGTTTTTCTTCATTAATAAATTTAATTCACTCTTCAACTGCCTGATGATTTGCCCAATTTCTTCTGCCTCTTGTATGAGTTTATCGTTTCTTTTTCGGAGTTCTTCACTTGTCATACGCATATATTTTTTTCCTCCCAATTTATTGTTGTTTGGGAGGAAAAAAGAAAAGTGCACAAGTAGAAATAAATACATGAATTTTCCATGCATTTCTACACGTGCACCTAATGTTTAAGCGTTATAAAAGTTGCAAAAAGGGGCAAAATCGCTTATAATAACATAAGGTCGCTTGTGACAGCGTAATGCTGTACGTGTAGTAGCTCTTTCTACTGTACGAGCTTTCAGGTGATGCGAACACCTGAAAGTCGCGGGCGACTTTTCAATTTTCCTCTTATGTATAATTATAACTTGATTTATTATATAATGCAACTAAAATTGAACATTTTTTGTCATAATTCGCCAATACGCCACTTATGGCGCATTTTTTTTGCATTTTATGGTAATATGAAAGGGGATTTTCTCGTTTGTAGGCTAAGAGTAGAGCGATGAGAAATATCCCATCGCTCTAAAATTCTTTTATATATAGTCGCTCCTACAATGAAATCTGCATCATGATTCCTACTTCACACTTCCTATTTAGCAATTTCTTCTTTCTGCTCTATGCTGTTATCATTTTTCTCTTCTTCCCTGCTTTCGATCTCTTTATTATACTCAGTGATAGATATGGTTCCTTCTGATAACATTTTCTTTAACTCATATTCGGAATACTGCGATAAATCACTTGTATCATCTGATTCATCTGATAAAAGTGACTGTACTGCTTTTGATGCGGTAGATTCTGTTTCAGTTTCAGCTACTTGTTCTGTTGACACAGTATTTGAGGATGTTGACACACTTTGTACTTTGCTCATGCCTTGTTCACTAATTTTCATCGTATCTCCATGGGAAGATACTGCCACCGTTGAATTGTCTTCAGTTAATAAGTTTGTTTTTGTTTCCTCGGTTTTTGTTTCTGCAATTGTTTTTTCAGTTTTATCTTGGTATGTTTGAATTGTTGAGGCATTGGTTAAATTGTTGATTGATTGAACCATAAATTTTTCCTCCATTATGTTATAGAATATTATATTGAACCTGAATTCTACATTTAATTAATTATACTCTTCAATTCATTATTCAATCATAGAGAATTCAGGTAACATCTCCTATATTATAACATTTCACTACTGCCTTGTGTTAAATTGCTTATAATTCACATAATTTCACATATTGTACAAAAGCAGTTGGAAAGTTGAAAGTTGGTTAGTTGGTTAGGTTTATTATTAACTACTTTTTCGCTTATTGTTCTTGGCATAAAAACAACCGTCCCCTTGTGTTCGGAAGCAATAACCCAATAATAATCTTTATCTAATTCAACCTCTTGAAATCCTGCCTCAATTGCTTTATTTATTAACATTTCACACATTTGTTTCAATTCGTTCACGTTTACTAGCATTATATTATTCACCTTTCTCCAATAACTCAAGTAACTTATTAATTTTTTCCAATTCATTTACTTGCTTATTAATTTGCTTTTGTAACTGTTCAATTCTTCCATTAGTAACATGTCGAGGTAGCAGATTGTTTTTTATTAGTTACATTTTAATCTATTTTTCTAATGGATAATTTAAGCACTTAATACATATATTTTGTATTTCTTTATTATTAGTTACAAGGATTCTCCTAATAAATTTAAGTTCATTTTCTTTAATAATTTTTTCCAACTCATAGTTGATATCAACGCATCTTCCATAACTTATAGTCTTTTTAAATAACGGACAATAATATTCCTTTATCATTTTACTGCCTCCTGCAATACTTTCAGTACAGTATCTGTATACTCTTCCCTAGCCCATACCGTAACTATTTCTCCAGCTTTATTAAGAATAACAGTTGTCTTATCTGTTACATAAGCAAACCGTTCTCCTTGCCACTGTGAAAGAACTACTTGCGGATTTCTCACTGTATTTAGAATAGTATCTGGTTTTATTCCACGCTCAATTGCCCTATTTACCGCATGTACATCATTTATTCCCGTGATTTTGTTATATGGTGCCTCCTGAATAACCTTACCAAACTTACCATATGACTTACCTATATTTGCAACTTTATCAAACTTGTTTGGATCAAGATTACTACTATTGCCACCACCAGCAAAATCCTTTAATTTATTGTAGCCTTTCTTGATCGCCTCACCCGTTTTTTCTCCTATATTTTTCATTCCATCAATAACCTGAGGAGCATTATTAACAACTGCTGGTCCATATTCGTAAGCACCAGTAGCAAGCACACCAACACCATAAATTAAATCTCCAGCAGGAATTGGTCCATCTACTGCACATAACCACCACATTGTACCTGTCCAAGTTGCTGCCTCTCCGCTATTACCACTTGGGTCAACAAGCATAATTGGATTATTCGCACAATACACATACAAATTTAGACTCAATGGGTCTTCTATTTTACCTAAATAACTATCCTCAGTTATAAACCGACCAACACTAGGGTCATAATACCTTGCTCTTAGATATATAGTTCCTGTTTCTGTATCATAGTACTCTCCACAATATCTAAATGGGTTGGTATCGTTTTGGTCTATGTCTTTTTCTATTCCAAATGCGTCGTAGTCATAGTTTTTGGTAATTGTTCCATTTGTTTGTGTTAATTGTACCACATCTCCATGTCCGTTGTATAGGTAATAGTTTGTTGTTCCTTCTATGTCTGATGCGATGAGGTTTATGCCTCGCAGGTATTTATTGGTGATGTTTCCTTCTTCTTGGGCAATCAAAAATTTTGCGTCTTAGTTTTTGCATAACATTGAAAAATATGCTCGGACATCGAATATATACCGATGTCCGAGCATATTTTTACACAAAACTTCCGATTGAACCCTTTAAAAACCATCCCCTTGTGCTTATCAGTTGACAGCATTGATCTGCCGTCTCCTTGTATTATTTAACTATCACTTTCCAATAAAACTCTTCTTTAAAATCCTTGAAACAGTTATCACATACCCAGTGATACTCATCCTGTGTAGTATAACCGATATCTCCTTTGCGAAATTCATCCCAACAAAATGCACAATGATTATGCACATCCATATTATATATAGATTTAATAAGGGTTACTCTATCTAAAAAATTTTTTTGATTCGTTAATCTCCATTCTTTTTTTTTCACTCTAAACCATCCCCTATCAGTCATTTTGGTATTATTGTCCCATCTGGATTAATTCTAAATTGGTTTCCATCAGGTGCTTTATAATCCCAATGAGATCCAATTGGGTCAGGATGCTGTAGATCTGGATGTAAGGATTCACCAGTTTCTGGATTATACCAACTTCCTTTACCACTTGAAGGGTCACCTGCACCTCTCCATTCCCATCCTTCTCCAGGTGATACAGCTGGGTCATCTCCTGGATATTTAATATCAGGTTGATTCGTCCCCTCATCTTCATCATTTTCACTAAAGTATATATTAGGTACTACTAGTACTTTGCTTCCACTCGAGCTACCAGATACAATTCCTCCCGAATTTGTCACTACAGCAGGACCTGTACCACCAGTGTTTGTTAACCCCCCCATTGCCGTAGCAGCAGTAGGTGCAATTCCCCATACCTGTCCCGTGTAGTAGCCATCGCAATATTCTTGATTATAATCTACATACTTTTGTATATCTGTATCTTTAATTACTTTATCACTATTACCAGAAACAATAAATATTACATTTGCTACTTTTCTTATATTTCCTCCAAAAAAAGCATCATCAAGTCCTGCATCTAATCCCCTTAAGTAATCAATTTCATCATAAATAAAACCACTTGGGTCAATAAACATAATAGGATTATTCCCTGCATACGTATACCAATTCAATCCATCTCCGATTGGGTCTTCACTAATAAACCGACCAACACTAGGGTCATAATACCTTGCTCTTAGATATATAGTACCTGTTTCTGTATCATAGTACTCTCCACAATATCTAAATGGATTGGTATCGTTTTGGTCTATGTCTTTTTCTATTCCAAATGCATCATAGTCATAGTTTTTGGTAATTGTTCCATTTGTTTGTGTTAATTGTACCACATCACAAGAACAGTTGGAAAGTAGAAAGTTGGTTAGTTGGTTAGGTTTATTATTAACTAAATATGACGTTTAAAGCAACTCTATGTCCTCTACATTTATTTCTTATTTATTCAAACATAATAATATATTTTCCACTACTACTTTTTCTCTTATTCTTCTTGGTATAAAAATTACCCTAGTTTATTTTACCATAAACTAGGGGTTGTTGTAGCACAATAGAACCGGCAGATTGTGCTATTATACTTGACTCTTTCTATTTTTTATTTATTAATTTAAAGTAAATTATATAAATAATATATGCTATAAATAGTATTCCCCAAAGAGACATTCCAAAAGTCTCTTTTACTTTAAGAAAATCTCCATCATAAGAATCAAATAGTAAATACATAAATAATGATAAAACAATCCAAATTATAGCAATAATAACCACCTGTTTTTTTTTCACTTAACATCACCTTATCTTTCACTTAATTATTGGTAAGAATCAACTAAATCCTGAATCTTCTTTTCAGAATTTTCATAATCCTCATTAATGTTAATTATTAGTTGAGCTTCGTCGATTAAAATCTCTAAATCTTTAATACTTATTTGTAATTGTTTTATCTGCATAATATATTTTTCGGTATCGACCTTATCCGTTAGCTCTAAAACATTTTCTTTTATTCCTATAAGACTTTCATAATACTTTATTTGTTTACTCCACATCGCTTGACTTTTTCTCATCTGACTAATTATATTTTGACGCATCTCTTCATTACGCCCTAAATAACCATAGTCTCCTAATTCGCCAGTAATATATTCCATCTTATCTTTATATGTATAACTTGCCTGAGAAGCTGAAGGGTATGCAAGATATTCGTATGCCCCTTTTAATGCACCCATACCTGCACTTCCAAGTTGAGCATACCAAGGCCCTGGTTGGTATTCTTCCACTACACCTTTAACTACTGTTGTTCCTACATCATAAAATGGTCCTACTACTTGTAGTAATTTTGCACCATCAAACTTATTATTATAATATTTATAATAAGTTTCATTTATTGAATATGGATCTTTATCTAACCAATTTTTCATATATCTTAAATGTTTTATTGTTTCTTCATATAAACCTGTTGGGTCAATAAACATTATAGGATTGTTACCTGCATATGTATACCAATTCAATCCATCTCCAATTGGGTCTTCCGATATAAACCGACCAACACTTGGGTTATAATACCTTGCTCTTAGATATATAGTTCCTGTTTCTGTATCGTAGTACTCTCCACAATATCTAAATGGGTTGGTATCGTTTTGGTCTATGTCTTTTTCTATTCCAAATGCATCATAGTCATAGTTTTTGGTAATTGTTCCATTTGTTTGTGTTAATTGTACCACATCTCCATGTCCGTTGTATAGGTAATAGTTTGTCGTGCCTTCTATGTCTGATGCGATGAGGTTAATGCCTCGGAGGTATTTTTTTGTGATGTTTCCTGCTCCGTCTGTTTCTATGACGATGTTGCTTCCATCCCATATGTGGTTGGTGATGTTGCCGTTTGTTGTTTTTCTTGTTCGTAGTCCGTCTCCATTGTATTTGTATGTTATGGTTTGGGTTTCGTCTGTTGTTTTGGTTAGTTGGTTAAATCCATCGTATTCATTGCTTGTTATTATGCTGTTTTCTGTTTTTCCTGCTACGTAGACGTCGAAGCTTTCGCTTTGGTTTTCGTATGCTTTTGTGTCTGTTATTTTTTTTACTTGGTTTCCGTTGTTGTCGTATTCGTATAATGTTACTGCTATCTCATTTTCTGTTGTTCCTTCTATGACTTTTGTTTCTGTGAGTAGTCTGTTGTTTTTGTCGTATGTGTATGCTATTGTTGTGCCTTCTGTTGTGGTTTTTGTTTTTCTGTTGCTATTGTCGTCGAAGGTATATGTTGTTGTGATGCTGTTTGGTTCTGTTACTGCTGTTAGTCTGCCTAGTCCGTCGTATTGGTAGGTTGTTGTTCCGTTGTTGTCTGTTTTGCTTGCTTGGTTTCCGTTTAGGTAGTAGGTGTAGTTGTATTCTGTTTGTTTTGTTGTGCCTTTTTTGTTGGTTATGTTTGTGAGTCTGTTTGCGTCGTTGTATACATATGTTGTGCTGTTGCTGTTGTCATAGGTTAGTGTTTGTCTATTGCCGTTTGTGTCATAGGTATAGGTTGCTTTTGTTGTTCCGTTTTCTTTTACTTGTTTTTGTCTGTTTAGGGTGTCATAGGTGTAGCTTATGTTTTGTTTTACTGTTCCGTTTTGTTTGAGTGTAAATGTTAATCTATTACTTACTGCGTCGTATGTGTATTCTTTTGTGATGTTGTTTGGTGCGTTTTCTGTTTTGAGTCGGCTTAGGTCGTCGTAGCTGTATGTGGTTGTGCCTGTCTCGTCTGTCATGCTTTTTCTGTTGCCTAGTTTGTCGTATGTATATGTTATTTGTTTTGTTTGTCCGTCTTTTGTTACTTTTTTGTTTAGTAGTTTGCCTTGTCCATTGTACTGGTAGGTGATGATGTTTCCGTTTCTGTCTGTTTGTTTTATGAGGTTGCCTACCATGTCATATGTGTTTTGTGTTGTTTGTTCTAGTGGGTCTGTCATGGTTGTCATTTGGTTTTGGTGGTTGTATTGGTATCTTGTGACGGTGTTGTCTGTGTCTGCTCCTGTTTCGGTTGCTGTGTTGATTGGTGCGTTTAGTCCTGTGTACATTTTTGTTTTGTTTCCTACTGCATCGTAATGGTATTGGGTGTAGTTTTTTGTTCCGTCTGTGTTGTGCTGTATAATTTTTATGAGTCTATTTCTGTTGTCATACCCATATTCTGTTGGAGGCATTAAAACAACCCCTAATTTATCTTACCATAAACTAGAGGTTGTTGCAACACAATAGAACCGTCCCTTTGTGCTAATAATTAGCTGCCAAGTTGTTGGATAACTAAACCCTCTAAATAATACTCATTCATTAATGGAGCAACTAATCTTTCAAGATACCAATTTGCATCAATAATACGAGTATTCATATGAGTCTTATTATATGGTGTATTTACACTCAGATTGAATGAAATATCATTACCACCAAAATATAGTAATTGAACACCTATTAAAGATGATTTTTCATAAAGAACTATTCCTACTGTTTCATTATTTGCTTCTTTAAAGTATAAAATATCATTAACATCATTAATATCTAATATTTCTGAAATCCAACTGTAATCTCCCTCATCGCCTATTGGAAGATACATCACATTACCATTATTATGAATTGTCCAATTTTCTTTAAGCAAACACTCTAAAACTTGTTTGACAGATAACTCTTTTTTTTCTCTACTTGTTAGTTTCAAATCTATTGATGTTGATATAGTCATAATACCTCCTAATCTAATGTTTCAGTAAATTCAATGCCTTTTTTAGACAACCACTCCTTAACTTTATCAGATATAGGTGTATTAGAAAATAATTCATATGTAGCATCATTTTCTTTAGCAATTCTCAACCTATCACCCATATCAGACTTGAATTTCTCAAGCATTTTAGGATCATCTTCTAACATATCCCAGTATTGTCCTGATTTTGCCTCCCACCAGCGGTTACTTAAACCTCCATCAAAATCTCTTCCTCCCATCGAGAAACTACCATTTCCTCCAATATTCTCAGTTAAGAAGTCTTCATAATCATGACCAATTAAACCTTTTGCACCAGTATAATTCCCCATCCCTACTACTTCAATATCACCATTGCATGCCAAACCAATCATACCATCTATTAGATTTTCATTAGCAGTTTCAGCACTTTGTTCTCTTTGAGTATCTGTTAGTTTTAATCCTGTAAATACTTCTTCACCACTTACTGCTTCGTACCACCCCCATACAGGCCCTAAATTATCAACAAATTTGTCTCTAAACCACCTTCTAATTGGATAAAAGATAACATCATCTTTTGTTCTTCCATGGTATGGAAAATGCCCACTTGGGTCAATATACATCACAGGATTATTATATGCATATGTATAAAGGTTCAAGCTCAATGGGTCTTCCAGCTTACCTAGATAACTATCTTCCGTTATAAACCGTCCCACACTAGGATTATAATACCTAGCCCTTAAATAATATGTCTCTGTCTCCTTATCATAGTATTCACCACAATATCTAAATGGGTTGGTATCGTTTTGGTCTATGTCTTTTTCTATTCCAAATGCGTCGTAGTCATAGTTTTTGGTAATTGTTCCATTTGTTTGTGTTAATTGTACCACATCACAAGAACAGTTGGAAAGTAGAAAGTTGGACAGTTGGTTAGGTTTATTATTAACTAAATATGACGTTTAAAGCAACTCTATGTCTTCAACATTTATCTGATTATTTCTTCCACTACTACTACTTTTTCTCTTATTGTTCTTGGCATAAAAATAACCCCTAGTTTATTTTACCATAAACTAGAGGTTATTGCAACACAATAGAACCGTCCCCTTGTGTTATTATTCTAAAAAATCACTGTTTTTCATTCAACCTATTACACAACTTTTCAAGACCGCTATACGTAAATGGAATCATTCCGTATTTGTTTTTCTTATACACCGCAACGTACCCATGAAATTTAATCCTATCAATAACTTTTTCATCTTTGTCATACAGGTAAATGTATGCGTCTGGAGTCCTACTATAAATCTCCAAATTTTCACTTTTATAATATCTGATATTTTTTAAATACTTAATTATTTTTAAAATACTACCTTTGTCTTTAGTGTATACATCAGCACGATCAATTATAAAAACTTTAACAGCCACAACACTTTCATCATTTGTATCAAGCAGCATTTTAACAGTAAAGATTGTATAGGCAAACCATATAATCAAACTAACGATAAGCACTATACAAAATGCAATTAATAGTTTATTCATGCTAATTATCCCTCCTAAACAATATTAGCTATAGACTCACGTTACTGGAATTGATAAATAATTATAAATTATCGATATAATATTACTTTTCCTTGTCGTTTCCTTTTAGGTTTACCATACCAAGTTTTATCCACATACTTATAATAAGTATGCTGTCTAATTATTTCTTTAATCCAACCTCCGTATGCTCCAGCTTCTAATTGTCCTGTGTTATAGTTAAAAATCGTTCCTCCATCCCAAGCTGTAATTGAATTTTCAACACTCATGCGATCATTAAATGCAGTTGCTGTATTTCTTATATCAGGATTTCCTGAATTACACGAACTAAAATAAAGTGAACCCATCGTTTTAGAATCCAAATCAGAAATCAAAATATCTTTATCACTATTTTTTATAGCACCGTCACCTGCTACAAGTCTTGATTCTCCACTATCAAAATACATAAATCCTATACCGTTCTTTGCTGAACCATGCATAATAATTACAACCTCATCAATGCTTACACTATTTCCGTCAGCATCAAATCCTACTTGTGAATTCCATTTTTTCTGAAATGCTTTTGCATTGCTTACACCTATCGCCCAAACTTTTGTACTATATTTTTCTTCAAGTTGTTTTGCTCTTATGTCTGCTTCATCTTTGAATGTATGTTTTCCATCACCACTTACAGCAGTATCGTCATATAGGATATAACTATCAAAACCAGTTGGGTCAACAAAATTAACAGGATTATTATAACAATAAGTATAGTAATTTAGACTTAACATATCATCTTCATAACCTGTGAAACTATCCTCAGTTATAAACCTACCCACACTAGGATTATAATACCTAGCCCTTAGATATATAGTTCCTGTTTCTGTATCGTAGTACTCTCCACAATATCTAAATGGGTTGGTATCGTTTTGGTCTATGTCTTTTTCTATTCCAAATGCGTCGTAGTCATAGTTTTTGGTAATTGTTCCATTTGTTTGTGTTAATTGTACCACATCGCCATGTCCATTGTATAGGTAATAGTTTGTTGTTCCTTCTATGTTTGATGCGATGAGGTTTATGCCTCGTAGGTATTTTTTTGTGATGTTTTCTGCTCCGTCTGTTTCTATGACGATATTGGTTCCGTCCCATATGTGGTTGGTGGTGTTTCCGTTTGTTGTTTTGCTTGTTCGTAGTCCGTCTCCATTGTATTTGTATGTGATGGTTTGGATATCGTCTGTTGTTTTGGTTAGTTGGTTATAGCCATCGTATTCATTACTTGTTAATATACTGTTTTCTGTTTTTCCTGCTACGTATACGTCAAAACTTTCGCTTTGGTTTTCGTATTCTTTTGTGTCTGTTATCTTTGTGATTTGGTTTCCATTGTTATCATATTCATACAACGTTACTGCCATCTCATCTTCTGTAGCACCTTCTATGACTTTTGTTTCTGTTAGTAATCTGTTGTTTTTGTCATATGTGTATTCTATTGCTGTGCCTTCTGTTGTGGTTTTTGTTTTTCTGTTGCTATTGTCGTCGAAGGTATATGTTGTTGTGATGCTGTCTGGTTCTGTTACTGCTGTTAGTCTGCCTAGTCCGTCGTATTGGTAGGTTGTTGTTCTGTTATTGTCTGTTTTGCTTGCTTGGTTTCCGTCTAGGTAATAGCTATAGTCATATTCGGATACTATTGTTGTGCCTTTTTTGTTTTTTATGTTGCCTAGTCTGTTTGCGTCGTTATATTCATATATTGTACTGTTTCCATTATCGTAGGTCAAACTTTGTCTATTTCCGTTTGGGTCGTAGGTATAGTTTGCTTTTGTTTGTCCGTTTTCTTTTAATTCTTGTAGTCTGTTTAGTGTGTCATAGGTGTAGCTTATGTTTTGTTGTTCTGTTCCGTTTTGTTTTAGTGTATATGCTAATCTATTACTTACTGCGTCGTATGTGTATTCTTTTGTGATGTTGTTTGGTGCGTTTTCTGTTTTGAGTCGGCTTAGGTCGTCGTAGCTATATGTTGTTGTGCCTGTCTCGTCTGTCATGCTTTTTCTGTTGCCTAGTTTGTCGTATGTATATGTTATTTGTTTTGTTTGTCCGTCTTTTGTTACTTTTTTGTTTAGTAGTTTGCCTTGTCCATTGTACTGGTAGGTGATGTTGTTTCCGTTTCTGTCTGTTTGTTTTATGAGGTTGCCTACCATGTCATATGTGTTTTGTGTTGTTTGTTCTAGTGGGTCTGTCATGGTTGTCATTTGGTTTTGGTGGTTGTATTGGTATCTTGTGACGGTGTAGTCTGTGTCTGCGCCTGTTTCGGTTGCTGTGTTGATTGGTGAATTTAGTCCTGTGTACATTTTTGTTTTGTTTCCTACTGCATCGTAATGGTATTGGGTGTAGTTTTTTGTTCCGTCTGTGTTGTGCTGTATGACTTTTATGAGTCTGTTTCTGTTGTCATACCCATATTCTGTTGTGTTATATGTTTCTGGTTCTCCTATTTTGTTTGTTTGTTGTTTTTCTTTTGTTTTGTTTCCGTTGTTGTCGTAGTAGTGTTTTGTTTTGGTTGTGTTGTTTCCGTCAAATGGTGTTTCTGTTGTTTTTAGTCGTCCTAGTTTGTCGTAGGTGTAGATGGTTGTGTTGCCTTTGTAGTCTGTTTGTGTTTTGACTCTGCCTAATGTGTCATATGTTGTTTGTATGCTTTGGTTTTCTATGTTTGTTTGTTTTATTATTCTGTTTGCATGGTCGTAGGTATATGTTGCTGTTGCTTCTTGTGTCCAATTTTCGTCATGGGCTCGTGGGTCTTTTTCTGCTGTTTTGTTGCCCATGTAGTCGTATTGATAGGTTGTTGTGTATGTTTTGGTTGTTCCGTTTTCGTCATGGTCTATTTCTTCTTTGACTAGTTTCCCCCATTTGTCGTAGTATTGTTTGATTGGGGCTGGTGTTATGGTGTTATCTCCTTCTAGCGCTATTGTTATTTTGTTGTATTTGTCTATTTTTCCGTTTATTGTGTCGTTTACTCCATAGTCATATGTGTAGCTTATTTTTTTGATTATGTTTCCGCTTATGTCTGTTGTTGTTTGTGTGTTTACTGTATCGTCACTGTTATATGTGTAGGTGATGGTGTATTTTTCTGCTACTTGTCCTGCTTCTGTATATTTTCTATACAGTGTTTCGGTTTGTTTTCTGCCTATGTTGTCGTAGGTGTTTTCGGTTTGTTTTTGCCATGTGCTGTTGTCTGGGTTGTATATGTAGGTTGCTTTTAGGTTTCCTAAACCGTCGTATTGTATTTTTTGTTTGTTTCTGTTTTCGTTTTGTACGATGATGTAGTTTTGTGCGTCGTTGTATGTGTATGTTTTGCTTGTACCATCTGCATATGTTTCTGTTTTGACTCTACCTAATTTATCATAGGTATAGCTTGTATTATTGTTGTTTCCGTCTTTGCTTGTTGCAAGGTTTCCGTATACATCATAGTTACTTGTTTGTTTTATTGTTTGTGGGTTTTGTCCGTCTGCATCTGTTACGTTTGCTACATAGGTTTCTAATTTGTATGTTTTGTTCGTATTGTATGTATGGGTGGTGTGGGTTATGTTTTCGTTGCCTTCGTCGTCCCACTGGTGTATGGCTGTGATGTTTCCGTTTTGGTCGTATTGGTATTTTGTTTTGTTTTTTAGGTTGTTTTCTAGTAGGTTGCCATCATTGTTATAGATTCTTTCGTATGTTTTTGTCCATTCGACGCATTTTCCGTTGAGTGGGTCGTCTGGGTCTGCTGTGTTGTTGTATAGTGTGTTTTCTATGTGTGTTTCATGGGTTGCATCTCTTTTGTAGGTTTGGGTTAGCATTATGCTGTCTGTTCCATAGGTATAGTTGACGGTGTAGTCGTCTTTGGTTTCTTTTGTGATATTTTGTTTGTCATCGTATTCGTATTGTGTTATTGCGCTTATGTATTCTGAACTTTCTGTATTATATTGTTTTTCTGTAATGGTTCTTGGTGATGATTCTGGTTCTTCATCGTCTGTGTATACATAAGTTGTTTCTTTCTCATAATATCCAGAGTTTTCTGTGTATTTCAAGTGATTACTATTTCCAGAGTTCCATATATTAGCCTGTTGTTCTACAATTTTTTTACCATATGGATTATATCTGTCTATTTTTGTATATCCATCAGATTGTCTTTTTACTGCTCCAAGTTTAATTATTTCTTCTAGCTCTTTACCGTTATATTCTGCAATTTCTTCTAATTCTTCAACTGATACACCTTCAAACTCATTAATATATTCATAGGTATAATAGTTATTCACCTTAGCATTACTAATATCTTTTTTTGATTTCACTTTATATCTTTCTTTCATTAGTAATATTTCACCCAAAGATACTAAACTTTCTTGATAAACATATTCTGTTGTAGCTCCTGTAGGATATTGTATTTTCACTATATTATGTGCTCTATTCCTACGATCATTTCCACCTGATATTCTTCCGTCATTATAATTAAACCAACATGAGCTATACATTGGTTCTTTCTTTTGAGATTCATATATAGTTTCATTTCCTTCCGCATCTTTTACTGTTAATATATCTCTATAATCTGTTTCTCTATATGTTTTTGTATAGGTAATCTGACGATTTTCATATGATATTGAGCTTATCATACCATTTGTTGATCCTACTGTTATTTCTCTGCCATAGCTATCAATTATTTTTGAAAGTTTATTGCTACTATTATACTCAAATTTGATTCGATTACCATATTTATCATCTATGGCTACTATAGCTCCTCGACTATTGAAATACATTGTTTCTCCATTTTTATCTGTAACAGTTCTGTTATATGTAAGGTCTACAGTCTCATCATAGGTATCATAATAATATACATTATGTGCAGTATATAATTCTGTGTCTTCAATATCTAAAGAGCAAGGTTCATATCCTTTATAATTAAGATCCCATTGAGTATATGAATATATACCTCCTTTTCCATTATGAAATTCTCCAATTTTTCTTAAATGAACACATTCTGACGAAACTCTCTCACTATAACTATCTATCTTAACTAAAAAAGGTAGCGTAATCTTCCACCCGTTTCCGATTTCGTATAAACTTGTTGTTCTCCATCCAGATGATAATTTTGACCGTACATCTGTTTGAATATAAATAGGGTCTGCATTTTTGTCTCTTGTTAAGTTTAGATCACCTTCTTTAAATCTTTCATATGGATAAGCTTTATTGCCTGCTGAATCTTCATATGTAAAGAAATCTTCGGTCAAAGCCTGACAGTTTAGTGTTTCTGGCGCATTTTCAATCATTTGTGATTCACTATAAAATAATATATAGTATCCAACGCCATTTTCGTCATAGTATAAAAACGCTGGTCTAGTTAGTGTGGTGTAATAAAGATTAATATCGTTTTGATATATAAAATAGTCTTCTCTTTGATTTGAGTATTCTCTTTTTATGACTAAGTCATGTCCGTTTTTGCCTGGTAATATCAAATCTGTTTGTGTAAGACTTAAATTACCAGACCATGTACTAATGTTTTCACCGATTGCATCTTTTTTCCCAAATGGAGGATTATAGCTTTCTCCTGCCGACATTTCTATTCCTTCTCTTATCATATCTTGTTCAATTTCTCCCGATGTTGATGCATATACACTGATTACTCCAAATATGCTGGTTATGATGATTAGTAGCATTATTATTTTTTTCATGTTCTACTGCACCTCCTTTTGTAAGAGGTCTTCCCATGTTTGTCCTGCTCTTTTTTGTTCTAATACTTTTTGTACGTCTACTTTTTGTTTTTTGGTGACTGTTGATGCGTTTAGTATTTCTAATTCTGTGTGTCCTTGGTCTATAAGTTTATTGATTTTTTCTTGTGTCATGCCATTTTCGATTGCTTTTTTCTTCAAGTATTCTTTTGCTTTTTTGTTTTTTTCTTTTATTTCTTGTGGTTCGTCCCATAGTCCTTGTTCTTTAAGTTTTTCTAGTAAACCTTCTGTTCTCTCGCTATAGTACTGGTTCATTTCTTGGTCTATTGTTTCACCACTTGATAACTTATCTAAATATTCATTTATGTCCTTTTCTGTTCTTTTTGCTAGGAAGTATGCGTCTAATATTTCTGTTCCGTTTTGTATTTGTTTATATTGTTCTTTTTGAGGACTTTTACTTTGTCTCATTGATTGTTTTTGCATCTTATTTTTTGTTGATTTTGTGTAGTTTTCTTCTATTAGTTCTGCCCATGATGTACCTGTGACTCTTTTGTCTAGTATCTCTGTTATTGTGTTTTTACCCATTCTGCACAGTCTATTGGCTGTAATGATGTCGTCACGGTTTAGTCCTTTGTCATAGTATGCATGGATTTGTTCTCGGTCTAATACGCCATATTTGTTTTCTGTGATTTGGTTGTATACTGCTTCTACCCAATGGTTGTCTTCTTCATCGGTTGGTTCATAGGTGTCATATATTTTTTTTATTAGCTCTATGTCTTCGTCTGTGTCTATCCATAATTTATATATTTCTATTAGCTTGTTTAGTTTATATCCTTCTGTGACAAGCTGATTGATGTATTTTTGTTCTGCTTCTGTCGGTTGATAGATTTGTATGAATTTTGCATATTTCGCCATTGATTCATAGTACTCGTCTGTGTTTTGTTTTTCTGTTTTTATTGTTTGGCTAATGCTTTTTAGCTCTATATTTTTTTCTAATGATATTTCGGATAATTTGTTTTCTGCGGTTTCTGCTTCTTTTTCTACTGTTTTCTTTGTTTCTGTAATGGTATTGTTTACTGCATAGACTGCTGTTGTTATGATTGTTGATACTACTATGATGATACTGACTATTTTTAACCAGATGTTTTTTGTCTTCATTTGTGTAGTCCTCCGTTATGTCTTGTTTATGGATTGCAGGAGTATGAATACTCCTGCTAAGTGATTTATTCTATTACTATTTCTTCTTTCAATGTCTGTATTTCTTGTAATATAAGGTCTATTAAGTCATTATGCTGATTAATCATGTTTGTATTACCGTTTATTTGTCCTGTTTGGTCTATTGGTACGGAATACGTAGTAGTTGGGATTGTGGTTAATTCTTCTGGGTATTGATATGTGAATTCGTAGGCTTCACCATCTCCTGCCCCATTGATTGTAAATGTTTTTCCATCTGCTGATACAGTTATTTCCGTCGTATCTACAATGGTTCTTACGCCATTGTTTTCTATTTTTTTTACTTCTAGTGTATCTGATACTATTGGTAGTGCTATATTGGATATGGTAATGCCACCATTGTATACCCCTACGTCTTGTACGGCTGGTTCTATTATTCTCGTTCCATTAGGGTAACAGATTAATGGGGTTGTAGGTAATTCATAGGTTTGTTCCTCCGCTAATTGATAAATTAGTTCTATTCCTGCAAGGTCTGCTTGGGCTTCAGCTAGGGAAGCGTATGTGCCTTTGGCAACAATAAACTGAATATCGCTAAGAGTACCTGTATATACCGTATAGTAAGAACCGACACTTGAAACATTATCTCTGTCTGCTTGTTGTATTTCATTACCGAATGTTGTAAGTGTTTTTCCAATTGTATCAAGATTACTTGAATCAGGTAAAATGTCACTCACTCTAACTCTTACTAAATCCACATTTGTAAGAATTGTTGTTAAATTAGTAAAATCCCCACTCTGCAACACATACTTCTTATTCCTCTGTGTTGCAATACCAGTATTCAAATCCACACTATCAGCACTACCATTTGGTACACGTGTCAATTCTCCATCATTGAATGGAACATCAACATAAACTTCGCTTTTTTCATGTTTAACGTAGTCGGTTGCGGTTGTGCCTTCTTCAAGTTGAAAATTTGTTAGTATTGTTTGACCACTACCAGTTGCAGACATTCTATAACTTATATGAGATATTGTTTTATTTATTGCACTTGTATTTGAAAAATAAGCAGTTGTGGTAGTTGGAGCAGACATCGTTGTTTCTGTTCCATCAGTATAAACAAAACTAATTCTTAGATTTTTAGTCTCTACTGTTTCATATGAATTACCGCTCATGGTATATTGAACATTAGGTTTAAATTTTATATTCGGGTTTATATTAAGAACTTGCTGACCAATTGATGAATCTGCTTCAATTGTAAAACTATTATTAGTTTTTTCAACTACTTTAAAATTACCATCACTTTTTATGTTATTTATATCAAACAAATTCTTCCCAACACTCGTCAACCTTACGCTATATGTAGATTTAGTTCCGATAATGAAATTTCCTGCTACTGTTCCTTCTTCTAATATTGGATAATTAAAATCATATGTCCCGTTAGTAGCATTTATATTCCTTAAATATATTAGTACCTTTGAATTACTTCCAGTATTAAAAGTAATTTCTTGACTTGTTGTATATCCATATAAGGATGAGGATGCATCTTCGTTAAAAACGGCAATATTCCCATTATGTTCAATCTTAAGTGCATAATCAGTATTTTGCTTTACGTTTAATGAAACATATGCTAATTTATTAGAATTATCTGATACTACAACTTGAGTCTTAAAATCTTCTATAATAGAATAGTTTCCTATTTGAGTCCAATTTTGATATTTAGGTACTAGATTTGTTCTCGTATTCCCCTTCAACTCTCCGCTAAATTGTCCTTTAACAGTATTCTCTGGAAGTGAAAATATTGCTGATGTTTCTTCCTGTGGTACTGAAAATCCTTCCTCTGCAAAGGATGTGCTTGTAAATATTAATAATATTGTTAATGTTATCGTCATTATATTTTTAATTTTCTTTATCATTTGTTTATTGACCCCTTTCATTTAAGTTGGTTAGCAAAGCTTATAACGCTCAACCCTCAGCCCTCAACTTTCAACCATTTTATTTCCTTCTCGTCTCTATTTCCGCAATCCCAGTTCGTTTTGCCTTAAATTTAATACCGTTTAATATCCCCGACCATGTTTTCCCTGTAGTTATATCTTTGTTAACTGTAAATGTGATAACTCCTTCGGTTGGGTCATATTGGGTTATTTCTATCCCTGCTTCTTGTATAACACCTATTGTTGTTTCTTCCGCTTGTGAGATTCCACACAGGTCTATGATTTCTATTTCGTCTGTGTTGTATTTGACTCTATATTGTATTGTTCCTGTATTGTTTATCAGGTTTTCTCCTGTGAATAGCAGGTTATATATTTTACCTTCTATGCAGTCTATTTCTACATTTCCCTCTTGTGCTATAACCAGTTCGTTTAATGCTTTTAATTCTCTTAATAACATGTTGAGTGTTAATGTATGCTCTTTGATTGCTTCCATGTTTGCATTTATTTTTGCTTGTGTATTGTTTTCTTGTTTTGTGTATGTAATAAGCTGATGTAATACATTTATTTCGTTTTGTATGATTTTTAGTGCTTCTGCATTTTCTCCTATTCTCTGTGTGTTTGTATCTATTGTTCCTGTTGTTTGTTTTGTTTGTTTTACGAGTTGTATGAGCTGGTTGATTACTTTCATTTCGTCTAATAGTACTGTTAGTGTTTCTGCTTGTTGTTTGAGTGTTTCTGTGTTTTGTTCTATGCTTGCAGGATCTATTGAAAACAATATATATGACCCCACTTTATAGACGTTTTCATAGACTGATTCACTTACTGTCAATTCATCTGTTTCTGGTATGACGATAATTTGGTCTGTGCTTAAATTAATGTTGTTTATTGCATTTTCACAATTTATAATGTTGCCTCTCTCTATTTTGCCCAGTAGTGTTGTGTATCTACTTGATGATGCTTTGATTTGTTCTTTTGTTTCTTCTGGACTCTGTGTATTGTTTTGGCTTAATATGAGTGCGGCTTCTCCTGATACGAAGGCTGTTGCCATGGATGTGCCACTTGTGTAGCCGTATTGGTTATTTGGGAGTGTGCTTAGAATGTCTTCTCCCGGGGCTACGACGTCTACTGTATTTGGTCCATAGTTTGTGTAGCTTGATAATGTGCCATCCTTGTTTATGGATGATACGGTGATGATGTTTGTATTTGTATAGCTTGCTGGATAGATGGGTATGTTGTCTATATTGATGCTGTTGTTTCCTGCTGCTGTCACAAATAGCATATTGGATTCTTCTATGGCTTCGTGTAAGGCTCTGTTTTGTTCTGTTGTTCCCCAGCTACAGTTTACAATATCTGCACCCATGTTTTCTGCGTATGCGATTGCTTCTATGATGTCACTTGTATAGGCTGTTCCGTCTTGGAATACGGTTAGTGGCATTATTTTTGCTTTTGGTGCGATGCCTGTAATGCCTGTATCATTGCCATTCTCTGCTACAATGATGCCTGCGATATGTGTACCATGTCTTTCGTTTTCGTATGTATCTTGTTTATGTACTTGGTTGGTTTGTTCTACAATGTTCCAACCGTTTATGTCGTCTATATAACCATTTCCATCATCATCTATGCCGTTGTCTTGGATTTCATCTGTGTTTGTCCATATATTTGATGTTAAGTCTTCATGGGTAATATCTATCCCTGTATCTATGACTGCTACAATGATTCCCTCGCCTTCTGTTTCGTTCCATGCAGGAGGTACGTTTGCATCTATTCTGGCATAGACTGCTTCATATACTGCTTCACTGACGGTTTCGTTATAAGTAGTTGTGGTGATTGTTTCTGGATTATATACGCCCCATTGGTAAGGATAATATGGGTCGTTTGATGCTATTTTCATTGGGTAATCTGGCTGTATATATTCTATTTCTGAATCTATATTTTGGTTTTTTAATACTTGTAATAGTGCCTTTTTATCCATTTATGAATTAGTTCTTACGATGTCAATTTTCTCTGCTCTGTTTTTTGAGGTAGTTATTTTCCTCATTGTTTGTACTGCTTGTATGTTGTTTTTTGTTTTACTTTTTACTTTTTCCCTACTAGTATTATCTTTGTATTTGATAATAAATCTGTCTGTTTGATACCCTTGTATTTTTTCTTGTTGTTGTTCCTTTTCCTTTTCTTCTTTTTGTAATTGATTTTCCTGCTCTATAAACTCGCCACTAGATTCTTTGGCTATAATTTGTGTTGTGTTTGCCAAGGTTGTATTGAGTATGCAGATGAATAATAAAAAACATGATAAGAGTTTAGATATAAACTTTCTTCTATGATTTTGTTTTGTCAAGTTGTACACCTCCTGATGTTATTAAAACTTTGTGATTAAAAATGATTATGACAACTATTCTATTCCATCTATTTCATCGCTTAATGTTTTTATTTGTTTCATAATGGTGTCTATCAGATTAGCATTTTGTTCTACCATGTTGGTTAAACCATCTAACTGTCCTGTTTGGTCTATGGGTACGGAGTATGTAATTGTTGGGATTGCGGTTAATTCTTTAGGATATTGATATGTGTATTCATAACGCTCTCCGTTGTTAGCTCCGTCTATCTGTATATGCCTTCCATCTGTTACGCTAACATTACTCAAATCAATAGTTGTTATTGTGAGTACACCATTGGCATCATATCCGAACTTTTTAATGCTCTCTATGGTTTCAACAGGAGGCTGTGATTCTGGTATTGTTATGCCATCGTTATATATACTAGCGTTACTTACGGCTGCTTCTATGATTATTGTGCCATTAGGGTATGCTATTAATGGAGTTGTTGGTAGCTCATATGTTTGTTCCTCCGCTAATTGATAAATTAGTTCTGTTCCTGCTAGGTCGGCTTGGGCTTCGGCTAGGGAAGTGTATGTGCCTTTTGGAAAAGTTAATCTAATTTGATTACTTGAATCTAAATTATAACTTTTATTAGCATTGGACACTATGTCTTCAATTGAAGAATTATTTATTTCAGTATAATTTAACACTGAATAATTCCCCGATATACCATTTTCACCCAGAATATAATCATCGGGTGCTGTAATTCTAACAATATCAAAATTTGAAAAAGTTATGTTATCAAAATCTGAAACATCCTCACTCTGCAACGCATACTTCTTATTCCTCTGTGTAGCAATACCAGTGTTCAAATCCACACCATCAGTACTTTTGTTAGGTGTTTGCGTTAATTCACCATCGTTAAATGGTATATCAATATATACTTCGCTTTTTTCATGTTCTACGTAGTCGGTTGGGGTTGTACCTTTTTCGAGTTGGCACTTTACAACTGAATTATCTATTGTCCTATGTAATTCTGAATCAAATGTTATTCTAAAACGCACATATACAGCATTAGATGGTATAGTAAATGTTTTCTTTTTCGTTGAAAACGAATTAGTATCCGAAGACATAAAGTTTTTATTTTTATCATAAAAAACTACAGCATTTCCATCAGTCAAATTTGTATTATCATGCGATAAAGTATATTGCTCACCAGATTCAACCCTTATATATTTTTTCGTTCTGATAGAAGTTGAACTTGTTACTTCGTCACCTGTTGTTGAAGATAGTGAACCTTCTTCAAATTCATCTATTAGATTCTTATTAACACTCGTCAACCTTACGCTGTTTGTAGATTTAGTTCCGTCAAACCAATACGTTATACGTTCATTCATTTCATCTTCTGTTAAAGTATCTAATCCATGTGCGATCATGTTTATTACCATCACTTCTTGTACTTCCATAACTTTTCCGTTAGCAGTTTCATTATCCGTGTAAGATTGAACAGGATAAACATTAATATTGTCACAGTCTGTATCAGCTGTATATATGCCATACATTTCGTACCACGTATTAGCTGTGGGATTTAATATCTGTTTAACACTACTACTTGCTGTTTTATTCTCAAGAGAAATATAATTGCATTCTGAATTTGTGACTCTTTGCCTAGAACGCATAAAATATTTATCTCCTGTTTTTACTGAAATATTAACAACTTGTGATAATCTTGGTGCGGGATTAGCACCAGTCCCTGTAAGTGTTAAGACATTATTTGCTGCTGAAATGACACCGTAATAACCACTCCACCCATTTGTCCCATCACTAAAATCACCATTTACAACACTCTGGCTAACGCTATTCCCCTTCAATTCTGCGCTAAATTGACCTTTAACGGTATTCTCTGGCAGTGAAATAATCGGTGATGTTTCCTCCTGTGGTTCTGAAAATCCTTCTTCTGCAAAGGATATAGTTGTTAATATTAATAATATGCTTAATGTTATTGCCATTGTATTTTTAATTTTTCTTATCATTGTTCATTAGACCCCTTTCATTTTTGGTTAGTTGGTTACGAAAAGCATATAAACTCTCAGCTCTCAGCTCTCAGCTCTCAGCTCTCAGCCCTAAACTATTGTCCCCCCTGTTGTTATTAAAATTTTGTGATAAAAATTGATTATACCACAATCTTCAACATTTTTTTGTCGAAGCGTGTCGAGTGTTTGCGGATTTTACAAATTTTTTACTTGCTATTTTAAGCAAAAAAAAATGCCCCTTATTTAAAAGGAGCATTTGATTTGACTATTTTAAACTTTTAATTTGATTGTTACACCAAGTAAATCCTTGTTTTCTTCCAGAATTGGCTTAATGTATTCATGAATAAATTCTTCAACCTGTTGTGGAGATCTTCCAACAAAGTCTTGTGGATTTAATATTGCATTTAATTCATCCAGTGTAAGGTTAAAGGAGTCATCATTTGCTATTCTTTCGATTAAATCATTAGACTTCCCTTCAACTTTAACCTGTTTGCCAGCTTCCATTGAATGTGTTCTAATACGCTCATGAAGCTCTTGTCTATCTCCACCTTTTTTAACTGCATCCATCATAATATTTTCCGTTGCCATGAAAGGTAGTTCGCTTTGAATTCGTTGCTCTATTACTTTTGGATATACTACTAAACCATCTACTACATTCATGTAAATACCTAAGATTGCATCAACAGCTAAGAAACATTCTGGAATGCTGATTCTTCTATTTGCTGAGTCATCTAATGTTCTTTCAAACCACTGCGTTGAAGCTGTAATCGCTGGATTTAATGTGTTTACGATTACATATCTTGCAAGTGAAGAAATTCTCTCAGTCCTCATAGGATTTCTCTTATATGCCATAGCTGAAGATCCAATCTGCTTCTTTTCAAATGGCTCTTCAATTTCTTTTAGATTTTGTAGTAAACGAATGTCATTACTAAATTTGTATGCACTTTGTGCTATATTGCTTAATACATTTAATACTTGACTGTCTAATTTTCTTGAATATGTTTGACCTGTGACAGGAAACACATCTGTATATCCCATCTTTAGAGATACTAATTTATCAAGTTTTTTAACCTTCTCATGGTCACCTTCAAAAAGTTCTAAAAAGCTTGCCTGCGTTCCTGTTGTCCCTTTAACCCCTCTCATTTTTGCCTTAGAGAGTTGAAACTCTAAATCTTCAAAGTCCATTAATAACTCTTGTAACCATAAGGATGCTCGTTTACCAACAGTCGTCAATTGTGCAGGTTGAAAATGTGTAAATCCAAGTGTTGGCATATCCTTATATTCCATTGCAAAATTTGAAAGTAGGCTGATTACATTAACTAATTTCTGTTTGATTAGTTTCAATGCTTCTGTCATAACAATTATATCTGTATTGTCTCCTACATAACAAGAGGTAGCTCCTAGATGTATTATTGGCTTCGCTTTTGGACATTGCTGACCATACGCAAATACATGTGCCATAACATCATGTCTTACTTCGGCTTCCCTTTTTTGTGCTACTTCATAATTTATATCATCTTGAAATCTTTTTAATTCTTCTACTTGCTCATCGGTTATATTTATTCCTAACTCTTTTTCTGATTCCGCCAAAGCAATCCACAATTTTCTCCACGTTTTAAATTTCGTATCTGGTGAGAATAACTCTTGCATTTCTTTGCTGGCATATCTTGTATTTAACGGGCTTTCATATGTATTTTTCAAAACCATCTTCCTTTCCTTTTCTATTAAAAAAGTACATTAAAGAATGTGACAAAAATTATCTTTGTCACATTCTTTTTTTACATCGTATATTATACTATAAATTTCTCTATTCTGTCCAATCCTTCTTTTATATTTTCCATTGATACCGCATAGGATAGTCTGACATAGCCCTCTGCACCAAAACCTATTCCAGGTACTACTGCTACTTTCATGTCTTCTAAAAGTGCTTCTGCAAATTCATCGGAATTTGTTATTTTCTTACCTTTTATTTCATTTCCTAATATTCCTTTTATATTCATCATGACATAAAAAGCACCTTTTGGCTCCTTACATGATAATCCGTTAATACTGTTTATTCTATTTACCATGTAATTTCTTCGCTCAACAAATGCCTTTTTCATCATGTCTACATCATCATTAGGTCCATCTAAAGCTGCTATTGTAGCAACCTGTGCAATTGAATTAGGATTTGAGGTTGCATGGCTCTGTACATTTCCCATTACTTTTGCTAACGCAGCATTTGATGCTGTAAAACCTATTCTCCAACCAGTCATTGCATAAGTCTTAGATACACCATTTACTATAATGGTTAAATCTTTAATTTTTTCGCCTAATGATGCAATACTTGTATGTTCTAATCCATCATAAATAAGTTGTTCATATATTTCATCTGAAATAACATAAATGTTGTTTTGTACAGCAACTTCAGCTATTGCTTTCAATTCTTCAGTGGTATAAAGCATCCCAGTAGGATTACTAGGACTATTGAGCACTAAAGCCCTTGTTTTAGGCGTAATCGCTTGCTTCAAATCTTCAACAGAGAATTTAAAGCCGTTTTCTTCTGTTCCTGTTATAAACACTGGTACCCCATCAGCCAATTTAACCATTTCAGGGTAACTCACCCAATAAGGTGCAGGAATAATAACTTCATCGCCAGGATTGCAAATAGCCGTAAATGCGTTTACTAATGAATGTTTCGCACCATTGCTCACTACAATTTGATTAGGTGAATAATCTAAATTGTTTTGTTCTTTAAATTTTCTACAAACAGCTTTCTTTAATTGAAGCATCCCAGAAGCAGGTGTATATTTAGTGAAACCGTCATTGATTGCTTGTATAGCTGCTTCTTTAATGTGTACAGGTGTGTCAAAATCTGGTTCACCAGCCCCGAAGCCAATTACATCAATTCCTTGTGCCTTCATGCTCTTTGCCTTTGAGGATATTGCCAAAGTTGGTGAAGGACTAATTGCAGATGCCTTCTTTGAAATACATACGTTACTCATTTAAAAACCTCCATTGATTTTTTATCAATCATATAACTATCTTTTTGAAATTTATTTTTCTATATCAATCATTTTTAATTAAATGATAGTTATATATTACAATATATAAATCAATTTTGCAAGTTATTCATTCTAATTATTCATTTTTTATTTTTTTAATAACATTCAAGAAATTAAAGCCTGCGATTTTTTCAACTTGCTCTTGACTATAATTTAATTGTAGTAACGCATTGAAAATAATATCAAGCTCTTGAATACCATTAATATCAATAGGTGTTTTATCAATACCATCAAAATCCGACCCTAATCCAATATGATTTTCACCGCCTAAACCCATAAAATACTCAATATGGTTGATGATATCCTTATGGCTGGCTTCACCATTGTTCGTAAGAAAGTATGAAAAGAAATTGATACCCACAACACCGCCACTTGAAGCAATGGCTTTAAACTGTTCAGCTGTTATATTTCTTTTATGATTACATAATTCTATCGCATTTGAATGGGACGCAATAATTGGTTGCCTCGTGTGCGCAATGACATCCCAAAAACCTTTTGGCGATAAATGTGAAACATCGATTAACATGCCAAGTTTATTCATCTCTTTTATAAGTTCTATTCCAAAAGGGGTCAATCCCTCATCAGCTTCTCCTACCCCAGCTCCAATTTCATTTTTCCCATTCCATGTCAGACCTATACTACGAATACCAAGTTTATATAGCATTCTAAGGATACTTAAATCTCCTTGCAATGCTTCTCCACCCTCAATTGTTAAGAAAGCTGCTATTTTACCATTTTTAATTGCTTCCATTGCTTCTATGTAGTTCGTCACGAAAGCAATGTGATTATTATAGTTATTAACTTGTGTAAAAAAAACATCCATCATCTGTAAAGCTCTTTTCAACGGCTCATCTTTATATTGTGGGTCTATCCAGACTGCAAAAAATTGGACATATCCCTCATATTCTTTCATTCTAAGTAAATCAATATGTAAGTTGTTCATAAATAGTGTTTTGTTTTTAGTCATAAGTTCTGTAATTGTATCACAATGTGCGTCAAAGATGATCATAACCTTCACTCCTTCACATTTCAATTGATCCTCACGTTTGAAATGCATTTTTAATAAGTCTTATTGACTTAATATTTACCCTTTCATTTTTTATATTACCAATAATCTCTATTACATCAAATCGTACGTTCACGTCAAACATCTTTTTAGATACTAAGTACTGCTCTGCAGTTCTAATAATCCTCTTACGTTTACAATGATTTATTGCTTCTGATGGAAAACCGTAATGATTATTTTTACGCATTTTTACCTCAACAAAAATCATATACGCTCCATCCATTGCAATGATATCTATCTCACCTGTTTTACATCGATAATTTCTCTCCACAATCTTATATTTTTTTGCTGTCAAATATGCTACAGCTTCATCTTCTCCTGCTGCACCAATGTCCCTCTTGTTATATCTCATTTATTTATTCCTCAACTTATCAATATCACTTATAAATACCAAGACTTGTGCAACTACTTCATATAATTCAGGTGGAATTTCATCGCCTATTTCTAACAAATTTAACATATGTGCCAAGTCAGGATCTTTATAAACTGGCACCTTATTTTCTTCAGCCTTATCAACAATATTATCTGCGACTTTCCCTTTACCAATAGCAATAACTTTTGGTGCCTGTTCTCCCATATCGTATTTTAAAGCTGCAGCTTCCTTGATTTGTTTCTTATTGTTCTTCATGATTTACACCCTCGTATCAAAGGAATATTTTTTATCGACTTGCTTTTTAATTTGCTCAACATTTGTAATGTTAGCCTGCTGGGATTTAGTAATTGGTTGAACCATGACATTCGTTAACTTATATCCCTGCGCATCAAGTAAATGATATAATGGCATACTATTCTTTTTAATAAAAGTTAAAATTTCCTCATCTTCAGACCTAAATGTGCATTCTATACTTTTCCCTCTTATATTCACTAAAGATTCAATCCGTCCAAGGTTAATTGTAAATAGGGACAAAAATATGGTTGCGTTAGATGGGTCGATTTTCTTTTTCTTATTTCCATCTTTTAAAACATATAATTCTACTGTTGTATTGTTCCCATTTATGTTTACAGGGATTTGAACAAAACTTGTATCTTTATTTAGTTGCTCCATGAAATGAAGACTATCCTCAATATCTTGTATAGATTCTAAAATCCCTTGCTTTTCATCACTATTTAAACTTTCTATTTCGCCTTTTATTGTGCTTAGGGTTTCTGTTAGTTCCCTCAGAACTTTGTCAGCTTGAATTTCCTGTGGTAATCCATCAGCTCTTGTACGATCTATCACTTTAAATAGGCTTTTTACCAACGCATTCAGACTTTTTATTTCTTTCAAACCATTGATCTCATTTGGAACTTTTTTCTCATTTGATAATACTTGCTCATCTTCTGACTGTTCTAATAAATGAACATTTTGGTTTTGCCCATTTAGTTTCAAATTAATATTTTTCAACTGAGATGCAACTTCCTGATTGATGTTTGTTTGCGGAACCTGACTGTTCTCTCTATTTACAACGGTTGATTTTTGTTCGTTTCCTGTATCCTGTCTTAGCATATTGTTTTGGTTCGTTTTATTCTCATGTTCTGCTTCACTATGCAAACTCTGCTTTACAACTTGCTCTGTGATTTTATTAAGCTGTTCCACTAACTGATTTAATCGCTCACCTACAAGCGCTTTATGCTGTACAATTTGTTCTAATTGAACTATATTTTTATCATTGACAGGGATTTCATTCGCTGACATAAATGTTACCTTCTCAGGTGAAATCTGTTGATGTTGTTTAATAAATTGGGATATTTTTTGAAAATTTTCTTTTGTAAGTGGTATATCCTTTTTAATCATCTCTTTTGCAATTTCAATTGATTTAGAATCAACTGGAATATCAATCGATTGTAATTTAGATTTAATTTCATCGCCTTTTAAATCCTTTGTTCCATCTTCTTTCACAATCTCAACAAATATTTGAGTGTCTGTTTTCTGATTAACTGATAAATCAAGAAAATCACCTAAGTTAACATTTAATTCTACCATACTTGAGGCGTTAATGAATGTACCATCTGGTAATCGTAATATTAAAGATTGTGACGTTTTATCAACAACTTGTACCCTTATAGTATCGCCTATCCCTAATTTTGAAATTATCTGATTTTTAGTTGATATATCCAGTTGATTGAATAATCTTATCCCGTTAATCCTCACATTTAACGCCCCCAATGTGTTTATTTTAGACAACAAATTTCTTTGTAAAACTACCTCTATGTATGGGCGTTAGTCCATACAGCTTAATTGCTTCAATATGTTCTTTTGTACCATAACCTTTGTGATTTGCAAATCCATATTGGGGATAGAGTTGATCTAACTCTTTGATATATCTATCCCTAGCCACTTTTGCTAAGATAGATGCAGCCGCAATAGAAACGCTTAAACTATCTCCTTTGATAATCGTGGTATATGGAAAGGTCAACCCCTTTACATCATCACCGTCCACTAAAACATGCTGTGGCTTTGTTTTCATACGATTTACTGCTTTTACCATAGCTTTAAAGGCCGCATTTCTAATATTAATTCTATCTATTTCCTGTTCATCCACCGAAGCGATTTCATAACAAATTGCTTTCTCTATAATTATATCGTACAATTCGTCTCTTTTCTTCTCATTTATTTTTTTCGAATCGTTGATTCCCTCAATGAATATGCCTCTCGGAAGAATGACAGAAGCAGCAAATACAGGCCCTGCCAAAGGTCCTCTGCCAGCTTCATCAACGCCAGCAACATATTGTATCCCATCATTAAATAAATCGTCTTCAAACCTCCACATGCGCTTTATACGTGCAATTTCTTCAAAATGCCTATCAGCTTTCTTTTGATATTTAATTGCTAATTTCTGAACTGAAGAACGAGAATCTTGTTGTAGAAATTCTATCATTTGTAGCAAATGATCTATAGATAATTCATTTAAATATGTATCAATTTCTTTTACTTTCATTTTAGAAAATTGCATATGTTTTATCCTTTCTCATAGCGTTAAAGGGAACAGATTTATCTGCCCCCTTCTCTTTAAATAACTACACTAGCATGGCTTCTCTATTGAAATTTTCCCTATCTTTGCACCTCTAAATTCATCTAGGATAATCGTGGCTGCTCTAAATGTATCTATTTCTCCACCTGAGACGACGCACCCTCTTTTTTTACCGATATGTGTTAGAAGTTCAAAACCATCTAATGCATCAATATTTTCAAGCTTATACCTATTCATTACGTTTTGAGGATAGTTATCTCTCAACATCTCAAGTAGCATACATGCTAACCCTTCAATATCAACAATTATTTCATCTTTAATAGCCCCTGTATAGGCTAATCTTTTTCCCACTTCAGGGTCTTCAAATTTTGGCCAAAGAATACCAGGCATATCTAACAATTCATAACCAGCCTTTAGGCGTATCCATTGTTTACCTTTTGTAACACCGGGTCTATCTCCAGTTTTAGTACTTGCCTTACCAGCTAATTTATTGATAAACGAAGACTTCCCAACGTTCGGAATACCAATCACCATCATTTTTATTGAACGATTTACCATCCCTTTTTCTTTCTGCCTCTGTATTTTCTCTTTTAATATTTCTCTTGCAATATTATCTATTTGATTTAAACCTTTTCCAGATATTGAATCTGCTAAAATAACCTTTGTATTCTGATTGTTAAACCATTTTATCCAGGCTTGATTTACCATCGGATCAGCAATATCTGATTTATTCATCACTAATATTTTGGGTTTATCGCCAACAATTTGGTCGATAATAGGATTCTTACTACTAAGGGGTAATCGTGCATCTACTAATTCAATAATAATGTCAACCATTTTTAAATTTTGCTCTATCAGTCTCTTTGTCTTGGCCATATGACCAGGATACCACTGAATGTTCATTTATACACCTACTTTACTTATAGACACTACCGATTTTATTGAGGGGCCAGATTCGAATTGTTACTTTTCCAATAACAGATTCATAAGGAATCATACCCACATCAAGATAGCGACTATCTCTACTATTATTTCTATTATCACCTAAAACAAAAACGGAATCTTCTGGCACAGTTTGAGGAAATTTCATATCTCCCCGTTGCGCGATTGGTTCATTTATATAATCTTCCTCTAAGGCTTTACCGTCAACATAAACTTTATGTCTTGTAAAGTCTACATCTACAGTCTGTCCTGCTACAGCAATCACTCGTTTTACATAGGGTCCCCGTTCCTCATGTGGAGGATGAAGAATAATAATATCGCCTTGTTCAGGCTTATACAGCATTTTTACTACAACCAATCGATCATTGTGCTCAAGTGTCGGAAGCATTGATTGACCGTTCACTTTTATTAATTCAAAAACAAAAGTCCTAATTACTAAAGCGATTACGAGGGCAACAACAATAGCTTGTACCCATTCAAAAATTTCTCTTTTAAAATTAAAATTTTCCATGGTAGCCTCCTAAGTATATGTCAAAACTGTATTATATATTATTGTAAACAAAAAGGGACATTAAAGTCCCTTTTTAATTATTATACTATATTCTTTCTTTAACTCTTGCTGCTTTACCTACTCTATCTCTTAAGTAATAAAGCTTAGCTCTTCTAACTTTACCTTTTCTCACAACTTCAATCTTATCGATTTTAGGAGAATTTACTGGGAAAGTTCTTTCAACGCCTACACCATAGGAAACACGTCTTACAGTAAATGTTTCACGAATGCCACCATTTTTCTTACGAATAATAGTTCCTTCAAACATCTGAATTCTTTCTCTGTTTCCTTCTTTAATATTTACATATACTTTAACAGTATCACCAATATTAAGTGTTGGTAGATCACTTCTTAATTGTTCTTTTTCTAATGCGCTAATAATGTTCATGTCTATTCCTCCTTCCTACATAGACGTTCATGCCGACTTTCTTACAGAGGACCGTCCGTAATTCACACCAAAGTAGTATATCATACCGTAAAGCAAAATACAATACTTTTTGGAAATAATTATACTATAATAAAGAACATCTTCTGGTGAAGATGTACAGTACAACTAAACCTCATACTTCGTATTCACTAAGTTGTACTAGCAAATCAGGTCTCTTCTTTTTTGTTTCTAGTATAGCCTGCTCTCTTCTCCATTTTTTTATATTTTCATGGTGACCAGAAAGCAATACATCTGGAACTTTTCTACCTATGAATTCTGGTGGTCGCGTATATTGAGGATATTCTAACAACCCAGAATAATGTGATTCGTCCTGAAATGATTCTTCGCTGCTAAGTACTCCTGGTATAAGACGACATACTGAATCAATAAGCACCATCGCTGGTATCTCGCCACCAGTTAATACAAAGTCACCGATAGAAATTTCTATATCAACAATTTCTTCAATAATCCGTTCATCGACACCTTCATAATGACCACATAATAAGATATAATGCTTTTCATTTATCATTTTTTTTGCGATGGTTTGATTAAATACTTTCCCTTTGGGCGTGAGATATATCACTTTAGGTTTATAGTCCAGACCATTCACTATACTTTTATACGCTTTATATATTGGCATTGGTTGCATCACCATGCCAGTTCCACCGCCATAGGGATAATCGTCAACGCGATTATGTTTGTTTCCAGAAAAATCTCTAATATTGATAAAATTAAGCTCAATAATATTGTTTTTCCTTGCACGTCCTATTATACTCTCTCCTAAAACTGCTTCAAACATTTCAGGAAAAAGTGTAAGTACATCAAATCTCATTATTCAATCAACCCTTCAAGCAATTTTACAATCATTATGTTCTCTTCAATGTCAACATGTTGTATCACCTGTTTGATTGCAGGGATTAAAATATCGCTTCCTTTATTCGGTTTTATTACATACACATCATTACTGCCCGTCTCAATAACATCAATTATCTTCCCAAGTGATTCTCCATTTTCTAATCGTACTTCTACTCCAATTAAATCTCTAATAAAATAGGTGTTTTCAGGTAATTCAACTGCCATTTCTCGATCTATAACTAACATACAACTTTTATATTTTTCTATTTCATCTATTGAATTTATATCCTTAAATTTTAATATAATATTATTTTTTTGATAGCGTATACTCTGTATAATTTTTTTTTCCAATTGATTATTATAACTCAGATATACCCATTCTAAGTCTTCAAAACGTGCTGGATCATCAGTCAGTGGTAATACTTTCACTTCACCCTTAATACCATGTGTATTAATGATCTTGCCAATATTAAATTGATTTTTCTTCATAGAAAATTCCTCCGTTGCTAATACTCATTAAAATAAATGAGGGGGCCGTACTAGTACGCGCCCCCCTTAATTCATTCTCCTACTGAAGAATTTCAACTACTACTCTCTTATTTTCTCTTGTTGCAGCAGCCTTCACAACAGTTCTAATTGCTTTTGCAATTCTACCCTGTTTACCAATAACTTTCCCCATATCATCTTGTGCCACTCGAAGCTCAAGAATAACGGATTGAGCACCTTCTACTTCAGTCACGAATACGTCATCTGGATTATCAACCAATGACTTAGCAATAGTTTCTAATAATTCCTTCACTTTTAATACACCTCCACAGGAGCATTTTAAGTCTCACTTATGCATTCTTCTTCGCTTCTTCATACTTATCCATGATACCGTTTTTCTTAAGCAAAGATTTTACTGTATCAGTTGGCTGCGCGCCATTTTTTAACCATTTAATTGCTTTTTCATCGTCAATCTTTACATCAGCTGGATCAGTTAGTGGATTATAAGTACCTATTTGTTCAATAAATCTTCCGTCTCTAGGAAATCTAGAATCGGCAACAACCACTCTGTAAAATGGAGCTTTTTTAGCACCCATTCTTCTTAATCTTATTTTTACTGCCATCGTATTTTTCACCTCCTTAAAAAAGTAACACTATTTATAACCTACATGAAAGGAAAATTCATCTTCGCTTTCTTCATCATTTTTGGATTGCTAAATTGTTTCATCATCTTTTGCATCTGTGTAAATTGTTTTAACAAACTATTAATATCTTGCACTTTTGTACCACTACCTCGTGCAATCCTTTTCTTCCTACTTGAATTTATGATAGAAGGATTTTTTCTCTCTTCTTTGGTCATTGATTTAATAATCGCCTCGACATGATCTAGTTGTTTATCATCTAATTCAACATTTTGGAGCTGCTTCTGACTCATACCAGGCATCATGCCCATAATCTGGCTCAGTGGTCCCATGTTTTTCATCTGCTCCAACTGGTCAAGAAAATCATCAAATGTAAATTGTTGTGTACGAAGTTTTTTCTCAAGTTCAATGGCTTTCTTTTCATCAAAAGACTGTTGTGCTTTATCAATCAAACTAAGTACATCACCCATCCCTAATATCCTTGACGCCATTCTGTCCGGATAAAAAGGTTCTAAATCAGTTAATTTTTCACCCATTCCAGCAAATTTAATAGGTTTTCCTGTAACTGCTCTTACTGAAAGTGCAGCACCACCTCTTGTGTCCCCATCTAGTTTTGTAAGGATTACACCATCTACGCCTAGTTGTTCATTAAAACTTTTTGCAACATTGACTGCATCTTGCCCAGTCATTGAATCAATCACTAATAATATTTCTGTTGGTGTCACTTCACTTTTAACATCTTTAAGTTCATCCATTAACTCTTCATTTACGTGAAGTCTACCAGCAGTATCTATAATAACAACATCATGTCCATTCGAACTAGCATGCTCTATTGCCGCTTTCGCAATATCTACCGGGTTTTTCTTATCACCCATTGAAAAAACAGGTATATCTAGCTGTCCACCCACAACTTGCAGTTGTTTGATTGCCGCCGGTCTATATATATCACAAGCAACCAATAACGGGCTTTTTCCTTGTTTACGCAGTAGCCCTGCTAGTTTTCCTGAAGCAGTTGTCTTACCAGCACCTTGTAGTCCAACAAGCATCAAAACAGTTGGTGGTTTTGGTGAAAAAACAATTTTACTCTGCGTACTACCCATTAAGTTTGTTAACTCGTCATTTACAATTTTTATAACATGTTGCCCAGGTGTAAGGCTTTCAAGTACTTCATCCCCCACAGCCTTTTCAGATACAATCTTAACAAAATCTTTTACAACTTTAAAATTAACATCAGCTTCAAGTAAAGCTAATTTAACTTCTCTCATTGCCATCTTAATATCTTTTTCGTTAAGTTTCCCTTTGCCTTTTAACTTTTTAAATGTTCCCTGTAATTTTGAAGCTAAACTTTCAAAGACCATTTACAAAACTCCATTCTTGGTTTTTTCAAAGATTATAACTTTTCTATACTTTTTCATTAATATCGTTGATATAAACTTTAATTTTTTTTACTTTTAACGCCAACTTTTCCGAATGTAATTGTTGCGTATTGAGTCTCTCAGTCTCCTGAATAACATGAGCAATTTGATCAATTCTATCTTGTATAAGTCTAAAACGCTCAACAAGCCCTAGTTTTTCTTCTAGTTCTAAAAGGAGTTTTTCACCTCTTTTAATACTATCTCGTACCCCTTGGCGCGTAATATTTAGATGCTCACTGATTTCACTTAATGACAAATCCTTATTATAATATAAATCAATAGCATCTGTCTGTTTTTCAGTAAGCAACTCTTTGTAAAAGTCTAAGTATATACTAATTTTAAAATCTTTATCCATCATTCATCACACTTTATATAAAAAATTCTTGTGTAAAGTAATTTCCTTTACACAAGAATTTTAGTCTATTTTTGTCCATTTGTCAAGGTTTAATTTCAGTTTTTTTATCATTTAATATCTGCATAACATCATCTAAATCCTTTAAATTCTTTCCTGAATTCTCCCACTCATTTTCCTGTAATGATATTTTATAATTTTCAAATGTTGATAATGCTCTTTCTATTAGTGATTGTACATCTTCTCCGGTATCAGTAATAACAGGTCGCTTAGTACCAAAGATTGCTTTCAGTGCATCATCTAACGTTCTCTCCATTACAATTTGCTCGCCATATGCCACAACAACTCTTTTCATCTCTGGTAATGATGATTCATTGTCGGCTGTTATATACACTGGTTCAACATATAGTATTGAATTATTAACAGGTATCACTAACAAATTACCTCGTATAACTGCAGAACCCCCTTGATCCCATAACGTCATTTCACGCGAGATATCAGGCTCCTGGTCGATTCTGTTTTCAATTTGCATTGTACCATAGACATTAATACCTTTTGGAAATTTATATAGAACCATTTTACCATACTGATCTCCCTCTGACCTTACAGCAAGCCAAGCAACCATATTATCTTTATTAGTAAGTGTATAAGGAATCATTAAAACAAGTTCCTCATCGCCTTCTACTTTTGGTAGCTTCATCAGATTATAATAAGGTTCAACATCCTTTATTTGTCCGCGATACTTTTCTTTAGAAATATTCCAATAATCCGTATTATAATAGAAAGCCATAGGATTCGTCATGTGATATCTTTTAAATATCTCTGCTTGAATTTTAAACATCAATTGGGGATATCTTATATGTTTCGCAATATCTGTTGGCAATGAATCCGTATTAAACAACTTAGGGTAAATATCATTGTACACGTTTATGATAGGGTCTGTTTCATCGGTAATATAAAATTCAACACTACCATCGTATGCATCAACAATTGCTTTAGCAGAATTACGTACATAATTTATGCCACGATAAGGTTGTGAATATGGATAGTATTCAGAAGTTGTATAAACATCTACTACCCATTTTAATCTACCTTCATCAGTGATTACAATATATGGGTCAGGATCGTAAGTTAAAAAGGGTGCTACTCTACGCACACGTTCAATTATATTTCTATTTAACATCAACTTGCTATCCGATGTAATGGAGCTAGATACTAACAGTCTAATATCACCATAGTTGATAGCAAATATTAATCTATTAAGGAATCCAAGTTTTATTCCTGCTTTACCATCATAGCTAAATTCAACATCTTCTTGTCCTTCTGAATAATCAAGTTCCTTTATTTTTGAATTTACAATAACATAATCATTTGTTAACTCTCCAAAATAGATTCGAGGTTGCGCTATTTCTGGGGCACCCTCAATAGATTTTGGTGGGATATTTTTAATTGTAAATACAGGATGACCCTGTGCCGTAATCTGATTTACTGGATTCATGACCAGACCGAAACCATGTGTATAACGCTGCTTCATATTAATATATGTCTTCGTTCCATCTGGTAGATTTTCTTTATTCAATTCTCTAACTCCAGCAAATACTGCTGTAGGTGTTCCATTAATGTCATAAGTCGCTACATCTGTATCCTCAAAACGATAGTAGTTCCTAATTCCCTGTAACTGATTTAATATTGTTAGGGTAGCGGGATAATCAGTTATTCTTATATTATTAATAGTCTGTGAATTCTGAGCAATATCTTCTAATGTCAAATTATTTGAAACTGGAAATTCTTCTTCAATAATATCATTAAGATGATATGCATTACGTGTATAGTTAATATTATGATTTAAATATGGCTCTTCAACTGCTGCTTCATTTGGTGATACTACAAGTCCTTGTACAACAGCAGAAGCCAACAATACCACGATCCACGTTATAGGAAATATTGCGACACTCACTACAGCTTGCTTAATCTTCCCTCTCAATACAAAAAATATTGTTAAGGATACAATGAAAATTAATAGGATTGGTGCTACTTTATAATAGCTCAACCAAACAGTTACATCTGTATAGCCAGCACCTAAAACTTCTCCAATTGTTGAATACAAAATCTCTTCAGACATAAATTTATATGTACCCGCTTTAATTAAAAAATAAATGACAATATTGAATATATTATGTATGACTATACCTTTCTCATTTATTAAATCTCTAACTGTTCGAGTGCCTGTACTAATATATAAAACGACATATAATGCAAGAACATAAATAATTTGTATTAGCCATACTAATGAGAAACTCTCAATTAATATCATCAAAAATGGTCTTTGAAAAATGTAGTATCCTAAATCTTGATTGAAAATTGGATCAGCCTGATGAAAGGATATACTGTTTGCAAACAAGAGAAATCGATTATAAAAAGATTCTCTAATGAGTGAACTCACAAAAAACGAGATAATAAAGGTTATCAGAACAATTGGTAATTTCTTTTTCAAGAAAAATACATTCTGACTCATTGATAGTAAGGTTTTGCGAAGTACTAAGGTTGAAATCAATATCACTGCAAACACTATTATTAAGCTAAAAATCTGTGTAGCTATCTTCACATTGAAATTAGTCCAAAAAACACTGGTGTATTTATCCCCAATTTCTTTTATTTGAAGATATTCTGTTAGTATTCCAAATATTAAACCAATGACTAAAAGTAACGAAAAAATAGTGAGAATAGTGACGAGCCACCCTGTAAAATTCTTTTTGTTTTTTTCTCTGTAGTAATCATATTCCATATAATGTCACCGTCCTTTTTTTAATCAAATAATGCGTTAACAAACGCCTCAGCATTAAATGTTTGTAGATCATCCACCCCTTCACCAACACCGATTAGTTTTACCGGAATGTCTTGCTCTGCCTTAATCGCAATGACGATTCCACCTTTTGCTGTCCCATCTAGCTTAGTCAGCACAATACCTGTAATATCAGCGGCTTCACCGAAAATTTTTGCTTGGTTGACAGCATTTTGTCCCGTTGTAGCATCTAATACAAGTAATACTTCTCTGTTTGAATCTGGTACTTCCTTATCGATAATTCTAAATATCTTGTTTAATTCTTGCATTAGATTTTTTTTCGTATGTAATCGTCCAGCCGTATCACAAATCAAAACATCAGTTTGTCTGGATTTAGCAGCTTGTATAGCATCAAATATAACTGCAGCAGGATCTGCACCCTCGTGATGCTTAATAACATCTACACCTACACGATCGCCCCATATCTCTAATTGATCTATTGCTGCTGCTCTAAAGGTATCACCAGCAGCAAGTAAGACTTTTTTTCCTTCATTTTTAAATTTATTAGCGATTTTACCTATTGAGGTTGTTTTTCCTACACCATTGACTCCGATTACCATAACGATAGCTGGTTGACCTGAAGGATTCAGTGCTTGATCTACATCGCTTATCATTTCACTCATTATTTGTTTCAATAATGTTTTTACTTCAGTGCTATCTACCACTTTATTTTCTTTTACCTTTTCTCTAAGTTTCTCAATAATCTCCATTGAAGTATTAACGCCGACATCAGCTGTTATTAAAATTTCTTCAAGTTCTTCAAATAATTCCTCGTCAACTTTTTTAAATGTTTTCAATACATCGTCTATTCTATCCGTAATAGAACTTCTTGTTTTCGTTAATCCTTGTTTTAGCCTACCAAAAAAACCTACTTTTTTATCTTCTGTCATATGTATTTTCCCCACCTTTGCTATAATTAAATCACAACTCTCAACTCTCAACCCTAAACGGATTTTTTAACTCGCCACTTCATCTAAATCTAATGCTAATAGCTTGGAAACACCCTTTTCCTGCATCGTGACGCCATATAATATGTCTGCCAGTTCCATGGTGCCTCTTCTGTGTGTAACGATAATAAACTGTGTTTGATCACTATAGTTTTTCAGGTATTGTGCAAATCGGTATACATTTGCATCATCTAATGCCGCCTCAATCTCGTCTAGAATACAAAATGGCGTCGGTCTAACCTTAAGTATTGCAAATAACAGCGCAATAGCTGTGAAAGCTCTTTCTCCACCCGAAAGTAGCGTTAGATTTTGTAGCTTTTTACCCGGTGGCTGAACTTCAATTTCAATACCACTTTCCAAAACATTCTCTGGATGTGTTAAAGTTAGATTTGCACGCCCACCACCAAACAATTCATTAAATACAAGATTAAAGTTTTCATTTATAACCTTAAATTTATCTTTGAATTGTTTATTCATTAATTTAACCATATCATTAATAATATTATTCAATGTATTTTCAGCATCTTCTAAATCATCCCGTTGTGTAGTCAAAAATTCAAATCTTTCCTTTACATTTTTATACTCTTCAATTGAATTAACATTGACATCGCCCAACGCTTTTATTTCTTTCTTTAATCGCCCAATCGTGTTTTTAGCTTGACTCAAATTACTAATCTCTTTCTTAAATTCTAATGCCTCTGAATAGGTTTGTCCATAATCATCCCATAACCTATTAATTATATTCTCTAATTCTAATTCATTTCTTATCTTCATATTTTCGATTCTATGATGTTCCTGCTGTAATAGGGAGATATTTTCCCTTTTTTCCTTAATTAATGTTTGATGTTTGCTAATTGAATCATGTGTTTGTTGTTTTTCTTGTATAGATTCATCAATTTTAATTTGCAAATGTTTTAAATTATCTTGTATGGTAGTGATACTCTTATTTTTATCTTCTATATCTTTTTCAAACTGTTGTGTTTTTTGAACGAAACGTTCATGTTCTTGTTCTTTATAACCTTTATCTCTATTATACCCACTAATTTCAAGATCAATTACCTGCAATCTTTCATTACAAACCCCTATATCCTTTTCAATAGAACTTAATTCCATCCTTTTATTTATGATTGTCTGATTTAATTGATCTCTTTCTGAAATCTCATCTTCAAAATTCAGTTGGTTTTGAGCAATCTGTTTTTCTAGTAATACAATTTCTTGTTCAAGTTCTTTTATAGTGTTTGAAAATTGTAAAATTTCATTCTCTGTATTTTTAATTTGTACTTGTATTTGCTCCTTTTCTTTTGAAATTTCTTCAATAGTAACCGCTGTATTCTCATAAATTGATTGATTATACATGATTTCAGATTCTAATTTAATATCAATAGCTTCTAATTCTTTTTGTACAATTTGCTCTTGCTCTAATTGTTTAGTAACAAGGTTTAACCTCTCCTCTTCTTCCTGCTTCTTATTGCTAATCTTCTCAATAATTGTGCGAATACGTAATACTTCTTCGTTGAGTGTCTTTATTTCATTCGCTCTACTTAAGATACCATTGGATTTATAGGAGCTACCCCCACTCATAGATCCACCTGGATTTAAGATGTCCCCTTCCAATGTGACAATTCTAAATTTATATCCAAAATGGCGCGCCATCTTAATACCGTCATCAATGTTTTCTACTACTACAACTCTGCCAAGTAAACTATTGATAATATTCTCATATTTTTCATCATACTCTATAAGCTGTGCTGCAATACCTATACATTTAGGAAATTTACTGACCTCGTCCATATTATATAGTAGGTTACCTTTTACGGATGAAATAGGAAGAAAAGTTGCTCTCCCCAAACGCTTAGACTTCAAAAACTGTATCGCTGTCTTTGCATCCTTCTCATTTTCCACAACAATATTCTGCATTGCCGCACCTAATACGGTTTCAATTGCAGTGGTATATTTTCCGGGAACTTTAATTAATTTGGATACTGGCCCATGAATATCTAAGTGCTTTAAACTTCCTTTTTCCCACTCTAACAAAATTTGTTTAACACTCTTATAAAACCCTTCATAGGAGTGCTCCATTTCTTGTAATAGCTTCTTCTTCGACGCCTTTTCTTTCATTGTCGTTATCTTTTGTAGATACTCATTTTGATATGCTTGAACTTTCTCCTTTGATTCCTTTTCCTTAGATAGATATCCATTGATGTTACTCGCCGTCTCAGCAATTTTCCCTTTATTTGTCGCATAATCATGTTTAAGCTTATGAATCAAATCACCCATTTGCTGTATGTCTTTGTTTTTTTGATCCATTTCTTTATCAAGTGCTTTTTTTCTTTCATCAAAGTTTTCTTCTAATACCTGAACACTATTCACTTTACCTCTAATTTCAGAAATAGTATTCATTTTATCAACTAGTTTACTTTTTAATGTATCCATTTCTTCATTTTTAGAAGTAATTATCTGATTCGCATTTTTACTACTTTCTTCTAATGCCTCAATTTCTTCTTGTATTGTCTCTTTTTTAAAGCACAATCGTTCTACCATGAGCTTTTTATTCTCTAATTCTGCTTTAAAGTTGTTGATTTTATGAACAACTTCATTCATTTCTATTACAAGTTTTTCAATATTCTGTCCATTATTTTGTATATTGTTTTTATATAGCTCTATTTCATTTTTATATCTTTGTAATGTCGCTTCATCGCTATAAAAGTTTTTTCTCGCATGATCAATAGCCAGTTCCTTCTCTTGCAAAGAATTCTGAATGCGTTGCATTTCATTTTCAAGGGATTCTATTTTTTCTTCCTCTTCTTTTAATTGTACATTTGTCACTTCGTACGTTTGTTCAATATCTTTTAAGCTCGCTTTTAATTGATCAATTGAATATAAAAAGACACTAATTTCTAAATCTTTTAATTCATCTCTTAAATCCAGATATTGTTTTGCTTTTTCCGACTGTTCTTGCAATGGTCCTATTTGCAACTCTAATTCGTTTATAATATCAGTGATTCTTACCAAGTTCTGGCTCGTTTTATCTAATTTTCTTTCGGCTTCTTTCTTTCGATATCTATATTTGGATATCCCCGATGCTTCTTCAAATATATACCTTCTATCTTCAGATTTTGAACTGAGAATTTCATCTATTCTCCCTTGTCCAATGATTGAATATCCGTCTTTCCCGAGTCCAGTATCCATAAACAATTGATTGATATCTTTTAGGCGGCACGAAGACTTATTGATATAATATTCACTTTCTCCCGAACGATAGACCCGCCTTGTAACTGTTACTTCATTATAATCAATGGGTAGTATATTATCTGCGTTGTCAATGGTAAGTGCCACCTCCGCAAAACCGAGTGGTTTTCGTGTCTCAGTACCAGCAAAGATAACATCCTCCATTTTACTCCCACGTAGAAGTTTTGCACTTTGTTCACCTAATACCCAACGAACGGCATCGGATATATTACTTTTCCCACTTCCATTTGGGCCTACAATTGCTGTAATTCCTTGTCCATAATCAATTTTAATTTTATCTGGGAAAGATTTAAAACCTTGAATCTCTATTGTCTTAAGATACACTATGTACGAACCCCCTGATATTATTCATTAAACTCTATTACTTAATTTTAACATAAAATAAGGAAATAGCAATAAAAAAAACGACAGAGAATTAACTCTGTCGCATATTAGTTAATATTAATACTTAATTCTAACGTCTCCTAAAATTCCTTGCGGATATATCTCACCCGTATCTGATAATGTATCTTTAATCTGCTCATACATTGAGGTGACTACTTCGATCTCAAGTTCATTTTGTTCTTTTAATTTGTTTGAAAAGGCAAAATTATATGGTGGTGCTATTTTAACACCTAAACATTTACCATTCAAGGACACTTTTACAACTTCTTTTACATTTCCAACACTTATTTTACCCTCTAAAATCTCTGATTCAGTATTAAACTTTGTATGATATTTTACGCTACCTGAATAATCTGGAATAATTGTATCCAATGGCTTAAATTCATCTATTTGTCCAACACTTTCATAGGATTCACCATTTTTCTTGTAAAATGTAAAACTATCTTTAATTACATGTTCATTTATATACTCTTTGTCATCTTTTAATGTAACGTCAACGTGTCCTAAAATATATATTTTAGATTCATATGCTGATAACTTTAAATTAAATGACATCTCTTTTTGATTACTAAATTCTACTATTTGAGAGTAAAACTCATTATTAAAGGCGTCATATCTTGCTATTGTTTGCCTTTCAAGTGTTACTTCCGTCTCAATAGTATCAAATTTATTTTCATTAAAAAACATTAATATGGTATTCTCGCCTTGTCTATATTCATATACGCGTAAGTTCTCATGTTTTTCACTAACTCTAACTCTTGCATATTGGCTCATGTGCTCCACAATTTTTGATAGTTCTACAACTGAAGTATTATCTTTCAAATCATTTAATAGCTCTTGATTATTACCTTCTATAGTAGTAGCTACGAGACTGTCTACAAATACTAGTTTTAAGCCATTTTTAACGAGTTCATCTAATTTCTCGATTATTTTTACTGGTAATTTTTCTGACTTAGGAATAATCAAGCATTTATAATTCGCATTAAGAACATTCAAAGTATCATTGTCCATTTTACCTTGTAATAAGTAGTCACATGAAACAACATCATAATCCATCTGGTTTTGCATTAATTCTTTTCCTACAGTTTGGTAATACATATAGTCCCCAGTCCATTCAGCTTCAGCATGATAGAGGACAGCAATATCTACCACTTTTTCTCCACCACTTAAAATATGTGATACCCTATTCATATAATTAAATAATATTTCCATGTAAGGATATTGCATATTGCCTCCACGTCCATAAAAATGTGGTGGACAGTCATGTGCAGGAAACTCCGCAAGTGAAAAGGCATGGGGTACATATTGATTAATCCCGCGTACTAAGCAAAAATCAGCAAGCCACTTCATTAATGATAATCCTTCACTCCAACCATATGCACCAAATACTTCACACATTGCTCTTCCTTTAAATCTTGGATCAATATGTGCAGCGGAGCTGGCTAAGTGGAGTAGTCCATAATGATAGAATTCACCATCTCTTATTTCATTATTCAAATATCCATATTTAAAATAATTATTTTCTGGTAAAATCTGTTGCAAAACTATATCTGCACCACTCATGTGCTGTCCTGACATTGATCTGAAATAGTGACCAGTACTTGGTCCCAATCTTGTATGTGAGTTGTTATCCTCTAATACATGACCAATATACTCAACATTTCTTTCCTCACACCATTTTCCCAGAGCAATTGAGAAATTTTCTTGGTATGATTTTGTCAACGCATCCATATATTGATACCTTATAAGTGATGTTTCTTCACCACACTCACAAAATAGGGCAGGTAGCTTTAATAGATATTCTTCTCCATATTCTTTGATGAGACGTTGTTCAAATTCATCTGAAAATGGAAGGGGCATATTTATACCAATATTTCTATCAAAGTTATACTTATCACTTAAATCATTATAAAAACCTGGCTCATCTGAAAAGAATCCAGCAATTGTATTACCAAATTCATCCTTAAAGTGTTTATAATGTGGTTCATAAATCGCGTCAATAAAAAGTTGAACACTTTCTTTTTGCAAAAAGTTTATATAATCATTTTTACCTGCACAAGCGTTTAATTCTTTTGAAATAATAAAAATACTCCAATATCCTTCTGGCACTTCCCACTCAATAAATGAACCCTTAATAAACGGACTTAAATCAATGAAATTTCCATCCACTTCAAAACTAGTACCGTCTTTTCGTTTCGCTGCCACAATTTTAAATGTTGCATAATCAGAAATATTGATTTCCATTGGATTCTTTGCAGACATTAGCATCTTTTTAAAGTAATTAATTTTTAAATACTTATCTTCACCTTTTACATGAATCGTATAACATTTCAAATGGACTTTTTTTAATTTTTTGTCTGCTTGTTTAACTGCTCCATTTGCAAAGCCCGATGGAAAATGTGAATCGTCCAATATCCACACTTTCATATTTAAGCGTTTACACTCAGATATTATCAATGATAAATCACTCCACCATTTTTCTCCCATGAAATCTGGATGTGGTCTTGATTCTATACATATTGCTTTGATGCCACTGTCATTTACTTTTTGTATATACTCCTTGATTACCGTTTCATCTTCTCCTGCTAACCAAAAGAATGGCAATATATAATTCTCATATTGTCCACTATATACTTGTCTTATTCTTGTATCCATTCATCTTCACCTCGTCATATTTTATTATTTATTGTATAATATTTAATTCCCTAATGTCACCAACCTGTCTTAATACATTTTAAACCAAACTTAATATAAAAATTATAAAAAAGCTAAAGTATATCAATAACCTCAATGATTATACTTTAGCTTTAGCAATTTAATTTTTGTTTATCCCTATATAGATTGGGCGTTACATGAAAATGCTCTTTAAATATTTTGTAAAAGTAGCTAGTGTTTGAGTAGCCCACTTTATTTATTATTTCTGATATAGAAAGATTGGTGCTTTCCAAAAGAATGCATGCTTCTTTTAGTTTGTATTCCTGAATCATATCCTTAAAATTTATACCAGTTTTATTCTTAATAAAATCACTCATATAAACAGGATGATAATTAAAATGTATCGCAACTTTTTTTAGCGTTGCGTCTTTATAATTTTCTTTTAGATAGTTATTAATTTTACTTATCACAGAGTCATTATATTGATTTATCGGGTCTTCTTCACTTGATAATTTTTTGATTCTTAGTAATTCAGTAAAAAGCAACAAAATATTTAACCTTATAACAGTTTCATACCCAATCGTCTTATCATAAAACTCACATAGAAGTTTAGTCATAATATCTTTTATGCTTTCACTCTTCATCGATTTAAAAATTAAGTATTGTACTATTTTTTTGTCATTCATTTCTTTTGCTAAAAAATTAGAGAAAACATCGTTATTATACAGCATACCCATAAAATTAATATCAAAAAAACTCTTACTTATAAGGATATTAATAATTATATCATCTTCACCTAAAGGCTCATATGAATGATATACATTTGTATCTAATATACAAATATCCCCTTCACTCAAAGATACTTCTTTATTATTGATAGTCTGTTTAAACACGCCAGTGTAAACATAAATCATCTCTATATATGGATGCTTGTGTTTTCCAATTGTTTCATGTCTAGGAGGTGGAAACAAAAATATTTTATCATTGTTATATGTAAATTTATGACTTTTCTTAATCGTATGAATGTATTTTTCATTGGCAATTTTATTTAATAAAATATCTAACTCTTTACCATTCAAATCAAATCACCTCCAATGATAACTCAATTTTTTTACTGCTATAGTCCTTTTCATTGTGAATTGTTACAATTTAATTATATAATATATGCATTATATATATCAACAAAAAAAGACAAAATTAAGAGGACCCTTATGGATCCTCCAATTTTGATTAATTCCTATGCCTTAGAATCAGCAGACTTTCTTTCTGCCAATGCAGCCTGCACTTTTTCCATATGCTCTTTATCTATTTCATAATATCTCATTGCAAATATGGATGCCAAGTGACCTAGAATTGGTGCAATGATAAAGCATGCTAATAGTCCCCAATATATTGTCGGATTTACCTCTATACCTGCCTTTATCCCTAATACTGCCAAAATAAATCCTAAAAATGTAGTTCCAAATGAGCTAACTATCTTATCAACAAATGAAAATGTTGAACCTACCATACCAGGTACATAATTCCCTGATTTTACAGTGTAGTCATCTGTAACATCCGAAATCATTGCATTGGTTTGCATTGTACCAAGCATATATACACCACTAATAAGTATGAGTGGTGATACAATTAGCAAACCACTACCTACTGGGAGTAGCGGTATTGCAATAAATCCAATGACACCTGATGCAATACATACCCATGACCCAATCACTAACGATTTTTTTAATCCAACTTTTCTTGATAGAATTCCACCTAGTGTTGCAAATGAAAGTGTAAAAGGTATCGTTGCTATTGATACTACGCCTCTGATTTCAACATCCTGAATAACATACATATAAATATACATACTCATCGCTGATGTAATAGTTGAAGCTAATTTCTTTGAAGAAAATGCTAAAATAACCATTTGTAAAGGCTTACTATTCTTAATTACTTTCATATAGTCTTTTAATTTATACTCTTCTTTTTTAAGCTCAATATTATCATAGGCTGAAGCATTATCTTTATTGTATAATGAAATAGTAGTAAGAATGGCACATACAAAACTAAATATTGCATAACCAATAATTAGTTTAAGCCATGCATCAGCATTAAAGAATCCACCCATCATACCAAGTATCTTCGGTGTAAATCCGCCTATAATGATAATGACTGGCATAGATACATATTGCATTATAGTTGGAATGGTCGCTCTTTGTTTTGGATCTTTAGTAATAATATTCCATCCAGCTCTATTACCAAGTCCCATAGTCGCATAACCAAATACGTAGGTTGCATAAAAAACTATAACCCATAATAATTTAAGTACACCAGATACATTTGTTATATTCACAAACATTAATACCCAAGAAATATTCAATACAATACTTCCTACAATAATAAATATTCTTGCTTTCCCATATTTAGGATTAACTTTTTCAAATACTAAACCAACGATTGGACCCAATACCCCGTCAAACATTCGTGCTGTAGTCATTAAAATCCCTGCTGCCGCTGCCGCTAATCCATTTACGTTTGTGTGATAGATCATAAAAAATACTAAAATAAATACATGGGGAAGATTATTTGCGATGGATTGTGTGCAAAATAAAACCAATTGCCATTTTTTTGCTCTGTCTACAACCTGTGTTTCATCTCTCTCATTCATTTTTCACTTCTCCTTTCATTTTCACCTTGCTTTGTTATTGTAATTTCCTATTTTCCATCAAAAACCTCCTCTCAAATCTCTTCTATATTGTTAAATTTTACAACTATCCATTATAATTATACATGTCTACCCATTGTTTTCACTAATTATTTTCATTAAACATTGACTATTTTAATGTAATTTCTTAATGTTGTTCTATTCCTCTGAATCAACCATTTTATCTTGAGCCAATGCGGCCTGCACTTTTTCCATATGCTCTTTATCAATTTCATAAGATCTCATTGCCAATATAGATACTAAATGACCTAGAATTGGTGCAATAATATAAAATGATAATATACCCCAATAAATTGTTGCATTTGGTTCTATCCCAGCCTTAATACCTAACACACCCAATAAAAATCCTACCAAGGTAGTTCCCAGTGAACTGACCATCTTATCAGCAAAAGAGAATGTTGTTCCAACCATTCCAGGAATGTATTTTCCCGTTCTCCATTTATAGTCATCTGTAACATCGGAAATCATTGCTTCGGGTTGTACCGTCGCGAGCATAATAATTCCACCCAATAGAATAGCTGGAGAAGCTGTCAATAACCCTTTTCCTGTTGGTAAAGTTGGGAACATTATAAAAGCAATAATACCAGCAACTATACAACCCCATGACCCAATCACTAATGATTTTTTTAGTCCAAATTTTCTTGATAGCATACCACCTAATGTTGCAAAGAGTAGTGTAAATGGTAATGTAACAATTGATACAATACCTATAATCTCCACATCTTGAATTACATACATATAGAGGTACATTGTTATTACAGAAATAATGGTTTGTGCTAACTTTTTAATAGAAAAAGTTAGCATAAGCATCTGTAGTGGTTTGCTTTGTTTAATTATTTGGGAATAATCTTTTAATTTATACCGCTCAGATTTAATATTAATATTTTCATATGATTCTGGTTTATCAGTACTTGTCAAAGATATAGCAGAAAGCATTGCACATACAATGCTTATGATAGCATATACAGCAATAAGTTTGAGCCATGCATCTGCATTTAAAAATCCTCCTAGCACACCAAGCGCCTTCGGTGTGAAACCACCTACAATTATAATAACTGGCATAGAGATATATTGCATTATAGTTGGAATTGTAGCTCTTTGTTTTGCATCTTTCGTAATTATATTCCATCCAGCTCGAAAACCAATACTCATAATTGAGTGTCCTATTATATATAGTACATAAAAAATAAAAATCCATATATATTTGAACGCACTATTAATATTTGTAATATTAAAAAACATTAGTACCCAACAGACATTCATTATTATATTTCCAGCAATAATAAACAGTCTTGCTTTCCCATATTTGAAATCTATCTTCTCAAAAATTAATCCAACAATTGGGTCTATTAATCCAGCAAACATTTTTGCCCCTGTCATCAATAACCCTACTATCGCAGCAGCTAATCCATTTACATTTGTATGATAGACTAAAAAGAATATTAAAATAAATATATTTGAAAGACTATTTGCGATGGATTGCATACCAAATAAAACTAATTGCCAGTTTTTTGCTCTTTCAATCACATGTTCTTCATTTTTTTCATTCAATACTATGCACCTCTTTCATTTTTATTTCCTTCTTTTGTTTATCATATAGTTTAGCGTATTCAATGTCTGTAGCATTTTTTATTTTTTCCATCATTTCACAATATAAAATACGTTCCTCTAGTGTAAAACATTGAAATACTTTCGAAATAAAAGATTTTGCTAATTCCATTGTTCGGTCATATTCCAGTTTTCCGCGATCAGTGATTGATACAATCGTATGTCTTCGGTTTTCGGTATCTTGCTTTCGTACGATATAATGTAAATCATCTTCCAAATGCTTTAGCATTCTCGAAATAGCGCTCATTGGAAGCTCTAGCGTTTTTGCTATTTCTGATACATATACACCGCCTTTATCATCACTGCAACGATTGATAGTATGAAGTATATTAAGTTCATGTGTTCTTAAGTTTTTTGAAAATGCATCAATATTAAAACTATGCATCTGCATCTGTAGACGAAAGAAAAAATCATCTGTTTGTTTTGAAATATCCATAAATCTTAAACCTCCATTCAATTTAATAGTTAACATTGTTAATTGTTTTGTTTGTTAAATTATAACATCGATAAGTATAGCTGTCAACAAATATTCTCGAGACATATAAAAAAATCGCTACAAATCTTAGTTTAAGATTGTAGCGATTTTTTTATTAATTTTTTTTAATAGACTTTTTATGCTTCGGCATCAGCCATTTTATCTTGCGCTAATGCATCCTGCACCTTTTTCATGTGCTCTTTATCTATATCATAATATTTCATTGCCCAAATAGAAGCTAAGTGTCCTAGAATTGGTGCAAAAAGAAAGAATCCTAATATTCCCCAATATATTGTTGGTGTAGCCTCTATCCCTGCTTTAATGCCTAATGCTGCAAGCAAAAATCCTACCAATGTAGTTCCAACTGAGCTAACCATCTTATCAACAAATGAGAATGTTGTTCCTACCATTCCTGGTACATGGTCTCCTGTTCTCCATTTGTAGTCATCCGTAACATCAGAAACCATCGCATCCGTTTGTACAGTAGCAAGCATAATAACTGCACTCATCAGTATAACTGGTGATGCTGTTATTAACCCTTTTCCTAATGGCATCATTGGGAATATAACAAAAGCAACAATACCAGCTGCAATACATACCCATGATCCAATGACTAATGATTTTTTCAATCCAACTTTTCTTGATAGCATACCACCTAAAACTGCAAAAATTAGTGTAAATGGTATCGTAGCCATTGACACAATTCCTCTAATTTCCATATCCTGAATAACATACAAATAAAGGTACATACTCATTGCGGTAGTAATGGTTTGTGCTAATTTGTTTGTTGAAAATGCAACAACGAGCATTCGTAACGGCTTACTCTGTTTAATTACATGTGCATAGTCTTTAAATTTATACTTTTTAGTTTTAAGATCAAGATTTTTATAGGATTCTGGTTTATCTGTACTTGACAATGAAAGTGCAGTAAGAAGTGCACATACAAAACTTATGATTGCATATCCAATAATAAGTTTAACCCATGAATTTGCATCAAAAAATCCACCCATCATCCCAAGCAACTTTGGTGTAAACCCACCTATCATTATAATAACTGGCATTGAAACAAATTGTTGTATAATAGGTATTGTAGATCTTTGCTTCGGATCTTTTGTTATAATATTCCACCCAGCACGGAAACCTACACCCATAATTGTATAACCTATAATATATAATACATAGAAAACAAAAACCCATACTAATTTAAATAGATTGCTTACACTTGTAATGTTCAAAAACATTAGTACCCAACAAATATTCAAGATTATATTTCCAACAATAATAAATATTCTTGCTTTCCCATACTTAGGATTAAGTTTTTCAAAAACTAAACCAACAATTGGATCTGTTATCCCATCAAACATTCGAGCTGCAGTCATCATTATTCCCATTACTGCTGCTGCCAAACCGTTAACATTTGTGTGATAAATTAAAAAGAATACTAATATAAATATGTGCGGAAGGTTATTTGCGATAGATTGCATACTAAATAATACTAATTGCCAATTTTTTGCTGGCTTTATAGCCTGTGTTTCATTACTCATTATACTTTTCCCCTTTCATTTTTCCCTTATAATTATACTTTTTTTACTCCTTTCATATTTTTCTTAGAAATACTTATTTTTATACATCACCTTGATTATACATAGCCACAAATAGTTTTTCACTAATTATTTTTTTAGAATATTTATTATTTTAATGTTTTTTGTTGAAAATATATTATTTTTGAGTTAAAATTAATGTAAATCTTAAAATAAGGAGAATTGTATATGGATATTGTTGATAGGTTAGTTAGTAAAATGTATTCATTGTGTGGTCTTAATGTTTTTTTCATTAACAGTTTGGGAGAAATAACTGTTGATTATTCTGATACGCTTTTTGAGAAAGATACGTACAAACTACTTCTCTCTGTTGGTTTTAATGATATTAATCAATTTTTTAGTGTAGATTCTACTACGGATATTACTATAATTAATAATACCATTGATCAATCTTTTTTGGCAACACCATATAAAAATTCTAATGATGAATATATGGGGTTTTTCTTATTAGGGCCATTTTTAAGAAAAATACCTAATGAATATATGGTTAAAAAAATACTTCAAACTAAAAATATTTCATATTCATCCCGATTATCCATAGAGAAGTATTATTTTTCTTTAAAAATTTTATCAGTAAAACATATTAACTGTCTCTCTGAAATCATTATTACTATACGAGATGAATTATTGCTTAAAAATATAGAAGTCAAGGAATTATCTACGAACACAGAAGATTTTCTTAAAACAAACAATATAGATGATATAAAAACAATAGAAAATAATTATAAAGTTCAGGAAGTTTTTCTAAATGCTATTGTAAGCGGTGATATAGATCAGATGATTTATCCTCCTAATTTTAAATACTTGGAAACGTTAATTAATAAAAGGACTAAAGGTATTAATATAAATAATTTACGCGTACTAAAAAATTTATATTTTTCTACTATGGGCATGGTCAAATATGCTTTAGTTCAAGCGCATGTTCACCCTATAAACATACACATTTTAACAGAAAAATACTTTTCTGTTTTTGAAGATGCAAAAACGGTTAAAGAGCTACATTATGCATTAAATAATGCCCTTAATGAAAGTTATCAATTAGTAAAAAAACAATCTAGCTTAATATATTCAAAATATGTGAATAAAGCGATACAATTCATTTATCTAAATATATATCAACAAAGTTCATTGGAACAAGTCGCAGACTACTTAAATATTAGTAAAAGCTATATATCTACAATATTTAAAAAAGAAACAGGTATGACTGTGACAGAATATATTCTGCATAAAAAGATAGCGTTAGCGAAAACGTATTTAAAAGATGAGACACTTAGCATTACAAATATTGCTATTATGTTGGGTTTTAATAGCTATAATTATTTTTATATAGCATTTTCAAAAGTAGAAGGAATATCCCCGAGTGAATATAGAAAGAATTTGTAGTTGATATCAAAAAAAGACCACATTGGCCTTTTTTTGATATCGCTTCTTTTTTAAATATCTTTATTTGTTATATGTGAAAATACTTTTAATTCATCTCTATTGTAAGCTTCATCCTGTACTATTAGTATACGATTAATATGATATGCTTTTTTTAAAAAATATATATTCTTCCTCTTTAATCCCACAGTTTCCGAGACTGATTTTGGATTAACATGAATCTCTAGTTCTTTAGGAATATGCTCAAGTTTATTGAGCTCCCGTTTTAGTTTATCTAATCGAAGTTCTGCTTCCACTAATTCTCTAAAGGCAGGATGAAATGGCCCAGCAATCACATCTTTTCCTTCCATAATATTTTCAGTGGGCTGTAAACCGATACGTATTACTTGTATATGGTTTTTTTTGAATTTTGTCAATATATCTCTGCATATGATGACCGCTTCTTCTAACTGTAACGGAATATATTCCCCTTCATTATATAACACTTCTAATGCAGTTCCTCTAATAACCAACGTTGGATAAATCCTAACCATATTTGGTTTTAACTTAATCATTTCTTCTGTTGTTCTTAGAATTTTATTTTTAGTATCGCCAGGAAGTCCAATCATCATTTGCAAGCCAAGAATAAAATTGTTTTCTTTAATAAGTGTAACAGCTTTATACACATCGTTTTGACTATGTCCTCTATTACTCAATTTCAATACTTTCTCGTCCATAGACTGAACACCCAATTCTATAACTGTAACACCAAAATATTTTAAAACAGACAAAATCTCTTGGTTAATATAATCTGGTCGTGTTGATAGCCGTATCCCCTGTATATCGCCATTTTTTTTAAAATGATAGACAGCACCTAATAACTCCTTTTGTAAATCAATTGGAATCCCTGTAAAACTACCCCCATAAAAAGCTACTTCTATATTTACATTTTTTTTGGGTATAGTTTCTAAATATTCCTTTATTTTTTTTGTTACGTCTTCCGCGGATACTTCTATAGCAATTTCTTTTTCTTCTATTCCAGTTATTTTTTTTTGATTACAAAAGACACAATCATGGGGACACCCTCTGTGTGGAACAAATATAGGAATAATATAGTGTTTTTGTGACATCTTATTCGCCTGCCTTTAAATTACTTTGCATGACCCTGCAATATATCCAAAGCAGACTTTGCAGCATTTTGCTCTGCTTGTTTTTTACTTTTACCCATGCCTTTACCTATGGTATCATCTTTAAGATTTATCTCAACATAGAAATCTTTATCATGATCGGGTCCCGTTTCCTTCACAATATTGTATTCTATTCTTTCATCACTATTTTGTTGTATTAATTCCTGAAGTAGTGTTTTATAATCCCTAAATGCTGTGCCATCAGCGGCTGCTTTAATTGTAGGTCTTAATTGTCTTAAAGCCCATCTTTTTGCTTCTGCAAAGCTACCATCAAGATATATTGCCGCTAATACAGCTTCAAATGCATCTGATAATATAGAATGTCTTTTCCTTCCACCAGTCAATTCTTCACCTTTACCTAATAGAAGAAAAGTACCAAATTGCAATTTTTTTGCACATTGTGCTAATGATTCTTCACATACAACGCTGGCACGTATTCTTGTAAGTTCTCCCTCTGGTAAAAGAGGATATTGGGCATAAATATAATCACTAATGATAATGTCTAATACTGCATCACCTAAAAATTCTAATCGTTCATTACTAATGATTTTGTTACGTCTATTTTCGTTTGCATAAGAACTATGGGTAAGCGCTGTTGCTAAAAGATTAATATCTTTAAATTGATAATGACTTTCTTCTTGAAATATATTTAGTGTCTTTATTAATTGATTATTCATCCGTATCATTACCTCCTTAATCAGCAACAATTGACCAGCAGTCATAATAATAATGGCTGTTCGTCAATGGCTACTACGTGAATACAAGTGGAATGAGCCAATAAATGTCCATTGACTCAATAACCACTTATCTTGCAAGATTTAATATTTCTTTAGAATAATTGTAGCGTTATGACCACCAAAGCCTAATGAATTTGAAAGTGCAAATTGTATATCCTTTTGTCTTCCTTCATTCGCTACAATATCAAGGTCACATTCTGAATCTGGATTTTTGTAATTAATTGTCGGTGGTATAAATCCATCTCGTAATGCTAATACACAGATAATCGCTTCAATCGCTCCTGCAGCTCCCAATAAATGACCAGTCATCGATTTTGTAGAACTTACTGCTAATTTATACGCATGTTCACCAAATACTGATTTGATTGCCGCAGTTTCGTTTTTATCGTTTAATGGTGTTGATGTACCATGTGCATTGATATAATCAATTTCTTCTGGTTTGATACCTGCATCTTCAACTGCTTCTTTCATAGCTCTTGCTCCGCCTTCTCCTGCTGGAGCAGGTGCTGTAACATGATGTGCATCATCAGTAGAACCATATCCAACGACTTCTGCTAGAATGTTCGCTCCCCTATTTAATGCATGTTCAAGTTCTTCTAGTACTAAAATACCTGAGCCCTCGCCCATAATAAAACCATCTCGCTCAGCGTCAAACGGTCTAGATGCTGTCTTTGGATCATCATTTCTAGTTGACATCGCTTTCATAGAACAGAAACCTGCAAAAGCTAATGGCGATATCGCTGCTTCTGAACCACCAGTAATCATTACATCTGCATCTCCACTAGTAATCGCTCTAAAAGCATCGCCTACAGCATTTGTTGCTGATGCACAAGCAGATACAACAGTTAAATTTTTTCCTTTTGCTCCAGTCATAATTGCCACTTGTCCAGCTGCCATATTAGATAACATCATTGGAATAAAGAATGGACTTACTCTTCCTGGCCCTTTTGATAACAATTTATTGTGTTGTTCTTCTATCGTTTCTACACCACCAATACCAGAACCAAGAATAACACCCACTTTTTCATGATCAAGTTTTTCAGGTTTGATATTTGCACTTTCCATAGCCATTTTCGATGCAGCCATTGCATAATGTGTATAACGATCCATTCTTCTTGCTTCTTTTCTATCAACATAATCTGAAATATTAAAATCTTTAATCTCAGCTGCAATTTTGCAAGGGTAATCCGTTATATCAAATCTAGTGACAGTATCTACTGCACATTTACCTTCTTTTATTCCATTCCAAAAGTTATCTTCTCCAATTCCATTTGGTGCTACAACACCAATACCAGTAACAACAACTCTTCTACTCATTGGGTCTTTCCCCCTCTTTCATAACATTTTAAATTTAAGTATATATATAAAGCATAAGCGTTAGTCATATAATCATTGATAAATATTGTTAAAAAGTCCCGCTTAGCGGGACTTTTTAAGCATTATTTACGAATTAGCTTTGATGTAATCTACTACATTACCAACAGTAGAAATCTTTTCAGCCTCTTCATCAGGAATTTCCATATCGAATTCTTCCTCAAGAGCCATAATAAGCTCTACAATATCCAATGAATCCGCACCTAAATCATCAATAAATGAAGCTTCTAATTTCACATCATCTTCATCAACACCTAATTGATCTACAATAATTTCTTTAATTTTATCCAACATAGTCGCATTCACCTCCTTCCAAAAAAAGTAATTATGTAATATATTAATTTTATTACACTAAGATAATATTACATAACAAGCCCGCCGTCAATATGTAAAACTTGACCTGTTATATATTTTGACTGATCAGAAACTAAAAATGCCACAGCATTTGCCACATCTTCCGGTGTCCCAAACCGTTTAAACGGGATGCTGTTTACATATGTTTTTTGAATATTTTCTGGAATTTTATCAGTCATTTCTGTATTGATAAACCCTGGTGCAATCGCATTACAATTGATATTTCTCGCAGCTAATTCTTTTGCAACAGATTTTGTTAATCCTATGAGTCCAGCCTTTGACGCAGCATAATTCGCTTGACCAACATTACCCATCACACCTACAACTGAAGACACATTAACGATTTTCCCTGCACGCTGTTTCATCATAATTCTTGTAACAGCTTTGATACAGTTAAAGGCACCTTTAAGATTGATATCTAATACATCATCCCAATCCTGTTCACTCATCTTCATGAGTAGCATATCTCTAGTTATCCCTGCATTATTAATGAGTATATCAATAGAACCAAATTTCTCCTTGGTACTTTGGATTAGTTCTTTTACCTCATCAGCATTTCTAACATTGGCTTTAAATATAATGGCTGATCCACCACTCTTATTTATCTCTGCTGCTGTTTCTTCTGCAGTAACTAATGAAGATGTATAATTGATGACTACATTTGCACCTAATTCTGCTAATTTTAATGCGATCCCTTTTCCAATGCCACGACTTCCTCCAGTCACAATAGCAGTTTTACCTTGAAGATTCATCTATTATCCCTCCAGTTTACTTAAAGTCTTCTCTAAAGATGCCATATCCTGTACATTTAGCATCGTACAGCTTTTATCAATCTTTCTAAGAAAACTACTTAATGCTTTACCTGGACCAACTTCAATAAAAGTATCCACACCATCTGCTATCATTTTTCTAACACTTTCTTCCCATCTTACACTACTACTTACTTGTTCAACTAATAACTCTTTTATTTGTCCCTTGTTCTCTATATATTCAGCATTTACATTTGCAATAACTGGAATATTCATTTCCTTCATTTCAATACAATCTAATTCTTTCGCCAGTTTTTCACCAGCTGGTTTTAACATACTACAGTGAAAGGGTGCACTCACTGGTAATATCAAAGCTCTTTTTGCTCCTTTTTCCTTTGCAATTTCACATGCCTTTTCTATCGCTGCTACTTCACCTGCGATAACAATTTGTCCAGGGCAGTTATAGTTTGCTGGTTCAACAATACCAACTTCCTTTGCCTGCTCACAACAATCAAGTACTTCTTCGGTACTTAATGCAACAATTGCTGCCATTGTTCCTACACCAATTGGTACAGCTTCCTGCATATACTTTCCTCTTTTTCTGACAAGCTTAACTGCATCTGCAAAATCTAAACTACCTGCTGCTACATGTGCCGCATATTCACCTAAGCTTAATCCAGCAACCACATCAGCTTGAATACCTTTTTCCTTCAACACCTCTAAACATGCTATCGTTGTTGTTAATATTGTAGGTTGTGTATTTTCAGTAATTTTCAGTGTCTCTTCATCACCATCAAAAATCATTGCCTCAATATCATATCCTAGTGCTTTAGATGCTTCTTCAAAAACTTTTTTAGCCACAGGAAAATGATCTGCAAGTTCTTTACCCATGCCTACAGTCTGAGCTCCCTGACCTGGAAAAACAAATGCAACTTTACCCATATTAATTCCCTCCACATATATTTTCTATTCTATTTATGACTTCGCATGTATGATGCATAAGGTCTGATATAATCTCTTTACACGGCTTAATATCACTGATTAATCCCGCAATTTGTCCAGACATCACTGAACCTTCTTTCATATCTCCATCAACAGCTGCAGCACGTAGTTTTCCTTCACCGATTTTTTCAAGTTCTTCAACAGATGCCCCGCTCGCTTCAAGCTTAGCATACTCTCTTGTCAGTTTATTTTTTATCGTACGAACCGGATGTCCAGTTGAACGCCCTGATACAACTGTATCTCTATCTTTTGCCTTAATAACTGACTTTTTATAATCCTCGTGGACTATACATTCTGTTGAACATAAGAATCTTGTGCCAATCTGTACACCTTCTGCACCTAGAGCTAAAGAAGCTACTACAGCCCTGCTATCAGCTATCCCACCAGCAGCAATAACTGGAATACTTACTGCATCCACTACTTGTGGAACCAAAACCATTGTAGTAAGCTCACCAACATGTCCTCCTGACTCTGTACCTTCCGCAATGACCGCATCAGCACCTTCTTTTTCCATCCTTTTCGCTAATGCAACAGATGGTACAACTGGAATAACCTTGGTTCCTATTGATTTAAACCTTTTTATATATTTGCCAGGGTTTCCTGCTCCGGTTGCAATGACTGGTACTCTTTCTTCATATATTACATCCATCACTTCATCAACAAAAGGAGACATAAGCATGACATTCACACCAAATGGTTTATCAGTTAATTCTTTAGCTTTTATAATCTCATTCCTAACCCACTCAGCCGGTGCATGCCCTGCCGCTATAAGTCCTAGTCCACCACTGTTAGACACAGCAGCTGCCAATTCAGCTGTAGAAATCCATGCCATACCGCCTTGTATGATTGGTGTCTCTATGCCTAATAACTCACATAGTTTTGTTCTCATGACTTACCTCCCCAATTCTTCCATTTCAATACTACAGAACCCCATGTTAATCCACCGCCAAAACCTACTAATACAATAACATCATCATCCTTCAGTTTGCCTTGTTTCACTACTTCATCAAGTGCAACTGGTATCGATGCCGCTGACATATTGCCATACTTCTGTAAATTGGTATAGATTTTTTCTTTATCAAACTTTAATCTCTTCGCTGCACTATCAATAATTCTGATATTTGCCTGATGAGGTACGATCATATCAAGTTCCTCTACCGTCATGTTTACATTACTCAATACTTTTTTAGTTGCTTTTATCATTATTTTGACTGCAAATTTAAATACTTCTGTACCATCCATCCATAATGTTCTCGGATTAGCAATATCACGTTTTGCCACTTCATTTTCCTCCAAATGAAGTGCAGGAGTCGTAAGTACATCTCCTTTTGAACCATCGGATCCTTCATATGTAGAAAGAATACCGTACGGTTCGTCAACAGCTTTTAATAATACTGCACCTGCACCATCACCAAAGAGTATACACGTATTTCTATCTTTCCAATCAACAATTTTAGATAATGCCTCAGCACCTATTACTAATACATTTTTATAATGACCTGTTTTTATAAACTGATTTGCAATACTCAAACCATACACAAATCCAGAACAAGCTGCACCCATATCAAAAGCGACTGCATTCACTGCACCTATCTTTTTTTGAACAATACAAGCAGTGGAAGGTGTAAACATATCTGGCGTAATAGTAGCTAAAATTATAAGTTCAATTTCTTCGGGTAACATACCAGCACTCTCTATAGCTTTTGAAGCTGCTTTTGCAGCCAAATCAGATGTATATTCATTATCACTGGCTATTCTTCTTTGTTCAATCCCTGTTCTAGTTACAATCCAATCATTGGATGTATCAACCATTTTTTCTAAATCATAATTAGTTAATGTTTTCTCAGGGACATAGCTCCCTATACCAACAATTCCTGCGTTCAAGATTTCTCCTCTCCTCTCTCGGAAATATAGGTCTTTATCTCATCAATTACACCCATTTCAGCAAATCTGTTAGCCTGAATGAGGGCATAATAAAATGCTTTTGCATCTGAACTACCATGTGACTTTACTACAACACCATTAATTCCCAGCAAAGGTGCGCCACCATATTCTTTATAGTCCATTTTCTTTTTAAATGCTTTTAAATTTCCTTTAATTAACAAAGCACTAAGGTAGGATATGATATTCTTTGTGAACAGTTGTTTTACATGGCTCAACAAATATCCTCCCATTCCTTCCATAAACTTCAATATAACATTCCCTACAAATCCATCACATACAATGACATCAGCAACTCCTTCTGGAAGATCCCTTGCCTCAATATTACCAACAAAATTAAGTGGTGTATCTTCTAGCAATGAAAAAGCTTCTTTTATCATATCGGGGCCTTTTCCAGCTTCATCGCCAACATTCACTAACCCCACTCTAGGAGAAGTTATTCCCATTACTTTCTTCATATATGCAGAACCCATAATCCCAAACTGAAGGAGATTAATCGGTTTACAATTGGTATTTGCGCCTGCATCTACAAGGAGTGCCCCCCCTGTTTCAGTAGGAATAACGGGCGTCAATGCCGGACGATCGATGCCCTTTATCCTGCCAACACATAATAATGACCCTGCCAATAAGGCGCCTGAATTGCCAGCAGAGATAAACGCATCTCCTTCATCTTTTTTTAACATTTTCAATCCAACAACTAATGAAGAATTCTTCTTCGATCTGATCGCTTTTGTTGGAATATCATCACTTGTAATAATTTCATCAGTATGTACAATATGCACCTTATCTGTTGGATACTTAAATTTATCGAGTTCTTTTTTTATAAGTTCTTCTTTACCAGTAAATATAATTTCTATATCAATATCATTTATAGCTTGAATACTTCCTTTAACAATCTCCTTTGGAGCATTGTCTCCACCCATTGCATCAACTATAATACGCATTTATATACCTCCAGTTAATTTTCAGGGTCTAGTGAAACAAGAATAAATTTCCCTCTAAAGACTTCAATCTGTTTCTCATTTATTTTTACCCAGACAATGTATTTATTATCTTTCATTCTTCGGACTTCCGCTTTTGCTATTAACTTAGCACCTGCATAGACAGGACTTATATATTTGATGTTAGCTACCCCAATCAGTGCAACATTTGCATCAATCACAGCAATTGATAATGTCTCGGCAAAAGAATAAATAAAATGCCCTCTTACAATTTTTGTTTTTTCAAATACCATATCATGATCGGTTTCCAATATTGATATACCACTAGTCCCAAGATTAAGCTCTACTAACTCTCCTACAATTTCCTGACTTTGTATTGATCTCACTTTGTTATGTGTCTGTTCAGCAACATTTTTTATTCGTTCTCTTAATTCTGGAATCCTAAGTTCTAACCTATCAAGGCGAATTGTAGGTACACTTACTTTAAATTCTTCAGCCAGCTCTTCATCTGTCAAGAACGGTTGTGACTCTAATTGTTCTTTTAAATTTTGCTGTCTTAGCTTCTTTGAAGAAATCTTTGCCATACAAACACCTCGTTTTATCATATGGTATTATTACCTGGTACTAAATTAAAATCATAATCAGTATAATATATATTGTTAAAAATATCAAGTAAAACTTAAAAACATTATGAAAATCTCTGAACGATATAGAAAGTTTAGTGGTCTTACAAACTTATTAAATATTACCTCTTCTTCTGTACTCTTGAGGTGTCATACCATAGATATCTTTGAATACTTTATAAAAATAACTTTTATTCGTATATCCAATTTCCTCAATAATCCTGTTGATTGATTTACTAGTATTATTGAGTAGCGCAATCGCTTTCTCCATCCTAATGTCCAAAAGATATTGCGAATATGTTTTCCCTGTGTTTCTCTTGATAATCTTATTGATATGACCAGAATCAAAATGAAAAATCTCGCCTAATTTTTTTCTGGATACATTATTCAAATTTTCATTAATATATTCATTAATTTCAATGGATACTTTATCTTCAATCTTTTCAATTTCTTCAATACTTAAGTTGAATTCATATTGACTAATTAAAATTGAAAATATTCTTATTAAATAACCTTTTATTAAAAAATTTTTTAGACATACCAAAAAAAATTATTATATCATCCTCTCCGCGTTCATTGATCTCTGCATGAAGAGTATTATAATCTAATATACATACATCGCCTTTATAATATATTTTTCTTTCTTTATTAATAATTTGAACGAGCTTTCCACTATATACGTAAATAAACTCAATGTAGTTATGTCTGTGAAGAATTGGTTGAGGGCTCACATGATTATATCTGGGCAACCTATCTAAAAAAAAATCTTCAAAATCGTTAGAACGCATCTGAATTATCTTTTTAGTACTGATGTACCTTCCATCATCATCCATAAACCGATATGAATTTTTAATATGCGCTTCTATCATTTTTTGTATTGTAAAATATTCACCGATAATTCCCATCATACTTCTTCCTTTTCCAAACATATTGCTGCTTGTTTATTTAATATTTATTATAACATAAAAAAACACCCCTTTATAATGTTAAATAAACTAACATTATAAAGGGATAAATATTTTCCTTATTTTAGTAACGGCGTTATCCTAAATGCATACTTATGCAACGCATTTTCCTTCAGCTTATATTCTTCATGGGTCATTGCCATTCCAGGCATATCACCACCTACACCTCTTTGCTTATAATCCACATTAAGGGTAATGGTATCTCTCCTAGGAAGTTCATGTATATGTGTTGCTTTATCCAAATCTTCCATTGTATACGGCCATGCACTGGTGTTTAATAGCGTTTCTCCAATGTCAGTAAACTTAAGTCCATTTCCTTTTGCATCTGTCATTTTAACCCATCTTACTTCTGTTTTATTTCCATTTTCCTGTGGCACTATATAGTTATGAATAACCTCTTCTACTGGCATAGAATAAACGCCAACAGCAGCTCCTGTCTTCCTGTCAAACATGGTTTCATGTGGCCCTTTTCCAAACCATGTCATCTGACTAAAGTCACTTGGTATTTGCATCTGCATTCCAAAACGAATTAATTCTTTATTAGGCATGAATTCATTGTATATTTCTACTTCACCATTACTATGAATGATATACTTAATTTTTAAAGGTTCATCACCAATGTTTACTTTTGATTTCGTCAGTACTTCTACTGTAGAATTATTAATTATTTTCCATTCACAGCTTTCTAAAACTCTAGTTTTCTCTGCAACTTTCCATACCTCATCACTTAACTCTTCTATACGACTTTTAATATATGCTAATCGTGCCTTTGAACTATCATCATTTTGTTTTAAAAGATTCTTAATTACATTTCTCACAAGACGAAGTGCTCCAATATCAGTATCTATTGTTGCTCTATAGAAATTTGGAAGTAAAGCAGAAGCAAGCAATTGAACATCTTTGTACTGATAGCTCTCAATAACACCCTTATCTCCATTAATCGTTATTTTAACATTTTCTGAATATATCTCAATTTTCTTATCACTCTCTTTTACTTCTAATTTATCATTATTCGTCTCAATTCCAGGAATATTCCTATTCGAAAGTGGTAGTTCAAACTGATCCCATGCAAGTAGATATCCTTTTGATGCCCATGGTAAATCTTTATTTAATACAAACTCAATTGTAAGATGATATTCTTTATCTTTCTTAAATTTAAAATTAGTATATGGGATAGTAATCTCTTGGATATTAAGCGGCTCAACATCTAGAGAGGCTAAAACGTCTTCTTTTACTATTACACCATCTTCAAGGATACTCCATTTTACATCTAAAAAGCTTAACGATTTAAATCGATACTTATTCTCAATCTTTACTATTCCAACCTTCAAATCAACAGCATGTACTTTGACTTCTTGATAGACTTTCTTAACTTCATAGGATATTGGTGTTGGTGTTCTATCTGCTGTGAAGACGCCATTACAACAGAAATTACTATCATTTGGATCATCTCCAAAATCACCACCATACGCCCAGAAATCTTTACCTTTATCAGTTTTAGTTAAAATACTCAAGTCAGCAAACTGCCATATATATCCACCTATATTTCTATCATATTTTTCGAATGCATCCATGTATTTATAGAAATTTCCTAAGCTGTTCCCTAAGATTAGAGAATATTCTGCCAGCACATATGGTTTGTCGCCATATTCCTTTTCTGTTATATATAACTCTTTTTCTTTATAGGTTGGATCTCCCTGTGAAATAATCTTTTCTCCACGACCAACCTGTTCAATCCTTTGTGGTGGTGCATACATCTGGGCGAATACATCTGAATATGCTGCTAATCTATCTCCTTCATAAACAACAGGTCTTGTAGAATCTATCCCTAAAGCTGCTTCTTTCATAACTTTAAAATTTTCACCATCACCCGATTCATTACCCAATGACCACATAATAATACAAGGATGGTTTTTATCTCTTTCCACCATTCTTTCCATTCTATCTACACAGGGCTTTGTCCATTTTGGATTACTTCCAGGCACACTATCTCGAATAGCATGAGTCTCCAAGTCACACTCATCCATTACATATAACCCGTAGATATCACATAGTTCATAAAACGCCGGTGCATTTGGATAGTGACTGGTTCTCACTGCATTAATATTAAATGCCTTCATTAATTTAACATCTTTTTCTATTAGTTCAACTGATATAGAATGTCCATCTTCTGGACCAAATTCGTGACGATTAACACCTTTTATCATAATTGATTTTCCATTAATAAGGAGTTGTGTATCTTTTATTTCAACTTTCCTAAATCCAAAATTGGTACTTCTAACTTCAACCACTTCATTATCTTCATCCAACAATGTCAAAACAACTTTATATAAGTTTGGGGTTTCCGCTGTCCATTTAAGCGGATTTATAATTTTACTTTCCATTTCTAATATAGTTTCTTGGTTTACCTGTACATTTACATCAGTAGACATTAACATCTCTGTACCAACGTATTTTCCATCTGCATCTAACAAATTAATTTGCAACTTATATCCGTTACAGTCTTTGTCTCCGTAATTAAAAATATTTGCCTTTATTTTTAGAATTGCATCTTTATAATCTTTATCTAAATCACAGTGTATATAATGGTCACGTATATCCACTTTAGGTCTGCTTATTAGATATACATCTCTGAATATACCAGCAAAACGCCACATATCTTGGTCTTCTAAATAACTTCCATCAGAATATTTATACACTTCAACAGAGACTATGTTTTTACCTGATTTCACAAAAGGTGTAATATTAAACTCTGCAGGTGTCATTGATCCTTGACTATATCCAACTTTTTCCCCATTTACCCATACATAAAAAGCTGATTTCACACCATCAAAATGAATAAATATCTCATTTCCATCCCAATTAGATATATCAAACTCTTTTTTGTAACTACCGACTGGATTATCATTATGGTCAATTGATGGAATTTCTTCTATCGGTTCTATTTTAATAGGATTTGGGTATGTTACATTCGTATATATAGGTGTACCGTACCCCTTTATTTCCCAACATGAAGGTACTGTAATAGTGTCCCATCCACTTACATCATAGTCATTAAGATAAAAATCTTCTGGTCTATCAGCTGGTTTGCCTGCCCAGTGAAAACTCCATTCTCCATTCAGTAGCATCTTCCACTCTGATTCTTCACCACTAATAGCACAGGTCTTATTTTCAAATGGAATGGATGTCGCATATCCTCTTTCCTTATTGATTTGTATAATATCAATATTTTCCCACTCATATCTTCCCATTTTGTTTTTCACCCTCCTATTTATAATTAAAAGTTATCATAAGTATATATTTTTATAATAACAATTACCAGTGTCCTAAAAGTGTCAGTGTTAATTCATAGTAACAAATTAGTGTTTTTTGATATTTAAAAAACCGCTACAACTACAACATTTAAAAAGTGTAGCGGCTAATAATTATTATATCTATTTTATTGTTACTTTTGAGGAAAAACTCTTTCTCTCTACGATAATTTTATCTCCAACTATTTCAAATGTATCTTGTAATCGGAGGTCTTGTGAAGATGCACCGATGAACACCTCCATATTTCCTGGCTCTACAACTTGTTCCATATTTAAATCATGAAATGCCAACTGTCTCATATTAATTTTACAGATTACTTCTTTTATTTCACCCACGTCAAGAGTAACCCTAGCAAACCCCACGAGCTGTTTTACTGGTCTAGCAACACTGCTAACACAATCCCTTATATATACCTGTGCAACCTCATCAGCTTTATATTTACCTATATTCTTTATTTTGAAACTCACTGTAAAGTCTCCATCAGGCTGAACACTTTTATCTACACTTAAATCGCTATATTCAAATTTGGTATAGCTTAATCCATGCCCAAATGGATAGAGGGGTGCATTTTTATCATGATCAATATATTCAGCCCATTCATCAATATTCACAAAGAATGGCAATCTACTGTGATACATAGGAATTTGACCTTTATCTTTGACGATGGTCACAGGTAACTTCCCACTCGGTACGCTGTTTCCTGTAAGCGTATTAACAATCGCTTGTGCACCTGTCTGCGCAGGTAGCCATGCATACAATACGGCTTTACTCCTTTCACTAATTTCAGGTGTTGCTAATGGTCTACCATCTACTATCACCGAAATAACAGGTTTATCAAGTTTAAATACCTCTTCCATCATTTCTATCTGTGGTTTTTCAAGATTGATATTAATATTGTCTTTATTTTCACCACATGTCGCATCAGGATCTCTCATACTTTCTCTTCCGCCTAAAACTGCAATAACAATATCTGCCCCTTTAACAACTTCTTTTACTTTTTCTATTCCACCATTGATAGCTTCCTTTATTTCACAACCTTTAGCATGTAAAATATTTTCTTTACCCAACTGTTTTTCTAAAACTTCTTTTATTGATTTACAAGTTGGATAATATTTTTCCAAAAATTCTTCAGGTGAACTATATTCTTTATCTGATGATGCTTTGTTATGCTTCATCATTGCTATTATTTTTTCTTTTTGTTCTGGCGTAGGTTGATCTTCAAAAACTATCCCCACTGATTTCAACATATCCTTATACTCTGTGATTGCCGTTTGATACGCCATCTTTATATAATTATCGTCCTCTGATCTATCAAAATCACCACTTGTTGTATTCGCTGTACTAACAGATGAATATCCCCCAAAGAAATTTACTTTTGTATCGGACGATGGACCTATAAGTGCTATTCTAAGTTGTTTATTCAGTGGCAAAGTGTTATCTTGATTTTTAACCATTACAATCGATTTTTCAGCTATTTCTTGAGATAATGCTTGATACTGTTTATTATTTATTTCTTCGTTAAAGTCTCCTTCTCCATATGGATTTTCAAATAAGCCTAATTTAAATTTCGTCTCTAATACGCGTCTAACAGACCGATCGACATAGCTTTCTTCTATTTCTCCATTCTTGACAGCTTCAACCAAATATTGATAACACCTATTATTAGGCTGTTCAACATCCATACCTGCTTTAAGTGCCATTATAGCTGTGTCTTTCTGGCTTTCCGTCACTCTATATCGCGCATTAGCATGACTAACACTTCCATAATCTGCAACAACCAAACCGTCAAATCCAAGTTTATCTCTCAAAACATCTGTAAGTAACCATTTTGATGTGGATACTGCTTCCTCATTCAATATACCATAGCTATTCATGATCCCCATCACATTTGCCTCATTGATTGCCGCTTCAAAAGGAAAACAGTATGAGTCAAATAGTTTTCTTTCACCAATTTGCTGTTCTCCACCATTTCTTCCACCTTCAGTATTTCCATAGCCAACAAAGTGTTTAGCTGCTGCCATTACTTTATTATTCCCCTGAATACCTTTTACAAAATTTGTTCCCATTTGGGCAACTAAATATGGGTCTTCACCATAAGTTTCGCCTATTCTCCCCCAGCGAGGATCTCTTCCTAAATCGAATAGTGGTGAATGTACTGCCTTAATCCCATATGCCATTAATTGTTTTTTTACACCCTCACCCATTTTGTTTGCCAATTCTGGCTCCCAAGTTGATGCCACATTGAGTGACTGTGGAAAAGTAGTCGCACCTGGTATTTGTGCACCAGCAATTCCTTCATTGTGTACCAGTACTGGAATCCCCAATCTCGTTTCTTCAACAAAATATTGCTGAATCTTTTTAAGTGTTTCAATATCTTTTTCGTTATTTCCAGTTAATGAACTATTTAAATAACTAAATGTTCCAAGTCCATCCTTTGAAGACTCCTTTAGATTATTAATAACATCAGCATTTCCCATTGTTACCATACAATATAGCTGAGCAACCTTTTCTTCTAGTGTCATTCTCTGAAGCAAATCATTTACCCTTTGTTGCATTGGTTTTGTTGAATCTTTATACACCACTTTCTTCCTCCTTTTTTAACGCTGTTATTATGATTATAATTAATCATACCAATTACAAAAAAAATGATGTTCTACTATTGTTGTTTTTATTGCAAAATTGTTGTTTTCTTTCATAACGCTATGATATAATTATAATAAAGTATTCTTGTAGAGGTGTATTATGAATTCAAAGATTGAGTCAGTGTATAAAGATATATCATTGCGTGCAGAATATGATATTAATTATTCTGAAAAAAGTACTAAACTTAAACTTTTACTGCTTGAGGCAATAGCATCAAATAATCAAAAATTACTTCAAAGAGTTACTTTAGATGCTAAACAAATTAAAGATTTACAATACCTTTTTGATGAAGATATTGATATTCTAAAGTTATATTTCGCTTCTAATGTAGCATCCCTTATTGAAACTTCTATGAAAAACGGATTACCAAAAGATGTGGCTGTGACTGCAAAAAAAAAATGTTATTCTGAAATTGCTCATTGTGATAATAAAAAACAGTTAATTAATAACTATCTTCTAATAGAAAAAGATTTATTTAAATTAATTACTCAATATTCTATGATAAATTGCTCACCTATTGTAAAAATGGCTATTGAATATATTCATAATAATAAATTTAGGTTTATTTTCGCAAAGGATGTTGCAAATGCAATTAAAGCAAATCGCAGTTATCTTTCTAAAAAGTTCAAAGATGAAACAGGTGAGACAATTACCAATTATATTCATAAAACAAAAGTTGAATTAGCCATTGAATTAATGGAAAGCAATATATATAAATATAATGAAATCGCTGAATTGTTAGGATATAAGAATTATTCATATTTTAGTAAAGTTTTTAAAAATATAACTTCCAAAACGCCTTATGAATATTTGAAAAATGAAATACACTTTTAATGAAAAAAATCAGACGCTTATAAACAACGTCTGATTTTTATATACAATATATTATGCTATTGATTAATATTAATTACTTCTTTATTCTTAACTAAATATTCTACACCTGAAAAGACCGTAAAAATGACTGCAATATACATTAGAATATTTACAAACGAAATACCAAAAACCGCAATTGGAAGATTAATTAGCATTGCAACAATTGCAATTATTTGTGTAGTTGTCTTTACCTTTCCCCACATACTTGCTGCAATCACAACACCTTCAGAGACTGCCACTATTCTTAAACTTGTAACAACAAATTCTCTACTAATAATAATCATTGCCACCCAAGATGATAATTGATTCAATTCTACTAATGAAATTAGTGCGGCAGTAACAAGAAGCTTATCTGCAAGTGGATCGATAAATTTCCCAAAATTCGTTACCTGTTTTTTCTTTCTAGCTATATATCCATCTAAACCATCAGTGGCAGCAGCAATGATAAAAATAGCTACTGCAATATAGGTACCATAGTCGGCAATTTGAATTAATAAAAAAAACATAAAAATCGGCACAAGAAATATCCTGAACATTGTAATCCTATTCGCTAAATTCATTAGAAACCACCCCTATCAAATCATATTTTTCAGCTTCTGATATATTAACTTTAACAAAAGTCCCTGTTTTAAGTTTGTGTTTGCTTTTAAACAAAACCATACCATCTATATCTATTGAATCCGCATAGGTTCGTCCATAATAAAAACCAGAATCAGCATCAAATCCTTCGATTAATACATCTAAACACTTACCGACTTTTTTTGCATTAACTTGTACAGAAATCTCACTCTGTATAGTCATAAGTTTTTCATACCTTATTTGTTTTGTTTCTTCATCAATCTGATTATCTAATTTTGCAGCAGGGGTATCCTCTTCTTGAGAATATTTAAATACACCCATTCTATCAAAGTGTATTTCTTCAACAAAATCGACTAGTTCTTCAAATTGTTTTTCTGTCTCACCTGGAAAACCAACAATAAGTGATGTCCGAATTGTTATTGTTGGAATCTTTTCTCTAAGTTCAAATATTAATGAATTCAAGTTTTCTTTTGTGCTTTTTCGTCCCATTTTCTTTAACACTTCATCACTACAATGCTGAATAGGTATGTCAATATAATTACATATCTTAGGTTGTGATGCAATCGTATCAATAAGTTTTTCAGTTATATTCTCAGGATAGCAATAATGAAGTCTAATCCATTCTATTCCTTTAATATTACACAGCTCATTTAATAATTCATCTAATTTATACGCATCATATAAATCAATACCGTATCTACTTGTATCCTGCGCAATGATTAAAAGTTCTTTTACGCCATTTTGTGCTAATTGATTTGCTTCTTGTATAATGGCTTCCATTTTTCTACTTCTATATCTACCCCTAAGTTTTGGGATAATACAATATGTACAGTGGTTATCACAACCATCGGCTATTTTAAGATATGCCGTGTACTTTGGTGTGCTCTGTATGCGAGGCAAACCTTCTTCTGGAGAAAAATCTTGATTTCCAACCTTCTGTATTTTTTGTCCTTCAAAGGCCTGATTAATTACTTCAGCAATTTCATGGTAATTACCCGTTCCTACGATAGCATCCACCTCGGGCATTTCATTTATTATTTCTTCTTTATAACGTTCTACAAGACAACCTGTAACAATAAGTAACTTACACTTACCCTTTTCTTTATACTCGGCAAGTTCAAGGATATTTTCGATAGACTCTTGTTTTGCAGACTCTATAAATCCACATGTATTTACAATTAAAATATCCGCCTGCTCTTCTTTGTTTGTAATTTTAAAACCCTCTCTATGTAACAATCCTAACATTGTCTCCGTATCTACAAGATTTTTTGCGCATCCAAGAGACACAACACCTATGTGATAAATCATATAATTCCTCTTTCTATTTTCTTATTAAACTTCTTCTTTCTTAAAAATTGTAACATATTTCATATCATATTAGCAACAAAAGTTTTATTCAGTAACTATGTTAATACATTCATTTATATCATCTAATTTATAACCTCTTCTAATAAAATGACTTTTTACTCTATTTAAGTTTTTTTCATCCATTACTTTTATAGTACGTAACTTTTTTTCGACCATTGGTCTTAACCTTTTTCGTTCATCATCTTCTATAAGGTCTAAATAGTGGCTGATAATATTAGGGTCAATGCCTCTTTTTACTAGTTCTTGTGATACTCTCTTTTTCCCAAACTTTTTCATACTAAATGCATATTTTATATATTTTTCAGTATATAAATGATCGTTGATATAGTCTAATCCTATTAAATGCCTAATGACTTCTTCAATTGTTGCATCATCAAAACCGTACAATTCTAGTTTTCTCTTTACTTCCCGCTCACTGCGCATTTTAAATAAAATAGCTTTCATAGCCTTTTTTTTTGCCTTAGAATAATTGCATGTCCTATTAATTTGCACAATTTCATCCTCAGTTAGCGTGTTCCCAACATATAGGTTTAAACGGAAACAATCTTCTTCATCAATACTAAAGGCATATTTATTATCAATAAAAATAGATTTGCGATGTTTATTCTTTTTTTGTGTTTCAACAGAGGTGATAATCATAAGACTCCCTCCCTATATTATTTTAGCCTCTTTGTAAGAAATGATTTACAAAGAGGCTAATTCTATTATAGATTATTATTGACTCAAGAATGATTTATTCTTCTTCAGCTTGTAAATTCTCACTAGTAACTAAGTCAAACTCTTCTCTTATTTTATCTTCGATCTCTTGTGCCAATTCAGGATTTTCACTGAGATATATCTTAGAATTATCTCTCCCCTGTCCTAAACGTACATCTCCATAAGAAAACCAAGCGCCACTTTTATTAACAATATCAGCTTGAACCCCCATATCGATTATATTACCTTCTCTTGAAATACCTTCTCCATACATAATATCAAATTCAGCTAACTTAAATGGGGGCGCTACTTTATTCTTTACGACCTTCACTCTTGTTCTATTTCCAATCATATCAGTACCTTTTTTCAATGTTTCAATTCGTCTTACATCTAATCGAACAGAAGAATAAAACTTAAGCGCTCTTCCACCAGGTGTTACTTCAGGGTTCCCAAACATCACACCAACCTTTTCTCTTAACTGATTGATAAATATTGCTGTAGTCTTAGATTTACTAACGACTCCTGCAAGTTTTCTAAGGGCCTGAGACATTAATCTTGCCTGTAGCCCCACGTGTGAATCACCCATTTCGCCATCAATCTCCGCTTTAGGAACCAAAGCTGCAACAGAGTCAATAACAATAACATCTATCGCTCCACTTCTAACCAATGCTTCAGCAATTTCTAACGCCTGTTCACCTGTATCCGGCTGCGATACTATAAGGCTCTCTATATCCACACCCAACTTTCGTGCATAAACAGGGTCAAGGGCATGCTCAGCATCTATAAATGCGGCTTCTCCACCAGCTTTCTGTGCTTCAGCAATAATATGAAGCGCAACAGTCGTTTTACCCGAGGACTCGGGACCATACACTTCTACAATACGTCCTCTCGGCACACCACCTATCCCAAGTGCAATATCAAGACTTAATGCACCTGTTGATATGGATTCAACATTCAAATGCGCATTTTCTCCCAATTTCATAATCGCACCTTTACCAAATTGCTTCTCAATTTGATTAAACGCTAAATCTAGTGCTTTTTTCTTCTCAATCATTTGTAACTCCCACCTTTTCCCTGTTTAATTTTATTATCAAATAAATTAAATCCAAATATAACTTCTAGAACGAATGTTCGTGTTTATTATAGTATATTTATTTCATAATGTCAAGTGAAATTTTGTAAATATTTTCAACTCCTCAGCACGAATGCTAGTGCTACTTAATGAGCACAGGGCAAGGAACGTCTACTGGGTAGACGTACAGAATAACTAATGTTCGCTAATCTCACAAAGTTATTCTAGCATGTACATCTGCATTAGCAGATGTTCCTTAAAATATACCGTCTCACCATATCCAGCGCATGCATTGTCGTCATATTTCTAATTCTATCTCTACTTCTCGTAAGTCTAAGCTCTTTAAACCATGTTCTTTCCTTAGTTGATATACCTACATATACCAACCCCACTGGTTTTTCTTCCGTTCCACCTCCAGGCCCTGCAATTCCTGTAATAGATACACCTATGTCTACATTTGAATGTTCTCTAATCCCCTGCGCCATTTCTAGCGCAGTTTGTGCACTCACTGCACCATACTGCATTAGTGTATTTTCTTTTACACCAAGCAATTCCATTTTCGATTCATTACTATAGGTAATTACACCCCGTGAAAAAGATCTTGAAATCCCAGGAACTCTTGTAAACTTCTCTGCTAAGAGTCCACCTGTACAAGATTCAGCCGTAGCAATTGTTAACCCCTTTTTCATTAATAGTTTTGCAACTACTACTTCTAATATTTCTTCGCCTTCACCATAAACAGTCATACCTAGTCGATTTCTTATTTCTTGCTCAACTGGTTCAATCAGTTGATTCGCCTCTTCTTCTGTCTTACATTTTGACGTAATCCTCAATGTTACTTCACACTGTTTTGCATAAGGCGCAATCGTAGGATTACTTTGCTTTTCCAAGAGATCTTCTAATTTTACTTCTAAGGAAGATTCGCCAACACCAAATATCCTTAATACCTTAGAATATATAGTTTCTGATGTCTTGCTACGCAAATATGGAGCAACATAATTATTAAACATTGGTTGCATTTCCTTTGGTGGTCCAGGTAGCATAATAACAATTTTATTGTTTTTTTCTATTAAACACCCTGGGGCAGTTCCATTATCGTTTTGAAGTACCATCGCATCTTTTGGCAAAAATGCTTGCTTTGTATTGTTTTCAGCCATTTTTCTGTGTATTGAGCTGAAAAAGTCTTTTATTCTTTTTAGGCTCTTCTCATGAAGTTCTAACGGTAGCTCTAATATTTTTGCAATTGTTTCTTTGGTCAAGTCATCTTTTGTAGGTCCTAATCCCCCCGTTAAAATGATGAGGTCAGACCTTTCAAGTCCTTGTTGCAATGTTTGCGTTAATCGTTTTTCATTATCTCCTACGACAACTTGAAAATAGACATTAATACCAAGTTGTGATAATCTTTCAGATAGAAATTGTGCATTTGTATTGACAATTTGTCCTAATAATAGTTCAGTACCTACAGCAATGATTTCAGCATTCATATATTCTGACCCTCCATTTGAAGTTTAAAATTATATTACTACATCATTTTAACATAGTTATCTACAATTATGACAGTGAATCAATAAAAAAACGTTAATTATTATACAAAGTAGGGAATGAATATTTTGAAATGAATAATTTATACTTTAAAATACACAATCTATCATTTGAGGAGGTTTTATTATGCGTCAAAAAACTGCTAGCAAGGTTTCAATAATTGGAGCTGGTTTTGTAGGATCTACAACAGCATATACAATAATGATGAGTGGGCTCGCTTCAGAAATTGTCCTTGTAGATATTAATAAAGAAAAGGCACAAGGTGATGTGATGGACATGAGTCACGGTGTATCTTTTGTCCGCCCAGTACAAGTTATTGCTGGAGATTATAAAGATTGCAAAGGCTCAGATATTGTTATCATTACTGCTGGTGCGAATCAAAAGCCTGGTGAAACAAGAATTGACCTTGTAAAAAAGAATACGGAAGTTTTCAAGTCCATCGTACCACAGGTTGTAAAGTATTGTGAGAACGCGATACTTTTAGTTGTAACGAATCCTGTGGACATTCTTACTTATGTTACACAAAAAATATCTGGACTGCCTCCAGAAAAGGTTATCGGCTCTGGAACGGTTTTAGATACAGCAAGATTCAAATATTTACTTGGTGAACACGTTGGCGTTGACACAAGGAATATTCACGCATATATACTTGGCGAACACGGTGATACAGAAGTGCCAGCTTGGAGCCTAACAAATGTTGCAGGCATGACAATGGATGAATATTGTAATTATTGTGGACACTGCCAAGGACATTCGAGAGAAAAAATTTATCAAGATGTTAAAGATTCAGCTTATCATATCATAGAGAAAAAAGGAGCCACCTATTATGCTGTGGCATTGGCTGTAAAAAGAATTGTTGAATGTATACTGAGGGACGAACGTTCTATCTTAACTGTATCTAGTTTAATAAATGGACTATACGGTATTAATGATGTATGTTTAAGTCTACCTACAATTGTAACAGAACATGGTATTGAAAAGGTTTTAGAAGTACCTTTAGATGAAAAAGAAATTAAACTTTTGAAAAAATCATCCACATCACTAAGAGACACAATCAAAGAAATAGGAATGTAGAAAAACAGTTGAAAGCTGAGGGTTGAGACCACTAATGATTTATTTATAAAACATTAGTGGTCTATTATTGTCCTAAACAAACATACTATTTTATATCACATCTGGGCTTGGTGGTATAATTGCCCATGCCAAAAAGTATGCGATAAGTCCACCTACCCCACCTGAAAAGATAGTCAACAATACCCAACCTAGTCTGATAAGTGTTGAATCTACACTAAAATATTCTGCGATACCACCACATACACCTGCCCATTTTTTATCTCTTCTTGATAAGCATAATTTTTTTTCCATACACTAACCTCCATATAAAAATAATACCTTTAATAACTTATACGAAAAAGATAATAATTTGTATGATATATATTAAGAATCATCTTCTGACGAAGTTGTACTAGCGCAAAATTTCTATTACTTCTGTCTCCTCGACAGCTTTATCAATCATACCTTCCACATCTAAATGTTCCTCAGATTGTAACATCCTTTTTAATTTTGGTCTTGTCGTCGGATGTTTCGGAACGAAAATTGTACAACAGTCTTCATAGGGTAATATGGATGTTTCAAAAGTGTCGATTCGTTTCGCAATACGTACAATCTCTTCTTTGTCCATCCCAATGAGTGGACGGAATACAGGTAAAGACACAGCTGCATTGGTTACACCTAAACTTTCAATCGTTTGACTTGCTACCTGTCCAAGACTTTCTCCAGTGATTAGTGCACTAGAACCATTTTTTAATGCAATTCTTTCTGTAATCTTCATCATGAATCTGCGCATAATAAGTGTAAGCTGTTCTTCCGGACACTTTTCATGGATCGCTAATTGGATATCGGTAAAGGGAACGATATGTAAATTAATCTTTCCACAATAATCTGTAAGTATTTTTGCCAGTTCAATAACCTTATCCTTTGCTCTCTCACTGGTGTATGGATAGCTAAAGAAGTGTACCGCATTGATTTCAACCCCACGTTTTGCAATCATCCACCCTGCAACAGGGCTATCAATACCACCTGAAAGTAGTAGCGTCGCCTTCCCGCTGGAACCAACAGGTAACCCACCTGCCCCTTGTACTTTTTCAGTATAAACATATGCACCAGTACTTCTTATTTCAACGTTTACAATTACGTCAGGATGATGAACATCGACACTAAGATGAACAACGTTTGATAAAATATATGCACCAACTTCTCTGCTAACTTGTGGTGATTTTATAGGAAAGTTCTTATCGGCACGTTTTGTCTCGACTTTAAATGTTTTGTACTTCTGTAAGTTGGCATGTAAATAATCAACTGCTTTCTGCTGTATTGCTTCCATGTCCTTTTCCACAGTTGCCACTCTACTCACGGATACAATACCAAAAACTTTTTGAAGTCTGTCGATTGCTTTAGAAATATTGGCATTTTCCTCTCTAGGCTCAACATATATGGTTGCCTGTGCTTTATATACCTTGAAATTCCCTATATCATGAAGTACTGTTCTTATATTTCTAATAAGTTTATCTTCAAATAAGCGTCTATTTAATCCTTTTAATATAATTTCGCCATATTTCACTAAAATAAGTTCATTCATAAATTTTTACCTCCGTCTAAATCTTCTTAGTTGTTTTACAATTGTTGCGAGCTCCTGTACGCAGTCCGAAATTTCCACTTCTGTATTAGCCGCTGAAAAACTAAAGCGTATAGCACCCTCTATACAATGTTTGTCCACACCCATAGCCGTTAAAACATGACTAGGCGCAGGCTTATTCGAAGAACAAGCAGAACCAGATGATACATATATTCCTTTCGCCTCTAGTGCATGAAGAAGTACCTCAGATTTCAACCCTTTAAAAGAAACATTTAAAATATGTGGTGCATTTTTGCCTTCCACTTGACCATTTATAACCACATCATCAATACTTTTTTCTATTTCTTCTCTTAACTTTTCTTTAAGCTTATTAATTTTAAGTAAATGATTCTCTATACTTGCAAATGTAATCTCTACTGCTTTCCCAAATCCAAGAATTCCAGGTACATTTTCTGTACCTGAACGCATATTTAGTTCCTGACTCCCCCCGAACATGATGGGTTCAATAGGTATACCTTTCTTAATATATAAAGCGCCGACTCCTTTAGGACCATGTAATTTATGCGCGCTGATAGATAATAAATCAATGCCAAACCGCTCTGGCGTAAATAATAATTTGCCGAAAGATTGTATTGCATCAACATGTAAAATCGCCTGTGATTGTTTTAAATCCATTAGCCTTCTTATTTCTTGAATTGGTGCAACGCTACCCACTTCATTATTGACATGCATCACACTAATAAAAATCGTATCCTCACAGATTTCTTTCTTCAATTGCTCTATATCCACTACACCATTACTATCAACATTTATATATGATACGCGGTAGCCTTCTCGTTCTAAAAATTCAAAAGTATTGAGCACAGATGGATGTTCTATTTTGGATGTAATGAGATGATTTCCTTTCTTACTATTAGCTTTCGCATATCCTCGGATAGCAATATTATTTGCTTCTGTTCCTCCTGATGTAAAATAAATCTCATTGCTTTTCACATCTAATGTCTTTGCAATAATATCTCTTGCTGTCTTAACTGCTTTTTCCGCCTGTATTCCCTTTTTATGTAACGAAGATGGATTGCCATAATTATCATCAAGCATCTCAACCATCGATTCAATAACTTCTGGATAGGGTTTTGTTGTAGCACTATTGTCTAGATATATTTCTCTATCCATAAACTCAACTCCTTACAAATAAATGTATCATTTTTATTATTCCTGTTCTTACAAATCATTAGTCATACAACCATCTCTTATTATACTGAATGATACTGATAATTACCAGCAAAAACTAAATAAATAGCAGAAAATAAAAAATGAGACTTTTGACCTTTGTGTTTTTTTGTTATAATAGTATTACAAATGTCGCAAGGGGGCAATTGATTTGAGAGAAAAAATGAATCAGAGTCTATTTGATGATCTAAAAGACTTAGGCTTTGATAATCTAGATCAAGTTACAATTTACAACCAAAATGATAAAAAAGATACAAAAGAATCTGCTTTACATATGAAAGAAGAAAGGCTATATGATAGAAAGCTAACATGTCCTGTTTGTGCTTCCAAAATAACAGTACGAGCTGTAAAATCCTCATATATAAGGACATTATCACGGGATACGGACTTAATGATTAATTACGATCATCCCAGTCCTTTATTATATGATGCATGGGTTTGTATTGAATGTGGATATGCTGCTCTTTCATCGCAATTTAAAACGATTACTTACAAGCAGTCTAAAGCAATTAAAGAAATCATCAGTGCAAATTGGAAACCAAAAAGATATCCTCGTGAGTTTAATATTAACACTGCTATCGAAAGATATAAACTTGCACTTTTAAGCACAATTGCTAAAAATGGAAAAGACAGCGAAAAGGCACTAATTTGTTTAAAAATCGCATGGTTATATCGTATAAATGAAGATGTTAATAATGAAGAACAATTGTTAAGAGAATCTTTAGAAGGTTTTGAATCTGCATACGAAAAAGAACTTTTTCCTATTGCAGGTATGGATGAATCAACACTTGTATACCTCATTGGTGAATTATATAGAAGGTTGGGCAACAATAAAACTGCCCTCTTATGGTTTGCAAAAGTTTTTACCAATAAAAATTCTAAAAAAATGATTAAAGATATGGCTAGAGAACAGAAATATATAATTGCTGAGCAGAATAAAAAAACAAAAAAAACAATACAAAAAGAAAATATTGTAAATAAAGATACTAGAGGATTCTTTGCAAAATTATTTAATTCAAATTAATTTTACATGAAAACCATATATCTTCATTCAATGCCATTATATACATTAATATTGTTCTAATCAACTGGAAATGATATTAATGGAGGTGATAATCATGGCTAGAAACAATAAATTAGTTCCTGAAGCGCGTGCTGCTTTAGACAAGTACAAGATGGAAGTTGCTAATGAATTAGGTGTAAACTTGACTCAGGGTTATAATGGTAACCTGACTTCAAAAGAAGCTGGTTCAGTCGGTGGCGAAATGGTTAAAAAAATGATTCAGCAGGTTGAAAATGGAATGAAATAATATTAAATAAAAGTAGTCGTAATTTTACGACTACTTTTATTATTTCTATCGACTTCTTGCAGCCTTTAATACCATTTGTTGATGTTTATCGTCTATACTGTTCGTGCCATGGGTTTTACTTTTATAAAAATGTATATCAATAACACCAGACATATTATTATTTTTAATACCATCTAAATTTTGTCCCCGACCATATCCACCACTTCGATTATCTACAACTTTAGCAAAAGGCTCGTCATCTCTACCCGCATGTGGCATTGCAGCCATTGATGCAGCCAACTCTCTACCATCAACATTTACAATGATAGCTCGTCTGCCCCAACTCCATTGTCCTCCATAAATTTTTAAAAGTATACTTGTATCCTCAGCAGTGAGTGTCTCAACATCAGCATGATTGTATCCACATATCCTTTTAACACGAAAAGAAATTCCTGTGCTTATATCCGTTACAGTAGCAATTGATCCATTTTTAAAAATATTCTCTGCTTCATTAAACCATGGAATTAATAGACTCTGTGAAGAACCTCTACTCACTTTTGGTATTGCTCTTTGAAGTGCTACCTCTGTCTTTGATCCTACAACACCATCTGCAACTAAACCATGATCACTTTGAAAATTTATTACCGCTTGCTTTGTAATCATTCCAAAATGGCCTGTTGCTTCAGCATTAAAATATCCTAAATTTTTTAGTTGAAGTTGTAATCTTTTTATTTTATTATTTTCTGTATTCGTATTTTGAATGGCTTCTAAAGTCTTTGCTCCAGCGATTCCGTCAGCCATAAGACCCATATCTTTCTGAAATCTCATTACAGCTTCTTTTGTAATGGAACCATAATAACCTGTTGCATCTACATTAAAATATTTTAGATTTTTTAATTGTTGCTGTAATTTCGTAACCTGCTCACCTTCTAATCCTGGCTTTAATACACTTTGCGTGTAATTATTTGCCTGTGCATAAACAGAAGGTGTATATGTAATACTCCCCGCAATCGCTACCATTCCAATTGTAGCAACAATCATCCACTTTCTTATGTACATCTACAACAATCCTCTCCGTACCTTTTCATTCGTGTGCAAGGTAATAATCTCCTATTTTTTCTAATTGTAGATAGTTTATCATAAATTACACGTAACGTCTAAACGGATATAGGCAAATTATGCTTGTTTATATAAATTTATTTCGTTTATACTTTCATTTACTTAAGTTTTTACATAATTATTAAATATTATTACAAAACTGTTAAGTGTCATCTTACTACTTCATTTTTCTTTAAAATAATTTCTTTATAAATGGCATCAATTCTTTCACCAAAATACCGAGCTGACATTTTTTGAATATCGTGATATGCATTATCAATAATCTTTTGCGATTCATTTTTATTTATAAGAGACTCTATTAATAAGGGTGCTAACTCATCATCGTTATAAAAAACACGTCCATTTTGTTTATCTGTAATAAAACCATCTAGATTTGTATCATATTTTGCCACGACTAAAAGTTCGGATGCCATTGCTTCAACAAGTGTTAACCCTTGCGTCTCCGTTACTGATGCAGTTACAAAAATATCTCCTAGCTGATAAAATATTCCGATTTGATCCCAAGGTTGAAGACCAGTAAATCGCAGAGCATTAGAAATGCCGATATCTCTTCCTAACTGTTCCAACGCTTCTCTTTCCGGTCCATCGCCCACAATCAAAAATTTCGCTTGCGGAATCTTATCTAAAACATAAGGCATTTGCTTAATAATCACATCAATACTTTTTTCCTTCGCTATTCTTCCAATATAGGAGATTATAGGGTCATTTGCATCTATATCAAATTCTCTTTTTAATTGCAATATGTCTTCTTTATTATATTGACTCCTATCGAACTTAGATAAATCAATGCCTGTGGGAATAACATGTGCTTCTTTATCATATCCATAGTTTTCTAATGCTACTTTTGTTTTATCTGTAGGTACAATTACACCATCACATGTTTTGCAGTAAACATTGCTGTATTTTTTCGCAAACTTTTTAACATACTTTTTCATGATTCCTTTTGTGATGTAATGGACATAATCTTCATACATTGTATGATAAGTATGAACAACTGGGATATCTAATGTCTTTGCAACAATCCGTCCAAAGATACCAATCGAGAATTCTGTTTGTGTATGAATAATATCAAGGTTTAGAGATTTTATCTTTTTCATCGCATCATGTGAATAAAGACTTCCAATTCTATGATCTGGCAGCGGACGAAATATTACACTCGGAATTCTTATTACATTCGGCATTACTTCATCAAAACTAGGAACTTTCACTGTAATAATTGTGACGTTATGCCCGAGCTTAATTAATTCTTCTCTTAACATCCTTGTTGACGTGACCATACCACTTACATTTGGATAATATGCATCGGTAAAAATACCAATATTCATATCACAATTCACCTCCCATAACAATGTAATATTTACAATTTATTACTTGCCATCTATCATACCATAAACTTGGCGTATATAAAACCAACTTACAAATAACATTACGTTATAATATTAATTTTGTATGATTTTTTTACTATTAATTTGTTAATTTTTTGTAAATCAATAAAGCACCGACATTTTGTCGATGCTTGTATCCAATTAAACGAGCAAGTCTATAAGCCGAGTTCTGTATCAAATGATCATCTATCTAGGCCATACATTACTGCATAGCTCAAGCCACCTACCCAGGAGAACGCCGGGCTAGCTTAACTCTCCTCTATACGGTGTTGCTCCAGATGGGGTTTACATAGCCGATTAGTCGCCTAACCGCTGGTGAGCTCTTACCTCGCCTTTCCACCCTTGCTGCTCAATATACATATGTACATTGAGTTAGCGGTATATCTCTGTTGCACTTTCCTTAGAGTCGCCTCCACTGGGAGTTACCCAGCACCCTGCCCTATGGAGCTCGGACTTTCCTCGTCTGCTGCCTTTCGGCATTGCATCCGCGATCATCTGACTTACTCGTTATTCACTTTTTCAATGCTCAACTATAATAACATGTTTAATTATCGTTGTCAAATGGTAATTAAAACTAGTTTTTGAGTACTAAATAATCTTTACAAACCCTTTATTTTCTTTTGAGGGATAGACATTTAAACGATTATCAAAATTTTTATTGAGGTAGTCTGTTAATAACTCTACAATAATTTTTTCTGTCTCAAAATGTCCTGCAATAATCACATTTAATCCTGCTTCTTGTGCAAACTGAGCTTCATGATATTTGAGCTCCCCAGTAATAAACGTATCAACATTTTGTTGGATACAATTTGAAATTAACGTACCACCGCTCCCTGTAGATATTGCAACTTTTGAAATTGTATTGTTTTCATCTCCTACATATCTCACATGCTGGATACCCAATACTGCCTTCACCTTGTTAATAAAATCTAAAAATGCTACTTTATTTTTAAGCATTCCTATTCTTCCTAATCCTAATACTTCACCCTTAACTTCGAGTGGAACTATATCATATGCTACTTCTTCGTATGGATGACTAGCTATCATCGCTTCCACAACATCACGTACTTTATCTTCTGGGACAATGGTTTCTAGACGATATTCTTGAGCCTTCTCAAGAATGCCTTTACTCCCCAAAAAGGGATGTGTGCCTTCTCTAGGCTTAAAAGTACCAATTCCTTCAGTCATGTATGTACAGTCACTGTAATTACCTATCCAGCCAGCACCTGCTTTTGTCATTGCGTCTCTTACCTTATTTTCATAACCCTTTGGAATAAAAACTACAACTTTTTTTAGTTTTTTTGTATGAAGTACATCCAGTACACCGATTTTCTCTAATCCTATCTTAGATACAAGTATATCATTTAATCCACCCCATGCAATGTCTAAATTTGTATGGGATGCATACACACATATATCATTTTTTATTAATTTACGTATCAACGTACCAATACTTTTATCTTCTACTACCCTATTTACAGGCTTAAATATTATAGGATGATGTGCAATGATTAAATCGGTTTTCGTTTTAATGGCTTCTTGAACTACATGTGGAGTAATATCTAATGTGATCATAATATTATGAATATCCTGTGTGCTATCTCCAAGTAATAAACCTACATTATCCCATGACTCTGCGAGTTTTAAAGGTGCAAGTTCTTCTAAGATATTTGTAATTGCACTACATTTTATCATCGTCTATCACACTCCTTATTTTTAAATTAATTTATCTAATTCTTTAAATTCTGATAATCGTTCTTTACACGCTACTAATCTGTTATATGCATTGTCACTATCTTTATCTTCAAGTTGACGTATAATATTTTTCATTTCTTTGATTTTCTTACCTATTAATGGTTTAAGTAGTGGATCATTTTGATCTATTAATTTTTTACCTATATGATAGAATACTTCTTTTTCAATTCTCTCTTCTCCATGTTCTGCAACAATGACATTATATATTTTTTCTCCTTCTAAAACGAGTTCTTCATCAATAATTATAAATCTATTTTCTGCAAGCCATTCTCTTACCTCATCCTGTCCTGTCATAGGCTGTAGAATTAATCTCTTAATATGCATAAGTATTGACGCTGCTGTAGTCAAAATTTCAGATATAAGAGTACCGCCCATCCCTGCAATGATGACTGTATCAACCTCATCTTTTAATATCATTTCCAAGCCATACCCTAATCTCACATCTACTTTATGCTTAAGTTGATATTTCTTAGCATTTTCATTCGCCTTGTCAACAGGTCCTTGTCTAACGTCTGAAGCAATTGCATACACCGCAATACCATTTTGTATCAAATAAATTGGAATATAGGCATGATCTGTCCCAATATCGGCTATAGAAGATCCTATTAACACTTTATTTGCAATTAGTTGTAATCGTGGTGAAAGCTTTACCTTATTATTATTCATTCTAATATCTCCATTATATTTATATTTATATACCATTTCAACATAAATAATGGACAGTCATTAAACTTCACATAATAATCGTAAGTTTAAAACCATCCAGAATGCACACTAAAAATGGTGGGCCTTCAGGGATTCGAACCCCGGACCAACCGGTTATGAGCCGGTTGCTCTAACCAACTGAGCTAAAGGCCCCAATAAAAGGCTATTAATTACCGTATGCATATTATATACTGTTTTTGTTGGGTTTTCAATAGATTTTTTTAATTGCGTTGTACTAGCCATAAAGCTCGATTGACCTTATCGTCAATCGAGCTTCTTAATCAAGATAATCTTTTAATTTTTTACTTCTACTTGGATGTCTTAGTTTTCTGAGTGCTTTTGCTTCTATCTGTCTGATTCTCTCTCTCGTAACATTAAATTCTCTACCAACCTCTTCTAGTGTTCGTGCTCTTCCATCATCTAATCCAAAACGAAGTCTTAACACCTTTTCCTCCCTTGGTGTAAGTGTATCAAGCACATCAATTAATTGCTCTTTTAAAAGTGTAAATGAAGCCGCTTCAGCAGGAGCAGGTGCATCATCATCAGGAATAAAGTCCCCTAAATGACTATCTTCTTCTTCACCAATAGGTGTTTCCAACGAAACAGGTTCTTGAGCAATTTTCATTATTTCTCTAACTTTTTCAACTGGCAAACTCATTTCTTTAGCTATTTCTTCTGGCTGAGGCTCTCTACCTAGCTCTTGCAATAAATGTCTAGAAACCCTAATCAATTTATTAATTGTCTCTACCATATGCACTGGAATCCTAATTGTTCGCGCTTGATCAGCAATCGCTCTCGTAATTGCCTGACGAATCCACCATGTAGCATAAGTACTGAACTTATATCCTTTTGTATAATCAAATTTTTCTACTGCTTTTATAAGTCCTAAATTACCTTCCTGAATTAAGTCAAGGAACAGCATGCCTCTTCCAACATATCGCTTAGCAATACTAACCACTAATCGTAAATTCGCTTCAGCTAATCGTTTCTTTGCAATGTTATCTCCTGCCTCCATTTTTTTTGCCAAATCTACCTCTTCTTGAGGTGTCAAAAGAGGAACTTTACCAATCTCTTTTAAATACATTCGCACTGGATCATCTACACTAATACCTTCTGGTACTGAAATATCAATCTCTTCTTCTTCTTCTTCTTTCTGTATTTCTTCCAGCTCTTTTTCTATGTTACCAACAACTTCTATCCCAATTTTTTCGATGGATTCATACACTTTTTCTATTTGTTCCGGTTCCATTTCTATTTCTTCAAGTGTATCCATTATTTCTTTATATGTTAAAATTCCTTTCTTTTTTCCTCTAGCAACTAAATCTTTAATAATTTGTTTCTTATCAACTTCCTGTTGTTTCATTCGTACTGCCCCTCCTTTCTGTCATCTATTTTTTCTTCTTGTATTCCATCAATATTGTGTTTAATTTTTCAACATTCCCTTCTTTCAATCTTTCTTGCATATCTTGCAGTATATTTTTTTGCTTTATTGTATTTATAAGCTGCAGCGCAGCTTTATTATTTTGTTCATAATTTGACTCCATATGGAGTATTGATGCAACACTTTCTACTTCATCTTGTTCAAAATTTAAAACTATTTCTGCTGGATCTATCTGTTTTTCATTTTCTCTTAGAGAATATATTAGTTTTATCATTTTTTTATGTGTTTGATTCGTAAAATCCTCAGGTTTAATTAATTCTTTTACTTTACTATATACTGATTTATCAAAACATAATAAATTAATTAGCTCTCTTTCAGAATCTAGCAATAAAGATCCTGAATTCATTAATAACTTACTGTGTTTATTAATGACATACCTTGTATCATCTATAGTATTTCTTTTCTGACTCAGTTTTACTTCATTTTTTTTGGTATTTGGATTTCTATTTATAAATCTATCCTGCCGACTGTTTTTTCTGCTGTCTTTGTATACCCTTTTTCTAATCTCAGAAAAAATAGCTTCATTTGCTATCCCTGTGCTATCAGCAACTTTTTTTACATAAACATCTCTTTCAACTGCATTATCAACTTTGGCAAAAATATCAGCCATTTCATTTACAAAATCGATTTTCTGTTCAATATTAGTAATATCATATTTTTCCTTTAATAAATCAATTCTATATTCAATAAGGCTTTTTGAAGAATAAAGTGCCTCATTAAACCTCACAACGCCATTCACTCTTATATATTCATCTGGATCTTTACCCTCATTTAGCGTTAAAATCTTAACCTTGCATCCAGTATCAGCAAGTATATCCATTCCTCTTAACGTTGCCGCTTGTCCTGCTGCATCGGAATCATAAGCAATAATTACTTCAGAACAATACTTTTTTATAATGTTTGCTTGTTCTCTTGTAAGCGCTGTTCCTAATGATGCTATGGTATTTATTATTCCATTTTGCTGAAGAGATATAACATCCATATATCCTTCTACAATAATTAATGTACTTTCACCTGAATTTTTAGCAAAGTTTAAGCCATATAGATTCCTACTTTTATGAAAGACTATCGTCTCAGGTGAGTTTAGATATTTAGGTAAAGAATCATCCAACACTCTTCCACCAAAAGCAATAACATTACTTCTTAGATCAATAATGGGAAATATCACTCTATTTCTAAATCGATCATAACGGCTACTTTTATCACTGTTATGAATAATTAAGCCAGCACGTTGTATATCCTCTTCATCAAAACCCTTTGATGTTAAATATGTTTTTAAAGCATCCCATGAATCCGGTGCATACCCCAATCCAAAGCGCTTAATCGTATGAGGGTTTATTCGTCTTTGTGCCAGATATTTTAGCGCTTTTTCACCAGCTTTACTGAACAATGAATTATGAAAAAAACGGGCTGCTTCAACATTAATTCTATATACAAGTTGCTTTTGTTCATATCGTTTCGCAACATCCCCCTGCAAATTCCCTTCTGGAAGATTAATTCTTGCCCTCTCTGCAAGGTACTTCATTGCTTCTATAAAATCAATATTCTCAATTCTCATTATAAAGTTAATTACATTTCCACCTGCACCACATCCAAAACAATGAAATATTTGCTTATCCGGAGCAACAGAAAAGGAAGGGGTTTTTTCACTATGGAATGGGCATAAGCCTTTTAAAGAACTCCCACTTCTCTTTAATTTAACATACTCTGACACAATATCCGTAATATCGTTACTTGCGCGTACTTCCTGTATAATTTCTTCAGGATAAAATTGTGCCATCTCAAACTCCTTATAAACTATCAGATTTTTGAGGCTCTAAGGGAATAATAATCCTTAGAGCCATAAACCACTTAATTTTTAAATATACATAAAACTTTAAGCATTATTTTCTTCGACCTATCTTAAATTCGACAAAAGGTTCTAAATTCCTTCTTTTTTTTTATTTTTTTGTATAATTCATAAAAGTATTCTTAAGATACAATTAAGCGAGTTATAAATAGTTATAGCCATATTTTACATTTTTATGCACTCATGTGATATGCTTAATCAATACGCCATGGGGCAGGTATAAATATCTCATTGAATTTTTGAATGACATATCTATCCGACATACCTGCTATATAGTCACAAACAACACGATGTATATCTCCATCTTTTAAGAGCCCTTGTATATCAACAGGTAGTTTATTTGGATTTTTAACAAAATGCTGATAAATTTCCGCTAACATATTTTGTGCCTTTTTTTCTTCCTTCTTTGCCTCTGAGTCTAAATATACATTTTCAAACATAAATGCACGTAATGTCATCATACCATTATATACTTCATCACTCATAGTAAGTTTATCTTTTCCCATACTATTTTCTATAATATCACAAATCATTCTATTAATTCTTTGACTGTGTGTTACACCTAATACATCAATACAATCCTTAGGAATATCCCCAATAGACAAAACATTACCCCGAATAGCATCATCAATATCGTGGTTGATATATGCAATTCTATCTGCAAACTTAATAACCTGACCTTCTAATGTATTTGCTTGTTGATCACCAGTATGGTTCACTATCCCATCTCTGACTTCCCAAGTCAAATTCAAACCCTTATTATTTTCTAACACATCAACAACTCTTAAACTCTGCTCGTAATGTTTAAATCCATGTGGACAAATTTCGTTAAGTATATTCTCTCCAGCATGTCCAAAAGGCGTATGACCTAAATCATGACCCAATGCAATTGCTTCGGTCAAATCCTCATTCAAACGTAACCCTCTAGCGATTGTTCTTGCAATTTGTGATACTTCCAATGTATGCGTTAGACGTGTTCGATAATGGTCACCTTCTGGCGTAATAAACACCTGTGTCTTATGCTTTAACCGCCTGAAAGCTTTTGAATGGATAATACGATCTCTGTCTCTTTGATAAGCAGTTCTTATATAACATTTCTCTTCAAACAAAGCTCGTCCTCTGCTCATTAATACTAATTGAGCATGAGGTGATAAAACTTGCTTCTCTATTTCTTCAGTTCTTTCTCTAATGTTCATATTATATCACCATTCTCTTATTTAAATGCTTTTTTACGTTTTCAATCTATATTATACATTATGAAAATCACCAACATTTATTCCTATTATAAGATATATACTACAAAAAAATTAAAAATCCTGCTTATTATCAAAAAAACTAATTGCACAAACTTTTATTGTATTTTCGTATCAAATATTGTATAATTGTATCATAATATCATATTTAGGAGGTTAACATGAAGAACTTAGAAAAATACTGTGAATATTTATATGATTATATATATATTCCCATATATATATATAAAGATCAAAAGCTTATCAATTGTTTCCCGACACAACAAGAATCCTATTATCCCCCTGCCCATTATATAGATAGACTTTGGGAATCTAATAGGAAGGTTTCATATATAACAACAAATCAGTATACTCATTTTGGTTTGATTCATTTACACGATAATGCTCACAGTATTGTACTCGGACCCGTAAGTAGCATGCCTTTTAATAAAGAAATTCTATCTGAAATGCGCAAAGAATATATAATAGATTTTGATTATCAGGAAGATTTCTTTTCATTCTTTCGCAATATTCCTCCTCAAAATCAGGTTGTTTTTTTTAATTTGCTTTTATTTATTCACTACTCTTTAAATGACACACAATTAAATAAAAATGAACTACTGGAATTAGACAATATTATGCTGAATACTAGCATTAAAGCAAAGCACACAAAGGAAATTTATCATTCCAAGGAACATGGAACTACGCAAGATAGCTATTTAATTGAAGATGAGCTTGTTGAATATATTAAAACAGGAAATCTATCTGGTTTAGAAGAATTCGCCAAACGCGCTATTTCTACAAAAGTTGGTGTTATTGCTCATGATAATCTCCGCCAATTAAAAAATATGTTTATTGTTACTGTTACCCTTGTTTCACGAGCCGCTATTAAAGGAGGACTTCCTCCTTCTATTGCCTATTCCCTATCAAACGTATATATACAACAAGTAGAGCGATTAAACGATTCCGATACTATTGTTTCATTACTTTATCAAGTACAACATGATTTTTGTTCCCGTGTAGCAAATTTATATATTAATCCCATGTCTAACGATATTCTGTATAAAGTCATTAACTATGTACATAAACATACAAACACTGATTTAAAAGTAGAAAAAATTGCTAAAGAAATTGGTTATAGCCGCACACATTTATCACGCAAATTCACCAAAGAACTAGGCTTTAGCCTCAGCACATTCATTCGCAGATGTAAATTAGAAGAAAGCAAAAATCTACTTATATATACCAATAAAAGTATCAGCCAGATTAGTTCTTATCTATGTTTTTCAAGCCAAAGTCATTTTCAAAAGGCATTTAAAAAGCAATATGGCTTAACGCCTTACAAATACAGAAAAAACAATTTTTCTATACATCAATCAGCAATTTCATCAAAACCCAAATATTATAAATAGATTAATCAAAAAAAATAGTAGCAGAGATATAATACTCTCGCTACTATTTTTATTATATTTCAATTAATTTTTTCTTCATTACTGTGCCGCGTTTGCTCTTCTCTCTTGTAAGTCTTTTTTAATCTGAGGCATTAATTTTTCAAGATCATAAAAATGTAATACAATAAGCATTAAAAGACATATACCAGCTGGTACTAGCGTATAAAGCGCGCGTATTGCAGTAATAGCTGATGCACTTTGTGTAGCGGCCAAACTACTATATCCTGCAAGTCCCATAAGAATTCCGACTCCCGCAGATGCTAATCCACTTCCTACTTTTGAGCAAAAACTTGTTACAGCATTCGTAAACCCTTCTACTCTCTTTCCAGTTTTCCACTCACCATATTCCATACACTGTACAACATATACACCGCCCATCATTGTAATAAATGAAGAGCCTATTCCATGAAGTGCCTGTCCTGCTACTATTATACCTACATTGGCACCACCAAAATATTTCATTAAATTCCCTATTATTGCCACAACTAGCCCAACTCTAACAAAATTCAACCCACCAATTGTACGCATAGCTAAAGGGAAAAATAATAATATAAATGGTGCAAGAAGTCCTACCATTCCAACCAGTGAAAGAAGTCCTACATTTCCTATTATATATGAGAAATAATATGTTCCAACAATAGTTGACATATTTATCACAAGATTTGCTAACAAGAAAACAATAGCAAATATGAAAATATACTTATTCTGTAATAACGCTTGTAAACTTTCTTTAAAGCCTAATTTTTTTTCCTTCTCAGCTTGTTCAACATCTAACTCTTTTACAAAAATAAATCTAAAAAGACCAATAATAGCCAGTGGTATAGCATATACTATTCCTATTTTAGTCCATCCACCAGGCTGTGTTCCCCATGTTGCCATAAGTTGAGGCAAAATCATACTTCCTACTGCTGCAAAAATCATAATAAGAACTCCGGATCCTGCAAGAACCTTTCCTCTCTGAATATCATATCTAAGAGACCGAGCGAGTAAGACTCCTTCGGAACCAACTAAAGCAGTGGCACACACTGAGTTAACCAATGTATAAAAAACAAAAATATAAACTGCTTTACCCATAGTTCCTAATTCTGGTGTACTAAACAATAGTATTGTAAAAAGCCACAAAGGAACAATAAATAATTCATATGGTCTTGCTTTCCCCCATCTTGTTCGCGTTCTATCAATGATATATCCCATAAATAAATCTGTAACCCCATCAAACAACTTTGATAAAAGAAAAATTGTTCCTACCATCCCTGCACTTAACCCAACTACATCAGTAGCATAAAAAGTGATTTGCATCAAAAGTACAACATTAACAGCTAATGATAGGCCTCTTGAAGTCCATGCAAGTAAAAAACCTCTTGGTAGTTTTTCGTTTGGATTTCCTTTTCCCATGTTTTCTTCCTCCTTTTAAATAATTATTTCTAGCCTTTACTCATTAATAATAGGAGATTTCTACATTTTAGTATTGCACATACGTAACATTTTTTATACATTCGTATCACTTTAAGCCTTGAGATTACACCCATACTGGGCGCAATCAAAAAAACCTGACAGCACACTGTCAGGTTTTTTCTTGCTTTTATTCTATTTATATTCTTTCAATTTCTTATTAGCTATTGCGCATTAATTTTAGCCTGTGCAGCTGCCAACCTTGCGATAGGCACACGATATGGTGAGCAGGACACATAGCTTAATCCAGCATTATGGCAGAATTCAACAGAAGCTGGATCTCCACCGTGTTCACCACAGATACCTAATTTAATATCAGGTCTAGTCTTTTTACCAAGATCTGCTGCCATTTTTACAAGTTTACCAACACCAGTCTGGTCAAGTTTAGCAAATGGATCAGATTCAAATACCTTCTTATCATAGTAATCGCTTAAGAATTTACCTGCATCATCTCTTGAGAATCCAAAAGTCATCTGCGTTAAATCATTAGTACCGAAAGAGAAGAACTCAGCTTCAGTAGCAATCTGATCCGCTGTAAGGGCTGCTCTAGGCACTTCAATCATTGTACCTACTTTGTATGTAAGACTAACACCAGCTTCTTTAATAACAGCGTCAGCAGTTTCAACTACTACGTCTTTCACATATTTCAACTCTTTCACTTCACCTACAAGCGGAATCATGATTTCTGGTATAATACTCATTCCCGCTTTATTAACATTAATTGCAGCTTCAATGATTGCTCTAGCTTGCATTGCTGCAATCTCAGGATATGTTACTGCAAGACGACAACCTCTATGACCTAGCATTGGATTAAACTCTTGTAAGCTTTCAACCGTTTCTTTTAATTCTTCGAATGATAAGCCCATTTCTGAAGCTAACGCTTTTATATCAGCATCATTATGAGGTAAGAACTCATGCAATGGTGGGTCTAATAGTCTAATGGTTACTGGGAACCCTTGCATAGCTTTGAATAGTCCTTCAAAGTCTCCTCTTTGCATTGGAAGTAATTTATCTAACGCTTTTGTTCTTTGAGGAGCAGTTTTCGCTACAATCATTTCTCTCACTGCAGGAATTCTATCTTCTTCAAAGAACATATGCTCTGTTCTGCATAATCCTATACCTTCTGCTCCAAAGTTAATAGCTGTTACTGCATCTTTAGGTGAGTCAGCATTTGCTCTTACTTTTAACGTTCTGATTTCATCAGCCCAAGCCATGAAAGTACCAAAATCGCCAGTCAGTTCTGCTTCCTGAGTAGCTACTTGCACACCATATACATTACCAGTACTACCATCTAAGGAGATGAAGTCACCTTCGTTATATTTGTTTCCATCATTAGCTATAAAGTATTTTTCTTCTTCTCTAATTTTGATATCACCACATCCTGCTACACAACATGTACCCATACCTCTTGCTACAACAGCGGCGTGTGAAGTCATACCTCCACGAGCAGTTAAAATACCTTGTGCAACATCCATACCTTCAATATCTTCAGGAGAAGTTTCTAATCTTACAAGTACAACTTTGTTTCCTTCCTTAGAAGCAACAACTGCATCTTCAGCAGTAAAGTAAACCTTACCAGTTGCAGCTCCTGGTGAAGCTGGAAGACCTTTTGCAATGATTGTAGCAGCTTTTAACGCACTAGGTTCAAAAGTTGGATGAAGCAGTGCATCTAACTGCTTTGGATCAACCTTTAGAATTGCTTCTTCTTTTGTAATCATTCCTTCATTTACAAGATCAACAGCAATTTTTAAAGCTGCAAACGCAGTTCTTTTACCATTTCTAGTCTGAAGGAAATATAATTTACCTTTTTCAATGGTAAACTCCATATCCTGCATATCTTTATAGTGATTTTCGAGTTTATTTGCAATATCTACGAATTGATTATATACTTCTGGCATTGTATCTTCTAATTGAGTAATTGGTTGAGGTGTTCTTATACCTGCAACAACGTCTTCACCCTGTGCGTTCATCAAGAACTCACCGTAAAGCTTTCTTTCACCAGTAGATGGGTCTCTTGTAAATGCAACACCTGTTCCGGAATCATCACCCATGTTTCCAAATACCATTGCTTGTACATTTACTGCAGTACCCCAACCACCAGGAATATCGTTCATTCTTCTGTAAACAATCGCTCTAGGATTATCCCATGAACGGAATACAGCTTTAACAGCTTCAATCATCTGTTCTTTTGGATCTTGTGGGAAATCTAACCCTTTTTCTTCTTTGTATAATGCTTTGAATTTTACTACTAATTCTTTTAAATCTTCAGCAGTCAATTCAGTATCTAAATTAACGCCTTTTTCTTCTTTGACAGTATCAAGAAGTCGTTCAAATTTTGATTTTGGAACTTCCATAACAACGTCAGAGAACATTTGAATAAATCTTCTGTAACTGTCATAGGCAAATCTTTCATTTTCAGTTAATGCTGCGAGACCTTTAACAACTTCATCATTCAGACCAAGGTTAAGAATTGTATCCATCATACCTGGCATAGATACTCTTGCTCCAGATCTAACAGAAACTAGGAAAGGATTGTTCACATCCCCAAATTTCTTGCCTGCAATTTCTTCAGTTTTTGCAAGTGCTTCTTCAATCTGAGCAAGGATTTCATCATTAATCACCTTACCGTCTTCATAATATTGCGTACATGCCTCTGTACTTACAGTAAAACCTTGTGGCACTGGAAAACCCAATCTAGTCATTTCTCCCAAATTGGCACCTTTGCCCCCTAGCAAGTTTTTCATACTTGCACTACCTTCGCTAAACAGGTATACAAATTTTTCACCCATAAGCTTTCTACCTCCTATGTTTTTATATATATATCTATGTAAGTGGGTTCACCACTTATTAGCCTATTGCGGTTAATATTATACCATAAAAAGAAAAAAATTCACCATATTTTTCATGATTTTTATACTTTTTTTCTTTTATAATTTAATTTTTGCCAAAACAGTTAGCTTTCAGACAAAATACTATATAAAAATTTTAATGATTTAAATTCTTTTCCAATATGTGTGAGAATAAAGTCCTGTATCACAACCTCTAGTTCTTTGAATACTTTTTCTGAAGCCTCGAATGAAAATATTTTTTTCATATCACTATATAAAATATACCTCATTGATTGAAGTGTACCATTAGATATCGCTATATTATTTCTACTATTTAGTTCAGCCATACATTCCATACAAATTAAACCACCAATTGAACTGTTAAAATGTAGTGTTTCACGACTATTGCCACATTGCGTACATCCATGCATATTAGGCGAAAAACCAATAACACTCATTAATTTTAATTCATATACAACTTTTAAAAGGCGTGCATCCTTTTGTGTATTTGACAACATATGTAAAGTATTTAAGATTAGTTGAAGTAATTTAGGATTTGCATATTCTTCCTCAATCACTTCCGAGACTAATTCAACAAAATATGTAGCATATGATAATTTTTCAATACTTTGTCTAATATTAAAGAAACTTTCAATCACATCACTCTGACTTACACGATACATCGTTTTTCCCTTATATAAAACAAAATCACTGAAACACAATAATTGTGTCCCAGCAATTAAACCGCTTCTATTTCTTCGAGCACCTCTCGCAGAGGCCTGAATCTTACCTTTTTGGCGAGTGAATAACGTAATAATCTTGTCCGCCTCACCGACATTTGTTTCTTTTATGACAAGCCCCTGTGCTTTTATAATGCTCATAATGTCCTCCACACTTATTGATCCCTTGTTTCTGTAGTACACTGCTCGATTTGATTCTCTTTTTGACTCGTACCTTCTAGTTCTTTATATGACAAATAAGCATCGATATACCCTGTTTTTTCAAAGGTAGTCCACATAAAATCTTGAAGCATCGTCAAAGTCCCCCCAGCATCTTTCTCAAAAGAATTTCTTATGAGAAAACATTATGTAATATTAGGGTATCCTTAATAATAGTCTTATATACGAGGAAATAGTAGTTATCTATCAAATCCAAAATCCTTGATTAAAAAGTCATTATTTCGCCAGTCCTTCTTCACTTTTACCCACAATTCCAGATATATTTTTGAGCCCAATAATCTCTCAATATCCATCCGTGCTTTACTTCCGATTCTTTTTAGCATTTCTCCCTTGTTACCTATTATTATACCTTTATGCGATGTCTTTTCACAATAGATATTTGCCAATATCTCTACAATTATTGAATCTTCTTTATTTTTCATTGACATTACCTCTACTGCGATTCCATGTGGAACTTCCTTTGACAAATTTCGCAGAATCTTTTCTCGGATAATCTCTGCAACAATCTGTCGTTCTGGCTGATCAGTTATCATATCTTCTGGGAAAAACTGTGGTCCCGGTGGCAAAAGTTTCTTAATCTCCTCACTTATTGATTCTATACCACTATTCTTGAGTGCGGAGATGGGTATTAATGCATGAAAATCATACAATTTATTATATTGATTAATGAGTGGTAGCAATTCCTCTTTACCCACTAAATCAACTTTATTAATCACTAATATTACTGGCGTATTAATTCTTTCAAATGATTCTATAATTTTCTTATCACTATTACTAAGAGACTTGTCCCCTTCTACAACAAATAAAATTGCATCAACTTCATTCAAACTATCTTCTGATACTTTCACCATATATTCACCAAGCTTATTTTTGGGCTTATGGATTCCAGGCGTATCAATAAATATGATTTGATGGTCTTCTTCCGTATGTATAGCCATAATTTTATTTCTTGTTGTCTGCGGTTTTTCAGAAATTATTGCGATTTTTTCACCAATAAAACGATTCAGTAATGTGGATTTTCCAACATTCGGTCTCCCTATGATGGTCACAAATCCTGATTTATAATTTTCTTTTTTCACTAATAGAACCCTCCAACTTGTTTATCTTAGTCTTACTTTACAACTCTCAGTTCTCAACCCATAGCGGTATTTAACTGAAACATATTTGGTAATAAATCCTCATTCAAAGTAAAAATTTCTAACGCACCATCATTTTTACCTAAAATAACCCGTATTTCAGGTGCAAATTCTGCCATAACCTGTCGGCAGATACCACATGGAAAGGTCAACCCATCATTATCGCCCTCTATGGCTATTCTTTTAAAATCTGTTTCCCCTTCTGATACTGCCTTAAAAATAGCAACTCGTTCAGCACAACATGTCGCACCATATGTAGCATTTTCAATGTTACATCCAGTATATACGTTCCCACCTGAAGTCAATACTGCAGCTCCAACATTAAATCTTGAATAGGGTGAATATGCTTTTTTTCTCGCTTCTGAGGCTATTCTAAATAACTCTTTATTATCCATTTTTATTCTCTCCAAATTCTGTTTACTAACCACTATTGTAACACTATAAACACATTTGTCAATTTGTCATTTTGTAAAACTAAATAATAGTAACGTTACTATTATTCCAACAAAGGCACCTAAAATAACCTGAATTGAACTATGAATTTTTCCTTCAATTCTGCTTTGCGCGACCAAAAAACTTAGAAAAGCACAAAATATCATGACTAAGAGATCTTCTACCATAAAACAAACACTGGTGGTGATTGCAAAAGCAATTGCCGAATGTCCACTGATCACGCCACCATGTAATGGCATCTCATTTTTATAATATTCTTTTGCTACAAATACAATAATCATAATGAAAATCAATGCTATAAAGGCAATATGAAAAGGTGTTTGTCTAATATATACAATCATCTTTCCGAAATTTTCAAAGAAACTAGGTTTATTAAAGAACAAAACATATCCAACAATAACAGCGTTAAACGCAGAGACCAATACAGCCCCTGCTGCTACATCTTTTGCAATTTTAGCGAGAGGATGATATGTTTCAACAATCATATCGACAACTTTTTCTATAGCCGTATTAAATAACTCTGCCATCATTACCAGTGTAATTGCAAATACAAGAATAAGCATTTCGAGTTTTGTCAAGTCATAAAAGAGGCTTAACAATAGTGCTACAAATCCTAATATACAATGAATTTTAAAATTTCTTTGTGTTTTTATGCCATAGATGATACCATTTATTGCATAGTTAAAACTTTCAAAAACATTTCTTGTTTTCACGCTTCTTACCTCGTAAGTCCTAATTTCTCCAATGTAAATTCTTCTTTTTCTCTCATTACTTTTGTTTCAGATTCATTCATATGATCATATCCTAACAAATGTAGCATGGAATGTGCAGTTAAAAAACCTACTTCTCTCTCAAATGAATGACCATATGTTTCCGCCTGTTCCTTTGCTTTTTGGAGGGAAAGTACTATATCACCCAACATGAGTTCATCTGCATCATAATTATAATCCCCAATATTGTAATCATCAATTATACAATGATTCTCGTCAAATTCTAACATAGGAAATGAAAGGACATCTGTTATAGTATCTTTGTCTCTATACTCCCGATTAATCTCACGTATTCTATCATTATCTACAAATGTCACGCTAACTTCAACTGCATACTTAAATTTTTCAAGACTCATCACTTCAGCAACTATATCTTTAATAATTCTTTCTAAGCATTTATTATGTGTAATGATAGTTTGAGCATTTTCTATCGTTAAATCTATTTTATGCAAATTTTACCTCTCCTTTATAGCGTCTCTTTCACCTTCAATTCTGGATATTCTATTCGTTCATGGTAATACCCACTTAATACCCTTAAAAATGCTTTTGCAATAGTGTCAAGATCCTTTAATGTCAAATCACACATATCAAGTTGTCCGTCATTCAACTTATCTTTAATAATCTTTCGCACTAATCCCTCAATCTTACCTTCAGTTCTTTCAGACATTGAACGTACAGCGGCTTCAACGCAATCGGCGAGCATAACAACAGCAGCTTCTTTTGTTTGTGGCTTAGGCCCTTCGTATCTGAAATCATCCAATTCTACTAATTCCGATTTTTCACCTTTTTTTGCTTTATCGTAAAAATATGCCACCATCGTTGTGCCATGATGTTGATCTATAATATCTCTTATTAGCAGTGGAATTTTATGCTCCTTAGCCATCTCTACTCCATCTTTCGTATGAGATGTAATAACTAATGTGCTTAAGTTTGGTGTCATTCTGTCGTGTGGGTTATCATCCAACTGATTTTCTTTGAAAAAGTATGGTCTCTTTAATTTACCTATATCATGGTAGTAGGCTGCTGCCCTTGCTAATAATGCATTCCCTCCGATTGCTTCTGTAGCCGTTTCCGAAAGGTTTCCAACCATCAAGCTGTGATGATACGTCCCAGGCGCTTCCAAAAGTAGCTTTTTTATCAATGGTTGATTAGGATTAGACAACTCTAGTAATTTTAGCGGTGTTACAATATTGAATGAAGCTTCTAAAAATGGTAATATCCCAATTGTAATAAAAATTGCTAGCAAACTATATAGCACTGCACCTAACGCTTGTAAAACAACAACCTTAAATGCATATTTAGCAAGTAGTCCTAAACTGACAACTAATAATATGTTAATCAGACTAATAATTAAACCATCTATTACCATTTTACTTCGTTGATAAACTTTTGCTAAAGTAAAAGCAGAAAATGTCCCACTTAATAATATAATAGAAATAAAACCAATATCTGCTTTTATTATAAGTCCCCCAAGTAAGCTAAGTATCAAATTGACAATGATTGCGAGCTTCGTATCCAACAATATAGTAATAAGCATTGCCGCTGTTATTATTGGCAGTAAATATACCGTATGATCTGGAATATACTTTAGAAAAGCCATTGCTGATAAAGCAACAATAAAAATCAATCCAAGTAGTGTTAAATCGTTAATATTGCCAATAAATTCTCTCTTAAAAAAGTAGAGATACCCTACAATTACCGACAATAAAAGAAATACAAGCATAAATGTTCCAATAGGAAACCTTAAATCAATATTCTTACTATTCTCAATCAGGTCTAGTTGTTTAAGTACCTCGAATTGCTCTACATGAACCCTTTCACCATTTCCAATAATCTTTTCGCCTTTTTTATACATTTTAGGTTGAACACTATCACGAGCTTTTTCTAAAGCCTCCTGTGTTTTTTGCTCATTATACACCTTATTGGGTTCTATTACAGCTTCTAAAATAACGTAGGAAAGATTTTTAATCTCCATTGAAAGATCCATTTGTTGGATAATACGTTTTATTTCATTGCGTGCATCTTCCAGTGCATCCACCTCTACACCATGATCCATTATTTGTCTTTGAGTATCTAAAATACTAACTTGCATTTTTAATAGTACATTATCACTCATGGTGATACATAGTGCCAAGTTTTCATCACTTAATGGAATATTTTCAACTGAGAATTCCTTCAACTTCTCAACCTTCTCATCAATAGTTATTTCTGGCATTTGTCTAACTATCTGAACTTGTGACAAGAAATCATAGATTTTTTGCTGTGACTGGTTTCTAACATCTTGATCAAAATCATATTCTAAAGCAACTTTACTCGTCGCCTCTTCAATTAAGCTCTCTGTTGTTAGCTTGTCCACCACATCAACTGGCGCTAAGATATCTGTCTGCGAGATATCATCAATCTCCAAATCGTATTTTTCTGGTGCTGCCCCACTCATAACAATTATAAAAGTTACAATAAAGCATATAAATCCTATAATCCCCTTTACTAAAAGACTATTATTCTTAATATTCAACTTAAACTTTGGTTCGATTCTATTGATAAGTTGTTGCATTTAATTACCCTCCAACACTTTCACCATTCACATCATCTTCTTATTTGTTTTCGAACTTTTCATATGCCTTAATAATCTCCTGAACCAATGGATGTCTTACAACATCTTTATACGTCAATTTACAAAATTCAATCCCTTTAATATTCATTAATATTCTCATTGCTTCTTCTAATCCTGAACGCTTTGAACCAGGTAAATCTATTTGAGTAATATCACCTGTAATGATCGCCTTTGATCCAAAACCTATCCTCGTAAGAAACATTTTCATCTGCTCAGGTGTAGTATTTTGCGCCTCATCTAATATAATAAAAGAATCATCAAGGGTCCTTCCTCTCATATATGCAAGAGGTGCTATCTCAATCATCCCTTTTTCTAAGTACTTTTGATATGTTTCTACACCAAGCATATCATAAAGTGCATCATAAAGAGGTCTCAAATACGGATCAACCTTATTTTGTAAATCTCCTGGTAAGAATCCAAGTTTTTCCCCAGCTTCAACAGCAGGACGAGTTAAAATAATTTTATTGACTTCTTTATTCCTAAAAGCTGTGACAGCCATTGCTACCGCTAAATAGGTCTTACCAGTCCCCGCAGGTCCAACGCCAAAAACGACAGCTTTATTCTTCATCGCCTCTATATACTTTTTTTGCCCAATTGTTTTACTTTTAATCTGTTTTCCTTTTGCGGTTAAACAGATATAATCCTGACCCAATTCATTAATCTTATCTTCTTGCCCATCGTCTACTAATGAAATTATATACCTTACATTTTGCTCATTGATTGTTTCACCACGTACTGACAATTCGATTAAACTGCACAATACTTTCTCAGCATTATTTATATTACTTTCTTTACCAGTAATCTTTAATTCTGTATTTCTATTCAAAACCTTAACGTCAAATTTATCTTCTATCATTTTTACATTTTCATCAAAGCTACCAAATACATTAATGACTTGTTCCATTCTATCTACTTCGACAGTTTTTTCAATTATGTTTCCCAAATAGAATCCTCCTTTGTAGTTAAGTAAATCATTTCTCTATTTCATTATTTCTTCCTGAATCCCAATTTCCTCTAACCCTTCAATTGTCATCTGAATAAAAACATTATTATCGTGAATGAAAATATAATCCACTTTCTCATCCAAAATTTCAATATTTCCTTCTAATTCTTGTGCAATTTCTTGTTGTAGTTGTGTAGCGCCCTCTTCTATTGCTTGTTCTGCGCTAATTTTTTCTTCTTCTAATTCCACTTCTTCATACAATGCTGTTTCCAACTGAATAGGTAAAACATTCTCCTTTCCAATCGTTAATGCCTTGTTACCAGTCATTTTATCATAATTCGCATAGGGAATGCCACTATTTAAAAATAAATTTACATTATAATTCATAAACTTTAGTGTGTATTGCTTTTTTCTTTTACCAGTCTTTATTCTATGAACTTTTATTAAACTAACTTCTTTTGTCTTTTCATACCATGTTCTCGCCTTTACTGACGCAGTAGAGTGGATATACCTAATCCCTTCTATTTTACTATCTATAACTCCACTTACAAGTAATTGTCCTGCCTCTACAGTATCTCCTTCATTCACAACTGGGAAGCCACTCTTAACTACTAAATTATGAATGACACCATCTTTCTCAGCTACGATATCACATGGAATATGTTTTTCTAGTATTTTAGGTGGAATCCTTCTCTCTTTGATCTCCACAAGCGCCTTTGTCCCAACGATCTCGATTCCTATCCATGATAGTTTATCCGTTTGTAACATAATTTTGTTTTCAATTTCGCTCAAATCTAATCCTAGCTTAAAGGATCCTTCTTCCAATCCCTCTCGTTGCAAATACATCATTATTTCGTCACTCTTAATAAATTCATTTCCTTTTACATCAATAATCCATACGAAAGATGTCATAAACCAAATTAAACTAAAAAACAGTAAAACACCTATTGCAAAAGTTTTACGTCTTCTGTGTCTAAACACTAGAAATGGCATACCTTTTTTATGAAGCATCGTTACGCGACATCTTGTTTTTTTGGCTATAGGCCTTAGTGCTTTAAAACCTGGAATACTAACCTTAAGTTTCATAGTACCTGCATTCATCATATGAATATCCCATAAATATATCTGTCTCCGGGCGCATATATTTATAAATCTCTCTAGAAAATACCCTTCAACCAATATAATAACATACCCTCTTAAAATATTAAATATATTCACTAATGCCATTTTTTTCACCTCATGCTAGTACAACTTGGCAAATGGATAGCACGAGCTCTAGTTGTACTGTTATGTCTACGTTAGTAGACGTTCTTTAATTTTATCTAATGAACTCTACACAAGTAATAAACCCTTTGATCATAATTTCTTCATCTGTAATAGTACGAATTTCAAGTTGCTCACCCTGTATTTTAATCATATATTCATTCGTATTAATCCGTATGAGGCTATCGCTGTATTCAATAATCCCTTTATAATTTTCAATGGTTAGATCATTATTCCCAACTAAAACTATTTTTGGAACATCTAAAATAATCTCCCTAGGTAGTTCTAATATTTCACTCATTTTTTCTTTAATATCATTTTTTTCTTTAATATCTTTATTTTTTTTCACAGCGTTAGCCTCCTTTCCTTGTGGTACTATTAAAATTTATGCAAAAAAAAAAGGCTTAATGCCTAATTTAAATCCATTTATTTGGAGAAATTAATAAGGAAAATTTCTTATATTATTTAGGAGCCCTAAAATGAATAACAAATTTAACAAAAATAACTTATTAATCATCCTATTACCAATGGCCATTATATTGCGAAGATGGTATATCCAGTTATGGAAGAATGGTCAATTTATTAATTGCTGAGCACAAAACGCTGCACAATAATTCTAATAACCATTCTTTTTTATATCCTTCCAATACTTTTCGATATTTTGCTCAACCTTATTTTCGCCCGGTACATAGTAAACAGAATCCTTAATATTATCTGGTAAATACTGTTGAGAAACATAATTTTTCTCATAATCATGCGCATATTTATACCCTATCCCTCTTCCTAGTTTCGTTGCGCCACCATAATGACGGTCTTTTAAATGCCCAGGGATATCACCAACATCCTTTGTTTCTAGTTCGTTTAGCGCAGCTTTAATCGCCATATAGGATGCATTTGACTTAGGTGCAGTTGCTAACGTCACCACAGCCTGTGCTAATGGAATCTTTGCCTCAGGGAATCCTATCTGTATTGCCGCATCAACACAACTCTTTGTAATGACTATCGCATTAGGATATGCCATTCCAATATCCTCAGAAGCAATCACTAATAATCTCCTACAGATTGAACTCAAATCCTCAGCTTTAATCAAACGCGCTAAGTAATGTAGCGCTGCATTCACATCACTGCCACGAATCGATTTCTGAAATGCACTTAAGATATCATAGTGGCTGTCCCCAAACTTATCATAATTTAATACTTTTTTCTGCGTACATTCTTTAGCTGTTCCCAAATCAATATGTATTTTACCACTTTTATCTTGCTGCGTTGAATATATAGCTAATTCCACAGCATTGATGGCTCTACGCAAGTCACCATTACTCACCTCTGCAATATAATCTAAAACAACTTCATCATATGTAACCTTTACATTAGTCAAATCCTGCATTGCAATCTCAACAGCACGTTTCAAAGCAGTATTTATATTATCTTTACTTAAAGGCTTAAACTCGAAGATTGTTGCTCTACTAATTATCGCTTTGTATACATAAAAATATGGGTTTTCTGTTGTACTTGCAATCAAAGTGATTTTACCATTTTCCATGAAATCCAATAATGATTGTTGTTGTTTTTTATTAAAATTCTGTATCTCATCTAGATAAAGAAGAACACCGTTCATCGTCAAAAAGCTATCTAATTCTCCAACAATATTTTGAATATCCTTTACAGATGCATGGGTGGCATTGAGCTTATAAAATCTTTTATTTGTCATCTTTGCTAAAATATTTGCTACTGTGGTCTTCCCCGTCCCAGGTGGTCCATAAAAAATCATATTTGTAATGCGACCAGTACGAATAATCCTATTAAGCATCTTATTATCACCTAATAAATGCGCTTGTCCTACTACATTATCAAGAGAGTCTGGTCGAATTCTATCGGCTAATGGACTCAGCATAACAATCACCTAACTTTCTTTTTGTGAATCAAAAAGGATAAACTGAAAAGGTGCAATCGGAACTATACCCAATGCACCTTTTTCTCCAGCTACTACCACTAATTCCACCCACTACTTTAATACAATGGATGTTTATCACAAAGAGCTTTAACACCAGCTCGAATCTCATCTTGTTTACTATCAAATTCAGTGATAGCCAATTTAATTAATCTTGCAATTTCAGCCATATCCTCTTCTTTCATACCTCTAGAAGTCACAGCAGGTGTACCAATTCTAATACCACTGGTTACAAATGGACTTTGTGGGTCAAAAGGAATTGTATTTTTATTTACTGTAATCCCTGCTTCATCAAGCATTTTTTCAGCTTCTTTACCAGTAACATTCATATTTCTTAAATCAAGTAGCATTAAATGATTATCGGTACCACCAGAAACAAGTACGAATCCTTCCTTGACCAAAGCATCTGCCAATGCTGAAGCATTTTTAACAATCTGAGTTTGGTAATCCTTAAATTCATCGCTTAATGCTTCCTTAAAACATACAGCCTTAGAAGCAATGGTATGCATTAATGGTCCACCTTGTGTGCCAGGAAAAATTGCTTTATCTATAGCCTTCGCAAATTCTTCTCGGCAAAGAATCATACCACCTCTAGGGCCTCTTAATGTCTTATGTGTCGTTGTTGTCACGAAATGAGCATGTGGTACTGGATTCGGATGCAATCCTGCTGCTACTAAACCAGCAATATGTGCGATATCTACCATTAAATATGCATCAACTTCATTCGCAATTTCTTCAAAAGCTTTAAAATCTATAACTCTTGGGTACGCACTTGCACCGGCAACAATCATTTTAGGTTTATGTTCAATCGCTAATTTTCTTACTTCTTCATAATCAATCGTTTGCGTCTTAGCATCTACACCATATGGAACAATATTAAAGTATTTACCTGAAATATTAACTGGACTTCCATGACTAAGATGTCCGCCATGGGAAAGATTCATACCTAAAATTGTATCTCCTGGTTCTAGCATTGCAAAATAGACAGCCGTATTTGCTTGTGCACCAGAGTGTGGCTGAACATTTGCATGGTCAGCACCAAATATTTCTTTAGCTCTATCTCTTGCCAAATTTTCAGCAATATCAACACATTCACAACCGCCGTAATATCTTCTGCCTGGATATCCTTCCGCATACTTGTTAGTTAGTGGTGTTCCCATTGCTTCCATAACTGCATTACTTACAAAATTCTCAGAAGCAATCAATTCTATTTTATTTCTCTGTCTATTGACCTCCAACTCTATAGCATCAGCAATTTCTGGGTCAATTTTTCTTATTTCTTGTGTACTGTACATTCCAAACATCCTTTCATATGTATACTAAATTTCTTAAAATTACAAATAATATATTTTATATTATACTTTTAAAGCTTTTTTATTACAAGGTTTTTGTATAAAAATCTATTAGAAGGTGAAATTGATGAGTAATAATCAGCAAAAGGAAAAAGATATTATCAAACTTGTAACATTAGCTGGGCAAATTATGCTTGAAAATGGAGCTGAAACCTATAGAGTTGAGGATACTATGGAAAGAATATGCATGGCTAATCAAATAAAAAATATTAATACCTTTGTCACACCAACAGGAATATTCGTTAGTATTGAGACACAGGATGAAGTACACCATACTACTATTAAACGTGTTAAGCATAGAATTACAAACTTATGGAAGATTTCTGAGGTGAATCGTATATCAAGAGATTTTGTAAATAATCAAATATCCATTCCTCAAGCATTGACCGATCTTGATGAAATCAATCGAAAACTTCTTCCTACTAAATTACAAGTGATTTTAGCAGCAGGGTGCTCTGCTGGTTTTTTCGGTCTACTATTAGGTGGATCCATCTGGGACGGTATTATTGCTGCATTATGTGGCGCAATCATAAAATCAATTGATGTTTTTTCTAAATTTTCACAAAACATCTCAATCCTTATGATTAATCTGATCGGTGGTGCTATTTCCTCTACGATAGCAATATTGGCCGCCACAATATTAAATCTCGACAGTATATATGGCATTATAATTGGTGCAATTATGCCTTTCCTTCCGGGAATTGCGATTACCAATGCTATTAGAGACATTATATATGGCGACCTTGTATCAGGAACAGCTAGAGGTATTGAAGCAACATTAATCGCTACTTCTATCGCAACAGGCGTAGGTATTGTCTTGAAAGTATGGATAATATTTTTAGGAGGTGCATTTTAAATGCCACTTCAAATCGTTTATGCCTTTTTTGCTACGATTTCTTTTGCATATATTTTTAATGCTCCACGCAAATCAATATTCGCAACAGGTTTGATTGGCTCAACTGGGTGGGTACTTTATACTTTTTTTTATCAAATACTCAGTTCAAAAATATTAGGTAGTTTTATTGGCGCTTTGGCAATTGCACTTTTAAGTGAGTTTGCTGCCCGGCGATTTAAAATGCCCGTTACTGTTTTCTTAACTGCTGGTATCATCCCATTAGTACCTGGTTCAGGTCTCTACTCTACCATGTTATACTTGGTTCAAAACAACTATACTGAAGCTGTAAAAAATGGAACAGAAACCGTTTTTATTGCTGGTGCAATTAGTGTAGCCATCGCAATCAGTTCGACTTTATTCTGGAAAAGAAAGTCATGAGTAATTTTATTTTGTATTCCTAGAAAAATATATTATAATAGAACTATTCTTTAATCTTATATATGGAGGTTCTTATGGGAAAAACATTTAGTGATAATACGGATAGGGTTCTAAAAATAAAAGAAATATTTGATAATGTATATGGTGAAGCGGATTGCTCACTGAAATACAAAGACCCGTTACAATTAGTCATAGCTACACAATTAGCGGCACAATGTACCGATGCACGTGTTAATATTGTTACCAAAGATTTATTCCAAAAGTATAAAAATGTATATGCTTTTGCAAATGCCAATGAATTAGAATTGCAACAAGATATTAAATCTACAGGATTTTATAGAAATAAAGCGAAAAATATTATCAATTGTTGTAAGATGCTAATTGATAAGTATAACACAGAAGTACCTAATACACTTGAAGATTTATTAAAGCTACCTGGCGTCGGCAGAAAAACAGCAAACCTTGTCTTAGGTGATATTTTTGGCATTCCAGGCCTTGTGATCGATACACATGCCAAAAGGATTACTAATCGCATTGGACTTACTAAAAACACAGATCCTACCAAAGTTGAATTCGACTTAATGAAAATTGTTCCAAAAGATTATTGGTCAAAGTTTTGTCACCAGCTCGTCTATCATGGAAGAGCCATTTGTAATGCACGCAAACCAAAATGTGAAGAATGTCCCATAGCCCATCTATGCGATACATTCATTGCATAAATGAGCAAAACAATTACAAAATCAGAAAATTAAAATTGATTTATTTGCTTAAGACATTTTTGAAGAAGCATAGAAATTCCTTTTTGTCTTTTAATTTTATAGGAATCTTCATATCTATACGCCTCAATAATATTTAGCAAATATACATATGCCCTGTACATAGCAATTCTACATATGTCCTCATCAGTTATAAGAATTTCATTTCCCATTTGACTGCTATAACCTTCTAAAAAAGCTACTTCTTTTCTAACATCATTTCTATATGCAAGAGCTGAGACAAAATCTGCGTACGGATCCCCCCAGAATGCTCTTTCAAAGTCTATTATGCCTTCAATAGCGTATTGATTGTTTCTTTTTTCAAGTAATATGTTTCCATCCCATAAATCATAGTTTACTAATTTAGGTTGTGTTATTACATCTAACATTTTACTCTTTCTTTCAAAAATTGTGTAAATCTCATCATAATTTTGGGGAAGATGAACGTCTCTTTTTTGACCATCTTGAAGTGCATTTGTTATCATACTAAAGAATGCTTCATTCCAACTGGCAAACTGCTTTTCTTTTTCATCTGTAAAATAGCCGAAATAATTACCCTTTATAGCATTTATTTGTGCACAATATCTGCCCTGCATTCGTTTAATTTCATCATTTTCTTCTTTAGAAAGCTTAGATTTAATCTTCAGCAATGAATCGCCTTTTAATTTGTTTATAAACATATAGTTGCAGTCAATTACATCTTTACTAAGATTATATGCTATTAATTCTGGTATAGGAATATCTGTGTTTTCAGCAATTAATTTATATACTTCTATCTCTGTTCGCATACAATCTTTTTCATAAGTTAACAAATCCACTGAACTTAATGGAGAAATTTTTAAAATTACTTCTTTTTTTTCTTCAACAAGTTCAATACAATAGGCTGCATTAAAAAGCCCCTCAGACATCTCCACAATTTTTCCTACTGTTAAATGTTCCCCTAATGAATGTTTGACTAATTTTTGAATTTCAGTTGCATTGAGATTTGTTTTGGTTAGACTTTTCATTTATTTTTCCACCCCTTTAAGTTAATAATACTTATTACTCTTCCATTTCCAACAATATATTAGCAAAATCAAAACCAGTCAAATCAGTACCCAAAGCAAACAAAAGAAGATAATCTCCCCCATTGAACTCTATTGAATTATTAGCATCTGTAAAATTACGAATCAAATCAACATCTGCTATATGCCCTCCATAGGGAATATTTTTTATATAAATATTTTCGTAACTAGTTATTCCATATAAATGTTCAAGTAATTTCGCATTTGAGTTCACTGTTATGCACATCCTTATATCTGTCAATGCTATATTATTATCATTAAGTATTTTTTTTAATGGTCTATTTTTAACATTGAAAGGTACTTTTGGGTATTCCTTTTTATGATAATAGTAATAACTTGAAAGTCCATCGGAAATATAATTATTGTCTACAATACTAAATTTTTTATTTTTATTATCATTGCCTATTAACATAACTCCTGCACCATCACCAATAATGTGATGCTCTGATTGCCTGGATTCATTATTACTTTCCATATTTGGTGTTAATATCAAAGAATATTTTTCACTACTACTTTTAATATGGTCATTTGCTAATGAAATACCTTGAATAGTCGAAGTACATTTTCCGTTTATAATAATCAAATTTGCATTACGAAATTTAAACTTTTCAATAAGATAATAACCAATATTTACACATTGGTTATTATTATTATATCGTCGATATTTTTTTTCTATCATGTCATAGCAAAGATTACCAGGTCTAGTATATATGACTTGACTAATTTTATCCGGTTCAACATTATTATTATTCAATAATTTTTCTATAAGCTTAGAAAATATCTCAACGAGGTTATATTGTTTTTCTATAGCAATACTCTTAACTTTAGTTTGATCAATAACTTGCTGATAATATTCTTCTCTTGTGCAATTATTAGGCATCTCTAAATCAGTCAATGAAGCTAAATAATCCTCTGTCGATACAAGATTTGAAGGTAAGTAATAATCTGAATATAAAATCTTAGCCATGATTTCCTCCTTTTATAATATAGCTATAAACAAAACCTACCATCAATAACAGTTTTGTTTTTAAATAGTTCTTTTTTTAACATAAATTCTTTCCATGCAGTAATAATCACTATAATATTGCAACTTAAAACAACTTCTTCGAAACTGTTAGCATAGTCAATAGGAAACTGGTAATTTTCTTTAAAGTTCTGCATAGCTAACGGATCGTATGCAATAATATTCTTATAGCCCTTTTGAAGCAATGCGTTTATAATATATTCTGATGCGGTACCTCTTACATCATCACTTTCTGGTTTAAAGGAAAGACCTAAAATGCCAATGTAATCTTGTTTTTCGCTCATACAAATAATTTTATTCACAAAGTGGTCTTTGATTTTTTCATTGATTGTTAAAACCTCTTTTAACAATAAAGGCGTATATTCTTTTTTCTTGGATGCTTGTAGCAATGCCGATGTGTCTTTTGGCAAACAATACCCACCAAACCCACAACCAGGATATACATAATGAGACATACTAGCTGGAGCACCACTCCATCTTTTATCCATATGTAAAATATCGAACGCCTGTTTTACATCAATATTTTTAATATTGTCAGCTATCATGGACATTTCATTTGAAAAGCTTATTAACGTAGACAATAATGTATTCGATAGATACTTAATAAATTCTGCAGTATTTAACGAAACTCGATAAATATCAACTCCAAATGTTTCATAAATCTCTGCGACATCTTGTCCACTCTTACTATTATATTCTCCAATGATGATTCTATCTGGATTAATGAAATCTTCCCAGGCATATCCTTCTCTTAGGAACTCAGGATTATTAGCTAGTCCAATATCTTTACCTATTTCAAATCCATTTTCGATGATACAGTTACTAATAAGCTCCAATGTTGCTGAAGGTGGAACGGTAGACTTTATAACGATTGTCTTATAATCATTATTTTTAATAATATCTAGGCTTTCATTTACAACATCTAATAAAATATCTAAGTTAGATTCACCATTATCCTTTGAAGGAGTCCCAACACAATAAAAAATGATTTCAGCATTAGAAATAGCCTGTTTTAAACTATCACATATCATAAATCTATTTCCTAAGTATTGTGTTAAGTAATCGCCTATATATGGTTCATGAAAAGGAAGTTTTCCATCTTTAAGCATTTCTCGTTTGTTTAAATCAATATCAAAACCATATACTTTTTTATCTGTTTTATATGCAAGTCCAAGTGCAGTAGAAATGCCAACAAAACCAAGACCTATTACAGCAATCATCTCAAATCCCTCTCTTCTATTAGATATTGTAAAAATCTACTCACTCCTTCTGTAACTTCAATCTCTGGATAGTACTCCAATAATTTTTTAGCTTTTGAAATATCTGGACATCTACGCGCTGGATTATGCGTTAAATAATTTGTATCTTTTGGCTTCTCATAGCGTATTTCTCCATCATAGTCGCACATTGACATCGCAACTTTTTTGTAAAGATCCGCTAACTCTTTAACTGATATCTCTGGCTTCTCAATGCCAATATTAAAAAAATCATATCCCTTATATATCAATGCTCTTAAATAACCATTAACAGCATCTGCAATATAACAAAAAGTTCGTGTTGGCTTACCATCTGAGTAAATAATAATATCTTTACCTTCTAATACATTACGAGCAAAATCTGCAGGAAGTCTTTTATCATTCAATTGCATGCCTGGCCCAAAATTATTAAAAGGCCTTACAACCGAAATAGGAATTTTATAGATATCAGCGTAATAATAACACAATGTCTCACCAAAACGCTTCGCTTCATCGTAACACGAACGTGGACCGATACATGATACATTTCCTAAATATGATTCTTTGGTTGGAATGAATGCCGAATGTGGATTACCATATATTTCACTACTTGAGAAAAACAAAAATCCTTTTACCTTTTTACCTCTATAATACTCTAATAAATTTCTTAATCCACTAACATTTGCATCGATTGTTTGCAGTGGAAATTGTCTATAATATGTTGGGGAAGCAATTGACGCCATATGAATAATGTAATCTGCCTGTCCTGCTATTTCTATTGTGTCAATTTTATCTTGAGCTATATCAAAATGATAAACATGCACTTTGTCTTCACTCTCAATTTCTTTAACCCATCTCGGCTTTTGAATCATGAAATTGTCACACAAAATCAATGCCTTAATATTAGCTTTTTTCTCATCTATAGCGTATAAAAAAAGGTTGGTAAGATAAAAACCTAAGAATCCAGCAAATCCTGTAATAAGTATCGTTTTATCATCAAATATACGCATATTATTAAATTGATTAATTGTATAGTCAAAATCATTTTTTAAACATTGATTATTTATCATTCGTATAACCTCACTTAAAAATATTGATTATGCACTCAAAAAATCCCAAGGTGCTTTTCCCAATTTCCATAAACTGTCCAACTCTTGTTTATCTTTTAGCGTATCCATACAATCCCAAAACCCATCATGTTTATACGCCATTAACTGCTGTTCTACGACAAGTTTTTCCAAGACATGTTTCTCTAATATCGTCTCATCACCCTCTATATAACCAAACACTCTTGGATCGAAAGCAAAAAAGCCACCATTTATCCAATTTTCATCACTCTGAGATTTCTCATTAAATTCTTCAACAACATTTCCATTAAAAGAAATTGTGCCAAATCGTCCTTTTGGTTTTACCGATGTTACTGTACATATTTTGTTATGGCTTTGATGAAAATCCAATAACGCATTAATATTGATGTTGCCAACACCATCCCCATATGTTAACATAAATTTTTCTTCATTTAACCATCGTTTTAATCGTAAAAGCCTGCCACCCGTCATAGTTTCTAATCCTGTATCAACAAAATGAATAATCCAATTCTTCCCTCTATTCTTCGTAATATCAACAACTCCATCTTTCAAATCAATCGTAAAGTCATTGTTTCTATAGTAATAATTTAGAAAATAATCTTTAATAACATCGCCCTTATATCCTAATGCAATCACAAATTCGTTATATCCATGAAAACTATAAATATTCATAATATGACACAAGATAGGAATACCTCCTATTTCAACCATTGGCTTAGGTTTATAAATGGTTTCCTCACTTAGTCTTGTACCTTTTCCACCACATAAAATAACAACTTTTGGTTTCATGACAATACCACTTTTTATCTTGTTTTATGAATTTTTCTTAGCTGTTATATAAATGTCCTCCATAATTTTTATTCTCTGTCCTGATAATTGAATTGGTATATTAGGTGCGTCACCATAAATAACGTCTAAAAAGTACTTTAATTGATTTGTATAATAGTTCTGAGGAGTTAATGATATTTTTTCTTCATGTCCAGTAATCTCTTTTATTTTTATATTAATTTTATACTGACCAATACATGCTCTAAAAAAATCACTGACCTTAATTACTGCTTTTTCAAATTCTAGTATATGTTCTACTTTATAAGGTTTTTCAAATGAGGATGTAAAGCTTGCTTCAATATTATTTTCTAATATTATTTTTGCATTGAATGTCAAATCAGAACCATTTGGACCACTAAAATTTGATTCTCCTTTATATGATTGTAATTCTAATGTCGTCGTATTTTGTAAAAACTGTAACCAATAACAGCTCAAATCATAAAATGAGCCTCCACCTTTTTCAGGATCACTACGGTAATTTTCTTTTAAATCACCTTTGGGAACAATACATATTTTTGTATTGATTTTTTGTAATTTTCCATATTGATCGCTTTTAATAATATCATTTATTTTGCTTTGCCATGGATGATGCTGAACCATTACACCTTCTAATAATTGAACTCCAGCATTATGATAACTTTTTTCTATCTCAGAAAAATCTTTATAATTCAAACACATCGGCTTCTCAACCAAAATATGTTTATTGGCACGTAGTGCTTTAATAATCCATTCAGCGTGTAGATGGTTTGGAAGAGAAATATAGATACAATCAATTTCATCACACATTAATAGCTCGTCGTAACTATTAAATGAATGTAAAATATTATATTCATTTGCATATCTTTGAGCCTTAAATGAATTACGACTTGCAATACCGTAAAGCACTAAATTATCAACTTCCTTAGAAGGATTAATAATTGCCCTTGGTAGTATTTGCGAACAACCAATCATCCCTAATCTTATTACTTTTTTTGTCATCTCATCACCCCATATAAGAACATTTGTCATACACCTTTTATGATGTTGTCATCATTTTATTCCTGGTTTCTCATTGTAAAACAGACAACAAGCTGGACAAATAGATAGTAAATTTTTTCTCATATGTTTTCTAAATTTGTTATACTTTTCATTATTCCATATTTCAACTAGGCTCTGTTTGTAAATATTACCATATGTTAAATCATAAAATGAATGACAGGATGCAACCTCACCTCGTGCATTAATTTCAGTACTCACCCAAGGAAAAGGACATCTTTTTTTGACAACATCCATACTATGCCAATCAGCACTAATAAACTTTTTGAGATCAGGTTCGTTAATTGATCTTGGATAGCTATTAAAATAAATATTATGATTATCACAATATTCTTTAATATTTTTTAATTGCTCCGCCAATTTTGAAGTATCCATTTCAATAAATTCATCGATTTCTCTTAGAAAGCCTTTTGCAATAGGTGCATCATTTACTCCAAATTTATTATTCAATAATTTAACATAATCCTCATATTCTTTTTCTGTTACATAATGTTGCATCTCAAGGCTAATATGATCTATCTGGACTCGTTTAATTATTTCAAAAAAATACTCCTCTATGTGTAAATAGTTATACGGTGTTATAGTCGTACTAGTACCTATTCTAGGATACTCACTCCCCGTACTTTCACGAAGATTATACAATTTTTGCATACCGTTCACTGCTTTTTGATAAACCCCTTTTCCTCTCTGCACATCATTATAATCTTCTGATCCGTCTAAAGAAACAAATATAGAATCAAGTTCATTTCTCACCAGCATTTCTGCTTGTTCCTCTAATAATGTGCCATTTGTAGGTAAATGAGCTCGACTTTCATAATACTTTATCGTTTCAAGTACTTCATCTAACCATGGGTACATTAACGGTTCTCCTCCATACAATTCGTAAAATGGACGAACAGAACTACAATCTTCAATGATCTGCTTAACAATGCTGATATCTAACTGCTTTAATTCATTTTTCTCTTTATATGCACCTGTGTCCCCCCATTCAAAACACATTTTACATCTTAAATTACAGTGTTCTAGCAATTGCAAGAAAATCCATCGTGGTGTACTCATTTTTAGTTTATTTTTCATTATTTTTCACCTCGTTATAATAGGAACTTTTATCATTTAACTTCTCTATACAATGAGTTACATAATCATTGACTATTTGCTTTTTATTCAATATATTTTGATGTAATTCAGCCAATATATCTATATCATAATTCATATTCTTCCATTCGCTATAGCCAATCCCAAACCCTAGCGATTTCCATAACTCAGCATTTCTTTTTTCATGTTCACCAAATGCATCAAGTATAATGACCGGCGTTGCGGAAGATAAAGAATCAATTAACGTACCCGCACCTGGTTTACTAATAATTCCCCTTGATTCTTTAATAACATCATATAAGCGATGGTACTCTTCTCGATTTGAATAATGCGGCTGTTCTTTTTCTTTTATTTCACTAAATAGTGGAAACTCATGTTGATTCTCTTTATTTTTATTCCATGCGCGCCATGATGGATCATTGATAAAATATCGGTTTCCCGACTTTTGGTGCTTTGTTTCTTCCATTTCATATGCAACAACATCTAATAAGATACCTTGTTTCTCAAGCTCAGGTATAATCGTTTGATATGTACCCATCCCCCATCCCCCACCGTGAATAACATACCTTGGTGCTCTATATTCATAGGAAATAGGTCTTTCATGTGTTACATTGATTTGAAAGTTTATTTCTTTATTTTGAGCATTGAATAACCATATCTCATTAAAATATTGGTTATAGTTATCAAAATATTTTTTTAGGCTTTTCCATGAAGGAGATAGATCAGAATCTACATACAAAAGATCTACATTGATAGGCTTTGGATATATTTTTTGTCTATACATTTCTATAATATATACCCAATGCCCAGATAAAACCATGAAGTCACGTTGTTCTTCCTTTTCCCACTTTTCAATTAACTCTGTAACTCTTCTTTCATCTAACCTCTTTCTAATATCAGAGGTGATTCTTTGCGCAACCAAAGCAGCTGAGAAATTTTTATGATAGGCTTTTTTACTATCATTGATTTTTTCTTTTTTCTCTTTTACCATGTAATTTTCAAATACTAATACCTCTGTTGGTACATTATTTTTGTTTAATTGATAGTTTACAATTAAACCAGGAATATAAAATCCTAAACCAAAACCAGAACATAAAATGTTTTCTTTTCTATTTTTCAAAATATTCACCTTCTCCGTCATTTATCCTTAATTTAATAAAGTGAAAAAGTTTTCTTTTAAGAAATTTCTTATTTTTTCATTAAGAGGTATTTGTTGATGCTCCTCTTTATACACAATAGCTATATAAAGTCTTCCTTTAACTACTTTTTTATTATCCTCATTGGTATTGATTTTTTTATTAATTAGTAAAGTGTTAGAGGTAAGTGGTATAATTCCATTCCTCTTCCCTTTTTTAAATAATAAATCCTCGCTATCCAATTTATCTAAAATTTCTTCAAACGAAATATCTCTTGAATAACTTAATGCAAAATAGGTAAAACAACATTTTAATGAAAATTGTGAGACATATTTATCAATGCTATGTTTAATTAAACTCATAGACTTCCTTGCATTAATTTCCACTATAGGAATAATACTACTATCTTTTAAAGTCATAGAATCAACGCATACATGTCCAAAATATCCATCTTGAAATAATTGATTTGAAACGTTTTGTATCTCATTAAAATAACCATTATTGTTTAGCTCATCTAGAAAAACCTCATTTGCTGTAAATGAACCTTGATATGCAAAGTTATTATTCATTAATTTTTGTACTGATAGAACTTTAGATTGTCCGTTTTTATCAATATAAAATTGACACGAAAAATCAAAATCTTTTTGCAGAAAAGGTTCGACAATTAGTATTACATTTTTCGCTCTCTTTTCTTGTATTTTTAAGTAATCTACAATTCGGTTAAAAACACTTAAAGATTCAATAAGAAAGTTACCTTTGCCTGATACGCCAAAAATATCTTTTATAAGAAATTTAGATGTTTTTAGGTACTCATTTCCAACTTGTTCTAATTCTTCAGCACTATAGACAATTGTCGCTTTGTTTTTCATTTCTGCTTTATTATTATAACGTGTCGAATACGCTTTTGAATTCACTTTTTTTATTATATCAATAGTAGGATGATCATATGTTAATTTATAAAGAGCACAAACTTCTTGTGACTCTTGTAATACCGAAAATGGTGAATACGTCATCCCTTCTTGAATTAGACTTTTAAAATAAGTACTATCCTTATTTTCTATTAACAGCTGAGAAACATTTTCTTTCATTTTTTCTTTTGTTTTCGTATAACTAGCAATTAAATGTTGGTCATTATTAATAAAACAAAAACCTAATTCTGATAAATAATGTTTATGTGCTTCATCCATTTTATACCTAGTACATAAAATATCACTCTCATTACAAAAAACAAAAAGCAATTCATCCATTACGCTTACTATATAATTCATTTGTTTATCATCAATAAAGGGTAACTTCGCTAAATTCTCATCCCTCCAATAGGTTTCACAATCAAAAGTGCCACTAACAACCCTACGAAAGCTATTATCTCTCATGAAATTTTCTCCTCTAATTGTTTAATTTGTTTTGATAACAAAGCTACATCTTAGATTTAATATAACTAGTGAATTCATCAATTGAAGTGAGATTTTCATCAATATCAAATTCTTCAAAATCAATTTCAACCTCAAACTCATCTTCAATCTTTAATATGAGGTTAATAATTGTCAATGAATCTAATCCAATATCGTGAAGCAAGTCTGTATTTTCATCGATCCGTTCAGTTATTGTAGGATTATCTAATACCTCACCAATAATTTCTTTAATTCTTTCTTTCATTTTTAACACGCCCCTTTTTTTATTGAATCATTTATGAAACTTTTTCTAAAACAGCTATAATATCTGTTTGTGGATACTTAAAGTTATAGTTTGTAATATTAACTTGTCTGATCTCTTCAACAGATTGTATCTCTAATTGAGAAGTTTTGGATTTATTGAGCATTTGGACAAAAGCTTTTTTATCAAACCTCCATATGATTCCATCAATTGATGAGTTTGCCATATACGCACCTTTACTAAAATCATTAATTTTTTTTCCATCATTTATTAAAGCAATATCTAATATAATAATTTTTCCATTTATTTTAAGTAAGCGTGTACATTCTTTAAACATTTTCTTCTGATATTTAATATGATGAAAACATCTAGCAAATATAATTGTATCAAAACTCTCATCTTCTAATGGCACATTACATATATCTGCATGAACGTAATCATCAAAACGATTTCTTTTTTTCCCAAACAACAAAGAGTTTAAATTCAAATCCATATTCACAAATTTAACATCCTTGTATTTACTGCTGTTTTTTTCACAATATTTATTCAATAATCCTGTACCGCAACCCACTTGCAATACTCTGCCTGAAAGTTCTGGTAATATACTATATACACTTGTAGGTTTAGGGAAATTTTGAACATACATTGCTAACTCATATAAAATAGGATATTTCAGTTGTAGTTTAACAAGTTTACTGATATAAAAAGGGTTATTTTTTGTACTTTTTTTAAAATCCTTTTTATTTAGGTAATAAATAGGTGATAAAAGAATAAAAAAAATGACGTACGAACATCGCACAATACTTTTCTGTATTTTTTTTCTTATTTTGTTGTTTTCTATTGTAAACACCCCTTTTTTTTGTACTACTTCCTTTTATATTTATTTAATCATTTTATTATATTTTATATCATATGCAATATATTGTCAATATTTATTCGATAATGTATTTTTTTGTATTATTACACAAATGGCATCTAGTCATGCAAATAAAGCACGTTACATTTCGAACAAACTGGCATCCAATTATAATGAATAGTCTCTCTAATTTTGTTATAACGTTCACTATGCCATAATTCATATATACTATGATTATTTAGATTTCCTACTGAAAATTCATTAAAAAATTTACAAGCTGTCACTTCCCCATTCGGCGTGATATCCATACGGGTCGATAACACTAAACAATGCTTATGTTTTGAAGTGCATACCGTATTTCCTAAAACAAAATCTTCAATCTGATCAAATTCCAGACCAGGCTGGTATCTTACTCTTAAATTCCAAGTTTTTTTATTTATTTTTTTTATAGAATCAATTAATGTTGGAATTTTTTCTGGGTTTAATCTATATTTAAAAGCATGCCAACTTTTTTCCTCATTGACATTGTCTGTATTCAGCCATTCAAAATGTTCTATAAAGTAATCATCCATTTGTTTTGAAGTTTCATTCGAGATATACCATGGATATGTCAACAATACGAAGTCAATAGGTTTAGTTTCAAAAAATTCTAATAAATCATAAAGTTTATCAACCATTTCATCATTTATGACTGTATGTACAGATATTTTACCCTTAAAAATCCCTTTAGATTTCAGTGTGCCTAACATGTTTATGGCATTCATAACTTTATTAAAATTCCCTTTTCCTCTAATGGCATCATGTTGCTCTTCAAAGCCTTCAATAGGAATCAACAATTCTAAATTAGATGGCAATTTAATTATTTCATCAATAAACTTTTCTAAAAAAACACCGTTGGTACATAATACTACCTCTCTATTTTCTTTTTCTAATAGTTCTGCTAATTGTTCGAATTGATTATAACATAGGGGTTCTCCCCCCCATAAATATAGTCTAGAATTGACATTTTCTGTTTCTAAGATAATTTTCTTTATTATTTCGAAATCTATATCTGTGTTTTGCATATTTTTATCCATATATTGATGATACCCATCATCATTCCACTGGTAGCAATGTTTACATCTAAGATTACATCTATTGGTCAACTTTATACCTATAACCTCTGGTAAATCTGTACAATAGGAAGGGTTCTTTTCCCTCTCTCTTCTTGGAATTGATATCGTTTTAATTGTTTTTTTTAATGCTTTCAATGATTTTTTGTCATATTCAACTTTTGATTTTGGCTGCATATCCACCTCTCCTTTTATATATTATGAAATCGATTTCTTGTTTTATAAAAAAAATAAAGAAATTAATCTCACATTCATATTTACAATATTTATCGAATCACCCATTTTTATAAAATAAAATAATTATTTATAATTTTATACCATTTGCAAATTATTGTCAATATTTATTTGATAATGTATTTTTTTGTATTTATACGCAAAAAAAGCACAGGTGTAAACCTTATGCTTCTTTTACGTATAATATCAACCATATTATATTATGTTAGCAATCAAAATTTCATAAAACTATTCTATCTTTCTTCTAATAGTTTTAGCTTTAGAACCTTTGTTTTTCCTTCACGGAATATCTCTACCTCTACTACATCACCAACTTTTAGTTGTTCTTTTAATGCATTAAGTTCAACCATCGTCTTAACACGTTCACCGTTGAATTTTGTAATAATATCATATTTCTTAATCCCTGCACGATCGGCTCCGCTGGAAGGCGTTACTTCAAGAACATAAATGCCCATTGGCAAGCTATAATTCTCTGCAAGATTCTCTGTTACATCTCTACCCGCAATACCAATCAATGGTCTTCCTTTTACTTTTCCATGAATTTTCAAATCATTTATAATTGGTAATGCCTCATTAATTGGAATAGCAAATCCCATTCCTTCAACATTTTCAATCGAAATTTTCACAGTGTTTATTCCTATCACTTCACCATTTGAATTTACTAATGCACCTCCAGAATTTCCAGGATTAATCGCAGCGTCGGTTTGAATAAGCGTAAGTTCTCTTCCGTCAACCTGTATTGTTCTATTTAAGGCACTGATATAACCACCTGTAAATGAACCTGCAAATTCTTGTCCTAAAGGATTTCCAATAGCAAAGGCTCTATCACCAACTTCGAGTGTTGATGAATCGCCCAACTGTGCACTAGGTAATCCTTCTGCATCAATTTTTAGAATTGCTAAATCCGTCTTAGGGTCTGCACCAATAAGTTTCGCTTTATATTCATTTTGATTATTTTTACTTTCTTCTATTGTGCTTCTGTTTGCATCGCTTAATATAACTGTTATTTCTTTACCACCATCTATGACATGATTATTGGTTACAATATATCCGTCCGAGCTAATAATGATTCCTGAGCCATTACCCTCTGCCTCGTAAAGGTCTCCCCAAAAGTTCCTTGCCTCTACCTTACTTACAATACCTACGACTGCTGGCCCCACTTTTTTATTAATCTGTGATCCAGTGAGTACAGTGTTTGGGTTATATTTTGCAACTGTGACTGTATTATTAACTGATGTTTCATTTTCTTGTAATTGAGGTTCTATCCTTTGTTCTATCATCACTTTTTCTGTGTTTATATGTTGTTGTTGGATAATCATAGGTGTTAAAAAAGCAAAGGTTGTACCAAAAATTAACCCTCCTAATATCATACTAATAAAGGAAACAGTAAAATAGTTAAGAGGTAACCCTTTTCTCTTTTTCTTAGTATACTCTTCCGTATAGTATGATTGTTGTTGAGAGTTATTGTATTCATCCATATATTTTCACCCCTCGATTAATATTATATTTATATACTTAGATTATACCCTATTTTTTTTAACAGAGTATGAACAAATTATGAATTATTTTCATTACCTTTATCAAGTGTAAATGTGAATTGTGTATATTTATCTACTTCACTCTCAATCCAAATGTCCTGTTCATGCTGATTTATAATGTTTTTTACAATTGCTAGACCTAAACCTGTTCCCTTTTTATCTTCACCTCTAGACTTATCGGCTTTATAAAATCGATCCCATATATATCTCAAATCTTCTTTTGGTATCCCAATACCATTATTACGAATTGTAATATATACCTTTTTCCCTTTTAGTTTTACTGAAACATTAATTTCTTGATATTGTTCTGTAAATTTAATTGCATTATCAAATAAGTTGGTAATAACTCTTTGGATGCTATCAACATCACCTTTCACTTGACATTTTTCATTTTCAAAAGAAGCCTTAATATGGATATCTTTCTTTGTAATTCTATTTTCAAATTTAATGATTGTAGTTCTTAAGAGTTCATTAATGTCAAAGTCTTGTATTACCACCTCATGCTGTCCCGCTTCCATTTTTGCTAAATCTAATAAATTGTTTACCAATCTTGAAAGCCTTCTAATTTCATCTAAAACAATATTTAAATAATCTTTTTGTTTTGTCTGTGGAATTGTATCATCTAATATTCCTTCTACAAACCCTGAGATTGTCGTCATCGGTGTTCTAAGCTCATGGGAAACATTTGCAACAAAACTGCTCCTCATTTCTTCTAAGTTTTGTAACGATTCAGCCATATGATTAAATGTTATTGCAAGTTCCCCTATTTCATCTTGTGAAACAATATCAACTCTTTTTTCAAACTGACCATCAGCAATGGTTTTTGCTGCTTTATTAATCTTTTGTAATGGAATAGAAATTCTTAATGATAAAAAGAATATTAAGACTAAAGCCACCCCTACAGCAACTACACCAGAAACGATGAACAATTTAAAAACATCAAATCGTACTCTATTAATTTCTGGTATCGGTGTGAGTAAAAAAACAGTTCCTATTATTTCTTCCTTGTACATTAATGGAACACCAACAGTTAATAAAATCGTATTGTCAAATATCCCTTCAAAGGGTCCAATTCGTTTAATATTTTTCCCAAGAAGAACCTCTTCATAATGCCATTTATTTAGTTTTTTTCCAACGAGCTGATTGTAATCAGTATTAGAAATAGAGTAAATTGATCCTGTCTGATCAGTTATTAATATTAGTGACTGTGTATTGGTAGCATGCGCTTCCAAATTCAATTGATATAGTTTTTCTGTAAGTGGATTATTATTATCAATTAAAAATGTCATCATTTCATTGACTTTTTCACCTGTTTTGTATAATACCTCTTCTTTTTCAGTGGTTGCATAGTCTCCCAGCAACCCAAATAAAAATCCTCCGAGTATTACAAAACTTATGATCATAATTATAAAATATACTGATAATAATCTTTGAAATAAGCCTTTGAACATATTATTTCACCTCAAATTTATATCCTACTCCCCAAACTGTCTTAATCTGCCAAGCTTGTCCTTCACAATTCACTTTCTCCCTTAACCGTTTAATATGGACATCTACAGTACGAAAATCTCCATAATAGTCATACCCCCACACAACATCTAACAATTGTTCACGTGTAAAAACTTGATTAGGATGGGAAGCTAAATAATACAAAACTTCTAATTCTTTTTTAGGAATCTCTACTACTTTTGCATTCACCTTTAATTGATAGTGAGTAATATTAATTGAAAGATTTGGATAAATCACTTCCTCAACTTGTGTAGACTTAGGTTCATATCTTCTCAATACTGCTTTTACTCTTGCGGTTAATTCTTTTGTTTCAAATGGCTTTACCATATAATCATCTGCACCCAACTCAAGTCCCAATACTTTATCAAAGGTTTCCCCTTTTGCAGTAAGCATAATAATTGGAATATCACTTTTTTTCCTTATCTCTCTACACGCCTGCCACCCGTCCATTCCAGGTAGCATAATATCTAAGATTACGAGTGATGGTGTCGTAGATTTAAATACTTCAATAGCACTTACTCCATCATAGGCTTGTACTACTTCATAACCTTCCTTTTCCATATATAATCGAATTAATTCATTAATATTTTTGTCATCATCAACAACAAGAATTTTGGTCTTATTTGTCATCATATCACCAACTTTCATATATTATTCCATATTCAATAAGTTTATCATAACAGAAAAAAAGCGAAAATACTAGATACAATGTATCTAATATTTTCACCTTTTAGAGTATGATACAGATTAAACCTCCACTACCTTCATTGATAATTTTTTGCAATGTTTCTTGCAACTTTAGCTGAGCGTCTTCTGGCATTCGATATAATTTATTATGTAGCCCTTCATTGACTAATTCATGAAGCGATTTACCAAATATATTTGATTCCCAAATCTTCCTTGGATCTGTCTCAAACTCTTTTAATAGATAGTGTACTAATTCTTCACTCTGCTTTTCAGTACCTACAATAGGTGATACTTCTGTCTCTATATCCGCTCTAATCATATGGATTGAAGGTGCGCTCGCTTTTAATCTTACGCCGAATCGATTACCTTGTTTCACAATTTCTGGTTCTTCAAGTTGTAATTCTTCACTTGTTGGTGAAACTATACCATATCCTTTTTCGTTCACTTCATGTAGTGCAAATTCAATTTTATCATATTTTTTCTTAATTGCTCCTAATTCTTTCATCAATGTAATCAGCTTATCCTCACCATCAATCTCGAAACCAGATGTTTCACCAAGAACTTTATAAAACAGGCTTTCAGGCGTTGTAATATCTATTAGTACCGTGCCATCACCTAAATTAATATTATCAAAATACACTTTTTCAATAAAGTCATAATCATTTAACGTACCTACCGATCCCTTTACTTCCCTAATCTTAATTGCATCTTTAAGAGATTCTTGAATTGAGTCGAATATATTTGTTCTTAACCAATGACTATCATCTAGGGTTTCAACCCACTTTGGAATATTAATACCAATTTCTTTAAGCGGAAATTCATATAACACTTTTTCCATAATCGCACTAACATCACTAATTTCTAATTGCGCACAATTTACAGCAATAACAGGTACACCATATTTACTTTCTAATTCCTCTCGCAAGTTCTGTGTTTGAGGTAAAGAAGGTGTTACAGAATTTATAATCATAACAAAAGGCTTATTAATCTCCTGCAATTCCCTTACTACTCTTTCCTCTGATTCTATATAATCGTCGCGAGGGATTTCTGTTATACTGCCATCCGTTGTAAGGACTAATCCTATAGTAGAATGCTCGGTAATAACCTTACGTGTGCCTATTTCTGCAGCTTCTTGAAACGGTATAGGTGATTCGGACCAAGGCGTATTAACCATTCTAGGCATATTGTTTTCGATGTGACCCAAAGCTCCAGGCACGATGTATCCAACACAATCTATTAACCTAACCTTAAAAGTCGCATTATCTTCCATAACAATTTCAACAGCTTCATTGGGAACAAATTTGGGCTCTGTAGTCATAATAGTCTTACCACCTGCGCTCTGTGGTAGTTCATCTCTTGCCCTTTCTTTTCTATAGCTATTATCGATGTTAGGTATTACTAAGAGATCCATGAATTTTTTTATAAATGTAGATTTACCCGTTCTAACAGGACCTACTACACCTACATATATATCTCCGTCTGTTCTTTCAGATATATCCTTATATATATTGTAATTGTCCACCTTTAAATACCTCCTTTAGAATAGAAAATTTTGGTAGTGGAATTTAACTCGTACATGTTTATCAATATATATATATTGATGTGGAAGCATGTTTATTACTAAATGCATAAAAAAAAAGCCCTATGGGCTTTTTTATTCTATTTACTACCATTCATAATTTTCCATTACTATTTCTTCGATTTCATGTTTCTTATTTCTCATCATCAAATCCACAACAGCCTCTTTGGGATTTTTATTATTAAACAGTACTTCATATGCTTCATTAACAATTGGCATATCAACTTCATATTTTTTTGCTATATCATATGCTGCTTTTGATGTATGTACACCTTCTACTACCATATGCACTTCTTTTAATGTCTCTTCTACAGATTTTCCTTGACCAATTAGTATACCTGCTTTACGATTTCTACTATGTTGACTTGTACACGTCACAATTAAATCACCAATCCCTGATAGACCTGCAAAAGTTTCTATTCTTGCACCCATTGCCAACCCTAGTCTTGCAATTTCCGCAATCCCTCTTGTCATAAGTGCTGCCTTCGTATTATCACCAAATCCTAATCCATCTATAACACCTGCACATAATGCTATAATGTTTTTCAATGCTCCTCCTAATTCAACACCGACGATATCTGGGTTTGTATAGACTCTAAATGTAGGATTCATAAATACATCTTGTATTTTTTCTGCAACTTCTCTTTCTTTTGCAGCAACAACACATGTAGTTGGAAGCTCCTTCCCAACTTCTTCTGCATGACTTGGACCAGACAAAACGGCAACCTTAACACCTTGTATTTCATCTTCAATAACTTCTGAAAGTCTTAAAAGAGTATCATCTTCCAAACCCTTTGCAACGTTAACAATGATTTGATCTTTTTTCACATATGCTTTCATCTTTTTTGCCATATTACGTACTGCATGGGAAGGGACAGCACTAATAATGATTTCAGCACCGTTTATACATTTTTCAAGATCCCATAAACATTCAACATTATCAGGTATTTTTACACCTGGCAAAAATTCTTTGTTTTCTCTATTTTTAGCTAAATTTTTCGCCTCTTCTTCAAACCATGACCACAAACAAACACGATGTCCATTTTTCCCTAGCATAACTGCAAGTGCAGTTCCCCAGCTTCCAGATCCAACTACTGCAACTTTTTTACTCATTTCTTACTCCCCTTTTCACCAACTTTAGATTCTGTACCACTTAAAAGTCTTCCTATATTCGCTTTATGTCTATATATCGCCAAAGCACTTATAAAAATTGCGAATATAATATATTCGATCCCTCTTCCATCTATGAAATAGACCAAAAATGGATACAAAGTAGCACCAATTAATGAACCAAGTGAAACATATCTAGTGGCGATCATGATTGTTAGAGCTATCACAATAATAAGAAGACCAATCTTCCAGTTTATAAAAGTCGCTACCGCAATAGATGTTAATACACCTTTTCCACCTTTAAATCCAAAATATACTGGAAAATTATGCCCTAATACTGCGGCAATTCCAGCAACTAAGCCACCCATTGTTCCAGCAATATTGCTTCCTATTAAAATAGCAACAACGCCTTTTAGTACGTCAAACATCAGTACCACAGCAGCTGCTAATTTCCCAAGTGTACGAAGGATATTAGTAAATCCAGCGTTTCCGCTTCCATACTCGCGTATATCAATATTTTTCCATAGTCTACCAACTAAAATAGCACTATTGATACTACCTAATAAATACGCAATTATAAATGCCAATAATAAATACATATATACTCACTCCTTAATACTTTGAATTCCTTTCCCTTATGATAAACCTCAGGGGTGTGCCATCTAAGGCAAACGCTTCCCTAATTTGATTCTCAATATATCTTTGATAAGAAAAATGCATTAGCTCTTTCTCATTAACAAATATTATAAAAGTAGGCGGCTTTACGGACACCTGAGTAATATAAAATAATTTCAACCTTTTGCCTTTATCAGAAGGTGGTTGTACTTTTGCAACAGCCTCATTAAGAACGTCATTAAGCATACCTGTTGTTATTCTCATAGCATGCTGATTCGCTACATATTGTATTAACTCAAAAACCTTGTCTATCCTTTGCCCAGTTTTTGCAGAAATAAATATCATCGGTGCGTACATCATAAAACTTAATTTATTCATCACTTTTTCTTTGAAAGACTTCATAGTCTTACCGTCTTTTTCAACAGCATCCCACTTATTAATAACAATAATTGTTGCTCTTCCACTTTCATGGGCGTACCCAGCAATCTTTGTATCCTGCTCAGTGATGCCCTCGGTGGCATCTATCAGCATTAAGCATACATCTGATCTTTCAATAGCTGTTAGCGCACGTATGACACTATAACGTTCTATATTTTCATATATCTTCCCTTTTCTTCTCATACCTGCTGTATCTATCATCACATATTTTTGATCATTTTTTTCAAAGTATGTATCAATAGCATCCCTTGTTGTTCCAGCAATATCACTAACAATAACCCTGTCTTCTCCGAGCACTTTATTAATCAAAGAAGATTTACCTACATTTGGCTTACCAATAACAGCAACTTTAAGTACATCTTCTTCATATTCATCATCACCAGAGTTTGGAAAATGTTTAATAACTTCATCAAGCAAATCCCCCATCCCTAATCCATGTGAAGAAGATATTGGAAGAGGATCACCTAATCCAAGATTATAGAACTCATATAGCTCCATTGGGGGTTCACCCGTATTGTCAACTTTATTACATGCTAAAACAACATGTTTTCCTGATTTCATCAACATATTTGCAACATCTTTATCAGATGAAGTTAGTCCTTCTTTGATATCTACTAAAAGAATAATTACATTTGCTGTATCTATAGCTACCTCAGCTTGCCTTCTCATTTGCACTAAAATCTTATCTTTACTTTCAGGTTCAATTCCCCCAGTATCAATTAATATAAAGTGATGGTCTAACCATTCACCTTCTGCATATATTCTATCCCTTGTAACACCTGGTGTATCTTCCACAATTGATATTCTCTTACCTATAATTTTATTAAATAATGTCGACTTTCCAACATTCGGTCGTCCAACAATTGCAATAATCGGTTTAGCCATTTTCTACCTCCATCTGCATTACTTTTTGAATAAAGTCTCTTCCATCGTTTTCAACTAATGTCACTTTTATTTCTAATTCATTCTCAACATCTTCAATACTAATATCATCTAGAAAAATATCTCTATCACTCCTAAGCATTGTAACAGGTATTAATAGTTCATCCCCCAACTCTTTATCTTTTAATTGTTTAATTAGGTCTCCTCCTGTCACCAATCCCGCAACAGTCACCTTTTCACCGAAGAATTTATTTTCAATCGCATAGACATTTATTTTAAGCCCTGCTATCACAGCTTCTAGTTTATCGCATAACGATTGTATGAAAGGTTTTGCTATCTTACCTGTAGCAATGCTAATTTTACGATTTATAGGTTCTTCTGGCAGTGCTAACGTCGTTATTGCTTTATCAAATTCATATTGCATAGAAGCAATAAGGCCTACCCCATTTTCTATTTGCGGAAAATCTTCATAGTATTCATGATATGGTAGTTCTTTATCGGCAAGAATATAAAATTCATCTCCTAAAAAAACAACCCTCGTACCAAAACGTTGTAGCATTTTTTCCTGCCATTTTTCCACTTGACAAATTACTTTTACCGCAGTATTTTTATTAAAAGATTTTAAAGGAAACAATTTATCTCTATATTGACTTAATCCAACTGGTACAATAGAAATACTGTTCACATAAGGATGTAATGAAGTCAAATCGTGAAGTGTTCGTTCAAGCTCCTTTTCATCATTAATATCCCTACATAAAACAATCTGACAATTCATTGTAATTTCTGCTTCAGCAAGCTTTCTCATCTGATTAATAATCATTCCAGCTTTTGGGTTGCCCAACATTTTAACACGAAGCTCTTTATTTGTTGTATGTACTGAAATATTGATTGGACTTAATCGAAATCGTATGATCCTTTCTATTTCATCATCAGACATATTAGTAAGTGTAACATAATTTCCCTGCAAAAAAGAAAGCCGTGAATCATCATCTTTAAAATACAGCGTTTTTCTCATATCTTTTGGTAATTGATCGATAAAGCAAAAAATGCATTTATTACTACAATACTTAGCCTTATCAATTAACGGATTCTCAAAAGCAATACCTATTTCCTCATATCCTTCATTAATGATAGAAATGATCTCTATTGATCCATCTAATTTAATGATTTCCAGCTCAAACTCTTCCTCTGCGGTAAGAAACTCATATTCTAAAATATCATGAACAATTTCATTATTTACTTTATATATTATATCACCCTTTTGTATACCAGCTTCTTGTGCAATACTTCCTGCACAAACCTCCTTAACAATTGCCTTTGGTAAATTTTCCACCCTCTTTACAACTCCTATATCTTAATAGCTAAATTTTCTACATTAATAGTATTACTTAATTCTCCCTTTTAGTCAAGTTAAAATTATACAGCTATCTTAATTAATGCTTTACAACGATATATACTCCATTTTCTAAATTGTGTACCATGCCGTCTGTTATTTTTGCTAAAAGTAATGCAAGCCGTTCACTCTCAGCATCATCTTTAGAATAAAACACAGGAGCAAATCCTGTATGCACCTTCTCGCGATTATGGGTAATAATCGCTATAATTACATTCATTAGTTCCATATGTTTTGTCATGCCTCCATTCTACGTTTATTTATACCATTGGCTTTTGATTGACTTGGTTTCCTACGCGTACTTTCAAGAACTGGTGCATATTTTACGGCTCTTAATAGTACTTCCTCATTTTCAATAGATGGATAAAAAATAATGCCTAAATTTCCATTATCTATATTCCTCCTCGCTAGCGGAGTAAAATCTGGCTCATCTAAATCTTTTTTTATACCAACTTGGGCTACTACATCATGTATAATTGCCTGTCTCTGCCCAACATTTGAAAGAGTAATACTGGCATTTTGATCAACAGGCTCAATCATAACCGCCATCCCAGTTTGTAGAATTCTTTGTCTTGCCTCTTCAAGACCAATATTCATAATATTAATATCTTCCACAAAAAGCAATGTGTTTTCAAATCGTATATGCGCTATTCTTATCTTTGCAATGTCCTCTATTTTTTGACTTTTCATTAGATATTTTAATGACACTAAAATTATGATACCTGTAGTAAGTGCTAGCATCCAATTGTTAAATATATATAACGTTGCTGAAGTAGTAATAGCGCTTAGTATAACTATATAATTGCGTGCTTCAAATATTTTAGCTATTTCTTCTATATAAGATGCACCTCGTGGTACTAGTTCAAGATATTCAATATTTGATAAATTCTCTCTCTCCATAGTTCTAATATTGCGAAATTGCTCTGCCGCTAGCGCGAGAAAAGTAACAGCCGTATAATCCTCTGCTAATAGTGCTGGAATTGCAATTGCACCCAATGATGCAGCAATCACACCAAAAGTCAAATGCATAATTACCCCTCTTGGATATGTGGGATATTGCCGATAATCTACCCTGAGTAAATAAAATCTACCTATTGCCCCTACTGCTAAACTTAATAAAAAATAATCAATAAAACTATCCAATAACTTTCACCGCCTTAACTCTAAAACCTCAACTCTCCTTATTTTCCCACAAAAAAAATAAAGTATGCGATTAGCAAGAATCGTATACTTTATTTTTGAAATTAGAATATATTAAGACCCAACTTCAATTACTTCTTTGTCCTTATAATATCCACATGCTTTACAAACTCTATGAGGAAGTTTATACTCACTACATTTTGGACACTGTACCATACCTGGAACAGCTAGTTTCCAGTTTGCTCTTCTTTTATTTCTTCTTGCTTTTGATGTTTTTCTCTTAGGTACTGCCATTGTTACACCTCCTTAACTTAACTGCAATATGTATTAAGGTATTATTTAATTATTATCTAATAATTTTTTTAAAACTTCAAATCTAGGATCTATGGTTTCATGATTACATCCACATTCATCCTTATTAAGATTCATACCGCATGTAGGACATAACCCCTTACAGTCTTCTGAACATAAATGCTTCATTGACATATTGATAAGGATATTATTGATTACAATTTCCTTCAAGTCTATCCTAGCACCTTCAAATTGGATGATTTCTTCATCAGGCAATTCTTTATTAGCAAGTGCTTCGTTCATAGAAAAAGATAAATGTTCCTGTGTATTATCCATACACCGATAACACTTTACATTTATGCTACAAGAAATATCTGCATGCAATTGAAGAATATCTCTAGCATTTTGTACATATCCTTTAACAGTTATTGGTTTAGTAAAATGATAGGTATCTCCATTGAATTCTACCCCTCCAATATCAATAATATCATCAAAAATAACCTTATAACCATCTATTTTTAATACTTTTGATAAATCTAAAATCACAAAACCACCTCAATAATCGACAAATGTTATTATACTAAGTTGTACAGCATTTGTCAATAAATTTATTAGGTATAACCTATTTGCTTACAAGCTTTTTAGTATCTAGTGCAATCATTAATTCCTCATTTGTAGGAACGACCAGTGTTTGAACAGTAGCCTCATCTGCACTAACATTTATTTCTTCACCACGTATTGCATTCTTTTTCCAATCTACTTTAACACCTAAAAATTCTAAACCTTTTATAACATTGGCTCTAACCCTTGAATTATGTTCACCAATTCCCGCAGTAAACACTAAAACATCTAAGCCACCCATTATCGCAGCATATTGACCAATATATTGTTTAATGCGATATGCAAACATATCTAATGCCAACTGCGCTCTCTCATTTCCTGTATCTGCTGCCGCATCAAGATCTCTAAAATCGCTGCTCACACCAGATATTCCAAGAACACCTGATTCTTTATTTAATAAGCTATTAACTTCTTTTAAAGATATATTTTCATTTTCCATCAAAAACGGAACAATTGCTGGATCTAATGCGCCTGTTCTTGTACCCATCACAAGTCCTTCTAGCGGTGTAAAACCCATGCTCGTATCAACAGAAATGCCTCCTTTTACAGCCGCTACACTTGATCCATTTCCTAGATGGCATGTAATAATTTTTAAATTTTCTATAGGTTTTTGAAGCATTGTTGCTGCCCTCTGCGCTACGTATTTATGTGATGTTCCATGGAATCCATATTTTCTTATTTTATACTTTTTGTATAAATCATATGGTAATGCATACATATATGCAGCTTTTGGCATCGTTTGATGGAATGCAGTATCAAATACTGCTACCATTGGTACACCTGGCATTGCCTCTGCACATGAATTGATCCCTATTAGGTTTGGTGGGTTATGTAAAGGAGCTAAATCACTACATACTTCTATTGCTTTTTTAACTTCATCGTCTATTAATACTGAGCCACTAAAAAATTCTCCACCGTGTACGACTCTATGTCCTACTGCTGATATCTCCTGCATATCCTTAATAACACCATAGTTAGCATCTACTAATGCATCAATTACAATTCTTATTGCATCCGCATGATTTTCCATTTTCTTTTCAACAATAACTTCTTCACCATTCTGTGGCTTATGCATTAATCTAGATCCCGGTATCCCTATTCTTTCACTTACACCTTTTGCCAATACCGCTTCTTTATCTATATCAAATAATTGATATTTTAATGATGAACTCCCTGCATTTATTACTAATATTTTCATTGTTTTGACCTCCCATTACTTTATTTGTGCTTGTACACATGTAATTGCTACTACCCCTACAATATCTTCAGCAGTACAGCCTCTTGATAAATCATTAACAGGTTTTGCAATCCCCTGTGTAATTGGACCATATGCATCTGCTTTTGCTAATCTTTGTGTCAATTTATATCCAATATTTCCTGCATTTAAATCAGGAAATATTAAAATATTTGCGGTTCCAGCCATTTGACTATCGGGTGCCTTTGCTTTACCAACTGAAGGAACGATTGCAGCATCAAGTTGAAATTCACCGTCTAATAATATATCAGGTCTTTTTTCTTTTGCTAATTTCGTTGCCACTTGTACTTTATCTACTAAATGACTTTTTGCACTACCGTAAGTTGAATATGATAACATCGCAACCTTTGGTTCAGCATTTACAAGTTGCTTAAATGATGTAGCAGAAGATATAGCAATTTCCGAAAGTGCTTCTGCATCTGGATCTTCATTTAAACCACTGTCAGAAAATAGGAAAACACCATTTTCACCGTATTCACAATTTGGTACAACCATAATAAAGAAACTAGAAACTAATTTTGTTCCTGGACTAGTTTTTAAGATTTGAAGTGCTGGTCTTAACACATTCCCTGTAGAATTGATTGCACCGGCTACCATTCCATCGGCCATGTCTTTTTTTACCATCATTACACCAAAGTATAATGGGTTTAATAGCAATTCACGCGCTTTTTCTAACGTTAATCCTTTCGCTTTTCGAATTTCATAAAGAGATTGTGTGAAATCCTCCAATTTCTCTGACGTTGCAGGATTAATAATTTCTGCTGCAGAAATATCAACCCCATCTGCTACCTTTTTAATCTCTTTTTCGTCCCCTAATAATACGACTTCAGCAATACCTTGTTCTAAAATAATTGTTGCTGCTTTAATTGTTCGTGGTTCAGATCCTTCTGGCAGAACAATTGTTTGCTTGTTACTTTTAGCAATGTCAGTGATTGTTACCATAAAACTACTCATTCTGTACACTCCTCCGATTTATGTAAATTCTTTTACGTATTTAACCCCTATTTTAAAACTACAAAATAAAAGAAATATTGTAAATTTTAAAATAATTATTAAATTCATCTCCTATTATATATGATTTGATTATTGTATACAATATCCAAAATTAATTTTTACAAAATATTTTCTTTTTCTTTCAATATTGTTTGCAAAACAATTAAATGTTATTATAATAAAAAGAACATAAGAGGATATATGTTTAAGCGTTTTAGAATCGAGGTGGAGTGAACATGAAAGTACTTGGTGTCATAACAGAATATAACCCGTTTCATAATGGACATTTACATCACTTAGTTGAATCAAAAAAAATTACAGGTGCTGATTATACCGTGTGTGTAATGAGTGGTAATTTTATCCAAAGAGGTGAGCCTGCACTATTGAATAAGTGGGCCAGAACGGAAATGGCAATTAAGAATGGTATCGACCTTGTAATTGAATTACCAGTATCATATGTATTGCAATCTGCAGAATCCTTTGCACATGGCGCAATTAAGATATTAGATAGTTTAAATATTATTGATCATATATGTTTTGGAAGTGAAATTGGAGAAATTGAACCTCTACAACACATTGCGCAAACTTTGGTTAATGAGCCTAAAGAAATATCTAATCAATTAAAGCAACTACTTAATAAGGGCTATAGCTTTCCAAAAGCAAGAGAGCTTGCAGTGACAACATATTTTAAAAAACAAAAATTTGACTTCAATGTTCAAGACATTATGTCTTCCCCAAATAATATTCTAGGTATCGAATACTTAAAAGCGTTATATAGACTTAATAGCCCTATAAAACCTGCTACGATTAAACGGCACAAAACTGGATATCACTCTTTAGAAACACAGGATGATATCGCAAGTGCAACTGCTATTAGAACAATGCTTCAAGACAATTTAGATCTTGAAAATATAAAAAAATACATCCCGCAATGTTCTTATAATGTTTTAATGAATGAAATAACAGCTGGACGTATTCCTATTTTTACTGAAAGTTTTGATTCTGCGATCATTACACTTTTGCGAAAATTAAGTGCCTCAGCATTAGAAACATATCCCGATGTAGGCGAAGGATTAGAACATAGAATAATCAAAGCTGCACATACTTGTGGAACTGTAGAAAATATGATTGATTCTATCAAAACGAAGAGATATACGCGGACACGCCTACAACGCATTATATACAATGTTCTTTTGGGTATTACAAAAGATATGTTAAATACATTTCAACATTATGGTGGATCACAATACATACGGGTTTTAGGGTTAAATGAAAAAGGCATGGAACTTATAAAAATTGCAAAGAAAAGAGCTTCTCTACCTATTTTCGTAAAAACTGCATCCTATAAGAAGTCATGTAACCCACTATTACGTCAGATGATTGAATTAGACTTTTTGGCATCCGATTTATATACATTGCATTACCTTGATGTTAATCAAAGAAAAGGAAGAATTGACTTCCTAACTTCGCCTATAGTTGCTAAAACAACTTAGTGATCTAAGCGTTCCTTATTGAAGACAAAAAAAGACCTTCTACAAATAGTATTTATAGAAAGTCTTTGATAAGTCCTATTTATTATTCTTCAACAATTCTTGCTTTTACATCTTCAGGAATTGTTACTTTTCCTTCGAGCTTTTCTGCCAATTTAGCAGCTGACCAGTTTTTCATCATTGTGTCCCAATAACCAGTACCTTTGATCATTTCTTGATCTTCTTCACTAAGTTCAACTAGTAGCTCTTCTGCAGTTTTAATTGGAGCTCCAGATACCTCAGCTCCATCACCTGCTGGTTCTTCTGCTGGTGCAGGCTCTTCTGCTGGTGCAGGTTGTTCAGCAGGCTCATCTGCTGGTTTTTGTCCACCACATGCTACTATTGAAAACATTAGAAGCACTACAAGCATTGATACTAAAAGTTTTTTCATCTTTGTTCCTCCTTAAATTTAAAAAAATTTAACATTCTATTGTTTATGCAGAACTACTATGTACTCCTACATGAACAAACTAAGAAAACGTGTGCAACCATTATCTGCCCCACAAAATATATTATATCAATCAACATTTTTTTTGTCAATAACGATTATATATATTTATCTGTAATATTATTAGTTTTTTTATATAAAATGGAATGATATTTCCCCAACTTCTAAAATAATATTCTGTACTACTACACTTAAAATTATTCCTTATTGAAGACGAAAAAGAGATCTTCTGCAAATTTAATTCGCAGAAGATCCTTCTTTATATATAATCCTCTTATTTTATTCTCGCCTTTATATCTTCAGGAATTACAACATCCATTTTTTCTTCCATTGTATCTGCCAATTTTTTAGCTGACCATGTTTTTAGCATTTCCCAGTAACCAGAATTCACTGCAACATCACCCGCTTCACCCAATGCATCGACTAACTCTTGAGCAGTTTTGATTGGTGAATCATCAGCTGCTGCAGGTTCTTCTGCTGGAGCTGGTTCTTCTGCTGGAGCTGGTTCTTCTGCTGGAGCTGGTTCTTCTGCTGGAGCTGGTTCTTCTGCAGGTGCTTCTGCTGGAGCTGGTTCCTCTGCTGGAGCTGGTTCTTCTGCAGGTGCTTCTGCTGGAGCTGGTTCTTCTGCTGGCTCTTCAGCAGGTGCTGGTGCTGCAGGTTTTTCTGCTGGTGCTGGTGCTGCAGGTTTTTCTGCTGGTGCTGGTGCTTCTTCAGCAGGTTTTTCTGCTGGTGCTGGTGCTGCTTCAGCAGGTGCTGTAGTTTCTTCTACATCAGCTGGTTCTTCTACATCAGCTGGCTCTTCTGTGTCAGCTGGTTCTTCTACATCAGCTGGCTCTTCTGTGTCAGCTGGTTCTTCTACATCAGCTGGTTCTTCTGTGTCAGCTGGTTCTTCTGCTGGTGCTGGCTCTTCTGCTGGTGCCTCAGTAGCCTTTTGACCACCACACGCTACTATTGAAAACATTAAAAGTACTACAAGCATTGATACTAAAAGTTTTTTCATTTTCTTCCTCCTTAAATTTAAAAAAATTTAGTCTTATATTGCTTATGTAAGATTACATATATCAAGCAATCTACATGAACAAACAATGTTGTACCTCCGATACACGTTATGTATTTAATATTTTTAATTAATTTTTTATGATAATTAATAAAATATCTTAGCAAATGATTTAGCGGTTTTAACACAAGAAAACTTGTACATAATTAAACAAATAATTTCAGACTTTGATTTGCGGAATGCTAAGTAAATTTAACGAAAAGTTTACTGTCCATTAATATGTTTTTATAATAATTATGTTATAATATTATGCAATATTCATCATGTTTTGTATTATACCAATCTAGAAGATTTTTGTCAATAATATTAGCCTTGTTTTACTTTAGAATCATGTGTTTCATTTCCCTTTGCTTGAATTGCCTCGAGAATTTGTGGTATTGCTTTTTCCGCAGCTTCTTCTCCTCTTTTCATACATAACTCAGCTTGCGTAAAGATAGTAGAATCAATATCATCCACCTCCGGTTTGATAATAACATCTGCACATAGCATACGCGTCTTTAATATCTCTTTTTCCATTATTCCAAAAGTACGAAGTATTACATCCAAAAATGTTCTTGCTTCAAAAGCACCACCATTAAATCCTACATCAGAAACAATAATAAAATCAGCACCCATATTTTTAAGGATGGTTGTTGGCACTCTATCTGTTGCACCACCATCAATTAATATTTTCCCATTATAACTATAGGGTTCAAAAGCCCCCGGAATAGAACTACTTGCCCTTAACGCATCAGCTAAATTTCCTTCATTAAATACCACACTTTCACACTTAATCAAATCAGTAGCTACAACCGAAAGTGGTATTTTTAAATCTTCAAAAGTACGGTTTTTAAGGATAAAGTTAAAAAAATTTCTTATTTTTCGACCTTTTATTAATCCTTTTTTCGCAAAAGATAAATCGACTAAATGTTTAATAGGCATCATTGTCGCCATTTTGACCCATATATCCATTTCTTCACCTGTACAAAAAAGTGCCCCAACTATTGCTCCCATGCTTGTTCCTGCAACATAATCAATAGGTATATTATTTTTTTGTAATACGTTTAATACTCCTACATGGGCAATACCTCTGGAAATACCCGAACTCAAAGCAATACCAATTTTAGGTCGATGTTTCATACCTCTCACCTCTTATATATTCACCTTACTCTTTCAATATATGTAGCTTCTTGTAAAAATGTTTTCATACTATCACAAATTGTTTAATATAATACTAATAATGTTTTAGGAAAGGAATAAATCTCATGCTAAATCAAGCAGTATCTATTATTGTCATATTGATTCTGTTTTATGCTATTCGGCATATACTTAAAAAAACGTATTTCACGAATATTTACTTAACATCTGTTTTACTTTGGTGTGGTATACTTTTTTTTGTCTTTTCAATTGTTTTCAATGCAAAAGAAAGCTTTGATGCCGCCTTGGCTGGAATCAAATTATTCATAAATGTAGTTTTACCATCACTATTTCCTTTCTTTGTTACTACAGAACTGCTCACAAATCTAGGTTTTGTAAACGCTGTAAGTATTATTCTTGAGCCAATCATGCGCCCTATATTCAACTTGCCAGGTAGTGGTTCGTTTCCCTTTACGATGGGTATTATCAGCGGTTATCCTGTTGGTGCAAAAGCAACTGTAAATATGAAACAAAATAATATGTGTACAAAAATAGAGGCAGAAAGACTGTTGGCCTTTTGTAATAATTCCGGTCCACTTTTCATTATTGGCGCAGTAGCAGTTGGCATGTTTCATAAGCCCTCTTTGGGGCTTTTGCTTTATACTGCGCACATTCTATCATCACTAACAGTCGGTTTATGCTTTCGATACTATAAACCAATATCCAAACATACGATTAATGCTAGTTCACCAAAACATCACAAAAACATTATTTCAAGAGTTTTTAACGAAATAAAAAAAATAAAAGAGAAAGAGAGTCGAAATTTCGGAGAAATGTTAGGCGAAGCAATAAGAAATGCAATACAGACTTTATTATTAATAGGTGGTTTTATCATTTTCTTTTCTGTTTTAATTCAGATATTAATTCAACTAAATATTATAACTGTGTTTTCACAACTGTTAAGTATCTTTTTTGTACCTCTGGGTATATCAAAAGAATTATTACCTGCTGTAGTAAGTGGCTTTTTTGAAATTACCACTGGAATAAAAATGACCAGTCTACTCACTTCTGTATCGTTAATTCAACAGCTAATGGCAACAAGTTTTATTTTAGGTTGGGCTGGACTGTCTGTTCATTTTCAGGTTATAAGTATTGTGAGTAAAAGCAATCTTTGTATAACACCGTATCTATTTGGCAAAGGATTACATGGCATTTTTGCAGCTTTTTATACATTTATTTTGTATAATTATACACCAATGATTGAGCAAGCTAGCGTAAGATTTGATAAACCTTTAAAGGGTTTAATTTTACTAAATTTTACCAATAGTCTTTATCTATCATTCATGTATTTGGGATATATGTTATTGATTATAACTGGATTATGTACAATATCACTTATGATAAATTTCTGCAAAAAAAGAATAAAGTGATTGAATCTATCAATCACTTATTAAGCTCTTCACGATTAGTTCTTAATACGTCTAATGTTTCTTGAATGATTTTTTCTAAATTAGCTAAGATATCGTCTGCATAGTCTTTTGTTCCCAAACGAACCTCTCTAGCATTTTCCCTTGCATTTGCAATAATCTCATTCGCCTGTTCGTAGGCTTTCTTAGAAATTTCATGTTCATCTACTAAGGAAACAATCTTACTCTCTGCTTCTTTAATAATATTATTTGCTTCCTTTTGCGCTTCTAAAAGGATTCTTTGTCTTTCTTCTGTTACCCATTTCGCTTGTTTTAAATCCTCGGGCATCTTTAGACGTATTTCCTGGATAATGTCTAGAATCTCCTGTGAATCAACAACACTTTTCCCTGAAAAAGGTATCGGTGCGCCTCTATCCACAACATCTTCTACAGCCTCAATTAATTCTAAAATTTCCATAACTATTACCCCCTAGCATCTCTTAATTTTTTAATAACCTCAATTATAATTTCATCAGGAACTAGTTCTTTTAAGCATCCACCTAATTTTGCTACCTCTTTCACAACACTAGAGCTTAAATAAGAATATTGACTACTAGTGGTCATAAACAATGTCTCTATATCTGGCGTTAGTTTTTTATTCATCAAAGCCATTTGAAACTCGTACTCAAAATCAGAAACAGCTCTTAATCCTTTAATAATAATTTTTGCATTTTTGTTCTGCAGATAATTCACAAGTAACCCAGTAAAAGAATCAACTTCTACATTGTCATAATTCTTAGTTACTTTATTAAGCATTTCAACTCTTTCCGCTACAGAAAAAATAGGTGTTTTACTACTATTAGATAGTACACCAACTATTACTTTATCAAAAATCTTAGATGATCTTTCAATAACATCCAAATGACCATTTGTTACCGGATCAAAACTTCCCGGATATACTGCAATTTTCATTTTCTGTTCTCCTAACTGTATTTATATATCGAAATGACTGTCCTACCATAATTTCGACTACGAGAGATTTTAAAGTCATCTATTATTTCAGATAATTCATCATCTTTATCCGTCTCAACAACTATAATACCTTCTTTATTTAATAATTGCTTTTCGCTTATTTTTTTTAGTACAGGTTCAATAAAATTTTTATGATATGGGGGATCCAAAAAAATGATATCAAATTTTCTTAGTTTATCATCAAATTTATCTATATATTGTTTGTAATCACATGTTAACACATTTGATCGATCTATAAGTTTTGTATGTTCAAGATTATCGATAATGATATTTGTTGCAATTTTATTCTTATCAACGAAAACTGCATGATCTGCCCCTCTACTTAATGCTTCTAATCCCAAATTACCTGTTCCAGCAAACAAATCCAACACATAAGCTTTATGAATATGCGATGAAATAATATTAAATAATGATTCTTTTATTCTATCAGTAGTTGGTCGTGTATCCAACCCTTTTGGGCTTTTTAATTTATGACCCTTAGCCTGTCCTGAAATTATTCTCAATCAAAAACTCCTCCAAAAAACTATTAAACTATCTCAAACTACTCTATACCAAAATACGACAAATAGCAACACGTTTATCTATATTTTTATATAAACTCACATAAAAGTCAACACTTTTAGAGATAATAATATTGTTACACTAAAAATATTCCCCAAAAATTCTTCTTCCTATTCTCCTCATTCCACTGGTGTATTACACCAGTGGAGTTTTTTTGCTAGTGCTGCTTAATGAACTATGTGAATTTAGCAGTCACTGTACGTCTGCATAAGCAGACGCTCCTTAAATTTTTTCACTAGCATACAAAAAGGAACAGCCAGTATGGCTATTCCTTTTTATTTCTATATGCTTATTTCATTCCATTTTCAACCTGTTGTATCATTTTTTTTACCATATTTCCGCCAATTTGTCCAGCCTGTGCTGAAGTTAAGTCCCCATTATACCCCTGTTTTAAGTTAACGCCTATTTCATTTGCTACTTCATATTTGAATCTATCTAATGCAGCTCTTGCTTCAGGAACTAGCTTGTTTCTTGCCATCCTTTTTCACCTCCTGTTAATTGACTCAATATTAATATATGTAGTTTACAAAATATTAGTCAAGTAATATGTAGATATGGAGGTAACGCTTGGCAACACTCATTTTTTTACTAGTTTACAAAATTATTATTACAAATTACATATTTGCAAATTCCATTTTTTTTCGCAATTTTTCTCCTAATACCGTGTGTTCCTCTTCATGCAGGTTTGAATCCCCCTCAATCAAATTATTCGCTGCCTGTTGTGCCAATTTGAGTAGTTCTATATCTCTAAATAAATTTGCAATTTTCAAATCAGGTATACCATGTTGCCTTGTTCCAAAAAATTCTCCCGGCCCTCTTAATTCCAAATCTTTTTCCGAAATTTTGAAGCCATCATTGGTCTGTTGCATTATATTCATACGCTCTTTTGCTATTTTAGATTTACTATTATTAAATAAAATACAATATGATTGAAATTCTCCTCTACCAACTCGTCCTCTTAACTGATGTAATTGTGAAAGTCCAAATCGTTCTGCACTTTCAATGACCATCACAGATGCATTTGGAATATTCACGCCAACTTCAATCACTGTAGTTGAAACTAAAATATCAATATCTCCTCTTATATATTCTTTCATGATTTCTTCTTTTTTAGATTGTTTCATTTTTCCATGTAATAATGCAATACTGCATTGTTTGAGAACAGTATTTTGTAAACTTTCAGAAAATTCAACTGCAGACTTTACATCTAAAACCTCAGATTCCTCAATAAGTGGACAAACAATATAAACTTGTCTTCCTTCATCTATCTGTTTTTTTAAAAAAGCATAAATGCGAACCCTCATATCATCTCCCACACTATAGGTCTTAACTTCCTTACGTCCAGGTGGCAATTCATCAATAATTGAAATATCCAAATCACCATATAAAATTAACGCAAGTGTCCGTGGAATTGGTGTTGCTGTCATGACAAGTATATGAGGGTTTTTTCCTTTTTCTGATAATGTTGCCCGTTGCTTGACACCGAAACGATGCTGTTCATCAGTTACAACTAATCCTAAATTATCAAATACAATGCCATCTTGTATTAATGCATGTGTACCAATGACAATATCAACCTTTCCTTGTTTAATATCCTTCAACCTTTTTTCTTTATTTTTTTTACTCGTGCTACCTGTTAGTAAACATATATTAATTCCTTCATTATTAAAAAAATCAACAAAGCTCTTATAATGTTGTTCTGCAAGAATTTCAGTTGGTACCATTAATGCGGTCTGGTAGCCATTTAGAACACTCATATACATTGCTAATACTGCAATAACAGTCTTTCCTGATCCAACATCACCTTGTACCAACCTATGCATAGACTTACCACTTTTCAAATCTTTCTTAATCTCTTTAAACACTTTTTTTTGCGCCTTGGTTAATTCAAAAGGTAGTTGCGTAATAAATTTCTCTATATCTGGTACATCCTTGTATGTTAATCCTCCAAGCTGTTGGCTTTCGTTACGCAACCTAAATAGACACATCTGAAGAAAAAATAGTTCTTCAAACACTAACCTTTTCCTTGCCCTCTGAAAGGCCTCAAAATCCTTTGGAAAATGAATATTCCTAATAGCATAATTAATTTCAGAAAGGTTATATTTTTTTCTAATCCAATGGGGTAAGTATTCTTTAATACTATCACCAACGATATTAAAACAATTTTCAACAATCATTTGTATAAATTTTTGTGTTAATGTGGAACTAAGAGGATAAATTGGTACTATCTTTTGTGTATATTTTGCCTGTTTTTCAATATTTTCAAATAATGGGTTACCCATTTCCTTTTTTCCGTACTTGATAGTCACTTTCCCATAAAAAATATAAATCTGTCCTATTTCCAACCTATTTATTGAATATTTTTGGTTAAACCATGTCACCGTAATTGTACCCGTATCATCTCGAAGTAAAACTTTATATATATTGAGTCCTCTTCTAATTCTTTTTGACGTTACCTTTGAAATAGGCATCGCTTTGATACAGATTGTCTCACCATCGATACATTCAGATATCTTTTTTATTTTGGTACGATCTTCATAAGTCCTTGGAAAATAGTATAGCATGTCCTCTAATACATGAATTCCCATCTTATTTAATTGTTTTAGTCGTTTTTCACCGACGCCTTTTACATATTGTATATCTCTTTTCAATAACTGTGATATTTTAATCACCACCAATAGTTCTATTCAACAGAAATAATATAATGATATAATGGTTGCCCTCCATTGTGTACTTCTACATCACACTCAGGAAACTTTTCTTCAACATAATCTAAAATCTTTTGCGCCTCTTCCTCATTAACATCATGACCATAAAACATTGTTACCATTAAACTATCTTCATTCATTAATCCTTCAATTAGTTCTTTACAAACATCGTAAGCTGATTTTCCAACTGTAAATATCTCTCCATTTTTAATACCTAAAATATCGCCTTCTTGTATTTGTCTATCATCAATTGTCGTATTTCTCACTGCATAGGTTATATTTCCAGTATTAACATTCTCTAAGGCCTTTATCATACGATTATGGTTTTCATTTGCTTCGCTAGTAATATCAAATGCCAACATTGCAGCTATCCCATGTGGTATGCTCTTTGAAGGAACAACTATTACATTTTTATCGGACAATTCTTTTGCTTGTTCTGCTGCAAGAATAATGTTTTTATTATTTGGAAGTATATAAATATTGTTAGCATTTACTTTGTCTATTGCCTGTAGAATATCATCTGTACTAGGGTTCATTGTCTGCCCACCTTCAATCACTTCATCTACACCCAAGTCTTTTAATATTTCTACAATGCCATCACCAACTGCTACTGATATTATGCCATATTCCTTGCATTCTTTTTCTTCTTCAGCTAAAATATGACCATGCTGCTCTTTCATATTATCAATCTTAATATTTGTTAACTCACCGAGTTTAAGCGCTTCTTGAATAACCTTTCCTGGATTATTCGTGTGTATGTGCACTTTAATCACTTCATCATCATCGATAACAAGCATACTATCCCCTTCATGTATAATTGCAGTTTTAAACTGGTTTGCAATCCCTGTTTTTCCTCGAACGCTTTTATCCTTATTAATAAGAAATTCTGTACAATAAGCAAATTCAATTTCTGTAACAATTGAGTGACTTGGATTTTTAACGGTTGCTGAACTTTTTTCCTCTTTTATTCTAATAATTTCACCTGATTTTATCGCTTCAAATGCACCTTCTAGAATATAGATTAGACCTTTTCCTCCTGCATCCACTACACCTGCTTGTTTTAAGACTGGTAACATATCTGGTGTCTTATCCAGTATTTCTTTCGCATGAATAATAGCTTGTTCAAAGATTTCTATAATGTTCTCACTGACTTTACTCACTTGCACCGCTTTTAAAGCACCTTCCCTAGCTACTGTTAAAATAGTTCCTTCTGTTGGTTTCATCACCGCTTTATAAGCTGTATCGACACCAGTTTGAAGTGCCTCTGCAAAAAGCTTTCCATCCATAAAATCATATTGCTTTAAAGCTTTTGCAAAACCTCTAAACCACTGGGACAAAATAACACCAGAATTGCCCCTTGCACCCCTCAACGTTGACGATGCAATACAATCAGCAATATCTGAAATCTTGGTTTCTTCTTTACTCTCAACTTCTTTTGCAGCCGCAAGAAGTGTCAGAGACATATTTGTTCCCGTATCTCCGTCTGGAACAGGAAAAACATTCAGTTCATCAACAATTTTTTTGTTGTTGTCCAAATGGTTTGCTGCAGATATAATCATTTTTCTCCAAGTAGCACCATTTATTTTTTTTAATATCAATCTTTGTCCTCCTCACTTCATAAAAGCCTTTTCATACATCTTTTAGTTATCCACTCTAACACTCTCCACATATACATTGACTTTTTTTACATCAAATCCTGTCATCGTTTCTACATAATATCGAACATTATTAGATATATTTTCACACGTAGCAGATATGTTAACACCATATTCTACAATGACATGTAAATCAATCGTTAAGTGTCCATTATCTAGCTCAACTTTTATACCTTTATGTAATGAGTCCCTTTTTAGTAAACTAGCCAATTCATCTGCAGTATTTCGTGAAGCCATTCCCACAACACCATAGCATTGTGTAGCAGCTATACCAGCCATATTAGCGATTACTTCACTAGGTATTACAATCGTTCCATTTTTATTGTCCAATCTACCTGCCATAAACCTACCTCCATACTTTTCTTAATACATATATTTTAATACAATATTCACATTATTGCCACCCCTATATAATAAATATTGTTTATAAACAAATTTTAATTTTTCCTTGCAAAAAATGCTAAGGTCTGTTAAAATAGTAGTGCTTTACAGGATTAGTGAGGAATGAATGTAGTATTGGAGGTGTATATCAATGGCACAATGTGATATTTGTGGAAAAGGCGTGAGCTTTGGAATAAAAGTAAGTCACTCCCATAGAAGATCAAATAGAACTTGGAAAGCGAATGTTAGAAAAGTAAAGGCTGTTGTAAATGGTACTCCAAAGACCATTAAGGCTTGTACTCGTTGCTTACGTTCAAATAAAGTAACTAGAGCGGTATAAAAAAAGAACTCAAAAATGATATCATTTTTGAGTTCTTTTTGTTTCATATGTACAGACTAATCCATTCTAAACATTACTTTTATAATCTTACCAATAAACTTAGGCATCTTTAATACTACAATCTTCATTATTTACACCTCACTTATCCGTTTCTCAATAAAAGCCAACCTATAATTAATAAACATAAACCTTCTAATGCTACCAGTATCACTAAAGGCATGATACGAGCCAGCAATATGCCTAAACCTATTGCTCCTAAACAGAGCCCCCAAACTTTCCGCTTACCAGCCATAATAAAAGGCTCACCTCACATACCGCCTATTTCTAGTATCAGTATATTCAGTCAACCTTTTTTTGTGATTAAATATTATATGTTTCTCGTGCTTTTATCACCAATAATAATCCCCTTTGAATATGAATCTCAGCCTCTTCCTCGCTGAAGACATTACTCACGCCATTGGGCACTCCGAAAGTCATTTGAGCATTTTGTAACGCATACTGAAGCCCTGTAGTTGAAATTCCTTCAACAATTTTGGTAATAGGTAATAATGATATAATATCGCCGATTTTCCCTTGTAACTTGATATAACTATCTATAGTATGTATTTCATTGTGTTCATTGATTACGGTTCCCATTGCACCTTGGTCTAATATATACTTTAATAGTGATACATTTGCAAAGGAATGATCAAATCTTGTACCAAGGCTACCTATTAAAAAAATTTCTTTACAGCCTTTTTCAATAGCAAATTCTACGGCAAGTTGTGTATCGGTCTTATCTTTATCAGTAGAATATTGTATATATTTGATGTTTGCATTTTTTACATTATTAAAGCAATGTTGACCAATAGAGTCTAAATCTCCAAGTAAAACATCAGGGATAATACCCATTCTTTCTGCATGCTTTGCACCACCATCGGCACAAATGATTAAATCGCTTTCTGCAATCAAATTTTCATAAAAGTGATCATCCAATATCTGTCCATTAGAAATAATTAATGCTTTCATTGTTTAAGCCAATTCTTTCATTTTTGATATTGTTTGTGCAACATTATTAGACCCATATATAGCTGATCCAGCGACGATGACGTTCGCACCAGCATCTACAATCTCTCGAATATTATGAGATCCAATTCCACCATCCACTTGTATATCTATTTTTTTGCCAATCTTATCTACTTTTTCTTTTAACGCCATAATTTTCTCTGTCATAGCTGGAATATATTGCTGTCCTCCAAAACCAGGATTTACAGTCATTAATAGAACCATATCTAAATCTGCTAAAACATGATCTATAACATTTAACGGGGTAGCTGGATTTAGTGCTAAACAAGCTTTCACACCCATACTTTTCGCAAGTTGTATACTGCGGTGTGTGTGCTTAGTTGCTTCTGCATGAACAGTAATGATATCTGCACCTGCATCTATAAAATTCTCAATATATCGATCTGGTTGTTCAATCATTAAATGAACATCAAAAGGCAAAGCACTTGTTTTTTTTATGCTTTTAATTACGACGGGGCCAATAGTTATATTAGGGACAAAACAACCGTCCATAACGTCAATATGGAGCATATCCGCTCCCCCATCTTCTACAAGTTTAATTTGTTCTGCCAATCTTGAAAAATCGGCAGCCAATATTGATGGTGCTATCTTAATCAATTCAAACTCCCCTTTGTTGTTTTTCTTATTTATATCGTTGTTTTTCAAGTTCTCTTAATTGATTGTAAAAATATTTATAATTTTGAAATCTTGCGTGGTCAATCTCACCATTTTCAACCGCATTTATAATGGCACAACCAAGTTCACTGGTATGGCTACATCCCCTAAATCGACATAATGGCAGATACGCTCTAAATTCCTTAAATAGAATTGCCAATTCATCTTTAGGTATATTCATGAGGTCAATTGAGCTAAAGCCTGGCGTGTCAACAACATAACTTTCTTCAGTAATTGCTAATAACTCTACATGCCGTGTCGTATGTTTTCCTCGTCTTATCTTCTTACTAATTTCACCTGTTTGTAATGAAAATCTTGCGTCAATTACATTTAACAAACTAGACTTTCCTACTCCAGAAGCCCCTGCAAATACAGTGCTTTTTCCATGAAATAACTTTCTAAGGTCTTTAACGCCTTCTTTTGTTTTAGAGCTCGTACAAACAGTTTTATAGCCAGCACGAGTATAAATATTATATAAATCAATATATTTATTTTTCTTATCTAAATCTATTTTATTAAAGCAGATAATGATATCAAGATTTTGATGTTCAGCAGCAAGTAAAAATTTATCCACTAGTGTGACATTAGGTTTTGGTGAAGCAACTGCCACGACAATGACTACTTGATCCACATTTGCTACAGCTGGGCGAATAAGCACTGTCTTTCTTGGATATATTTTCTCAATATTCCCTTTTAAATGTTCATGGTCTGACATAGTAATATCCACATAGTCTCCAACCATCGGGACAACCTCATCTTTTCGAAACTTGCCTCTTGCTTTACATTCAATGACATCATCATTTACTTTGATATAGTAAAATCCACCAATGCCTTTTAATATGAGACCCTCAGGCATTATTCAACACCACCAAAATCGATATCATATGTTCCAATAAATTCATTATCAAAATACACCTCAATTGTCGCTTTCCCTTTACCTGTTAATTCAACAGAAAGCGGACTTTCCTCTTTCGTATGCACATTTTTATATACAATTCTCTTACTGGTCTCCTCATCTTGTAACATTAATTTAACTTCTACTTTCTCTTTTTCCTGTGGAATATAAACATTATATATGCGCGTCTTTAATTGTTCTTGCTGTCCATCACTGATTACTAAATCTATAACTGTTTTTTCTTCAACTTCTGTGTTAGCAGGCATGCTCTGAGATATAACCGTATTTTTAGCCTTATCACTATATACTCGCTCTGCCTTTCCTATTACCAAGCCAAGTTGTCCAATGATTTTCTTCGCTTCACTTTCATCTTTTCCTACTAGATCTGGAAGCATCATTGTCTTTATCACTGGCCCATCGCTCACATATAAGTAAACAAGGGATCCTTCTTTTATTTCTTTTAGTGGTTCTGGAAAATGACGAGTCACAAATCCCGCTGGTACACTCTCATTGTACTCATTTTGTATCACGTAGCGTAAATCTTTTTGTTTAACAGTTATCTCTGCCATTCTGTAATCTTCGCCTACCAAATTGGGCATCTTAATCATATTAGGTCCTGCACTTACAGTGACCTTAATATCATAAGGCAACTTGACAGACGTTGAGGCACTTGGCTTCTGTGCAATAATCTGACCCTCATCATATTCAGTACTATGCGCTTGCGTTGCTTCAATAATTCTAAATTCTTTTTCGTCAGTATATAGCACTTTCACATTTTCTATATACTGTCCCACTAAATTTGGTACGGGTTTTTCTCTTTTTGCATTATTCATGAATTTAAGCCATATAAAAGATAACCCCACTATAATAATTAAGGATGTTATGATTGCTGCAACAACGGCCCTTTTATCTTCTTTTTTCATTTTTTTGTTTCTTACTTTTTTCTTATTTTTTGTCATCTCTTCACTTCCGTTAGTTTGATTGATAATTGGAACTTTTTGTGTTGGCGAATCATCAAGATTCCCTGCTTCTACAAAATTCACATCTGGTACTTGTATAGCTTTGCTTATATCTCCCATCATATCTGATGCAGAGGCATACCTATGACTTTGCTCTTTACTAATCGCTTTTAAGATAATGGATTCTATTACAACAGGTATCTCGTCATTAATTTCCCGAGGCTGTTTTGGAAACTCTTGAATATGTTTCATTGCTACTGAAACTGGTGTTTCGGCATCAAAAGGAACTCTCCCTGTGAGCATTTCATACATCACAATACCTAATGAATAGATATCTGATCTTTCATCTGTGTATGACCCCCTCGCTTGCTCTGGTGAGAAATAATGAACTGAACCAATCGTATTACCACCTAAAGTAACTGTCGACGATGTTGCTGCTCGCGCAATGCCAAAATCTGTGACTTTAATACGCCCATCCACTGTAATCATGATATTATGTGGTTTAATATCTCTGTGAATGATATTGTTTTTATGTGCATGCTCTAATGCAGAACAAATCTGCTTTGCAATATTTAATCCCTGTTCCCAAGGTAAATATCCATTACGATTAATCATTTCTTTAAGCGTTATCCCTTTAATATACTCCATTACGATATAATAGATATCACCTTGTTTTCCAACATCATAGATAGAAACAATATTTGCATGGGATAAGCTTGCTGCTGCCTGTGCTTCAACATTAAACCTATTTACAAAGTCTTCATCCTCTAATAACTCATATCTCAAAACTTTAATCGCTACAAAACGATTGAGTAGCCTACAACGCGCTTTATAGACACGTGCCATGCCACCGCCACCAATCTTCTCTATCACTTCGTAACGATTGCCTAATACTTTCCCAATCATCTTACCACCTCTTTCAATACTGCAATTTAAGGGCTATTGCTGTAATATTATCTAACCCACCTTTATCGTTTGCCAATTTCACAAGTTTCTCTATCGTCAATTGTAAGTTTTCATCCTTAGAAAATTCAGAAAGAATTTCTTCATTTGTAAGCATATTTGTTAATCCATCGGTACATAACAAAAGAATATCTTTATCCTCTAAGCTGTGAAAGTCTACATCAATCTCAGTCTGTTCTTCGGCCCCTAATGCACGGGTAATAACATTTTTTTGAGGATGATTCTCTGCTTCTTCCCTCGTTATAGTTCCACTATTTACTAATTCTTCGACAATAGAATGGTCAATTGTAATTTGATTTATTTTTTTATTGCGTATAATGTAAACCCTACTATCGCCCACATGTGCGATATATAATTTATGACTTTTGATCACACATAAAATTGCTGTCGTTCCCATGCCTGTACATTGTTCATTCTCATTTGAACTATTAAAGATCACTGTGTTGGCTTTTACAAAACTTTCATGCATCATGTTTTGTATTTCTTCATCGGATATGGCTTGATGATATCTTTGTGATATATATTGCCTTATTTCATCAATCGCAATTTGACTTGCCACTTCACCAGCATTATGTCCCCCCATACCATCAGCAATAATAATATAACCAGTTTCATTCTCGTATTCATTATCAAAGCCACAGATAAAATAGTTATCTTCATTAATTTCCCGCATTTTCCCTTTATCCGTAAACGCGCCCATCCTTATTGTTTTGAGATTAGTATTCTGACTGTGTTGCATTCCGTCTCCTGAGTTGTCCACATGAAGCATTAATATCACCACCAAGTTTACGTCTTATTGTCGTTGATATTCCTTTTCTCTCTAATTCCCTTTTAAACAATTGTACCGCTTTATCCGTACTTTTGTCAAAATCTCTCTCCTCAATTTTATTTATCGGAATTAAATTGACATGACATAATAGATGCTTAATTTTGGAAGCAAGTTCTCTCGCATCTTCTACTTTATCATTAACACCAGAAATCATTGCATATTCAAATGTAATTCTCCTTTTTGTTCGCTCAATGTATATTTTACACGATTCTAATAATTTTTCAATAGGGAAGCTTTTGTTTATTGGCATCATACTATCCCTTATTATATTATTCGAAGCATGCAACGATATAGATAGTGTAATTTGCATATTTTCTTTAGATAAAGCTAAAATTTTAGGAACTAGACCACTGGTAGACAGTGTAATATGTCTAAATCCTATGTTAAGACCTATTGGATGATTAACATTTCTTAAGAATTTTATTACGTTTTCATAATTATCTAATGGTTCTCCTATCCCCATTAAAACAATATTTGATATCCTTTCTTGTAAATCCTTTTGTACAAAAATAACCTGGTCAAGAATCTCTCCAGCTGAAAGATGCCTCACCAGTCCTCCAATTGTAGATGCGCAAAATTCACACCCCATTCTACATCCTACTTGTGTAGATATACATATAGTATTGCCATGTTTATAACGCATAATCACACTCTCAATGACGTTACCATCATTAAGTCTTAATAGATATTTTATTGTTCCATCTATTTGGGAAACATATTTTTCAATAATTTCTAATGTACTAATCGTACAAGTATCTTTTAATTGACCTCTCAATGTCTTTGAAAGATTGGTCATTTCATCAAAATCTGTTACCCCTTGTTGAAGCCAAGAAAATACCTGTCTTGCCCTAAACTTTTTTTCACTAATTTGGATAAAAAAATGTTCTAATTCTTCATAAGTAAAATCTTTTAGGTTTATCTTTTCCGTCAAACCAATAGCCCCTTTCAGCCCTGTCTTTTCATCCTACAAATAAAAAATCCATCTGTCTGATCTATGTTTGGAAATAATTGAACATACCCTTTCAGTATAGAGTCTTTTTTTATTTGTTCATTTAAATATGGTTTAAGTGGATCTAGTTGAAATTCTTTATGGCTATCTAAAAATGCCTCAACCACACCCATATTTTCTCTTTCCTCAACGGTGCATGTACTGTACACTAAAACACCACCTGGTTTTACATATTTTGATGATTCATTTAAAATTTTTTGCTGCAGTGAAACAATATCTTCTAAATGTGTGTTTGTCTTTTTCCATTTAATGTCTGGCTTTCGCCGTATAATTCCTAGCCCAGAACATGGCGCATCAACAAGAACCCTATCTGCTTTTCCTATTAAATTTTCTGATAAGATAGTCGCATCTTTTTCTTTTGCTGTTATATTCTTAATGCCTAAACGCGTTGCTGTTGACTCAACTAATTTAATTTTATGCGGATGAATATCCCACCCTATAATTTGCCCACTGTTTTGCATTAATTGTGCAATATGAGTCGTTTTCCCACCAGGTGCACAGCAAGCATCAATCACAAGTTCATTTGGCTTAGGATTGAGTACTTTAGCGACCAACATAGAACTCTCATCTTGTACCTGAAATAGTCCTTTACAAAATGCACTAAGTGTTTCAATATTACCGACGCCTGGCAGAATAAGAGCATCCTCATTGTACTTTCCTTCTTTAACATGAATCCCTTCTTCTTTCAAAATATCAACTAATTCATCTCGCGTTATTTTTAATGTATTTGTTCTTACAATTAGTTCAGGTACTTCATTATTTGCTTTGCATAAGTCTTCTGTAAAATCAATTCCAAATTCTTTCTTCCATTCTTCAACCATCCACTGTGGATGTGAGTAAGTAACACTGATATATTCAACTGGATTCTGTTTTTTTTCAGGAAATTTAATATTTTCTTTATTTCTTGTAACATTACGCAGTAACCCATTTACAAATTTTACTGAAGCATGATGTCCATATCTTTTTGCAAGTTTGACACTTTCGTTACATGCCGCTGAATCTGGAATCTTATCAAGATAAAGTATTTGATAAATACCCATTCTTAATATGCTAAGTACCCACGTAGATATTTTTTTGATTCTAATAGATGAAAACTTTTTAATTACATAGTCAATCTTTATTTTATTTTTGGTAATGCCATATACCAACTCAGTAATTAATCCTTTATCTACTGTTTTGTAATCATTATTTTGAAGTTGTTTTTTTAGTTCTAAATTAACATATGCTTTATTTTTTTCAACGTTATATAATATTTTTAATGCTGTTTCTCTTGGCGTACACTGTTTTGCCATAAAATCTAGTCTCTCCTTCGTCCTGCGAGCAATACCAACCTTAATAGGTTTGCTATACCTACAGCTGCTGCGGCTACATAGGTCATGGCTGCGGCGTTTAATACTTTCTTTGTAGGAATCAGCTCATCATGAGACAGCATCCCCTTTGTCTCCAATATTTCCAATGCTCTGTTGCTCGCATTAAACTCTACTGGAAGTGTAATGACTTGAAATGCAACAACTACACCGAAGAAAATAATACCAAAATACAACAATGCATTGCTTCTAAGAAAAAATCCTAGAATAGCCAAAGGAATTCCTGCTTTAGATCCGATATTTGCTACTGGTAATATGCTATTTCTAATTCCCAACGGTGCGTAGGATTCTTGATGCTGTACGGCATGTCCTGTTTCATGGGCTGCTACACCGATAGCGCCTACAGAAGTACTACCATATACTGATTCAGAAAGTCTCACAACTTTTGTTCTAGGATCATAATGGTCTGTTAACTGTCCTCTTATTCCTTCAACCTTCACATCATGTAACCCTTGACAATCCAATATCTCTCGTGCAATCTGTGCACCTGTATATCCTCTTTGATTTCTTATTTGTGAATACTTATTAAATGTCCCTTTCACCTTCGCTTGTGCATATAGTGCAAAAAACATTGCAGGTAGCACTAATATCAAATAATACATATCAAATCCATACATATATCTCCACCACATATCAATATCTCCTTTAAGTTCGTTTGAAGTTGATGGCTGAGGGCTGAGCGTTCAGCGTTTCCTGTTCACTTTCCAACTCTCAACTGCATCATCCTAATATTTCTCCAATCTCAATCGAATGTCCTGCCACATATGCATCAATAGACATCCTTCTAGCACCTTTAAACTGTACTTCCTTAATGATAATACATCGTTCATCTCCAGCTTTTACATACAAACCTTCATTTTTGACATATTTTATAATCGTACCTGGGGTAGTATCTACTGAATCATCACTCATGTCAACCGCCCATACCTTCATCAACTCATTTTGATATTGTGTATAAGCTACAGGCCAAGGATTAACGCCCCTTACTAAATTCTTTATTTCTATTGCCGTTTTTGACCAATCTATTTGTGATATTGTTTTATTTAACATTGGTGCATATGTTGCTTCCTCATCACATTGTGGCGTTCTGCTAATTGTACCGTTTTCTAATTGTCTAAGTGTTTCTTTTAGAGTTTCTGCACCTAATTGGGATAAACGGTCATGTAACATACCAGCATTTTCATTCGCGTCAATTAAGGTTTGCTTTTTAACAATCATGTCTCCAGTATCTAAACCTTCTGCCATATACATTGTCGTTATACCCGTCTCCTGTTCACCATTTATAATGCTCCACTGAATAGGTCCTGCACCACGGTATTTAGGAAGTAGCGATGCATGAACATTTATACAACCATATTGAGGCGCTTCTAATATGTATTTAGGTAGTATTTTCCCATATGCTACTACAATAATTATGTCAGGGTTAAGCTCGATTAATACATTATTAAAAGCTTCATCCTTTAGTTTCATTGGTTGGTATACGTTAATTCCTTTCTTTAACGCATACTCTTTTACTGGAGGAGATGTTATTCTTCTTCCCCTGCCTTTTGGTTTATCAGGCTGTGTTACAACACCAATAACATTATATCCATCTTCCACCAACATATTAAGACATGGTACAGCAAATTCTGGTGTACCCATAAATAAAACTCTCATTTGTACTCACTCCTCTATGTCAACAAATCTTACTACTTTATCTATAAATAATTCCCCATTCAAATGGTCAATTTCATGACATAGGGCTCTAGCCAATAATTCAGTACCTTCTATCTGAAATTCTTCTCCGTTCCTATTCAAAGCCTTAACAGTCACCTTTTCAGGCCTTTTAACTTCACCCATTCTACCGGGTACGCTCAAACAGCCTTCCACTGCCATTTGTACGCCGTCTACTTGAATGATTTCTGGATTAATCAGTTCGATGAGACCTTCACCAACATCAATTGTCACAACTCTTTTTAAGATACCAACCTGTGGTGCAGCTAATCCAACACCATTTGCACCTTTCATTGTTTCAGCCATATCGTCTAACAGCGTTAATACGTTTTTATTTATTTTTTCTACTGGTCTTGCTTTCTTCCTTAAAACCTCATCACCAACTTGTCGAATAATTCTACTCGCCACTTATATCCCTCCTAGTACATGTTTATTGGATTAATATTAATAATTAAATTTAGTCCTGTATGATGTCTGTCAGCATAATGATCATACAATATTTCTCTCAAAATTTCTCTTATATCATGATTATTTACACATTTCAATAAAAGTCTCCATCTATATTTATTTTTAATTTTTGAAATAGGAGCCGTTGTAGGCCCTAGAATACTCTGACAATATTGATGGGCATCCTTTTCAAATATTTTTTCCTTAATAGTAGATGTAATTTCATTTATTCTCCTTATAACTGCTGATTCATCTACACCATTTACAAAGATAGAGATAATATCACAAAAAGGTGGATATTTTAATTGTTTCCTAATTTGTATTTCATCATTATAAAAAGTTAGATAATCATGCTGTTTTGCCAATTGTATTGTATAATTATCAGGGTCATAGGTTTGAACAATGGCTCTACCTGCGACTTCTCCTCTACCAGCTCTTCCACTTACCTGTGTGAGAAGCTGAAAAGTTCGTTCAGCCGAACGAAAGTCATCAATATTTAATGACATATCTGCTGCCAATACACCTATTAGCGTTACATTGGGAAAATCCAACCCCTTCGATACCATTTGTGTACCGATAAGGATATCCACATTGTCATTTTTAAAAGCATTCAATATCTTTTCATGGGAAAATTTTTTGCTTGTCGTATCCACATCCATCCTTAAAACACTAGCATCAGGAAACAACATTTTGATCTCATTTTCAACCTTCTGTGTACCTATGCCGAAATATCGAATATACTTACTTGCACACTTAGGGCATTTCTGCACATTCTCTCTTTTAAACCCACAATAATGACAAATCAAAGCATTATCATGCATGTGAAAAGTAAGGGATATATTACAACGTGGACACTTTAAAACAAGTCCACAACTTCTACAGGAAATAAATGTAGAAAAACCTCTTCTATTTAAAAACAAAATCGTTTGTTGTTTATTCCTAATATTATGTTCAATCTCTTCTTTTAATCGATTACTAAAAATAGATTTATTACCATTTATAAGTTCTTCTCGCATATCCACAATACTAACATCAGGTAACGATGCATTATTATATCTCTTCCCCATGTGTGCAAGTTGATATTTCCCTTGCTCCGCGTTATAAAAACTTTCTACTGACGGTGTTGCTGAACTTAATAAAACTACTGCATTTTCATTTTTACTTCGTTGCTTAGCAACTTCTCTCGTATGATAGCGTGGTGATATTTCCGATTTATATGAATATTCATGTTCTTCATCAATTATGATCATTCCCAAATTGTTAAAAGGAGCAAAAATTGCTGAACGTGCACCCACGACTACATCGACTTCGGAATTCTTTATCATCTTCCACTGTTCATAGCGCTCCCCCATCGATAATCTGCTATGAAATACTGCAACTCTTGAACCAAATCGTCCAACGAAACGTTCCACCATCTGCGGTGTCAATGAAATTTCTGGCACTAGTACAATCGCCTGTTTACCAATTACAATCAGCTGATCAATAACTTGGAGGAAAACTTCAGTTTTTCCACTACCTGTAACCCCTCGGAGCATAATAGTTGCAGGATTATTAACTTTAATATTTTCCATTACTAATTTTATCACATTTTGCTGTTCTAAGGTAGCATCATGTGGCTTCACCTTCTCATATTTTTTAGTATTAATAACCTCTCTTTTAACAATATGCTCTTTAAATTCAATTAATCCTTTTTTATGAAGTGCTTTTAATGTGCTATGTGTGCCTTTTGACAATGAAACTAAATCCGCTGAACTTACGAATTCATTTTCCAATAATATTTCTATTACTCTTGTTTGAACGGGAGCCCGTACTCTCATCTGTTCAATATAATCAAGTGCTTCTTCATTAGAAATCATTAAATAAACCATACGGACAGTTTTATCTTTCGCCTTTTTCATACCTATACCAGTCGGCAATATGGTTTTCATAGCTTCATAATAAGTGCAAAGATATCTTTCACGCATCCATTTCACAAGTGATACCATATTCTCATCATAGAGTGGTGATTCTTCCATAATATCGTAAATCTCTTTAAGTTGTTTATATTCACTTTCAAAAACTGTATTCACTATAAAAGCTTCTCTCTTATTATTACCTTTTCCGAATGGAACTAATACTTTAACACCTACTTGTACCTTATCCAGTTTATCTTTTGGTATTCTATAGTGAAAGAGTTTGTCAACACTACGTGATGCATTATCGATTATCACTTCTGCTATATTTCTCTGTTGCAAGCCTTTCACCTCCAAAAAAACCCACCTACGAAAGGTGAGCTTATCATTTTTCTTGATATATTTTTAGTCCTTTATCTAAAATAATATGCGCCAATTCTTCCTTAGTCATCTTAGGCATCGCTTCGATATTTCCCTGTCGATCAATCATCTTCACAACATTTGTATCCGTCATAAATCCAGCACCCTGCTCAGTTAAATCATTTGCAACAATAAAGTCAAGATTTTTTTTTAAAACTTTTGATTGTGCATGCGTTTCCAAATGCTCCGTTTCCATTGCAAACCCTATCAATACTTGTTTCTGAATTTTTTTTCCCAGTTCCATCAGTATATCTGGATTCTTTATTAAGTCAATATGAAGATTTTTATCCTTTTTAATTTTGTTTTTGTTCACTGTTTCTGGGCGATAATCACTCACTGCTGCCGATTTAATGATGATAGAAGCTTCTTCATAATACTGCATCACAGCATTATGCATTTCTATCGCTGACTGTACACGTATCATATTAATATCCGATATCGGATCCATTGATGTTGGTCCTGTAATAAGTGTGACATTGGCACCTCTATATTTTGCAGCTTTTGCAATCGCATAACCCATTTTACCCGATGAGTAATTTGTAATAAATCGAACTGGATCTATAGGCTCTCTTGTAGGTCCTGCAGTTACTACTAAGTTTAATCCACTCAGATCTTTTTCATAGCCTATTGTATGTATAATTTTATCAACAATAGCATGAAGTTCTACCATTTTCCCCAGCCCTACATCACCACAAGCTAATCGTCCACTTTGCGGCCCTATAAAATCATATCCTCCAGATTGAAGCGTTTTAATGTTCCTCTGTACAATAGGATTTTCAAACATATTCGTATTCATCGCTGGTACAAATAAAACTGGACTTTTTGTTGCCATTATTGTTGTAGATAACATATCATCTGCAGTCCCATTTGCTACTTTGCCGATGATATTGGCAGTCGCAGGGACAACAGCAAACAAGTCTGCTTTTTTTGCCAATGAGATATGTTCAATATCCCATGTTTGAGGTTCCTGAAACATATCATGAATTACATGATTTTGAGACAGGGATTGAAATGTAAGGGGTTTCAAAAACTCGCATGCAGATTTTGTCATAATGACATGGACTTCAGCCTCTAGTTTTTTGAGTTTACTAACAAGATCTGCTGCCTTATATGCTGCAATCCCACCACATACCCCTATGACTACAACTTTATCCTTTAACATATTTATCGCTCCTCATGATTTAGTATCCCTAAATCATTGTTAATGGTTTTTTGCGCGTATAAATGACTTTTCCTTCTGAAAATTCATTCACTGCAATTGTAACCACCTTATCTGAGTCACATTCCACTAATTGAGGTGCTCCTTCAGATAACAAGCGTGCTCTTTTTGCTGTAGCCACTACTAACGTATAACGACTATCCACCAAATTCATTAATTTACCAATCGCTGGGTATATCATCCCCACACATCCTTTCAACTGTTTGTATATTTCTTTTTAGTCTGCATTTTTCTGCAGTTATTATTGATTCTAAACTTGATACTGCATGATGTAATTTATCATTTACAATGATGTAATCGTATTCATTCACATGTTTTAATTCACCCTTTGCTGCTAAAAGCCTCGCATGAATCACGTCATCACTTTCCGTGCCTCTTCCTACAATTCTATCTTTTAGCTCATTTAATGATGGTGGTAATATAAATATCAAGATACCATCAGGGAAATTCCGTTTTACTTGTAGCGCCCCTTGAACATCAATCTCTAAAATTACATCTTTCCCATCATCCAGCATTGTTTCAATAGATGTTTTAGGCGTCCCATAATAATTCTTACAATACTTTGCCCATTCTAAAAGCTCATCGCTCTCTATCATATTTTCAAACTCTTGCTCTGTCTTATAATAATAGTGAACACCATCGGTTTCACCTTTTCTAGGTTTGCGTGTTGTTGCAGAAATAGAAACATAAACATTTTCATTTCTACCCACTATCTCTCTACATATGGTTCCTTTACCTACACCTGAAGGACCACATACTACAACAAGTAATCCCTTATGATTCATCAATATCTTCCTCTTCTTCAGTAGTTGGAGCATCTTTAGCTGTTAATCTATGGGCAACCGTTTCAGGTTGAACAGCTGATAAAATGATATGGTCACTATCTGTTATGATAACAGCGCGCGTTCTTCTCCCATAGGTCGCATCAATTAGCATACCCCTATCTCTTGCCTCTTGTACAATTCTCTTTATTGGTGCAGATTCAGGACTAACAATTGCAACTAGACGATTAGCTGATACAATATTCCCAAAACCTATATTAATTAATTTCATAACGCAACCTCCTGTCCTTCTTGCTATTCAATATTTTGTACTTGTTCTCGCATCTTTTCTATCTCAGATTTTACTGCTACAACACGTTTTGAAACGAATAAATCATTTGCTTTTGAACCTATCGTATTGATTTCTCTATTCATTTCCTGAATAAGGAAATCTAGTTTTCTTCCTACTGGTTCTTTACTCTTTAAAATATCTTCTAACTCCACAAAATGGCTTTGCAAACGTACTAATTCCTCGGTAATACTGATTTTATCAGCAAAAATCGCTACTTCTGTTAAAATTCTATTTTCATCAAGAGGAACATTCTGTAGTAATTCCCTTACCCGTGATTCAATTTTCTCCTTATACTCTTCAACGATATATGGCGCCCTTGTTTCAATTTCTTGTATAAGCTTCATAACGTCTTTTCCACGTCTTATAAGATCTTCTTTCAGTCTGCCGCCTTCTCTTTCCCTCATTGAAATAAAATCTTTCACTGCAACGTCTACAGCCTTTTTTACAATTTCCCAAACTTCATCTTGATCTTCCTGCTGTTTCTCTATTTTAAAGATATCTGTATATCTTGCAACATTGGATACAGAAATATCGTCTTTTAAGTCATAGCGTTCTTTCAAAGTATTAAGTGCATTAATATAGCTGTCAGCAAGTCCTTCATCTAAAACAATCAATTTATTGTTTTCACCATAATTATCTATTGTTATAAATACATTTACTTTCCCTCTAGAAATAAACTTCTGTAGATATTCTCGTACCTTTTCTTCTAGAAAGCTATAATACTTTGGGTATCGAATAGAAAAATCGGCATATCTGTGATTCACCGACTTCATTTCTACAACAATATTCTTATTATCTTCTTGAAGCTCGCTTCTACCGTATCCTGTCATACTTTTTATCATGCTGTCTACCTACTCTCCATATTTTCATATTGTATTATAACACAAATCAATACATTTAAAAACTGAATTTATAAATAATATAATCTTTCACTTAGGATTGTATCCATTATACTATAATTGTAACAATAAGGGTATACATTTGTTATTATTTTTTATATAATAGCTTAGAGATAGGGAAAGGAGCGATTTTATGCCATTAGACGGTGTTGTCATTTGTGCATTGGTGCATGAATTTAACGATAAATTACTAAATGGAAAAATTGATAAAATATATCAACCTCAAAAAGATGAGCTAATATTAAATGTTAGAAACAAAGGTCAAAACCATAGGTTGCTTTTAAGTGCGACCTCTAATAGTCCTAGAATACATTTAACAACAACCAGAAGTGCAAATCCACCCACACCACCAATGTTTTGTATGTTATTACGCAAGCACGTTACAGGAGGTCGGATTGTATCAATTATGCAACCTAATTTTGAGCGAATAGTAATTTTACATATTGAAACCTATAATGAACTAGGAGATTTAACTATAAAGCAGCTCGTCATTGAAATTATGGGACGTCACAGTAATATTATACTTCTCAATGAAAACAGTAAGATTATTGATAGCATTAAACACATAGGTATTCATATTAGTAGTATGAGACAGGTAATGCCTGGTCTTGAATATGCTTTTCCTCCATCACAGGGAAAGTTGAATCCTCTGATTTGCTCAGAAGAAAAAATTCATAAAACATTAAGTAATCAACGTGAAGGATTAAAAGTTGCAAAGAACATTGTAGGTAGTTTCACAGGGATAAGTCCACTTTTAGGCAGAGAGATTTGCTTTCGTGCCCTGACGAACACTGACTATTATATAGGAGAACTAAGTGCTGAACAAATCAATAAAATTTCCCACGAGGCATATACGCTGTTTCAAAATATTAACAATGAACGCTTTTGTCCTGTAATATTACATGACACTGTAGCAAAAAAAGTTATTGATTTTTCAGCGATGAATATTTTGCAATACTCACACTTTAAAATAGAAGAAACCCTTTCTATCAGTGAAACATTAGACTTTTTTTATGCCAATAGAGACCTACATGATAGATTGAGACAAAGAGGTGCCGATCTTTTAAAAATGATTAATACAAATCTAGATAGGTGCAAAAAGAAACTTGCAAAACAACAGGCAAAATTAGATGAAGTGGAAAACAAAGAAATACTAAAAAACTATGGAGACTTAATTACTGCTAATATTTATCGTATTTCTGAAGGAATGAAAAATGTTGAGGTCGAAAATTTTTATGCTGAAACATCACCTTTCCCACTGATAGTTATTCCACTTGACCCTACGCTATCTCCATCGAAAAATGCTCAGAAATATTTTAATAAATATATGAAGGCAAAGCATGCAGAAATTATGATGACAGAACAAATAAAACTGAATCTAGAAGAGATTACATATTTAGAGTCCATCCACGAGGCTATTACAAAATCAGAAAGCTATCAAGAGTTAGACGATATAAGACATGAGTTATATGAACAAGGATATATTAAACGAAATCCTAGCGCTAAAATAAAACGAAAGAAAGGTTCCTTATCGAAACCAAAGCATTTTATTAGTTCTGATGGTTTTGATATCTATGTAGGAAAAAACAACACACAAAATGATTATTTAACATTGAAATTTGCACGAAAAAATGATTTATGGTTTCATACGAAGAACATACCTGGGTCACATGTTGTTATAAAAAATGATAACAATGATGTTCCTAATTCTACGCTACTTGAAGCAGCCATGTTATCGGCTTATTTTAGTAAAGGACAAGCTTCTTCACAGGTTGCTGTGGATTATACAGCGATAAAAAATGTTAAAAAACCATCTGGCGCAAAACCGGGAATGGTCATCTATGAATATTATCAGACAATATATATTACACCTGAAGAGGAAGCAGTTAAAAAGTTAGAAAAAAATAAATAAAACTTTATATATATAAATACTTGACTAAATAGTATTATTTATATATAATATCGCATAATTATTCGTTATATTGTATATTTATACATAGGGGTGAGTGAAATGTTAATACTAGATGGAGGAGTAACTGCTCCTCAAGGATACAAAGCTTCAGGTATTGCTTGTGGAATAAAAAAAGATGGACAGAAAGACTTAGCAATCTTATGCTCAGAGAATACAGCTACGGCAGTCGGTGTTTTCACAACAAATGTTGTAAAAGGACATTCTCTACAACTTACTATGAAGCACATAAAGGATAAAAAGGCAAAGGCAATCGTTATAAATAGCGGTAATGCCAATGCATGTATTGGTGAAAATGGGTATAACAATGCTAAAGAAGTAACGAAGATGACGTCAGAAATCTTAAACTGTGCACAAGAAGATGTTCTTTTTAATTCCACAGGTGTAATTGGTCAACCGCTTAATATGGATGCTTTAAAAATTGGTATTCCAAAAATCCTGACTACCCTTTCGCCAAATGGTGGAAATGAGGCAGCAAAAGCTATCATGACTACTGATACTTTTTCAAAGGAAGTTGCAGTAGAAATTGAAATATCAGGTCAAAAAGTAAAAATTGGTGGCATGGCAAAAGGTTCAGGAATGATTCATCCAAACATGGCAACAATGATTGGAATCATTTCCACTGATGCAGCTATAGAACCAAGTCTTTTGGAAAAAGCCTACAAGAAATCTGTAAACTTTTCTTTCAACAGAATATCTGTAGATGGCGATACCAGTGTCTGTGATATGGTTGTGATGTTAGCCAATGGAAAAGCAAATAATGCTGTCATCAATAGTGAAGGTGATGATTACGAAAGATTTGTAGAGGCGCTCACTTATGTCTGTGACACACTATCAAAAAAAATAGCACAAGACGGTGAAGGTGCTACAAAACTAATAGAAATCATTGTAGATGGCGCCTCAACACAAGAAAATGCATTCAAAATTGCAACAGCAGTAGCGAAATCCCCCCTTGTAAAAACAGCAATGTTTGGGGAAGATGCAAACTGGGGAAGAATTATCACGGCAGCAGGATACTCTGGCGCTGAATTTGATCCGAATCTTATTGATATATATATAGGAAATCTTATAGTATGTAAAGATGGTACTGCTATCAATTTCGATGAAAAAGAAGCAAAAAAAATATTACAACAAGATGAAATAAAAATTTCTATAAAATTAAATCAAGGTGAATTCTTTGATAAGATGCTTACATGTGACTTTAGTTACGACTATGTGAAAATAAACGGTAGCTACCGATCATAAAAAAATTTCAAAAAAATAACTGTAGAATTAAGAATTAATATACTAAAATTTCTACAGTTATTTTTCTTTGTTACGTCGCTCTTTATTTTCTTTTTTTATTTGTTCATTAATCCAACGACCAAACTTAATATCAAAAGCATTATATGAGAAAAACATTCTATTCCTCCTTATATATTTGCTTTTTTATGCTTACTATAATTATTTTCTTTTGTTCTCTATTTTCTTGTTAGCCTTTTCAATTCTATCATTAATTATTCTTGCTAATTCAAGATTCATTTCATATGGTAATAACATATTCTTCACCTCCTTTTGTTTTGTTTACAATTATATTATACGCAGATTTTGAGATAAAATCTATTCGTATTTATCACAAAAATATACACTTGTTTACTTGAATTATTATCTAATTTGTATAAATTAAATATACTCATTATCTCCCTAAATGATCTAGAACCCTTAGTATACTAGTCTTTTCGATGATTTTTGAAAATGAAATTCTCTCGCTGAGTAGATTTAACGTGAGCATCACTAATAGAATAACGATTCTAATTGCAATATTCGTTATTGACATGACAATACTTATACCGAGTACCATACCAATAAAATTAGATCCAACATCTCCCAGCATTCCTTTTGCTTTTAAATCTATAGACATATAAGCAATAATTACACCTAAAACAATACAATGAAAAAGAATTATATTAGAAAATACCCCTGTCACTAATGTTAATAAAATGAATCCCTTCACTGCTCTTCCAGGTTGTGTATCCAGTAAATTAATAAAATTTGTGGTAAAAAGAATGATTAGTACATTTATAAATACATCCCAATTTGAAATCGATATTTGTATAGTTATAGCAATAGAAATCATTACTCCTGCTATGGCTTTCAATCCACCAGTAGTAAAATGACCTTTAAGTAATTGGCGTATATGACCACTAAACCCTTTTACGTAGTCATCTCCAAATAAATCATCTATTAGACCTACTAATCCCATAAATGAACACATAAAGACACTTAATATTATATATTTTGATTCAGTAATATTTATTAAATAAGCAATACTTACGGTTATTATTGTAACAATTATAATAACTATCCCCATTACACCAGGAATTTTTTCCCCTCTATAATTTTGAGTCACTATTCCATACAAAACAAATAACCTGATTGACATTTCCTGGGAAATACGCATTATTAAATATGCTATACTAAATAAAATAATGGATTGGTTCATTCTACTAAACCTCTCTTACCTGTTTCTTCTTATTACCTGTTTTGTTCCTTTACAAATCAAAACTTTGATAATATCACAAAACTGTTTCCCTCTATGTATAAACCCATTCAAATCTCTTCCTGTCTCCCTGTGATACATATCTACTTCACATTCCATAATCTTAAATCTTTTTTTTATAATATCTATCGTCATGCCCACTTCCGCACCATAACCTGTCCCAATCGTAATATTATTAAACACTTCTGCCCTAAATGCCCTCTGCCCTGATAAGATACTTTTAACATATATGCCCGTTAATACCTTCGCCCCATATCGACTCACAAACTTCACCAGTCCTAGTCCACCATTTTTTTTTGCTTTACCAAAACTCGCAATTGCTACATCACATTGCCCATTTTCTACTGATTTAATTAGTTTCAAAATTTCCACTGCGCTTTTACCCACGTCCGCGTCTAAAAAAACGATAATATCTCCCACACAGAAATGAATACCTGTCTCGAGAGCTTTCCCCTTACCTCTGTTACTGGTGAATCGTATTACTTCTGCACCATTATCTTCTGCAATTTCATAGGTTTTATCAGTAGAACCATCATCTACAACAATAATTTGATTAATACATTGAATATCTATAAGCGCTCTAATTGTATCTTGTATAATATCAGATTCATTATATGCTGGTATGATTACACTAACGATCGACATTAATAAACCTCTACCTTTATTTTATTATTATTAATCTTTTCCATAATGATATTTAAAAGAGATAATTTCCCAGTATGCGTCTCTATATTGGAAATTACCGATATATCAATTGCATTCATTTGTTCATATAATTCAGAGTTGAATCTACCGACCATCAAAATAGGGATATTAAATTCTTTTGCCATATCTAATATTGACATATCAATTTCATGTCCCTCACTTTGGCTCAGAAAAATCATATAATCAATTTTAACTAAATTTTTCTTATCAAAAGTATTATCTTCACGAAATACAATAACTTCATCCTTTAAATTTTCTACTGTATAAACTGACGAAATACTTGCACCTGCTTCCTCTAAAATTGACTGAAGTTCTCCATAATCATCCTGTTCACTCGATATGATGACTGCTATATTACACCCCTCGAGTTTTCCTTCTATATAATCTTCATAGAGTGTTTGTAGGAGTTCATCTTTCATCTCTTCTTCTGTATCCATCTCGCTTATTTTATATTTTAGCTGTTCATTTTCTTCGTTTATAATTTTAAAAGCTTGTCTTAACTCGAGCATCAGTTTATTCTGCTGTGATACCATAAATTTCTCTCCATTAAGCATAGAACCAATAAATATTCCAATACCTAAGGCGGAAAAAATACCAGCGATTGTTAAAATATGATATGGTATGCCTTTATTCATTCTAGTCCTCCATTTTAATAGTGGATAATTTATCTTAATCCTAATCTAAACTGGAAAAGTGCTAGTAATACCTCAATGGGAATAAATATTTTAATAACAGCAAAGATAGGCAGTAACGCAGATATTATTATTGGAATGCCATAGGATAGCTTTAACTTGTTCGCATATAATTTACTAACACCTTTAGCATCTACTAATTTAACACCCACCTTAAGTCTAATTAGCATGGTACTGGCCATGCCTTTTCTCCCTTTTTCTAAAAAATCGATGATATTCGAATGCGTTCCCACAGCTACAATTAAATCTGCATTTTTCTCATAAGCTAATAACATTGCAATATCTTCACTTGTACCTGGAAAAGGAAATAACTTCGCATCAAGTCCTAGCTTTGCAATTCGCTCTAATCCTGGTGCATCACCATCTGGATATGCATGTACAATGATTTCTTTACATTTCCTGAGACAAACATCACTAACACTATCCATATCACCGATAATTATATCTGGTATATAACCAAATTCAAGCAATGCATCCCCACCACCATCTACTCCTATTAATATGGGCTTAAAATCATTAATATATCCTTTAATTGTTTTTAAGTCTTCTTTATAATTTCGACCTCTAATGACAATAAGAACATGTTTTTTTTCAAGTATTGTCTCAATAGAGGGGATATTATCTTCTTTCAATACAATTTTCTTCTCTTTTTGGGCATATTCTAATGTATTTTCTATAAATTTTTCTAGTTCATTATCATAATTGTAATATGCTTTTTTTATAAGTTGATTAGTTTTCTCCTCATCTAACAATAAATAATTTTCATTGTACTTTTCACCATTTATATAAAGACACGATTGTTTGATTTGAATCAAATCATTTTCACAGACTGTTTTAAAAAATCCACGTCCAATATCATCAATTATCAGTACACCATTCTTAATTAATAGCGCTGCGCCTTTAGAAGGATATCGTCCTGAAATGCTCTTTTCACAATTAATAACTGCTTTTACCTTCGTTTCTAAAATAGAATTTGCAGCTACTTCATCAATATCTTCATGACAAATAACTGGAATATCATTATGTGTTAACCTTTTAACCAACTGCTTTGTCTTCATATCTTTTTTTGCATAACCTCTTGCATACATATGATAATCATCCTTATTTTTATTTTTGTACCCTGTATCCATAGTGTGTACATGTTACAGAAATATTATGAGATTTATACTACTTTTATATAATAAAAAACTCTGATTAATAATATCAGAGTTTTTTATTATATGTACAACCATTATTAAATATTGTCAAATGTTCTTAACCCACCTTCATTTGAAGCCTTAACTTGTCCGCAATCATTGCTATAAATTCACTGTTTGTAGGTTTACCTTTTTCGTTCTGAATGGTATAACCAAAAAGGTTATCTAATATTTCAACTTTTCCTCTACCCCAAGCTACTTCTATTGCATGTCTAATTGCTCGTTCTACACGACTTGGGGTTGTATTATATTGTTTTGCAATATTAGGATATAGTTGTTTTGTGATTGAATTAATAACATCCATGTCATTAATCGCCATCATAATGGCATCTCTTAGATATTGGTATCCTTTTATATGGGCAGGTATCCCAATTTCATGAATGATATTGGTTACATTTGTTTCAATATCTCTCATGGGAACGCCATATATAGCCTTTTTCTCTCTTACCACTTTACGGCTAATCATTTTACTTGCAGCTTGAATCGTTCCTTTGAGCTGTCTAATTCTTTCAACCAATAACTGCATATCGAAGGGTTTTACAACATAGTATTCTGCACCCAATCCCATTGCGCTTTGTGTGATTTTATCTTGCCCAACTGCAGATAACATAATATAGATTGGTTTATGTGCAAGCGTAGTGTTGTTGAGTTGCTCTAATACCCCCAGACCATCTAAGTGCGGCATAATGATGTCTAGAATCGCAACATCAGGTTGTAATTGCGTAATAAGTTCAAACGCTTCATTACCATCTTTTGCAACTCCTATCACATCGATGTCTTCTTGGTCATTAAGGTATCCACACATTATCTCACAAAAATCCTTGTTATCATCAGCTAGCACAACTGATATTTTGTTTTCCAAGGCTTTCGACCCCCTTATACCTTTTCATTATTTTGTATTTGTATTTTTTTTACATAATTATATTATATTTTCTATTCCACTAAATTTCAAGCATTATTTTTAAAAATCAACAAATTTTTGAAAATAAAACTCTTTTTTTTATCAATTTGTACTAAAAAGCTATATTTAACTACCATTAATCAAGTTTTCTGTCATTTTTAGCATTGAATCAATAAAAATTCCATAGCCTTTTGTAGGGTCATTTACAAAAACATGTGTAACAGCACCTATTATTTTTCCATTTTGTATAATCGGACTCCCACTCATCCCTTGTACGATACCACCAGTTAATGCTAAAAGATTATTATCAGTTATTTTAATAATCATCCCTTTAGAATTTAGTTCATTTTGTCGATTTACTTTTTGAATTTCTATATCAAATTTTTCAACTTTTTCTCCTCTCACATTTGACAAAATATACGCTCTTCCTTCTTTCGCCTGCGCTCTTAAAGCTACTGGCATTGGCTCTATATATTTATCGTCAATATTGCCATTATATAAGCCATATATCCCACATTCATTATTAAATTGTATATTGCCGATTGCATCCTCATCCTGCATAAAAATACCTTTTAATTCTCCTGGCTTGCCTTTTTGTCCTTTTCTTATAGATACAATCTTCGACTTAATAATTGTGCCTTCTCCAACAGTAAGAAGTTCGCCAGTATCAACATCTGTTATGCCATGACCAAGTGCACCAAAGTAGTTTGTATTAGGATCATAGAATGTAAGTGTACCTATACCAGCAGTACTATCTCTGACCCATAATCCCAATTTATATTTACTGTCTTCCGTACTTTTATTAGGTTTTATTTCAGTTTTAAATTCATTATTTTTCCTTTTAACTTTTATTGTTATCGCTTTGCCCTTAGCTTTTTCAATTAACTCTATCATATGTTCAATGCTTTTCAACTTTTCACCATTCATTGATTCAATGATGTCTCCTTTTTTAATGTTTGCTTCTTTCCATGGTCTATACTCTTTTCCATCCTCTCCCTTTACTTCAGAAGTCCCAATAACTAAAATACCATCTGTATATAACTTCACACCAACTGTACTACCGCATGGGATGATACTCATTTTGGGTAGCACATTCACATTTATTGAACGAAAGGGAATAACACCAAACAACTTAAAGTTAATTTTAAAATTGCCTAAGGTATCTGATTTTATCACTACAGGCGATTTTAAGTTGACACTATAGTTATCTTCAACAATATCACCATTTAAGCTTAGAACACCACTTTTGTCCACCTCAGCATCAATTTTAAATGGCGCTCCAACATCATAAATGTATTCTTCCCCTTCCATTAGCATTATTTTACTAGGTATAATCCTATACATCTGTAAAACAATGATTGATGATGCTATAACAAATAGTAAAACCATATACATGATCTGTTTCTTGAATCGTTTTCCTAAATTCACAGATGCCACTCCTTAAGTTCCCTTAAAACTCGAGCATCTTATTCTCCTAATTTTTTTATTTACATAACTCTTCTTACAAATTTAAATTAACCTCAATTAAACTTTATTATGCTAACAATATATTTTTGCTTTGGAATAAAAATAGTGAATAGTGCACAGTTAACAATAGAAGAAAATTGCTTCAAAATCACCAATCAATTTTTTAACAAAAAAACACTCGAACAAAAAAGCTCGAGTGCCTTTAAGAATTATCTTTTACTTACTGGTCTACCTAATACTTCACTCAAAATTATTCCATTTAAAACAGAATCACTTGTAATCTTTACTATTTCATCGTCGTTTGATTCTATTTCCAATTTATTATTGGTAGTTTCGTAAACTTTTCCCTCAACTGGATTATTCTTTTTATCTTTATATTGCATAAACAATGTTTGTTTTTCAAAATCATTTGTTTCTTCAGTTAATGGCACATTTATCTTTTGTTTTGAGATATCTCTCTCGTATACTATATCTTGTTTCGGAACAGCTGATTTATTGATTATTGGTGGTGATTTTTTATTCTGTTTCACAGAAGCACCTTTGTACTTAATAAACGCATAAAAGGCAAAACCCAATATTGGTAATAATACATCTAACATATCTTCCATAAAATCACACCTTACTTCTTATCTTTTGGAGTAGGATTTTTATCACCCATTTTAGAGATAGAATCCCTCATCTGGGTATCAGCTTTTACATTCTGCAAATTATAGTAATCCATCACACCTATTTTCCCTTGTCTGAGTGCATCAGCCATTGCCTTTGGCACTTCTGCTTCAGCTTCTACAACCTTCGCCCTCATCTCTTGAACAGCAGCTTTCATCTCTTGCTCTTTCGCTATTGCCATCGCTCTTCGTTCTTCTGCTTTCGCTTGGGCAATTCTCTTATCCGCTTCTGCTTGATCTGTCTGTAAATGTGCACCTATATTTCTACCCACATCTACATCTGCGATGTCGATTGAAAGAATTTCAAAAGCTGTCCCTGAATCCAACCCTTTATCTAATACTGTTCTAGAAATCAAATCAGGATTTTCTAAAACAACTTTATGAGATGCTGAAGATCCTACAGTTGTGACAATACCTTCTCCAACCCTTGCAATAATTGTATCTTCACCAGCACCGCCAACAAGACGGTCAATATTTGCTCTAACCGTTACTCTCGCTCTAGCTTTCACTTCAATCCCGTCTTTAGCAACTGCAGCTACCACAGGTGTTTCGATAACCTTAGGATTTACACTCATTTTTACCGCTTGAAGTACTTCTCTACCTGCCAAATCAATAGCCGCTGCTCTTTCAAAAGCTAAAGGAATATCGGCTCTTTGCGCGGCAATAAGTGCATTTACGACGTTATCTACATTCCCCCCTGCAAGATAGTGAGTTTCAAGTTTGTCTACTGTAACATCCAATCCTGCTTTTTGAGACTTAATCATAGGATTTACAATTCTTGATGGGATAACTCTTCGTAATTTCATACCAACAAGTGTGAAAATCCCTACATTTACGCCTGCAGCCAATGCTGAAATCCAAAGACCAATAGGAATAAACGTTAAAAGAAAAACAACAAAAATAGTGATAAGAATGATTAAAAATAAACCTCCTAATGCTAATTGCATAACAATGTCCTCCTCTTTTCTTAAATACTTTGTTCGATTTTTCTTACTACCACTCTACTACCTTCCACAGCAATTACTTTTACTGTGGATCCTTTTTTTATATATTCCCCTTCTGACACTACATCGATGCGTTTATCTCCTATCATCATTGTTCCTGCAGGTCTTAGAAGGGTAAGTGCTTCACCTTCCTGTCCAATAAGTTCTACTTTATCTTCTTTCTGTGAAACGTATCCAGAAGATTTTTGTTGCTCACTTTTTAGTATAATATGATCAAATAGCTTATTTCTTGGTGCAAATCTAAATACCATCACTAATACAACTATACTAAGTAAGATAGCTACTACAAAAGATTGTATTGCCTCAATAGGATCTCTTGACCCAATGACAATACTCAAAACAATACAAGCTATCCCTGCAACACCTGGTACTCCAAAACCTGGAATAGCAACTTCTATCCCTATTAGAATGATACCCGCAACAAATAGTATCAATATACCCCATCCTGCATGTCCAGCTATTACTCTACCAGCAAAAAATAGTGCAAATGATAAGATACCAATTGAACCGAAAACCCCAAAACCTGCAGTGAATATTTCACCTATGATACCAATAATTCCTGCCGAAATTAATATTGTTGAGATGAATACACTATTTGTGAAATGTGCGATTTTTGTTTGGAAGTCATAGTCTAATGTGACAACATCATTGTTATTTAATCCAAGATAATCATATAGACCTTTTTTTCCATCAACTACATTATCAACGATACCATATTTCAACGCTTCACTTGCGGTAAGGTTTAAAAGTTTACCTTTTTCTTTTACTCCTGCAATTTCAATATTTGCATCAGCCATACCAGCGATTATTTCAGGGTCTCTTCCTTTTAATTCGGCCACTGTCCTCAATTTCCCCACCCAATAGGATAAAATTTTTTCTTCCTTGGGTATCGTTTCTGCCGATCCAATATTAATAGCCTTATTTGCAATGACTTGATCACTGGATATCGTAATAATTACACCAGCAGATATTGCATTATTTTTGATATATGAAACTGTAGGCAACGTTGTCGACATGATTAGTTCACTTATCTTTTCAGACTGATCAATCAATCCACCGTGGGTGTCTATCTCAAAAATAATCTGAGTCGCATGATTCGCTTCTGCTTCACTAATTGCTTTATCTAAATAAGTAACTAATGCACCATTGATTTCTCCTTTAATTGGAATAACATAGGTCTTTTGTGGCGTTTGTGCTTGTACAATACTCATCCCAAGGATGATTAAAAGGCAATATACCATTATTTTTTTATACATTATGCCACCTCCCAAAGTACACTATTTCATTTCATCTAATGACTTGAATTCATATCCCTTTGTACGTGCATCTTTTATGATACTATCTAGTGCTTCTGTATTATCCTTCGATACCGCATGTAATAGAATAACAGCACCATTATGAATCCCCTTCATCACCTTATCATAGGCATAATCAGTACCCTTCTGATTGTCTACTTCCCAATCAACATATGCAAAACTCCAAAAAACAGTTTTATATCCAAGGGATTGTGTGATTGCTAATGTTCTATCACTATATTCTCCTTTTGGAGGTCTAAAATATTCCATATTTTTTTGAAACATTTCAAAATAAGTTCTTTCCAATCCAAGAATTTCTTCTTCGATTTTTTCATTATCTTCTAGCTCAGGTAAACTAGGATGGTTCACACTGTGATTTGCAACAATATGTCCTTCATCTACCATCCGTTTTACTAAATCCGAGTGTAACTTCAAATATGAACCTGTTATAAAAAATGCAGCCTTTACATTGTTTTCTTTTAATACATCTAAAATTTTGGGTGTATACCCATTTTCATATCCCTCATCAAAGGTTAGATATAATACTTTTTCGTCGGTTTTCTCAATGTAGAACCCATCATATTTCTCTATTAATACTTCTATATCACTATTTGTCGTAGATGGCTGATTATCTGTATTCCTTTTAAACCACCATGCTTTTTTTGTATTGTCGTAACTACTAAAATCATCATTACCTTTTTTACTATCGGGATCTATCAATAGGTCGTCTTGGATTTCTTCTTGGATTTCTTCTTGGATTTCTTCTTCGATTGTTTCATACTCCTCTTGATCCAAATCTTCAATAATGTCATTATTCACAGGAGAAACATCTGCTTTTGCTTTATCCTTTGTGCCACAAGCAGTTAGATTGATTAATAGTATTCCTACAAATATTAAACTCACAAATTTACTAGACCTCATTTTCCCCCCACTCTCTATATTTTTCTATCCCCATATTATCATTATATCATATTAGTTGATTCAGTGGTTAGTTAGTTGATTGAAAACTGCTTTCCAACTATCAACCCTCAGCTCGAATGCTAGTACAACTTAGCAATTGCGTTTATCAGGAATTGCTCTAGTTGTACTGTACATCTGCATAGCAGATGTTCCTTTCCCTACTTAAAGAATGCAAGGTATGCCTTATAGGTCATATATACATCCAATTTGCTCGCAACTTCAAAAGGCGCATGCATGGAAAGTAAGGGTACGCCACAATCAATAACATCCACATCAAGATTTGCAACAAATTGCGCAATGGTTCCTCCGCCACCTTGATCGACTTTTCCTAATTCACCTGACTGCCATATAATATCGTTATTATTAAATAATGTCCTTATTTCTGCAACAAACTCCGCATGTGCATCACTAGAACCAGCTTTTCCTCTTGAACCAGTATATTTAGTTAGTACAACACCTTTACTCACATATGGCGCATTTCTTTTATCATGTACATCTGGATATGTTGGGTCTAATGCGGCGCTTACATCCGCGGATAAACATTTTGAATTTGTCAATGCTTTTCTAAGCATAAGGTCATTGTACGGCTTCTCAGAGGTCAAGTGACACAACTGTGCCAACACATTTTCAAAGAACCTTGATTGCATACCTGTATTACCCATACTTCCGATTTCTTCTTTATCTACCAATAGACAGACTGAGGTCATCTCTGGCTGCTCTATTTCTAATACTGCCTTTAAAGCTGTATAGGAACATACCCTATCATCCTGTCCATAGGCACCTACAAAACTCCTGTCCAATCCTACATCTCTTGCTTTCATTGCTGGCACAATCTCTATCTCTGCACTTATAAAATCTTCCTCTTTAATACCATATTTCTGATTTAATAAAGTTAGAATATTAAGATTTATTTTGTCCTTCACTTTTTCATCTTTGTATGGGATTCCACCAAATAAAACGTTGAGTCCTTCTCCAGTAATCCCCTCACTCATTTTTTTCTGCATTTGATCTTTTCCTAGATGAGGTAATAAGTCGTTAATACAGAATACTGGATCGTTTTCATCTTCACCAATCACAACATTCACTTTTTGTCCATCACTCTTAATAATGACACCATGCATAGCTAATGGTAATGTAGCCCACTGATATTTTTTGATACCTCCGTAATAATGGGTTTTTAACAATACCATTCCTGAATCCTCATATAACGGATTCTGTTTTAAGTCTATTCTAGGTGCATCCATATGCGCACCAACAATTCTTACCCCTTGTTCAAGACTTTTATTCCCTATAACTGCAAGTATAATCCCTTTTCCTCTGTTGACAACATATACCTTGTCACCTGCACTTAACTTTTTCTTGTTCTCAATCAGTTCTTCTAATGCTACAAAACCATGACTTTTTGCTTGACAAATTGCTTCAACAACAGCTTCTCTCTCTGTTTTACCATTATCCATAAATACTTTATAGCCTTCATTAAACTCAAATACCTTATGTATCTCATTTTCATCAATGACTTCCCAGCCATTTTTCGGCTCATATTTAAGCTCTTGTAATCGTTGCTGTCCTTTTGATTTTTCTTGTCTACTCATGATGTATCATCTCCTAAATTTATACTTTAACCTTTATCCATTATACTGCTCAATTTATTCATTTTCAATTCTTAATTCAATATTACCACAAAAAAAAGCATTTAAAAAACCTTTTGGTATTTAAACTTTCTACCAAGAAGGTTTTTTCTAGTCTTATTATATTTATATTATATTATCTATAAAGTTCATAATATTTTGAACAATATCAAGACACTCTTGTGTATCTTCATCATTTACAGTTAAAGGTTGATCCGCTGGATATCTTGTTTCCATATAATAATCATTAACCAACGCAACATCTTTGAGAAAATTTCTAAAACCAGTATTATACTTCTGACTTAACTTGCATAATTTAATAAGGCTATGCCCCTCAATAAGCTGACTTGTTCTTCTAATTAAATAACCTTTTAAGTATTTTTCTATTGCCTGTTGGCAGTGAAAACAAATTAGATAATTGTCTCCACCATGTTCATATAGTATTTTTGCCCCATTTAAATCTTTTTTCGCCATATTAATCCAATCTTTATATCTAGCACTTTCAACCATACAATACAACCCCTTGTTCTTTTATCAAATAGGCAAAACTGGTAGTATCTTTAGAATATTCTTCCCACGCTTCTGGTGTATAAAAAATAATATCAAAGGGAATGTCAGAGTCAAGATTAAGTTGCATATCAATTTTTACTTCTCTAATTTTTTTTGTTTCTTTTACAATACACAAATCTATATCACTATTTTTACGAATAACTCCTTTTGCACAGGAACCAAATAATATAATTTTATCTGGATAATATTTTTCAACAATTTGATTTTTTAAACTTTCTATTTGCTCATAATGTGTCATAAACCACACCTACTTTGCAATAATTAGTATTTGATATTATTATATTACATATTATTGCAATTATCAATCAAGATAATTAATATTTCACATTACACTTGACTTAGTACGTGTGCGAACTGTCTTCGCTATAATTGAAATAAGAATAACCAACATTCCTATAAAAATAAAAATATCACCAATACTTACGATTCTAAGAAATTCACCAGAAGTATAAGGAACATATATAATATCACCAAGATAGTATAGTCTTGTGAATTCATCCATCATTACATGTTTTGTGCTTGTCTCTAAATAGCTAAAAAAATCTACATCTTTTATTTTCATTAACAATTCCCTGCTGACTGGCATCCTATTATTATTTAGCATCATCACCAGACTATTCATTAATGTACCTAAACCGAATAAACCCATCCCCCATAATGCTTTATTTCTATAGATGAACAGAATCATAATCACAGAAAATACTATTAAAATAACTGATTTTATTATGACAATATTAGGTATTACTCTAAAGATTACTAACAAAACAAATGCAATATACAAATACAAAATATTGTTGATTTTCAATGCACTCATCTCCCTTTTCTTAACTTATTTACCTTAATATTATCAAACCATACATTACTTGTCCATAGCGAAAAATATGAGTTTTTGTCGAAATGTTAAAATAGACTCCTAAAAATATCCTTCACTGTAACTTTTAAACCTGTATAAATAAAAGACTCAGCAACTTCTTTTGTATTATAGATTTCCATATTCTCAATCTCAAAATCTTCAAACAAATATAATATAATCTTTTCTTGCTTGGGATCGATTACCCAGTATTCTTTGACACCCGATGTCATATAAGTGTTTAATTTATCTACCATATCTCTACTTCTTGTACTGTGAGATAAAATTTCTATCACAAGTGTGGGAGTGCCCATATATCGATCCTTTTCATTGATGTTATCTTTTAAATCGCAGGCTACAAGTAAATCTGGCTGCATGACATCTGGATCTTTAATATTTTGTTTTCTGAAATGCACATCAAATGGCGCTAAAAATGGTCTACATTTCTCCCCTTTAAATCTTTCCATAAATATTATGTACATTTTACCCAGTATTTCTTGATGTGATATATTTGGTGAAGCAAGTAGATGTATTTCCCCATTAATAAATTCCATTCGAGTTGAACTTTTTTCATTGATAATCATGAATTCTTCATATGATACTTTTTTCCCGCCATATTGATAGTCTAAGGCTTTTTCTCTCACAGTAAAATAACGTTCTACATCTGTTAAATAGGGTGTCAATCTAGCAATCTTTTTTCCATTCTTTGTGATTACAACATCATCATCTTCCAATACAGCATTAAGATATTTACCAAAATTATTTTTCACTTCCGTCGCAGTTGCTAACATATTCATGCCACCTCCTGCAATTTATTCTATCATCTTGCATTAATTTAGTCAATATTACGTCTAGTTTTATTATTTATTTTAGCTGATTATTTATTAGTATTTAGCTATTTTTAAAAATTATATTAAATTATACTTTTCTATCTTATGTTTTAAATATAAATTCATTTGCTCCAGAATAGATGAATAATCTTTATGGTGTATTGCCAACATCTGCACAGCTTACCCATTTACATGGCCAATAATAAATCTTTTATACGCAATAAAAAGATAAGTATTTGGCATTAACTAATATGAAGCTTATTAAAATATTAAAAATTAATGGGTGCATTTACAAAAATTCTATAATTATTTCAGCGTATTATTGCTTAATGATATTTATTTCGTTATTAATCTACCCCTTTTCTTTTTTATCAACATTATACAAAAAAGAAGTAACGGTATAATTTGCAAATAACTAATAAATACATAATATGCATGTTGTTTAATCATCCAAGTATGAAAAATATAACTAGGCTCATACCAAATTGAATATCCTATTAATAGTAATGATAAAAAACTTAAAGTGTACTTGTCATTCTTTATTTTAAAAATCGAACTAAACAC